>NZ_OZ376393.1:0-2400000 GCF_977927515.1 Cyanobium sp. ULC065 | reverse complement strand
GCCAATCCACCACTTCCCCTTGGCTCGATCGGCTCCGGGCCAAGGGTCTCAACGGAGAAGGGGATGGGCTACGGTGTGCCACCTGGTTGTTTCAGCTGGCGCATTTGGCATTCCAGCGATCCTGAAGGGACTTGGCCTGGGCGTCGTTGCCGGCCCGTTCGGCCGATCGGAGACTTGTCTGGGTCTGGTTGCAATCGGCCTGGTGAGCTAGTTTCGCGCGTTGGGTTTTGAGCTCCTGGATTTGGCCCTCCAGACGCTGACGGTCCTGTACCTGTTGATCTGTAACGGCCTGGCTGGCTTGTTTGGCTGATGCGGTGGCTGCGTTCCTGGCTTGCTCCGCATCAAGTGATCTCAGCTGCAGGGCGAAAGTCTCCTCCTGTCGTCGCATGCGGTTGGCTTCATCGCTGCTTTCCTTGAAAGCCTTGGCTTGCAGATTCTGTTGTTCAATGACCTGCTGTTGTTGACTGAGCTGGTCCCGTTGATGGAGCACCATTACGGAAACCAAAGAGATCGCGGCCACAACAGTTCCTGCAAGCCAGAGCTGAGTATCTCGTCGCATGGTTGAAGCCCTCTTGTTCATCTTCAGTCTATGAAGCTGCTCGTGAGTTGGCCTAGATGAGTTCAGATCTTAATCTTTAATGCGGTCATTCTGATCCGCTGTTCTCATACGTACGCGACACTTCACGTATGTCATTTGTACGATCTTTATATCATTTCTACGATCTTGCCGACAAAGTCCTTTAGCCTTGGGGCCTTACGGCAACCTTCTATCTCGGCATCGGTTGGCCATCAACCTAAAGCGAGGTTCAGACTAAAGTCACCACGGCTCCTAGCCGTCATGCCTTCGAAGCTCGTCCAAGGGGACTTTCATTGGCTCTGGGCATGCAATCGATGCCTCCTTAGACCCTTCGTCCCTGCATGAGATTCACTACCAGAAGGACCAATGCAACGACCAATAGCAGATGAATCAGTCCGCCTGCTGTAAAGGAACTGACCAGTCCCAGCAGCCAGAGAACTGCGAGCACAACGATAATCGTGTAAATCATGGTCTACCTCATTTCAGGTGTGAATGGCTGGGAGTTGGCGAATCAAACAAACGGTCGCTGTTGATCGCGCAGTCGATCATCTGACGAACGAACGAATCGGTCGCTCCATGGGCCATGCGAGCAGTGGCCTCCAATTCATTTGTCGTCCTTCTCCAAAGCGATGGGATGGGGACCGAGTAGGTTTCCCTGTTGAGGCCCTTAACTCCGTTCTAGACAGGGTTTGACGGCTTGGACAACCCGTTGCATTCCGTTGGAATCGGTCATGGGAATTGAGGTATACCGCTGCACTCGCTCGGCGCCGAGCACAACGGCGACCTCAAGGTCGTTCAGGTCCTGGAAGGCCTGGCGCATCAGCTCGGGGATGAGCTCACCGGGGCTCGTGCCCTGCATGAGCTGGGTCCCCGGCAGCCAGGGGGGGAAGCTTTTGGGCTGGTCCGTGTCCTCTCCTCTCGCTCAGATCCACTGCGGTCACTGGGGTCTGGGCGGATTGGCACACGTCTGTGCCGAAGCGGGGTGCTGGTCTATGTGCAACAGCTTCCAAGTGCGTGCACACCTCAGTGTTCGCAGCTTTGTCACTGATCGCCGTTAACGGTGGAGCTGATCAAGCCGGGCCATGGCGTTAATCGCTCCCAACGCGACGGCCAGATTGCCTGACTTGCGGGCCAAGACCTCCAGCCCGGCAAGCCGGGTGAGGGTGGCGGCCAGCATGCCGGTCCGCTCCAGTTCCCAGTCCTGGCGGATCTCGGCGCGGGCGACGTGGATATACCTATGCCCTCGCCAGTGGGCAATCCGATCGTTCTTGCATCGGTTTCTAAGGCCCATTGATGGACGACACGACACCCCACCGCAGCAGGGGTAAGGAGCGCGCTGACGATCCGGCCCCTGCTCCAACACTCTCATCGGATCTCTGGTTTCCCTGGCGCGTTACACCGCTGTGTGTGTGCGCCGCCGCCGTCGACTGCACCGTTAACGGCCTCGCCTCAGGTGCCCCGGACCCATCGGGAAGTCCCACTGGAACCCTGGCCCTAGGTGCCAGCGTCAGCCACTCCGCTCCCATCAACCAAACTCCCTCAGAGCCCGGTGGCCTCGTCACCGGGCTTTGTCATGTAACCCAGCGCCATGGCTGACCTCACCGACATCCACCAGGCTCTGGTCGAGGACTACCGCGAGTCTTTCGAGATCGCCGCCGGCAAGCTGCTGGCTCAGCCCAGCTGGACCCTGAAGGCCACTGTGGTTCTGATGCACCTCCACAAGGCGCCGTCACCATCGGGCCGCTGCGGAGCCTTCCCCTATGGCTGGATCACCTCCCGCCAGAGCTGGACGAGTTCGTGCGGCTTCAGGAGCAGGGAGTGGCCTTCGAGGAGGCCTATGCCCAATGCCTGGCCGAGCAGGGGCAGGAGTTCACAGACGCCTGCGAAGCCGCCAAGCGCAGCAAGCCGCTGGTTACCCACGACAACCTGGCTGAGCTGACCGCACTTTCCCAGAAAGGGTTTGCCCGGGAACCCCGCGAGCTGCTAGCGCTGGCCCAATGGTCCGACCACGTCAGCGGCTTCCTGGTGTCCTGCGAACCCTTCCGTTGACTGAGAGCGGCGGCCCCCCTCAGGCGCCCGGCTCACTCCTCGTCATCAGCCCCACCAGCGGGAACCAGGCGGATCTGCTTGCGGCCCAGCTTGATCTCGAACTCATCTCCAGGCTTGAGATCCAGCAGGGCGGAGTAGGCCTTACCGATCAGGAGGTTGCCGTTGCCCTGCACTGTGGCCACATAGCTCAAGCTGCGACCAGCCTTCCCTTTGCCGTTGCCACCACCCTCTCCGAGGCTGACGCCCTTGGCTTCCAGCAGCGCCTCATAGAATGCCGTGAAGTTCAGCCGTTCGCTGCCGTCCTTCTTGGTGCTGACGTAGCCGGCGGCCCGCACCAGGTCGGACTTGGAGGCATCCCCCTGCTCCTTGACTTTGGTCAGCAGGTCAGGTCCAGTGAGGGCCATGTTGACGCAGCATCGATTAGCTCGACCATAACGAACACGCTGATGTCGGCCAGAGCGACAAGGGGCGGTTGCCCGCCCCATCAGCGGAGGCTTTCGCAGGCCTCGCCATCGCCATTCCCATCCAGGTAGGTGTGACCTTGGCGCAGCAACTCCTGGGCCTTGGTAAAGCTGCCGATCTGCTTGCAGCGGTGACGCTGGCCTACCTTCGCAGCTGGGGCTGTCCCAGCAGGAGCCACACCTGAACTGACCGCACGGCTGCTTCCACCCGTACGCCGGGCCAGGCGAAAGTCCCAGGGCCGGGTGATGCCGCCAGGCACCTGCCAGACGCGAAAGCGATGGCGGGAGGCCCGGTACTCAGCATCGAGATACTCCTTGGCGTTGCACTGGCTCAGGTACTGGCGGTAGGTAAACGCCTGGCCGTCCTCCACCATCGCCAGGTTCAGATTCACCTCCCCGATCACCTCCGCCATGGTGCGGCCATAGCGGTCGAGCGTCTGGGGAAGCAGCGTCACCGGAGTGCCGATCCGCAACCGCGTTTGCAGATAGGCGCGGGACTGGGCGCCATAGGGTGCCTGGGCCATCTCGGGAGCATCGATACAGGCCAGCCGCACCGTGATCCGCTGCTGGCCCTGCTGCACCCGGATCGTGTCGCCATCACCGATCGAGAGCACCGTGGCGCGAACCTCGGGGCCGGCCATGGCGGCCGGGGCCGCCTGCACCGCCAGTAACAGACCCGAGAGCATGAGCTGAAGAAGGTTCATCGGGCTACTCAGGATCAACTGCGGCTTCCCGCAGAATCACCCGACAGTCATGCTGGATACAGAGAATCGACGATCACATTCAACCGGGCTGATTATCTGAGCAGAACGAAGGGCCCAAGACGCGGAAGCTTGGGTTGAGTGGAGCAGAATCCGCTCACCTCTTTCCCATGCACAACGTCTTGAAAGAAGCTCCAGGTCGTCAAACCAGGTTGTTTTCGTCATCTGGCCCCCATGCAACCGAATATGATAAACATGGGCATCAATCACCACCCCGGGTGCCATGCAGGTCACGGCCATCATCATGCCAAGATCTTCTCCTTGAGGTAAGCCCATCCAGCCACCAGCCCGCTTCAGAAGGTTGGCTTCCACGAGCAGCGTTGTTGGCCCCAAGGGGATGCTGGCCTTCGGTGTTGGCCAGGCACGCCAGATGTCTCCGGGGGAGCTGGGGCCTGCTGGCACGATTCCTGGGTCGATCTTGTAATCATCCGTACAGTATCCCGCAGACCAAAGTGCACCTTGATGACTGCGGATTGCATCCAGTCGTTTATCAATCGACTGCGGATGAAGCCAGTCATCGTCATCGGCGCTGGTAATCCATTCGCCTTTTGCAACCACCAAGCCCAAATTGCGAGCGGCGGCTTGGCCGATGGGCCGCCCTGTTGCAATGACAGTTGCCCGTTCGCAGAGTTCAGGCGGAAGGTCTTCCCGGCTGGCACCATCAACAACAACAACGTGTTCGACCAAGCAATCGTTATTCCTCAGGCTCTCATTCAACTCCACCAACATGCTGAGGCGATCTGGCAGAAGCCTGGTTGGAGTGATAACGCTGACAGTCATCAAGTTTGCAAGCGCTATGCCGTTGTCTCTTCACTGTAGACACCGTGAATCTGGGAGCCCGGCCAGGCGCCAGGGTCCAAGCTCACTACGGAGCGGCCTGTGGGCCCAGGCTGGGGTCATCAGCTCATTCTGAGGGGCCGACGCCCTTCCATCTTCATCACGCTCAGGGGCGCGGCTCCAGCCTCTCCAGCGCCGTGTGCAGCTCACCGATGAACGCCCTCTGCCGTTTCGTGATCGGGGATCAGGTACAGGCAGGGCTCACTGGCTCCGGCAGCATCCACATCCAGGTCAAGTCCCCGGGCCCAGTCGAGCAGGTGCCCGCTGGGGTAGATCCCCACCGCGCAGAGGTTCACCACAGCCATGGCCAACCCGGCGGTATGGCCTAAACGCTTGGCCTGGCCAATGGAGTGGGCAGGGCACGACCGGAGACGCCAGACACCGGCTACGCCTTGAACGGAGGGGGGACCAGGAGGATGGGAGCCTCTCAATCAAGCTTCCGGGGGCCATCGATGAAGGTGATCGTCGATCTCTGCGTCGTTCCGATTGGGGTTGGCGTCAACCTGGCTCCCTACATCGCTGCCTGTGAACAGGTGCTGCTGGACGCCGGCCTCAAGATCCAGCTGCACCCCAACGGCACCGCGATCGAAGGCGAGTGGGAGCCCGTCTTCAAAGCCATCGAGGCATGCCACACGGCCGTGCATTCGATGGGTTGTCCCCGCATCTACACCACCGTGAAGGTCAACACCCGCACCGATCGGGACCAGACGCTGGAGGACAAGGTGGCGAGCGTTGAGGCTCTGCTCCAAGAGCTGCCGCCCAGGGGCCAATGAGCAGCCAAGGGCTAGGGCCGGTTGCAGGGCTTGGGCTCGCGCTGCCCTGGTCGAGGCCTCTGATTCATCAATAGATCCGCCTGGTTTGCTTGTCAGTACGGCAAGCCGATCACGGCAGTGTGGCCTCAACTGCAAACAGGACCAGCTCACCACTGGGGGCGGCAGGGCGCCCAGCCTGCCTTGCGTTTCTCACCCCAGAACTTCAGGGCTTCCGTTCGTTTCAACTCCTGCCTGCGCTTCCGCAAAGGGATCTCCTGATCGGGCAGCAGCTCACAGGTGATGACCTCGGCCTTTGTTTCTGTCAAGCGACATCCGGAATTAGTGCTGGACCAGGTTTCGCTGTCGCCTGACATCCTGAATGAAGACTACGGACACTTCTGCCCTGACACTTGAGGTCATGGAATCAGAGGAGTGGGTGATGATGCGATCAGGCCAGCGAACGTCATGAGACTTCCATGCCACAGCTACGTTTAAATGATAACTTGCTCGCTATGAGTCAAGCCAAGGAAGTGTCAGGCCAAAGCCATCGATTTGATCCATCACGATTTTGTTGAGAACACGGCCTAGAACTACTTGTGGTTCATCAGCACGAATTGGGACGACCGAATGTTGGATGGTTTTCGATTGATTGGACCCATTGACGATTTTGCGCCTGATCAGGGAGTTTCCTGCTTCCAGTCCACAAACATAGGCTCTTTCCTGGCAAAGACCTTTGGCACCATGCTCTTTGTCGCCCATCCGCACCCAGTCACCAGCGCAGACGATCGTCTCTACTGAGGTTTCCAAGGGTGGGCGCATCCTGAAACTGCCGGGAGAGAAGTGAGACACAGAATCTGGATAACGCCGTACCTCGTAATCAACTACCTTCGCGTTCCTAAATTCAGGGTGAGCAATTGGAAGCAAGTCATGCATAAGTCGATCAATAATCTCTTGATCACTCATCACTGCGATGACAGATGCGTTGTAAAAGTCGCTTGCAATCACGGAACCCTGCGGCTGGTCATGACCCCATAGCGCCCGCTCCGATTCTTTTTGCAGTTGGTCAAGCATGAAAAATGTGCCTCCGGCACCCTTCAGCGATTCGAAGCGAGAGAAAACATTGACTGGGTAAGCGATTGGAACATAGCGATCCAGCCACAGACGTGTTGAAATGACATCGATCGAACCGAGAGAAGCAGCGGCAACAAGCTCTGGCGCTGCTTTGCTGCATTCTGGAGATTGAGACATCAGGGATTGAAGTCCTTTAGCACCCACCGCTAAAACCACAGCATCGACGTCATCAATCACCTTGACCTCTTTTGTTTTTACACTTTGAATTTCAACCGAGCTTATGCGTTGCGTCTCAGATGAAACATTCAACCGTGTCACGACGGTTCCGCCAAGGACGCGCAGATGATGGCGAGACATCAGCCTTCGACTGAGAGGCTCAAACAGTTGTTCGGCAATGCTTTTTGAATGAATCCAACGAACATCAAACGAGTCTTGATGTGCCAGGGCGTAGTAATAGAGGAGCTCCATGGTGACAGCGGCCGAAACTTCTTCGGGAGGCTTGAACAAACCGACAAGCAAAATCGGTCGCAAGAATTCATTAATTAGTCGATCGCTGATGCCAAGCTTTATAAACAGTGATTGTGCGCTAAGATCGTCGTATTTGCGGAAAACCTTGTCGCTGCGATAGAGGTCCAGCATGGCATAGAGAAGTCCTGCGATGCTGAGTCGATCTTGAATAGGAAGTCGCTTGAAGTTTTTGATTGTTGCAAGCGCTTGGCCTAGGGGGCTTGGCCATTGTGGTGATTCTCCAAAAACAGGAGCTGTCGCTTCCAATCCATCGGGTGACCAAAAAGCACTGGTTGTAAAGCCGGTGAAAATATTGCCAGCTTCGAGCTCTTCTGTGAGGGCATTGATGTTGGGATAGTCCTTCCAAAAGCCCCTGGTTCCAGCCTCAAAGGGTTTACCGCTTTTGGTTGTGATCGGTTGACTGCCAGTTGGATCGACCATCCCATCAATCAAGGTCACGTCAACGCCGGCTTCGCAGAGTGACTTTGCGGCACCCCAGCCAGCCCATCCGCCTCCGATGACGACCACATGAGATTGTTTTCTGTCAGGCATGGTGTCGTCTGGCATGGCTCGTTCTAGCTGGCAGCGGCGGTGTGAGCGGTTTTGGCGGTCGCGACGCCCGACAGGACCAATAGGGTGCCGTCAGCGAGGGCGCGCGGATGGCTGAATCAGCACGGGACGAGGGCCAGGCCCCGCCGGCGGGCTGGAGCCAACTCACGGCGATCAACACCGCCAAAATGCTCACGATCGTGCTGCTGCTGGTGCTGGCGGCCGTGGTCGGGGTGAAGGACATGCGCCAGGTGGTCTATCTCAGCCTGCACATCAGCTACTGCCTCTGGTGGCTGCTGGAGCAGTGGCTGTTTCCCGAACGGGCTCGCCAGCTGTTCAGCGAGCGTGTGGCGGTGGTGGGGTTTGGCTTCGCCCTGCTGTTGATCGGGGTGCTCTACAGCCTGCCGGGGCTGCTGGCCTTTCTCAATCCCATGCCCATCTCCCACGCCGCCGTGGCGGTGGCGCTGGGGCTGTTCAGCTTCGGCAGCCTGATCAACGCCAGCGCCGATGCACAGAAAACCACCGCCAAAGCGATGGGTGCTGGCCTGGTGAGCGACGGCATCTGGCGGCGCGTGCGCCATGTGAACTACCTAGGCGATCTGCTGCGCTACCTGAGCTTCGCGGTGGTGGCCGGCAACGGTTGGGCCTACCTGGTGCCGGGGCTGGTGCTGCTGATCTATCTGCAGCGCATTGGCCAAAAAGAAGTGCAGATGGCGGCGAAGTACCCGGAGTTCAGCGCCTGGCAGAAGCACAGCGCGCGGCTACTGCCAGGCCTCTGGTGAGGCCCACGCAGCCGGCATCAACCGCGGCAAGCAGCTGGTGATGCCGGTGAACACCCGATTGCGCTGCAGCATCGCGTCGTGGTGAATGAGCAGGGGGATCACCACGGCGGGGAGTTCGCTGCCCTGGCTCTTATGGCTCGTGCAGGCATTGGCCGGCACGAGGGTGCCGAGTTCGCCCCTGGGTTCTGGGACACGAATGACACCCCCACCCCCTTACCTGATCAGGCGGCGCTCTTTCTTAGCCGGCTGCACACTGAATGGTGGGCCACCGGCCCGTGTCGTACGCCTGAGCTCGATGCCAGCACCGATGGTTGCTGCCAGCACCCCCATCAGCGTGGAACTGGAGCAGGGAAAGGAGTACTTCTATTGCGCCTGCGGAAGGTCGGCTGACCAGCCCTTCTGCGACGGCTCCCATCAGGGCACCGGGTTCAGCCCCCTGGCCTTCGTGGCCGAAACGAGCGGCAGCGCCGTGCTGTGCCGCTGCAAGCAGACCGCCACTCCGCCTTACTGCGACGGCAGCCACAGCCGGGTGCCGGCCGATCCGGCCGGATCGCTCTACAGCGTCCACGCGGATGAGCCCAAGCCCGAGCTGGTTGAGGCGATGCCGACGCCCCAGCCCACGCCGGAAGAGCCCAACGTGGTGCTGATCCATGAGCTTGCCGAGCACGGCCTCGATCGGGTGGGCCCCGAGGGGCCGCTGGCGGCCATGGGCGTGCCGCGCTCCCAGCTGCCGCTCTGGGATGACATCCAGATCCTGGTGGCCCAGTTGGCCCGCCAGCCCCTGCCGAGTGAGGCGGCGGTGGGCACCGAGCTGGTGATCGGCCCCCAGGCGCGGCGACCCCTGCGGCTGGAGATACCTCTGCTGGTCTCCGACATGAGTTTCGGGGCCCTCTCCGAGGAGGCCAAGCTGGCCCTGGCCACCGGGGCCGAGCGGGCCGGGACGGGCATCTGCTCCGGGGAAGGCGGGATGCTTCCGGAGGAGCAGGCCGCCAACCGGCGCTACCTCTTCGAGCTCGGTCCGGCCCGGTTCGGCTACCGGGAGGAGCTGCTGCCACACGTGCAGGCCTTCCATTTCAAGGCTGGCCAGGCCGCCAAGACCGGCAGCGGCGGCTACCTGCCGGCCAGCAAGGTCACCGCCCGCATCGCCGCCATCCGTGGCATCCCTGAAGGCCAGCCGATCCACTCACCTCCCACCTTCGTCGATCTCCATACGCCAGGTGATTTCCGCGCCTGCGCCGATCGGGTGCGGGAACTCACCGGTGGCATTCCGGTGGGCTTCAAGCTCAGTGCCCAGCACATCGAGGCCGACCTCGACTTCGCCCTTGAGGCCGGCGCTGATTACCTCATTCTCGATGGCCGCGGCGGCGGCACCGGCGCCGCTCCCCTGCTGCTGCGCGATCACATCGGCGTGCCCACCATCCCTGCCCTGGCGCGGGCCCGGGCCCACCTCGACCGCCGGGGCGCCAGCGGCCGCGTCACCCTGATCGCCACCGGAGGCCTGCGCACTCCGGCCGACTGCGTCAAGGCCCTGGCCCTCGGGGCTGATGGGATCGCCCTGGCCAATGCAGCGATCCAGGCGATCGGCTGTGTCGGCGCCCGGATCTGCCACACCAACCGCTGTCCGGCAGGCATCGCCACCCAGGATCCACAGCTGCGCCGCCGGCTGGAGGTGGAGCATGCGGGCCAGCGGCTGGCCAGGTTCCTGCAGGCGGCGGTGGCACTGATGCAGGTGCTGGCACGGGCCTGTGGCCACGACCATCTGCGCGGCTTCTCCAGGAACGACCTGGCCAGCTGGCACCGGGAGGTGGCGGATCTGGCTGGGATCGCCTGGAGCGGCCCGGCTCAGGACAGTCCGTTGGTGTAGTGACCCCAACGTGTTGCCCAGATGGTTCCCACTCTGGTGATCGCTGTCGGCCACCAACCCGGCGACGCCTATCCGCGACGGATCGACCTCGACCTCGACCTCGACCTGATGGTGGTCGGCTTGGCATTGGTTCGGCTGCTCGATCAGTTCCAGCCTGATCAAGCAACAGGCTGATTCTCAGCAGCAAGCTGATTGCCAGGAGGAGCCTGATTCCTTCGCTCCCTGATCTTGATCGAGCGTGTGGGGCCCGTTGCCAGGCTTCAGATGCTGCTGCTGAGAACCACGCGTCCGGTGGGACTGGCACCCACCTGATCGGTTTCCACACTCACGCTCACACTGGTGGCCACGCTGGTGGGCATCGTGGGGATCAACATCGCCACGTGTCCCTGCCCCGTTGGCACGAACGCGACGCAGCCCACCTTCTGTCCATCGACGTTGGCCCAGAGGCGGTAGACGTGGTGGGGTGGCAGTGGCGGTAGATCGTTCAGCATCAGGACGTTGTGGGTGGGGTTGCCAGTCACCATCACCTCACCGGAAGCCTGCATGAGCGGATCCACCGGCTTCAGCGCCATGCGGCGACTTTCCTGATTGGGGGCTGCAGGGGTTTCGACACGGGCCGTGACCCGCTGCTCGATCCGGGCCAGCTGCTGGCGGGTCTGCTGCAGCTGCACTCCCAGCCCCAGCAGCGCGATCCCCATCAGGGCCGGCACCAGCCAGCCGCAGAGATCGGGGAACTCCACCCGCCTCCGCTGCCCACGATCAGTTTCCCTCCCGTCCTGCACCTCGCCATGCCGATCGAGCAGCCGTTGTCGCAACCGCCGCGGTGGTGGGGCCGTGGGCGGCAAGGCCAGGGGCAGCAGCTCCAGAGTGGTCTGAAATTCCTCCAGCCGTTGCCGCAACTCAGGGTGCTGCAGCAACAGAGCGGCCAGCTGCTCCCTTTCGGTCGCATCTAGATCGCCCAGGGCATGGCCTGCCAGCAGGGCGTCGACCGCGAAGCGATCGGGGAACGGAGTGTCGTCCGCCGAGGTGGGGTAGTGAGGATTCATGGTTCGTTCCCGAAGTCGATCAGCAGCTCCCGCAGGCGGATCAGGCCCTGGCGGGAGCGGGTCTTGACGGTGCCGAGGGGCAGCTTCAACCGCTCTCCGATCACCGACTGGCTCAGGCCCTCGTAATAGGCCAGCTCCAGCACCTGTCGCTGGTTGGCGGGGATCGCGGCGAGCGCCGCCGTTACCCGCTCGGCCAGATTGCTCTGCTCGGCGCTGTCCTGGGGGCTCGTCACCGACGCCGGCAGCAACTGTTCCGACCAGCGTTGCAGCAGTTGCCAGCGGTTGCGGCGCTGGTTGAGCCGGTTGATCGCCATCGAGCGGGTCAACAGCAGCAGATAGGCCAGCACCGGGCCCCGCGCCGGTTCGTAGCGGCCCTGCTGCCAGTAGCGCAGGAAGACGTCGTGGGTGAGGTCCTCCGCTTCCTGGCTCGACCGACTCAGCCGCAGCGCCAGGCGATAGACCGCACTGCCGCAGGCGTCATAGAGCGCGCCCAGGTCGTCGAACGGTGGGGGGTGATCCAAATGCCCCTGCTCGGCCTGGCTCCAGGCAGGCGCATCGGGATCGGAGGGGGGCAGTTCCACGGAATCAGCTGCTCCCTGGCCGTCGTTCTCCTTTACCGGCGAGGGGAAGGATCGGATTGATTCGGCCGCCGGCCCATCCAGACACCGCCTAGCAATAGCGCGATGCCGGCGGCTGTGGCCGTGTGGATCGGCTCCCCTAGCAGCAGGGCAGCACTGGCGATGGCCACCACGATCGTGAGGCTGCCCCAGAGTGCAACGGTGGCCACGCTGCAGCGGCGGTAGGCCAGCCGCAGGGCCAGTTCACTGCCCAGGGAGAGGGAGAGGGCATAGATCAGGATCACCCCCACTACCCACCAGAGCTGCAGCAACAGGAAGTGGTGCGGGCCGAAGAGCACTAGGGCGATCACCGCGAACACCAGCGCCGTGATGGTCGACCCAACGCCGATCGAGAGGGCCGCGGGCCAGCCCCGGCCCGCGATCGTGCGGCCTGCCACCGCGGCCCCACTGAATGCCACTACCCCCACCACCCCCAGGCCAGGCCCTGCAGGTCGTCCATGGGGCCTCCCATGGCCGCCCTGGTGATCTGGGGGAGCAGCAGGCCGGCGGCGATCAGCGCCAGGCTGAGCCAGAACGCCCGTGGCAGGGATTCCCGCAGCAGCCAGCGGGCCAGCAGAGCCGCCCCCGGCAGCACCATGGCGAACAGCAGCGTCTGGCTGATCACTGATAACGACTGGAGCGCCTGGTAGTAGGCCACCGGTCCGAGGAACATCCCCAGGAAGGCGTGGGTCACGAGCAGCCTCCGGTCGTCCGGAGACAGGTTTGGCAGCACCCTGGTGAGGTCACGCCGCCCCGGCAGCAGCGTCGTCAGCCCCACCGCCAGCTGGGCGAAGAAGAAGACGTTGCAGAAGCTGATCGGGTTTTCGCCGAGAACAGAGTGGCTGTGGCCATAGGCCTGCAGGCCCTTCAGCACTGTGGCATCAAGTCCCTTGAGCAGCACGTAGAGGCCGATGGGCAGAACGCGGCGCCAAGCCGGATGCTTCAGCGCCAATCCGATCGGAGCGCTCATCGGTACAGAGAAGGTCTGAGGACCATGCCGCTTCGGTTCATGGCCTTGGCTTTCCCACTCTGTTTGCAACCGTCATGACGGCTCTCAAGACAACTCTGGTCGGCGCCCTGGCCCTGGCCATGCTCGGCGGTTCCGCCATTCCCATTCATGCGCAGAGCATGATGAAGCAGGAGAAGATGATGGCCCCGGCCGGCGCGATGGCCAAAGGCAGCTTCCGCAAGGCCGAGGCGCCCGTCAGCGGCAGTTTCCAGATCAAAAAGGAAGCCGGCAAGCAGGTGCTGGTGCTCAGCAGCGATTTCAAGACCAACGACATGGCCCCCGACCTAAAGGTGATCTTCAGCCCGTCGGCCACCCCCCTGGCGAGCACCAAGGCCCCCGGCTATCCCCTCAAGGCCGGCAGCTACACGATCCTCGCCTCGCTCAAATCCGCCGCTGGCGCCCAGAGCTATGTGATCCCCGCCTCGATCGACCTGAGCAAGCAGGGTTCGGTGCTGATCTGGTGCAAGAAGTTCAACGCCACGATGGCCTGGGCCCCCCTGAAGCCCTGAGCCATGCAAACCGTCGACTGGCTCTGGCTGCTTCACCCAGCCCTGGCTGTGGTGCTCGTCTACCCCCTGCTCGGGATGGTGCTGCGGCTGGCGCAGCAGACCCGGGACCGCCGCCTCACCCAAGCGAAGCATCCGCCCACCGTCGGCCGTGATCACGCGGATCTTGGCAAGTGGCTGGCGGGTTCGGTGGTGGCGATCGTGCTGCTGGCCGAGGCAGTGGTGATCGCCACCAAGCACCCCCTCTCCGCCTTCGAAGGGGGTGGTTCGCGGCTGGCGTTGCTGCTGCTGGTGCTGGTCGGCTCCGGGGTCGCCCTGGCGGCCCTCTGGCGGGTCAAGCGGCCCGCCTATCGGGCCAGCTTCGCCCTGCTCTGCTGGGCGGGGGTGATCGGGCTGGGGCTGCAGCCGGAGGTCTTCCGGCTCAGCGACAATCCGTTCGACCCTGCCTTCTGGCAGTCGCACTTCTGGGGTGGCGTGGGTCTCACAGGTCTGATGCTGTTCTCGGTGTCCTGCCGGCCTGAGATCCACAAGCATCTGCGTTGGCGCCGGTTGCATGTCAGTGCCAACGCCATGGCGGCCCTGATCTTCCTGGCACAGGGGATCAGCGGACCCAGGGATCTGCTCGAGATCCCACTCAGTTGGCAGAAAGCCACCCTCTACAGCTGTGATTTCGTGGCGAGAACCTGCCCGGCCCCGGCTCCGGCGTCTCCCACCCCATGAGCCCCCCTTGAATCCACACTGCCAACAACGCCATGGCCCTGCTGCTCCTGGCCTTCGTGGCCGGTGCGCTGACGATCCTGAGCCCCTGCATCCTGCCTGTACTGCCGTTCGTGTTCACCGGGGCCGGGCGACCGTTCCACCTCCGGGGTCTGCCCCTCCTGGTCGGGATGGCGCTGTCCTTCACCGCCGTTGGCGTTCTGGCCGTGGTGGGGGGAAGCTGGGTGGGGCGGGCCCACCAGTTCGGGCGGATGGCAGCCCTGCTCGTGTTGGGCACGTTCGGGTTAGCGCTGCTGTTTCCCGCCGTGGCCGACCGGCTCAGCCAACCGCTGGTGCGGCTGGGCCAGGGGCTGTCGCGACGCTCGGATCAGGCCCGAAGCTCCGGGGCAAAGGCAGCTTCATCAGCTCTGCTGGGGGTGGCGATCGGCTTGTTGTGGGCGCCCTGCGCCGGCCCGATCCTTGGTCTGGTGCTCACCGGCGCGGCGCTCCAGGGTGCGCCTGCCAGCACGGCCCTGTTGCTGCTGGCCTATGCCGCCGGCGCCAGCACCTGTCTGGCGATTGCCCTGCTCGCCGGTGGGCGCATGGCCAACATCCTGCGGCGTTCCCTTCAAACCACCGCCTGGTTGCGCCGGGCCCTAGGGGGTGCGGTGATCATCAGCGTGGGAGCGATCGCCCTTGGCCTGGAGCAGGCCTCCCTGGCCCGCTTCCCCCTGGCGGACACCAATGCTGTTGAGAAGACCCTGCTCGCAAAGATTCCCGTTGATCCACGGGCCGTGGCGACCGCCCTTGCGGCGAGTCCGCTGCCCGTTCTGGGCACTCTGCCGCCCTTCCCGAAGGGGGCGGTGTGGCTGAATTCGCCCCCACTCACCCGTGATCAGCTCTGGGGCAAGGTGGTGCTGGTAGACATCTGGACCTATTCCTGCATCAACTGCGTGCGGACCCTCCCTCACGTGCGCGCCTGGGCCCAGAAGTACAAGGACCATGGCCTGGTGGTGATCGGTGTGCACGCACCGGAATTCCCCTTCGAGCGCGATCTTGCCAATGTTCGGGAGGCCACCCGGAAACTCGGAATCACCTACCCGGTGGTGATCGACAACGACTTTGCGATCTGGAAGGCGTTCAACAACACCTACTGGCCAGCCTTCTATTTCATCGACACCCAGGGCCGCATCCGCGGCACCCACTTCGGGGAAGGCGCCTATGCCAAATCAGAGAAGACGATCCAGCAGCTGCTTCGGGAGGGTGGCTTCAGCTCGGTGCCCGCCGGCCTGGTTAAGCCTTGAACCGCGAAGGGTACCTCCACTCCGATTGGCACCCTCCTGCGTTCTTTATCGCGGCGACAGCGCCTGACCCTCGGTCACCAGCGCAGCCCCTGGACCAGCCTCTGGCGGCAGCCGGTGTCCATGGCATTGCGGATGCCCTAGCCGGTGTTCTTCCTGCCCATGACCTGCCTCTACCTTGCTGAGGTGGCGATCTTCGCGCTGGCCTTTCAACTGGACGGCCGCCACCTTGAGGGGGAAGGGGCCATGGGCCTGTCTTCGAGTGTGGTGTTCTCGCTTCAGAACCTGTTCAGTACCAGCTTCCAGTCCGCCCGGGTCACCTTGATCTACACCCTTGGCCTGGCCGCATTGCAGCGGATCGCCGGCCTGCTGACCTACGCCATGGTCACCGGTCTGTTCTTTCTGCACTTCACCAAGGTGGATGCCCCGCTTCGGTTCAGCCGCAACCGCTGCCTGAGTTGCTCGCCCGGTTGCCATCTCAGCTGTCGGTTCGTGACCGGGGATCCCACTTACTGGCTGCGGGTGTCCTGTAGCTCCATGTGACCGCCGTTCTCAGCCACAGCCTGGGCGCTGACAGACCCATTGTTAGCCATGGCATGGAGGCGATCCGGCGGGCCAGCGCGGCCATGCTGGTGCTGGTGGAAGGCACCGACGAGGTGACCGGTTCCCCGCTGCTTCAACTGCACCACTACCGGATTGACGACATCCTCGAAGGGCATGTGTTCGACGATCTTGTGTCCGAGGACGCCAACGGGCTCCTCAGGGTCGATCTGGATGCCTTGCACCGCACCCACTTGATCGGCGAGCCTCCGCACGCTGTTGGCTTTGATCCATCCAAACGTTCCCCTCGCCTGTAATCCAAGAGGACGTTCCCCACCCCCATGCGCCTGTCCGTTTCTGTCGCCGTCGCCGCACTCGGCCTCTGGGCCCTGCCGGGCATGTTCGCTGCCAGTTCAGCGGTCCCATCCACCTCCGCCAAGCCAGGTTCCACCCAAATGGCGGTTCTGGCCGGGGGCTGCTTCTGGGGGGTGGAGGCGGTCTTCGAGCGCGTCCGCGGTGTGTCGCACGTGGTATCTGGCTACGCCGGTGGAACCAAAGCCAGCGCCGATTACCAGCAGGTGAGTTCAGGCAGCACGGGCCATGCCGAAGCGGTGCAGATCACCTACGACCCGAAAGTGGTGAGCTACGCCCAACTGCTGAGCATCTACTTCTCCGTTGCCCATGACCCCACCGAGCTCAACCGCCAAGGCCCGGATGTCGGCAGGCAGTACCGCTCCGCCATCTTCTTTGCCACCCCGTCCCAGCAGACGGCGGCCAGGGCCTCAATCACCGCTTTGCGCACCAGGAAGGTGTTCCCACGCCCGATCGTCACCCAGGTGGTTCCCTTGCAGGCGTTTTATCCGGCAGAGGCCTATCACCAGGATTACATCGCCCACAACCCCTTCAATCCTTACGTTGTAGTGCATGATCTGCCCAAACTCGCCCAGCTGAAGCGGCAATTCTCCCAGTTGCTCAAATAGCTGGTTGTGGCTGCGCTTTACAGCCCAGCAAACCACTCGTAGCCCTGGTCCTCCCAGGTGCCGCGGCGCTCTTCCAGGCTGGCCATCACCTTCAGACTCGTGACCCACTTGCTGAGCTTGTAGCCGAGCTTGATCGGCGTGGCGATGCGCACGGGGGCCCCATTCGCTGCCGGCAGAGGTGCACCGTTCATGGCGGTGGCCAGCAGGGTCTGGGGGTGCAGGGCCGAGGCGATGTCCCAGGTCTCGAAGTACTGGTCGGCGGAGTCGATGGCCAGGTAGCCGCCCAGGCTGGAGATCCCCGCCAGGGCAAGCACATCGGCCAGGCGCACCCCTGACCAGGCCACGATCGCCGCCCAGCCTTCCACGCAGACGTGGCGCATGACCAGCTCGTGCTGGGGCAGGGCTGCCAGTGCCGGCAGGTCGAGGCTCAGGGGCCGGCCCACCAGGCCGTCAACCCGCAGTCGGTAGTAGGCGGGATCCAGCTGGGGCACCCCGTTGAAGCTGTTGACCAGCAGATGCTTGGGGTCCACCTGATCCCGGCGGAACAACGGCACCGGGCCCTTGCCCTGCATCAACGCCTCGATCCGCTCGTTGAGCGGCTGGGTAACGTTACCCACCGTTTCGCTGAAGCCATTAAGGGCGCAGCCCCCCAGCAGGAGCGAGGAGCCGCTGCTCACACCCAGACCAAGCAACTGGCGACGGTTAAAGCGGACTGGATCGGTCATGGGAACTTTTGATGCCATCAGGCGAACATCGAGCGCAGCAGCCTCAGGCCGCCGATCCGCCAGGAGAGCAGCACGTGGGTGAGCGTCAGCAAGGCGATGGCGGGGATCGTGGCCAGGTGGCTGATCCGCAGGGTCTGCCAGCTCGTGGCACCGAACACCTCTCCGAAGCTGAACAGGCCCGAGAGCCACCAGAACTGGGCGGGTTTGTACATGGCCAGGCCCGTAATCAGGCCGAAGGCCAGCAGGATCAGCATCAGGGTGTACACCAGCCTGTGGGCCGAGAGCCGCCGCTTGGTGGTGTTCTGGCTGGCCCTGAGCGTGCCGATGTCACCGGGGTCCGCCAGCTTTTGGCGGCGTTGCCGGATCAGCAAAGCGATCCAGACGCCGAGATTGAGGGCGTAGAGACCCATGAAGCCGAAGTGCCAGTCGCGACCGCCAGCTAGCCAACCGCCCAGGGTGAAAAGCTCCGGAACGGTGGCCCCGCCCCGGCCGCCGAAGACGGGATTGGCGTTGTAGATCTGCAACCCGCTGGCGGCCATCACCAGCAGCACGAGCAGGTTGAAGCTGTGGAAGGCCCGGGTCCAGAGCGGATTGTGGCGGAGGCGGTTGGTGGCCTTGGCCGGAGCCTCTGGCATGGCAGGAGGGGATGGGAGGGAAGCTGAGGGAACTCCACCATTTCAATACCGCTCAGCCGCCGCCGCGGATTGCCGGTGCTGCCTGAGGGGAGGGCTCCAGGCCTGCAACCAGACCTGCAAGAGGCCTACAGCGGCTCGAAGCCCGATGCCGCAGGAGCCACGACGGAGACGAACACCAAAGGCTCGCTCCCGTTGTTGTAGACGCCGTGGACTTCACCGCGGTGCGCCACCACCACATCTGCTGGCGCGATCGGAATGGACGCTGCCGTTGCTGCGATTTGGTACTGCCCTTGTCCTGAGAGGATCGTCCAGGTGTCTTGCCCTGTTGGGTGAACGTGCGCCGGGATTGTCTGGCCAGGTTTGACATGCCAAGCAACGATAACGGCGTCAGCTGACTCGCTGATGACGGAGCGAATCGGCTCACCATCTGCCGGCTGCAGAAAGTCGGCGACCTTGAAGAATCGCTGCTTATTCATCGTGGATCCAAGCTGGGTGTGTGGTGAAGCGCAAGTAGCGAGCCAGAGTGTTGTTGTTTCGGCAATAGCAAAACGACCGGTTGGGCGAGGCGGCTCGAGGGTCTATGCCGTCCACAGTATCGTCAATCCAATGAGATCATTCCAACAGTTTCTTCATGTATGGCTGAGATTTGTGGCGTGTGGTAAGCCGGTCAACGCGTCTCGGAAGTGGAAACACTGTAAGGAGGCACACCCGATTCCGTCCTGATGGTCATCTGCCGATCCGCGCTGAAGGTGTGCCATGAGCGCCGAAGAACAGGCTTGTTGATGCGCATCGCCTGGAGTCAGACTCGCACTCAGGCAGCGGCGAGCAGAACCGCGGCAGCGTCTCGGGCGTGGGTGGCAGCCTGTGGATCGCGCTCCAGGAAGCTGAGCACCAGGGCACCTTCCAGCAAAAGGTGAAGTTGGCGGGCCAGGCGCTGCGGCTCAGCGATGCCCAGCTCGCGGCATTGCCCCTCCAGCAGCTCCCGGCAGCCGGCCTTGAAGGCATCCGCCGTCTGGCGCGGCCGCTCGCCGGGCTCGGGGTATTCGCTGGCCGCCTTGATGAACAGGCAGCCGTGGAACGCGGGCGAGCGCACCCAGTCGGCCAACCAGTCGAAGACCGCCAGGATCCGGCCATGGCTGCCGCCGGTTGCCGTTGCCAGGCGGGCGGCGAGGCTGGAGGTGATTTCGCCCGCCAGGCGCTCAAGCACGGCGGCGATCAGCTCTTCCTTAGAGCCGAACTGCTTGTACAGGGTCATCTTGGCGACGCCGGCCTCGGCGAGCAGCGTGTCGATGCCCACGGCCCGGTAGCCCTGGCGGGCGAAGAGCTCCTGGGCGGTGCTCAGCAGAGCCTCCCGCTTGGCCGAAACCTTGGCCGAGGAGGTCCCGGCCGGCAATTTCCTAGTGGTGGCCTGCTCAGGCATGACGATCACGATCTGCAGGCACCCTAGAAGATAGACAGAACAGTCTGCCACCTTTCTAGTGGTCAGACAGGTCGGTCTACTTTGTTCGATTCCCGCGGCCATCGTCTCGGTCCTGCTCTGCCCCCGTGCGGCACCCCTGGTTGCTGCTCTCGCCTCCAACCCCACACCTCTCCTCGCCATGCTTCGCCTCCACGGCCACGAACTCTCCGGCAACAGCTACAAGGTTCGCCTGCTGCTCGAGCTGCTCGGCGTCCACTACGACTGGATCCGCGTCGATCTGATGGCTGGCGAGCACAAGCAGCCCGCCTTCCTGGCGCTCAATCCCTTCGCTCAGTTGCCTGTGCTGGAGGAGGACGGGACCACCCTCACCGACGCCCAGGCGATCCTCTTCTTCCTGGCCGCCCGCCAGGGGGATGGCCTGTGGCTGCCCACCGATCCCCTTGAGCAGGCCCGGGTGGTCCGCTGGCTCTCCACCGCCGCCGGCGAGGTGCGGCAGGGCCCTGAGAGCGCCCGCTTTCACCACCTCTTCGGCGTCAAGGCGATCCCGATCGAGCGCGCCACCGAAAAGGCCGACTTCATCCTCGAGCAGTTGGAGCGGCACCTGAGCCAGCGGCTCTGGCTGGAGCTGGACCGCCCCACCATCGCCGACATCGCCGTGTTTCCGTACGTGGCCCTGGCGGGGGATGGGGGGATCGATCTGGCGCCGTACCCCAACGTTTGCGCTTGGATCGCACGGATCCAGGCACTGCCCGGCTACGTACCGATGAAGGGCCTGGGCGCCTGAGAGGAGAGCCCAGCAATGACCCAGGCCTACGGCCAGAGCCAGGGCGTACCCCCGGCGCCGGAGCCCGATCGCCTCGGCCCGAAAGAGACCGCCATCATTAGCGCCCGCGACAGCTTCTATCTCTCCAGCCTCACCGAAACGGGTGCGCCCTACATCCAGCACCGCGGCGGGCCGGTCGGGTTCCTGCGGGTGCTCGATGAGTGCACCCTGGGGTTTGCCGATTACGCCGGCAACCGCCAACTGCTCACCACCGGTCATCTGCGGGGCGATCCGCGGGTGGCCCTCTTCCTGATGGATTACCCCGCCCGGCGGCGGCTCAAGATCGATGGCAAGGCCGAGGTGATGCCGCTTGACGCGGAACCAGCTCGGACCGGGGGGCATTGGCTGCGACCGCAGGATTCCGAGGCAGGTTCGATAGAGCGCCTGTTTTGCATCCGGGTGGAGGCTTTCGACTGGACCTGCCCGCAGTTCATCACGCCCCAGTTCACGGCAGCAGAAGTGGAGGAGCGGGAACGGCCCCTGCGGGAGCACATCGCCGTTCTCGAGCGCCAACTGCTCTAATTTCAATCATGAGCTCCGGATCCAGACCCTGAAGGATGAGGAACGCTGATGAACACCTCATTCCTGCCGGTAGGCAAGCCGTTCACCCCAGGCCTGAAATACCCGTAGCCACGATTCCCCTGCTGCAGCGCGTCCAAATCAACGCTCTCGACCCGCAGGGGACGCTGAGCCGCCTCGACCCGGTCACATGAACCGAAGCGCAACGGAGTGCCACCGAAGGCACTCCGTGACGAACTGGTTCTGCGCCATGCCTGCGAGCGACTCAGTTACTCAGGCTAGGGAAAGCTCTACATCACGTAAATATCGGCTAACCCTTGGCCGAAACATGTTGGTTGATTCAGCCCCGTTCTTCACTCCTCTTCCGCGGTACCGGCGGGAATCAGCCGGATCTGCTTCTTGCCCAGCTTGATCGCGAACTCATCGCCTGGCTTGATGCCAAGCAGACCTGTGTAGGCCATGCCGACCAGCAGGTTGCCATTGCCTTGCACCTTGGCGATGTAGCGCAGACTGCGGCCACCTTGGCCTTTGCCATTGCCACAATTCATGCCGAGGCTGGCGCCCTTGGCTTCCGGCAGCGCCTCATGGAAGGCGGTGAAGTTCAGCCGTTCACCACCATCCTTCTTGCTGCTCACATAGCCGGCGGCTCGCACCAGATCGGATTTGGAGGCCTCACCCAGCCCCTTGACTTTGGCGAGCAGTTCAGATCCAGTGAGCGCCATGGTGGTGATGCATCAATCGGCTGGACCGTAACGATCAGGCTGTTGGCGGCCAGAACAAGAAGGTGCGGGTGTCCGTCCCTTCAGCGGAGGCTTTCGCAGGCTTCGCCATCACCATTTCCATCCAGATAGGTATGCCCTTTGCGCAGCAACTCCTGCGCGCGTGCAAAGGAGCCGATCTCACCGCAGCGAACCATCCGGCCACCAGGAATCGACCCGGCGGCACTGACGGATCGCCCCTAGCTTCTTCCGCGCCGGAAGTCCCAGGGGCGGGTGATGCCGCCCGGCACCCTCCACACCCCGTAGCGGTTGCGGGAAGCCCGGAACTCGGCATCCTGATACTCCTTCGCGTCGCATTGGGCAAGGTATTTGCGGTAGGCGTAGACGCAGGCCTGCGGAGCAGATCGGCCTGGCCGTCCTCCACCATCGCCAGGCCGAGATTGATCTCTCCGATCACCTCGGCCACGGTGCGGCCGTAGCGATCGATGGTCTGCGGGATCAGCCGCACATTGCTGCCGATTCGCAACCGGCTCAGCAGATAGCTGAGGGCTTTCTTGCCATCGGCGGCCTGAGCCCTCTCCGTCACCGTTCAGCTCGATCCTCCACCACCACGCCGCCAAGGCCGTAAGGACCTACCCGCCAACGTTGTGCAAACGATCAAGCCGTAGTTGATGGTCGGCGCTGGTGAGCCGCCTGTAGGCCAGGCCAACGACGCCGAACACCCCCAGGGCCGTCGCCGAAGCGATCATGAACAGGATCACGATCTGGTAGCGAACAGCCGCTTCCGGCGCCGCCCCCTGGAGGATCTGGCCGGTCATCATCCCCGGCAGGCTCACCAGCCCCATCACCATCATCGAGTTGATCGTGGGGATCATCGCCACGCGGATGGCGTCACGCACCACCTCCTGGCAGGCCTCCCAGCGGGTCGCCCCCAGGGCCAGGGCCGTCTCCACCCGATCGCGTCCGCTGCGCAACCCCTCCATGAAGCGATCGAGCCCCAGGGAGATGCCGTTGAGCGTGTTGCCCAGCACCATCCCCAGCAGGGGGATCAGATACTGGGGGTCATACCAGGGATGGGGCTGGATCAGCCCCGCCACCGCCAGGCCGGTGACCAGCGCCGAGGAGGCCATCACCGAGAGCAGGCTGTTGAGGTAAATGCCGGCGAAGCGGCGCCGGGTGCGCTGGACGGCCGAAACCCCCGCGATCATGGCCATGGCCGCCCCCACCAGCACGATCAGCGGCGCCTGGTCCTGGCGGAACAGCCACTCGAGCACGAAGCCCACAAGCAGCAGCTGCACCACCATGCGCAGGGAGGCCACCAGCAGGCTGCGCGTCAGGCCCAGGCGCAGCGCCGCCGAAAGCCCCACGTTCACCAGGATCAGCAGGGCGGAAAGCGCCAGGCGGCCATCGCTGATCGTCAGGGCTCCGGAACTCAAGGGGGTCATGGGCGGAGCTCCAGGGTGCGGGTGGCGAAGCGTTGGATCTGCTCGCTGTCATGGCTGGTGAGCACGGCGGCGCGCGGTCCCGCGGCGAGCCACTCGATCAGCAGGGCCTCGAGCGCGGCTGTGGTGGTCCCATCGAGGGAGGCAGTGGGTTCATCCAGCAGCAGCACGGTCGGATCGAACTGCAGGGCCCGCAGCAGCGCCAACAACTGCAGCTCGCCGCCGGAGAGCCGCTCGGCGTCGTAGGACAGAAACGAGGGATCGCGCCCCAGGACCTGCAACCAGCCCGTGATCCGCTCATCACGCCAGCCCCCACGCCCCCGCAGCTCCTGGAACTCCCAGGGCGAGCGCAGGTTCGCCTCCACCGTTCCCCCATGGGCGATGGGCCGCTGGGCGAGGTAGAGCACCATCGAGCGCCAGCGGGGCAGACCCCAGGATGCCGGCGGGCGCCCCAGCAGGCTGACCGTGCCGGCCTGCAGGGGATCGAGCAGGGCCAGGGCTCGCAGCAACAAGGTCTTGCCCGCCCCCGAGGGCGCCACCAGCCCCAGGCGATCACCGGCGGCCAGCTCCAGACTCAGCTGGCTCCAGAGGAGTCGATCCCCCAACTGACGCTTGAGCTCCGTGGCGCGCAGGAGCAGAGGGCGGTCCAAGGCGGGGTGACAAGCCAGGACTCACTTTGATCGAAGCCGCCGAGGTGTGATCCGGCAGCAGCAGGGCCGGCCTGAGGTGGGCTACGCGCAGTGGGGCCTCGTGCCGAGCTGGCTGAAGGACACCCGCGGCAAGAGTCGGCCCATCAATGCCCGCAGCGAGACGGTGAGCCAGAAGCCGTTCTTTCGTGGACCCTGGCGCCATCACCGCTGCCTGCTGCCGGCCGATGGCTTCTACGAATGGCTGCCGCCGCCGGAAGGGGAATGGCCATGGCCCAAAAGGGAAGCAGCAGCCTTACTGGATCCGCCGCCAGGACGGCGGGCCCTTCTGGCTGGGAGGGCTGTGTGTGGGTCCACTGGAGCAGTCCCTATGGCAGCGAACTCCAGACCTGCTGCATCCTCACCACCACCCCCAACGCCCTGCTGCGTCCGATCCACGACCGCATGCCGGTGGTGATCAACGATGGATGGGAAGAGGCCTGGTTGCTGCCGGAAGAAGCAGCCGAGCTTCGGGGGTTGGAGGCGCTGATGGCCCCGTGGGATCCCGCCGGCTGGGAGGCGATTCCGGTGGACTGGTTGTGATGGTCCCGATCGCCCCGGTCATCGATTGGGGTCATGGCCGTCGGCTGAGCTGGAGTCGCCTTGAGGTGACAACACCGCAACTGCCTGCCCCTCTCCGGGCTCCTCAGCCGCTACCGGTGGGTGAGCGCCGCTCAGACGATCGGCGATCCCCTGCAGCACCCCACTGGTCAGGCCGGCCAGCGCCAGGCGGCCCGCTCCAGCACCGTCTGGCCGGGCAACAGAGTGGCCCCCAGCTCCCGCTCCAACCGCAATAGCCGGCAGTCTGCGCTGTCCTCCAGGGTGGTAATCAGGGCCTCGGCATGGGCCACCACCCACACCTGGGTGCGTTCGGCCACCGCGGCGATCAATCGCGCCAGGGGGGCCAGGAGATCGGGGTGGAGGCTGTTCTCCGGTTCGTTGAGCACCAGCAGCGGCGGCAACCGCGGGCTGAACAGGGCCGCCGCCAGCAGCAGGTAGCGCAGGGTGCCATCGGAGAGCTCCGGGGCTTCGAGTGGCCGCAGCAAGCCCGGCTGATGCAGTTGGAGGCGGAAGGTGGGCGCACTGGTTTCCACCGTCAGATGGCAGCCGGGGAAGGCATCGGCGATGGCGGCCTGGAAGGCATCTCCGTCGCCGATCTCCAGGATGGTCTGCACCGCCGCCGCCAGATCACCGCCGTCGGCGGCCAGCGAAGGGGTGCGGGTGGCGATGCGGCCGCTGCGGGCGGGGGCCTGGCGGTCGGTGCGGAAGCTGTCGTAAAAACGCCAACTCAGCATCGTGCGCCGCAGCTGAAACACCTCCGGGGCTTCGAGCGGATCGGAGACAGCGGCGAAGAGACTCTCGTGGGGCGAGACCTCCAGGGCGATCGGCACCGCTAGGCCCCCTTCTCCGCAGCGCTCCACCACCGCACCGGTGCGCTGCACCAACAGGCTGCGGGGATGGAAAGGGCCGCCGGCCCAGATCCACTCCCGCTTGATCTCCGGATCCAGCACGAAGGCACTGGTGTGGTCGTCGGCCCCATAGCCCAGCTCAATCGCGTAGGAGAGGGTTTCGCCGGCGATGCCCAGCCGCAACCGCGCTGCCTCCCGCCTGCTGCTGCTGCCCTGCACCGGCTGCTCTCCGCGGAACATCGCCGAGGAGGTGCGCTCCGGCCCGGCCCAGAACACCGCCGGCAGCCCCCCCTCGGCAGCAAGGGCCCCCACCAGATCACCACGGGCGGCGGCGCCAATCAGCCCCAACGATCGATACAGATTGCTCTTGCCGCAGCCGTTCGCCCCGCACACCAGGGTGAGCCCCCCCAGCGGCAGGGTGAGCTGCTGCAAGGAGCGGTAGCCCGCCACGGCTAGATGGGTGAGCGAACCAGCCGTTGCGCTGGCTGTGGTGAGCTGTCGCGACACGGCCTTTACGGCTGGCTAAGGATGCGGCTGCGGTTCTCGAGCATCAGGGAGGCATAGCGAGCCGCCAGATCAGAGAGCAGCTGCTGCCAGCGCGCCGCAGAGCGGGGGAGAGGCTCGATCACGCTGAACGTGGCCACCGGCAACAAGGCCTGGGAGGGGCCGACCCGGGGGCTGAGGCCGAGGGTGATGGCCACCAGACCCTTATCGGCGTAGGCATCGAGCAGCAGGTAGGTGGTCCAGCGCTGATCGGGGAACCGCAGGTCGTAAGCGGCCGGCAAGCCGTTGTTGAAGATCCTGCGCAGCTCACTCGCGGAAAAGCTGGTGCCGTTCTGCCGGTACTGCAGGTCATAGGCCCGGGCGGGAAGCACCAGGGCTGCAGCGATCAGAACGGACGCAGCCAAGCGGGAAGACAACGCCGGCATCAGAACTTGAGCACGCTGGTGGGCCGCAGGATCCAGCCCGCTTCGCCGGCCTTGAGCTTGTAGCAGATCTGCCGTTGGCCGCCTGTGGCCTTGGCGTTGCTGTCGCCTGGCTTATAAATCGGGAAGCGACGCGCCAGGCAGCTCTCCACCACCTGGAACTGGTCGTGGCCCTGGTAGCCCTGGGCGTTGGTACCCGAGAGTTCCGGCAGGGTGATCGGGGAGAGTTCGGCGCCTTCCATCACGGCGTAGGCCACCACTTCGCCGTAGCTGCCGCTACCGGCACCCTGCACGAAGACGTAGATCTCGGGCATGCCATTGCTATTGAGGTCGGCCACCTCAGCACCCACCACCTGGCCATTGACTGTCTGGCGAATCGGCTTGATCGGGGGCTTGGCGCCCGTGGTGGTGATCGTGATCTGCTGTTGGGAGCCCCCACCGCTGCTCTGCACCTGGAAGCCGATACCCTGCAGCTTCAGGGTTTGGTTGAAGGCTGCGCCCGCCCAGGCGCTGCCGGTGAGGGTGGTGGCCAGGAGCAGGGCGGCGGCGGTGCGCTGGGGGAACAGGCGCTTCAAGGAGGGAGGTGCTGGGCAGGTCTTCAGGATGGCGGGGAGAATCCCGGGTGTCGATCGGCTGGTGTGAAATTTCGCCCAATCGCCTGATGTGCCATGGCCCGTTCCTCCCGCCTCTGGCTGAGCCTGCATCTGGGGCTGGGCCTGGCCTGGATTGCCCTGCTGGCCAGCCGGGCTTCCACCGCGTCTGGAGTCGGCGCCACCGGGCCCCAGGTGTTCGTGATGCTGGTGGTCGCGGGCTGGCTGCCTTCGTGGGCCCTGGCCGCCTGGCAGGTGAAGCACCGAGGCTGGCGATCCCTGCTGCTCAGTGATCTGCTCGGGGCCAGTGTGCTGGTGCTGCTGACCATCAGCCTCTACCTGCCGCTGTTCTTATTCAACGTGGCCTGGTTCGTACCCCTGGCCCTGTTGCCGCGGGGCGTTCTGAGCGAGCTGTTGATTCGGCTTCTGCCTTCAGGTCGAATCACCCCATGACCTACGGAACGTCTTGCCGGCAAAGGAAGCTGATCTTCCAAAAGGAGCCTGATCCTTCAGGCTCCTACGCCCGCTAGCTACGGGGGCCACGTTTGGGGATTTAGATGCCCTGCTTGAACTCGGTGATCGTGCCCTTGCCGTTGACATTGCAATAGCCGCTGATCTTCTTGCCGCGGATTTCCCAGTTGTAGCTCATGCCACGCTTCTTGATGTCTGCGGTGCTGGTGGTGCCGTCGTCAATGCTCTGCTTCTCGGTGGCGCCGATGTTGACAACAGCATCGGACATGGGCACATCAAATTGTTCAACGACCCGCATTTTGCAGGCCTTCCCCCAGGTCGAGATCAGCCCTGATGCGGTCTGAGCATCGGCTTTCGGCGTGAAGCTCAGGGAGGCGATGAGGCCGAGAGCAAGGAAAGCGGCTGCGGAGAGCTGGCTGCATTTGCCGTGGCGCTGGGAGGGGGTCATGGGATCCCATGTGCTTGTAGATACATTATCACCATAAGGTTGTGCCCTTGGCGCCCTGGTAACAGGTGCTGATACCCCCTGTTGAGGGATGACCTTGAGCGCGGTGTTGGCACCTCTATCCGCCTGCCTGCTGGTTCAGCTGCTGCTCATCGGCACGAAGGCAGCCATCGCGGTTCTGAGTTCAGCTTGGTGGGAATCAATCGGTTTGGGCGGGGGTGGTGATCACCATTGAGGGCTGCAGGGCGTCCAGCCCGCCTGGCGCTTCTCGTCCCAAAGCTTCAGGGCTTCCTTCCTGCTCAGCTCTCGGCGTGATTTCAGCAGCGGGATCTCCTGATCGGGCAGCAACTCGCCGGTGGTGATCTCCAGCTGGTGCACTTCACGCTCCCAGCGGGTGGGGCGAAAGCGCAGCACGTGGCGGCCATCACTCAGCCAGCCCTCCTTAGGGGTTAGGGGGGCCCGGGGTGATGGCGGCCGGCTCTTGCTTCTGCGAGTCGGGCCTCAATCAACCGGCAGCACTCCTGCTCGTCGCTTGCGCTCTCAACCCTCACGCCGAGCGAGCAGAAGAACTCACGCCACAGCGGCGGCACCGCCAGCAGGATCAAATGCCTGCCTGCATTGAGCGCATGGGCGGCTTCTGAGGCTGTGCCTGGGCCTCCGCTCCCGCAGATCACCACCACATCGGCGCTGAGCACGTTGATCACGTTGCGGGCCTTGCCCATGCCGGTGAACAGGGCCAGATCCAGCTCCGCCGTGCATTGCCTGTCGTCACCCTTCCCTTCATCGGGCAACACCCCCACCACCAAGTGCCCCTCCACCCGCACTGCGCCACGGCTGGCCGCCGCCATCACCCCCGCCGGTCGGCCACCGGTGAGTAGCACCCATCCCCTGGTGCTGATGCACTCCCCCAGCTCCTCGGCCAGAGAAACAGCCTCAGCGGAGGCGCCCTCTCCGGCACCCATCACACCCACCACCGCACGCCGGCTGCTCATGTCACCTCCGGGCACCAGCCCCGCTGGCGCGTCATGTCCTCGGTCCAACCCTGGCAGCGGCGGGTGAGGTGCTCCCCTTGGGTCAGCAGGCCCTGGTGCAGCTGGCAGGTGAGGAGGGGGATGCAACTCACCCCCGCGTAATGCCGGAAGAAGTGGCAGGTGAGGCAAACCGTGTGGCTGCGGCTGGCCACCAGCACCTCCTGATCGAGGTAAGGCCACTCCTCTACTGGCTCCTCACGGGCAGCCCGCGGCCGGGAGCGAGGAGCGGAAGGCACTGGGAACACGGTAGTACGTAGCTACCAGTGTAGGTCGCGCGGAAAGGCTGGCAGGGGGTGAGAGCAGCTGGAGTCAAGCAAGCAGGCAGATGGTGACAGGGGGAGCTGCGCAACCGTCACGGCGAAGAACCTCAGTGGCTGCAGTGAATGTGAGGCTTTGGTGGAGGGCTTCTTCTGCACGTTTCCCCCGCACACGCGGGACTGCCCTCTACTCGGTACTTGTGCGGGCGCCAAGGTGAACGGGGACTTTGCCCCGCTCCCACGTGCCAGTCGTCAGCTTCTGAGCGGGCCCCACTCCGGCCATCGTCAACAGCTGCCGGAGGTACTGGCTTCACCAGCAGCCATGGAACCGCCTTGACCGGTGCGGCCGTGTCCGAAACGGGCAAGGGAGGGCTAGTCACACAACTACATGTTCCGTATGGCGGTCCAATAAAGGTCCGCCCCTCGGCTAGCACTGCAGGAAACCCAGTAACTGCAACGTATCTCAGGCCTTTGCCACCACTGTGCAAGTGGCTGATCCGCAGGCCGCTCAGATGTGCAGGTTCGGGCAGATTTCGCTGCCGTCGTCGACAGGATGGCGCTGCCAGCGGGCCAGCAGCTCCTTCAGCTCCGTCTTGAGGTGACGCAGATCACGGATCTGGTGATCGATCCGCTCAATCTGGTGCAGGAGCTGGGCCTGGATGCTGTCGCACGGCAGGGCGCCGGCGTCGTGGACGTTGAGGCAGGCCTGGATCTCCTCCAGTGTGAGCCCCAGGGTTTTCAGCCGCCGGATGAACTCCAGACGGCGCAGGCTGTGTTCATCGAAGAGGCGATAGCCACCCTCGCTGCGGCCGATCGCCGGCAGCAAGCCCAGGTCTTCGTAATACCGCAGGGTTTTCACCGGCACGCCGCTGCGCGACGCCAATGCCCCGATTTTCATTCCCCCTTGCCCCACGGCGGGACGCGCCATCGATCCCACTCTCCATTCGGCCAGTGAAGCTAGCGGCTGGAGCCGCTGATTCCGCCATCTGTGAATGGTCAGTCAGCAAGGATCTGCCGGCAGCGCCCACAGATACGACCGCTCACCCCTGGCGCCAGGGTGTGCTCCTCCACATCGGTGGTGTAGTGCCAGCAACGCTCGCACTTCTCGCCGTCGGCGTGGGCGAGCCGCAGCCTGAAGCCGCCACCGGTTTCGTTGCTGTCGTCGCTGGGGGTGTCGCCATGGTCTTCGGCCAGCACCACCGCCGGTGCTGCGCCCTCCAGCCGCACCGCCGACACCAGCAGCCAGTCGGCCAGGTTGTCGACCTCCGGGTGGGCGCTGCCTTGCAGCAGCTCCAAGGCCTCAGCCAGAGCGGCATCAACGCCGCTCAGCTGCACCTGCGCCTCCAGCGAGGCCCCCAGGTCACCGGCGCTGCGGCAGCTCTCCAGCTGCCGGTTCACCCGGGCCCGCAGGGCCAGAATGCGCTCCATCGGCGCCAGCAGCTCCGGCGCGCTCCACGCGGCCGGGGCGGTGGGCCAGCCGCGCTCGAACACCGACGCTTCGGCCACGGTATAGGGCAGGTTCTGCCAGATGTCCTCCGCCATGTGGCACAGCACCGGGGCGATCAACCCGGCCAGCCGCTCCACCACCAGCTGCAGCACCGTCTGGCAGCTGCGGCGACGGAAGGACCCGGCTGCGCTCACGTACAGCCTGTCCTTGGCGATGTCGAAGTAGACGTTTGACAGATCCACCACGCAGAAATTCTGCAGCGCCTGGAAGAAGCGATAAAAGGCGAAGTTGTCGAAATCGGCGCTCACCGCCTCAATCAGCGCAGCTGTGCGGTGCAGCATCCAGCGGTCGAGCAGGGGAAGCTCCGCCAACGGCACCACGTCGCCTCCTTCAGCGCGGGGCCTTGGGTCGAAATCGTGCAGGTTGCCGAGCAGATAGCGGGCCGTGTTGCGCACCTTGCGGCTCACATCCGCCAGCTGCTTGACGATCCCCGGACCCAGCGGCACATCGGCGGAATAATCCACCGAACTCACCCACAGCCGCAGCACATCGGCGCCGTAGGCCGGCTCCTGCTTCTCATTCTTGCCGCCCTCCACCAGCACCGCCGGATCCACCACATTGCCCAGCGATTTGCTCATCTTGCGGCCCTTCTCATCGAGGGTGAAGCCATGGGTGAGCACCCGCTTGTAGGGGGCGCTGCCGTTCACGGCCACGGAGGTGAGCAGGCTGCTCTGGAACCAGCCGCGGTGCTGATCCGAGCCCTCCAGATACAGGTCGGCGGGGTAATTGAGGCGGGTGACGGGGGGCTCCTGCGACCCCTCAGCGGTTTCGCCGGTCTGCAGGCCGCCCAGCACCGCCGCCCAGGAAGAGCCGGAGTCGAACCAGACGTCCATGGTGTCGGTGCCCTTGCGCCACAGATGCGCCTCGGCGGCATGGGCAGGGGGCAGCAACTCGGCTTCCTCCTTCTCCCACCACACATCCGAGCCGTGGGCGGCGATCAGTGCCTGGATGTGATCGAGGGTGGCCGCATCGAGCAGCACCTCGCCCGTTTCGCGGTGATAAAACACCGGGATCGGCACGCCCCAGGTGCGCTGGCGCGAGATGCACCAGTCGCCCCGTTCGCGCACCATCGCCTCGATGCGGTTGCGGCCACTGGCCGGCAGCCAGTCGACGGCGGCGATGGCGTCCAGCGCCTCGGCACGAAAGCCCTCCACCGAGGCGAACCACTGCTCGGTGGCCCGGAAGATCGTCGGTTTCTTGGTGCGCCAGTCGTAGGGGTAGCGGTGCGCGTAGCTCTCCTGCTTGAGCAGGGCGCCGGCCCCCTCCAGGGCAGAGATGATCGCCGGGTTGGCGTCCTTCAGCACGTTCAGGCCGGCGAACGGGCCCGCCTCGGCGGTGAGCGTGCCGCCTTCGTCCACCGGGCAGAGCACGGGCAGGCCCGCCTTGCGGCCGGTGTTGAAGTCGTCGACGCCATGGCCCGGCGCCGTGTGCACCAGGCCCGTTCCCGCTTCGGTGGTGATGTAGTCGCCGCCGATCACCACGGGGCTGCTGCGCTCCATCAGGGGATGGCGGTACACGACCCCTTCCAGCTCGGCCCCCTTCAACGCCAGCAGCGGCTCCAGTGGCAGCGCCAGGCTCTCGCGCAGGCTCTCCACCAGTGCCGTGGCCACGATCAGGTGGCGGCCCGGCTCCACCCGGCACACCGCGTAATCGAGTGCCGCGTTCACCGACACCGCCAGATTGGCGGGCAGGGTCCAGGGAGTGGTGGTCCAGATCGCCACGGCCAGGGCACCGGCAGCCGGTGTGGTGGCCGACTCCGCGCTGGTGAGACCGATGGCGGTGAGGCGTGCGCCCAGCCCCGCCGGCAGTTCCACCACCGGAAACGCCACGTAGACGCTCGGGGAGGTGTGGCCGTCGGGGTATTCCAGCTCCGCTTCAGCCAGGGCGGTGCGGGAGCTGGGGCTCCAGTGCACCGGCTTGAGGCCCCGGTAGATATGACCCGCCAGCACCATCTGACCGAAAACACCGATCTGGGCGGCCTCGTAGTGCTTCTGCAGGGTGAGGTAAGGGTGGTCCCAGTCAGCCCAGATGCCCCAGCGGCGGAAGCCCGCCTTCTGGCCCGCCACCTGCTCCAGCGCATAGGCGTGGGCGCGGCGGCGCAGCTCGATCGGCGTGAGCCCGCGACGCTCCTCGCTGCCCATGCCCTGCAGCACCTTGAGCTCGATCGGGAGCCCGTGGCAGTCCCAGCCGGGCACGAAGCGTGCCCGTCGCCCCTTCAGCAGGGCGTACTTATTGATGATGTCCTTGAGGATCTTGTTGAGCGCATGCCCCACGTGCAGGGCGCCGTTGGCATACGGCGGCCCGTCGTGCAGGGTGAACACCGGCCCGGGGTTGCTGCTGCTGAGCCGCTCGTAGAGGCGCTGCTCGGCCCAGAACGCCTGCAGTTCGGGTTCACGCGTCCTGGCGTTGGCCCGCATCCCGAAGGGGGTCTGCAGCAGGTTGAGGGTGTCCTTGTAGGACACCGGCGGGGCGGTCACGGCGCCTGGGGCAGCAACCGGGATTATCGGCCCCGGCATTCCCCGGCGGCAGCGGTGTGGTTGGGTGGAGGTCGCTTCTGAGCCTGCGAGCCGGCTCAGCGGGCGCTGGGTCCGGTCGGAGGATCGCCAGCCAGATTCGGGGGCTCGGGTTCGGCGATGGGCTCCGGCGTCCGCTCGTGGTCGGTGCGGGTTTCGGTGTATGCAGCCGCCGTGGCGCTGAGGCTGAGGTCGCCGGCGGGGATGCCCTGAGCGTCTGACTGGTACGGGGCTGGGCTGGGGTGAGTGGTCTCTGGGTCGTGATCGGCTGAAGGTTCAGCCTCAGCCTGAGGCTGCCCCTCTAGCCCGCGTTCAGGTTCGTTGCCGGCAACTGGCTCTGCGGAAGCTGCGGGAGCACCCGCCGCAGGGCTCACCGGCCCAGGACTCTCCTGGGCAGCACTTGGCTCTTCAGTACTTGGCTCAGCAGTACTCACTGCTGTGGTGCCTGCCGGATCCGGCGCCGTTGCCGTCTCCACGGTTTCCGTCACCGACGGCGGCTCCTGATCGACGGCGAGTGCTGCGCGCACGCGGGCGTCCACCTCTGCGAAGTCGCTCACCACCGCCAGCGGCGCTTCGGGGGCGTCAGCGGCCGCCGCTGGCGGAGCGGGAGCCGTGGGGGTCTCTGCGCCGGCAGGTTCGGGTCGCACCCAGCGCTTGGTGGTCTGGGATGGCTTGGCGGTGGTGGTCCTGCTGGAGAGGCTCGCGGAGACGGCGGCGCTGCGTTGCTTGAGCCAGCCGCCCAGCGCCATGGCCCGAGAGAACAGCAGCCCGCCGAGGGCGATCACGGTGGTGCCCAACTGGTTCAGGCTCGTCTGCCACCGCGCTGCAGACCAGAAGCTCTGGCGTTCCTCCTCGCTCAGCAGACGCCAGCGGCTCTGGCTCACCTCGGTGCTGAGCCGCCCGATCAGCAGCCCGCCGCAGAGCACCGCCAGCATCGGCGCGCCACTCAGCCGCTCGGCACTGGTGACCAGCACCAGGCCCAGCAGCAGCACCACCGCGCCCCAGAAGGCATCGCGCGGGCGGCTCAGCTCCGGCACCAGCAGCGGCAGGAGCAGCAGGGCGAGGCCGGCGAGCAGGGCCAGGGTTCCACCGAGGGTGGCAAGCATGGCCGTCGCAGCAGGGCGGCCCCATTCTGCGCCGCTGATTACAGTCGGTCTGCTGCCCACCTGGCGGAATTGGTAGACGCGCTGGTTTTAGGTACCAGTGGCTTCGGTCGTGGGGGTTCAAGTCCCCCGGTGGGCATGGCGCAGGCAGCATGAAGGCGCAGGCAACATGAAATTGACAGGGAAGACGGATTGACGAAGCCGGCGCGCAGGTGGCTGCTCGGGGCGCTGGCATTGGTGGTGGTGCTGCTGGCCATGGGGTCGCCGCTGCGTGCCACGCCGGCGGCCGTTCAGGTCCCCTCACCGGCGCGCCCCACCTTCACGGCCTCACCGCCCTCCCTTGATCGCGCCACCTCGATGGTGGCGGCCGGCAGCTACGAGGTGGCGATCGTGCGCATCCTCGGCATTCCCACCCTGATGGTGGCGTCGCCGGTGGTGGGAAACGGCAACGGAACTGGCAACAGCAACGGCCATGGCAGTGACGCGGAGACCGGTCCCGATGCGGAGCGCCGCGCCCAGGTGATCGAGGGCAACCTCCGCTTGCTGTACAACCCCACCGCCCTCTGCACCAACAGTGAACGGCTGGCCGAGTGGAGCCTGCTGCGGGCTCTGGGGGCCAACGATCCCGCCTGTGAGGGCGGTCTGACCGATGGCGTGCGTGCCGCCGCCGACGACCTCACGGTGGAGGTGCGGCAGCTGCCCACCGGCGCCGTGATCCTCGAGGCCACGGTGCCGGAGCGGCCCCAGCCGCTGCCGCTCCTCACCGTGACCTTTGCCGACGCCACCATGAACGGCACCACCGCGCTGGAACTGGGCCGGCGTTGGCAGGAGCGACTGCAGAGCCGCCTCCGCTACGCCCGCCAGGCGCTGCTGCCGCAGAGCCTGCGCCAGCGGTTGATGCTCTGCCTGCTGGCCATGGCCCTGGTGCTGCTGCTCACCGCTGGCACCTTCTGGCTGTGGCGCCGCAACCGCCTGGCCATCGCCACGCTCAAGGCACAGGTGGCGGCCCCGGCGGCGTTCGCGCTGGCGGCTCCGGTGGCGTCAGCGGCTCCAGCGGCGGCTGCCACGCGCGGGCTGCGCCTGCAACTGTTCGAGGCGCTGAGCGTCGTGCTGCTGGTGCTGGTGCTGCTGCAGCTGATGACGGTGGTGGCGCTGGGCCTGATGGCCATTCCCGGCGGCGTGCCGCTGGCCCTTGAGGTGCTGCTGCAGCCTGCGCTGGTGGCGATCAAGGTGCTGGTGTTCGCGTTCACGGCGCTGCTGGGCCGCGCCCTGGTGTCGTTTCTGCTGGATCAGTGGGCCGCCAGTGGCCGGGTGCCCGCCGACCAGCTGGCCCGCCGCGACCAGCGCCACCACAGCCTTGAACGCATCTTTCACCGGCTGGTGGATCTGGCCTGCATCGCCATCGCCGCCGGCTGGGTGGTGGTGGGCATCCCCGGCGTGCGCGAAACCTCTGCGTCGTTCCTGCTGGCCGGCGGCGCCGTGCTGGGCGGCCTGGCCATCGTGTTCCAGGGGCTGCTGCGGGATTTCGCCGCAGGCCTGGCGGTGCTGCTGGAGGATCGCTACGCCATCGGCGACTGGATCGAGATCGGCGACATCGAAGGCGATGTGGTGGATCTGAGCGTGCTGAGCACCCAGCTGCGCTGCCTGGATCAGCGGGTGGCGGTGATCCAGAACGGTGCCTTCGACCGGGTGGTGAACCACACCAAGATCCGCTCCGGCAAGTTGGTGGAGCTGCTGCTCTCCCATCGCATCGCCGACATCAACGCCGTGCTGGCGGTGATCGCCGAAGAACTCGACGCCCTCGGCCGCGATCCGCTCTGGGGGCCGCTGCTGCTGGCGGCCCCCTTCCTGCGCGGTGTCACCGGCACCGGCCCGCTCGGGATCACCGTGAGCATGCTGCTCACCACCCAGGCTGGTCAGCAGTGGGCCTGCAGCCGTGAGCTGCAGCGGCGCCTGCTCGACCGCCTCCAGCGGGAACGGATTCCCCTGTCTTCTCCCGCGCCTGTGTTGGCGTCTGACTGATTGGCCAGGACGCTGGGTTGGCCCCAATCGCGGCAGCGGCGGCCTTCGATCATTCGGCAGTTGTGAAGGGCGATCCTTTCTTCAGGCGATCACCAGTTGCGGAAAGCCCCGCCCCCGCCCCCGTTGACGAAGCCGCCGCCATAGCGGGCATTGACGAAGCCACCGCCGCCGTTAACGAAGCCGCCGCCGCCGCCGCCGTAATAGGGGTGCCCATTGACGAAGCCTCCACGGTTGGCCGCGTTGGCAAAGCCGCCCCGTCCGCCATTGGCAAAGCCGGCTGCCAGCAGGGTGGGATCCTCCGTGCCGTGCCCATGGCTGACGAGGCCCGCGTCCAGGCCGCCATGGGCGCGGAAGGCGGTGGCGATGCGGCGCAGACGGTCCTCAACTGACGCCTCAGGATGGGAGGCAACCGGCGCGGCGGTGGCGACTGGCAGGGTGAGCGCCGCCAGCGCCAGCAGGAAACCCAGCACGCCGGCTCGGGAGTGAATGCTCATGGTTTTGCTTCCGGAGTGGTGTCAGCTGGGACGCGGATCTGCTCATTGGTGAGCAGCACCATCTGAAAATAATCTTTGATCACTTGCGGCGGCAATTCCAGAATTCCACTGGGGCCCAACCAGCGATTCACGCTCTCGGTGGCATCACGATTGCCGTTGATATAGCCCTGAAGCAACTTGGCTATCGCCAGGTTCATCAGGTTGCGGAAGGTGGAATTGTTCTCCGGAATGATGCACCCCACCGCATAGCGCTGCAGTCCCACCCCGGGCACCAGGGCCAGACCCTTGGCGCCCGTTTTCGCCACGGCGCCTGCCAGCAGGATGGAATCGCCAGCCAGTGCCTCCACCCGGCCCGCCTGCAGCGCTGCAACGGCGGCATCGATCTCGGTGAGGGGCACCCGCACCGCCTTGGGCGCATAGCTCTTGATCGTGGCATCACCCAGCGAGCCGGCCAGCACACCGATCCGCTTGCCTTGCAACGAGGCGGCCGTGCCATCGAGCCCACCACTGCGGGTGAGCAGGCGGATTCCCGACAGGCTGAAGGGGATCGAATAGTCGACGAACATCTCCCGCTCCCAGGTGAACTGGACGCCGCAGGCCAGGTCGGTCTCGCCGGTGTGCACCTGTTTGAACAGGGTGTTCGCGTCGGGGGCGGAAGTGAACGCCAGCCGCACCGGACGGTTCAGGTAAGTGCTGGCTTCGGCGGCGATCCGCTCGGCCACATCAATTGACAGGCCTACCAACTGGCCCTTGCCGTCCACGAAGGAGTAAGGCACCAGGTCGGTGCGGCCACCCATGGTGATCACGCCGGTGCGCGCCGCCCGTTCCAGCACTGTTTCGGCGCGGGCGTTGACTGGCCACACCCAGGCGGCAAGCAACGCGGCTGCGCACCAGGGCAGCGCTGGCCAGCGGTGACTGGTCTTTGAACGGCCGCCTGGGCGGCGAGGCAGGCAGGACAATCCTGGATGGCGGTGTGATTTCACCGAATCTGGCCCCACTTGCCGAATCCTGCCACCCGTTAGGCGGCGGCAGGGAATTTGTTCATTGCCCAGGCGTGGCCACAATGGCGCCATCTGCGCCCGACGACGCCCGTGCCCGGGCTTTCTGCCCCGCCCCGGCTGCACCTGGTGCTGGCAGGAGGGGGCCACAGCCATGCCCTGCTGCTGCGCCGCTGGGTGATGCGGCCTGCCCAGCGCCCGGCCGCTGCCCTGATCACACTGGTGAGCCGCGGCAGCACGGCGCTCTATTCCGGCCTGGTGCCCGCTGTGGTGGCGGGTCTGGTGCCCGCTGGCGCCGCCGCCATCGATCTGCGCCGCCTCTGCCGGCTGGCCGGCGTCACCTTCGTGCAGGCGGAGATCACCGGGCTTGATCTGGCCGAGCGGGCGCTGCTGCTGGCCGGCCGGCCGGCGCTGCGCTTTGCGCGGCTCAGCCTGGATGTGGGTGCCGTCACCGCGCCGAGCGCCGGCGCCATGGCGGTGAAGCCACTCGAACCCTTCCTCGCCTGGGCCGCTGGCTATGCAGCGCCGGAAGGCCCCGTTCTGCGTGGCGGCGGCGCGGCGGCGGTGGAGCTGGCGCTGGCCTTCCGCGCCCGTGGGTGGCGGCCCCGCCTGCTGCTGCGGGGCCGGGGGCTGCAGCTGGGGTCGGCGGCCGCCAACCGCGCCGGCGAGCGACTGCTGGCGGCGGCGGCGATTCCACTGGAACGCGACGCTCCCGCGCACGCCCTTGCCGATCTGGCCTGCACCGGCAGCCTGGCGCCTGCCTGGCTGGCCGCTGCCGGCCTGCCGGTCGATCCCGGAAGCGGCCGGGTCCGCACCGCGTCCAGCCTGGAAGTGGTGGGCCGCCCCGGCCTGTTCGCCTGCGGTGACTGCGGCCTGATCGACGGCCAGCCCCGCCCCCCGTCGGGGGTCTGGGCGGTGCGGGCCGCGCCGGTGCTGGCGGCCAACCTGAAACGCAGTATCGACAGCCCCAGCCGCCCCCTGAGGCCCTGGCGGCCCCAGCCGTTCGCCCTGCAGTTGCTCGGCGATGGCGGCTGGCATCCGGCCGGCCCCCGGGCCCTGGCCCTGTTCGGGCCGCTGGCGATCGGTCCGCACCGCTGGCTGTGGCACTGGAAGCAGGCCATCGACCAGGTGTTTATGGAACGCTTCACCGTCCTGCAGCCGATGGGCTCCAGAGGCAAGACCGAGCCCATGCCCTGCCGCGGCTGTGCCGCCAAGCTGTCCGCCGCCCCGCTGCAGGCGGCCCTGGGGCGACTCGGTGCGGTTGCCGTCCCCGCCGATGACGCCGCCGTGGTGGCCCGGCTTGACGACGGCGCGCTGCTGCTGCAGAGCGTGGATGGCTTCCCGGCCCTGGTGGACGACCCCTGGCTCAACGCCCGCCTCACCACCCTGCATGCCTGCAGCGACCTCTGGGCCTGTGGGGCGCCGGTGGAGAGCGCCCAGGCGCTGGTGACCCTGCCGGCCGCGGCGGCCGCCGTGCAGGAAGAGCTGCTGGTGCAGACCCTGGCGGGGGTGTGTTCCGTGCTGGAGCCGCAGGGGGCCGTGCTGCTGGGCGGGCACACCCTGGAGGGCCGCGATGGTGCCGGGCTCAGCCTGGCGCTCACGGTCAACGGCCGGGTGGCGCCGGCGCAGTTCTGGCGCAAGGGCCCGCTCCAGCCGGGTGATGTGCTGCTGCTCAGCCGCCCGCTCGGCAGTGGCGTGCTGTTCGCGGCGGCGATGGCGGCGGCCGCCGATCCCGCCTGGATCGAGCAGGCGCTGGCGGTGCTGCAGCAGAGCCAGGCGCCGCTGCTGCCGCTGCTGGCGCGCCACGGCTGCCGGGCCTGCACCGATGTGACCGGCTTCGGGTTGCTCGGCCACCTCGGCGAGATGATCGCCGCCAGTCCCGCGGTGCGCGTTGCTCTCGACTGGGCCGCCGTGCCGGCGCTGCCAGGCGCCCTGGAGCTTTTGGCAGCCGGTGTGGCCAGCAGCCTGGCCCCCGCCAATGCCGCCGCCCTGGCCCTGCTGGAGGGTGTGGTGCAGCTGGCCGGTCCTGGCCCGGACGGCCCTGAGGCCGCCCACAGGGCTCTGCTGATCGATCCCCAGACCTGCGGCCCGCTGCTGGCGGCGCTGCCGGCCGCCAATGCCGCTGCCGCTCTGCAGGAGCTGCGGGCGGCCGGCTTCGGCGCCGCTGCCCTGATCGGCCGGGTGCTGGCCTAGGTGTGCTTTCCCATCAGGCCGTCCGCCAGCAACCGGTCGGCGGCCTGCTCGGCGGTCTGCTCCCCCAGCTCCACGGTGACGACGCCACGACCGCTGAGGTCGTGGTCGTAGCAGCGGTCGTAGTAGTCGAGCATCTGCCGGCAGGCTTCGGTCGCCTCCCCGTTGGCGATCGCCTCCAGCGCGATGGCCGTGCGCTGAGGGCCCAGCCGCTTGGCGATGCGACGGGTGGCCTCCGCCACCGCGTCCGGGTCGTGCTGGCCGTAAATCGCCACCAGATGGGCCAGCCGCTGCTCCAGCGGCCGTTGCACCTCCAGCACCGGCGCGGCTTTCATCTGGCGCCAGAGGCCGGCCGGGATGCGGCAGCGGCCCACCATGGCGCTCTCCGCCTCCAGCCAGATCGCTTCCGCCCCCTCCAGCGCCCGCAAGGCGATGGCCAGCTGGTTTTCGTAGTGCTCTGTGCTGGGTTGCCGCGGCAGCCCCAGCCCGCCGAAGCTGCTGCCGCGATGGTTGGCAAGGCCTTCCAGGTCCACCACGGCGGCTCCACGCTGCTGCAGGGCCAGCAGCAATTCGGTCTTGCCGCAGCCGGTGCGGCCACCCAGCAGGCGCAGCGGCCAGGACCGCTCGAACAGCTCCAGCGCCCAGCGCCGGAAGCTCTTGTAGCCGCCGTGCAGCAGGCGCACCGGCAGCTCCAGGCTCTCGGCCAGCAGGGCCACGTTGCCGGAGCGCATGCCCCCCCGCCAGCAGGTGAGCCGCAGCGGCGCCCCCTCGGCGTCGGCGCTGCAGGCGGCCAGATCCGCCGCGAGTCCCTTCAGGCGCGGGCCCACCACCGCCAGTCCATGCAGCACTGCCGCCTGGCGCCCCTGCTGCTTGTAGAGCGTGCCCACCTCCGCCCGTTCGGCATCGCTGAACAGCGGCAGGTTGACGGCGCCGGGAATGTGGCCCTGGGCGAATTCCGCCGGGGTGCGCACATCCAGCAGTGGCCCCGTCCCCTCCAGGAAGCGCTCGATCGGCTGGGGCACCACCATCGCCAACCCGGGGCACGACGTCGTGAGCGCCATAGTGGCTCCAGGGCCGCCCTGCTGCGGCGCACCTTGCTTGCACGGCACCCCGGGCAGCGCGACGTGTGGCTCCTCGGACACCTCTTCGTGCCTCCTCGCTCCGCTGTGCTGCGAGCTGCTTCTGCGTTTCCCAGCGCAGTTGCCTGTTCAGCCGCCTGGGTGCCGAGGCGCCGGCCTGGGTCTCACCCGTCGCCCGCCCCGATCCTTCCCTCCGATCCCTTCTCACCGATGACGTTCCGCATCCGTGCCACCGCTGCGCTGGTGGGCCTTTCCCTGGCGCTGCTGCCGGCCCTGGCCCCCGCCGGCGGCCCCCTGCCGTCGCTGCTGAGCGAGGCGAAGGCGCAGCAGAACACCAAGGTGCTGCGCATCGGTGCGATCCCCGACCAGAAGCCCGAGGTGCTCAACCGGCTCTACCCGCTGGTGGCCAATGAACTCAGCCGTCAGCTGGGTGTGAAGGTCACCTACGTGCCGGTGGTGGATTACGCCGCCGCCGTCACCGCTTTCCGCACCGGCGGCCTGGATCTGGTCTGGTTCGGCAGTCTCACCGGCGTGCAGGCGCGCCTGCAGAAGCCCGGCGCCCAGGTGGTCGCCCAGCGCGACATCGACGCGTCGTTCCAGAGCGTCTTCATCGCCAACACCAGCAGCGGCCTCAAGCCGATCTCCAACGTGAAGGGGCTGACGGAGCTGAAGGGCAAGCGTTTCACCTTTGGCTCGGAGAGCTCCACCTCCGGCCGCCTGATGCCCCAGTTCTACCTGAATCAGGCCGGGGTCAAGCTCAGCGATTTCGCCGGCGGTGTCCCCGGCTTCAGCAGCAGCCATGACGCCACCATCGCCCTGGTGCAGAGCGGCGCCTATCAGGCCGGCGCCCTCAGCGAAGAGGTGTGGCGCAGCAACCTCAGCGCGGGCAAGGTCAACCGTGACAAGGTGCTCCAGATCTGGAAAACCCCCGGCTACCCCAACTACCACTGGCTCGCCCAGCCCGATCTCGACAAGCGCTTCGGCAAGGGCTTCAGCAACCGGGTGCGGTCGGCGATCCTCAGCTGGCGGACCACCGACCCCGAGCAGAAGCAGATCCTCGCCCTGTTCGGCGCCCAGCGGTTCATCCCCGCCAAGGCCGCGGATTACGCCCGTATCGAGCAGGTGGGCCGTCAGATCGGCAAGATCCGCTGAGGACGCACCGATGAACCCGGTGCTCGAACTGCGCGGCATCACGGTGCCGGGCCAACCGCGACCGCGGCTCGAGGGCATTGACCTCACCATCCGCCAGGGCGAGCGGGTGGCGTTGCTCGGGGCCAGCGGCGCCGGCAAGAGCACCCTGCTGGCGGTGGCCAATGGGCTGCTGCCAGCGCAGCACGGCGAGGTGCTGTGGGAGGGCCGGCCACCGGCCCGCTCACGGCGGGGCCGCCGCCTGCAGCAGGCCCGCATCGGCACCCTCTGGCAGGACCTGCGCCTGGTGGAAGAGCTCAGCGTGCAGCAGAACCTCAATGCCGCGCGGCTGGCGGTCTGGGGTTGGCCGAAGGCCCTGCTCAACCTGCTGCTGCCGCTCGAAACCGACGCCTGCCGCCAGGCGATGGCGACGATGGACCTGGAGCCACACCTGCTGGAGCGGCCGGTGTCGGCTCTCTCCGGCGGCCAGCGCCAGCGGGTGGCCATGGCGCGGCTGCTGCGCCAGGACCCGGTGCTGCTGCTGGCCGATGAACCCCTGGCCAGCCTTGATCCCCGCCTGGCGGCGGAGCTGCTGGCCCTGCTGCTGCGTCAGGCGATGCCGCCGCGTGCCCTGCTGCTCAGCCTGCACCGCCCCGATCTGCTGGAGGGCTTCGATCGGGCGATCGGTCTGCGGCAGGGCCGGCTGGTGTTCGACGGGCCGATCGCCGCGGTGCACCGGGCGCTGCTGACCGACCTCTACGAAGGCACGCCGCCGTGCAGCTGAGAGTTGCGCCGCCGCTGCTGGTGCTGCTGCCGGCCCTGGTGCTGCTGCCGCTGGGGCTGGTGCTGCCGGGCCTCAGCCACGGCGGTGGCTGGGAGCTGATCGGTCAGTTCGCCATGGCGGCGCTGACGCCGTCGCTGGATCCGGTGGTGCTGCGCTCGGTGGCCGGTGGGCTGCTGGTGACCGTGGCGATGGCGCTGCTGGGCTGGGCGGTGAGCCTGGTCCTCGGCCTGCTGCTGGGCGTGGCCAGCTCCCGCACCGTCTGGTCCACCCTCACCGGCAGTGCCCTGCCCGCCACCGGCATCCGCCGCCTGCTGGCCGTTCCCCGCTCCATCCATGAACTGATCTGGGGGCTGCTGCTCCTGCAACTGCTGGGGCTGCAGCCGGCGGTGGCTGTGCTGGCGATCGTGATCCCCTATGCGGCGCTGGTGGCGCGGGTGCTGAGTGATCTGCTCGACGCGTTGCCCACCACCAACGTGGAGGCCCTGCGGGCCGGTGGGGCGCCGGCGCCGGCCGCGTTGCTCACGGCGCTCGGCCCCGCCCTGCTGCCGGGGGTGCTCAGCTACGGCGGCTACCGGCTGGAGTGCGCCCTGCGCAGCGCCACCCTGCTGGGGGTGTTCGGCCTTGGCGGCCTCGGCACCGAGCTGAAGCTCACCATGCAGTCGCTCGCTTTCCATGAGCTCTGGACCGGCCTGTGGCTGCTGCTCGCCGTGATGCTCAGCCTGGAGGCCGGCCTGGGCCATCTGCGGCGACGTTGGCTGATGCCCGTGCGCTTCGGTCTGCAGCAGCCGTCGGTGGGGCTGCGGGCGCGGGAGATGCTGCTGGTGCTGCTGGCCCTGCTGCCGCTCTCGCTGCTGCTGGGTCATGCCCTTGGCGTGCAGCCCCAGGCGCTGCTCAGCGTGCAGCCGTTGCCGCCGCTGCAGAGCGACTGGCCCAGTGTGCTGGCCCTGCCCTGGCCGGCGCTGGTGGGCGGCACCCTGGGGCTGACGCTGCTGGCGGCCTGCCTGGCGGTGGGTCTGGCGCCCCTGCTGCTGCTGCTGGCGGCCCCGTCCCGCTGGCTGCGGGCGCCGCTGCGCCTGGTCTGGGCGCTGGGCCGCCTCTGGCCGCCGCCGCTCACGGCCTTGCTGCTGCTGCTGGTGCTGCAGCCCGGTGTCGTCACCGGTGCGCTGGCCCTCGGTTTTCACAACCTCGGCGTGCTCGGCCGCCTGCTGCTGGAGAGCGCCGCCGATGCCAGCCCGGCCACGGAGCAGGCGCTGGCCTGCGCCGGCAGCGGGCCGCGGCTGGCCCTGCTCTACGGCCGCCTCAGCGGCGTGGCCCGCCCCTACCTCGCCTATGCCGCCTACCGCAGCGATGTGATGCTGCGGGAATCGGTGGTGGTGAGCCTGGTGGGCGCCACGGGCCTCGGCAGCCAGCTGCTGGAGAGCCTCAGTTCGTTCGACTGGGACCAGCTGCTGGCGCTGGTGGTGGTCTATGCCCTGCTCACGCTGCTGGGGGAAGACCTCAGCGACCGCTGGCGGGCGAGGCTGCTGGCCAGCGGTTGAGCCGGGGACGGGCGGCGCGGCAGGGTGGGTGGCACCATCTGCAGCGCAGGCTGCCGCGCAGGCCATGACCGACGAGCCGGGGGGTGCCCCCGCAGTGCCATCGCCGCCCGCCGCGCCCGATCTGGTGGCGGTGGCCGAGCAGTTTGCGCTCGGCGCTCCGGTGCAGGCGATCGCCCCGCTCGGCGGCGGCAACGTCAACGACACCTACCTGGTGCAGCTGGTGGGGGCCCCCGGCGGCTCCCATGTGCTGCAGCGCCTCAACACCCACGTGTTCCGCCAGCCTCGGGATGTGATGCGCAACCTGCTGGCCTTCACCGCCCATGCCGAGCGCCAGCTGCAGGCGCCGGTGGCCGGCCCGGGCCGCCGCTGGGAGGTGCCGCGCGTGGTGCCGTTGCAGGCGGGTGCTGATCCCTGGCTGGAGTGCGACGGCGACTTCTGGCGCATGACCACCTTCATCGGCGGCGCCCGCAGCCTCGACCAGCTCAGTGACACCGGGCAGGCCCGTGAGGTGGGCTATGGCCTGGGCCGCTTCCACCGGTTGGTGAGCGATCTGCCGGTGGACCAGCTGGTGGACACGCTGGAGGGGTTCCACATCACTCCCACCTACCTGGCGGCCTACCACCGGGTCTGCGCCGCGTCGCCGCCGCCTGCCTCCCCCGAGCTGCGCCACTGCGCCGCCTTCGTGGCGGAACGGCAGCGGTGGGCGTCGGTGCTGGAGGACGCCAAGGGGAGCGGCCGGCTGCAGCTGCGCCCCATCCATGGCGACCCGAAGGTGAACAACGTGCTGATCGATGCGGCCAGCGGCGCCGCGATCAGCCTGGTGGATCTCGACACCGTGAAGCCGGGCCTGATCCACTACGACATCGGCGACTGCCTGCGCTCGGCCTGCAACCTGGCCGGGGAGGAAGCCGCCGACTGGCGCGCAGTGCGCTTCGACACCGGCTTCTGCGCGGCGCTGCTGGAGGGGTACGCGGCGGCGGCCCGCCCCATGCTCACCCCCGACGACGTGGCCTTCCTCTACGACGCGATCCGCCTGCTGGCCTTCGAGCTGGGGGTGCGTTTCCTCACCGACCATCTCGCCGGTGACGTGTACTTCAAGGTGCGCCGGCCGGGGCAGAACCTGCAGCGGGCCCTGGTGCAGTTCGCCCTCGCCGCCAGCATCGAGGCGCAGGAAGCCGAGATCCGCGCGATCGTCGCGGCGGTGATGGCATGACCTCGCCACCCTCATCGCCACCGCCACCTCTGGACTCCCACGCCTTCACGCTTCATCCCTTCCTGGCGGCTCCCCCAGCGGCGCCCGATCTTGACCTGTCGCCGGCGGCCCTCACCCTCACCGGCCAGGTGGTGCGGCGCGGCGCGGAGCTGCAGATCGGCTGGCGGCTGGCGGGCGCGCTCGAGGGCGTGTGCCTGCCGGAGCCGGCGGCGCTGCCCCAGCGCTGCGATGGCCTCTGGCAGACCACCTGCCTGGAGTTCTTCCTGGCCACTCCCGGTGCCGACGCCTACTGGGAGGTGAACCTCTCCCCCGCCGGCCACTGGAACGTCTACCGCTTCAGTGGCTACCGCCAGGGGATGGCGCCGGAGGCGGCGCTGCAGGCGCTGCCCTTCCTGGTCACGCGCACGCCTGGCGTTCTGGAGCTCGAGCTCACCTGCGACCTTGCCGCCCTCCTGCCCGGCGGCGGCCCGCTGGAGCTGGCAGTCACCGCCGTGGTGGAGCAGGCCGGCGGCGCCCTCAGTTACTGGGCCCTGGCCCATCCCGGCAATGCGCCCGATTTCCACCGCCGCGACGGCTTTCAGCTGCGCCTTTAGGGGGCGAGGGTCGCGGGCCCGGCCCCTGCCGGCGCTGCCGGCGGGAGCCTCCCCTCCTCCAGCACCCGTTCCACCACCAGCCCCCGGCGGCGCAGCAGGGCGATCAGCCCCCCTTCGCCCAGCAGGTGGGCGGCCCCCACCACCACCATGGTGTTGTCCGGCTGCTGCAGGAAGGACTCGATCGGCGGCAGCCAGTGGCTGTTGCGGCGGTCGAGCAGTACCGCCCGTACGCCCGGGGTTGAGCCGTCGTTCGCGAGCGCCAGCCGCTCCAGCGTGGCCAGATCCCCGCGGCGCCAGGCGGTCTCCAGCTCGTTCAGGCGGCGTGGCAATGGCTCCTGTTCCGCGATCGCCTGATCGAGCAGCGCCAGCTGGTCGCTGAGCGGCAGGCCCGCCAGCAGCCCCAGCTGAACGCTGGCCGTTTCCAGCCCCGTCACCGGTTTGCGATCGGCCGCGGCCCGTGCCTGCAGCTGGGCCTCCACGCCGTTCTCGCCGCCATAGCCGCTGCGCAGCAGCTGGCCCGAGGCCAGCATCAGCGCCACCGCCCAAGGTTTCAGCGGCTCGGCCAGTTCCGGCGTCAGGCCGGCGCTCTTCAGCAGCGGCTGCAGCTGCCGCCAGCGCTGCGGTCCCAGGTCGGCGCTGAGCGTGCCGCCGCCGTCCTGCAGGCCGCGGCGCAGCAGTTCCTCAGCCAGCTCCGCCGGACTTGTGCTCTTCAGATCGATTTCCATCACCAGCCGCGCGGCGGCGGCGTAAGCGCGCACATAGGTGGCCGGCAGGTTGCTGCGCGTGGCGGGAAGGCCGTGCATCGATCCGGCCACGTACACCCAGCCCGCCCCCTGGCGCAGTCGCCAGATCACCCCCGGCCCGGCCAGCTCCGCGGCCCATGCGCCGGTGCAGCTGAGCACCATCACAGCAGCGAGCGCCCCGCGCCTCAGGCTGCGGCCCCACGGGAGCGGGCCCCAGCGACGCTGGAGTCGGAAGGCGGCGGCGCCACGGGAGGTATTGCCACGGAAGACGACGCCACGACAGCCGCCATCACGGGAAACGCTGTTGGCCGCTGGCCGGGTGATTGCCGCATGCATGGCCCGCTGGCAGCGTTGCCGCAGGCTATTTCCGCGCTGCTGGCCCTGCTAGCTTTGGTACATCTGTACTAATCTGCAAGGCCTGCCCCGGGGCCCATGCCCGCCCAGTCACCGCCCGATCCCCTGCCGCTGCCGGAGGCCCGCTCACGGCCTGAGCCCCAGTCACGGCCTGCGGCCCAGGCCCAGTCACCGCCCGAGCCCCAGCCGCTCCCGCGGCCCCTGCGCCAGTGCCGCACCGGCCTGCTGCTGCCCCTGGCCGGCGAGAGCGTGGCTGCCGGTTTCCCCAGTCCCGCCGACGACTACGTCGAAACCGGCATCGACCTCAACGAGCAGCTGATCGCCCGCCCCAGCAGCACCTTCTTCCTGCGCGTGAGCGGCGATTCGATGGTGGAGGCCGGCATCCATCACGGTGACCTGCTGATCGTCGATCGCAGCGTCGAGCCGCGCCCCGGCCGCATCGTGGTGGCCGTGCTGGAGGGGGCCTTCACGCTCAAGCGCCTGGTGCTGCACCGCGGTCGCCTGCGGCTGGAGGCGGCCCATCCCGCCTACCCGCCGCTGGCCCTGGGCGAGGGCGACGACACGCTCCTCTGGGGCGTGGCCATCCACGTGATCCACCCGCTCTGAGCCCCCTCCACCCCAACCTCCATGGCCTGGGCCACCGCGCTGATCGACGGCAACAACTTCTACGCCTCCTGCGAGGCGGCGCTCGATCCTTCGTTGATCGGCCGGCCGCTGGTGGTGCTCTCCAACAACGACGGCTGCATCGTGGCCCGCAGCGCCGAGGCCCGCGCCCTCGGCATCGCCATGGGCACCCCCTATTTCCAGGTGCGCCGCGAGTTGGAGCGGCTCGGGGTGGTGGTGCGCAGCTCCAACTACGCCCTCTACGCCGACATGAGCCACCGCCTGATGCTCACGCTCGAGCCCTGGGTGGAGGAGCTGGAGGTCTATTCGATCGACGAAGCGTTCGGCCGCCTGCGCCGCCCCGCCGGCACCGGTGGCCCGGCAGGCACCGGTGCTGATCTCACCGCCTGGGGCCAGGCGCTGCGGGCCCAGGTGCGGCGGCATCTGGGGCTACCGGTGGCGGTGGGCATCGCCCCCTCCAAGCTGCTCGCCAAGGTGGCCAACAAGCTGGCCAAGCAGAACCGCGCCCACGGCGGTGTGTTCGATCTGGGGGTGGTGGCCGCCCCCGATCCCTGGCTGGCGGCCGTCGCGATCGAAGACGTGTGGGGCATCGGCCGCAAGCTCTCGCGCTGGTGCCGGCTGCGCGGCGTGGCCAATGCGCTGCAGCTGCGCGACATGGCCAGCGGTGAGCTGCGGGCCAGGGCGGGCGTGGTGGGGCTGCGGCTGCAGCAGGAGTTGCGGGGCCACAGCTGCCTGCCGCTGGTGGCGGTGCCGCCCGCCAAGCGGGAAACCTGCGTGAGCCGCAGCTTCAGCGAACCGGTGCGGGAGCTGCCCCAGCTGCGGGAGGCGATCGCCACCTACCTCAGCCGCGCCGCCGAGAAGCTGCGCCGCCAGGGCCAACGCACCGACACCATCACCGTGTTCGTGCGCAGCAGCCCCTTCAACGGCACCAGCTTCTACGCCAATGCCGCCACGGTGTCGCTGCCGCTGGCCAGCAACGACACGGCCGTGCTGCTGGCCGCCGCCCTGCCCCTGGCCGACCGCCTGTTCCGCCCCCACAAACCCCTGCAGAAGGCCGGTGTGCTGCTGCAGAACCTGCAGCCCCTGCAGCAGTTGCAGCACCATCTGCTCACGCCGCTGCCGCCGGAGCAGCAGCAGCGACGCGAAGCCCTGATGGCCACGATCGATGGCCTCAACCGCCGCTACGGCCGCGGCACCGTGCAATGGGCCGCCTGCGGTCTCCGGCCGGCCTGGGCGATGAAGCGGCAGCAGCTCTCGCGGGCCGCCACCACCCGCCTCAGCGACATCCCGGTGGTGCGCGCCTGAGCCTCAGGCCTTGGTGCGCAGGCTGTTGCGCGGCGGCACCGGCCGCCCCACGCGCAACTGATGCCGCCAACGCCCCGCCTGGAACCAGGTCGCTGCCGCCAGCGCCGCCACCACCAGTGCACCAGCCGCCGCCGCTGAGGCCCCCCACCAGGCCGCCGCGCCGAGCGCCAGCAGCAGCACGGCCGCCGCCAGCGGCTGCAGCTGGGCCAGCCGCCGGTCGGCGCCGGAGCAGCTGCGGCAGTGGCGGGTGTGGCTCTCGTAGCGCTCGAGCAGCGGCGTTTCCCCCAGCCGCTCGGGCAGCGGCGCCGCACCGAAGGGTTTACCGGCGCCGCCGCTGACCCAGTCGTGCAGGGCGCGCACGTAGCGATCGGACGGGGTGGCCAGGTAGCAGGAGCGCACCAGCGCGTCGCTGCCGCCCCGCTGCTGCAGCACCCGCTCCTGCCAGTGCAGGAAGGCCTGGTCGTCTTCCAGCACCACATGGTTGGCCAGGTGCTGCAGCCATTCGGGCCGCAGCTTCAGCAGCCGCGCCGGCAGCGCCGATTCGAAGCGGAAGGGGAAGCGGGCGAACAGGCGGCACTCCCCCGGCCGGATCGGTGTGGCGTACACCACGGTGAGGATGCGGGCAAAACCCTTGGCGGTGAGGTCGTGCCACATCAGGCAGGGGGCCTGAAAGCTGGTGTGCTGGGTGCCGAGCGTGCCCCGGCGCGGCCCCTCGGGCCACACGCCGGTGAAGCCGTCCGGTCCGCTGCTGGTCAGCTCCAGGTTCACCGGACCTGCCGTCTCGCGTTTGCCCACCGTGGCGTGGTGGGTGAACGGCACATGGCTCACATCGAGCACGTTCTCCAGCAGGGTGAGGGCGTCGTAGGGCAGGTCGCGGAAGGTGTCCTGCACGCTCCAGCGCTCCGGTTCCGCCGCGAGCATCGGCAGCAGTGGCAAGGGCACGGCGGCAGCCGTCTCCGCCTCCCCGGCGAACACGAACAGCAGCCCCTGCCCCGTGGCGGTGGCATAGGCGCGGCAGTGGCTGCGGGGCGAAGCGGCGGCCGTGTCGCCCTCCGCCTGCGGAATGGCGGTGCAGTGCCCGTCGCCGTTGAAGGTCCAGCCGTGGTACGGACATTCCAGCTCGCCCGCCCCGTTCAGCCGGCCCTGGGAGAGCGGCACGAGCCGGTGCGGGCACACATCCGCAAACGCGCGCCACTGGCCGGGCTCCCGGTCGTACCAGAGCACCAGGTCGTCGCCCAGCAGGGTGAACGGGGTGGGCCGCGCCGGGTCCAGGTCCTTGAGATAGGCAACGGGATACCAGCTGCGCCGCCAGATCGACCCCGCGGCCGGCAGGGCGTCGGTGGCCACGGTCGTAGGGCTGGCGGAGTCGGCGGCAGCGGCGGGTGTCAACGGAGCACAACCTGGGGGGTCGAATCTGGCAGGGCTGCCGGGGTGGCCGCGGTGCGGCCGGATGGCAGAGCGATCCTGGGGGCCGAGCCAGTTCCGCAGGTTTTCTGACCGACTTGTTGCGGCACGGCTGTGGCGCCGGACGGGATTCGGCGCACAAGAACTGACCAGACGGCCCTTCAATCCACCCTTCCAACTCCCGCCTGCAGCTCCTGTTGCGCCAGCGTCAACCAGCCGTGGTCTCGGCTGCAGAATTTACAATTAAAGATATCCTTGCTGTTAAATCCACAATGGCAGCAATGACTGCTGTTGACTTCACGGATGCAGAGATCACAAGTATAGAGATCACAGGCCTGAAAATCATCGATAAAGATCATGCAGTTGCTGATGTCATGGGTACAGATTTCGCTGCCACAGATTTCGAGGTCGCAGAGTGAGCGATCACCGAGCAGACAGCCGCAGGGGTCTGCCCAATAGAACAGCGGCTCGGGCGGGCCTCCCCATGGACTTGCTACAGGGAAGGCAGGCAGGAGCGTCCTCACCCCACACCTGCCGCCTTCAGGAAACGTGATGCGGAACTGGAAGAGATGTCTCGGAGTTGTGGCCTTGCTCTGATCCTGGACAGAGTGGTGAGCAGCACCGGAACCGAGAGGCTGGATGGGCAGGCTCTTCACGATCGGCGACAGCGTCTCGCAGGGCTTTCGCAGTGGCTGCACCGCCTTCACAGAACATGCCTACAGCACCCATCTGGCCAGAGCCCTGGGGATCGCGCCCAGCGACTACCGGCTGGTGCTGTGGGAAGGGGAAAAGCTGAAGTTCGACCTCGAAGCACTGTTCCGCAGGCTGGAGGGCCGTTTCGGTGTGGACGTGGATTGGGGGGAATGGCCGCGGGCCTTGCTGCAGATCATGGGCGAGCTGGATCGCGCTGAAACCTATTTCGAGCGAGGGCCGGGAGCCATCGGCAAGCCCGTGCGGTCCTTCAGCTCACCATTCACCGACAACACCGCCGTGGAAGGGATGCGGGTGAGCGATGCCTGGGAGATCACCCCGGCGCTCTGCAAGCATCGAATCCAGCTCGACAGTCGTGGTCTCGACAACAACTTCGGCCTTGCCTGCGCCAACCAACCCTTCTACCGGGCCGCCTACCGCGTGCTCAATCCCCAGGCGAACGACACGTTTGACGCCCACTCCCCGATCCGCTGGCTGGAAGGTGTGGCGTCCAGTGAAGGTGTCGACAATCTGATCGTGTTCCTGGGGGCGAACAATGCTCTCGGCACCCTCTTTTCCCTCGACGTTCGCCTCACGCCGGGGGATGGCAGAAGCTTCACCGCCCGCAGCGAAGACCCGACCAAGCCCGATCCCTTCAACCTCTGGCATCCGAACGATTTCGAGCGCGACTACCGGCAGTTGCTCGAGAAGATCTGTCAGGCGATGGCCAGCAACCGCAACGCCAGCTGGAAGGCCTACGTGGGAACGGTGCCGCTGGTGACGATCGCGCCGATCATCGACGGCTTCGGGGAGGAACGGGTGGTGAAGGATCCGCGCGTACCGCCGGGCAACGCCTCCGGCACCTTCCGCTATTACCAGTACTACAAGCGTTATGGCGTCAGCGATGCCACAGCGCTTTCACGGCGGCAGAACCACCTCACCTTTCGTGATGCCCAGTTCATCGATAACGTGATCCTTCGATACAACATGATCATCAAGCAGTTGCTGGCTGAATTCAATCAGCGCTATTCCCACAGCCCGTTCGTGCTGGTGGACATTGGCGATGTGCTCTCCCGCATGGCCTGGAAGCGCAACAGCGGCATGCCCAATTATGTGTATCCCGAAGAATTCCAGTGGCTGTATCCGCCGCTGAATACCAAGTTCTACAAAGCCAGCAAAGAGGGGGAACTGCTGGAGGGCGGCATCTTCAGCCTGGATGGCGTCCACCCCACCGTGATCGGCCAGGGGATCATCGCCTGGGAGTTTCTCAAGGCCTTCCAGGCCAATGGCTCCGCCCCGGCGTCTGCTGCGATCGATTGGCCTGAGATCATGAAGCAGGATGAGCTCTACAGCAAACCGATCCGCGTGCTCGACGACCTCATCGAGAACGATCAGGTCGTCGATTTCTTCACCCAGGTGATGGCGTTGCTGGGGCGCTGAGCGCCGTTGCGCAGCACCGAAAGCCGCCTCATACAGCCGGCCGCCGTGTGGCCTGCCTCAGGCCGCCGGGGCCTGCAGCGTTTCCTCCCAGCCGGCGCAGCGCTGCTGATCGAGATGGCCGATGTGCAGCCGCTCGCTGTAATACAGCTCCTGGAAATGGAGCGCATCGCGGTTCAGTTCAACGAACAGCGCCCCGATCCTGCTTTCCATGTCGAGCAGGGCTGGTGTTGCTCCGCTAGGGCAGCGCGGCGGGGCTACCGCCGCGCTGCTTCCTGGCGCCGCTGAGCCGTTGCCGTTCTCTTCGGCCAGCAGCCGGGCGATGCAGCGCTCCAGGGTTTCCAGGTTCTGGCCGCGCCAGGAATCGAGCAGGTGGCGGCAGCGCTTGAGGCTGCGCTGACGCTCCAGCACGGCCGTGGTGCCTCGCAGCTGCAGCAGGGGCTGGGCCAGCACCATGCGTTGCAGCTCGTTGGGCTCCAGCAGGGGGGTGAGCCGGTTGAGCAGTTCGCTCTGGTCCATCAGCAGCTGGTCGGCCAGCAGGCGGGGCAGGTCGAGATCCCCCAGATCCTCGCCGGGGTCAGTGCCGCGGTTCACCGCCTCCAGCCGGCCGGCGCCGAGGTTGTCTTCCTCCAGCTGGCTGATCGCCGCCCACAGCAGCCGGTGGTGCTGCAAGGCGAAATCATCCAGTTCTCGCAGCCGCAGCTCCCGCCGGATCGCGCCGCGATGGATGGGCGCATGCAGGTAGAGCCGCAGGAGCTCCGCCTCCGCCCGCTCGCGCAGGCCGACCTCGCCGGGCTTGTCCCAGCGGCTGGCGCGGCCGTGCCAGCGCTCGCCCTTCACCTGCAGGCGCAGGTCTTCCTCCAGCTTCTGGGCCAGGCGTGCCTGGCCGCCGGAGAGGCGCTCGGCCACCTGCTGCAGGTAGTGGCTGCGCACGGCGCTCTGCGGCAGCTTGCCCAGTAGGGCCACCAGGGCCGACACCGCCTGCTGGAACTGATCGGCGCGGGCCAGGTCCTTGCCCTCAAGTGCCTGCTCGATCTGCCAGTCGAGCCAGAGCGGCGCCTGCTCCAGTAGGGCGCGGTACTCGCCGGCGCCGTGTTCCTTGAGGAAGTCGTCGGGGTCTTTGCCGGCGGGCAGGTGCAGCACCCGCAGCTCCACCTGCCCCTGCAGCGCCAGCTGCTCCACCTCGCCGATCGCCCGCTGCGCCGCCCGCACGCCGGCGCCGTCGGTGTCGAAGTTGAGCACGAGGCGGCGGCTGTCGCAGCAGCGGCACAGCTGGGTGATCTGCTGGCTGCTGAGCGCCGTGCCGAGTGACGCCACCGCATTGGTGATGCCGGCGGCATGCAGGGCGATCACGTCGAAATAGCCCTCCACCACCACCGCCTGGTCGTCCTTGCGGATGGCGTTGGTGGCGCGGTCGAGGCCGAACAGGTGCTTGCCCTTCTCGAACACCTCCGTTTCAGGGGAGTTGAGGTATTTCGGTTCGCCGCCGTCGAGGCTGCGGCCGCCGAAGCCGATCACTCGCCCCTGCCGGTCGCGGATCGGCACCATCACCCGGTGGCGGAAGCGGTCGTAGAAGCCGTCGCCCCCCTTGCGCGGCACCACCAGACCGGCGGCCTCCAGCAGCTCGGGCGCCAGCCCCTCCACCTGCTGCAGGTGCTTCAGCAGCCCATCCCACGCCTCGGGCGCATAGCCGAGCTCAAAGCTCTCCAGCGTGGTTTCGCTCAGGCCCCGCTGCTGCTTGAGGTAGGCCAGGGCTGCGGCGCCGGCGGGGCTGCGCAGCTGGCTGCGGAACCAGCCGGAGGCCAGCGCCAGCGCCCGCAGCAGTGCTTCGCGGCGCGAGAGCTGCTGCCGCAGCCGTTCCTGCTGCGGCCCCTCCACCGTTTCCACCGGCAGCTGGTATTTGCGCGCCAGATCCAGCACCACATCGCTGAAGCTGGTGCGCTGCAGCTCCATCAGGAACTTGATCGCGTTGCCGCCGGCCCCGCAGGAGAAGCAGTAATAGAACTGCTTGGCGGGCGACACCGTCATCGACGGCGATTTGTCGTCGTGGAAGGGGCAGAGGCCCACGAACTCGCGGCCCTTTTTCTTGAGCACCACGTGCTCCCCCACCACATCGACGATGTCGGCGCGTTCCTTGACGGCCTCGATCGTGCGCGGGTGAAGGCGGGCCTGGGGTGCCGTGGGACTCAAGGAAAGGCGCTACCGGTAGGGGCTGACTTGCTCCCATTCTGCCCGAGGCCACCAGGTGTGGGGAGCTGCCGTTGCCACCATCCCGGCGACGCCAGGCACCGCCCCGCCGGCCGGGCAGTGTCTAGCGTCGGCGATTGCGGGCGTCGCGCCTGCTCGGCTGGGATCCGGCATGGACATGCTGCTCAGCGCCCTGGCCTTCAGCCTGATGGGGGTGTGCGTCAAGGCGCTGGGCGGGCGGCTGCCGGTGGAGCAGGTGGTGCTGGCCCGCTCGGTGGTGAGCCTGCTGATCAGCTGGTGGATGCTGCGGCGGGCGGGTGTCTCCCCCTGGGGGCAGCGCAAGGGGTTGCTGGTGAGCCGTGGCGTGCTCGGCACCGCCGGCCTCTATTGCGTGTTCCTGGCCATCGCCGGCCTGCCCCTGGCGGTGGCCACGGTGCTGCAATACCTCCATCCCACCTTCACGGCCCTGCTGGCCTGGCCGCTGCTGGGCGAACGGCCCGGCGCCCGGGTGTGGCTGGCGGTGGCGCTCGGCTGGCTGGGCGTGCTGCTGCTCACCGATCCCGGCGCCCTGGCGCTGGTTCAGCCGGCGGGCACGGCGGCTGGTGTGGCGGCTGGCGCGGCCCTGCCCACCCTGCCGCTGCTGTTCGCCCTGGCCGGCGCGTTGCTGTCGGCGCTGGCCTATGTGAGCGTGCGCGCCCTGCGCCGCAGCGAACACCCCCTGGTGGTGGTGTTCTATTTCCCGCTGCTGGCGCTGCCGCTCAGCCTGCCGCTGGTGCTGCTGCATCCGGTGATGCCCACCACGGCGGAGTGGGGCTGGCTGCTGGGGGTGGGGGTGTTCACCCAGCTGGGCCAGCTGGCCCTGACCCGCGGCCTGATGACGATGCCGGCCGCCCGCGCCACCGCACTCAGCTACGTGCAAGTGCCGCTCGCCGCCCTCTGGGGGCTGATGTGGTTCGGCGAAACCCTCGACCCCGACATCCTCACCGCCGCCGGCCTCGTGCTCGGCGCCACCCTCTTGAGCCTGGGTCGCTGAAGGGTCACGCCAGCGGCCTTGCTCAGGCCATCACCATCAGGCCATCGCCGTGATCGCGCTGCGGAAGCGGGCGTGGGCCACGCCGAAGAACACCGAACCGATCAGCAGCAGGGCCAGGAACTGGGGCCACACCACCGCGAGCGTGGCCCCACGGAAGAGGATGCCCTGGGCGAGCATCACGAAGTGGGTGTTCGGCGCCGCCAGCATCACGGTCCGCACCAGCTCGGGCATGCTTTCGCGCGGGGTGACCCCACCCGAGAGCATCTGGAGCGGCAGCAGCACCATCATCAGCAACAGACCGAACTGAGCCATTGAACGGGCGAAGGTGCCCAGGAAGATGCCCAGCGAGGTGGAGGCGAACAGGTAAAGCGTCGCCCCGGCGGTGAACAGCGGCAGCGAACCGGCCAGAGGCACCCTGAGCAGATCCTGCACCACGAACACCAGGGACAGCAGGCCGGACAGGAGCACCACCAGACCCATCGACCACACCTTGCTGGCCATGATCTCGAAGGGCGTCACCGGCATCACCAGCAGGTGCTCGATCGTGCCCCGCTCCCGCTCCCGGATCAGCGCGGCGCCAGTTAACACGATCGAGAGCAGGGTGATGTTGTCGATCACCTTGTTCACAGCGCCGAACCAGGTCTTGGTGAGCTCGGGGTTGAAGCGCATGCGCGTCACCAGCTGCAGCGGGGGCACCGCAGTTGCCTGGCTGTTCTGCACAAAGGTCTGCACCTCGGTGCTGATGATCGACTGGACATAGCCGCTGCCCGTGAGCGCCTGGCTGACGCGGGTGGCGTCCACGTTGAGCTGAACAGCCGGTGAACGGCCGGCCAGCACATCGCGCTGGAAGCCGCTGGGAATCACCAGGGCGAAGGTGTCGAGCCCCGCATCCATGCGCTGGTCCATCCGGGCCTGCTGGATCAACTCCGGCAGCTGGAAGTAGGGCGGCTCGAACGCGGCGATGATCCGCTCCGAGAGCAGCGAATGGTCTTCATCCACGATCGCGATCGGGGCCGTGTGCAGCGTTTCAGGAAGCACCGTCGCACCGGTGTAGACCGAAACTGTGAAGACGAAGACGATCAGCAGCAGCATGATCGGGTCACGGGCCAGGCTCCACAGCTCCTTGAGGCCCAGATGCAGAACGTTGGCGGCGCGCATGGTTCAGCCCTCCTGTTTCTTCAGGAAGAGAACCGACAACCCGAGCAGGATCGGCACAGCCAGCAGCAGCGCGGCGAAGGCGCCGGATAGATCTGCGAAGCCCAGGCCCTTGGAGAAGGTGCCGGTGGAGATGGTCAGGTAGTGGGCCGTGGGATAGATCGCTCCGATCACCGCCCCAGCGCCCTGCAGGGACGACACAGGATCGAGCAAGCCGCAGAAGGAGGTGGCAGGCAGGATCGTCAGCACGGCGGTGCCGAACAGGGCGGCGATCTGGGTGCGCACCAGGGTGGAGATCAGCAACCCCAGGGAGGTGGCACAGATCACGTAGAGCAGGGCGCCGCTGGCCTGGGCCAGCACGCTGCCGGTGAGAGGCACGGCGAACAGGGTGACCGCCAGAACGGTGAGGAGCACATAGTTCACCATCGCCAGGGCCACGTAGGGCACTTGCTTGCCCAGCAGGAACTCCAGGCGGGTCACGGGGGTGGCGTAGAAGTTGACGATCGTGCCCAGTTCCTTTTCGCGCACCACCGAGAGCGCCGCCAGGATCGCCGGGATCAGCAGCAGCAGGATCGGAATCGTGGCCGGCACCATCGCCACCAGGCTGCTGATGTCGGGGTTGTAGCGGAAGCGTGTCTCGATGCTGGCGGGGGGGAGCGGGCTGGTTTGACCCAACACGCGCCGTGCCCTGTCCTCCTGCCACTGGCCATGCAGGCCCTGCACATAGGCGCGCACCGTCTCGGCCCGCATCGGCATCGATCCGTCGATCCAGGCGCCGATCTGCACGGGGTTGCCGCGCTCGAGATCACGCCCGAAGCCCGGTGGCAGTTCGATCGCCACGCTCAGCTCGCCCGAGCGCATGCGTCGATCGAGGGCGTCATAGCCGTCCAGTGGCGGATGTTCGATGAAATAGCGCGACCCGGCCAGATTGAGGGCGTAGTCCCGGCTTGTTGTGGTGCCGTCGCGGTCGAGCACGGCATAGGGCAGATTCTCCACATCCATGCTCATGCCGAAGGCCATCACCACCATCAGGAACAGGCTGCCGAGCACGGCCGTGCTGATGCGGATCGGGTCGCGGCTCAGTTCCAGGGCCTCGCGCCGGGTATAGCTCCCCAGCCGTTGCAGGCTGAACCCCTGCTGCTGCCTGGGTGATCCCTGCCTGGGTGGCGCTGCTGCCAGGGTTGCAGTTGTGGGGGTGGGGGCGCTGTCGCCGCTCGCCTCCTCCAGGTAGCCGATGAACGCCTGCTCGAGCGTGGCCGCGCCGCGCCGCGCCACCAGGCCGGCGGGGGTGTCGCTGACCAGCACCCGGCCGGCATGCATCAGGGAGAGGCGGTCGCAGCGCTGCGCTTCGTTGATGAAATGGGTCGAGAGGAAAATCGTGACCTGTTCCTGGCGCGACAGGTCGATCAAGTTCTGCCAGAACGTGTCCCGCGCAATCGGATCGACGCCCGACGTGGGCTCATCGAGGATGAGCAGGTCGGGCCGATGCACCAGTGCCACCGCCAGTGACAGCCGCTGGCGCACCCCCAGCGGAAGGGCAGCGGGGAGGGCCTCTTCCAGACCCGCCAAGCCGAACTGCTGCACCAGATCCGCGACACGCCCGGGGATCTCCGCCTCCGGCATCTGGAACAAGCGGGCGTGCAGCACCAGGTTCTGCCGCACCGTCAGCTCGCTGTAGAGCGAGAACGCCTGCGACATGTAGCCCACCCGCCGCCGGGTGCTGAGGTCATCGGCGTCCAGGGGCTGATGGAAGAGGAGGACCCGGCCGGAGCTGGCCGGCAGCAGCCCGGCCAGCATTTTCATCGTGGTGGTCTTGCCGCAACCGTTGGAGCCGAGGAAGCCGAAGATCTCGCCGCGCTCGATGCGCACGTTGACCCGATCGACCGCCAGAAAGGTGCCGAACCGCTTGCTCAGATCCATGGCCTCGATCGCCACCTGGCCGTCGCCCGGCGGGCGCGCTGGAATCGTGACCGGATGGTGCTCCCGCCGCCTCGCCTCGGGCAGCAGGGCAATGAAGGCGTCCTCCGCTGTGCTGGTGCCGGTGCGCCGCCGCAGCTCCGCCGGGCTGCCGGTACTAAGCACGCGGCCGCCATCCATGGCCACCAGCCAGTCGAAGCTGGCGGCCTCGTCCATCGAGGCGGTCGCCACCAGCACGGTCATGGCCGGGTGCTCGCGCCGGATGCTGCTGATCAGGTCCCAGAACTGGCGGCGCGAGAGGGGATCGACCCCGGTGGTGGGTTCATCGAGGATCAGCAGGCCGGGGTCGTGGATCAGGGCGCAGCACAGGCCGAGCTTCTGCTTCATGCCCCCCGAGAGCTGGCCGGCTGGGCGAGTGCCGAAGGCCGCGAGTCCGGTGCGCTCCAGCAGCTCGGCGCGGCGGCTGCGGCGCTCGGCGCGGCCCTGGCCGAACAGACGCGCGAAGAAGTCGATGTTCTCGATCACCGTGAGCGTGGGCGACAGGTTGTTGCCCAGGCCCTGGGGCATGTAGGCGATGCGGGGGCAGACCTCGCGGCGATGGCGTGGATCGGCCATGTCACCCCCCAGCACCTGCACGCGGCCCTTCTGCCTGCGGCGGATCCCAGCGACCAGGGCGAGCAGGCTGGATTTCCCCACCCCATCCGGACCGACCAGACCGGTGAGGCCACCGCCGACAACGTCGAGGCTGACGCCGGCGAGGGCCCGGGTCGCGCCGAACTGCAGCTGCACATCCCGGAGCTGAACGACCGCTGGCGTCAATCCGGAACCCTCACCGTCAACGCCGCCGGCCAGGCGGCCTTGGGGTCGAGTCGGACGTAGGCCATGCCCGGCAGTCCGGTCTTGACGCTGCGGATGTGGCGTTTCAGCAGGGCGGGATCAATGCGGGCCTTGATCCGGAACATCAGTTTCTGGCGCTCCACGGCCGTCTCCACCGTTTTGGGGGTGAACTGGGCCACATCGGCCACGAAGGTGACCCGCGCCGGAATCACCAGCTGAGGAGCGGCGTCCAGCACCAGGTGCACATCAGCCCCCATGCGTACCTTGCCGGCCTGGGCCGTGGGCAGAAAGAACGTCATCGAAACGTCGGAAAGGTCGACCATGTTCAGCACCTTCCCGCCGGCGCTCAACACTTCGCCGGGCTGGGCCACGCGGTACTGCACCCGCCCATCCCTGGGGGCCTGGAGCTGGCTGTCGGCAATGTTCGCCTTGATCCCCTCGATCCGGGCCTGGGCGGCCGCCACTGAGGCCTTCGCCTCGATCACCAGCGAGCCTGCTGTGGTGATGGCGGCGCGGCTGGCCGCCACGGTGGCCTGGGCGGAGGCGACGATCGCATCAGCGCCATAGAAACCGGCGCGGGCATCGTCGAGGCTCTCCGCTGAAACGGCGCCACTGACGAACAACTGCTCCGTGCGGCGGCGATGGCGGCGGGCGTCTTCACGCTCTGCGCTGTGCTGCAGCACGATGGCTTCCGCAGCCGTTCGCTCACTGCGTCGCTGGGCCACGCTGCTCTGCGCCGTTTCCACAGCGTTGCTGGCCTTGCGCAGATCCGCCTGGGCTTCACGGAGTTGGGCATGAAGCACATCGGTGTCCATGCGGGCCAGCACCTGCCCGCGAACAACGAAGTCCCCCTCCTTTCCCAGCACTTGCTTGAGCCGGCCCGCTGACTTGGCCGCCACATCGATTTCTACGGCCTCAATGCGTCCGTTGCTGCTGGCGAACCCCGGCGCCAAACCCTTTGGCTGGTTGGCGCGCCAGAGCCAGCCTGCCCCTGCACCGGCCACCGCAAGGGCCGTGATCACAAAAAGCCAATGCTGCCGGGTCATGATCTGGCAGCGGTTGGAATCAGCTCGACCCAAGCCAATCCCTGAGCAGCCTGGAGATTGGGGCAGGCGATAGTCAACAGGGCGGCCAGCTTGCTTGTCTGATCGATGTCACACCTGGATGGCAGTTGATTCACCGAAAACAAAGCCGTTCTCGCGTCTCCCTTGCGTTCAAGCCGGGTTGGTTTCGTTCAATGACCCTGACGATCCTGTTCCCCTTGCTGGTGGCCGTCGTGGTAGACCCCTGTCTAGCCAGGCCGTTCACCGGCGCCGGCTGAAGGGTGTGCCGAATCGGTGGCAGAAGTGCAGCACATCTGTGCGAGATGCGCGGAAGTCTGGCGCATTGCTTTGATCGGTAGAAGGCAGGGGCCTGAAGCGAAAGATGCTCAAGATGACCATGATCTGGGGGTAGTGGTTGCCGCCATAGCCGCCTTGGCCGGCTTGCACGGCAGGATCAGGTTGCGGTTCTCCGCAAGGATGATGGCGAGATCACGAACACATTCGTGGCTTCCTTTGTGCAGTTGGCCATCCCCCACCTCACCAGCAACACGTTCGTGATGAGGAGCGTGGATCGATCACCATTGCATGCCGAGATCGCTCAGGCGAACACCATCCAGATCTGGAAGCACAATGTTGGCGGCACCAACACGCTCCTGAGGTCCGATGCCAACCGACCACATCCCTGCAGCAATGGCTGCTTCAATGCCAACGGCAGCATCTTCAACCACCACACAGTTGGCAGGAGTAAGTTTCAATTGAGTGGCAGCATATTGAAAGATGTCGGGTGCTGGCTTGGGCCGTTGAACGCTGTCGCCGTCTGCGATTGCATCAATGAAAGCTCCGATCCCAAGCCTGTCGATGACAGTGCGTGCATTCTTGCTGGCGGAGCCAATCGCAATTTTCATCTTTGCTTGTCTGAGCTCCTGTAAAAACTCAATGGCCCCTGGAAGCATGTCCTGGGGGGTGATGGTTTGGATGTCTTCAAGGTAGTAGCGGTTTTTGCGCTCCATCATGTCCTGAAGTGCAGATTCGGAGTAATGACGGTCGCCAATGATCTGCTGAAGCGATCCGCGTCTGGACACACCACGCAGGGCCTCATTGGCCTTGCGATCGAAGGGTAGCTTTTCCTCATCCGCTAATCTCTGCCAAGCGCGGTAATGAGATTCGGAGGTGTTCGTCAACACCCCATCCACATCGAAGATGAAGCCCTTGATGTCTGGAGCTTGAGTTTGCGTTGGACCTTGAGCTGGAGGTGGTGCTGGCTGTGACAGATCAAAACTGTGCCAGGAACCGCGCCATTGCAGCTTGAATCTGAGCCGCTTCCAGGTTGGCGGCAGATGGGGAATCGCCATCGGGCTGTTTCCCTTCATGTGAACGCCGGCGAAGCCGAACACCACGGCTTGCCATACGCCACCGGCTGACGCCGCATGAATCCCATCTGCTGTGTTGCCGCGGCTATCTTCGAGATCAACGGTTGCTGCCTGCATGAAGTATTGATAGGCTTCTTCTTCCATGCCCAGCTTTGCGGCCAGGATCGAAAGAATGGCAGGGCAGAGCGACGATCCGTACGTGGTGTCTGTGCGGGGAGTGTAGTAGTGCCAGTTCTTTTCGAGAACATCAGGGTAGGAAAGGCATGAGTCGGTATCTCGCATCAGATAGAGGAGCATCAGGACGTCAGGTTGCTTCAGAACCTGAGACTGATTGGTCACATCCATTCCCAGAACGTCCTGCATGGAGCGATGCCGGGGCTCGTAGTCATTCAGGTGGATGTCTCGTAATTCAAAGAACTGATCAAACTGTTCAATCAGCCCGGTCTTGGCATCGTATGGGGTGTAAAGCTGTGCGATGGCGGCTTGGAGCTGGCGCAGCCTGTCTGCATTAAGTTGTAGCTTTTGAGCGAGCAAAGCGGCGTGGTCGGGAAACTGCTGCTGCAGCCATCCGTAAACGGAGACGGCTGTCTCCAGATTCCACTTCGCCATCCAATTGGTATAGGCGTTGTTGTTCACCTGTTCGTGGTATTCATCAGCGCCTATTACTCCATCCAGTTCAAACCGTTCCAGCTCCGGCTTCCACTCCAGCCGACTCATCCAGAAGATGGCAGTTTCCAGAATGACTTCGGCTCCGTAGTCTCGTAGCCAGATGTCATCGCCTGTTGTCTGCCAGTAGTGCCAGGCCGCATAGGCAATATCGGCACTGATATGAATTTCGCGATCACGGCACCAAATGCGTATCGCTTTCGAGTAGGGGTCGGTCTGAATGGACCATCGGGGCGTCATCTCATCACCCGTGGCTGCACTCTCCCAGGCATACATCGCACCGTGATAGCCACTATGGGCAGCTTTTCGCCGTGCACCACTCAGGGTGTGATAGCGGTAGGTCAGTAAGCTCTTGGCAATCTCAGGCTGCGTCAAGGTGAACAGTGGCAAGATGAATATATCCGTATCCCAGAACACGTGTCCTCGATACCCAAATCCCGATAATGTTCTGGCCGGAACGCTGACGCGGCTGCTGTCTGCGCATTCACCCGCGATGTGCGAACATGCGCCAATAAATAGTTGGAAGATGTTGTAGCGCACGGCCACTTGTGCGTTGGTATCTCCTTCAATCTCTATATCGCTTTGCTGCCAAAACTCGTTCCATGCGTTCTGATGCGCCCTCAGCAGAATGGGATAGGCCGGCAGGTTGGTCAGTTTGGCCACAGCCGCCTGGGCGGGATGGTCCACATCCTGTGATGTGATCAAGGTGACAACTTTCTCTACGCCTACGGTTCTTCCCTTGGCCGCGAGAAAGGTGATCGCGATGGTGGGGCAATCAACAGAGCCCGTTGTTCGTATTGGTAGATCGTTATTGATCGGTGTCATTCTGGCTGCCATGCCGAGTTCGACATGAGAACTGCGGGTGCGAACATGCAGCCAGAGGCCTTGATCATTCGCTCCCCGGTCGAGCTGCTGCCAATGATCAAAGCCTTGGTTGTTGGCAAAGCCATGAAGGCTGGTCTGAATTTCAATCGCTCCAGTGAAATCAAGAGGAGTGATCTGGCAGTTCAGTCCGAAAACGGGATGATCTGCCAAGCTCGCAAAGCGCTCAAAGCGAAGATCCACGGTGTTCCCCGTTGGGCTCCGCCAGCGCAGTGCACGGCTAAGGATCCCGTTCCGTAGATCCAGCGTTCGTTCGTATTGGAGGATGGTGCCATGATCCAGTCGGAATCGATCGCCGTTGATCACGATCGCCAGCTCCAGCCAATCTGGACAATTTGCGAGCTCGGTATAGGCTCCAGGAATGTCGTCATAGACACCATGCACCAGTGTGGCCGGCATCGCATTCGGATACCCTTCTTCAAAGCTTCCCCGCGTACCCATGTACCCGTTGCCGATCGTAAACACTGTTTCTCTGGAGCGTATCTTTGCTGGATCGAAGTGATACTCGCTCACGCTCCAGTCTGTGTATGTCAGTTCATGAGAATCACATGAAGGATGCAGTGAGCTTGTGAGTTCTGTGGAAGTCATTGGCCCTGGTTGTCTGGGGGTGTAAGCGTATGCAGCTATGGCGTCTTCGCTCTGTGAACGCGTGAAACTCCACCTTCAAGTCTGGTTGTGCGCCAATGGGGCAGAGGTGATGTTGAGTTGGTTTGTGGCAGCACACATCCCATCGTTTCGGTGTAATCCTGGACGAGTGACTTCAGCCAGCCTTGGCTTCAGGGTCGATGCCGTGGCCCATGGGATGGTGTTGCTGCATGGCTTGAGCCAGTGCGGCTTGGGGAAGTGATCAAACGCCAGCCCGTAGCCTGTCTTCATGATGATGCGCACGACTCAGGCGTGGTCGCTGTGCGGCAGATCTGAGGTGCCGCGACCGGTCTTGAGGGGCTGAAGGTGACATGGACCACGGAACGCCGATCCCAAGGTGTACGTAGCCCGACCGCTCTGCTGCTCGTAGCTCAGGCGTACTTCTGCGTTGCATTGTCCATTGACCCAGGCTGGCCCGGGGCCAGGGCCATGCAACGGCCTGAGCTGGGAAGCTTGGCCCGATCAACCAGAACCAGGTCACCGTTGAAGAGACCAATCCCGCCGATGGCATCACCCACAACGACCAGTGGCTCAGTACTCACCAGGGGAAGCACCAGCTCGCGGTTCAGGTCGCGGCGGTCTTCGATGGAGTCGTTGGCAGGTTGTGTCGTCGAGCCAATGCAGGCCAAGCTCCCCGGCGCTATTGGATGCGCTTGAGCCGGTGGCGGATGCAGCACCAGGCATGAAGTGGACTGAGCACTCACGGCTTGGTGGACCGGGACTTCTGAGTAGTGACAGCACCATCTGGCGGCGGGGTTGTTGTGCCAGTGACCCGTCCAACCGGTGGGGGGCTGGCAAAGGGCCCTGCCAGTGTTTCTGCTGCTTCGTGGAGTGGTAACCGCCTGGGAAGAAAGATGAATCGCTAACTAGCTTTCCTGCGTGACTGTTAGACCAATCTCTTGGCCGTAGGACAGTTCCAGCGTATGCCCGTCAGGATCTCGCAAAAATGCCCAATAGCCAATCGGATAGCCCGAATCCTTGGGTTCTTCAAGCAATAACCCAGCCTGGCGAGCCTTGTCGCACAACATGTCCACGGCTTCCCGGCTCTTACAGCCAATTCCAAGATGGGCTAGGGGAGAGAGAACTGGCTGCACAATGGTGGCTTGAATCAAAACAATCACAAACGGTCGCGTATGGTCAGACAACCAGACAACTTCAGATCCTGTTTCCCTGTCAATGCGCCGATGCACAACTTGCATGTCAGCATAGGTAGCATAGAAATCAACACTGCGTCCAATATCGGAAGCGGGTAAGGCGACGTGGGTAAGTCCAAGATCAAGCATGGTCAGCTCCTCTGGCTTTGTTGATGACAGTGTAATCCTGGAAGCAATGATGGGGAAGTTGCCTTTGTCCAGCGGTGACGAATGGTTGTCTTGGGTGGCGGCGGCCTTTGGAGTGTTGGGGTGGGCTGGGATCCCAATACCCAGCAGTTTTTGATGCACCACCCCTACGGAGAAGCCGATCTGGTGGCAGGAGGGTTTACGCGCACACAACAGGGAGCTGCCGCATGACCACGACCACCCACTCTCATCAGCCCTTGACCGATCAAGGGGGTCGCGTCATTGATGTTGGGCTGTCCCTTCCCTCAGTCCTAGGGCCACTCCAAGGTCAGTTCCAGCTTGCGTCTGGCTGTTGCCGAGCTCTTCCTGGAAAAGGGTTGGGCCACAGGGGCCATTGTTTCGGTTTGGATCCATGCCGTCAACATCGCCAGTCGTCGCTTAGGGCTGGAGATCAGAAAGCGTTGCGGCAGGAGCCACTTGCCACTCCGGGGACGGAACCAACCTGGACCAATCGTGCGGTGAAGCGAGTCTTCATTGCCGGGATTCCCGACCATCGACACCCAACCTCCGGCGGCATCAGGAATCTGCTCCGAACGGGCAATGGAGAGACGCATGGGGCCGGCAAGATCGTTCCAGGTGAAGGCCGCAGCTGGAGGGGATGAAGGGATTCTGACAAAGCCGAATTGTCCCAGGGACACTGCTATGGGGGTTTTCAGTGTCGTCAGTTTGTGACTGGATCCATCGGGCATCACCAGCACAAAGCTATAATCTTTCTGTGGCAATATCCTGATGCCTTCGTTTACATCATTGTCGATGTAGTAATTGGGGTGGCGATCGTAATAGTTTCCTTGCCAGACCTTGAACTGCATCCTGGTTCCATTGACTTTGATCTGGAGATCGTCCCGTTCAATCACCGTGCCTTCACTAGTGGCAAGCACGGCACGAATGGTGTCGCGGGAGACTCGAGCACTGCTGTTCTGTTCAAGCTCTATCGTCACGACCACGTCACTGAGATTCTTCGGCAGCTCACGGCTGGTGCGCGTGCAGCCTGCGATTGCCAGTGAAAGGGTGGAAATGACCAAGGCTGCTCGTTGCCACATGTCAAAGATCTGTGGTTGAGGGTTGTCACCATTATCCACGCGCCCTTTGTCCCATGATGGCAAGATGCTCAGCCCATGGGCAAAACAACGTGCCGTGTTGGAAGAATCGAGGCGCCTATCTGGCAAATGGATCCCCAGCTTGACGCCTGCCGATCGACTCGTGGTGCTGGGAATGCTGCTCCATGCCATTGACCTCCGTTTGGGGGCATTGAGCCGAACGTAAAAGTTACGGGCTGCCGAAGGCGGTCCCGTGGGCGTAGGGTTGGGCTGAGAACTCAAAATAACTCGAACCTCCTACCTCATGCCAGTTCGCCCTGATCGTTCGGGCAGATTCAGACGAGTCCGAATGATCTTCTCAGGCCGTTCTCGACCGGACCGGCGGGCATGAAGCGGCGCAACTTGTATAGAAGAGAGGCCTCACCCTTGGGCCTATGGCGCATCTTCCATGCACCCAATGCTGCGTCGACAATCGTAGCTGCGACACCATCGGGCTGGGGCGCGTTGAGATCCATGTTGGTCTTGGTAAAGGAGGGTTCAACAAGGGCCACGCGAATACCGAATTGGCATACCTCGTGATCCAACGTCTCGGACAGCCCCTCAACGGCATGCTTGGAGGCTGAATAGAGCGCCATGTACGGCGCAGGCAGAATGCCCAACACCGAACTGATGGTGACGATGCGACCAGAACGCTGCTCACGCATGTGCGGCAGCACCACTTTGATCACGCGCACGAGGCCGAATAGGTTGGTATCAAACAGCGTCTGGGCTTCGGCAATCGACGTTTCCTCCGCCGCGCCTATCAGAGTCACACCTGCGCTGTTCACCAGCACGTCAATGCGCTTGGCTTTTTCGATGATGGTCTGGATGCCGCGCTCAATGGAGGCTTCATCGCGCACATCCATTTGAATGATTGCGACGCCCGAAACTTCCTGTACGTTTACCGCGTTGCGCACGGTGCCGAGTACTTGGCAACCCTGCTTGACACACTTCATGGCGGCGGCACGCCCAATTCCTGATGACACACCAGTAACGACGACAACTTTGGACATCGACATGGCAGTTCCTTTATGCGTGGGTGGTTGAATAAAATCTGAATTTGTCTGCCTGACTCCTGATTAGAAAGCCGATCGCAGATCTTCGTGAGCGGGATCAGGCCAGACGAACGGGGGACGCCGGCTTCAGACCGCAAAGCCACGCGCAAACCGCAGCAGCAGCCGTGGGTTTCCCCGTAGGCGGATGCGGCCGGTGAGCAGGGCCAGCAGCAGGTTGCGCTGACGGCGCAGGAAGGCGATCCAGGTGGCAGCGTCGGCCTGCACCAGGAGATCGGGCCGACCCACCAGATCGTCCTGGACCGTGCAGGTCTGATCGGCGATCACCACAGTGAAGCGGCAGGGCTCCGCGCCGCTGAACTGGAAGTGGTAAGTGGCGGTGAGGTTGCGGGCCTGCCCGGGCCGAAAGGTCATCGACAACCCGTTGCGGAACCCCTCGACCGAGATCGGTGTGAGGCTGCTGCGCACCCGCTTCACCGTCTTGTGGGGGAAACGTTTCGCCACATGGGCCTCGGCATCCGAGCCCGGCACCACATAGACCGCTTCGAGCTTCTCCTGCAGCAGTTGCACCACCTCGCGCACGAAGGCCTTGCGATCGTTCAGGAACGGCTCCATCACCTCCTCTCCGGCGGGACAGGCGGCCAGGCAGTAGGCCGCCTTGTCGTTGGCGCCGAAGGAGAGGCTCTGCCACATCGTGGCCGAATCGGCCTCGCCCACCTTGCGCTCGTAATCCCGGGCCGAGCGGCTTTCGGCGAGGTTCTTCGCCCAGTCGCTGAAGCCCCCCAGGAACTCCCGGTCGTTGTGGGTGTAGCAGGCCGAGAAGTTGAAGCGGCCATCGTTGCCGATCGCCATTGGGGCCCGCTCCCGGTTTTGGATGCTCTCGGGCACAACACATGCCCGCTGAGGTCTCATGGATACAGCCGTGTTGGCCTGTCGTTAGCTTGTCTTCTGATGTGGCGTGCCGATGTACGGAAACTCCTTGAGAATGTCAGTGTGCGGGCTGAGGCCGGTTGGGGGAATATCACCCTTCGAAAGGAAGGCGAGGCGATGATTGATGACGTCGTCGGTAAAGACGCGGCCGTTGGGATACGTCGCAGGCTTAGAAGGATTGAAACACAGCATGTCGGGCAAAATGCGGTCGGCGTCGATCGCGGCGATGGCTTCTTCTCGGGTGTAATTGCCCGTATGCCCCATCAGGTGTACGAACTGATCCGTCCATCGCTTGCGATCGTTAACTGGCTCGCTGGCGTTGTATTCCAACTTGGTGTCATCGGTGTTGAAGAAGCTGCTGACACTCGGGTGGCCGGCGCGATCAACATGAAGCAGTTTGCCGTCCTCAAGTACGCTGCATCGCCCCCAGATGCGGATCTCCGGATCGGCGTCGAGCTCGCTCGTCGGCAGCTCGATCACCATCGAGAAGACGTTGGCTTCCGTATTTGAATCCACGCCGGTCCACGGAGACTTGCCGCCCAGGTGGGGGGCGGTGAAGTTTCTGCCGCCTGAGGTATCGAAGAGATTCTTGATGCCGTCGAAGTCGAAAAAGAAAGCGTCGCTGCGAGCACCGGCGAAGAACGTGTAGGCGCCGGACTTGACGATGTTGGGTTCGACGCCGAAAGAGACCTCGGCATCGGCGATGATCTTTGTTCCAACAGCTTCGACAGAGCGGGATTCCTCGCCTTTTGCAACGAAGACGGTTACGGTTTGCTTTCCTTCGTTCGGCGGCGAGAACACGTAGCTGATCGCGATGTCTGTCAGACAATCGCCGTCGTTGTCGATGTTAACGCGGTAGATGGCATCGGGATGGAGCGCGTCGGCCGTCGGATTGGCATTGAGGATGATCACGGTCCTCGACGGGTCCTTGGGCGACTGGAACGCATAGAGGTCACAGAGGTCGAGTCGTTGGTCCCCGAGAGGAGGACCGAGATTCAGTCCAGTGAAATGGTTCGACACTGCTGTTCTCCTTTGAGCCGAGATTCCCAATTATGGACCGGTTGCCGCTCCTGTGGCGGTGCGCACTGAGCCGCGCGCAGCCCTCTAGAAACGACATGAGCCTTCATGGGCGCGACGAGCGCTGCGGGGGGGCTGGAACGAGTGAGGTATCTGATTCATGATCATGAATCAATACAGCGCGGGAGAGCTGCTTACAGGCGAGGACGCCGTGGTACGCCTCGTGGGTTTCCTGGGCCAAGGCGATGCACGTTGTGTGCGGCACTTCCCATCTCTATGAGTTCCCTCGCGCCTGTGGCGCCTAACGCCCCGCATCAGCGGCGCGGGCCTCCCGCGTCCGCTGGATGGGGTTGTTGGGCTTACTTCAGCGGGACTTGTTGCGCCTGATCAAGCCAACGATCAGGACAATGACACCAAGTAGCACCCCTGTAGACGCAGGAATAGCCATGCTCATTGCGGCCCAGTACATAGTTTCAATCGCATATTGTCTGAATCCACATGGGTAAGTCTCACCGAGCCAGCCTCCGCATCGACCGGAATAGGCGGGGAGCCACACCAAGACGCTGAAGACAAAGCCGGCAATGAAGGGTCCGATCAACGCAAGCGGGAGCTGAAACCATGCCGACCGACCGAAGGCTTGCCGAAAGACAGAGAGCCACACGGCTAAGGGCGGCAAAAAAATCAGCACCTTTGAAATGCTGATGAAGGATAGAGCGATAACGATGTCCATGATGTTTGAACTATCCGTGGAGCCTTACCTAGCGACAAGTCGATCGAAATGCTTTTCTCACTAGGCAACCCTGATGCCCAAGGCCGAATGGGCGGATCCGCATAAAACGCCCTTCAGACCTCTTTTGCAGCATAAGCGGGGAATCCCCTGACGCAACATGACCAGATTCCTTTCTTAGACTGGTCTTTCTGATTCCCCTGCAGGCCCTTGGCGACTTAACCGGGTCCGTATAACACTGTTCAATACGATACAACTTGAGAGACTTCATCCCTCCCTCTGGCAACCTGGAATTGTGACCCAATGGCCTTCAAGTGTCCTTGTTGGTCTGCAAGCTTCTAGATCTGATCCAGTCTTCCCACGCGATTGCCTGGGCGATTGTCCAGAGATGCTCATTGCCACTTTGGCTGGAGGCTCCCTATGGCGGCCCGGCAATCTCCATCACATCGTGCTGATGATGGAGGAGATCACAAACTCCCCTGCTTGGAAACTCCCGAGCCTTCGAACTCCACAATCAGCGGCTCCGTGACTCGCACGAGCCTTTTCCCGCGGAGCACCCCCGCAAGCGTCCGCACAGGCGTCTGTTGTCGACCTCAGCGAACGCGTGGAGTTCCACATCAGTGCTGCTGCGCCGGCGTTCGCATTCCTCCCCGTCAACGCGAGCGATGTGCCGGCTGGCATCGTCGCCCCGGTCTTCCACCAGCACGCCGTTGGGGGTGCTCCCATTGAGCGGTTCCTAGGCGATGGCGAGGCGCACGTCTCACAGGTCCGCCAGGTAGCGGCAGCGTTGCAAGGCGCACCCGATCACCGCCCTTGTCGGCCGGCCGTCAGTCATTCGACATGGGCAGCGCGCTTACCCCTTCAGCGGCAGTGGATCGGTCACCCAGCCGGGGCGGTCGCCCTCTGCGCTGGGCCGCGCCAGGCGCCAGCTCTGCCCCTTTTCACCGCGCAGCAGATACAGCTCGAAGGCGCTGTCCACCCGGTAGGGGTCATTGGCGAGCCGCCAGTCGAACTGGCCGCTGAGGTGAAGCCCCTGGCGATCGCCGATTGGGACCTTCTCCTGATGGCTGACGCGCACCCGGCTCACCTGGGGCGCTCCGGGGGGATCAAGCGCGAGCGCCGTCGCGATCGAGCGCTGGGTGAGGGCGATCTGCAGCTCCAGGGCACTGAGCAGCACCTGCTGCGACGGCTGGCCCACCCCCTGGCAGCCGCTCAGCGCCAGCAGCAGCCCGAGCGCCACAGCAATCAGGCAGGCGCCCAGCGGTGGCAGCGCAGACCGCCCACTGGCGGAGAGAAGGGGACCGGGCAGCATGGGGGCGCCTCAAGATGTGCCCATGATCGGCTGGCTGCAGGGCGCTGTGGCGGAACGGTGGCAGCAGGGACACCGCTGCGGCCTGCTGCTCTGCTGCCAGGGGGTGGGCTACGAGGTGCAGCTCACCCGCCGCCACTGGGAACGGCTCCCGGGTGAAGGCGCCGTGCTCACCCTGCACATCCATCAGTCGATCCGCGAAGACGGCTGGACCCTGTTCGGTTTCGGCGGGCGGCAGGAGCGGGACCTGTTCCGCTTGCTGGTGGCGGTCAGCGGCGTTGGCCCCCAGCTGGCTCTGGCCCTGCTGGGCGCCCATCCGCCCGAGGAACTGGTGCGCGCAATCGTTCAGGCCGATCTGCGCAAGCTCTGCCAGGCGCCGGGGGTGGGCAAGCGCACCGCCGAGCGCCTGGCGGTGGAGCTGCGCGGCAAGCTGGCCGAGAGCGACGGCGGGGCGGCCGCGCTGGCTGGCGGGGCCTTCGGCCTCGATGACGGCGGCGCCGACGATGGCACCACCCCCCTGGCCGCCACCCGCGACGAGGTGCAGATCACGCTGGAGGCGCTCGGCTACGCGCCGCTGGAGATCAACCGGGCCCTGCACGCCGTGGGACGCGGCGGGCTGGAGCCGGCCGAAGGCCCCGATGCCTGGCTGCGCGAAAGCCTGCGCTGGCTGGCCCAGCAGGCCGCCTGACTCCCTCCGGCCCAGGGGGCGCCCACGGGGCGGTAAGTTGTCTGTTTGCACCGTCAGGGCCCGACGCCGGCATGCCGCTCGATACCACCAAGAAACAGGAACTGATCAACAGCCACCAAACCCACGGCACCGATACCGGTTCCGTCGAGGTGCAGGTGGCGATGCTGAGCGAGCGGGTCTCCCAGCTCACCGGTCACCTGCAACAGAACAAGCACGACTTCTCCTCCCGCCAGGGTCTGCTGAAGATGATCGGGCGCCGCAAGCGCCTGCTCGGCTATCTCCGCGCCCAGAGCGAAGATCGCTACGCCCAGCTGATCGCCAAGCTCGGCATCCGGGGCTGAGCGGATCCATGGCGGCCAAGCGCAAGCCCCGCCCGAAGGCCTCCGGTCTTGCCCCCTCTGCCACGGCCGGAGCGGGCAAGTCTGGCGGCGGCGCTGCCGCCAAGGCCAGTGGGGCCAAAGTGATTCCGCCTGCAGTGGCCAACCGCATGGCACGCCGCATCGCCCTGGCCACGGGGGTTCCCTCCGTGCTGGGCATGTCCGCGTTCGTGGTCAGCTACCTGCTGGTGAGCCGCAACATCTACGACGTCCCCCCGGTGCTCACCCTCGCGGTGTCCGGTGGCCTGTTCCTGCTGGGTGTGCTGGGCCTCAGCTATGGCGTGCTCTCGGCCAGCTGGGAAGAAGCGGCCGGCAGCCTGCTGGGCTTCGAGCAGATCGGTGTGAACATCAGCCGTGTGCGTGCCTCCATTCGGGCGATGCGCCAGGGCAGCAACGCGCCCGGCTGATTGATCCCCGCTTCAGCAGCAGCACGCCGCCAGCACGCCACACGCCCCCTGGGATTGCCCCTGCACCGCTCGTGCTGCTGAACGTGCAGCAGACAAGGTGCTGGCGAAGCGATGCGCCTGAAGGTGCTGCAGATCTGCCCTGGAATGAATCCTTGCTGAGCCGTTTGTGGTGCGTTCGTGGCCGCTTGGGGGAGCGCTGGCTAGGTGTTGGAGGTGCCCTTGCAGACCTAGCCCATGAAACGAATGGATCGGAGGTTCCCGATTTCCCTGATTCTCGCCGTGGTCGTGATGATCGCCTCCTGCGTGTTTCAGCCCCCTGCAATGGCCTCGACCAGCTTCGTAACCACCACCCCCTTTGCCGCCAGAATCATGTCCAAAGATCTCTCTGCCTCCGCCAAGCAAGCGGAAGGCCGGCTTGAAGCTGCCCACGGCGAACTCACCGGAGACACCGGCGAAAAGCTCAAAGGGCAGGCCAAACAGGTGCAGGCTGCAGCGATGCAGGCCGGCTCCGACCTCAAACAGGGCGTGAAGTCGACCGCTAACAAGGTGAGCGATGCCACCGCCAAGGCCGCTGACAAGATCAAGTGACCAGGGCCTGAAACACAAAGGCCAATCAGTGGAGTTCTCCGCTGCTTGGCCTGATCCGTTGCATCACGCCCGGGGGCCTGCTGCTAGGCCTGCTGTGGTGATCCACAGGATTCAATCCCAATAGCTACTTCAATCGTTCAGGAGTGCCTCCCATGCTGGAAACCGTGGCTGTCGTGCTGCTTGTGTTGTGGCTGTTGGGTCTGGTCAGTTCGTTCACATTGGGTGGGTTGATTCACCTGTTTCTTGTGGTCGCTGTAGTGATCATTGTGCTACGGCTGCTGCAACGCTCCCGGATCTGATGGATCTGATGGATGCGTTTTCAGGCCTTGCTGCAAGGCCGATTTCTTCTTGTTGCTCTCGATGATTCGGCTGCTGACAACCTTCAGGCTTCAGGTGGTGATAGCGGTGTCTGCATTCATCTCCGTGGTGCCTCTGGATATTCGGGCACAATCCATTGATGCCCGTAATCTAGCCATGCACTTCTGCCAGCTTGCTGTGAATAATGAAGTGAAGCGCTCGGGTCAGAGTGTGCCTGAAGGGTTAACACAATCCACTTGCCAATGCTTTCTCAGGCAGTTTGATTTCAACAGCAATCTCAAAGCGGCTGAAAGTGTCTGCCGGCAAGAGACGCTGCGCAAATACGGGCTTTGATGGCGTTCGGTTCACGGCTCAGCGCCCCACTCCGCGAACCTTTGCGTGCACGTCTCACCGCATCCAGGCCCGTGCGTGAGCCCCAGGTCCATGCGTAATCCAGCCAGGCGTCTCAAGCCACCGGTCTGGCAGCCACAGCATCAGCCCAGCCGCAGATCAGGCCAGCTGCAGGGGTGAGTGCAGCCGGGCGGTGAAGGCGGCGGCGTGGAGGGTGTCCACGGCGGCCACGCCATCGCGCACGCAGAACTGGTGGCCGAAGCGTACGTAGCGGGTCTGGTCGTGCAGCTTCACCAGCGCCACCACCGGCACCCGCACCCCCGCTTCGTCCTGCTCCGGCCGGTGCCGCACCAGGCATTCGCGCAGCTGATGCTGCACGGCGATGTCGGCGGCCTGCTCGGCCTCCAGTTCCACCAGCAGCAGCTGCAGATCATCGATGGCGCGGCAATCGTCCACGATCAGCTGCACCCGGTCGTCGCGTCGATCCACCGAGGCCCAGATCAGCAGGCGTGCATCCACCATCAGGTGATCGCAGAGCCGGGCGAAGGTTTTTGGAAACACCACCGCTTCGGCAGTGCCGGTGAGGTCTTCGATCTGCAGCACCGCCATGCGGTCGCCTTTGCGGGTGGTGACATTGCGGATCTCCGGCACCATCGCCACCACACTCACGCGCGCCTTGTCGGCCTGCTCCTCGAGCGTGGCCAGGCCGATCGGTGAGAGCAGCCGGATCGGCTGCGCGAGTTGCCTCAGCGGGTGATCGGAGAGATAGAAGCCCACCAGCTCCTTCTCCAGCCTCAACTTCTCCTTCGGCGGATAGTCGCTCACAGGAGCAGCTTTCGGCGCCATGCTGTGATCAGCGCCCCCAGCGCCGCTGCCTGCTTTGCCGCCGCCATCGGCAGGCGGGGGGGCAAACAGATCGAACAGGTTTCCCTGTCCACTGGCCCGGTCGCGGGCGCGAGAGCCTGCCCAATCCAGCACCAGATCGAGATCCGCCATCAGCTGGGCGCGGTTGGCGTTGGGCTCCAGCGCATCGAGGGCGCCGCAGTGGATCAGCGATTCGAGCGCCCGCCTGTTCATCAGGTTGGTGGGGATGCGATCGCAGAGATCAGCGAGCGAGGCAAAGGGCCCATCCATGTGGCGGGCCTCCAGCAGCTGACGGATGGCGCCATCCCCGAGGTTGCGCACCGCCGAGAGTCCGAACAGGATGCGATCGCCGGTGGGGGTGAAGTCGATTCCCGAGGCATTCACATCGGGTGGCATCACCTCGATGCCCATGGATTGGCAGTTGGCGATGTAACGCTGCACCTTGTCGGTGCTGCTGGCGTTGACGGTGAGCAGGGCAGCCATGTAGGCCACCGGATAATGCGCCTTGAGATAGGCGGTTTGATACGTCACTGCCCCGTAGGCGGTGGAGTGGCTCTTGTTGAAGCAGTATTCCGCGAACAGCACCATCTGCTCGAATAGCTTTTCCGCCACCGCACTGTTCACGCCGCGGGCCGTGGCCCCCTCCACGAACTGGCTGCTGTGCTTCTGCATCTCCGACACCTTCTTCTTGCCCATGGCGCGGCGCAGCAGATCCGCTTCCCCCAGCGAATAGCCGGCCAGATCCTGCGCGATCCGCATGATCTGCTCCTGATACACCATGATCCCGTAGGTTTCCTTCAGGATCGGCTCCAGGGCCGGGCAGGCGAAATCAATCGCTTCGCGGCCGTGCTTGCGGTTGATGAATTTGGGGATCAGGCCGGCATCCAGCGGGCCGGGGCGGTAGAGCGCCAGGATCGAGGAGATATCTTCCAGGGAAGAGGGTTTCAGATCGCGCACGATCTGACGCATGCCGCTGGATTCCAGCTGGAAGATGCCTTCCAGATCACCGCGGGCCAGCAGTTCATAGGTGCCGGGGTCATTGGCCGGCAGGGCATCGGGGTCGATGCGTTCACCGCTGCCCCGCTCCACCAGATCCACCGTCTTTTCGATCATGGTGAGGTTCTTGAGGCCGAGGAAGTCCATCTTCAGCAGCCCCATCGCCTCCACATCTTCCATGAAGTACTGGGTGATCACCTGGCCGTCGTTGTTGCGCTGCAGCGGCACCAGCGAATCAAGCGGTTCGGCGGCGATCACCACACCGGCGGCATGCACACCGAAGGTTTTGTTGGTGCCTTCGATGCGGCGGGCCATGTCCACCCAGCGGCGCACATTGGCGTCGTTTTCATACTTTTCGCGGAACTCCGGTGCCGGTGACTCCGGCCCGATCATCTCGGCGAGCTTGGCCGGTTTGCCCCTCACCACCGGAATCAACTTGGCCAGCCGGTCGGCATCGCCGTAGGGGATGTCGAGCACGCGCGCCACATCCTTCAAGACCGCCTTGGAGGTCATGCGGTTGAAGGTGATGATCTGCGCCACCTTGTCGTCGCCATAGCGCCGGGTGACGTACTCGATCACCTCGCCGCGCCGCTCGATGCAGAAGTCGGTGTCGATGTCCGGCATCGACTTGCGCTCGGGGTTGAGGAAGCGCTCAAACAGCAAGCCGTGCTCCACCGGATCGAGCGCCGTGATGCCAAGCGCATAGGCCACCAGCGAGCCGGCCGCCGAGCCCCGACCCGGACCCACCGGGATGCCCTGCTCACGGGCGTAGCGGATGTAATCCCACACCACCAGGAAGTAGGTGGGGAAGCCCATCTGCTCCATCACCTGCAGCTCGAAGGCCAGCCGCTCGCCATAGAGCGGCGTGAACGGCTCGGCGGCCGAGAGCCCCAGCCGCTTGCGCAGCCCCTGCTCACTCACCTCGCGCAGATAGCTCACCGCCGTGTGGCCATCGGGGATCGGGAAGCACGGCATCTGCTGGCGGCCGAGGATGTCGTAGGCCTCCACCTTCTCGGCCACCACGGCGGTGTTGGCGATGGCACGGGCCACCACGGCGGCATCGAGATGATCGGCGAACAGACGGCCCATTTCCGCCTCGCTCTTGATGTATTCCGTGCCGGTGTACCGCAGGCGCTTCTCATCGGTCACCAGCTTGCCGGTGAGCACGCAGAGCAGGGCGTCGTGCGCTTCCACGTCACCGCTGGTGAGGTAGTGGGCGTCGTTGGTGGCAATCAGCTCGATGCCGAGTTCGGCGGCGATGCGCACGATCTCCACGTTCACGATCCGGTCTTCCGGGGAGCCGTGATCCTGGATTTCCAGGTAGAAATCCTCCCCGAACAGCTCCTGATACCAACGGGCCACATCCCGCGCCACATCCGGGCGGCCGCGCAGAATCGCCTGGGGGATCTCACCGCCGAGGCAGGCGGTGGCCACAATCAGGCCTTCGCTGTACTGCTGCAGTAGTTGTTTGTCGATGCAGGCGCGGGCAAAGATGCCGCGCCCCCGCATGCCGCGCAGGTGGCTGATGCTGGTGAGCTTCACCAGGTTGCGGTAGCCGGTGTCGTTCTTGGCGAGCACCACCAGGTGGTAGCGGCGTTCTTTCTTCGGCTGCGGATCCTCGATCGAGCCGTTGATCACATACATCTCGTTGCCGATGATCGGCTTGATGCCGGCCTTGCGGCACAGCTTCAGCAGTTCGATCGCGCCATACATCACGCCGTGGTCGGTGAGGGCGAGGGCCGGCATGCCCAGCTCCACCGCGCGCTCCACCATCTGCGGCAACTGGCTGGCCCCGTCCAGCAGGCTGTAGTCGCTGTGGTTGTGGAGCGGAACGAAAGCCAAGGGCGTGGGGTGGCTGAACCACTACGGGGTGTGCTTACCCTACGGGCACAACACTAGATCTGGCGTTTAGTTCCCTGTCAAGGCACCGCCGGCTCAGGCCACCAGGGCCGCCTCAGGCCGGCTGTCCATCACCCGCGCCGCCTGTTCGTAGTGGTGAGCCACCTGCAGCAGGCGCGGCTCCTCCAGCACGCCGGTGATCAGCTGCAGACCGATCGGCAGGCCGTCGGCGTCGAAGCCGCAGGGCAAGGAGATCGCCGGCAGGCCCGCCATGTTGGCCGGAATCGTGAGCAGGTCGGCCAGGTACATCGCCAACGGGTCGTCGGCGTGGGCGCCGAAGCGGAAGGCGGTGGTGGGTGAGGTGGGGGTGAGCAGCACGTCCACCTGGCCGAAGGCGGCGTCGAAGTCGCGACGGATCAGGGTGCGCACCTGCTGGGCCTTCTTGTAAAAGGCATCCACGTAGCCGGCGGAGAGGGCGTAGGTGCCGATCAGGATGCGGCGCTGCACCTCGTCGCCGAAGCCTTCGGCGCGGCTGCGGGCGGTCATCTCCGCCAGGCTGCCGGCCTGCTCGGAGCGGAAGCCGTACTTCACACCGTCGTAGCGGGCCAGGTTCGCCGACGCCTCTGACGGGGCGATCACGTAATAGGTGGCGATGCCGTCGTTGAAACGGGGGCAGCTCACCTCCACCAGCTCGCAGCCGAGGGCCTCCAGCTGCGCGGCGGCCGCCAGCACCGACGCCTTCACCTGGGGATCCAACCCCTCCTGTTCAAAGCATTCGCGCACGAGACCCACGCGCAGACCGGCGATGGGTTGCCGCAGCGCGGCCCGGTAATCCGGCACGGGGGCCTGCAGGCAGGTGCCATCGCGGGGGTCGGCGCCGGCGATCACCTGCAGCAGCTCGGCGGCATCGGCCACGCTGGTGCTGAACGGACCCACCTGGTCGAGGGAGCTGGCGAAGGCCACCAGCCCCCAGCGGCTCACCCGGCCGTAGGTGGGCTTGAGCCCCACCACGCCGCAGAAGGCGGCGGGCTGGCGGATCGAGCCGCCGGTGTCCGATCCGAGGGCCGCCATCGCTTCACCGGCGGCCACAGCCGCCGCGCTGCCGCCGGAGCTGCCGCCCGGCACCCGTTCGGGGTCCCAGGGGTTGCGGCTCGGGCCGAAGGCGGAGGTTTCGGTCGAGCTGCCCATGGCGAACTCGTCGAGGTTCGTTTTGCCCAGCAGCACCGCGCCGGCCTGCCACAGCCGTTCGGTGACGGTGGATTCGTACGGCGGAACGAAGTGCTCCAGCATGCGGCTGGAGCAGGTGGTGGCGATGCCCTTGGTGCAGAGGTTGTCCTTGATCGCCAGGGGGATACCGGCCAGCGGCGGCAGCGTCTCACCGGCGGCACGGGCGGCGTCGATGCGATCGGCATCGGCGCGGGCCCGTTCCGCCGTCACCTCCAGGTAGGCATGCACGGTGGGATCCACCGTGTCGATGCGGGCCAGGTGGTGATCGGTGAGCTCACGGGCGGACACGTCTCCGCTCTGCAGCCGCTCACGCCATTCGGCGATCCCCATCCCAAGCCCATCGTTGCTGGTGGGACGCTATCAGCCGGGCTCCTGAACGTCGGTGAGGGGTTCGCCCCGGTGCGTGCGGAGGATTTCATGGCTCAGCCCGCCGGGTGCCTCTGCCTGAAGATCGGCGAGAAAGTGCTCCAGTTCCACTTCCAGCTCCTGGCGCCGCATGAACGGGCCGAACCAGTAGATGACGTTGGGATCGTGGGTTTCAACCCGCGCCCACCATGCCATCCCCAGACCATTGGCCAGGCTGCGCAAAGGCCGGATCAGGGCGTCCATTCAGGCTTTTCGTACCGATCCATTGTGCCCTCGCATGGGGCCGTCCACAGCCGTTTTTCCCGAATGGTGTGCACCGTCGGACTCAGAGCTGGATGTCCCCCTGAAAGCCCGTGGGGCTGGTCGGCGAGAGCTCCAGGGTGAGCTCCAGAGGCGCTGAAGGAGGTGCTGGGGCAGCGGTGGATTCGCTGCTGGTTCCAGGCTCCTGAATGGTTGCGGTCTTCTCACTGGCTGCAGGCTCCACAACGGCTGCGAGCTCGTTGTGGGCCGCGGGCACCGCGTCCTCTGCGGGTTCCTGCACCTGCTCCGGGTCGATGCCGGCGAGGGAGTCGTACGCAGCCACTGCCTCCTCCACCATCAGCTCCCCATCAATGCGCAACTCCTCATCCACGGGGAACTCCCCATCGACGCGCTGTTCTTCAACGACGATCAACTCCTCTTCGACGATCAACCCCTCATCCACAGCCAGGAGCCCATCCACAGGCAGCTCCTGATCAGCGGTCAGCAGCCCCTCATCGGCCGGAAGCGCATCGCCCGGGCCGTCAGCAACGGCGGCCGGTTGGTCAACCGCCGCCGGGACTGCTTCTGTGTTGCTGGCTGCCGCCTTGCTCGGCAGCTGCGGACGCACGATGCGCGGAGCCGGGGCATTGCCGGTGATCGCCTGCATCCAGCCGCGGCGGGCTACCTCATAGAGCAGCAGGGCCGTGGCCACCGAGGCGTTCAGGCTGGGCGTGGCGCCCCGCAGCGGAATGCGGATGAGCTGGTCGCAGTGTTTGCGGGTGAGCATCGAAAGCCCCTGGCTCTCCGAGCCGGTGACCACCACCAGCGGGCCGTCGAGATCGGCTTCCGTGAGGCTTACCGTGCCTTCTTCAGCCAGGCCCACCACCCGGTAGCCCTCCTCCTTGAGCTGCTCCAGCGAGCGGTTCAGGTTCACCACCCGGGCCACGGGCAGGTGCTCCAGGGCGCCGGCGGCCACCTTGGCCACCGAGCCGGTGAGGCCCGCATTGCGGCGCTGTGGCAGCACCAGGCCATGGGCGCCAAGGGCTTCGGCGCTGCGCACGATCGCGCCGAGGTTGTGGGGATCGGTGAGTCCGTCCACCGCCATCAGCAGGGGCGGTTCGCCGATGCCGCGGCAACCGTCGATCAAGGTGCCGAGATCGAGGGTCTCGGCGGCGGCGACCTGCAGCACGATCCCCTGGTGCACCGCTCCACCGGTGAGCTGGCCGAGGCGGGCCCAGGTGACCTCCTCCACCAGCACCCCACCGGCCTTGGCTTCGCGCAGCAGCTGCAGGAAGCGGGGAGCGAAGCGCAGCTCAGGGGTGCACCAGATGCGGTGAATCGGCCGGTCGCTCTCCAGCGCGGCCTGGGCGGGATGGCGTCCCCAGATCAGATCATCGGCCGGTTCGGCGCCGAAGCGTTCCGATTCGCCCGTTGCTTGCGGCTCGCTGGCACCACGGTCCACGAACATCCCGCCGGAACCGCCGGGGCCATCAGGCCGGGGGGCGGAGAAGGGGGGCTTGCGGAAGGGCGGCCGGCCCGTGGGGCGGCCGCCGAAGGAAGGACGGCCGCCGAAAGAGGGACGGCCACCAAAGGAGGGGCGACCTTCCGGCCTGCGATCGCCGAAGCGGCGCTCACTGAACGGGCGGGCGCCCGAGGGCCGATCGCCGCCAGGGCGGTCGCTGGAGGGGCGATCGCCGGCTGGGCGGTCCACAGAGGGCCGATCACCTGCAAGCCGCTCCCCACCGGGCCGCTCGCCAAAGCGCCGCTCACCCCCGGCGCGATCGTCCGTGCCACGACGGGGGCCGAAGCGGGCACCACCACCAAAGCGGGCGCCGCCACCAGCGCCACCGAAGCGCGCACCGCCCCCGGCACCACTGCCGCCGCCGAACCGTGCACCACCGCCACCGAAGCGGGCGCCACCCCCCTCGGCCGGGGCCGCTCCCGCTTCCGGCCGGCGACCGGCGGGGCGCGAACTGATCACCCGGGCCGGGCGGCCTTCGCCGGCGGGGCGCTGCACGCGCTCACGCCGCTGCTTGCGCCATTCCTCACCGCCCCGGTCGGGGGCTTCGCGGCCGCCACGCTCCGGGGCCGGACCGCGGCGCTCAGGCCGCCCTTCGCCTGGACGGGACGGCCGCGCGCCGCGCGGGCCTGCTCCGGGCCGATCGCTGCCCCCGCCTGCGCCATTGGGCCGGCGGCGCTCGAAACGTTGGTTCATGGGTACGGAGGCAAGGGGTCAGGGGTCGGTCTGTTCCAGATGATCCAGCAGCTGGGCGAGCCGTCCGGGATTCCGTAAAAAGAGCCAGCCCACCATTGTCTCAAACCCTGTGGCCTGTCCGTAGCGTCCCGCATCTCCCCGGCGAGGACCACGGCCGGCTTTGTTGCGGCCACGCCGCACCCATTCCCGCTCTTCCGGCTCCAGCAGCGGCTCAAGCCGCTCCAGCGCCCGCGCCTGGGCATCGGCGCGCACTTCCTCCACCACGGCCCGGTGCAGCACATCGCTGCGGCCGGGGCTGCGGCAGTGGCGCAGACGTTGATGCAGTTCCCACACCGCATCGCCCAGCCAGGCGAGTTGGAGCGGCCCCAGCGCCTCGGCTTCCGCCGGTTGCAGGCACATCAGCCAGCGGACGGCCTCGGAATCAGGCGGTGGCAAGGGCACCCAGTGCCGTTTCCAGATCGGGCTGCAGGTGCAGGAAGCTTTCCAGGCGCACCAGTTTCACGGTCTGGATGACGCGGGCGTTGCCCACCACCACGAACTGGATGTTGGCTTCGGTGCACTGCTTCGCCAGCTGCACCAGCACGCCGAGGCCGGAGGAATCGATGAAATCGATGTGGGTCAGATCCAGCAGCAGCGGCAGCTTGTTGCTGCCCATCTGTTCGGTGATGAACTCCTTGAACTGCTTGTCGGAATAGGCGTCGAGCTGGCCAGTGAAACTGCACAGCAGGCAGTTTTCGCGACGCTCACAGCCGCCCCGTAAGGAAACGGTCAGTCGATGCAGTTCTGGAATCGCCCCAGCCCTCGATGCGAAACGAGCGACCGAAGTGTAATGAGCGATGGCAAGGCCCAGACCGCTCGCACACAAAACCGGAACACCCGCCGGTCGATCAGGCGCGGCGTTCAGCCATCAGGGCCACGAAGCGGCCGAAGTGGTGGTCGGCGTCGTGGGGGCCAGGACTGGCTTCCGGGTGGTACTGCACGCCGAACACGGGCCGGTGGCGATGGCGCAGGGCTGCCACCGTGTTGTCGTTGAGGTTGGTATGGGTGATTTCCACCTGTGCCGCATCCAGCGAGGCGGCCGCCAAGGCGAAGCCGTGGTTCTGGCTGGTGATTTCCACCACCCCATGGCCGCCGCAGGGATGGTTGAGGCCGCGGTGGCCGTAGCCGAGCTTGTAGGTGCTGCCCCCGAGGGCCAGGCCGAGGATCTGGTGGCCCAGACAGATGCCGAACACCGGCAGGCTGGGTTGCTCGATCAGCCCCGCCGCCAGCCGGATGCCGCTCTGCACGGCGGCCGGATCTCCGGGCCCGTTGGAGAGGAACACCCCCTCCGGCTCCTGGGCCAGCACCTCGTCGAGGCTGGCGCCCGCCGGAAGCACCGTGACCGTGCAGCCGTGGGCGCTGAGCCGCTCCAGGATCGCCCGCTTGATGCCGAAGTCGATCGCTACCACCCGGTAGGGCTCAGCCGGCGCCACCTGCTGGCGCTGATCGAAGCCGGCGCCGCAGAGCTGCTGCCACACGTAGCTGGTGGGTGTGCTGACGGTTTCCGCCAGGTTCAGGCCTTCCATCGAGGGGCTCCGGCGCACCTGCTCCAGCAGGGCGGCGGCGACGGTGCCATCGCTGCTGATCGCGCCGTTCATGGCACCCCGCTCGCGCAGGTGGCGCACCAGCGCGCGGGTGTCCACGCCGGCGATGCCCACCACGCCGTGCTCCGCCAGCCAGTCGGCCAGCAGGCCTTCGGAGCGCCAGCTGCTGGCCACCGGCGCCAGCTGGCGGGCGATCACGCCGCGCACCTGCGGGGTATCGGCCTCACGGTCGTCGGCGTTGACGCCGGTGTTGCCGAGCTCCGGGTAGGTGAAGGTGACCAGCTGGCCCGCGTAGCTGGGGTCGGTGATCACCTCCTGATAGCCGGTCATGCCGGTGTTGAACACCACCTCACCGATGGTGGTGCCCACCGCACCGAAGGCCGTGCCCCGCAGCACGGTGCCATCGGCGAGCACGAGCAGGGCGGCGGAGGGGGCGGTCAAGGGGCAGGGGTAGCGCTGGTCTGATCATCCTCCTGCGCCAGGACTGCACGCAGGTCCTCGAGCCGCTGCCACGGGGCCGGGCCCGCCAGCGCCGCCAGCGCCTGCGCCAGGCCGTCCTCCACGCTCTCGGCCCTGGCAGCGGCCCAGAGCACCAGCGCCGTGTTCAGCGCCACCACGTCGCGCTGGGCGCTGCTGCCCTCCCCCCGCAACACCGCCGCCAGGATGCGCTGGTTGGTCGCCACATCGCCGCCGGCCAGCGCCTCGATCGGCGCTTCGGCCAGCCCCAGGGCGGTGGGATCGAGGCGGAGCGAGCGGATCTGCCCCTGCTCCACCAGGCGCAGCTCGCTCGGACCGGACAGCGAGGCCTCATCGAGACCGCCATGGCCGTGCACCACCACCGCCCGCTCCAGGCCGAGGCGGCAGAGGGCATCGGCCATCGGATCGAGCAGGTCGGCGCGGGCCACGCCCAGCACCTGGGCTTCCGGCCGCAGCGGATTCACCAGCGGGCCGAGCAGGTTGAACACCGTGCGCACGCCCAGACGGCGGCGGATCGGTGCCAGCCCCACAAGGGCCGGATGCCAGCCGGGGGCGAACAGAAAGGTGACACCGCTCTGCGGCAGTGCCCCCACCACGGTGGCGGCCGACGCCTTGAGGTTGAGCCCCAGCGCCTCCAGCACATCGGCGGAGCCCACCTTGCCGCTGGCGCTGCGGTTGCCGTGCTTGGCCACGGTGGCACCGCAGGCCGCCGCCACGAAGGCCACCGCCGTGGAGATGTTGAAGCTGTCGGCCCCATCCCCGCCGGTGCCGCAGGTATCCACCAGGGGAAGATCGGGGCGGGGGCAGGGCAGGGGTGCCGCCTCGCGCAGCACCGCGGCCATGGCCGCCAGTTCCCCGCCGCTGACCCCCTTGCTGCGCAGGGCCGCCAGCAGCGCACCGGTGAGTTCCGGTTCGATCGCCGCGGCGATCCAGCCCTCCATCAGGGCGGTGGCATCGGCATCGGCCAGCGGCTGGCCCTGCAGCAGGGTTTCGAGCAGCTGGGACCAGGAAAGGGTGGAACGCATCGAGCCTGAGACGTGGTGGCCTGGTTGCGGGGAAAGGGCGCCCGGCCAGAAAAAAAGCCCGGGTGCAGGACACGCCGGGCCAGGTGATGGGGACGCTTCCACTATCACCTGAGAAACGCAAATCCGCTGATCATCGGAGCACACTGAGACCGATTCCCGTCGTTCAGGGCGTGTCCTGCGCGGCGGTGTCGAAGCCGCTGCCCACCGCCTGGCCCTCGGCGGCCGCAACCGGGCCGGGCCGGTAGCCGCCTTCCCACAACGCCCGCGTGCGGCGGTGCAGCTCCTCGCGGTTAAGGCCCCAGTGGGCCAGGGTCTTGGTGAGATCGGCGCGCAGATCCTCGGCGCCGGGAAAGCCGTCGTAGCGGTTCAGCAGGCGGGCCAGATCCACCAGCTGGCCGTCGCCGGGTTGGTCGCTGGCCAGCAGGCCATCCACCACCTGGCGATCGGTGCCATACAAAGGATGCGACTGGCTCTCGGGTGACGGCATGGGTAGGGGTGTGTTCGGGGCAGGGTGAGGCGCTGTGTGAGGCAGTGCGGGCGGCGGTGTGGGCGGGCCGGGGTGCTGATCTCCGCGGGGCCCGGCTCGAAGGCCTGCCACTCTCGCCCGGCCGGCGCGATCCGTAGGTTGGAGCCATTCCACCCCCCGCCATGGCCGCCATCCGCCTGGGTCTGATCTGGCGCTACCTGCGCCCCCACCGGCGGGTGCTGCTCGGCGGTGTGCTGGCCCTGGTGGTGGTGAACCTGCTGAGCGTGGCCATCCCGCTGATGGTGCGCGGGATCATCGACGACCTGCAGGACGGCTTCGCCGTGTCCTACGTGCTGAGGCAGGCCGGCTGGATCGTGCTGCTGGCCTCGCTGATGGGGGTGGCGCGGCTGGTTTCACGCCTGCTGGTGTTCGGCGTGGGGCGCCAGGTGGAGGCCAGCCTGCGCCAGCGGGTGTTCGACCACATGCTGCGCCAGGAGCCCGGCTGGGTGCAGACCACCGGCAGCGGCGAGGTGATCAGCCGCTCCACCAGCGATGTGGAGAACGTGCGACGCCTGCTCGGTTTCGCCGTGCTGAGCCTCACCAACACGGCCCTCGCCTACGCGCTCACTCTGCCGGCGATGCTGATGATCGACCCGCTGCTGACCCTGGCGGCGGTGGGTCTGTACCCCTTGATGCTGATGGTGGTGCGTCTGTTCGGCGGCCGCATGATGCGGCAGCAGCGGCGCCAGCAGGAGTGCCTGGCCAGCCTCAGCGACCTGATCCAGGAAGACCTTTCCGGCATCAGCGCCATCAAGATCTACGGCCAGGAGGTGCACGAGCAGACGGCCTTCGGCGAACGCAACGGCCGCTACCGCGACTCGGCCCTGGCCCTCTCCCGCACCCGCAGCACCCTGTTCCCGCTGCTGGAAGGCATCTCCTCGATCAGCCTGCTGCTGCTGTTGGCGATCGGCAGCGGCCAGCTGGAAAGCGGCCGCCTCAGCATCGGCAACCTGGTGGCCCTGATCCTGTTCGTGGAGCGGCTAGTGTTCCCCACCGCCCTGCTCGGCTTCACCCTCAACACCTTCCAGACCGGCCAGGTGAGCCTGGAGCGGGTGGAGGAACTGCTCGGCCGCCGGCCACGGGTGGAATCCCCGGCCGATCCGGTGCCTCCCGCCCGTGAGCGCCATGGGGCTGTCGAGGCGCGTGGTCTCACGGTCCGCTACGACGACGCCCTCCGCGAGGCCTTGAGCGACGTGAGCTTCCGCATCGCTCCCGGCGAACTGGTGGCGGTGGTGGGCCCGGTGGGCTGCGGCAAAACCACCCTGGCCCGGGCCTTAGGTCGCATGGCGGAGGTGCCGTCCGGGCAGCTGTTCATCGATGGCGTCGATGTCACGGCTCTGTCGCTGGCCGACCTGCGCGCCCAGGTGGCCCTGGTGCCCCAGGAGGGCTATCTGTTCACCGCCACCCTGGCCGACAACCTCCGCTACGGCGACCCCGACGCCAGCCTCGAGCAGGTGGAGGAAGCGGCCCGCGAGGCGCGGCTGGAAGGCGACATCCGTGGCTTCCCCGATGGCTACGGCACGCTGGTGGGGGAGCGTGGCATCACCTTGAGCGGTGGCCAGCGCCAACGCGCGGCGCTGGGCCGGGCGCTGCTGGTGGATTGCCCCCTGCTCGTGCTCGACGATGCCCTCGCCAGCGTGGACAACAACACGGCGGCGGCGATCCTGCAGTCGATCCGCGCCCAGCACGGCCGCACGATCGTGATGATCAGCCACCAGCTCTCGGCCGCCGCCGCCTGCGACCGCGTGCTGGTGCTGGAGGACGGGCGGCTGGTGCAGCAGGGCCACCACGAGGATCTGCTGGCCCTGCCCGGCACCTACCGCCGCCTCTGGGAGCGGCAGCAGGCGGAAGTTCAGCTCCAGTTGGCCTGAACCGAGACGCTCAGCTGCAGCTGGCTGAACCAAAACGAGTTGTTGAACGGAGCAGACAACCTGCCCCGGGGCGGCTTAGCTGGGGGCCGGGATCTCCCGGCCGCCAACCGTTCCCTCGTTGTCATGGATCCCCTCAAGGGCTACAACCTGCGCTGCACCCTCACCTTCGGCGACATCTACGGGCAGGTGCTGGCCTGGATGGTGGTGATTTTCGTGAGCCTGGCGGCAGGGCTCGCCTTGATGGGCTCCAGCAAGCCGATCTTCGCCTTGGTGGGCGTGGGCGTGATCCTGGTGCTGTCGCTGCCCTTCCTGCTGTTTGCGTTCACCACCACGCTGCTGAACCACATCGCCCTGCAACCGGCGGCGGACACGGAAACCCCTGCCTAGGCTCCGTTCAGCTTCCAACGACCCGTTGTTCGGACTCTTCACGACCGGCACCAGCAGCCCAAAGCAGCGGATCGTTTCCGCCACGGAGGCCCTGCCCGGTCGGGCCACGCCAATCCCCACCGCCGAACGCCACGTGGTGCTGGGCACACCGCTGCAGGCACCGCTGCAGGCCCATGAACAGGAGGCCAGCTTCGGCTGCGGCTGTTTCTGGGGCGCGGAAAAGGGCTTCTGGCGCCTGCCCGGCGTGGTCACCACGGCCGTGGGCTACGCCGCCGGCCACACCCCCAACCCCACCTACGAGGAGGTGTGCTCCGGCCGCACCGCCCACACCGAGGTGGTGCGGGTGGTGTGGGACACCCGGCGGGTCGATTTCGCCGATCTGCTCAAGCTCTTCTGGGAATGCCATGACCCCACCCAGGGCCTGGCCCAGGGCAATGACACCGGCAGCCAGTACCGCTCGGCGATTCTCTGCACCACGTCCGAGCAGCTGACGCTGGCCGAGGCCAGCCGCCGGCACTACCAGGAGCAACTCAGCGCCGCCGGCTTCCCGGCGATCACCACCGAGATCCTGATCCACAAGCCCTTCTATTTCGCCGAAACCCACCACCAGCAGTACCTGGCCCGCCCCGGCAGCCGCCCTTACTGCTCCGCCCGCCCCAGCGGTGTGCGGCTCACCGCCTTTGCCGGCGGCAACTTCCTGCTGGCGCCCGAGGTCTGGGCGCAGTACGACTGGTCGGTGCAGCACTGCGTGCTGCGCAGCTCCAACGAGCCAATCCGCCTCTGACCCAGCCTCTGGGCTGGCCCGAGCGGTTCGGCGGCCCTCCTCGACCCTTCGCTTCCACACTGGTTCTTCCCGATGACGACCGGACCCGCTGCCAGATCCGCTGCCAGCCTCCTGGCCGCCGGCCTCAGCGCCACCGTTGTGGTTCCGTTGATGCCGCCGGTTCTGGCGATGAGCTCCCCTTGGTGGGAGCACTACGAGATCCGCGAGAGTTTTCTCTGTCGCGACCAGGGACGCCTTGTGGTGGAGCGCAATGACGCTCAGGCCTCGCTGATCAGCGGCGGTTCCCGCGCCACCTTGTTCCGGGAAACCTCGCCGCTGCCGGGGGTGCGCTACGGCGACGACAACCTGCGGTTGATCCTCAGAGGCGATGAGCTCACCGTGGAGCGGCTGCCGCAGCGCTTCTCCTGCTTCCGCACCGATCAGGCCTGACACCGATGGGTTCCCTCTCCGACCGCACGGTGATCGTGTCCCTGCTCTGCACCCTGGGCCTGGTGTTTGCCCTGGTGTTCTGGTACGGCAAGCTCAACCCGGCGACGGAGGCGCCGCTGCTGTGGAAGGAGGCGCCGCCATCGCGAAGCACCCCCGCCCCCGGGCTGGAGCCGCGCGTGCCCCGGGCCAACGGCAGCGTGATCTGAGCGTGGTCGATCCCCCAGGCGAGCCCCAGGGCAAGCGCAAGCTTCACCCCCTCCCCCGCGGCCTCGTGGAGCTCTACGGACTGCTGGCCGTGCTGTTCGTTCTGGTGCCGGAGTGGATGGCCGGGGGAGCGCTGCTGGGCCTGCCTGGGGCCTCGGCTGGCGACCCGATGCCCGTGCGCGCCAGCGCCTGGCGGCGGGTGCCGGAGCTGCGGCTCGCCTCCCTCTCCCTGGCCGAACTGCGCCACACGGCGCGCCGGCTGCGGCTGTGGGGCTATGCCGGTGCCCGTCGCGAACAGCTCAGCGCCCGGGTGCTGCGGCGGCTCAAACGCAGCAAGCACTGGGAGCGCTGGCTGCCACCGGAGCTGTGATAGTTTCCATCTCGCCGGGGCGTAGCGCAGCTTGGTAGCGCACCACTTTGGGGTAGTGGGGGTCGTGGGTTCAAATCCCGCCGCTCCGATTCAGTCACACCGGTAGATCCCAGTCAGACAGCCACCTCTTCCCTAGGGGTGGCTTTTCTGTATAGGCCCGTTTAGGCCTAAACAGGCGACAGAATCGGTCCGCCTTCCGGGCCGCCCGTTTCCCTGGACGCAGTGCTCTGCGATCTGAACGCCAGGCTCAAGGCCGGTCGCCACAGGTGTGCGGTGGAGCGACGCAAGGCCAGCCTTGTGCTGCGGGCCACCCCAGCAGCCCTGCTGCAACTGGTGCGGGACCGATGAAGCATTGAGGGCTGGCACTGGATCTGCGACACCCAGCTCTACGAGGACGACCACCGCTGCCGCGGCAATGGCGCCGGCGCAATGGCCACGCTCCGAACCGCAGCGCTGAACCTGCTGCGGTTGGCCGGTTTCCAGTCGATCCTCGCTGGGATGCAGGCGTTGATGCACGGCATCACGGCGCTGCTGGTGATGGAGCGACGGCAGCCACAGCAAGATCCTTACTGAGGCTTTGAATCAACCCTGCCTTGCTGCTGGCCGCGCGGGTGCTTCGCGTCCTGCGCTGCTGCCCAATGGCTGCTGTTTTGTTTCTTCGTCCGCCCGCTCCGTGTCGCGCTCCAGAACCGTTCGCCAGCAGGGAGAGGCCCCGCCTGCCGCCAAGCTGGTGGAGGCGATCATCCAGCTGCGCTGCATTCTCTTCAGAGGCGAAGACCTGAATGTCGCTGCAGAGAAGAATGATCCCTACCTCACTGAGCTATACTGCTAACTCGACTTCAATATATTCAAAGCCGTTTAAGCTGGCGCCCGGGTGGTGAGCGCCCAGCCGGAGGCTTAAGTGTCGGCGGGGGTGTGGCGCTAAGGTCACCTCACACCAGGCGATCAGCCCTGCTTGATGAGAGCAGTCATAACAGCCGACTGACAAAATCGAGCGGAGTCAGGCCGCTGTTGCCGTCTGGATAGTTAGCGAAGCCAACCGTCACGTCGCCATACAGGGAGTTGGCTGTACTCAGCACGCTTATTGCTCCATCGCTACTGCGCGTCACATCCAAATCCTGCCAACTGGCCTTGGCACGAAATTCACCCTTTTTGTTGCGTTTGACAGTGACCTCCGAGGCGATTGCCAGGTCGCCCTCGTCGTTCAGGGCAACACTGGTGGCAGGCAAACGGTAGCTGCCGTTGTCTGTACGATAAATCCCTTCAAAGTGGGTGATCAGGTCGGTGCGATCTCGATTTCGATAAGAGAACGTCGTGTAATTCGAAAACTGACCAGTGATGCTGTCGTAATCGATCAAATAGGCCTCACCGGCAGAGACCCTGCTGGCCTCTTCGTTGAGCACCTCGCCCGACCCACCGGCAATGGTGTACTTTCCGCTGCCGTTGGCCCAAATGCCATAAGCCGTGTGCGTTACCAATGGATCGCGCTCGCCAGGGAAGCGGATGGGGGTTTGACGGCCCGTAGCCAGCTCGACGATGAAAGCAGTGGAACTGAGACTGAAATAACCCGTGAGATCGTCGACATCGGCGTTGTCGGTATTACCGACAGCCAGACCGCCATCCACAGAGTGGACAAACGTATAAGAACCCTTCACGCCCAACTGAATGGTGCCCTGCACGCTGCGCCAACCAGTGGCCGTGGAGCCGTTCAGAGCACCGGTATAAGTGAAGCCAACGATGGCAGGGTTATCAGAGCTAGGCGCTTGGTTCCCCAGGCTCCGGGTATACGCGCCCACAAGATTGCCCAGGCCGGCACCAAAGTTGTCGGGCCCATAGACGCTGGTGCCTGCAGCACCAAATCTTTTCGGCACTGCCACTGTGCTCCAGGTCCCGGAGCCACTGACACCTCGCCTCATCACCCTATCCAAGGGCCCCTGGTACACCAGGCCCACCGGGGTGGGACCCGGTGAATTGTTGGCGCCGACCAACACAAAAGTGCCCGGTGCATCACCACCCTTGAGGCCTTGTAAATAGGTGATCACCGAGGGGTCATTCCCCGGGTTGTACTGGAAGGGGGAAATAAATTGACGACGCTCGGCGGTCATGGTCAGGGGGCTGCAAAGGACTGCCGGCAGTTGGCCGTACACTTCCAGCTTGACGCACACTCCATAAGTTGGCAAAGAATGGTTAACTCCTGACAACACAACCGAAGGATCCAGCGTGCCTAGCTGAGGTCCCTATCGTTCCAACCCGAGTTTAATAGCCTTTCTTGCGACGCCTTCTTTCCCTGTCCGCCGGCGTCATTGCTCTGGCCCTCGTTGTTGACCTAACTGTCTAATGCCACAGATTCTTCCAGGTCACAAAGGTTTGTGAGGTTGACAGGGTGGTGGTGCGACCCAACAAACCAAGACCTCACACCCCATGCATCCACACCCCACTATCCGCCTGACACCGATCGATCGTGAACGCCTGATCCGTCAGCATCTCGACCAGGGCCGATGCCTTGCTGAGTTGGCTGCTGAGAACGGCATCAGTGAATGCACCACCCGCAAGTGGCTGGCACGCTTTCGCTCTGATGGACCAGCGGCACTGGCGGATCAATGCAGCATTCGCCGCAGCCAGCGGCGGAGACTCGATCCGGAGCAACAGCAGCAGGCCGTGGAACTCAAACACCAGCGCTGCAGCCTCCGAAGGATCGTCCGGCTGCTGCTGGCGCCGGTCAGCACCCTTGCCCGGGAGATGCGGCGCCTGGGGCTGAACCGACTGCGGAACCTCAACCCCTAGCGCGAAGTGCTTCTGCGTTGGCAAAGCCTTCTCAAAGAGAAGCAGTGACCGCCGGTGCAGCGATACCAGTGGGTGCAACCGGGAGACATGATCCATGTCGAGAACAAACAGCTCGCCTGGCTCAACCGTGTTGCGTACCGGCTCACCGGTGATCCACGCAAAGGACGATCCCCCGGCGCCGGCTACGAGAAGATCCATGTGGCCGAGGATGACGCCACCGATCTGTCCCACGTCGAGGTGTTGGCCGACGAGAAGGGCTCGACCACGGTGGGCTTCTTTAGCCGAGCGGTGGCCTGGTTCAACGGCCAGGGCTACCGCTACGCGGAAGCCAAGCGCTACGAATGCCGACGGGTGCTCAGCGACAACGGCTCGGCCTCCAAGTCCCATGGGTGGCGAAAGGCCTGCCAGGCCATGGGGTTGACAGCCAAGAAGACCAGGCCCTTCACCCCAGTGACCAACGGCAAGGCCGAGCGACTCATCTAGCCGCAGGCTTCTGCGAAGCAGTGGACCCTGCTGGAGGAGCGGGCCTACGTGATGCCTTACAGCAACGCAGCGGCTCTCAATGAGCCGCTGCTGGCCAACCTGCGGATCTATATCGGCCTCAGGTACCACATGGCTCTGGGTGGTCTCACCCCTCAGCAGCGGCTCGCTCAGCTGCAGGAATGAACAACCTGGTGAGAAACCACATCTAGGGCTTTGAAGTCGCGGCTGAGGTTGCGATGTTTGCTCATGAGTGGGAGCCGCCTTTCAGAGGCAGTGCCCCACCTCACCGGTTAATGGTGGGCCCTAGCCAGAAACACCGTGGCGCTCCTCACGCGGCATTGGCGCTAAGCATTAAAGTAATCTTGAATGCATGATTTGCTGTCGTGAACAGTACCGTTCAGGAGATGGGTGAGTCTGGTCAAGACGACCACGGCAACTGTAACAACGACAGCATTTTAGAGGCTGAAACCGGTCTGGCTACGCTCATCGAGGACTGGCGGAGTCAGCTGGTGGTGTGGGCCGGCAATGGAAAGCTCAGCCATGCCGCGCAGGTCGCACTTCAGCTCCCTGCAGACCACTCCGGCCTGCAGGGATTCGTGAGCAGAATCAGACGGCGTGACTTCAGCGACCTTCCCCCGGTTCGTTGTCTTGATCCAGAAGCGATGGAAGAAAGCCCCTGCGCCTATTCACCAGAGCGGCCACTGATCCTGATCAACCGGGACTGGTTGGATCATGCATTGGCGGAGCAGGTGATCGCCGTACTCAGTGAAGAGCTTGGGCATCACCTGGATGTCCTGTTTAATCCGGTGGACACCCCAGGAGATGAAGGAGAACTGTTCCTTGAATGCCTCCGTGGGGACCTCTCTGCCGAGACCATTGTGATGTATCGCCGTCACAACGAGGAAAGCGGCGTGGTGCATCTTGAAGGGGAAGATCTTATCGTTGATGAGGTAGGAGTTGGGGCTATGTGTCTGGACCTGCGCGACCTGCCCCACCAGGACGCTCCCCAGCCTTGACCTGTGCACTGATCTGCGCCGATCCTTATCACCCCCTCAGCCAGGCCCTGGCCCTACGGCTCGGGCTCCAACCGCGCCGAGCCGACGACCCGCTGAACCCAAGCGACAGCCGGGTGGTCATCCTTCAAACCGCCTCCGTGTCTCCCCTGCGCTGTGATCCAGGCCCACGGCCACTGCTTGAAGTGGCCCCCTGGCATCTCACCCTGCCGGAGTTTCGTCCTGATGCAGCTCGGCTACGGCACGCGTTCCTGTTGTCGGAGCTTAGCCACCACGACGATGCCCTCACCTTGGAGCGGCTGCTGCTCTGGCCCTACGGAAAGAGATCGATCGCCTGGCTGGACGATCAAGAACTCCTGAATGTGATCGATGCCTGGATTGACGATCCTTGGAGTGGTGAGCGCTGCCTAGAAGGACCCGAGGCTTTTGATGCCGGCCAGATGGCTGCTGCCATCAGCTCGGCTCTTCAGAATGCCATCAGCAGCGCCGCAGGGTTTGCCGCGCTGAAGTTTGAAACCTGCGACCGCGATGGCGACCAGCTCCTCGATGTTGAGGAACTGCGTGTCACACTCCTGCATGCCGGCGTGAGCGCCAGCGAGGTGAACTGGGTCTTGAACGAGCTGGGCAAGCTCGATGGCATTGACGCAGTTCAGTTCAGTCAGGGTCTTGGCCATGCCCTGGAGGAGGCTTTGGCCGAACAGCAGGCCTCTGTTCAGGTCGTACAGCTCGAGTGCCCGGCTGCCGTGAGTGAACTGCTGCTTCAGGGTTGGAGGGAGGAGGCTGCCATCGCTCTCCACCAGGCATCCCCGCCCACTACAACACCGGATGCTCCCTCCGGCGTGATCCGCTGCAAGGGCAGCACCGCGCTAGCGACCTGGCTGCGCTCCAGGGTGATCGACTGGATTCCGGTGGAGATCCTGCCGGCCCTCGGTGTTCTCAGCCGGCGGGCGGGCCGCACCGAAGGCCACCCCGCTCTGCTATTCACTTACCGCCTCAGCAATGGTCAGGTCGCGCTGATTGAGCGCACGATCGATTTTCGCCACGTTGCACTGCGCTGGCGGGATGGCCCTGACGGTGGTGAGGAAATCACCTGGAGCCAGGGGGATCTCGTGCGCAGCCTCACGCTGATGGAACAGCGGATCGTGGCGGTCCGGCTGCGAGGCCATTGGGCTGAGTTCAACCGCGTCGAGGGGCTCTTCATTAAGGGCGAGCCGCTTCCCCACTGGATGGTGGTGCTGTTTCGCCGGAGCGGCCGGTTCCAGCTTGAGCAGGAGCAGCCCCGCGGACCCGCCGATCCAATCTGCCGCTGTGCTCACGTCAGCTGTGGCCGCCTGGCGGAGTTGATCAGCCAGGAGCCCGGGCCTTCCCTCACCAGCCTGGCCCGTCAGACGAAAGCGACCACCGTCTGCGGCGGTTGCATTCCCACTATCGAGAGCTGGCTGGCGGTGGGCGGCCCGATGCCTCCCGGGGTGGACGCCTCGACCTCGCCACTGAACCCGCCACTGGGCCCGTCCTTGCAGGCGCCGTCCATACAGCCGGTGGTGGCCTCCAGCCCCAGGCTGCTGCCAATCCATGATCGCCCCGCAGAGGCCAGAGCTTTTCTACAGCAGTGCTATGGGGAACAGCATCTACACGAGGTGCTCAGCCCACGCCTCAGCGAGGTGGAGGACCATCTGCAACGGGATGGGGATTATCACCACAGCTATGACGAGCTTGCTTACGGTGCGCGGCTGGCCTGGCGCAACAGCACCCGCTGCCTGGGCCGTCACCTCTGGGAAGACCTTGATGTGCGCGACCGCCGCGACCTTGAAAGCGAGGAACAGATGTTCGCCGCCATTGTTGAACACATTCAGGCGGCCACCAACGGCGGGCAGTTGCTTTCCACGATCACCGTGTTCAAGCCGGATGGGCGTCGCATCTGGAACCCCCAGTTCTGTCGCTATGCCGGATATCGACAGCCCGATGGCTCGGTGCTCGGTGACCCGATGCAACTGGAACTCACCGAGGCCCTGCTGGCCATGGGCTGGAATCCTGGCGTGTGGACCCGCTTCGATCTGCTGCCAATCGTGATCCAGCTTCCGGGCCGGCAGCCGCGCTATTTCGAACTGCCGCCGGATCTCATCCTGGAAGTGTCCATCAGCCATCCACGCTACAGCTGGTTCTCCGATCTCGATCTGCGCTGGTATGCCCTGCCAGCCGTGAGCAATTTGGCCTTCGATTGCGGTGGCATCCAGTACACCGCAGCACCCTTTAACGGCTTTTACATGGGCACTGAGATCGGCGCCAGCAACCTTGCCGATATCGATCGTTATAACCAGCTTCCGTTGATCGCAGCAAAACTCGGTCTTGATACCAGCTCCGAGCGCACACTCTGGCGAGACCAATGCGTGGTGGAACTCAATGTGGCGGTGCTCCACTCCTTCGAGCAAGCAGGGGTGCGAATGGCGGATCACCACACCCTCACGCGATCATTCATGGACTTTGCCGCCAGCGAGCACCAGTGCGGTAGACGCGTGCAGGTGGAGCCTCGCTATGTGGTTCCGCCGATCTCCGCATCACTCACTCCCACCTATCACGCCGACTTCGATGGTTCCCAGATCCTCAAGCCGAACTTCTTCCTCCAGCCCGATCCCTGGCTTGACTGCGGGGGGAATGCCACTGACGGCATCGAACCAGAGCCATCACCTGTCTGTCCATTTCACCGTGGCGGCTGAATCACTCGCACACTTCAGGGTGATAGGACTGTCTCCACCAGCCATTCAAGAGGAGTGGGTAGCCAGGAGCAGCAATCACCACTGTGGGCTACACCCAATCCACCCGGCCTTGCGCTTCTCCCTCCAAACCTTGATCGCCTCATCCCTGCTGATCTCTCTGCGGCGCTTCAGGAGCGGGATGGATGAGCCTGGCAACAGTTCACGAGACACCAGCTCGTTTCACCCGCACACACGGGATTGCCATCGACTCGGTGCTGACGCGGGCGCCAAGGTGCAGCGGGGACTTCGCCCCGCCATGCCCCGCTCCCCCGTGCCAGTCCTCAGCTTCTGAGCGGGCCCGCTCCGGCCATCGTCAACAGCTGCTGGAGGTGCTGGCATGACCACCAGCTGTGCAGCCCCCTTGCCGCTGGGGCCGTGTCCGAAACAGGCAAGGGAGGGCTCGTCACACAACGACATCGCTCTGCCAGCGGTCCACAATTGGTCCACCCCCTCAGCTGATTTGCTCCGAACCTAGGAATAGCAACGCATCTCAGCACTCTGTCTGCACTTTTCTGCCACTGAACCAGCCTTCGGGCTCACCAGCGGCAGCAACGTTCTCTGTTAAGCCGGCCCTGAGGCCGGCTTTTTTTGGCAAGGCGGCCAGTGGTGCCTCCCTAGGAGGCAGACTGGCGGCTGGCGTCGAGCAAGGTGACCTGGAGCTCCTGGCGGGCGGCGGCGCTGTGCAGCGTGCCGGCCAGCTCCCGCCAATTTCGCCACTGCTGCGCCTGCTCCTTGGCGATCTCCGCCTCCAGCCCCGGCAGGCTTTTTTCCTGCTGGCCGGGCCGCTGCGGATCGAACAGCCCCTCGCTGAGCACCTGCAGGTCGTGCAGTTCGCCCAGGTGATCCTGGGCCTGGCGCAGCAGGGCGATCCAGCGGCTCAGGGAAGGCCCCACCAGGTCTTCGAGCGGCTCGAGGGTGTAGCGCAGGGCCTTGAGGCGCTTGCGCAGCTCGTGCAGAGCCGGATCGTGCGGATCGGTGGCGAACCAGCCGTTATGCAGAAACAGGCTGGCGGCGGCCGCTGCCTGCCATTCGAGCAGCCAGCTGCGCAGCGGCTGCTCCCCCAGCGGGGTGAAGCGCGGCTGGGCCTGCCAGTGGTGCAGACGTGCCAGCAGCTTCAGGTAGGGGCCACTGCGCAGCGCCTCCTCCAGCCCCTCGAAGGCCTGCCGGCGCTCCCGCTTCAATCGCTTCAGCACCGGCCGCAGGGCTTTCTGCTCCTCTGCCGGCAAGAGGGGCATCAAGCTGCCGTGCAGCCGCTGCTGCAGCACGTCGAGGTCGCGGGTGAGGCCGGTGTGGCGCGCCACCTTGGCAATGCGCCGATCGCTGATCGTGTCGGGCAGCACCAGCGCCGGGGCGAACTGCTGCAGCACCGTACGCAGGCGTCTGAGGCTCACCCGCAGCTGATGCAGGGGTTCGGGATCGTGGTCGGCGAGGACGTCCGGCTGCAGCTTGCCCAGCCGGCGGGTCTGGCGCTGGATCAGCAGGGCGGCATGGGCGCCACTGCTGCTTGGCGGCTGCACCTCGCCAGCAGCACCTTCTGCGTCGGCGGTGTTGTCACGTTCATCCGGCGAGCTGCCGGACTCGTCGTCGGTCGTGGGTCTGTCCGTCTTGTTGTTCTTCATGGTGTTGATCTCGGCATCCATCACGTCACCCATCACGCTCTTCATCACGGTGGTCCTCACGCTGTTCATCACTGGGCGGGAGCTTGCTTGTCAACGCCGTTCAACGCCGGCCGGTTGTCCAGTCCTGGAACCAGCCGCGGCGCCACAGCCAGTAGCTCTGCAAGGCAGCCACCAGCAGCATGAACATCACAACGGCAGCGTAGCCAAAGCGCCACTGGAGTTCCGGCATGTTGACAAAGTTCATGCCGTAGATCCCGGCGATGAAGGTGAGCGGAGCAAAGATGGTGGAAACGATGGTGAGTGTTTTCATTACCTGGTTCATGCGGTTGCTGATGCTGGCCATGTAGGCCTCCGTCACGGAGTCACATTGGCGTCGCAACAATTCACAGGCTTCGAAAATCAGCCCCACCCGTTGCTCCATGTCCTGGAACCCGTGCAGGGCATCAGGACCCAGCAAGCGCTGGTTCTGGCGCACCAGCACCATGATCTGGTGACGCAGGGGCCACACCTGGCCGCGGATCTCACGCAGAGTGCTGCGGGCCCTGTAAGCGCGGTTGAGCAAGGTGGGTTTCGGCCGCATCAAGGCCGCTTCTTCCAGTTGCTCCAACAATTCTGAAAGTTGCTCCAGCAACGGGAACAAGGCATCCAGCAGTTCGTCGATCAGAAAGTGAAGGATGTCGTCGAGATCTTCCTTGGCTGGAGCTGGATCAAGGCAAGAGAGCCACTGGGTAAGCTCCGGAAAGGAGCTCGGCTTGGGAACTTCCTCGATGCTGATCAACAGCGTGGGCAGTAGCAGCAACCCCACCTGCTCGCCGATCAGGCGGTCGGGGGTGTCGGCAAAGCTGAGGCGGTGCAGCACGGCCAGCACCATGTCGCCGGAGGAATCGACGCGCGGCCGTTGGGGCAGATCCAGCAGCGGGCTCTGGAAGTGCGCCGGCACGCCAAGCCGGTCAAGCACCGAGCGGATCAGAGCTTGGTTGCCCATGCCCTGAACCCGCACCCACAGGGGCAGGCCGCGCTCCAATAGGGCGTTGAGCTCTTCAGGTTGCAGGCCGTCGCGTTCTTCCAGGCCGGAGGGGTGAAAACACAGCACCGAGAGCCGGGTGGGCGCCCTGCCGCCATGGATGAACAATTGGCTGGGGATCTCACCAGGCCGTTCACCCAGGCGTCTAGAACGCAGCCGGCCTGGATCGAGTCGGGTCATCCCTGCGTTCTAGCGGTCGTGGTGCCGCCAGGGAAAGGGGCCGGCGGCTGCAGCCATTGCTCCAGCCCCACCCCCGTGGCGAGCACGGCGGCCTGAATCAGCAGACACCAGCCGACCTGTGCGCGGCGTTCCCAGAGCAAACCGATCATCGGAGCAGCGCAAGGGTTGGCATTTCAGCTGTGATTACGCCTGCCGGCTGCTTTCTGGGCCACGCCCGGGGGCATTGAGCAGCACGCTGGCCGCCGGCGTTCAGCGGCCGGCGGCCCATTGATCAGCGGGCCACAGGTTTGCGCAGCTGGCTGAAGCTGCGTGCCAGGGCCTGGCTGATCGTGAGACCCACCGGCAGATCCCCACCGAAGGAGGTGCCTAGGACATGGCGATAGAACTTGGTTTCAACCAGCCTGTAGGTGTCATCTTCAAGCGGAATGAACCGAGCCTGCTTGACGAACTGGGGCCCCCGTTGCAGGTAGAAGGTGACGAAACGGCGCACGTCATCCTGCCCGCGCACCATGCTGTCGTTGATGTAGATGAACAACGGCCGCGAGAGTGGGCTGTAGAGCTCATCCTGCACGTTCTGAATTGATGGGCTGATCAGACCCTTGCGGCCGTTCACGGCCAGGGCTCTGAGTTTGTTGGTGTTGGAGGCATACCAGCCGAAGCCGAGGTAGCCGAGGGCTTGCGGATCCTTGGCGATGCAGTTCACCACCACGGCATCATCTTCGCTGCTGGTGTAATCACGGCGGGAATCGCTGGCGTTGCCGTTGATCGCCTTGTTGAAGTAGTCGAAGGTGCCCGAGTCCTTGCCAGGGCCACACAGGCGGATCGGGGTGGCCGGCCAGGCGGCATTCACCTGATTCCAGCGCATGATCTTGCCCTCAGCGCTGCGGCGCCACAGCCGCGACAGCTCCGTGGTGCTGATGGCCTTCGCCCAGGTGTTGCGCGGGTTCACCGCTACGGTGAGCGCGTCGAAAGCGATCGGCAATTCCAGGAACTTGATCCCTCTGGCGGCACAGGCCTTGAGTTCCTCGGTGCTGATCGGCCGCGAAGCGTTGCTGATCTGCACCTTGCCGGCACAGAAATCCCGGAAGCCTGCGCTGGTGCCTGTCTCCAGCAGCTGAACGCGCACATTCGCGCCTGGCTTGGTGGCACGGAAGGCGCTGATCGCTGCAGCTGTGATCGGAAAGACGGTGCTGGAGCCACTGATCCGAATCAACCCATCCTTGGCCGGCGCTGATTGGGCGGAGGCTTCGGCGAGAGGAAGGGCCACAGACCCTCCAACCAATGTGCCGAGCAGGCAGAGCGCCATGCCGAGACGCATGCGGGTTCCGCCGCTGGTCCCGGAGCGCTGCGCTGGGCGGCAACGGAGGTTGGATCGGCCGGGCATGGAGAAAGGGAACCGTGCGCCTCACTCTGAGCAGAGCGGCACAGGGCGAGGATTAAGCCCCGGTTAGGGCTTGGTCATCATCCGCCGCAGCTCTGCCAGGGCCCTGCCGATCCTGTGCCGAGACCCAGCCCCCGGCCAGGCTCAGTGCAGGCGGGTGCGGGCCCGGTAGCCCCCCAGCCAGCGGTTCACGCGCGGGCGCAACGAAGGGGGAACTTCATGCAGCAGCTGGTCGAGTTCCAGGGCGCCGAGGCGCCGCAGATCACGCACATCCACATGCCACAGCGCTTCGGCCTCGCGCACCAGCCGGGCCCAGGTGCGGGCCCGTTGCCAGCGGCGCAGTTGCCACCGTTTCGGCAACGACGGCCCGGCGCCTTCAAGCAACCGGGGAATGGACATCCGATCACCGTGCTCTTTCACCAGCTTGTGTGGGCGTTGGCCTGATTGCGCGAACGCAACAGGAGACTTCCGCTTTGCCACGCACACTGCTCGCCGATTGACTGGCCGCTCGCAGGGGTTGAGGCAGGTCAGGCGGCGGTGCTGTTGATCGGGTGGGCGATCGGGCTGCCGCTGCTGCTGCCAGCGAGGGGTCCCACCGGTGCCACGGGAAAGCTCAGGCCCGCTGCTTCCCGCTCGCTCAGGCGCCGGGTCCAGGCTTTGGGGATGGGGTCGTTCCAGCGGAAGCCGGCCTGCCGGGCGCGGTGTCGCTGCTCGTAGGGCAGCTGGGCCCGGTAAAGACGTCGCGGCTCCAGGCCTGCCAGCAGAAGTCCCTCCAGCTCGTCGCAGCGGGAAAACACCTGGGCCAGGTAGATGCAGTCGGTGAGGGCCCGGTGCGCAGCCCACACCGGCACTCCATAGGCCAGCGCCAGATCCCGCACCGACGGCGTCGCCCGCAGCTGCCGCTCCGCCGGCCAGCGCAGATCCTCCATGCTGCACAGCCAGGGTTTCGCCAGTGCGGGCAACACTCCCCGCCCGAACCACTGGCGATCGAAGCTGGCGTTGTGGGCCACGATCACATCGGCGGCCTCCACCAGCGCCCGGAAGTAGGTCAGCGCGTTGTCCCACGGCTGGCTCAGCCGGGTAACGGCGGCGGGGATCCCGTTGATCGGCGCAGCCGGATTGCTCTCGCAGGGAAGCAGGAAGGAGAGCTGGCTCAGAACGGCGCGGCTGGGGACATGGAAAAGGATGGCCCCGACCTCGATGCAGTGGTCCTGCTCCGGCTCCAACCCGGTGGTCTCGGTGTCGAGGATCAGCAGCTGGGTGGGGCAGCCTGCCGCCGCGTCGGCCGGCCGCTCCGCCGCCTTCAGGGGATCTGTGGCGGCGGCCAGGGGCGGCAGGCTGAGGCGTGGCTTGGCCATGCTGGTGAGTTCCGCCGCAGAGCTCAGCGGCGGTGGCCCAGCAGCGGCGCCTACCGGGGTGGCTGCAACGAGATCCAGCAGGCTCACCTGTTCCCAGCAGCCGGAGGCCTGCCGGCCAGCGGCCGGGTCGTGGCTCGACCCTATGGGCGCTGATTCCATCGGCGGTTCTGCCATCGGGAGGGACGCTGCGGGGCGGGTGCCATCGATCGATGGCCTGAGGCGGATGCCCCCGGCCATGCCCAGGTTGCTGCCATGTTCCCAGCCCGCAGCCGTCCCGCGCCAGTGGGCCGCGTTCCTAGGGTCGGGACAGTTGCAATGGCGTGCGTGGCCCGTGCCCTTCAGGTGGGTGATCCGATCCCTTTGATCGCCCTGACCGACCAGGACGGGGTGGAGCGCCGCAGCGACCAGCTCGGCGGCCGGCCGCTGGTGCTGTTCTTCTATCCCAAGGACGACACCCCGGGATGCACCGCCGAAGCCTGCGCCTTCCGCGACAGCGAGGCCGAACTGGTTGCCCTTGGCGCCTTGGTCTGGGGCGTCAGCGGTGATGACGCCGGCAGCCACAGCCGCTTTGCCGCCCGCCACCGGCTCACCTATCCCCTTCTGGTGGATCAGGGCAATGCCCTGCGCCAGGCCTTCGGTGTGCCCGGCGCCCTGCTCAACCTGCTGCCGGGCCGTGTCACCTATGTGATCGATGGTGATGGCGTGGTGCGGCACATGTTCAACAACCTGCTCGATGGGGCCGCCCATGCCCGTGAGGCCCTCACGGCGCTGCGGCGGCTGACGGTGGCCTGAGTGGACGCGCCCGTGCAGCCTCACGGGGCCGACCCATGAGCCGCTGGCAGCAGCAGGGCCCGCTCTGGAGCCTCGCCCCGCCCACCGCTGAAGCCTTTCCCGGTGGCGCGCAGGTTCCGCCCGTCGGCGTGGTGGAGTTCATCGGCGGCACGGTGCTGGCCGCCAGCCCCCAGCTCAGCTACCGCCGCCTGCTGGAGGCGCTGGCGCTGCGGGGGCTGCTGGTGCGCGCCTGGAGCTACGTGCCCGGCTTCGATCACCAGGCGCAGGCCACCGAGGCCTGGCGCTGCTTCCGGGCGGCCCGCAGCATGGCCACTTCCACCGCCACTTCCACTGGCGCGGCCCCGTCGCCGGTGCTGCGGCTCGGCCACAGCCTGGGCTGCAAGCTGCACCTGCTGGCGCCCGATGGCGGCCGCGGTTGCCGTGGTCTGGCGGCGATGAGCTTCAACAACTTCTCCGCCGATCGCTCCATTCCCCTGCTTGCCGACCTCGCCCCCCGCCTGGGCCTGCGCACCGAATTCAGCCCTTCACCGGAGGAAACCCTGCGGCTGGTGGGCCTGCATTACCGCCAGCCGCGCAACCTGCTGATCCGCTTCGGCACCGATGCACTCGACCAGAGCCGGCGGTTGATCGGCGTGCTGCAGCAGCGGCCTGATGACGCCTCCACCCTGCTGGAGCGGCCTGGCGATCACCTCACACCCGCCAGTGCCGGCCTGCGTCAGAACCTGCTGGGAGCCTGGGCCGATGACCCGGCCCGGCAGCGGCAGATCGATCGGCTGGCCGATCAGCTCACCGACTGGTGGCTGGGCCCGACCAGCCAGGACTCCCGCAGCTGAGCGAGAGGCTGCTCCACCCAGGCCCAGAAGTCCCAGCTCGGATCAAAGAGATCGAGGGGCATGGCTTCCCCCTGCGCCCAGGCGTGCCAGAACGCCTCAGGATCCAGCGCCCCGTGCGCTGATCGGGCCACGTCGTTGAGCTGGGTGTCGAGATGCCAGGAGAAGATCGCCGGCAGCACGTGCCCGGAGATCGGATGCCGCGGATGCATCGCGGCGGTGAAGGTGGACACCAGGATTTCGCCGTGGGGCGTGGTGTCGTAGCCGGTGAGCACGTGGCAGGTGTCGTGGGGAGTGGTGAACCGTTCGTTGAGAGCCCCCGGCTCCCCCGGCATGGCGTAGCCGTTGCGCTGGAAGTGGTCGTGGAAGGCACGCCCGAGCCGGTCGTGCGGGAGTGCGGCCAGTGCCCGGTACCGCGCCGCCAGGGCCGGATCCGCCCCTTCCCCCTGGTAGGGCTGCAGCCAGGCGGCGATGTCGGCCTCCGGGCTCCAGGGGGAGCCGGTCAGGGAGCTGAGGTTGTTGCGGGCCATCAGAGCCAGCGCCTCCTGCAGGTGCCCCTGGGCGGCAGCGGCAATCTCCTCCATCGAGGCGGTGTGGATGCCGAGTGCCGCCGCGTAGGCGAGCACGCGCTTGATGCGGTCCGGGTCCAGCCGATCGCCGAGGAAGGCCATCACCGTGAGGAAGCGGATCGCCTCCAGGCGCAGGTCCGCCGGCTGCAGGGCTGCGGCCAGCAGCGCCGGGCTGGTGGGTGGAAGCGGGCGTGGCAGTCCTTCAGCCCCGAGCCGGAAGATCCAGTGACCGGCCGCCTCCACCGCGGTCGCCGCGGCCGGCGGCAGTTCTCCGCCGCAGCCGCCCACATCCGCCATGGCGGCGAGGATGGCCAGGGATTCTTCCCGGTTGCTGGGGATCCGCATGTCGGGGTTCCGGTGTGGCCCTCAGACCCGCAGGGCATCCAGCACGGAGCGGTCTTCCAGGGTGCTGGTGTCGCCGCTCACTTCTTCGCCGGCCGCCAGAGCGCGCAGGATGCGGCGCATGATCTTGCCGCTGCGGGTCTTGGGCAGGGCATCGGTGAAGCGGATCTCGTCGGGGCGGGCGATCGGGCCGATCTCGGCGCCCACGTGGCGCTTCAGCGCGGCGATCAGGGCCTCGTCGCCGCTGGTGCCCGCATCCAGGGTCACGAAGGCCACGATTCCTTCGCCCTTGAGGTCGTCGGGCCGGCCCACCACGGCGGCTTCGGCCACGGCCGGATGGCTCACCAGGGCGGATTCGATCTCCATCGTGCCCAGCCGGTGCCCAGACACGTTGATCACGTCATCGACGCGGCCCATTACCCAGAAATAACCGTCGGCATCACGGCGGGCGCCGTCCCCGGCGAAGTAGACCCAGCTGCCGTCCGCCGGCCGGATCGCTTCCCAATAGGTTTTGCGGAAGCGTTCCGGATCGCCGTGGATGGTGCGCAGCATCCCTGGCCAGGGGCGCCGCACGGCCAGGTAGCCCCCCTCATCCACATCAGCACTGTTGCCGTCCATGTCCACCACATCGGCCACGATGCCGGGCATGGGCAGGGTGGCGGAGCCTGGTTTGGTGGGTGTGGCACCCGGCAGGGGGCTGATCATCACCCCGCCGGTCTCGGTCTGCCACCAGGTGTCCACCACCGGGCAGCGGCCATGGCCGATCACCTCCCGGTACCACATCCAGGCTTCCGGGTTGATCGGTTCGCCCACGGTGCCGAGGATGCGCAGGGAGCTCATGTCGTACTGGTCGGGCACCTCACGGCCGTTCTTCATGAAGGCCCGGATCGCAGTGGGCGCCGTGTAGAAGATCGTGACGCGGTGCTTCTGGATCACTTCCCAGAAGGCGCCGGGCTTGCTGGGCCGTGGTGCGCCTTCGTACATCACCGTGGTGGCACCGGCCGAGAGCGGCCCGTACACGATGTAGCTGTGGCCCGTGATCCAGCCCACGTCGGCGGTGCACCAGTGGATGTCGTCCTCGCGGATGTCGAACATCCACTGGAAGGTGATCTGGGCCCAGAGGTTGTAACCGGCGGTGGTGTGCACGATGCCTTTCGGCTTGCCGGTGGAGCCTGAGGTGTAGAGCACGAACAGGCGGTCTTCGCTGGCCATCGGCTCGGCGATGTGCTCGGCGCTGGCCGGCTCCACCCGGTCGTGCCACCAGTGGTCGCGCCCCTCGGTCATGGCGGTGGGGCTGCCGGTGCGCTTCACCACCAGCACGTGCTCCACGCTGGGGCAGCCTTCGGCGAGGGCCTGGTCGACGGCCGGCTTGAGCGCCACCGGCTTGTCCTTGCGGAAGCCGCCATCGGCGGTGATCACCGCCTTGGCCTGGCCATCGATCAGGCGGTCACGCAGCGCTTCGGCCGAGAAGCCGCCGAACACCACCGAATGGGGAGCGCCGATACGGGCGCAGGCCAGCATGGCGATGGCCGCTTCCGGCACCATCGGCATGTAGAGCGCCACCAGATCGCCCTTGCCGATGCCGAGAGCCAGAAGGGCATTGGCGGCCTTGCACACCTCGGCGTGCAGTTCGGCGTAGGTGAACCGCCGCTCATCGCCGGGTTCCCCCTCCCAGATCAGCGCCGTCTTGTGGGCGCGGGGGCCATCCAGATGGCGATCGAGGCAGTTGTAGGCCACGTTCGTGGTGCCCCCTTCGAACCAGCGGGCGAAGGGGGGGTCGCTCCAGTCGAGAACGCTTTCGAAGGGCTGGAACCAGTGCAGGGCTCCCCGCGCCTGCTCGGCCCAGAAGGCGTCCGGGTCGGTGTCCGCTGCCTCTGCCAGTTGCCGGTAGGCCGTGAGGCTGCCGATCCGGGCGCTGGCAGCGAGGGCAGCGGGGGGCTCGAACACCCGGCCTTCCTGCAGCACGGATTCGATCGTGACCTCGCTCATCGCCATCGGGACCAGGGCCCCCCATTCAAGCGGCCGCTGGTGGCGTTGCCGTTCTGGCGTCGCACGGGCTGGATTCCAGCAACACGCGGCTGCTGTTCGCCGAACTCTCCATTCGTTGCGCTGGTCGTTGCGCTGGCTTGACTGAAGCTCCACGTTGACTTCAAAAAATTCTCGCCTTGAGCCTCGACGTGGCTTCCCCTTTCGTCCTTGCTAGTTAGGGAAGCTCTGGGCAACACCGAACAGCAAAAAAGGAGCGGTGGCGAAGTGTGCTAATTGAACGATTGTGTGCGTGGCACGTCGTGAATCGGGCAATGTCCGCTGATTTTGGAATGATCTTGGCTTCAACTTGTCACCAGCAGTATCCGGTAAGGACCGGCGCTTGCCGGGGCGCATGGTGAACCAAAACTTGCTGGCCTTGTCCTCCATCTCTTCTCGTTGCTCATTTCCTTGGTAGCCAGCGTCCGCATACGCCACCTCCTCTTCACCAGGCTGCAGATCTGCTACTGGGTGAGGTCGTCCACATTGGCGGTTACGTCCAACTGGTAGCTACATCCACATTGGCAGCTACAGCGAATGCTGCATCTTTCCAGGCACGAGCTCAGCCCTATTGTCTGGTGCGAGTGGAGCAAACGACCCGGTAATGACGTGGCCGTTTGTAGCGAAACCCGGCTGCGGCAGCCTTAGCCCGTTCATTCGATATCCATCATCCAGGTGATTCCTCTGCGGCGGTGCTTCCCCAGCGCCGGGCCGCTGCTTTCCACCTGAGCAGGCCCTGATGCCCCGCCAGCCTGGGCGACTGGTCTTGGTAGCTGGGAAGATGGCGCCATGACCCGTCCCGCGGCCTGCCTGTTCGATCTCGACGGTCTCCTGCTGGACACCGAACCGCTGCATGCCCAGGCCTGGCAGGCCGCCGCCGCCCACTTCGGCCGCAGTCTCCGGCCGGAGGAAGTGCTGGCCCTGCGTGGTCGTCGGCGCCTCGATTGCGCCGATCAGGTGCGCCAGTGGATCCATCAGAGCGGTGGGCCTTCCCTGAGTAACGCTGAGCTGCTGGAGGTGCGCCAGCCGATCGCTGAGGCCCTGTTGCCGCAGGCCGCAGCCATGCCGGGTGCCCAGGCGCTGGTGGAGCGTTGCCATGCCCTGGGCATACCCATGGCCCTGGCCACCAGCAGCTCCCGTGAGGCGGTGACCCTCAAGAGTCAGCCCCATCCCTGGCTGCAGCTGATCGAGCGGCGGGTACATGGCGATGACCCGGAGCTCCTGGCTGGCAAGCCGGCCCCCGATGTCTTTCTGCTGGCCGCCCGCCGCCTCGGTGTCGACCCCAGTGACTGCTGGGCCTTTGAGGATTCGATCGCCGGTGCTTGCTCGGCCCAGGCTGCAGGCTGCCAGGTGCATGTGCTGTTGCCCAACGATGGGGTCTGCGCCCAGTACCCGCCTGAGGTGATCTGTCTGCAGTCGTTGGCGGAGCTGCGGCTCTGAGCCTGTGGAAACCCTTGAGGTGCGGGGACGGCTCCACGCTCAGGCCGGCGGGGCCGGTGGCCTTTTCTTGTCTGTCTCGATCCGCTCCACCAGCTTGAGCATCCATGAGCCGGCCCGGCCCGTTTCGCCCAGTCGCTGCTTGAGCTCCAGCAGGGCGGCCGCCCGCTGCTCCTCCCGTTCGCTCTCGGACGGAATCGCATCGCGGTACGGAATCTGGGTGCGCTGCTGCAGCCAATGGCCAAGGGCGCGTGGATCGGCGGGATCCCTGATCGCACTTTCAAGAGTGAGGGGTTTGCCCTCGGAGCGCAGCCCCTGCAGCTTGTACCAGCGGTCCCCGTCGCTGTCGGTGCTCTCCACCAACTCGAGGGCGTCCAGCTGGGCCACCTCACGCACGGAGCGGCCGAAGCGGCGCTGCACCACCAGCTGGTGGCGCTCCAGGCGCAGCTCACGCCGGCCCAGCAGCAGCCAGACCGTTCCCCAGCCGCAGCCCAGTGCCGGCAGGGCCAGGAAGGCCACCACTGGCCACAGGGATGGGTCGGCCAGGGCTGACCGGCCAAGCAGGCCCAGCAGCGCCAGCAGCAGCAAGGTGATCACGGCCGTGACGGCCGTCTGACGCCGCCGGATGCGGAGCGTGGGCACCAGCAACGGGGCGTCGCAGAACGCGGCCTCCAGCTCCTGCCATTGACGCGGCAGCTGGGCCGTCAGCGGCTGGGGCAAATCAGTGGCCACTGGATCCGCCGGCGCTGCTGGATCGAGAGCGAAGGCTGCGTTCAATGCGGCGGCGGCCTGCTCTCGTTCGCCAGCGGTGCCCAGCCGCGTGAGTTCGATGACCCGGTTCTCGAGTTCTGCCACCAGCGCACTGGGCTGCTGGTGGCGGCTGCGCACCGCGCAGCGGCGGATCTGGCCCACCCCGATGCGCTGCCGGCGCACGAACGGACCCAGCCGCGTGTGCAGCGTCAGCACATCGTCGGTGACAACCAGCCGCTCATCGGCCCAGAAACAACGCAGCCATTCGCGTATCGCCATCACCCCGCCCATGGTCCAGAGGCTCACCCACAGCAGCAGGAAGGCGGTCACCGCTGCGGCCTTCCCCACGCTCATGTCCATCGGGCCGGCCCCGGTCCACTCCCGCAGCAGACGGCTGAGCGTGAACAGCACGAACACTTCCCCGGCCGCCCAGCCGCCCAGCCAGAGGGTGAGGAAGCCCCCCACCGCGAAGCGCGCGGGGCCGCGGGGGCGGAAGTGAAAGGTGAGCGTGGCGGGCATGGCCGTGGGTCGCGCGTGGATTCGCCGGGGTGCGGTCTGGCCGGTTGGGTTCAGAACTGGAAGCTGGTGGTGATCAGGGCGCCGAACTGGCGGAACTGCTCTCCTGCGGGGGTGTCAGCGCCGAGCGGACGGCTGAGCAGAAACAGTGCCGGGGTCACGGCAATCCTGTCGCTGACCTGCAGCCTGTACCACCATTCGGCCACCAGATTGCTGTCCTGGCCGCCGCCGCCGCCGACCAGCCGCGTGGCCACGATCGGTTGCCCCACGGCCATCCCGAGCACATTTCCCTTGCCCAGCACGTCGCTCCACTGGAGGCCCACCGCCCACGACTGGCTGGTGGCCACGAGGCCGTTGCTGCCCCCAGAGCCACTGTTGCTCAGCCCACTGCTGAGGCCGCGGCTGGAATAGGTGGTGCTGTTGAGGCCCCAGCCGGCGCTGATCGAGGGCCACCAGCCCGCCCGTGACGGCTGCCAGTAGCCGCTCAGGCCGAAGGCCTCCGTGGTGCCCGGGACGCTGAGGCTGGCGGTGGTGAAGGGGCTGGCGGCACCGATCAGGCCGTTGGTGTTCTGCAGGCGGGTGTACACCGCCGCCACGGCCCAGGCCTTGTGCCCGTAACCCACCTGAACGGTGCCGGTGGCGCCGGCGTTGGCGGTGCCGAAACCCCCCTGGCCCGCATTGCCGGCATTGCCACTCGCGGCCACGTAGTTGGCGCTGATGCTGAAGCCCCGGTGGGCCCACCACAGGCCCACGCCTGCCCCCAGGTTCTCGCTGTAGGCGGCTGGAGTCCCGGCCAGGGTGAACAGGTCGAGCACGGCTGAAGCCGGGTAGACGCTGGGCCAGAGGGCGAGCATGTCGTCCTGCTCGACGCGGCCGCCGATGGTGGCGGTGAAGCCCGCCCCCAGGGGGAACTGATAGAACGCGCGATCGATCGCCAGCGCGTTGCCGCAATTACTGACGTTGAAGCCGCAGTCCTCCTGAAACGCGGCGGCGAGGGTCGAGAGGTTGCTGGGCCCGGCGCCACCGAAGCTGCTGGCTGCGAGGTTGCCCGCCCGCAGCGTGGTGCGCAGCAGGTCCTTGCCGTTGAAGCTGGTGTCGGCGATGAGCTGCAGGTCGTAGCTGAAGCTGGCGGCACCGAAGGCCTGCCGGTTCTGCTGTACCAGCCCTGCGGCTGAGCCACTGAAGGCGTTGGTGCCCAGCACGAAGCTGGCCTGGCCGCTGAGGGTGGTGGTGGTGGAGAACGCGGTAGCTTCAAGCGCTCGCAACCGGGCCTGCTCGTTGCCGAGCTGCCCCTGTAACACGGCCAGTTCGGTGGCGAGCTCGTGCTGCAGTTGCTGCAGGTCGCCTGTCGCCGGCGCCAGTTGCTGAAGGCAGGCCTGCAGCATGGCGGCCGCCTTCCAGCGGCTCAGGGCCCGCTGACCCCCGGCTGTTGTCGGCAGTCTGTTGGTGCGGCACCCCTGCGATGCCATCAGGTCCATCAGGGCCGTCTCGGTCCAGGCGATGGTTTCGGACGGGGCGGCCACAGGAGCCGCCTCCACAGGAGCTGCGGTCGCCGGCGCTCCTGCTGCCGAAGCCACAGCAAGCGACCACGGAACGAGGCTCAGCAGGCCAAGCGGGACGGGGCGCGGCACCGGAGGCAGCACTGTGACGCCCATCATCGGCGGTTGTTCAGTTCAACGCTTCCCTTTGCTCAGCGCCTGCCGGCGGCGGGATCCTGCTGGCGGTGGGATCCCGGTTTCCTGCTTCGCACTCCCGCCACAGGCTCCCCCTAGGGTGCGCACTCCCCACGCCCCACCACCATGCAAGGCTCGATGCGACCGGCCGGTGATGGCCCGGGCGCCATGTTTCAGCTGCTGATCGCCGGCGCCGTGGCGCTGCTGATCCTCTTCACCCAGACGATCTTCATCGTGCCGGCCGGCAACGTCGCCGTGGTCACCACGCTCGGCAAGGTGACCGGCAACCAGCGCGACCCAGGCCCCAACCTCAAGATCCCCTTGATTCAGGCCACCTCGTTCTTTGATGTGCGCACCCAGGTGCGGCCGGAGCAGTTCTCCACCCTCACCAAGGATCTGCAGGTGATCGAGGCCACCGCCACGGTGAAGTACGCGATCAAGCCCAGCGAGGCGGCCCGCGTGTTCGAAACGATCGCCACCGATAACTCCCAGATCTATCCACGGGTGATCCAGCCCTCGTTGCTCAAGGCGCTCAAATCGGTGTTTTCCCAGTACGAGCTGGTGACGATCGCCACCGAATGGAACGACATCTCCGCCCTGGTGCAGGAGAAGGTGGCGGAAGAACTCAGCAAGTTCAACTACGTGATCGTGCAGGGCCTCGACCTCACCGGTCTGCAGATCGCCGAGGAATACCGCGCCGCCATCGAACAGAAACAGATCGCCGAGCAGCGGCTGCTGCGCGCCCAGACCGAAGTGAAGATCGCCGATCAGGAGGCCAAGCGCTACCAGATCCTCAACTCCAGCCTCGATGACCAGGTGCTCTACAAGCTGTTCCTCGACAAATGGGACGGTCAGACCTCGGTGGTACCCGCCCTGCCCGGCACCGCTCCAGGCGGTGGCACGCCGGTGATCGTCAGGGGGCGTTGAAGCCTTCTGAGCCCGCGTCAGCACGCACTCAGCCGTCTGCGCCCCGCGCCAGCCCTCACTCAGCTGACAGCGTCGCTGTGACAGGGCGGCGTGAGACCGGGGAGCTGGAATTCCAGAAACCAGAGAAATTCCCGCGACCGCCAGCCCAGATCGAAGGGAGCGGTGGCCTGCCAGTCGTGCCGCTCCAGCCCGAACGCCTCCTGCAGGTAGGCGGGCACCAGCGCTTCAATCTCGTCCTGGCCTTCAGCTTCCTCCTCCTCGAACAGGCGGTCGAGATAGAGCGCGGCGAAGATCCCCTGCTCCTCGTCGACCACCACCACCTCAAAGGGGCCATCGGCGGCGGGCAGCGGGTTCACTTCGAAGAATTCATCCCGCTCCAGGGGGTCGGTGGGCGCCTGCTCCATCAATGTGGCCAGGGCCTGCTTGAACCGTTCGAGGGTCATGGGGCCACAGGCCTGGGGGCCTCCATCCTCAACCGCAGGCGTCCGCCCAGGGGCCACAGCCACAGGGTCACGGCCAGCCAATGGATCAGCACGGGCGGCCACAGCGAGCCGCTGAGCAGAAAGACGCCCGCGCACACGGCGCCGAGCCAGCTGCAGGAGAGCAGGAAGGCCGGATCACGGAACAGCTGCCGCCCCGGCCGGTACCAGGTGGCGCCAGCCAGTGGGTGGTAGGCCACGAACAGCCCCACGCTCAGGGCGCCCCAGGCCAGCGACGACCAGGGCCCCACCCCCTCCATTGCGGCTGCCGGCAGCAGGGCGGCGCGGAACACCGCTTCCTCCCCCAGCGCTGGCATCAGCAGCAGCAGCGGCGCCTGGCGCAGCATTGGCCCCAGCGGTCGCCAGCGCCAGCCCTGCCGCAGCAGGCCGCTGCGCCGCGCCAGTGGCAGGGCCACCAGTGCGTACAGCAGCATTCCCAGCGCCGCCACCAGCCCATTGCCGCCCAGCAGCGGCGTGCTCACCGCATCGGAGAGCCGCCGCAGCGGCACCGACAACCAGGGCCACTGGCCGAGCAGCAGCGTGGGTGCCAGCGGCAGCAGCTCGGGGTCGCGGCCCGGCACCTGGTTGGTGCGTTGGAACCACAGCTGCGAGCCGTTCTGGAGGAACACGCGGGCGATGTCGTCATGGCCGCGGCGGGGCAGCATCGAACGCCAGCTCAGCAGGGCATCGCGCACGCTCTGGCCGCGCACGAAGTGCTGCTCACCGCTGGTGAGCGTGTCAGCGCCGGCCACCACTGCCGCGTTGCGCACCCAGTCGGAGCGCACCATGCCGAAGGGAGTGAGCAGGTCGTCGAGTGACCGGCCCAGGGCCAGCAGCCGCTCGAAGCGCCGGCTGTCGCTGTCGTTGGGATGGGCGCGCCACCAGGCCATCAGCCCGGGATCGGCCAGCACCTGCTGGCGCAGCCGTTGCAGTGCGATGTAGAGGGTCTGGCTGGAATCCTGCACGCAGGAGGTGGCCGGCGTCACCGACGACAGGCCCGTGCCGTCGCCGCTGCGGTAACGGGCCATCATCACGTTGGCCTGCACCCCCAGTTCATCGAGCAGGGAGAAGCGGCGGTGGCCGAGCTGCACGTCGCTGAACAGGTCCTGACGGATCAGCACATCGGAGATCGGTCGCAGCCACAGCCAGCCCCGCTGCAGATCGCCGCTGTAGGCACTCCAGTCCTGGGTGCCGGCCACGATGCCGTTGGGGTTGTTGGCATAGATCTGGTGAAAGCGCAGCGCAAACAGCGGCTCACCGCTGAAGGGGTCGCGCCCCAGTTCGGCGTCACCAAAGGCGAAGTGGCCGGTCACGGTGCCGGCCACGATCGCTTCGCCAGCGGGCCCGCCGATGCCGCCGAAGCTGTGGATCAGCAGGCCCCGCTCGCCCAGCTGCCAGCTGCCTTCTCCCCCCACCTGCACCCGTGAGAAGCGGCCCTTGCGCTCGGGGGTGCGGGCCCAGTTGCGGTGCAGCACGTAGTCGAGGCCGGCGCCGCGGCCCTGCACCAGCTGATCGGCCTGGGGCTGCAGCAGCGCCCGGGGCAGCAGTGCCTGGGCCGTGAACAGGCCGCTGGCATCGGGCGCGCCGTACACCAGCCAGCCGGAGGCGCCGATCGGATCCCCCACCAGGCCATCCGGGTTGAACAGCCGGCGCCCATCGCGATCGGGTGGCTGCCGCGGAATCCGCACCACGTCCAGCGGGCCGCTGAATCCGCCCTGGCGCCGATCGAAGTGCCGCACCTCGAAGCGATCGCCGTCGGGGTTCTCGGCGGCGGCGGCTGGTTGCAGCAGTTGCACCAGGGCCACGTAGCGCCCGGTGATCTGCACCGGCGGCTGGGCGATCGCCAGGCCGGGGCTGCCGGTAGGGCTGGTAGTGAGCTCTACGTCCTCAAGCCGCACGATCACGTCGTCGTGGGGGCGAGCCCCGGCCAGCGATTGCAGCGGACCCACGCCGCGGCGGCCATCGAGCCGCTGCGGCACCACGTTGCCGGCAGCGATCGCCGCATGGGCCGCCGCATCCAAGCGGATGTCGGTGCTGACGGTGCGCACCATGGCCTGCAACGGCGGCCGCTCCTGCCAGCCCAGCCGCAGCCGCTGGCCCACCAGTTTCTCGTGCTGGGGAGGCGCGTGCTGCACCTCCAGCCACACCCAGTCGGCGCCGGAATCCTGGGCGCTTTGACCCTGACCGGCGGGATCCGCGGCGCGCGCCTCCGGCAGGATCAGCCGGCCGATCCAGGCGCCGTTCGGCTTGTAGAGCGCCGGATCGGGACGCTGATCAAGGGGGTAGTGATCTGGGCGGTTGAAGGGTTGCTCCCAGGCCAGGGCGTAGCTGGACGGCCTGGTCGCCGCCGGCGCCGACTGAAGCATGGGCAGCAGAACCGCCAGCAAGGCCGCCAGAACAGCGGCGAGACCGGCGGCGAAACCAGCGGCCAGGGTCGCCGCCCTTCTGGTGCTGGGCAGGGGCCGCAGCCGGCGCGTTCGGGGAGGCACGACGGCGACCGGGGGAAGAGCCGAGGTTACGGGAGCCACTTGGCTGCTGTTTTGCATGCCAGTCGGTTGCCAAGCCCACTTGTTCAGGGCGTGACGCAGCCCGGCCTGGCTACAACAGAGGCAGGAGCTGTCTGCGCGTGGCCTTGCAATGTCCCCCTTCCCCGACTACCCGGTCCCCGTCGATGAACTCCAGCGGTTGCGCTCGCTGGAGCGCCACGACCTGCTCAACCATCGCAAGGATCCGCACCTCGATCGCCTGCTGGAGCTGGCCACCGAGTTGCTTGACACACCGATCGGCCTGATCTCCCTGATCGATGCCGACCGCCAGTTGTTCATCGCCCGCCAGGGGCTGGAGATCGAGGAGACACCGCGCAAGATGGCCTTCTGTGCCCATGCCATCGCCGGCAACGGCGTGCTTGTGGTGCCCGATGCGCTCGAAGACCCGCGCTTCAACACCAATCCCCTCGTGCTGGAGGAGCCCAGGATTCGCTTCTATGCAGGCGCACCGCTTACCTCTGAAGACGGCCACAACCTCGGCACGCTGTGCGTGATCGACCGCAAGCCTCGCCAGCCCAGCGATCAGCAGATCCGTCTTCTGGAGCGCATTGCGGAATTGGCGATGCGGGAAATCGAGATGCGCCGCCAGTCGCTGCATTGCCCGATCACCCATCTGCTGGGGCGCAGCCTTTTCCTGCAGCTCGGCGAACTCGAACTGAGGCATGCGCGGGAGCGTCAGGTGCCGTTGTCGTTGGTGATTCTCGACATTGACAACTTCAGGATGATCAACAGCCGTTCAGGCCACAAGGCGGGCGATGAGGTGCTGGTGAAAGTGGCCGATCTCTGCCGCAGCCACGCGGCGGACCAGGATCTGATCGGACGGGTGGGCGACGAGGAGTTCGCGATTCTGCTGATCAACAGCACCGATGAGCAGGCCACCTGGTTGGCGGAAAGCGTGCTGGAGGGCGCCCACCATATTGGTGTGTCGTCCTTCCACAGCGAGCAGCAGATTCATCTCAGCGGTGGAGTCACCACCATGAGCGACACCGACGCCGATTTCGCCGGCATGTTCCAGCGGGCAACCAAAGCCTCCGAACTGGCCCGGATAAACGGTCGCGATCAGATTGTGGCGATGGAAAGGGAATGAAGGCCGCTCCGCCCCAACAACCCTGCGGAGGTGCCCCTTGGGGGGGTGGCTTCTTGTGCTCAGGGAGGCGGAGCGGACGGATCCGCTGCTGAAGTCTTGAAGGTGCGCCACTGCACCTGTTCGATCGAACCGAGGCGCTCAGCCGGTTTGCCTTCCAGACGGGCCGTCACCAGGTCGGGGCGCCCGGCCAGCACCTTGAGTCCATCGCCGAGCGGAAAGTGGCGCTCCCCCTTGAAGGTGCCGCGGAACACCACCTCCTCGCCGGCAGGGCCGCCCACCTGGCGCACTTCCAGCCAGCTGGGGGAACTGCTGCTCAGCAGCAGATCGCCAGGAGCTGGCGGCACGGCCACCGGGGCAACCATGGCAGGGGCTGGTTCGTTGGCCGGGGGCTCGGGCCGTGCAGGGGAGGGGGCAGCTGGCTGCGCCGAAAGCCGTGTCTGGAGGGTGCCGGCATCGAAGCGCCGCCAGCCCCACACCAGCGCCGATCCAGCGCCCACAATCAGAGCCATCACGGCAATGGAACGGACCATCACGCCTGCGGCGGCGGTCTTGGCGGACCCTGGCGCCGTCTGCTGTGTCGTTGAGGTGCTCGGGTCCAGGCAGCGGTGGGTGAGGCCACTTTTCTGCAGGTTGCGCAGCGGCTGCAACAACGGCGCCACATCCAGCCCGAGCACCCCGGCCACGCGCTGCGCTTGGGCAATCACGTACACCAGCTCGGGCAGGGCGGCACGGTCGCCGGCTTCAAGCGCGTTCAACTGCTCCTCGCGGAAGAACAGGCGCTTGGCAAGCTCCGCCAGGGCAATGCCCTTGGCCTCGCGTGCTTTACGGAGCTGGGCTCCCAATGCGCCCAGTGCATTAGCCGAGGCCTGATCCTGGGCGTCCACGTCGGGCACGGGTTGGTTGGAGGGACTGCCCTCGCTCATGGTGTGGATCTCTGAGAGGGGGAGGTCAGAGGATTTGTAGCTCGAAATGGTGCTGATTGATGTCCATGGGAGGGTTCCTTTTCAGCATGGGTAAAGCTGCCCGCCAATCGCTAGCAAAACGTGAGAGATCTTGTGGCTTTGAATCTTCACACCTGCCTGATTTTGAAGCAGCCTGTGTGAAGGAGAACTGGCTTCTCGGTGAATGGATCCATCCCTCGTGCAGCAACCTGCTCTGGCCATTGCATGAGAGCAGGTCAAACGGCCGTGCGATTCGGCGGAGCAAGCCCACTCAGCTGGGCAAAGCGCGCTCAATAGAGGCGGCTGAGCACGAAGTCCGGCAGGGCCTTGAGGGCGTCGCTGGAGGCGGAAGGCGGTAGCCACTGGAGCGCTTCGCCGGCCTCTCGGGCAAAACCTTCGGCCAGCGCGCGCGACCGGGGGATCGCTTCGCAGCCCCGCACCAGCTCCAGCGCCTGATCAAGGTCGCCGGGTTCGCAGAGCTCTCGCTCGATCAGCCCGGCCAGGGGCGGACGTTCCTCAAGGGCGAAGAGCACCGGGGCCGTGAGGTAGCCGGCGGCCAGATCGCTGGCAGCAGGCTTTCCCAGTTGCTGATCGCTGCCGGTGAAGTCGAGGATGTCGTCGACCACCTGGAAGGCCAGGCCCAACTGGCGGCCGAAGCGGTAGAGCTGATCGAGGCGATCGACCGGCAGGTTGCTCAGCACCCCGGCGGCGCGGGCGCTGTTGGCGATCAGCGAGGCAGTTTTGCAGTAGCTCTTTTCGAGGTAGGTCTCGAAGCTCTGGCCGGTGTCGTAGCGAAACAGCCCCTGTCGCACTTCGCCGTCGGCCAGGTCCATGATCACGCGCGAGAGCAGCTTCACCACATCGAGGTCGTCGAGGTTGGCGAGGTGCCAGCTGGCCTGGGCGAAAAGGAAATCGCCCGCCAGCACCGCCAGGCGATTGTTGAAGCGGCTGTGGACCGTGTCCACGCCGCGGCGGGTGGAGGCCTCATCGACCACGTCGTCGTGGACGAGGGAGGCGGTGTGAATCATTTCGGTGATCTCAGCCAGGCGCCGGTGCCGGCTGGAGAGCTCACCATCAGGGCTGAGAGCCCGTGAGAGCAGCAGAACCACGCCGGGGCGGATCCGTTTGCCACCGGCACTAAAGAGGTGCTCAGCTGCAGCCTGGAGGATCGGGTGGCCGGCGCCGATCAGGCTGCGCAGATCGCTCAGCAGAGTTTCGAGGTCGTTCTCGACCGGCTGGAGCAATTGCGCGACCGTGGCCATGACCCCTGCTCAGTGGATGGATCCTAGAAGGCCTGGATCGGCGCTGAGAGCGCCACCTGCTCCACCACCGGCCGCCAGCCCAGCCAGGGCATGGCTGCACGGGCGAAGGCCTCCGGATCGCCGGTCACGCAGAAGCGGCTGCCACTGGCCAGAGCGGGAGACGGGTGCAGGCCGCAGAGCTGCGGCACCGGCGCCGGCGTTCGGCCGATGCAGACCGACAGGCGCGCCACGGCGGCCTCGGCCGGATCCACCAGCACCACGTGCTGGGGCAGCAGCTCCCGCAGCAGGTCTTCCAGCAGCGGGTAGTGGGTGCAGCCAAGCACGACGGTGTCCACATCGGCGGCCAGCAGGGGCTTCAGATAGGTGTGGGCCGCCTCGCGCAGCTGCGGGTCGGTGAGATCACCCCGCTCGATCAGGGGCACGAAGGCGGGGCAGCCCACTTCCACCACCTTGATGAACGGACGCACGGCGCGCAGGGCGCGTCCATAGGCGCCGCTGGCTGCGGTGGCCGGCGTGGCCAGCACGCCCACCCGTTCCCCCTGCACCACGGTGGCAGCACTGTCGATCAGACCCAGCACCGGCACCTCGCGGCCGGCAATGGCCTCCACCACATCAAGGGCCAGGGCATGGGTGGTGTTGCAGGCCATCAGCACCACATCGACCGACTGCAGCTGCAGCCAGCTCACCACCTCGGCGGCAATCGAGCGGATCTCCCCCCTGGAGCGCTCGCCATAGGGCACCCTGGCGGTGTCGCCCAGGTAGATGTAGGGCTGGTCGGGATGCCGCTCCACCAGGCGGCGCAGCACGGTCAGGCCGCCGAGTCCGCTGTCGAGCAGGCCGATGCGTCGCTTGCTCATCCGCCCCCCAGGTAACGCATGATGCCGCGGGTGATGGCCTGGGCCAGCCGCTGGCGGTGTTCCGCATCCGCCAGCCGGGGGGAATCCAGATCGCCTGTCACGAAGCCGGTTTCCGCCAGCGCCGCGGGCATCACCGTTCGGCGGATCACGAAGAAGCGGCCGGTCTTGACGCCGCGGTCGGGGCTGCCGGGTGAAACCCGCAGCATCTCCTCCTGCACGGCCTCCGCCAGCGCCCGCGACTGAGCGCCCTGGAAGTAGAAGGTTTCGATGCCGTTCACATCCGGCCGGGCCATGCTCAGGGCGTTGGCGTGGATGCTGAGGAAGGCCTGGGCACCGCTGCTGTTCGCCAGCGCCACCCGCGGCGGCAGGTCGACGTCGATTTCGGAGGTGCGCGTCAGCACCACCTGCACACCCTTGCTCTGCAGCAGCTGGGCCACCTGCAACGAGATGTCGAGCACCACATCGGTTTCCCGCAGCCCGCCGATGCCCACGGCGCCCGGGTCGGGTCCGCCGTGGCCCGGATCGATCACCACCCGGAAGCGGCCACGCGGCACTGCGGGCATGCCGCCGGTGGAGGGGAGGGGGCGGCTGCCGCCGAAAGGAGTCGGCCGTACCCAGCCTCCGCCTGCCACCTCCACATTGCCTTCGCCGAGGGTGGAGATCAGCCGGTTGGAGCCCAGCCCGGTCAGCTCGAGGCGCCAGCGGTCGCGGGCGGTGCCCACCAGGCGCATGTTGCGCGGATCGAGCTGGGTGCCTGGGGCGAATTCGAGCACAAGGCGGGTGGTGCCGGGATCGGGCTTGCCGATGCGCACCTCGCGCAGGGCGCCGCTGCCGCGCAGGGTGCGAGGCCGCACCGGGGCGCCGGGGAGGTCGATCCACACCCGAGGACCCTGGGCGCCCCTGCCGCTTTCGTAGAAGGCCTGCAGGGAGATTGAGGGCGAGGTTCGCAGCTCAAGCACCCCATCCCGGCTGACGCGCCAGGCGGCCAGGGCGCTGGCGGCGTGGGCCGGCAGAGAGGCCAGCAGCAGGGCAGACGGCGCGAGCGTGGCGAGGGCGATCGCGCGGCACGACGCCCGCAGCGTGGTGAGCAGTGACGGGCAGGGCTTCCCCAGGGTCAGAACAGCGAAGGACGGCGGTGGTTCAGGCTCGGCATCTGGGTGCGAACCCGTTGGCCATGATCAGGGTCGACCGGCGCCACCGCCAGCCCGGGGGAAATTCCCGCATCCGCCAGCACCGTGCCCCATGGGTCGATCACCAGGGCGTGGCCATGGCTCTGCCTGCGTCCGTAGTGCAGGCCGGTCTGGGCCGGTGCCATCACGTAGGCCGTGTTCTCGATCGCCCGCGCCTGCAGCAGCACCTGCCAGTGGTCCTTGCCGGTGAAGGCGGTGAAGGCGGCCGGAATCATGATGAGTTCAGCACCAGCACCGGCTAGGTGGCGGTAGAGCTCGGGAAAGCGGACGTCGTAACAGATCGAAAGTCCGATGCGGCACAGGCCCGGCACATCCACCACCGGCGGCAAGGTATCGCCCGCTTTGACCGTTCCCGACTCCCGATAGGTGTTGCCATCGGGAAGATCCACGTCGAAGAGGTGGATCTTGTCGTAGCGGGCCAGCAGCTGGCCTTCGGTGCCCACCAGCTCTGCGCGGTTGAAGGTGGCCCGCTCCCCTGCCGGCACCGGATAGCCGCCGCCCAGCAGAGTCACCTGGTAGCGCCGCGCCATCGTGACCAGAAAGCGGCTGCAGCGTTCGGCCAGGCTGCCCGCCAGCTCCAGCCGCCGCTCGTCGTTGCCCATGAAGGCGAAGTTCTCGGGCAGCCCCACCAGATCGGCGCCGCGCCGGGCCGCCAGATCGATCAGCTCCTCGGCGGCCGCGAAATTGGACTCCGGATCGGGCGTGCTGGTGAGTTGCAGAGCAGCGGCCAGGAAGCTCGTCACCATGAGCAGGGAAGAGGTCGGCGGAACTGTAAGGGAGCTGCCTTCCGGCGCCGGAAAGGGGCTGGGCGCCGGCTTCAGCTGGCTTTGAGTACGCCTGGCTCGGCCTGCATCGGCACGATCTCAAGCGAATCCACGGTGGCGCAGCAGCGGAAATCATCGTCGTGATCGCCCAGGCCGATCAGCCGCCGGCCATGGCTGGCGGTACGCAGGCAGCCTTCGGGATCGTGGCGCCACTGCTCCCACAGCGCCAGCGCCGCCACCATCTCGTCATTGCCCGCCTCCACTGACCGGCCGCCAGCGGCTGCGGCATCCATCGCCGCCTGGGCCACCGCGCCAGCCGCCAGGGTGTCTTCCAGCGAATAGGAGCCCTCCCAGCCGCTGCCCACGATCCACACCTGCTCGCACTGCCGCTCCAGCAGCCGCGCCGCCACTGCTGCGCGGTTGGGCAGGCAGGCGGTCAGCAGCAGGGGCACAGTGCACACCTTGTCAAGCGAGCGGGTGCCGTTGGTGGTGCTCATGAAGATGCGCTTGCCCGCCACCAGCGCCGGCGTGACAGCCAGGGGGGAGTTGCCGAGATCGAAGCCCTCCACCCGGGCGCCGCCCCGTTCGCCGGCTGTGAGCCGTTGCGCGGCCGGCCAGGCCGCGGCCGCGGCCTTGAGGCTGTCGAGATCGGCGAACGCCTGCACCGCCTCGGCGCCGTTCTGGAGTGCCCAGGCGATCGTGGTGGTGGCGCGCAGCACGTCGATCACCACGGCCGCATCCGGGCCCGCCGCCGCCGCTCCAGGGCCGCGGTCTGGCACATCTTCGGAGGTGTGGAAGGTATGGATCTGCACGGCGCAGGGCACGGGTCGCGTGCGTCACAGTAGGCAGCGACGCTCATGACCCACTCAATGACGGCCACGCTGCCGCGGAGTTCCACCAGAGATCTGCGGGGCTTTCTGTCGCTACTGGAGCAGCGCGGCCAGCTGCGGCGGATCACAGCCCCCGTCGACCCCGACCAGGAACTGGCCGCCATCGCCGACCGGGTGCTGGCCCGCGGGGGCCCTGGCCTGCTGTTCGAGAACGTGATCGGCAGCCCGATGCCGGTGGCTGTGAACCTGCTCGGCACCGTGCAGCGGGTGGTGTGGAGCATGGGCCTGGAGTCGGCCGAAGAGCTGGAGGATCTCGGCGCGCGGCTGGCCCTGCTGCAGCAGCCCCGGCCGCCGAAGGGGCTGCGCGAGGCGGTGCGCTTCGGCGGGGTGCTCTGGGATGTGGTGAAGGCCCGCCCCGACCTCGACCTGCTGCCGCCCTGCCACCAGCAGGTGTTCAAGGGGGAGGACGTGAACCTCGACAGCCTGCCGCTGCTGCGCCCCTGGCCCGGCGATGCCGGCGGGGTGATCACGCTCGGCCTGGTGATCACCAAGGACCCGGAAACGGGCGTGCCCAACGTGGGTGTCTACCGGCTGCAGCGCCAGTCGGTGAACACCATGACGGTGCACTGGCTGAGCGTGCGTGGCGGTGCCCGCCACCTGCGCAAGGCGGCGGCCATGGGCAAGCCCCTGGAGGTGGCCGTGGCGATCGGCGTGCACCCCCTGCTGGTGATGGCCGCCGCCACCCCGATCCCTGTGCAGCTCTCCGAATGGCTATTCGCCGGCATCTACGCCGGCGAAGGGGTGCGGCTGGCCAAGTGCAAAACAGTGAACCTGGAGGTGCCCAGCCACAGCGAAGTGGTGCTGGAGGGCACGATCACCCCCGGCGAGGAACTGCCCGACGGCCCCTTCGGTGATCACATGGGCTTCTACGGCGGCGTCGAGGCGTCCCCGCTGGTGCGCTTCCAGTGCATGACCCAGCGCCGGAACCCGGTGTTCCTCACCACCTTCAGCGGCCGCCCGCCGAAGGAGGAGGCGATGCTGGCGATCGCGCTCAACCGCATCTACACGCCGATCCTGCGGCAACAGGTGCCCGAGATCATCGATTTCTTCTTGCCGATGGAAGGGCTCAGCTACAAGCTGGCTGTGCTCTCGATCGACAAGGCCTATCCAGGCCAGGCGAAGCGGGCAGCGATGGCCTTCTGGACCGTCCTGCCCCAGTTCACCTACACCAAGTTCGTGGTGGTGGTCGACAAGTCGATCAACATCCGCGACCCGCGCCAGGTGATCTGGGCCATCAGTGCCCAGGTGGATCCCCAGCGTGATCTGTTCGTGCTGGAGGACACCCCGTTTGACACGCTGGATTTCGCCAGCGAGCGTCTGGGGCTGGGCGGCCGTCTGGCGATCGATGCCACCACCAAGGTCGGGCCGGAAAAGCGCCACGACTGGGGCGAACCGCTCCGCCGGCCGGCGGCGATCGAAGACCGGCTCGATGCCCGCTGGCAGGAGCTGGGCCTGGCCGACATCGACGCCACCGAACCGGATCCCACCCTGTTCGGCTACACCCTCGAGAACGTGCTGGAGCGTCTGGCGGCACGGCGTTGATCAAGCGCCGCGGCCTGCAGGCGCTCAAGGCGCTGCTGGAGCTGGCCAGGGAGCCGGGCGCCTGGCGCTCGGTGACGCAGATCGCCGCCGCTCAGTCGATTCCGGCCCCGATGCTGGAGCAACTTCTGCTGCAGTTGCGGCGGGCCGATCTGGTGGAGGCGCGCCGGGGCCGCAGCGGCGGCTACCGCCTGCGGCGGGTACCGGCGGCGATTCCTGTCGCCACCGTGCTGCAAGCCGTGCAGGCTGATCCGGCGCTGGGGCCGGCGGCAGCTACGGCCAGCGACCCGGCACTGGCGGGCGAGCAGGTGGCCCAGGCTCTGGTGCGGCGTCTGCAGCGGGCGCTGGAGCAGGAACTGGCCGTGCTCACGCTCGAGGAACTTCTCTTCGATCTGCGCAGCTGGCAGGAATGCCTCAGTGAAGACGGCGGCCTGATGGTGGGCTAACGCACAGAGCGGCCTGCGGAACCGCCGAACCCGGCCAGGATGGCCAGGTGTTGATCACGCGCTGATGCCCGACCGCGACGCCATCGAGTTCGCCGAACGGCGCCGCATGGCCGAACGGGATCAGGGGCTGGTGCCCTGGGCGCTCTGGGGCAGCTACCTACCTGATCGTCAGTGGGGCACGGTGCGGGAGGACTATTCCGCCGACGGCGATGCCTGGCGCTCCTTCCCGCACGACCACGCCCGCTCGCGCGTGTACCGCTGGGGGGAGGACGGCCTGTTGGGCCTGTGCGACGAGCACGCCCGCCTCTGCTTTTCGGTGGCGCTCTGGAACGGCCTCGATCCCATCCTCAAGGAGCGGCCCTTCGGGCTGGGCAACCCGGAAGGCAACCACGGCGAAGACATCAAGGACTACACCTTTCACCTGGCCAACACCCCCACCCACAGCTTCATGCGGGGGCTGTACAAGTACCCCCAGCGCTGCTTCCCCTACGACCACCTGATCCACGAGAACGGGCGGCGCGGGCGCGACAGCCCGGAATACGAGCTTGTCGACACCGGGCTGTTCGACGACGACCGTTACTTCGATGTGGAGGTGGAGTACGCGAAGGCGGCGGCCGACGACCTGCTGATCCGCTTGCGCCTCACCAACCGAGGCCCTGATCCTGCCCCGCTCACCCTCCTGCCCACCCTGTGGTTGCGCAACACCTGGAGCTGGGGCTATGCGGGCGCGCTCGAGCAGCCGCTGGAGCTTGAAGGGGATCTGCTGCGCACCCCTGTGCTGCCTGGCCTCGGGTCGTACCGGCTGGCCTGCGCCGAGCCTGGCCCCTGGATCTTCACCGACAACGAGACCAACACCGAGCGCCTGTTCCGCCAGCCCAACCAGCGGCCGTATCAGAAGGACGGCTTTCACCGGTATGTGGTGGAGGGGGAGGAGGGAGCCATCAACCCCGCCCAGCGGGGCACCAAGGCGGCCCGCTTGCTGCGCCGCACACTGGCCCCGGGGGAGACCTGGGTGGTGGACCTGCGCCTGTGGGCGGGCGAGCAGCCGGCGGCGTTCGGCGCGGCGTTCGAGGCCACCCATCAGGCGCGCGAGCAGGAATGGAGGGCCTACTTCGAGCACTGCGTGCCTGGGCTGGAAGCCGACGACCGCCGCATTCACCTCGCAGGCGCCGCCGGATTGCTGTGGTGCAAGAAGTACTACAGCTGGGACGTGAAACGCTGGCTGGAGGGGGATCCGGGCCAGCCGGTGCCGCCGCCGGAGCGCTTCAGGAGCGCCAATGCGGCCTGGCGCCGTCTGCATGTGGAAGATGTGATCTCCATGCCCGATTCATGGGAATACCCCTATTTCTGCCAGTGGGATCTGATGGTGCATGCCGTGGCCTTCGCCGGCTTCGATCCGGCCACCGCCAAGGAGCAGTGCATGTTGCTGCGCAGCCCCCGCTTCACGGCGCCCAACGCCCAGACCCCTGCCTACGAATGGGCGCTCTCCGATCCGAACCCACCGATCGGCGCCTGGGCGGCGATGCGTGTTTATCAGATCGACCGCAAGCAGAACGGTGAACCGGACATGCCTTTTCTGCGGGCGGCGCTGCGCAAGCTGCTGCTGGAATATGGCTGGTGGGCTAACCGCAATGATCGTTCGGGCGACAATGTGTTCGAGGGAGGATTCCTCGGGCTGGATAACATTGCCGTGTTCGACCGGCGCTTTCCGCTCGCCGATGGTAGCCACATCGGCGAAAGCGATGGCATCGCCTGGATGGCGTCGCTGAGCCTGAATCTGCTCAACATCAGCGTGGAGCTGAGCGTGAGTGAACCGGAGTATGCGGATCTGTGTGAGCGTTTTGTCTACGACTTCGTGCAGCTCAACCTCACGCTCAACACCCCCACAGACAACGAATTTCTGAACTGGGATGAACAGGATGGCTTCTACTACGACGTGATCAAGCGGCCCGATGGCAGCACCGATTTCCTGCGCAGCCGCTCGATTGCTGGCCTGATTCCCCTGCTGGCGGTGGCCAGTTTCGATCAGGAAACGCTGGAACGTCTGCCGGTGCTGGATGTGAAGAACAGCATGGCGTGGTACACCCACGAGCGCACCTCCCCTTCCTGGGTGGAAACGCACCTGGGCCGGCGCCACAACGACCGGCTGTTGTTTTCCCTGGTGCCGGAAGATCGGCTGCGCCGCATCTGTGAGCGGCTGTTCGATGAAGCGGAGTTCCTGTCCCCCTATGGCATCCGCTCTCTGTCGAAGGTGTATGAAACCGCACCCTTCTGCTACACCGAAGGCAGTGAATCAGATTGCCTCTCCTATTCACCGGCGGACAGCCCGGTGGCCATGTTCGGTGGCAACTCCAACTGGCGTGGGCCGGTGTGGATGCCGCTTAATTATCTGTTGATCGAATCTCTGCAAAAATTCGGCCATTTCTATGGCGACAGCTTCACGGTGGAGTTCCCCACCGGCTCCGGCGTATGGCTCAGCCTCTGGGATGTGTCGTTGAAGCTGGAGCAGCGTCTGGTGAATCTTTTCCGCCGTGACAGCCGGGGCCGGCGCGCCTTCCTCGGGGATGTGGATCTGTTTCAGCACAACCCCCATTGGCGTGATCTGATCCAGTTTCATGAGTATTTCCATGGCGACAATGGCCGTGGGGTGGGCGCCAGCCACCAGACCGGCTGGAGTGCGATCGTCTGCAAGATGATCAACCAACTCTCCCAATATCCACTGCCCTGATCGCAGCAGCTGTCTCTGCCTTCCCCTCTGTTCCGCCGCCACCCTTCCGCCATGCCTGCCACCCCAACGGCCCGGATCATCGACCCGTCGATCACCCTTTCCCCGTTGCCTGGTGCCGGGCAGCTGAATCCACCGGATGGCAGCCACGTGGATGTGTTGATCATCGGCAGTGGTGCCGGCGGCGGCACCCTGGCGCGGCACCTGGCTGGCAGCGGCCTCAAGGTGCTAGTGCTGGAACGCGGCGACTGGCTCCCCCAGGAACCGCAGAACTGGAGCGCCGAAGCGGTGTTTCAGCAGGGTCGCTATGTGTCTGCGGACACCTGGCACGACAAGCACGGCAAGGCCTTTCAGCCCGGCAGCCACTACATGGTGGGAGGCGCCACCAAGATGTACGGGGCCGCCCACTTCCGCCTGCGCGAGGCCGATTTCGGCGAGCTGATTCACCACGACGGCATCTCACCGGCCTGGCCCCTCCCTTACGACGTCTTCGAGCCCTATTACCAGCGCGCCGAAGAACTGTTCCACGTGCATGCCCAGCAGGGGGAAGATCCAACCGAACCCCGCCGCAGTGCCCCCTATCCCCACCCGCCGATTGCCCATGAGCCGCGCATGCAGAAGCTGGTCGACGACCTGCGTGCCGCCGGCCTGCGCCCCTTCCACGCCCCCAGCGGGGTGATGCTCGATGAGGCCAACCTGCCCTTCAGCCGTTGCCGCAAGTGCAACCGCTGTGATGGATTTCCGTGCCTCGTGCATGCCAAGGGTGATGCGGACGTGGTTGGCATCCGGCCGGCCTTGGCCGATGCGAACGTGTCGCTGCTCACCCGCGCCCATGTGCAGCGGCTGCTCACCGATGCCAGTGGTGGGCGGGTCACGGCGGTGGAAGTTCTGCGCGATGGCGAGCCGATGCGCTTTTCCGCCGATGTGGTGGTGGTGAGTTGCGGCGCCGCCAACAGCGCCCGGCTGCTGCTGATGTCTGCCAACGACCGCCACCCGGCCGGCCTGGCCAATGGCTCCGGGCAGGTGGGGCGCAACTACATGTTCCACAACAGCAAGGCCCTCGTGGCCCTGGCCCATGAACCCAACACCACCGTGTTTCAGAAAACGGTGTCGATCAATGACTGGTATCTGGGCTCTGAGGCGTTTCCCTACCCGATGGGCAACATCCAGATGACCGGCAAGACCAGCGGCACGATCATGAAGGGCTATGCCCCGCTTGAAACCTTCCTGATGCCCGGCTGGAGCATGGACCAGATCGCGGAACATGCACTGGATTTCTGGCTGAGCAGCGAGGATCTCCCCGACCCTGAGAACCGCATCACCGTGAACAAGGAGGGGGCGATCACCCTTTCCTACACCCCCAACAACCAAACGGCCAGCGCCAAGCTTGAGCATAATCTTCGCGGCTTGCTGGATTCTCTCTATCTGAAGAATCACCTTGTGGAGCGGCAGATCTACGTGAAATCCAGCATGGCGATTGCCGCCGTGGGCCATCAGGCCGGCACCTGTCGCTTCGGCACCGATCCCACCAGCTCGGTGCTCGACCTTGATTGCAAAGCCCACGAGCTCGATAACCTCTACGTGGTGGACACCAGCTTCTTCCCCAGCATCGGCGCGGTGAATCCCTCTCTCACCGCCATCGCCAACGCCCTGCGGGTGGGCGATCATCTCATCGCCCGGCTGCAGGGATGATCCGGCCGGTGTCAGCCGAAGCTGAGCATCAGGGCGTCGCGAATCAGGAGTCCGTCGAGGGAAAGGGCGCCACCACCGGCTCCGATCAGCACCAGGCACATCACCACATACATGGCGGCCTTTTCCCAGCTGGGCGGTTCCCCCACGCCCATGGGGCCGGCATAATCCCCGGGCGGAATCTGATAGGGGTCGGGGGCGATGAAGGGGGTGCCCGCTAGAACCTCCAGCACCATGGCATACCCCATCGACACCAGAATCGCCAGGGCGGCCAGCGGCGTTAGCAGACCGGCGATCAGGGCGATACCGCCCGCCCACATTGAGAACGCCGAAAGAAAGCACAGCCAGCGCGGTGTTTTCAGGGCGGTTGCCCAGGTGGTGAGGTTGCGCAGCTTCGGCCAGCCGTGGCGGATGAAGGCGATGCCGGTGAACACCCGCAGCAGCGTCAGCACCGCTTCACTGAGGGGAGAGGGACCGATGGGTACCAGGATCTCCACGATGTCCACGGCCACGGCAGCTCACGTGCGTCGGTGCCTCAACGTAACCAAGGCGGCCTGCGCGGCTGCCGGGCTTCAGGGAGCGCTGACGCCAGCGGCTTCCACAAGCAGCAGCTCGTGGCCATCGGGATCGGCCAGCCGCAACGCCCGCCTGCTCCCGCCGGCCCCCGCTTCCAGCGCCATCAGGCCGGGCGGCAGCACCCGACCCCCGAACGCCGCCGCGCTGGCGGCGATGCGATCAAGGCCGCTGGCCGCCAGGCGGATCTGCCAGTGGGCCAGGTCCTGCGGCGCCTGATCCATCAGTCGCGGGCGCCCCTGGTTGGGGGGCAGATAGCCGAGGGTTTCAATGCCCATGCCTGCCGCGCAGCGCAGGGGCGTGATCTGCACCCGCACCTCGCTCAGCCCATCGAGCCGGTCCTGCTCCAGTCCGCAGTTTTCGCCGCTGGGCAGTGCCTTCAGGCCGAGCAGGTTGCTGTAGAAGGAACGGCTGCGGGCGGTGTCGGCGATGGCGATGGCGCTGTGATCGATGCCGAGCAGCTCATCGCCCGCGGCCGGCCGCGGGCGATGCCAGCGGGGATCCCCCTTGCCGTCGGGAAACTGCAGCAGCTCCAGGTTGTGGCCATCAGGATCACGGAACTTGAAGGCCCAGATGCCGGCGGCGGCGGTGTTCCACTCGGGCAGCCGCTGCGGCGCCGCTGATACTGCCGTGATTGCGCCAGCGGCCAGCAGGGGCTGCAGCCGGGCGTGGCTCGCCGCCAGATCCGCCGTGACCAGGCAGAGGTGCTGAAACCAGAGATCACAGCTGCGTGAATCCGGGGGCAGCGGCCGCCCCGGGCGCTGCCCCGGGCCAGGATCGAGCACTTCGATCAGATCCAGCCGCTCCTCGCCCAGCCCCAGCTGCACCCGTTGCAGCCGTCCCTGCGGCAGCCCGAACAGAGCGGCCTGGGGCCCGCCCTCCACCCGCTCCTCAGCCAGCCGGATGAAGCCAAGCGACGCGCAGAAGAAGGCGGCGCTGCGCTCGGCACTGGCACAGGTGATCGCCACCGCTTCGATGTGGGGGCCAGAGCTGACCAGGGGGGGCGTCATGAGCCAGTGCTGCCCACGGGGCCAGCAGGCTGTGCGGTGCTCCCCGGGCGCTGCAGCACGATGCTCAGCACGCCGCCGAGGGTGATCAGTGCGGTGCCGGCCCACACCGCCAGGGTGGGCGTCTCTGCGAACCAGATCCAGCCGATCAGGCCGGCGAACACCACGGACGAATACTGAAAGGCGCCGATCGCGCCGGGTTCGGCATAGGTGTAAGCCTTGATCAAGAGAAACTGAAAGCAGGCCAGGCATACGCCGGAGGCCAGCACCGTGAGCCATTGGCTGGTGTCCAGCCCGCTGAGCAGTGCACCGGCCTGTCCCTCCGGCCGCAGCGGACCAAGGATCGCCAGGGTGGAGCCGACGCTGCCGATGAGCAGGAAATAGATCATCTGGGTGAGCGGCGCCTCGGTGCGGTCGAGCCGCTTCACGGCCAGGAACTCCACGGCGCAGAGCAGGCCGGCAGCCAGGCCCAGCAGATCGCCGGGGCGGGTGAGCAGGGAGGCGTTGGGCTGCACCACGATCACCATGCCGGCAAAGCCGATGGCGAGGCAGCCCCACAGAGCTCTGGGCACCTGCTGGCCGAGCACCAGCAGACCCAGCAGCGGGATGAACAACGGCGTGGTGTTCAGCAGCACATTGGCGTTGACCAGATTCACCAGTCGCGCGGCGGTAATGAACAGAAAGAACCCCGCCAGCCCGGTGCAACTGCGCAGCAGGTGCAGGAGTGGCACGGATGTGCGCAGATCACGGCCACCGCGCCACAGCACCCAGGGCAGGATCAGTGCCAGGGCGATCACGAAGGTGAGCCAGGTGAACGGCACGGGCCCCATGCCACTGCCGAGCGCTTTGCCGAAGGCGCTCTGGGCGGTGTTCGCCAGAAAGGCCAGCACCAGCAGGGCGGCGCCCAGCAGCAGTGAACGCATTGAGCCGGAGGCCTCCTGCGGGGGTGTGGATGGAATCACATTCGCCACGGCGTTCAACCCTTCCCGTTGGGCCCATGCTTACCTTCAAAGCTGCCCCTGTCACCCATGGATTCCGTGACCAGCACCACCAATCCAGACGCCATCCGCACCCTGGCCAAGCTGCTTGAAGGCAAGGTGGCGATCGTGACCGGCGGCAACAGCGGCATCGGCAAAGCGATTGTGGAAGCCCTGGCGCACCGCGGCGCCAAGGTGGTGATCGACTACCGCTCCCATCCTGAGGCCACCGAAGAGATCGAGCGGGAGATCGGCGCGTTCGGTGGCAGCAGCTTCGGTGTGCAGGCTGATGTGTCCAAGCTGGATGATCTTCAGCGCTTGGTGGATGCTGCAGTGGCGAAATACGGGCGCATTGATGTGATGGTGAACAACGCCGGTATCGAAACGCGCACCTCCATTCTCACCACCACCCCCGACGACTACGACAAGGTGCTGGATGTGAACCTGCGTGGCGTTTTCTTCGCCACCCAGTACGCTGCCAAGCAGATGATTGCCCAGGGCGGCGGCGGCCGCATCATCAACATCTCCTCGGTTCACGAAGACTGGCCCATGCCCAACAACACGCCCTACTGCCTCGCCAAGGGCGGCGTGCGCATGCTCACCCGCACCGCCGCCCTCGAGCTGGCTCCCCACGGCATCACTCTGGTGAATGTGGGTCCGGGGGCCGTGGCCACTCCGATCAACGACGCCACGATGAAGGATCCGGAGCTGATGGCCAAGCTGGATGCCGCCATCCCGCTGGGCCGCATGGCCCAGCCGGAAGAGGTGGCCAAGGTGGTGGCTTTCCTCGCCAGCGACGACGCCAGCTACATCACCGCCACCACGATCTTTGCCGATGGCGGCATCATGCAGAGCAGCCCGGGTCTGTAGCGGCAGAGCCCTCCGGCACACCCTCCTCAAAGCGCGGTTCTCCCATGATCAGCAGGGAGCCGCGCTGCCGGGCGGCGATCGCCCACAGCCATTTGACCAGCAGGCTCACCCGGTTCTCGTTGGCGGGCATGAAGCCCAGGTGGGCCACGCCCCAGATCAGCCAGCCCAGCGGGCCGTCCACGCGCCAGCCGCGCAGGTCGGCTTCGGCGTGCAGGCGCCCCAGGATCGCCATCGAGCCGAAATCCACGAAGCGGAACGGCGCCTGCGGGCGGCCTTCCAGCCCGGCCCGCAGATCACGGGCCACCCAGCTGCCCATCTGCACCGCCACGCTGGCCAGCCCCGGCAGCGGGCTGGCGCCCGGGCTGGGGGCATAGGCGCAGAGGTCACCCACCACTCGGATCTCGGGATGGCCTGGCACGGAGAAATCCGCCTCCACCGGCACCCGGCCGCCCCGGTCGAGGGGCACGCCGGTGGCCTCAGCCAGCCGGGCACCCAGTGGGGACGCCTTCACCCCCGCCGTCCAGCACACCGTGGCCGCCTCCCGCACCTGCTCGCCAGCGGCGGTGCTGATCGTGACCCGCCCCGGCTGGATCGCCTTCACCCGGCCCCCCAGCAGCACCTCCACGCCGATGGATTCCAGGAAGCGCCTGGCGCCGGCGCCCAGATCGGGATGCATGCCCCGCAGCAGGCGATCGCCGGGATCCACCAACAGGATGCGGGTGTCTTCGGGATCGAGCTGGCGGAAATCCCTGGCCAGGGCGTGGCGCAGCAGCTCCGACACCGACCCCGCCAGCTCACAGCCGGTGGGTCCGCCCCCCACCACCACCACCGACTGCAGCAGGCGCCGCTTCTCCGCCTCGGGCGTCTGCTCCGCCTCCTCCATTGCCAGCAGCAGCCGCTCGCGGATCTCCAGGGCGTCTTCCAGCTGCTTCATCGGCGGGGCGATCGCCTGCCATTCGTCGTGGCCGAAGTAGGAGCTGCCGGAACCTGCCGCCAGGATCAGGTGGTCGTAGCTGAAGCGGCGCTCGTTGAACACCAGCTCCTTCGCCTCGGCATCGATTTCCTTCACCTCCCCCATCAGCACCTGCACGTTGCGCTGCCGCCCCACCAGCAGCCGCAGCGGCACGGTCACATCCCCCGGAGCCACCAGCCCGGTGGACACCTGATACAGCAGCGGTTGGAACAGGTTGTAGTTGCGCTTGTCGATCAGCGTCACGCGAACATCGGCGCCGGCCAGGGCTTTGCACGCCGACAGCCCAGCAAAACCCCCTCCCACGATCACCACATGGGGTCGCCCGCGCAGAGCTTCAGCCGGCGGCTCCAACTCCAGAAAGAAGCGCTCGCGTGGCATGGCGGTGGCAGGCCGGACGGTCGCAGCCTATTCAGGTCGCATCGGCGTGGATAGGCGCCCAGGACGTTGGTGCGAAGAACAGAGCAGGGCCGCGTGCTGACGTGCCGTCAAGCGCCCAGATAGCTGGCGCGCAGTTCGTCGTCTGCGAGCAAGGCAGCGGCAGAGCCGCGCAATTGCACTGTGCCAGCTTCGAGCACCACGCCACGGTCGGCGATCGCCAAGGCCGCTTGGGCGTTCTGCTCGACCAGAAGGATCGTGAGGCCCTGGCTGTGCAGAGTGTGGAGCACCGCCATCAGTTCCTCCACCAGCCTGGGGGCGAGTCCAAGGCTTGGCTCATCCAGCATCAGCAATTCCGGCCGTCCCATCAGGGAACGGGCGATCGCCAGCATCTGTTGCTCGCCCCCCGAGAGGCTGCCGGCCGGCTGGCGGCGCCGATCAGCAAGCCGCGGAAACAGGCTGTAGCACCAGTCGAGGTCGGATTGGATCGCCTTGGCATCACGCCGCAGGAAGGCCCCCAGTTCCAGATTGGTGGCCACGCTCTGGCGCGCCAGCACCCGGCGGCCTTCCGGACAATGGCCGATGCCAAGGCGCACCGTGGCTTCGGTGGACAACGAGGCGAGCGACTGACCCTTCCATTCCACCGATCCCGCGGCAGCATCCACCAATCGCGAGATGGTGCGCAGCGTGGTGCTTTTGCCGGCGCCGTTGGCACCGAGCAGCGCCACCAGCTCGCCGCTGTGGAGTTCGAGGTTCACATCGCCGAGGGCCTGGATCGCCCCGTAGCGCACCGTGAGCCCCCGAAGGGCCAGCAGCGGCGTGGGTCCGCCTGGCGGAACCCCGTTCATGTCTTGCTCCCCAGGTAGGCCTCGATCACCAGTGGATCGTTGCGTACCTCGGCGGGGGTCCCTTCAGCGATCCGCTGCCCGAAGTTGAGCACGGCAAGGCGGTCGCACAGGCGCATCATCAAGGGGACGTGGTGCTCGATCACGAGCACGGTGAGATCGAAGTGCTGGCGCAGCCGCTGAATCAGATCGGCGAGTGTGGCTTTTTCGGCCGGATTCATGCCGGCAGCCGGCTCATCGAGCAGCAGCAACCTGGGGCCGGTGGCCAGTGCACGGGCCATCTCCAGCCGGCGCCGCAGCCCATAGGCGAGGCTGTCGGCCGGCTGGTGCGCCAGGTGATCGAGCTCCAGCAGTTCCAGCAGCTCATGGGCTCGCTGACGCAGCTGGCCCTGCTGGCGGCGGAAAGCAGACCGGTTCAGCAGGGCGCCGAGCAGAGGTGCTCTGTCGGCGCTATGCAGTCCCACCAGCACGTTATCGAGGCAGCTGAGCGGTCCGAACAGGCGCAGGTTCTGAAAGGTGCGGGCGATGCCCAGCCGGTTCACCCGTTCCGGCGGCAAGCCGTCGATGGCGGCACCGTGCCAGAGGATGCGGCCCGCATCGGGGGGCGTCAGCCCGGAGATCAGGTTGAAAAGAGTGGTCTTGCCAGCTCCGTTCGGTCCGATCAGCCCGGTGATCGACCCGGCTTCCACCTGCAGCGACACGCGGTTCACGGCGATCAGCCCGCCAAAACTCCTGGTGACCGCCTCCAGTTCCAGCAGTGGTGTGCCGATCATGCCGAGGTGCTTTTTTTGGGCGTTGGCAGTGGCAGGGCGTGAACCAGGGCCGCCAACCGTTCTGGTGTGATCAGGCCCTGCGGCGCCAGGATCGGGCCCACCAGGATCACCAGACCGAACACGATCAGGCGCAGATCCCCCACCGGCCGAAGCAGTTCCGGCAGTGCGGTGAGAAAGAGGCCACCCAGCACCGGCCCGAGCCAGGTGCGTGAACCCCCGAACACCACGAAAGCGAGGGTGGTGATGCTGGCATCGAAGCTGCCTTGGCGGGCGTTCCAGGTGTTGAGGAAATGGGCGGCCACCACCCCGGTGAGAGCTGCGATCGCGGCGCTCAGCACAAAGGCGCTCAAGGCCACCTGAGCCGTGGGCACTCCCATGCAGCGGGCGGCCAGTTCGTCCTCCCGCATGGCGGCCATCGCCCGTCCCAGGCGCATCTGCTCCAGCCGGGCGCACAGCCAGCAGCAGAACGCCAGGAGAAGCGCCGTGCAGATCAGATAGCCCTGCGGGCCGTTGAACGGTTGTGGGATCGCGAAGATGCCCACCGCACCACCACTCCAGCCGGCGTTGAGGTTCACCACCCGCAGAATCTCCACGAGGGCGATCGTGGCGATCGCCAGATAGATGCCCCGCAGCTGGAGCACCGGCCGGCCGATCAGCAGCGCCAGCCCTGTGGCCAACCCTGTCGCCAGGACCATTTCCAGCAGCAGCGAGGGCAAGGGATAGAGCGCTCCGTTGCCGGCCAGTGCTGGCCAGCGCGTGGAAAGCAGTGCGGCCACATAGCCGCCGATGGCATAGAAGCCCGGGGTGGCGAGTGACAGTTGACCCGCACGCAGCGGCAGGTAGACCGAAAGGGCGAGCAGAGCGCCCAGCCCCATCTGCACCAGCAGGGAGAGGTCGCTCACACCTTGCTGATCAGGGTTTTGCCCAGCAACCCCTGGGGCCGAAGCAGCAGTACCGCGAACAGGAAGGCATAGGCAACCCCGTCTTTGTAGCCGGAGAAGTCGGCAGGCACGAGGGCCTCGGCCAGGCCAACCACCAGGCCCCCCAGCATCGCTCCGGGCACACTGCCCAGGCCGCCAAGCACCAGAACCCCGAGGGCCTTGATGCCGAAGCCGATCCCGAAGTACGGCCCGGAGATGCTCACGCTCAGCCCCACCAGCCCACCGGCCACGCCGGCGAGAAAGCCGCTCAGTGCAAAGGCGAGCTGGATCATGGCCCCGGCATTGATGCCCAGCAGCCTGGCGGTGTCTGGATCTTCCGAGACGGCCTGCAGAGCCTTGCCCATGCGACTGCCTTCCAGCCAGAGCGTCAGCGTGACGAGCACGATGGCAGCCACCGCCATCAGCAGCAGTTGCACGGAGCGCACCTGGGCTGCTCCGATCCGGATGGTGGCCGGCAGCTCTGCCAGGGTGGCGGCGGGGATCGAATAGCTTTCGGCGCCCATCAGCAACTGCACCACATTCACGATCACGACCCCAGCGCCCAGGCTGGAGATGAGATAGAGAAGCGGCTCGGCCCGCCGCTGGCGCAAGGGTGCAAAAGCGGTGGCTTCCACCAGCACGCCCATGCCGGCGGCGCCGACACCGGCAAGCAGCAGGGCCAGCCAGAAGGGCAGGGCAAAGGGCAGCTGGACGCCTGCGAGCAGGCCATTGGAGCCCACGCTGCCGCCGATCAGCAGATACGTGAAATAGGCCCCGAGCGTGAACAGGGCCCCTTGCGCGAAGTTGATCACCCCGAGCACCGAGAAGACCAGCGTGTACCCGAGGGCAAAGAGGGCATAGACGGCCCCACTGGCCAGGCCATTGAGCAGCACCTGCAGCAGGTGATCCACGGTGTCGCTCAATCGAGCAAGGCGAAGCGCCCGCTTTGCCCGCCTGGAATCATCTGCACCTGTGCAACGTAGAAGCGCTTCTGAACCACTTCGCCCTCTGGGGTGAAGGCGATCTCACCCAAGGGTGTGTCGTAGCGACCGGCCAGCAGTTCCTTCATCAGCTCCTGGCGCACCTCCGTCAGCGGCCGGCCGTTGATGGGCGAACGGCGGTTCAGCCCTGTGATCGCTTCGGCCACGACCTGATACGCGGTGAAAGCCTGGGCAGTGAGCTGGGGGGGAATGGCGCCACCAGAGGCCTCCTTGAAGAGCTTCACGAAGGCCGCGTTGGTGGCTGTGTCCAGCTCCGGGCTGTACGCCTGTGCGATGAGGATCCCGTCGCAATAGATCTGGCAGATCGGATAGATGTTCGGGGTGTTCATGCCGTTGCCCACCACGACGCGGCCTTTGTAGCCGAGCTCCCGCAGCTGGCGGATCAGGTTGCCGCCATCGACGGCCTGGGCCGAGATCACAATCAGATCAGGCTTCAACCGCAGCGCCGCAGTGATCTGGTTCTGAAAATCCTGGTCGTTCAACTGGGTGCGTTGCACGGTGACCGGTTTCAGCCCCTTTGCCACCAGGGCGTTCTGGAAGATCTCGGCTTCAGAGGTGCTGTAGGCGTCGTCCTGGGCGAAGAACACCGCTGTGCGCCGGATCGTTGGATCCTTCTTCAAGGCGGCTTCGATCGCCAACGGAGCAATCACAGCGCTGGAGGCTGAAACGCGGCTGATGAAGCTGCCGATCTGCGGAATGCCCTTGGCGGTGTTGGAAGGCGCGACGACAGGCACGCCGCGGCGCTGGGCGATCGGGGCGGCGGCAAAGGCTTGCTGGGAGAGGGTGGGACCGATCAGGGCCACCACACCGGCATCGATCAGGAGATTGAAGGCCTGACTGGCTGCCTGCTCATCACCACCTCCATCCTCGATGGTGAGCTGGATCGGCACACCCTTTCCCTTGAACCAGCGTTCGGCGAGCTTGAGGCCCAGCTGTTGGTCCTGCCCGTAGACGTTCGCGTTGCTGGTGAGAGCCAGCACCGCTCCCACCGGCACCCCCTTGTTGACATCGAGAGGCTTGTCGGAGGTGGTGGCCTCACAGCCAGCCACCCCCAAGGTGAGCCCGATCATCGCCAGCAGGAGGCGGCGGGAGGGGTAAAGGCGCCTATGCATGCCGATCAGGCGATGGCAGCGAAGGCGGCTCGGAAGGCTTCGAGGGTGGCGTCGATGTCCTCCTCGCTGTGGGCCAGCGAGGTGAAGCCGGCTTCAAAGGCGCTCGGCGCCAGGTAGACGCCGCGCTCAAGCATGGCGCGGTGCAGCTTGCCGAAGCGCACGGTGTCGGAGGCTTTGGCGTCTTCGAAGTTGCGCACCGGCCCGTCGCAGAGGAAGAAGCCGAACATGGCGCTGATGCTGCCGCCGCAGATCGGCAGGCCCGCATCCCTGCCGGCCGCCAGGATGCCGGCGATCAGCCGCGAGGTGGTGGCCTCAAGTTTCTCGTAAGTGCCTGGCTGGCGCAGCAGTTCGAGGGTGTGGATGCCGGCGGTCATCGCCAGCGGGTTGCCGCTCAACGTGCCCGCTTGATACATCGGCCCGGCCGGCGCCACCATGGCCATGATGTCGGCGCGGCCGCCGTAGGCGCCCACCGGCAGTCCGCCACCGATCACCTTGCCCATCGTGGTGAGATCGGGGGTGATGCCGAAACGGGCCTGGGCACCGCCATAGCTGATGCGGAAGCCGGTCATCACTTCATCGAAGGTGAGCAGAGCCCCGTTTTCGGTGGTGATCTCGCGCAGACCCTCCAGGAAACCGGGTTCGGGGGGCAGGAAGCCGGCATTGCCCACCACCGGCTCAAGGATCACCCCGGCGATTTCACCAGGGTTCTCAGCGAAGAGCCGCTTGACCGCTTCCAGGTCGTTGTAGGGGGCGGTGAGCGTGTTGGCGGTGGTGCTGCGCGGTACGCCGGGGGAATCGGGCAGGCCGAGCGTGGCCACGCCCGAGCCCGCCTTCACCAGGAACATGTCGGCGTGGCCGTGGTAGCAGCCCTCGAACTTGATCAGCTTCTCGCGGCCGGTGAAGGCCCGCATCAGCCGCAGCACCGACATGCAGGCTTCGGTGCCGGAGTTCACGAACCGCACCATCTCCACGGAAGGGACGGCATCGACCACCATCTGGGCCAGCTGGTTCTCCAGGGCACAGGGGGCGCCGAAGCTGGTTCCTTTGCCCAGGGCGTTGCGCAGCGCGCCGATCACCTTGGGGTGGGCATGGCCGCAGATCGCCGGCCCCCAGGAGCCGATGTAATCGATGTAGCGGTTGCCGTCCACGTCCCAGGCGTAGGCCCCCTGGACCCGATCGAAGACGATCGGTTGGCCGCCGACGGAACGAAAGGCCCGCACCGGAGAGCTCACCCCTCCGGGCATGAGCTTCTGGGCAGCGGCGAAGAGTTCCTGGGAACGGCTGGTGTTCAGGGCAGGAACTGACACAGGGGCCGAGGTCAAGGCGCGATCCGCAGACGGTTGAGAACGGCGCGACAGCGCAATGCCGCTCGGCCGATCTCCATCCTGACTCAAGATGTGTCAGTGCGGTGGTTGCCGCCTCTGCTCGGTAAGGTCTTGTTGGCCGAGGGCCATGAGCCTGGTGTCACAGGCCCATCCCTGCTGGCCTGCCGGCCGCTCTGCCCGCCCAGCGTCCCCACCTCCAGGCCGTCATCCAGGCCGAAACCCCGTGAGCCTGCCCTGGTCCACCATCGAACGTCAGCTGCGCCGTCTGCTCCCGGCGCGTGCCGTGGTGGCCCGGCGCCAGGAACTGCTCACCTACGACAGCGACGGTCTCACCCTGCATCGCCATGAGCCGCCGCTGGCGGTGTTGCCGGAAACCACCGAGCAAGTGGCGGCGATCCTGCGCTGCTGCCATGCGCTGGGGGTGCCGTTCGTTGCCCGTGGCAGCGGCACGGGGCTGTCAGGCGGCGCCGTGGCGGAGCAGGAGGCCCTGCTGGTGGTCACCAGCCGCATGCGTTCGGTGCTGGCGATCGACCTCGACAACCAGCGCATCACCGTGCAGCCCGGTGTGATCAACAGCTGGGTCACCCGCGCGGTGGCGGGCGACGGCTTCTACTACGCCCCCGACCCGTCCAGCCAGGTGGTGTGCAGCATCGGCGGCAATGTGGCCGAGAACGCCGGTGGCGTCCATTGCCTCAAGTACGGCGTCACCAGCAATCACGTGCTGGAGCTTGAAGTGGTGCTCCCCGACGGCACGCTCACCCGGCTGGGGGGGCCGCTGGCAGAGCTGCACGGTCTGGATCTGCGCGGCGTGTTCATCGGCAGCGAAGGCACCCTGGGCATCGCCACGGCGATCACCCTGCGCCTGTTGCCCCAGACCCCCAACGTGCAGGTGCTGCTGGCCGATTTCGTCACGATGGAGGCAGCCGGTGAAGCAGTGCGCCGGGTCACGGCCGCCGGGGTTCTGCCGGCGGGGATGGAGATCATGGACAACTTCACGATCAACGCCGTCGACGACCTCTTCGGGGTGGAGGAGTATCCGCGCGATGCAGCGGCGGTGCTGCTGATCGAGCTCGACGGCCAGGCGCGGGAAGTGGCAGCCGCGGTGGCTCTGGCCAGCGACCTGTGCAGTGAGGCCGGGGCCCGCTCCATCCGCCAGGCGGAGCAGGAAGCCGACCGGGCCCAGCTGTGGAAGGGCCGCAAATCGGCATTCGCGGCGGTGGGGCGCATCACCCCCACCTATTACGTGCAGGACGGGGTGGTGCCGCGCAGTGCCCTGCCTTCGGTGCTGGCGGCGATCGAGCAGTTGAGCCGCCACTACGGCTTGCCCGTGGCCAATGTGTTCCACGCCGGCGACGGCAACCTGCACCCGCTGATCCTTTACACCGCAGGCGAGCCCGGCGTACAGGAGAAGGTGCAGGCCCTCGGCGCCGAGATCCTGCGGCTCTGCATTGAGGCGGGTGGCAGCATCACCGGGGAGCACGGTGTGGGCGCCGACAAGCGCTGCTATCTCGATTGGATGTTCTCCCACGACGACCTCGACACCATGCAGCTGGTGCGTCGCGCCTTCGACCCGCTGGGGCGGGCCAATCCCGGCAAGATCTTTCCCACGCCCCGCAGTTGCGGCGAGTCGTCCCGGCGGGTGGCGGTGCTGCGCGAAACGCCTGCCCACAACGGCGCTGCGGCCACACTGCCGCCACCGGAGCCAAAGTCCGCCCCCCGGCTGGCCGACGGCCAGCCGGGCTTGCTGGAACGCGAGGCCGTCGAGCTGTTCTGAGCTCAGCTGTTCTGAAATGCTCTGATTGTTCTGAACCCGGCTGTCCCGGCTGGAGCTCCTTCCCGCGCGTTCAGGCGCCCTTGCCAAGCTCCTGCTCGATCGCTGCCACCTGCAGGCGTGTGGTGATCACCGCATCGGGGTTGAGGCTGATCGAATCGATTCCCTCCTCCACCAGGAAGCGGGCGAAGTCGGGGTAGTCGCTGGGAGCCTGGCCACAGATGCCGATGCGGCTGCCACAGCGGTGAGCCGTGCGGATCGCCAGGCGGATCATCTCCTTGACGATCGCGTGCCGCTCATCGAACAGATCCGCCACCAGCGCGGAATCCCTGTCCAGCCCAAGGGTGAGCTGGGTGAGGTCGTTGGAGCCGATCGAGAAGCCATCGAAGTGCCCGGCGAAGGCTTCGGCGCCGATCACGTTGCTGGGCAGTTCGCACATCACATACACCTGCAGGCCGTGGCGGCCCCGCACCAGCCCATGCCGGGCCATTTCGGCAAGCACCCGCTCGCCTTCCTCCGGTGTGCGGCAGAACGGCACCATCGGGATCACGTTCGTGAGCCCCATCGCCTCCCGCACCGCCTTGAGCGCCTGGCATTCCAGACCGAACGCCTCCCGGAACGCTTCGGCGGTGTAGCGGGAAGCGCCCCGCCAGCCCAGCATCGGGTTCTCCTCGTGGGGCTCGAAGCCGCTTCCCCCGAGCAGACGGGCATATTCGTTGCTCTTGAAATCCGAAAACCGCAGGATCACCGGTCGTGGATGGAAGGCGGCGGCGATGCGCGCCATGCCCTGGGTGAGCAGGTCCACGTAGTAATCGGCGGGGTGGGCATACCCCTTGGTGCGCTGCGCGATCGCCTCGCGTTCACCGGCATCGGCCACCAGCTCCGGCTTCAACAGCGCCATCGGATGCACCTGAATGTGGTTGGCGATGATGAACTCCAGCCGGGCCAATCCCACCCCGTCCACAGGCAGAGCCGCCTGCTGGAACGCCTGCTCTGGATTGCCCACATTCACCAGGAGGCGGGTGCGGGTAGGAGGCAGCTCGGAGAGTTCCTGTTCCTCCACATGAAAGGGCAACGCGCCGCGATAGACCCGGCCCGCATCTCCTTCGCAGCAGCTGGCGGTGATCAGATCGCCATCGGCGATGCGGCTGGTGGCCGTGCCACAGCCCACGATCGCGGTGATCCCCATCTCGCGGGCAATGATCGCTGCATGGCAGGTGCGGCCGCCCTGATTGGTGATCACACCGCTGGCTTTGCGCAGGATCGGCTCCCAGTCGGGGTCGGTGCGCTCTGTCACCAGCAGATCCCCCTGCTCGAAGCGGTTGATGGCATCGGCGCTGGCCAGCACCCGGGCCACACCGCTGCTCACCGAGGCTCCGATCGCCCGCCCCTCCACGATCAGTTCGGCCTGATGGGGATCCAGTTGCCAGCGTCGCAGCAGGGTGCCCGAACGCCGCGACTGCACCGTTTCCGGCCGGGCCTGCAGGATGAACAACCTGCCGCTGAGGCCATCCTTGGCCCACTCGATGTCCATCGCGGTGGGAACACCGTGCAGGGCGCTGTAGTGCGCCTCGATCACGCAGGCCCAGCGGGCCAGGGTGAGCACATCAGCGTCGTCGATGGCGAAGCGTTCACGCTCTTCCGCCGGCACCGGCACGTTGCGGGTGTCCGTCTCGGCGTACACCATGCGCAGCTTCTTGCTGCCGAGCCGTCTGCTCAGGATCGGCGCGTGCCCCTGCAGCAGGGTCGGCTTGAAGATCAGGTATTCATCGGGGTTCACTGCCCCCTGCACCACGTTCTCACCAAGGCCATAGGCGGCGGTGAGCAGCACCGCCTCACGGAAGCCACTCTCGGTATCAATGGTGAACATCACCCCTGAGGCCGCCAGATCGGAGCGCACCATCGTCTGCACGCCGATCGACAGAGCCACCGCGTCGTGGGCGAAGCCGTTGATCTGCCGGTAGGAGATGGCCCGATCCGTGAACAGCGAGGCGTAGCAACGGCGGCAGGCCGCCAGCAGGGCGTCGATGCCCTGCACATTCAGAAAACTCTCCTGCTGCCCGGCGAAGCTGGCTTCCGGCAGATCTTCAGCGGTGGCACTTGAGCGCACGGCCACCGAAACTGGAACCGGCAACGAGCTGTCAGTACCGCCCGTGCCGCCCGTGCCGGTGCTGCGCGCGCCGCTGGCGCTGCTGTCACGATCACCGGCACTATCCTCATTCAGCTGCTGGTAGTGCTGACGGATCGCTTCCTCCAGCGGCGGCGGCAGGCTGGCGTTCAGCACGAGTTGTCGCGCGGCGGCGCCACTCGCCTGCAGGGCCGCCAGATCGCTGGCATCGAGGCCATCGAACAGGTCGGCAAGCCGGGCCTCCAGTCCGTTGTGGGCGAGCAGCAGGCGGTAGGCCGCCGCCGTGGTGGCAAACCCGCCGGGCACCGCCACCCCTCGGGGCCCCAGCTGGCGGATCATCTCCCCCAGGGAGGCGTTCTTGCCTCCCACCTGGGCGATGGCGTCAAGGCCGACGGACGCGAGCGGCACCACCAGGAGATCGGGGCTGGCCATCGCAGGTGCCTGACCCATCACGATCTCCGCTCATCCTTTGAGCCTAGGAAGGGGGGGTGTTCCCAGCTGCAGGCAGGGGAGTCAGTCGCAGTTCGGCACTCGGTGCGCTGCCCTCGCCCAGATCCAGTTGGCTGGCGGCGCCCTTGAGCGCCGTGCGACCGCCCTGCCGCCGGCTTTCGATCGCAGCGCAGAGGGCCCGGGGTTGTGCCTTGGGGTCGAGCCAGGCCATGTCCCACGGCGCGGTGTCACCTGGGCGACGGGCGGTCACGGCCGCCAGCTGGCCGGTGTCGTACCCGGTGGCTTCCACCAGGCTGGGCACATAGTTGTAACGGCGCTGAAAGTTGGCGGCGAAGCGGTTCCAGCCGGGCCCGCGGCTGAGCGGATCCACGCCGAGCTGGGCGTTGGCCAGCGGTTCCGTGGCCGGAAACGGCCACACCAGGGTGAGATCCGCAGGCCAGCGCGCTTCTCGCACCGCCTTGGCCAGCGGGCTGGTCGGTGCTGTCATCACCACCAGGGCCTCGGGGCGGTAGTAGTCCACGTCGTCCACCAGGCGGGTGATGGTGCGGGCATCGGGATCGGCGATCTCCTGGCTTCCCTCCTGATAACCCACCACCCGGCCGCCGTCGCCGCTGAGCGAGGCCACGAAGCGATTGGCCAGGGCGATCTGCTCACTGCTGCCGTCGTGGATCACCATCACGCGTGAGCGTTTCTCCTCGATCAGCCCTTTGGCGAGGCGATCGGCCTCCAGGCTGCGCGCCGGCAGCACCGGCCAGAGCCGGTCGGCGCCGGCAAGGCTGGGCAGGCCGTTGAGGGAGCTGCCCCGCTGCAGCGGCAGCAGCACGGTGAGGCCCAGCTCCTGCGCCAGCAACCCATACGACACGAGGGACACCGCCGGCGGCGCGATCAGCAAGCCGGGCAGCGGCCGCACCATGAGCGCCGCGCGCGGGTCCTGCTCCGGCGGCAGCCAGCCGAGTTGGAGCGTGGGCGGCTTCACCCCGCAGACGCGTGCCTCTTCCATGGCCAGCGCGTAGCCGCGGCGCAGGCCGTCACCCACCCCTGCCAGCAGCCCTTCAGGTGTGAGCAGCATCAGCACATCGCTGCGGATCGGTGCGCTGGCAGCGAGGCCCTGCAGCCCGAGCAGGGCGGCCACCACACCGGCACCCATCCAGAAGAGGTGGCGGCGAGGAGGTGGTTCAGCACCGGAGCCGGACGCGGACTTCCCCGGGGACATGCGGGTTTCCATTCAGCCGGTGAACACTAGGAGGGTTGTGCTCCACCGCCATCCTTGGTTGCGGTGCCGCCAAGGTTGCCCGCGCTTCCCCCCTACTTGTTCGTGCTGCCCCCAAGGTTGCCCAGGCTGCGGCCGGGCCGCACTGGTGGTGTTGTTTCCTCTGGTTCGTCGAGGCTTGAGCCTTCCTTCTGGCTTTCCGGAAGCAGCTGGGTGAACAGCCCCGCAGCCACAAGCACTCCACCCAGGGTGAAGGCCAGGGGGCGGTTGGCGGCGGCTGCCCCCTCCATCCAGGTGCCTGCGGCGAGAAAGGCGCCGCCCAGCAGCAGGCTGGGCACCAGCACGATCCCTTTGGCGGTGCGGTTGATGCTCATGACACCGCCGAGGCGGCTGCCGACGGGCAGCCCTGTGGCGCGGCTGTCGCGTCGAGCGGGGTGGCCAGACCGGCCTGTTGCAGCCCTGTGCCCAGGTCGATGCCGCTGGAGAGCACGGTGACCCGCGCCAGCAGGGTGCCATCGGCGGTGCCCAGCGGGCGCAGATTCACGCGCGTGCGCCGCGGCAGGGCTTCCCGCAGCCAGGAGGTGGCGGCCGCACCATCGGCAGGGTCCACCTGTACGCATCCCAACCGCACCGGGTAGCTGCGGTTCTGGTCGCCCACCTGCAACAACGTGGCGCCACGCACCTGGAGCACTTCGGCCGCCTCAGCGGCAGCGGGGCTGAGGGTGACCATGAGCAGCGCGGCCAGCAAGCAAGGAAAAAAAATCCACAGCAGACACTGCAGGAGATCGTGCAGAAGGCCGGAGTGCCCGTGAGGTCTCTGTCTCAGCTTCTTCTGCGACCGGACGGGGATATAGGGCCCGAGTGCGCTGGCGATGCTCAGGGGGGCTAGGGCGCTGTGGCCTCCCGTCAGGACGGCAGGGGAGGTCAGAGCTTTGCCCCGCAGCTGGGGCAGAACAGATGGGCGCTCTCGGTGGTGGCACCGCAGGAGCCGCAGTCGCGGGTGGTGTCGATCGCCAGCTCCGGATGGCTGGGCAGGCCCACCATCTGGGCGTTGCTGGCACCGGGGGGAACCATCGGGTAGCAGTTCTCGTTGCGCCGTACCTGCACGTTCACCACGGCCGGGCCTGGATGGGCCAGGGCCTCCTGCAGATCCTGATACAGACGGTTGCGGTCGGTGATGTCGACGCCGCGCACCCCGAAGGCTTCAGCCAGGGCGGAGAAGTTCGGCATGCCGCCGGTCATCTCGGAGGCGGAGTAGCGCTCGCCGTAGAAGCTTTCCTGCCACTGGCGCACCATGCCCTGCCAGCCGTTGTTGACGATCACGACCTTCACCGGGAGCCCGTACTGGGAGAGGGTGCCGAGTTCCTGGATGTTCATCAGGATGCTGGCGTCGCCGGCGACGCACACCACCTGATCCCCGGGGAAGGCCACCTGCACGCCCATGGCTGCAGGCAGTCCGTAGCCCATGGTGCCGAGTCCGCTGCTGCTGATCCAGTGGCGCGGAGGGGTGTTCATGAACTGGGCTGCCCACATCTGATGCTGGCCCACATCGGTGGTGACGAACGCCTCGGGAGCGAGCTGCTGCAGGGCCAGCATCACTTCCTGCGGGGCGATCTCCCCCACCGGTTCAGGGATCACGAGCGGATAGTGGAGCTTCCAGCTGCGGATGCGCTCCAGCCAGGCCTCGGTGCGGTTGGTGGGCGGCTCGTCGCTGGAGGCTGCCAGCAGGGCATCAAGTGCCAGGCCCACATCCGCCACGATCGGCACCTCCGGCACCCGGTTCTTGCCCACTTCGGCTGCATCGATGTCGATGTGGATGACCTGGGCCCGAGGAGCAAAGCTGTCCAGCCGGCCGGTGACCCGGTCGTCGAAGCGGGCGCCGGCGGCGATCAGCAGATCGCACTCGGTGACGGCGAAATTGGCATAGGCGGTGCCGTGCATGCCGAGCATTCCCACCGCCAGTGGATTGCGCTCATCGAAGGCGCCCTTGCCCATCAATGTGGTGGTGACAGGCAGGGAGAAGCGCTCGGCCAACCGGCGCAGGGCCCCGTGCGCGCCTGCGCTGACGGCACCGCCACCCACATACAGCAGCGGACGGCGTGCCTTGCGGATCAGCTCCAGCGCCTGCTGAATGCGCGCAGGGTCGGGGGCCACCGGCAGGGCGTAGCCGGCCGGAACCGAACTGCCCGGATCCACCGGCATGTAATCGAATTCCTCGAGGCCCACATCCTTGGGCACATCGATCAGCACCGGGCCCGGCCGCCCGGTGGCCGCGATCAGGAAGGCTTCCGCCACGATGCGGCCGATATCGGCGGGATCGCGCACCACCCAGGAGTGCTTAACGATCGGCAGGGTGATGCCGAAGATGTCGGTTTCCTGGAAGGCATCGGTGCCGATCGAAGCCCGGCCCACCTGCCCGGTGATCACCACCATCGGCACCGAATCCATCTGGGCGGTGGCGATGCCGGTGACCAGATTGGTGGCGCCCGGCCCGGAGGTGCCGAAGCACACGCCCACCCGGCCGGTGGCACGGGCGTAGGCGTCAGCGGCGTGGGTGCCGCCCTGCTCGTGACGGACCAGGATGTGCTTCAGCCAGCCGTGGCTTTCGGCCTGGTGAAGGGCGTCGTAGATGGGCAGGATCGCCCCGCCCGGGTAGCCGAAGATGTGCTCAACACCATGGCGATGCAGGGCATCCATCAGGGCGTGAGCGCCGGTGACCCTCCCCGGCACGGCCGGCATCGGCCGCAGGGGGGAAGCGGACACAACCGCTGTGGGGACGGTCGTCAGGGTCACGGTTGTCGCTGCAGACATCACGATGGCCTCACATTAAGAGGTGCTCAACGGCGGTGAGGTGAACTGTTTCGATTCCAATCAGCGGCCAGGGGCTCCGCCGCCGACACTGCGACGGCTGCGCACCATCGCCTGCAGGATCCGCGCCGGATCGAGCCATTGGCCCCGGTAACGGATTCCCCAGTGAAGATGGGGCCCGGTTGTGCGTCCGGTCATGCCGATGTGGCCGATCAGCTGGCCGCGCGCGACCCGTTGCCCGGCGGCCAGCAGCACCCGCCCGCTCTGATAGCGACCGCCGCTCACCTGCCCGCCGAGATGGCAATAGATGTGGTCGTAGTCGCCGGAGCGGATCACCAGGCCGATGCCGCAGCGGCCATCGTTGATCACATCACTCACCACGCCTCCCCACCAGCTGCGGATCGGTGAGCCCAGCGGAGCGGCAATGTCGAGGCCGGAATGCTGCTCGCGGCCACCGCCGGGCCCGATGCGAAAGCCGAAGTGGCTGGTGTACCCAGCGAAGTTCACCACCGGAAACACGCCCAGGCGCCAGCGTTCATTCGCCGCCTGAACCGGCGGAATCGTGGCCGGGCCGATCAGCAGGGCCAGGCCAAGGGCCGCCAGCCGGCGATTAGAGCAGCCCGATGGCATGCAGAGGGCCCTTGCCGCTCAGCAATTCCAGCAGGAAGGCGGAGAAGCCAAGCATGGCCAGCCGCCCGTTCCACACCTCCGAGCTGTTGTTCCAGCCCCACACCCACTTCTCCTGGGGGTAGAGCTTCACCGTGGTGGGCAGGCTGGCCGCCTGGTCGAGGTTCACCTCCGGCCCGGCCAGGGCCAGCTGCACCAGGTCGGCCAGTCCACGGATGAAGGTGGGGTAGGTGTCGAGCGCCGGCACGCGCCGGAAGGTGGTGATGCCGGCTTCGGTGGCGATCTCCCGGTATTCGATGTCGATTTCCTCGAGCGTCTCGATGTGTTCGCTCACGAAGCTGATCGGCACGACCACCAGCTCTTTGACCCCCTGTTCTCCCAGCTCCACCAGCGCTTGATCGGTGTAGGGCTGCAGCCACTCCACCGGCCCCACCCGGCTCTGATAGGCGAGGGTGAAGGGGTTGCTGTGGCCGAGCTGACGGGCCAGTTCGGCCATGATCAGGTCGGTGCAGGCCTCGATGTGCTGCTGGTAGGGGTCGCCGGCCTCCTCCACATAGCTCTTGGGCACGCCGTGGGCGCTGAAGAAGATGCGGGCGGTGGTGGGGTCGTTGCACTCCTGCACCTCCCGGGCGATCAACTCGGCCATCGCCTGCACATAACCGGGATGGTCGTACCAGCTGCGGATGCATCGGATCGGCAGGCGGCTGAAAGCGGGATCGGCCTGGCGCAGCCGCTGCAGCTCGCGGAAGCTTGAACCGCTGGTGCTGATCGAGAAGTGGGGGTAAAGCGGCAGCACCACCACCTCATCCACCGCATCGGCCTTGATGTCGGCGACAGCGGATTCGGTGAACGGGTGCCAGTAGCGCATGGCCACGTAGGTGGTGGCCTGCACCTGGCGCTGGCGCAACTCGCTCTGCAGCTCCCGTGCCTGCTGGTCGGTGATGCGGCGCAAGGGGGAGCCGCCGCCGATCGAGCGGTAAGCCTCCTGCGACTTACTGCTGCGCAGGGTGCTGATCAACCAGGCCAGCGGCTTCTGCAGGGCCGGAATCGGCAGCCGGATGATCTCCGGGTCGGAAAACAGGTTGTAGAGAAAAGGCCCGACATCCTCGATCCGCTCGGGACCGCCGAGGTTCAGCAGCAATACGCCGACCCTGGCCATGCCAGATCATTCCGTCAAGTCAGCCGAGCGTAACGCTGCCCCCCCGAGGCTGCTCACCGCCGGCTGGCGTGGCCACGGCCGTGCCGATACCGTCGGCACCTGCCTGAGCAACGGCAACGGGGGTGAGCGAACAAGCGGTGAGCGCTGAAGCGGCCGGCGCACCGGGCCTGGCGGGGCTCGACGCTGAACTCCAGAGCGGCAACGCCCAGCTGGCCGCCGCCGGTGTCGCCCTGCGTCTGGAGCGACGCGGCCAGCGCCTCGGCCTGCGCGGCCCGCTGCCCTGCCGGCGGGGCAGCGGGCGTTTCCGTGTGCAACGGCTCAGCCTGGGGCTGCCCGCCGATGCGGAGGGACTGCGCCAGGCCCGCCGTGAACTGCGCCGCGTGCAGCAGGAGCTCCAGCAGCAGCGCTTCACCTGGCCCACTGCGCCGGCAGCGGGGCGGCCCGCCACCAACCCCTCTGCCGGCGGCATCGGTGTAACCCGTGCGGCGGCCACCGCGCTCGATGCCGCGCTGGTGCGTTTCGAGCGCCAGTTCTTCGAGGACCCTCGCCGTCGCCGCAACCCGGCCGGCACCCGCACCACCTGGACGGCGGCCTATCTGCCCTATGTGCGGCGCCTGGCCGCCCGCGCCGCCGGGGCCCGGCTCGACGGGGAGCTGCTGCTGCAGGTGCTGGAGAGCTACCCCGCCGCCAGCCGCAGCCGCCAGCAGTGCGGCACTGCCCTGGCGGCCCTGGCCGAGGTGGTGGCGATCGACCTGCCCGCCGACTGGAGCGCAAGGGCCGGCGGCTACGGCCTGCACCGGGCCCAGTTCCGCCAGCTACCGCGTGATGCTCTGGTGGAGCAGCTGGTGGAGCGGATCCCCAATCCCGGCTGGCGGCTCGCCTATGGCCTGATGGCCACCTACGGCCTGCGCAACCACGAGGTGTTCTTCTCCGATCTGAGCGCCCTGCTGCCCGGCGGTGATCGGGTGATCCGGGTGCTTCCCACCAGCAAAACCGGTGAGCACCAGGTGTGGCCGTTCCAGCCCGACTGGGTGGAGCGCTTCGAGCTGCCACGCCTCGCTCTGGAGACGGGGGCCCTGCCACCGGTCTGCACCGATTTGCGCACCACCACCCTGCAGCAGGTGGGGCGGCGGGTGGCGGAGCAGTTCCGCCGTTACGAGTTGCCGATCACCCCCTACGACCTGCGCCATGCCTGGGCCGTGCGCACGATCCACATCGGCCTGCCCGACACGGTGGCGGCACGGATGATGGGGCACTCGGTGTCAATCCATACGCGCACTTATCACCACTGGATCACGCGCCGCGATCAGCAGCAGGCCGTGGACGCCGCCCTCTCCCGCCACCGTGCCGGCTGAGTCGGTCAGGATGCGGCCCTGTCCTGCTCACGGCAGGGGGTGCCGCTGCTACGCCGCTGCAACCCCCTGGCCTCTGCCCCCTGGCCTGACCCAATGACCCGCTCCAGCACCGATTCGACGGCCAGCTCCGCTCCCACTACCCCGACTCCTATGTCCCTTGCTGCCACTGACCTGGCTGTTACCGCCCCAGTTCCCGATGCCAGCGCGCTGGATCAGGAGGCGGCCCGCCTGGGTCCCGGAGGGGCTCTGGCGCCGGAGGCCGATGGGGAGGCCTACCGCCGCCGCATGCAGCGGCGTCAGGAGGTGCAGCGCCAGCGGGTGGGGGAGCGCAACCTGGAGAAGGGTCTGGTGCTGGTGTTCACCGGCGACGGCAAGGGCAAGACCACCGCAGCGCTGGGATTGGTGCTGCGCACCCTGGGGCACGGCGAGCAGGTGGCTGTGGTGCAGTTCATCAAGGGGGGTTGGCAGCCGGGTGAAGCCCGCGCCCTGGAGCTGTTCGGTGAGGCGCTGCACTGGCGCGCCCTGGGAGAGGGATTCACCTGGGAGACCCAGGACCGGGAGCGTGACCGCGCGCTGGTGCAGCAGGCCTGGCAGACATCGCTCACCTACCTCGAAGACGCCGGCCGCAAGCTCGTGGTTCTTGATGAGGTGAACGTAGCCATCAAGTTGGGCTATCTCGCTGTTGAGCAGGTACTCGATGGGCTGAGCCGAAGGCCACCGCTCACCCATGTGGCGCTCACCGGGCGTGGGGCGCCGCCGGCGCTGCTCGAACGGGCGGATCTGGTGACGGAAATGCGCCTGGTGCGCCACCCCTTCCGTGAGCAGGGTGTGAAAGCGCAGGCCGGCATCGAGTTCTAGCGACCGCCATGCTTGCTACTGTTCGGCCGTCCGCAGCGGCTGAGCGCTCATAACGATGGCATTCAAGCGCGTCCTGCTCAAACTCAGCGGGGAAGCGCTGATGGGGGAGCTGGGCTATGGCATAGATCCGGCCATTGTCCAGTCGATCGCCACGGATGTGGCGGCTGTGGTGGCTTCCGGCACCGAACTGGCGATCGTGGTGGGTGGCGGCAACATCTTCCGGGGCCTCAAGGGTTCCTCGGCAGGCATGGACCGTGCCACCGCCGATTACGTGGGCATGCTGGCCACGGTGATGAACGCCATCACCCTTCAGGACGCCCTTGAGCGCGCCGGTGTTCCCACTCGCGTGCAGACGGCGATCGGCATGCAGGAAGTGGCCGAGCCTTATATCCGGCGCCGGGCGATCCGCCACCTGGAGAAAGGGCGGGTGGTGGTGTTCGGCGCCGGCTGCGGCAACCCCTTCTTCACCACCGACACCACCGCCGCTCTGCGGGCGGCCGAGATCAACGCGGACGTGGTGTTCAAGGCCACCAAGGTGGATGGGGTCTACGACAAGGATCCCGCCCGCTACCCGGATGCCGTTCGGTACGAGAGCCTCACCTTCCAGGATGTGCTGAGCGGCGAACTGGCCGTCATGGACAGCACCGCCATCGCCCTGTGCAAGGACAACGCCATCCCGATCGTGGTGTTCGATCTCTTCGGTGCCGGCAACATCGGTCGCGCCGTGGCGGGTGAGCCGATCGGCACCCGCATCACCCCGGCCCGCTGAGCCCTTCCCCTCACCCCACTCCTTCATGGAACTCGAAGCCAGCATGCGCAAGTCGGTGGAAGCCACCCAGCGCACCTTCAATACGATTCGCACCGGCCGGGCCAACCCCTCCCTGCTCGACAAGCTGAGCGTGGAGTACTACGGCGCAGATACCCCCCTGCGTTCCCTCGCCACCATCTCCACGCCCGACTCTCAGACGATCCAGATCCAGCCCTTCGATTCCGGTTCGATGGGCTTGATCGAGAAGGCGATCTCCATGAGTGATCTGGGCCTCACCCCCAACAATGACGGCAAGGTGATCCGCATCAATATCCCGCCGCTCACCGAAGAGCGCCGCAAGGATTTCTGCAAGCTGGCCTCCCGCTACGCCGAGGAAGGCAAGGTGGCCCTGCGCAATCTGCGCCGTGACGCCATCGAGAAGCTCAAGAAGCAGGAGAAGGACGGCGAGCTTTCCGAGGATCAGAGCCGCGATCAGCAGGACAACGTGCAGAAGCTCACCGACCGCTTCATTGCCGAGCTTGAGAAGCACCTGGCGGAGAAGGAAGCCGACATCCTTCGGGTTTGAGTCCGCTGGATGCCGATGTGATCGTCGTCGGCAGCGGAGCTGCCGGAGCGGCGAGCGCTTTCCAGCTGGCGGCTAAGGGCTGGCGCGTGAAGCTGCTGGAGGCGGCGGAGATGCCGCGCGCCAAGCCCTGCGGTGGCGGCATGGCAGCCTCGGTGCAGCGCTGGTTCCCCTTCGATCTCGGGCCGGCCGTGGATCGGGTGATCACACAGGTGCGGTTCACCTGGTGCCTGGAGGATCCTGTGCTGGCGGAGCTGCCGGGGGCATCGCCGTTCTGGATCGTGCGCCGCTCCGTGCTCGACGCCTTCCTGGCCCGTCAGGCAGTGGCGGCTGGCGCCGACCTGATGGCCGGCACTGCCGTCAGCGCCATCGTGCGGCAGGGGGAGCACTGGCAGGTGCAGCTGGAGCGGGGCGGCGCCCTGCAGGCCAGGGCCGTGGTGATCGCCGATGGCGCCTGTTCGCGCCTCGCCGCTCCTCTGGGGCTGGGGTCACCGCGCCCCCGCTACGCCGCGGCCCTGTCGGTGGAGCTGGAGGGCGCCGCGCTGGAGCCGGACACGGCCCGCTTTGAATTCGGCCTGGTGCGCCACGGCTTCTGCTGGGCGTTTCCCCGCGAGGGGGGCATGAGCGTGGGGGTGGGCACCTTCCTGGGCCGGGATCTTGTCGATGGTGAGGCCGCCCTGGCCCGGCTGTTGCCCAGCCTTGGTTTCGAGGCCGCCAGCGGCGTGCGGCGCCAGTGGCCGCTGCGGGTGTGGGATGGCCACCACCGCCTGCATGGCGATGGCCTGGCGGTGGTGGGTGATGCAGCCTCCCTCTGCGACCCCTTTCTGGCGGAAGGATTGCGGCCAGCCCTGTTGAGTGCCACCCGCGCTGCGGCAGGAATCGATGGCTGGCTGTCGGGCGACAGCGCAGCCCTGGCCGCCTACAGCGACACCATGCGCAAGGAGTGGGGCAGCTCAATGGCCTGGGGGCGCCGCATCGCCCAGGTGTTCTATCGGGTGCCGCGGGTGGGCTATCAGCTGGGTATCAAGCGCCCCACGGCGCCGCAGCGCATCGCCCAGATCCTCTCGGGCGACATGGGCTACGGCGACATCGCCCAGCGGGTGATCCGCCGGCTGCTGCTCAGCGGCGCAGGGAATCCTTGATGTGGCGCAGCCGTTCGTCGATCGAGCCGAGCAGCTCGATCGCGAACATGGGCGATTCCTGCACGGCGAACAGGAACTTCTCCCGGTTCATCACCAGGAGGCGGCAGTCGTTCAAGGCCGTGGCGTTGCCATAACGTCGGTGATCGCCGGTGACCAGGGCGCCTGCCCCGAACACATCGCCCGCCTGGATCTCCTCACGGGCGGAATCGCCGTTCCAGCTGAGCTGAACCACGCCCTCCAGCACACCGAACATGCAGTCGCCGGAATCACCGGCGCTGAAGATACGCTCGCCGGCGGCAAAGGCGCGCACTTCTCCCTGGGAGGCGAGGGCACGCATCGTGTCGAGGGCGTGAACGGTCATGGCCGGTGGGCAACTGATCCCAGTGTGAGCCCCGGAGGTTAAGGGCTCCTTCAGCCCAGCACTCCTTCAGCTCAAGGCTGCTTCAGCCGAGGACGCCCTCAGCCGGCGGCCGTTGCTGAGAGAGAGAGCGCCAGCGGTGCGCCGAGGCCGCCACGGACGTCTTCCGGGACCAGGCGGCCATCATGGTCGGTGTCGAGCGCGTCGAACACCGCGTCGCTGCCGAGCCATTCCTCGCGGGTGATGCAGCCGTCGCCATCCATGTCGTTGAGCAGGAAGATCTCCTGTGCGGCATGGGCGAAGGCGGCTTCACCCTCCAGTTCAGCCAGCCGGTGGGCCAGCTGGGCTTCGAGGGTTTCGATTGCCTTGCAGAAGCCGCTGATGCCTTCCTCCAGCTTCTCGCTGGCCATGCGGTCGTTGGCCATGCGGGCCTCGAATCCGGCGCGATCGAGCTGCAGCTTGGCTTCGGAGGCCGCCGGCGCCTCCGCATCGAGCTTCCGGATCAGAACCCCCTCCCGTTGCCGCAACTGGTCGAGCAGCTTGGGCGAGATCGTGAGCAGGTCGCAGCCGGCGAGTTCAATGATCTCCTCGATGTTGCGGAAGCTGGCTCCCATCACTTCCGTGGTGTAGCCGTGCGTTTTGTAGTAGTTGAAGATGCTGGTGACGGAGATCACACCGGGATCTTCCGGGCCCGGGTAGTGATCACGGCCGGTGTCCTGCTTGTACCAGTCGAGGATGCGGCCCACGAAGGGCGAGATCAAGGTGACGCCGGCTTCAGCGCAGGCCACCGCCTGGGTGAAACTGAACAGCAGAGTGAGGTTGCAGTGGATGCCTTCTTTCTCCAGCTCCTCTGCGGCCTTGATGCCCTCCCAGGTGGAGGCGATCTTGATCAGCACCCGCTCGCGGCCGATGCCGGCCTCCTCATAGAGGCCGATCAGCTTGCGGGCCTTGGCCACTGAGGCGGCGGTGTCGAAGCTGAGCCGCGCATCCACCTCCGTGGACACCCGCCCAGGCACGATGCGCAGGATCTCCTTGCCGAAGGTGACACAGATTTCATCAAGCGCTTCCAGCACCACGGCCTCGGCCGGTGCATCGGGGCCGATCACCTGGCGGGAGGCCTGCAGGGACTCGTCGATCAGGCCCTGATACAGGGGAATCTGGGCCGCCGCCAGGATCAGCGACGGGTTGGTGGTGGCGTCCCGAGGGGTGAACTGCTTGATGGCTTCCAACTCTCCCGTGTCCGCCACCACCACGGTCATGGCGGCGAGTTGATCGAGCAGGTTGGCCATGGCTGCACACACAAGCGTGGAGTCTCAAGCTACTGAGCAGCTTTGCGGCCCACTCCTGACCGTGCTCAACCCCGCACCGTTGCGGTCCCCTGAGCCGGGGTGGCCCTGCCAGCAGCTCCAGCTTGAGCGCCTGCAGCCGCAGCGGGATTGCGCGCCGGTTCGCTGGGGGCCACCTTTTCGAGCACCAGCAGGGCTTCGATGATCTGCCGGGCTACCGGCACCGCCACGGTGGAGCCGTAGGCATTGGACCCCTGGGGTTCGTCCACCACCACCAGCACCACGTAGCGGGGGTCCTCGATCGGCAGGGTGGCCACGAAGCTACAGATGCGGGCGCCGGCGATGTACACGCCGTTGAGGGCCTTCTGGGCCGTGCCGGTCTTGCCGCCGATCCGGTACCCCTCCATCTTCACGCCAGGACTACTGCTGCTCTTCACCACCGATTCCATCCAGACCAGCACCTGCTTGGTGACGGCCGGATCCAGCACCGGCAGGCCCTGGGCCGGTGGTGCGGCGTCCGCCAGACCTTCGCCCGAGCGCAGGCCGCGGGTGATGTGCGGGCTCACCAGCCGGCCGCCGTTGGCGAGCATGGCGTGGAGCTGCAGCAGCTTGAGCGGGGTGAGCGAGAAGCCCTGGCCAAAGGCCGCGGTGGCCGGCTCGATCGGTTGGGTGGTGAAGATCTCCCGGCTCTTGAGCTGACCGGCGACGGCTCCCGGCAGGTCAGTGTCCGGTGTCGTGTCGATGCCGATCCTGCGCAGCCATTCCCAGAACTGCACCGGCTTCACCTGCCGCATGGCCAGCACCATGCCCACGTTGCTCGACACCTGCAGCACGGTGGGGAAATCGATCAGGCCGTTGCCCTTGCGGTCGTGGTTGAAGATCGGCCAGCCGCCGATCGTGAGCTGGCCGCTGTCGCTCACTTTTCCATCGGCCTTGATCGCTTTTTCCTGCAAAGCAATCGCCAGGTTGATCGGCTTGAAGGTGGAGCCCGGTTCGTAGAGATCCTGCACCGACCACTCCCGGAAGAGGGACGGCGAGAAGCTCCAGAACCGGTTGGGGTCGTAGCTGGGGGCGGAGGCCAGCGCCAGCAGTTCGCCATTGCGCACGTCCATCACCATGGCGGCGCCGCGTTTCGCCTTCCATTGCTTCATCTGCTTCACCAGCGCCTGCTGGGCCACCTGCTGCAGCCTGGCGTCGAGGGTGAGCTGAAGCCTCAGGTCGTCGCTGTAGAGGGCACCGGCCTGGATGCCGTCCGGCAGAGGGGTGCCATCGGCGCCGCGGCGCATCTTGCGCACGCCCTCGTGGCGGCGGAGTTCCTTGTCGCGGCTCTGCTCAAGGCCCGCCTGGGCCACCCGTTCGAGATTGAGGAACCCCACCACGTTGGCGAACAGCTGCCCCTGGGGATAGATGCGCTGGGGGTAGGCCTCAAGATCCAAGCCGCTGATGCCCAGCTCCCGCACACGGCGGGCAGTTTCCGGATCCAGCTCGGTGGCGAGTTTCACCCCTGAGCGGCGTGGCCCCATGGCCTGAACGAGGGCTGTTTCCGGCATGGCCAGCACCGATGCCAGCCTCTGGGCCACATCGGTGGGCGTGCGGACCAATTGCGGGTCATCGCCCGGAAAGTTGAAAAAGCGGGGATGGGCCCAAAGGGTGAAGCGCTCTTCATCGAGAGCCACCAGTCGCCCCTGGCGATCCACGATCGGCCTACGGCGGCCGATCGGTTCCACCTGCTGGGTCTGAACGGCGCGCGCCCTCGACTGCAGCCGGTCACCTTCCTTGACCTGCAGCCAGGCGAGGCGGATCGACAGACCGACCAGGCCGGCGGCCAGCAGCAGGAACACGGCCACTAGCCGTCCCGCCGGTACCGACTGCAACGCAACCACCCGACGGTTGCGGCCACCGCGCGCAGGGGGGTCGTTTCGCCGGATGGGCGCAGACGGCGCGGAACCGGTCCATCCCCTTGATCGCACCACCTCAGTAACCGGGACGAACGGTGCGCTGGCTGACGTCGAGCATGGTGGCGTTCACCTGGCCGAGCAGGGGGAGTTGCGCAGCGGCCTTGTGGTGATCCGATGGCGAGGGCAAATAAACGAGTTGGCGGATGCTCGTCGGGATCAACTGACCGGGCCGCCGAGCCGCCGTCAGGTGATGGCGCTCCAACTGGGCCACCGATTCCTGCAGGCGGTGCTCAAGCACCTGGGACGACTCCAATTCCTGGTAGCTCCTGGTCCATTGGCTCTGCCAGTGGACCGTGAGGGCTGCCAGACCGATCATCGAGCCGCCAAGGGCGATCAGGAGACCATCAGCAGCCTTGTGAAGCACGGCGAGAACTGGAGCTTGTCGCGCAACCTTGCGCGACGACAGAGAACCGTGGATGACGGCGAAGGAGCGCCGGTGAAGGGAGGGCGCTGCAGCAGGTGCGGCTGAAGGGACAGCGACCACGGGAATGTGCCTCGATCCGCCAGTGAACCATGCGTGCGCAGGCTCAGCAAGGCGACGTCAGCTTCCCAGCAGAAGCAGGTTGGTGAAGGTGAAGCCGTTCCAGAGGGAATGCAGCCACACACTTGCACTCAACCGGCCGCTGTTGAGCCGAAGCCAGCCCAGGGCCAGGCCCAGCACGAACAGGGCGGGAAGCTCCCCAAGACTCAGGTGCGCCACCGCGAAGATGGTGGCACTGATCACCACTCCCCAGCTGGGTCCAAGGTCGCGGGCCACCACCGGCAGCAGCACACCACGAAAGATCACTTCCTCGAACAGAGGAGCCAGCACAACGGCGGTGAAGGCGAAACACAGCAGGCCCAGGCTGCTGCGGTTGTTCAGCACCATCTCCAGCAGCGGATTGCTGCCACCGGGATCCGGCCAGATCTGCTGCTGCAGCCAGCCGGCGAAGCTCACCAGCGGCAGCACCATCAGAAAATATTGAAACGACCTTGCCAAAGTGGGCGCCAGCGGCCGCCAGCGGAACTGCAGCCACCCCCCCTCGGGTCCGGCCTTGGGCAGCATCAGCAGCAGAATCGCCAGCGGAGCGGCGATGAGGCCGAGGTAGAGCGCCACCACGGTGAGGCCTTTCGCCAGGGAGGGTTCCACCTGCAGCCCGTCGAGCAACTGCTTCAGCACCGGGCTCACCAGCACCGGCGTGAGCACTTCGCCCAGCAGCACGAAGCCGCCCGAGATCAGCAGGATCAGATCCACCGCCCCCAGCTCCGGTCCCACCAGCGGCGGCAGCGGGCTCGGTTTGGTTCTCACGCGCACCCAGGCCGCTCGCACCAGCAGGGCCAGGCCGGCCAGCAGGGCCAGGGCCGGCAGCGCGTTCGCCGCCAGCAGCTGGGCCTTGGCCCGGCGCTCTTCTGCAGGCAGGGCGCAGCGGTCTGCAGACCCGCCCAGTGCCTGGCAGGTGAGGCGCCGCTGGAGCGGGTTCTCCAGCGGTAGAGCAGCGGCCACCGGGTCGACGCCGGTTCTTGGGCTGCCCGCCAACAGGCTCCGGATCAGGGCGCTCTGGCCAGGGTCGGTGCCGTCATCGAGCCGCTCCAGCAGGGGGCGGGCTTCCTCAGGAGTGCCCGCACGGATCAGCAGCAGCGCCCGGGTCAACAGGGTGGAGCGCTGCTGGACGCGGGCAAACTCGGGGTCCTGATCGTTTTCGGCGCTGTCCGGCAGGGGCGGCAGCTGGGCCTGGCGCTGCAGTTCAGCCAGCAGTGAGGCTTCCGGCTCCTGGCCCACCACGGCGGCACGCCAGCTGGGGGGCAGTTGGGGCGCCGCCAGCGCGGCCAACTCAAGCTGGCGCCTGCCGAGATCGTTGCCAACCGATGGGCGGGTGAGGCTTGCCACCAGGCCATTGACCCAGAGCAGCAGGCTGAGGGCCAGGCTGACGAAGGCCAGCGCCGTTTTCCAGGGGGGGATGCGTTGTCTCGGGCCTGCCGTTGTCACAACACGTCCCGTCTTTGCACCGATTGTGCCCTGAAGCCCTCCCATACGATGGCCTCGCTTGCGGCTCCATCCCTGTGCCCCTCCGGCTTCTTCTGGTCCGTCACGGGCTGAGCAGCTTCAACACCGAGCATCGGGTGCAGGGGCGCGACGACCTTTCCACCCTCACGAGCGAAGGCGTTCGTCAGGCCACCGCCACCGGCGAGGCTCTGCGCGGGCTTGACATCGCCGCCGCTTACACCTCGCCGCTCAGCCGCGCCAGCGCCACGGCCGCCGCCCTGCTGGAAGCCCATGGCGGCGGACAGCGCGCCGAGGCGGACAGCGGTCTGCTGGAGGTGGATCTGGGCCCCTGGAGCGGTCTGCTGAGCCGCGAGATCCGCGACCGGTTTCCTGCCGACTACGCGCTCTGGCGCCAGGCCCCCCACACCCTCGAACTGACCCGTCACGGCCAGCCCTACCGGCCGGTACCCGAACTCAGGGACCAGGCCGCCGATTTCCTCGAACGCCTGCTGGAGCGCCATCTGCCGGTGACCGACCCTGCGGCCGAAACGTCTTCGGCTGATGGGCCCGTGTCGGTGCTCGTGGTGGCCCACAACGCCATCCTGCGCTGTCTGCTGCTGGCGGCACTCGGTCTTCCCGCCAGCGACTTTCAGCGGCTGCGCGTGGATAACGCCTCCCTCTCGGTGCTGAATCTGCGCCGACGCCCCGATCACACCGTGGAGGTGCAGATCGAATCGCTCAATGGCACCGCCCATCTGGGTGTGCCGGTGCCACCGAAGGGGGAGGGGCCCCGCCTGCTGCTCGTGCGCCACGGCGAAACCGACTGGAACCGCCAGGGGCGCTTCCAGGGGCAGATCGACATTCCGCTCAACGGCCATGGCCAGGAGCAGGCCGCCGCCGCCGGCCGTTTCCTGGCCGAGCTGCCGATCCAGCGGGCCTACAGCAGTGCCATGGCGCGGCCACGCCAGACCGCCGAAGCGATCCTGGCGCTCCACCCCGGCGTGCCACTCACCAGCCTGCAGGGCCTGGTGGAGATCGGCCATGGCCAGTGGGAGGGCAGGCTGGAGGCGGAGATTGAGGCTGGTTGGCCCCAGCTGCTGGCCGACTGGAAGCGGGCGCCCCACACCGTTCAGATGCCCGATGGGGAGAATCTTCAGCAGGTCTGGGATCGTTCGCTCGACACCTGGGAGCGGATCGCCCGCAGCCTTGCGGACGACGAGACCGCGCTCGTGGTGGCCCACGATGCTGTCAACAAAACCCTGCTCTGCGCCTTGCTCGGGCTCAGCCCCGCCGACATCTGGATGGTCAAGCAGGGCAACGGCGGCGTCACTGTCATCGATTACCCCGCCCGCCAGTTCAGCGGCCCTGTTTCCGCCTGGCCGGTGGTATCCAGCCTCAACCTCACCAGCCACCTCGGTGGTGTGATCGACCGCACGGCTGCCGGTGCGCTCTGATGGCGGCCCGCTTCCTGTCGCAGGTGCAGGTGCTGGCCGGTCCGGATCAGCCCCTGCGCCACCGCGATGTGCTGCTCGATGATGGCGTGCTGATCGGTTTCGATCAGGCCGCCGCCAGCGAGGCCCAGCATCGTGGTCTCGTGCCGCTGGTCGCCCACGACTGGCTGCTGGCCCCGGCCTTGGTGGATCCCCACAGCACCCTGGAGGAGCCCTTCGCTGGTCGGGCGGAAACCCTGGACAGCCTGGTGGCCTCCGCGGCGGCGGCGGGCTATGGCACCGTGGCCTTGCTTCCCCGGGCCGGCAGTTGGCGGGACCGTCCGGAGCGGCTGCAGTTGCAGGCCCCAGACCCCTTTCTCCTGCCGCTCTGGGGGGCGTTCAGCCGCGGAGGACGCGGCCAGGAGCTGGCGCCCCATGGTGATCTGGCGGCGGTCGGCGCCATCGGCCTGGCCGAAGACGGCGCCCTGCCGCCCCTGGCGTTGCTGGAGCGCGGGCTGCGGCTGGCGGAGGCGGGGCCTCTGCCCGTGTTGCTTTCACCCCGCGACCCTGACCTCACCCTCGGCGGTTTCGTGCGGGAGAGCGTGGAGGCGCTCCGGGCTGGTTGGCCGCCGGATCCCGTGTTCAGCGAAACGCTGCCGTTGCAGAGCCTGCTGCAGCTGGCCCGCGCCCTGCCCGATGCTCCGCTGCGGCTGGCGAATCTCTCCACCGCTGCGGGGGTGGCCCTGTTGCGCAGCTCCGGGCTGCCGCTGCAGGCGAGCGTCTGCTGGTGGCACCTGGTGGCGGACAGCGGCAGCCTTGATCCGGTGGCAGAAGGCTGGCGCCTTGAACCCTCGCTGGGCAGCCCGGAGGATCGCCACGCCTTGATCCAGGCCCTTGCCGACGGGGTGCTCACAGCGGTGGCAGTGCATCACCTGCCGCTTGATGCCGAAGAACGCCTGCTGCCGCTCGATCAGCGCCGCCCCGGGCTGGCTGGTCACCGCCATGTGCTGCCTGCCCTGTGGCAGGAGCTGGTGGTGCAGCAGGGTTGGGCGCCTGCTGCGCTTTGGCAGCGTCTCTGCTGGGGCCCCGCCAGGTTGCTGGGGCTGGACGAAGAAAGGCTGGAGCCCGGTTCACGCCGCTGGTTGCTGTTCGATCCCGCCGCCGCTTCAACCCTGGAGGCAGGCGATCCCTATGCGTCGCGTGGGGCAAACCAGCCCTTCGAGGGTGAAACGGTTACCGGGCGGGTGCTGGCGGTGGGGGTGCTGCCGGAGCTGTGGCGGGGGCCTCAGGAATGAGCAGTGGCGGAACCGCTGATTCACCACTGGCCTTGTCGTTTTCGCCGAGCTCACCCAGGCGATCCAGCGGCCAGAACCGGTAGAAGGCCCGGCCGATCACCTCTTTCTGGGGCAGGAAGGGGGAGCCGGGCCAGAAGCGTCCATCCCAGCTGTTGGCGCGGTTGTCGCCCAGCACCAGCACCGAACCGGCCGGTACCACGGTGTTGATGGTGCGGCAGGGCCCCGCGCCCTGGCTGTCGACGGGGCAGTAATTCTTGACGTACGGCTCATTGAGCAGCTTGCCGTTGATGCTCACCCGCCCGCGAGGATCCACGGCCACGCGCTCGCCAGGCAGGGCCACGACGCGCTTGATGTAGGCATCGCAGGCGGGCTCCTGAAGGCCGGGCAGGGAACCCACGAGCGGAATGTTCACCAGCAGGCAGCGCAGCGGACCACTGTTGCGATCCTTTCGCAGAGCCGGATCGAAATGGAAGGGGGAGTTGAACACCAGGATTTCGCCCCGCCGTGGCTCACGGTTCCGCAGCGACAGCTTCTCCACCAGCAGCCGGTCGTTGATCTGCAGCCCCGGCAGCATCGAGCCGGAGGGGATGAAGCGGGCCTCCATCAGAAACTGGCGGATGCCCAGCGCCACCAGCAGGGTGATCAGGACGCTGCGCCAGAAGGCCCAGGCGCTCTCGGTTTCACCACCGCGAGGGCCCTTCGGCGAAGGGGACGGCTGCTGGGGGTTCGCGGGTGCTTCTGGCGGCCTTGGCAGATCCTCAGTGGTCAAGAGAGTTCGGGCAGCGGAGGGAGAGCGCCGGAGGCGCGAAGTGGCCGACTTGAAACCTTAAGCGCCCAGCCATGTTCCCTCGCGTTCCTACCCTGACCGAACCGCTCGGTGCTCATGGTCCGCCCCCGCTGGCATGCGATCCGGCCTTTTGCCAGCAATGCGTTGGCGCGCCGCTGGGACCGTTTCGTGGCGATCTGGGCCAGCTTCAATCTGCTGTGGGTCTGCTTCGACCTCACCTACGTGCCGCTGCGCACCTTCTGGCTGCAGCGGAACCTCTATCCGCTGCCCTCGCTGCCGGTGGTCCTGCCGCTGCCGTTGCTGCCCGACATCACCCCCCTCTACGACCCGGTGAAGGGCATCGAACCGCACCGGGAAACCCAGGCCTACCTGGCCGCGTTCGAGCAGCTCGATCGTGCCCTTTCCGCGGGTGAGAGCGCGCCGGAGCTGCGTCGTCGGCAGGTGGAGCTCACCCAGCAGATGATCGACGACAACCCGTTCCTGGCTTCGGTGGGGGCGGGCACGCTGGAGAAGATCAAGAACCGCCTGCGCCAGCAGGGTGACCTGGATTCCGCCAAAGGCTCTGCCGAGAGGCTGCTGAGCGATGCATGGCTGCGCCAGCACCCCTGGGAAACGGAGCGCCGCTTCTGGCAGCAGCAGGTGCTGCCGCTGGTGTCCACCAACTACTGGCGATCGATCGATGAGAACGGCCGCCCCACCGACCACTTCTGGCGACTGGATCTGCTGGCGTTCCAGAGCGTCTTTCTGCTTGATATTCTCTTGCGCGCCGCCCGGCTGCGGCGGCGCATCCCCGGGCTGAGCTGGGGGGGAGCGCTGCTGCGCCGCTGGACCGATCTGCCACTGCTGCTCCCCTTCTGGCGCTGGCTGCGCCTGGTTCCCGTGGTGGAGCGGCTGCAGGTGAGCGGCCTCGTCAACTTCGAGCCGCTGCGCGCGGTGGTGAGCCGGGGAGTGGTGTCGCTGCTGGCCGTGGAGTTGTTCGAGGTGCTGGCCCTGCAGCTGGTGGATGGGGCTCAGGGACTGATCCGTTCCCCCCACTGGCCCCGGCGGATCCGGGCCCTGCGCAGCCACCAGACCGTGACGATCAACGAGGAGCGTGAGCTGGTGGAGCTGTTGCGCATCTGGGGCCCCCTGTTGCTCAACGACGTGATGCCGCGGCTGGCGCCGGAACTGCGAGCCCTGCTGAGCCACATCCTTCAGCAGAGCCTGCAGCAGACCGTGCTGCCTCAGGCGCTGCGCCAGCTTCAGCCGCTGCTGCAGGTGGAGCAGGAGCTCGCCCGCCAGCTGTCCTCCGGCATGGTGGACAGCCTCCTGGAGCTGTCCCGCAATGCCGGCCGGCGGCTGGAGTACCCGGACGACCGCCAGATCGACCTGATGCAGCGCTCTCTCGACCGTTTCTGGGAAGAGCTGGCCGGCAGCCTCGAATCGGGCCCAGCCGTGACGCGCAGTCAGCACCTGTTGTGCTCGCTGCTTGAGGAACTCAAGCTCACCTATCTGGGCCAGATCAACCGCAGCGGTATCGATGCCCTGATCCGCGAGCTCGATCAGCTCACGGTGCCGCCGGTGCCTCCGGTCGAAGCAGCGTCTGCCACTGCTGGGGATCAAAGCCCGTGAGCACGGTGCCGCTGGCGCTGATCAGGAAGGGCCGCTTGATCAGCTTCCCGTCAGAGGCCAGTGCGGCCAACGCGGCTTCGTCGTCCATGGCTTTCACCACGGAGGAGCCCATGGCGCGGTAGCTGACGCCGCTGGTGTTGAACAAGCGGCGGCGTTCGAGCTGGGCGAGGGCCCGGCGCAACTCTTCCAGGGACGGCGGATGAAGGGTGATGTCAATCACCTCGGCGTCGAGGCCCTGCTCCTGCAGCCAGCGCAGGGCTTTTCTGCAGGTGGAGCAGGCGGCGTAGCTGTAGACCCTCAGGCCCACGCTCACTTCATGCCGACGAGGGCCTTGAGCGCACCAACCAGACTGTTGGAGCCCTTGCCGACGGCGGCATCCGGACGGGTGCGGATGGTGACATCCCCCGTGACGCTGGTGCGGCAGCTCAGGCGGTAGTTGGCCGGACGATCGGAGAGGTACACCTGTTCGACGTCGCTGCGGGGGGAGAGGTTGCGCTCGCCCTCCAGCACCTCGACGACGCAGGTGCCGCACTGGCCCAGGCCACCGCAGTTGTTGAGGTTGTTCAACCCTTTGTACGGGTTGATGCCAGCGTCGAGTGCCGCCTTGCGGAGGTTCGCCCCCTCGATGCAACCGACGTTCTGGCCTTCGTTTTCGAACCGGATCGTGGGCACGGCAGGGAGGGAGTCTGGGCGCCGACCAACCTACCTGCAGGCGGTGGCCCTTGCCCGTGAATGCAACGCTTGTTGGCCCATTTCCCAGGCTCGGCGTCGCTGTCGCGGGATTGCCAACGGGCTGCCCAGCCGGCGGTGCCGCCTAGCATCGCTGACAACGGATCCTGGGCCTTGGCGTCAGCTGAAGTTTCTCCTCTGATCGATCCGCTCGAACCCGAGGGTTACGACCTGGTGGTGCAGCGGTTGATCCCGGGCTACGCCAGCCTGGCGCGCTTGGCTGTGGCCTTGCTCGCCGCTTCCCCGCTCGCCGCTCCTGAGGGCGCCGAGGTGCTGGTGGCCGGATGCGGCACGGGGGCTGAGCTGGTGGAAGCCGTTGCCCAACGCCCCGATTGGCAACTCACTGCGATCGACCCTTCAGCGGCCATGCTCGCCGCCGCAAGGCAGCGCCTCGGCGAGGCTGCCCCGATCCGCTGGCTGCAAACCACGGCAGAGGCGCTCACCACCGAGCAGGGGTTCGCCGGCGCTCTTTCCGTGCTCGTGCTCCAGTCGCTCCCAGACGACGGCACCAAGCTGGCGTTCCTGAGTGCCTTGGCCCGCTGTCTGCGGCCTGGCGGCCAACTGGTGCTGGTGGATCTGATGCGGCCGGCCCTGCCGCTCCTCCAGGAGCAGATCACCGAGGCCTGGCTCGGCTTTCAGAGGGTGAGCGGCCTCGAACTGGATGCCGACCGGATCGCCCCCCTCACCCAGGGCCTCCATCCGATCGGCGATGCCCGCCTCACGGCATTGGTGAATGCCGCAGGCTTCGGCGACCCTGCACGCATCTTTCAGGCCCTCGACTACGAAGGCTTTCTGCTCCAGCGCGTGGCCTGAGAGCAGACACTGCAGACCCCCTGTGCACCGCCTGTGAGCGTCGTCATTGGGCAGCACGTGCGGCGTTGCCATCGCACAACTTGCCACTGGACTTGGCTTTGCCTGTGGGAACGTTCAGGAAGTGAGCAAGCAGCTGGCGACTCTTCCCAGGTGGAACACCCAGCTGAAGCACCATGGTGAGCAAGCTCAGCGACGGGCTGTTCAGCGCTGAACCTTTCGGGGCAGGCTCAATGGACCGATGCCCGAGGAAGGCGGCTGGGCCTGATTGTGGTGCAGGGGCGGTGGTGCGCTTGGCAGACGGCTCAGGCGGGGCAGGACGGCAGGCCGGGATCCCATCACCGAGATCAACGGAATGAACACGGCCATCAGGCCGATCAAGCCGCCCGCAACGGCCGAGCTGGAAAACAGGAGGGAATCCGTACTGAATGGGTCCTCGCCAGGGTCGGCGTCGGATTCAGTGAGCGTGGAAGGGAGGTCTTCGGCTGGAAATCGAGACTGGGCGGAGTCCATGGACGGGGATTGAGGGACACCCCCCGAGCTCAGGATTTCGGCACGAAAGGCCGAAACGCCGTGGGGCCCGGGTGGCAGATCCAGAGCAGGAACAGCGCTGCTGGGGCAGGTCTGTAACGTCTGCTGCGAAAATGGTGGAGTTCATCCACCATTTCGGCATTGATCTTGGCTCAATTATGCCATCTTTTCGTTTTGCTTGCCGTGCGTCGTGTGGAACGCCTGTCAGGAGGCAGCGATCAGGCTGCCGGCCGTGACTGCTCAATGTGCTCCCGTTTGCTGTTCAGGTCGGTGGGAGCACGTTCCATGCCCTGAAGTAGGCGCCGGATCCCCTGCAGTTCGTCAAGGATGGATCCCAGCAATTGCTGGGTGATGGTGGAAGGGGCGTTGAGAACTTCCACCGTGACTTCCTTGATGCGAAGCACGTCACGGGCGAACCTGGCCACTTCGTTGGGGTGAAACAGCAGCGCTTCCTTCTGATCGGTGCGGTATTCGGGGTTGAGGCGCCGTGGGTTGAAGGGAGGATTGAGATTGCGCGGTTCGGTGTTGGTGTAGCGATACACCGAGGCGCGCGAGCGGTTCAGAGCCCGCTGCACCTCATCGATGGTGATCAGGCCTTCAGGGGGTACGTCGGCACTGAAGGACGGGGCGCCAGGGGGCGTGGAGTCTTGAGCGTGTGGGGGTACCGCAGGGGAACCAGGGCCAGGGCCGGCCACCCCACCCCCGAAAGCGCCCTTCGGATGTGTGGACATGAGACAAACCTTGGACTACTGGGACTCAAAACTGAATGTAGCAGAAATCGCCGCGGCGTTTGGGTTCCCGCCGAGCCTTTCGCCGTCGTTCTTGCCGCTCGCCCCTGCCGAGGGGCTCGGTGATAGCGTCCAGCCCCTGCTCCGGTTCGCTCGATGCGTGTCTCCCGCCTGATGCTGGTGACGCTTCGCGACGATCCTGCGGAGGCGGAGATTCCCTCCCATCGGCTGCTGCTGCGTGCTGGTTACATCCGCCGCATCGGTTCCGGGATCTACGCCTACCTGCCCTTGCTGTGGCGTGTGCTGCAGAAGGTGTCGGCCATTGTGCGAGAAGAGATGAACGCCACTGGGGCGCTGGAAACCCTGCTCCCCCAGCTGCAGCCCAGCGAGCTCTGGGAACGCAGCGGCCGCTGGCAGGGCTACACCGCTGGGGAGGGCATCATGTTCCACCTGCTCGACCGCCAGGACCGTTCGCTTGGCCTGGGCCCCACCCACGAGGAAGTGATCACGGCTCTGGCGGCGGATCTGTTGCGTTCCTACCGACAGTTGCCGGTTTGTCTGTATCAGATTCAGACGAAATTCCGCGATGAGATCAGGCCCCGTTTCGGGCTGATGCGTGGCAGGGAATTCATCATGAAGGACGCTTATTCCTTCCACGCCGATGAGCAGGATCTCAAAGCGGCTTACGGCGTGATGGATCAGGCCTACCGACGCATCTTCGAGCGTTGCGGCTTGCGTGCCGTGGCGGTGGAGGCCGACAGCGGTGCCATCGGTGGTTCCGCCAGCCAGGAGTTCATGGTCACCGCCGATGCCGGCGAAGATCTGATCCTCGCCAGCCCCGATGGCCGTTACGCCGCCAACCAGGAGCGCGCCTGCTCCCGGGTGGAGCCGTCGGTGCCACTGGCACCGACGGCTCCACCCACCCTGTTGGCCACCCCCGCTCAGCGCTCGATCGAGGCGCTCTGCCGTGCCCATGGGTTCGATCCTTCCCAAACCGTGAAGGTGCTGGTGCTGCTCGCCCGCTTTGCCAGCGGTGGGCCCCTGCCCGTGCTGGTGAGCCTGCGTGGCGACCAGACCCTCAATCCTGTGAAGCTCTCCAACGCGGTTTCCGCCCGCTGCGCCGAAGCTGGCGCCTTGCTTAGCCTCGAGCCGATCACGCCTGAGCAAGTGCTGGGGGAAGGGCTTGAGCCCTGGCCGCTGGGGTTCCTGGGCCCGCACCTGCCTGATGCGCTGCTGCAAGGGGCTGCGAGCTGGCAGCAGCGCTTCCTGCGGCTGGCCGATCCGTCGGCCGCCGATCTCGGCGCTTTTGTCTGCGGCGCCAACAGCCTCGACCATCACCTGGTGGGAGCCTGCTGGGGCGAGGCCATCCCCACGCCCGACACTGCGGATCTGCGCGCCGCCCAGCCGGGTGACCGTTGTCTGCACGACTCCGAGCAGCGTCTGGAAGCCAGCCGTGGCATCGAGGTGGGGCACATCTTCCAGCTGGGCCGCAAGTATTCCAGCGCCCTCGATGCCTGCTTCACCAATGAGGCCGGAGTGGAGGAGCCGCTGTGGATGGGTTGCTACGGCATCGGTGTGTCCCGGCTGGCCCAGGCGGCGGTGGAGCAGCACCACGACGCCAACGGCATTTGCTGGCCGCTACCGATCGCGCCCTACGAAGTGATCGTGGTGGTGGCGAACATGCAGGAGTCTGTGCAGGTGGAACTGGCCGAGCGACTCGATGCAGCCCTGGAGGCCGGCGGGATCGAGGTATTGCTCGATGACCGCCCCGAGCGCGCGGGTGTGAAGTTCAAGGACGCCGACCTGATCGGCATTCCCTGGCGGGTGGTGGTGGGGCGCGGGGCCGCCCAGGGCCAGGTGGAGCTGGTGGAGCGCCGCAGCGGCGAACGGCAGGAGCTGGCCGCCGCTGACCTGCCCGCCCAGCTGATCGCAGTGGTGGAAGCGGGCCGCCTCGGCAGAGGCGCCCCCTCCTGCTGAGCGCTGGGGGCCTGAGTGCGGGGGGAACTCGCTGGCACGGCTTATAGAGTTTCCCGATTCAATCAGGAGCACCGATGGCCGCGCACCCCTGGCGTTTCGAAGCAGGCCAAGGCGCCTTCCGGCCCTTGTTGCTCGCCGTCCAACGTCTCGGCCGCCGGCTGATGGCGTCGGCCCTGATGGTCGCGCTGTGCCTCTCCCTCACGCTCACGGCCTGCGGCAGTGCCACCGGCAACCTCAGCGGCGTCTACGTGGACGACACCGTGACCGTGGCCCAGAGCCTGCTGAGCACCATCGCCCTGGAGCAGGACGACCCCGCCCGCAGCGCGGCCGAGACCGACGCCCGCGCCCTGATCACCGACTACATGGCGCTTTACCGCCCCCGGGCGAACGTGAACGGCCTGCCCTCCTTCACCACCATGCAGACCGCCGTCAATTCGCTGGCGGGCCACTACACCAACTACGCCAACCGCCCGCTGCCCGACGCGTTGCGCGCCCGGCTGGAAAAGGAGCTCAAGAAGGCTGAAACCAACGCCGTGCGCGGCGCCTGAAGCCCGGACCACCCCCGGCGGGATCACGGATGCCGCTGGGGGGTTTACGAAGGGGCAGCTGATCTGAGAGGCTCTCTGTTTGTGCTTAGAAGCGGCTTCGGGCCGCTGTTTCCTTCTTGGCCAATGTCGTCGTCATCGGTGCTCAATGGGGTGACGAAGGCAAGGGAAAGATCACCGATCTGCTCAGCCGCTCCGCCGATGTGGTGGTGCGGTATCAGGGGGGTGTGAACGCCGGTCACACGATCGTCGTTGACGACAAGGTGCTCAAACTGCACCTCATTCCTTCCGGCATTCTTTATCCCGACACCACGTGCCTGATCGGCTCCGGCACGGTGGTCGACCCGAAGGTCATGCTCGGTGAGCTCGACATGCTCGCCACGTTCGGCATCGACATCTCCGGCCTGAAGCTCGCCTCCACGGCCCACGTGACCATGCCTTACCACCGCCTGCTGGATCAGGCGATGGAGCAGCGCCGCGGCGATCGCCGCATCGGCACCACCGGTCGGGGCATCGGCCCCACCTATGCCGACAAATCGGAGCGCAACGGCATCCGGGTGCTCGACCTGCTCGACGTGGACCGGTTGCGGGATCGCCTGTTGGCCCCTCTGGCCGAAAAGAACCTGATCCTGGAGCGCATCTACGACCTGCCGCCGCTCGATCCCGAGGAGGTGATCCTTGAGTACGCCGCCTATGGCCAGCGGCTGGCGCCCCACGTTGTCGACTGCACCCGCACGATCCACGAGGCCGCCCGTGCCCGCAAGAACATCCTGTTCGAGGGGGCCCAAGGCACCCTGCTCGACCTTGATCACGGCACCTACCCCTACGTCACCTCGTCCAATCCGGTGTCCGGTGGCGCCTGCATTGGCGCAGGGGTGGGCCCCACGTTGATCGACCGTGTGATCGGTGTGGCCAAGGCCTACACCACCCGCGTGGGCGAAGGGCCTTTCCCCACCGAGCTCGAAGGCAGCCTCAACGATCACCTCTGCGATCGCGGCCATGAATTCGGTACCACCACCGGCCGGCGCCGCCGTTGTGGCTGGTTCGATGGCGTGATCGGCCGCTATGCCGTTCAGGTGAACGGCCTCGATTGCCTGGCGATCACCAAGCTTGATGTGCTCGATGAGCTCGACGAGATCCAGGTGTGCGTGGCCTATGAGCTCAACGGCGAGCGCATCGACCACTTCCCGAGCAGTGCCGAGGATTTCGCCCGCTGTCAGCCGATCTTCGAAACGCTGCCCGGCTGGCAAAGCTCCACCGCTGACTGCCGCCAGCTTGAGGAGCTGCCGGACACGGCAATGGCTTATCTCCGCTTCCTCGCCGAGCTGATGGAGGTGCCGATCGCCATCGTGTCCCTCGGGGCTCAACGCGACCAGACGATCGTCGTGGAGGATCCGATCCACGGTCCCAAGCGGGCCCTGTTGAGCGCGTGATGCCCAAACAATTTGATGTCGTCGGCATCGGCAACGCCATCGTGGATGTGCTGGTGCAGGCGGACGATGCCTTCATTGCTGCCCATGGCCTCACCAAAGGCACCATGGCGCTGGTGGATGAAGCTCAGGCCGATCGCCTCTACGCCGCCTCTGGCCCTGGCCTTGAAACCTCAGGCGGATCCGCAGCCAACACCTTGGCGGGCATCGCCCAGCTGGGCGGCCGCGCCGGTTTCATCGGTCGTGTCCGCGACGATCAGCTGGGCGGGATCTTCGCCCACGACATTCGTTCTGTGGGAGCTCACTTCCAGACGCCCCCCACCACGTCCGGTCCCTCCACGGCCCGCTGTCTGATCCTGGTTACCCCCGACGCCCAGCGCACGATGTGCACCTATCTGGGCGCCTCGGTGACGCTCGATCCCGCCGACCTCGACCTGGAGCTGGTGGGGCAGGCGAAGGTGCTCTACCTGGAGGGCTATCTCTGGGATTCCGAGCCGGCCAAGCGGGCCTTCATCGCCGCTGCCGAGGTGGTGCGCGCCCATGGTGGTGAGGTGGCCCTCAGCCTCTCCGACGGTTTCTGTGTGGAGCGCCACCGCGCCAGCTTCCTCGAACTGGTGGATGGCCACGTGGATCTGCTCTTCGCCAACGAGCTGGAGATCTGCTCCCTCTATGCCACCGACAGCTTTGAGGAGGCGTTGGACCGGGTGCGTGGTTGCTGCAAGGTGGCCGCGCTCACCCGCAGCGAAAAGGGATCGCTGGTGCTGGCCGGAGGGACCAGTCACACGATTGCGGCGTATCAGCTGGGTCCCCTGGTGGACACCACCGGCGCCGGCGACCTCTACGCGGCCGGCTTCCTGCACGGCTACACCCAGGGCCAGAGCCTTGAGGACTGCGGTCGATTGGGTTCACTCTGCGCCGGCCTGGTGGTCACCCAGCTGGGACCCCGACCCCAGGCCTCCCTGCAGGATCTGGTGCGGCTGCATCTGGGCTGAGCCGGCCAGCTCATCCTGCAGCCACAGGCCATAGGCGCCTTCAGTCTGGGCCGGCCAGTGGATCCACTCCGGCGTGTCATAGCTGTGCAATGCGTGCAGGCGCCGCCTCAACGCCTCCAGCTGGGTGGTGCTGGTTTTGATCAGCAGCTGCACTTCCGTGCTGCGCTCCATCCTTCCTTGCCAGTGATAGAGCGAGGTGATCGGCAGCAGGCTGACGCAGACCGCCAGCCGCTCCTCCAGCAGGGCCTGCGCCAGCCGCTCAGCATGGGCGGCGTCCGCCTCGGTGGTGAGCACCAGTGTGAGCGCCGTGGCAGGGTCGTTGGAAGGCGGTGGCATGGCTAGAGCCAGCGGGGGGGCGGGCCCAGCTTCTCCAGCAGCTCTTCCAGCGGCAAGCCTTCCACCCCTGGGGGTTCGGCGGGGCGCGCCAGCAACAGCAGCTGCAGATCCCTGGCGGCACAGAGCTGTTGCCAGCCGCGCTCCGTGTGCCCACCCGACTGCCGGCAGAGCACCGCGCTGATCTGCCATTGCCGCAGCAGCGCCTGCTCGATGCCGAGGGCCGCCCCCCCCAGTGGGCCGCCCGCCGGCCGCAGGCAGGCCAGGTGGGCATCCGGCAGCCCCGCTGCCCGCGCCTGCTGCAGACTCGCGGGTGTGGGCAGCACCCGTGCGAAGAGCTCCACCCCGCTGGCATGGGCAGCGGCGGTGGCCAGATGGCGAGCACCGATCGCGAGCAGCAGCCGTTGGCCACGCAGATCTTCCTTCCCCAGGGCCTGCAGATCGCTCAACAGGGTCTGCCGCGGGGCGAGGTGCGGCTCCAGCGGCCGCAGCAGCCGCAGCAGCGGTTGCCCCAGCGGCTGGCAGGTCGTCGCCAGCTGAGCGCTGATCTGCACCGCAAAGGGATGGCTGGCGTCGATCACCCATTGGTAGGGGCGCCGCTGGAGGCGCGCCGCCTCCAGGTGCCGCTGGATGCCGGCGCTGCCCTGCATCGCGCCCACCTCCAGCTGCAGCCGGGGGTGGGGGGAGTAAGCGCGCCCCGCCGTTTGGCTCACCACGGAGACGGTCAGCTCCCAGCCGTTCGCCAGCAGCGCCGCCGCGAGCCAGGGACCTTCACCGGTGCCGCTGACCAGCCACAGGCGCCCGCTGGTGCATTTCACGGCCGTGCATCAGGATGTGGCCCGCCGGTGCGGACGGAGAGATGAATCACTGCTTGCTGGAGGGGGTGGTGCTGGAGGCGCCCCAGGTGCGCTACACCCAGGACAACCAGACGCCGGTGGCGGAGATGGCCGTGCAGATCGACGGGTTGCGCCCGGATGACCCGCCCGGCCAGGTGAAGGTGGTGGGCTTCGGCAATCTGGCGCAGGACCTGCAGAACCGCGTTCAGGTGGGCCAGCGCTTGGTGCTGGAAGGGCGCCTGCGCATGAACACTGTGAACCGCCCGGATGGCACCAAGGAGAAGCGGGCCGAGTTCACCCTCTCCCGGCTCCATCCCCTCGGCGGAGCTGTGGTCAGTGCTGGCGGAAGCGCCGACCCATCCAGGGCGCCGGCGCCAGCTCCTGCGCCGATGGGGGCCTCACGGGCCGCCGCTCCTGTGCGCCAGCCGGTGCGGCAGAACCCGCCACCTGCCGCTCCCGCCCCGGCCACACCCACCTGGAATTCCGCTCCTCTCGTGCCTGACACCCAGGAGGAAGACGACATCCCGTTCTGATCAGGAGAGAGGGCACGCGTGAACCAACCTGCGCGCGTGACTGAAGCAAGCGGGCGTGCCCTGCTGAACGAATGGGCCGGATGCGCTCGGATGAGGGGGTTGGCGGCCAAACGGCCGTTGCCACTCCCACCACCGGACGTTTCAGTCGGTCTGCAGCTTCTCGCGGGCCTGGTCGAGCATCTGGCCCAGTTCGCGCTCCAGGGCTGCCAGATCGAGGCGCAGCTCACTCCAGCGGCCCGCATCGATCTGACGCAGCAGCCAGAGCCGGTCTTCGGTGAGCTGATCGAGCAGCACCCGGTTGCTCGGTGCCTGTGCGGCTCCAGTGGGGTTGGATGAGGCTGCCGCCTGGCCGGCATCAACGTGGGCGGCTACCGCAGGGTCGAGGCCGTCGGCAGGCGGCGACAGGGACATGGAGGCGGATCGCTGGCGTTGCCTCTCCATCCTGCACGGCTTTGCTGGAGGATGGGTCCATGCAAGCCCTCACCTCCCCCGGCAGCCTGCTCACGATTCTCGGAGCGGTGCTCACCGTGATCGGTTCGATCGCGTACGTCACCGATAGCCCGAACATCAGCCTGGCCGGTGTCTTCTATGGCATCCCTCTGTTGTTGGGTGGCCTGGCGCTGAAATCCTCGGAGTTGCCGCCTGCCGAACGGCTCACCCCCCCGGCCACCTATCAACGTCTGCGGGAGGAGACGGCCAGCGAGCCGCTGCGAAAAGTGCTCAAGGACGTGACCCGTTGGCGCTACGGCCAGAAGGCCCACCTGGAATCCTCCCTCGAAGCCCTCAAACTCTGGGACGAGGACAGCCCGCCCGAACTGGTGAGCGTGGCTGAGCTGGAGCAGGGCGGTGCTTATGGCCTGATCCTGCGCTTCCGTCTCAACGGCGTGAGCCTGGAGCGTTGGCAGGCACGCCAGGAGCGCCTTGGTCGTTTCTTCGGCCCAGGCCTCACGGCCGAGTTGCGGCCGCTCGATGCCTCGCTCCTGGAGCTGGCGCTGCTCCCCACGGCGGCTGTCAGCCCCGAGCCTGTGCCCTGAGCGCGGCATCGGCGGCGATCTCCGCACCTCCCCAGGGCCTCCGACGGCTCTGAACCCGTGGCGTACCACCGCCCGGGCACAGCTCGGTACCAGCCCATCCCGGCCACGGACCCGTCCACTCCAGTCCAGCCCGGTACCCGCCAGCGCCGTCGATCCCGGCCCGCTTTCCTCAGTCTCTCCACCCACCATCACCCCGAAGTCCATTGAGCCAGGACCCCTTGATCAGCGCCGAGGACAGCCTGCGGGTCTCCGTCCTCAGCGAGGCCCTTCCCTACATCCAGCGCTTCGCCGGCCGCCGGGTGGTCGTCAAGTACGGCGGTGCGGCCATGGCCCACAAGTCGCTGCAGGAGGCGGTGTTCCGCGATCTGGCCCTGCTCGCCTGTGTGGGGGTGCGGCCGGTGGTGGTACACGGCGGCGGCCCGGAAATCAACGAGTGGTTGACCCGGCTGGCGATCAAGCCCACGTTCCGTGACGGCCTGCGCGTCACCGATGCCGACACCATGGATGTGGTGGAGATGGTCCTGGTGGGCCGTGTGAACAAGCAGATCGTCAATGGACTCAACCGCCTGGGCGGCAGGGCCGTGGGGCTCTCCGGCAGTGACGGGAGGCTGGTGGAGGCCCGCGCCTGGGGCGGTGGCTCCCACGGACTGGTGGGGGATGTGGCCGCCGTGAACCCCGCCGTGCTCGCTCCCCTGCTTGACGCGGGCTACATCCCGGTGATCTCCAGTGTGGCCGCCAATGCCGAAGGCCAGGCCCACAACATCAACGCCGACACGGTGGCGGGTGAGTTGGCCGCTGCCCTGCAGGCCGAAAAGCTGATCCTGCTCACCGACACCCCCGGCATCCTCACCGACCGCGACGATCCCAGCTCGCTGTTGCGCCATCTGACCCTGGCCCAGGCCCGCGAGCTGATTGCCAGCGGCGTGGTGGCCGGTGGCATGACCCCCAAGACCGAATGCTGCATCCGCGCCCTGGCCCAGGGGGTGGGGGCAGCTCACATCGTTGATGGTCGCGTCCCCCATGCCCTGCTGCTGGAGGTGTTCACCGATGCCGGCATCGGCACGATGGTGGTCGGTCGCTGCCAGCCGGATGCCGTTGCCGCCTCGCCCGTCCGTCGCTCCGGCTTGCCTGGCCATGGAGGATGAGTCCTTGCTCAGCGCGCGCCGCGCTCTCGAGCGGGGCGACTACGGCCAGTGTCTGCGATTGCTTCAACCCCTGGCCGACCAGCACCCACCCAGTTCCCCGTTCGGCGGTCAGCTGAGGCTGTTGATGGTCACCGCCTGGATCGGCCAGGGTGACACCGCCGCTGCTCAGGCCTGCTGCCGCAGCCTGCGCGCCAGCACCGATCCTGAACTGCGCCTGCAGGCCAGGGATCTGCAGATGATTCTCGATGCCCCGGCGCTGCAGCGTCCGGCCAATTGGTCCCTCACCCTGCCGAGCCTGGGTGGGGCCGAACCCCTGGAAGCCCGGCTCAAGTCAGCCAGCCGCTGGATGCCGCGCCGCGATGGGCCGCCTGAGCCGCCGCCGCCACCGGTGGGCCCCACGCGCCAGCCCCTTGGTTTCGCCGTTGTCGCCCTGGTGCTGCTGCTGGTGCTCACCCTGCTGAGCGGATGCCTGCGGGTGGACACGGAGCTGCAGTTTCCGGGCCCGGGGCGGCTGCAGCTCACCCAGGTCTGGAGCAGCGACACCGGCCGCCAGCTCCCCTGGCAGCAACGCTTCGCCACGGCCGTGGCGGAGGCCGATCCAGGTGCCCGCCTGAGCCTCAAGGGAGACGGCCCCCGCCAGGTGCTGCGCAGCCCCTCCCTCCCGGCGGTGGAGATTCAGGCCCTGCTGGCACGCACCACGACCCTGGCCGCTGAACGGATCGGTGTGGAGCTGCCCCCGCCCCGCCTCGAACTGAGCGAGCGGAACTGGCTGCTGGGGGTGCGCCAGCACCTGTGGCTGGAGCTCGATCTTCAGCCCCTTGACGCCGTTCCGGGCCTCGATCTCCAGATGGTGCTCCGTCCGGTTTCTCTCGGCGCCGTGCGGCAGGCCGCCCCCCGGCCGGCCGCTCGCGAAGGAACCGGTGTGCGCTGGCCCCTTGCCACCGGCGCCGCCAATCGGCTGGAGCTGCTCACCTGGCGCTGGAGCAGGCTGGGTCTGGGTGGGATGGTGATCCTGCTGCTGCTCTGTGCCGCCCTCGCCCTGCAGCGGTTGCGCTGGTCATCGGGGTTCGGCTGGCCCGAGCTGCCCGTTCCCCAGGACGCCGACGGGGCCTGATCAACGCCGCCTTTCCAGGTGCGCCGGTGCAGAGGTTCTGTTGCAGAGTGACTGGGAGCGGCTTGCCTGCCCCGAGAGGCCCTGCCGCTCAGAGCTCCATCGGATCGGGATCGATGCTGAGCGTCACCCGGCCGTCGAGGCCCTGGCGCAGCGCCTGCTCCTCGGCCAGGGGCAACGGGGTGCCGGCCGGCCCGTGCAGCAGCAGTTGCCAGCGGTGCCGACCGGCCACCCGCGCCACCGGTGCTGGTGCCGGCCCGATCAGCTCCCAGCCTGCCGCCTCCACCGCCGGGCGCACCCGCTCCGCCAGCGCGGCGGCGGTGGTGGCGGTGGCGCTGGCGGAGTCACCGGCGAAGCGCAGCAGACAGGCACGGCTGAAGGGCACCAACCGGGCCTGACGGCGGAGCCGCAGCTCCTCGTCCAGGAAGCGCTCGTAGTGGCCATCGATCAGGTGACAGATCACCGGATGGTCAGGGCTGTAGGTCTGCACCAGCACGGATCCCGGCCGTTCGCCCCGACCGGCCCGGCCGGCGAGCTGCAGCAGCAGCTGCAGGCACTGTTCCGCGGCGCGCAGATCGGGCCGGTGCAGCAGACCATCAGCCGCCAGCACCGCCGCCAGCGTCACCCGGGGCAGGTCCATGCCCTTCGCCAGCATCTGGGTGCCCACCAGCACGTCAGCGTCTCCGGCGGCGAAGGCAGCCAGCAGACGCCGGTGGCCGTCACGGCCGCGGGTGGTGTCGCGGTCGAAGCGGAGCACCCGCAGCCCTTCCAGCTCCTTCTCCAGCTGCTCGATCACTCGCTGGGTGCCGGCGCCGAAGGGTTTGAAGGCGGTGGAACCGCAGTGGCCGCAGCGCTCGGTGATCTCCTGGCGGTGGTCACACCAGTGGCAGCGCAGCCAGGCACGGCCCTCACGCTGGCGGTGCACGGTGAGTGCCACATCGCAGTGGGGGCACTGCACGACTTCACCGCAGCTGCGGCAGCTGAGGAAGCTGCTGTAGCCCCGCCGCGGCACCAGCACCACCGCCTGCTCGCCACGCTCCTGCACCTGCTCCAGCCGCTCCATCAGGGCCCGGCTGATCAGGCGCCGGTGGCCATCGGCCAGCTCCATCCGCATGTCCACCACGCTCACCGACGGGGTCTGGGCGCCGCCGATGCGCTCAGGCAGCCGCAGCAGGGTGGTGGCTGGGCGCCTGCCGACGTCGCCGTGGCCAAGGCTGGACGCTTGGCAGGCCAGCCAGGTTTCCAGGGAGGGGGTGGCGCTGCCCAGCAGCAGGCGGCCGCTGTTCCGGCAGCGGATCCGCGCCACTTCGCGGCAGTGGTAACAGGGCATGGGAGCGTCCTGTTTGTACGAGGTGTCGTGTTCCTCGTCCAGCACGATCAGACCGAGCGGCTGCAGCGGCAGGAACACGGCGGAGCGGGTGCCCACCACCAGCAACGGCTGGCCTTGCCGGGCCGCCAGGCAGCGGCGCCACACATGGACCCGCCCGGCGTCGCTGACGCCGCTGTGGTATTCGAGAACGTCGTCGCCGAAACGGGCATGGCAGCGATCCAGCAGCTGAGGGATCAGGCCGATCTCAGGGGTGAGCAGCAGCACGCTTTCACCGGCCGCCAGCGCGGCGGCGGCGGCCTGGAGATACACCTCGGTTTTGCCCGAGCCGGTCACGCCCCAGAGCAGCAGCTCACTGCCCGGCGGCGAGGCCAGGATCGCCTCCAGGGCCTGCTGCTGGGCTGTGGTGAGCGACCGTGGCGTGCTGTGGTCGCCGCCGGGCAGGCCATGGGCCCGAGCAGCCGTCTCCGGGCCCGGCAGACGGGCTGTGAGGCACACCCCGCCCCCACGGCGCAGCCCCTCCACCACCGAACGGCTGAAGCCCCATCCGCCACAGACATCGCGCAGCCAGGCCCCGCCCCCGCACTGGTGCAGGGCCTCCAGCAACTGCTGCTGACGTGGACTGGCCGCTGCCGCGTCCGCCGTCGCGCTCACCCACTGGAGCGGGCGCGGCCCGGCCGGCTGGGATGGGCGCCACTGGCCAAGCCAGCCCGACGGCAGCGCTGATTTGAGCGTTTTGAACACCGTGGTGTGGCATTGATGGGCCACCTCCTGTAACAACTCCTGCCAGAGGGGATCCACGGCGGCGCGCTGATGCACGGCGGTGATCGCCAGCAGCCGCACCGCCTGCAGATCGGGCGGAAGGGCCTTGAGCGCCTCCACCACCAGTCCCACATGGGGCCGTCCACGCAGTGGCACCCGCACCAGATCGCCGGCGGCGATCTCAAGATGCTGGGGATTGGCATAGGTGAAGATGCGGCCTTCCCGACCGGCTTCCACCCAGACCTGCCAGCAGATCACTGCCGTGGAGGGTGGGGCGGGTGCATCGGCCACGACGAGCTGCTGCGTTTGCCTTGCAAACACCATGGGTGTTTCTTAAGGTGATCAGGTTGAGCAGTCCAAACGGCTGCTGTCGGAACCAGGCAGAGTTCCGTCCAGAGGGAAGATCTGAAGCCAGCCATACGGATTTTTCTCCGCAGGGCTGCTGGGTCTGCGACCACCCCTGACAGCCCTGCTCTGGCCTTCGCGCCGCCGTTGTCGTTTCCGGTCTGGTTCCATCTCGTTAGGGCGCTCGATTTCCCATCGTGCCTGGCACTTCGGCGAATGCCGCGGGGCCTCGGCACGTTGGTTGACGTCGATGCCATCACGCCAACGGGGCGACCTCTCCAGAACGCTTCTCCCAGCCTTCGTTTTCAACCCGTTTCGCCCTTCCCCCTATGAGCCCAGCTGCTGCGGCCAAGCCCAAGATTCCTGCTGCCACAATCCTTGCTGTGTCCTCGCCCAACGGTGAGGAAACGTTGATCCAGCCCAAACCCGCGAAGGCTGTCAAGAGCAGGTCCAAGCCCGCTGCTGCCGCAGCCTCTGCCGAAGGTGAAGCGACAGCCACCACCAAGGCGGCGGCCGAAGCCAAGCCCAAGGCCACCCGCACCCGCAAGCCGGCGGCGGCCAAAGCCGCCAAGGTGGCAGCGGCTCCTGTCAAGGACGCTGAGGCCGTGGACGCCGTTGATGACGTCGAGTCGCTCGACCTTGATGGCATCGCCGACGAGCTGCTCGCCCAGGCCGACGACAGCACCAAGGCCAAGAAGGAGGCCAAGGCGGCTTCCGCCAAGGCTCTGGCCAGCATCAAGGTGGGCCCGAAAGGGGTGTACACCGAGGATTCGATCCGGGTTTACCTCCAGGAGATCGGCCGCATCCGCCTGCTGCGCCCCGATGAAGAGATTGAGCTGGCCCGCAAGATCGCCGACCTTCTCCACCTCGAGGAGCTTGCCGCCCAGTTCGAGCAGGACAACGGCCACTACCCCGACACCAAGGAGTGGGCGGTGCTGGTGGACATGCCGCTGGTGAAGTTCCGCCGCCGCCTGATGCTCGGCCGCCGCGCCAAGGAAAAGATGGTGCAGTCGAACCTGCGCCTGGTGGTGTCGATCGCCAAGAAGTACATGAACCGCGGCCTTTCCTTTCAGGATCTGATCCAGGAAGGCAGCCTCGGCCTGATCCGTGCCGCTGAGAAGTTCGATCACGAAAAGGGCTACAAGTTCTCCACCTACGCCACCTGGTGGATTCGTCAGGCGATCACCCGCGCCATCGCCGATCAGAGCCGCACCATCCGCTTGCCTGTTCACCTCTACGAAACGATTTCCCGCATCAAGAAAACCACCAAGGTGCTCAGCCAGGAATTCGGCCGCAAACCTACCGAAGAGGAGATTGCGGAGAGCATGGAGATGACGATCGAGAAACTGCGTTTCATCGCCAAATCCGCCCAGTTGCCTATCTCCCTGGAAACTCCGATCGGCAAGGAGGAGGATTCCCGCCTTGGCGATTTCATCGAGGCGGATATCGAGAATCCCGAGCAGGATGTGGCCAAGAATCTGCTGCGAGAGGATCTCGAAGGTGTGCTTGCCACCCTCAGCCCGAGGGAGCGCGATGTGTTGCGCCTGCGCTACGGCCTTGACGATGGCCGGATGAAAACCCTTGAGGAGATCGGTCAGATCTTTGACGTGACCCGCGAGCGCATTCGCCAGATTGAAGCCAAGGCGCTGCGCAAACTGCGGCACCCCAATCGCAACGGGGTGCTGAAGGAGTACATCAAGTAACCTCCAATCGTCAGCGTTCCCTCCGTTTTGCCCGCATCGGTCGTCGCGTCTGCCGGGTCTACCCCGGCAGCGAGGGTCACCATTGTTCTGCCCACCTTCAACGAGCGGCAGAACATCCAGCCCATCCTCCAGCAGTTGCTGGCTCTGCGTGATCGCTTTCAGCTGGAGGTGATCGTCGTTGACGATGATTCCGCCGATGGAACGGCTGATTTCGTCAAGGAACTGGCGCATGGGGAGCCTTGCCTGCGCCTCATCCGCCGCGTGGGGCGCTCAGGCCTCTCCAGCGCCATCAAAGAAGGCCTGCTGGACAGCACCGGCGATCTTGCCGTGGTGATGGATTGTGATGGCCAGCATGAGCCCGCGGCGGTGGCGGCGGCGCTGGAGCTGTTGCTGGCCCGCAACGTCGATCTGGTGATCGGCAGCCGCTTTCACCCAGAGGCTTCCATCAAGGGGTTGAGCGACAAACGGGAAGGGGGATCGGTGCTGGCCAATCGCCTGGCACGTTTCACCCTGCCCCGCTATCGCCACCTCAGCGATTTCATGAGTGGCTTTTTCGCCCTGCGCCTCGACCGCTGCCTGCCGATGATCCGGCAGGTGGATTCTCAGGGGTTCAAATTTCTCTACGAGCTTCTGTCGATCAGCCGCGGGCATCTGTTTGTCGAAGAAACCCCGCTCACCTTCCAGCCCCGCACCTTCGGAAGCTCCAAGCTGGACATCTCCGTTCTGTGGGACTTCGGCGTTTCGATCATCCACACGTTGCTGCTGCGGATGGTTCCACGGCGTGCTGTGAGTTTTGCCCTGGTTGGTGTTTCCGGGATCGGCGTGCAGCTGTTGGTGTCCAACCTCTTAATCCTGCTGGGCTTCTCCTTTGTGGCCTCGTTGCCACCGGCTGTGATCGCCTCGGCCTGTAGCAATTATCTCGTGAACAACACCCTCACCTTCCGCCACCTGCGGCTCAAGGGTTTCCCTCTGTTTGCCGGGCTTGTCAAGTTTCTGGTGGTGGCCTCGTTGCCGATGCTCGCGAACATCGGCCTGGCCAGTGTGTTTTACACGAGGGTGGCGAGTGACACCCTCTTCGCCCAGATCGCCGGTATTGCCGTGGTGTTTGTGTGGAACTACGCTGCTTCATCGCGTTTTGTCTGGAACACCCCCTGAGCGGAAGTCATCCGCTTGCACCCGATGGCCATTGACCTGATCGCCATAGACCTGATGGCCTTTGGTTCGATTTCCCTGGCTCTCATTCCCCTCGATTCAGACCCTTCTCGGCTCCAGTTGGATGTGTTGAAATCCGATCTGTCTCAGCGCCTCCCCAGTCCCGCCGCTCTGGCGTCCCGCCGTCGGTGGCTGCTCCCTCCTTCCCCAGCCTGCCTCCTGATCGCATGCTCGTGATCTCCTCGCTGCAGGCGCGCCCGGCCCGCCTGGCCTTGGTGACTGCCGCCGGTCTGCTGCTGCTCTGCTGGCTGGCCTTCTTCAATCACCTGGGCACGCTCAGCTTGATGGACAAGACCGAAGCCCTCTTTGTGGAAGTGGGCCGGGAGATGCTGCTGCGCAACGACTGGATCACGCCCCACTGGAACGGCGAGCCGTTCTTTGACTATCCGGTGTGGGGGTACTGGATGGTGGCCCTCAGCTTCCGCCTCTTCGGCGTCAGCGCCTGGGCTGCCCGGTTGCCGGTGGCGCTGATGGCCAGCCTGGTGGTGGTGGCGGGGTTCGTGCTCCTGTGGCTGCTTGCTGAAGGCGAAGCCACGCCGGCTCGCCTGCGGCGCTCCTGGCTGGGGGCGGTGTTGCTGGCGCTCAACCCCGCCTGGGTGGGCTGGGGGCGCAGCTCCGTCACCGACATGTTCCTCTCCAGCGCCATCACGCTCTCGCTGTTCGGCTTTTTCCTGGCGTACAGCCAGGTGGACAGGCCCGTGCTGCGGCGCGTGGGCTACGTGGTGATGCCTGTGTTCAGTGCCATTGCGGTGCTCGCCAAGGGACCCGTGGGTCTGGTGCTGCCGGGGGCGGTGATTGTGGTGTTCCTGCTTTGCCAGGCCCAGCTGCTCACGGTGCTGCGCCAAATGCCGATGCTGCAGATGGCTGTGCTGTTCCTGGCGGTGGGCAGTCCCTGGTACGTGTGGGCTGCAAAGGTGAACGGCGCCGACTTTCTTGGCGGCTTCTTCGGCTTCAGCAACCTGCAGCGCTACACCTCGGTGCTCTACGGCCATTCCGGCCCTTGGTACTTCTATCTGCCCTGGTGCGTGATCCTGCTGCTGCCGTGGTCGCTGTTTCTGCCGTTGGCCATGGTGCGGCTGCGCTATTGGCAACTGGGCCACTGGCGCCGGCAACTCCGCACCGCCCAGTTGGCCCCGTTCTGCCTGGTCTGGTTTCTGGTGGTGCTGGTGTTTTTCTCTGTCGCCAGCACCAAGCTCGCCGGATATATCCTGCCCCTGATTCCCGCCGGTGCGCTGCTGGTGGCGTTGTTCTGGCAGCCGCTGCCCGCTGCGGCGGCCCCCTTACCGGCCACCGACCGCTGGCAGAAGTTTTTCGGCTGGCTGAATGCGCTGCTGTTGGCGGTGATGGCCACTGCCGCCGTGATGGCCCCGCGCTGGGCCGCTTCCGACCCCGCCTATCCCGGCTTTGCCAAGGCCCTCAACAGCTCCGGGTTGCCGATGCTGCTGGGGGTGCTGCTGGCGGTGGCGGCGATCGCGATGGTGGTGCAGCTCCTGCGTCGCGGCCCACTGCAGCACCTGTGGCTGCCAGATGCGGCGGCCTTTGCCGGCGTCCTCCTGCTGGTGGTGCCAGGACTTGCCCCGTTGATGGAGAGGGAGCGACAGCAACCCGTGCGCGAGCTCGCCGTTCTCGCCGGCCAGCTGGCTGGACCGCAGGAACCGCTGCTGGTGGTGGGCTACATGCGCTACAGCGTGGTGTTCTACAGCGGCCGGCCCGTGCAGTTCTTTGGCAGCGTCAAAGGGGCCCGTCGGGGCTTGCGGGACAGCCAGCCGGCCAGCGTGCTGGTGTTCGGCGAACAGCGCAAGCTCGAGGACCTCAACACGGAGGGGGGGCAGGTGCAGACCCTGGCCAGCCGCGGCAATCACCGCCTGCTTCGTTACGTGCCCGGGCCGGCAGCGGTGAAGGGATCAGAGCCCCGCCCCGGCGGCGCCGGTTCGTGAACCGCTTCCGCCGCTGGTGCCGGCTGTTCGGCGTCCCCAGGCTGCTGGCCTGCGTGATCGCTCTGGGGCTGGTGCTCTGGATCGAGGCCACGATGGTGAACCAGAAGCACCCTGAGCTCGATATCGCCATCCTCGACTGGCTGGGCCAGGTGATTCCTCCCCAGCCGGGCGCCCTGCTCGTGCTTGTGTACAAGCTCAGCGGCACCAGCTTCACCGCCGTACTGGTGGTGGCCGCACTGGTGTTCCTCTACACCAAGCGGGCTTGGAACGAGCTGCGCTGGCTGGCGGTGGGGACGGCTGGAATTCTGCTGATCGTGGATCGCTGGCTCAAGCCGATGTTTGATCGCTCGCGCCCCTCCGACCGGCTGGTGGAGGTGATTGGCCGCAGTTTTCCCAGTGGCCATGCCGCCGGCGCCGTGGTGTTCTATTTCCTCATGTGCATGATCCTCTCCTCGCTCTACCCGCGCCTGCGTCGCCCGTTGTATGTGGGTGCCTCGCTCTGGGTGGCGCTGGTGTGGCTCAGCACCCTCTACTGCCGGGTGCACTGGCCCACCGACATGGTGGGTGGCGCTTGCGTCGGCTTCATCTGGTTCAGCATCTGCGCCGTGAGCCTCCAGTTCTGCGCCCCCCGGCAGACTGGCCCTTCCCTGGGGCGAACCCCTTGACCACACCCGCTTCGCTCAGCACGCTCGCGGCTCTCTGCGGCCTGCGTACGGCGCCGGAGCTCCCTGCCGCGGCCCGTCAGGCGCTGCGCAGTGAACTCGACCAGCGGCTGGCGGCCTGTGAATGGTTCACCGTCGGGGTGATGGCACCCTCCGCCTCCCAGGCGGTGGCGGCGCTGCGCGCCTGTGAGAAGGCCCTCGGCTGGGAGCCCCTGCAGGCGCCTGGCACCGGCGCGTTGGCTTCTGAGGCAGGGGATCCCGCCGCTGTGGCCGGTCCGGTGTTTCTCAAGGGCAACCAGCGCACCGGTCTGTTTCTGCTGCGTCCGGAATCCGGCCTCGGCTGCGGCCTGCTGATCACCGGCCACAGCAGCGTGGCGCCCGAAGCGGAAGACACCTGGGGCCCGTTCCCGCTCGATTTCTTCGCCTGACCCGGACCTGTTCCCGCTGATGGATCAGGCTCTCTGTTACGTCGCCTGGCCTGCGGCCGGCCTGTCCTTAGGCTGGGCGGCTGTGAAACGGCCGTGACGCCGAAGTGAGGACTGACGTGATGGCCGGCTCCACCCTGCGCATTGCCTCCCGCCGCAGCCAGCTGGCGATGGTGCAGACCCACTGGGTGCGGGATGCCCTCTCCGCTGCCCATCCCTCGCTGGAGATCAGCATCGAGGCGATGGCCACCCAGGGCGACAAGATCCTTGATGTGGCGCTGGCCAAGATCGGCGACAAGGGCCTGTTCACCAAGGAACTGGAAGCCCAGATGCTGGTCGACCAGGCCGACATCGCCGTCCACAGCCTCAAGGATCTGCCCACCAACCTGCCTGAGGGGCTGATGCTCGGCTGCGTCACCGAGCGGGAGGATCCCGCCGATGCCCTGGTGGTGCACGCCCGCCATGCCGACAAGAGCCTGGCCACCCTGCCGGAAGGCAGCGTGGTGGGCACCAGCTCGCTGCGCCGGCTCGCCCAGCTGCGCCACCACTACCCCCAGCTCACCTTCAAGGATGTGCGCGGCAATGTGATCACCCGGCTGGAGAAGCTGGATGCCGGCCAGTACGACTGCCTGATCCTTGCCGCCGCCGGCCTGGGCAGGCTGGGGCTGGCTGACCGCATCCATGAACTGATCGACCCTTCGATCTCCCTGCACGCCGTGGGCCAGGGCGCGCTCGGCATCGAATGCCGCGAGGGCGATACCGCCGTGCTCGAAACGATCAAGGTGCTGGAGCACCTCCCCACGGCTCGCCGCTGCCTGGCAGAGCGGGCCTTCCTGCGCCAGCTCGAAGGTGGCTGTCAGGTGCCGATCGGGGTCAACAGCCGCTTCGACGGTGACGAGCTGGTGCTGACGGGCATGGTGGCCAGCCTCGACGGCCAGCGTCTGCTTCGCAACGAGGCCCGCGGCGATCAAACCGAGCCGGAGGCCATCGGCATCGCCCTCGCCCACACCCTGCGCAGTGAAGGGGCGGGCGAAATCCTGGAGGAGATTTTTGCAGCTGTCAGGCCCGAGGCTTGAACCGGCCGGCCCTCCCCAGCCACGGGAGGGTGACAGCCGTGGACTGCCCTTCCAGTGGAGCCTGCTGGCCTGGGCTGCGCTGGTGGGGGTGCTCACCGGCGCGGCCGTGGTGGGCTTCCACTATCTGCTGGGCTTCATCAACAATTTCCTGTTCGGCACGCTTGTGGAGTGGGGCACGGGGCTGCTGGGCAGCGCTCAGCCCGATCCCACCCCACCACCGGAGATCTTCACCACCTCCGCCCCCTCCGGCACCCCGCTGAAGGCGCTGGTGCTGATCGGTCTCGGTGGCATCGGCTTCCTGCCACCGCCTCCACTGCCGCCAGTGCCGGTGCCGCTCCCCGTGCCCGCCAGCGGCCTGGCCGGTTGGTTGACCTCCTGGCCGGTGCTGCTGGCGCCGGTGCTGGGTGGACTGTGTGTAGGGCTGCTGCGCCAGCTCGCGCGTGATCTGGGCCCCAGCCTGCCGAGCCTGATGGCCATGGCTGATGGCGCCCTGCCGGCGACGCCGCGCCTGCCGCTGCTGCGCCTGATTGCCGCCTCACTCAGCCTTGGCAGTGGCGCCTCGCTCGGGCCGGAGGGGCCGAGTGTGGAGAGCGGCGGCAACATCGGCCTCTGGCTCGGCCTGCGCGGGGGGCTCACACCCGATTCCCAGAAGGCACTGGTGGCCGCCGGCGTGGCGGCAGGGCTGGCGGCCGGTTTCCAGGCGCCGATCGCCGGCGTGTTCTTCGCCTTCGAGGGGGCCTACAGCACCATCCCCGGCCGGCCCAGTCTCAGGGCTGTGCTGGTGGCGGCGGTGGCCTCTTCCCTGGTCACGCAACTGTCGCTGGGGGACCAGCCGATCTTCCGCCTGCCCGCCTACGAGGTGCGCTCCCCCCTGGAGCTGCCCCTCTACCTGGGCCTTGGGGTGGTGGCGAGCCTGATGTCGTGGGCGCTGGTGAGCATCCTGGCCGCAGGCCGCAGCGCCGCTGTGCAGCGGCGGGTGGAGCGCCTGCCTGCCGTGCTCGTCAACGCCCTCGGCGGCCTTGGGGTGGGGGTGATGGCGCTCGGTTTCCCGCAGGTGCTGGGCGTGGGTTACGACACGATCGAAGCGCTGCTGGGCAGGGAAGGTGGTGTGGCCTTCACCAGCCTGCTGGCGCTGCTGGCCGTGAAGCTGCTGGCCACGGGGCTCAGCAATGCCAGCGGCTTTGTGGGGGGTGGCTTTGCGCCTGCTCTCTTTCTGGGGGCAGTGCTGGGCAACTGCTACGGCCAGCTGCTGGGCGAAAGCGGCTTCGGCCTGCCGGTGGCCGAACCGCCGGCCTACGCCATGGTGGGCATGGCCGCCGTGCTGGCCGGCAGTGCCCGGGCGCCGCTCACGGCCCTGCTGCTGCTGTTCGAGCTCACCCACGACATCCGCATCGTGCTGCCGCTGATGGCGGCCACGGGGCTGAGCGCCGTGCTGGTGGAGCGATGGCATGGCCTGGCCGATCCAGGCCTGCTGGGGCCCGATCCGGTGGAAGAGGAACGTCGTGCCCGCCTGGCGGGCCTGTCGGTGCGTGCAGCGCTGGAACCGGAGAGACCGCTGGTGCTGCCCGGAACCACCGCTGCGGCAGAGGCGCTGGCGCAGCTGGTGCGGGCCCATGGCCATTGTCTGCTGATCGAGCAGGACGGCTGGGTGGTGGGGCTGGCCACGCTGATGGACCTTCAGCGGGTGATCACCAGCCAGGGGGGGGCGGCGCCGCTGAGCGATTGCCGCCGCGCCGAGCTGATCTGGCTGCCGGCCAGCGCTAGCCTGGCGCAGCTGGAGGACCAGCTCAACCCCAACGGTCTGCGCCAGCTGCCGGTGTTTGAACAGGACGATGGCCCTCAGGCCAAGCTGCCGGCCGGCGTGCCCTGGGCAGGCTTGCGAGCCGATGAGCTTCAAGGCATGGCCAGCCGTGATGGCATGGCGCTTGCGCTGGCCCGTGGGCTCAGCGGGTGATCACCACCGGGGTGCCCACGTCCACCAGGTCGAAGAGTTTGCGCACGTGTTCGTGGAACATGCGCACGCAGCCATTGGTGACCGCCGAGCGGGAGCTGACCGTCCATGCCCAGGCGCTGGGGGTGCCGTGGATGCCGAATTGGTTGGGACCGAGGGTCTTGAAGCCCAGCCAGCGATCACCCAGGGGACCGTTCGGCCCGACGGTGCCTTTCACCTTGCCGGTTTTAGTGCTGGCGTAGATCGGGTTGACCACCTTGCTGGTGACCTGGAAGGTGCCGGTGGGCGTGGGCGTGCGGGCATCACCGATCGCCACCGGCCAGGGGCCATACACCTTGCCGCCCTGCTCAAGCCGGATGTCCCGCTTGCCCAGCCGCAGCACGATCCGTGAGGCCACGACCGGCTGCGCCGTTGGGGTGGCGGGTGACGCGGTGGCTGGGGCAGTGGTGGCTCCACGTGCCGGGCTGTTGGCAGCCGGGGTGGTTCCAGGCGCCGTGATTGTGGGTGTTGAGGCTTCCGGCGCTGCGACCGCAGGTGCCGGTGTGGCCGTGCCCGGCGCCGAGCTGGCCGGACCTGCCGGGGTGGCGGTGGGGAGTGCCAGTGCAGCGGTGCCTGCGAGCAGGGTGGCGCTGCACAGGCTGATCACCAGTGCGCCGGTGGAGCTCACCAGACCACCGGTGGAGGCGCCAGGAGTGCGAAGGTGCGGAAGAACCATTGGGATCGGGCGCATTCAGGTGCCGGTCGTGGGGCTTCAGCCCACAAGTTTGGCATCGATGGTGTCGAGATAGCGCTTTTCGCATTCCTTGATGATGCGAACCGCCTCCTCCACGCCGAAGAATCCATTCACTTTGCAGGTGCCGGGCTTCTTCAGATCCTTGTAGTGCTCCCAGTAGTAGTGGGTTTCCTTCTGCCAGTGGGCGCCCAGCTGCTCGTAGCTGGTGATGTGATCCATGCGCTTGTCATCGGCGATCACGGCGATCACCTTGTCGTCCACTTCGCCGCCGTCGTCGAAGGTCATGATGCCGATGATGCGGGCCTCCACCAGGCTGCCGGGCACCAGCGGCTCGGTCACACCCACGATCTCGATGTCGAGCGGGTCCCCGTCTTCATCCCAGGTGCGGGGGATGCAGCCGTAGGCGAAGGGATAGGCCAGGGAGGAGTAGCCCACCCGGTCGAGTTTGAGATGGCCGGTTTCGGTGATCAGTTCGTATTTGTTGATCGTCATCGAATTGAGCTCGACGATCGTGTTCAACCGCAGTTCCGCTTCGTCGGCGAAGGCCGGCAGCACATGCAGCAGGTTGAGCATCGTGCGGCTGGGCGGATGGTCGATGTTCGCCATGGCGATGGGAAACGAGCGGCGCGGCCGATCCTACGGAGTGCCCCAGACCGGCCTCACTCAGGGGCTTGCACGAAGGCGCATGGGAACGGCCTTGTTCTCAGGTCACCCTCAGACTCGGCCTCGAATCACCATGCACCCTGACGGCCTCACCCTCTGTCAACCACGCTCGCTGACGGCCGCGCCACCAGCCCCCCCGCAGGCGCTCGCCTTGCCTTATCCACCGGCTCAGTGGCCGACGCTGCTCAGCAACTGCTGCACCTTGGCTTCCAGATAGGTGAGGAACGGCGTGGCGCTGAGACGCTCCCCCGTGACCTGCTCCACCAGCTCCTCCCCGTTCACCGCCCGCCCCAGCGGCCAGACGTGGGCCGCCAGCCACTGCTGCAGCGCCTGTTCCTGGCCGGCGGCCACGTGTGCCTCGATCGACCCGATCTGCCGCTCCATCGCCTCGGCCAGCTGGGCGCTGATCAGATGGCCGAGGGCATAGGAAGGGAAGTAGCCGAACAGGCCTTCAGCCCAGTGGATGTCCTGCAGGCAGCCCTCGCTGTCGCTGGCTGGCCGCAGGCCCAGCAGTTCCACCATGCGCCGGTTCCATTCACCGGGCAGGTCGGCCACAGGCAGACCTCCCTCCAGCATGGCCAGCTCCAGCTCGAAACGCAGCACGATGTGCAGGCAGTAGCTCAGTTCATCGGCTTCCACACGAATCGGGCCGGGCCGCATCGGGTTCAGCCCCCGCCAGAAGCCATCGATGCCGCCCCAGCGATCTGCACCGGCGCCGGCCACGAAGCGTGGCTGCCAACGGGCGGCGAAGGCGCGGCCGCGGGCCACCCGGCATTCCCAGAACAGCGACTGGCTCTCATGCACCCCCATCGAGGTGGCCTCGCCGAGCGGCCAGGGGAAGTAGTGGTCGGTGCTGCGGGGCAGGCCCTGCTCGTAGAGCGAATGCCCCCATTCGTGGGCGGTGGCCAGGAAGGAGGAGAACGGCTGCCCGGGCACCACGCGTGTGGTGATGCGGAAATCCTGAGGTCCGACCGTGCAGGAGAAGGGGTGAGCGGACCGGGAGCGCTGGCAGCGCGTCGGGTCGTAGCCCCAGCTGTCGAGCAGCTCACTGCAGAGGCGTTCCTGCTCCGTCTCCGGCAGCTCGGCGGTGGCGGTGCTCTCCCCACCCTGCTGGGCGGTGGCGGCGGCCACCTGCTCCAGCAGCACCGGCAGGGTCGCCTTCAGCGGGGCGAACAGCTCCTGCACCCGCGCTGTGCTGATGTCGGGTTCGAACGGCTGGGCCAGCACCTCCCAGGGGCTGCGCGGCGCCAGCTCGGCGCTGGCCAGTTGCCCGGCCTGCTCCTGGCGCAGGGCGATCAGCTCTGCAAGGGCGGGGGCGAAGGTGGGGAAGTCGTTGTGGCGGCGGGCGTTCTGCCAGAGGGCGTTGCCCTTCGACTGCGCCCTGGCCAGGCTGGTCACCAGCGCAGGGTCGAGGCAGCGCTGCCGTTCCAGTTCGAGGCGCACCAGCTGCAGGTTGCGGCGCCGCTCGGCGGGTGCTGAGGCCCCCAGTTCCGCCTCGGCGGCCGCCACCAGTTCGGCGTAGTGGGCGCTGCTCTGACGGGCATGGATCTGGCTCGCCAGCAAGGCCAGCTGCTCGCCGCGCCACTCGGCCCCGGCCGCAGGCATCACCGTGTTCTGGTCGTAGTAGAGCGCGCTGCTGATCGATCCGAGCACCCTGGTTTCGTGCAGGTGATCCTGCAGGAGTTGCAGGGCGGTGGCCGGCTCGGACATCGGAGGAGCTGCGGTGGCGAGGTCCAGCATGGCGTCCTCGCTCATGCGGCCGGCGGCTGGTCTGAGGCGGGCGTGCCGGCGTGCTCCCAGATCAGTTCCATGGCCACGGCGCCTTCCAGGCTCTGCTTCACCGGGCAGCTTTCCGCCGCGCGCTGCAGCAACTGGCGATGATCCGCCGCCAGGCCCTCCGGCAGGGTGATCCACACCGTGAGCGCCTCGATGCGGCGTCGACCGGAGCGGGTCATCGTTTTCTCAACCCGGGCCCGGCTCCCCTCCAGCGCCCAGCCGTGCCGCTGGGCCGTGATGCCCATCACCGTGAGGATGCAGGTGGCCAGGGCCGTAGCCACCAGATCGGTGGGGGAGAAGCGCTCGCCCTTGCCTTCGTTGTCCAGCGGAGCATCGGTGAGCAGGGAGGAACCGGAGGGTTCATGCAGGGCCTGGCAGCGGAGCGAACCTTCGTACTGGCACTGGATGGTGGTCATCGCGGCGAGGCCGATCGTGTCTGCCCCTGAGAATGGCAGCGGAGTCTTCTGGCGGAATGCGATGACGGCCCCGGACATCCTCGTGCTCGCGGCCGGCACGGAAAGCACCGCAGCGGTCGCCAAGCTCTCCCATGCCATTCAGCTGTCGGTGGCGCCGGTGTTCCTGCTCACGGGCATCACCGGCCTGCTGAGCATGTTCACCCAGCGGTTGGCACGGATCGTCGACCGCACCCGCCTGCTGCAGGAGGCTCTCGCTCGGGGCACCACCCTGGAGGCGCGCCGCTTGCGCAAATCGCTGGATGTGCAGAAGAAGCGCATGTTTTTGATCAACCGCGCCATCTTCTGCGTCACCTTCACAGCGCTGCTGATCGCCGCGGTGGTGGCTGTGATGTTTGTGAGTGCGGTGGCGGTTTTGGATCTTGCCGCCATCCTGGTGCCAGCCTTCGTGCTGGCGATGCTGATGCTGATCGTGGGGCTGGTGCTTTTTCTGCAGGAGGTGCAGCTGGCGATTTCCCAGAATCCCAAGCGTTACTACTGAACCTGCCGATGCGCCAGGCGCAGTGACCGCGCGCTTCGGTATTGAAGCTTCAGGGCATTGCCTGGCCCGTGCGGTAGTGAAACTGAATGGGGCGCCAATGCGTTTTCAGAGGATTGCGTGTCTCCAGGCTGGTGTGAGTGACCGGTGTGGCGCAAAAAATGAGAAGAATAGGGTGCTGTTCTAACGGTGCCCGAGCGATGGCACGGCAATTCTTCTGCAATTCGCCATGGAAACGGCTACCCTCACACGACTTCGTTCTGTACGACTTTGCCCGGCCGTGCACATTTACCCACCCGCCCAATGTGGTCGATTTGGCCCCTGTCGGGGATGTTCCAGGCTGCTAACCGTCTTCAGATGGACCATGTCCCTGTTCTGTCCATCCCATGGCTGGCGTTGTTACCTTTGATACCCCAGTTGTCTGCACAAAGGCAACTCGACCATCTGCCGCTGCGGCATTCAGCGGCAGACTCGCCGGAAGATTGATGGATTTCAACCCGTTCATACAATCTGATCTGGAGCACGATGAAGCCACCAGGAAGCTACTCTCTGGTCGCTCGCTGCTGTGTGTGAGCGCTCGGCGCATGATGATCGGCCACATGGAAATTCTGCTGGAAAGTGTGGTCTGTTCACTGCATAGCGCCACTACTGAGGAGGCTGGCTTGAAGCATCTTCAGCAGCTCGTGCCCGATCTTGTGCTGGTGGGTGAATTCCTTGAAGGAAGCACGGGAATGGCTTTCATTCGCAGGATCAAGCATCGCCATCCCCACCTGCCGTGCCTGCTGATCTTGCAGAACGAAACATCGGACGTGCTGGAGGAAGCGTTCGCCTCGGGCAGTGATGGCATCTGTCTAGAGCGCTATGCGGGCCGGGGTTATATCGTCACGGCGCTCAAGGTGATCCTTGATGGCGGCATCTACATGGATGCCCCTCTGTTGACGATAATGCTGAAGGGTACGTTCAGCTCCGTTGGGGAAGTCAGGACACGGCTGACCCCCCGCGAACGCGATGTGCTCTGCAAGCTGGTGGAAGGGTACGGAAATGCAGAGATCGCTGCCCAGCTGCTCGTGTCAGTGGAAACGGTGCGAACCCACATGAAGGCGATTCGAAGCAAACTGGGAGCACGCAATCGCAACCATGCTGCCTTGATCGCCATTACCACCGGGCTGGTGCGCTGGCAAAAGGGACCGAGCCAAGGCCGTGATCCCCTGTGATCATTTCTTGCGGCAATAGCCTCCGCCGATGTTCATCCAGCCCGACTGACAGGCTTCTCCATCCCGTGGACTCACGGTGTAAGAGGTGACCCCGAGGGTACTGCACTTGCCGTTGAAGGTGTCGACATACCCGAGCGGACACATTCCTTCTCGCTTCGGGATCACCTGCTGTGCAATGGCCCCGCCCGCCAAAGCCCCACCCGCCAGCGGAACCATGAGCAGCGCCATCAGGCCAATAGGAAGCTGTGCGGCACGCCATGAAGCAAGGGGAAGGGGAGCCATTGGAAATCTGTTGTGATGGCGCAACCATAGAGACTAAAGATGACCCAATCATGACCGCCCGGCCTGTTTTCCATGCTCTGTCAGTACTTGTCGCAACTGCGAGTTTCCACCGAGGGTGAGGGCTTCACCGACCTGACATCTCAGTTGGCTGCCTGCGTGACCGCTTCTGGACTCCGCCAGGGCGTTCTCAATGTGTTGCTCCGGCATACCAGCTGCAGCCTGACGATCAATGAAAACGCCGATCCCCGTGTGTTGCTGGACCTTGCTGCGTTTCTGCAGGCGCTGGTGCCGCAGGAAGGGGTGCGCCCGCTCAGTGGGCAAGGCCGGCTGCGGCCCTGGGTGCATGACGACGAAGGCCCCGACGACATGCCGGCCCATGTGCGCACGGCACTGACGGCCAGCACCCTGTCGCTGCCGTTTGAGCAGGGCCGCCTTTTGCTCGGCACCTGGCAGGCGGTCTACCTCTGGGAGCACCGCGCCGCGGGCAGTTGCCGTGAGCTGAGCCTCCATCTGCTGGGGGAATGAGCAGCCTTCAGGGGGGATGAACAGTTCCGGCGGAAGAACGGCGAGGCTCGCGCCCGACCACGCCTATGGCTTTGGGCTCTACCTGTCCACCTCTGGGAGTGCCCGTCGCACCCCGAGGCCCTTGGAGACGCAGGCAACAGCAGAGACTTGCCGCAACACTGTGAGGCCATGGGAAGAGAAACCCCACGGCAGACTGACCCCACGGCAGAGTGAGGCCATGGAGAGAGCGCCATCCTCCCGGGCCCCGGTGCAGCCGGTGCCGATTCCTGCTTCTGCGCGCATAGCCGCTGGCTCCATGGCCGGGAGCAGCCCAGACCGCAGCCTCGGTTCTACCCCCGTCTCGGCCCCCGAGCCCAGCCACGGCTTTAACGACGAGCTGACGGCGGAAATCCTGCGCCTGCGCTGTGAGATCACTCAGCTGCACTGCTCCATCGGCGCCCTCACCGCTGCGATCACCGCCCTGGCAAGCCGACCGCCTGGTTCCTGCATGGAGCCGCCAGCAGAGCTTGGGCCACCGATGGCCACGGTCTCCCCCGCCACCCTGCTGGCGCTGCGCAGCGGCGAACGGCTCAATGGTGAGGTGCAGCGTCGCCTGCGTCTGGGCGGCGATGCCGACAGCGACACCGAACTCGACCTCCTGATTGATCGGCTCCATGACCTCAGCGATGCCGGCAGCTGAATCAGAGGGCTGGCGTACCCCCTGGGCGTGCTTCCACCCGCTTGCGCGTCTGGGCCTGCTTGCCATCCTGGTGGGAGCGCTGTTCTGCGGACCTGTCATGGCGGCCCAATTGCTCACCCCTGAGGAGATCAAGGCGCTGCCCGCTCAGCTGCCGGGCTGGAGCATGAGCAACGGCAAGCTCCATCGCACCTTTGTATTCGCCGATTTCAACGCCGCCTTCGGTTTCATGGCCCGGGTGGCCCTGCTGGCGGAAACCCTTGGCCACCATCCGGAATGGAGCAACGTCTACAACCGCGTGGTGATCGATCTCACCACCCACGATGCGGGGGGCCTCTCCAGCCTGGACCGGGAGCTCGCGCGGCGGATCAACAGTCTGCTCACTCCCTGAGCATCAGATCCTGAAGGCTGGATCCAAGAGGCCTGGATCTCAAGCAGCCGGATCTCAGAGGTAAGGATCCATGACAGCACCCGCCTCCAGGATTCCCGGGTTCAAGAAGCCCTGATCCAAGACCCTGGGTCCAAGAAGACTGGGACCGGGAAGATTGGGACCGGAAAGACTGGGACCGGCAAGACTGGTTCCGAGAGGGCTGAATCTCAATCTGAGCCATGACCTCTGGCCAGGCTGGGCCCAGTTTTGGGCGTGTCGTCCGTGCCGCCGCAGCCGATCCGCTCCCAGAGCGACATCAGCAGCGTGGTCGGGTCATCACCGGCGCGGAAGCGCAGGGTGTGCCGCTGCTCCAATGGCGTGAGCGGTTCGACCTGGCTGCGTTGCAGCGCCGCCACGGCCAGATCGGCATCGCTGGGGTCGTCGTTGCGCTGCAGGCGCGTCCGCAGGCGTGTCTCGATCAGTTCAGCTGAGGCGTCCACGTCAACGATGCACCAGGGCACCCCCAGCTCCTGGGCCAGGGCGGTGGCCCGTTGGCGGCTGGCGAGGCGCAGGTGGGTGGCATCGAGCAGCACGGCACGCCCGGTCTTCAGGCCTGTGGCGGCCTGCTCCAGCAGCGCCGCTTCGGTGCGGGCATGGGCTTCGGCGCTGTAGAGGCGGTCCCGCTGTTCACCGCTGGAGCGGGCCAGGGGGTCCAGCCCGAACAGCGCCTTGCGCACCCGGTCGCTGCTGATCGTCTCGGCGATCAACCAGGGAGCCAGCAGGGCGGCCAGGTGGCTCTTGCCGCAGCCCGAGAGGCCCCGCAGCAGGATCAGCGGCGGCGGTTGCAAGCCGGTGCGGGCATAGGCGAGTGCCAGCGACAGGTGGCCGCGCGCACCGCGTTCAGCCGCCAGGCGTTCGGTGGCGGCGCGGTCGTGCTCGGCCCAGCTGACCGTTTCCACCTTGGCCCGCACATGGGCCCGGTAGGCGCAGAACAGGTTGAGCACCGCCGGATCGATCGGGCGGCCGTAACCCGCCAGCAGCGCTTCCGCCTGCTCGGCATGGCCGCTGGCCTGCAGTTCCATCACCAGGAAGGCGAGATCGGAGGCGCCATCCACCTCCCGCAGCCCCGCATTGAATTCCACGCAATCGACGATCAAGGGGCCGGGCTTTTCCTCCAGCAGCACGTGCTCGAGGCGCAGGTCGCCATGGCCGTTCACGCCCCAGTCGGCGGAGATCCGTGCGGCCAGGGTGTGGCGCTGCCGGCGCAGCTGTGCGGCCAGGCTGCTCACCAGGGCGGCATGCACCGGGGCGGGAAACAGTGCGGGCACGGCGCTGGCGGTGGCCTGCACGTTGCTCGCCAGCACGCGGGCGAAGCGCCGGATGGCGGCGCGGCCATCGGCGCCGGGCCTGCCATTGGCCTTGTGAAAGCGGGCGATGACGCCCCCCAGGGCCCGCATCTGCGCGGGCGGCACGGGGCCGGCTTCGAGCCGGGCACGCAGGGTGCGCTGCCGATCGAAGCGCCGCATCACCACCACCGGCTCTCCTGCCAACGCCCGCACGCCCAGGTAGATGGGCGCGGCCAGGCGCTGGTTCAGCCGCACCTCCTCCCGGCACCAGTGCCAGCGCCGCTCCAGGCTGCTGTAGTCGAGCAGATGCCAGAGCTGCAGCGGCTTCTTGAGCTTGTAGGCGTGGCGCGGGGTGAGGAACACCACGCTGATGTGGGTCTGCACCACCTGCACCTGCCGCTCGTCGGCCGCCACGCCCTGCCAGTCGGCCAAGGGATACACCGATGGCCGGCTGAGGGCAGCGATCGTGACGGCCAGACTGGCCGCAGCCGCTGCGCTGGTCGGCGGGGGCGCGTCACTCATCGGCGCGCCTCCAGCAGGGGCCTCATGCGAGCGCAGGCTCCACCTGGCGCTGGGGTTGGAAGTGCAGCCGCTCGCCCAGCACTGACACCCCCACGCTGGAACCTTCGCCGTAGGTACCGGCCAGGATCGCCTTGGCGATCGGGGTTTCCAGCTCCCGCTGAATCGCCCGCTTCAGCGGCCGTGCGCCGTACACGGGGTCGTACCCGGCGGTGGCGAGCCAGTCGAGTGAGGCGGCATCAAGCTCAAGCCCGATCTTGCGATCGGCCAGCCGCAGCCGCAGCCGCTCCACCTGGAGCTCCACGATCTGGCGCAGTTCCTCGGCCCGCAGGCTGTGGAAGATGATCGTTTCATCGAGGCGGTTGAGGAATTCGGGGCGGAAGTGGCCGCGCAGGGCCTCATTCACCCGCCGCTCCATTTCGCCGTGGCGGGCTGGATCACCGGCCAGATCGAGAATCGAGGCACTGCCGATGTTGCTGGTGAGGATCAGCACGGTGTTGGTGAAATCCACCGTGCGTCCCTGCCCATCGGTGACGCGGCCGTCATCGAGGATCTGCAGCATCACATTGAACACATCGGGGTGGGCCTTCTCCACCTCGTCGAACAGGATCACCGCGTAGGGACGCCGCCGCACCGCTTCGGTGAGCTGGCCGCCTTCCTCGTAGCCCACATAGCCGGGAGGCGCTCCGATCAGGCGGCTCACGGCGTGCTTCTCCATGTATTCGCTCATGTCGATGCGCACCATGGCGTCGGCGCTGTCGAACAGCTGAGCCGCCAGCGCCTTGGAGAGCTCGGTCTTGCCCACGCCGGTGGGGCCGAGAAACAGGAACGAGGCGATCGGCCGATTGGGATCGGACAGGCCGGCGCGGGAGCGTTGGATCGCATCCGCCACGGCGGTCACCGCCTGCTCCTGGCCGATCACGCGGCGGTGCAGTTCCGCTTCCAGATGCAGCAGTTTGTCCATCTCCGACTGCACCAGCCGTGCCACAGGAATGCCGGTCCACTTGGCGATCACCTCGGCAATGTCGTCTTCGGTGACCTCCTCGCGCAGCAGGGTCTTGTCGGCACCGGCGGCATTGAGCTCGCTCTCTTTGGCTGCCAGTTTCTTGTTCAGTTCCGCCAGGGTGCCGTATTCGAGCTGGGCCGCCTTGTTGAGGTCGTAGCTGCGCTTGGCCTGCTCCACCTGCAGCTGCACCTGCTCGATTTCTTCCTTGATGGCGCTGAGCTCGTCGATCGAGCCCTTTTCCTTCTGCCACTGGGCATTGAGGCCGCTCTGCTGCTCACTCAGCTCGGCCAGTTCCCGCTCCAGCCGTTCGAGCCGATCGCGACTGGCCGCATCGGATTCACGGCCCAGTGACAGCTTCTCCATCTCCAGCTGCAGGATCTTGCGATCGATCTCGTCGATCTCTTCCGGCTTGGAGGTGATCACCATTTTCAGCCGCGCTGCCGATTCATCCATCAGATCGATCGCTTTGTCGGGCAGGAAGCGATCGGCGATGTAGCGGCTGCTGAGCACGGCGGCGGCCACAAGGGCGTTGTCGGCGATGCGCACGCCGTGGTGCACTTCGTAGCGCTCCTTCAGCCCGCGCAGGATCGAGATCGTGTCCTCCACCGTGGGCTGGTCCACGAACACCTGCTGGAAGCGCCGCTCCAGTGCCGGATCTTTTTCGATGTGCTGGCGGTGCTCATCGAGGGTGGTGGCGCCGATGCAACGCAGTTCGCCGCGGGCCAGCATCGGCTTGAGCAGGTTGCTGGCATCCATGGCGCCGCCGCTGGCGCCGGCCCCCACCACCGTATGGATCTCGTCGATGAACAGCACGATCTGACCTTCGGAGGCGGTGACCTCCTTGAGCACGGCCTTGAGCCGCTCCTCGAATTCACCGCGGTACTTGGCTCCGGCGATCAGGGCGCCCATGTCCAGCGACACCAGTTGCCGGTTCTGCAGCGCCGCCGGCACGTCACCGTTGATGATCCGCTGGGCCAGGCCTTCCACGATTGCGGTCTTGCCCACGCCGGGCTCGCCGATCAGCACCGGGTTGTTCTTGGTGCGGCGGCTGAGGATCTGGATCGTGCGCCGGATCTCCTCATCGCGGCCGATGACTGGATCGAGCTTGCCGTCCTTGGCGGCCTGGGTGAGATCACGCCCGTACTTCAGCAGCGATTCATAGGTGCCTTCGGGGTTCTGATCGGTCACGCTCTGGCTGCCGCGCACGGCTTCGATGGCTTGACGCAGTTTCGTGGCATCCACGCCTGCCTGCGAGAGCAGCTGGCGGCCGCAACGGGCGTCGTTGGCGAGGGCGAGCACCAGATGCTCGATCGAGGTGAAGCTGTCGCCGAATTCCTTCTGCAGGGTGGTTGCGTGATCCAGCAGCAGGTTCAGCCCCTTGCCGAGGTACACGCTCTCTGGCGCGGTGGCGAGGCTGGGCTGGCCGCCGATGAAGGCTTCCACCTTCTCGGTGAGCACGGCGGGGTTCACGCCGGCCTTCTCCAGAATCCGCCCTGCCAGCCCCTGCTGGGCCAGGAGTGCGGCGAAGAGGTGCTCGCTTTCCAACTGTTGCTGGCGTTTCTGCTGGGCCAGCTGCTGGGCGGCCACGATGGCGGCCCAGGCCTTTTCGGTGAAGGTTTCGGCAGTGGGGTGCATGGCGGGGTGCGCGCGTTGCGCCGTCGGGGGGAGATGAATTCACCCTATGAATCACTTCTGCGCTGGGCTCAGAGGGAGCACCGAACCGATACCCACAGAAAACCCCCCATGGCGCCCGCGATTACGGCCTTGTGGCGGCGGGAAGCGGGAACTGCATCCGGCGCAGACTCTCCGCCCTGGTGCAACGGCGCACGGGGCAGCCATCGGGCCCATAGACGGCATCGGCCGCGGAGAGGCAGCCCATGCCGTTCTTGCCTGGCACCTGCTCGGGTGTGAGCTGCAGCGGCTGCAGGTTGGAATCAGGGGTGGGCGGCAGCCGTGGGCAGCTCTTCAGCGGCGCCGTGGAGGGGCCGATCGCTTCTGGCTGGTTGGGAGACGGGGTCTGGGCGCGGGCAGGACCCGCCGCTGGCCCGAGCAGGGCGGTGGTGAGGGTGGCCACCGTGGTGAAGGCAAGCGCCGCCCGGCAGACGAAGCCATGGCGCAGGCAGCGCCTGTTGAGAACGCTGTGGCCCCCTGGCTGGCGAAGCGGCGGGGCTGCGGGACTCATGGCCATGGAGGTAGGGGGGCGCCTGCCTAGTCTCGTTGGCCAGGCCATGGATGGTGCGCCCGCCGATGACAGCCCTGCCCCCTGATTCCATCCCGACCGACGAGCTGGTGAGCCGGCTGGCGGAAGAATCGCGGCTGTTCGATGCCACCGCCAGGGATCCGGAGCGCAACTGCTGGCTAGTGGTGCACCGGCATGCCCACGGCGTGTTGCCCAGCGAGTACGACATCCGCGATGTACCGGAAGACCTGTATCTGGCCGTGCTCGCCCGCCGCAAGCAGCTGGGCTGAAGCCTCGTCTGAAACCGCTGGGCTGAAGGCCGTGCCTCAAGGCGCTGGGCTGGCTGTGACGACGCGTGGCTGGCATGGCGCGGGTGTGATGCCCCTCGGGCACCAGCACAGGAAGCTCACGACAGCTGGCTGAGCGGCGGATCGCCGGACGGCATTGCCTTACCGGCTGATCCGCCCAGGCTCCCGCGCGCTCAGACAGAAAATCCGCCCCGGTGAAGAGGCGGATGGCAGATGGAGCCTCAGGCCAGGCTCAAGGATGGGCCGTGAAGATCAAAGCCTTGAGGGGCTTGAGCCTGACAGCGTGAGCGGAAGCAGAGCTCAGGACCAGCCTTCCGAGGACTTCTGCTCGATGTAGGCGGCCACATCAGCAATGTCAGCTTCGGTGAGCTTGCCGCCGAAGGCGGGCATGGCGTTCTTGCCGTTGGTGACCTGGTAGGCGATGGCCGATTCGTGGCCTTCGTTGTAGTTGGCCAGGTAGGCCTCAAGGGCTTCTTTCTTGAGCGTGCGCTCGGCGTTCACGACGTTGCCGCCGCCCATGTGGCAAGCCGCGCAGTTAGCGGAGAACACCTGGCCGCCATGGGCGACATCCGCGGCGAACGAAGGAGACGCGGAACCCAGCAGAAGCGCCAGGGCAAGGGCAACAAATGACAGCAGACGGCGCATCGAAAGGCGTGCAACGAGAAGAAGTTAGGGTCTCGTCCCCACGCGGCGCTGCAGCACGCGGGAGGATCGAAACAATCTCGTTACGCAAGCGGCGCGTGGCGCCAGTTGAGGCGGGCTGCCGTCAACCGGTGTGGCGTCCCAGCCTTCAGCCCACCGCGCCGCGATGCGGCAGGCCAGCGGCGTCGAACACCCGCTCCAGGGTGGGGGCATGGCTCACCAGGCCGAACCTTTCCGGCGGGCTGACCGGGCTGTGGATGAAGTGGCGCTGACGGATGCTGAAGCGATCCCAGGCGTTCACCTCGATCGGCAGCACCTTGATCAGGGCTTCGATCAGCCAGCCGCTCAGGGCCAGGCCGAACGGCGGCCGCCAACACTGGCGCCAGCGGCACAGGCTGGTGATCGCCCCATCCACCGTGACTGCGGGCTGACCCAGCACCAGGCGCCGCACCGGCCCCTGGCCGGGTTCGCTGTTGGGCTGGTGCGGCTGCAGGCACAGGTGGACGCACACCCGGCTGATGTCCACGGCATGAATGAAGTGGAAGCTGGCCTCCGCCCTCAACCAGCGCGCCAGCCACAACCAGCGCACCCCCTCCTGCAGACCGGCGGTGAGGTAGCTGGTGGGGAAGCGATCACCCGGCTGCACCGAGCCGCCGAACACCAGCGTGGGGAACACGGCCACGATCCGCTCCGCCAGCGGGTGCTGCTCCAGCTGCTGCAGGCACAGGGCCTTGGTCTGGATGTACTCGGTGCCGTAGGCCTGCGCTTCCGGCAGCAGCTGCAGGTTGCGATCCAGGATGCTGGCGGTGGAGAAATAGATCACCTGCTGCAGCCGTTCGGGATCGGTGCGGCCCAGCAACTCCTTCACCGCCACCACATTCACCTGCTGGGCCCTCTCGGGATCGCCCCAGGCGGTGGCGGTGTGGATGATGCGGTCGGCGGAGGCGATCGCCTCGGCATGGGGCTCCTGATCGCGCAGGTCACCCACCAGCAGGGTGATGCGCGGATCGTCGGCCGGCACGGCGGTGAGCTTGGCGGGATCGCGCAGCCAGAGCAGCAGCTCCACGTCGCTTTCGCGGTAGAGCTGTTCAGCGATCGTCTGGCCGACGCAGCCGCTGGCGCCGGTGATCAGCACCCGCTGGCGCGGGCCGGGCGATGCGGAACTGCTCAAACAGCCGCCCCGATCCACTCATTCACCGACTTGCCGGCTTCGAAGAACACGCGGGCGTTGTCTTCGGGGGTGCCGGGCAGGATGCCGTGCCCCAGGTTGAGGATGTGACGGCGGCCGCGCGCCTTGAGCACCGTGTCGACGATGCGGGCGCGGATCGCCTCAGGCGTGCCGAACAGCAGGCCGGGATCCACGTTGCCCTGCACCCCGAGGTGCTGGGGCAGACGGGCGCAGCCGTCGGCCATGTCCACGGTCCAGTCGAGGGAGATGAAATCCACGCCGGTGGTGGCCATGCGCTCCAGCACGCCGGCGCTGCCGGAGATGTAAAGGATCAGCGGGGTGTCCGGGTGCTTCGCCTTCACCTGGTCCACCACGCGCTTCTGGTAAGGAGCGGCGAAGGTGTCGTAGTCGATCGGGCTGAGCTGACCGGCCCAGGAATCGAACAGCTGCACCACCTGGGCACCACTTTCGATCTGGTAGCTCACGTAGGTGGCGATCGAATCGGCCAGGTGGCCCAGCAGCTGATGCAGCAGCGCCGGCTCCTGGAACGCCATCGCCTTGATCACGGCGTAGTTCTTGCTGCTCTTGCCTTCCACCGCATAGGCGGCAAGGGTCCAGGGAGCGCCCACGAAGCCGAGCACGGCCGCCTGGTTGCCCACGCTCTGGCGCAGCCTGCCCAGAACCTCGCCCACGAAGGGCAGGGCTGCGGCGGGTTCCAGTGGCCGCAGGGCATCCACCTGGGCCTGGCTGCGGATCGGCGGATCGATGATCGGCCCCTTGCTCTCGATGATGTCGAAATCGATGCCGATGCCCGGCAGCGGCGTGAGGATGTCGGAGAACAGGATCACTCCGTCGGGCGCGAAGGCCTCAAACGGCTGCATCGAGATCTCGTAGGAGAGGTCGGGGATCTCCGAGCGTTCCCGGAAGCCGGGGTGGCGGTCACGCAGGTCGCGGTAGACCTTCATATAACGGCCGGCCTGCCGCATCATCCAGACCGGCGGCCGCTCCACCTGCTCGCCTCGGGCAGCGCGCAGCAGCAGGGGCAGGGTTTCGGCCATGGAGGGAGGGAATGCCAGCGGCGAACCTACCCGACCAGCCGGCCGGCTTCGGTGGATTCGTCACACAGGGCCTGGCTGCGGGCTTCATCGCGCTGCAGCACCAGCACGCTGAGGGGCGGCAGGCAGAGGTTGATGGATTGCTCGTATCCGTGCATGGGGCAGGTATCGGTGAACTTGCCGCCGAGATTGCCGAGGTTGCTGCCGCCGTAACGGCTGCTGTCGGTGTTGAACACCTCGCTGTAGTAGCCCTCGAGTGGCACCCCCACCCGGTAGTGGGAATGACTCTGCGGGGTGAAGTTGGCCACCACCACCAGCCAGCGCCCAGTAGTGCTCTCCCGGCGCATGAAGCTGATCACGGAGTGGCGGTTGTCGCTGCAGTCGATCCACTGGAAGCCGTATTCCACGAAGTCGTCGCGCCAGAGCGCTGGCTCTTCGCGGTAGAAGCGGTTGAGGTCGTCAACCATGGCCAGCAGGCCTTTGTGGGCGTCGTACTGGAGCAGATCCCACTGCAGATCGCCCCACACGTTCCATTCGGAGCGCTGGCCGAATTCCATCCCCATGAAGATGGTCTTCTTGCCCGGGTGGGTCCACATGTAGGCGAGAAGGGCGCGCACGTTGGCGAACTTCAGCCAATCGTCGCCGGGCATCTTGTGCAGCAGGCTGCTCTTGCCGTGCACCACTTCATCATGGCTGAGGGCCAGCATGAAGTTCTCGGTGTAGTGATACCAGATCGAGAAGCTGATGTTGTTCTGATGGAACTGGCGGAACCAATGATCCAGCTCGAAGTAATCGAGCATGTCATGCATCCAGCCCATGTTCCACTTCAAGTTGAAGCCCAGGCCACCGATTTCGGTGGGCTTGGTGACCATGGGCCAGGTGGTGGATTCTTCGGCAATGGACAGCGCCCCCGGGAAATGATGGAAAAGCACCGCATTGGCCTGCTGCAGGAAGCGCACGGCCTCGAGATTTTCCCTGCCGCCGTATTCGTTCGGCAGCCACTCTCCATCCGGGCGGAGATAATCGCGGTAGAGCATGGACGCCACCGCATCCACCCGGATGCCATCGATGTGGAACTCCTCGAACCAATACACAAGATTGGCCACCAGGAAGTTGCGCACTTCGTTGCGGCTGTAGTTGAAGATCAGCGTGCCCCACTCCTTGTGCTCGCCGATGCGTGAATCGGCGTGCTCGTAGAGATGGCAGCCATCGAAGAAGGCCAGGCCATGGCTGTCCTTGGGGAAGTGGCCCGGCACCCAGTCGAGCAGCACGCCGATGCCTTCGGCGTGGCAGCGGTCCACGAAGGCGCGGAACTCATCCGGGGAACCGAAGCGGCTGGTGGGGGCATAGAACCCGGTGACTTGATACCCCCAGGAGCCATCGAACGGATGCTCGGCGATCGGCAGCAGCTCGATGTGGGTGAAGCCGCGTGCTTTCACATAGGGGATCAGGCGGTCGGCCAGTTCCGGATAGGTGAGCAGCCTGGCGCCAGGCTTGAGATCAGCGGCGGCCACCGGCGGCCGGGGCGTGCCATCGGGCTCAATGAACGGTTGATCCATGGCCGCGTGCATCCAGCTGCCCAGATGCATCTCGTAGACGGCGATCGGCTGCTCCAGCGCATCGCGGCTGTCGCGTTCAGCCAGCCAGCCCTGGTCGGACCAGCGGTACTGGCCCAACTGCGCCACCACCGACCCCTGCTGCGGTCGCACCTCGTGCTGGAAGCCGTAGGGATCGGCCTTCTGATAGCAGTGCCCGTGTTGATTGCGGACTTCGTATTTGTAGATCGTTCCCGGCATCAGCCCGGGGATGAACAGCTCCCAGATGCCACCGAGGCGCAGCTGCATCGGATGGTGGCGGCCATCCCAACCGTTGAAATCGCCCAGCATCGCCACCGTGAGGGCATTGGGAGCCCACAGGGCGAACTGCACGCCCGCCACACCATTGCGCTCGCACACATGGGCTCCAAGCCGCCGCCAGATGTGGTGGTGGTTGCCTTCGGCGAAGAGATGGCGATCGAGCTCGCCCATCCACTCTTCACGGAAGGCCCATGGGTCGTGCTGCTGGTGCTCGATACCTGAGCGTCGCACCCACAACTGGTAATTCTGGGCGGGATCGTGATCCAGTTCCGCTTCGAACAGCCAGCGGTGATGGGGGCACTCCATCGCCAGCGACTGGCCATTGAGACGCAGTTCCACCCGTTCGGCCTCGGGCATCCAGGCCCGTACTACCCAGTGATCGCCGAGAGGTTGGGGCCCCAGCACCGCAAACGGATGATCGTGACGGCACTCTTCGAGTTTCTGACCGTCTTGGACCATCCAGTCGAGGCTGGCGGGAGCCATGGGCGCACATGCGGGCGAGCCGGGAGCTTAGGCCGCCCACCTGCTCCGCCGCCTCAGCGCGGCGGGGTGGTGGGGAAATCGATGCCGATGATGTGGCCGGCGGAATCGAGGATCACGAACAGGTTGTCGGTGAGACGACTGAACTGGGTGGTGACGAGCACCAGCTGCTGGTCACCACCCTGACTGGCCACCAGGGTGCCGCGCACCCGCTGGAAGGGGCCGGTGCGTTTCTCCAGGTTCTGCCAGCGGTTTGTGAGTTCCTGCGCGGAGATCTGCTGCTGCAGCTCCAGCGACAGCATGCTCCGTGCCGTCACCACTTCGCCACGGCTCACTGCGGTAACGAAGCTGCTGGCGATCTGACGGATTGGTGTGCTGCTGCGCTCCCACTCCCAGGCCAGCAACCGGCCCCGTTCGTCGACCACCAACACGATCTTCTTTGCGCCGCTGGGGGTGGTCAGCTCCGCTTCCACCGTGCTGTCGTCCACCCCACTCACAACCTCGAGCACCTTGCTGCCGAGGATCCTTTCCTGGCCCTGCAGGCGCTGATTGACCTTTTCAACGGTCGTGGATTGGCGCAACTCCGGAGCCAGCTGCTCGTAGATCGCCTGGCTGTTCCTCTGGCCGAGGGCCGTGAGCAGGTTTTCTGCTGCACGCTTGGCGTCGGCCTGGGAGAGGCTGGTAGTGGCCAGTGCCGCCGGCCCCGAGAAGCCGGCCAACAGGGCCGCAGCCAGAAGGGCTGAACGTAGAACCATGGCGGTCAGAGGGTTGGGATCAGCAAAGTTTCGCCGACGTGAGCGGCTTGAGGTGCAACTGCGCCTCTTGGAGACTGAACTGGAGGGTGATCACCCGATGGTCGGGACCTGTGCGGCCCCTGGGGTGATAGCCATCGCCGGGATTGACGGCGATCTGCGGCCATGCCGCCGCCGCCAAAGACAGGCGCAGGCATTCGCCGGCGCGAAGCGTGGCCAGCAGGGGCTGGAACTGCAGCCGGCGTCGTTGCACGGTCAGGGCATCGGGGCCGAGCCAGCGACCCACCCCTGTGCAGAGCTGCAGCACCTGACTGCCTCCGGCGCGCACCACCGAAAGCGCCCCACACAGGTCGTGGCCGAGCTGATCGGCGGCCAGATCCACCACCAGCTCTGGCCTGCCGCAGAGCTGCACATCCTGCGCGATAGGCGCCGAGGTGAAACAGGCCACATCGCTGCGCTGGTCGATGTCGCCCCTCTCCACCAGGCCGGCCTCCAGGGCCAGATGGCCACCACGGCCGGGGCAGGGCCGCCAGGGGTCGTGCACCAGCCACACCGCACCACCCCCCTTCCCGGCCTCTGTGAGCTGCCCCTCATTTGCATTGATCGCCGCAAGCCCGCCGCTGCGTAGGCCCCACACCAGGGAAGGATGAGGAGTGGCCGGGGCAGGGACCCAGGCCCCGCTGGTGAGGTCGCCTAGTGCGCAGGCAGCCGGCATCTTGGTGGGCTCACGGCCACGCAGATGCCGGTCAAAGAAGGCCAGCTGCAGCTGATCAATTCCGCCGTTCCAGTTCAGATGGGTCCAGGGACCCACCAGCAGTCTCGCTGAGCCGCCGGACGCCCGACTGCGTTCAAGCAGGTCAAGCACGCCGCAAAGATGTGGGTCGAGCCAGCCGCCGATCAGCAGCATGGGCTGGCGCAGCAGGGCCGGCGGAGGGTGGTGGCAGCGCCAGCCGTGCGGTTCCCGGGGATCAAGGTGCAGCCAGCCGAGCCCCATTCCGTTGGGGTCGTGGCGCTCCAGCAGCGCCATCCCCTCCATCAGGAACTGCCCGCTCTCCAGGCTGCGGCGGATCGCCTGCCAGGCGTCGTGGTCACCGCGGCGGCGCACGGTTTCGGCGGCCAGCTGCAGTGCCCAGCCCAGCCCCAGCGCCCAGCGGTGTGCGCCCCCGTCGCTAGCCCAGTGAAGCCGTTCATCGAGGCCGGTCATGGCCGGGGCCATGGCATCCGGTGGCGCCGTGTCTGCGCTGCCCAGCACCTGGGTGAGGCCCTGATAGGAAAAGCCGTAGGTGCCCACCTTGCCATCGGCGAACGGCAGGCTGCGCGCCCATTGCACCGCGGTGGCCCCATCCAGGGCCTCCTGGGCGAATCCTTCGAACTGGCCGGCCGAATCGCCCCGACCGCGCACGTCCTGCACCACCACCGCATAGCCCTGCCGGGCATACCAGTGGGGATGGGCGGCGGTGATGGTGGAGGCGATGGCCCGGCCATAGGGCTGGCGCACCAGCAAAACCGGCCAGCGCCCAGGCGTGCTCGGCTTCCAGACGCGGCTGGCCAGCTTCACCCCATCGGCGCAGGGCATCCAGGTGTCGCTGGACTCCACCGGCAGGGCGTCAGGCACCGGTGCGGCTCAGCGCACGTCTGGGCAGTAAAGGCCCACCACGTAAGTCGTCAGCACTTCGGCATCCTGAGTGCTGACGTTGCGGCTCTGGGCCACCATCGCTACAGCCTGGGGAGAACTGGAGCGGACGCCCTGGGCATTGAGGGCACGCAACTGACTGCAGAGGTTCTGGGCCACCTGCGGATTCTGTTTGACCGATTCGAGCAGGGCGGAAGCGGCACCGGCTGGAGCGGCTGCCAGTACGGCGAACGATGCGAGTGCGGCTGTGAGGGAGCAGAGCACATGGCTGGTGTCTCCCCAGCGACGGGTGTAAATCAATGCAAGACCAAGGAGGGAGTGCTCCCATTCCAGTGAGATGGAGGGTGGGGCAGGGGCGCGGCGGGTCAGTTTGGGGAGCGACTGGATGCCTTGCGGGCCCGAAGGATCCAGCCGCGCACGGTGTCACGGTCGATTCTGGCAAGAGCTCCTGGCCGCAGGGCCCGCTCCAGCCGGGTGAGCTGCACCTGCAACCGTTCCGGTGAGCATTCCGCCAGAGCGGTGGCTGTGGCAATGCCGGCATGGAGCAACAGGGCCGCATCACCGGCGTCGAGGGCGAGCGCCTCCATCAGCCTTGCCTGGCCGCGCAGACGCGTCAGCCGCTGTTCGGAAGCCCCCTGTCTCGCCAACTGGCGCAGGGCCCCGTCCTGGAGCCGGGCCAGGCTGGCCCACTCCCGCACGCCGGCGGCCTGGAGTTGCTCCTGCTCCAGATGGAAGTGCTGGGGCAGGGGATACATGGGGGCGGGGACGTTCAGGGCTTGATCACCACCACGGTTCCATCGCGGCCGCGGGTGGCTTCCGCCAGCACCACGGGCCGGCTAACGCCTGGTGCCACCGTTTCCACACGCCGCAGGCGCACATGCACGCTGCCGTCGGTGGTGATGCGGCCACTGCCGCGCAGGTTGCGGGCCACCTGCTCCACGGTGGGGGCGTAGGAGGCTGGGCTCAGATCGGCGCTCGCGGTTGCCACCACCAGGTTGGTGCCGTTGTCGAACACGATCGGAGCGTTCACCGCACCTTCGACCTTTTCACGGGGGTTGTAGCTGATCGCGAAGGCCCAGCAGGAGAGTGAAAGCAGCACGGTGAAGCTGGTGACCCCCACCAGCCGGAAGCGGATCCCCCAGCTGGAGACGAACCCCGCCAGGGTCGCCACGGCCAGCACCGCGCTCGCCCCCGCGAGCCACTGCCCGGCTTTGAGCAGGATCGGATCGGCAGGCATGGGGGCTGGGCGGCAGGGGATTCAACTTATATATTGCGGCCACCTCAGGCGGTGATAGAAGCGAGCCGATGGGGGACGACGCTGAGCGCATTGCAGGGCCCGTGGCACGGGCCGTGGGCCGGCAGCGACGGCGCCGTTCATTGGTGGTGGCCACAGTGCTCGGTGCAGGCCTGGTGGCCACGGGCTGGTTCGGCGCAGATCACATCGGCCGCAGCCTCTACGACCGCTGGCGCCCCGACCTTGAACGTCAGTTGACCCGCGCCCTGGGTCATCCCCTCGAACTCGGCCCCTACGCCGGGCTGCGGCCCTGGGGCATGGCGATCGGCGCCAGCCGCTTCAGCCCCGGCCCCAATGACGGCTCCAGCCTGAAGGTGCGCTCCCTCACTGTGGGGCTGGATCCGTTGGGAAGCCTGCAGACCTGGACCCCCACCCTCCAGCTCACGGCGAGGGGCGCCGAGATGGATCTCGTCCGCAATGCCGCCGGCCAGTACTGGGTGTTCGGCGGCACCGTCGCCGGCCGACAGCCGCCGCGGCTGAACCTGAACGTGCACCTCGCCGATTCCACCCCGGTCACCATTGCCCCGGCGGGGCTCCACCTGCGGCTGCGGGGCTCGGTGGCGGTGAACCTGCAGAAGCGCCTGGTGAACTGGCGCCTCAACGGATCGCAACGCCTGCCCCGCCAGCCTGAGCCGGCGGCTCTCGCCGGGCGGCCTGCAGCCGGCGACGGGCTGAGGCAAGCCGGTGGCGCTGCTGCCGGCCGCCTGCGCGCCGATGGCCGCTTCCAGTGGGACCGCCGCGAGCTTGAACTGGCGCTGCGGCTGCGGCAGGTGCAGCTCGAGCCCCTGGCGGGCCTGTTGCCGGCCGGCATCGGTTTCGCGCGGCCAGGGGGTGCCGGCGGGCGCCATCTCAGCGGTCGCGCCGATGGCCGCCTGTCGTTGTCGCTGACACTGCCGCAGCAGGCCGGTCGCTTCCGCTGCGGCGGCAACTTGCGCCTGGGCGGACTGCAGCTGCAGGACCCCCAGCTGCCCGCCCCCTGGCAAGCCGACAGCGCCCAGCTGCGCTGCCGCGACGACCAGATCAGCCTCGATCCCATGCGCTGGAGCATGGCCAACTGGCGCGGCAGCGCCGCTGGTTCGCTGGTGCCGGGCCGTTCCTTTGCCCTCACCGGCGGTGCTGAAGATCCCCGTCGCGGCGATCGCCTGCAACTGCAGGTTCAGGGGCCCTGGCTGCAACCAAGAGTGCAGCTCACCGGCCGGGTTCCGCTCGGCAAAGGCAGGCCCACCAGCCCGGCACCGCTGGCGCTCAGCGCCGATCTGCAGGTGGACCGGCGCCGTTCCCTGGCAGTGGACTTGCGGCGTTTACAGCTGACGTCCGGCCGTTCCCAGCTGGTGGCCGACGGTGCGCTCTGGCCCAGGCTGGCGGTGCGCAGTCGGTCGGGCTCGCTGCACCCCAGCCTCTGGAGCGCCGCCCCTTGGCTGGGCTCGCTGCTGGGCCGTCAGGAGCCGCTGTCGCTGGAGCTGGAGTCGTCGGGAACGCTGCTGGCCCCACGCCTGCAGGGCTCGCTGGCCCGCCAGGGCCGCCCGCTGCTGAACATCGACCTGCTGGCCCGTGCCGCCTCCGCTAGGGCGGGTGGCCGTCCTGCCGTGCCCAACACGCTCACGGCCGTGCTGCGGGCTCCGGCCGGTGTGAGCGTGGAGGGTCGGTCGGTGCTGGGGGCCACCATCGCGCAGCTGGGCTGGAGGGACGGGCTGCTGCGTCTCGACGACCTGACGGCGCCGGGCTTGACCGCCCAGGGGCGCCTGCCGCTGCGCTGGCAGAACCGCCGCGGGCTGGTGGCGGGTGATCTTGACCTGCTGCTCGACCTGCCCACCTATCCCCTGCAGCGCCTCAGTCCGCTGGTGGGAGTCCGCCTGTTCGGCACGCTGGGGGCCCGCGGCAGCCTGCGCGGTCCGCTGGCGGCCTTGCGGCCCGACCTGCGCCTGGAGGTGGCCGACCTGGGCAGCGGTCCGCTGCAGCTGCGGGAACGCTGGACCGGGCGGCTGGTGGCGGCCGGTAGCGGCAGCCAGCTGAGCATGCGCTCCACCGGCACCGCCCTGCCCGGCACGCTTACCGCCAGCCTCGATACCTCCTGGTTGCCGCGGCAGGTGACCCTGCAGCGCGAGGGGGGCACGCTCGCGCTCAATGGCAGCCGGGAGCAGTACCGCTGGCAGGCCCGCGGCCTGCCCCTCAACGGCCTGCGCCTAGAGACCACCCGAGGAGGCCGCCGCGAGCCGCTGCAGGGGCTGCTGAGCGGTCAAGGGGTGGTGGGCCTGGCGCCGCTCACGATGAACGGCCGGGTGCAGGTGGAGCGCCCGGCGCTGCTGGGGCTGCTCGCCCGCGAGCTGGTGGCCGAAGGTGACCTCCGCCAGGGCCGCTACCGGCTCCGTGGCCGGGTCGATCCGCTCAGCGGTGGCAAGCTCAACCTGCGGGCCTCCGGCAGTGGCGGTGGCCCGCTCCAGCTCGCTTTTGAAGGCCGTTCGCTCACCAGCGCCTTCTTCGAGCAGGTGCTTCAGCTCCGCGCCCGCACTGGCGGGGTGGTGGGCCCGGCTCAGGGACGCGCCAGCGATCTGGGTGTGCTGGCGATCGACACCCTGGGCGGCACGGTGGCCGATCAACTGGCAGCGCTGGCGGCGGCTCGCGCCCGGCTCGACGACTCCGCCCAGGCCGGCATGGCGCCCAGGCCGAAGTTCCGCACCGATCTGCTGCGCGGCCTGGTGGATCTCGACGGCACCCTGGCCGGACCCAACCTCGCCGCGCTCAGGCTGACCCTCAACGCCAAGGGTCACCTGTGGCTGAAGGGCGACGACCGCGATCAGGCCCTGCAGCTGGAGCCCTTCGTGGTGCGGCTGCAGGGGCCGCTCGGACCCGGCCTGGGCCAGTTCGCGCTGGAAGGTCTTTCGCTGGGGCTGCTGGCCCTGATCACGCCGGTTCCCAATGGGCTGCGCGGCACGATCGATCTGGAAGGCCGCTTCCGGATCGGTGGCGCGGGCCGGCCTGGGTCCGCACCGGAGCCACAGTTCACCACCCGGGTGGCCCTGCGCGACGGCTCGCTCAACGGCATGCCGCTGGTGCTGGAGAACGCCCAGGTGAGCCTCGATGAAGCCGCTGTGTCGGCCCAGGCCTCCCTGCGTGGTGATAGTGCCGCCGACAGCGTGGATCTGAGCGCGCGGGTGCCGCTGGATCCCGCCAGCGACGGCCTGCGGTTGCGGCTCTCCAGCCGCGGCGATGGCCTGCGCTTCCTCACGGCCCTGGGCGGCAAGCAGCTGCTCTGGCGCAGGGGCAGCGCCGATCTGGAGCTGCTGGTGCGCGGCAGCCTCGACGACCCCTCCGCCAACGGCTTCCTGCGCGTCCGAGGCGGCGAGCTGCTGCTGGCCGGTCAGGAGGTGACCAGGCTGGAAGCCACCGTGCTGTTCGACTTTGAGCAGCTACTGGTGCAGGAGTTCAGCGGCCAGGTGGGGCAGAAGGGGGCGATCAAGGCCGCCGGCAGCCTGCGGCTATTCACCCCGTTGCCGGAGGAGAAGCCGCTGCAGGTGGAACTCACCACCGCCCGCCTGAGCGTGCCGCGCCTCAACGCCCAGACCGACGCCTTGCTCACCGTCACCGGCACCCTGCTGCGCCCGCTGGTGGGCGGAGAGGTGAATGTCAGCCGCGGCAAGCTCAACGTGCAGCCCGGTCAATTAGCCCAGTCGGAGCAGATCGAGGGCGGCGAAGGCAAGACCGTGGCCGTGAGGCCGGTAGCGATGCAGACCCTGCTGGAGTCGAACTGGGACTTCCAGCAGCCGCTGGTGCTGATGGGGGCAGGCGTGGACACGGGTTCGGGAGAGGCGCTGCGCAGCTCGGTGCCCAATCTTTCCTATTTCAAGCTGGAGGATCTGCGCCTGAACCTTGGCCCTGATCTGGAGGTGGTGATGCCCCCGGTGGCGGCCTTCCGCACCACTGGTCTGCTCACCCTCAACGGGCCGATCGACAGCAGTCTGCAGGCCCGCGGTGTGGTGCGCCTTAGGGGCGGCCGCCTGACGCTGTTCACCACCACCTTCACGCTCGATCCCGATGCGCCCAACGTGGCGGTGTTCACCCCGTCGCTGGGCCTGGTGCCCTTCCTCGACATCGCCCTGCGCACCCGGGTGTCGAACAGCCTGGAGGTGGGCCGCAGCCCGGGCTTCGTGACCGAACAGGACCTGCGCGGCGGCTTCACCCCGCTGGACCAGCTCAATCTGGTGCGGGTGGTGATGAAGATCAGCGGTCCGGCCGACCGGATCGGTGAATCACTGGAGCTGCGCAGCAATCCGCCGCTGTCCCAGGAGCGGCTGGTGGCCTTGATCGGTGGCAATTCGCTGGCGGGCCTCACCGGGGGCAACGCGGGCGCGGCCCTGGCCACTGTGCTGGGCCAGTCGTTGCTCTCGCCCCTGGTGAGCACGCTCACCGATGCGCTCGGCCAGCGGGTGAGCTTCGCGATCTACCCCAGCTACGTGGTGCCAACCGACAGCCAGAATCCCAACAGGGGCAATGGGCGGGTGCCCTCCCAGCTGGTGCTGGCCACCGATTTCGGCCTGGACCTTACCGATCGGATCAACCTCTCGATGCTGGCGGCACCGAACCGCAGCGACATCCCCCCCCAGTTCACCCTGCGCTATCAGGTCAACGACACCTACGGCCTGCAGGGATCGGTGGATGCGGAAGGTCGCTGGCAAACCCAGCTGCAATTCTTCTTCCGGTTCTGAACGCCCCGCCCATGGCCGACGCCCCATCCCTGGCCTCAACGCCGGCCATGGCTGCCACCGTGCTCGAGGCTTCCGCCCTCAGCCTGGCCTCCACTGCCCCCCAGCTCTCTGCCCTGCCGCCAGCCTCAGCGGCAGACCAGGCCATCGGGGTGGATCTGGGCGGCACGGCCATCAAGCTGGCCCGCGTTGACCGCAAGGGCCAGGCCCTGGCAGAGCTCGAGCTGCCCACCCCCCAGCCACCGATGCCCGGCGCCGTGTCCATGGCGATCGCCGCGGCGATCGAGCAGCTCGACCCAGAGCGGCAGGCGGCCGTTGTGGGCGTGGGCGTGCCCGGCCCGGTCGATGCGTCCGGTCGCGTTGCCCGCATCGCCATCAACCTGCCGGGCTGGCGCCGGGTGCCGCTGGCCGACTGGCTGGAGGCCCGACTCGATCGGCCGCTGGTACTGGCCAACGATGGCAACTGCGCCCTGCTGGGCGAGGCCTGGTGCGGCGCGGCGCGCGGCGAGGACAACGTGCTGCTGCTGACCCTGGGCACCGGCGTCGGGGGCGGGGTGCTGCTGAGCGGCCAGCTGTTCACCGGGCCCCACGGGGCGGCGGCCGAGCCGGGGCTGATCGGCGTGGATCCGCAGGGTCCCGACTGCCACAGCGGCAACCGGGGCTCGCTGGAACAGTTCTGCAGCATCAATGGCCTGCGGCGCCTATCGCTGCTGGAGCCCCGCGAGCTCTGCCGCCGTGCCGACGCGGGTGCGGCCGATGCCCTGGCGGTGTGGGACCGCTACGGCCAGCTGCTGGGCACGGGCCTCAGCTCCCTGCTCTATGTGCTCACGCCTGAGCTGGTGCTGCTCGGCGGTGGCCTGAGCGGCGCCAGCCACCACTTCCTGCCGGCGGTCTGGCGGGAGGTGGAGCAACGGGTGATGCCGGAGAGCCGCGAGGGCCTGCGTCTGCGCCGTTGTGCCCTCGGCAACGGGGCGGGCCGGCTCGGCGCCGCCCGGCTGGCCTTCGATCGTCTCGCGCCCCTGCCGCCCACCGATTGAGAAGATGGGGCCATGACCAGCCCCGTTCCTGACCCCTCCCCAGAACTGCTGCAGCGCGCCCTGGAGGTGCGGCGAGCGGCGGGTCAGCTCGCCCAGAGCAGCGACGCCGAGCGCCAAGCGGCGCTGGAGGCGATGGCGGCGGCACTGGAGCAGGCGTCCGCTGAAATCCTGGCCGCCAATGCGGCCGACCGCCAGGCGGCACAGGCCGATGGCCTGCCGGCGGCGCTGGCGGCACGGCTGGTGCTCGATGGCCCGAAGCTGGCGGCGGCCGTGGCGGGGGTGCGTCAGCTGGCGGCCCTGAGCGACCCGCTCGGCCAACGCCAGTTGCACACGGAGTTGGATGAGGGCCTGGTGCTGGAGCGAATCACGGTACCGCTCGGGGTGGTGGGGGTGATCTTCGAGGCGCGCCCCGATGCGTTGGTGCAGATCGCATCGCTGGCGGTGCGCTCCGGCAATGGCGCCCTGCTCAAGGGGGGCCGGGAAGCCCGCCGTAGCTGCGCCGCCATCCACAGGGCCCTGCAGCAGGGCCTGGCCGCCAGTGCGGTGTCGCCGCAGGTGCTCGATCTGCTCACCTCCCGGGAGGAGAGCCTCGCCCTGCTCAAGCTTGAGGGCCTGGTCGATCTGATCATTCCGCGCGGCTCCAATGCCCTGGTGCGCTTCATCCAGGACAACACCCGTCTGCCGGTGCTGGGCCACGCCGACGGCATCTGCCACCTGTACGTGGATGCGGAGGCCAACAGCGAGGAGGCGCTGCGGGTGGCCCTGGATTCCAAGATCCAGTACCCCGCCGCCTGCAACGCGATCGAAACCCTGCTGGTGCATCGCGCCATTGCTGCTGATTTCCTGCCGCCGGCGGTGGCGGCCTTCGCGGCGGCGGGGGTGGAGCTGCGCGGTGATCCCCGCGCCTGCGCCCTCGGCGTGCCGCTCCCCGCCAGCGACGAGGACTGGGGCACGGAGTATTCCGATCTGGTCCTGGCGGTGAAGCTGGTCGACGACCTGGAGGCGGCGCTGGCCCACATCGCCCACTACGGGTCCCGCCACACCGAGGCGATCTGCACCGCCAATCCAGCCACAGCCGAGCAGTTCCTGCGCGCCGTCGACAGTGCCGGGGTGTTCGCCAATTGCTCCACCCGCTTCGCCGATGGCTTCCGCTACGGCCTCGGGGCGGAGGTGGGCATCAGCACCCAGACCCTGCCCCCGCGTGGGCCGGTGGGGCTGGAGGGCCTGGTCACCTACCGCTACCGCCTGCGGGGCCATGGCCAGACCGTGGCGGATTACGCCCGCGGCGATCAGCGCTTCATGCACCGCTCCCTCCCCCTGTGACTGCCGCCTCCAACCCGCCCGGCAAACCCGCCAGCGCAACGCCCAGCCACCCCATCGTTGAGCCTGCCGGCCACCCCGCAGGCTTTGGCGCGGACGCCATCCACGTGCGGGGCCTCCGGCTCTGGGCCCATGTGGGGGTGCTGGAGCGGGAGCGCCTGCTGGGCCAGTGGTTCGAGCTGGATCTCACCCTCTGGTGGCCGCTGGCGCCGGCGGGGCGCGCCGATGCTCTGGCGCTCAGCCTGGATTACGGCGTGGCGATCCAGGCCCTGCAGCGGCTGGCCCGGGAGCTGCGCTGCCTCACCCTGGAGGCCTTTGCGGAGCAGACGCTCAACACGATCGAGCGGTTGTACGGCCCGGTGCCGCAGCGGCTGGAGCTGCGCAAGTGCCGGGCCCCTGTGCCGGGCTTCAGCGGCATCGTGGCGGTGGAGCGCTGGCGGCACGCGGAGAGGATCGGCCTGCCGGCGGGGCTGCCTGCTGCGCCTGCCACTGCAGCTTCCAGCGGCCACTGAGCCCCCGGCCATCAGGATGGCCCGATGACGGCGCTTCCCCCCCTTGTTCTCGTCCACGGCCTCTGGGACACCCCGCGGCTGTTCGCACGGCTGACCCGCCAGCTGGCCGGCGCCCGCGACCCGCTGCTGATTCCCCACCTGCCCCACCGGCTCGGGGCCACCCGCATGCGGCCGCTGGCGGAGCGGCTCGGAGCGGCGATCGAGGCGGCCTTCGGCCCGGATCAGCCAATTGATCTGCTCGGCTTCTCCATGGGCGGAGTGATCGGTCGCACCTGGATCCAGCTGCTGGGTGGCCATCAGCGCACGCGGCGTTTCATCAGCGTCGGCAGCCCCCAGCAGGGCACGATCGTCGCCCAGCCGTGGCCCTCCTGGCTGGTGGGCGGCATCGCCGAGATGAAGCTGGGCAGCCCGCTGGTGCGCGAGCTCAACGGGGATCTCAGCGGCCTTGAGGGGGTGGAGTGCCAGAGCTACTACTCGCCTCTGGACCAGGTGGTGATACCCGCCTGGCGGGGCGTGCTGCCGGTGGGGCCGTGCACACCGCTGCCGCCCACCCTGCACCAGCACATCCTCAGTGACCCGCGCTCGCTGGAGGCGCTGCGGCAGGTGCTGCTCGCCCCCTGAACAGGCAGGTTCAGGCCACCGCCACCAGGCCCGAGTGCCGGATCAGCGCTTCCGGCGAGGGCTGCCGGCCGCGGAAGGATTCGAACACCTCGGCCGGATGGCGGCTGCCCCCCAGCCCCAGCACCGTGGCGCGGAAGCGGCGACCGGTGGCCTGAATGGCCTCCTCGTTCTCGAGACCCACATCCTCGAAGGCGCTGAAAGCATCGGCGCTGAGCACCTCAGCCCACTTGTAGGAGTAGTAGCCCGCCGCGTAGCCGCCGGCGAAGATGTGGCCGAAGGAGCAGAGCAGCGCATCTTCCGGGATCGGGGCGATCACGGTGGTGGTGGCGGCGATCTCACGGCGCAGCGCCTCTGGGGAGCGGCCGTCCTCAGGGGTCCACTGGCTGTGCAGGCGCAGATCGGTGAGCGCCAGGTGCACCTGGCGCAGGGTGGCGGCGCCGGTCATGAAGGTGCGGGCTGCCTGCAGCTTGGCGAACTCCGCTTCGGGCAGGGGTTCGCCGCTCTGCCAGTGGCGGGCCATGCCCAGCAGGGTGGCGCGGTCGTAGCACCAGTTCTCCATGAACTGGCTGGGCAGCTCCACCGCATCCCACTCCACGTTGTTGATGCCTGCCGCCTGGGGGCGCTCCACCGTGGTGAGCATGTGCTGCAGACCATGGCCGAATTCGTGGAAGAGGGTCTCCACTTCCTCGAAGGTCATCAGGCTGGGGGTGTCACACACCGGCGGGCTCTGGTTGCACACGAGGTAGGCCACCGGCAGCACCGGCCGGCCGTCGTCCGCCACGCTGCGCACCAGGCATTCATCCATCCAGGCACCGCCCCTTTTGCTGCCGGGACGGCTGTAGGGGTCGAGATAGAACGCTGCAATGGCTTCGCCGCTGCCGGCGTCGTCGACTCGGAAGTAGCGCACATCTGGGTGCCACACCGGCGCCTCGCCATCGGCGGCGTTGATGCGGATGCCGAACAGGCGGTTGCAGAGGCCGAACAGACCATCCAGCACGCGCGGCAGCGGGAACCAGGGGCGCAGCGCCTCGCTGTCGAGCGCGAAGGCTTCCTGCCGGCGGACTTCCGCCCAGAAGCTCACATCCCAGGCCTGGAGGTCCTCGGCTTCAGTGGCGCCGGCGCGGACAGCACAGGCGCGCAGTTCGGCCAGTTCCTGCAGGGCAACGGGATGGGCGGCGGCACGCAGGTCTTCCAGCAGCCGCTCCACCTCCTCCACCGAGCCGGCCATTTTGGCGGCCAGGCTCACATCGGCCCAGTGGGCGTAGCCCAGGCGCTGGGCCTGCTCGCGCCGCAGGGTGAGGATCCGCTCGATCAGCGGCCCGTTGCCGCCGTCTTCGCCGGAGGCCCGGCTCACATGGGCCTTGTAGAGGCGCTCGCGCAGATCACGGCGGCGGCTGTATTTGAGAAAAGGGGCATAGCGGGGCATGTCGAGGCCCAGCAACCAGGGGCCCTCGGCGGCGCTGGCCTCGGCGTGATCGGCCTGGCGTGCCGCCTGGGCCAGTTGCCCGCGCAGGCTTTCGGGCAACCCTTCCACCTCGGCCGCTTCTGTGAGCAGCAGGCTCCAGCTGTTGGTGGCATCGAGCAGTTGGTTGCCGAAGCGGGTGGAGAGCTCGGCCAGCTCCTGGCTGGTGGCGTTGAAGGCGGCCTGAGCGTCGCCTTCCAGCCCCACGCCGCGCAGCTCCATGTCGCGCCGTTCGGCCGCGAGGATGCGCTGCTGGGTGGCATCGAGGTCGTTGCTGGCCTGGAGGGTTTCCAGCGCCCGGTAGAGCACCCTGCTCTGGCCGACGCGATTGCCGAAGGCCACCACGGCGGCCTGCTGGCCGGCATGGGCGGTGCGCAGCTCCGGCCCGTTGCAGACGCCGTTGAGGTGGCTCACCACCCCCCAGCTCCAGCGCAGCCGCTCGCCCAGCCGCTGCAGCGGCCCCATCACCTGCTGCCAATTCAGCGGAGCTTCGGCCTCGAGGGCTGCCGAGAGCTCTGCCTCCAGCCGGTCGAGCTGCTGATCGAGCTCGGCCAGCAGGCCGGGCATGTGCGCGCTGACCTGCTCGGGAGTGATCGCTGCGTAGTCAGGCAGGCCCTCGCCGACCAGCAGGGCCACATGAGCTTCGAGGGTGGATGGCATCGCCGGGGAGCTTTGGGGTGGTGTGGACCCATTTCACCCCAGCGGTGCAGCCGCCGGCGGCTCAGCCCAGGACGGGAAGCCGGCCAAGGGCCAGCTGGGCGTGGGCGCTGAGCTTCTCGGCCAGGGCGTTGGTGCTGGCGCCATAGAGATCAATGGCCAGGCGGGGCCAGAAGCCGATCGCCAGGGTGGGGACCAGCAGCACCAGGCCAATCACAAGTTCGCGGGGTTTCATGTCACCCACAACAGCCAGGGCCGGAATCCTGGGGCCGAAGAACACCCGCCTGCTCATCGACAGCAGATAGACGGGGGTGAGCACCAGGCCGATGGCGGCCAGGATGATGGTGATCACACGGAAGCCGATCGTGAAGCTGTCGTTGCTGGTGACCCCCAGGAACACGGTGATTTCACTGATGAAGCCACTCATTCCAGGCAACGCGAGCGAGGCCAGTGAACTGGCCAGGAAGAAGGCGAAGGTGATCGGCAGCACCTTCGCCAGGCCGCCCATGTTGGGGATCGACAGGGTTTTGGTGCGCTCGTAGAACACACCGGTGACGAAGAACATCGAAGCGGCGATCAGGCCGTGGCTGATCATCTGCAGCATCGCGCCGCTCAGCCCGAGGGTGTCGATTGCGCCGATGCCGAGCAGCACGAAGCCCATGTGGCTCACCGAGCTGCAGGCGATCCGCCGTTTGACGTTGTCCTGGGCGAAGGCATTGAGCGCGCCATACACGATGTTGACAATGCCCAGCACGATCAACGCCGGCGCCAGGCGCAGATGGGCGTCTGGAAGCATCTGCACGTTGAAGCGCAGCAGGGCATAGCCGCCCATCTTGAGCAATACGCCGGCCAACAGCATCGACACCGGCGCGTTGGCTTCGCCGTGGGCATCCGGCAGCCAGGTGTGCAACGGGAACATCGGCAACTTCACGCCGAAGCCGATCAGGAAGCCGAGGTAACAGAGCAGGGCGAAGCTGCCGCCGTAGGAGCGCTCACTGAGTTCCTGCAAGTTGAGGGTGAAACCGTCACCGCCGAGGGCCAGGGCCAGTCCGCTGATCAGGATCAGCAGTGAGGCGGTGGCGGTGTAGAGGATGAACTTGGTGGCCGCGTACTGGCGCTGGGAGCCGCCCCAGATGGCGATCAGCAGGTACACCGGCACCAGCTCCAGTTCCCAGGCCAGGAAGAAGAGCAGGAAATCCTGCGAGAGGAAAACCAGCGATTGGGCTGAGGCCTGCAGCAGCAGCAAGCCGAAATAGAGCTGGCATTTGCGGTTGAGGTTCCAACTGGCGGCCACCGCCAGCAGGGTGACCAGGCCGCTGAGCACCACGAGCGGTGCCGAGAGGCCATCGGCGGCCAGCGACCATTCCAGGCCGAGGGCGGGCAGCCAGGGCACACGCTCCACCAGTTGCAGGCCGCTGAGGCTGCTGTCGAAGCGCTGGCTGAACACCCAAAGGATCAGCAGGAGGTCGACGAGCAGCACCCCGAGGGCGATGGTGCGGGGAGCGCGGGGATCGGTGCCATCGCCGGGCACCAGAGGCATCAACAGGGCACCCGCCGCTGGGATCAGGGCGATCAACGTGAGCCAGGGAAAATCAGCAGGGAGAGAGGACGCGGCCGTCAGGGGCAGATTGGCGTCCATTTCAGCCTGCGAGGGGAACGTTCGGCCCGCCGCTGGGGCGGTGCAACCCGGAGAATTTATCAGTTACACGTACGGTGCTGAGTAGTTCTACTCAAAAGGGTTGTGGACACGGATCGCAGCAGGGATCCGCCGTGGCGTCGGCGGGAATTGTGGCGAACTCCGGGTTCAGCTGCGGTCGGGCAAGGGCTCCCAGCGGCTGCCGCCCAGATGCAGATCCAGCACCTGAAAGCGCGAGGCCACCCCTTCCCGTTCCCAGGCCTGGGTCATCGCCCGGCCCACCGCTGCGGCCTGGTCGCTGTTGCTGAGCGCCAGCAGCGTCGGACCGGCACCGCTGATCACACACCCCCACGCCCCTGCGTTCAGCGCCGCCTCCCGCACCTGCCGGCCGCCCTGGATCAGGCCCCAGCGGTAGGGCTCATGCAGACGGTCGTGCATGCCATCGGCGATCAGATCGCCGCTGCCGGTGCGCAGGCCCTGCAGCAGCAGGGTGAGCGAGCCGAGGTTCACCACCGCATCGGGGATCGGCACCACCCGCGGCATGGCCCGGCGCGCCTCGCTGGTGGAAAGCCGGATCGCCGGGATCGCCACCACGGCCTTCACCGCTTCATGCCATTCACAGCGCACAACGCGCCAGCGGTGCGAAGCCGCCTTGGCCGTCATGCAGAGGCCGCCGAGCAGGGAGGGCACCACGTTGTCGGGGTGGCCTTCGATGTCGATCGCCAGCTCGAGCAGCTTCTCGCGGCTGAGCGGTTCTCCCACCAGCGCATTGGCGCCGATCAGGCCGGCCACGATTGCGGTGGCACTGCTGCCCAGGCCTCGCGCAGGCGGCACCGCCAACCGCACCCGCGCTTCGAGCGCCACCGGCTGTTCGCCCGCCTCTTTCCACACCCGCTGTGCCGAGCGGTACATGAGGTTGTCGGGGCCCCCTCGCAGGTGGGCGCCCTCGCTGCCTTCGATGATCAGCTCGAAGCGCTCACCATCCCCCTCGATGCAGGTGAGCTGGAAGTGGTTGTTGAGATCGAGGGCGGCGCCGAGACAATCGAACCCCGGCCCCAGGTTGGCGGTGGTGGCGGGGACATCCACCGCCACTCCCTGCCCGATGCGGGGCCTGACCATGCGCTCCTTCCCTTCCTGCTGACCGTGATGGGTTCAGTGTCCCATTCGCCGGTGCGCGCCGATACAGGCCCGCTGCTCCACGCCCGCCATTCCGGCCCTGCGCTCAGCCCATCAAGGTGCGGGCGCGGCAGGCGGCGCTGAACAGGCCAGCCCCCGGATCCACCAGCGCCCGCAGCGGAATCGTCTTCAGCACCGGCGAGAGCCGCCCCTTCGCCCCGAAGGCCTCCAGGAAGACGGGAGAACGCAGCTGGGGCAGCAGCTTGGCGGCCGTGCCGCCGCCAACCCACAGGCCGCCGCTGCAGAGCGTCTGCAGGGCCAGGTCGCCGGCGGCGCTGCCGTAGGCCCCGAGCCAGAGATCGAAGGCCGCTGAAGCGAGCGCCTCGCCGGCCAGGGCCGCCTGGGCCACCAGGGCCGGCAGATCCGGCCGCTCCGCCAGCCCCTGCCGTTCCGCCTGCCACCAGGCCTCGGCCGGGGCATGCAGGGGGTGGCTGCCGCCCGGATCGCGCTCCCGCAGCATCCAGCGCGCCACATGGCCGAGCCCGGTGCCGCTCACCACACGCTCGATCGAGACACGCTCCAGTTCCAGCTCGTTGAGCAGCCATTGGCGCAGGCGCCATTCCTGCTCCTGGCGCGGCGCAAAGGCGGCATGGGCCGCTTCGCTGGCCAGGGCGATCGGGCCGTGGGGCCCGGGCACGCCGATCGCCACCCCCAGGCCGGTGCCGGCGCCGAGCACGGCCACCGGCCCCGTGGCAGCGGCGGCAGCCGGGTGGGCGTTGCCGCGCAGCGGCTGCTGCTGCTCGGGCGAGAGATGGGGCAGGCCATGGATCAGCACGGCGAAGTCGTTTACCAGCTCCACGGCCTCGAACGCGCAGGCCTTGGCCAAGGCGCCGGCATCGAGATGCCAGGCGAGGTTGGTGAGCTTCACCTGGCCGTTCTGCACCGGCCCCGCTACCGCGAAGCAGGCCTTGCGGGGCGGACCTGTCTCTGTGCCCTGGGCACCTTCGGCCAGGAAGTGACGCACCATGGCGCTGAAGTCGCTCCAGGCGGCCGAGGCATAGCGGGCCGAGCGCAGCTGCACCAGCTGACCCTCCCGCACGGCGTAGGTGGCGAGCAGGGTTTTGGTGCCGCCGATATCGCCGGCCAGCAGGATGGGCATGGGGAAGGTGCGCCGTGGTGGGATGCTGCCAGGCCCGGTGACGACGCGCCGCAGGGCCCAGGGTTCAGCCGATCGGCAACTCCAGACCCGCCGCACGCACGCTGTTGGCCTGGGCGGCTGCGGCCAGCAGCTCGGCCAGGGCCACCGCGCCAAGATCGCCGTTGCGGCGGCTGCGCAGGTTGACGCTGCCCTGCTCAGCTTCCTGGGTGCCTATCACGCCCAGCAGCGGAATCTTCATCTGCTCGCCCTTACGGATCAGCTTGCCGAGCCGTTCTCCGCTGCGATCCAGCGTGGCTCTCACTCCAGCGGCGTTGAGCTGGGCGAGCACTGTGTGGGCATAGGGCAGCACCTCATCGGTGACCGGCAGCAGACGGATCTGCTCCGGTGCCAGCCAGAACGGGAAATCACCAGCGTAGTTTTCCACCAGGATGCCGAAGAAGCGCTCCAGCGAGCCGAAGATGGCGCGGTGAATCATGATCGGCCGTGCCCGCTGGCCATCGGCGGCCACGTAGTGCAGATCGAAGCGTTCGGGCAGGTTGAAATCCAGCTGAATCGTGGAGCATTGCCATAATCGGCCGATCGCATCCTCGATCTTGATGTCGATCTTGGGGCCGTAGAACGCGCCGCCCCCTTCATCGATCTTGTAGGCCCAGCCCTTGCGATCGAGCGCCTCAACCAGGCCGGCGGTGGCCAGCTCCCACACAGCATCCTCCCCGATTGATTTCTCGGGCCGGGTGGAGAGATGAACCTCGTAGTTCTGGAAATCGAAGGTGGAGAGAATGGTTTCGGTGAGGTTGAGCACACCGAGGATTTCATCGCCGATCTGCTCGGGCAGACAGAAGATGTGGGCGTCGTCCTGGGTGAAGCCGCGCACGCGCATCAGACCGTGCATCACCCCTGGCCGCTCGTAGCGGTACACCGTGCCCAGCTCCGCCCAGCGGATCGGCAGTTCCTTGTAGGAGCGCAGGGTGTTGGCGTAGGTGAGCACGTGGAAGGGGCAGTTCATCGGCTTGAGCTGGAACTGCCGCTCATCCACATCCATCGGGCCGAACATGCTCTCCCGGTAGAAATCCAGGTGCCCGGAGGTTTTCCAGAGGCTCAGATCGGCCACATGGGGCGTGTAAAGCAGCTCGTAGCCGGAGGCGAAGTGCGCCTGCCGCCAGAAGTCCTCGATCAGCAGCCGCATGCGGGCGCCGCGCGGATGCCAGAACACCAGGCCGGCACCGGCCTCGTCTTCGATGGAGAAGAGGTCGAGGTCGATGCCGAGCCGGCGGTGATCGCGGCGCAGAGCCTCCTGCTTGCGGCGCTGGTGCTCTGCCAGCTGCTCGGCTGTTTCCCAGGCGGTGCCATAGATGCGCTGCAGCTGGGCACGTTTCTCATCGCCGCGCCAGTAGGCGCCGGCCACGCTTTCCAGCTCGAAGGCCTTGGGATTCAACTCGCTGGTGTTGGCCACGTGGGGCCCGGCGCAGAGATCCCACCACTCCTCGCCGAGCGTGTAGAGGGTGATGGGCTCGGTGAGGCCCGCGAGAATCTCCAGCTTGTAGGGCTCGTTCTGGGCCGAGATGCGCGCCTCCGCTTCAGCGCGGCTCACCTCGATGCGCTCCAGCGGCAAGCGGCGGCCGATGATCTTGCCCATCTCCTTCTTGATCGCCTTGAGATCGGCTTCGGTGAAGGGTTCGGGATGGTCGAAGTCGTAATAGAAGCCGGATTCGGTCCAGGGGCCGATCGTGACCTGCGCCCGGGGAAACAGCTTCTGCACCGCCATGGCCAGCACGTGGCTCATCGAGTGGCGAATTTTGAGCAGCTGGGTGCTTTCGCTCGTTTTGGGCAGCAGCACCGGGGTGCTGACCGTTTCCCCAGAGCGGCTGGCGGGCTCGGCGGCAGGGGAAGCGGTAGGCACGGCAACGGGCCAGAAGACCCTCAACTCTAAGCATCGGCTGTTGATCCTCCTATTGATAGGAACGCTGCCATCCCCTGGGTGCGGCGGTTGCCGCTGGCCGGCCGCTTCGGAGCCCCCGGCGCGAGGAGGCCTGTCTCAGGTGGGACGTTGAGAGAATGCTAAAAACCTGAGAAGTGTCTGTACTGCTGGACGAGTGACCGAATCTGCGGGCACTGCCAGGCAGGGCTGGAAGCGGAGAAACCGATGCTGCGACAAGGTGGCTGGATCCAGGGGCGCAGCTGCGTCCAGGACCGTGGTCAGTGGCGTGGCCGGTGCCGCGCCTGCGAATGCATTGCTCTTTGGGCTGAGCTCGTGTAATCGCCTCTACTGGATCACTCTTTCTAGGCAGAAGGAACAGGTGCTTTCTCATTCTCTGGATCCCACCACCCTCTTGGGCCATGGCCTTGCTGTGCATCTCAACGGGTTCAATCTGTTCGTAAGGGATCGCGTCAATAATCTCCGGATGTGCGTGATGGCACCGACGCGCTGGTGATCGCTGCCACCTCCATGCTTGACAGCGACAATCGGCTGCGGAGGGTAGGAGCCTATTCTTCGCTGGATTGGAGCATGGTGCCGGAGGGAACCATTACGTTTGACCGGAATGATCCACGACATTCCGATCTGCAGCTGTTACAGACCTGGCAATCATATACTTGCCCATTATTCAGAGAAGAACGTTCTCTACGGTGTTTCCAGCAATTCTTACCAATGGTATTGGGTCAGCATTCAGCTTGCCAACAACACAAGCGCTGCCACAGATGTGCCCTCATGGAGCACACATCTGGTTTTCTTCGATCGTTCTGATGTGACGCTGACGCGGGAGATCAGCCGAAGCGGCCCCATGCCCGTTCTGTTCCCCAGCCGCTGTTGAAAGCTGTAGCGGCGTTGGCTGGAGCCACAGAATCAAGCGCCGGACTGCGGGAGAGCACGCACGGCCTAAGGCTCCGCCTCGGTCTCCCATCCGAGCCACTCCGCCTGGACCCGCGCGATCCCGCACGGATGTGGCCGCCGCCTTGGCTGATCCTGCGTTGCACCTGCAAGCGTGGGTCCGGCGCACCACCTTTTGCGCCAGTACGCCAGCCGCCGCTCTGCCGAAAGCGGGCTGTGTTCCTAGGCTGTCCACGAGCTGGAGCACACCGATTCCCGACTCTTCCTCACCGTTTTCGCAGCCTGCGGGAGCTGGCCCGCTGCTCAATCAAGTGCTCGATTCGTTGCTGGATGATTTTCAGCGTTGGTTCGAGCGGGGCCAAGATCTGCTGGCCTATTGCCCGGAAACGGTGCTGGGGCCCACGGAGCAGCGGGATTTTGATGCCATGCTTACGCGCTCGTTGCAGGAGTTGATGGCGGCACGAGCACTGCGCGGCGCCATGAGTGAAACCCTCGCCCTCGACATGCAGGCAATGGCCCCTTGGCACCGCCTTGTGATGAAGGTGTGGGGTTTGTCGGCAGCCTTGCGGGAGGCGGGGGTGACCCTGCCCCCGGACCGCCAGAAACCGGCCCTGTTCCCCCGCCGCCCCCTGGAGACGGATGACACCACGCCAGGCCGAAGCCCAGCCAGAGCCCCGATAGCATCAGGGATCCGCTGTGAGCATCGCTGGTTTTGAGCATGGCGAGCCCCCTGATCGAGCGACGCCACGTGGCACTCGGCTATCTGTTCTGGGCATGCGGCTTCGTCGGCCTGTGCGGTCTGCATCGCTTTTACGCCCGCAAGCCGCTGAGCGGGGTGTTGTGGCTGCTCACCTTTGGCTTCTGCGGCATCGGCCAACTGATTGATGCGCTGCTGATCAGCTCGATGATCGAGCAGGCCAACCAACCGCTGGTGTTGCAGGAAGCCCTCGCCAAAGCCGACACCAACCGCCCGGAGCCGTTGGCCCGCCAGTTGCTTGTGCTGGCCCGCAGTTCCGGCAGTGTTGGCTTCACCCTCAATGACGCGATCCTCGCGGTAACACTGCCTGCCGGCACCGACCACGACGCCGTGCGCACCGAAATCGAAGAGCTGCTGCATGAGCATCTGCTCGATGTGGGCAATGATGAACGTGGTCGCGTGGTGTACCGGGAGCCTTGAGTGGCATACCGCAGCCTGGCTGCTCACGCGCGACCAAGGCGAAGAGGAGCGTGAAGCCATAGGTTGCCCCAGTCAATCCTCACGATTTCCCGTTTGGCTTCGTTGTGTTAATCATGGCGAACGGTTCATAGGCTGAACACGGTCTGCCCGGCTTCTTCCTGGACGTTCCATCTTCCTTCATGGCAGCCAGGGTCCTTTACCTTCATGCCAGGCACAGACATCTGTTGTCCCTACAACGCAGCTGGCCAATCCGTTCTTGTCTTGAAGGATCGTGATGATTTCTTGGTCCGCTGGCAGGAGGGAGACCCTGGGTCGAACAGCTTTGCTATTCCTCTGGTTCAGACCTTCCAACCTGATGCCATTCCTTCGATTCACAGCCTGTAGGCGCTCCTGGCATTCGTTTCTTGGTGCCTCCCACCTGATGCTCCGCATGATGTCGGCGATTGCCTTGGAGTTGGTGAGGATTTCCAGGATGGAAGAAAGCTGGTTGATGCGAATGCTGGTGACCTAGCCTTCGTTCAATAACGTAAACCCAATCAACCCGTGCCCTGCCACGAAGCCAGTGGGTGTTGGTTCGTGATCAGTCGCATCGTGCAACTCACTGCTCAGCAAAGCAGGCACGCCAGGGGCTATGTCTGCATTGGCTTGGGTAAAAGCAACGTCAGTCTTCAAGGAACGCAGCGTCGCCCTCCTGATCAGGCCGCCGGCAAGAAGCCCAGGGCTGCCTTCACACGCTCCAGCGTGGCAGTGGCCACGGCTGCCGCCCGCTCCTTGCCCTCGCGCAGCACTTCACTCAGGTAGGCCTCGTCGCGGCGAATCTCGGCATAACGCTCCTGCAGCGGCTGCAGGGCGGCCACAGCGGCTTCCGCCAGCAATGGCTTGAACTGTCCCCAGCCCATCGCGGCGCATTCGGCGGCAGCGGTGTCCCGTGTCTTGCCGCTGAGCAGGGCGAAGAGCCCGAGCAGGTTGTCGGCTTCGGGGCGTTCGGGGTTGCCGAATTCCAGCCCCATCACCGGATCGGTCTTGGCGCGTTTGATCTTTCTGGTGATCAGCTCGGGCGGATCGAGCAGGTGCAGGCGTGAGCCCTCATTCGGTTCGCTCTTGCTCATCTTGCTGCGGCCGTCGATCAGGCTCATCACCCGCGCACCTTCCGCAAGGATCAACGGCTCGGGCACCTTCAGCAGCGGCTGGTCTTCCGGCGCGAAGCGGGCATTGATGCGCTGCTGGGCGATGTCGCGGGCGAGCTCCAGATGCTGCTTCTGGTCTTCGCCCACCGGCACCAGATCGGCGTCATAAAGAAGGATGTCGGCAGCCATCAGCACGGGGTAATCGAGCAGCCCCACCGACACGTTGTCGCCCTGCTTGCGTGCCTTCTCCTTGAACTGGATCATGCGCTCCAGCCAGTTCAGCGGCGTGACGCAGTTCAGCAGCCAGGTGAGCTCACTGTGCGCCGGAACCTGGCTCTGCACGAACACCGTGGAGCGCTGTGGATCAATGCCGCAGGCCAGGTAGAGGGCGGCGGTGCGGCGCGTGGCCTCCGCCAGCAGGGCGGGATCGTGCGGCACCGTGATCGCGTGCAGATCCACCACACAGAAAAATGTGTCGTGGCTGTCCTGCAGTTGCACCCAGTTTCGGATCGCCCCCAGCCAGTTGCCCAGGTGCAGCGATCCGGTGGGTTGCACGCCCGAGAGCACACGTGGCCGAAGCGTCACAGCTGCGTCTCGGCGTCGGTGGGCAGCGCCTCGGCGTCGCTGGTGTGTGGGCTGCTGGTGTCTGCAGCGTCGTCGGCCAGGGTGGGTTCCTCAACGGGGGCGCTGGCTTCGGCCACTGGCTCGGGCTCACGCACCGGCTCCGGCCGGCTCGGGCGGGCGAAGGGATCGGGCCGGCTGATCACGCGGCGCTCGCCGCGCCCCTCCGGACGTCCTTCTCCGGAGCCCTCGCGCCGGCCACGCCGGCCTTCGCCGCCTTCGCCATAGCGGCCCGTTTCTGAACGCCCGCCTTCGGGGCGGCTGCGTTCCGGCCGGTTGCCCGCCTGGGAGCGCATCTCGGCCACCAGTGCATCGAGCGCACCCTGCTCCAGCAGCTGGGCCACGGTGCGGATCGAAAAGCCCAGCGCCGCGATCGTGGAACGCAGCTGGAAGGCCTCCTGCACCACCTTGGCGGCCCGTTGCTCGTTCTCGCTCAGGCGGATGCGCAGGCCGCCACTCTCGCGGTGGCTGCCGGCTTCCCTGCCACCGCCCGGCGGGCGACCACCGCCCCGGCGTTGCACCTGTTGCCCAGCCTCAACGGGCACCACGTCGGTGGTCACCACGTCTGTGGTCACCGCTTCGGTGGTCACAGAGTCGGTGGGCATCGCGTCTGTGGGCACCGATGCGTTCTCCAGGTCGGCCATGGCCGCAAGCCTTCAATCAGGGGGCAAGTGTGCCGCATCAAGGGCTCCGGTCTCCACCAGCCAGTGGATGCGGTGCGGCTCCTGGCTGCCGCGCCGGCCCAGCACCACCAGCGGCAGCGGCCGCTCCTGGCCGGCCGCGAACAGCTCGCGGTAGGTACGCAGGAAGGCCAGGTAGGCGGCCAGCGTCCAGCCGTGATGAGGGCCCTCCAGGGCCTGCCAGTGGCGGTGCAGGGCGAGCTGGCAGGCCGCGGGTCCGAACTCCTCCCAGCAGCGGCCCTGGGCGGCGCCTTCGCTGAACCCCTGCTGGCGCAGTTCGCGGAAACGCACCAGTTCCGGCGCCTCCGCCGTGCTGTCGGGCGGCAACAGCCGGGCCAGGTGTTCCACCGGTGTGACCCGCAGCCGCAGCCAGCAGCGATCGAGAACCAGCACCGGCACGCCGCCGTGCCAGCTGGTCTGGCCCTGCTGCTCCAGCAGCAACTGGCGCACGCGCACCTGCTGGCGGGGCGTGAGCAGTTCGATCAGCTCACGGTTGCGATCAGCCATGGGCTCCGCGAAAGGTGATCTCCGAACGCGCATATTCGCGCGGTTCCAGGTGAATCGTGCAGCGCACTGGCCCGAAGCGTTCCTCCAGCCGCTCCTCCACCCGTTCGGTGATGTGGTGGGCGGTGGGCAGGTCGTCGGCGTCCACCACCATGTGCATGTCGATGAACACCTGCTGGCCGAGCACCCCGCGGCTGGCGATGTCGTGGCAGTTCAACACCCCCGGCACCGCCATGGCCACCGTGTGGATCGCCTCGGGGGCGATGGCGATGTGATCCACCAACCAGGGCAGGTTGGTGCGCACCACCTGCCAGCAGGAGCGCACCAGCAGCAGGGCCAGGGGCGCCGCCACCGCCACATCCAGCCAGTTGAGCCCGAACACCCTGGCGCCGCCGAGGCCGGCCAGCACCATCAAGGTGGTCCAGATGTCACTGGTGGTGTGGTGGGCATCCGCCAGCAGCAGGGCGCTCTTGAGCCGCAGCCCCTGCTGCCGTTCGTAGCGGGCCAGCAGGATATTGCCCAGCAGCGACACCACCAGCAGCACGAAGGCGCCGTTCTCCAGCCGCAGTGGTTCCAGCCCACTTAGCACCCGTTGCGCCGCCGACTGCAGGATCTCGATGCAGGCGAACAGGATGAACACCGCGATCGCCAGGGCGCCGATGCCTTCGTATTTGTGGTGCCCGTAGGGGTGGTCGCGGTCGGGGAGTGGATCGGAAAGGCTGTTGGTGATCACCCCCAGCAGGCTGGAGAGGCCATCGGTGGCGCTGTGCATCGCATCGGCCAGCACCGCCAGCGAACCGCTCCACAGCCCCACGAACAGTTTCAGGAAGCTCATCGCCACGTTCACGCTCAAGGCGATCAGCAGCACCGTGTTCACCGCCTCGCGGTTGTCGGCCACGGCCGAGCGGGGCGCGTCTCCATGGGCGGCGCCTTCACGGGCCAGCCCCCCGTCGGCCACGTCCTTCGGGGCCTGGGCGCCCGTGTCGGGACGGATCCGCTCAGCCGTCATCGGAGAGGCCCCCGGGCCTGGCTCGGTTACCCCCAACCTATTGAGCCCCTGGGCAGGGGAGAGGAGCTGAGCTAAAGATGCTGACGTTCGTTCGCAGCGGGCGTTGCTCTCCTTGCCTTCTTCCGCTCGCCCCCTGGAGGCCGCTTCCTGGCGCGGCCTGATTCCCTTCCTGCCGGTGGCGGCCCCTGCCGCGGCCGTGCTCGGCGGTTGGCTGCTGCTAGACAGCCTGCACACCCCCCTCTCGGGCGGCCTCCCCCTGCTTGCGGCAGCCGGTGCCTGGTGGTGGTGGCGGCGTCCACGCGGCCAGATCACGCCCCAGCTGCCCAGCTCCTGGAACGGCTGGATCGAACGCTGTGAGGGGCTGCTGCCCCGGTTCGAGCAGCTGGAGAGCGCCAGCACGACCGCCTCCGACACCTTCCAGGCGGCCCAGCAGCAGCGCCGCGACCAGCTCCAGCAGCTGCGTGGCCGCCAGCACCGCCAGGCCCTCGATCTGGGGCTGGTGGGCCTGCGTCCGCTGGAGCGTGCCCTGGAGGGCCCGCTGGTGCAGGGCGTGCGCGCGCCCCTTCCGATCACCCTGCACTGGGGCCATCCGCTGGCATCCCACAGCCCCGATTGGAGCTGGCCGGCCCCCTTCCCCCGCTGCGACCTGCTGCTCCATGCGGTGCACCCGCCGCTGCAGGCCGCCGATCTGCGCTGGCTGGAGACGCTGCCTGCCGGCCAGCCCGTCTGGCTGCTGGTGGTGGGTGAGGAGCCGCAGCTGGTGGCCGATCTGCAGGCCCAGCTGCCGGCGCCTCTGCGGGAGCGGCTGCTGCCCTGGAGCGGCCAGCCCGAGGCCCTGCCTGTTGCCCTGACGCCCTTGGCCCAGGAGCTCCGCCAGCAGGGCCACGCGCTGCTGCACCGCACCGAGCAGCGCCAGCTCGAGCGGTTGCACGGCGAATGGCAGGGTTTACTGGAACGCCTGCGGCGTGAGCGCTGCAAGGCGCTCGTGCAACGCACCCAGTGGCTGGTGGCCACCGGTGTGTTCGCCGCCCCCCTGCCCAGCGTTGATCTGCTGGTGCTGGCCGTGGCCAACGGGCTGATGCTGCAGGAGATGGCCCGGCTGTGGGATTGCCCCTGGGGGATGGAGCAGCTGCGGGCGGCGGCCACCGAACTGGCCCGTGCTGCCCTGGCGCTGGGGGTGGTGGAGTGGACCGGCCAGGCCCTCGCCAGCGTGATGCGGCTGGAGGGCAGCGCCTGGCTGGTGGGCAGCAGCCTGCAGGCGCTCAGCGGTGCATATCTCACCCGGGTGGTGGCCCGGTCGATGGCCGATGTGCTGGCTCTCAGCAGCGGCGTGGCGGAGGCGGATCTGCAGGCGATCCGTCTGCAGGCCCCCCTGCTGGTGGCACGGGCTGCCGAGAGTGAACGGCTCGACTGGCCGGCGTTCCTCCACCAGGGCCGTCAGTGGGTGCTGCGCCAGGCCACGGCCTAGGGGCCTAGGGATTTTGGCTAAGGGCTTAGGGCTGGGGATTGTTGCGTTTGATCTACTGAATGATGTAGTTGCGTGAAGTGCGGAGCGCTTCTGTTGAACATCTGCGAAGAGATGGAGGCCGCGTGCCTCGCTTCGGCAGCTCTTCCTTAGCGTTTTCGTACGGTGCCTTTTGCTGCTCTCTCGCTGCGGATGCTGGCGGATTTTCCGTTGCTGCCTGAGGCGAGTGGAGGGTGAAGAAGCCGTTTCCTTCCGTCCTCTTACCTCCAATGGCCACGGCTGTTCGCAGCGGACGTCTCAGCTCCTGGGAGAGCTTCTGTCAGTGGGTCACCTCCACCGACAACCGGATTTACATCGGTTGGTTCGGTGTGCTGATGATCCCCTGCCTCCTGGCAGCCACGATCTGCTTCATCATCGCCTTCATCGCCGCTCCTCCCGTCGACATCGACGGCATCCGGGAGCCCGTTGCCGGTTCCTTCCTGTACGGCAACAACATCATCTCCGGCGCCGTTGTTCCTTCCAGCAACGCCATCGGCCTGCACTTCTATCCCATCTGGCAAGCCGTGAGCCTCGATGAGTGGCTCTACAACGGCGGCCCCTATCAGTTGGTGGTGTTCCACTTCCTGATCGGCATCTCCTGCTACATGGGTCGGCAGTGGGAACTCTCCTACCGCCTCGGCATGCGCCCCTGGATCTGCGTCGCCTACAGCGCGCCGCTCTCGGCCGCTTTCGCGGTGTTCCTGATCTACCCCTTCGGTCAGGGTTCCTTCTCTGACGGCATGCCCCTCGGCATCTCCGGCACCTTCAACTTCATGCTGGTGTTCCAGGCGGAGCACAACATCCTGATGCACCCCTTCCACATGCTGGGTGTGGCTGGTGTGTTCGGCGGCTCCCTGTTCTCGGCCATGCACGGTTCGCTCGTCACCAGCTCGCTGGTGCGTGAGACGACCGAAAGCGAGAGCCAGAACTACGGCTATAAGTTCGGCCAAGAAGAAGAGACCTACAACATCGTGGCTGCTCACGGCTACTTCGGTCGCCTGATCTTCCAGTACGCCTCCTTCAACAACAGCCGCAGCCTGCACTTCTTCCTGGCTGCCTGGCCGGTGGTGGGCATCTGGTTCACCGCCCTGGGCGTGAGCACGATGGCCTTCAACCTCAACGGTTTCAACTTCAACCAGTCGGTGCTGGATGCCCAGGGCCGGGTGCTCAACACCTGGGCCGATGTGCTCAACCGCGGCAACCTCGGCTTTGAGGTGATGCACGAGCGCAATGCCCACAACTTCCCGCTCGACCTGGCCCTGCTGGAGTCGGTGCCGGTGGCGCTGCAGGCTCCGGCGATCGGCTGAGCCAGCCTCTGTCGCCAGCCGCCGGGGGCCACCTCCCCTGGCACCTGCACCCCAGAAGGCCTCCGCTGCGGCGGGGGCCTTTTCTTCTGGCCCCGGCAGCACCTCCGCTGCCGCAGGCACGTGCCGCACCAGCAACGGTTACGTCAGCGCCGCTTGTGTTCTCTTAGACCATTTTCGTGTTTGACGTTGCGCCGTTGATGGCGGCCCGCTCGATTCTCAGGCGTCCTGCCCTGGCCCTTTGTGGCGTGCTGATGCTCACCAGTGGCGCCCTGCTGGGTTGCACGCCGTCGCCGCGTCCGGCCGAGCAGACACCGGCCCCCGGCACCTCCGCGGCTGGCACGCCAGGGGCCGCAGCGCCGCAAGGGAAACCGCGTGTGCTCACCACGTTCACAATCCTGGCCGACATGGCCCGCCAGGTGGCCGGCGATCACCTGCAGGTGGAGTCGATCACCCGGCCGGGTGCCGAGATCCACGGCTACGAACCCAGCCCCAGCGATCTGCGGCGGGCTGAGGGGGCCCAGCTGGTGCTGGTCAACGGCTTCGGCCTCGAGCGTTGGGCCGATCGGTTTCTCTCCGGCCTGCCGGACGTGCCGCGGGTGGTGCTCACCGAGGGCATCAAGCCCCTTCCGATCGCCGGGGATGCCTACGCCGGCAAGCCCAATCCACACGCCTGGATGTCGCCCTTGCTGGCGGAGGTTTATGTGGAGAACATCCGCAAGGCCTTCACCCAGCTCGCCCCCGCCCATGCGGCCGATTTCAGGCGCAACGCAGAGGCCTACCGCGCTGAGCTGCGCGGCCTCGACAGGGACCTGCGCCGCGATCTGGCCACCCTGCCGCCCCAGCACCGCCTGCTGGCCACCTGCGAAGGCGCCTTCTCCTACCTCGCCCGCGATTACGGCCTCACCGAGGCCTACCTCTGGCCTGTCAATGCCGAATCCCAGGTCACCCCGCAGCGCATGGCCCGCCTGATCGCCACGGTCCGAGAGCGCCAGGTGCCGGCGGTGTTCTGCGAAAGCACAGTGTCGGCAGAGGCGCAGAAGCAGGTGGCGGCGGAGAGCGGCAGCCGCTTTGCCGGTGTTTTCTTCGTGGATTCCCTGTCGCCTGAAGGTGGCCCGGCCTCCTCCCTGCTGGAGCTGCAGCGGCACAATGTATCCACACTGATCAACGGACTCAAGGGGCGCTGAGCCGATGCAACACCGCCCGCCCCGCCCGCCTCAGCACCGCCCGGCCCAGGAGCGGATCGTCGTCGACAACCTCTGCTACGCCTACAACGGGGTGGTGGCTCTGCATGACGTGTCGCTGCGGGCCTACGCCGGCAGCATCTGCGCCCTCGTGGGCATGAACGGCGCCGGAAAATCCACCCTGTTCAAGGCGCTGATGGGGTTCGTGAACCCTTCGCGCGGCACCATCGCCATCAACGGCGTGCCCCTGCGTGAAGCCCTGCGACAGCAGGCGGTGGCCTATGTGCCGCAGACCGAAAGCGTCGACTGGAACTTCCCGGTGAGCGTGGCGAACGTGGTGATGATGGGCCGCTACGGCACCATGAACCTGCTGCGCATTCCCCGCCGCCGCGACCACCAGGCCGTGCGTGAGAGCCTGGAGCGGGTGGAGCTCTGGCCGTTGCGCCACCGCCAGATCGGTCAGCTCTCGGGGGGCCAGCGCAAGCGGGCTTTCGTCGCCCGAGCCCTTGCCCAGGAGGCGTCAGTGATGCTGCTCGATGAACCCTTCGCCGGCGTGGACATCCGCACCGAGAAGCTGCTGATCCAGCTGTTCCAGCAGTTCCGCCAGGAAGGCCGCACGCTGCTGATCTCCACCCACGATCTGAGCCACGTCACCGGCTTCTGCGACGACGTGGTGCTGATCAATAAGACCGTGCTCGCTTACGGCGACACCTCCGAGGTGTTCACGCAGGAGAACGTGGCCCGCACCTTCGGCGGCGGACCGCTCGATTCGCTCACGATCACCCCGCCGGATCCGTCCGGTGAGGGCGACCTGTGATGGACGCGCTCCCCTGGCTCACCGAACCATTGCAGCATGCCTTCATGCAGCGGGCCCTGCTGGTGAGCATGCTCGTGGCCTCCGTCTGCGGCCTGCTCTCCTGCTACATGACCCTCAAAGGCTGGGCGCTGATGGGCGATGCGGTGTCCCATGCGGTGATGCCCGGCGTGGTGATCGCCTATGCCCTCAACCTGCCCTTCGCCCTCGGCGCCTTCGTGTTCGGAGTGGGATCGGTGGCGGTGATCGGCTACATCAAGCAGATGACGCGCATCAAGGAAGACACCGTGATCGGGCTGGTGTTTACCGGATTCTTCGCCTTCGGCCTGATCCTGGTGTCGAAGGTGCGCAGCAGCATCGATCTCACCCACATCCTGTTCGGCAATGTGCTGGGCATCAGCCCCGCTGACATCCAGCAGACGCTCTGGATCTGCGGCCTGGTGCTGGCGGTGCTGCTGCTGCTGCGCCGTGACTTGATTCTGTTCTGCTTCGATCCCACCCACGCCCGCTCGATCGGCATCCACACCGGCGTGCTGCATTACCTGTTGCTGGCGGTGCTGTCATTAGCGGCGGTGGCCGGCCTGCAGACCGTGGGCATCATCCTGGTGGTGGCCATGCTGGTCACCCCGGGGGCCACGGCTCACCTGCTCACCGATCGCTTCGACAGGATGACCTGGATCGCCGTCGGCTCCGCCATGCTCTCCAGTGTGGTCGGCATCTACTGGAGCTACTGGCTGGATGCCTCCACCGGCGGCTGCATCGTGGTGGTCCAGACCTGCCTCTTCCTGGCCAGCTTCCTGTTCGCGCCCCGCCATGGGCTGATGGCGCAGCTGCGGCAGTGAGAGCCTCCAACGGCCTGTCCCCCACGCCGAGGCTGCGGCAGGGGTGGCCCTGGTGGCCGCTGCTGCCGCTCTATCCCTATGGCCGCCGCCGCACCCTGGTGCGCGAGCTTGTGCCTGGCCAGATCTGGAGTTTCGAGCAACTGCAGGGCGTGCTCTATGTGGCGGTGCCGATCCGCATGACCGTGGCACGCCTCACCGATGGGCTGCTGCTCTACGCGCCAGTGGCGCCCACCCAGGAGCTGCTGCACAGCCTGCGCGAGCTCGAAGCCCGCTATGGGCCGGTGCGCACGATCGTGCTGCCCACCAGCTCAGGGCTGGAGCACAAGCTGCCGGTGCCGGCGATGGCCCGGGCCTTTCCTGCCGCCACCGTGTGGGTGAGCCCGTGCCAGTGGAGCTTTCCGCTGCCGCTGCCCCTGCCCTGGCTCGGATTTCCCGCTGGCCGCACCCGGGTGCTGTTCGAGCAGGGCCTGCCCCACGCCGAGCAGCTGCAATGGGAGATGCTTGGCCCGCTGGACCTGGGCCTCGGCACCTTCGTGGAAGTGGCCTGCCTGCACCGGGCCAGCGGCAGCCTGCTCGTCACCGATGCGCTGGTGGCCATCTCCAGCGAACCGCCGGAGATCTTCAGCACCGATCCCACGCCCCTGCTGTTCCATGCCCGCGAGCAGGGCACGGAGCCGCTCAGCGATGGCCAGGAGCAACGGCGGCGCGGCTGGATGCGGCTGGTGCTGTTCGCCTCCTACCTGCGGCCGTCCGCGCTGGAGGTGCGACCCTGGCCAGAGGTGATCGCCGGCAGCTTCCGGCCGGGGCTGCGCGCCGCAAAGGCCTACTTCGGCCTCTACCCCTTTCGCTGGCAGCCCGGTTGGGTGGCTGAATTCGAGGCGCTGCTGGGCGGTGATGCCCATCCTCTGCAGGTGGCGCCGGTGTTGGAGCGGCTGGTGTTTCCCAGGGCCCGCACCGCCCTGGTGGCTTGGCTGCGGCGGCTCGCCCAACTGCCAAGCATTCGCCAGGTGGTGCCTGCCCACTACGCGGCACCTGTGGCGTCCACCCAGGAGGATCTCCAGCGCCTCGCCGATGCCCTGGAGCAGCGCCCGTGGGCGCCCTCCAGCGGATCGTGGGCATTCCTCGCAGGCATCGACAGCGCCCTTGTGCGTTGGGGCGTGGTGCCGGAGGTGCCGGCAGCGGAGCCTCAACCCGCCTCAAAGGGCTGATCAGCCTGGATCTGGAGAGGCCCTGCGGGGCTCTGGGCTCAGAGGCTCAGCTCGCCGGGGTCGGCATCGAGGGCGCCTTCGCCGAACAGGCTGCTCTCCAGTTCCATGCGCTGCTCCATCTGGCGCAGGAAGTAACCCGTCATCATCGCGGAGGCCAGCAGGCCAGCGAGATTGTCGCGACTGGCCTGGATCTTCACTTCAAACTGCTCGCCCGGCAGCATGCCCAGCAGGCCCTGAACGTTGTGGCGGATGATGTCCTGAATGTCGCCGCTGGCGGATCGGGCCACACGCTGCAAAACGTCCGGAGATTGCTCCTGCAGGTACTGGATCAGCGAGTTGCCGCTGATTGATTCGCTGTCGGTCGTCAGGAACTCCGGGTTGAACATCTCCGGTGTGCTCTGCGTCACGGCCTGCACCATAACGCAGCTCTCCGGGTCAACCCACCGCCGCAGAGGGGGAGAACCGAATCGGCCCTAGCGCGTGCCAGGGCCAGTAGCGAAACACGGCAGTGCCGATCACATGGTCGGCCGGCAGGGGGCCCCAGAGGTGCGAATCGAAGCTGGCATTGCGGTTGTCGCCCATGACCAGCAGACAATCAGGCGGCACGGCGAGCGGCGCCAGCTCGTAGGCGATCGGCTCGGCCCGCCACGGCTCCGGCACCGGCTGGCCGTTGCGGATCAGCTGGCCGTCATGGACGGCGATCCGATCCCCCGCCGCTCCCACCACCCGCTTGATCAGGGCGGCATCGGGGTCGTAGCCGGCCGCCAGCAAGGCGTCGGGAGGGTGGAACACCACGATCGTGCCCACCGGCAGGGGCCGGTGCAGGCGAGCCCGCAGTTTCTCCACCAGCACCCGGTCGTTGAGCTGAAGGGTGGGCAACATGGAGCCGGAGGGGATCCAGCGGGGTTCGATCACCGCCCAGCGCAGCAGCAGCGCCACGCCCACCCACAGCAGCAACAGGCCGACCTGGCGCAGCAGCCCGGCGCGGCCTCCGGCCGGAGAGCTGCCGCCGGTGGGAGTGACGCTCATGTCGGGGGGGCTCCAGTCGTGGGCATGATCAGGCCATCCTGAACAGTCATGAGCCCCGGTGAGCGGCGACGACGGCCTCGGCAGCCAAGCCCCAGCGTGCAAAGACGCTCACGCGGCGGCCAATCTGGGCGCGGCTCATGCGCTGCTGCTGGCCTTCCGGCACCTGGGGCTGCGGCGGCTCGTGCTCTGCCCCGGCAGCCGCTCGGCGCCGCTGGCGATTGCGGCCGGCCTGCTGGAGGCCGAAGGCGGAGACCTGCGGCTTTACACGGCGATCGACGAGCGCTCCGCTGCGTTCTTCGCGCTGGGGCTGAGCCGCGCCGATGGCCTGCCGGCGGCGGTGATCACCACGTCCGGCACGGCGGTGGCCAACCTGCTGCCGGCGGCGGTGGAAGCAGACCATGGCGCGATTCCGCTGCTGCTGCTCAGCGCCGACCGGCCCCAGCGGCTGAAGGGGCGCGGCGCCAACCAGACGGTGAACCAGGAGGACTTTCTGCGCTGCAGCTGCCGCTGGGCCGGTGCTGGCGCTGCCGAGGGACTGGCCGTGATGATGCCCGCCAGCCTGCAGGCGCTCGCGCAGCGGGCCTGGCAGGAGGCCATCGGCCACCCGGCCGGCCCTGTGCACCTCAACCTGGCCTTCGAGGAGCCGCTCCATCCCTCGGCCGCCGCCATCGCGGCGCTGATGGCCCGTAAGCCCAGCGACAGGGGGGTGGGGGTTCAGCCGGAGCCGTCCGTGACCTCGGAAGCCTTGCCGCTGCTGGATCCCGATCAGCCCGGCGTGATCGTGGCCGGGCCCTGGCGCGGTGCCCCAGACCAGTGGCCGGCCCACCTGCAGGCCCTGCAACGCTGGCAGCGGCGCAGCGGCTGGCCCCTGCTCGCTGATGGCCTTTCGGGCCTGCGGGGTCAGCCGCTGCTGGAGCTGGTGGCGGGCTACGACCTGCTGCTGGAGGAGCCCACGGAGCAGTTGCAGGTGTCCCAGTTGCTGCGGCTCGGGCCCCTGCCCGCCAGCCGCCGGCTGCAGCACTGGATCGGGCGCCAGTGCGGTTGCCAGCTGGTGATCAGCGAGGGCGACCCGCGCGATCTCGATCCGCTCGGCACTGCCAGCCACCGCTTCGGCCATGGGCTGGCGGCCTGGTGCCGGGCGCTGCCTGCGGCGCTCTGGGCGGGGGAGCCGCCGGCGGCCAACCGCGCCTGGAAACGGCGCTGGATGGAGCTGGAGCACACGGTGCAGGCCGGGCTCAGTCAGGCCCTGCCGGCCACGGGTGCTGCCAATGAACCCGCCATCGCCCGGGCCCTGAGCCTGCTGTTGCCGCCGCAGCTGCCGGTGATGCTGGCCAGCAGCAGTCCCGTGCGCGACTGGGAAAGCTTTGCAGCCCAGGCGGGCGCCCCTCGGCCACTGTTCGGCTTCCGTGGTGCCTCCGGCATCGATGGCACCCTCTCGCTGGCGGCCGGCCTGGCGGAAAGCGCCGGATCCCTGCTGCTGCTCTGCGGTGACCTCGCCCTCCTGCACGACAGCAACGGCTGGCTCTGGCGCCAGCAGCTGCGCGGGCGCCTCACTGTGGTGCTGATCGACAACGGCGGTGGTGGCATTTTCGAGCAGCTGCCAATCCGCTCCACCGGCGCCTCGCCCGTTCCGCCGGAGGTTGCCGCGCCCTTCGATTTTGAGCGCCTGTTCGCCATGCCGCAGAGCCTCGATCAGGCCGCCCTGGCGGTGTTGCATGGCGTGCCCGTGCGGCGCGTGGCTCAGCTGGAGGAGCTGGAGGAGGCACTGGCCTGGGCGCTGCCCCAGCCCCTGGCCCTGCTGGAGCTGCGCACCGATCGCCAGGCGGATGCCCACCTGCGCCAGCAGCTGCGGGCCGCGCTGGCGCCTGGCTCCCCAGCCTGAGCCGGCCCACGGCTCCGCAGAATGAGCCGAAGCCGCTGCCGTTGTCAGGCCTGATGCGCCCCGATTCCGCCGCACCTCCCTCCCAGCCCGCGCCGGCAGATCCCGTGCTGCCCTGCACAGCACCGGTGCTCTGGACGCCGGCCGCCACCTACACCGACATCCGCTTCGACACCTGCGCGCAGGGGATGGCCCGCATTGCGATCAACCGGCCGGCCAAGCGCAATGCTTTTCGCCCGCTCACGGTGCAGGAGCTGTGCGATGCCTTTTCGCGCGTACGCGACGATCCCAGCATCGGCGTGGTGCTGTTCACCGGTGTCGGGCCGGCCGCCGATGGCGGCTATGCATTCTGCTCCGGTGGCGACCAGAGCGTGCGCGGCGATGGCGGCTACCTCGATGCCAGCGGCCTGCCGCGGCTGAATGTACTCGACCTGCAGCGGCTGATCCGTTCGCTGCCCAAGGTGGTGATCGCCCTGGTGGCGGGCTATGCGATCGGTGGCGGGCAGGTGCTTCACCTGCTCTGTGATCTGAGCCTGGCGGCGGAGAACGCGGTGTTCGGCCAGACGGGCCCACGGGTGGGCAGCTTCGATGGCGGCTTCGGCGCCGGCTACCTCGCCCGCGTGGTGGGGCAGCGCAAGGCACGCGAAATCTGGTTTCTCTGCCGCCGCTACGACGCCAGCCAGGCCCTGGCCATGGGGCTCGTCAATGCGGTGGTGCCGTTGGAGGAGCTGGAGGCGGAAGGAGTGCGCTGGGGCCTGGAGATCCTGCAGCACAGCCCTACTGCGATTCGCTGCCTCAAGGCAGCCTTCAATGCCGAAACCGACGGCATGGCCGGCATTCAGGAGCTGGCGGGCCAGGCCACCCATCTTTTTTATCGCACGGAAGAAGGGCAGGAAGGACGCAACGCCTTTCTTGAAAAGCGCGAGCCGGATTTCAGCGACGCGCCGTGGCTTCCCTGAAGCGCCGCGCGACCAGCCCGGGAGGGGACCTCACCAGGAAAGGACATACTGCAAGTTGTGGGATATACGGCCGAACGGCGGCGTCCCGGTCCCCCCTGCGTCCTGCTCCCCGCGATGACCGCCTACCCCATACCGGACAACGAGGCTGAGCGCCAGGCGGCTCTGGACGAGCAACACATTCTGGATGCGGAGTCCGATGAGGACTTCAATCGCATCACACGCCTGGCCAGCCAGATGCTGGGCGTGCCGACGGCCCTGATTTCCCTGGTCGATCGCCAGCGGCAGTGGTTTCTCTCCCGGGTGGGTCTGGAGGCGAGTGAAACGCCCAGGGATGTGGCCTTCTGTGCCCACGCCATCTGCGGCAATGACGTCCTGGTCGTCAATGACGCCAGTGCGGACGAGCGTTTCAAGGACAATCCCCTGGTGACGGGGAATCCCAACATCCGCTTCTATGCCGGGGTGCCGTTGCGGACCCACTCCGGCTTCAACCTCGGAACCCTGTGCGTGATCAGCCCCCAGCCGAGGCAACTCGCCGGCAACGAACAACAACTGCTGCAGGACCTTGCTGGGATGGTGATCCTGCACATGGAATCGCGGCGCAACAGTTACCTCTGCTCCCTCACGGGCCTCAAGAACCGAAGGCCCTTCTTCGATGCAGGTCTGAACGAGTTCCGGCGGCAAAGGGAGAACGGAGAACCGTTGACCCTGATGATCTTCGGTCTGGATGACTTCCATGATTTCTGCACACGATTCGGCCAACAACAGGGCGATCGGTTACTTCAGGAGCTGGCCAGACAACTGCAATCGGACTTTGGGGAGAGCGCCCTCTACGGGCGTGTGAGTGATGACGAGTTCGCCGTGTTGCAGACAGGCTTGGTGGGGCAGGAGGCGGTAGCCCAGGCGGAGGGCTTCCGTTCCGGCCTGGCTCTCCAGGGCTGGCTGGTGGGGGGAGTCCGCCATCCTCTGCCCGTCAGCCTGGGCACGGCTTGCGCCAGCAGCGACGACACCAGCTTCAAGGACCTGTTCCAACGGGCTGAAGCGGCCCTGAAGCAGGCCAGGCTGTCCGGAACAAGCCTGCCTGGCTGAACCGAGCCACACTCACGGGGCCAGTACAGCCGCGTGGGCCCGGGACAGGGCGGCTTGCAGGGACTCGACCCTGATGGGCTTACCAATGAAATCATTCATGCCGCTGGCCAGGGCCTCGTCACGGTCGCAGTAACGAATGTTGGCGGTGACCGCGACGATCCAGGGCCGCACTGTGTTGCCGGCCTGCTCACGAATTCTGCGGGTGGCCTCAAAGCCATCCACCTTGGGCATGCGCAGATCCATCAGGATGATGTCCGGATCCAGCTGGCGATACTGGCTCAGGGCCTCTTCCCCATCGCGCGCCACGCTGACGCCGTAGCCGAGACGCTGGAGCATCAATTCGCAGACACGGGCATTGACGACATTGTCTTCCGCCAGAAGAATCCGTAGCGGGTGGTCTTCGGCGAAGCTGGTTGTTGTCTGTACTTCTGGCGCTGCAGGTGATTCAGGGATCGCCACCGGCAGGATCACCGTGAAAAGGCTGCCCTGACCCTGTTCGCTCTCCACCTCAATCGCACCGCCCATGGCGACGACAAGGTGATGGCAGATGGCCAATCCCAACCCTGCGCCGCCATGGACGCGGGTGGTGGTGGAATCAGCCTGCGAAAAAGGCTGGAACAAGGACTCTTGGGCGGAGTCGGAGATTCCGGGCCCGGTGTCACGGACGCGGAAGACCAACGGAACCCAGCCATCGGGCTGGAAAGCCTGAGATGAAACGGTGATGGACACCTCTCCGCTCACTGTGTACTTGATCGCATTACTGACCAGATTCACCACGATCTGACGCAGGTGGAGAGGATCTGACAGCACGACATCGGGGAGGGCAGGGTCGAGGGAGAGGGTTAACACCAGCCCTTTGGTCTGCGCTTGTTCGGCGAACAAGGCCATCACCTCGGCGAACAGAGGCCGAAGCTGGCAGGGAGCGGAGTCGATCACCAGATGGCCGCTGTCGATCGCTGAGACGTCGAGCAGTTGGTTGAGCAACAGCAGCAGGGATTCCCCAGAGTTCCTTACCGTCTGCAGACAGGATTGTTGGTGGGGGGTCAGGCCAGTGCTGAGCAGAATGTTGGTGAGGCCAATCACTCCATTCAGTGGCGTTCGCAGCTCATGACCCATGGTGGCCAGGAAGGTGCTCTTAGCGAGGTTGGCCTGTTGTGCTTCAGCCGCCACTTGACGGGCCAGATCAGCCGCTTCCAGGCTGGATTCCAGGGCCGAAGCCGTGGATCGCAGGTAACGGCAGTGCAGGAAGCCGGCAAAGGCCGAAAGCAGGGCACTGCCTGCCAGAGAGAGACCCAGGCTCAGGCGCAAGGGAAACAGTTGCTGATTGAGGTTAGCCAGGGAGAGATCAACACCCACAATGGCCGTCCCCTCGCCGTCCTGGAATGGGGCATAGGCCGACAGGGAGGAGCCCCATTGATCGGTGTAGGGAACGGAACTGACCCTGGGCTTGGCAAGCCGGGCTGCGATCAGGGCATCGGCCGGGGCATCTGCATAGAGCTGACCAACGCTGGCGACGCTGGAGTCGTCTCCCGGATTCTTGAAGAAGACCGTGCTATCCAGACCAAATTGCAAGGGCTTTGATCGACCCCTCAGGGTGTAAGCGTAAAAGATATCCGGCACCGATCTCCTCAGCTTGATCAAAGGCTCGGAGGCCTGGCGATAGAGCTGGCTGCCCATCTGATCAGGACGGCGTATCTGGGTGTGCAGATCACCCTTCATCTCCGCCGCCGTGACCATGGCCAGATCCAGCAGCCGCTGCTGGACAGACCTGAAGAGAGTCCGTTCAGCCACCCAGTAGGTAACAATCAGGGCAGAGGTGGCAATGGAAAAAATGCCCAAAGCCAGCAGGATGGAAGGCCGTGAAAACCTGCACCTTGACCCCGATGGACCATCAATGGTGCTCACGCCACCCCTCATCGCATCACTCAGTATCATTCGGACGTAGCCGACTCTGTGGCTCGGCGCCAATCGCGATACCTGCTCAAGGCCACTCGAAGATCCGCCAATCGAAGTGGTTTGGAGAGAAAGTCGTTCATCCCAGCCGCTGCACACTCCTGCCGGTGGGTGTCGAATGAATAGGCTGTCAGGGCAATGATGTAGAGATCAGAGTAACCTTCGCTGCGCAATTGGCGTGAGGCGGCCAAACCGTCAAGACCAGGCATGGCCACATCCATGAAGATGAGATCCACGCTCCCATTCCTGACGAACTGAATGGCCGCATTGCCGTCTCCCACCGCGTCAGCGGTTAGATGCAATCTGGCCAGCATCAGCTCAAGCACCCTGCGGTTGACGCGGTTATCATCAGCAACGAGAATTCTGATTTCAGGCTCCAAGCTCTCCTCGGGATTGTCCCTGACAATCTCACCCTGCTTCTGCGCAACCAGCGTGAACGGCAGACTGACCGTAAAGCAACTGCCGGATCCGAGACTCGAATCGACGGATATATCTCCCCCCATCAATTGACACAATCTCGAACAGATGGCGAGGCCGAGGCCGGCACTTTGCTGCGTCTGGGCGGGATTGGCATGGCCAATGAACTCCTCAAAGATAAGCGGTAGAGCCTCCCTGGAGATGCCAATACCCGTGTCGGAAACATGGAACATGAAGGATCTCCCGTTAGCCGTGGCCGCCAAGGTATCAACGCTGAGGCGAATCTCCCCCTGATTGGTGTACTTGCAAGCATTCCCCAGCAGGTTGAACAGAATCTGGCGTAGCTTGAGATCATCACCAAAGAGCCATCTCGGCGTATCCGGTGGCATGCTGAGGTGCAAGCCGAGGTGTCTTACAGAGGCTTGATACTGAAAGAGATGAATGATGTCATTGAGTAAACCATGAAGGTCGAAGGTTCTGGGATTGAGTGCCAATCGCCCGGTTTCAATCTGCGAGATGTCCAGAATGTCGTTGATCAGGCTTAGCAGATACTCGCCGTTTTGATGAATCGTTTCGAGCATCTCCCGTTGCTGCCCCTCCATGGAGCTGCTGAGCAGCACATCCGTCATCCCGATCACAGCGTTCAATGGGGTGCGGATTTCATGGCTCATGTTGGCCAGAAACCGGGTTTTGGATTGGCTGGCTGCCAGGGCCTCATCGCGCGCCAGCTGCAACGCGCGGGTTCGCTCGACCACCTGGTCCTCCAGCTGGTCACGGGCATCGATCAACTTGTCCTGGGCCTGAACAATCGCGCTTTTGTCCCTGAAGGTGAACACCAAAGACGGCTTACCAGGGAGATCGACAGTCGCCCAGGACACCTCAATCACCTGGCGGAGAGGCGCACCCAGCAGTTCCCAGGTGCTGGATCCTTCTGATCCCGAGCTCCAGAACGGCAGGCCTGATCGCCTGTCGCTGAGCTCGTGGAGATAGGGCCTCGGGAGGATCTGGCTCAGGCATTGGCCAAGGCTCTGCAAGCGGGACAAACCCACGAACCGATCAAACGATGCATTCGTCCATTCCACGATTCCGTTGAGATCGGTGAAGGCAAGGGCCTCGTCAACGGCTCCCAGGGCCGCCTCCAGCCTCCCGAGAGTGCTGCGAAGCTGGCCGACAAGGGTCTGGTCCGGCATGCACGCCTCAGGTCAACGGACGCAGGGTTGCCGCGAACACCCAGCTATCGCCACGGCGTTCGGCCACAATGAAATGCTCCGAGTTGATGGCCTGGTTGTCTTTACAGATGGTCATCAATTGCAGGGGATGGTTGAGAATCTGCGATTCACCAACGATCTGGAAACGGGAGAAGCCGAGATGGTGGGCGTCTTGATAAGCAGCCGGCAGAATCATGGAAAGAGAATGGCCCTTGAGATCGTCCAATGTCCATCCATAGGTCGTCTCAAACAGATCGTTGATCTCTACAATCAACCCTTCCTGGTCGGCAGCGACAAAGGGAAGAGATTGGCGTCGTAACTCTTCAATCGTGACCATGAACCTCGCGGCTGAACCGGCCTACCTGGTTACGAACTGTAGCGCTATGCTCCATTGGCTCCCTCCTACCCCCTATGTCGAATGGGGGCTTGTGGTCAGACCCACACCCGCTCGCCACCAGCCGGCGGGCGGGTCTCAAGTCCCCAGGCCCAGACGAATGGGCTTTCGGCGATGAGTGGTAAACTCTTAGCAATTTGCGTTTCAATGTGTGGATAATCTGTACATCCTGAAACCCATGGGCCTGCTCGACGCCCAGAGTGGCGCTGAGTTGCGGCAGTCTGTCGGTTCAGTTCTGGCGGAGCAACCCAGGGACATCCTGATTGATTGCCAGGGCGTCGACTTCATGGACAGCAGCGGATTCGGCGCTCTGGTTTCCGTGCTCAAACGGGTCAAGGAGCAAGGTCAGCAACTGTTTCTTTGCGGCCTGTGCAGCCAGGTCCGCATCGTTCTGGACCTCACCGGCACCGAAAAAGTGTTCACCACGTTTCCGAACAGTGAGGCCTGCATCGCCGCATTGGCTGCCGATCAATCGGGCGGCTCAACCAACACCTGAACAACCAGAAGGCCCGTAACGATCACGACAGCAGCGCCCGGATCAGCGAGTAGTCATCGGTGAATGGCGCATTGTCCGAGACGTGGAGGATCTGGGACAGCAACCGATCCAGGCCATCGTCACCAGCGAGCACGTCTTGGCACTGCTCCACCAGTTGCATGAAGTCGGGCAGTGTGCCCATCAAGCCACCGGGCCTCGGCACTTCATAGAGGCCATCGCTGTAGATGAGAAGACAGGCCCCTTCGCCCACCTCCAGGCTCTCGGTGCCATAGGTCGCGTCGTCGAACAGGCCCACGGCCATGCCCTGACCTTTGAGCCAATGGCAGGGAAATGCACTGGTGCGGCTCCAGAGAAAGGCTGGGGGATGGCCCGCGCTGGCAAAACTCAGGGTTCGGCTGGAGGGCTGATACACCCCATACCAAAGCGTCAGATACCGCCCCTGGTGACGCTCCATCGGAAACCCGGAGTTCAGGGTCTGCAGCACAGCGCCCGGATCACGCAGATCAACGGGCAGCGAGCGGGAGCGCAGCTGGTTGTGGACGGAAATCGAGGGGAAGGCCGCCGCCAGGCCATGGCCGGAGCCATCGGCGAGGTAGAGGACGAAGTGGTCGTCATCAAGCCAGAAGAAATCAAACGAATCACCACCCAGTTCATGGCAGGGCTCGAAACGGGAGTCCGCCCGCACCGCACCAGCGATGGGCTCAGGCAGCAGGGATCGCACATAACTGGCCGCCTCCTCCAGCTCCTGATCCAGCCGCAACTTCTGCTGATGCAACTCACTCGCCAGGAGCTTCAGCCGTTCATTGGCCTGGTGCAGGCGGATGCCGGAGCGGACACGGGCCAGCAGCTCCTCCGGATCCACCGGCTTGCTGAGGAAATCATCGGCGCCGCAGTCGAGCCCCTCCACCCGGTCTTCCACCCGGGAGCGTGAGGTCAGCAGGATGAAGTGGGCCGATTCCAGGTCCGGTTCCGCCTTGATTGCCCGGCAGACGTCCAGCCCATTCATGCCGTCCATCAACCAGTCGCAGACGACAACCGTGGGGGGGCAGAGACGGGCCTTCACCACGGCACTGTCACCCGAATCCGCCACAACAACCTGGTAGCCCTGGGCGCGTAGACGGACCTCGAGGATGCGGGAATGGATGCGGTCGTCATCCACCAGCAGGATCGAAATCGGGGCGGGACAACCTTCCATCGGCGTCAGGTGTCCATCGGACGCCGCTGGCGCAGAGCTTCGGTCACCCGTCCAGCCTCGACAAGCAGCTGATCGATTCTGACCTGGGGCCACAGCTCCGAATCGGAGCGCAGGGACTCCTCAACCTGGCCGCACAGCGTGGCCAACCGCAGGGCCCCCAGGCTGGCACTGGGGGAGCGCAGCGAATGGGCAGCGGCGATCATCGCCGGGGGATCGTGGTACTGGTGGGCCATCACCACCGACGAAACGAGTCGCATCGCGTCCTCGAGGTAGAGGTCGATGAGCTCCTGGAGCACAGCCACAGCCCCGTCTCCCATGGCTTGCTCCAATTCCTCCCAGGCGGCCGCGTCGATCGGGTCGGCCCCTCCAGCCGTTGGCGCTTGGGGTTGGTCGCGGGGCTGGTAGTGCTCCAGGGCGTAGGTGAGCTGGGCAGGCACGATCGGCTTGGCCAGAAAGTCGTCCATGCCGGCCTGGAGGCAGGCCTGGCGATCCTCCGGACGGCCATGGGCGGTCATGGCAATGATCCAGGGCTGCACGAAGGGAGCCGGCAGACACCGGATCGCCCGTGTGGTCGCGTAACCATCAAGCTCCGGCATCTGCACGTCCATGAACAGCACGTCGAAGGGGGTCTCCTGCACGGCCGCGAGCGCCTCAGAGCCCGAAGCCACGGCCTCGGCCCGGTAACCCAGCCGCTGCAGCAACTGAAGCGCCAACTGGCGGTTCACGGGGATGTCATCGACGACGAGCAGCCGCAGCGGCAGCCGGTCGGCGAGGCGATGGGGGCCGCCCTGGGGGGCAGATTCGGGCGTCAGCGTTGGCGGCCCGGCCAGCCGCCGCTCCAAAGGGCTCTGCCCTTGCTGAATCAGGGCCAGGCGGAGCTGTTCGAGTCGCACAGGCTTGGAGAGCATCACAGCCGGCGTCTTGACCAGCGCTGCCAGGTCTGACACCTTGCACCTGTCAGCCAGGACGATCCAGGGGCGCACCTGAAGCAAGGGGTCCTGCAGAAAGGGGTCCTGCAGAAAGGCTGACGGGGTTGCCTCCCCTTCGGAGCACAGCAGCCGCCCATCGATGACCACCACTCCATGGCCGAGGTCGCCGATCTGGGACTGGGAGATCCGCATGGGGATCTGGCAGAGATCGGGGGCGATCACCGACAGCCCCATCCAGCCCAGCTGCTTCTGGAGCACGGCGCGCAGGGTGGGATTGCCGACCAGCAGCAGGATGGCGGACGCCGGGGGCACCAGGGGCTCCGGGCTGTTGCTGGCCTGGGGGGCCGGATCAAGATGCAGCAGCACGTTGAAGGTGAAGACACTGCCGACGCCTTCCTGGCTGGCCAGGTCGATCGAGCCCCCCATCAACTCACACAGGCGCCGTGTGATCGCCAGACCAAGGCCCGTGCCGCCGTAGCGCCGGGCGGTGGAGGGATCGGCCTGGCGGAAGGGCTCGAACAACTGGGGAATCAGCACGTCGGACACGCCGATGCCGGTGTCGCGGATCTGAAACGTGAACTGGCACGGGATCGGTTGGCCGGCCTCAGCGGCCTGGGGCTCCGCTGACACCGTGACGACGATCTCGCCCTGGGGGGTGAATTTGACCGCATTGCTCAGCAGGTTCCAGAGGATCTGGCGCAGACGGGTGAGGTCGCCGATGACGGCCGTGGGCAGGCCGGGCTCGATGTCGAGGATCATTTCCAGCGGCTTGTCCAAGAGGCGGGACACGCTCAGATCAAGGGCCTCTTCGATGCAGATGCGGAGGTTGAAGCGCTGCTCATCCAGCTGCATGGCACCGGATTCGATCTTCGAGAAGTCGAGAATGTCATTGATGATCGTCAGCAGGGAATCGGTGCTGCTGTTGATGATCTCGACATACTCCCGCTCCATGGGCTCCAGCTGGGAGTCCTGAAGTAAACCGGCCATGCCGATGATGGCGTTCATCGGAGTTCTGATCTCATGGCTCATCGTGGCCAGAAACGTATCCTTGGCGGCATTGGCGGCTTCAGCGGCCTGCTTGGCCGCCTCCAGCTCCGCATTGAGCGTCGACAGGCGCTGGGTCGACTCGCGCAACTCCCCACGCTGCGCGATCAGAATCTCATTGAGCTTCTGGCTTTCTGTGAGCGCCACATTCCTGGCCTGCAGCAGGAAAAGAAAGTCAACCAGGGAGTCATGCAAAGGAAAGTCATTGATCTTCAGACTGAGTTTCTTCAGGTCCTCCAGTTGCAGCAAACAGGGCGTACCAACAAACAACAGTTGTTCCCTTTCGTCAAGGCAACAGATCTGGCCCTTCAGTTGCAATGGAATCGCGGCGGACTTGAAAATCACGTGCCGGTCTGTGCAGTCACTCAGACTGGCGAAGTCCATGGGGACATCCGGTCGCAGCAGCAGGAAGTGCTCATCGAGGGGCTGCCCCAGCAGCTCCGGGACAGGAAGGATGCGACGCAGAACAGAGCCGACGGACTGGATACGTAGCTCACGGTCGACGACGAAATGGAAAGGGAACAGTGGATCAAGAAGGTGGTCAGGTAACGGCACGGAAGGCACCATCAGAAACGACGAACCTTCACTCGCTCGTCATGCCGTTATCCGGCCGACCTGCGACAGATTCAGAAGGCGGAGAAAGGCGAACGTGGAACAGGTCCGTGGCATCGCCCCTGTCGCGAGAGGCGATCTGATCGACCGCCAGTGGAGTACGAAAACGCTTGCCCAGGCCATGAAGCAGGCCGGTCACCATGGGGGCAAGGCCACGCCGCTTTGAACGGTACTCCAGTTGCATGGAGGCGTCAGCACTGTGCTCGCAACGGAAGGAGGGAGGCTGCAGCTCAGGAAAGGCCAGGGCGGCGCGGGCGTGGAGATTATCGAGATGATCCAGGAATTCTGGCAGGGTGTCCCCTGTGCTTTCGAGCAACTGCTCGTAACCTTCCGTGGCTGTGTAGGTGATCCAGTACTCACCAAACGCCTGCATGATCTGATCACCCGTGAGGCCAAGTTCCTCCGTGGCCGCCGCCACCAGCCGATGGGTCACGTCGTCGGGATAGGCCTGGTACGTGGAAAAGAAATCCAGATCCTGGAGATCGGCCCGCTCCTTGATGCGCTGCCACACCTCCTCACCATGGCGCGTGGTGACCATCTGCTGAATGGCCCGGTTGACAAGCCCGTACATCGTTGAACGGCCGAATAGATGAATCTAGCTCAGGGAACCAAGGGGCCAGACGACGACCGTCAGATCACATCGGGGAGTTGATCGAGGCACCACCGGAAATCGCGGCGTACCTGTTCACGCACGTGCTGATGATCGAACCGGCGCCCGCGGCTGGCCAGAATCGCTTCCAGCGCCGACGAAGGAACCAGGCTGGCCAGATCACAGCCGGGTAGATCGAGTCGCCGGCAGAGGTCCCTGCCCTTGTTGGAATAGTGGAGATGGTACGGAACCCGCCCGGCCGCCAGCGAAAGAACGGCCGTGTGAAAACGTACGGCAATCACGCTGTCGACCAGAGCGAACAGGGCCATGGCCAACTGCCAACTCGGCACGGCTGGATCGGCGACGAACGGGTTGAGGATGGCGGTGCCGGGGGCCCGTTCCTGGATGGCGGCGGCCACTTCGAGATCATTATCGGAGCCATAGGCGCCCGATTGGATCAAAATGACGGGCCTGAGTCCGGCCCCGGTGAGTTCAACGCTGAGCTGGGCCATTCTGGAAACGAAGGCCTCATTGTCGTGACCGTACATGCTGTCGAAACCACGCACAGACAGCACGGCTGCCTGGGATGGATCAATCCCTAGCCGCTCCAGGCATTGCCGCGCCGTGGCCTCCGCCAGGGGGGAGCTCTCCAGCACAAAGGCAATGTCGTAGGACAACCGTGCTTGAACCCCTGCGGCGCAGAGGCGCTGGTGACTTTCGGCATCCCGCACACAGACAGCCGCCAGGCGCTTTAAATAGCGCTGCAACAGGAGAAAGCTGAGGCCGTGGCAGGAGCGAGGGATCGACTGGCCGAACAGGATGGTGCGGTTCGGACTGTGCCTCAGTTCAGCCAGGTTCTTGAGGAAGGCTTTGGTGACAAACCATTCACGGGAATTGTTGAAGATGTCCCCCCCCACGCTCACGTAAGCGTCGCAATTCCTGGGCCGTTCGGACAAGAACGTGACCCCAAGGGTGGCATCGGGCCGTTCATCCTGAACGCAGCCCACCAGCTCCACATCAGGCAGCAACTGACGAAAGGCGCTGTAGATCGCTGCATCCCCCAGATTCAGGGTGCTGTAGGCGTTGATCAGGCCAATGCGCACGGGAGAGGGCAGAAGCGGAGAACAGTGATGGAAACGGCGCAGAAACGACTAACTCGTTACGCATGTATCCAGAGTGAACCAGGAGCAAGCCCCTCGCTCTTATCCTATCAGTTAAGGCCAGAAGGTAACCACGGGGTGGGTCGGGTGGCTTTTGCAACGACCTGAGCCAGACCTGCCGACCAATCAGATGGCTTGTCCAGATCCCTATGCCCAGGCTGCTGCTCGACTTAGCGGGTCTGGCAGGCAGCGTGAGCCAGGCCATCAGCGCAGAACACTTCTATCCTGGCGGCAATGATAGATTCAAGTAGACCGAATGAGTCGCCGCAGTTTACCTTTCACCATCTCCAAGGTAGGAACAGTACGGATAAACTTGCGATAGGCGGCTGCTATACCGAGTAGTTGAACAGGACGCTGACCGGCAAAGGCGGTTCGATCCAGCAGTGCAAACCATCGATCTTGAAAGTTTGCGGCATAATCTGCGTGCCAGGGCTTGACTTTGCCTAAGAAATGAATAATGCCATCTGAAAAACCAGCTTCAGCCCTGCCTTTGGAAGTATTCCATTTCGGATCGAGCACCAACCAATCGCCTGCCAAGACGATATTCAGAGCATCTTGATCCATTTGGTCAAGCAAATCATGGTTTTCCTGTGCAACCGCTAGAGCCTTCGATTGGATCTCATGATGCCTCCATGCATCCAGATCCATCACAATCACTCCTGAATTAAAGTACTGGCGAGGATTATCTAGTTTCAGCTTTTCGCGAAGTCGCTGCTGCTGCTGTGGAGTGTCTATGCCACCATCAATAACACAAGCACTGGATTTGCCATGCAGATCCAGAAGCTGCAGTTCAGTTAGATCCGAGCAAACGATTAAGTCCGTATCTAAATAGATGCAGCGAGATACACCCCCCAAATACTCGGGTATAAAGAAGCGCGCATAAGGAGATTTGCTCTTGACAAGCAGAGTGCTGCGGAAGCTATTGACCCGCTCAAGATTGAAATCAATAAAGCTAATTGTGCCGAGGTTGGAAGCTTGCCAGGAATTGGAAAGTTGCTGCTTATCGTCCTGTGAGAGATCGACGCAAATGGCGTAGACATTTAGGGTTGTGCTACAGGCTTCCAAAGCGGAACGAACGGTGACCGCTGCCCCCCAAAGATAGTTAGCCGTTGCCACGATTACAATGTTAACCATCGTACCTTCAGGGACCTTGCCACACGAATTTAGCTCAGTATTGTGATGGAGACTTGGCAGGGTGGCCTTCTCCCCAGCTCCAATGCCCCAGCAGCCGTGAGCATCCCAACGGCAGTGAGGGTCATGGATCCAGTTCCCGCCTGCATGCTCCAGCAGGCCCCCTACCAGTAGGAACGACGTCTGAGGTGGTGCGCAGCTCACCGGTGGGGGCATGGCGGCGCTCCTTGACAAGGCCTGGTGGACCAGGACGGCGCCAAGGCCCCAGGCTGTACCGGTTCCTGGGGGACGACCGGTTCTCACGAGCCTCAGCCTCGCGACAAGTAGTCGCAACACTGGCGGAGACAGCACGCCGCGCCGGCAGCGACCATTTGGAAGAGCCTTGCAGTAGCTCAACAGATTAGCCGGCACCCACTGATCGACTGCGCAGGGCTAACCTCGGTGATCGGGAACAGAGCGATACACCGACATAGCCGAAGATGGATAGGCAAGCAAGGGGCATTAAAGACACACGTTGCACCGGACCTGCCTCCAGGTGACGGGAATCATCAGGCGATTGAGTGATCATTCGTCAGTCTCGCCCAGGCTGAAAGCCGGTAGCCCGCTGTCTACGGATACGCTAAGATTGCCTGAGCAAGCCAAAAAGCGAACTCCCCCAGATCGACACAGATGTCGAAACTTCTATTTTGGCTTCTTGGACTCGCTTGCTTTGTTGGCACTGCAGGATCGTCCTTGGCATTACCGATCTCCCCAGGAGATCGTGTCAAGGTGACAATCCCTGAAGGGGAAGAATTCAGTGGCATCTTTGAAATCAATCTGAACGGAGAGCTTGAAATTCCCTTTTCCAAGGGAATCTACGCTGTGGGTCTTGAGCCGGAACAGCTTCAGAAGCGTGTCTATCAGGCCCTGGTGCAACAAGGCTTTTTCCAGCCATCTTTTCTCAGGGTCAGTCTGAGTGTCATCCAATGGGCACCTGTACCGGTCTTTGTCATTGGATCTGCTTTTCAGCCTGGGCGGTTACTAATCAACGAGTTGAGTGACGTTGAACAGACACAGACTCCTGTTCAACTTTCTGGGCAAGCTCCACTCAATCGTATGCTCACAACGGCACTCCGTCGTGCAGGAGGCATTACTCCCACGGCCGATGTCGCCGCGATACAGGTGAAACGAGGTTCAAAAAGGCAAGTGATTGACATGTCCGGGGCTTTCACGGGAGAACCTTTTAACGACATTCCACTCATTGCCGGTGATCAAGTCATTGTTCCGGACACTGGTACCGTTAATCCACTAATCGTTCGCCCTTCTCAGATTACGCCCGCTGAAGTTGAGATTAACATCTCAAATCTTACTGTTCCTGCGGCTGGAAACTCTGTTGCTGGCATTGGCTCTCAGGCTAGGAACTTTCCCTATGGATCTCGCTTGTCCCATGCGGTTGTCTCGGCCAACTGTGCTGGTGGAACCATGGTCACCAATGCGCGACGCCGAGCCATCCTGGTGAGAACAGAAAGGGCCTCGGGGAAGACGACCGTCTACGAGAGGGGAGTAGAAGATCTTCTTCGCGCGTCTACAGACAACGCCAACAACCCCTATCTCATGGCAGACGATGGAGTTGCCTGTTATGATTCGAAGATGACCAACTTCCAGGCTGTTCTTAGCATCTTTACTCAGTTTCTGAATCCATCCGTTTTGATTTATGATCGCAGTATTCCGTAGAATCTAGTGAAAGACTCTCCGCCGATCATCGGACGTCTCAGGCCTAAGGTGCAGGCCGTGCAAGAACCCTTGGGAAAGGCGGCGCGACTGTTTGCCGAACAGTTTCGAAATATTCCTGGGTTGAAGGCACCTGATCCAAAGGGATGGTGGAAAAAACTGAGTCGAACCGACAAGCTTCGTTGGAGTCGCTATCTATTCGTATCCACTTGTACGAATGGATTGATATGGGGCACCAGTATCCTTTATCTTGCACTTGCGAAGCCTGTCTATACAAGCTCTTGGGCTTTGGTTCTGCCTGGAAGCGCCAACGCTGTGAATTTAAGCCTGCCTGAGATTGGTCAAGCCACGGCATCAAACGAATCCCTTGGCTTGGCTACATTTGATCCTCGTGCAAATTATGAATACATCTTCGGTAGCGAGCAAGTCATCGCGCGGGCTGCCAAGATTGCCAATATCCCTAAAGCGGATTTCGCCAAACCTCGCATTAAGAACATTGATAATACAACGTTGATGCAGATTGATACCACCGGTCCATCTCCTATAGATGCCCGCAAGCGCGCCTATGCCTTGCATGACGCCATGGTAGAGCGTCTCAATGAGCTGCGTGTCAGCGAGATCGAACAACGGCAAGGTCCAGCACAGGAGATTCTGCTGGAAACGCAGCAGAAGCTTGAAACTGCTCAACAACAAGTTTCTGCATACAAGCGCAAGTCTGGCCTCACTTCCATAGAACAGGTTGAAATCCTGTCGGCTAACATTGAACAGCTACGCAAACAGAGAGCCGAGCTTGCTGCTCAGCAATCGCAGGCTGAGAGTCGATTACAGAAGTTGAGTCGTAGCCTGGGGCTGTCTCCTTCAGAGGCATCAGATGCGTTCAAGTTGCAGGTTGATCAGATCTTCCAGCAGAATGTGAAGGACTACAGCGAAGCAACGTCTATACTCAAAGTCCAACTGTCTAAATTCGGCCGTAATAATCCTCGTATTCTCAAAGAGATCAAGCGGCAAGAGGCCGCCAGACAGGCAATGAATCAGCGTGCCAAAGAGTTGCTCGGTCGCCCTCCATCGGCCCAGACTCTCACCAGGCTGGCGTTGACTGGTGCCAGTTCTGGCCGCGATTCACTCTTCCAGAACCTGGTGAACTACCAGTCAGATGCTTCAGGTGCAGCCTCACAGGTTCGCAAGCTTGATCAACAGATCAGCTCCTTGGAGGGGCGCCTCAGGTTGATGTCCCAGAAACAGTCTTCTTTGGAGAACCTTAAGCGGAATGAACAGATAGCAGAAGCTGTCTTTGCATCCACATTGGCCAAACTGGATCTTGGCCAGGCCAATATCTTTGCAGCATTCCCACTGATTCAAATAGCTGTGGAGCCATCCTTGCCAGAAACAGCTACGTCACCAAAGCGAACGTTGGTGCTTGCTGGCTCAGCATTTGGTTCCATCCTGACGACTGTAGGTCTTTGGATCCTATGGATCCGCAAGCCCTGGATCAAACGGGTCGCCAATTGGATTTCTACATAACAAGGGGTCTTCATTGGGACTTAAAACGCTTCTTTCAAGGGCATTCCAGTCTGAGGATGATCTTCAGCCAAGAAATTGGCCAGAGCGTTTGGTCTGGTGGTCGATTATTTGCACCTATCCTATCTGGTTATTCGGTGGCCTTTACGTTGTGGGGTCTGTTCTCTGCTGGCTACTTCTGGGTTGCCTACTGATCAAGATACTGGCCCGAATGGATCACCCAGAGGAAAATGAAGAAATTTCCATATCACCCGTGATCTGGCTTTGGATCATCGGCATGATCATCATGGAAGTTGCATTGATTGCAGGACATGTGAACTTCAACCTCGGGACTGGAGCTATCATCAAGTCCACGATTGGTTGGGCCAAAGGGTGGGCCGCCCTAGCGCTCTATCCGTTAGCAGGAGCTCTGCCGATTCGGAGCAGCATTCCCACACGTGCCATTTGCATCGTGGGCTTTCATACGCTCCTCATCATGCCGCTCCTTCTGCTAACCCCGCATCTGGGCCTGCCAGAAGTGCTCTATGTCTCGCCATTGAGAGCCGTCGGTGGTCCAGGAAATGAATTCTTTGATGTTCCACTCTACGAGATTGACGGTAGCACCGGTGACCTTCGCTGGCGGCTCTTCGCTCCATGGGGGCCTGCTCTTGGGTTTGTCGGCAATATCAACTTCATGATCTGTCTGCTGGAAAAAGATCGGAAATGGAAGGTTCTGGGCATCATTGGCTCGATCCTCATGTGCTTCGTCTGCAAGTCGCGTCTTGCCCAGCTCTGCATCATCCTGATTCCAGCCGTTACGGCAGTGGTATCAAGGCTGCGTCAACCATTCATGCTGATTTCTCTTGGGGTTGTTTCCTATCTTGGAGGCATCTTTGCTACGTCTATTCTTACCGCCATCAGCGACTACTGGGAAGGTTTCAAAGGTGCTCGGGCTGGCTCTACGCGCGTTCGCTTTGCCTTAAAGCGCATCGCCTTCCATCGCTGGGAGACAGAGGCTCCAATTTGGGGGCATGGTGTTGTAGAGGGCGGCCCCCATCTGGTTGAGTACATGGCCATTGGCTCCCATCACACCTGGGCCGGAGTGCTTTTTGTGAAGGGTATTGTTGGCTTCGTCGCTCTGGCTGTTCCCATGTTGGTTACAGCGCTTGATCTATTGCGCCGTGCTGCCAGTCCCCGCTATCAACTTGGCTCAGCCGGGCTGGGAATCATCATTCTCTTGTTTATGTATACATTCGGCGAGAATCTAGAAATTCTAGTCTACCTCTTTTGGCCTGGAATGCTTATCATGGGAATGGCTCTACAGGAGAACAAAGGCCCGCTCCAGCCAGAGATACTTCCCGTACCGTGATTCACACCCAATCCGCCAGCCGTGAGACACCTTGATGCCATGACGAGCATTCTGAAGGCAACAGCATGGCCAGTGTGGTCGAGGTCTCGACCGCTCTGCCTGTGGGGACAAAACTTGCGGCAACTGCTTTGCCACTCGAGTCTCCACCGTGGGGTAGACCTTTGATGCGTCTGTTCAGCCAGCTGAAGAGTTTCATCCCGAAGGATCGATTCATCCGCAACATCGGCTGGATGGGGGTGGGGGAGGTGGGGATTCGCGTCTCGCGACTCGTGGCCACAGTTTTGTTGGCCAGGCTGCTGAGCCCCAGGGACTATGGGCTGGCGGCCATCGTGTTGACGTCCGGCGAGCTTGTCAAGGTTTTCACACGCAACGGCATCGGGGACAAGATCGTGCAGGCCGATGCGGAGGATGTCCAAGAGATTTGCCAGACGGCATGGAGTCTGAACTGGCTGATCGGCTTTAGCCTCTTTGTCGTGCAGATCATTGGTTCGTTTATCTTTGCCCGCGTTTATAGCGACAACGCACTGATCCTGCCAATCATTGTGGTGAGTTTCAGCTATCTGATCTACCCACTCGCCATGGTCCAGACGGCCTTGGTACGCAGGCAAAACAGGCTCAAGTTCTACAGCTTGACCAATCTCACGGCGGTCGTCACCGACAATCTGCTGACCGGGATCTTTGCGCTTTTTGGGATGGGCATGTGGGCGATCGTACTGCCCAAGCTGCTGGTGGCTCCGGTCTGGGTCGCGATGATGCTGCGGTTTGAACCCTGGCGGCCCGTCATGACGTTCACGCTGAAACGTTGGAAATCCGTGCTGGGATTCGGCAGTCGCATCCTGGGTGTGGAGATGCTCAACACGTTCCGCGAGAATGTTGATTATCTTTTGATCGGTAGCTTCATCGGTGTCAAAGCACTTGGGGTGTACTACTTCGCCTTCAACGCTGGATTGGGTCTGAGCCTGAGTGTGATCAATGCCCTGTCCGTCTCCATCTACTCCGACTTCTGTGACGTCAGAGGGCAACCTGCCGAACTCAAGCAGCGCTTCAGCAAGAACTTGCTCACCATCACCAAGGTGATCGTGCCCGTTGTGGCGTTGCAATGCAGCCTGGCCCCTCTCTATGTACCGATCGTTTTTGGTCAGAAGTGGGTGACGGAGGGTGCCGTGCCGATCTTGATGCTGATCTGCCTGTCGGCCCTGTCCCGACCCTTCGCCAATGCCTCCTCGATGCTGTTCCGCGCCGTAGGCCTCCCCCAGGTGGATCTGCTCTGGAACCTGGCCTTCACGGTGGCCCTTACCGTCGCCATCCTGATCGGCACCTCCTGGGGATCCCTGGGTGTGGCCGTGTCCGTGGCAGCGGCCCATCTCACGCTTCAGCCGATCTACCTGATGATGGGGCAACGGCTGCTTCGAAGGATTCAGGTGGCCCAGCCGGCCTGCCTTTGACGCACCGTCGCATGCCTGAGGCCCCAGCCCTTTCCCCCGAGGAGGCCGTTGCCAGCGCGCGGTTAGGGTGATGAAAACTTTTCAAGCTTCGCTCGCCCCGCCCCAGTCCCGGGTCACGTCGGTGGTGCCATGGGTGCCATCGGACCAAGCCGTACCGTCCGCCCGCCCGATTCACGCGTGAAGATCTACGCCATCTGTCTGATCAAGAATGAGGGCGACGTCATTGCGGATTGTCTGATTCATGCGCTGACGTTCTGTGATCGGATCTTCGTTCTCGACAACGGCAGTACCGATGGAACCTGGGAAACCGTGAATGCCCTGGCACAGCACTATCCGGCGATTGTGATCGACGACCAGCTCCTGATCCCATTTCGCGATGGGATGCGCTCGGTCGTCTACAACAAATACAACCACGAACTGGCTGATCAGGATTGGTGGCTACGGCTCGATGGCGATGAGTTCCTCGAAGGGGATCCCAGAGAGGTGCTGGCCATGGCAAACCGTGAAAAAGCCGATTTCGTGACGGCCTGGAATCTTCAGTTCTACTACACGGATGCCGATTACAAGAATTGGGCGGCTGAGCAGCTTGAAACCAACCGTCCCATCACCGAACGACGCCTGTACTACTCGGCCAATTGGCGAGAGTACCGCTTCTTCCGCAATCAGCCCCATCAGCCCTGGAACGAAGCGGTTGCCCCACAGTGGCCCAACGGACTCACCAAAGCCTGCTCGAAGCGTCTCTACAATCGCCACTATCCCTACCGCACGCCTGACCAGATCAAGGAGAAGCTTCAGGCCCGCTACGGCCACGAACAGTTTCGCCATATCGACTCCGTCGACTGGACATCCAAGTTGCTGCCTGCGCGCCAGCTGAACCACTTCCAGGAGGGTCAGCCGCCCATCATCAACCAGTTCGATTACTACGCCAAACGCCTGCGGATGATCCGGATCACCCTGATGGGACGGATCAGGGACGTCCTGCGTCGTCTTCTGGGTGGCCACCGCTCCAGCCATACGTCGTAGCCGCCACGATGGTGGACCTTCATCACCACGGGACCGCTGCGGTGGTTCCAGACCCTGAACAACTGGACGTGCCGGCCATTTCCGTGGTGGTACCGATCTACAACGCGGCGCCACACATCGAGCAAACCCTGCGCTCCGTGCAGAACCAGAGCCTGAGCAACTGGGAACTCATCGCTGTTGATGACGGATCCACCGACGACAGCCTCGCCATCGTGTCGCGCCTGTTCGGGGACGATCCCCGGGTGCACCTGGTAAGCCAGCCCAACGCGGGGGTCTCGATCGCCCGCAATCGCGGGGTGGCCCTCAGCCGTGCGCCCCTGATCGCCTTTCTCGATGCCGATGACCTCTGGCATGTCGACAAACTGCGCCTGCATGTGGAGTACCAAGCCAACCATCCTCATGTCGGCGTGAGTTTCGCCCGTATCGCGTTCCTGTCCCCTGGGGGAACACCCACCGGCCTGCTGGCGGCCCTGCCCCGGGAATCACATCGGCCTGTGGATTTTCTCTGTGAGAACCCCACCAACACCACGTCGAACTGGGTGCTGCGGCGGCAGGTGTTCGACGCAGTGGGCGGATTCGTCGCCGACATGAGTTATTCGGAAGATCTGGAATGGCTGCTGCGGGTGGCCTGCGATGGCCGCTGGCAGATCGCCGGATTGCCCCAGGTGCTCACCGGCTACCGCACCTCGGCCGGGGGACTCTCCTCAAGCCTGCAGCGCATGGAGCAAGGCTGGCTGCGGCTGATCCAGGAAGCCCGTCGCTATGCGCCTGAGCTGGTGGCGAACCACTTCGCCACGGCCCAGGCCATCCACCTGCGCTACCTGGCCCGACGCTCCCTGCGCCTCGGAGGAGCCCCCGCCATCGGCACCGATTTCATGCTGCGCTCCTTGCGCTCGGATTGGCGGATCCTGCTGCGGGAGCCGCGCCGTACCGTGCTCACGGCCTTGGCCGTCTTCGCCCGACAGCTGCTGGCCCCCTTCCGCCGCCTGGGTGGCCGCCACGACGAGGCACGGCCATGATGACCCTCGCTAATGCCCCTCTGCTTGTGAGCGCACTGACATGAGCCAATCCCCTCTGGTCTCAGTGGTGATGCCGCTCTACAACTCCGCCGCCACGGTGAGGGAAAGCCTGGAATCCGTTCTGAGCCAGACCTACCCCAACCTGGAGATCCTGGTGGTGAACGATGGCTCCACCGATGACGGGGTGGCGATCTGCCAGCGGTATGGGGACGGGCGCGTTCGGGTGGTGCATCAGCAGAACCGGGGTCTGGCCGGGGCGCGGAACACGGGCATCCGGCAGGCCAAAGGGGAGTTCCTCGGATTTCTGGACAGCGACGATCTGTGGCTTCCCACCAAGGTGGAGCGGCATGTGGTCCATCTGCAAGCGCGGCCGGAGGTGGGTGTCAGCTTTTCCCGCTCCGGATTCATCGATGAGAGCTCCAGGCCGATCGGGATCTACCAGATGCCGAGGCTGCAGGACATCACGCCGGAGATCGTCTTCTGCCGCAATCCGATCGGCAATGGCTCAGCTGTGGTCATCCGCCGAGACGTCTTTGACGCCATTCGCTTTGAGGCGAATCTCTATGGCGAAGTGGAAGACTTCTACTTTGACGACACCTTTCGACAGTCCGAAGACATTGAGTGCTGGCTGCGGATTGCGCTGCAGACCCAATGGCGGATCGAGGGAATCCCCGAGGCACTGACGCTCTACCGCATCAGCGACGGCGGACTCTCGGCCAATCTGATGAAGCAGTACGCCTCCTGGGAGCGGGTTCTGCTCAAGACCAAAGCCACCCACCCCGATTTCGTCGCCCAATGGGGCTCCAGGGCCCGCGCCTATCAGCTGCGCTATCTGGCCCGCCGGGCCACCCGCCAGCGGGACGGCGCCCTGGCCGTGCGTCTGCTGCACCAATCCCTCGCCACCGACTGGAGGGTGCTGCTCGAGGAACCGCGACGTACCTTGATCACGCTGCTGGCCGCCTACCTGCTGCGGCTGTTGCCGGAGGCTCCCTATCGCTGGCTGGAGGGTCTGATGCTGCGCTCCACGGGGGCCAGTCAGCAGCGGCGCATGCGTGGGGAACTGAGCCGATGAAGATCCTGCTGGTCTGCTCTTCAGGGGGGCATTTCAAGGCGCTGCAGCAGCTGGCCGATTTCTGGGGGCGCCATCCCCATCTCTGGGTCACGTTTCGAACGCCCACGACGGAAACGGCCCTGGCCGATGAACAGGTGCTCTGGGCCCACAGCCCCACGAATCGCAACCTGCCGAATCTGCTGCGCAACCTGGGGCTGGCGTTGCAGGTGATCCGCAGAGAGCAGCCAGACGTGATTCTTTCCACCGGCGCCGGTGTGGCTGTGCCCTTTCTTCTTCTCGGTAAGCTGTTTCGATGCAAGACCGTGTTCATCGAGTCCGTGACCCGCATTGAGACGCTCAGCCTGTCGGCGCGGCTGGTGCGACCCTTCCTGGACATCCTCTATGTGCACTGGCCCCAGCTGCAGCGTCGCTATCCCCGGGCCGAACTTGTCCAGGGCAAGCTCGGATCATGATTCTCGTCAGTGTCGGAACAGAGCAGTTCCCCTTCAATCGGCTGATGCAGTGGGTGGAGCTGCTGATCCAACACGAGCTCATCGATGAAGAGATCGTCGTTCAATACGGCACCTGTACGTTTCTCCCCAGTGGCACCACCGTGTATCGGCTGTTGAAGGAGGAGTCGTTTGGGGCCCTCGTGCAGAGGGCCCGGGTGGTGATTGCCCACTGCGGAGAGGGCACGGTGCTGTTGCTCGATGAGATGCAGCAGCCCTTCATTCTTGTTCCCCGCAGTGTGCGTTACCAGGAGCATGTGGATGATCATCAGGTGGAACTCGCCCTGGCGCTGACGAAAATGGGGGTGCCGATCGCCTGGAGCCCGGGCGATCTGGTTCGCTTTCTTCTGGCGCCTTTCAAGACCTCAATCAGCGACGTGACCGATAGCTCCGCCCAGTCCCTGTGTCGCAGTCTGCAGAGCCACTTTTCTCCGGCATGACGGCTCACCCTTCCCCCAACGCGACTGTGGTCAGAACCGTTCAGAACGGGGTGCTGATTCTCCAGCTGCCCACTCGGCTGACCGTCACTGAGGCCGTGGCTTTCCGCGCCGGTTTCTGCGGCTGGCTTGAGGAGGTGGAGGACCTGCGCGAAGTGATCCTGGATTTCGGCAGGACGGCCAGCATCGACAGCAGCGGCATCGGTGCCCTGGTCGGCGCCATCAAGGCCGTCCAGGAGCGGGCCGTTCCCCTCTGTGCCTGGAGCCTGCACCGGCAGGTGTTCCTGGCCCTGCAGCTGACGGGACTGGAGAAGGTGTTGCCGGTGGCGGCCCATTCCGAGGGCCTGCTCCCCCAGCTCTCCCACGTCGAGGACCTGCGCCCCCCCCTCACCCACCCTTCGGTGCGCTCCGGCATCAAGCGGTTCATGGACATCTGTGGCGCGCTCCTCGGACTGGGGGTCACGGCGCTGCTGTTCCTGCCCCTGGCCGTGGCTATCCGCCTGGACAGCCCGGGGCCCATTCTGTTCAGTCAGGTGCGCTGCGGCTGGATGGGGCGCCATTTCCGCATCTGGAAATTCCGCTCGATGGTGAGCAATGCCGAGACCCTCAAAGGCAGTGTGGCGAACCAGGCCCAGGGCGCCTTCTTCAAGAACGACAATGATCCCAGGATCACCAAAGTGGGCCGCATCCTGCGCAAGACCAGCCTCGATGAACTGCCCCAGTTCTGGAATGTGCTGATCGGCGACATGAGCCTGATCGGCACACGGCCAGCCACCCCGGATGAGGTGCGTCGCTACGCCATTCCCAGCTGGCAGCGGTTTGATGTGCGCCCCGGGCTGAGTGGCGAATGGCAGGTGAGCGGCCGCTCTTCCATCCGTGATTTCGAAGATGTGATCAAGCTCGACCTCCGTTACCAGCAGAACTGGAGTCTTGGCTACGACCTCCGACTGATCGCCAGAACATTCCTTGTGCTGCTCAGCAAGGATTCGGGGGCAGCATGAGTCTGCCCATGGCGGCCGATTTCGTGCCGGATGGGCAGCTTGCGGTCAGCAGTGATCTCAATCAGCTTGAGCTTGTCCTCAGCTGGTTCGAGGGACTGGGCCACCCCGACGTGCCGGCCGATGTCTGGATGCAGGCCCAGCTGGCTCTTGTGGAAGGGTTCACCAACGCCGTGCGCCATGCCCATGCCCACCTGGTGTCGCCACCACAGGTGCAGCTCGCGCTGCAGCGGAGCAGCCGCCTGGTGCGCCTTCAGATTGTCGACCACGGCGACGCCTTTGATCTGGCGTCGGCACTGGTCAGGGTGGAAGCCGAGATCGCCGCCAGTGGTTCGGACCCCCTGGCCAGGGAGGCCCATTGGGGGCTGGTGATGTTTCTGAAGCTTCAGAAGGAGTATGGCTGGACGATCAGCTACTGCAGGGAGGACGACGGCATCAATGTCCTGTGCCTGAGCCACCCCCTGACGGCGGATGCAGGGGCCGGTGGGTCATGCTGAAGGACTCGGGATGGCATCGGGCAGGTTGAAAGATCGACCACCGCGTCCAGAGGTGAAGGTAGTAATTGGTTCCCTCCGGTCCCCGCCCCCAACCATTGGCCAGGTGCTGGCCCCAGATGATGCTGGTGGCTTCCAGTGACCTCCGGCTCTCCTTCGGAAGACTCACCAGATCACCGCTGTAGAGAATTCTCCGGCCTCGGTAGTAAAAGGCGGTCTCCAGGGGGAGCTCCCTGAGCTTGTCATCCAACCTGAACCAGACTTTCTTACTCTTGTGCAGCAACCAGAAGCTCCGCGAGCAGGTGGCCGGCACTGTGTTGTCCTTGTAGCTGTAGAGAACTCCGGGGTGGTGCTCAGGGGAGCCGAGCGATGCAGCCGTGATCTCCAGACCCATGAACAGAGCGGCAGACGTCAGGGAAGCGATGCGATGCAACCGTCCTCACCGTTCGGATCGCCAGCGTCAACGTAGCTTGACCTTCTGCGTGGCCATCACTCCTGGAAGGCCCTTGGGCCCTTGCGCTGGCTAGCCTGCAGAGCCTGCCCACGCCGTCCGCCCTTCCGACCGTGGATCCGGACCGCCGCTCCGCCTCCCTGCCCCAGTCGCGCTGGCGGCCCGCCGCCGGGTTGCTGCTGGCCGCCGCCTTGCTGTTGCCGGCCATCTCGTTGCCGACTCCGGCGGCTCTCGCAGCCCCGGGTGCGTCGAGCAGGGCCTCCTCCAGCCAAAGCCAGCTGACGGGGGTGCCCGTGGCACTGGTGCAGCGGCCCGATCGCCATCTGGTGCTGCAACGCCGCCAGCGGCGCCTGCTGGTGCTGGAGGCGGGCGAGCTGATCCGCACCTATCCCGTGGCGGTGGGCATGCCGGGCTGGGAAACCCCGCTGGGTCGCTTCGAGGTGTTGAACATGCACAAGAATCCGGTGTGGGAGCACCCGGCCAAAGGCACTCGCATCGGCCCGGGGCCCGCTAACCCGCTCGGCAGCCGCTGGATCGGCTTCCAGAAGGATTGTGCGGGCCGCCGCGGCTTCAGCGGTGATCAGGTGCTGGATCTGCAGGGTTGTCTGATGACCGGCTTCCACGGCACCCCGCACCGTTGGACCGTGGGCCGGGCGGTGTCCCACGGCTGCGTGCGCCTTCACGACGAAAGCGTGCAGGAGCTGTTCGAGCTGGTGGAGGTGGGCACCTCGGTCACGGTGCTGCCCTGAGCCCGATGCCCTCGGGGTCACACAGGCAGGCGCTTCAGGCAGCCCGATCAGCCAGACCCGTCAGGCAGCCCCCGTAGAGTTCGGCCCTGCCGACCGGATCTTCTGATGCGTGTGCTGTTCGCCGCCGCCGAATGTGCTCCGATGGTGAAGGTGGGCGGCATGGGGGATGTGGTGGGATCGCTTCCCCCGGCCCTTGCCGCACTCGGCCACGACGTGCGTCTGATTCTTCCTGGTTACGGCCGGCTCTGGAGCCAGCTGTCGATTCCCAGTGAGCCGATCTGGCGGGGCTGGGCGATGGGCACGGAGTTTGCGATCTATGCCACCACCCATCCCACCAATGGCCTGCCGCTGTATCTGGTGGGGCATCCGGTGTTCGACCCGGAGCGCATCTACGGCGGTGACGACGAGGACTGGCGCTTCACCTTCTTTGCCAACGCCATCTCCGAGTTCGCCTGGAACCACTGGAAGCCGGATGTGCTGCACTGCCACGACTGGCACACCGGCATGATTCCGGTGTGGATGCATCAGGACCCGGAGATCAGCACGGTCTTCACCATTCACAACCTGCGCTATCAGGGCCCCTGGCGCTGGAAACTCGACCGCATGACCTGGTGCCCCTGGTACATGCAGGGGGATCACACGATGGCGGCGGCCCTGCTCTACGCCGATCGGGTGAATGCGGTGTCTCCCACCTACGCGATGGAGATCCGCACGCCCGAATATGGCGAGCGCCTCGATGGCCTGCTCAACTACATCAGCGGCAAGCTGCGCGGCATCCTCAACGGCATTGATATCGCCGACTGGAATCCCGCCACCGACAAGACCCTGCCTGCCACCTTCAGCGCCGACGACCTGGCACCGCGGGCGACCAACAAGCGGATGCTGCAGGAACGCATGGGCCTGCGGGTGGACCCTGACACCTACGTGATGGGCATGGTGAGCCGCCTGGTGGATCAGAAGGGGGTGGACCTGCTGCTGCAGGTGGCCGATCGCGTGCTCGCTTACACCGACAGCCAGATCGTGGTGCTGGGTACCGGTGATCGCAACTACGAGGCGGGGCTCTGGCAGATGGCCCTCGCCCATCCCGGCCGGTTCGCAGTGTTTCTCACCTACGACGACGCCCTCTCCCGCCTGATCTATGCCGGCGCCGATGCCTTCCTGATGCCCAGCCGCTTCGAGCCGTGCGGCATCAGCCAGCTGCTGGCGATGCGCTATGGCTGCATTCCGGTGGTGCGCAAGGTGGGCGGCCTGGTGGACACAGTGCCGGCCCACGTGCCAGCCACTCACACCGGCACCGGCTTCTGCTTCGATCGCTATGAAGCGATCGATTTCTACACGGCGATCGTGCGCTCGTGGGAGGCCTATCGGCACACCGCCAGCTGGCAGGAACTGCAGCAGCGAGCCATGCGCGCCGATCACAGCTGGACCCGCTCCGCCCTGGAATACGACGCGATGTACCGCGAAGTGAAGGGCGTCAAGGAGCCCTCGCCGAACCGCGAGGCTGTCGAGCAATTCTCGTTGGGTCAGGAGGCTGACCCGGCTCTCGCCGACGGCGCGGCCCTCACGGAGCGTCCTCCGGTCGCGCCCCGGCCCATCCCGGCGGTGTCGCGCAACCCGTTCTCGGCCCTGCTGCGGCGCGGCAACAGCTGAGCGGGTAGAGCTGCCTTGATCCGTGCGGATCCGCCCTGATCCCACCGTCTGCTTCTGAACCTGGCCCATGACGGACCCGGACCCCGGCCGCTCCCAGCTCCCGGCGCTCTACACCAGCCCCTGGAGTGCCCTCGGCCGTGATCTGAGCGCCGTGCTCGCCAGCCTGCGCCTGAAGGCGCAGGAACTGTGGCGTCGCAACCGCCAGGCCGATCTGATCGTGCCTGGCTTCTGGCCACGCGCGCTGGCGCCGCTGTTCTGGCCGCTGTTGCTCCTGCTGGCACTGCTGGGGCTGACGGGCGTTGTGGTGGGGCTTAGGGCGCTGGGGCCCCGTGCGGTTCCCCCTGCTGCCCCCGTAGCGGCCCCTTTGCAGCCGCCCATCGCCTCCGCCGGCAATCCCGGCCAGGCTCCCGGCCTCCCCCATTCCCCGGCCGCTGGCTCAACGGACTCCCCGAGCTCCCGGACCGTCGCCTCTGAGCCGGCAGGGGAGCGGCGGGGAGCGCGATCCCCTGCCACTCCTTCACCAGCCACACCCTCCACGACAGCACGCCTAGCCGGCACCCCTTCGCCGTCGACAGCGCCGCCGCCGTCGCGCTCGCCTTCTGCGCCGTCACCTGCGCCGTCATCTGCGCCGCCTGGGGCCGCCCCGCCTGATTCAGCCCTGAGCGAACCCTCCCCGCCGGCGATCGAACCGGTGCTGGAGCTGTTGGCCGACCTGGACCCGCAGCAGCTGATCCGCGCCGCCCGCCCCCATCCCGCCAGCGGCACCCTGGAACTGGAGCTGGACGCCAGGCTCGATCGGCTCAACGCTCAGGAGCGCCAGCAGCAGGCGAACCTCTGGCTGGAGCGGGCCCGCGCCCTTGGCTACGACAACCTGGAGCTCAGCGATGGCGACGGGCTGCTGCTGGGCCGGCCTGCCTGGGTGGGAGGGGGCATGATCCTTCTCGATCACCAGGCTGGGGGCTGAGCGGATGCGGCTGGAGCAACTCGTGGCGCTCTGGGGCGACCCCATCGGTCCGGCCCTCGATCCCGCTGTGCCGCTGCCCCGCGTCTGCACCGATAGCCGGCGTCTGCAGCCGGGTGATCTGTTTGTGCCGCTCACGGGTGAACAGCACGATGGCCACCGGTTCCTCTCCCAGGCGGCCGAAGGCGGCGCCCTGGCGGCACTGATCGCGCGCGCGCGTGCCGCGGAGCGCCCCGCCTCCCTGCCCGCCTGGCTCGTGGACGACACCCAGCTGGCCTACCAGCAGCTGGCACGGGCCTGGCGCCAGACGCTGGCGGCACCGGTGATTGCCGTGACGGGTTCCGCCGGCAAGACCACCACCCGCGAACTGGTGCGCGCCGTGCTGGCGCCGCTGGGGCCGGTGCTGGCCACCAGCGGCAATGAGAACAACGATGTGGGCGTGCCGCTCACCCTGCTCAAGGCCAGCCCCAGTGAGGCGGCCGTGGTGGTGGAAATGGGCATGCGCGGTCTGGGGGAGATCGAGCGGCTCTCCCGCTGTGCGCTGCCCGATGTGGTGGTGATCACCAACATCGGCACGGCCCACATCGGCCGGCTCGGCAGCCGTGAAGCCATTGCCCAGGCCAAGTGTGAGATCACAGCCGCGCTCAGCCCGGCCGGTCTGGTGGTGATTCCCGCCGGCGACCCCCTGCTCGAGCAGGCGCTGGGCGCCGTGTGGAGCGGGCGGGTGCGCCGCGTGGCGCTCACAGGCGATGACGCCGCCGTGGGCCTGCCGGTGCCCGCACCCGACCTGCTCGGCCAGATCGAGGGGGATCCGGGCGCGGCCAGCGGCGCCTGGCTGCAGCTGCTTGCCGGCCCCGGAGTTGCTGAAGGCGCTGCTGCTCCTGTAGGCGCTGCCGCTCCTGCTCCTGTTGCTTCAGCTGAGGGAGCTTCCACTGGCGAGGCTTCCACTCACCCTTCTCCAACGGAGTTTCGGGTGCCGCTGCCTCTGCCCGGGCTCCACAATGCCCGCAACCTGCTGCTTGCCCTGGCGGTGGCCCTGGAGCTCGGCGTGCGGGCCGATCAGCTGCAGGCCCTCCAGGTGGAGGTGCCCGGTGGCCGCAGCCGCCGTCTGCAGCTCGGCGCTGTGCAGGTGCTCGACGAGACCTACAACGCCTCCCCCGAAGCGGTGCTGGCGGCCCTCGATCTGCTGGCGGCCCAGCCGGGACGCCGCTTTGCTGCTCTCGGCACGATGCTGGAGCTGGGCGAGCAGAGCGAGGCGCTGCACCGCGCCGTGGCACGCCGTGCCGCGGACCTGCAGCTGGATGGGCTGGTGATCGTGGATGGTGGTGCCACGGGCGCGGCCATGCAGGAGGCGGCCAGCGGCCTGCCGCGGCTGGCCCGCGTGCAGAGCCCGGCTGAGGCGGCCCAGGCGCTGCTGGAGTGGCTGCAACCGGGCGATCAACTGCTGCTCAAGGCCAGCCGCGGCGTGGCCCTGGAACGGGCGATCCCGCTGCTGGCGGCTCAGCTGGCCGGCGCCGCCGGCGTGGCGCCGGCCTGAGGCCCCGGCCAGTTCTCGCGCACCAGCTGGCGGGCCCGGCCCAGAGCCAGGGAGCCGGCGGGAACATCGCGGGTAAGGGTGGAGCCGGCCCCCACGGTGACGCCCTCACCCAGGCGGATCGGGGCCACCAACACGGAATTGGCACCGGTTTTGCTGCCGGCGCCGATCACGGTGCGGTGCTTGCGCACGCCGTCGTAGTTGGCGGTGATCGTGCCGGCTCCCACATTCACGTTCTCGCCCAGCTCCGCATCGCCGATGTAGCTGAGGTGGTTCACCTTGCAGCCGGCGCCCAGCCTGCTCTGCTTGATCTCCACGAAGTTCCCCACCCGGCAGCCCGCCGCCAACTCGGTACCGGGCCGCAGCTGGGCGTAGGGCCCGATGGCGCAGCCATCAGCGACGCTGGCCTCGCGTACCACCGAAAGCAGCACCTCCACTCCGTTGCCGAGTGTGGCGTTCTCCAGCAGGGAGCCTGGCCCGATCCGGCAGCCATCGCCGATCCGGCAGGCGCCGCGCAGGTGGGTCTGCGGCTCCACCACCACGTCGCGCCCGAAGCGGGTGGCGTCGCTGAGCGTGCAGCTGGCCGGATCGATGAAGGTGACACCCTCCACCATCCAGTGCCGCCGCAGCCGCTCCTGCAGCACCTGCTCGCACTGGGCCAGCTGCAGGCGGTCGTTGATGCCGTTGGTCTCGGCGCTGTCCTCCACCTCCAGGTGCTGGGCGGAGCCGAGCAGGGCCACGGTGTCGGTCAGGTAGAGCTCGCCCTGGTCGTTGTCGCCGGAGAGCTTGGGCAGCACCGCCGCCAGGCGGCTCCAGTCGAAGCAGTAGATGCCGGCGTTCACGAGCGGGTTGTCCCGCTGGGCGGCATTGCAGTCGCGGTGTTCCACGATCGCGCTCACCTGTGCATCCTCGTCCGCGAACACCCGGCCGTAGCCGCTCGGATCCTCCAGCCGGGCTGTCAGCAGGGTCACGGCGGCGCCACCGCGCCGGTGGCTGTCGAGCAGCTCGCGCAGCGTTTGCGGACGCAGCAGCGGCACATCTCCATTGAGCACCAGCAGATCACCCGTGAACCCCTGCAGCGGCTCCAGCAGCTGCTGCACGGCATGGCCGGTGCCGTTCTGCGGCTGTTGCAGCACGAACTCCAGCCCGTGGTGGGCCGCCAGCGACGCCTCCACCCGCTCGGCCTGGTGCCCCACGATCAGCAGGCGCCGATCGGGTTCGAGGCTGTCGCAGCAGCGGAGCACCCGCTCCACCAGCGTGGCACCGGCCAGCGGCTGCAGCACCTTGGGCAGGTCGCTGCGCATGCGGGTTCCCTTCCCGGCGGCCAGAACGGCAACGGCAAGCATGCGGGGGGCGGCAATTGGCGGGAATCTATCCGGCGCCCCGCTGCCCTTTCGCCGGTGGGCTTCAGGCCTGCAGACGTGCCAGGTCGTCCCAGAAGCCGGGGTACGACACCGCCGCTGCTTCGCTGCGGTGCAGCCGCGTGGGACCGAAGGCCACCTGGGCCGCCACCGCCAGGCTCATCGCCACCCGGTGGTCGGTTTCGCTGTCCACCTCCGCGCCGTGCAGCTCCACCCCTCCGGTGATGTCGAGCCCGTCGGGGTGCTCCACCAGCCGTGCCCCCATCGCGCCCAGCTGGCGGCACATCACGGCGAGCCGATCGGTTTCCTTGACGCGCAGCTCAGCCGCTTCGCGGATCCGGCTGGTGCCCTCGGCCCGGCAGGCGGCCACCACCAGCACGGGGATTTCATCCACCAGGCGCGGAATCAGCTCGCCGCCGATGTCAAAGGCCTGCAATGGCCCATAGCGCACCCGCAGATCCCCCACCGGCTCGCCCGCCACCAGGCGCTGCTCCAGCCGCTCGATGCGGGCGCCCATGGCTTCGAGCACCTCCAGCACCCCGGTGCGGGTGGGGTTGAGGCCCACGTTGCGCACGGTCAGGTCGGCGCCTGGGGTGATCGCCCCGGCCACCAGCCAGAAGGCCGCCGAGCTGATGTCGCCCGGCACTTCCACCGGCTGCCCCACCAGCTCCCGGCCCGGCGTCAGCCGCACATGCCGGCCGGAGTCGCCGCCGATCTCGATGTCGGCGCCGAAGCCACGCAGCATCCGCTCGCTGTGATCGCGGGAGCGGGCCGGTTCGATCACGCTGGTGGGACCGGTGGCGGTGAGACCCGCCAGCAGGATCGCCGACTTCACCTGGGCCGAGGCGATCGGGGTGCCCAGCACGGCCCCATGCAGCGCGCTTCCCTGGATCGAGAGCGGCGCCAGCTTGCCACCGGCGCGGCCGCGGATCTGGGCGCCCATGGCGGCCAGCGGTTCGGCCACCCTTCCCATCGGCCGCTGGCGCAGGGACGCATCGCCGTTCAGCACGAAGTGGCAGCCGCTGCGTCCCGCCAGCAGCCCCATGATTAGCCGCATGGTGGTGCCGGAATTGCCGCAATCCAGCACGTCGTCGGGTTCCCGCAGGCCTTCGAGGCCCACCCCCTGCACGATCACCGGCTGCCCTGCCGCAATCGGGCTGATGGTCACCCCCATGGCGCGCAGGCAGGCGGCGGTGCTGAGCGGATCCTCCGCAGGCAGCAGGCCATCGATGCGGGTTTCGCCGGTGGCGATTGCCCCGAACAGCAGCGCGCGGTGGGAGATCGACTTATCGCCCGGCACCTGCACGGTGCCGCTCAACGAACGCGAACCTTCCTGCCCGAGGGCACGGGCCGGGGGCGGTGAAGCGGCGACAGCCAGTCCCATGCCAGGGGAGCAATGGCCCGTGAGCCTAGGTCTGGGCCTGGGCGCCACGATCTGGCCGAGCACGACAGAGGAGGGCTGGAGCCGCGCCTGCTGCAGGCATCAGGGAATGGCCGCCGAGGGGGTGCCGAACAAACGATCACCGGCATCGCCGAGGCCGGGAACGATGCGGAAGTCGGCATCCAGGTCAGCGTCGATGCAGGCGGTGTAGAGGGTGAGGTGGGGGAAGCGCTGCCCCAGGGTGTTGAGCCCGGGCCGGGCCGCCAGGGCCGTGATCACCCGCAGCCGGTCACCGCTCACCCCTTTGCTCTCGAGCCGTTCCAGCACCTGCACCAGGCTGCCGGCGGTGGCCACCATCGGATCGAACACCAGCACCCCCACCTGGGGGCCGATTGTTTCGGGCAGCGCGTCGTAGTACCAGGAGGCTCTGGCATCAGCTTCATTGCGTCGCAGGCCCACGTGGGCCACCCGGGCCGTGGGCAGCACGGCCTGGGCCCCCTGCCACAGCCCCAGGCCCGCCCGCAGGATCGGCACCGCCAGCAGGGGCACGCTGCCGTCCACCACGCTGCCTTCGGTGCTGGCCAGCGGTGTCTGCACCGTCACCCGCTGATGGGGCAGCCAGTCGCGCAAGGCTTCATAGGTGAGCCAGCGGCCCAGCTCGGCCATGGCGGTGCCGAACAGAGAGGGGGGCGTGTCCTGGTCACGCAGCAGGGTCAACCAGTGACCGATCAGGGGATGGGGCGGCACCACCACCCGCAGGGACATGCTCATGTCGATCGCGTCGCGGCCGTGGCTGCCATAACTTGAGGGCCCACGGTACGTGTGTTCTTGCCCCCCTTCACTCGCCCCGGTTGGCTCAGCTCCCTGCTTGCCCTGCTGGTGGTCACGGTCGCCTGGCTGGGTCTGGTGGGCCCCCTGGCGCCGGCCTTGGCGATCACTGCACCGGAGCTGCGCGGCCAGCGGGCGCTGAAGGATCTGCAGCCCGATATGCATGGCCGCAACCTGCAGCAGCAGGAGTTTCTGAAGGCGTCGATGCAGGGCTTCGACCTCAGTGACACCAACCTGCGCGGTGCCGTGTTCAATTCCAGCGATCTGCAGGGCAGCAATCTCAGCGGCGCCGACCTCGAAGACGCCGTGGCCTTCGCCACCCGCTTCGACAACGCCGACCTCAGCGGTGCGGTGCTCCGCAACGCCATGCTCATGCAGAGCCGCTTCACCGGGGCCACGATCGAGGGGGCCGATTTCAGCGACGCCGTGCTCGATCTGACCCAGCAGAAAGCCCTCTGCGCCAGGGCCGCAGGCGTCAATCCCCGCACCGGCGTCAGAACGGTTGAAAGCCTCGGCTGCCGGTAGATTGGCTCGCCGGTTCCAGGGGATCCATCCCTTGGAGGCAAGGGGGAAAGTCCGGTGCAATTCCGGCGCTGTCCCGCAACTGTGAAGCCTGTTCCGCGAGTCCTCGTGGCAGGGCCAGTCAGAACACCCGCCGGCGTTTCAACCCATCCAGTTCCGGCGAGGACCGGTCGAGCCATGTTTCTTCAACCCCGGGCTGCTGGCCCAGGCCGTCGTGCGGCCCAGCCAGCCAGCCCTCATCTGTATTCTGGCGCCCTGCAGCTCGCGCCACTCCTGGTCGTGCCGCTGCTGCTCGTGCCACTGCTGGCCACCCCCGCAGCTGCCCACCACCTGATGGAAACCTTCGCCCTGAAGGAGGGCCCGCTGGCGGGCCTGCTCAGTGGCATCGGCCATCCGCTGCTGGGTCCGGATCACCTGCTGTTCCTGCTGGCGCTCGGCCTGGTGGGCCTGGTGCAGCGCCTGCGATGGGTGCTCGCTCTGCTTGCCGTGGGGCTTACGGCCACCGGCCTTGGCCTGATGCTGCCCGCCCTGCCTGGCGCCGAAGCGCTGGTGGCGCTGTCGCTGGTGGTGGTGGGGCTGGTAGTGATCCAACGGTTGCCTGTCTGGACCCTGCTACCCGCTTTCGCCCTGCACGGCTATGTGCTCAGTGATGCCGTGAGCGGCTGGCAGCCCGCCTCCGTGGTTTGGTATCTGCTGGGCCTGCTGATCAGCCAGGGCGCCCTGCTGTGGCTGGCGCTCACGTTGGTGCAGCGCTGGCGCGCGGGCCTCGCTCCGGCGCGGTTGATGCTGGCGGCCGGCGTGCTGATCGGCGTGGGCTCCACGTTCGCCTGGTCCGCGTTGGTGCCCTGAGATGACACCCTCCATGCAACGGCGTCTCCCCGTCACCGTGGTGACGGGCTTCCTCGGCGCGGGCAAAACCACCTTGCTGCGCCATCTGCTCACCACCAGCGGCCTGCGCCTGGCGGTCCTGGTGAATGAATTCGGCGAAGTGGGCATCGACGGTGACCTGCTGCGCAGCTGCGGCTTCTGCCCGGAGGAGGAGCTTGATGGCCGGCTGGTGGAGCTCGCCAACGGCTGCCTCTGCTGCACCGTCCAGGACGATTTTCTGCCGACGATGCAGAAGCTGCTGGCGTCCGCAGATCGTCTTGACGGCATCGTGGTGGAAACCAGCGGCCTGGCGCTGCCCGAGCCCCTGGTGCAGGCCTTCCAGTGGCCCGACATCCGCACCCGCACCCGCGTCAACGGCGTGGTGACGGTGGTGGATGGTGAAGCGCTGGCCGGCGGCAGTGTGGTGGCCGACCCCGCCGCGCTTGAGCGGCAGCGGGCTGCCGACCCCAGCCTTGATCATCTCTCCGACCTGGAGGAGCTGTTCGACGACCAGTTGCGAGCGGCTGATCTGGTGCTGGTGAGCCGCGGCGACCGCCTCACGCCTGCAGAGCTGGACCGGGTGCGCGGGCGCCTTCAGGCCTCCTGCCGCCCCGGCGCCCAGGTGTTGCCAATGCAGCGCGGTCAGGTGCCGCCCGAGCTGCTGCTGGGCCTGGATCGCCCAGCCGTCGCGCCGGCTCCTGGCCCCCATGGCGAGGCCTCCCACGATCACGATCACGACCACCATCACGATCACGGTCATCACGACCACGAGCATCACGACCACACCCACGTGCCCATGCAATCGGTGGCGATTCAGCTCGCTGGCTCCTTCGATCGTGAGGCCCTTGAAGCCACGCTCCTGGAGCAGATCCAGCACCAGGCCCTGCTGCGCCTCAAGGGCTGGCTGATTCAGCCCGGCAAACGACGGCCTCTTCAGATCCAGGCGGTTGGTCCGCGGCTCGATTGCTGGTACGAGGACCACGACGCACAGAGGGCAGCCACCGCAGGCCCGATAGCCCCCGCACCCAGGGAGATTGGCTCCCCTGCCAGCCCCCACGAGGGTCGGCTTGAGCTGGTGGCGCTCGGGCTGCGTGTCGAGCGCAGCTTGCTGCTGCAGGCGATCGAAGGCACCCGACGCAGGCAGGTCAGCGCCAGCCGCGTCTGAGCAGGCTCGCAGCCAAGCTCAGGCGGCCTGCCTGCGATCCATTCGATGGCGGCTTGTCTGTGATCCATTCACAGCCTTCCCAGGTGTGCCATCCACTTCCACCCGACCAAATCTTCCAGCCGACCAAATCCGATGGTCGGTTCAGTCCAGGGGGATGTCCCCCTGGGCGCAGATGCCGTCCCAGCAGAGGGCCTGATCCTCGCTCCAGCGGGCCTTCACCGTCTCCCAGCTGCCGGCTGGTCGCTGCATCTCCACCACACCCTTGCCGTCGTGGCGGAAGCTCAGCTGTGTGTTGTCGAAGCGCAACCTCCAGCGCTCACCCACCGCTTCCACCGTCATCACGCAGGGAAGCCAGGGGCCATCGGCCAGCCGGCAGCGCAGGGGCACCCGCTGCACCTGTGCCAGGGCCGGAGCAAGCAGAGCGGTGCCTGCCATCGCGATCAACACTGCCACCATCCCCGCCCGGGCCAGCCGGGCTCCCAGGCAGGGTTGGCTGGCGCCTGTCGCTTGCATCGCTTCCAACGCCCACCTCTGTTTTGACCATGCTTCGGCGCTGGTCCCGAGGGGGAGGCAAGCTGCCAAGATTTAACAAACGACATCCCTGCCGGTGCCCCGCTTTCAAGCCCGTGTGCTGGTCTCCCTGAGACCATCGGTTCTCGATCCGGCAGGAGAAGCCACCAGAGCCGCCGCCCAGCGGCTCGGTGTCGATGGCATCACGCGTCTGCGCATTGGCAAGGCGATGGAGGTGGAACTCGATGCGCCGGATCTCGACGCCGCGCGCAGCACGATCGAGCGGCTCAGCGATCGCCTGCTGGCCAATCCGGTGATCGAGAACTGGTGCCTCGAGCAGCTCAAGCCCGTGGAGGGCGCCGGGTCATGACGATCGGAGTGGTGGTGTTTCCCGGTTCGAACTGCGACCGGGATGTGCGCTGGGCGGCGGAAGGATGCCTCGGCATTCCCACCCGCTTCCTCTGGCACGAGGAGTCGAGCCTGGAGGGCATCGATGCGGTGGTGCTGCCCGGCGGGTTCAGCTATGGCGACTATCTCCGTTGCGGCGCCATTGCCCATGTCTCGCCGCTGTTGAGCGAAGTGGCCAGCTTCGCGGCGCGTGGCGGCCCGGTGCTGGGCATCTGCAACGGCTTCCAGGTGCTCACAGAAATGGGCCTGCTGCCCGGAGCGCTCACGCGCAACCGCCAGCTGCACTTTCTCTGTGAAGCGGCTCCGCTCACGGTGCACCCGGGCGCCTCTCAGTGGCTGCGCCACTACAGCGAAGGTGAGCAGATCAGCCTGCCGATCGCCCACGGCGAAGGTTGCTTCCAGGCCGACGCTGACACGCTGGCGGAGCTGGAGTGGGAAGGCCGGGTGGTGCTGCGTTACGCCGCCAACCCCAACGGTTCGGTGGGGAATGTCGCCGGCCTCTGCAACGCCCAAGGCAACGTGCTGGGTCTGATGCCCCACCCGGAGCGGGCCTGCGACCCGATCACCGGCGGCACCGACGGCACCCGCCTGCTGGCCTCGCTGCTGGGCTGACCGCCAAGGCGGTGGCAGGGGGTAGCTCAGCCGTGGGCGGCGAAGTACTCCTTGCTGCCGACCGGGTCGGGCTTCATGGTCGCAGCGCCCGGCATCCAGTTGGCGGGGCACACCTCGCCAGGGTGCCCCTGCACGTGCTGGAAGGCCTTGAGCACGCGCAGGGTTTCTTCCACGCTGCGGCCCACCGAGAGATTGTTGATGGTGGCGTGCTGCACGATGCCGTCCGGATCGATCAGGAACAGGCCCCGCAGCGCCACACCGACCTCCTCGTCGAGCACGCCGTAGGCGCGGGCGATCTCCTTCCTGAGATCGGCCACCAGCGGATAGGCGATTTCGCCGACACCACCGTCCTGGCGCGAGGTCTGGATCCAGGCCAGGTGGCTGTACTGGCTGTCGACTGAGACGCCCAGCACCTCAGCGCCAAGTGCGGCGAACTCTGCGTGCCGATCGCTGAAGGCTGTCACCTCCGTGGGGCAGACGAAGGTGAAATCGAGCGGATAGAAAAACAGCACCACATACCGGCCGCGGTACTGCGACAGCTGGATTTCGCTGAAGTCCTGCTCCACCACGGCGGTGGCGGTGAAGTCGGGCGCCTGCTGACCCACGCGCAGGGAGGCGTTGATCGTCATGGCGGAGAGATGCTCAGGGACGGGAAGGTTGGGGAGGCTATGGCCGCCGGCGACAGCATCACGCCGGAAGCCGGAGATTGCAGCTGCGAAAGGAGGTGTGCCGCGGTGTTCCTGCCGTCTCTATCACTGTATCCAGCGCTGTCTGTGTGCAGCGGCCGTGGCACGGATCAGTGGCGCTCGCTGCCGATCAGCAGGGGCCTCAGCCAGACGGATCAGGGCAGCCCTTGCCGGCCAAGCGCAGCGGGTCAAGAACTTTTGTCATAAAACACTGGCTGCATGCCTGAATGGGGTTGTTGGCGCGGTAGGCAGGTGAGGTGGCAGGCTGCTTCGTCAGCTCCTGTCCGCAGCACCGAACGCCAGCCTGGAGCGCACCCGGTTTCGGTGGTCCTTTTCTTTTGCCTGCCCTGATGTCCTGGGATCCCGTCCTGCTTCGCAAGTACAACGCCACCGGGCATTTCCGTCTGCTCAGCCAGCTGCGCAGCGAAATCGTCTCCCACCCGATTCAGCGTCCCCAGGCCGATGGCAGCCCGGCACGCCGTGGCCGTGGTTCCTCATCCTCCTCAAGGCGCTCCGGTGCCCGTGGTGGCGCCAGCGAGGCTGCGAACACCACCTCGGATTACGGAGCCGCTTCAGCCAATTCCGCCCCCAGCTTTCGTGAGCGCCTGAACGCCATCGAAATGCGCTGAGATCACGAGGCGATGCGGGATGGTGACTCAGATAGCGAGAGCCTGAATCAGAAAGCGAGACGCTGAGTCAGAAAGCGGCAGGTTGATTCAGGAAGCGAGAGAGACGATCACGTTCACCCCGCATGGAACCCACCCAACATTGACCCCCCGCGGATTGAACGCACCCCACATTCAACCCACCGCGGATGGAACCAACCCCGGATGGAATCCACCCCGTTTTCATGCGGACCCAACTTGAGTGCTGGCTGATTCGCACGCCCCGGCACGCAGCGCCGGGATTGAGTCATTGGCCGAGCCGCGCAGAGCGCTCAGCTGAGCTCGCCAGCTTCAGGCGCCAACAAAGTCTCGCCAACTTAATGGCAAAGAATTGAAGTGCCACCGGATCCACCACTGGGTTGGATCGATTTTCAGGGCAATGGCTCGGGGGAGACTTGAACTCCCGACCTTGGGGTTATGAATCCCACGCTCTAACCAGCTGAGCTACCGAGCCCTGTGTGGAGAGCTTAAACGACGGCCCGACGCCTCCCGTGCAGCGCGTCTCAGGCGCGGCCGGGGAGGAATTCCAGGGGATTCACGGCACCACGGCCGGGGGGATGGATCTCGAAGTGAAGGTGAGGCCCGGTGCTGCGGCCGGTGCTTCCCATCGAGCTGATCACGGTGCCCTGGCCCACTATCTGGCCGACTCTCACCATCAGGCGGCTGTTGTGGGCGTAGAGCGACTTGCTGCCGTCGCTGTGCTGGATTTCCACCAGGTAGCCGTAGCCGCCGTCATGCCAGCCGGCAAAGACCACCTGGCCGGAGCGGGCGGCCATGATCGGCGTGCCGACGTTGTTGGCGATGTCGACGCCTTTGTGCATGCGCCCCCAGCGCCAGCCGAAGCCGGAGCTGAACACTCCCCTGGTGGGCCAGATCCAGGTGGTGTCGCCCTGGGTGGGGCCTTGCTCCACCTCTGGACGGCCACCGAAGGAGGGGAGATCCGGCCAGCTGAGGCCGCCGCTGCCCACGGGATTAAGCCCGAGCACCATCCGGGTGCGGCCGGGTGCGGAACGGGCCAGGCGCACCTGGGTACCGGCCACGAGCCGGGCGGCCTCTAGGCCGGGGTTCAGCCGCAGCAGCTCCTGAATCGTGAGGTTGTAGCGCTTGGCGAGCTTCATCAGGCTGTCGCCAAAGCGCACCACTCCGGTGGATTCCAGGGGTGGCAGCTCGGAGAGCGGGGCGGAGCGCCGGATCTGCTCGGGATCGAGGGCGGCCACGCTGCGGGCCCGGTTTGTGTCCCGTACAGGGATCACCAGCCAGTCGCCCTGGCTGAACCTGTGGTCTTCGGTCACATCATTCATGCGGGCCAGGGGCGTTTCCTGGATGCGCAGCTGCTGAGCGAGCTCATCCAGGGTGACCTCTGCGCGCACCTGGATCCACACCCTGTCGCTGGCCTTGGGGAGCGAGGCGAGCTGCTGGACCGCTTTGGGTTCGGCCGTCAGCCCCAGAGCATCCCCGAAGCCGGCAGACAGCTCATCAACCCCGCTGGAGCGGGAGTCGGCGATGCCAGGGATGGCCGCAGCAGCCACCAGAGAGAGAACCGGGAGGGCTCCCATCAGAGGCAGGATCAGTTGCGAAGGCTTCATGCAAATTCACCCATTGGACAAAACCCGGTGGAGAAGCCGCCACCCCCCGGGTCGCGCCGACAGTAGCGGCCTGAACTCCTTTAGACAACCTGAAGGCTGGAGCGAACGGGGTTCAAGCGTCCCTGGCGGTGCTGGAGATCCCTGTCCCCAACTGGCGAATGGCCTCAAACAACACCACGGCGGCGGCCACGGAGAGGTTGAGGCTGCGCACCCCACCACCGCTGCGCACCGAGCCCGGCATCGGCACGGTGAGCCGGGCATCGGCGGCGGCCAGCACATCCGGCGGCAGGCCGCTCGATTCACGCCCATGCAGCAGCCAGTCGTCGTCTCGGAAGGCGAAGGAGGTGTAGGGCTGGTCCACCTGGCTGCTGAAGGCCACCAGGCGCCCACCGCACCTGCGGCGGTGCTGCTCGAAGCTCACCAGGTTGGCGTGGCGGTGCAGCTGTACCCAGGGCCAATAGTCCAGGCCCGCCCGCTTCAGCTGCCGGTCATCGATCTGGAATCCCAGCGGTTCGATCAGGTGAAGCTCGCAGCCGGTGGCCGCACAGGTGCGCGCCACATTGCCGGTGTTCGGTGGGATTTCCGGCTCAAACAGCACCACGCGCGGCATGGCTCAGAGCTCCGGCACCGGCCTGCTCAGCCGCAGCAGATCGATCGCCCGCCCGTGCACCACCAGCCAGGCCTCGTTGCAGCGGGGCAGCAGCTCTTGCTGCAGCGCCCCGAGCCGATCCCGGAAGCGCCCGCCGATCGCCGTGGGGGGCACCACACCCCAGCCAGTCTCCTCAGACACGATCAGCGCGGCGGCGCGGCAACGCTGCAACGCCAACAGCAGATGCTGCTGTTCCTGCTCCCAGGCGCCTGTGTCCAGTTCGAGGTGGTGCGCCAGCCAGGTCCCGAGCGAGTCGATCAGCAGCAGTCGCTCAGCGGGCGCCTGCTCCAGCGCGGCGCTGAGCTGCCCTTCCACCTCCCAGGTGGGCCAGTCGGCCGGCCGGCGGCGGCGGTGCAGGGCCAGCCGCTCGCTCCAGCTGGCATCGCCCTCGAGGCGGGGGCCGGTGGCGATGTAGGTGACCGGCCGGCCCGAACGCAGGGCCAGGTGCTCGGCCCAGCGGCTCTTGCCGCTCCGGCTCGGACCGGTCACCAGGGTGAGCATGGCGTCAGCCCCCGCCATTCATGTTGCGCAGCGTGGCCACAGAAGATGGGGACACACGGTTGAGATAGCGGAAAATCCAATACTTGAAGATCGTGGCCAGAATCACCGGGAAGGTGGCGATGAAGAGCATCACGAAGTTCTCTCTCACCGGTAGTCCCAGGTGGGTGGCTACACCATCCAGCAACACAGTCCAGCCTTCCGGGCTGTGAAATCCCACGAAGATGTCGGTAAAAAGAATGATTGCAAAGGCCTTGGCACTGTCGCTCAGGCCATACACTTGTTCGTCCAGAAAGCCGCGCAGCACCCGGATGTCCTCACGGGCCAGCAGGCAGACCAGCCCGAAACTGAGAAGCCCGAAGGCATCGGACAGCACGTTCTTGATCGCCAGGGTGCTCTGACCATCCGCTTCTTCCTTCAGTTCGGCGGCGCGGCTGGCCAGGGCCTTGTGCATCGCTGCCGGATCGGGGAGGTCTTCACCCTTGAGCAGGGCATCGAATTCCAGCTCCGCTTTGTATACACGCAGCTTCTCCACAGCTGCCTCTTCAAGCTGCGGCTTGGGGTAACTGAGGAAGGGCAGGTCAGGCGCGAAGCGGTCGACCAGCGGCGAAATGACAAAGGTGCGACTGGCCTGCTGCATCAGCAGCGGTACCAGCACCAGCAGCAGCAGGATGCGCAGCGACACCAGTGTGGAATCGCGGCGCCGGCGAAAGCCAGCCACCACAGTGGCCTCCGCCTGGGGGTCCAGCTGCCGTTGCACCTTCTCCATCAACCCCATCAGGCTGCGGGGCAACAACTCCGGTGAACGGGTGAGGGTGGAGAGTGGCTTGCGGTTGGAGTAGCGCCCTTCGACTGCTTCAATCAGCTGGAACTGCCGCAGCTCCTGGGGATCGAGTTCGTGGCGGCGGGGCTGGAGTTCCTCCACCACCTGCCGGCACAGCTCCAGTGAACTGCGAAACCGCCGCATCATCTGCGCCTGCACCGACGCCGGCATGCTCAGCTCAAGCTCCGGCCGCACAGGGCGGTCGTTGAAGTATTCGAGCTCGATGTTCTGGATCAGCAGGGCGGCCTCATAGGCGCGCTCCAGATTGCTACGCAGATCCTTGGTGCGGGCCTTCCCGAAGGTTCCCATCCAGTCGGTCAGACCCATGGGTGCTCAGCGGGAGAAAACCCACCAGGTGAGCATCGGCACCACCGTGCCCACCACCAGCAGCACGACGATCCAGGTGAAACCATTGCTGGAGGCCGTTTCCTCCTGGGTGGGGATGTTCGACTCCACCGGCACGATCACCTGCTCCAGCGGAGGGCCAGGGTCTTCGCCTCCTGCCAGCACGGCCGTGATGCGATCGAGGGCATCGAGTGAGGCCTGGCGGTAGCGAGATCCCAGCCGCATTGGAATCGCCATGGTGCGATCGGCGGTGTTGCGCAGCAGGGATTCAGGAAGCTGGTCCAGCAGGGTATCGCTGGCCACCACGGCGGCGGTGTTCGTCTGCGAATCGATCAGCAGGATCAGCTGGGAGGAGTCGTCGCTGGAGGCGGTGGCCCAGCGGTCGAGCAATTGCTGGCCGAGGGTCTCGAGATCAAGGCCGTAGTCGAGGCGCTGCACCGTGACCAGGCGGGCTTCGATGTGATCGGCCTGCAGCTCCTTGAGCCGGCGTTCCAGCTCCACCGCCGTGGCCCTGCTGAACAGCTCAGCGGGATCGATCAGGTGCTGCTGGGGCAGAGCGGGATAGGCGCTGGCTCCGACGGCCCAGGCCGCCGCTACGGGCAGGAACTGGAGCAGCAACACGGTGATGGCAGCCAGTAGACGCAGCGGCAGACGCAAAGACCGGGCCTCACGGTTGTGATCGTCAGTCTGCCGCCCGCAGGCCCTGCTGTCGCGCCCTGATGTGTCAGCGTTCGTACTCCAATCGCCAGAACCCCATGGCCGGTCTTCCGCCGCCGGCACGGCTCTGCCTGGCTGCCGGAGTGCTCGGCCTGCTGCTCTGCCTGCTCAACCAGCTCACGGCACCCGACCTTTCTCCCGCTCTGGAGCGGGCAGCCGTGCTCGCCAGCCTGATGGCGGTGGGCCTGATGCTGGTGGCCGTGCTCTGGACACGGGCCCTGCCGGCGGCACCGGAGCGGGTGGAGTTGCCCGGGCCCCAGGGGATTGAACTTGATGAGGCCCTCCCGCCCCTGGCCCGGCAGGAACTCGCCTGGGGCAGCCACATGCTGCTCACCGCCACGCCCGCCGCCAGCGTGCTGCTGTTCTGGCAGGGCCGGGTGGTTCTGCGCCGCGGGGTGCTGGCTGAAGAGCCTTTCCTCCCGGGCGCAATCTGCGAGCGGGCCCGACGGACGGAGCGCTGCGTGTCGCTGGTGGACCTGCGCCTTTATCCCGGCCGCCAGGAGTTCACCGGCCTGCCGCTGGGCACGCCGGCCGTGATCGTGCAACCCATCGGTGCGGTGGGCTGGCTGCTGGTCGCAGGCTGGTCGCCACGTTGCTTCAGCCGCGCCGATGAACTGTGGGTGGAGGGCTGGGCCCGCAAGCTCAGAACGACACTGGAGGACGCTTCCGCGCCGGGCCCGGCGCCCGTGGCGGCACCGTGAGCTCGGTGAACACCCGCGCCCCCGGACTGACGAACTCAACGGTGCCGTCTTTGCCCACCTGGCCGCTGAGCGCCTCGCTGCGGGTGATCTGCCGGTTCGCCTCGCGTTCCAGCCGCACGGCCCCCTGGGCCTGAACCTCTTTCGAGGTCCAGTTCCACCGGCAGACGTTGGCCTTCAACCACTCGCCTGGTTGGCGCACATCGCAGCCGGCGGGGATGAAGGCCGTGGTGTCCGCCAGATTCGCTTCCAGTGCCTTGCCGCGCACCGTGAGCTGATCGAAGCGGCCCGTGAAGGGTTCGGCGCTGGAAATCCATTGCTTCTCCAGGTTCCAGCGGGTTCGCCCAGCGGCGATCTCCGTCTTGGCGGCGGGATCGAGGAACTGCACCGGCGCGATCCCGTCGAACACCTGCTCGCGCGTGTTGCCCTCCAGCGCTGATGCGGTGAGGCGCTGGGCGGGCTTGCCGGGCTGCTGCCTCAGCGCCAGCACCGGCCCGGCCGCCTTCAGATTGCCGCTCGGCGGATACCAGTCGGCTTCGCGGGTGAGCAGGTTGAGGCCCGGCTGGAGCAGACGGGGAGATCCGCGCAGTTCCAGCTTGTCTTCGGCGATCAGGAAACGGGCGCGCTCCGCCGTCAGGCGGGTGGAGCGGTCGGTGGCGACGGGCCTCCCGCTGATCTCAATCAGGGAGCGGGCTGGCGTCCAGCGGACGCGATCGCCCGTGATCGTGGCGCCCTGGGGGCCGATCACCACGATGCTCACCTTCCCCTCCAGCTGGATCACCTCGCCGTCGTTGATCACGGTGCCGCTGCCGGCCTGGATGCGGTAGCGCGGCTTGCCGGCCGCATAGATCACACCGCGCGGTTGCCTGGCGGTGGCCACGCGGCGCTGCAGGTCGTAGCGGGCTTCAGGGCTGGTCAGCTCCCAGCTGGGTCGCCCCTTGGCATCCTGCTGGCGGAGGTTGAGGGCGCGGAACACGAACGGCTGCGGTTTGGCCGGCGTTCTGGTGCTGCGCGCACAACCGAACAACGGCACCCCAAGCAGCAGCACCAGCAGCAGAAGGCCGTTGCGGCGTGTGGAGCGGGAAGCGATCAAAGCGCTTCCTCCAGCTCAAGGCGGGCCATCACCGGCGCCGGCTCAGGCAGGGGTGTGCCCGCCACTAAGCCACCCCAGCGCAGCCGTTCGCTCCATGGCGGATTGGCGGGGTCGCCGGCGGGGGCCGGCTCAGGCGCACCGCTGAGCACGGGGGCCTGCGCCAGCTGGACCAGCATGCGCCCGGCCAGATCCGGCAGCAATGGGGCGATCAGCAGGGCCACGATCCGGGCAGCCTCGAGCACGGCGTAGAGATCATCCGCCACCTGCTCCACCCCCTCCTGCCGTTTCATGCGACTCCAGGGGGCCTGCTCGTTGAGGTAGCCGTTGGCGGCCACCGCCAGCTGCAGCGCCGCCTCCGCCCCCGCGCGGAAATCAAGCCGTTCCAGTGCCGCCGTCACCCGCTGCGTGGCCTCCGCGCTGGCCAGGGCCAGCGGATGCTGATCGGTGACGGCGCTGCTCACCGGCGGCACAGCCTCGGCGAACCAGCGACGCGCCATGGAGGAGGTGCGGTTGAGCAGGTTGCCGATCGTGTTGGCCAGGTCGTTGTTGACCAGGTCGGTGAAGCGCTGCTGCTGAAAGTCGCCGTCGTCGCCGAAGCCGATGTCCCGCAGCAGATACCAGCGCACTGCATCGGGCCCACAGCGCTCCAGCAAGGTGGCGGGATCCAGCACGTTGCCCAGCGACTTGCCCATCTTCTGCCCTTCACGGGTGAGAAAGCCGTGGCCGAACACCCGCTCGGGCAGCGGCAGGCCAGCCGACAGCAGCATCGCTGGCCAGTAGACGGCATGAAAACGCAGGATGTCCTTGCCGATCACATGCACCGACGCCGGCCAGCCCCGCTGGCTGAGGAGATCGAGATCGGGGGCATCACCCGGCTCCAGCAGGGCGGTGAGGTAGCCCAGCAGCGCATCGAACCACACATAGAACGTCTGCGGTTCATGGCCCGGCACCGGCAGCCCCCAGGGCACGTTCAGGCGGGAGATCGAGAAATCGCGCAGGCCCTGCTGCACGAAGTTCTCCACCTCCTTCTGCCGGCCGGGCGGGGCGATGAAGCCAGGACGGCGGATCAGCTCCTCGATCGGCTGCTGGTAGCGCGAGAGCCGGAAGAAGAGATTGGTTTCATCGCGCCACTCAAGCGGGCGGTGGTGAATGCTGCAGTTGGGTGAATCGGCACTGGCGGCCTCGTCCTTGAATTCCTCGCAGGCCACGCAGTACCAGCCCTGCTGGCGGCCCTCCACCACGTCGCCGGCGGCCTCGACCCGCCTGAAGAACTGATCCACGAGTTGGCGATGGCGTGGATCAGTGGTGCGGATGAAGCGGTCGTTGCTGATCTCCCACGCCTGCCACAGCTCTCTGTACTGGGCGCTGACGCGGTCGCAGTGGGCCTGGGGGGTGAGCCCGGCCTGCTCGGCGGTGCGTTGGATCTTCAGGCCGTGCTCGTCGCAGCCGGTGATGAAGATCACCCGTTCCCCCTGGAGGCGCTGGAAGCGGGCCAGGGCGTCACAGGCCAGGGTCGTGTAAGCGCTGCCGAGGTGCGGCTTGTCGTTGACGTAGTAAAGGGGGGTGGTGAGCGTGTAGGTCATTCGGCGGGGATCAAGGGCTCGCTGGCCCGCCAAAGCGGCCCTGCGCCGGCGACGGATCCTACCGAGAGTCTCTTGGCGCCGGCCTTTCCGCCAGCGGTGCCTCAGCACTTTCGGGCACTCTGACAACCTTTCCCCACCAGCCGCCCTGCCGCCGATGGCCTTGCTTCTGTGTGACCGCCTCCCGCTGCCCGGTTGCCGCTGATGGGCGCCGCAACGGAACAAGCCCAGGTGGTGGTCTGGGGCGGTGGCAGCGGCGGCGTGGCAGCGGCGCTGCAGGCGGCCCGCGCCGGCGCCGACACCCTGCTGCTCACCCCCGGCGGCTGGCTGGGGGGAATGGTGAGCGCTGCAGGGGTCTGCGCGCCCGACGGCAATGAGCTCACCCCCTGGCAGACCGGTCTCTGGGGGGCGCTGCTGCGGGCCTTGCAGCAGGCGGAAGCCGAAGGGCTCGATCACAACTGGGTGAGCTGCTTCGGTTGGCGGCCGGCCACGGCCGAACGGATCCTGCGCGGCTGGGTGGCGGCAGAACCGCGCCTGCGCTGGTGGCCGTGCTGCACGCTGCGCGGCGTACGGCGCCAGGGACGGCGGGTCACCGCCGTGGAGATCGAGCGGGAGCACGAGCCCCAGTCGATCGCTCTGGAGGTGCTGATCGATGGCAGCGACCGAGGCGATCTGCTGCCCCTGGCGGAGGTGCCGTTCCGCTGCGGCTGGGAACCCCGCGAACAGTGGGGAGAACCCAGCGCTCCGCCACAGCAACAGCTGGAGACCGACGCCTTCTTCCAACGGCAGCCGGTGCAGTCGCCCACCTGGGTGGTGCTGGGCCAGCTCGGGCAGGGCCCCTGCCCCTCCGGCCGGCCGCCGGCCCCACCCTTCGCGGGCTCCACCGAGGCCCACGGCCTGCTGCGCACGCTCACCTATGGGCGCCTGCCGGGCGGGCTGGTGATGCTGAACTGGCCCTTGCACGGCAACGACTGGCACGACGGCCTGGAGCGGGCCTTCAGCGCCGATCCGCAGCAGCAGCAGGCGCTGCAGGCGGAGATGCGCGCCCACAGCCTCGCGTTTGCTGCGGCCCTGGGCGAAGCCAGTGACGGCTGGATAAAGACGGCGGCGGTGTTCCCGGAGGCGGCGGCAGCGGCGGCCCTGCAGGGCTCCTCGGCCTTGGCGTTGATGCCCTACTGGCGCGAGGGCCGGCGCCTGCACGGTCTGGCCACTGTCACTGAAGGGGATCTGTTGCCCCAGGCCTGCGCAGGCGGCACAGCCGAGGCACGCCTGGCCCCGCTGGCCACCGGCCCAGACGGGACGATCAGCTCCATTGCCGTGGGCAATTACCCCAACGATCACCACTACCCCGGCCCTGACTGGCCCCTGGCCCCGAAGAGCTGCCGTTGGGGCGGACGCTGGAGCGGCACCCCCTTCACGATTCCCTATGGCGCACTGGTGTGCGCCGACCTCGACAACCTGCTGGCCGCCGACAAGTCCTTCAGCACCAGCCACATGGCCAACGGTGCCACCCGGCTGCAGCCGCTGATCCTCAACATCGGCCAGGCGGCGGGAGCGGCGGCAGCGTTGTGCGTGGCCCACGCACTGCTGACGGCCGAGCTGCCGGTGCGCCAACTGCAGGAGGCTCTGATCAACGACCCGCAGGCGCCTGCCGGGCCGCTACCGCTCTGGGACACCCCCTGGCATCACCCCGAGTGGCGCCTGCGCCAGCACGCGGCGCTGGCCGCGCCCGAGCGCCTGTCGCCGGGCGGCGAGCTGCTTGGCGCCGCGCCAACGGATCCCGGTGTTGCCCCAGCGGAGCCCCACGAACGCCTGTTCCAGGGCAGCCTGCAGAGCGATGGCAACGGCGGCTTTCTTCTCGACACCGGCGAGCGCCCCTGGCCTGTGATCACGCTCGAACCCGGTCTGCACCACTGGCTGGCCGCTGTTGAGCTACCTCGCACGGTGCAGCTGATCGGCTGCGCCAATCCCTGGGGGCCCTGGCTGCGGGTGTCAAGGCTCGTCGCAGACTGACGCCTGCGCTTGGCCATCGCCTGAGGCCGCCTCAGCGCGCCTCGAGGCGCAGCAGATCCGACAGCGAATCCACCATCTGCACGTGCACGGTGAGGGTGGTGCCAGGTTCGGCGGCGGCGGGGCAGCGGGCAGCCACGTCCAGCGCCAGCGCTTCGAGATGCACGAGGCCCAGCCGGTCCTGCTCCCGCAGCCAGCGCAGGAACACCCCCTCCAGGCGTTCCTGGGGGTGCTGCTCAAACCACACCTGCTGCCAGTGGCGCTGGTCTTCGCGGCTGATCTGCACCCCCTCCCGCAGCGGCGGATCGAGTTGATCGAGCAGGGCGCCGAGGTCGGTTCCATCAAGGGGCGGCTGGTGCTGCTGATGGGCCGCCAGCTGGCGTTGCACCACCAGATCGGCGTAGCGACGGATTGGTGAGGTGGCCTGCACGTAGGCGCTCAGCCCGAGGCTGAAGTGATGGCAGGGCTGCACACCGGTGACACCCCGGGTGAGGCAGCGGCGCAGGGCCATGTGTCGCACCGGACCAGGGGGCAGGGCCTCCAGCTGGGCAGCGGGCGGCAGCTCGGCGCTGGGCTGGCCCCGGTAAGGAAGGGCCAGACCCTCGCTCACGCCATAGGCGGCGATCACGGCGCCGTTGAGGATCATCGCTTCGGCCACCAGCGCCCGGGCCGGGCTCGGGTCGGTGATCTCCACGCTTGTCTGGCCGTCCACCGCGCGGATGCGGCCCTCCGGTTGCTCCATCTGCAGGGCACCCTGGGCCACACGCCAGCGGCGACGGCGCTCCAGCAGGGCGTCGATGCTGGCCAGATCCGGTTCTTCCTTTGGAGCCAGTTCGATCAGGGCATCGCCGTCGGCGTAGGAGAGGCGATAGGTGGGCAGCACCCAGCTGCGCACAATCTCCACGTCAGCCACTGCACCTTCGTCATCCAGCTCGATCGCGGTGCTCCAGGCGGCACAACGGTGACCCTGGCGCAGGCTGAAGGGGCCGGTGGCCAGAGGAAAGGGAAACATCGGCACCACCCGGTCGGCCAGGTAGAGGCTGGAGGCGCGGCGTCGTGCCTCCAGATCCAGGGGCGACTCCGGTGGCACCAGCCGCCCAGGATCGGCGATGTGCACCCACAGACGCTGACGGCCATCGCCCAGCTGCTCCAGGGAGAGGGCGTCGTCGATCTCCAGGGTGTCGGGATCGTCGAGGGTGTAGGTGCGCAGGGTGGTGAGGTCGCGGCGCTGGTCGTCGCCGGGTTGCGGGTCAGCGGCGGCCGCGATCAACCGCTCGGCCTCGGCCAGCAGATCGGGCACGAAGCCCTGTTCCCACACGGTGCGCTGCAGCGAGGGGAGTGCGTGGGGCTCCCACTGGCCCAGATCCACCAGCAGGCGTCGCACCGCCCCCGGCTCCGCACTGCAGTGGGCGCCGTGCAGGGCCTGGCGCAGGGCCACCGGCAACGGCGTGGTGGTATCCCCGCCAGCCAGGGCCAGCAGGTGGTCGAGCTGGGCACGGGCCTGGGCGTCGAGGCTGCTCGGATCGAGCGGCTGACGTTGCTGCAGCAAGGCTTGCCAGCGCTGTTCGCGCAGCCGGCTCAGGCGTTCGAGGTGACGCTCCCGGCGCAGCTGGCGGAGATCCCGCAGCGTGCGGGGCTGAACCGCGCCGTGGCGCCAGCGAAAAAAGTGCTGCTCCTGGTGCTGCAGGACCAACCAGCAGGCGGCTCGAGCCGCCGGTGTGTCGGCAGGGGCCACCAGGGCCACGAGCTCCTCCAGTGGCATGGCCGCAGGAGGTGCGCCATGGGAAGAAGCCGCACCGGCGGCAGGCGACACCGGCTCACTGAGCAGCAGCCAAGCTGCACCGAGATCACGGCTGGAGGGCCGCTGCTGTTGCAGCAGCTCCGCTGTGAGCCCCCAGGGGGGGGCGACCATAGAGGCGGGCGGGTTGAAGGTGCCTGGCAACGACACCAGGGGATCAAGCTCACGCAACGGCACCTGTTGGCGTCTGGCCTCAAAGCCGACCCGCAGGGCCGCTTTGCTGCCGGACAGGGTGTCGATGATGGCAAGCTCAGGCCCCCTGGAGCCGTTCAGACCGACCAGGTCGCCGGGCTGAAACGCCAAGGCGAACTCAGCCCTCGGGGTTCACGAAGGGAAGCAGCGCCAGGATGCGGGCGCGCTTCACGGAATTGGTGAGGTCGCGTTGCTGCTGGGCGGTGAGCCCGGTGAGCCGGCGGGGCAGGATCTTGCCGCGTTCGGTGATGAACTTCTTGAGCAGATCGACGTCTTTGTAGTCGATCGGATCGCCGGGTTTGATCGGCGAAAGACGCTTCTTGAAGAAGGAGCTGGACATGGGGAAGGGCAGAAAGGAAGAAGACGTGGGGAGAAGAAAAGCTGTGGGGCTGGCGGTCATCACCGCCAGCCCTCACTCACTTGATCTCCTTGTGGTTCGTGCTCTTGTTGCAGTGAGGGCAGAACTTCTTCAATTCGAGCCGTTCGGTGGTGTTGCGGCGGTTCTTCTGGGTGGTGTAACGAGACACACCAGGAGACCGCTTGGCGGGGTTGGACCGGCATTCGGTGCACTCAAGAGTGATCACGAGCCGGACGCCCTTGTTCTTTGCCATGGAAGGACGTGCGCCGCTGAAGCGAGGCGAGCTGACAGCTGAATAACATACTCTCCGGCCTGCACCGGGCCGGTCATTAGGATCTTGGCGACTGGACGCCGTGGATTCGATGCAGGTCTCGCTCCAATGGCTGCGGGAGCTGGTGGCCTGCTCCATGCCCGCCGCTGAACTGGCCGAACGTCTATCGATGGCCGGCTTTGAAGTCGATGCGATCGAGGATCTTGCTGCCCGCGCCGCCGGCGTGGTGGTGGGCTTCGTGGAGGAGCGCAGCCCCCATCCCAACGCCGACAAACTCAGCGTCTGCCGGGTGCGTTTCTCGGCCGCTCCAGGCGACGACCTGCTGCAGATCGTCTGCGGCGCCCCCAATGTGCGGGCCGGAATCCATGTGCCCGTGGCGTTGGTGGGCGCCCACCTGCCGGCGGTGGATCTCACCATCAAACCCGCCGAACTGCGTGGCGTGGCCAGCAGCGGCATGATCTGCTCGCTGCGGGAGCTGGGACTGCCCGAAAGCAGCGATGGCATCGCCGTGCTCGACGATTTGCTCAGCGACGTGCCGCCCCTGGGCACCCCGGTGGGACCCAGCCTCGGTCTTGACGATCAGGTGCTGGAGCTGGCGATCACCGCCAACCGCCCCGATGGTCTTTCGATGCAGGGCATCGCCCGCGAGGTGGCGGCCCTCACCGGCGCAGCGCTCACGCTCACAGCGCCTGCTCCGCAGGTCTCCGCTGTGCCGTTGCCGGTGGCGGCTGCTGACGCCGCCGCGATCGAAGCCGGTGGGCTTTACAGCCTCACGGCCATCACCGGCGTGAAGGTCGGGCCTTCGCCGGACTGGCTGCAGCAGCGCCTGGAGCGGGCCGGCCTGCGGGCGATCAACAACGTGGTCGATGTCACCAATCTGGTGATGCTGGAATTTGGCCAGCCCCTGCATGCCTTCGACAGCGAGCGGCTCGCCCTGCTCGGCCCGGCAGGCTCTGCCAGCGCCGATCCCGGCGCCATCGGCGTGCGTCCGGCCGGCGACGGCGAGGCCTTCGAGGCGCTTGATGGCAGCAGCCATCGCCTCACCCCTGAAGCGCTGCTGATCACCTACGCCAATCAGCCGGTGGCTCTGGCGGGGGTGATCGGTGGTAGCAACGCCTCGGTGCACCCTGGCACCGGCGCCATCTGGCTGGAAGCCGCTGTGTTCGCGCCCCAGGCGGTGCGCCGCAGCGCCCGCAGCGTGGGCCTGCGCACCGATGCCAGCCATCGGTTCGAGAAAGGCCTGCCGCTGGAGGTCACCCTGGCGGCGGCGGATCGTGCCGCTGCCCTGCTGGTGGAGCTGGCCGGCGGCGAGATCCAGGGCCGTTGGCTGCACCAGGCGCCTGTGGATCCCCGCCCACCGCTGGCCTTGCGCCGCGATGCCCTGCACCAGCTGCTGGGTCCCGTGCTCGTCGATGGCGTGGCGGACGACCTGGCCGATGAACGCATCACGGCCACCCTGGAGGCCCTGGGCTGCCAGCTGGAGGACAGCGAGGAGGGCTGGTGGGTCACCGTGCCCCCGTCGCGGGCGATGGATCTGCAGCGGGAGGTGGATCTGATTGAGGAGGTGGCCCGGCTCGTGGGTTACGACCATTTCGCCAGCCATCTGCCGGACCCGATCTGCCCTGGCGGCCTTGAGCCTGCCCAGAAGGCAGAGCGTCTGTTGCGCCGTGCCCTTTGCGCCGCCGGACTGCAGGAATGCTGCTCGCTGTCGCTCGGGCCGGCCCAGGCCCCGGTGAGCAGGGGCATTGGGCTGACGACGGCAGAGCGGGTGGCGCTGGCCAATCCGCTGCTTGCGGAATACGGCCACCTGCGTGATTCGCTGATCGACGACCTGCTGCTGGCGGCACGCCGCAACCTGCAGGCCTCACAGCCAGGCTTCTGGGCCTTCGAGATCGGCCATGTGTTCCGTGCCAACGGCGATGCCGCCGACACCGATGCGATCAGCGAGGCGAAGCTGGCGGGGGTGATCTGCGGGGAACGGCGCTCCGAGCTATGGAGCAGCGCCGGCAAGCCCCGGCCGTTGGGGTACTACGAAGCGCGGGGTGTCCTGCAGCAAGCTCTCGGCCAGTTGTCGCTGTCCTGCGACGACCGCCCCCTGCAGGGCCATGCGCTGCTGCACCCGGGCCGGGCGGCGGAGCTGGTGCTCGAAGGCCGCGCTGTGGGCTGGTTTGCACAACTGCACCCGGCCCAGGCCGAAGCCCTCGACCTGCCGGAAGCCACCCATCTGTTTGAGCTCTCGCTGGAGCCGCTGCTGCGCGCGGCCACCCGCAGCAACCGCTGGCAGCCCAGCTTCAGCCCCTATCCCACCGTTCCCGCCTCCGAACGCGACCTGGCTGTGGTGATCCCTGCCAGCGTTACGGCTGCCCAGCTGCTCACGGTGATGCGCAAGGCCGGCCGGCCGTTGCTGGAGTCGGCGGAACTGATCGACCGCTATGCCGGCAGCCAGGTGGCGGAGGGAGCCGCCAGCCAGGCCTTCCGCCTGCGCTACCGCGATGCGCGCCGCACCCTCACCGAAGCGGAGGTGGAGCAGGCCCACGCGGCGGTGCGCCAGGCCGTCGAGAAGCAGTTCGACGCCCAGCTGCGAGCCTGACCCCCAGCAGCGGGCCTGACGCTCAGCTGGCGGTCAGCACCGCCAGCGCCTCCACGTGGCTGGTCTGGGGGAAGAAGTCGACGGGTTGCACGCTCTGCAGCGTCAGCCCCCCGTCCTGTGTGAGGCCAGCCAGGTCGCGGGCAAGCGTGGCGGGGTTACAGCTGAGGTAGGCGACCCGTCGGGGCGGGCAGGCACGGATCACGGCCGTGACCTGCTCGGGAAGGCCTTTGCGCGGTGGATCGAGCAGCAGCCCATCCGCCTCCGGCAGCAGCTCCACCAGCGCAGTGGCCACGTCGGCGCTCTCCACCGACAACCCATTGAGACCGTTGAGCGCCGCATTGAGCCGGGCCTGCTCAACGCTGGGCAGGTGCAGTTCCAGCCCCCGCACGCTTGCCCCGGCGGCCGCCAGAGGCAAGCCGAAGGTGCCGATGCCGCAGTAGGCCTCCACCAGCGTGCGTCCGGCGCGTGGTTCAAGCGCGTCCAGCAGCAGCGGCACCAGCCGCTCGGCCTGGGGGGTGTGCACCTGAAAGAAGGTGTCCGGCGCGATGCGCAGCTCGTGCCCGCAGAAGCGCTCGCTCAGCCAGCCCCGGCCGGCGATCACCTCGGTGCGCGGACCCATCAAGGTGTTGGTGGGCAGGGGCTGGAGGTTCAGGCACACGCCCACCAGTTCAGGCCAGCGCTCCATCCAGTCGTCTGCGCGTTCGCTCAGCCCGGGCAGCTGGCTGTGGCTGCTGATCAGGGTCACCAGCACCTCGCCGCTGTGATGCCCGACGCGCAGGCCCAGATGGCGAAGACCACCGCCTTCGCTCAGGTCCGCGTCCACGGGCCAGCCGCTGGCTTCCAGCTCCTGCTTCAGTGGCGCGATCAGCGAGTCGATGCGCGCATCGAGCACCGGACAGCGGTTCATATTGACGATCTTGTGGCTGCCGCTGCGGTAGAAGCCGGCTCTCAGGGTGCCGTCGGGCCCGCGCTCCAGCGGAATCACGGCCCGGTTGCGATAGGCAAGCGGCTCAGCCGCCGCCAGGATCGGCTGCACCGCCAGGGAAAAGCCACCGATCCGCTGCAGGGCCTGCTGGACCAGATCCTGTTTCCAGCGGGCTTGGGCCTCATCGACGAGATGCTGGACGCTGCAGCCGCCGCAGCGCTCGGCAAGGATGCAGGGAGGACGCCGGCGCTCTGCCGCCGTGTTGTGCCGCTCGATCAGCTCCGCCACCACGTGGCCTTTGGCCTGGTAAGTCACGCGGGCCGTCACCGCCTCACCGGGCAGGGCCTGTGGCACAAACACCACCACGCCCCGCTCGCCGCCCCCTTCCGTGGCCGCGCCCCAGCGACCGACACCCTCGCCGAGGTGGTTCAACCCGGTGATGCTCAGCTCCAGTGCCGTGCCGGTGGGGGGCAAGAGTGGGGCCATCCAAAGACCTGCGACACAACGAGCAGCCCCTGACCCTAAAGGCCCCCCCGGATGCAAAGGGCCGTTACACAAAGGCGCTTCCGGCCATCGCGAGGAACTCTTCTCGGTAAGATCGGCCCCAGCGTGGTGCTTTCGATGAGCGTCGTCAGGGACCTGATCCTGCAAGCCGATGATCAGTTGCGCTACCCCAGCGGCGGTGAATTGCGCTCCATGGCGGAGTTCCTCTCCGGCGGAAACCAGCGCATTCGTGTCGCCCGCGTGCTCACGGAAAACGAGAAAAAGATCGTCAATGAGGCGGCGCGGCAGCTGTTTCTGCGCAAGCCCGAGTACGTGGCCCAGGGTGGCAATGCCTACGGCCAGCGCCAACGGGCCCAGTGCCTGCGCGATTTCAGCTGGTACCTCCGCCTGGTCACCTACGGCGTGCTTGCCGGCAGCACCGAAAAGATCCAGGACATCGGCCTGATCGGTGCCCGCGAGATGTACAACAGCCTCGGGGTGCCCATGGCGGGCATGGTCGAAAGCATGCGCACACTCAAAGAGGCGTCACTGGCGCTGCTTGCTACCGAGGATGCCGTCATGGCTGGCCCCTACTTCGACTTCCTGATCCAGGGGATGCAGACGCCCGGCTGATCTGCCTGCCCCGTCGGATCTGATCGTGTCTGGTCTGGCTTGATCTTCTGCTATTGAGCCAGCATCCCAGCTTGCGTTGAGGTGTTTATTGGTCTCGTCTGCTTCGGTGGCTCCACCCTCATCGACAGGTGAAGGCCCTTCTCAAGCCCTCTGACATCTAGGCAACTGTTCAGCAGGCTGCGCACACCTCTGACAGGGAGTGCAGCGTCAGCACTTGCCCTGGGGTGTGATCAAAGCTGAGGTCTTCCAGGGAACTGGGCAGCACGATTTGAAGGCTCATCCCAGCTGCAGGGATCGGATCCAGGCAACCGGCCTCGAACTGGGACGACCTCACCGCAACCAAGGCGCCCAGCCTTTGGCTCGCACCGTTGTCAAGGTTCCAGTTGCCGGGCTCGTCCTCTTGAACGGCTGCCGAGAAGAAAAGCGCAGTGCAGAACAGAAGCGCCGTGCCTGCCATCCATGTGCCGAATCTGGCCAAGGAGGATCGCCATTGCCTCTGTCCTGCAAGAGGGAATGAATCCATTGGCTTCTGCGCTGCGACCAGTCGTGGAGTCGTTTCTTCTCCACTATCTCATGCTGGACCTGTAGTAGGTCTAGAGCTGGTTCTGTCGTGAGGCACATGAGATCCAATGAAAGCCACAGCAGGATCGCCCCAAGCAGCGGTTAAGAGAACGATCGAGCCTCGCCTCATGGATCGGTGAGGCGAGGCAAGGGCGTCATTTCCGGCTGTGTCTCGCACATCGGGAATCTTTCAGGTGCGCAGAAGAGGTTCGATAGGAACAACTCACCCAGAAGTTCCCTCATCGCGCAGGCTTTGTCGGCAGTCACCTCGTCATGGCTTAGCTGCGTTGTTTCCTGGGTCGCCTGGCGCTGGACGCCCGGTGTTCGCCGAAGGCAGCACTCTCCCAGCTGTCTCATGCACGACCAGTAGCGGGTCCAGTGCTGAGTCTTGTCTGCGCTGCCTGAAAACCAGATTTTCCTGCAATTCCACCTGTGCAGACCGACCTTTTCCCCTCTGAGCCTGCAGAGATGGTCAGCCCGGTGATGGGGCTGGCTGGAGTTGCTTCCTGTTCATCTGTGCCGCCTTGGATGTTCAGTGCTGATCGCCGTCGACCGTGACCCACACAACCCCCGGCTCTCTGCAAGCCTGGCGGATCCTGAGCTGGTCCAGCCAGCAACACGGCAGCACATGAAGGTGTCTTCGAACCTGCTGACCCCTTCGCTGCCTGTGGCTTCATGCCACGCCATCGTCATTTTGCTCGCGCTCACTCCGGTGCAGCCCGTCGTAGCTGCGCCTTGGTCAACCCTCTGCGTACCTGTGTCTCACGCAGGTACGCAGCTGGACTTTTGCGCGCAGCTCCCTTGTTCTAATTGGGTTTTCAGGTCCTCCAGATTCCATGCCCACCTACTGGACACCTGCCCTGTTGGCTGGTGGACAAGCCGCTGCAGGACAAAGGTGTCATTGGCGCGGTGATCCGTAGCCAGACGATTGCGGAACTGATGGTCAGTGGTTGCCTCTTCTCGCCAGCGATCCGCCCGGGGCTTTGGCTGGGCACCGAGTGCATGGCGCTCTGATGGTTTTCGATCTGGAGGGTGTTGCGTTTGTGCTGGGACGGTGCGGCAGCATCGTTTTGCGGCTGGGGGTGTTCCCCCTCGGGGGCGGCACAATCGCCACTTTGTGCCGCTCATCTCATGCGGGCCCCGCGATGGGACTATCAATGCGTCTCACCGTGGACAGATGAGGGAAGCCATTCAGGTGGGGGCTGGCAGAGGCCCCCGCCTGAAAGGACCATGAGCCAAGCAGGAGCTCTGGCTGGGCCAGAGGGTCAGCTGGATTTACGGTAAAGCTCCTTGAGCAGTTGGTAGGCCTCATTCAGGCGGCGCATCGTGTCGGCGCTGCCGCCGGAATCGGGGTGGTGCCGTTGGGCCTGCTCCCGATAGGCCTCGCGGATCCGTTTCAACGTGAGCCGTTCGCCGACCTCGAAGGGAATCTCCAGCACCTTGAGGGCTCCCTGCAGCGTCATCGTGTGCTCCAGCGTTTGGAAGGACGTGCCCTGCCGGCGGCGGCGGAAGCGATGCACGAAGCGCCTGATCAAGGTGGGCAGTCGCAGGCTCAACGTGGCCGGGCTGAACGGATCCTCCAGCAATCCGGCGCCCACCATGACCCGCTCGAAGCTGGGCGGGCCAGCCGGCCAGCTCGGAGCACAGCCCACGATCCAGTGTTCCAGCGCCGACCAGGTGAAAGGTCGCCCTTCCGCCTGGTCCGACTGGGGCCAGATCTCCTGGCCCAGCCATACCATCGCCGCTTCCAGCACAGCTTCGTTGGCGGCCGTGCCGTACAGGCCCACCCAGTGGGCTGTGGCGGCAGTGAGGGCGGCGCTCAGATCGTGCTCAGAGATTTCTGGAAAAGGATCATTGGGCCGTGTTGGCGTGCTCGGCTGCGGGTGGAGGCTCTGGCGCAGCCGTGCCGACCGCTGCTGCACGAATCCAGGCAGATCGATGCCACCTCCCATGCCTCGGCTTCCGGAGCCGCCGCTGCCAGTTGCGCCCGTCTCCCGCCCCTTGTGCAGACCCGGCAGTGCTCGAGACTGTTTGCGGGTCTCATCTGAGACCGCTTCTGAGTCTCGTCTCAGGTCTAGCTCGAATTCGGTGAGACCGTCCTCGACGGTGAGCACGAGTTGCGTGCTTTCGGCGCTGGACGCCAGCACCAGAGCTCCCCGTTCGAGCAGCACCTCATGTTCTTGATCGTCGCCGTCGTCCTGTTCCGCCTCCTGGTCGGGGGATTCAGGCAGCAGTAACTCCAGCAGGTGCTCCATGGCCTGCCCGTGGGTGGAGAAGCCCCATTCGCGCTGGAGTTGCTTGAACTGCGCGATCCTTGCGGTCGGCAGCGTCATCGACAGAGTTTTGCGCTCCTTTCGTACCGGCTCAGCCACGTCGGAACCGATGGGAGTGGACCTAGCGCCCCATCATCTCCCTGAGGAACCGCTGTTGGGCCTCGGCCGCTTCCCGATAACGGCCAAGCAGCACGGTCTGGGTGCCGTCGTTGGCGCCTTCACCAGGCAGCTGGTTGAGCAGGGGTAGCGGGATGGCCGGCAGCGGGCGGATCCAGGCCGGCACCAAGGTGGGCAGAAAACGGGGGCGGCAGCCGGTGCCGGGGGTGGCGGCGTGGGACGCGCGGGTGCTGGTGCAGGGGGCGGTGCGCTGGCGGTGCGGCCGGAGGCGGGACGGGTAACCGGCACTGGGGCCGCCAGGGTGGGGGAGCTTTGGGAGCGGGCCGTTGGCGGGCGGCTTCCGCGGCGGCGGCACGGGCCATGGCGATGCGCTGTTCCCGCTCGCGCAGCTGAGCCAGCTGGTAGCTGGGCACCACGCTCAGCAGGTGTCCGGGCGTGGCATCGGCTGGGTACACCATGCTCACCCGCACAGGGTTGTTCACACCGGGGACCAGGTTCAACGAGGCCAGAGAAAGACTCTCGCCTGAACGCAGGCCTACGTGCACGTCGTTGTAGCCCTCCTTGGTACGGATGCCGATCGAGCCGCGGAAGGCCGTGAACTGGCGGCCGTTCGCGGTGGGATGGCTCATCACCAGCTCATAGGGCCCGTTGCCTTTGAGATTCAGATCCACATCGAAGCGCACACCATAGGTGCCCACGTTGTCGAGGGAGGAATCAATCATGCGGCTGGCCAGCGGGTTCACCTGCACTTCGCGGGTGCCGAAGGTGTGGCGGTTCGTGCTCGTGAAGGGCACGTGCAATGGGCCCTGATTGAGGTCGTGCACCAGGCTCGCCTGGTACTCATCGCCGATCGCCACGCCACCGACCCGTGAGAACACCTGGCCGTAGTGGATCTTTGAGAGCATGTCGAGGTAGATGCGGCCTGGCGCGAGCATCCCTTGATCCAGCACTGCGAACAGATCGGCATCAGTTTCCGGATCCTCCGCTGCCACCACCGCCATCTGGAATGGCCCGTCACTGCGGCCTTTCAGTAGGCCATTGGCGATGCCCCGGGCGGGCAGACGGGTGTGGAACAGTACCCGGCGGCTATAGGGAGGAACCACCAGGGTTTCCGGCATCTTGGGATCCAGCTCCCCGCGCAACATGATCACGGAGGTGGCATCGCCCGGTCCGGTGTTCCAGGGGCGCCGCCCCAGTGGTTTCACGCCCATCAGGTGGTTGCCTAGATAGGGAGCTTCAAAGCTATTGCGAACGGCGCCGCGCTCCATCTCAAGGGTGACAGGACGCGAGCCCGGGTTCATCACGATCGTGGCGATCGTGAGCTTGCCGCGCACATAACGGCCGCCGAGACGGCTGGCATTTTCTGGGAAATACTTGTGATGAACGTGGAGCCCGAAATCTCCGTTGAAAGTGTAAGTAGCGTTGTTGAGATATTGACGGGTTTCAGTGGCGATAGCCTGGCCAGGCGCTGTGTTCACAAGAATTCCCGGGCCGAAGACCTCCTCAGGCTGGTTGGAATGCAGCACCGGCACGGTGTTGAACGCGCCGTTGAGTGGACGGGCTGACTGGCCCGCCATCAAGGCCACGTAGGCGTGGGCGGCAGGCGCCTGCAGCACGAGCGTGCCGGCGATCACCACCAGACAGGGGCGAAGAAACCTTGTGGGAATCATGGGTCCCATTTGATTGATCTGGCGGGGGGACAACGGCAAAACGGTGGCGGTGCGGGGGTGGATGTGGTGGGCCAGTATTCCCTGCCTGCCTTTGGTTTCGACACTTGAAGGCCGAGTTCACCAACGGGTGGGGCAGGGAACGCATGGGCACCAGAGCACTGGCTAGAACCTTCAGGCACTGTGAAATTTTCCCATGTTCCCGCCCTTTGCCTGTTACGGATCCAGCAGCGGTGATCATGAAGCGATGCGCCGCCATCATCAGCAGCGCAAGATGCGCATGCTGACCTACTGGCGTGACGGAGTGGAGCGTCAGCTCGCTGCCGTGAATGCGGCGATCAGCACCCTGGAGAAGCAGATGCAGCGTGATGGGGTCCAGCCGGCGGAGTAACCACCTGCTGAAGGCCGCAGTCCAGTTCCTGCCTGAGCCGCTCCAGACCTTTGTGCAGGGCCCTGTGCACGCTCATCGGGCTGAGCTGAAGCCGGCGGGCCGCCTCCCGCAGGCTCAGCCCCTCCAGCACCACCTGCTCCACCACTTGACGCTGCCGGTTCTCCAGCTGAGTCAGCAGGGCCATTGCCTCGGCGGTTCCGCCATCGACGCAGTCGTCGTCGTCATGGTCTGCCGCAATGCCCTCCATCGAGGCTTCGAGCGGTGCCAGGCGGCGCAGCCGCTCCAGCCGCTCGAACGTGCACCATTGGGCCACGGACAGCTCCAGGCCGCTGCGCAGTTCGGCCTCACTCGGGCTCTGCCCGAATCGCGTCTGCCAGTCACGGGTGAACTGCCGCATCCGGTCCTGAAGCTCCTGCTGACGCCGCGGCAGCCGGATGGGCGGGGCCTGATCCCGCAGATAGTGCAGGATCGCGCCCCGGACGTGCTGGCGAGCAAAGGCGGAAAACGGCGTTCCGGTGCACGGTTCGAACCGCTCTGCGGCGCGGATCAGGCCCAGCAGGCCCACCTGGATCAGATCGTCCGCCCCCTCCCGACAAAGGGCGGCGTAGTGGAGAGCGATCGGCCTTACCAGCTCCCTGTAGGCCTCCACCCGCTGGTTGCGTTGTCGCACGGTGGCGTGCTGGCTGGCATGAGAGCCGGCATTCGTGTTCGTCCTGCGCTTCGTGGTCGGCGTGTTCGCCTTGGTGGCGTTTGTGGCCGAATTGACGGCGCTCAGGCGGCTTGCTGAAGCAGCGGTCTTGCTGCTGGTCGATCGGCCAGGCAAGAGCAAAGCCGATGCCGATGCTGCAGCCGAAGCGTTGGTGGGTGGAGTGTTGGTGGGTGGAGCGCTGGTTGGCGGGACAGGTGTTGGCGCGACGCTCAGCGGGATGGTGGAGCGCTGGGCCGCCAGAGGGGAGCAGGTCATGAACAGGGAAGCGGAGATGAGAAGGAAGCTGTAGGGAGAACCGCCGGTCGTTCCGGCCGGTTCCTTTTCCAGAAAGATCCCTTGCTGCCACCTTGTGCAACCGTGCTTTCACTGAACTTTTTGAAGAGGGTTCAGGACGAGACCGAGTTCTTCACCCCCAGCGCACCAACTGGTGGGTGCTGCAGGCTCCTCGTCCACATGCTCCAAGGCGCTGAGGGTCCTTGGTCAGCCTCATCCAGACCGTTTCCTTTGCGCCTCCCGAAATCAGCCGCGGCGCACAGGGCACGGCGAAGATCGGAGCCCACCTCCTATGCCAATCACTGGCCCACGTCCTCGCTCAGTGCCTCGTCTGAGGCGGGCCTTCTGCAGGCTCCAGCGCGGCGTCCACGGCCGGCGCCACGGCGCGGAGCAGCTGCCATGGTCCATGCTCCTTCAGCCACGGCAGATCCGACTGTTCCGTCAGCAGCAGGTAGCCAGCGAAGCCCAGCGCATTGAGGCTGAACCCGGCGGCATGTTCGCGGGTTCGCAGGATGGTGAGAAACCAGGAGCTGGTGAACAGCAGGTTGTAGGGATAGCTGGGCTCCCCACCGTCCGCCGGATCACCCAGGCCGAGCTCCAGGGCATGGCGGCGGTAGAGCATCGCCAGGTCGGCGGGTCCGCCGCCCTCGGGGCGCGGGCTGAGCCGGTAGCGCCAGGGCCAGGGTGGTGCCTGGCCCTGCAGCTGGGCGCGTAGGGCGGGCTCCAGGGGGCAGTTGGGTTCCCCGCGATGGCGGGGCAACAGCTGCAGATGCCGGTGAGGCTGGCTGGCGCCGGCCCGCCCGCTGCTGTTGAAGAACCACAGACCGGTGGTGTCCGCATCGACATGGGCCACCGCCTGCCAGTCGGCCGCTCTCAGCCAGCCGCTCTGCGGCGCCCAGCCCTGGGTGATCAGCAGCAGATGGCCGGCTTGCACCGGGTACTTGTTCAGGATCACCGCATGGCTCTCGCCCAGTCGCGTCACCTCCAGTTGCCGCTCCCAGGGGAGAAACGGGTTGGGCCGGGGCCCACCGCTGCGCAGGTGGCGCGGCACGGGCGAGTCGAGCTGGCGCAGCTGGAAGGGTGCCCAGGCTCCCGGCGGCAGCACCCTGGTGACGAGCGGCACCAGGGCACCGCGTTCGCGCGCGGCCTGGCTCTGCTGCAAGGCCGTTCGCCACAGGCGCTCAGTTCGCTCCACCGATCTGCAGGCGTGCCAGCGAGGCCCCACGGTAGTAGTGGCCCAGGATCTCGTTGTAACGCCGGCCCGCGAGGGCCAGTTCCTGGGCGCCTTCCTGGCTCATGCTCGCTCCCAGGTGCCCGTGGGCTTCCAGCGTGATCTGGCTGTTGGCCGCATACAGGCTTTCCACAATGCCCCCCTGGTAGCTGAGGATTAAGCCGTTGGTGCGCGCGGCAGCTTCGGTGGTGCGGCCATTCACCGTGGTGAGGCCCCGGTAGGCCTGCCAGCGGGTGGTGTCCCCCAGATGCCAGAACTTGTTGGCCGGTCGGGCCAGGTGGGCCAGGGCGTAGGAGCGGGCCGCCACCGCCTGGGCCTTGAGGGCCTCCATCGACCAGGACGTGGGCATTTCCGCCCCCACCACCGAGGCGATGTAGGCCTCCAGTGGCAGGTGATTGATCGGTGTGATGCCTCCCCGCTCCGCCAGCAGACGCAGGCGACCGGTGTACGGCTGGCCGTTCACCAGCAACGCTTCCCCGGGTGCGGTGTCCAGCCAGAGATCGTTGGCGCCGGTGCCGGCGCTGAGATCGACAGGGCTGCGGGCCTGACCCTGGGCCAGCACTTGCCCGTCGCCGTTGCGCAGCCACCAGGGGCCGGTGGCCGAAAAGCTGGGCTGGCCGGCCTGACGCAGCAGGGCCACCCGCACCTCAAGCGGAACCGGGCGGCCGGCGACCGGCTCCACCAGGGAGGCGGGGGCATCCGGCAGCAGGGCCGGAGCGGGAGGCTGCTGGGCGCGGCGCGCTTCGATCGCCCGCAGGCGGCTCTCCTCACCCGCCGGGTCGGTGGCTTCACCGGTGGTGCTGGCCGGCAGCAGCGCCTCCATCACCCGTGCGTCAAGGTCGGGCTTCGGCTGGCTGAACGATTGGGCATAGAAGCCGATGCCCAGAGCCACCACGCTCAAGGGTGTGGTGAGCAGCAGCGTGGTGCGGCGTTGAGGGCTGAGAGTCCGCTGCAGGCGTCGCGCCAGCCGCTCGCTGCCGAGCTTCAACGGACGCAGGGCACGTGCGCCCTGTGCCACCAACTGCTGCCCTGCCGGCCAGTTCATGAACCTTTCCCTCTGTTCACATCCCTGTCCCACTAGTCGTTGGAGCGATCATGGCTGAGAACGGCCGCGAACATACGGTTGTCGCGCAGACGTGGGCCCTGGATGGGCGCTGGTAGGAGCTGTGGGGCCTCTGGATGTGGCCCCGCGACTCACACCCATTCCCGGCGCAGATCGCGCTCCATCAGGGCCCGCACGGCTTCCTGCGGGGTGTTGCGCCGCTGCAGCAGGCCCACCACCTGCTCACAGATCGGCAGGTGCAGGGCATGCCGATGGGCCAGCACCAGCGCGGCTTCGGCCGTGGCGGGTCCCTCCACCGTGGCGCCGATGCGGGTGAAGGCCGCCGCTGCAGAGTCACCTTCGGCCAGATGCAGCCCGAAGCGGTAGTTGCGGCTCAGGGGGCTGTTGGCGGTGGCCAGGAGGTCGCCAAGGCCGGCCAGGCCGTAGAGGGTGGCGGGATCGCCGCCCAGCAGCTGGCTGAGCCGCCCCATTTCGGCCAGCCCGCGGGTCAGCAGGGAGGCCTTGGCATTGGCCCCCAGCCCGAGACCATCGCAGATGCCGGCCGCTACCGCCATGACGTTCTTGAGCGCGCCGGCCAGTTCGGTGCCGATCGGATCGGCGTTGGTGTACAGCCTCAGCCGCTGGCTGCTGAGCTGGCGTTGCAGCTCGCTGGCCAGTTCGGTGTGGATGGAGGCCAGCACGCTGGCGGCCGGCAGGCCCTGATCCAGCTCAGCCGCCAGGTTGGGCCCGCTCAGCACCAGGCACGCCAACGACGGAATGGCCTGCTGCCACAACTGGCTGGCTGTGCAGTGCTGCTGAAGGTCGATGCCCTTGCTGCAGCTCACCAGGGGCACAGCCCCGGGCCAGCCGGCGCTCAGCTGCTGCGCCAGCGCCGGCACCCCGGCCATGGCCACCGCCGAGAGCACCAGGTCTTGCTGCTGGAGCACCGCGGCTGGATCGCTGCCGTGGGAGCGCGACCACACCGCGAGCTCATGGCCCTGCTGGCGCAGCACGCTGGCCAGGGTGCGCCCCCAGGCCCCTTGCCCCAGAACGGCGATCCTCATTGCCATCGCGCCATCATGCGCCATCCCCTCCACCGCTTCGCCCCAGGTGTTGCCCCCGCTCCCGTCCCGGCCGTCCCTCAGCAGCTGGAGCGGCCATGCCCTGGTGGTGGGTGCCGGCGGCATCGGCCGCGCCCTGGTGCAGGCCCTGGCCGAGCGGGCCCCCGGGCTCTGCCTCTGGGGCGCCAGCCGCCGCGGCTGGCCTGCCCGGCCGGGAGAGCCGCAGCTGGGCGCGCGCGCACTGCAGCTCGACCTCTGCGCGGACGCCAGTCTGCAGGCCGCTGCCGCCACGCTGCAGGCCCAGGCCGGCACCTTGCGCCTCGTGATCAACACGGCGGGCCTCCTGCACGACGGCCCCGCTCTGCAACCGGAAAAGCGGCTCAGCCAGCTGAACCGCGCCGCCCTGGAGCGAGTGTTCGCGGTGAATGCCTACGGCCCGATTCTGCTGGCCCAGGCCCTGGAGCGGCTGCTGCCGGCCGCAGAGCCGGCGCTGTTCGCCAGCCTGTCGGCACGGGTCGGCAGCATCGGCGACAACAGCCTGGGGGGCTGGTACGGCTACCGCAGTGCCAAGGCCGCCCAGAATCAGTTGCTGCGTTGCCTGGCCCTGGAGTGGCGTCGCCGCCGACCCCTCGCCACCGTGACCCTGCTGCATCCCGGCACCACGGCCACCGATCTCTCAGCGCCTTTCCGCAGCGGCGTGCCGCCGGAGCGCCTGTTCAGCCCCGAGCGAGCCGCCCACCACCTCCTGGACGTGCTGGAACTGCAGGGCCCGGAGCAGAGCGGCAGCTTCCTGGCCTGGGACGGTAGCCCGGTTCCGTGGTGAAGGCGGGGTGTGAAGACGGTGGAGTGTTCGGCTGACGCGGGCTGATGTGACCGGGGTGACGTGAAGGGTGGTGCAGGTGGTGGGAGAGAGGTGATGCAGCTGCTGAGGCGCGGCGCTCACCCCACGTGGGCCAGCTCCTTCAGCAACTCCAGCGGGATCACCTCAAGTGCAGACGCTTCCGTGGCCTCCAGCCGCACCGGCGGCGCCACCCCGTCCTGGTAGGCCTCCAGCCAGCGGGCGGCACAGATGCACCAGTGGTTTCCGGGCTGAAGACCCGGAAAGCCGTAGGCCGGCATCGGTGTGGAAAGGTCGTTGCCGCGGGAACGGCTGTAGCGCAGGAAGACATCGTTCACCACACAGCAGACGGTGTGGCGTCCCGTGTCGCTGCTGTCGGTACGGCAGAAACCATCGCGGTACCAGCCGGTGCGGGGTGTGCATCCGCAGATCTCAAGCGTCTCACCGAGCACATTGCGGGCCACCACTGGCGCTGAAGAAGAACGCGGTTCCACGGATCGTGCCGAAATCATCCCAAAGTCTGCAGGACCAATGGCGGGAATGGCCCTGGGAGGTTGACGGAATCGGGGGGGCAGGCGTTAAAGGTCATTGTGCAGTGGTGCTGGAAGGCTCCCTTCTGCCGCCCTTACGACTTGCGATACCCCCTTCATGAGCTGGGATTTCACCGAAGATGCTGCCTTCATGGCGCTGCTCGACGCCTTCAAGGAAAGCGGTGAAAGCTCCGCGATGGAGTTTCTTGCCCACGGTGAAGGCGCTTTCCATTTCCAGGAGCTCACCCAGAATGCCGCCGGTGAGGGGGTCGACCTGAGTGATTCGACCGATCTCCAGGCGTTTCAACAAGAGGTGATCGACACCCTCGAAGATCTCTGATCCGGCTATGGCGCTGAAACCTCTCCGTTCAGTGCGTTGCCTTGATGGCTCGCTGACGGAGCTTCGGTGTTGGAGGATCTGTTTCGAACCCGCATGGCTGAATGCTGAGGGCCAGTGGCTCCCGGCCAAAGGCTTGGGGCTGAGATAAACGCATCGCTTGAACTGCCGCCTGCTGGTTGCGCTGACGCGGCGGAATCAAGCGCTGACCCAACGCAGGGCACGTCAGCGGACCGGTTCCTCCAGTAGCTGATTGAACCCAGGCGATTCAGCCGTAGAAGAAGGCGATTTCCTTGTCCTTGAGGCCATCCCAGCCGGCGGCCTTGAGGCGGGCATCAAGGCTGGCCTGATCGAAATGCTTGGCCCCGGTTTTCACCACCCGGTTGCGCATCGATTTCTTCACGCCGCTGCGGGCCCGTTGGGCCTCCAGTTCCATCACCTCGCGGTACAGGCTCAGCATCTCGGCCGGAATCGGCGAGCCGTCAAGGTCGAGTCCGGCTGCGATGGCCGCATCCACTCCGTCAGGTCCGGCAATGGCCATAGCAGCAGTGCAAGAGAGCCTCCCCAGCCTGACACCGCGCCCGTACCTGCCATCGCCTCGGGATGGCTTCCTCAGGCGCTGAAGTAGCGCGCCTGGCTGTGCAGGGCCACCAGGGCGGTGGTGCTCTGCTCGGGCTCCAGCTGGTCGCTTTCGTCCATGCTCAGCCCGATGCGCTCCGCCCCCAGCCATTGCAGCTGGGGACGGGAATCGGCCACGTTGGGGCAGGCGGGATAGCCGAAGGAGTAGCGGCTGCCGCGATAGCGCTGGGCAAGCACATCGCGCAGGGCGCTGGGTTCCTCGGCGACGAAGCCCAGTTCGCGTCGGATGCGCGCATGGGTCCACTCGGCCAGTGCTTCAGCCATCTGCACCCCCAGACCGTGGAAATAGAGATAGTCGGTGTAGCGATCGGCGGCGAAGAGTTCGCGCGCGAAGACTGTGGCCTTCTCCCCCATCGTGACGGCCTGCATCGGCAGCACATCGGTGGGCCGCCCCTGGCAGAGGTCGCGGTAGAAATCGGCGACGCAGTAGCGGTTGCCGCCCCTCTGGCGCGGCAGCTCGAAACGGCCCAGCTCCCGCTCAGGCGCGGCCGGATCGAAGACCACCAGCGCGTTGCCGAGCCGGCCACAGGGGAAGTAGCCGTAGGCCACCCGTGGAGTGAGCAACTTCTCCTCCAGGCAGCGCTGCATCCAGTGCTGCAACACCGGTTCGGCCTTGGCCGCCAGCATCTGCTCGTAGTCGTCGCGACTCTGCTGCTGCGTCTTGCGCAACTGCCACTGGCCGGCGAACAGGGCGTTGCGATCCAGGTAGCCGAACACCTCAGCCAGCGGAATCGCCTGCTCATCGAGCACGCGGCTGCCCAGGAACGGCGGCTGGATGGCGGCTTCTTCTGGAACGGCCTCGGAGCGATGGTCGTTGAGCGGCGCTGCTGCGCTGGATGGCGTCTCTGGCACGACTGCGGCAGCCGCTGGATCCTCGGCATCAGGGGCCGTCTGGGCCGCTGCTGCTGATCCCGGGGCTGCCGGTGCCCCTTCCGCACGGGCGGGGGCGGTTGTCGTGGCGTCATCGACCGTGTCTTCACCGCGCTCCAGCCCAAGTCCGGGCGGAATCTCACCGCTGAAGCCTTCCGCATCACTCCAGCGGTTGTTCTGCTTGGCCTCCACCAGCGCGTCCATGAAGCGCAGGTCGGCGAAGGCATCCCGGCCGTAGATCACCTGACCCCGGTAGACCGCGCGGCAATCCTTGTTGACGAATCGGGGTGTCAGCGCCGCCCCACCAAGAATCACCGGCACCTGAATGCCCGCCTCATTGAAAGCCTGGAGGTTGTCTTTCATGAAGGCGGTGGACTTCACCAGGAGGCCGCTCATGGCGATGCAATCGGCCTGGTGCAGTTTCTGGGCTTCGATGATCGCTTCCACCGACTGCTTGATGCCGAGATTCACCACCTCATAACCGTTGTTGGTGAGAATGATGTCCACCAGATTCTTGCCGATGTCATGAACGTCACCTTTTACCGTGGCGATCAGGAACTTAGCTTTGGCAGAACTCTCGCCTTCCACCCGTTCCATGAAGGGTTCAAGGAACGCCACGGCGAACTTCATCGTCTCAGCGCTCTGCAACACGAAGGGCAACTGCATCTGGCCGGAACCGAACAGCTCACCCACCACCTTCATGCCATCGAGCAGGAAGGTGTTGATGATCTGCAGCGGCGGGTACTTGGCGAGGGCTTCGTTGAGTGAAGCTTCGAGGCCGATGCGCTCACCATCGATGATGTGCTGGGTGAGGCGTTTCTCCACCTCCAGATCCGCCAGCTGCGGCCCCGCGTCGCGTGCTTCCCGGGCGCTGACCCCCTCGAACAGGGTGCTGAGCGTGGTGAGCGGGTCGTAGACGCAGACATCCCCATCGAAACGGCGTGCATCGGCGATCAGATCACGGCATACCTGTTGGTGTTCCTCGCTGATCTTGATCAGCGGCAGGATCTTGGCCGGGCTGATGATCGCCGCATCCATGCCGGCGGCACAGCACGCGTGCAGAAACACGGAGTTGAGCGTGATCCGCGCCGCTGGTGACAGCCCGAAGCTGATGTTGCTCACCCCCAGCACCACGTGCACGCCAGGAAGCTCGCTGCGGATGCGGCGGATCGCCTCGATCGTGGCGGCTCCATTGAGGCGGTCTTCCTCGATGCCGGTGGAGATCGGCAGCGCCAGGGGGTCGTAGAAGATTTCGTGCGCTGGTATGCCGAATTCCAGGGCATCGCGATAGGCGCGCTGGGCAATGGCGAACTTGCGCTCGGCGGTGCGCGCCATCCCCTCTTCATCAATCGTGCCGATCACCACGGCAGCGCCGTAGCGCCGCGCCAGTTCGAGCACCTTGAAGAAGCGCTCATCCCCATCCTCGTAGTTGGTGGAGTTCAGCAGACATTTCCCGCCTGCCACCTTCAGGCCGGCTTCCATCTTCTGCCACTCGGTGGAATCGAGCATCAGCGGCAGATTCACGTTCGTGACCAGCCGGCTGACCAGCTCATGCATGTCACGCTCACCGTCGCGGCCCACATAATCAACGTTGACGTCGAGCACGTGGGCGTTTTCCTTCACCTGGCCGCGTGCCACGGCCACCAGCCCGTCCCAGTCTTCTGCGTTGAGCAGATCACGCACCTTGCGCGAGCCGCTGGCGTTGAGCCGCTCACCGATGATCAGGAACGAGTTGTCCTGGTGGTATGGCGTGACGCCATAAATCGAGGCGGCCGCAGGTTCGTAGTGGAAAGCCGGCCGCTCCAGCCGTTGCTCCGGACGCCGCACGGCCCGCGGGCGGGGTAGCAGATCGGCAGTGAGCTCGCAGAGGGCTGCGATGTGGGCGGGGGTGGTGCCGCAGCAACCGCCGATCACCTGCACGCCGAGATCATTGACGAAGTGCATCAGCTGCAGCTTCAGCTCCAGCGGTGTCAGCCGGTAGTGGGCCACGCCGCCCACGTTTTCGGGCAGCCCGGCGTTGGGAATGCAACTCACCACGAACGGACTGTGCTCGCTCAGATAGCGCATGTGCTCCTTCATCTGCTCGGGCCCGGTGGCGCAGTTGAGGCCGAGCACATCGATCGGGAATGGCTCCAGGATCGACACCACCGCGGCGATGTCGGAGCCCACGAGCATGGTGCCGGTGGTTTCCATCGTGACCGATACCATCAGCGGCCGCCGCTGCCCGGTGGCGCTGAAGGCCGCTTCAATTCCCTGCAGGGCAGCCTTGATCTGCAGCACGTCCTGGCACGTTTCCACGATCAGCAGGTCCACGTCGCCCGCAATCAGGCCTTCCGCCTGCTCCCGGAAGGCGTCGCGCATCGTGTCGAAGTCGATGTGCCCAAGCGTGGGCAACTTGGTGGTGGGCCCCATCGAGCCGGCCACGAAGCGGGGTTTGGTGGGGCTGCTGTATTCAGCAGCGCAGGCGCGGGCCAGTTCGGCCGCCCGCTTGTTGATCGTGAAGGCCTGATCTTCCAGGCCGTATTCGGCCAGCACGATCGAGGCGGCGCCGAAGGTATTGGTTTCGATCACATCACAGCCGGCCTCCAGGAACTGGCGGTGCACGGCCTGCACGGCATCCGGCCGGGTGAACACCAGCTGCTCGTTGCACCCCTCCAGGGCTGCGCCACCGAAGTCGGCGGCGCTGAGATCCATCTGCTGGAGTGAGGTGCCTGTGGCCCCGTCAAACACCAGCACCGGCCGCTCAGGTGCGTGGAGACGCTCCAGAAACCCCATGCGCTGGGTCGCTGGCGCCCCTGCCTGCTGCACCGCTGCCGTCATCGATTACGCGCTCAAGGCCAGCTGTCACTGTAGGAAGTGCCGCTGGCTTACCCATCGAGCCGCACGCGGGTAACCCAGTGCTCGTAGGCCGGATCGCGGCCCTCGGTGATCGCGGTGAGGGCGCTGCGCAGCGTCTCCATGATCGGCCGCGGTCCAGCCAGATCCGTGGTTTCCACCCGGCGCACTGGCGTGACCCGGGCGGCGGTGCCGCTGAGGAACACCTCGTCGGCGACGAACAGCTCCGTTTTGTCGACCGCGCGTTCCAGGGTGGGGATCCCCATGGCCTGCGCCAGCTCGAGGATGCTGGCGCGGGTGATCCCCTCGAGGATGTCCTGGTCGACCCCGGGGGTGATCAGCACGCCGTCGCGCACCATGAACAGGTTCATGCCGCTGGCTTCGCTTACCTTGCCGCGGCTGTTGAGCAGAAGCGCTTCATCAAAGCCGCTCTTGACCGCTTCAGTTTTGGCCAGGGAGCTGGTGATGTACGCGCCGCTGATCTTCCCGCGCAACGGCAGGGAGCGGTCCTCCTGGCGGCACCAACTGCTGATGCGGCAGCTCACCCCATCGGGGGAGAGGTAATCGCCGAGCTCGATGCCGTAGATCAGGAAATCTGTCTCGATGTCGTGGAGGCGTGGCGCGATTCCCAGATCGCTGGTGTACACGAACGGCCGCAGATAGATTGGGGTGGTGGGACGGTTCGCCTGCAGGAACTGCTGAATCGCATCGAGAATCGTGGCCTCCGGCAGCTCGGCCAACAGCAGCCGCGCGCTCTGGGACAGGCGGCGCGTGTGCCGATCGGCGCGGAACAGCAGGATCTCGTTGGGATCTGCCGGGTTGGGCAGGGCCCGCATGCCGCCGAACGCGCCGGTTCCGTAATGGAGGGCGTGGGTGGCCACTGAAATCGTGGCTTCACCGAAGGGAACACAGCGGCCGCCGAACCAGGCGTAAGGAAGAAACTTCTGCATGCGGAAGCGCGTGGAGATGCGGCGCCGGCGGCGTTCGCTGGTGAGATCTTCTCACTGCCGGGGCCGAAGATGGCGTGATGCACCGTCTTGCCGCCGTTCCAGGCCTGCCTTCCGGCTTCGAGGACTCCGCCTTCGTGGAGCAGGAGTCCACGCCGTTGCTGGTGCTCAGCAGTTCAGACACCGATCTGCAGACCCTGGCCGCCGTTCTCGCCCGGCAGCCCAGTGCGGCGCCGGTACGGGGGCTGAACCTGGCGGCGCTGGCCGCGCCGGCGGCGCTCGATCACTACATCGCCACCAGCCTTTCCACCACCCGCGTGGTGCTGGTGCGGCTGCTCGGCGGACGGGGCCACTGGAGTTACGGGCTGGAGCAGCTGCATGCCTGGGCGGAGCACCAACCCGGGCGCCGGCTGATCGTGGCGGCCGGCACGGCCGATCAGGAGCTGGAGCTGGCCAGCCTTGGCAACGGGCCTGAGGATCTGGCCGTGGCGATCAGCCGCTGCCTGCGCGAGGGCGGTGCTGACAACCTGCGCCGCGTGCTCGACAGCCTGGAGGCGCTCGCCGCTGGCCAGGCGGCGCCAGCGCCGGTGCCCTTGCCCCTGGCCGACCCCCTTCCCCACGACTGGCGGGCAGACCCGGGGGCACGGGTGGGGGTGATCCTCTACCGCGCCCTGTTGCAGGCCGGCGACGATCAGCTGGCCACCGTCCTGCTCCAGGCCCTGCGCCGCCAGGGACTCTGCCCGCGGGCGCTGTGGGTGAGTGGCCTGAGGGATCCCGCTGTCCAGCAGGGGGTGGCCGACCTGCTGGACAGGGAGGGGGTGCAGGGCGTGCTGTGCACCACCTCCTTTGCCTCGGTGCAGTTCGAGGAAGCGGGTCTGGGTGCCCCGCTCTGGGACCGCCTCAACGTGCCGGTGATTCAGGTGCTCTGCAGCACCCGCAGCCGTGAGCAATGGGCTGCCAGCAGCATCGGCCTCGGCCCGCTCGATCTCAGCCTGCAGGTGGCTCTGCCCGAGCTTGACGGACGCATCACCAGCCGGGTCGGTGCCTTCAAGGAGCTGGAGCGGGCCGATACCTCGCTTTCGGCAGCGCTGATGCACTACCAGCCGGATCCGGAACGGCTCGACTGGATCGCCCGCCTGCTGGCGGCCTGGGTGGAGCTGCGCCTGACCCCGGTGAAGCAGCGCCGTGTGGCCCTGGTGCTGGCCAACTACCCCACCCGCAACAGCCGCCTGGCCAATGGCGTGGGGCTCGACACCCCCGCCAGCGCCGCGGCGATGCTGCGCTGGCTGGCGGAGGCCGGCTATGACCTGGGCGTGACCCCCTCCGAGCTGCCCGCGGAACTGACGACAGGCCTTCCCGCTGACGGGGATGCCCTGATCCAGCAGCTGCTGTCCGGACGCACCAACGACCCGGAAAGCCAGCACCGGCCGCCGCTCGATCACCTGCCCCTGGCGACCTATCTCGCCTGGTACCAGCAACTCCCGGCGGCGGGCAGGGCCGTGCTGGAGGCCCGCTGGGGGCCTCCAGCTGCCGATGAGGGCCTGGAGCAGGGGCCGGCTGGTGCCGGCTTCCCGATCCGAGGTCTGCGCTTCGGCGCCGTGGCCGTGCTGGTGCAGCCGGAGCGGGGCTACGGCCGCGACCCCAGCCTCAGCTATCACTCCCCCGACCTGCCGCCCACCCATGCCTACCTGGCCCAGTATTTGTGGCTGCGCCAGGTGGCCGCCAGCCAGGTGGTGGTCCACGTGGGCAAGCACGGCAACCTGGAATGGCTCCCCGGCAAGGGGCTCGGCCTCTCCGATCAGTGCTTCCCGGAGTGGGCGCTGGGGCCCATGCCCCACCTGTATCCGTTCATCGTCAACGATCCGGGCGAAGGCTCCCAGGCCAAGCGCCGCGCCCAGGCGGTGATCCTCGATCACCTCACCCCTCCGCTCGATCGGGCCGGGCTGCACGGGCCCCTGCAGGAGCTCGAAGCCCTGCTCGACGAGTACTGGGAGGCCCGCCAGCTGGGCAGCGAGCGCGTCGCTCCCTTACGGGAGCGGCTCGCCGGGCTGCTCTCCTCCCTGGAGCTGCCCGCGCCTGCCACTGCTGGAGACGGCATATCTGCAGATGGATCAGCTGCAGACAGATCATTCGCGGCCGGCGCTGCTGTGGGATCCGCCTCTGCCCAGGCCATCGATGATCTTGAAGCGCGTCTCGATGGCGCCGATGGCTACCTGTGTGAGCTGAAGGAAGCTCAGATCCGCACCGGCCTGCATGTGTTCGGCCACCTGCCTGGCCCCCAGCCCTTGCTGGAGCTGCTGCTGTGCCTGGTGCGGCCCCCCCTGGCCGAGGGCCCTGGTCTCACCCAGGCCCTGGCCGCTGATCTGCAACTGGAGCTGGACCCGTGGGCGGATGCCGAGGAGGCGCCACTCAGCGTCGCGGATCGCCTCCGCCTCCAGGCGTCTCCCGCGGCCGCCGTCTCTGACTCGGCCTCTCCCTCTGCCCCGACCGCCCTGCGCCGCTGTGGTGATGCCGTTGCCCTACTGGAAGCACAGGCCCTCGATCTGCTGAAGCCGCTGCTGGCGCCCACCACCGCCACTGCCGCTTCTGCAGCGGTGGTGGTGGGGCCAACAACCCAGGCCGTACTGGAGCGTGTGCGGCGTCAGCTGCTGCCGCGCCTGCTGGCCTGCGCCAGCGCCGAGCGTCAGGCCCTGCTGCGGGGCCTGGCCGGGGAACGCATTGCCGCCGGGCCCTCCGGGGCGCCCACACGCGGCCGCCCTGATGTGCTGCCCACCGGCCGCAACTTCTACAGCGTGGATCTGCGGGGGCTGCCCACCGAAGCCGCCTGGGACCTGGGGCGTCGCAGCGCCGCCCTGCTGCTGGAAGCCCACTTGCAGCAGGAGGGAGACGACCTTCGCCACCTGGCCCTGTCGGTGTGGGGCACCGCCACGATGCGCAATGGCGGCGAGGACATCGCCCAGGCGCTGGCGCTGATGGGGGTGCGGCCGATGTGGGACGGACCGACCCGGCGCATGGTGGATCTGGAGGTGATTCCGCTCAGCCTGCTGCAACGCCCCCGGGTGGATGTGACGCTGCGCATCTCCGGCCTCTTCCGCGATGCTTTCCCGCAGTTGGTCGACTGGATGAATCAGGCCAGCCGCCGGGTCGCTGTTCTTGATGAAGACGAGAGGCACAACCCGCTGGCAGCCCATGCCCGCCAGGAAGGCCAAAGCGGCAGGGTGTACGGCTCGGCGCCGGGGGCCTATGGGGCGGGGCTTCAGGGGCTGATCGACAGTGGTCAGTGGGAGCAGCGGGGCGATCTCGGTGAGGCCTTCCTCAACTGGAGCGGCTGGCGATACGACGCCAGCGGTGACGGCCGTTGCGAGGCCAGCCCTGATCGCGAGGGGCTGGAGCAGCGGTTGCGTCAGGTGGAGGTGGTGCTCCACAACCAGGACAACCGTGAGCACGACCTGCTGGATTCCGACGACTACTACCAGTTCCAAGGAGGGCTCAGCGCCGCCAGCGAACGGGTGCGCGGTAGCGCTCCGGCCCTCTGGTTCGCTGATCATTCGCGCCACCAGCGGCCGCGCGTGCACCGGCTGGAGCATGAATTCGACAAGGTGCTCCGCTCACGCGTGCTGAACCCGCGCTGGATTCAGGGCATGCTTGCCCACGGATACAAGGGCGGTTTCGAGCTGGCCGCCAGCCTCGATTACCTGTTCGCCTATGACGCCAGCACGGGCCGGGTGCCGGATTGGAGCTATGGGGCCATCTGCCGCCAGTGGCTGCAGGACGACGACGTGTTACAGGCGCTGCGGCAGTCGAACCCGTGGGCGCTGCGGGACATGGCCGAGCGGCTGCTGGAGGCCGCCAACCGCGAGCTGTGGCAGGGAGCAGACCCTGCCCAGCTCAAACACCTGAAGGCCTTGGTGATCGGCAGCGAAAGCCTGATCGAAACCTGAACAAGTGAACCGCGGCCACTCACATTCAAGGAGTGAACCGCGGCCGTTCACCAAGCCGATCAGTTGTTGAGGTCGCGGGCCATGGCCTTGAACGGGTCAATGTCGCCAGGCTTGGCCGGCTTCTGGGTGAACTGGGGCTGGGAACTGCCGGCGGCATCGGCCTTGCGGCCTGCAGAGTTGCCGCCGGGCGTGTTGACGGCGACTGCCGCGCCCTTGAGCCGCTGACCCAGTTCAGCGGAGGTGAGGCGGGCCGCGAAGGTTTTCTTCACCGGCTTGGGCACGCCACCGGTGAGGCTGGTGTTGGATTCAGGCGATGCGTTCACCGGCAGGCCGCTGCTGGCTTTCTCCAGACGCGCCGACATCGAATCGACTTCCTGCACCATCTCCTTTTCACCCGGATTGTCGGCATTGCCGGGGAAGGTGTGCCGGATTTTGTTGGAGCGCCGCATGTACTCCACGTTGCCCATGGAGCTGGAGGTGTCGGGGTCGAGGAAGAACGTCTGTTCGCCAGCCTTGGCGGCGGGCTTCTCGGGTTTGGCCGGCTTGGAGGAGAAGCTGCCGTCCTTGGTACCGATGTTCAACAGACGATCGAAGAGACCCATGGTGAGGAAACGGAAACCTGTGATGAACCCTAGCGGCCTGACAAGGCCAGTCCATGGGTATCGGTGCCACAACTTCTCAGCAAACCCAGGCTCTGCAGCTGGCTGGCGATCGCGTCACACACCAACGGTGTGGGCTGCCAGCGGCTGGTCAGGTCGTAGTCGTAGAAGGCTTCGGCCCCATCGAAGCCGAGCTCTGCCGCCGCCGCGATCAGCTGCTGGTGGGGACGCCGGTAGCGGGCCGGATGGGCCAGCAAGGCCAGGCCACCGGCGGCATGAATCGCTTCCCGCACCTTGCCGGCGCGCAGCCCTGGCCCCACCACCGCATGGCCGCGCACGTAAGGCGCCAGGGCCGGGTGGTGCAGCTCGAAGCCCAGGGCCAGCACATGCACCAGGCACCCCTCCAGCAGGCAGCTGATCTCCACCCCGCTCCACAGCTGCGGCACCCGCTGCCCCAGCCGCTGGCGCTCCTCCAGGTGCGCACGGGCCGGTTGGTAAGCCGCGATGCTGTGGTGATCGGTGACGGCGAAATGCTCCAGGCCCATCGCCAGCGCCTGGTCGGCCACGGCGGCCGGTTCGAGGCTGCCGTCGCTGCAATGGGTGTGGCAATGGAAGTTGAGCCGGGTGGGGCAGCTCTGCGCGTCCACCGCAGCCAGCACCTCCACGAGTGGGTGGTCAGCCGGCACCTGCGATCGCCTCCCGTTCGGAACGCAGCCGCCGCCAGCGGGCATAGAACTGGATCGAGGCCGCCATCGCCACCACCAGGGCCACCAGGAACCAGGTGGCAGCTCCCGTGGGGAACTGGGCCTTGAACACCACCAGCATCACCACCAGCACCAGCATCAGGGTGGGCAGCTCATTGAGCGCCCGCAGCTGCCTGCCACTCCAGCGACAGGTGCCCGCCTTGAGCTGCCCCATCAGTCGATAGCAGAACCAGTGGTACACGAGCAGGGCCAGCACCACGGCCAGCTTGGCGTGCATCCAGCTCTGTTTCAGCCAGATCGGCTGCACCAGCAGCAACCCCACCGCCATCGTCACCGCCACCACCATGCCGGGCGTGGTGATGATGTTGGCCAGCCGGCGCTCCATCAGCTCGTACTGGCTGTGGAAAGCGGCGCGCAAGGGCTCGTCCAGCGCTTCGGCTTCCACGTGATAAATGAACAGGCGCACCAGATAGAACAGTCCGGCGAACCACACCACCACGCCAACAATGTGGAGGGTCTTGAACCAGAGGTAGGCCTCGGGGGGCAGGGCCAGGGCCGGCATCGGCAGCGAAGGGATGGCCCGTTCAAGTTAGGCGGCACCGGTGGGGGCCGATCCGGCCGCCCGCTCCAGGTGGGCCGCAGCGGCGACGGCGACCGCTTGCCGCTCCTCAGCAGGGAGGCGATCGAGCTGGGCGATCACCAGGGCCATGCGGGGATTGCCGCGCAGCAGGGCTTCGTGGCGGTCCAGGAAGTTCCAGTAGAGGGTGGTGAAGGGGCAGGCCGCTGGCCCGGTGCGCTGTGCCGGATCGAAGCGGCAGCTTTTGCAGTAGTTGCTCATGCGGGCGATGAAGCGGTCGCTGGCGGCGTAGGGCTTGCTGGCCAGCTGCCCGCCGTCGGCAAAGACCCCCATGCCCAGCACATTGGTCTGCATCACCCAGTCGTGGCCGTCGATGAACAGGCGGTGGAACCAGACGGTGAGGGCCTGGGGATCGAGCCCTGCCAGCAGGCCGTAGTTGGCCAGCACCATCAGCCGCTGGATGTGATGGGCGTAGCCGGTGCGATCCAGTTCGCCGAGCACCTGATCCAGGCAGGCCATGCCGCTGCCGCCCAGGTGCTCGAACCAGAGGGGCAGGGGCCGGGTGTGGCCGAAGTGGTTGCGGCCTGCATACCCCTCGCCGAACCAGTGGTAGAGGCCGTGCATGTATTCGCGCCAGCCGAGCAGCTGCCGGATCACCCCCTCCAGGCTGGCGAGCGGCACCGGTGGCTCCACGCCGCTCGCCGCGCCCGTACCTGCCGACTCCAGCCGGCGGATCACCTCCAGCGGTTCCAGCAGGCCCAGGTTCAGGTAGGGGCTGATCAGGGCATGCCAGAGCGTGGGCTGGCCGCTGACCATGGCGTCCTGGTAGGGGCCGAAACCAGCCAGGCGGGTGGCCACGAAGTGATCAAGCACCTGCAGCGCCTGCTGGCGGGTGACCGCCCAATGGAAAGGCTCCAGCGCACCGGGTAGCGGCGCTTCCCCGGCGGCGGCCCGCTCCGCATCGAGGCGCCGCACTTTCTCGATCACGGCCCGCGTGATCGCATCGGGGCTGAACAGCAGCGGGGCCGGCCCTTCCAGTCCCTGGCGCGGTGGCTTGCGGTTGTCCTTGTCGAAGTTCCACTGCTGGCCGCGCGGTTCGCCGTCCTCCATCAGCACGCCGAAGCGGCGGCGCCCCTCCCGGTAGAAGAGCTCCATGCGCAGCTGCTTGTAGCGGCCAGCCCAGGCCGCGAACGCCTCCCGGCTCCAGAGGAAGTGGTTGGAGGGCAGCCATTCGAGCTGCACCCCGGTGCGCCCGCCCAGATCAAGCCGTTCGATCGCCTGCCGGAAGGGGCGATCCGCCGGCTCCATCACGCGCAGGGTGCGGATGCCCTGCCTCTGGATCCAGTCGATCAAGGTGGTGCCGAATTCCGCCGCCTCCAACAGGTCCACCTGCCAGCCGAGCGCCTGCAGCTCGACGCTGAAGTGCCGCATGGCGCTCCACACCAGCACCAGCTTCTGGCGGTGGTAGCGGCGGCGGGCCACCACACCACTGCTCTCGATCAGCACCACCCGCGCCTGGCCGGGGGCGCTGCTGGCCAGAGCAGCTTGCTGCGCGTGCAGCTGGTCACCCAGCACCCAGAGTCCGAGCCCCGCCATGGCTCCTGCTCAGTTCACGAGGGCGGCGCCGGCGCCGCTGCCGATCCGGCCAACAGGCTCCTGCGCAACGCTGGGGGCTTCATGCCGCTCACAATCGGCGGCCGGCACCAGGTTGTCCGGATCGGGCCCGCCATGGTCAGCCGTGTCGTGGTCAGCCTCGGGGTGGAAGTAGCTCCAGATCTGCTGGGCCAGGGCGGGGCCCACGCCGGGCGCCGCAGCGATCTGGGCCGGGCTGGCCAGCTGGATCGCATCGATCGAGCGGAAGTGCCCAAGCAGCTCCTTCACCCGTTTGGGTCCCAGCCCGGGGATGTCGCTCAAGCGCGAACGCTTCATCCGCTCCCCCCGCTGCTGGCGGTGGAAACTCACCGCGAAGCGGTGCGCTTCATCGCGCAGACGCCGCAGCAGCACGACGCCGAGCTGGTCGGGTTCGGTCTCCAGCGGCTGGCTGGTGCCGGGCAGGAACACTTCCTCCCGCTGCTTCGCCAGGGAGCACACCACCAGGTCTTCGTGCAGGTTCAGTTCCCGCAGCGCCTCCATCACCGCCGAGAGCTGTCCTTTGCCGCCATCGATCATCACCACATCGGGCCAGTCGTTGAGGCCGCCGGTGTGGAGTGCGGTGCCTGTGGCCTTGCGCAGTGCCACCAGATCGGCCCCCTCCGCCTTCGCCTGGGCCCAGCGGCGGAAGCGGCGGCGCATGATCTCGGCCATGGCCATGAAGTCGTCGGAGTGGCCTGAGCGGATGCTGCTGCTCTGGATGCGGTATTTGCGGTAGTGCTGCTTGGCCGGCAGCCCATCCATGAACACCACCTGGGAGGCCACCGCGTCGCTGCCCTGGATGTGGCTGATGTCGTAGCCCTCCACCCGACGCGGCGGCTCGGGCAGATCCAGCAGTTGGGCTAGGTCTTCGGTGGCGAGCTGGTGCTGCTCGGCGCTGCGCTGGGCCCGGCCCAGCTCGAAGGCCGCATTGCGTTCCACCAGTTCGATCAGATCGGCCTTCTGTTGCCGCTGCGGGTGCTGCAGCCGTACCTTGCGGCCCCGGCGCTCACTCAGCCAGTCTTCCACCAGCGCCTGCTGCGGCAAGGGGTGCTGCACCAGCACCTCCGGTGGGATCTCCACCGGCTCCACCTGGCTGTAGTGCTCTTCCAGCACCCGTTGCAGGATCGCCCCGGGGCTGGCGACCGTGGCATCGGCGGTGTAGCCGAGCCGCCCCACCAGCTTGCCGGCCCGCATCTGAAACAGCTGCACGGCGGCCACGCGCGCATCGGCCGCCAGCGCCAGCACATCCCTCGACACGGAGGCATCGGGCAGGGCCATCTTCTGGTCGGCGGTGAGCTGCTCGAGCCCCTGCATCTGGTCGCGTACCCGGGCGGCCGCCTCGAAATCCTCCCGTTCGGCGTAGCGCTCCATCTGGGCGCGTAGCAGCACAAGCAGTTCGTCGCTGCGGCCCTGGAACACCATGGCCACCTTGCGCAAGGTGTGCTGGTAGGCCTCAGGGCTGATCTTTTCCTGGCACACGCCGGGGCAGCGGCCGATCGCGTGGTTCAAGCAGGTGCGATCCCGGTAGAGAGGCTGGGGGCGCTGACGCAGCGGAAACACCCGCTTGACCAGAAACAGGGTGCGGCGCAGAAGACCCACATCCACATAGGGCCCGTAGAAGCGATCGAGCGGGCTGCGCAGCCGGCGGCGACGGGTGATGAAGATGCGCGGGTAGGCCTCGCTCCAGGTGATGCAGAGATAGGGATATTTCTTGTCGTCCTTGAGCAGCACGTTGAAGTGCGGCTGGTGGTTCTTGATCAGGTTGGATTCCAGCGCCAGCGCCTCGGCTTCGCTGTCAGTGACGATGAACTCGATCTCCGCCACCTGACGCACCATCAGGCTGATGCGGGGGCTGAGGTCGTGGGAATCACGGAAGTAGCTGCGCACGCGGCTGCGCAGGCTCTTCGATTTGCCGATGTAAAGGATGCGGTCGTCGAGATCGCGCAGCAGGTAGCAGCCCGGCTCGGCCGGCAGCTCCTTCAGCCGCTGGGCCAGCCGTGCCTGATCCTTCAGCAGCGGTTGCAGCGTGGTCCCCATGCCCAATGCTCCCGCGAGAGGCGGCTCAGCCGCCGTACTGCCAGCCGGTGGTGGACAGCTCCAGTGCGGCGCCATCGCGGTGAAGCTGGGCCGACTTAACTTCCGCCACGAACACGGTGTGATCACCGTGGGCCACCTGGCCCACCACCGCGCATTCCACGGCGCCGAGCGCGTCGTCGAGCACAGGCAGGCCCAGGGGCCCGAGCGTGAAGGGAGCGGCATCGAAGCGGCCACCGATGCCTTTCTGGGGCTTGAAGAACACCGCCGCCAGGTCTTTCTGCTCGGCAGAGAGCACGTTGAGCGAGAAGCGGCCCGTGCGGCTGATGATGCCGTTGCTGGTGGAATCGGCGCGCACGGCCATCACCACGAGCGGCGGATCGAACGACCCCTGGGTGACCCAGCTGGCGGTGAAGCCGTTGACGTCATCGCCCTCGGCCACGCCACAGATGAACACGCCGTGGGGGATCTTGCGCAGCAGGGTTTTCTTGGCGGCGCTGTCGAGCACGGGGGCGGCGGCGCCATCGACGTTGAGATCCACAGCCATGGCCTGGTTCCTGGAGGTGATTCCAACCTTAGGCAAGCCGGAGGGGGGGACCGCTCGCGACCGCAGCCAGCAGCAGCCTCCATAGGATCCCCCGCCGCTCCCGCCGCCGGGCCCTCGCCCCCGCTCCCATGAAGGCCCTCTACCCCGGCAGCTTCGATCCGATCACCCTTGGCCACCTCGACCTGATCGAGCGCAGCAGTCGCCTGTTCGAGCAGGTGCTGGTGGGGGTGCTGCAGAACCCCTCCAAACAGCCCAGCTTTTCGCTTGACCAGAGGCTGGCGCAGATCCGCCGCGCCACCGCCCATCTCAGCAATGTGGAGGTGGGCAGCTTCGACGGCCTCACCGTGGAGTTCGCGCGCCGGACGGGCACGGGAGTGATCCTGCGGGGGCTGCGGGCGATGAGCGATTTTGAGTTCGAGCTGCAGATCGCCCACACCAATCTCAGCCTGGCGCCGGAGGTGGAAACGCTGTTCCTGGCCACCGCCGTGCCCCACAGCTTCCTCAGCAGCAGCGTGGTGAAGGAGGTAGCGCGCTTCGGCGGTGAGGTGCGCCACCTGGTGCCCGGCGGAGTGGCGGAGGAACTCGCCAGGCTCTTTAATCAGACATTCCCGCCCCGATGAGATGACCGAGACTCGGATCAGCGTGCTGGAACAGCTCGAACAACTCGAAGAGATCGTGCTGGAGGGCTCGCGCATCCCCTTCAGCGGCGGCCGGCTGGTGAACGAGCAGGACGCCATCGAGGTGTTCGACACGATTCGCGAGAAGCTCCCGGCGGAGCTGCTTCAGGCGCAGGAGCTGCTGGCTCAGCGCGACACGTTCATCGCCAAGGCGCGGCAGCAGGCCGAAGAGATCATGGTGCAGGCCCGCCGCGAGCGGGAGCAGCTGATCAATGCCGCTTCGGTGCGGCAGGAAGCGGAACAGCAGGGGGCGCAGATCCGGGAGCACACCCGCCAGCAGTGCGAGCAGATGCAGCTGGCCACCCGTCAGCAGGTGGCCCAGGCAGAGCAGGAGCACCAGACCCGTCAGGCCCAGATGGAGCAGCAGTTCGGTGCGCGCCGCCAGCAACTGGAGCAGGAGGCGATCCAGCGCCGCCAGCAGCTCGACGCCGAGTACACCGAGCTCAAGCGTCAGCTGGGCGACCAGCATGAACGCAGTCGTCAGCAGAGCCTGCAGGAGATCGAGCAGATCCGCCAGGAAGGCTTGCGCATTCAGCGCGAGAGCCAGGCGGAGGCCGAACGCCTGCACAGCGACGCCCTGCAGTTCCGCCAGCAGACCCAGCAGCAGTGCGAACAGTTGATCACCCGCACGCGGCAGGAGGCGGGAGCGGTGCAGGAAGGCGCCAACCGTTATGCCGAGCAGGTGCTGACGGAGCTGGAAACGCGGCTTGGCGAACTCAACAAGGTGGTGCATGCCGGGCGGCGTGAGCTGGGGCGGCTGCAGACCAGCGAGACCCCTCCGGCCAGTGATCGTGCTGCCCTCCAACCCGCCGCTGAGGCTGAAGCCAAGGAGGCTCCCCTCACCAGCCGCGCCCGCCGCGCCGCCTCACGCCTCAGGCAGGTGGCTGGCAGAGGCTGACGATCTGCACGTCGCGGAGCACCCGGCCGATCGTGGTGTTCGGTGAACTGGCTCCATTGGAGATCAGGCTCACGTAGCGGGGGCCATCCGTGGTGTCGAGCACGCCGCTGATCGAACGCACGCCGGTGAGCGTCCCGGTTTTGGCGTGCAGGCGTCCGTCGAGGCTGGTGCCCTTGTAGAGATTGCGCAGGGTGCCGCGCCGCCCGGCCACGGCCATCGAGGCGATGTAGTTGGAGCCGAAGGGGTGCTGGGCCATGCGCAGAAGCAGGCCGGCGAGCAGGCGGGAGGTTAGCCGGTCGCCGCGGTCGAGGCCGCTGCCGCCCATCACCACCACACCTTCGGTGGGCAACCCCTGGGCCCGCAGCCATTGCAGGGCAGCCTGCCGGCTCTGGGGCAGCGACCAGGTGCCGCTTGCCTGCCGCAGCAACACCTCAGCGGTGAAGTTGTGGCTTTCGGAATTCGCCAGGCTGAGCAGGTTGTGCATCGGTGCTGAGGGTTCCTCGTGCAGCAGCACGGATCCTTCCGGCAGCGGTGCCAGGGACGACACCATGGCCAGTTGCACGTTCCGCCCTCCCTGGCTGGTCAGTGTGCGGGTGAGCAGGCGCTGCAGACGACCGGGTGGATTGGCCACAGCCATGTCGATCGCGTTGCTGGTGATGGCCAGCCGGGTGATCGGCGCCCCATAGGCGTAGGCGCGATCCTCCGGATGCCAGCCCTGGGGCCACCAGGCCTGGGGCGGTTCTTCGGCCAGCTCCAGGCGCACATTGGCACCCGGCAGGCCTGGCCCACCTCCTGAACCAAGGGCCAGCTGGGCGAAGCGCTGCAACTGGGGCAGATCGAGATCGGGATCCCCCTCGCCGGTGAGGCGCAGGGTGCCATCAGGCAGACGCCAGAGCCGGGTGGTGAGGCGGTAGTCGGGGCCCAGCCGGTCGAGGGCGAAGGCGGAACTGACCAGCTTCTGGTTCGAGGCCGGCACGCGCGGACGCAGGCCGTTCACATCGGCCAGCAGCCGGCCGTTGCCATCGGCCACGGTGACACTCCACACACCGATTTCGGGGCCGAGGTGGGCGCGCACCCGTTGCTGCAGGGCCGGGCAGCTGACCTGGTTCTGTAACTGGGGCAACCCGACGGCCGGCGGCGCCGCCGGCAGGCTCGCCATCGGCATGGCCATGGCCGGAGCGCAGGTGGCCAGCGCCAGCCCGAGGCTGAGGCCGAGGCGGCTGAGCTTCTGAGCGGAACGTGTCATGTCAGCTGACTCCGAGTTTCAGACCCGACACCGTGCCGCCGATGCGGAAGTCACGGCCCTCAAGCTCCACAGGGGCGCCGATCTTGAGGTTCTGGTTGCCGAACACCACGCCGCCGCTGGTCTTGCGCCCTTTGCCCTCAAGTACGAAGCGGGCATCAAGCGAACCGAACACGGCCTGGTTGGGGTCGATGGCGGTCACCACCCGTCCGTCGGGCTGGACCGCCACGAGGCGGCGCTGCAGCGGCACCAGCTCCTGCAGCTTCACCGTGCCGTGGGGTTGGTTGCGGATCACGATGCTCACCTCACCGTCGTTGCGGATCGAGCGGATCAGGGCCTGGGGATCCGCCACCGAGGCTCCTCGCACATCCACCATCACCGTGACCGGCTGCATGGCGCCGGTGGCTTCCGCCACCGCACCGCTGAGCTTCGGGCTCCAGATCACCCCGGCCAGGGCCATCAGCACGGCGGCGGCGGCTCCGACGTCCACCAGACTCCAGGAGCGGCGGGTGGTTTGGGGCTCGGCGGCCATGGCGCAACGTTCAGACACGCAAGCTTAAGGAGCCTGACCAGGTGCCACCAGGGGGGTGGAGCTCCTGAATTCGCACATCGGTGCGGCCGCAGGCCGTCAGTTCCTCAGACTGCCGAGAAAGCGATCGAGGGCCTGCAAACCGCCCGCCACTGTGGCCGCCTGTCCGGGGCTGAGCGTTTCCGCCACCTGCTCCGCATCGGGCTTCTGCTCGAAGGTCTCCACCAGGCGGTGGCCATCGGGGTCGTTGCGGTACAACTCCCACGGGCCGGGGAAGCAGCGGCGCAGGGCGCCCTCGGGCAGGGGTAGCAGGGCATAGGCACTGCGCCAGGTGGAGAGGAAGCCTCGCCGCCGCTCCCGCGCCACGCTACCGATCCCAACGGCCGCATCCTCGAGGCTGCCGTTGAGCAGCACCACCCCGCCGCGATGGTTCAGGCAGAGGCGCTCGACCGCGTCGTAGTCCGACGGGCCTGGTGCCACCAGCAGCAGCAGGGTGTCGCCTGGGGCGGCATCGCTCGTTGCGTCGCCGGCAGGGCCCTGAGGGGCGCTGGAATCCCCAGCCTCTGCGCCGGCGACGTCTGAATCCAAAGGCTCTGCCGGAGCCCCAGCTCCAGCAGCAGCCACAGGATCAGCGGCGGCGGCGTTCAACCGCTCCTGGTCCTTCAGGCTGCCGGTGCGGGCGGCCAGATCAGGGGCGTCGCGCTGGGCCAGGGCAGTGGCACCCGCATCGGGGAACACCAGGCGGAACTGCCGTTCCTGCGCCTGCAGGGCCTGGCCGAGCCGCAGCACCACTGGCAGCAGACGCAACCCTTCAAAGCGGAACTCCAGGGTCCAGCGGCCGTTGGCGCTCTCCGCCAGGGCGGCGTTCAAGCCCTCCATGGCCTGGGCTTCGGCGCTGAGCAGATCGGGAGGAAGCACGCTGAATCGGTGGCGGGCGCGCCGACCCTACTCAGGTCCCTCAGCCCTCCCGTTCCAGCCGTTGTCGCGTGCGCGCCTCCAGGGAGTTGCTGGCCAGGGTCACCAGATCATCGAGTGAGCGGCTGTTGAGCAGGGCCTCCACCCGGGCCCGCGCCGCCGCATTGGGGCAGTTGTCCGGTCGCTGACAGCCGCTGGTGCATTCCACTGCGCAGTTGACGGCTGGATCGGCAGGGGCCTCCTCGTTCAGATCCGTTGCTGCGCCCAAAGGGCTGGTGCCACCATCGCTCTCCTCCGCCCACTCAGGCGCTGCAGGCACATCGGGAGCAAGCTCACCGAACAGCTCCGGCGCCAGCACCCCGTCGAACACCGGCTCTGCCGGCCCGCTCATGAACAGGTGGTCCGAACTGGTGTCCCAGTCGATCCAGAGGGTGCCGCCGGGCAGATCGACGCGGGCCGATCGTTCGCACAGGCCGAGGCGATGGCTGGCCACGAGGGTGGCGCAGGCGCCGGTCCCGCAGGCGAGGGTGGGCCCGGCCCCCCGCTCCCAGACCCGCATCACCAGATGGCTGGGGCTGATCGCTTCCACGAAGTGCACGTTGGTGCGGGCGGGGAAGGCCGGGTGGCACTCCAGCAGCGGGCCGAGCCGTTCCAGATCCACCGCTGCCACCGCCTCCACCGGCAGCACCACGTGCGGGTTGCCCATGCCGGCGGCGGCCACCGTGAAGCTCTCGCCCGCCACGCTCAGTTCCCCCTGGGGCAGGCCGGCCGAACCGATCGCCAGGGTGGTGGGCACCTGCTCAGGCACCAGGAACGGCGTGCCCATGTCGACACGCACGGAGCCATCGGCCAGCAGCTCCGGCACGATCAGGCCGGCCAGCGTTTCCACCACCCAGCGGCGGCCCGGTGCATCGCCGTCGCTGTCGGCCAGGAAGCGGGCCAGGCAACGGATGCCATTGCCGCACATCTCAGGCTCGGTGCCGTCCGCGTTGAAGATGCGCATGCGCAGTTCTCCATCGTTCTCGGGCGGGAGCGCCAGGATCACCCCGTCGCCGCCCACACCGAAGCGGCGGTCGCAGAGCAGGCTCACCCGTTCTGGGGTGAGATCAAAACAGAAATCAACGGTGGTGGCGTTGCGACCGTCGAGCAACAGAAAATCGTTGCCCAATCCCTGATACTTGCTGAACGCCAGCATCCCGTTCTCCCAGCAGGCCTGAGTCTGATCTTATGGAGATCACCACCCTTGATTCGAGCCTCCCGGGCGTACGCCAGCTGCAGCACTGGATCCGGGGCCGCAACCAGCTGGAACTGCTGCTGGTGGATTCCGTGCAGGTCACCGGCTCGTTGCTCTGGCAAGACCCCGAATTCCTGGCTCTGCGCGGTGAACACGAGGGCGACCCGGTTCTGATCAATCGCCGCATGGTGGTGTCGATCCGCTCCACGCCCTGACCCGAGGCGCCGGAAACGTCTGTGGCACGATCGGGCGTGAGAGTGAACGGCTGATCCCTGCGGCCGCCGCCAAGTCCGTCGTGCCCGAGAAGCTCGTGTCCGAGAAGGTCATCGCCGAGACCGGCCCCACCGATACGTCCCCTGTAGCCGAGAGCGGCCGCGCCACCGCTCCAGAGGCGGGTCGCTACCAGCCCGCGGCGATCGAGAGCCGCTGGCAGGCCCGCTGGCAGGCCGAGGGGCTGGATGCCACGCCAGACCCTGGCCCGACGTCTGCCGACGCCCCCGCGGCGACGGAGCAGACCTTCTACGCCCTTTCGATGTTCCCCTACCCCTCGGGGAATCTGCACATGGGCCATGTGCGCAACTACGTCATCACCGATGTGATCGCCCGCGTGCAGCGCCAGCGGGGGCGCAGGGTGCTGCATCCGATGGGCTGGGATGCCTTCGGTCTGCCGGCTGAGAACGCCGCGATCGAACGGGGCATCGACCCCGGTGACTGGACCGATCGAAACATCGCCCAGATGCGTCAGCAGTTGCAGCGCCTCGGTCTGTCGATCGACTGGAGCCGTGAGCTGGCCACCTGCCACACCGACTACTACCGCTGGACCCAGTGGTTGTTCCTGCAGTTTCTCGATGCCGGCCTGGCCTACCGCAAGGAGGCCACCGTCAACTGGGATCCGGTCGATCAGACCGTGCTCGCCAATGAGCAGGTGGATGGGGACGGCCGCTCCTGGCGATCCGGCGCGCGGGTGGAAAGGCGGCAATTGCGGCAGTGGTTCCTGCGCATCACCGCCTACGCCGATGCCCTGCTCGACGACCTGCCCCAGCTGCAGGGCTGGCCGGAGCGGGTGCGCACGATGCAGGCCAACTGGATCGGCCGCTCGGTGGGGGCAGAGCTGGAGTTTCCCGTGCTGGCGCCGGACGGCACCACCCAGGACACCACCATCACGGTGTTCACCACCCGTCCGGACACGGTCTACGGGGTGAGCTATCTGGTGCTGGCGCCCGAGCATCCGCTGGTGGCCACGCTCACCGCGCCCGAGCATGAGGACGCGGTGCGTGTGTTCTGCGAGCGGGTGGGGCTGCAGAGCGAGCAAGAGCGGCTGGCCGACGACCGGCCCAAGCGGGGCGTGCCGCTCGGCCGTTCGGTGCGCCACCCGTTCACGGGGGAGGCGATTCCGCTCTGGATCGCTGATTACGTGCTGGCCGATTACGGCACCGGTGCCGTGATGGGCGTACCGGCCCACGACCCGCGTGATTTCGTCTTCGCCCGCCAGTACGAACTGCCCGTGCGGCGGGTGATCGTGCCGGAGGGAGCCGATGAACACGACTGGGACGGCACCGCCTGGACCGAGCCCGGTGTGCTGATCCATTCCGGGCCGTTCGACGGGCAGCCATCGGGGCAGGCGAAGGCCGCGATCGTGGCCCATGCGGAAGCACAAGGCTGGGGCCGCGCCCGGGTGCAGTTCCGCCTGCGCGACTGGCTGATCTCCCGCCAGCGCTACTGGGGCTGCCCGATTCCGGTGGTGCACTGCGACCATTGCGGCGTGGTGCCGGTGCCGGCCGAGCATTTGCCGGTGGAGCTGCCCCGCGGTGTCGCCTTCAGTGGCAAGGGAGCCTCACCGCTCGCCCAGTTGCACGACTGGGTCAACGTGCCGTGCCCCAGCTGCGGCCGCCCTGCCCAGCGCGAAACCGACACGATGGACACCTTCATGTGTTCCTCGTGGTATTACCTCCGCTTCAGTGATCCTCACAACGAATCACTACCGTTCGCCAAGGCGACCGCCGATCAGTGGCTGCCGGTGAACCAGTACGTGGGCGGGATCGAGCACGCGATCCTGCATCTTCTCTATTCCCGATTCTTCACCAAAGTGCTGCGCGACCGCGGCCTGCTCAGCTTCGATGAACCCTTCCAGCGCCTGCTCACCCAGGGCATGGTGCAGAGCCTCACCTATAAGAATCCGCACACCGGCAAATACATCGCTCCGGCCGATGTGGCCGATGCCGATGATCCCCGCGATCCGATCAACGGCGATCGGCTGGAGGTGTTCTTCGAGAAGATGTCGAAGTCGAAGCATAACGGCGTGGATCCCGCGGCCGTGATCGATCGCTACGGCGCCGACACCGCCCGCATGTTCATCCTGTTCAAAGCCCCGCCGGAAAAGGATCTGGAATGGGATGACGCCGACGTGGAGGGCCAGTTCCGTTTCCTGCAGCGGGTGTGGCGGCAGGTTCAGGGCGCCCGCAGCCGTGGCGTGTCGATGGCGGCCACGGTCACTGCCAGCGCCGATCCTGGCGCCGCGGCTGATGCCTCCGAGAGCGACCGGGAGCTGCGCCGTTGCGTGCATGCGGCGATCGCTGCGATCAGCGATGACCTGGCCGACGGGCGCTATCAGTTCAACACCGCCGTGTCGGAGTTGATGAAGCTCAGCAATGCCATGGGCACTCACCTGGAGGCTGTCTCGGCACCGGTGGCCGAGGAGGCGGTGCGCACCCTGCTGGTGCTGCTCGCGCCCTTCGCCCCTCACCTGGCCGCGGAGCTGTGGGAGCAGCTGGGCGGGGCCGGCAGCGTGCACCGGCAGGGTTGGCCCGAGCTGGATCCCGCTGCCCTGGTGCAGGACACCATCGCCCTGGTGATCCAGGTGAAAGGCAAGGTGCGGGGCAGCCTCGATGTGCCCGCCGATGCCGATGCCGCCGCCCTCGAGCGCCTGGCCCTCGACAGCGACATCGCCCGCAAGTGGCTGGACGGCCAACCGCCACGCCGCGTGATCGTGGTGCCCGGCAAGCTCGTGAACCTGGTGCCCTGAACCTTGCTCCCCTGCGCCCTTGCCCCATTCAGGCCAGCAGGGCGGCGGCGTGGTGGCGCAGGTGGTCGTCGATGAAGCTGGCGATGAAGAAGTAGCTGTGGTCGTAGCCGGGCTGTAACCGCAGCTCCAGTGGGTGGCCGGCGGCGGCAGCGGCGCTGCGCAGCCGATCGGGCTTCAGCTGCTGGTCGAGGAACGGGTCGGCGCTGCCCTGATCCACCAGCAACGGCAAGCGCTCGCTGGCCTGGGCGATCAGGCTGCAGGCCTCCCAGGCGGCCCAGCTGCCACGCTCAGGGCCCAGGTAGCGGCTGAAGGCTTTCTCCCCCCAGGGGCAGGTGCTGGGCTGAGCGATCGGCGCGAACGCCGACACCGAGCGATAGCGACCCGGGTTGCGCAGGGCACAGATCAGGGCCCCGTGGCCGCCCATCGAATGGCCGCTCACTCCGCGCCGCTCGTTGAGCGGCAAGGCACTCTCCAGCAGGGCGGGCAGCTCCGCCACCACGTAGTCGTGCATGCGGTAGTGGGTGACCCAGGGGGCTTCGCTGGCATTCAGGTAGAAGCCTGCCCCCAGGCCGAAATCCCAGGCGCCGTCGGGGTCATCGGGCACGCCCTCCCCCCGGGGGCTGGTGTCGGAGGCCACCAGGGCCAGGCCAAGGGCGCCTGCCAGCCGCTGCGCGCCCGCCTTCTGCATCATGGTCTCATCGGTGCAGGTGAGCCCCGAGAGCCAGTAGAGGGCCGGCACCCGGGCGCCGGCGAGCGCCTGCGGGGGCAGAAACACCGACACATGCATGCTGCACCCCAGCACGCTGGAGCGATGGCGGTAGCGGCGTTGTGCGCCACCGAAGCACCGGCTTTCACTGATGGCTTCGAGAAGGGAGTCGCTCATGGACGAAAACGCCGCAGAAGGGGACGGATCGGTGCTGGGCTGCCGATGGCCAGTGACGATGCCGGAACGCCTGTGCTGAGGCCAGAGCGGCCGTCGATCGGGGTGGCGCGGTATGCCCCCAGGTTCAACCGGCGAAATCAATCACCGTGCGGATGCTGGTTCCGGCGTGCATCAGATCGAAGGCTTCGTTGATGCGATCCAGCCCCATGGTGTGGGTGATGAAGGTGTCAAGCGGGATCTCGCCCCTCTGGTAACGCTCCACGTAGCCGGGCAATTCCGTGCGGCCGCGCACGCCGCCGAAGGCCGACCCCCGCCATACCCTGCCGGTCACCAGCTGGAACGGACGGGTGGAGATCTCCTGGCCGGCGCCGGCCACACCGATGATCGTGGATTCACCCCAGCCCTTGTGGCAGCACTCAAGGGCGGCGCGCATCACCGCCACGTTGCCGATGCACTCGAAGGAATAATCCACGCCTCCATCGGTGCGCTCGATTACCACCTGCTCGATCGGGGTGGTGCTGTCTTTCGGATTGATGCACTCGGTGGCACCGAGCTGGCGGGCGATCGCGAACTTGTCGGGATTGGTGTCGATGCCGATGATCCGCGCCGCTCCGGCCATCACCGCGCCGATCACCACCGCCAGACCGATGCCACCGAGGCCGAACACGGCCACCGTGCTGCCCGCCTCCACCTTGGCGGTGTTCAGCACTGCGCCGATGCCGGTGGTGACGCCGCAGCCCAGCAGGCACACCTTGTCGAGCGGGGCGTCGCGGTTGATTGTCGCCAGGGCGATTTCCGGCACCACCGTGTATTCCGAGAACGTGGAGGTGCCCATGTAGTGATGAATGGTCTGGCCGTCCTTGGAGAAGCGGCTGGTGCCATCGGGCATCAGGCCCCGTCCCTGGGTGCCGCGGATCGCCTGGCAGAGGTTGGTCTTGCCGGACAGGCAGAAGCTGCAGCTGCGGCATTCCGGCGTATAAAGCGGAATCACGTGATCCCCCACCGCCAGAGAGCTCACCTCCGGCCCCACGGCCTCCACCACACCGGCGCCTTCGTGGCCAAGCACTGCGGGAAAAATCCCTTCCGGATCGCTGCCGGAGAGGGTGAAGGCATCGGTGTGGCACACGCCTGTGGCCACGATCCGCACCAGCACCTCTCCCGCTCGTGGCGGTGCCACGTCGATCGTGGTGATCTCCAGGGGCTGACCGGCCGCCCAGGCCACCGCCGCACGTGAACGGATCATGGACTGCCCCCCGAAACCAGCCCCATCCTGCCCCCAGAGGCTCCGGCTCAGGAGCGGCGAAACACCAGGGAGGAGGGCGTGCCCCAATCGCCGCTGGCCACATAGCCGCGGGGATTGCCGCAGAGGTGGCGCAGGATCCAGAACAGGGGCTCGGGGCTGTCGATGCTGAGCTGCCCCTGAAGGCTGGCCAGATCGTGGGGTTCGCCATCGGCCAGCAGTGCTTCCAGCCGGCTCTGCAGATCCAGGATCACGGCGGCCGCCTTCTTGCCCGCCTCCACGCCCGGCTGGTCGTAAGCGTTGATGTTCACAAGCTCCGCGTAGAGCCCCACAGCGCGTTCGAACAGCGCCACCAGGGCGCCCAGCAGGCGGGCATCGAAGCGCCGCATGCTGAGCGTGATGCTCTGCCGCCCGCCTTCCGATAGGGCAGCGCGGGTGCCCTGCAGGAAGCCGTCCAGGTAGTCACCGGGATGTTCCCCGTGCAGCGGCGGCACATCGGTGGGATCTTCCAGCACCTCGATGAAGGTGACGAAGAAGTTGTCGATGCCGTCGCGGAGTTGCTGGACGTAGGCGTGCTGGTCGGTGGATCCCTTGTTGCCGTAGACGGCGATGCCCTGGTAGGCGGGTTCACCGTTGCGGTCGAGCCGTTTCCCCAGCGACTCCATCACCAGCTGCTGCAGGTAGCGGCTGAACACCTCGAGGCGGTCGCGGTAGGGCAGCACCACCATGTCGCGGTGGCCCTTGCCGTTGCCCGCCACATACCAGGCCGCAGCCATCAATGCTGCCGGGTTGGCGGTGAGCTCGGGCACCCGGGTGGCCTCATCCATCTCAGCGGCACCGGCCAGGAAGCCGCGCAGATCTGCCTGGATCAATGCGGCCGGCAGCAAGCCCACGGCGCTGGTGATGCTGGTGCGGCCGCCCACCCAATCGAACATGTCGAAACGGCGGAGCCAGCGCTCCTCCACTGCCAGCCGGTCGAGCTGGCTGCCCGCCATCGTGACCGCCACCGCCTGATCGGCCCAGCTGCCGCCCAGCGCTTCCAGCCGGGCCCGCGCCTGCTCCATGCCAAGCCGCGGCTCCGGCGTGCCGCCCGATTTACTCACCACCACCATCAAGGTGGTGCGCAGCCGCTCGCCGAGGCCGGCCAGGGTGCGGCTGAATCCCTGCGGATCGACGTTGTCGAAGAAGTGAAAGGGCAGGCCCTGACCCTGCTGCTGCAACGCCCGCAGGATCAGCAGCGGGCCGAGGCCGGAACCGCCGATGCCGATCCACAGCACATCGGTGAAGGGCGCCAGGCCCGGCGGCTGGATCTCACCGGAGAGCACCTGCTGGGCGAAGGCTTCAATGCCGTCGATCTCCTGGCGGACGTGGGCGCCGATTCCTGGCTCGGGCGCCAGCTGCGGCGCCCGCAGCCAGTAGTGACCCACCTGGCGTCCTTCATCCGGGTTCGCGATGGCTCCGGCCTCCAGCGTGGCCATGGCCGCGAACGCGGAGGTGAAGGCGGGGGCCAGCTCCTCGAAATGTTGAGGCCCCACTGCCATACGGCTCACATCCAGCCACATCCCCAGCCCTTCGTGGTGCCAGAGCAGCGAACAGAACCGTTGCCACTGTTCCGCCGAAGGCTGCGGCTTGAAGTCTGGAAACGTGGTCATGCGCCCTGGTGGAAGTGACAGGTTCTGGCGATGAACCTATCGGTGGAATCGCCCTCTGAACCGTGACACAGCCCATCGCCGTGAGCCGGAACACGCAAGCGGCGTAATTGTATGGACGGCCACACAAACGGCCCAAGGTGCGGGAGCAGCCAGTGGACGACGGTAGAGTTTATTTAACAATTGACTCCAAAACCCGGTTTGAAGGCTGCCTTGAAGCTACGCATTCCGCTTGGCTCCCTTCGCACACCGGCGTTGCTGCGAGCCTCCAGCTGGGTCCTCGCCCTCGGCCTGATCAATGCCCAGGTGGCCACCGTTCGCCACCCCGATGCTGCCTCGTTGCTCAAGCTGCACGAAGCTGCCCTCAGCACCAGTCTCAATGCCCGCAGCGGCAAACCCGCCAAGCTGGCGATGCAGGGTCTGCGGGCGAATCCGGTCGATTTCACCCCTGAAGAGCTGCGTGAGCTGCAGCGACGTTTCGGCGTGCATGGTCCCCAGCCGAAGCTGGCCCAGTTGCTCACCCACGGCCTGGATCAGCTCACCCCGCTGCGTGCCCACACGGTCAGCCGCATTGAGGAGCTGAGGCCGGTGATCGTGAGCGAGTCACGTCGGCTCGGCGTGAACCCGATGCTCGTTGCCGCCGTGCTTTTCGACGAGATTCAGCGGGCGAAACCCGGTGAAGATCTGCCGATGGCGGCCGATTCCGGCCTCTTCAAGACCCACGGGCCTGCCCAGCTGGGGGTCGATGAGTTCGTGCATCAGGGCTTGCTGCCTGCCGATGCCAGCCCCGAGGAACGGGCTGCCGCCCGGCGTGAGCTGCTGGTCCCCGAGCGGAATGTGCAGCTGCTGGTGGGTAAGTTTCACCGCCTCTCCATCCTGCTGGGATTCCCCACCGACCGCCTCCTGCAAGCCAGCGCTGGTCCCCGCGATGCCAAGGCGCTCGCCACCCTGGCCTACCTCCACAACGGCAAGCTGGATTACCCCGCCCGCATCCTGAGCTACATGCAGGATCCCGCTCTCCACGCGCTCATCTACGGCGAGCGCAAGCCACAGTTTTCTCCGCTGATTTGAGGCGCAGACGCCATTGGAGCGTCGGTCCCAGAGCTGTTCGTAACGCCAGGTAGGCATCCGTCAGTCGGACTTGCAAAGCATGCCGAGGGCTGCGAGACGCGTCTGCAGTTCCGACCATCTGAAGCTGCGGGGATCTGCCCGTTCACCCCCCAGATCCACATACCGGTGGGTGGTGATGTTCTGGGGAGGGATGCCGAAACGGCGCATCCAGTCGGTCAGCACCACCGCCAAAGCGTCGTACTGGTCGTTGCTGTAGCCACTGTGCTCCGCGTCGGCATCCTCACCATCGAGCGGTGTTTCCAGGCTCAGGTGCAGGGCGAAGTTGTTCACCGACCCCCCAACATCCGGGTTGGTCATCACCCACTGGCCGTTGAAGGCGGAGTTGCCAGCGCCGAAAGCACGATAAGCAGGATCGAGCGCCTGCACCACCTGCCCGTTCTCCCCGATCATCAGGTGGTAGCTCACCTGGTCTTCGTCGCGGGGGTGGGGGGTAAGGAAGGTCTGCACCGCCGATTGCATGCCGTAGACCGTTTCGTGCAGGACCACCACGCGAGGTGTGGGGTCCACCGGATTGCCGAACGCATCGCTGCGGAAGCGGCTGCCGTAGTTGGTGGGATCGATGGTGAGGCGCTCCATCTCCAGCGGCAGTGCGGCCACCTTCGCCTCCAGGCGACGGCTCAGCGCCGGATCGGCCGTGCATTGGCGCTTCAGAGGGCTCACCCAGCGGTCGTGGGCCGGTGGCGTGGGGGCTGGGCGGGCATTGAGCGACGGCGTGGCGGCCGGGGCCGAGGACCCGGAACGGGGGGCCCCTACCTGCTCGAGCAGCTCCAGCAGGGAGGGGCTGGCGTCGGAGGGGTTGCTGGCGGAGATCTCGCGCCCCAGCCAGCCCAGGCCACCGAGGCCCAGCACGGCTACAGCAGCCAGCGCCACCGCCCCGCCCCGCTCGGGCGCCAGCTGGCGGGCGCGCACCACCAGTCCGCGGACGTGGTTCAGCATGGAACCAACTGCAACCATTGCGTGCGCAGGGCCAAGGCCGCCGCCGGGCCGTCGGGATCCGGCTGCAGTCTCCAGCTCTGCACCGCCGGCGCTGTGGGCTGCAGAGAAATACAACGCAGCCTGCCGTGCCGCCCGATCGTGAGGCTGTGCCTGCGGCCTTCCTGCCACCGGTGCGGGAGATCGCTGGGCGTGTGCAGCCGCCAGCCATCCAGGGCTATCAGCTCGTCCGCCACGCACAGGCCCGCCGCTTCCGCCGGGCTGTGGCGCGCCACCTTCTGAACGCTCAGGCTCGAACTGGACGTGCTGCAGGCCAGGCCGGTGAAGGGAGCGGTGTCCTTGTGCGGCACCAGCACCAAGCCCACGCTGTGCAGGGCCTCGTGCAGGGGCGGGTCCTCCTGCCCCTCCAGCCAGGCCGGCAGTTGCTTGCGCAGTTCAGGCAGCTGCGCGGCAAAAGCCTCGATCAGATCGGCTTCGCTGTAGCCCCGCCGCCAGCGGCCGTGCGTCTGCCAGAGCGCGCGCAGCACGGCGGCCAGGCACGAACCGGCCAGGCGCAGCTGCAGATCCAGCACCAGGGCCACGACGGCACCTTTGAGGTAGTAACTGATCTGATTGTCTCCGCTGTAGGCGTCCTGCCGGTAGAGCTTCACCCAGGCTTCCTGGCTGCTTTGGCGCAGGGTCTGGCCGAGCAGGCGGCCGGGAGTGAGCAGGTAGCGGCTGAGCTCAGCGCCCAGGTCGTCCCACAGGTCAGTGTCGGTGCCGATGCCGGCGAGCCGCGGCAGAAACTGGTCGTAGTAGCTGGTCACCCCCTCGGCGAACCAGAGGGTGGGCACGACCATCGGGCGGTCGTAGTCGATCGGGGTGAGCTCCGCTGGCCGCAGTCGCCGCACGTTCCATTGGTGCAGGTATTCATGGCCCACCAGTTGGAGAAACCTGCGGTAGCCGCCGGGCTTGGCCAGCTCCTCCAGGCCGTACTGCAGCACGGTGGCGTTGTCGTGCTCGAGGCCGCCGAAGCCCCGCTCCAGCAGGTGCAGCACAAACAGGTAGTCAGCAGCGGCCGGAGCCGCTTCACCCATCAGCCGGCAGCAGGCGGAGCACACCCCCGCCACGTCGTCGAGCAGTTGTGGGTAGCGCTCCAGCAGCGGATTGGGGTCTCCCCCCACCGCCGACCAGCACACCCAGCGGTGCGGCACCCCGTGCACTTCGAACCCATGCCAGCGGTGCGGACCTGCCTCCACCGGGGTGTCCACCAGCTGGTCGAAGCTGGCTGCGATCCAGCGGTGTTCGCTCGGTCCGTCCAGACAGGGCAGCGGCACGAACGGCTCCCAGCCCTCTGGCAGCAGCAGGTGCAGGTGGTGCGGCGTCCAGCGTGCGCCGTTCACCTGCAGGGCCAGGGCGGCCAGGGTCAGGCAGGCGTGGTCGTCGTCGAGGTGGCAGGTGCGCACCGTGAGTTCGGTGGCCATGGCGCCGTAGTTCACCTCCACCGGAAGGAGCGGTTCGAGCTGGGCGGTCCACACCGACGGCTCGCGCCGCACCAGCGGCACCACGGCTCCCGCTTGTACCAGCTCCAGGTTCTGCAGCTGGCGCACGTAATCGCGCTGCAGGTAGGAGCCCGGTGTCCACACCGGCAGGTGTAGCTCCAGGGCCTGGTGGATGGGAGTGAAGCGAAGCCGACAGCGGATCAGATGCTGGCGAGACGCCGTCAGATCCAGCGTGAGCTCCACCGGATCCAAGGGCGTCAGGCGGCGAGATGGACGTGAGCCTGGGGCAGCTCGCGCATCGCCTGGGCCAGGGCGACGCGGGCGGCGTAGCTGCGGGTGACCGCCGCCAGGAAACGCTGCACATCCAGGGAGCGGCTCAGCCGTTGCAGATCCCCCACCACGGCCAGGGAGCCGTCATGCTGGCGCTGCCAGCCGAGTGCAGCGCCATCCAGACGCACCTTCACAGCCACCGGCACCTGCTCGTCGTTGAAGCCCTGCAGCACCCCATCGATTTGAGGGCTCGCACCGAGTTCCTCAAGGCTGGCGACCAAGTGATCGAGATCGCTCACGACCGTTGGCAGGATGGAAAGGTGGGACATGAACCCGATGCCTGCTGCGGCAGACCATAGCGACGTGAATGCCGGCATCCAGTGGCCGTTGTCACAGCCCTGGCCGGCGGCGCATCCTCCGCTGCGGCTGGGAGTGATGGCCTCAGGCCACGGCTCGAACTTCGAGGCGCTGGTGGCCAGTGGCCGCCACGGTGACCTCAACGCCAGCGTGGAGTTGCTGGTGGTGAACCAGCCGGGCTGCGGGGCCATCGAGCGTGCCGAGCGGCTGGGCATTTCCTGGCGTCTGCTCGATCACCGTCGCTTCAGCAGTCGGGAGGCGCTCGATGGCGCCCTGATCGAAGCCTTTGGGCAGGCAAAGGTGGATCTGGTGGTGATGGCCGGCTGGATGCGGATCGTCACCCCCGTGCTGATCAAGGCCTTTCCGCAGCGCCTGGTGAACATCCACCCGTCCTTGCTGCCCAGTTTCCGCGGTGTCGACGCGATCGGCCAGGCGCTGGCGGCAGGGGTGACCCTGGCGGGCTGCAGCGCCCACCTGGTGACCGCCGAAGTGGATGGGGGTCCGATCCTGGCCCAGGCTGCCGTGCCGGTGTGCCCCGGCGATGACCATGCCCGCCTGGCGGCCCGCATCCAGCAGCAGGAGCATCGGATCCTGCCGCTGGCGGTGGCACTGGCCGCCGAGCGGCTGTCGCAGGCCAGCTCAGCCCAGCTGGCGCAGGCTCAGGGATAGAAGGGCAGCAGCGGCAGGCCGGTGCAGGCGGGCAGCCCCGCCAGCAGGTTGAGGCACTGAACGCCCTGTCCGGCCTGGCCCTTCACCAGGTTGTCGATGGCGCACATCACGATCAGCTGGCTGGTGCGCGCATCCACCTGCACCGACAGCAGGGCCCGGTTGGTCTGCCGCACCCACTTGGTGGAGGGGTAGGTGCCCACCGGCAGCACCTCCACGCAGGGGCTCTGGCGGTAGGCGGCCTGCAGCAGGGTGGTGCAGTCGGCGGCGGTGAGGCCGGGATCCCGCAGGCGGCCGTAGACGGTGGCCAGCAGCCCGCGCACCATCGGCATCAGGTGGGGGGTGAACTGCAGCCGGATCGGTTGACCGGCCGCGCGGCTGGCTGATTCCTCGATCTCACTGGTGTGGCGATGGCCCACCACGCCGTAGGGCGCCACCGCCTCGCCGGCCTCGGCCAGCAGCAGGTTCTCCTTGGCGGCCCTGCCCCCGCCGGAGGTGCCGGTCTTGGCGTCGATGATGATCCCGCTGGTTTCAATCAGGCCCTGGCTGAGAAACGGCATCAGCGCCAGCAGGCTGGCCGTGGGGAAACAGCCGGGGGCCGCCACCAGCCGGGCAGCGGCGATCGCCTCCCGCTCCCACTCCACCAGGCCGTACACCGCTTCTTCGCAAAGGGCGTCGTCGTTGCGCGGATGCTCCTGGGCTTCCGCTGCATACACACTTTTCCACTGGTTCAAGGAGCGGTAGCGGTAGTCAGCGGAGAGATCCACCACCTTCACCCCGCGCGCCAGCAGATCGGGCACGAGACGCGAGGCCAGGCCGTTCGGCAGGCTGAGCACCGCCAGGTCGGCCTCCGCGGCGATGGCGTCGGGTTCAGGCACGCGCACCACCAGATCCCTGGCCAGCGGCAGAAACGGCGTGATCGCATTCCAGCGCTTGCCGGCACTGCGTTCTCCACCCAGAAAGGTCACCTCCAGGTGGGGATGGTCATGCAGCAGCCGCAGGCTCTGCAGACCGCCATAGCCACTGGCGCCGATCACGGCCACGCGCCGGGCTGGTTCTGTAGGAGCCATGCGGTAGCAATTGGGAGGGGAAAGCGTACTGGTCGTCCTGCGATCTCTTCACGGTGCGCAGGTGTGCTGGTGGAGAATGAAGGTTGATGGCCCACGTCCCCTGGCTCTCCGTTCCGACCCACTCCACGATCGCGGCAGCGTTGAGGCGTCATCGCCAGCGGCGCAGGTGGGAGGCGGCGATGCTGCAGAAGCGGCCATCCGGTTTGATCCCGTAGCGGATGCCTTGGCGGCCATTCGCAACGGCGAGATGGTGGTGGTAGTGGATGACGAAAACCGTGAAAACGAAGGCGATCTGATCTGCGCGGCCCAGTTCGCCACGCCGGAACAGATCAACTTCATGGCCACCGAAGCCCGGGGCCTGATCTGCCTGGCGATGGAAGGGGAGCGCCTCGATGCGCTGGAACTGCCGCTGATGGTGGATCGCAACACCGACAGCAATCAGACCGCCTTCACCGTGAGCGTGGACGCGGGCCCCGAGAACGGCGTGTCCACCGGCATCTCTGCCGACGATCGGGCCCGCACCATCCAGGTGGCGATCCATCCCCAGAGCCGCCCCCACGATCTGCGCCGGCCCGGCCATATCTTTCCGCTGCGGGCCAAGCGTGGCGGCGTGCTCAAGCGTGCCGGCCACACCGAGGCGGCGGTGGATCTTTCACGTCTGGCTGGGCTGTATCCCGCCGGCGTGATCTGTGAGATCCAGAATCCCGACGGCTCGATGGCCCGGCTGCCGCAACTGCAGACGTATGCCCGCCAGCACGGATTGCGGCTGATCAGCATCGCCGATCTGATCAGCTATCGCCTCACCACCGAACGGTTCGTGCGGCGTCAGGCGGAAGCCATGATGCCCAGCTCCTTCGGTACCTTCCGCGCGATCGGCTATCGCAACGAACACGACGGCAGCGAACACGTGGCGATCGTGAAGGGACACCCGGAACGGGCCACCGGGTCGGTGCTGGTGCGGGTGCACTCGGAATGCCTCACCGGGGATGCCTTCGGTTCCCTGCGCTGTGATTGCCGCCCCCAGCTGGAAGCCGCTCTGCGCATGATCGAAGACGCCGGCGAAGGTATCGTGGTGTATCTGCGCCAGGAAGGGCGCGGCATCGGCCTGATCAACAAGCTCAAGGCCTACAGCCTGCAGGATGGCGGCCTCGACACCGTGGAGGCCAACGAGCGCCTGGGTTTCCCCGCCGATCTGCGCAATTACGGCGTAGGCGCCCAGATCCTCAGCGATCTGGGGGTGAAGCGGCTGCGGCTGATCACCAACAACCCCCGCAAGATCGCCGGGCTGGGTGGCTATGGCCTCCAGGTCGACGACCGCGTGCCGCTGGAGATGGACGCGGGCCTGCACAACGCCGCCTACCTGAGCACCAAGCGCCTCAAGCTGGGCCATCTGCTGATGCAGCCCCCCGGCCTGGAGCCACCCCAGCCCACCAGCCTCGGCCTCACCGCGGTGCTGGCCTGGCAAGGCAGCGGCAACGATCCCGCCCGCACCGAAGCGGAGCACTGGCCCCAGCTGCGTGCCTGGGCCCAGCAGCGCAGCCTCGATCTGCGGCGGGAGGAGCATCCCCGGCTGCTGGCTCTGCTCCAGCAACCGGAGCTCGCCCTGCTGCTGGCTTCCACCGACGGCCACGCCCTCGGTCGCGGCGATCTCACGGCCTTGCTCGGCTTGCTGGCGGAATGGCCTGGCTGCAGGGCGATCACCCTGCTGCTCACCCCCGATGCCCAGCGCAGCAGCCACCCCAGCGCCACGCTGGAGCCGGAGCTGCGGCCACTGCTGGAGTTGCGCCAGGACGGGCCCACCCTGCCCCGCCAGCCCGGCTCGCTGCTGCGCTGGCAGTGAGCCAGATCAATCAGTACGGGGCCGCACCGACCGGCGCTTGGCACTGATCGGCGCTTGCTACTGATCGCCGGTTGGAACCGCTCAATCCGTCCAGGTCGTTGGCCGGCGGACTGGCCGATCCGGCCACAGGCGTTCAGGCCAGGATCGTCACCTTGTTGATCTTGGTGCCCTTGCGGATGGCGAGCACCACATCCAGATTCGCTGCCTGGCCAAACACGGTGTGAACCCCGTCGAGGTGCGGCTGGGCGTCGTGGCACAGGAAAAACTGGCTGCCGCCGGTGTTCTTGCCGGCGTGGGCCATCGAAAGGGTGCCGGCCTGGTGCTTGCGGCTGTTGATCTCACAGGGGATCTTGTAGCCAGGGCCACCGGTGCCGGGGGCGCCGGCTGCGCCGGGTCGGGTGTTGGGGCAGCCGCCCTGAGCCATGAAGCCATCGATGACGCGATGGAAGGCCAGGCCGTCATAGAAACCGGCTTCGGCCAGCTTCACGAAGTTGGCCACCGTTGCGGGGGCATCGGCGTCGAACAGCTCGAGTTCCACGATGCCGGCATCGGTCTCCATCTGGGCTTTGGTCACGGCAGGCTCGGGAAAAACGGACTTTATCCACTCTCAGGTAGAACAGTGCCCCACCCTCCGCTCGGGGATTCCCCCTCACCCCTGACGTCATGAGTGCCACCGCTCCAGCTCCCAACGGCTCCGGTCACGACCTGGGCGGTGCCCGGCTCGGCATCCTCGGCGGCAGTGGCCTCTACGCCATGGAGGGCCTGGAGGATGTGCGGGAACTCTCGCTCGACACCCCATTCGGAGCCCCTTCCGACAGCCTGCGGCTGGGCCGGCTCGGCGGCCTCGAGGTGGTGTTCCTGGCGCGCCACGGTCGCCATCACAGCCTCACCCCCACCGAGGTGCCCTACCGGGCCAACATCTGGGCCCTGCGTTCGCTCGGCGTGCGCTGGATTCTCTCCTGCTCGGCTGTCGGGTCACTGCAGGAGCCGCTGCGCCCGCTCGACATGCTGGTGCCGGATCAGTTCATCGATCGCACCCACCAACGCCCGCTGAGCTTCTTCGGCAACGGCGCCGTGGCCCACGTGGGCATCGCCGATCCCTTCTGCCCCAGCCTCAGCCGCCTGCTGGCCGATGTAGCCGACAGCCTCATGCCGGCCGGCCGCCAGTTGCACCGCAGCGGCACCTACCTCTGCATGGAAGGCCCCGCCTTCTCCACCCGCGCTGAATCCAACCTCTACCGCAGCTGGGGCTGCTCGGTGATTGGCATGACGAACCACAGCGAGGCCCGCCTGGCGCGGGAGGCGGAGATCGCCTACGCCACCCTGGCCATGGTCACCGATTACGACTGCTGGCACAGCGACCATGCCTCGGTGAGCGTGAAGCTGGTGATCCAGAACCTGCACGCCAATGCACAGCTGGCGCAGCAGGTGGTGAAGGTGGCGGCCGAGCGTATCGCCGCACAACGGCCCGCCAGCAGCGCCCACAGCGCCCTGCGCAATGCCCTGATGACGCCGAAGGAGCGGGTGCCGGCCGAAACGCGCGAAAAGCTTGACCTGTTCACCGCTCCCTACTGGGGCCCCTTCGTGCCTGACGAAGCTGCCGCCTAGATCAGCCTGCCCTCCAAGGGGCGCCCCGGGCGCTCAGTGGCTGAGCTGGGCGCCGAGGGCGGCCAAAGCAGGCCGCAGGTGACCGCCGGCCGCATCGAGCGCCGCCGCCGCCGCTGCGGCATCCAGATCGGTGACCGCCATGAGCAGGGCCCGCTTAACGGATCCGCCCGCTGCCTCGAGCAACTGGATGCCGCGCGGTCGCTCCACCCCGGCCAGATCCCGCAGGATGCGCAGGGCCCGGTCTTCCAGCTTGCTGTTAGTGACCGCCACATCCACCATGCGGTTGCCGTGCACCTTGCCCAGCTTCACCATCACGCCGGTGGAGAGGATGTTGAGGGCCATCTTGGTGGCGGTGCCGGCCTTGAGCCGGGTGGAGCCGGTCACAAGCTCAGGGCCGGTGAGCAGGCGGATGTCGATGTCGCAGGGCATCGGCGCCTGGGAGGTGGGCACACAAGCCATGCCGATCGTGAGGGCGTTGAGGCTGCGCGCATGCAGGAGAGCGCCATGCACGTAGGGGGTGGTGCCCCCCGCGGCGATTCCCACAAGCGCGTCGTCGCTGCAGAAACCGCGGGCTTCCAGGTCGGTCTGCCCGGCTTCGGCGCGGTCTTCCAGGCCTTCGGAGCTGCGCAGCAGGGCCGGCGCCCCACCGGCGAGCACCCCTTGCACGAGCTCGGGCGGGCTGCAGAAGGTGGGAGGGCACTCGGCGGCATCCAGCACACCCAGGCGGCCGGAGGTGCCGGCACCCAGGTAGAAAAGCCTGCCGCCTGCGCGCAGCCGGGCCACGATCGCGTCAACGGCGGCGCTTAGCGCCGGTGCCGCTGCGGCCACCGCCAGCTGGGAGCAGCGCTCCTCTTCGCAGAACAGTTCAACAATGGCGCGGGTTTCCAGCTGATCCAGCGCGCTGCTGGCGGGATTCGGCTGTTCGGTGAGCAGGTGACCGCGGTCACCGGCGGCCACGCCGAAGGCTGAGGACTGGCTCATAGCAAGCCTTCAAGCCGGCGTCGAAAGGCTTCCAGTTCATCGCTGGCCGCTGAGGCCTCGGCTTCGGGCACGCCGTCGTCGGTGGAGACCAGGCCGGCGGTGGTTTCTGCCGCACCGCTTGCTGCAGTGCTGGTCCCGCTGGCCTCCTCGTTCCAGTTGCTCACATCCATGTTGCGTTCCGGGGGCGAGATCCACAGCCGCTCCTCCGGCGACTGGGGCAGGAAGCCCGTGGGCACGAAGCGTGCCTCGTAGCCAGCCTGGGCGCAGAACAGCTCCATCTCCTCCCGCTCCAGCGCCTCTACCGAGGGCAGCGGGAAATCCTGGGCCTCCAGCAAGCCCGCGTAGCGTTCGGCGTCGTCGGGGTCTTCGAACAGCAGCACCACCGTGTGGCCGCCGAGTTCAAGCGAATGGATGCCTTCGTTGTCTGTGCCGGCGTCAAACAGCAACACATGGACCGTCATGGAGCGCTCCAACGCCATGGGGTCAGTGTCTCACCCCGCGCCAGTGGTCAGCTCAGGCACCGGTCAGCCGGCTTCTGCTTCCGCTTCGGCCTGCTCGGCCAGTTGCTCCAATCGCCGGTAGAGCGCTGCCTCGGCGTCATCGAGCTGCTCCGGGACGACGATCCGAATCTCCACCAGCTGGTCGCCACGCTGCCCACGGTGGGCGAGCCCCCTGCCCCGCAGCCGCAGCAGACGTCCGCTGGAGGATCCAGGCGGCACGGTGAGCTGCACATCGCCCTGCAGGGTGGGCACCACGGCGCGGCAGCCGAGCGCGGCGGCGGGAGGGAAGAGATCCAGGGTGTAGAGCACGCGCAGGCCATCGATGCGCAGACCCTCAGGCGTGCATACCCGCAGTTGGATGAAGTGGTCGGCCCCTCCGGGCGCCACCCCGGCCAGCCGCAGGCGCCAGCCGTCCCCGGCCAGCGGCGGGGTCCAGAGCTCCACAACGGTGCCGTCGGGCAGGGACAGTTCCAGTCGTTCCCCGGCCAGTGACTGCTCCGGGGTGAGCTCCACGGTGGTTTCCAGATCAGCGCTGGCCTGCACCGGCGGCGGAGACGCTGGCGCCTGGGTCACCCGCCCGCCGCCATGTTCGCGGCTGCGCCCGGCCGGCGCTGAAGCAGGCGCCGCGGTCGGTTCCGGCGGCTCCTCGTCAGCGAGGCCGGTCGGGCCGTCCTCAGGCTCGTCGACGTCGTCGCTGGCAGCCGTTGTGGTGCGACCGAACAGGGCCTCCAGGTACTCCTCAAATGCTGGGAAGCCCCTGGCGAAGCGATCACGGCTGCCGCTCTGCGCCCCGCCGGCTTCCTGCCCCCGTTCCCAGGCCTGGCGACGCTTGGGGTCACTGAGCACCGCGTAGGCCTCATTGACTCGCTTGAAGCGTTCCTCGGCTACGGGATCATTGCCATTGAGGTCGGGGTGCCAGCGGCGCGCCTGCTGGCGGAACGCCCGCTTGAGGGCAGCGGCGTCCGCACCGGGTTCTAGCCCCAGGGTCGCCCAGTAATCAATGGCCGCCGGGGGGGAGGCGCTGCGGGTCACCGAGGTCAGTCCTCCGACCAGGGGTCATCGGCGGCCGCTCTGACGCGGCGGGGCGGCGGTGCCGACGGCTCCTCATCGCTGGAGGGGATGTAGCGGTTGCCATCGGCGAAGCTCTGGCGACCGCGGCTGGAGAGGTTGCGAGGGCTGGCGTCGTCAGCTGCATCGCCATCCACGTCGCTGTAGCGGGGAGTGCCGTAGCTGGTGGTGGGATACGAGGAGGTGCCATAGCTGGGGGGCCTGTAGCTCGGCGGCTTGTAGCTCGGCGAGCCGTAGCTGGGCGGCCCATAGTCAGTTGGGCCATAGGCCGCCGGGGCGTCGTAGGCGCTGCGGTTCAGCGGTGCGGAGTCCCAGGCCTCACGGCGCGGGCGATCGCGGCCGCCCGGGCGGTCCCAGTCGTCATCGTCGTCGGCGAACAGATCATCCTTGAGGGAGCCGAGCGTGTTCTTGAGGCCTTGCAGCGGCCCCGCCTCGCTCTTGCGTTCACTCACCAGCCGCCGGTTGAGCCCATAGAGGGCCTCCTGCAGCTGGCTCACGGCCAGATCCAGTTCCACCGGATCGTCGCCACCCACAAGCATCTGCACATCGCGGAGCGCCATCTCCACCGATCGCTGCTGCCGCTCCGCCCCATAGGGCCCCAGCTCCAGCGCCGCGTCGCGCAGCCGCCGCTCGGCCTGGGCCACCAGCGTCTGGGCGCGGTTGCGGCGGTCCACCTCGGCCCGCTTGCGCCGGTCTTCCACCGCCTTGCGTTCCGCCTCCTCCAGCAGGGCGTTGATCTCGTCCTCGCTGAGGTTCGAGCCCCCCTGGATGCTGACGCTCTGCTGCCGGCCGGTGGTGCGGTCGGTGGCCGAAACCTGCAGCAGCCCGTTGGCGTCGATGTCGAAGGACACCTGCACCTGGGGCACGCCGCGGGGAGCGGGCGGGATGCCGGAGAGGCGGAAGCGGCCCAGTGATTTGTTGTCGGCCGCCATCTGCCTCTCGCCTTGCACCACGTGCACCTCCACCGCCGACTGGTTGGCCTCCGACGTGCTGAACACATCGGAGCGGCGCACCGGGATCGCGGTGTTGCGCGGAATCAGCACCTTCATCACACCGCCGATCGTCTCCAGCCCGAGTGACAGGGGGGTGACGTCGTTGAGCATCAGGTCGCGCAGTTCACCGGTGAGGATGCCGGCCTGCACCGCTGCGCCGATGGCGACCACCTCATCGGGATTCACTGACTGGCAGGGTTCGCGGGGAATGAGGGTGCGCACCATGTCCTGCACCATCGGCATGCGGGTGGAGCCGCCCACCAGCACCACATCGTCGATCTCTTCGGCGGCCATGCCCGCATCCCGCAGGGCGCGCTGCACCGGCCGCAGCAGCCGGTCGAGCAGATCGGGGCAAAGCGCTTCGAACTGGCGGCGCTCCAGCACCACCTCGATGTGCAGTGGTCCTTCCGGACCGGTGGCGATGAACGGCAGGGACACGGGCGTGCTCGCCACCCCGGAGAGCTCCTGCTTGGCCTTCTCCGCCGCCTCGGTGAGCCGCTGCAGGGCCTGGCGGTCACGGCGCAGGTCGATGCCGTTGCTGCTCAGGAAGCCGTCGGCGAGCCAGTCGACGATGCGGCGGTCCCAGTCGTTGCCACCCAACTGGGTGTCGCCGCTGGTGGATTTGACGTCGAAGACGCCATTGGCGATGCGCAGCAGTGAGACGTCAAAGGTTCCGCCGCCGAGGTCGAACACCAGCACCCGTTTCACCAGGCTGCGATCGAAGCCATAGGCCAGGGCCGCCGCCGTGGGCTCATTGAGAATGCGCTCCACCGTGAGCCCCGCCAGGCGGCCGGCGTCGCGGGTGGCCTGCCGCTGGGCATCGTTGAAATAAGCAGGAACGGTGATCACCGCCGCTTCCACCGGTTCGCCGAGATAGGTGGCGGCATCGTCCACCAGCTTGCGCAGGATGCAGGCCAGCAGCTCCTCGGGCGCGTATTCCCGCTCGGTGGCAGGGCAGACAGCCCGCACGTTGCCCTGGTCGTTGGCACGCACGGTGTAGGGCACGGCCAGGCTGTCGTCGTCGAGCTCGTCCCAGCTGCGGCCCACGAAACGCTTCAGGTTGGCGAAGGTGTTGCGGGGATTCAGCACCAGCTGGCGCCGGGCCGGTTGGCCCACCAGCAGCTCCTGGTCACGGTTGAAGCCCACCACCGATGGGGTGGTGCGTGTGCCCTCGGCATTGGCGATCACCTGGGGACGGCCGCCCTCCAGAACCGCCACCACCGAGTTGGTGGTGCCCAGATCGATGCCGACGATCCGACCCATTGAGCCTCAAACTGAAGGACCAAACTACCGGCTTCCCTGTCGGGCGGCCGCTGCAACGCCTCCCGCTGGCCAGGTTCAAGAGTGGGTCTCAGCCCAGGACTCCGAACCTCTCCAACCCCGCTGAAGGCCCACGGCCAGGCCCATCTGGGGTTGTCGTTAACGCTCTCTTAGTGGAATTCAAGCAGTGGTCGGAACTAGTTTTAGGGTGGACGCTGAACCATTGAGTTGAACCGACCGTCCTCCCGCGCCCACGATCAATGACATCTGCGCCCCACAAAGATCAATTCACGTTGCGGCGCAGGCCAGCGTCAGATCGCCTGATCGACAGTGGTTTTCGCAACCTCACGATCGTACTTGCCTCCTTTGTTGCGATTACCCTGCTGGCGATTTTCGTCACTGTTTTCCAGGGTGCTAGGGAGGCGATGCATGAGTTTGGCCTCTCTTTCCTGACCACCTCCAGCTGGAACCCCGTTGACAACGAATACGGGGCGTTCACGGCCATTTATGGCACTTTGGTGTCTTCGATCATGGCTCTGGTGATTGCCGTCCCGCTCGGGGTCGGTACCGCTATCTTCATCACTGAAAATCTCATTCCCCTGCGCTGGCGCGAGGTGATCGGGGTGATGGTGGAGCTGCTCGCCGCCATTCCATCGGTGGTGCTGGGCTTGTGGGCCATCTTCGTGATGGAGCCGTTCGTGCGGCCCTTTCTGCAATTCATTTACGACACGCTGGGCTGGCTGCCGATCTTCAACTCTCCGCCCCAGGGGCCGGGCATGGCGCCGGCGATCATCATTCTGGTGGTGATGATTCTGCCGATCATCACGTCGATTTCACGGGACGCCCTCAACCAGGTTCCAACGGAACTGCGCCAGGGGGCCTATGGGGTGGGCAGCACACGATGGGTGGCGATTCTCAGCGTGATCCTTCCAGCTGCCGTGTCATCGATCGTGGGCGGGATCATGCTCGCTCTCGGACGGGCCATGGGAGAAACCATGGCCGTCACCATGATTATCGGCAATTCCAACAATTTCAGTTTTTCCTTGCTGGCACCCGGCAACACCATCGCTTCAATGCTCGCCAACCAGTTCGGCGAGGCTGATGGCGTGCAGGTTTCGGCACTTCTTTATGCCGCTTTGATTCTGATGGTGCTCACCTTCACGGTGAACATCATTGCGCAGTGGATCATCAAGAAACTCAGCCTTAAATACTGAATCCCATGACCACCGCCTTTCCTGCTGCTTCCAAGTCGCTGCGGTTCAACCCCTCGCTCAAGCGCAACCGCCTGGATCAATCCCTGACTGCCCTCGCTGGAGTTTTCAGCACCATCGCGGTGCTGCCTCTGGTTCTTGTTCTCCTCTATGTGCTCCTTCAGGGAGGGCGCCTGATCAGCATCAACCTGTTCACCCAGCTGCCGCCGGCGCCGGGTCTGGAAGGAGGTGGGATCGGCAACGCTCTGATCGGTACCGTCACGGTGACGTTCATTGCTTCGCTGATCGCCATCCCTGTGGGTGTGGGTGGAGGCGTGTTCCTCGCCGAATACTCCAAGGGAGGCTGGTTTGCGCAGTTCATACGCGTCGGCAACGACATTCTTGCCGGCGTTCCTTCGATCATCGCTGGCGTGTTCGTGTATGGCGCGATCGTGGCAACGCGGATCTTCTTCGGTCAGTCGTATTCAGCGGCGGCCGGCGGTATTGCTCTGGCGGTGCTCATGCTGCCCACGGTGATCAAAACTACCGATGAGGGTCTCAAGCTGGTTCCTCGCGAGCTCACCTGGGGGGCAATCGGCGTGGGCGCCTCCAAGTTCGTGACCATCACCCGCATCACCCTGCCGAGTGCCTTCACACCGATTGCCACCGGTGTGGTGCTGGCAATTGCCAGGGCGGCCGGTGAAACCGCACCGCTGATCTTTACAGCCCTCTTCTCTCCCTTCTGGCCGGAGGGCCTCTTCAACCCGATCGCCACCATGTCGGTGTTGATCTTCAACTTTGCGATCATGCCGTTCGAGGCCCAGAACGAATTGGCCTGGGCCGCTTCGTTCGTGCTTGTGGTGATGATCCTCGCGGCGAATCTCTTTGCCCGCTGGCTGCGCCGCTTCGCCTCTAAGTAAGACGGCAAGGCCCCTCCCCTCCACCTCTCTTCGCCTTCGATCCCACCCACCACCTGATCCCATGACCTCGACCCTGCAAGCGAAACCGGCTCCCAGCACCTGTCTGGCCCTTGAGGACGTCACGATCAGCTACGGCAGCTTCGAGGCGGTGCGGAACGTTCACATGGAGATTCCCGCTGGCAAGGTCACGGCCTTCATCGGACCCTCGGGTTGCGGCAAGTCCACCGTGTTGCGAGCCCTCAACCGCATGAACGATCTGATCGAGGGCTGTAGCTTGAAAGGCCGGGTGGTGTTCGACTCCCAGGACATCTATGCCAAGGAGGTGGATCCGGTGGAGGTGAGGCGGCGCATCGGCATGGTGTTCCAGAAGCCGAACCCGTTCCCCAAATCGATCTACGAAAACATCGCCTTCGGTGCCCGGATTAACGGCTACAAGGGCGACATGGATGAGCTGGTGGAGCGCTCCCTGCGCAAGGCCTTCATCTGGGATGAAACCAAGGACAAGCTCAAGGAGAGCGGAAATGCCCTTTCCGGCGGTCAGCAGCAGCGCCTGTGCATCGCGCGTGCGATTGCGGTGGAACCTGAAGTGATCCTGATGGATGAGCCCTGCTCAGCGCTGGATCCGATCTCCACCTTGAAGATTGAGGAGTTGATGCACGAACTCAAGAAGACCTTCTCGATCGTGATCGTCACCCACAACATGCAGCAGGCTGTGCGGGTCTCTGATCAGACCGCCTTCTTCAACGCGGAAGCCGTGGAAGGTGGCAGTGGCAAGGTGGGTTATCTGGTGGAGTTCAATGACACTGAGCGCATCTTCAACGCTCCGGTGCAACAAGCCACCCAGGACTATGTGACTGGCCGTTTCGGCTGATCAACATCTTTCTTCAACCCCTTGGTTCGCTGCCTGCCCGGTCGCGAACCGAGGGTTATGTTTTGAAATGGATTGCCGGCTCAACCGGCACCTGTCTGGCCGTGCGCTGCTGGGTATCACCCCGCAGCTACAAAAAAAGACCGGCGCTAAGGCCGGTCTTGGTGAATCTGGACGGAGAGGGAGGGATTCGAACCCTCGATAGAGTTGCCCCTATACAGCATTTCCAGTGCTGCGCCTTCGACCACTCGGCCACCTCTCCAGCGGCTGTCATGGGGCAGGTGGCAATGTAGCAGCAGGCCGTTTGTGGTTCACGTCAGGCGATGACCAAGCGTTTTCCGATCACGGTGCACTGGCGCCAGCAGAACAGGGTGATCCGGCTGGATGTACCGGAGGGGGAGTACGTGCTGCGCAGCTTTGAGCAGCAGGGCCAGCCGCTGCCGTTCAGCTGCCGCAATGGCTGCTGCACGGCCTGCGCCGTGCGCGTGCTCTCGGGTGAGATCGATCAGCGCGAAGCGCTCGGCCTCTCGCAGGAGCTGCGCAAGCGCGGCTATGGCTTGCTCTGCGTGGCCCGCGCCACCGGTCCCCTGGAGGTGGAAACCCAGGAGGAGGATGAGGTCTACGACCTGCAGTTCGGCCGCCACTTCGGACGTGGCCGCATTCGCCCCGGCCTGCCGATCGAAGAGGAGTGAGCCCCCAGCCATGCCCCTTCAGCCATAAACGCCCAGCCATACCTCCCCAGCCATGACCATCAGCCTCCAGCCACCGGCCGCCGGCCATCCCTGTCTTTCCCAGCAGGCTCTGCAGGCCTCTGGCCTCAGCGTTGGGGACCTGGAGCGTCTGGCCGGGGTAGCCCGCCGGGCTGCCGCCGCCGGTGGCGCCGAGCTCACGCGTCATTTCGGCAAGCTGCGCCAGATCCGGGAGAAGGGCCGCGCCGGGGATCTGGTCACCGAGGCCGACCTGGCGGCTGAGCAGGCGGTGCTCGCTGTGCTCGCCGCTGAGAGTGCCGGTGTAGCCGTGCTTGCGGAAGAGAGCGGCCACAGTGCCACCCGCTCCGACCTGGAGTGGTGCGTGGACCCGCTCGATGGCACCACCAACTTCGCTCACTCCTTCCCGCTGTTCGCCACCTCGGTGGGTCTCACCTGGCGGGGCACGCCGCTGCTGGGGGCAATCGAAGTGCCGGCCCTGGCGGAGCACTACTGGGCGGCGCCTGGCCTGGGCGCCTGGTGCAACGACCAGCCGATCCAGGTGAGCGGCTGCACCGAGCTCTCCGCCTCCCTGCTTGTCACCGGTTTCGCCTACGACCGCACCACCCAGCCCGACACCAACTACACCGAGTTCTGCTGGTTCACCCACCGCAGCCATGGGGTGCGCCGCGGCGGGGCTGCCGCCGTGGATCTGGCCTTCGTGGCGGCCGGCCGACTCGATGGTTACTGGGAGCGCGGACTTTCCCCGTGGGATCTGGCCGCCGGCGTGGTGCTGGTGGAGCAGGCGGGAGGCATCGTCAGTGCCTACGACGGCACGCCGTTGGTGCTGGCCGACGGGCGGCTGATCGCCACCACCCCCGGCCTTCATCGCGCCCTGATGGATGGGTTGGCCCAGTGCCGACCGTTGCCAGGCGCATTGTTCGGCGCCCCCGAGCTCTGAGCGGGCCCCACGCCGCTCCATAGGATCCAGCCGCTCCCCTTCACTTTCCTCTGATTTCCCATGGCCCTGCAACCCGCCGCCGGCGCCAGGGATCTCAATCCCGTCCAGGTGGGCGGCAACCGGCGCCTGCGCGAGCGTCTGGCGGAGGTTTATCGGCTCTGGGGTTACCAGGAAGTGGCGCCCCCGTCGGTGGAACGGCTCGACACGCTGCAAGCCGGCGGCGGCATCGCCGAGCAGGACGTGGTGCGCCTCGCGGCGGAAGAACCGCTGGGCCTGCGGCCTGAGTTCACGGCCTCAATCGCCCGGGCGGCCTCCACCCGCATGGCTGCGCGCCCACGGCCGCTGCGCCTCTGGGCGGAAGGGCCCACCTTCCGCGCCCTCGTGGGTGATGCGGGCGGGCAACGCATCAGTGAGCAACTGCAGAGCGGTGTGGAGCTGCTCGGGGTGCCCACGGCCTCCGCCGATGTGGAGCTGATCCGCCTGCTGCTGGCCTGCACCGAAACGGTCGGGTTGGAGCCCAGCCATGAACCCCAGCTGCTGGTGGGCCACCACGGGCTGCTCAGCACCTTGCTCGAACGCTTGCCTTCCCAGCACCGCACTGCCTGTCGCCGTGCCCTCACGGGCTTCGATCCGCTGGCCCTGGCTGCCATTCCGCTGGAGCCTGTGGAACAGGCGCAGCTGCAGGCCCTGCTGCGCCTGCGCGGCGAACCGGCCTGGGTGCTGAAGGAACTGGAGCGGCACCTGGGGACCAGCCCACTGCTGACGGAGCTGGCCACCACGCTGGAGCTGGTACGCCCAGCGGCCGAGCGCCTTGGGGTGCAACTGCAGCTGGATCCCAGCTTCCAGCCCCACTTCGATCTCTACGACGGCATCGTGCTCAAGCTGGTGTGTCGCGGTGCGGCGGCACCGGTGGATGTGGCCAGCGGCGGCCGCTACGACGCCCTGGTGGGTCGCTTCTGCGCCGATGCGGCCCTGGCCGCGGGTGTGGGTTTCGCCTTTTCGATCGAAGACATCCGCGAGCTGCTCAACGGCACCCCCGGCAGCAAGGAAGCGACCAGGCTGGCGGAGCGCCCGCTGCTGGTGGCCTACAGCCACCCCGGCGGACTCGCTTCTGCCCTGGAAAGGCTCGATCAGCTCCATGCTCAGGGCCGCGCTGCCGAGCTGCTGCCGGAGCCGCTCGGCTCGCACACTGAGGCTGAGGCGGTCGCCTTCAGCCGCGACAGCCAAGGGCTGGAGTGGCTTGGCTGAGCCGGAGCAGGGCCTGGCGGATTTCTAGGATCGCGCCACGCTTGCGCCCGCCCCGTCATGGCCCACACGATCCTCACCGATGTCTGCGAGGGCGTGGCCGATTGCGTGGATGCCTGTCCAGTGGCCTGCATCAAGCCGGGCTCGGGAGCCAACAGCAAAGGCACTTCCTTTTACTGGATCGAATTTGACACCTGCATCGACTGCGGCATCTGCCTGCAGGTGTGCCCGGTGGAGGGGGCGATCGTGCCGGAGGAGCGGCCGGCCGAGCAGCGTCGCAGCTGAGGTGTCACCCTCCCGCCACCGGCATCCGCTCTGGACGCGGGCCTTCCACGGGTTCAACCTGGTGGTGTTTCTGGTGATGGCTGCCAGCGGTCTACAGATTTACAACGCCCATCCCGCGTTCGGTGGTCGTGGCGGCGCCACCGTGCCGGAGCTGTTCACCCTGGGCGGTTGGCTGGCCGGCGGACGCGACTGGCACTTCGGCTTCATGGGCCTCTGCGCTTGAACCTTGGACTCTGGATCGCCCTGCTGATCCAGCGGCGCCGCGACCGGCTGGCGCAGAGCAGCGATCTGGCCACGCTGAACGCGAGTTCGAATCTGGCCAGGCGACGCCTGTCGGCGCATCGCCTGATCTACACCTTGATGCTTGTTCTGCTGGCCTTTGCGCTGATGACGGGCCTGGCGATGTACAAGCCGGCTCAGTTCTGGTGGCTGTCGGGCCTGTTCAGCTTCGGGGAACTGTTCGGTGCCACCAGCTGGCACACCTTGCGTGTGGCTCACCTGGCCACGATTCCCGCCATCGCTGTCCTCACCCTGGCCCATGCCACCCTCTCCTGGCGCGTCGGAGGATGGCGGCTCTGGCGCTCCATGCTCGCTTGACACCGCAGAGCCCCTGGCTGACCCGCCGGCAATTGCTAGGCCTGGGTTACAGCGGTGGAGCTCCTTTGCTGCTGGGCGGGTGCGCTCTCAATCGCTTCAGCGAGCAGGTGGGGAAGGCCACTCTGCGTTGAACGAGCGTCTCGAAGCGTTGCTGCAGGGGAAGGGCAAGGTGCCGGAGTTTCGCCGGGGTCAGGTGGATCCTGCGGCGCTGTTGGTGAACAGCTTCAACGGTGTGCCGCGGCTGGATCCTGCGCGCTACCGGTTGCGCGTGGATGGGCTGGTGCGCCAGCAGCTGCAGTTGAATCTGGCCGATCTGGCCGCTCTGCCCCAGCACGAGATCACCATCCGCCATGTGTGCGTGGAGGGTTGGGCGGCGATCGTGTGCTGGTCGGGGGTGCGGCTCGCCGATGTGCTGGCACTGGCTGGATTTTCCAGCCTGGGCGGCTACGTGGCGATCGAATCCGCCGATCAGTTCTTCACCACCTGGGACATCGCTTCCGCGCTGCATCCCCAGACCCTGCTGGCCACCGGCATGAACGGTGCGCCGCTGCCGGTGGCCAATGGTGCCCCCCCGCGCCTCGCCTCGCGGATCAAGCTGGGTTACAAACTCAGTAAATGGGTGACGGGGCTTGAGGTGATCAGCTCACTCGACCCGTTGCGGCGCGGCACCTGGGAAGACAACGGCTACGAGTGGTTTGCCGGGCTTTGAGCGGAATTGAGCAACGAACTCCGCCCTCATGCGCCGAGGTGTGTATTCCCACCAGGGGATTCAGCATCCGCTCAGAGCCATGCCTGAGCTGCTGACTGGGCTGTTGCTGTTGAGTGCGTGGCCACAACGTGCGGTTGGAGCTAAAGACGGCTGATGCACCAACGACTGGCAATGGACCGGATCCGTCGGCAGCGAAAGAGTCTTCATCAGCTTGCCATCTGTCCGGACCATCCATGCTCCTATCCCCAGGGATGTTGCTCTGTATCCCCCCAGATGGCTCGATGCTCCGCGTAAGGCTCCGCGCTCATCCCATGCCAGGCAAGAAGGAATCAGATCCCCGTTGGCTTGTGGCCGGTGAAAGCAATCTCAGCGCTGAGGACTATCCCCCCTTGCAAGGTCCATCCGGCTGCCCACTTCATCCGTTCAGATGGCCATCGCTGGCGGATGACCATCCCTGCTCCAAAGCGTCGCCTGGTGCTGCTGGGCTCCGCATGGCCGCGCAACCGGCAGGCCGCCACAGCGTGCCCAAGGGGTAGGCGCAAGCACCCATGCAAGGCGCGGCAAGGACCTGGACCTGCACTGGTGGCTCCCCTCCATGCGCTTGGCACGCCTCAATGGCGCCCGCGCCGCCCGCGATGCCCTTGCCACCACACCAGGGGTTCGGAGACCCCTCCCTGCCACGGCTTGAGCCGGTCCAGGGGGATCCCTAAGGTCGCTTCAGTGACTCAACTGCCATGACGGTGCTGGAACAGGGCCAGATTCAGATCCACACCGAGAACATCTTTCCGATCATCAAGAAGGCCGTGTATTCCGGCCATGAGGTGTTCCTGCGGGAGCTGGTGAGCAATGGGGTGGATGCCATCAGCAAGCGCCGCATGGCAGCGATGGCTGGAGATTGCAGCGAGGGTGAGGAAGGCCGGATTCAGATCCGCATTGATCGCGAAGCCAAGACCCTCACCATCAGCGACAACGGCATCGGCATGACGGCCGATGAGGTGAAGCGCTACATCAACCAGGTGGCCTTCTCCAGCGCCGAGGAGTTCCTGGAGAAATACAAACGGGAAGACGACGCCATCATCGGCCATTTTGGCCTTGGCTTCTACTCCAGCTTCATGGTGGCGGCAAAGGTGGAGCTGGTGAGCCTGAGCGCACGCCCCGAATCCGAGGCTGTGCGCTGGAGCTGCGACGGCTCCCCCAACTTCAGCCTCGAATCGGGCGAACGCGCCGAGCCTGGCACCGATGTGATCCTGCACCTGCAGGAGGAGGAGATGGAATACATCGAGCCATCCCGCATTCGCTCGCTGATCACCACCTACTGCGATTTCCTGCCGGTGGAAGTGCAGTTGGAAGGCGAAACGGTCAACAAGCGGCAGGCACCGTGGCGCCAGAGCGCCCGCGACCTCACTGAGAATGACTACATCGAGCTCTACCGCTATCTCTACCCCTTCCAGGGTGATCCCCTGCTCTGGGTTCACCTCAACACCGACTACCCCTACAACCTTCAAGGCATTCTCTACTTCCCCAAACTCACAGGCCGGGGTGATTGGGAGAAAGGCGAAATTCGCCTTTACTGCAACCAGGTGTTCGTCAGCGATTCGATCAAGGAGGTGGTGCCCCGCTACCTGCTGCCGCTGCGCGGCGTGATCGACTCTCCCGACATCCCCCTCAACGTCAGCCGCTCCGCCCTGCAGACCGACCGGCGCGTGCGCTCGATCGGTGGCTTTGTGGCCAAGAAGGTGGGTGACCGGCTCAAGCAGCTCCAGAAGGACGAACCGACCCGCTACGCCGAGATCTGGGAGGGCATCGCTCCCTTCATCAAGATCGGCGCCATGGAAGACGACAAGTTCGCCGAGCAGGTGGCGGATCTGGTGCTGTTCGGCACCACGGCCGCTGCCGCCGACCCCGAGCCGATCGCCGTGGGCGGTAAGGCGTTCACCACCCTCGCCGCCTACCGCAGCCGGCTAGCGCCTGAGAACGACAAGCGCATCCTCTATTGCACCGATGAGGCCGGCCAGGCCGGAGCGCTGGCCCTGTGGCAAAGCCAGGGCGCCGAGGTGCTCCTGGCCGATGCCCTGATCGATGCCCAGTTCATCCCCTGGCTGGAGGCACGCCACGAGGAGCTCACCTTCAACCGCGTTGACGCCGAACTCGACGACAGCCTCCAGGAGAAGGAGAGCGAGCTCACCGATTCCCAGGGGAAGGACAGCTCCGAGCAGCTGCGCAGTCTCTTCAAGCAGGCCTTGGCCAACGACAAGGTGACCATTCAGGTGCAGGCCCTCAAGGGGGACAACGCCCCAGCCGCCTTGATCCTTTTGCCGGAGCAGATGCGGCGCATCAATGACATGGGCGCCTTCATGGAGCAACGTCTGCCCGGCCTGCCCGACCACCACGTGCTGCTGATCAACCGCCGCCATGCCCTGGTGGAGGGGCTCCTCAAGCTGTCCGCCGGCGCCGTGATCACCGGTGGCGGGAGCTCCCCCAGCCAGCAGCTCGCCGACGACCTCAGCCGTCACATCTACGAGCTGGCCCGCCTTTCGGTGGGAGGCCTTGAACCCAACGAGCTGGCGGGCTTCCAGCAGCGCAGCTCCAACCTGATGGGTCGCCTCATGGAGCGGGGCCTCTGAGGCCTCGCCTCCTCTTTGCTAGATTCGCCCCTTCGGGCCTGGCCCGTTTGTCATTTTCAGCAGCTGAACGTCATGTCCCGGGTTTGCCAACTCACCGGTAAGCGTGCCAACAACGGCATGGCGGTCAGCCATTCCCACGTGCGCACCAAGAAGCTCCAGCAGGTGAATCTGCAGGAGCGTCGCCTGTGGTGGGCTGAAGGCAACCGCTGGGTGAAGCTGCGCGTGGCCACCCGCACCCTTCGCACCATCCAGAAGAAGGGTCTGGGCGCCTACGCCCGCGAACTGGGCATCAACCTGGCCAAAATCTGAGCCGGTACGTCCCGGTTTGGTGAAGCGTCGACGACTCCTGCAGGGTTCCGCCCTGTTTGTATCCGCATGGCTGGGCCGACCGCGTGCGGCCATAGCGATGGGTGGAACCCTTCCGGAGCTCGACCGTCCAGCTCCTTCGTTTCGTTTGCCGGCCTTCACGGCCGATCAGCTGGAACCCACCACCCTCGGGCTTGAAGATTTCCGCGGCCGCTGGCTCGCGCTCTTCTTTTATCCCAAGGATTTCACCGGCGGTTGCACGCTGGAAGCGAGAGGCTTTCAGAACGATCTGGCCAGCTTCCACAGCCTTCAGGCTGAGGTGGTTGGTATCAGCGCCGATGCACTCGATGATCACGCCGCCTTCTGCGACAGCGAGGGACTGGCCTTTCCACTGCTTTCCGACCCCGGCGGCAAGGTGAGCCAGCGTTACGGCTCCTGGCTGCCGCCCTTTTCCCAGCGTCACACGTTCCTGATCGATCCTGAAGGGATGCTGCGTACCCGCTGGGTGGCCGTGCGCCCCAGCGGCCACAGCAAGGAAGTGCTTGATGAACTCGAGCGCCTTCGCGGGCTATCCAGCGGTTCGCTCACCACCTGATGGTGGAGTGGACCCGCCGAACTTGCGGCAGCGAGCATGGGGTGAGCGTTCTGCTGCGTGCATCTGGTGAGAGGGACGCAGAGTGCCTCTTCTGCACCCTGCACGTTGTACGTGCCATCCACCGTGCCAAGACCTCAACATTCGGTTGACGTGAGGCTCAGGAAACAGCAGCGTTCTGCTGCACCCCGATTCTCTCTCCGTGCCTGAGAGCCTCGCCCTGATCACTGCGATCGTCGTTCCGTTCATCTTCAAGCTGGTGGGCGCTGTTGCCCTCTGGATTGCCGGCGGCTGGCTCATCACCCTGGCCGTGCGCCTGTTGCGCAGCTCTCTGCGCCACAGCAGCCTCGACGCGACGGTGGTGTCTTACCTGCTCAACATCCTCGCGGCAGTGCTGCGGGTGATCCTGGTGGTGGCCATCCTTGGCTTCTTCGGCATTGAAACGGCCAGCTTCGCCGCCCTACTGGCCGGTGCAGGCGTGGCCATCGGCGCGGCCTGGAGCGGCATGCTTGGCAATTTCGCCGCCGGGGTGTTCCTCCAGGTCTTCCGCCCCTTCAGCGTGGGCGATTTCATCACTGCCGCCGGCGTCACCGGCACCGTGGAGGAAATCGGCATGTTCGTGAGCTCGGTGCTCTCTCCCGATAATGTCCGCAATATCATTCCCAACGGCAAGCTCTTCAGCGACAACATCCAGAACTATTCCGTGCATCCGTTCCGACGGGTGGAACTGGTGGCCCAGCTCGACAACAGCGCCGATGTGGCCCGTGCCGTTGCCCTGCTCAAGGAGGGCATCAAGAGCGTTCCCAACCAGTACGACGGCATGCCGGCAGATGTGGAGGTGCTGGAGTTCACCGAGCGCGGCCCGAAACTTGCCGTTCGCCCTTACACCCATACGGACAACTACTGGCAGGTCTACTTCGACACCAACCGCATGATCGTGGATGTGCTGGGCAGCAATGGCTTCCCGGTGCCGCGCATCCCGCTGGCGATGGCCGCTCCTGCCAGCAACTAGAAGGCTGCGGTCACTGGCCGCTGACCACCGTCCGCGGCCAGGTTCACGGCTTTTCGAAGAAGCCGAGCGTGCTCAGCCAGTAGGCCATCGCCCCCAGCGGGATCAGCACGCTGAGCAGGATCTGCAGTTTCACGCGGTCCATCGGAGAGGTGCAAAGGTCACCGGCTTGCCAGTCAAACCACCCGCCAAGCCGGCCGCGAGCCACAGACGGCAAACAGGTGTGGCTCGAGCCGGATACTGCCAACAATTCCGTTGCCAGCCGGATGTGGCAGCAATTCTGATGCGTCCCGTGGGGCCGTCGTCCTTCGGTTCTGCGAGCCGAAGCCGGTAGTCAGCCCAGCTGCTGATGCAGCAACGCAGCGTGAACTGCCGTTTGCTGGCGCAACTGCTCAATGGTGGCTCCTGCCGGGGGAATCTCGGCAGCGCTCAGCCAGCTCTGCGCCAGGGGTCCTGTCTGGTGCGCCGCCAGGGCCGTTGCTTCCAGATCGATGCAGGGGCAGGCGAGAGCATCAGCGGCCCTCCTCACCTTGGGGTCGTAGCTGAGTGCTGCGCAGGGGGCTCCTGCCAGGGCCGCCAGGATCAGGCCATGCAGCCGCATCGACACCACCAGCGCGGCCCCATGGAACTGCTCGCAGGCCTCCTCTGGAGTCCTCACCTGCAGCTCCCGGCTGCGGGCCTCAAGCCCCTGCGGCAAGAGACCCCTCTCCTTCAACTCCTGCAGCAAGCCCGTGTCCTGCTCCCGGTGGAAGGGCAGCCAGTGCACCGGCCGGTCCAGGCGGCGCGCCACCTGGTCAAGGGCCTGCAGCAGCACGGCCCAGCCGCTGTCATTGAGCAGCCTGGTGGGGCGCCAGCACAGCACGATCGGTCCGCCCGGCCCCTGCCAGCACTGAGCCGGCAACGACCACACCGGATCACTGCCCACTGGCGCCTGCACACCCCACTCAGCAGCCAGGGCCGCTGAACCGGCATCCCGCCAGGTGATCCCCTGCACCAGAGGCAGCAGGCGCTGCACCAGCAGCCGGCTGCGGCGGCGGCGCAGTGGGCCCAGCCCCTGTCCCCAAAGCAGCACAGGCAGGCCAGCCAGGCGCGCCCGCAGGATCAGTCCGGTGTAATAGATCAGGCTGCCGAAGCTGGTGACGTCCTGCAGCAGGCTGCCGCCACCCAGCACCAGCGCATCGCAGCCACCCAGGGCCTGCAACACCGACGCCAGGCGCCGACGGTCCACGGTGCGCACCCCGAAGCAGCGCTCCACCTCCTCGCGATCGAATGCGGTCACGAGTGGATCGCATCCCGCTGGCAGCTGCGCCAGCAAGGCGGTGAGCAGGGCATCGTCGCCGAGGTTGTGCTCGCCGTAGTAGCCGCAGAGCAGGGGACGGTTCGGCATCAGGGGGTCGGCATCAGTCGGGCTGCCAGTGACGTGGCAGGCAGGGGCGCCGGCAGGCAGGGGCGAGACCGGAACTGCCAACGCTGGCATGGTCGCAGCGGGCTCCTTCATGATGAGGCCACTCAAGCGGACGCTCCGATGCACGCGCTCTCGCTGCCCACCTGGTGGATCCACATCGCCTCGGTGCTGGAGTGGATGCTCGCCATCGCAGCGATCGTGCGCTGGGGGGAACGGCGCCATGAACCGCAGTGGCGCTGGCTGGCCCTGGCCATGCTGCCTGCCCTTGTGAGCGCCATGGCGGCCTGCACCTGGCACCTGTTCGACAACACCGAAGCTCTGCGTGGCCTGGTGGTGTTTCAGGCCTTCACCACCTTGGTCGGCAACATCGCACTGGCGGTAGCTGGCTGGCAGTTGCTGCCGTCCCCGCGTCAGGCCTGACGGGGATCATGCCGCTTCTTGTCATTCCGTTGCCTGTCATCGCTCTGCTCACTGCCCCCCTCCACTCCTTCAATCAGCTTGCTGCCCCTTTCCATGCGTTCGTCATGGCCAGCAGCGCTGCAGGCAGCTCCGGTCTGAGCGGGGCCGTTGGCGCTGTTCAGGATGGATGGCGCCACGGCCTCGGGTTGCTGCAACCGCTGGCAGCTGTGGATCCTGCGCCCCTGTTCGTGCTCTCCTTGCTGCCCTACCTGGCCTTCCTGCGCTGGGCCGGTCGCAGCGGCCGCTTCCCGCCGCTGGCCTTGCGAGGCTTTCAGTTCACGCTGGTGTTCGTGGCCGTCACGATCGTGGCCGCGGTGGTGGCAGAACTCCGTTTTGGCCAGCAGCTGGCGGATGTGGACCCCTTGCATGGCGCTGCCGAGGCCTTCCTCACCGTGGCCAATCTGATGGTGTTGCTGGGTTTCAGCACCGCCTCCGCGGACGGCCCACCGCCTCAGGGCCATGAACAAGTTTTACGCCCGGGTGAGGATGGAGTGGTTCACCCGGAAGATGGGGCGTCGGTTTCAGATCCAAGATGATCGCTCCGCTCCTCGCGCTTGCCCCCGCTTCGATTTCCTGGTCACCGAAAGTGGCTCTGGTGATGATTGTCTGCAATGTGATTGCCATCGGCATCGGCAAGGCCACCATCAAGTACCCCTCCGAAGGCGCCCAGCTGCCCAGCCCGCAGTTCTTCGGCGGCCTGAGCCATGCCTCCCTGCTGGCCACCACCAGCCTGGGCCACATCTTCGGCATCGGCGCCATTCAGGGCCTGGCCTCCCGGGGTGTGCTCTGAGTTCACGGCCCGAGTGGGTGGCGCTTCAGCGCCACCCCAGCAGGTAGGGGAGCATCCGCCCCCCGTAACGCTCGAAGCGGTAGTGGAACAACAGCGCGGAGAGATCGCCGGCGGCGGCGGTCTGCTCCAGGCCGTGCAGCAGAGCTGAAAGTCTGCGGTCTCCCTGCTCGTCCACCAGGCCAATCCAGGTGCGTTGGGCCAGCCTGCCGCTCAGGCTCCAACGCCAGCCCAGCATGCGCTTGAGCTGGCCTGGGTAGCGGTCAAGCGGCCGTTCGTTGCCGGCCAACGCCTCCACCAGCGCCGGTACCAGCAGGCGGCCACTTGCCATGGCGTGGCGAATCCCCTCACCGCCCAGCAGGTTGGCGGTGCTGATGGCATCGCCCAGGCCCAGCAACCTGCCGCGGCGGTGGGGTTCCCGGCGACGTACCGAGCTGCGGATCACACCGCCGTGCCGATCCACCACCTCTGCCTCCTGTAGCAGCCAGCGGCGCTGCAACTGCTGCAGGCAGGTGCCAAGGGCCGGTTGAGCTCCCTGGCGGCGAGGATCTTCCAGGCGGCACACACCCAGTTTCAACAGGCCGGGCTGCATGGGAAACACCCAGCCGTAGCCCTGGGGCATCCACTGGGAGCCGAGGCAGAAGCTGAGCCGGTTGCTCCAGCGGCGCCAGAGCGGCTCCGGCACCTGCAGCAGCCATTCCACCCCCACCCCACGCACCAGCGGATCGCGGCTGGGGGGAGGGTCACCGATCAAGGCTCGCCCCTGGCCACTGGCGTCCACCACCCAGTTGCTCTCCACCTCCACCACAGCACCTGACGCCCCGACCAACGAAGTGCGCAGGCGATCGCCCACCGCCTCGCAGCGCTTCGCCCGCAGGCCGAACGCAAGGCGAGCTCCCCAGCCACTGGCCTGCAGCCCCAGCCAGTGGCGCAGGGCACCGAAGTCGAGCACGGCCCCAAGCGGTTGCTCCTGGCTCCAATGGCGCTGGTCGTCGCCGGGGCCGAACAGCTGCCAACCGCTCCAGCGGCTGGCCACCACCTCCGGCGGCAGACCGAAGCGTTCGATCGCCTCCAGCGGTAGCGCGGCGCTGCTGAAGGCACGCGTCCGTAGATCCGGCAGGGCATCCACCACCAGCACATCCACGCCGCTGCGGGCCAGGCCCCGGGCCAACTCTCCGCCCGCCGGTCCGCAGCCCACCACCAGCACCTGGCAGCGCAGCCGTTCGCTTGAGCTCAAGGCGCGATTCAGACCGTGAGTGGCTGGCGCAGCACGGCGAGCTGAAAGCGCTGCAGGATGCGGGTGGCCATCTGCGGCGGGGTGAGCCCCAACGCCTGCTTGCTCTGGTCGGGGCTGGCGTGATCCACCAGCACATCTGGAATGCCGATGCGCAGCACCGGCACCAGCACGTCGTTGTCGTTGAGGGCTTCCACCACGGCAGCGCCGAAGCCACCGGGCAGAGCGCCTTCTTCCATGGTGACCACGCGGCCGATGCGCTGGGCCAGGGGCACGATCAAGGAGTCGTCGAGAGGGCGCAGGAAGCGGGCATTGACGACGGCCGCCCGCACACCCTGCTCCTGCAGCAGCCCTGCGGTGGCCATGGCCGGGTAGACCATGGCGCCATAAGCCACGATCAGCAGGTCGTCGCCATCGGCGAGCTGTTCGCCACGGCCGATGGCGATCGGCTCCCAGCCTTCCTCCACCAGCGGCACCCCTTCGCCTTCGCCCCGGGGGAAGCGGATCGCGGTAGGGCCGGTATGGGCGATCGCCGTGACCAGCATGCGCTGGAGCTCGGCTTCATCTTTGGGAGCCATCACCGTGAAGTTGGGAACGGCGCGCAGGTAGCTGATGTCGTACTGGCCCTGGTGGGTGGGGCCGTCGGCACCGACGATGCCGGCGCGATCGAGCACGAAGGTGACCGGCAGGTTCTGGATGCCGACATCGTGGATGAGCTGGTCGTAGGCGCGCTGCAGGAAGGTGCTGTAGATCGCCACCACAGGCTTGACGCCGTTGCAGGCCATGCCTGCCGCCATGGTGACGGCGTGCTGCTCGGCGATACCGACGTCGAAGTATTGGTCGGGGAGTGCCTTTTCGAGCAGATCGAGGCCGGTGCCGGTGGCCATGGCGGCCGTGATGCCCACCACGGTGGGGTCGAGCTCGCAGATCTTCACCAGCGTCTGGCCGAACACCTTGCTGTAGCTGGGTGGCTTCGGCTTGCTGGAGGGGTAGGCCTTGCCGGTTTTCAGATCGAAAGCCGACTGGGCGTGATAGGCCACCTGATCGGCCTCGGCGTAGGGGTACCCCTTGCCCTTGGTGGTGACCACATGCACGAGCACCGGGCCTTCGCAGCGGTGTGCCGCCTGGAAGGTGCGCATCATCCCGGCGATGTCGTGGCCGTCGACCGGGCCCATGTAGGTGAAGCCCAGCTCTTCGAACACGGCGCCCACCTTGGGCACCGAGAGCCGCTTCATGCTCTCTTTGAGGGTCTTGAGCTCAGGCGGCAGCTCGCCGTGCATGAAGGGCAGGTGCTTCACCGCCTCTTCGGCGCTGCCGGAGAGAAACTGCAGGGGCGGGCTCAGCCGCATGCGGTTGAGGTAAGTGGAGAGCGCACCTACCGGCGGTGAGATCGACATGTCGTTGTCGTTCAGCACCACCAGCAGCCGGGTGTGCGGCAGGTGGCCGGCATGGTTGATCGCCTCCAGCGCCATGCCGCCGGTGAGGGCTCCATCACCGATCACCGCCACGCACTTGAAATCCTCGCCGCGCCGATCGCGGGCCAGGGCCATGCCCAGGGCTGCCGAGATGCTGGTGGAGGCATGGCCGGCGCCGAAGGCATCGAAACGGCTCTCGCTGCGCTTCAGATAGCCGGCCACGCCACCCTGCTGACGCAGGGTGTTGAAGCGGAGGTAACGGCCGGTGACCAGCTTGTGGGGATAGGCCTGGTGGCCCACGTCCCACACCACTTTGTCGTGGTCGAGATCCAGGGTTTGGTAGAGGGCGAGGGTGAGTTCGACCACCCCCAGGCCGGGGCCCAGGTGGCCGCCGCTGCTGGAGACCACTTCCAGGTGGCGCTCTCTGATCTGCCTCGCGATGCCTTCCAGCTCGGCGACGCTGAGCCCATGCAACTGATTGGGATGGCTCAGCTCGCTGAGATGCATGCCCCGGCCTGTTCAGTACAGGTCAATCTACGTTCCCCCTCCCGCCGGTCGGCGGCAATGGTCACCAATGGGCAGGGGAAGGCGAGTGCTGAGGGAGTGAGCCGCCTGTGAAAGGCCTCCAGATCGAGGTTGAGCGGTCTGCAGCCAGCCACCGGCCGGCCCTTGTCACACTGGGTCGATGAGCGATTACCTCCAGCGGATCCTGCGTGCCCGCGTCTACGACGTGGCGATCGAGTCGCCGCTCGACCCGGCGCCCAATCTCTCGCGCCGCATCGGCAACCACGTGCTGCTCAAACGGGAGGACCTCCAGCCGGTGTTCTCGTTCAAGCTGCGCGGTGCTTACAACCGCATGACCCACCTCACCGCCGAGGAGCTGGAACGGGGGGTGATCGCCGCCAGTGCGGGCAACCACGCGCAGGGTGTGGCGCTGGCGGCGGGCCGCCTCGGCTGCCGGGCCGTGATCGTGATGCCGCTCACTACTCCGGAGATGAAGGTGCGCGCTGTAGCCGCGCTCGGGGCCGCGGTGGTGCTCCACGGCGACACCTATGACGAGGCCTGCCTGGAAGCCCGGCGCCGCGCGCGGGAGGCGGGCCTCACCTTCATCCACCCTTTCGACGACCCTGAGGTGATCGCCGGCCAGGGAACGATCGGCCTGGAGATCCTGCGCCAATGCTCCTCACCCCCCGATGCGATCTACGTGGCGGTGGGCGGCGGCGGCCTCATCGCCGGCATCGCCGCCTATGTGAAAAGTGTGTGGCCGGAGGTGGAGGTGATCGGTGTGGAGCCGGTGGATGCTGACGCCATGGCCCGCTCCCTGGCGGCCGGCCGACGCATCCGCCTGGAGACGGTGGGCCTGTTCGCCGATGGGGTTGCAGTGCGGGAGGTGGGTGAACACACCTTCGCTCTGGCCCAGCAGCACGTGGATGCCATGGTGACGGTGACGACCGACGAGATCTGCGCGGCGATCAAGGACGTCTTCGAAGACACCCGCTCGATTCTGGAGCCGGCCGGCGCCCTGGCGATCGCCGGCATGAAGGCAGACGTGCAGCGCCGCCAGCTTCAGGGACGCACCTTGGTGGCGGTGGCCTGCGGCGCCAACATGAACTTCGACCGCCTGCGTTTCGTGGCCGAGCGGGCCGAGCTGGGCGAGGCGCGCGAAGCGATGGTGGCCGTGGAGATCCCGGAGCGGGCCGGCAGCCTGCGGCAGCTGTGCGAGCTGCTGGGTTCCCGCAGCCTCACGGAATTCAGCTACCGGATGGCAGACCCGAAGCTGGCACACATCTTCCTGGGGGTTCAGATCAGCGGCGCCGACGACACCGCCGGCCTGATCGCCCAGCTGCAGGCGAGTGGCTTCCCCTGCCTCGATCTCAGCGGCAACGAGCTGGCGAAGCTGCATCTGCGCCACATGGTGGGGGGCCGCCGGCCCCAGGGCTTCAGCGGCGAGGGGCAGGAACTGCGCCAGGAACTGCTCTACCGTTTCGAGTTCCCGGAACGGCCTGGCGCCTTGATGGCGTTTGTCAACGCCTTGCACCCCAACTGGTCGATCAGCATCTTCCACTACCGCAACCAGGGCGCCGACGTGGGGCGGATCGTGGTGGGGGTGCAGGTGGAACCGGAAGACAATGCCGCCTGGCACACCTTTCTCGAAGGGCTGGGCTACCGCTACTGGGACGAGACCGACAACCCCGCCTACCGCCTTTTCCTCGGACCCGTCCTGCCGCCGATCCCTGCCCTGGCCTGAGCCTGAACGGCTGCGGTACGTTCGGCCCAGACTCTGCTGGTCGGCTCTATGTCCAGCGACGACACGACGGGCCTCACCGGAGGCTCCCTGGGTGCGGCGGCCACGGGCGCGGCTTCCCTGTCGCTGGCGGCGCGCATCGAGGCGATCCTCTATCTCAAGGGACGGCCCCTGGATCTGGCCGAGCTGGCCCGGCTCGCCAGCCTGGAGCCTGGCGTGGCGCTAGTCCCCGAAGCGGTTGAGCTGGCCCTGATCACGCTGATGGCCGACTACGCCCATCGGGACACGGCTCTGGAGATTCGCCAGGAGGGGCGCCAGTACAGCCTCCAGCTCCGCGAGAGCCTCAGCGGCCTGGTGCAGAACCTGCTGCCGGTGGAGCTCTCCACCGCCACCCTGCGCACCCTGGCCACCATCGCCCTGAAGAAACGCATCCTTCAATCCGATCTCGTGGAACTGCGCGGTTCCGGGGCCTACGACCACATCAAGGAATTGCTGGCCCAGAACTTCATCGAGCGTCGCCGGCAGAGCGACGGCCGTTCCTACTGGCTCAGCCTCAGTGAGAAGTTCCACCGCACCTTCGCCGTGCGTGGTGAGGCGGAACTCCCTGGCGCCCGCACGCCACCGCGCACCTCCCCATAAAGTCGAAGCACGAGCCGATGGCGCCCATGTCCCTGACGATCCTGAGCCAGTTGTTTGCGGTGCTGGCCCAGACCCTCAGCATCTACAGCCTGGTGCTGCTGGTGCGGGTGCTGCTGAGCTGGTTCCCCAATCTCGACTGGAGCAACCCGGTGCTGTCCACCGTGAGCTCGATCACCGATCCCTATCTCAACGCCTTTCGGGGGCTGATTCCGCCCATTGGCGGCCTTGACCTTTCTGCCCTGATCGCCTTCCTGGCGCTCAGCCTGGGCCAGAGCCTGCTGGGCGCAGCGAGTGGCTCGCTGATGGGCGCCGGCTCCGGCTTCGGGTACTGACTCCACCCGCTGATCACGGCGGCTGAGGCCCGCGCGATCAGCTCAGTTCCTGCTCCTGCACCGCCTGCTCCAGGGGGAGCAGTTCATCGCCTTCCGCCGCGCGTGTGCGCACGGGGGCGCTGAAGCCATGGGCACGGGCCTTGCGCACCTGCAAGGGTTCTGGCGTCCCGGCTGGAACGGCCAGGCGCAGAGCGAAGTCGGAGCGGCCGGGCGGCACATCACCGATCGAGCCCACCCGGCTGCGGTTCTGCAGCACCGGCTCTCCGCTGGCATCCACGATCACGGCGAACACATCAGTGTCGACAACGGGCTTGCGGCCCGGGTTCTCCACCACGCCCCGCAGGGCATAGCAACTGGCTTCGGCGGCACGGCGCAGGAGGGGTTGGGCGCCCGCATCAGCGGCCGGGCAGGCTTCCAGGGACACGTCACTCACCACCAGATCGGCGGCCCAGCCCGGCGGCACAGGGCCGAGCAGCACGAAGGCCACCAGCAGGGAAGCCAGCATCACAGGGGGCAGAAGCGGCCCCAGCAGGCGCTGAGGACGGCAAGCCAGGCAGGCTTTCAGGGCGCGGTCAGACCGCCGGCTCAAAGCTTGTGTCGCGTCCTGGATCGGTGCGGAGAATCGCCCCCAGCACATGGCATGAACAAGGCGATCACGCAGGTTCTGCATGGCACTCCAGGAACGCAGGGGGATCGGAAAACAATGGCGAAAGACGGGCTCAGGCGCACCAGCAGAGCGACAGGGGGCTGGTCATGCCCTGCAGTTGCGAGTGGGCCCGGGTGAGGCCAGGTGCCCGGGGTACGAGCGCGTGCCGGCCCCGTCGGATGCTGCCGCTGGGTTCAGCGCTGATCGCCGCTGCCACCGATGACATTGCGGCATTGGCGGTCGGCAAGCTTGGCGAGGTTGGCGGCTGCCACGGTGTTGAGATCGAAACCGAGCTCGCTTGACAGCTGAGCCACGTACCAGAGCACGTCTCCTAACTCCAGCATGATCGCGCTTCGCACGTCCGCGTCGAAGCTCCCGTCCCCGTCGCGCAGCACCTTCTTGACCTTGTCTGCCACTTCGCCGGCCTCTCCGCAGAGCCCCAGGGTGGGGTAGATGGGATTGCTTCCCACCGAGGGGTAGCGGGCGGTGGAGCGCGCTTCCTGCTGGTAGTGGTTGAGCTCCATGGCGACGGGCGCGGCGGGTGCCTGGTGGTTTCGGATGGTAGTTTCCGCTCACCGTCCGGCGCTCCGATGGCTGCTCCCGATCTTTCGCGTCGCACCAAGATCGTGGCGACCATCGGTCCGGCCACCGAAAGCCCCGAGCGCCTGCGTGAACTCATTCACGCCGGTGCCACCACCTTTCGCCTGAATTTCTCGCACGGCGATCATTCCGAGCACGCCCTGCGCATCGCCACCATCCGTCAGGTGGCCCATGAGCTGGGCATCCACGTGGGCATCCTGCTCGACCTTCAGGGGCCGAAGATCCGGCTCGGTCGCTTCGAGCAGGGGCCGATCACCCTCGCCAACGGCGATCCCTTTGCGCTCACCTCCAGGGGGGTGCCCTGCACCCAGTCGGTGGCCACGATCACTTACGACAAGCTGGCCGATGAGGTGCCCGCCGGCAGCCGCATCCTGCTGGATGACGGCCGGGTGGAGATGGTGGTCGACGCGGTGGATCAGACGGGTCGCACACTCCACTGCACGGTGGTGGTGGGCGGCGTGCTCTCCAACAACAAAGGGGTGAACTTCCCCGATGTGCAGCTCTCGATCCGGGCTCTCACCACCAAAGACCGCCAGGACCTCGCCTTCGGTCTGCAACAGGGGGTCGATTGGGTGGCGCTCAGCTTCGTGCGCAACCCCTCCGACATGCAGGAGATCCGCGAGCTGATTGCCACGCTTGGGCACAGCACTCCGGTGATCGCCAAGATTGAGAAGTTCGAGGCGATCGATCAGATCGACGCGATCCTGCCCCTCTGCGACGGGGTGATGGTGGCCCGCGGAGACCTGGGCGTGGAGATGCCTGCCGAGGAAGTGCCGCTGCTGCAGAAGGACCTGATCCGCAAGGCCAACATGCTCGGGATCCCGATCATCACGGCCACGCAGATGCTTGACAGCATGGCCAGCTGTCCGCGGCCCACCCGCGCCGAAGTGAGCGACGTGGCGAACGCCATCCTGGATGGAACCGATGCGGTGATGCTGTCCAACGAAACCGCCGTGGGTGACTATCCCGTGGAGGCGGTGGCCACCATGGCCCGCATCGCCTTGAGGATCGAGCGCGACTACCCCACCCGGCACGTCGATTCGCATATGGCGAGCACGATCCCCAATTCCATCAGCCAGGCGGTGAGCACGATTGCGCGCCAGCTCCAGGCGGCTGCGATCCTGCCGCTCACCAAAACCGGTGCCACCGCCCGGAACGTCAGCAAGTTCCGCCCCTCCACCACGATTCTGGCGATCACCAACGATGTGAACGTGGCCCGCCAGCTGCAGCTCGTGTGGGGGGTGAACCCCCTGCTGATCAGCAACCAGGACTCCACCACCAGCACCTTCACCCTGGCGATGGGGGTGGCTCAGGAGCAGGGCCTGCTCAAGGACGGCGACCTGGTGGTGCAGACCGCCGGCACCCTGGCGGGCGTCAGCGGCTCCACCGATCTGGTGAAAGTGGGCATTGTTTCGGCCGTGCTCGGTCGCGGTCTGGGCATCGGCGATGGCTCCGTCAGCGGCCGGGTGCACGTGGCCAACAGCCCTGAAGACGCAGCCCGGCTGGAGGCAGGTGAAATCCTGGTGGTGCGTGAAACCACCGTGGCCTACGTGGAGGCGATCCGCAAATCGCGGGGCGTGATCGCCGAAACGGATGGCAGTGACAGCCATGCCGCCGTCATCGCTCAGCGCCTGGGCGTACCGGTGATCGTGGGCGTAGCCAATGCCACCACCGATCTCCGCCACGGCGAGTTCGTCACGCTGGAGCTGCGCGAAGGCCTCGTGCACCGCGGTGCGCGCAACCACACCCAGGGCGGCCGTCAGACCCCAGAGATCTGACACGCCCGGGCGCGGTTCTTGCTGGCCATGATGAGCCCTGAACCCGTTTCAGGCATGGCGTCGAAGCTGCCCATTGGCGAAACCATCCGGATGGCGCTCTCCACGCTGGGGGCCAACCGCATGCGCAGCCTGCTGACCATGCTTGGCATCGTGATCGGCAATGCCTCGGTGATCACCCTGGTGGGGGTGGGCAAGGGGGCCCAGAACCTGGCGGAAGGGCAGCTGAACACCCTGGGAGCCAACGTGCTCTTCGTGGTGCCCGGCAACAACGACACCCGCCGCCAGGGGCTCCAGAACCCCCGCACTCTTGTGTTGGAAGATGCCGAAGCGATCGCCTCCCAGGTGCCGTCTGTGCGGCGGGTGGCCCCCCAGATCACCATGAATCTGGTGGTGCAGGCCGGCGCGCGCAGCTCCAGCGCGTCGGTGTCGGGCATCACGCCTGAATTCCTGCCAGTGCGCCGCTTCGAGATCGCCCAGGGCCGCTTCTTCAGCGAAGAAGATCTCAGCTCCGCCCGCAACGTGGTGGTGATCGGCCCTGATCTGCGCAACAAGCTGCTGCCTGGCGATTCCCCGATCGGCAAGATCCTGCGCATCCGCGACCAATCCTTCGAGGTGATCGGCGTGACGGCCGCGAAGGGGGCGGTGTTCGGCAACAACCAGGACGAAGCTGCTTACATCCCGCTCACCACCATGGTGAGCAAACTGAGCGGTCGGGATCCAACGTACGGCGTGGTGCTCACGTTCATCAGCGTGGAGGCGCGCGATGAGGCCAGCACTGGCGCTGCCAAGTTCCAGATCACCAACCTGCTGCGCCAGCGGCACCGCATCCTGCGCGAGGACGACTTCGCAGTGCGCTCCCAGCAGGATGCACTTTCGATCGTGGGCAAGATCACCGGAGGACTCACCTTGATGCTGGGCGCGATCGGCGGCGTGTCCCTGCTGGTCGGCGGCATCGGCATCATGAACATCATGTTGGTGTCGGTGAGTGAGCGCACGCAGGAGATCGGGCTGCGCAAAGCGGTGGGCGCTCGCAGCGGCGATGTGCTCGCCCAGTTCCTGGTGGAGTCGCTGGTGCTTGCCAGCCTCGGTGGCTTGATCGGCAGCGCGGTGGGGCTGGCCACGGTGGCAGGGGTCGCCCGCTTCACGCCCCTGCCGGCATCGATCGATCCCGGCAGCGTGCTGTTCACGGTGGGACTGTCCGGCTCGATCGGATTGTTCTTCGGGGTGGTGCCGGCGCGGCGGGCGGCGCGGCTGGATCCGATCGTGGCCTTGCGGAGCCTCTGAACCGATCAGGCCCAGGCACACAATCCCGAGAAAAGATTAAGAAAGCCTATTGGTGGTCATCGTGACCAAACGGGAGGCGCCGATGGTGCGTTTATGAGGGTTCTGAGATGAGGCTCCAACCGTGGCACTACTCCCCTGCGGGTATCGCAACGCCAGCGACCGCATGGTGATTCTTCGCTGCTGCGGCCCTGAAACCTTCTATCTTGAACGGGTTGCCTTTCCCTTCGAGTTCCTCAGCTTCGAGGCGCCAGCCAGCTGTGAAGTGGAAATCTGGACCCACAGCCTGGGCGGCCCCGACTTGATCGAGACGCTGTCGGTCAACGATCTGCTGATGGAAAGCGATCCGGGGGCGCTGCTGACCGAGGGGTTGCAGCCGGATGCGCAGGAAACCCACCCAACCATGGCAGGCTGAGAGAAGGGTGGATCCGCAGGGAGCTGTCTCCTTCTTGGATTCCGAGCTTTACAGTTGTTAAAACAACCTCTCAGCTATGAACCAGCGCTGGCGTCTGATCGCACTTTGGCTTCTCCCTGTCGGAGTCGCTGTGTTCCTTGGCTGGCAGGTGCTCGGCAGTGGCGGCCCCGCCCGCTTCGCTGATAGCACCGGTGCCGGCATCTCCAGCGCACGTAACACGGCTGTGGCCCGCATGAGCTACGGCCGCTTCCTCGACTACGTGGAGGCGGGACGCGTCACCGCGGTGGACATCTACGACGGCGGCCGCAGTGCCGTGATCGAGGCGGTGGACCCGGACCTCGACAACCGCGTGCAGCGCCTGCGTGTGGATCTCCCCGGCGTGGCCCCTGAGCTGATCAACAATCTCAAGCAGAAGGGCATCAGCTTCGACATCCACCCGCCGCGCAATTCCCCTCCGGCCTTGGGCCTGCTCGGCAACCTGCTGTTCCCGCTGCTGCTGATCGGTTCCCTGATCTTCCTGGCACGGCGCTCCTCGGGCATGCCCGGCGGTCCCGGCCAGGCCATGCAGTTCGGAAAAACCAAGGCCCGCTTTGCCATGGAAGCGGAAACCGGCGTGAAGTTCGCCGATGTGGCCGGCGTGGAAGAAGCGAAGGAAGACCTGCAGGAGGTGGTCACCTTCCTCAAGCAGCCCGAACGCTTCACGTCGGTGGGCGCCAAGATTCCGCGTGGACTTCTGCTGGTGGGCCCCCCTGGCACCGGCAAGACCCTCCTGGCCAAGGCGATCGCAGGTGAGGCCGGTGTGCCTTTCTTCTCCCTCTCCGGCTCCGAGTTCGTGGAGATGTTCGTGGGCGTCGGCGCCAGCCGCGTGCGCGACCTGTTCAAGCGGGCCAAGGAAAACAGCCCCTGCCTCATCTTCATCGATGAAATTGACGCGGTGGGACGCCAGCGCGGCGCCGGCATCGGCGGTGGCAACGATGAGCGCGAGCAGACCCTCAACCAGCTCCTGACGGAGATGGACGGCTTTGAAGGCAACAGCGGCATCATCATCATCGCGGCCACCAACCGCCCCGATGTGCTTGATTCAGCGCTGATGCGTCCAGGCCGCTTCGACCGTCAGGTGAGCGTCGACGCGCCTGACATCAAGGGCCGCCTCTCGATTCTGGAAGTGCACTCCCGCAACAAGAAACTCGCAGAGGATGTGTCGCTTGAGGCTATTGCGCGTCGCACCCCAGGCTTCACAGGGGCAGATCTCGCCAACCTGCTCAACGAGGCAGCCATCCTCACCGCGCGGCGCCGCAAGGAGGCCACCAGCCTGGCCGAGATCGACGATGCTGTGGATCGGGTGATCGCCGGCATGGAAGGCAAGCCGCTCACTGATGGACGCAGCAAGCGCCTGATTGCCTATCACGAAGTGGGCCATGCGCTGGTGGGCACCCTGGTGAAAAACCACGACCCCGTGCAGAAGGTCACACTGATTCCTCGCGGCCAGGCCCAGGGCCTTACCTGGTTTGCCCCCGATGAAGAGCAGATGCTCGTGAGCCGCTCCCAGCTGCAGGCACGGATCATGGGTGCTCTGGGCGGGCGTGCCGCTGAAGCCGTGGTGTTCGGCCACGCCGAAGTCACCACCGGTGCTGGCGGTGACATACAGATGGTGGCGGGCCTTGCCCGTCAGATGGTCACCCGCTTCGGCATGAGCGACCTCGGTCCGGTTTCGTTGGAGGCAGGCAACCAGGAGGTGTTCCTTGGCCGCGACCTGATGACCCGCAGCGACGTGTCGGAATCGATCGCGCGCCGCATCGATGAGCAGGTGCGCCTGATCGTGGACCGTTGCTACCAGGACACCCTTGAGCTGGTAGGCAATCACCGCGAATGCATGGATCGCCTGGTGGAACTGCTGATCGAAAAGGAAAGCCTCAACGGTGACGAGTTCCGCAGCATCGTGGCTGAATTCAGTGTGATTCCAGAAAAGGAACGGTTCTCCCCCCTGCTGCCAGCCACCACCTGAGCCAGGCCAAGGGCTGATGACCTTGCGACATCAGCCCCTTTCCTTTATCTGCCTTTAACCCTGATCAGACCTTCATGGCGCTTGTTCCTATAAAATTGACCTCATTGCATCAACACCGTTGAGCGATATCAAATCCCCGATGGAGTCGTTCAGTCGTTACCACGGTGACGACTGGACCCCCGAGGGCGCAGCTTTTCATCAGAATCTCGAGCAGTTCGCCGACCGTGTGGGACTGATCGTGGGATTGCAGGCCAATGGCAAGATTACCCAGGTCGATGCCTACGACCAGATTCGCTCCCTTTGGAAAGAGCTGAAATTCAGCAAGAGCTACTTGCTTAAGTCGGATCAACCGAAAGATTGAGCCTTGGTTTCGACTCCTCGCTTTCAGGACAATCCACCTGTCTGATCAAGAACAAAGGATCCTCCCTTTCAGAAAGCTGGCATGGAGCCTTTTGGAGGTCCGCTTCCAAAGCATCAATGCCAGAATGTCGGTAAAGTCTGAAGGGTTCAACTTTAATAGGCTTCAATAGACCAATTCCCTGAAAGCTGTTTACAGAATGTTAAGTTAATAGAGCATCAATGATCACGCAATGAGCTCCTCGATCATCGAAATCCTGACAGATCAATTCGCAGACAACCACTTCTGAGGATGTTGATCGATGCATAGCAAGTTCTTCTTTGTTTCTGCAAATCGTCATCGTTTGAGGGTTGGCTCTAGAGTTTGCCTCTTTCTAACCTATCGTTCGGGATCCTTATCGAGTCAGTTGAAGGGATCAGATTGCAGGGGCAGTTTTCGAATTCATCCTTCGGGCCTATGTGTGACAAGTGGCAACCCTGTGATGTTTGCTTACCCTTAGGTAGGCGTAAAGTCGGCAGTGCGCGTCGGGGCCATGAACTCATTGCTGATGGCGCTGGCATGCTGGAGTGTTAAGAAATACGCCTGGAAGCAACAGAAGCTGGTGAGGACCACCGCGCTTTGGCCTTTGGCTCCAGGCGTGAAAAGTTGCGGATGCGCCGGCAACCAGGATCTGACGGCTCAATCCACAGGGCGGATCGGGCGGCGTTCGATCACTTTGTCGATCAGGCCGTAGCTCACCGCTTCTGCCGGTGACATAAAGAAGTCACGGTCGGTGTCGACCTGGATGCGCTCGAGGGGTTGGCCGGTGCGATCAGCCAGTTCGCGGTTGAGCTTGTCTTTGAGGAAGAGGATTTCGTTGGCCTGAATGCGGATATCGCTGGCCTGGCCGCGGGCGCCACCGAGCGGCTGGTGGATCATGATGCGCGAGTGGTGCAGGCTGCTGCGCTTGCCCTTGGCGCCGGCCGTGAGCAGAAAGGCCCCCATGCTGGCGGCCAGGCCCACGCAGACGGTCTGGACGTCGGGCTTGATGTGCTGCATCGTGTCGAAGATGCCAAGGCCGTCGTAGACGGAGCCACCGGGAGAGTTGATGTAAAGGAAGATGTCCTTTTCAGGGTCTTCTGCTTCCAGAAACAGCAACTGAGCCACCACCCGGTTGGCAGATTCCGCCGTGACCGTTTCACCAAGAAAAATGATGCGCTCGCGCAGCAGCCGGGAATAAATATCGAACGCGCGCTCGCCCCGGCCCGAATCCTCAATCACGATCGGGATCATGGACGAAAAATCAGCAACTCCCCCATCTTACCGAGGCCAGTGCACCCACGGTTCCCCCTCGCTGGGCCTGTGCCAGCTCGCCGGAGCAGGTCCAGCTCAGTGAGCGCTAGCGGTGGCGCCGGCCCATCGGGCGGGAGGGGGGCAGCGCTAAGGTCCAGATAACCAGGAGAATCAGTGTGGGCGCCTGCCTCACCGTCGCTGACAGCAAGCGTTCGTTCCATCGTGCGTTTCCCCATGTGATCGCGCCCCTCTACCGGCGCATGGTGGACGAACTGCTCGTGGAGCTGCATCTGCTAAGCCGCCAGAAGGGTTTTCAGATTGATCCGCTGTTCGCGGTTGGCCTGACCCAGGTGTTCGACAGCTTCGCCCGTGGCTATCGGCCGGAAGCGCAGCGGGAACCGCTGTTCCAGGCCCTGTGCGCGGCCTGTGGCTACGAGGCCGATCATTTCCGCCGCCTGCGCAATGAGGCGGTGGCGGCCGTGGGCCAGCACAGCGTCGAAGACGTGCGCCGCTGGATCACCGAACAGGGCACCGGTGCTCCTGAGCCGATCGCTGGTGTTCTCCAGGCGGTGAAGCGCCCGGACTTCCACTATTCGCGTCTGCTTGCCGTCGGGCTGCTCAGCCTGCTGCAACAGGCCAAAGGGGCTGACGCTGTGGAGCCCCAAGCCCTGCGCCAGGCCGCCCACGACACTGGCGAAGCGATGGGTCTGCTCAAGGATCGTGTCGACAAGGACCTCAGCCTGTATGTGTCCAACCTCGAGAAGATGGCCCAGGCCGTGGAGCTGATGGAGGAAACGGTGGCGGCTGAGCGGCGGCGGCGTGAGCGCCAGAGCCTTGGCGCTACCTCTGAAGCCCCTGCCGCGGAGCCCGGTGTGGCTGTGGCCTCCGGCTCCGCTGATATCGCCGCAGGTCCTGAAGCGGGCAGCGGCACCGCAGCTCCCAGCGCCTGAAGCTGGCTTGCCCCGGGGCTGACCCTCAGGGCCTTGGCGGTGACTCCACCGGTGCGGCGCCCGCTGCAGCGTCAAGCGTCAGAGAACCTGCCAACAAGGCCTGGGCCTGACCACTACTGCTTCCTTTCGCGACAGCTGGCCAACGGGCTACGAGCTCTAACTGGTCAGATTGCTGCAGCACCGGAGGCAGAGCCGGGGGCAGCAGTCCCAACGCGGCCAGCGCCTGGGGTCTTGCACGCAGCCGCAGGGTCTGCGGAAGTGTGGCAACCGCAGGAGTGAGCTCGATCCTCGGCAGCGGCGGCGCCGGCACGGGTGGCGGCAACGAGCCCAGAAACAGGGACAGCAGCGGCGGGGCGCCGGCGGTTGGCCGGATCCAGCGCCATCCCCCCACCACGGTGCCGTCCTGGCGCAGCCACACGCCCGTGGGCAAGGGTGGGGCCGGGTCGGCAGCAGCTCCAGCACGCTCCGCTGCTGACGGCAGCTGCTCCACCAGCCCCTGTTCCTTGAGCACCTCACGCAACTGGGCCAGCCACTGGATCCACTCCTGCCGTTGCTTGCCCACCTGCAGTTGCAGGTCGAGGGACGCCTGGAAGGCACCCGCCGGCTGGGGGCTCAGCCGCAACCGGAACGGGCTGCCGCCTAACCGCCGCAGCAGGGTTTCCTGCAGTCCATACCGATCCACCAGCGGCTGGCGGATCAACTGACGGCTGAGCAGGCCTTCGAACAGCAGATCCAGGCGATCCCCCTCCACGTCGAGCAGCAGGGTTGCGGGCAGGGGCTGACGCGACGGCACGGCCGGCAGTTCACCCAGCTCTGCCGCAGCTGCGGCCTTGCCGGATCCTGTGGCTTCCCCCCGCCAGGTGAGGCCTGTGGCCTCTCCCGCCAGCACCAGGCAACCCTTCTGGAAACGGCCCAGCAGCGGCGCCAGGGCTCCGGTCAGCTGACTGACAGCCGTGCCCGTCCAGGCGACCGTCTGGGCGGAACGCAACTGGTCCACGCAGCGCTTCTCCATTCCCTTGGGCGGGCGAGCCGTGCGGCTCAGCTGCTGCTGCAGCTGCTGCCGGGAGAGGGGATCCGCGGCAATCACCAGCAGATCGTCAAGGCGGAAGCTGTTGGCGGGCAGTGCGCGCTCGGGCAGTCCCTCGAAGCCCCTGCCGCTGATCGCCAGCAGGGTGCCCCCATCACCGCTCTCTCCCCACAGCTGCCACCACTGCCCCTGCTGCCGTGCCCACAGCCGCGCGGCCAGTGGCTGCGACAGCCGCTCCTGCCAGAGGGTGGGCACGGGGCGAGCGGGCGCAGCGGCAAAGCTCTGAATCAGGGCAGCGACGGGGACCAGCCGCTCTAGGCCCGCGGCATTGGAGCGGGGGAACCGCTGCAGCTGAAGCGCCGGCAGCAGCAGGAGCACGATCACGCCGCTTGTGACCGGCAGCAGCGAGCGCCAGTGGGGGAGGCGCCAGCGAGGGAAGGTGAGGCTCATGCGGGCAACGCCTCAGCCGCGACAGTCCCGTACAGGGTGGTGCGCTGCCGCACCGGGCGGCCCAGACCCAGGGCGGCGCTGCTCAGCTCCTGGGGGCTGCGGCTCGTGCCGCCAGTGGCGCCGGCCATGGTGGTGATGTGTTCTTCCATCAAGGTGCCGCCGATGTCGTTGCAACCCCAGCGCAGGGCCTCGGTGGCCCCATCAAGGCCCAGCTTCACCCAGCTGGGTTGATGGTTCACCAACCAGCGCCCCAGCAGCAGGCGGGCCTGGGCGGTGAGTTTGAGCATGGCGGCGCGATCGGGCTGATCGCGCCCCACCCGGCGCCGCAGCGGCTCAGGCGCGGCGGCGCCGATGAACGGCAGCAGCACAAACTCGGAGAAGCCCGGCACCCCTGCCTTCCAGGCCCGCTGCTGCAGCGCCACCAACGTGAGCCAGTGGGCCACACGATCGGCGGCCGCTTCGATGTGACCCGCCATCATCGTGGCGGTGCTGGCAAGACCGTGGCGCTGCACCTGCAGCACCACCGCGCACCAGGCTCGCGCCGACAACTTTTCGGGGCACAGCTGCCGACGCACCCGCTCACTCAGCACCTCGGCGGCGGTGCCGGGCACCGAGCCCAGACCGGCTTCCCGCAAGCGTTGAATCACGGTGTCGAGCGGGCAATCGTCCTGCTCGGCGATGAAGAGCAGCTCCTGGGGCGAGAAGGCATGCAGATGGATCCCCGGGGCGGCTTCCAGCAAGGCTCCAAGCAGCGCCTCGTAGTAGCGCAGGGCGCTGCCCGCCTCGCGGGCCATCGGGTTGAGGCCGCCCTGCAGACACAGCTCAGTGGCGCCCCACGCCTGAGCGGCGCGGGCTTTCTCCTGCAGCAACGCAAAGCCATGCCAGAACGCCCCCTCCGCGCCGGCATCCCGGCGAAAGGCGCAGAACCCACAGTGCTTCACGCAGTGGTTCGTGAAGTTGAGATTGCGGTTGATCACGTAGGTGACTGTTTCTCCCGCCAGTTGCCTGCGCAGCGCGTCAGCGCCGTGCTGCAGGGCTGCCGCAGGATGGTCGCCGCCGCAGAGTGCCAGGGCAGCGCCAGGATCGGGGAGCTGCTCCTCGTCAGAGGCCAGGCTGGCGATGAGCTCGGCCGTAGGGACGGAGCTCCATCGATCGGCAGCAGAGGGTGGGGGAGGCGGCACCAGCGCGGCACCCGCTTCGCGCCAGGCCCACGGCGCGATGGGCCTGAGCGGGTCGAGGGTCATCGACGCGGGTTAGCGGCGCGCTGACGGCGGCGGCGATCCCGCCACTCGACGGTGGACAGGTAAACGACGCCTCCACTCACGAACACAAGCAGCACAGAGGCCACGACCGCCAGAGCGTTCGTGAGGGTGAAGGCTGTTTCAGGCATCAGTTGCGCCGAACGGGGCTCAGATCAGAAGTTGATGCTGCCGTCGCCGTTGCGGCCCCACACCACCATGGCGATCGAGAAGCTGAAGAGGGCGGCGAGCGAGGACCAACCCAGGGTGATCAGCATGGCGTGAACACGGCTTTGACTCGGCGCACTTTACCTAAGCTGCTGCCTTGCCGGTATTGGCCGGTCGCGATGGCCATGGTTCGTCTTTTCTTCGCCACGCCAGGGGCAGGGGTGTCTGCCAACCCATGGGCCGGGTCTGCCCCTAGGAGCGTTGCTCCTGGCAAAGCCGCCACGGTGCTGGAGCCGGTGCGCCTGCAGCAGCCCTATCCCAATTTCAAGGTGGTGGTGCTCGACGACGACGTGAACACCTATCAGCACGTGGTGGCCTGCCTGCTGACCTACATCCCCGGCATGCAGCCGGACCAGGCATGGGCCCTGGCCAAGCGGATCGACACCGAAGGCTCGGCGGTGGTGTGGTGTGGTCCGCAGGAGCAGGCGGAGCTGTACCACCAGCAACTCGCCGCCGAAGGGCTCACCATGGCGCCCCTGGAGCGGGCATGACCGGCTCAGGCCAGATCACGCGTCAGCGAGGAGAGTTCCAGCAGGTTGCGCGTGCGCACCGAGCCGGTGCAGGCATCGAGCACGAAGCTCATCACGCGCCCGGGGCATACGGCCAATCCACGGATTCTGTGCCCCTGGGCCACATCGGCCTTCACCACCTGAACGGCTTCACCCTGGTGCGAACTGAGCTGACGGGCGATGGCGGCGCGTGTCTGATGCACGGAATGCCCTCCGAACTGTCATCGTTTTAACAGTTCCTGCGACCGTTTCTCATGAAGGACACCGTTTGATGGGTCGCGTGGTGATCACCCACAGCACCTACATCGAGGGTCTGATTCCGGTGTTGCGGCGGCTGGCCGCCGGCGATGGCGTCGACACGGTGACCCCGGCGGTGATCACCCGCGTGAAAGGTCGCAGTCCAGTGCTGCGCTTGAAGGTGTCCGCACCGATCCGGGGTGGCTTCAAGCTGCTGGCGCGCAAGGGCACCACCGCCCAGGAGGTGTTCGTGGTGACCACCCTGGAGAAGGAGGCGCTGCAATTGAGGCTGGATGGGCTGACTGAGGCTTGATGGAATGAAGGAGGTCCGACGGGGTGTTCTGCCGGCTTGCCTGACGGATGCAGCCGGCAGCGACGCAGTGATCAGGCCAGCAAGTACGCCGCAGCAGGGGCCGAGGGAATTGAGCGAGAAAAGGGTGAACCACCGTGCCGTCTTGCCCCAGATTTCGACCTGGAAGAACCAGAGGGGCAGGCAAAGCGGGGCTTCGTTTCCAGCAGCAAGGCCGGCATACGTCACCGTCGCGACAGACCACCCACGTCGAAGAAGGAGTCAGATCAGAAAACTGTGAAAGGCAGTCACCAACACAGCAGTTCGCCCACACCCTAAGGCTTTTCCTCAGGAGGCAGCGGCCAGATCGCACGCACCTGATCGAGGCGATCCATGGCCTCCTGCAGCCTCTGTTCCGGTTGCTGCTCACTCAGCAGCACGGTGACGTGGCCCAGCTTGCGGCTCGGACTCGACTCCCGTTTTCCGTACCAATGCACGCTGGCGCCGGGCAGGTCGGCCAGGGCTCGGCGCTGCTCCTCGTAGGACGACGCGGCAGTTTCAAAGCCCAGCAGGTTCACCATCAGGGCGCCCGGCACCTTCAGGGCCGTGTCGCCGAGGTCGAGGCCCTGCACGATGCGCACCTGCTGCTCGAACTGGCTGGTGACGGTGGCCTCGATCGTGTAGTGGCCGGAATTGTGGGTGCGGGGTGCCAGTTCGTTCACTTGGAGCCCGGCTGAGCCGTAGAAGAACTCCACCGACAGAACTCCGGCGTAATCGAGTGCCGTGAGCAGGGAAGCCGCCACGTTCCGGGCGCGCGCCTGCACCGCATGGCTCACAGGGGCGGGGGCGAGCACCCAGTCGCAGACGCGGTTGTGCTGGTGGGTCTGCACCAGGGGGAAGGCGCGCACATTGCCGTCGCGATCCCGGCAGGCCACCAGGGCGAGTTCCTGCTCGAACGCCACGAACTCCTCCAGCAACCACTGCTCAGGCGGCACACGCTCCAGCAGTGCGGCCAGTTCCTCTTCGTCGTGGATACAGGCGGTGCCGCGGCCGTCGTAGCCGCCGGTGGCGGCCTTGGCCATCAGGGGAAAGCTGAAGCCCTCCGGCAGATGGGGGGCGGCAGGTTCGGGCGGGTTGGCAGGCTGAAGGATGACCGGCTGCCAGCCCCCGGCGGCGGGCCCGCCCTCTGGCTGTGGCAGCGGACCGGGAGCCAGCCCCGCAGGAGGCGCCAGCACCGCTTTGAGCGGAATCCAGCGGGGCGAGGCCAGCTGCAAGCGGCCGAGCAGTTCCCGCTGGCTGCGCTTGGACACCAGCGGCTGCAGCGCCTGCAGCCGCGGCAAGAACACCACACCCTCTGCTTCCAGCGCTGCCAGGGCGTCGAGGTTGAGCCATTCGTTCTCGAAGCTGATCGCCTGGCACAGGGCAGCCAGGGCCCGGGTGCCGGCCAGGTCATCGATGGGGGCGAGAACAACGCTGGTGGCCAGGTCTGCGGCCGGGTCGGTGGCCAGCGGCGTCTGGACGTGAAGCTCGACGCCCAGCCGCCGCGCCGCTTCCGCCAGCATCAGGGCCAGTTGGCCGCCCCCCACCACGCCGATGCTGCCGCTCATGGTTGCTGCCCCTGATGGTGGTCCGCCGGGGCGGCCGAGCAAGCGTGCAGCCTGACATCCACCGCGTCCATCGGGCTCAGGTGAGGCTGCGGTCGCCGGCCAGCAGGTAGCGCAGCAGCGAGAAGATCAGCACGATCAGGAACAGGGCCAGACCCACGGTGCAGGCATAGCTGATCTCCAGTTCCGAGAAGGCCTGGTCGTAGACGTAGTAGACGAGGGTGCGGGTGGAATCGGCCGGCCCCCCCTGGGTCATCAGGAACACCTCTTCGAACACCTTGGTGGCCGCGATCGCTGAGATCACCGCCACGAGGGTGATGTAAGGGCGGAGCAGGGGCAGGGTGATATCCAGATGGCTGCGCCAGCCTTCGCTGCCATCGAGTGACGCCGCTTCGTAGAGCTCCGGCGAGATGCCCTGCAGACCGGCCAGGAAAATCACCATGTAGTAGCCCAGGCCCTTCCACAGGGTGACGAGCATCACGGCTGGCAAGGCCAGCAACGGGCTGGTGAGAAAACCGATCGGTTCGAACGTGCCGCCCAGCAGCGCTGCCAACCAGCCGTTGATCAGGCCGTTTTCGGCGTACAGCCAGCGAAAGGCAATCGCCGCCACCACGATCGATACCAACACTGGGGTGTAGAAGGCGGCCCTGAACCAGTGGATGCCGGGCAGGCTGCGGTTCACGAGCACAGCCAGGGCCAGCGAGCCGAACACGATCGGCGGCACCACACCCACCAGATAGAGAAAGGTGGTGCCCAGCACCTGAAAGAACACCGGGTCGGTGAGCAGGCGGCGGATGTTGGCGAGGCCCACGAACCGCAGCGGTTCACTCATGTCCAGGCCGGTGGCGGTGAAGCTGATCACCAGAGCCATCGCCGCCGGCACCAGCACGGACACCCCCAGCAGCAGCAGCGCCGGCGCCAGGAAGCCCCAGGGGGCGAGGCGACGACCAAGCAGCGAAGGCGTGGGCGAGGGCGTGACCGGGGCTGTGGACATAGCCGTTCCCGTGGGCGTGGCCAGAGCCGGGGCCGCAGCAGGGGCCGGGCGCGGTACGGATGGGCCGTTCATGGCGCCATTGTGGGAGATCAGCGCGCAGGGGCCACCGCTTTGGGACACCCGCAGCCGAGCGTGTCGCCGCAGGGCCCTTTGCAGCCCGGAGCCTCACCGCAGGGCGTGCTTCGCGAGGTTTTCGGCTACGAGGCCTTCCGCGGCCCGCAGCAGGCGATCGTGGAGCACGTGATCGACGGTGGCTCGGCGCTGGTGCTGATGCCCACCGGCGGCGGGAAATCGCTCTGCTATCAGATCCCGGCACTGTGCCGCCCCGGGTTGGCGGTGGTGATCTCGCCACTCATCGCCTTGATGCAGGACCAGGTGGAAGCCCTGCGGCAATCGGGCGTGCGGGCGGCGGCGCTGCATTCGGCGCTGGCGCCGGAAGAGAGCAACGCCATCTGGCGCGCTTTCCAGGCCCAGGACCTGGATCTGTTGTATGTGTCGCCGGAGCGGCTGCTGGCCGGCGACCTGCTCGATCGGCTGGCGGAGCGCCCGCTGGCGCTGTTCGCCATTGATGAAGCCCATTGCGTGTCGCAGTGGGGGCACGATTTCCGGCCGGAATACCTGCAGCTAGTGGAGCTGGCGACCCGCTTTCCCCAGGTGCCACGGCTGGCGCTCACCGCCACCGCCGACCCGCGCACCCGCGACGAGATCGTGGCGCGGCTGGCGCTGGAGCAGGGCCGTGTCTTCACAGCCAGCTTCGATCGCCCCAACATCCGCTACCTGCTGCGTGACAAGGACGAGGCCAAGGCCCAGCTGCTGGCCTTCCTCGAAGCGCACCGCGGCGATGCCGGCATTGTTTATGCCCGCTCCCGCGCCCGGGTGGACCGCTTCGCCGCGGACCTGCGCGCCGCTGGCCATGACGCCATCGCCTATCACGCGGGAATGGAGGCGCCGCAGCGCAGCGCCGCCCTCAGCCGCTTCCGCCGGGACAGCGGTGTGATCGTGGTGGCCACGATCGCTTTCGGCATGGGCATCGACAAGCCGGATGTGCGCTTTGTGGCCCATGTCGATCTGCCCAAGAGCCTGGAGGCCTACTACCAGGAAACCGGCCGGGCTGGCAGGGACGGGCTGCCGGCCACCGCCTGGATGGTGCACGGCGCCGGTGATGTGCCGCAGCTGCGGCGCTTCATCGACGACTCCGAGGCCGAGCCGGCCCAGAAACGGATCGAGCACGGAAAACTGGAGGCCCTGATCGGCTTCACCGAAGCGCCCGGCTGCCGCCGCCAGGTGCTGCTGGCGCACTTCGGCGAAACCCTGGAGCAGCCCTGCGGCAATTGCGACCGCTGCCTGGAGCCCCAGGATCGGACCGATGTGACAATCCCGGCCCAGAAAGCCCTCTCGGCGGTGTACCGCACCGGCCAGCGTTTCGGTGCCGCCCATGTGGTGGATGTGCTGCTGGGGGCCGACACAGCGCGCCTAAGGGCTTTGGGGCACCCCGAACTGAGTGTGTACGGCATCGGCAAGGAACTGGACCGGGGTCAATGGCGCACCCTGCTGCGGCAGCTCACCGCCGCTGGGCTGCTGGAGCCGGTGCCCGATGGACACGGGGGGCTGCGCTGGGGGGCCGAGGCCCAGGTGCGGCCGCTGCTGCGTGGCGAACAGCGGCTGGAGCTGCCGCTGCCACCACCGCGCCAGGAGCGGCGCTCGCGGGCACGCAGCGGCGCGCAGAGCGGGGCCGCAGGCGCAGCCGGGGCTGGGGCCGACGGGCAGGGCGCCGATCTCGAGCTGCTGCAACGGCTCAAGGACTGGCGGCGGGAACAGGCGCGTGAGCAGGCGGTGCCTCCCTATGTGGTGTTCCATGACCGGACGCTGGTGGAGCTGGCCGCGCGGCGGCCGCTCCAGATCGCGGAACTGGCGGCGATCAGCGGCATCGGCGCTGCCAAGCTGGAGCGCTATGGCAGCGACCTGCTGAGCCTGCTCAACAGCGACAGCTGAGCCGGCCGCGGGGAGCCGCGCCTTACTTTCAGCACGACCAGACCCCCCTCCGTTCGAAGGGTCTCCGCAATGACCTCCAGCCAGCCCACCAGCTTCCGATCCGATCGCACCCCCGGCCCTGGAGTGGTGGAGGGGTCGCCGTTGCGCACGATTGAGGTGGCGCTGGCCAGCAATCCCTACACGGTTCGGATCGGTGAAGGGGCGCTGGAGGCGCTGGGCGGTCTGCTGGAGGAACGGGGCTTCACGGCCGGTACCCAGGTGCTGCTGGTTACCAATCCTGAGGTGGATCACCACTACGGCGCCCGGGTGCTGGCCAGCCTGCAGCGGCAAGGCTTCCACACCACCCGGCTTGTGATCGCCGCGGGTGAAGAGCAGAAGACGCCCGCCACCGTTTCCCAGATCCACGACGCGGCCTACGCGCAGCGATTGGAGCGGCGATCTCTGGTGGTGGCGCTGGGCGGCGGTGTGGTGGGCGACATGGCGGGTTTCGCCGCCGCCACCTGGCTGCGCGGCATCCCCGTGGTGCAGGTGCCCACCACCCTGCTGGCGATGGTGGATGCGGCGATCGGCGGCAAGACTGGCGTGAACCACCCCGGCGGCAAGAACCTGATCGGCGCCTTTCACCAGCCGGAGCTGGTGCTGGTGGATCCCGCCACGCTCACCACGTTGCCGGAGCGGGAGTTCCGCGCCGGCATGGCGGAGGTGATCAAATACGGCGTGATCGGTGACCCGATCCTGTTCGCCGATCTGGAGTCGGCGGCGGATCTCTCCAGCCTCGAGGCGATCGGCCCGGCCCGCCTGCAGCGGCTGCTGCAGCGCTCGGCTGCCGCCAAGGCCCGGGTGGTGGCAGCTGATGAACGGGAGGGCGGCCTGCGGGCGATCCTCAACTACGGCCACACCCTCGGCCACGTGGTGGAAACGCTCTGCGGCTACGGCACCGTGATCCACGGCGAAGCGGTGGCGATGGGGATGGAGGCCGTCGGTCAGCTGGCTTTGGCGATGGCCCTGTGGAAAGCCGCCGACCAGGAACGCCAGCGGGCGGTGATCGCCAAGGCCGGCCTGCCGCTGGTCCTGCCGCCGCTGGACGTGGAGGCGGCGATGCAGACCCTGCAGAGCGACAAGAAGGTGAACCAGGGGCAGCTGCGCTTCGTGCTGCCCACCGGCATCGGCCATGTGGTGATCCGCAACGACGTGGATCCGGCCCTGATCCGCCAGCTGCTGGCCGGCGCACTCTGAGCGGCCACCGCGACGCCGCAGCCGCCTGGGCTCAGGCGCTAGTTGGTGAGCTGTGCGGTTCGCCGGCCTGCGCCAGCAGCATCCGCACCATCAGCGAGAGCGTCTGGCGGTTGCCGCCCGCGGAACGCCAGGCCTCCAGCCACACCTGCAGCGGTGCGGATTCGTTGCTGCTGCCCGTTCCGTTGCCGCTGGTGCCGGCGCCATTCGCAGCGGCAGGTTCTGCCGACAGGCGCGCCAGGAAGGCGGCGGCGTCGTCGAGGCAGGAGGTTCCCTTGCCGAAGCCATCGAGGCGAGGGTCAAGGGCCGCCAGCAGGGTTTCCAGCTGCTGGCGGTTCAGCGGCGGCAGCTGGGGCGCACCATCGTGGCCATCATTGAACAAGGGAATGCCGTGAAACGCTGACCAAGCATCGCGGCAAACCTGTCAAAACGTCGTGGTTTCTGTCGGGCGAACAGCTTCAGGCCGTTGCGATCGGGGGTGCCGTCCCACACGGTTGTGGGCACTGCGACAGCGGGGTGGCACCCATCAGCAGACGGGGGAAGCAGAAAGTAACCGGCACCAGGTCATTGGCAGTACGGCTGGAAGCTACGCCTGCTGCACAGATCCGCCCGCCACTGAACGGGGATGGTCATGCCTTGCGCTGTAGGGGTGCCGGCTAGGGGGCATACTTGAAAAGGACCAACATTTCACGGTGGTGGTGCCTTAGGGCAGGGGTCTCGGGTGGTGGTTCACCTGAGGCCTTTCCATTGGCAAGGTCTACGGATGGCATCTCCAGAGCCAGTGCGCGAAGTAAGGGCTGCCGCGATCGACCCTCTACTACCGGCTCACACTGGTGCATGAATTGACGTCGTGGATCATGGCCAGGATCAAGGCCCTCTGTCTGGATGATCCCTGCAGCGGTAATCTCCGGATGGTCTCCTACCTCGCCCTGGGCGTCATCCCGATCAGTCACGACCGGGTGCATAAGTTCCGCCGCCCAATGGGCTTACGGGCGATCCACCAGAAACCACACACGATATCCGGGAGATCCACCAGAACGCTTCCCCTGCCTGGTGGAGCTCAAACAGATCCCATCAGTCGATCAGGCCTGAGCGACCGACAACACGTCCATCCCACTCCAGAACGTTTCCGTTTGCTGCTGGCCGTGCTTGATCTCTTCTCCGGGCATGTTCTCAGCTGGAGGCCATCCAACAGACTTGACACGACGTTCTGCCTCAAGGCCATGGAGAGGGCCCTGGAATGTAACCGTAAGCTAGATCTCTTGCACTCCGAACAGCGTTTGTCCATGAGCCTCGACCGGTTTCGTGGCCAGACTGCACGCTGAAAGAAGCAAGTCCGGCTGGTCAGGATGAAGGAGTTGCTACGACAAGATCCTGGTTGAGCACCTGTAGAGGATTGTAACCATGAGGTGGAGAACCTGCATACCTGGGGCGATGGCTTGAACATTGAAATCTGATTGGACTGCTTCCTGTGGAGGAACGGCATTCAAGACCGCACAGTGCACACAGGGGCGGTACTCCCAATCAGGAGTGAGGACAATGGTGCTGTTCGCAGAAGTGTAGCTTTGTTCTACAGATAAAGAAACATTCTAAACAAAAGCAATAGCCCCATCGGCTCCGATGACAAGAGTGCTATTGAGTAGATTCACGCTTTCCCCAGAGGTGGCACTACCAATACGCTCAATTCCCTGGAAAGACATGACAGCATCAAAACCAGAGCACAGAATTATGCCATCGGAAATCTGATAAGTTCCAGCATTAAGCAGTAGTCGATCGGTGCCAGAACCGCCAAGCGCATTGACATTCCCAAAACCCAGGATGGTATCGTTTCCACCGCCCAAATCAATGATACCACCACCTGAATAGCCCCCCAAGATGCCATCAACTGTGTCATTGCCTTCTCCCATACTAATAAATCCTTCGTTCCAGATTGCAGCCGCCTCTTCTGCCCTCACTTGGCCCACAAGAGAATCAGCATCTGCACCAGCCTCAATCGTTCCCTGGTTAAAAATGCCAGCAGATCCACCGATGCCTACAATCTGATCAGCACCGGATCCAGTATTGAGAATGCCATTGTTGATATTAGAGATGCCATACCCACCAAGACTCTGACCCTCCACAGCGTCGGCATCTCGACCCATGAAAATTGATCCACCATCGTTAAGAATGCCCGACTGATCTCCATCAGATGAGACGCCACTCAGTTCATCCAACCCATTCCCAAAGTTAATCAAGTTAGAGTTATACACGCCGATTGCATTCTCACTCCTTCCCAAAAGGACGTCATCGCCTACATCAGTGAATATAATCCCGGCATTAAAGACACCATCGCCATTATCGGCTTCTCCCGTTATGACATCATCCTCAGAGCCAGTGAAGATGCGACCTGATTCACTACAAAAAATACCCAGTTCATCACCACTACCAGCTACAAGGTCATTGCCTTCAGATGTCTGAATAAGAGAGTCGTTCTGGATGCCGCAAATTCCTCCAATTCCAACAACCTGATCAGATCCTTCATCAGTATTGATTCCACCCTGATTCAGAATTCCAAAACTAGCGCCCTCACCCTTGACAAGGTCATTGCCCGGGCCAGAGCCAATCAAACCACTATTAAGATTATAGATACCATAGCGTCCGCCCTTGCCAATAATCGCGTCGTCTCCCCTTGCTAAAAAGAGACTTCCTCCGTTATTTTCAATACCTGAATCAGAAGTGCTTGACCCTCTAACCGTATCATTGCCGGTACCACCATCAAGCAAGCCACGATTATCAATTCCATCGTCCCCCTCACTACTTGCATTCACCAGATCTTCACTGTCGCCAAGGAAGATCACTGAAGTGTTGATGATTCCATCACTATTTCGACCGAACGCCCTAATCGTATCAGCCCCAGAGGCCATATTGATGAGCGAGTCATTGAATAAACCTGTTGTAGCGCCTTCGGCCAGCAATGCATCATTCCCTCCTCCAAGGATCATGCTTCCAGAGTTGGTTACACCAAATGCATTGCTGCCTCGCCCTGAAACCACATCATCTCCATCACCAGTATTAACTATGCCAAGATTGAGAATACCGTTTTCAGATGCGCTTGCAGCAAATCTGTCATTACCTGCTCAACCTTGAAGCGAACCTTCAATCGTCAGCCCCGTTCCAAGGGAATTTGTTACTCGTATTATATCGTCGCCACCCAGAGTTGAAACGGCACTACCCAATGGAATGAAGAGTTCTTCTTCAGTGAACTCAAACAAATTCGAATTCTCATTGAAGCTTAACAGGGCAAGATTAATGCTCATATGAACTCATTTGTCAATTTTGTCCTGTAATCATACACCCATAATCTCTTGAACGCAAAGTGCCACATGTGCTAATCGCTACATGATGCCAGCGAATAAGAGATCCTGATGTGCCGAAATGCTGTAAAAGCTCTACCAGACTCCTTAGAATTAAATAATCACAGAAATGTAGCTTCGTGGATGATTCCGAAAGCCTTTTTTGGTATCAGTCTAGGTTGCCATCAGCCTCCACTGGCTTTGAAGCAGGATTCCTTCCGTTCTTCAGTGAGGTCAATGCTGCTCCTTCCTATCGCATTGATTCAGCAACAGCAGATTGGTTTCTTGACACACCGGTAGCTTTAAACGGCACACTTCCCGCATTCCAGCCTACCTGGAGAGAGCAAGTTGCCGGAACGAGTCTAGGAGATGAGCTCTTTGAAGCTTATTTTTCAATCAAAGCTGCATTCTCTCAGGACGATATTGACGTCATCACGGGCTCACCAACCTTGATACAAGGGGGTGAAGGTATGATTTCATCTCGATTTCAGGAGCATTCCTGGATCACCGATGATGGCATCATTCATGTGCTGCCCAATACTGGCGAGCTTACACTGTATACGAATGTGAATGGAGGGGATAGTTGGGATTCTTCGGTAGTACTGCCAAACTCAGATTCTACCTCAACTTCCGATGGTGTGTTAATAGGTGACCAGTTATACGTTGCATATTCTACTGATTTTGGATCCATTGCCTTTTCTGAACTTTCGTACTCTGATAGTGATGCTTCCTGGCAGTTAGAAGCCACCATAGATGTTGCTCGAGATCGGTCAATGATCTACGAGAGGCCGTCTGTTGCAAAATCTGATGATGGAACTCTCTTTGTTTCCTATACGGGAACGAATCGGTTTACTGGGGACGTTAGCTTGATGGTTTCCTACAGTATTGATGGTGGCACAAGCTGGATTCAGGCCCCGCGTGCCATCCCAAGCTCCACTGGTGATGGCGCAATCTCTGGGGAAGTTATAGTCACTGATAGAGGCGTTGGCTTGCTCTATAAAGATGGAATGACATTGAAGTGGGCTGAATTCGCATATCCAGATAGCACTGGATCTCGGTTTACAAATCAAGTCTTGATTGAGCTTGGCGACGACCAGCGCGATCCCAATGCGACCCACTTCAGTTCCGTAACTGATCCCGAAGGAAACATCCATGTTGCTACCAATAATGGCGATGGTCAGGTTGTCTATCTTCGCTATGATTCAGGTTCCAATGCTTGGAGCGAGCCAGAGGAGATAGTCAACTACCGCAGCGGTGACTACATGCAAATGAGTATAGCTGAAGACGGCACTCTATACATCACTTATAACGCAAGAATTGGTCTTAACACAGTTGCAGAAGTCAGTTCCAGTTCTGATGGTGGCGAGACATGGTCTGTTGTGGCCAGGCTGAGTCAGGATGAAGTTGAGCAGTCTGGAAACGTAAGAGTTGAGACTCCTGGATATATAGATGATCGGCTACCTGTCTTTCAGCAAGTACAGTCTTCTCGAGATGAGCAAAGCTTGGTTTATTATGAAGTAAGCTAGCAGAGTGGAATTGCAGTTCTGCGCTTTGACCATCGTTGTCGAAGATGATGGTGTCTGATCGATAGCAGACGGGGGCGCGTTCTTGCAGCCTCCTGCTTTACAGTAGATCGACTGGCCTGAAATCATTCCATGTCATTCTTGCGGGTGAATTGATCGAGGATCGCCTCTTTTCAACTCAACCGACAAGCCGGACAGAGTACTCCATCTGTACCGGCGCAAGCATCGTGATCAGTTCTCGCTAAGAGTGAGTCCATGCTTCACGATCTCAGCAGGCCCTACTCAGGACTTATCTTGTTGGTGCCATTGTTGATTGACTAGGGATCTCGCTTACAGGGCCCCAGTGCCATTCAACACGTTGTGCCCTCTCGAGAAGCATGATGCTGTGGGAATGGCTTTCGCTGGGGCTTAGCACAGACATGGTTTCGCTAAATGGACCATGACCAGTTCCTTCTTGCTTGAGTCGAGAGTAGCCAAAGACATCAAAGTCTACGGCATAGAGAATATTTGCGAAAGCAGCTTCTGCCGGAGTAATTGTTTCGGTGTCCTGGGCAGGGTCGTGTTCTGCTAGTTTTTCAAGAGCCATATCTTTGATTTCTGACGGCAACTCCAGCGTTTCAGTGAGCTCGCACACGTCGTTTCGCAGGCTTTCGCAACGCACAATGTGGTCAACCCAGGGCTCTTGGCCATAGTGAGAAAACCAGTGCATTGGCATTGAGTGAACAAACCGAGGATCGCGTAGACCGTGCCTCGTTGGTATTTCACGAACGTAAGCCAATCTGGATAACATGGTGGGCCCACTGTTGTTGGCCACTCTTTCATCTTCTTTGGAATACTGACGACAATATTCCTTGATCGCAGAGTGTAGCCGATGATAGGGGTTGCGCACTGCAGCGACGACGGTGTAGTTTCTTAAATAGTGGCAGGCAGGAAAATGGATTAAATCATCAATGGGCAGATGAGCCAAATCCACATGCCTCTTTAGCTTTTGGCAATAGTCAAAGTTGAAATAGCTTTCAATATCCGTGGGCTTTGCGCCTGCAGCAAAGACCGTACGCAACTCCTTGCCTGCACATTTTGGAATGTGAAGAAAGACCAATCGGAGATCGTGCCTAATGATCATTTTCGAACGACTATATCGAGTTTCAGTAAGATGATTCTAAGTGCTTCCATTGCCATTCATCAGATCAATAGCAACCTTCGAAACAAATGATCCCGTCCTGCTGCAGCCTCCCAGGGAGACTCCGGAACATCACCCCATTCGCCGGGCAATGACCCTCTGATCGCAGGTAGGGGCTGCATTCATGGGCGGCCATGCAGCTTGGGTTTGATGACTACCCACAGTCCACCGCCAGCAAGCGCTCAAAGCGTGAGAGGTTCTTGGCTGAGAAGAAGAAGGTACCGCGCCGGATGACGATGAGCGGGTGTATCGAACCTTGCAACTGACGTGATGGCATCAATGCGGCCAGCAGAGAAGCAAGAAGACGACAACCGAGGTTCCAAGCTATTCACCGAGGCCTGTGCAAGCCGCTGGCCAGCCCCTGTGTCACGCACAACGAGATGGATGCGGCACCAACGATGACCACCAAGCAGGCAACACCCTGCCACCAGCCCTCATTTTCAGCGGCCACCTGGGAAGGTCCCAAGCGGCATCAAGTCCGATCCTCATCCCTCGTCCCAGCCGAATCCCTGATCGTCCCAGGCTTTCGGATCTTCAATCGGCTCGAGGTGGGTGAGCACGTGGGTGCGGGGCAGTGCCTGTGCGATCTCTCGCTCCAGACGGTCGCAGAGATCGTGGCCGGCCTGCACCGTCCAGTTGCCCGGCACGAGCACGTGGAAGGCCACGAAGCGGCGTGAACCGGCCACGCGTGTGCGCAAAGCGTGGAAGTGCAGCTCCGGCGTGGCGTAGGCAGCGAGCAGGTCTTCCAACTGTTTCTGGTCGGGCTCAGGCAAGGCCCGATCGAGCAGTCCGGAGGCGGTTTCGTGCAGCAACTTCCAGCCGGTGACCAGGATGTTGAGTGCCACGGCAATGGCGATCAACGGGTCGAGGATCGTCAGACCGGTGAGCTTGACCAACCCGATTCCCAGCACCACCCCGAACGATGTCCAGACGTCGGTCAGCAGGTGATGGGCATCGGCCCGCAGCGTGATCGAGTGAAAGCGGCGCGCTGCCCGCAGCAACAACCAGGCCACCAGGCCGTTCAGGCCGGTGGCCACAAGGGAGAGCGCCAGGCCGATGCCGAGTTGCTCCAGGGGCTCAGGGTGCTGGATTCGGCCCACGGCCGCCGTGATGATGGCCAGAGCCGCCACCACGATCAGCACACTCTCCAGCCCACTGGAGAAGTATTCGGCCTTGAAGTGGCCGTAGGGGTGGGACCGGTCGGCTGGCTTGGCTGCCAACGTGAGTGCCCAGAAGGCGCCCAGCGCCGCCACCAGGTTCACCCCGGATTCGATCGCATCGGAGAGCAGCCCCACCGATCCGGTGAGCTTCCAGGCGGCGGTTTTGAGCACGATCGTGGCCACGGCCGCTCCAACCGAAACCAGGGTGTAGGTGCGTGGTGAGGCGAATCCCATCGATACCGGGCGCGGTGGCAGGAAGGCGCTCCCTGGCGATGCTGATGCCACCGGAGGGGATTGCCAATCATCGCTTGTGATCGGTGATGCAGCCAAGTCCGTAAGGTCAACCCGCTGACCGGCGGATCTGCTGGCGTTCATCACAGGCTGCCCGCGGATCAGTCCTTTCTGCAGCAGCGTGAATCTTCAATTCCGCTGCCTACAGATCCAGTCAGTTGGATGGTTCCACCCGATCAGGGGCCTGTGCGCCTGTGATGGCTTGAACCCCGGCTTGATCGGGCCAATGCCAATGTCTTGGTCATCCAGCAATTCGGCTGAACGAACCGGACGGCATCACCACGTCGGCAAGGACCAAACGGTCTGCCATCACTCTTACTGTCGTCTTAAGCAAAAGATCAATCAGGTCCGGCTTAGCTGCTTGCAATAAGTTGAGCCATCATGATCCGCCGCCACTGCCGATCCAGCACCCAACGCGGTCCGGCGTTGCTCCCTCTGTCCCTGGTGGCGCTGGCCCTGAGCACCAGCGCCTGTGCAGATGGCACCCGCCGACTGCCTTCGATCAACGGGGCTGGTGCCTCCTTTCCGGCGCCCGCATACCAGCGCTGGGCGGGCGACTACAAGCAATCGAAGGGCTACCTGGTGAATTACCAGTCGGTTGGCTCAGGCCAGGGCGTGCGTTCGTTTCTGGCGGGGTCGGTGGATTTCGGTGCCACGGACGAACAGCTCAGCGATGAGGATTTCAAGGCCAGGATGGCCGGTGAACGTGGTGCGGTGCAAATTCCCATGCTCGGCGGCACCATCAGCCCGGCCTACAACAATCCTGACTGCCCTGACCTCAAGCTGACCCAGACGCAACTCGCAGATATCTTTCTCGGCAAAATCAGAAACTGGAGCGACCTGGGTTGCCCAGCCCGCACACTTATTGCAGTGCACCGCTCCGACGGGGCTGGCACCACATTCAACTTCACCAACTCACTCGCTTGCTTCTCAGAGGAATGGAAGAGCAAGGTGGGTGTGGGCAAGTCGGTGAACTGGCCGGTTGGACTCGGGGCCAAGGGGAATGAGGGTGTGGCTGGTCTCATTCAGAACACACCGGGATCGCTTGGCTATGTGAACCAGGCGTTCCTGCGCGGTGTGGTGAAACCTGCTGCGCTCCAGAACAAAGCTGGCCAGTTTGTTGTGGCAAATTCAGAATCTGGGGCGGCAGCAGCTAACAGCATCAAGCTCGACGAACGCCTGGGCGGCGAAGACTGCAATCCAGAGGGAGCAAAAAGCTTCCCGATCGTTGCATTTACCTGGATCCTTGCCTATCAAAGTGGCCAAGGTAAAGAGAAGGCAGAAGCGGTTCGCACCTTTCTTAGCTGGGCGTTGGAAGAAGGTCCGCAGCAACAAGCGGCCGGGCTCGGCTTCGTTCCACTGACAGGCGATGTGCTGGAGCGTGCCCGCGCTGAGGTGGCCAAGATCAAGGACTGAATGGTTCGCTGTCGGCCGTTGGTGGTTGAAGAGTTGGCTGACTTTCTTCTTCATCCAGAGATGCTTGATATGCGTTGAACAGATCTTATGGTTTTTACGCATACAATGATCTTATGGTTGCCTCCCTTGACAACCCATCGCCTATGTGTAGCGCAAGCGGTAGCCGCTGAGGCAGCAGTGCCCTGAGCGCGGGCGGGTGGCTGCCTGTCACATCCAGGCGGTCATTAGGGAGTGTGAAATGCAGATGATCCTGCGACCCCCATCCATAGGCATCAACCCGCTTGCTGCTCTTTGCTCCAGCCCTCTGCAGGTATCGATGGAGTAGGGTTGACACTTGCGGGGCGTGGCGCAGCTTGGTAGCGCGGGTGCTTTGGGAGCACTAGGTCGCAGGTTCGAATCCTGTCGCCCCGACTAGTCACTGCAAGGGTTCTCGGCGAAACCGGGAACCCTTGTTTTTTGACTTGCAAGAGAAAGTGCAAGAGAAACTCGCCTGTCGCTGGCCTTTCAAGGGTTTTGGGCCGGCCAGCTGTCCCCGTTGGTGGTCGCTTCGCACGGGAAGCCGGTCATTGATCCGCCTGAGGCAGCCCGGGACTTTCTCTTGCATCTCTTGCAGTTGGTCGCTCAAGAAGAAGGCTCCTCAAGCGCAGAGGAACGGTGGCCACCCGGCGGCGGGGATGCAGGGTGTCACGCCGCGCAAGGGCGGGCAAGTCGGCTTCGCCGACCCTTGCGCTCGCGTGAATCTGATCTCCCTTCGCCGCCGCCGGGATGGGTGTGCTCAGGTCACGGCTGCCGGGCGGCTCTCCCGCGGCTGCGGTGCCGCCACTTACGCCGCCGGCAGGTGATGGATCAACGGCGCCGATGGCCAGGGGTTGCCTCGCGCGACTGCGCGGCTGTCCATCAGGCCTGAGCCCCAGGCCGGTCGCAAAGATGGCCAGCTGTCTGTCACCCAGTCGAGGTTCGCGAGCATGAGCCAGAACCACTCAGATCCGAGTAATCGCAGTAGCTCTGCAGTGCCTAAAGTGCATTTGTACTGGTAGAATACGGGTCGCGCCAAAGGCCCCGAGCCCATCGCCTGCGGCAACGTCATCCCCTGATCTCGCCATCATCGCCGCATATGTCTGAGCGGCCTTGATGCCCCGATCAGTTGTCATCCACGGCAACTGATTCCATGGCTCTTTGTATGTCATCTAGGCCCGTAATGGGCCCCGCTCACTCCCTTGTGATCGCGGCAGGCGGCGGCCGTGATCTGGCCTGGCCCCATCAGCGCGTTGCCGCTGAGCTGCTGGCCCGCAGCGGCGGCCGGCTGGTCCATCTGCTGCTTCACGGCGGAGCCCGAGGAGCCGATGCCGCCATTGCCCGCGCGGCGCATCAGCTGGGCTGGTCGGCGCTGGTCATGCCAGCCGAATGGCGACGCCATGGCCGGGCCGCCGGGCCGATCCGCAACCGGGAGCTCCTCGAGCTGGCCGTGGCCCGGGCCGAGGCCCACACCTCCCCTGGTGTCTCCACCTCCGTGCTGGTGGTGGCCTTCCCCGGTGGGTCCGGCACGGCCTCGCTGGTGAGAGAAGCCCGCCGCATGGGCTCCCGTTCCCCGGTGCCGATCGCCGTGGTGGAGGTCAGCCCATCCGCCGCTCGCTGGGCCGATCCCGCAGCTGCTCCTTGCCCCTGAAGCCTTCCGCGCCTGTTGGCGCCTCCGTTCCATTCCCTTATCACCGTCATGCCCGTTCTTACCCCCACCGCTGTTGCCAACGCGCCCGCTCACGTTGCTGCGGCTGCTGACGGTCCCGCCTGCTCCCTGCAGCGCTCCGGCTCCCTTTGGCAGCTGGGCATCGAGGCCCAGGAGCTCACCACCGCCATCGGGCAGCTGGCCGAACAGCTGGAGGCCGATGAGCCCGAGCAGCGCAGCCGCGCCCTCGCTGAGTTGGAGGGCGCCCTGCTGGCCGAGGAGGGCAACAAGGCGGCCCTGGCGGCCAAGGCCGATGCCACCTGCTGGGTGATCGAACACCTGCGCGGCCAGGCCGCCTACCGCCATCAGCAGGCCAAACGCCTCACCGAGTTGGCCCGCTCTGATGCGGGTCGGGCCGAGGCCCTGGAGGAGTCCCTCGTCCTGGTGCTCACCCGGCTGCAGCCCCAGGCCACCCGCTTCTCGTTCCCCAACCACGAGCTCAGCAGCCGCAAGTCCCAGGCCGTCGAGATCGACGACGAGCAGGCCCTGGCCCCGGAGTGGTTGGTGATCAAGACCACCACCCAGCCGGACAAGACCGCCATCAAGGAGGCCCTTAAGGCAGGCCGTCAGATCGTCGGTGCCCAGCTGATCTCCCGCCGCTCCTGGCGCATCCACTGAGGGGGGGCAGAGGTCCCCTCGATACGGGCCTGCTGCAGGAGCAGGCCCATCCCCCTGCCGCACAGCTCATCGCAACCACATCTGTACCGATGGATCTCAGCACCTACGGCAGCCCCGCATCCACCACCAGCCCCACCACACCAAGGCCCAGGGGCCACATCTGGTCCACCCGCCTGGCCAGCTGGGTGGTGCCCATCACCCGCAAACCAGGCCGCCGGCCCTCTCCCGATCACCTCCACTGCAGCGATCCGCCCTGCTGGGTGCTGATCGAACCGCCGCCGCATGAAACCTCCGCCCACTGATCCCATCGCCTGTTCCCACTCACCCCCTCACTGCCATGACGTGCCCCTTCTCCCCCGAACAGATCGCCAGCCTCTCCGCCCCCCTCGATCGCGCCAAGGTGCGCCAGCGCGAGCAGGGCCGCGCCAAGGTCAGCTACCTGGAGGGGTGGCAGGTGATCGCCGAGGCCAATCGGATCTTCGGGTTCGATGGCTGGCAGCGGGAAACCATCGAGGTCCACTGCGTGAACCAGGCCGAGCGCCCCATCGGCCGTGAGGCCAGGCCCGGATGGGGCGTCACCTACACCGCCCGGGTTCGCATCACCGTCGGGGCAACTGCTCATACCCCGGTAATCCGGGAAGGCTGCGGCGCCGGTCACGGCATCGATGTCGATCTAGGCCAGGCCCATGAATCCGCTCTCAAGGAAGCGGAAACCGACGCCATGAAGAGGGCGCTGATGACCTTCGGAAACCCGTTCGGTCTGGCGCTCTATGACAAGCAGCAGCGAGAGGTCACCCACTCGGCAGGGGAGAGCACCGGTCAGAGTCCTGCCAGCAACGGCACGCGGTCGATCCACCGCAACCCATCACCCACGGCCGCGAACGGCGCAGCGAAAGCCAGTGAAGACCCGGGCCTGACGCCTCTCGACCCGGCCGTCATCCGCCAGGTCCTCACCACGCTGCGGGGGTTGCCCCGGCCAGTGCTGGAGGGCTTCACCAAGGCCTTCCGCAAGCGGTTCCAGGTGCCGGAGGAGGCCACTTCCATCGCCGATCGGATCCTGCAGAAGCGCCATCACGACTGGATCGAGGCCTTCCTGGTGCAACACCAGACGGCGGCAGTGGCCAGCTGAGCGGATCACTACTCGCCCAGTAATGGCGGCCCACTCGTGCACGCCCTGGCCCCAGCGGGACTTGAAGCCGCCGCAATCCGCTCCCGCAGCCTGCCGGCCATGGCCTGCACGGCCGCAGAGCTGGCGAGCTCCTGGGGCACCAATAGCCAGAGACGCTCCTCGAGCGGCTCCCATGGCCACACTGCCGTCAGCGCTGCCTCCCGCCAGGGGCTGGTCTGCAGCAGGGACGGCGGCACGGGCAGCAGCCCATCGCCCCGTTGCAATTCCGCCAACCAATCGCTGGCAGCAACGGCAGCGAGCGGGGTGATGGCCGCCAGCTGTTGCTCCTGGAGGGCGTGATGGAGTCCCGGTGCCGCCGCCACCGGCGGTGCCAGGAACCGGAAGGTCCGCGGTGGCGACGCGGCGGCTGAATCGGGGCCGTTCAACCAGCTGGCGAGGAGCAACCACCAGCGGCCCAGTGGCAGCCAAGCCATCCCCTCCACCGGAGCAGGGCAGACGCTCGCAAGCAGCACCGCCTCCAGTTCACCAGCACGGAGCAGCTCACTCCACTGGCTCAGGCTCCGCCACAGCAGCGGAGTCGGCCCCGTGGGGGCGAGAGCATCGAGCAGGTGCTGATGGAACGGGCCAGTGGCCACACGCAGGCCGGTGGCAGGGCGCAGAGGAGGTCGAATCGGAGCAGCCAACGGAACTCGAACTGGTCAGCGGGTGGCGGAATGCTCCTGCCACCGCGGCCGTAATCGGCCTTTGGTACTGACCGCCACCAGCACGGCAATCAGCGCTACCGAATCGTGATGAATGCAGCAGGAATGGCAGCGCCACTTGCTGCCCAATGGAGCTGGGGATATGTCCTTTGATCCAACGCCCATGACTTCCTTCCCGTCCGCGACTGCCGAGCAAAGCCGCCACACCTCGGATCAGCCGGCTCGTCCGCTGCGCTGCCACCTGCTGATCGGCCCGCCGGCCAGCGGCAAGTCCACCGTCGCCCGCCACCTGGCCGCGCTGCTGGGCGGGCCTGAGGCGCCGCCGCCCTGTTACATCAGCAGCCGCGAGATTCGCGCCGAAATCTTTGGTGATCGCGGTGTCTTTGGACCGTGGGATGACATCGCCGCGGTGATGCACCAGCGCATCCAGGAGGCTGTCGGCTCAGGCGCCCCGGTGATTGTCGAGGCCACCTTCTCGCGCCGTTCCTGGCGCCTCGCGATCACCCAGAAGCTGGAGCTGCCGGTGCCGGTGGAGTGGATCGGCTGGTGGCTGCGCACCCCCCGCGAGCTCTGTCAGCAATGGAACCGGCGCCGTGATCACAGCGTCCCCGAGCAGGTGATCGACGACCATGTCTCCCTCCTGTCTGAGGCTGCCTTCTCTCCCAGCCGCTCGGAAGGTTTCGCGGCGGTGGTCTGCGTCGAACCCCATCACCATGAGCAGCTGGAGCCGCACCTGCAGGGGGTGCTGGGGAAGTTGGAGCGGCGGATCAGCGCCGCCCGCAACCGGGACGCCCGGCTGATCCCCCATGGCTACTCGCGCCTGCTGGAGTGCGAGCGGCTGCTCCACCTGATCCAGCTGCTCAGCCGTCAGCCGGAACTGACCGCCACCAACGTCCAGGTCTCCCCCGAGGAATCTGCGGGCCTGGCCGAGCGGGCAGCGGCCCTGCTCGCCCGGACCCATGGGCCTTGTTATGCGGACGTGAGCGCGATCGCCGCCGACCTGGACTGGTTGCGCCAGCAGGGGTTCACCACCGCCTGGCGCGTGAACTCCGAGCAGGGGGAGACCGGCCCGATGGTGGCGGTCGAGCCGCCGCCCTGGCCGGCGACGCAACCGCTCAGCGCAGGCGGCTGGTCAGCGCTGGGTGATCGCGAGACCTTTTGCCGTGCGCTCACCCTGCTGCGCCACATCCTTCATCACCCATTTGATCGGCAGGAAGGAGTGGCGATCGACCATCACCTCGCCGCAAGGCTGGCGACGCTCAGCGGCGGCCGTCACTGCTGGACTCCCCGCCAGTTGCACCAGAGCATCACCACCGTGCTGACGCCCTATGGCTTTCGTGATGCGGCAGGCAGTGGCCGCCATGGCTACGCCCTCGGCGCCTCGCTGCTGCCCTTGCCGCTGCAGGTGGAAATCCATGGGCTGCTGCAGGCCAATGCTGATCGGCTTGGTGATCCCAGCGGGCAGGCCATCGCGCGGGAGCTGGGCAGGCGATTGCAACGCAGCGGCATCGCCATCGAGGCCGTGCCGCCGGTGCGGGCCTACTTCAACCGTTCCTTGTTGGCGGGAGATCAGCGCAGGAGCGGCACCCTGCTCAACACCGAGCAGGCCGAGCAGCTGCGCAGCGCCATTCAGCAGCATCAGCGGGTGGTGTTCACCACCTTGGCCGCCTCCCATGCCGGTGTGGAAGAAATCCGTGGATGGCCCTTGCAGTTGATCTTCCACACCAGCGCCTGGTACCTGCTGTTTGAGCACGACCACATCGGCCAGCCGGAGGGGTTGCTGGCCTGCCGGCGAATCGATCAGCTGGGGCTGCGTCGGATCGAAATCGGCAGCTGCCGCAGCCAGCCGTCCCATGCGGCGGCGCTGCGGCGCGGCGAAACCTTGCAGCACTGCTGCGGCAGCCTTGAGTTCGGCGGCTCCCTCCAGGCGCAGCAAGCGGTCTGCGGGACGCCATCGGAGCAGCGCAGCAAGGCCATGGGCACCTTGCAGCTGAGCTGTGATGCCGCCGCCTTTGCCCTGCTCCGAGAGGAGGTGCGGCGATTCCCGGCGGCGGCGGTGCGCCTGTCGCGCCCCCTGCCCGGTGATGGAGTGCCCAGCCCACCGGGTGAGCAGGCAGAGCTGCTGCCCTGCAGCCGCTCCAGCCATCCCTATCCAGTGGAGATCGACCTGCCGCTTTGGACCCTCGAGCGTGACTCGGACCTGCGCCGCTGGCTGTATGCCCTGGGCGGCGGGGTGCGGATCGAGTTGCCGCTATCTCTGCAACGAGAGCACCGGCACTGGCTGCAGAGCGCTCTGGCGGCCTACCCCAGGAGATCGGAAATCAAGAAACAGCGGGTGCCCCAACGGCGGCGGGCCGTAGGGGCGACGTGGAACGGTGCTGGCGGCGGGTGAGTCTTGAGGACAGGGACCGCCCTGGGGCTGTGCCTTCCATCCCAGCGGCGAGCCTTACAACCGGCGCGGCCACAGCACTCCCGTGCTCGGCCGGCCGCTGCCGCCACCAGTTCCCCCGCCCCCCTGGAGCTGCTTGGCATAGAAGGGGTGCTGCCGCACGCCCGGGGCACCGAGTGCTGCTGTTGACCAGTCGATCAGGAAATCCGGGCCGGTGGCTGGTCCCATCGCCACAGGGCCTGGAGTGAGCAGCGGGCAGAAGCTCAGTCGATCCGGCACGGTGGTCCAGGGCAAGGAACCAACTGTCTCCCAGCCCGCCCGTGGCTGCGTACCCGGTGGGTTCAGGTACCAGAGGTCGGTGGCGCCGCTGTAGGCCGCCGCCAGCTGGTAGAAGGTGCCGGCTCCACCGGGGTTGCTCACCCGGCCCAGACGGCGCGGGTCCGAGAGCTGGTTGCTGCCCAACCAGAAGCAATCCGGCAGCGCGATGCGGGGTTGGATGATCCCCGGCGCGAAAAGACCGCTGGTGGTGTTGGCATACAACCCGCAACCGCGGATCAGTTGCTGATCACTGCCGGTCGGTGGCAGCGGAATGATCGAGGCCGCCACCAGGGCGTTGTTGCTCCAGGTGTAGCTGTTCTGTGAATAGAACATGCCGGTGTAGGAGTTGGAGCGATTGAGCACCACACTCCAACCGCTCACTGCCGGCGAGCGGAATAGCAGCAGGGTGTGATTCTGCGTGTTGATGTCGGTGCCGATCGGCGCGATCGTGTAGCAGAAGAACTCACGGCCCGGCGTCGTATCGGCCTGAATCAGCAGAAAGCCGGCCAGATCCCAGGCCGGTGTGCCATCCGAGGCGTAGTGCGACAGGCCGGCATTGACGCTGAAGAGCGTCGACGAGAAGCTGCCGTAGCCGCCGTTGCTGCTGTCATTGGTGTAGGCGCTCTCGAGGCCCAGCTGCAGGCGCGCCGAGCTGGTGCTGGAGTTGTAGCCCTGAACCTTGGAGCTGTTGGAGAAGCTCAACAGCACCGGATTGATCGGATGGCCCAGCCGCCAGACGTAGCCATAGGTGATGGAGCCCGTCGCGGCGCTGTGATCCTTGAGGAGCGACAGCGGCACCAGGGCATTGGCTGGAGTCGCATTCACCTCCGCCGAGAAAGCGCTGAAAGCCTCCGCGAGCTTCTGGCCCGGATCACTTGGCAGCTTGCTGGTCCAGTTCCAGAGCGGCCATTGCAGGGCGGAGCAAGTGAAGGTCATCGCGTCAGCTCACCGGATCTTTGAGACGCACCACCAGGCGTGAGGGGCCGAGTTGCAACCACTCGCTGCCATCAGCCGGCTTGATGTAGCCAAGGCTCGTGAAAGTGCGGTTGTAGATCGCCAGGTCCACCGGCAACGCCACCGGGTCCCACCACTGCACCGGAGGCAGTGGCTGCTGGTAGAAGACCGTCGGGGTGATCGGCAGCCACTGGGCCGGGCGCACCAGCATCAGTGGCGCCGCCGATGAGAAGAAGTCAGCGCGGAAGCCGGTGGAGAGCAGCACCTGGGGCCGCGCCAGGTTCCAGGCCACCGTGGCGATCACCCCGGCCATGTCGGTGAGCGAGAGGTGCCACTGAGCGGAGACCACGTCCTTGGCGATCAGCAGCGCCACCGCCTGGCGGTTGGAGAAGGAGTGCTGGGAGAAGGCAAAGCAGAAGAACTCCTGGCCTGCCGCCAGGCTGGAGGCCACCACCGCGCCCAGGGGCAGCGCTTGAGGGGGCAGGCTGATGGCGGAGCTGCTGGTGCCCACACCGCCGGTGAGGCTGCCGTGGCCACCCAGCGCCGAGCCAGCGGTGAATCCCGCCGCCAGGCCCGCGTGGGTCGTCACAGCTCCGCTGCTCAGGTTTGCCACCCACTGGCTGATCAGCTCCACCGGCTGACCGGAGCTGAGCGCTGCGAGCTGGGCCTTGATCGTCCAGCCGCAGAAGCCCGGCGCAGCGGCGGGGCCGGTGAGCACGCTCAGCAGCTGGCTCGGGTTCTGGCCGTTGGCGGCGGTGAGCCAGGCCAGCAGCAGGGCATGGGCCTCACCAAACAGGCCCGGGAGCGCAAAGCCCTGGTCCCCCCGGCGGCTGAGATCGGTGATCGTTGCTGCCATCAGCTGCCCACCGAATCGTTGAGCACCAGGGCCAGCACGCCCAAGCTGGCCGTGTGAGCACCGTTCACCTCGGTGCGCAACCGCGCCCAAATCCGCTGCTGCAGGGGGTTCTCGCCGTTGCTGTAGCTGCAGCCGGGAGCGAGTTTGAGGGAAGGCGTTTCAGCGGAGAAGCGCAGATCGAGCAGCACACCGGCCGAGAGCGGCGGGTCCTCCTCGATCGGCCTGGCCGCATCGGCCGTCCGCGCCGCGGTGGAGTCGTAGAAGGTCACCCAGGCCGCCACCGAGCAGCTCACCTCTAGAAACAGCCCATCCACGCCGAGGCCCGCAAAGCTCAGATCCACCACCGACGGACCATTCAGCGGCCCGCTGTTCTGCTGCTCAAGGGCCCGCCGGGGCGTGTCGATCCGCGGAACCCAGCTGGGCATCAGGGAATCACCTGGATCTTGCGGATCGCCCGCACGGTCTGGGGAAAGGTCTTGCCCAACGGTTCCCAGTTGCCGTAGTACCAGTCCTGCACCTGGTGGGTGGTCGCTGAGTCCTGGGTGGAGGTGCCCATCCCCCCCGCCAGGAACTCCTGGGCACCGCCAATCGCAAACAGCGGGAAGGCGGTCTGAGCCGGAGACGAGAAGGTGTAGTTGGCACTGGCCGGCACCGCATAGGGATTGGCGCCGTGGGTGGTCACGTTGCCCTCGCTGCCGTCCGGCTTGAAACGCCGGTAGAGGATCTCCAGCTCGAACAGCGCCGGGATGTACCAATCCGAGAAGGTCGCAATGGTGAGCCCCCGCGCCCACTGGGTGGCCGGGTGGGCGGCATCGTTGGCGGCGTTGCTGTTCGCCCAGCCATCGAAGGTGCTCGATGCCCCCGTGGTGAGCGTGCCCGTGGTCTTGCAGGCCCTGATGCTCTGGCCGCTGGCCTTGGGCGCAATGATCAGGGCGTGGGTGGCCACGCCATTCATGCTCTGGGAGATCAAGCCGCCGTAGTAGCCGCCCTCGTAGGCGGCACCGATCGCCGGCAGGCTGGCCACCGGGGTGCCGCTGGCGGCGACGTTGAGCTTGTAGACGTCGCCGTTGCTCTGATCGAGGTAGAGGTCACCGGTGACCTGGCCGGGGATCGAGGCCGGCGGTGGGCCGCTGCCTGCGTACCAGCCTGTGCCACGCACACCCTGGGCTCCAGCACCGCCGGTGGCGCCGATCGGTCCCTGGATGCCCTGTGGTCCAGCGGCGCCAGTGCTGCCGGCCGGTCCCGTTGGTCCGGTAGGGCCAGCTGGGCCCACAGCGCCGGTCGGTCCAGCGGGGCCCGCAGGGCCTGAGATCGGCCCGGCGTTCACCCAGTTGTTGCCCGCAGCATTCCAGCTGTAGAGGCTGTCGTTCTCGTCCTGAACGATGTAGGCATCCCCCTGCTGGCGGTTGCTTGTGGGCAACGCCGAGAAGGTGGCCACGCTGCCCTTGAGGTTGATCCCGGTGCCGGCGGTGCCCTGGGGTCCAGCAGGCCCTTGCGGGCCAGCTGCTCCGGTGCTGCCGGGTGGGCCGGTGGTTCCCGCTGGCCCCTGGCTGCCGGCGGGGCCAGGGGAACCCTGGGGCCCGCTGTTGCCCTGGGGTCCGGTCGGTCCAGTGCCACCAGCAGGACCTGTGGGTCCAGGCACCCCCTGCGGTCCACGGATCGAGCCGGTGTTCGCCCAGGCGGTCATCTACTCAGCAGGCCGTTCTCGCGAGCTATTGCCATTGATGCGAGCAGGCCCTCTCAGGCCAACACCCAGGCAGCGCCACTCCAGAAGCGAATCGGCCTCAGGATCCAGGCGCTGCCGGTCCAGACCTTGGCGGTGATCGGCTGGAAGCCCCGATCGATGCCGAGGTAGGTCATCGCAGCACCAGGGCTGGCCGTCCTCACCCCGAAGAACTCCTCGGTGACGATCCGCCCAGCGAGGCCCTGATCCCAGCTGTCCTGGCCGCCCTCGAACGGCCCGATCGGGTCCTGGCGTCTGCGCATCGCTCAACCCACCGCCAGCTTGAGCAGGCCCCGCACCGCGCCGGTGGTGGTGGTCGAGCAGAACATCAGCAGCGCCAGGCAGGCGTCATTGGGCACCACCGGCAGGCCCAGGCCAGCCCAGTCGCGGATCTCGCTCTTGTTGGCCACCATCGTCGTGGTGCCGGTCAAGAAGCGAGTGGCTGTCACCCCGAAGGCCCCAGCCGTTCCCGTGGTGGCGCTCAGCAGAACACTGTTGACCTGCTTGATCCCCGTCTTGCCCGCAGCGGGGAGGATCGGATAGAGACCAGAGGCGCGGCTGGTGGCCACCAGGGCGATCACCACGTCCCCGGTGGTGTCATCGGCATAGGTCACGTTCACCGTGGCGTTCACGCCCGTGGCGCCGGTGTCCGTGTACCACTCGAGCCACCAGCAGAGCTCAGAGAGGTCAACTGCGCCAATTCGATCCGCCGACACACCCACCAAGTTGAGAGGCAGGTTGGTGGTCTGCACTGTCGGGGAGGCCACGGTGCCCGAGAGGCCGCCTTGGTGGCACAGCCGGTCATGGACGCTGAGGTTGGTGGCGCTGTTGGCCGTCACTAGATCCAGCCAGGCCAGGTAGTTCGCCGCCGGTGGCGTCTGGTTCGTGAGCGGCAACGCTCCGGTCGTGGCCCGGGTGCAGACCGCCGCCGTGGTCGGAACGGCGCCCTGGCCCGGCTGACCCGTCGCCCGCCAGAGCGAGTAGAAGCGGCCGGCCACGGCGTTGGTGAGGCTCGCCTTGTCGATCAAGGCATTGCGCGAGAGCGTCAGGGCTGCAATCAGCTGGTCGCGGCTCGTGATCGCCATCAGTTGGTGTCCACCCAGAGGTCGTTGACCTGGGGGCTGACCGGCGCCGTTGGCCCCACGGTCAGCCTTGAGGCGTTGAGCTTGAGGTTGAGCGCCTCCTGCAGGTCGGCTTGCGTGCTCAAGCTGCCCGTAATGCCTCCCCAGATGCTCGGTCCGGCAGGGCCGGCTGGCCCCTGGTTGCCGGTCGCTCCAGCTGGCCCGGTGGCTCCGGTTGGACCTGTTGCTCCGGTTGGACCGGCAGGTCCGGTGTTGCCGGTGGCGCCGGGCACACCTTGGGGGCCCTGGGCGCCGGCTGGGCCCTGGCTGCCTGCCGGACCAGCAGTTCCCGCTGGTCCTTCCGGGCCCCGCAGCGACAACCCGAGGGCGCCCCAAGACGTCATCCACTCACCCAGCGGTTCACCCCAGCTATTGCCACCGGCGCTGGCAGGGCCTTGGCCTCAGACGATCAGCTCGAACACCTGGCCGTTCGTCCGGTTGAGGTAGAGATCCCCCGGCGCCGGCGGCGGGTTCAGCCCCTCGCTCGGTGGTGGCCCATCGCCCGCATACCAGCGGGTGCCGCGGCTGGCCGCACCCGAGCCGTTCATCACCACCAGCGATGGCTTGCCATCCACCGGGGAAGGCAGCAGGGCCAGGCCGCCCTGGGGGTGCAGGCGCAGCCGCCACACCTCGGCGCGGCTGCCGTTGTAGGCCAGCCCATCGAGACCATCGCTCGGCACCAGAGGCTCCACGCCGGCCAAGGTGCCGGCGCCACCGGTCCCAACAGTGATCGATGGCACCAGATTCGGCGGCAGCGGGCAGCCCAGCAGCGCCACCTCCAACGTGGCGATGTTCATCCCCATCGTCACCGTCACGGTCAGGTCCAGCCGCTGGCCGTAGACATGTCGCACCTTGGGCACATCCGGCCGGTAGGGCGTCCATGGCACGGTTTCGCTGGAGCCATCGCCCCAATCCACCTGGAAGTCCTGGGCCGGCAGCCCCAGTGGGTTCACTGCCAGCTCGATCGGCCCTGAACCAAGCGGATCATTCCAGCGGCTCGGCGCCGGCATCCAGAACAACTCCAGCGGCAGCGCCGGCACCGGCCCCAGCCGGAAGCTCAGCTCCAGCCAGCGCGGCGCCTCATGCACCAGCACCCATTCCTCGCCGCCCGGGCAGCCCACTGGCGGGATGATCCGCACCCGCCCGTTGGTGGGATCAGAGCCATTGGGGAGCGGGTAAGGCATGGGGGTGCTGCCGGATCAGCGCAGCAGATCCAACGGCAAGGCCGGCTCCTCATCGTCCGCCTGAGGCCCATCGAGCCCAGCGATCGGGGCCGCGCTCGACGGATCCTTGGCGGCCAGCAGCTCGGCCTCGGCCACCAGCTCAGCCTTGGTCATGCCCGGATCCAGCGCCACGCCGTAGCGGCGCTCCACCTCGGCAATGATCTGCGCCTTGGTCATCGCGGCGTAATCGGGCAAGTCCTCAGCCGTCGCCGCCAGGGACGACTCAGGACTGGACGGCGCAGGCCTCTCGTGGAGCGTGATCGGGAACCAAGGTCCAGTCCCCACCGAGTTGGCCACGGCGATCAAGCAACCCTCAGCGGCCAGGACCTTGCCGGTGGCCAGAGAGAACACCAGCTCCGTCAGGCTGGACACCTTGACCGCAGAAGCCGTGGCGAGCGAGGGAGGCTGAACCACCACCGTGCTCCCGGGCTCAAAACACGAGCCAACCAACTGAACCTCCTGACCCGGTGCCTCCACTCCGATCGTGTAGGGACCACCTTTAACCGCCGTGATCACCGCCAGTCCCTCGCTGGGATCAACCGGTGGTTCACCGTCCTCCCCATCAGCACCCGGAAGGCTGGGAGCGTGCGCCTGCCAGCCCAGGGCCTGCCAGCCGTCCATGTGACAGGGGAAGCAGTAGCGGGTTTCAGTGCCACTGGTGATCCGGATCATCCCCTCGGGGGGGACATCCAGCCTCGGCATCGCATCGGTGAGTGCCATCGACATCGTCGGATCAGCGGGGCGGACGCGATCAGAGGGTTCATCGGGCAACGGATCGAGCGGCGGCGCCGTCGGCACCGTCGGATCCGAGCCCTGCGTCAGGGGTTGAGGCGGCGCCCAGGGGGAGCCGGGCACCGTGGGGCGCACGACGGAATTGGCGAGCGCCGTCGCTTCGATCACGGAGCCATTGAGGTCGCCGGGGCCGGAGTCGTTCATCGGCTCAACCGTGGGTGAGGCTGACGTGGGCACCCGCCGGCGTCGATGGCGTCAGGGTTGCCCGCACAAAGAAGAAGCAGGGATCGACCACGTTGGCCAGATCACCGGCGGCGGGCACCAGGGCATCGCCGCTGATCGTCGCCTCGATCTGGCCGCCAGCGGCGGGGATGGCCACGGTGGAGGCCGTCACCCAGGTGCCGGTGGTGCCGTCCTTGAGCAGCGGCGCCACCTGCAGCACCGCCGTCACCGCAGCAGCGGCACCGGGGTGGGAGAACAGCAAGGTGAAGTGCTCGACGGTGTCGAGCGGAACGCTCAAGCGCACGATCTCAGCACTCACCCGGGTGCGCTCGAACGGATCGGTGGCGCTGTAGTTGATCCAACCCACCAGCGTGGTGACGGCATCGATGAGCTTGTTGCCGGAAGCGGTCATGGTCGTGTCCTCAGAACAAAGAGATCAGGAAGTGGCGGAGCCTCCGCCTCAGGTCAAAGCGGGGCCGATGTTGTAGAGGCGCCCGATCGCCTTCTGATCGCAGACGGCAAAGCCCACGTACCAATCGACACGGGTGCGGAACACCGGGGCGTCCTGCACTTCACCGAAGTCCCGCACCGAGATGCCGTAGCGGCCCTCGAAGGGGCCCTGCAGGCCGGTCATCTGCTCATCGCCAAAAGCACAGCAGTAGATCGAGGTGGTGCCGCCCGCTTCCCCAAAACCGAGCACGTCGTTGCCGTTGGCGTCCTCCTCCAGGCAGAGGATCTCGGTGTCCTCGAACCAGTGGCGGCCGTCGATCACCTGGTAGAGATCACCCCCAGCGGCGCGGCAGGCGGAGCTGATCTGGCGGCGGCCCGCCTTGCTGGTGAGCAGCACCTTCTCGCTGCCGTAGGCATTCACGGAGTCGACCAGGGCCTCCAGCCGGGTCAGCTTGACGCTGCCGCTGACGTTGTCGACGGTCTGGGGGCCGCCGGGGGTGAGCCGCTTGCTGAGGCCGTTGAAGGCGCGGGGGTCAAAGGCGGCATCGCCGTTGATCACGGCTGCTTCCAGGGTGAGCCGCATCGAGCGCACCTTCTGCTCGGTCTGGCTGGCCCTGGCCTCAGGGCCGTTGAGGTCCACGATCGAGCGGTCCACATCGAGATCACCACCAAAGAGGTGCACGAACTCGGTGTCGTTCTCGACGGCGCCGTAATCACGCCGGTAGCCCTCGTTGACGGCACGGAAGCCGACGCGGGGCATTTTCTTCTCGACGGCGAACTTGAGAGCACCACCAAGCAGGTTGCGGAAGGGGAGGCGGCTGATCAGTTGACCCTCAGTGAAGGTCTTGATCACGGCCAGGCGCTCCACCCGCGTCTCGTGTTTGGCAGCCTCAATCAGGGAGAGGCCCATGCTTGCTCCGGGTGTACCCAGCAACGTCACCCATCTATTGCCATGGCTGGGGCGGGGTCGCGGTGGCGTGCAGGGGGGAGGGGTGGCCGAATCAGTCGCGCAGGAACACCTCCACAGTCGCGGTGACCCATGTGGCCACTCCCGTTCCGAAAAAGTCCTGGTCTTCGCTCCAGATGGGGCACTCCAGCAGGATGGCTAGAGCCAGCGCCTGCCAGTCGCGGGGGTCCCTAATTCGTGCCTCGGCCTCCTGCTGGGCGGATTCGAGGGCTGAGTCGTCCACGGTCTGGACGATCCGCAGCAAACGCAGGAATGCCTCGTTGGTGATCTCGGGGTTCAGCTTGCGTTTCTCGCTCAACTCCGAGATGTAATGGGCAGCTTCCTCTGCATTGGTCTGAGCGACAAAGAAGTCGACCCGATCGGAGTACTCGGCGATCAGCGCGCTGACGCGCACGCCGAACACAGCACGGATCAAGATGTTGGCGTCGAGCACCAGGCGCTTGCGCTCCTGGGTCACGCCTTCTTCCCGGTGCCCCGGGGTTGCCGCTGCCGCCAGCTCTTGAAGTCGGTAGCGATCTCGTCTTCCGTGAGACCGAGGCGCTGCAACTCGGCCTGCATCTGACGGCCGGCCTCAATCAGCTGCTCCCGTTCGGTGAGACCCGGATGCTGCGGCAGTGGAACGTAGAGCCCGATCGTGCGGCCGTGGCGGGTCACCTCGATCGGCGTCAAGGATTCCAGGTGAGAGGAGAGCTGGGCCCTGAGCTCACGGATGCCGACACGGCTCGCCATCGCTGGACCCCTCCGGTTGTGTACACACTTTAGAGGGTAAGCAGGCGCCTTTGCTCTGACATTCGGGTCTCCTACCAGGTGGGTGGGGGCAGGTCAGGTCGCCACTCAAGCGGACAGCGACCGGCCACAGGGCACACTTGAGATTGGATTTTTCGTGGCGCGGCATGCTTCATCTCGATCTCCCCACCCGCGACGATCTCGCTGCGCTGGCCCGGCGGCGCCACGATCCCAGCGTGTCGATCGTGCTGCCCACCACACCAATCACCCCGGACACGGACGTAGATCGGCTCGCGTTCCGCGCCCTGGCCCGTGAGGCGATCGTCCAGCTGGAAGCTGCGGGCACCGATCGGGGCGCATTGGAAGCCCTGGGCGAATCCTTCGATGATCTGATCGATGACGACGAGTTCTGGCGCTTCCAGGCCCACGCTCTGGTGGTTTACGCCACGCCGGAGAATCTGATCAGCTACCGCCTACCGACGACCGTTGAGCCGCTGGTGGCGGTCTCCGACCGGTTCCATCTCAAACCCCTTCTCCGCGCAACCACCTTCGGCAACACCTGCTATGTGCTGGCGCTGGCGGAGGGCGGGGTTCGGTTGATCGAAGTCTCCGCCGATCTGCCGGCCGCGAACGTGAGGGTGGCCGATCTGCCCACCGATGCCGCCTCGGCGGCAGGTAAGGCCAGCATCAACGACCGTTCCCCCAGCGGCCGGCTCACGGGCTCAGAAGGCAAGAAGGTGCGACTACGCCAGTACGCCCGACTGGTGGATCAGGCCCTCCGGGAGCGTTTGGCCGGCCACGAGATCCCATTGGTGCTTGCCGCTGTCGACAGCCTCGGGGCGATCTACCGCTCGGTGAACACCTACCCCCATCTGGCGCCCGTCGGCATTGAGGGCAGCCCGGAGCGCCTTTCCGAGGCGGAGCTCGCCCAGGCTTCCCGCGCCGTGCTTGACGACCTGAACCGCCAGCGGATCGCCGACTGGCGGGATCGGTTCGCTGTGCGCAACAACGAGGGCCGTGCCAGCAGCGATGTGGCTCAAGTCGCCCGGGCCGCGACGTTCGAAGCGGTCCAGAGCCTGATGGTGGACATGGACCGGGTGATGAACGGGCGGATCGACGAGACCGACGGCCGCATTGACGAGGCAGAGACCGCCGGCGCCGACAGCTACGGCGTGTACGACGAGATCGCCCGGCGGGTGCTGCTCTCGGGTGGTGAGGTGCTGGCGGTTCGGCAGGAGGATCTGCCCGAAGACGCCGGTGTCGCCGCGATCCTGCGCTACGCCCTCTGAGCCACTGGACATGCCCTGCCAGGTCGGGGGAATTGCAGCGAGTTCATATGTCTGACCCAGCGGATCACCACAACCCAGTCGACCTCATATCCATTTGTCAGCGGGAACAACCTGGTTGCACTACATAACTAGGCCCGCTGGGGCGCACTTTCTCTGACTTTCGGGTCTTCCTGCCAGGTGGGTTAAGGGCTGTTCAGGCCCCGTCATGGTGCGGGGTGGCCTCAAGGGCTGACGCAAGCGGCGGAGCCGCCCTTGACCCCACCCCGCCCGGCTTTGGGGTCCTTCTCCAGCTCCCCATGGCTTCCGCCTTCCGCCGCGCTGCACTGGAGCGCCACAGCTCCGAGTCCCTCGATCGCATCAGCACCATCTGCCACTCGGCCTGGGTGCCGCTCTCACTGCTTGCAGAGCTGGCCGATCAGATCCTCACGGAGCGTCAAGCGGCGCTGCCGGAGCAAGCTCTCGATCCGGAGCTGCTGGCGCTGCTGCCCTATTGAGCGCAGCTCCCGCCCGGCTGCGGCCGGGCTTATTCGTAGTGCGTCCACAGCCTCAGCACCTTCACGATCTTTTCCTCTCGCAAGACCTGGTAGACGAGCCGGTGCTGGATGTTGATGCGGCGGGAAAAGGCTCCGCGCAGATCACCCACCAGCGCCTCATAGGGCGGAGGTTGGCGGAAGGGATCCTCTGCCAGGAGTTGCAGCAGCTGCTCGGCCTTGGCCTTGAGGGCAGGTGAGGCGGCGGCGAGCTTGCGGGCGTCCTTCTGCGCCTGTCTGGTGAAGCGAACGCTCCAGCTCACCAGCCGGGCTGCTCGTGCAGGTCCGCCACCGGTGTGGCCAACCCTTCGAGGATCGACTCGCGCATCCCCGGGATCGAGACCAGGTGCAGGGTCTCCTGGATGGCGTTCCAGTCGGCCTCAGAAAGCAGCACGGCATTGCCGCGCTTGCCGGTGATCTGCACCGGCTCATGGGAATCGCCGACCTCATCGATCAGGGCGTACAGCCGCTTGCGGGCTTCTGTCGCAGAAATGCTGGCCACCAGAGCAGAGCGTCGGGCACGTACGTCAAAGCGTACCGCTGGCGGACCTGGCAATGGGTTGGATCCGAGACCCCTTTGCCGCGATGGCCACGCCGATGACCCCGGAGCGGTTCCAGGACCGCTGGGAGGCCTTCAAGGGTGAACCCCAGCAGGTGTCCGGCATCTGGGGGCTCTATCGCTCGATCGCCGAACTGGAAGGCAGCGGCGACATCCTCGATGAGCACGCGAGCTGGGCGCTCAAGTTCAGCGAGAAGCCACCCACCCCGCCGCCGCCAGCGAGGGGTAATCCGCTGGCCTTGCCGTTCTTTGAGCAGCTCAACAACGGACCTGAGGGCTGGCGCCACTGCCAGAGCTCCAGCATCGCCATGAACCTCGCCTTCCTGAAGGTTCCCGGCATCCGCGACGACCTCGATTATTTGCGGGTGGTGGAGAAGTACGGCGACACCACCAGCCAGGCGGCACACGCCAAGGCCCTCGCCGAGCTGAACGCACCCGGTCGGTTCCTTACCAACTGCACGGTGGAGCGGGCCAAGGCCGAGATCGACAAGGGCTACGGCTTGGCGATCGGCATCCTGCACAAGGGCCCGGTCTCAGCACCCAGCGGAGGCGGCCACTACATCGCAGTGCGGGGCTACGACAGCAACGGCTGGCTGGTGCATGACCCCTACGGCGATCTCGATCTGATCAGCGGCACCTGGGCCAAAGAAGGTGGTGGGGCAGGGAAGGGCCTGCACTACTCCTTCAAGAACACCAACCCCCGCTGGCTGCCGGAAGGCCCGTCATCGGGCTGGGCCTGGCTGTTCTCGTGAGCCGTGGCAGGCAGCAACCCGAGCGGTGCCGGCAGTGGCTCGGGTCAGCGACAAGCCTCTGGGAGGAAGCGGGGTTCGAAACCGCCCTTCGATCGGGAGCGGTTCATCTTCAAGTTGCTGGCGGTCGTGATCATCACCCAGCTCAGCTTGTACACCGTGGCGACGGGAGTCTGCGGAAATGTGGCCTATTCCCAGCGCCAGAAGGTGGTCGAGGTTTGCCCCCGCGTGCTCGATCAGGTGACCTCAGCCTTTGATGCCACCTTGAAACTGCTCATCGCCCTACTGGGCGGGGCGGCACTGACCCAGAACGGACGCTGAAAAGGATCCGGCGATCCGGCCGGCAGATCAATCCACCAGCGCATCGTCTCCCTCCTGGTGTGGGCGGGTGAACTGCCCACGGCTGTTCCGCACCGGCGGCACCGGCATGCGGCCCGGTGCAGGGCTGCCTGGGACAGGGCTACCAGCACGGCTGTCCATGAAGTACGTCGCGGCCGACTGGCCGGCCAGCGCGATGGCGGGCAAGGCCAGCGCCCAGCGGTGCTCACAGAGCTGAACGTCAGAGGTACGGACCTCGCAGGCGGCAACGAAGGCGCCCAGGGCAAAGATCTCGGCACCGACCAGGGCAAGGATCGGCGCTGTGTTGCTGGCGGGAGCGGGAGCCATCAGCGCATCAGCGGGGCTTGACGAAGGGCAGGCGATGCCCCTGCTCCCTGTTGCCACGAAAGAGCTGCATCGACCCGAACGGGGGGCGGCTGGCCTGCTGCTTGGCCTTGCTCAGCTTGGCCTTCTCCTGCCTCGGGACCTCGTCCCTCGAGGCCTTGGGTCGCGCGTCCTACGCGATCAGGCCATGGCCCGCACCCCATCCCAGGCCGATGCCCTCTTCCAGCAGTTCCTGCCCCTCGCTGATTCCATTGCCCGCGGCCTGGCGGCCAGCAGCCGCGTGATCGAGCTGGAGGATGCCCGCCAGGTGGCCCAGATGCAGCTCTGGCTCTCCTGCCGGCAGGTCAGCGATCCAGCCTCGGCAACCGGCTATCTCAAGCGCTGCATCAGGGGCGCCCTGCTCCACCACCTGCGCGATTACGGCCGCCTGGTCCGGGTCCCGCGGCGCCAGCACGAGAAAGGTGGCCACCCCTGGAGCCACCAGAGCCTGCATGCCCCGATGCCCAGCGGTGATCTCTGGATCGATCAGCTGGAGGCACCCGAGCAGCCGGGCCAGCCCTGCGGCGAGGGCATCGAGGCCCTGCTCGATCGGCTCCCGGCGGCCCAGGCCGCGATCATCCGGCTGTCGGTGCTGGAGGGCCAGTCCCTCCGCCAGATCGGCGCAACGCTCGGCATCAGTGCCATGTCGGTGCAGCGGCGCCGGCAGGCAGGCCTGGCCGCCCTGAAGGCCGAGCTGGCCTGAGGGCCCAACAGCGGGGCTGCCCCTCTGGGGCTGGCCCCATTGGGGCTGGCGGTGGGATCGCGCATCATCCGCCGGGGCAAGGGCTGCGCGAGCGGCTCGTACCTCGCCGCCCTTGCCTGATCCGGCGGTGCTGCTGGCGTCCCATCGCTGCGCTCCGGCGCCAGGCCCCATGTCTCTATGGCTCGATTCCCTCTCCCGCGAGGATCCCGTCGCCCTCGTCCACTCCAGCCACCTGGCGCTCACCCGGCTGCTACGCACCCACCGAGGCCAACCGATCCGCCGCCTCTGGATCGATCACCCCTATGGAGAAGAGGAGATCACCCTGCTGGAGGAAGAGCTGATCCCCGCGATGGAGCAGTTCCTGGCCCGCATCCATGAGATCGATGCAGCGCTGGAGGCCGCCCATGAAGCGGAGATCGAGCGGGTCCAGGCCGCCATGGCAACAGAGTCACTGGCTGCGGCCTGAGTGCTCATAGGGCCGGTCAGCACCGGCCCCTTTGGGGCTCTGCCCCTCGGGGCTTGGCCCCCTCAGGCCCCGCCTGTCACCAGGGCTTGCCCTTGAGCAGGTAGGCCTCCACTTCCGCTTTGCGGATCACCCGCGACTCGTGTTTGTTGCTGATCTGCACGAGGCCGCCACTGATCCTGGCCGTCACGCGCCAGGGGCCTGCTTGGCCTGACGAGATTGGCTTCTCACCCAGCGCTGCGCCGAGCTGATCACGGGTGGCCGGAGTCATCGGCGCAGCAGCAGGACGTCACCACCCCTTGCCAGCGGCAACCGTGGCCTGGCAATGGAGCCTGAACGCAAGCAGCTCAGCCATGCCCGCCACCATGATCAGCGCCAAGTCGATGAAGGCCCCGGCTCAGATCGCCCGGGTGCACACCAAGCCGCGCACCGGCATCTGGCCTCAGCAGGTGGTCGGCGCACCAGGTGTTGCCTTCTCCGTCGCCATGGCCCCGTCGCGGGGCAGCTTCGATCGGCAGATGACCAAGACCACCCCGTCCCAGCCGTCACGGGTGCGGCGCACCGGCGGCTGGAACAGCGGTGATCTGCTGCGGGACTGACCCCCCTGGGGATGGGTCGCGCGGGCTTCCTCATGGTCGCCCCTCGGGCAAGGGCTGACGCAAGCGGCTCGGCGACAGGCGCCGTCGCCGCCCTTGCCTGCGCGGGGCACCACTCGGGAGTCCCGCGCTTTGCCGTTCATGGCCGCGTCCCAGTCCCGCTCACTCAAATCCTTCGATGGCCCCACAGCAGAAGAAAAGATCGTCGCCTCATTGATTGAGCTGATGGAGGCCGGATCCGCCCCCTGGCGGCGGCCCTGGGATGGCAGCGGCGGTGGCCACCACGTCAATCTGATCTCGGTCCATCGCTACCGCGGCGCCAATCCGATCCTGCTCACCCTCGGCATGCACATTCGGGGATCGGCTCTGCCGTTCTGGTGCGGCTTTGCCGAGGCCAAGAAGCTCGGGATCTTCCCCCGCAAGGGCAGCAAGGCGGTACACATCCTGCGGCCCCAGCTGCACAGCCGCGAGGAGCCCGGCGAGAGCGGTGAGGTCACCTTGCGCAGCTGGGCCAGCTACCGGCCGGTGGCTGTGTTCAATGCCGCCGATCTCGAAGGCGAGGCCCTTCCCGCCCTGATCGAAGCGCGCAAAGCAGCAGAAGGTGTAGAGGCCAAGCCGGAGCCGGAGCGCCTTGAAGAAGCCGAGGCCGTGCTGGGTGCCTGGCCGGTGCCGGTCAGCTTTGGGGGGGATCGGGCCTGTTATCTGCCTGGAATCGATCGGATCCAGCTGCCTGAGCGGGCCAGCTTCCACTCACCGGCGGCGTTCTGCGCCACCTGGGCCCATGAGCAGATCCACTCCACCGGCCATGAATCACGGCTCAAGCGGGATCTGGGGGGAGCCTTCGGGAAGGCGCGCTATGCCCGCGAGGAGCTGGTCGCCGAATTAGGGGCGGTGCTTCTGGGCGATCGGCTGGAAATCGGCAGCGAAATCGAAAGCCATGCCGCCTATCTCGGTCATTGGATCGAGCTGCTCAAGGAATCGCCCAAGGTGCTGTTCCAGGTGCTCAGCGAGGCGCGGCAGGCGGCGGATCTGATCTGTCCTGAGGTGCCTGGGCAGGCGGAGCCCCACGGCCAGGCCTTCGTCGGCTGAAGGCTGCGGGGGTGGCTCCGGGTCTATCCACATGTCGCGCCGGGCAAGGAAGCGCCAGCCGCAGCCCTATCCAGTCACTGCTGGTGCTGGTCACGGCTGCGGCGGCCCCTGCCAAGTCGGGACGGCGCTGGGGGCGTTCCGTCGCGCAAGCATCACCAACAAACGGCGCTCAAAGGACCGATTCCAAACACGGGAGTCTCGTCAGAATCACCAGTCAGTGAGTAGCCCCAGCAGTGAGCCTGCTGAACATTGATCCAATATAGGAATCCTTGTCCTCCTCTTGAAAGAGAATCTGCTTGCCAAGCATCTCGGCCTTATCCATGTTCCAGAGTAACTTCATCGTGGCCGATGACGTGTTGGAAACAATGAAGGAATGCAAGTAAACGTCTGGATCGCCGAGGCGAGCTTCTGTCTCCTTGATGGTCTCGTGGAACTGAATTTTGGGGTCGGCGGGGCCTAGGTTGCGGATGCCCTTGGGATCCACAAAGATCACATGCTGCTTGCCATCCGCCAGTAGCCAAAGAATAAAGTCTGGGTGGAAGTTGCCTGCCTCGAAGAATCCCACCCCTTTACCTTTGCTCAAGTTGCGGAGCAGGTACAGTTCTCGGTCTTGAAAGAACGCACTGTTGCCGTCGTGAAAGGCCTTGAGGTCTTCAACGAAGTACCGCTCTCCTTTGTTCAACGGCACCGGGCTGATTTCGACAACCTTCGAATCGAGATAGAGCAGAGGTTGGTAGAGATGCTTGCTAAACCAGAGGGCCTTGATGCCCCGAAACTCCCATGGCTTGAGATCTCCCTTGTCGATCGCTACCTTAAGCTCAGTGAGCTTGGCCACGATCTCTTCTTGGGACTCTTCAATCAGAATGCGGTAATACCCTTCATCTCCTGCATCCTTGCCGCCCAAGAAGTTCGGGTCGTCACCCTCCAAGTAGCGGTATTCCAGATACTTGGCTTCCCAGTCACGCTTGCTGAAGGTGTAGTAGCGCTCGGTGTACTTCTTGAGCAGTGAGAGGGCAATCTCCTGCCAGAGTCGCACCCGTTCGAAAGAATCGAAGGCGAGATCCTCGGCGGGAATCAGCAGCAGATACCAGCTTTGGTTGGCCAGCAGCTTGGCAATGCCGTCCAGAGTGAGGTTGAGGTTGTACCAACTACGCTCGGCCTTGAAACGCTCCAGCTCGAAATAGAGCGCAGTAAGATTCAGAAAAGCAACATGCTGCGCTGTCAGGTGCGTGTGGTTTGGTGTTGCTTCTACATCAATACCCTAGACCCCGCTTGACTTCATGGCCTGAATCTTGGGATACCAGTTCAGGACAACCGGGTTCCTCTGCAGGGAAGAGGTTCTCGGGTCGCCGTCTGGATCAGGTGGTGCCACGGTGGGGATCGGCGCCAGCTTGCGAAAGGCATCGCCAAACTCGGTGCTGACGCCGTTGATTGTTTTCTTGAGCCGCACCGTCTTGAGCTTCAAGGTGCCGAGGTTCTTGATGACCGGCAGCAGGAACTCGATGCGGACTTCATTGGTGGGGAGTCCTTCTTCTTCAAGGAAGTCGCGGAACTGCGCCATGTAATCGGCCTTAATGCCGAAGATGCCGAGGGTTTCCAGCACGGAGATGTGCTTCGGACGCTCCAGACCGTCGGGCAGTTGCGCACGTCCGCTGCGCTTTAGGCTCATGCCATAACCCCTGAGGCGCACCCCACGGCCGAAGAGCTGGATAATCTGCGCCCCTTCGCTGCGACCAACGTTCATCAGGCCCATGGTGGAGACCCGCCAACTGGACCAGCCCTCCGTGAACTTCTTCGATCCGATCAGCAGGTTCACGGGAGAGTGGGCCTGATTGATCTGGTGGAACAACGAGCCGGCAAACTCCCGATCGCCCGTAGCCAGGCCGTTCTTCTCGCACAGTTTCACCAGCGTGGCGTCATCTCCCACATTGATCACGCCAAAGGGCTCATTCTCAGCGCCAAGCCGCAGGGCGATCTCGCCCGTTGCACCTTTTAGGTTCTCCACGTAAAGCTGGCCACCCCCTGGTGCGTTAAACAGGATTGCGAGGGTCTCTTCAAAGACTTGCGTGCCGCTGAGGCCACAGGTGTTCAGGTAAGCGAAACGGCCCGCAAACAGGTTGGCACCACTGGTAGTCATGAGGCCCTGGTTCAACACGCGCTCGATGCGCTGGATGCTGCCTGGGCGATCAGCAACGAAGCGCGCCAGGAATTGCAGGATCTCCACGATGTCAGAGGCGTCCTTCGTAGCCAGGGTCGCCGTCACGCTGCCACCCACGAAAATCCATAACGGCTTGTCGATCAGGAAGGGCCTGAAGGAGCTCTCTTGCTCACGGTGCAGTCGCTGCTGCTGGAAGAACGAGAGCAGGCACGCCGTGAGATAAAGGTCTCGGTGGTCACGCTGGGTGGCTTCATCGAGGTTGAGGATCTGGTAATCCTTGCCGAAGCCATCACCATAGAAGTACCGGTAGGAGTAGTCGAACAGGGTGTTCTTGGCGTACAACTCGGTGAGGCCCGGGTTACCCTTCACCGCCTGGCCGAAGGTGGCGGAGTATTCGAAGGAAAAGCCTTTCTCGCATAGGGCGTTGCGGAAACGCATCCAGGCCCCATCGCCACCACTGGAAGCGCCCCGGTGGCCTTCATCCACCAGTACCAGGTTGTTGCCCTCAAAGGCTTCCACAGCAACGGTCTTGGCGCCCATCTCATCCCTCAGGCGGGTGACTTCAAGAATCTCGACCGCCTGGCCAGTGAACAGGCCGCGACCGTCCTTGTTGAAGACTTCGGCAGGGATACCGGCGAACTCGAATTCTCGTAGGTGCTGCTGCGAAAGTCCCTCGTTGGGCGTGAGCAGGATGATGCGGTTCAGCTCACGGCGGCGGCCGAACTTCTCCAGATACCACTGGAACTGGAGGATGTGGGCGTGCATCACCAGTGTTTTGCCACCGCCTGTGGCCATCCAGAAGGCAAGCTTGTTCAGCTGTGGCCAGGCCTCGGCTTCCGCGTTGAGGTGCCTGAGCTGATCTGGTTCGGACTTGTCTTCGTTGTAGGCGGTGATTTGGGTGTTGAGGGCTGCCAGGAGACCTTGGGGATCTCGGAAGTAGTGATCGAGGTAGATCTCGCTGAACAGCAAGGCCAGGTACTGGAAGTACTTCCAGACGATGGGCTCCTCCCCTCGGGTGATGCGGCGCTCGTTCAGGCGTTGGCTGTGGCGGACGATGTTCTGGTCGTACTCCAAAAGCAACTCAGTGGGGAGCTGGGTGAGATTGAGTAGCTGAGAGGTCAGGGCGTGATGGAAGTGGTGGACGTTGTTCTCATCCAGGCCTTCGAGAGCCTCGTTGCGTAGGGGTTCTGCCAGATCTTCAAACCGCTTGACGTTGAAAAGTGACAGCAGCCATTGGTTGAGCACCAGCTTGGCAGCGAAGCGCACCTGGGGCTTATTACTCGGTCGTCCTCGCCGGCCGGTGGGTGAAGTAGACGCGATGGTCTCTGGGTTCTTCCTGGGGCGTCCCCGTGGCATCAGGCTCCCTCCGGCTCGAACATCAGCCGGTGGAAGTCCTCTTCGATCAGCCGCACCTTCCAGAGGTCATCAGCGGTCTTGAGGTTCTCGAGGTTGTTGCCGCCGTTGACGTAGATGAGATCAAACTCGCTGTCCTTGGCCGAGTAGCCCTGCTTGGTGAACCATTCGTCGAGCATGAGGTTGTCCTGTTCAGGCTCACCGGAGACCTTGCGCCAGATGATGAGCGTCCGGCGGCCTTCGGGGGTGGTACCGGTGACGGTGCGGAACCAGAACGGGCCTTCGGCCTCCTGCTTGAGGCGACCCTTCAGACGCAGGCGATCCTCAGCATCGCGCTCGAACGCTGCGCTGAACGTTTGCGGCGCGGCGATGGTCTTCACGGTGAGGCCGATCAGCCAGTTGAAGGTCTCCAGCAAATCGACGTTGACCTCGCGGCTCTCATCCGACCCCGGGCGTTTGACCTTGAGCTTGTAAGCGGTGGGGTCGGTGAAAGCCTGCACGTTGAGCAGCGACTGGCTTCCGCGCGTCTCGACATCAAGCATGTAACGCAGGATGTACTGCTCCTTGAGACCGTCCTCACCCTGTGCTTGGGCGAGGTCGAGTAGGCCTTGCTGTTCCTTGGTGCGGTAGGTCTCCAGATTGTTGAGCGCGTCTTCGTAGGATTCGAGACGGACCACTTTGACGATGCGCGGGCTGCGCTCGGCTTCCACAGGCGTGGCAAGGCGCTTGGGTTTGCCGTCTTTCCACTCTGGAGTGAAGGTTGCCTTCTTGATGCGCGGCAGCAAAACGGTGTCGAAGTAGTCGCCCATCTCAACAAGGATGAACTTGCGATGATCTCCGTCTTCTCGGTTGAGATTAATGACAGCGTGGCCAGTTGTGCCTGAGCCGGCAAAGTAATCCAAGAATGCAACCCCTGATGCTTGTTCCGACATCCGAAGAATTCGTTCTACCAGCTTCAAGGGCTTCTTCCCAGCAGGAAACTCTACGTCTCCTTCGTGACGGAGATTATTCGTATCAATGTCGGTCCAGAGGGTTGAAGCTGGCTCTGTAAGGCGGCGTTTGCCTTCGGTTTCGACGACCCCCTTGCTCAAGAAGTAGAACTGCCGACCTCCTAGGAGCAGAATCGGTTCACCTCCAGCCCTGGCAATCAATGTGATGCGGTCTTTCTCTGCACGCGACGAAGCAATGTGTTCGCGCAACCACGGTGAAGGCTTTTGGAGCGTCTTCAGCTCGAAGACTCTGTTGGCGTTCTCCAAGGCGAACGACCCGCACGCATGGTCCACTACCACTCGGGCGGCATCACTCCATCGCTCACGAGCCAATCGCATTCCTTCTTGAGAGCTAGTACATGCGAAACCCAAGTCTTGCAGAACTTGGAGCCGAATCGACTTGAATTGCCAGTCTTGGCAGGGGGCGTCGATGTTCGTGATGAATCGGCTGAAATGCTGAAGGTCAACAGGCTTATCAACCGGTTGAGGTGTGAACGAGAATTCGTCCCTATTCTTAGCAAAGAGAACGATTCGATCTGTGACGTCAACTGGGCCCACGTTCACTGTTCTAAAACTAGAAGGTGTTGAGCACTTCGTGATCACGGTCGTTACATAGGCTGACTCGCCAAACTCGGCATCAATCATACCTCGCATGCGCCAGTCTTCGATATCATTTAGATTGCAGGCTCCTCCCGAGGAGGGCGACATGAGATTCCTGGCCTGCCGCAAGCGATCAGCCATCAACGTCATCCAGCTCGAATGTTGATATCTATCCTTGTAGACGAATCCGTCTCCTCCCGTATTGTAAGGCGGATCGATGTAGATGCACTTTACCTGCTCCTGATACCGTCCCTGCATTACGTTCAATGCTTGAAGATTCTCACTGTGAAAGAGAACACCATCGACTTGCTCGTCCACGTCTCCTATTGCTTCAAGTAGTCTCGCCCTGAAGTCCACATCGAAGTGATGTGTGTCCACTGCCAGCGTCGGATGCGCCTTCAGGAACTCCAGTGAGAGATTGTTGCTGTACCCCGGAGTTGTCAAATCACCCTTTATCTCATCGATCGCAAAGTGCTTCACCCACTCTTCATGCTGGGCGGCGTTGGCCGCGATCTCTGCGAAGAACGTCTCAGGGATGCAGCCCACAGTGATACACCACTGCGTCTCTACGACGAACTTCTTCTTCAGCCACAGTTTCTTCTGGAAGTCCTCGAGCTGGGCGAGGAAGGCGATGATCTTTCCGGCGATCTTGCGGATGACCTTGATCTTGGAGAGATACTGCTCGACGCGCGGCACGGTCTCGTTTTCAACGTCATCTAAGTGCATGACTTCGTTCTTGATGTAGAAGTCCAGCTCCCGGCGTAAGAAGGTGCCAAGATCCTTGTGGATGAAGTAGTCGAAGGTGTTGCGTGCGGTGTAGCGCCTGAGGTGCGCCTCCATCCTGGTGTAATCGGCCTTCTCGCCACCGGCCGTCAGGTGCGGTGTGCCCAGCGCTGCAATCCACGGCGCAAGTGAGTCGTCATCTACGGACAGCACACGCCTGGCGGCCAGCGCACTCAGCTCCTTCTGTGAGGGAGGTTTCTTCTTGCCGTCACGCTCCTCCTCGGGCCAGTCGGTGAGAGTTGCTGGGCGGTACTGGAAACGAATGGTGAGTTCTTTACCCTGCTCACCGTCCTCTTCGGTCATGAAGTCGCGGCCCGATGCCCCGGGAGCCGCCAAGATGAACACGCGGCTTTGGCCCTCGGCGGCCTTCACATTGCCGTGCTCGCCCTCGACGGCGTCCGCCAGCCGGAAGTGCACACGCATCGGCTGCTGGTCGTCATCCGGTATCAGGCGGAAGGCATAGTCGCTCAGGTACTCGCTGGTCTTGATGTAGTACTGGTCCTTGTTGGCCCAATGGAGTGTGACTTCCTCCCCTTCGTAGGGGATGGCATAGACCCCTGGCTTATACACGCGCTTAGCGAGGAAGTCGCCCTGGTCGTAGTAACGGCGGAAGAAACTGAACAACTGGTCGTAGACCTCGCCCTCCAGTGAGACGATGTCCACCGCCTCGTTAGCAAGCCGGGCACGTAGATCCTTCACCTTCGGCAGCGTTTCTGGATCGGCGCCGAGTGCTTGTGCCTGCTCAATAGCCTTGGCCAGCTCCTTCTCGATCTCGGCCTTGTCAGCAGTTTGGTATTGGCTAAATGCCGCATTCACCTGGGGTAGCAAGTCCTTGTCGAGAAACTGTGATACCTCGGCGGTCTTCGCGTGCATCACGCGGTAGATGCCGAAGTCCAAGTCCGGCTTATCGAGCTGGAAAAGCTCCATCAGCAAGGTCTTCAGCTTTTCGAACTTCTGGCTCATGAGGGCTCTGCTCGGCTTGTATTCTGGCCTGTCATGGTGGGGCTACACCACCGACCAGCGAATCGTGAACAGGGTCTCATTGGTCGTGCGTTGCACCAGCCGCCTCTCTAGCTGATCAATCAGCTGATCCCGTTTCTCCATGATCTCGTCTTCCACCTTGAAGATCTCCTGGCGCTGACTGCGCTGCAGTCTCTCAAGCTTCTGGGTCTGCTCCTGGATCTGGCGTTGCTCCTCAAGTGTTACCGCCTGCCTTGCTTGACGTCGCAAGGTCTTGAGCTGCTCCTTCGTTGCAGCCAGTGCCCGTTCGGCCGAGACCACCATGTCGTCAGCCCATTGTTCCAGCTTCTCCCGCGCCTCCTTGAAATAGCGGCTGTTCTCCTCCAGGGAGCGGTGGATGGTGGCACTGGCATGGCGTTCCGCCTCTGCAGACAGCCGCGAACCAGACTCTGCAGGAATTGATCCACACCCAGTGGAATCCCCAGCACAGAGGAACAGTTTCTCCATCGCTTCTTGATCCAGGCTGGCCCCTGCATCGGTGTAGCCTGAAAACAACAGCTCTTCCACTCGGTCATAGGCTTCAATCTCTAGTCTGTTCAGGGTTAAGTACCCGCTTTGGCCTCGCATCGCCTCCACCACCGAGAGCTTGGTGGGGTGATGACTCACATCAAAGACCACCTCATCGGAAGAAGTCTCCAGCTCTTTGGCCGTGGCCACCACGTACTCCCCCAAGGGATGGGACAGCCGGTAAAGATAGCCTTCCTCTGGATCTTGGCTTGCGACCTCAACCGGCCGATTCTTAGAGATTAGGTGGTACCGGCCCCTTGGTAGGTCTTGCCGTGGTGGCCGCTCGAGATCGAAGGCCAACTCAGCCTCTTCGAAGCGGGCATCATCAACCAGCATGTAGCGGGTGAGTGACCAAAAGCGCTGGCCAACCCGATCAAGCTGGGCTTTTGCATCGGCAAGTTGTAAACGCAGACGTTGATGAACATCCTCATCAAAATATTCAAATAGTGCTCTCTGCGTATCCCCAAGGCGAGTCTTGATCTGCTCATCCATCTCGTTTTGGAGGGCACTGAATGCCGCATCGATTTCTGCCGATGTACGGCACTCTTGATAGATAGCGAGGATTCGCTGCTCGAAGTCCACACCAGACTCGATGCTGCCCAGAACATCGTCGGAAGCACCAAATACGCCATTGAAAAGGCTGAATTTCTCAGTGAGCAGTTCAAGTACACGACGGTCAGCTTCATTGCGCTCATTGAGAAAGTTGATCACCACCACATCATGTTTTTGTCCATAGCGGTGGCACCGTCCGATCCGCTGCTCCACCCGTTGTGGATTCCAGGGGAGGTCATAGTTCACCACCAAGGAGCAGAACTGAAGATTAATTCCCTCAGAGGCCGCTTCAGTAGCAATCAGAATTGTGCCTTCATCACGGAAGGCTTCGATCAAGGCTGTTCGCATATCGACTGCGCGTGAACCTGACACGCGGCCTGAACCCGCATTGGTTTGAACCCAGCGTTCGTAGATACCGGCAGCCTCTGGCCCTGCGTTGCTGCCGTTGAAAAGGGCAACCTGACCCTGAAAACCGTTTGATTCCAGGAAAGCTTTCAGGTAGTCCTGTGTGCGTCGTGACTCGGTAAAAATCAGTGCTTTTCGTTCTGCACCCAACTTGCCCATCTGCTCGAAGCCAATCTCCAGTCCTTTCAGCAGGGTGCGCGATTTGGTATCAACTCCGATACTGCGAGCCCAGTCAGCTAAGCCTTTTAGGGTCTCAATCTCCTCCTTGAGCTTCTTTCGATCAATCGTGTCAGCTTCAACCTCGACAGAGGCTTCCATCTGATCCGGCTCCAGGATTTCATCCAGGAGATCACCCTCCATCTCCTCTGCCTCAAGCAGCTCTTCGATGCAGTCCGGATCACTCGCCACGTTCTCGTCCCGCAGGCTCTCCAACCGTTTCGTCAAGGTATCGAGTGTGCCTGCAATGGCTTGGGAAGAGGAGGCCAGCAGTTTGCGCAGGATTAAGGTCGTCAGCTGCCTTTGTCGCTTCGGCAACGCATAGCTTTCATCTCGCTGCAAAAAGCCTGAGATCGCTTGGTAAAGAGCGTGCTCATCGTCGGTAGGCCGGAATGGCCGTGTCATCGGTCGGCGCTCCGTGTACCGGATGTACTCCGTGACTTGCTTGCGCAGCGTTCGCCGGCAGAATTGAGACACCCGCTGCCACAAGGCCGCTATGTTGCTGCCCACACCGGTGTACTGGGCACGGAAGGCATTCAGATCACCGAACAAACTGTCGTCAATCAAGGTGGAAAGCCCGTAGAGCTCCAGAAGGGAGTTCTGCAACGGCGTCGCGGTGAGGAGCAGCTTGCGGCATTCCTCTGTTGCCCATCGAATCCCCTGTCCGACCTTGTTACTTAGCCGATAGGCGTTCCGCAGCTTGTGGGCTTCATCGATCACAACCAGATCCCACCCAACAGCCTTGAGATCCTCTCGATGGCTATTGGCAAAGTGGAAGGACATCACCACCACAGCTCCCTGAGCCAAAGGGTCCCGGCTGTCCTTACGCGCTTCTCGCCAGGCCTTCGAATCCAGCACCACAGCATTGAGGTTGAACTTCTCCTGTAGCTCCAGGGCCCACTGCTTACGGATTGAGGCTGGGGTGATTACAAGCAACCGCCGTCGCCTCTCGGCCCAGTACTGGCATAGGACAATCCCTGCCTCGATCGTTTTGCCAAGACCCACCTCATCGGCAAGGATCACACCCTTCGATAACGGTGATTGCAATGCAAAGAGTGCCGCCTCGATCTGATGGGGATTGAGATCGACCGCAGCATCAAACAACGACATCGATAAACGATCCAAGCCTCCGGCAGCACGCCTTGTCAGGTCATGGGCGTAATACTTGGCATGGTAGGGAGTCAGTCCCATCAGAGAACATCAATCCATTGCCGAATTTTCTCCGCCATCAACAACCTCCGCTCCACCAAGAAGGAGTCGTACTCCATCGGATCTCCATCCAGCAATGATGCAGGCAGGCAGTTCATCTCCAGGTTCTCACTCAGTGCTGCTTCATCGGTGATGCCGCCGTAGCGCTTGGAGCCACCGTTCACCTGCTCGCGTAGCTCACCGAAGTAGACCTCTGGCGCCTTGTCCCCAATGGCGATGTTGATTTCGCTCTGGGCCATCACGAAATTGGCAATCTGGTTGTAGCTGCTCCTGGAGGCCCCTGCCCGCTGTAAATGCTTGCGCGGGAAAACATGGTGCTTGTCTCCGCGATTGAGCAGCAAGTCGCGCACGGTGATGCCGGATGAAAGAAATCCACGATCACCAAGCCGAGCCTGGGCCGCTTGGTAGGCGATGAAGTACGGGCTCATTGCTGAGGAGGTATCCATCAACTGCGGCAGCATTCCCGTCCAGAAGGTGGTGGGCAGTTCGTTCTCGATCACAGCTTCGGCATAGGTCTTCAGACCCTGGGAGTTAATCTGGCGGATGTCGAGGTCAAAGGCCGTTTCCGGGCTGCCGGAATAACGGCCGGTGAGAATCGACATCGCAAACCATCGCCGCACCAGACTCTCGATGTCGTCGGCGGGCAGATTCTCGCGCCGGCCCCTCAGATAAAGAATGTAGGCAAAGTTGATGGCATTGCGGCTACGAATCAGATCACTGGTCACAAACCCCGCTGACCTCAAGATCATCGTGATCCGATCGAAGTGGGTTTTGCTCATGAAAGCAAGAACACCCTGCTTCAGCTTGGCGAACGATTCCTCCGCAATGCTCTCCTCGTACTGCTTCGTGGAGAAATTTCGGCCTGAAAGTAGGGCGACCAGGTCCTGTAGCTTGCCCCTACCGAATTCGGAGGTGAAGGCCACCCGCAACATGTCGGTGTAGGTGGGGTCGTATAGGTCGTCATTGACGTCCTTGAGCCAAGCCATCTTGGCCAGAAACTCAGACTTAGAGAATTCCGGATCGTTCTTCTCGATCTGGGAGTAGAAGTCTGGCGAAATGGCAAGGTGACAGAAGTATTCGATGGCCTTGCGCAGTGTGTTGCCGCCGTAGGTCTCGTTGACGGCGATCTTCGACATGGCGAAGTCGGCCTGGGAGAGCTCGGCCCCTGCCGAGTTGACGCGAATGAAAATCTCGGTAACGGTCTCAATATCAAGATCCTCAGCCAGCTCGATCAAGCCAACAGAGTTGTTGACGATTTTCAAGAGACGCTGGAGTGACTTGCCAACCAGATTCCGATCAATTTCTGGATTGCGTGCGACGTAGGCGTCGGTCTGATCAAACAGATCCGCATCCGACTGAAAGAGCTTCGAGACGTCCGGAATCCACAGCGGATTCTTGGCGATCGCAGGATTGCTCACTTCAAAGCTGGGCTCGTCATCCGCTGCCAGCGGATTTAATGCGATCCGGATCCGTACCCGTTCGTAGTCCTTCGTGAGCACCTCCATACCCAAGAGCGAGGCCATCAGGGCAGTCACCCTTTGCTGTCCGTCAATCAGGATTCGCTTTCCGGCGGACGATGTGCCGTCCTTGAGCTTGACCGTGGGGTTTCGCCAGGCAATCAGGTAGCCCACCGGGAACCCCTGGTAGAGGGAATCCAACAGGTTGCGCACCTTGGTGGCTTCCCACACAAAGGGCCGCTGGATCTCCGGGATGGCGATCTCGCCGCTCTTCACCCAGGTGAGCAGGGTGTCGATGGGGTGGGGGGTGACGGAGTATCGCTGCGTCGCCATCGGATCAGTACGTCCCCTTCCGGCTAGGCCCCGTTGCCCCGGCTTCATGATCAGCCAACCCGAGGGCACGGATCAGCCGCACGGCTTCCTTGCCCCACTGGCCATTGACCAAGGCATCAGGTTTTAGGTCATCCAGCGGGGTCATCGGGTCATCGGGGCCTGCCAGGCACTGTCGAACCCCCTCATCTGCATGAGCGTTGCGTTCATGCGAAGAACCAGGCGAGCACTGGGAACACGAACGCCAGGGAGACCACTTGCGGGCAGTTTGAACGGGCCGCGGCCGAATTGGGGGTATCTCAAAGAGGAATCACTGCAGCACGGGCAAGAAGAGGCAGGATCTGCCTACCCCTTGGCTTTTGAGCCGGTGCGGTCCCATGCCCTTCCGCTTCCGCCGCAGCACCCGCATCGGCCCCCTGCGCTTCAACTTCGCCAAGAGCGGCCTCAGCTCCATCTCCCTGGGTGGCCGCGGGGCGTCGTTCAACATCCCTATCGCCCGCCCTGGTGGAGCACGAACCACCGTGGGACTACCTGGCACGGGACTGAGCTGGAGCGTTGAACACAGCCCTGAGGCGAATCAACCAGCCCCGGCGCGCCTCCCCTCTGGCCCGGCGGAGGGGCTGCCCAACAGCCGCCGCTTCCGGCCCGGCCAGCTCGATTCCTTCAAGCGGGGGTGCCTAGGGGTGCTGCAGGAGCAGCTGTTCACGCCCGGCTCCCAAGGCCAGCTGCTCTGGGAGTTGAACCTGATCACCCGGCTGCTCGCCGATACCTCGATCGGCAGCCGGACGCAGGGGCTGCTGGCCGTAATCGAAACGCCAGAGGCGATGGAGGGCTACTTGATGCGGGCCCAGAGCCAGGACGACGCCAAACGCCGTACGCACCGTTGTGTGGAGGCGGCCCAGGAAGCGGCCCGGTTGGTGAATACCCGGGGCTGGCTGAAGGCTGCAGATCTCCCGCTCCCTCCGCCCCCTCAGGCATAAACCCCTATTGCCCCTGCCCTCTGGCCGTCCGATTGTTGATGCATCGGATTCGGAGGCCCTTTGATGGATGACACTCCCCCGGGTCAGGCGTCAGGAGCGCGCTGACGATCCGGCCCCTGCTCCAACACTCTCATCGGATCTCTGGCTTCCCTGGCGTGTGACACCGACTGTGTGTGTGCTCCGCCGCCGTCCATTGCACCGTTAACGGCCTCGCCTCAGGTGCCCCGGACCCATCGGGAAGTCCCACTGGAACTCTGGCCCCAGGTGCCAGCATCAGCCACTCCGCCCCACCAACCAGAATCCTTCAGAGCCCGGTGGCCTCGTCACCGGGCTTTGTCGTGATCCCCTGTTCCATGGCTGACCTCGCCCGGACCCACCAGGCCCTCGCTGAGGACTACCGCTGGCATTTGCAGATCGCCGCCGGCAAGCTGCTCGCCCAGCCCAGCTGGTCGTTGGAGGCCACGGTGACGTTGATCCACACCCAGACCCAGGGCATCACGATTGGTCCGGTGAGGAGCCTTCCCCTATGGCTGGATCACCTCCCACCGGAGCTGGATGCCTTCGTGAGGCTGCAGGAGCAGGGGGTGAGCTTCGAGGAGGCCTATCAACGCTGCCTTGCGGAACAAGGTCAGGAGTTTGTCGCTGCGATCGAGGCCAGCAAAGCCAGTGGGGCGCTGGTCACCCACGACAACCTGGCCGAATTCGCGGCCCTCTCCCAGAAGGGCTTTGCCCGTGACCCGCGGGAACTGCTGGTGCTCGCCAAGTGGCCGGACAACGTCACCGGCTTTCTGCTGTCGTGTGAGCAGCTGAGCTGAAGACAGCTTGAAGAGCCAGCTGCTGAAAGGCTCACTCCTCCTCTTCCGTTGAGCCAGCTGGCACCAGGCGGATCTGCTTGCGTCCCAGCTTGATCTCGAACTCATCGCCGGGCTTGAGATCCAACAGCGCGGAGTAGGCCTTACCTATCAGGAGGTTGCCGTTGCCCTGGACGGTGGCCACGTAGCTCAAGGTCCGGCCAGCCTTGCCTTTGGTTTTGCCGTTGCCATCACCCAGGCTGACGCCCTTGGCCTCCAGCAGCGCCTCATAGAAGGCGGTGAAGTTCAGCCGTTCGCTGCCGTCCTTCTTGGCGCTCACATAGCCGGCGGCTCGCACCAGATCGGACTTGGAGGCATCACCCAGCTCCTTGACTTTGGTCAGCAGGTCAGATCCGGTGAGGGCCATGGGCGTGGCGTTCAAAGCTTGAAGGTAACGAGCAAGCCGATGACGACCAGAGCCAAAAGGTGCGGTTGTCCGTCCTCTCAGCGCAAGCTCTCGCAGGCCACCCCATCACCATTGCCATCGAGATAGGTGTGGCCCTGGCGCAGCAATTCCTGGGCCTTGGCAAAACTGCCGATCTGCCGGCATCGGTAACGCTGGCCTGCCATCGCAGCTGGGGCTGTCCCAGCAGGGACCACACCTGAACTGACCGCACGACTGCTTCCAGCCGAACGCCGAGCCCGCCGAAACTCCCAAGGCCGCGTGATGCCGCCCGGCACCCTCCACACCCCGTAGCGGCTGCGGGACGCGCGGTACTCGGCATCGAGATACTCCTTGGCGTTGCACTGGCTCAGGTACTGGCGGTAGGCAAACGCCTGGCCGTCCTCCACCATCGCCAGGTTCAGATTCACCTCCCCGATCACCTCCGCCACGGTGCGGCCATAGCGGTCGACCGTCTGGGGAAGCAGCGTCACCGGGGCGCCAATGCGCAGCCGCGTTTGCAGATAGGCGCGGGATTGGGCTCCATATGGTGCCTGGGCCATCTCGGGGGCATCGATGCAGGCCAGCCTGATGGTGATCCGCTGCTGGCCCTGCTGCACCCGGATCGTGTCGCCATCACCGATCGAGAGCACCGTGGCGCGGATGGATTGTGCCCGGCTGGCAGCACAGCCAAGCCAAGTCGCCAGCGTCAGACCCAAGAGCAGCAGAGGAAGGCGATTCATCCCAAAAGTCTGGCTGGGCTTCACCCTGAGGCCCCCTCTTCACAGAGGCCGCGGGCAGTCCCGCTTCCATGGCCAGGCACTTTTGCAGAGCTCCGATTCCAGCAAGACGCTCGGACGACTGCTTGACACCTGCACTGCAAGTGTGCATACTTGAGGCATGGCGAAGGTCACCGCTCCAGCAGACGCCCTCTACGGCCTTGAGGACCTCCTCGCGGCCGCGGGCGAACTGCTCGGGGAGGAGATCTCGCCCCGCACCGTGCGTCTCTATGCCACCCAGGGGTTGATCGATCGCCCCGGCAAGGAGGGTCGCAGTGCGGTCTACAGCCACCGCCATCTGTTGCAGCTGGTTCTGGTGCGCGCCCTGGCCCGGCGCGGTCTGAGCCTCTCGGCGATTGCTCCCCTCTGCGTTCTGGCCGATGCGGAGTTGGAGCAGCAGCTCGAGCAGCTGGACGGGGAGGGAGCGACGGCCACCGTCCCTTCCGCTCAAGCCGGCAACGAGGCCCTCGACTACTTGAGGGATCTGTCGTCTCCAGCCGGCGACGCCGAAGCTCAAGCAAGCGAGCCTCCGTTGTTCGCACGAAAAAACAGCTCCATGAGCCCCGTTCTCGGGATGCTCAGTACCCCCCTTTCCTCCCTCACCCGTTCCTCCCGCTCCCGCTCGGGATCTTCCTCTCGCTCCAGCGATACCAGCAGCCGCTGGCATCGCCTGTCCCTGGCCCCCGGCATCGAACTGCATCTGCGCGAGTCCCTATCCATCCCACCCTCTGGATCCCGCCGCCGGATGTGGCTGCAGCGCCTGCTCGAACGCCTCAGCGACCAGCTCGACGAACTCTCCCCCTGACCTCCATCCCGACCTAACCCGACCAACGAACCCACCCCCTTACTTCCCACCATGACCAATCCCACCCTGCGCTTCCGGCCCCTGCGCCCGGCGGTGGCGGCCGATGGCGCCTCCACCCTCGACCTGCTGATCACCATCTCCCCCCCTGCCTCGGAAGCAGAACCCCAGCGACAGCAGCGACCGCCGCTGAACCTGGCCCTGGTGATCGACCGCTCCGGCTCGATGAGCGGCACCAAGCTCAGCTACGCCCGCAAGGCCGCCCGCTTCCTGGCAGGAGAGCTCACCAACCGTGATCGCCTCGCCATCGTCAGCTTCGACGGCGAGGTGAAGGTGGTCGTTCCCTCCACGACCGTCGTCGATCCCCAGCACTTCATCGCCGCGATCAATACGATCCACAGCGGTGGTTGCACGGCCCTGTTCGATGGCTGGCTGGCCGGAGCCACCCAGGTGGCCGAGCACCTCAATCCCACCCAGCTCAACCGGGTGCTGTTGCTCTCTGATGGCCAGGCCAACGAGGGCCTCACCAACCAAAAGGAGATCGCCGCCAAGGTGGCGGGCCTGACCCAGCGGGGCATCAGCACCAGTGCCTTTGGCCTGGGGAATGACTTTGACGAGGACCTGATGGGCGCCATGGCCGCGGCAGGTGATGGCACCCTGGCCCACATCGAAACCCCCAGCCAGCTGGCGGATCTCTACGCCTCCGAGCTTCAGGGGCTGGCCACCACCATCGGGCGGCGAGTCAGCATCGGTCTACGGGGCAAGCACGGCGCCGAGGTGGTCGATCTGCTCAACGACCTCAAGCCCACCGGCGCCGGCAATCACCAGCTCCCCAACCTGCGCGCCGGCCAGGAGCTCAATGTGGGTGTGCAGCTCAAGCTGCCCGCCTGGATCCCCAATCAGGAGATCCTCAGCGTGCGCCTGGCCTGGGATGCCCCCGGCAGCAGCGAACGCCAGACGCTGATCGAGCATCTTCAATTGCCCGTGATGGAAAGCGCGGAGCTCGGGGCACTGGACCCCGATGCGGCCGTGGCCGAGCAGCTGGAGCTGCTGCGCTCCAACCGCGAACGCAGGCGAGTGATCGAGGAACTCGATCGGGGCGATGTCATGGCCGCTGGTGCCAGCCTGCGCTCCCTGCACGCCCGCTTCATGGTGATGCCCGCTAGCCCCAGCGTGACCCGCGAGCGGAAGCTGCTCAGCGAAAAGCTGGAGCTGCTTGAAAGCGATCCCAACCGCAGCCGCAAACGCCTCAGCCGTGAGTCGATGCGCTCCAGCGCCAACGTCTATGAGGAAAACGATGAGCAGGTCTGAAGTGGTGGCGATCGGGGATGTCCACGGCTGCGCCTCCCTGCTGGAGCAGGAACTCATCCCGCACCTGGATTCGGGCGCGGAGCTGATCTTCCTCGGGGATCTGATCGATCGGGCCCCTGAGCCCGATGGCGATCGCAAGGTGCTGGAGCGGGTGTGGCAGCTGCAGGACAACCCGGCGGCCTTTGGCCTTTCAGGGGTGACCGTTCTGATGGGCAACCACGAGCAGATGCTGCTGGACGCCATGGATCAACCCGCACCCGAGGAGGGCTTGGATCTATGGCAGTGGAGTGGAGGCGATCGGGAGCTCGTGTCCTTTGCGGCCGAGCGCAGGGACTGGTTCGAGCAGCTGCCGGTCACCGCAATTCGCGGCAACTACCTGTTCGTGCATGCGGGGGTGCGGCCCGGGGTTCCGCTGGAGGAGCAGGAATTCGTGGATCTGATCTGGATCCGCCAGCCCTTTCTCTCCAGGCCCCACGGATTGCCCTACATCGTGGTGCACGGGCATACCTTCAACAACGACTACCAGGTGACCCACCTGCCGCACCGCATCGGGATCGACACCGGGGCGTATGAGAGCGGAATCCTGACGGCGCTGCCGCTTGAAAATCCTGATGAACCAACTGAAGGAGCAGACCAGTGAGCCATCAAGAGAGCTGCCGTGTTGTTCGGCTGGCCAAAATCGACTCCTTGCATCGGGCGCACAGTCTGCTTAAAGACAGTCACTATCAATACTTACTGTTTAATGAGGGCCACTCTAAGAGCGTGCAGGCCCTCGTACTCGACAAGATTCTCAGTCTGGATCGCAACGATAATCCCATCAGGCAACTCGTCTGGTGTTTCGGTGACGTTGCCAACCATGTGAACCACAATCGCAACTGCTGGCAGCATACGGGCCAGCTACCCCTCAAGAGCAACTCCAATTTAAGCCGCAAGCAACTCTGCCGTGAGTCAATACTCACCAAAAGCAATACATGGGAGGAACACCGTGGCCAATGGGCACCTCAGCCTAAAAATGATGGGTTAGTATCCTGATGGCCATTTATGAATGCCTGCCACTACTGACTATAGAAATCTTCCCCAGTACATTTGCAAATCAGAATTGTGAATGAGTAAGATGAAGATGAAGAGCCTGGAACAATCGACTCGGGAGGCCGTCAAAGCTAGTCGGGAGGCACTTGCGTCAACACAGCGAGAGGCCCAGTCGTTGATCAGCAGCATGAACGAAGAGATCGTTCGGCTCAGTTCCTCAACACCTGATAAGGCTTCTGGTCGATTTATAAGTCATATTCAAGAGCGAACAGCAGAGATTGAGCGGCTGTTTGCCAAGCAGGCGGGTGTGGCCGAAAGCTTCAACATCGTTCTGTTCGGACGGACAGGTACTGGCAAAAGCACACTGATCGAAGCACTCACAAGAGGAAACGGACTACCCGTTTCGCATGGTGAGAGCGACTGGACAACCAATGTGGAGCCTAAGGACTGGGAATCGTGCAAGGTGTACGACACACCGGGGGTCAATGGATGGGGTCGGATGAACAAACGAGTCGACCTTGAACAGCGTGCCCGTTACGCAGTAGAGGTGGCAGACTTTGTACTTGTTTGCTTTGACAGTCAAAGCCAACAAGCTTCGGAGTTCACAAAAGTCGCTGAGTGGGTCAATCAGTTCAACAAACCTGTAATCGCTGTCTTGAACAATCGGAACTCGGTATGGCGGCTACCGCCACGAGTGCCAATCGGTAGCGCCAGAGCAAGCCTTTCAAGAACCGTAGCTCAGCACGCTGGCAATATTCAGGACGAACTGGCAAGTGTATCTATGCTTGGAGTTCCAGTGGTGGCGGTCGCATCAAAACGTGCACTTTTTGCACGGGCCACATTGCCCTATCACGGCCCAGATCGCGAAACACTGGAATTGCACCGTCAGAAGTATGGTGCCAAGAAGCTTGAGTTGTGGTCAAACTTACCCACCCTAGAAGGGCTTCTCGTTCGTTGCATCGAAGAAAACGCTGTTGCGCTCCGCATGGGCGCACTCCATGATCAACTTCGCGGTGTTCTCAACGCACTTTGCGAAGACATGGATGCGACATCTAAAGAAGCCATCGCTGAGTCCAGTGTCCTGGAGGCCCAGACCATAGAACCGCTGCTATGTCTCCTGGGCTACCCCGTGACAGATGCTGCTCGAATGGCTTACTTCTGCGAAGGGATGGATCGTCTCGAAGCTCTGGAAAGACTTCGAGGACGATTCCAAGCGCCGAGCGTCGGGGAGTTCAAGGTGTTCGTCCAACAGCGCCTGACAGCAGAGCTAGGAGCACTGAGGTCGAAGTCTCTAGACGCCGCCGAGGAAACTGTTGCAAGTGCCTTCGATCGAGGTGAACGAATCACCGGAGAGCAGGTGCGGAAGAAATGCCTATCAACCTCAGAGATGGAGACGGCAGCTAAGTGTGTCTTGGCTGAGGCCCATGAATTCATCAGTCGCCGCACGCGGTTGGCGTACCAAGACAGCATTGCAGACCTGAAGGCACGGTTACTTGATGCGAAAGATGTGACTGGGGACGCCGGTGCGGGATGGAAATACGGGTCCTGGAGTCTGAAGGCAGCAGGCGTCCTAGGGGGCATCGCGGCATCGTTGGGGACTATGGCGGTCACGAACTTCTGGAATCCGCTCGGTTGGGCTGCAGGAGCAGCGGCTGGTGTGGCCGTAGTGGGAAGTGGAGCCGCATGGTTGCTGGGATGGCTAGGAGGAGAGTCCAGAAAGCGTGCCGAGGCGCAGAAGCTCAAAGCCCGCCGGGAGGCACTCGCGAACGTCCGCCAAAGCGTTTACACCGTCTACGACGAGTTCAAAGATAGTGTCTCGCAAGAAGCGGAGAAAATTGCTTCCTCTTCTGCCGGAAGGGTCGTCCTACCAGCTGTCAACCAAGCGCTTGATCTCCGTAGTCTTGGATCTGCAGGCGAGAAGATCGCATTCCGTGCGAATTCAATAAAAGCTGAGATGCCGGAGAAGACAAATCCGCAACGTCTGTTGTGGGAAGCGAAGGAAGCCAGTGAACGGTCGGTGGAGGATGGTGATCCAAACGTCTCTTCAAAGTACTGGCTCGGTGACTCGTGGATCGATGACCCCGAGGGTCTCCAACAGGCTTTTCACCTTGGAGAGCATAAGAGAAGCACATTCAGCGATCCAGGAGTCCTTGAAACCTTGTTCTCCACCTTCAGAGATGTCTGGGCACACGTGACGAGCGACGTCAAGCCAGGTTCAGGTAGAAGGTGGCTTGACCAGGCTAATCAAGCTCTGACCGGTGATGATTTGGCAAAGACCGCATTCGCGGAACTGAATGCCATCGCAGTTCGTGGTCGTCCACGATTACACTTAGTCGGTGACTACAACACAGGTAAGTCAAGCTTCATTAAGCGGCTGCTCTTGGACGTCGGGCAGCCTGTCCCAGGCGACCTGCACATCCGTGCAAATCCCACGACGGACAAAGAGATAATCTATGAGTGGGGAAGTCTCGATCTCGTAGACACTCCAGGTTTCCAGAGCTCGCACGAGAGCCATACAGAGGCGGCTCGTCGCTCATTCCCTGACGCCTCGGCGATCCTTTACCTCTTCCAACCTAATCTACTGACTGGTGACGATGCATCTATGCAACTCGTCTTGAAGGGAAGCCGAGATCAACTTCTTGTCCCGAAAGCTTCAAGGACATTTTTCATCGTGAACCGTTCAGATGAACTTGGCGTCGATCCTGTGGACAACCCAACACGCTACAGGGAGCTTGCAGTGCGCAAGCAACGGGAGCTGTCCGAGGCGCTTGGGAGCCGTGGCATCTCGATGTCCCCTAAACGGATTCTTTGCATGGCGAGCGATCCGTTTGGTCTAGTCGGAGATCGAAGGGATGCAACGTCAGAGTCATATGACTCCAACCGCTCATGGGATGGCTTCGATCAGTTCACGCGGGCCTACCGAGAGATCGAGGCCGAGTTACTACAAACTGGTGTTGACAGATCGCTGCTAGAAGGAGGGTTGGCCCGACTAGCTCGTCTAGATGCACGACAAGGCGCTGAAATGAATCAGCTTGTTGCTCAGGCTGATGCCATAGGGAGGCTCCTTAGCCTCGTCAAAGAGCAGAAGGGCGAAGGAATGCGTCTCGCCGACGACCATCGCGCAAGGCTCCTCCGGCGGGTCGAAGAGCAGGCTGCGTCTCTCCGGGATGAAGTGCTCTCTGAGACCGATCCAGTGCGGCTCAAGCTGAAGGCCTCGAACTTACAAAAGTGGTGGGAGGACAAGGCTCTAGCGGTCGAATTGGAGCAATGGGGAAAAGTCGCACAGAAGGAACTCGAAACTTGGCGAACCCAGACAGAGGAAGTCATTAACCGACGCTTCGCCTCAGCAGAGTTTGCCCATGCCTTTCCTGATCCCACAGTCGGAGATGGTCCAGCATCGCCCAGCGATTCGAAGGGTAAGGCGTGGTTTCACGACGCCTTTGACAAGACGAGCCGTTTCGCAGGTGGAGCATCGAGAGACGTGGTATATGGCATTGGAAAAGGACTTGGATTCAAGTTCAAGCCGTGGGGAGCAGTAAAAGTCGCTCGATCTCTCGGAAAACTTGGAGCCGTGATGTCAGTCGTAGGAGTAGTATTAGATATCGCATTTATTTTCTGGGAGGAGCATCTCCATGAGAGGCGCGAAGAAGATCGGAAAAGGCTCGCGGAATGGCTAGCTCAGACGGTACCCCGCGTCGTAGCAGCTATTGCTGATGGCGACGCCGAAGAGTGCGGTCTGATCATGGCGGCTGGTAAATACATCGGGCTGCTCAACTCCTACTCGATAGAGCTTGAGACAGAGAAGATTGCCAAAATGCAGGAGATTGCTTCGATTGAGAAGCAAAGAGAACTCTATGCGGTACTCGGCGATAGCGCCGAGCATTCGCTCGGCGGTCACCTATGGGAGGAACGATGAATCTAGACAGAGATGGATGGATCGATTTGGTATGGACTTCTCTTCGCGATATTCCCATAGGTGATGTAGTTGAGAAGCTTGAGTCTGCTTGGCGAGACCATCAGTCCAGAGAAAATCCGGTAGCTGCAATTTATGGCGCTTATGATGCTGGTAAATCCTCTCTTCTCAAGCGCCTGCTGTTTGAGGATGGAGTAGCTGTTCCTTCTGAGATCACGGTGTCCGGTCGCCGTGAAACGTTCTCAGTTGACGAGATCACAGGATCCACATGGACATTCCGCGACAGTCCAGGCTTTGCAGGCGGCAATGATGAGCACGACATAAAGGCACTTGAAAGCCTTGATCTCGCGGACCTGCTTGTTTGGGTTCTTCCACCACAGCTCGTCACGAGTAACAAAGAAACCTTCGACGCGATCGTGACCGGTGAAAGATTTGGTGTTACGGGAGATCACGTCACAGACTCGCTCCTCGCCGTCATCTCACGCATCGACGAAGCAGGTATCGATCCCTCTGAAAACCCTGAGGGATTCCGGAGTCTCTGCTCACGCAAACAGGCTGAGTTCAAGTCTCTCTTGGACGCGATCGGTTCAACAAGCCCCCGATGGGGTGTTCACCCTGTTAGCGCTGACCCCTACCAGAGTGTTGGGAACGAGCAGCCGGATGCCAGCCTCTACGAAATGGGGTCTGGCTGGGACGGGGTGGGGGAGCTTCGAGAAGCGCTTACACAAGCTCAGCTAAGTGTCCCCGAGTTGCGGACACTGTCCGGGTACCGCTTTGCATCTCATGCGATCACCAGCTTCACTCGGATGGTGCAAGTCGAGCAAGCATTGCGCGAGGAGGCCATAGCAACGTGCGAGAACGAGCTCGAGCGCGTTGCTCTTTGGCGCACCAGTCTCGACGCGCTACGGCGCAAGTGCGAAGCAGACCTCCACCGTCTCATGGAGGACGAGCTATTGAGCGCAATCAGAATAGGAACGGTATCTGCAGCAGAGGCGTTACAGACTCGACTGGTTGAAGCATTGGATCAATGGAGCGAACAAGCCTATGCAGAATTCGAGAACCTTGCTGCGTCAGCAGACCAGGAGGCCAGCGAGCGTGGTCGAAGTCCTGCTATGAGGCGGCTTGGAGAACTGATACTCGAGATGGGCGCGGCCGAATCCGATTCGACAAAGCCCGGTGTAGAAGGGAAGGCCAAGAAGCGCGCCAGCCAGTTCTCTAGGGCCTTCCGAGATGGCTTCAAGGCATATGCCCGTGTGGACCTAAGCATGTCCCTTGATGAAGCAGCGAAGTTCGTTAGAGAATGGAAACAGTCGGGTCTTGGATGGGATGAGTTTCGGAAGGCACACAATGTCAAGAACTTTCCGACTGAAGAAGTGGCAAAAAAAGCCAGCAAATATGTCAAGTGGGCTGAGGCTTTAGACAGCGTTGGTCCAATCATGGAGCAACTTGGTCCACTTCTCTATGACATAGGTAGTGACGTACTTTCGGCTATGGAAGCAGAGAAGAAGGCTCATCAGAGGCAGAAGCTCCGCGATGCACTCCGCGGCGCCGCCGCCGAAGTTGAGGACGAGGCGAAGACCGGCATGGAAGAGATGACGGGGACCTTTAGTGAATGGCTCGACCAGCAAGAAAAGATCCACCTACCAGCCAAGCAAGCTCTCGCTGCTCAGCTATCAGAGCTCATACGCTTCGAAGCTGAACTTGCATCCCTACTTCGTCAGCGGCCGACATAATCGCCGATTAGATGTTAACCTCAAAGCCGCTTCGCTTTTGCAACGGTCTGAACAGATTGGCTGGCTGGATGCTGTGGTAGCAAAGTCAAACCAAGCTCGCATTGATTCTGATGGTAGGATCATGTCCATTCTTCCATCACTGTGGTGTCGGATAATCACTGCAGCATCTAATGCCCGGTGGGCATTGCACTGATTTAAAATCACCATCAGCTTGCCCACTTTCGATTAAGGCGGTGGCTGCCGGCTGGCAGCAGCTGTCATGCCACTTCGGGTGCCCAGCCCCGCTGGCGCACCATGTCTTTGGTCCAACCCTGGCAGCAGCGGGTGAGGTGTTCCCCATGGGCCAGCAGGCCCTGGTGCAGCTGGCAGGTGAGCAGGGGAATGCAGTTCACCCCAGCGTGGTGGCGGAAGAAGTGGCAGGTAAGGCAGACCTTGCTGCTGCGGCTGGCCACCAGCACCTCCTCATCGAGATACGGCCACTGCTCGCAGCCGCCATCTTCTGCGGCTGAGCTGGGCGACGGCCGGGCGGCGCGGGAGCGGGGCGGGGAAGCAGCCACGACGGCACCTTCTCAGAGAACACCTGTACTAGCAGAAGTCGTCTGGTTCTGGCCAGCTCGGGCGCGACCTCAGGTGGAGCCCCAGGTGACAGGGACGCGCTGAATGCTGGCGGATCGGCCTGGCCGCTCTTGGCCAAGCAACTGCACCACCTCTGAACCCGCTGCGGGGGCACGATCGCCGCCGCCCCGGATCGGCGGCAGCCGTGGACGAACGCTGCTCAGGTCAGCACCGCTCGGGGGGTGTTCCGCCACGGCCCCGGTGAGAAGCACCCGAAGGCTGCGCTGGCCTGCTCGGTTCGGCAAGGGCCTTGCAAGCGGCTTCGCCGCCCTTGCCTTCCCTGCGCGGGCCGCGCTGAGCGATCGGGTTCCTCACCTCAAGGCCATGGCCACACCCTCTGCCCCCAGCTGCGAAATCCGCCGCGTCATCGTCCACTTCTATCCCGATGGCCTCAAGGGCGGCGCCCACCCCTGCGAGCAGCGCTTCTTCGGGAAGCGCGGCAAGCCGGTCAAGAAGATCCGCTTCGTGCCGGCCGAGAAGGCCTTCGCGATCGCCCGCAAGCTGCAGGGCACCCGGGGCTGCACCGTCTCGGTGATCTGAGGCCCGGGGGGCCTTCGGGCCCCCTTTCCCCGACGGCTCTGGGCGACACCAAGGGGGGAGGCGGCGGCCCTCCTCAGCGTGCGCGGCGGGGCAAGGGCTGCGCGAGGCGCTGACGCGCCCCTTGCCCTCCCCGCGCAGGGCTGAGGGGTCCTTCGCCTGGTTCGGCCATGGCACCCATCACGATCTATGCGTCCACGATGAGCGGCATCACCTGGAGGGCCGTCACCGGCAAGGCGGTGAGCGAGCACCTGCTGATGATCGAGATCAGCAAAGCCGGCAAGCACGGGCTGCTGCTGGAAGAGTCCCGGCCCTGGGATGCCACCTGCAAGGTGTGGCGCTGCCCACGGCCCTCCGGCATCCCGAAATATCTCTGGGCGCTGCTGGAGCAGAAGCTGCGCCAGATCGAGTCGCTTCCGAAGGCTGGCCCTGCGGCGGTTCCTGCGCGCCCCCGGCGTGGGCTGTCCTCCCAGGAGGTCACCCTTTCGGGCCTGGTTCCTTTCCCGGCCTTCCTGGCGATGGAGCTGATCGAAGCCCACCACCCACGGCTCTATCGCCGGGAGTTCGGCTTCCGGGCCTGATCACGCTCCGCTGGGGCGGCTGGCGTCAGTTGGCTGCCCCTTCACACTGCTGGCCGGCGCCGGTGGATGCCAGCAAGCAGGGCAGCAAAGCAATGCCTGCGAAGAGGTCAGCAAGGCTGACGGTGTCGCTGCTCCAGCGGCCTGTCGCTCCACCCGCTCGCGCCTGCTCGGGGTTCTCGCGGCCAGCCGCGGCGCAGCACCAGACGGCGGTCAGGCGGCTCCAACCGCTCGCTCCCGCTCGGGTGTTCCGCTGCGCCCCGTGGCCGCCTCTGGCAGCACTGTCGCTGCAGGAGGTTCAGCCGACTTAAAGGTGATCGGAAAAGTGAATTTCCAGATTTTGCGACATTTCCTAAGCGGTACGCGCGCGTTTCTCGTATTCGGGGGTATATCCCCCCTTTTTGAACTTCACTTGATTTGATTGATCGTGAGTTTGGGTTGCTGTCGCGCGCTTGATTGTGCGTGGATGATTCGTTCCCTGCCGTTCGGTTGCGCTTGGTTGTCGATGTTGAAGGTGTGCTCCGCCGTGATAGACGGAGCACGGTTGGATCAACGCCGAGCGCCAGCTGGCTTCTTGGCATAGCTGGCCAGGTAGAGCTCACTGGCGCTCATGCTCTGCAGGTTGGTCGGCTGGCCGTTGCCATCGAACTCGGCGATCACCGTGGCGGGGCCGAGGCCGCCGCGCTGGTTGAACAGGAAGCTGAGCACCGGATGGGTGCGGAGCGACTCGATGTGGTCAGCAGCGTCAAGGTTGCCGTGATCACCGAGCAGCACATTGCCCTTGGAGTCGATCGGCTCCAGCAGGTCACGACCGGCGCTGTCCTTGGTGAGGCGGAATTCACCGCCCACCTGGTGCTTGAAGATCTCAAAGAAAGAGCCGCGGTTGTCACCACCAGCGCGGCCATCGGCGTCGACGAACAACCGCTCCAGCAGGCGTTCCTTGCGCAGGTTCTGCACGTCCTGGAGGGCCTCGTCCCGTTCCTTGGCGGCGGCCTTCACCTTGCGGGCGGCGGCGGCCTCGAGCTGCAGTTCACGGCTGGCGATCTCGCGCTCCAGCTGCTCCTTCTGCCGCTCCGCCTCCTGGAGGCGCTCGTACTCGTCAGGGTTGATCTTGGAGAACTGGGCGAGCTGACGCTTGATCGTGCGCAGTTCCCGCTCCAGCTGGTTGGTCTTGCGCCGCTCCGCCTTGAGCGCATCAGAGGGTTCGGAGCGGGAAGCTTCGACCTCCTCGCCGGGTTCATCCAGGGGCTCGTCAGGGTCGAGGTCGTCGTCCTCGTCGTCATCGTCCTCCGGCTCCGGCTGGGCAGGTGGCTCCTGGTTGGGCCAGTGCTGCTGCTGCGCGTAGCTGACGAGCTGCTGATGCTCGGCGGTCGGTTGCTGCAGGACGTGGAGGTCCTGGAGAAGGCGTTTGGTCATCGGTCCACCCATCACGGCTGTGGTTGAAGCGAGCGCCCCATCCGGGCTGCACTCACCTCAGCTATTGCCAGCACCAGCCAGTCACAGGGTCACGGCGTGACGGGCGGCGGATCCGGCGTCAGGTCCACGTCCCACAGGTCATCAGCGGCGGAAACACCGCGCAGGGGCGGCAGGTAGATCCAGCCGCCGGCACTCAGCAGCGTGGCTGGGCGGATCAGCGGCACCTGCAGGACCTGGCCAGGGTCCAGCGGGTCGGACGGGCGGATCGCTGGCACCTCCAGCGTCACGCCAACTGGAAGCGGATCACTGCGGGGCGAGCGGTCGTAGTCCGGGTTGTAGAGCCGCAACCAGTCCACCGTCGTGTCGTAGTCGATCGCCAGTTGCTTGAGCGTGTCTCCAGCCGCGGTGGTGTGGCCATCGGCCCGCAGCAGCGACGGGTTGAGCTTGCGCAGATAGTCGACCGTTGTGCCGTGGCGTGCGGCCAGCACGTTCAGCGTGTCGCCAGCCGCCGTGGTGATCGGCCCTTGCTGGGCCAGATCCGGATTCACGGCCCGCAGGGTCTGCACGGTGGTGCCGTAGCGCTCGGCGATCAGGTTCAAGCTGTCGCCGGTCTCCAGCACCAGCACGCGGTTGGGCTTGAGGGCAAAGCTGATTGCCTCCCCCAGCTCTGGCTGCACCTGCAGGCCGATGCCACCGGGGCCGTAGGCCTGGCCGATCATCAGCAGGCTGGCGGCAGCAAACACGGCGCGGGGGCTGAGCGGCAGCACGCCCGGGGTTTGCAGCAGCGACAGATCACCCAGCCAGCACACCCCCTCGGCGGGCACCTGCACCGTGGTTGGACGGGGTTGCTCGGTTGCTGGCGCGAGCGGCGCCGGCTGGAAGGTGGCCCGCAGGCCAGGGGTCTGCCACGCCTGTTCGTCCGACAGCCAATCCCACGGATTCGACTGGGCCGTGGCTGGTGGTAGCAGGGCAGCGCGGGTGAGGTGGCCCTCGCAGAGGATGTCGCCGGTGTCGATGCCGGGGCCGTTGTCACGGCTGGAGATCAGCTTGGTTTGCTTAATCGCGCAGTCGATCACCTGACGGCAGACCGTCACCGGAACCTTGGCGCCCGGATGGGCCTGCTGCTGGAGCATCAGGCGCACATTGGCGACCTCCTGCAGCGCCGTGACCGGTGTGGCGCTCATCAGGAGCGGATCAAGGTGCCGGAGAACGGCGTCGGCGCCGGGGGGCACCAGGAGGCCAGGCCAGGAAGGATCAGCAGCAGGTTGGCCACATGGCCGCGCCGCTGGGCGGCGGGGCTGAGGCCATAGCTGTTGGCGCTGGGTTCGGCGTACTCCGTCGACACCTCCTCCATCAGGAGCTCTGTGGCGTACTCGATCACATCGAGCTTCTTCTTGGGAAGCTCCGCCGGCACAGGCCCAGCGGCCGCCTTTCGGGTGGTCTTGATCACGAACGGCTCGGCGGGCGTGCCGCCAGCGGCCAGGCCCGCATCGAGTACGGCGATCGCATCGAGCGAGGCCTTGGCGGCGGGGATCGCCTCGGGGTAGCTGCGCTCCAGCTGGGCCATCGCGTCATTGATGGCCCGCAGAGCAGGAGCGGTGACGGGGATCAGCAGGGCGCGGCGGATCGCTTCCAGATCCGACGGGCGCCAGGCATTGGGGTTGGCAGGTGGGTCGCTCATCAGCTCAGCTCCGGAGCGGGCACCGCGAACGATTCGGTGGCCGAGCCGCTGATCGGGTTCACCACTCCCGGTGCTGCGGCGAGCGACAGCTGGTGGCGCAGCTCAGCGGTGCTGATCACGCCGCGCTCGTGCAGCGTGAGCCACTCGCCCACGCTCGGTTGGGGCCGCAGCGGCGGAGTGAGCGGCGTCACGGTCAGCGCCAGACCGGCGCCTGGCACCAGGCTGTCACCGGTGAGCGAGCACCAGTGCTCCAGCACCGTCGCAAACACCGAGGTCTTCTGGGTCGCGAGGGATTGGAGCAGGGCGTAGGCCTGGCCGGCGGTCAGCGAAATCTCGGTTTCGCTGCGGCCAGCGCCGCGGTTCTGGGTCGGCACCAGCGCATCACGACGCATGGTTTCATCCAGCAGCGTCAGGTAGGCGCGGTGCTCCGCCAATGAGCGGGCGCGGATCTCCTTCCAGTTGAAGTCCGCCCCTTCGGGCAGGTCCATGAAGGTGGAGGTGGAGAGCACCAGCTGCTCAGGGGAGCGGGGTTCGCCGTCCTCACTGCGCTGGAAGCCGTATTGATCCACCAGACCGCTGCGCACACCCACCGGCAGAGCGCAGCGACTGAGCAGGTCCTCGTATTCGCTCTTGAGCCTGTAGTGGGTGAGGTACTGGTTGGCCAGGCCCAGGTGGGGCAGATCGCCCTCGCCAAAGGCGGCCCCATCGGCGGCGTACCAGACCACCGGCATGGTGTGCTGGCGGGGCAGCAGCAGGGGTGGGCCGAGCCGCTGGGCGCTGTAACCGCTGGCGCCATAGACGCTGGCGGCCCTACCGCTGGCCGCCGCGCTGTTGGGCACGGCGGCGAAGGTTTCGACGGCCAGGCCGTCATCACCGAGGGTCGCCTGGTGGTACAGCCAGTCCTCGAGTCGCGGCGCCGTGACGCCAGCGGCACCATCGGGTCCCAGACCCGCAGGGCCGAGGTGATGCACCGGGATGGCGCTGTCGTAGAGCGGCGGCTGCGGTGCCCTGCGGTCCTGCCGCCAGTTCAGCCGGTGCGGCGGGCTGTCAGGGCTTGGCAGGTGCCAATCCAGCAGATCACTGCGAGGCACCAGAGAGAGCCGCGGCAGTGAGAGGCGATCACCACGACGGATCGCATCGAGCCGGTGACCTTCCGATGGCCAGCCCCGCAGGGGCGGCAGCACCAGGATCAAGCAGCCGCCATCTCGCAGCACCAGCAGATCGGCGATGAATAGGAACACACCCAGATCGGTGCCGCGCCCGTCCACATCGGAGATCACCCGCTGCAGCGAGGGCGGCAGGGCCAGGTACTCCAGGAAGGAGAGCATCCCGGCGTAGGTGCGCAGCGCATCGCGGAAGAAGCCGCTCGGGCGGGCGTTCTCCACCCGGTTGCGGTAGTTGGCGTCAGGCTCCTTGGCGCCGGGCGGCAGGTAGACGCAGCGACGGCTGACGCCGCCCGGTGACTCGAGCAGGTTCCAGCAGTCGAAGCAGAGCTGCAACTGGTCGCGCAGGGACCGGAGGGTGGCGTGCTCCCGCCAGGGCTGTAGGAGCGGTGGGGCGGTGCCTGCCGCTGACAGGGCCTGCTCCTCGGGCGGAGAGAGCGGCAGCCACTTGTTGCGGGACCGGTTGCGACTCCTGGTGGCCAAGCGCGTGGTGCTGCTGTGGGCTATTGCCACGCGGGGGGGGGGGTGCCCCATGGTTGGCATTCGACGGTCTCCTACGGCGCCACCCGTTTTCCAGCCGCCTTCTGCAATGCGACAAGGGTATCCACACGATCAAGGAGATCCTGACTCACAGGGATATGAGCACAACCATGACGTATGTGGCTACGTGCACAACCGGGGACCCCTGAGTGCGCGCGGCCCTAGCGGGTGAATGGCTCCTTTCGAACAGTGATTTGCAGACCTGCAAGCATGGGAAACAGCAAGTGGCCGGACTGCAGCCTTGCTACAACAGGTGGACTTTCAAAGACTTGGGTGGGATGCTGAATGTGTTCAGCGGGAAAGATAAATTGACGAGAACTGGTTTACTGAGTTGCCGAAAAAGAGGTTAGGTGCATTAGAATCAGTTACCATTTGCTTGCCTGAGGCACCACAAAAAGAGTGCACCCTACTCCCGGCTGCAGCGGGAGTAGCTACCTTTACTCCGTCTCACAATGGATTGATCAATGGAAAAGAAAGAATCTATAATGTTTCCCAGTATCATGCCGTCATCCATAAGCCTTTCTCGGTTTATTGACTATCAGAGAAATGATTTTGGAAGCGAAGAAGAGCTTCAATCACTAATTGCAAATCTATTTTACCATCCTGAAGTGAAAGCGTCTTATTTTTGTGAGCATGGAGAGCAGTGGGATTCCCTCCTATCAGAGGCAGTGAGGCAAGATGAGGTTCTAATTGAGAAAACTGAAAACTTCTTCTTTAGACATCCGCAAGCAAGTGGCTTTATTAACATCGAAGTACGTGATGACAAGTATGAGTTTGAGTGGCAACGAGAGGTAGCGGAAGCAGGCCCTATGTATAGCCGCTCAACCTTGGTTCTTTCAGCTCACAAACGACTGTCACTGGAAACGTGGCAGAAAATCCACATGGAAGATGAGTACCGGGAGATGAAGCTTGCCAAGGATTTTCAATATGACGTGTTTCTAAGCTACTCGTCTGCCAACTCTAGTGAGGCAGGACAAATTTCAAATGCAATCACCAATTCAGGAAAGAAAGCGTTTATGGCAGAGAAGGATATACAGCCTGGTCATGATTTTGAAGAGGTGATCAGAATGGCCTTGAAAGGATCCCGCGAAGTGTGGCTGTTAGTAAGCCCCTCAAGCATTAAAAGTGAGTGGGTAACTACAGAATGGGGTGCTGCCTGGGCCTTGGAGAAAAAGATTGTTCCCATATTGTTTCGTAGTGATGTAAGCAGCTTGCCTGATCGACTGAAAAGGCTTCATTGTGTTGATTTTCACTGCTATAATGATCTTATCAATTCTCTCTCGAGCAACCAGAAGTGATTCTGGCTCATATCTTTTCTGATTCAGTATTCAAGCACCTAACATCCAGATCCAAAAATGGGAGCATGAGCTTGCTCCAATTCCGAGATTCTTGCCCGCTCCTGATGTGGGCCATTAGGCCGATGAGTGGTGCGTGGGGGCAGAATCGAATAATTCACTTTACATCGGATTTAGCATTCACCGCATGAACTAAATAGTTACTCTTCAAGGCAGGGAGTTTCTTTTGTCAGTTGATGCGGAGCAGCTCTTCAGCGTGCCATGATGAAAGCTTGCTCGATTCCCATCCAATAAATGATAGAATCAGTCGTTCAGCAAGGATTCTTAGCCTAACAGTATCTGGATAAAGCTCTCTCGGATTGGCGCTATTTGCTTGATGTACTAAGTGGTTGCGGTTTTGCAGAGCTAGTTTTAAGCCATGGCCAGGGCTCTCCTCATTCCATAAGTCGTTGATCTTGACTTCCAATTCATGACAGCAATATTGGATCATTGAAAAAGTAGTTGGCCTACGTAGCTCAGGCAACTTGCTTACTACAATGTCAAGCCAGTCAGCAAGACTTTCATCATTTCGTAGTTCCTCGATAGCCTTAGATAAGGCTTTGCGAATCTTCCTCGCAGGGCCAGATGGGACTATAATTCTCTTATCTGGTTGAGAAATGAATCCATCGCAGAAGCACTCCAAGGCGGCAATGACAAGGAGATAATTCATCTCTACCGAGTTAACATCTGTAGATGCTGAAAGAAATCGGATTGATCTTACTATACAGTCAGCCAAGACTGATTCCTTCAATTTGCACAGCAAGTCCTTAAAGCCACCATGGACAAGGTAAAAATGATTTATAAGCTCGTTGACTTTGCGAGAATTCGGCTGCTCTGATAGCCTCCTTCGCACCAAGGGTGGAAGCCCTGCTAGGACAGTTGCATCCTGCAATACCACTTGAAAGGATAGTTCGTACCACGTTACTCGCTTTCTGTAGCATAGTGACAATCCAATGCATACCCATTTCAACTCACTCTCGACAAGCGCTCTGATCTCGTTTAGGTCGTTGTACCCTGGCCCCTCAAACCGAAAAACCACTGCTGGCCGATAAATCTGAGTGGTCGCCTTGGCATCAAATACAGTCGAGTCTTCATAGACATATCTTGAATGTAGCTCTGCTTCGGCTGAATCAATGGACCATGATACGCTGCCATCATAGCAACGAGTTTTGGCGATTGTTCCATCGTACGAGGTTTTCATCGACGACCCAGTATCGAGGATATCGCTCGGCGTAAGCTCAACTGTGGCTATAATCATTGATACGCTAGGTATGTTCAGCATATCCATATGTCGCTCATACCGATAAATCTTCAACATCATTACGTCTTGCCCCTTCTCCTCCCATGAAGATGCCCCTTGCAGAAAATGCCGAAGCCCATCGCAGCTAGAGTCCGAAATTACTAGACCCCTTTCTCTGATTACTGCTACAAGCTCATGTAATGAGCATAGATTTGAATTTGAAACATGCAGCCTAGTCAAGAATGCGGTGAGATTTGTGGGGTCAAACTTGTCACTTAAGACACGTAGGTAAACATGCGAGCCTAGCTCCGTAATGCCCTGCAGCTCAGCGAGCGTAGTTTGGGTCTCCATGTTCCTTCAACGGCCTGAAGGCAAGCATAGTCACCGAGGCAATTCCTCTGTTTAAACTTCAGCCTGTAGCTGTCGGCGCAATACGCCGCAGCTGATGCTGGGCGTCAGTTAATGCCATGGCTGGCTACAACTGCATTCCTGCACTCAGGTCTCCTGCTGAAGCGCAATCACCGTGATCGAGCAGGCGTCTTGGATCTCCCGCCATCGCGCGGTTGTGATCCCCAGCTTCTCAGGAACACCACAAGGCGGATTTCCCTCCCGCAACAACTTCTGCCCGCTGGCATAGAGATCGCGCCAGGAGGGCGGCACCTTGATCGCAAAGCCGTGATCCCGCAGGTAGTGGGTAATCTCGCCGTTGGCATAGGTGCGGGCGTAGGGCCGAAACGACCGCCCGCCCGTTCCATCGAAGCGAGCCGCCGCCTTGAGCAATCCGATCACCGCAAGCTGGCGCAGATCATCGAAGGAATGGGTGGTGCGGCGGGCGAAGTTGCCGGCAATCTTGTCCGCCAGATCCAGGTGCCCCAGCGCCAGGGCATGGGCGACGGCATGGGGATGGACAGGCCGCTGGCGGCGGTGCCGCATCCGGGGCCGCTGGGGCTCGGGGCTGTAGGGGAAGGCAAAGACCAGCTGCTGGTGGCCCTGAGCGGGCGGCTGCCGGCGCGGGCGTCTTCGCAGCGAGGGCTCAATCCCCGAGCGGGGCTCCTGTAGCGGCAGCGGCAAGCAGAGCTGGCTCACAGCTCACCGCGTCAGCAGCATCGGCAGCGGATCCCGCTTGATGCCCAGACCGCGCCAGTAGCGGGTCTCCAGCCACAGGGCGCCATGACCAAAAGCATCCACCAGGTCCTTGGTGCCCTTGGGGAAGCGCGGCAGTTCCTCCACCAGCGGGGCGGCTCGGTGGTGGAAGCGCACCTGGCCCGCCTCCAGCAGCGGCGCGACGGCATGGGCGCGGGACTCCTTGCTCCCCCTTGCGGGGATCGGCAGCAGTCCCGGCACCTTGCGCTTGAGGGTCTGCTGCACCGCTGGGCCGTTGGCCGCGTCCTCGATCAGCACCGCCTGGGGGCGAAGGCCCTGGGCGTCCAAGGCCGCGAGGGTGGAGAGCAGGAAGCGAATCGTCTGGGGCAGATCGAAGTGATGGCGCGCCGCCCAGATCACCTCCAGCTCCAGCTGTGGGGCCAGAGGCCCTGCCGCATCGGGCAGCAGCAGACCCATCAGCACAAAGCCGCAGTGATCGTTCTGCTCCTCTCCCTTAAAGGACAGATCGCAGGAGAGCACCAGCGGGGCAAAGCGGCGGGGCTGCTCGCGGGGGAAGGGCGGCCGGATCCAGGCACGCTGGAAGATCGAGCCCTGGGCCGGTGAGGGCCGCTGCTGATAGAGCGCGTTCCACCAGAACGAGCCCACACGGGAGCGGATCTTGAGCAGCTCGCTCAGCGGGAACCGCTCGGGGCAGAGGGCCTCGCCCGGCGCGCGCCAGTCCGGCTCCACCGTGCAAGTCGCCGGGAAGCTCAGGCGGTCCCCTGGGTGGTCGGCGATGGCCGGCAGGTTGAGGATGTGCCACTCCTGGGGGGCGTCGCCGCTTTCCTGGGCCAGCAGCCAGCCGATGACGTCCTCGTGGTCCCAGCGGGTGAGCACGATCACCTGGGCCGAGAGGTTGTGCTGCAGGGCTCCATCACCGGCATCGGTGAACTGGGGTTCGGCGCGGGTGAACCAGACGGCCTTGAGCCAGTCCTCGATTCGAGAGCGCACCCGGGCCGAGCCGGCATCAGCCGGGCCCTTGTAGGGGTCATCGATCACACCAAGGCTGTAGCCCTTGCCGGTGAACGGACCATCCACACCAGCAGCGATGCAACCGCCGCGCTGGGTGGTGAGCCAGTTGCCGACGGCGGCGGAATCCTTCGAGAGCAGGTTGCCGGTGACGCGGTAGAAGTGCCGCGCCTCACGGGAGTGGGCATAGGCCAGCTCGCCCGAGTAGCTGGCGATAGCGGCGAACAGATGCGGGTGGCGGTAGATGAAGTAGGCGGGAAAGAGCTTGGAGACCAGCAGTGATTTGCCCAGCCGCGGCGGGCAGGTGACGATCAGGCGCGAGAGCTGGCCATCGGCGATCGCCTGCAGCAACGCGATCAACACCAGCGCCCAGCGGTGGAAGCCGTAGCGGGGGTAGGCCTCAGCGATGAACTCCCGGAAGCTCAGCGGCGCCGTGCTGGCCAACGCCAACGAGGGATCAGGCACGCCCAGCAGACCCGGATCCCGCCAGGGGTCGCCGTGGTGCGGCGAGTGGAGCAGGCCGCCGATGGGCAGCCCATCCGCCTGCAGCTCAGCCTTGGGAGGGCAGGGCGGCCTGGTCGCCAGCAACTCGGTGGTGGGGCTCATGGCCTACTTCGCCTCCGGAGGCTTGATCGGCGCCCGCAGCAGGCCACCGATCTCGGCGATCACCCGCAGAGCCCCGACGGCAGCGGAGAACTGCTCGGCATCCATCGCCCGCCGTGCGCAGTCGTAGAGGGCGTAGAGGTGCTGCGCCTGGTGTTCCAGGCGGTTGCTGATCAGCTCGGCCACCATCCGCCTGCGGGCCAGATCGAGGTAGCGATTGATCGTGCGGGTGTTGCTCACCCCCCAGGAGTCGGCCGCATTTGCCCGCATCAGGCTGAGCGGCAGGCGCTGGGCGATCCAGAGCTGGGCCTCGGCGATGCGGCGCTCTACCTCCGCCACCGAGGCACGGGGCGGCAGCTTCTGATGGGGAAAGCGGGTGGCCACTCCGCCCCGGGAGGGGCGTTCTGGAAGAAAGCAGGGGTTGCCGTCGTCGTCCTGGTGGGGTGCCGCGTCGCGCAGGGCTTCAACCCCCTCAGCAGCAGGTTCGCTCTGCCCCCACAGCACTCGTGTCCCAGGGCGGGCGCAGGTCGGATCAGCAGTCATCGTGGCCGCCCTGCAGGGCGCAGCGGACGTAGGCCGCCCACTGCTCCGGGGTGAGCACGATCCGCCAGGTGCCGCCACGGAAGCGCACCCAACTCGCTGCGAACGGCAGGGCCGCATTGCAGGCCTGCTGCTGCGCCTCCGCAGGCTTGAGCCGGGCGGCGGCGGCCACATTCGCCCAGCTGGCGACCTGAATCACATGGCCGGGAACGCCCTCGATGTCTCCGGTGTCGCCGCCGGCGCCGTTGGTGCGGCCGGCCCCGAGCTTGCGGCGTGCGGGCAGGGCCAGCAGGGCGGCGATCAGCTGGGCCGCCTCCCGCTCGGCTGCATCCCCCTTGCGCTTCTGTGCGTTCGCCATCGGGGCCGGCTCAGCAGGCCCTGGGTGCCTTGATGGTCCAGAAGGGGTTGCCGTGCTGGATGGTGGCGGTGCCGGATTCCACCGCAGACTTCTGGGCTTGTTTGAGGCTCTGCTCCTGCAGCCGCAGCATCTCGGGGTAGGCGTAGGAAAGGCGGCCGGGCGACCAGCAGAAGCTGAAATCGTTGTGGGAGAAGGAAGCGTCCAGCTCGCCGCCATCAAAGGCGGCATGGAGTTGATCCAGCAGTGGGGTCAGTTCGCTCTCGATCGCCTTCTGCGCCGCCTTGAGCTGGGTGATGCGATCGAGCAGAGCGTCGAGATCAAGGGGCTCCGCCTGCTCAGTGGCCTCCGCGGCAGCGGCGGCTTCGGTGGCGGCGGCAGCGGGCTCGAGAACGGGGCGGGAGACCATGACGCTCGCCTGGCGAACAACAGCACCAGGTGCGCCCTGGCTTTCGAGCCACCGTAGCGGCCCGATAACGCAAGCCGCAAGTAGACGCCTCGTAATGGCGAGCCCAATGGGCTCAGAAGGGGCGGTGGGTCGCCACGTACTGGGCCCAGACCGCAGCCCAGGCCGCCAGGCACTCCCACCGGGAATAGGGGGGCGAGAACTGCGTCCGCCCCGGCCTGCTCCAGATCGTCTGCCCGTAATCGAACCAGTGGCCCTGGCTCCACTCCAGGGCCAGGTAACCGCCGATCTGGGCGCGGGTGCAGTAGGTGCTGCCGCTGGCGGTGAGGCTCTTGAGATCAGCCAGCACCCGCGCCGGGCCGCTCACCCCAGCCGGTCGTTCGGCAGCGGCGGGAAGGTGTGGGTCGATGTAGGCGGTGTCATAGGTGCCGGCCACGTTGCGCACCAGGCAGCAGGTGGGGCGCTCTGAGGCGATCACCTCAACCGCCTGCCAGCGCTCGTGCTCGATCAGCGGCTCGATCCACTCCCGGTAGGCCTCGAAATCAACGGCCGCTCCGCCCGTGTTGTCGCCCTGACCGTGTCTGTCGGATGAGCAAACAGCGGGCCGGAAGCGGTCGGTGAGGAAGAGCTCCAGGGCCTGGTGGCAGGTGTTGCCGCGCGGCTCCCACACGGCACGGCTGGCCTCGATGCGGCCGAGGGCGTAGCTGGACTTGGCCACCTGCAGCACGCCGGTGATCGAGACCGGGAAGAGGTGATCGTCCAGCCAGTAGGTGTGCTGTGGGTCGAGGCGTTGCAAACCGGCGATCGGTTCAAGCCAGCGAGTGGTCGTCATGCCGCCGGGGGGAGGGGGGGGTACACGTCAGGGAGTGAATTCGTGAAAAATTCCGGCAGATCGACTGCGCAGCAAGCAGTTACAAGGAATGAAATCGATGAAAACAGCGGGAATGGTCGTGAAAAAGCTGCTGCGGATCTGTTTTCACGACGTTTTCACAGCTTTTCACGGCTTTTTCATCCATTCTGATCGCTGAGAACGACTGCACTGCAAGCTTTTAGAGAGAAAAAATCACTTTTTCATTTTATAGAAGGGGGACACACACGGGGCGATGCGATCAGGGTTGTGGAGGATTCGTCGACATCGCTTGCCCTGCAACAGGTTTCAAGGATTAGGTCGGGTGATGTCGCATGAGCGACCATGCAGGTGATGTCCCCGTAGGAGGGGGAAAAGCAGGCGATGCGCTCAAAGCCGTGAAGGATTCCGCGAGATCCACTGCCCAGCAAAAGGTTTCAAGGATTGGAACCACTGAGTCACCCTTCAGCGGCCACGAAAGTCATGCCGGCAAGCAGTCCGGTTCAGGTCATCCAGACCTGCTGTTCCGCACCGCCCTGTCGCGTCAGCTCCAGCAACTTCTGCCCCTGCGGGCTCATTCGCCAGGCCATGCCCGCCTTGCGCACCAGCCCCCGCTTACGCAGCCAGGTGAGGTTGTTGCGCACCGAGCCCTCCTGGAACCCTCCGAGGTCCGTGCACAGGTAGGCGGTGCTGGTCGGCAGACCGCCCGCCTGCCGCAACTCGATGGCATCGAGCACCGCAACGCGGCAGTTGCGTGTGATCAGGCCTTCGCTGATCACAAAGCCGTCTTCTGTGAGGCGATAGCTGAACTCCCGCGGCTGACTGCCGCGCAGCTTGTGCACGCTCCAGACGTTGCAGGGCCCCCGGTCCTCGAGCTTGCGGGTGAGTTGGTGCACCGCCGAGGGAATCTGATTGATGTTCTGGCTGCCGGCGGCGGCCTGCAGCCCCTTGCCGGCGCTCTTGCCTCCAGCCGGGTGGTGCAGCCAGAGCAGGGAGCAGTGCCGGCACACCAGCGCCTGCAGCAGACGCAGCAGGGTGCCAACCGGGCCGATGCCGAAGTTGATGCCAGCGAGCTCCAGCACCGCCTTGAGCGAATCGATCACCACCAGGGCGTAGCCTCCGCCGGCCAGCTCCAGGCGCAGCTCCTGCAGGCCGGAGGGGCTGCAGCACCAGGAGGGCAGACCATCGGCCGGCTCGGCGGCCCAGATCGTCAGCTGCTCATCCACGCTGGGGTCCTCGGCGCAGCCGAGATCCTCCAGGTACTCGCGCACCATCGCCCGGGCGCCCTCACCGCCATCGGTGCCGATCCACAGCACCCGCCCGCGGCGCGACGGCGGGATCTCCTGATCGAGGAAGGAGAGGCCCTTGATGCAGCACACCGCAATGGCGGCGGCGGCCATGGTCTTGCCGCTGCCGCCGGCGCCAAAGAGCAGGTGATCGCGGCGCCAGAGCAGAAAGCCCGGCAGCAGATCCTCGGCGGGTGAGGTGATCGGATCGCTGAGGCGGCGGTTGCGGCAGCCGCCGTTGTGGGAGTTCTGCAGCGGCAGCTCCCAGCGGTGGGCCAGGGCGTAGTAGATGCGCTCGTCGATCGCCTGGCCCGTCACCCCAAGGCTCCAGAGGTCGGAGCGAATCGCCTGCTCCTGCGCCCAGGTGTCGCGGGTTTCGAGCAGCAGATCCAGCAGCTGCTCCAGCAGCCCGGCGATCACCGCATCGCGGGCGGGTTCAGGAAGCGGCTGGGGTCCAGCGGCTGGGGCCTCGCGTTCCTGGGCGCTGCCAGCCGGCCACGGGTACTGGTAGCCAGCGGCGGCGGCGTGGTGGTGGAGGCTGCCGATGGTGACGCCACGGCCCTTGAAGGAGCGCCACTTCGCCAGGCACTCGGCCTCATCGAAGCCGGCGCAGCCGCGTGACCACTCCACCCAGGCAGCCAGCAGGCCGGGATCGACCGAATGAAGGGCCATGCCGACCGTGAGCCAGCCCTCGTAGTCCTCCAACGGGGGGATGTGCTGGAGCAGGTCAAGGGCGCGGGGCACATCCGCCGCTCTGGGGGCGTAGTCACCGCAGACCGGTTCATCGGGCTGCTTGTAGAGCGGCTCCAGCAGCCATTCCGGTGCATCGGCCACCGACACCTGGTCGGGAGAGCGGCCCTGCATCCAGCGGTAGTGGCCCGTCTCGGGGTGGACGCCGGCGATCACCGATTGGTGGCCCACCCAGCGCAGCTCAAAGACCGTTCGGGCCTTGCCCTTTACCGCGGCACCGGTCCAGCGGCGCCGGCCCCGCAGCAGGTCCCAGCTCTCGCGTGGCACTCGGAAAGCGAGCTGGCCGCGATGGGGCAACCCCGATGACCAGCCGACGGTGGTTGGCAGCTCACGGTGCGAGCGGCCATAGATGCGGCGGAAGCAGGTGGCGGCGCCGCGTCCATCGAAATCGAGGGCCAGCACACCAGAGGCTGGCCCGAGCAGCACCCCAACGGCATGGACGTGGGGGTTACCTGCCAGGGCGGTGATCGCCTCGAGGTCGAGGCCGCTGTTGCCCCAGGCCAGCAGCGGTTCACCGCTGAGCGGGTCGACCGGTCGTTTGCGGCCATCGATCGGCAGCAGCGCCCAGTCGGAATCGATCGCCTGCAGGCTCTCGATCAGCTGGGCAGGCAGGGGCATCAGCGCAGGGCCGGAAGGGGGGAGGGCTCAGAGCAGCGGTGGCTGCCGCTGTGGGGCGGTGGCGCTGTCCTTGGTTGCGTCCCTCACCGCGGGACGAGCACGGGACTTGCTCCTGTTCTGGCGGCGAATGTGATCGCTCAGGATCGCGCGCAGAAAGGTGGTGCGGGCCTCGCCGCCGCGGTGCGCGTCGAGCCAGTGGATCAGCTCAGGGGGCAGACGCACGGCAAGAGGACGCACGGCTTGGGAACGCGGGGAGTCGAACCGTATCCCGTTTGGCTCGTACTCGCAAGGCTGAGGGAGATACGGAAACGGCCATAGAGGCGCTTTCGCAACGAAGGCTTGTGAACGCTGGGCAGCCGCAGCACCATGCCTTACCGTGCCGCTAACGAACCTCAGCCTTGTGAGGCATGGCCGAATCCTTCGCCCAGATCGAGGAGCGCCAGGCCGAGGCTCGCCTGGCCTTCGGGCGCATGCTCCGCCTGTGGCGGGAGCGCAACGGCTGGACCCAGTACACCGTCGCCGACTGGGGCAAGGAGGCCGGCTTCCCGGCGATCAGCTACGGCAACCTCAGCGCGATCGAGCAGGGCAAAGCAGGTGAATTGCGCCGGCCCGCCTTCTTCCAGCTCGCCGAAGTCAACCGCCGCATCGCCGAGCAGAGCTGGGGTCGGCTCAAAACGCAGGCCCTCAAGGACAAGCTCAAGGGCGCCACGGCGATCGTCGATGACCACGGCACCCTGTGGGGACCGATCGAGCTGTGGAGTTGCTACGTCGGCCTGCGGCCAGTGCCGACGGCCTTCCAGCCCAAGCCCAGGCCTGAGGCGCCAAGCGTTGCGCTCCAGGAGGCCAGGGCCCTGAGCCAGACCTGGCGCGAACTGGTGAGCAGTGCCGTCGACGAGCGGGACCTGGATGCCTTCGAGGCGGTGCAGGAGATCGCGCGGCAGGCCCCCCTGCCCCTGCGCAAGCAGCTGCGCACGGTGCTCACCTCGTTTGGCGACTACGAACCCGAGCAGCTCAAGGAGCTGTGGGACGGCGAGTGGCTCCCCGAGCGCTGGATCCAAACCTGGCTCGAGAACTTCTCGCCCACAGCGGGAGAAGCCCAGCCAGTGGCCGGCCAGCCGGAAGCGGCCAAGTCCAAGAGCAAGAGCAGCCGGAGCAAGACCAAACCAACGCCAACCTCGGATTCCTGAGGAAGACTTGCGCCCCGCATTAGCGAGCCCCTAAGATCCGGGCCATGCGGGCGACGGTCCCGCACCAGGCCTCATGGACACCACCCCCTCCACCCGTCCACCGCTGTCTAGCGAACACACCAGCCCCCACGAGCGCCAGTGGCAGGCGGAATGCGTTCTGGCAGAAGCCCTCTCCGCCTTCCAGGCCGATCTCCAGCCAGCCACGGAGTTGTCGTTGGCAGCCGTGGTCACCGCCGCCAAGCCGGCCTTCGCGATGGGTTTCAGCTTCTCGGTGCAGAGCAGCGGGGAGGCCACCGTGGTCGTGCTGATGCACAAGGACGGCGCCCAGCTGAGTGCCGAAACCAGCGCCTACGACGCGGATTTCGCCTTGAGCGCACGGCTGCTGGCGGGCCTGCTCGGTATTCCTGTGCTGCCACAGGCTCAGCCCAGCAAGGCCGGGGCGACACAAGCAGAGCCGTCTTCTGCGGAACCTTCTGCGGCGGCTGAAGCATGCGAGCCACTGCCCAGGCCCAGCGATCCCGCTCCCCAGCAGGTCGCCTCCCCTGCTGAGGAGCCGGAGCACGACCCGCTGGGCCTTGAGCCCCTCGAGCCACAGGAGATCGCCACCCTCACCGCGATGCTCAAGGCCATGGCCCGCAGCGACAAGGAGATCTGGAAGCGTTTCACCATCGCCTTCCGCTCCCAGTTCCAGGTGCCCAGCACCGCCCGCACCATCACCGACCGCGTCACCCAGCGCCGCCATGCCGACTTCATCGACTGCTTCGAGCGGGAACTCGCGGGGGTGCCGTCATGAGCAGACCCTGCAGCTGCGCCATGCCGCTCACCTGCTGTCCGCCGTGGCCGATCAGCGACAGAGGGAGCTGGCCATTCGCTACTACCGAGATGTACCGGACGGCCGCATTCACGGGCTCATGCGAAGGGCCAGCGAGATTCACCTGCTGCGATGGCTGGCGCGGGCCGTCGAGAGCTGTTGTGAGCCCGCGATGGTGGCTGCGCCACCGCGGCAGTGGCCTGCTGCTGAAAACCATCCGCAATCAGGTGCCGATCTGGACCCCGGTGCCTGAGAGGGCCTGGTCCTGCCTCTGGGCTCCCCGCGCCGCCGCCCTCGTCCAGTCGTGCCCGGCGCTGCAGGCCGGTATCGACGAGCTGCAGCTGGTGCAGGTTCCCGGCTGCGGCTGCCAGGCCAGCGATCCCCACCGCTGGGGCGGCGATGGCTGAACCACGTCCCCGCCGCATCTCCTACGGCCACCGCCAGCACGAGCAGCCCAGGGTCCCGGACGGGGGCCACTACCTGCAGTCCAAGGTCCGCAGCGATGTCTGGCAGGCCCTGCAGCAACTGCGCCAGCAGCACGGCCTCTCGATCAGCGGCGCCGCCCATCACCTGATGCGGCTCGGCGCCGGCCTTGAACCCCTACCACCCCTGAACACCAGCCCCCAACAGAGCCATGGCGATTGAACTGAACGACGGCGCCCGCATCGGCGCCCCTGTGATCCGTCAGCAGCGCTTCGGGGAGGTGGCGACGCTTGCGATCGTGCGCACCGAGCAGCGCGACCGGCTCCGCAAAAACCTCGCCAGCGGCGAGATGGAGCCGATCCCCAACGGCAAGGACCGCCAGGGCAACCCCAAGGTCAAGCAGGAGATCGTCATCCACTGCGTCGCCCTGCCCGGCACCTCGATGGAGGCCAAGCTCGGCGACGAGGCAGCGGTGCCGGCCCCCGGCGATCGGGTGCGGGTGATCCTCAAGGCCAAGGGCTTCGGGGACTGGATCGAGGCGCGCAAGGGGCACCGCAAGGGCAAGCTCAACGTCGGCGATCTGCTCACCCTGGCCACCCGCTGGGCCCAGCAGTACGACCAGGACGGCAACCCCAAGGGCAACAAGATCGAGACCCAGGCGGAAGCCGATGCGGTGCCGCGCAACGTCACCATCGGGTTCTACGGGCCGATCAGCTTGAGCGAGGGCTGCGATCCGGCCTGGATCGAGGCGGCCGAGCAGGCCTACCGCGACGATCAGGCCAGCGAACGCCAGCAGCGCGCCATTCCCCTCGGCGATGGCGATGACTTCGACGATGAGTTTGGCGACGACGACGAGGTGCCGTTCTGATGGCCCGCACCTCTGAGCCACGCCGGCCCCAGCTGCCGCGCTTCTGCCAGCGAGAGCCGCGTCACACCCTGGTGACGATCACCAACCTCCGCTATCTGCACCGGCTGATCTGGCTGCTGCTGCTGTTTCAGCTCACCACGGTGCTGCTGGTGATCGCCGGGCCGGTGCCGCCCAGGCCCCTGCCAAGCCAGCCGGGCAGCACCGCCAACCACAGTTCTGGCCCTCTGATGCCATGACCCAGGCCACACCAGGGCGGGTCTGGATCACCACCGCACAAGCCTGTGAGCTGCTGGGTGTCAGCCGTGAATCGTTGCGCCGTCTGCGGCTCCGGGGAATCCTCAAGCCGGGGCGTGACTTCCGCCGCTGGGGCTGCACCGACAGCAAGGGTCCCCTTCAGTGGCATGCCGGCAACATCGAAACCGCGCTCACCAGCTGGAGTCGCCGCAACCTGCGGCTCTGAACTGGATGCAACGAGCCCACGGCGCTCAGCAAGGCCGCCGTGGTCTGGGCCCTCCGTGGCACCTAGCATCGCCTCAGGAGGCCAGGAGCATGGAGCGAATCGTCGTTGAGCCAGACATCTGCAATGGCCAGCCGACCATCAAGGGCACCCGTGTAACGGCCCGGACGGTGCTGGAGTTTCTTGCGGCTGGCGATGCCATCGAGGATGTCCTTGAGGAGTATCCGACCCTGACCCGGGATGACATCCTGGCGTGCATCCGCTTCTCCTCCGATCTGATGGGCCATCAGTTCTCGCTGCAAAGCGTCGCTTGAAGGGCTTCGTCTTTGACGAGAATGTGCCACGGCAGCTGCGCTTCCAGCCGTCGCTTCCTTTCACCCATGTGGGTGAACTCGGCCGAGGCATGAGTGATGGTGAGATCTGGGAGTACGCCAGGTTGCAGGAGCTGGTGATCGTGACGAAAGACACTGACTTCTCGAATCGCATCATGCTCAACACGCCACCGCCGTGGGTGGTGCACCTGCGCTTCGGGAACATGCGCCGCAGCGAGTTTCACGCCTTTCTTGCCAGGATTTGGACGCGAATCGAGGCGTTGCTGCCTCATAACAAACTGGTGAATGTGTACCTCGATCAAATCGAGGCGATCAAGTAGCAGGCCCTGAGGCCTGGGCCTGACGTTCACCCAAAAGGCGCGCCGCCTTGTCGAAGGCATCATCCACCACTTCATCTCCGCACCACTTGCTGTAGGCCGCCAGGTGGGTTTCCACGGTGTGGCCCATGGCGGCAGCAACCACCTTGGGTGGTAGATCGCAGATCACATGGGCGCGGTGCGCATAGCCATGCCGGCAGGAGTAGAGGACCAATTTCTCCCCGTCCAGCGCATAGCGATGGCGGAGCTGATCCCAGAGGGGGCGACGACGGAGGTAGTTCTTGAGGTCCTGCGACCCGAAGCCGGGCCGCATCGGTGGCATCCGGGTGGAGCTGAATGACTCCTCCAGCCTCCACTCTTGGGCCCATGCATCACAGGGAAGAACCCGCAGCGGCCGGGGTCTGGTGCTGCCGCGGGAAGACACCTTGGCGTAGTTGCACCACAGGCGACCTTCCCGCAGCTCCAGATGCTGCAGCTCTTCCGGCCTCAGTCCAAAGCTGGCCAGCAGCTGGACGGCATAGCGCCAGCGCGAATCGGGAATTGATTCCACCAGCAGGAGGATGTCGTCGACACCAATCGGTGTGGTGACCGATTTCGGCTCCCGGCGCCGGCCGGTGTAGCTGGAGAGCACCAGCGGGGGCGCCCACTCCTGCGGCAGCCGCTCGTTGTCCACGGCCCAGCGCAGCAAGGCGGCAGCCTGCTGGACCACCACCTGGCGCCCCCGGGAGCCGGGCTGATCCTTGAGTCGCTGGGTCAGCAGCTCCAGCAGTTGGCGCGGGGTCGAGGGCTTGGTTTTGCCTTTGGTGGCCTCCACCAACCGCTGCATGCGGGCCGCGTAGGTCCGATCCCAGGTCGTCTGCTTGATCAGACCACTGCTGATCTTGTGGTCCCGGTATTGCGCGACCAACCCCTGCCAGTCCGTGGCCTGAATGGGTTCGACCACCTCCTCTGGCGTGCTGTCGTCCTCCGCTGGAGAGGCCGATCCTGTGGCCAGAGCGATGCATTGATCCAGAGGAATCCCGCGCGCGAAGAAGGTGTGGATCGCCAGCACCGCCGTGTGGATGTCCTGCCGAGCAGCCGCTTCCCAGGGGAAAGGGAGGACTCGCTGGAGACGCTTGCCGCCCGTGACCCGCTCCGAGAGATTCAGCAGGGCACGGCCGCGCATTTCCGACAGGCTCCAGCCGCTCCGCGAGCCGAGATCACATTGGAGAGCTGAACGCAGGGCAGAGACCCAGTGCTCACGGGGCAAAAGACCCCCCTTGCAAGAGAAAGTGCAAGAGAAACTAGCTCAAGCCGTTGCACGGCGAGGCAACATGAGGCACCCGGTGGCACCCCTAAACACAGTGAGTACAAGGCTTTTCAGCCAAGATCCCAGTCAGCGACAACGACCTCCCAGATCAGTTCCACAGAGGTTTGGGAGCACTAGGTCGCAGGTTCGAATCCTGTCGCCCCGATTGACTTCTCACTGATGAGACAACCTTTGTGTGGCCTGTGGGTGGCCTGGGAGGCTCTCGAAGCTACCTTCCAGGCCACAGGGTGTGGCCTGCAGCAGTGCCGCCATTGCTCCAGCACCACTTCCCCTTGCAACTGCCAGGGCTGCCTCCAGTTGTAGAGGGTGACCACGTGGATGCCCAGCTCTGCTGAGATCTGGGCCGCGCTCTGCCGGTGTGGCGGACTCATCCGCCTCCTCAAATCAACTTTGACAGCCTCGCTGTAACTGCGATAGGTGCGAGTCCTCTCCCTTGCAAAGACTGCGCTGCATGCTGCGGCTGTCACTCAAAGACTCCTCCACTTTCGGGTGTGGTTGAAGCTGCTCACGCACGTGGGCCGGTGTCATGCATCTTGCATCGAATCATCGCTCACCACTGCTACACTCCTTTTCAATTACGTTGTCATGATGATCGTCAGGACCGTGCTAGTAGAGCTGTCAGCAATTCCTGGCATTGCTTATCGCCAAAAACTTTCAAGTGGCACAGGGCTTGTTGTCATGCGTTATGGAACTGCCCAGCCCGGTCTTGCAACTCTCAGCCGCACTTCTGGAGACCCCGTCCCAGCTTCCAATGCCAACCTTGAGCTTTACCCAATCAATGCATTCCGTGAAGCATTTGCACTAACGAGTGGCTTGCCCTTCTCTCGACGAGGAAAAGTACAACTTATCGAGCAAGCTTCATCGCGAGAGCCTGAACCTACTAGTGCCATCGAGGATGCACCCCTTGTGGACTTCAGCATTGTTGATAGTCCTGAATACCAAGCAATTCTGGACGCCTATACAAGTCAGAAAGGAGAACTATCCTTTCACTTGTTAAACAAAGACTTGATCCAGTTCGCAAGCGCTAGCAAGGTAATGGCAGAAATGATCGCGAGCAATGCAACTATTGAGGACCTTCGAAATCATGCTGTTAGAGCGAAGTTCGAGACCCTTACTGGCAACACCCGATTGACCGATGCTCAATTGAATGGCGTTGTTGAGTTGCTAGACGAGATCAGCCCAAGGACCGCACTTCGTGAATTTGAGGACGAACTTCGAAGGATGCTGGGTCATGCAAAGAGATGATTCTTGTAGGTTGCCGGTGAAATCTTCCGAGATGTTGGTTTTTCCAAGGTCACTTGATCTCACGCCTTCTTTGGACCTCACCAATCGGAGTTGATTCACAGATGCGAAACACTTGACCGTGGAGCAACTTTCACAGCACCGAGCACACTTTCTGGACAAGCCGTTTGACTCTCTGTGTCGTCGCCGAACTTGGAGGGGGAGGGTCAGGCTATGGAAAGCGGAGCAGCTACCCGCGACTGCGGCGGAGCCGAAGACGGCAGGGGTTGGATCAGGCACCGACTTCACCGGCCAGAACATCGCGCTGCAGCAGCGCAAACACCTCCTGGATCTGGGCCGCTCTGCCTGGTGGCAGTGAAAGCTCGTTTCCGAGAGTGGTGAGGAAGCGTTCCTCCTCCGGTTTCACCACCCGATCGCAAAACACCAGCTGGGTTGCCAACCCATAGGCCACTTCCTGCTGCTCGACGGTGAGGGCCGGCACGGCCTGGCGGATCAGTTCCTGCCAGTGATCGCGTCGGAAGAGGTGCAGCAGACCATCGATGAGCTCGCCGAAGGCCACAGGCGTCATGGTCCGGTAAGGGGTTCGGTGGATCAACTGTTCTTTGAGGATGTGCGCCTCCTCACGGTCAAAGCTGCTGTCGCAGCACACAGCAGCCAGGGGAATGGCGGCGAAGGCCTCGGCGGGGGTCATGGATAATCCCTGATCGGTTGCATTCATTACAGCTCAGCGCTGGTAATCAGGCAGACACTGCGACACAATCCTTGGTGAATTCAGGGGTCAGAGCTTGCGCCTGACAGCATCATCGAAACGATCAAGAGAAGATGGAAGCCCATGTCGCCAAGGCGGCTAGGACACACCAGTCGGTGATCTCCGATGCTTTAAGTCCGGCGCCAATAGAGGAAAGCGTGCTAGGCAATTCAGTCTTGATACTTGTGGGGCTTCAGAGCCAATCCTGGATCGGGTAGACCTGTCGGCCATCGGGGAAGGCCATCTCAAGGCGGAAGGAGCCATCGGTGGAGAGGGGAACCGGTTTCCCGCAGATCGTGAGCTGTGCAGCTGGATTGGTGGCTCCATAGACGATGAGCTGGGCATCGGCCACGAACCAGAGCGAGCGCCGCCGCTTAGACACTCCCCCGCTCACCGAATCACCTCGGCCGCTGGACCACACCCCTGCCTCTGAGGTCTGATGGCCGCCCGCTCCGTGGAAAGGGGGGCCGGGTGCATGGAACACTTCTGATCCATTGCGGTGGCCCCTCCATTGAACGGAGCCTCTCTGGTACAACCGTTCGTGAAGTCCGTCCCCAGCGGAATTCCCTTCTCTGCCCTGCGCCTTGGGCTCACCTGCTGCCATGGTGAGTGGCTCATACCGAGCCAGAGCTCCCTCGCTCGAGTGAATTCCAGGAATCCGGGCCACCGAGGAGCAGGCCAGGGAGATCCAGCCCTCCCGGGTCATCGGTGCGATAGCTGAGTTCCACGCTGTATTCGCGATCGCAGACGGGTACCGGCAGCCACTGGCGACGCTGGATCGACACCGCACTGCCTTCCCCACACGACATCAGCGATTGGGGTTTGGCCCCAGAGGTCACTGCCATCCACTATCGGGTGGAAGCTCGCACCGTGGTGGCGCTCTTCGTGCTGCTCACCGGTGACAGGGCCGCAGGCTGATCCAGCGGGCCGATGGCTAGCTTCGAGCCATGATCACATCCCCTCGCTACGCCGAGGCCCTCGGCTGGGCGGAACAATTGCATCGGCATCAGTCACGTCAAGGAAAGGCCGTACCCTTCCTTTCCCATGTGATCAGCGTGAGCGCCCTGGTGTGGGAAGACGGCGGCGACGAAGACCAGGCCATTGCGGGTCTGCTCCACGACTCCATCGAGGATGCGGGCCAGACCCGTGCCTCGATCCGGGAACGGTTCGGGGGGGCGGTGGCCGACATCGTGCGGGACTGCACCGACCCCGGTAAGGTTCCCGGTGGTGATGGGGTGCTGGACCCCTGGATCCTTCGTAAACAGCGCTTCATCGGCACACTGCAGCAGCTCCCAGAAGCCTCCCTGCTCGATGCCGGCCAGGATCCGGAAGGCTGGAACCGCTTCGTTTCTGGATTCGATGGTTCGGCCTGGTACTTTTGGAGCCTGCACGATCAGCTCCATGTCCTGCTGCCTTCAAGCCGCTCCGTGAAGCTGCTGGGAGAATCGGTTCGCGCCATCCTGGCTAGCCCGCAACTATTGGCCAGCCTGCCGCCTGGACAGGATCCGGAGGACTGGGTGGGCACATACCTTGATCGGCCGGACACTCATCCCGTCGATTGATCTGGCTTGTGGCTGTCGCAGACCCATCAGGAGCTCTTCCTGCTAGGTCCTCACCTCTAGGGATAACAATGGGCCCAGTCCAGAAGATCCAGGCCATCTCACTATTTAACATTATCACAAGCACCTAAGTCTTGTGGTTAGGCGTCGTCGATAATCTTGTAGATTTTATCCAGATTACAGCAATCAGCGTCATGGCTCCGGGGGGGGGTCGATTAAATGGATTGGAATCTGATCCAAGTAAGGGAATAGCCGCAGAACATCCGCAAACAGAGGTGGTAGATAATCGCTATCTTGAACATCAATTCAAACCTCAAACTCCGCCACCACCGCCGTATGATCCGAGCCAGGATCTTGGGCCCGCTCAGAAGGTGCCTCCTTGATAGAGGGGAGCCGATCACCGGTCATCACCGTCCTCGCTACAGGCATGTTGCCTGGATTCACTGAGGTGGATGGCTTTTATTGGACAGCTTGGGCCCCTGACATCGTTAACTCCGGGCGAGAGGAATAAGGTTTATTCTCAGTGTAGACCTCATGGGGAGTTTTTCCTCCCAGGGAGCTGTTTGGTCTTGCATGGCCATACCTCCAGAAGAAGCGGGCCAGCCCTTGCTGCTGGCCGCGCTGGCAACGTGAGGCTACAAGCACGTACCTTTGTCTCCCTCGCGGTCTGGAGAATTCCGGGAACCCACCGCCTCATGGGAGCGTCGCCAGTGAAGTCAACCCTGCTGGAGCAATGTGGCATGAGAGCCACCGAGGGCCTGGCAGCTGCCATGGCAGGCAATCGGATCGCGTTGGGGTTATTTCACGGCACTTTCCTACTCGCCCTGGAGGGAAAGGATCCAGTGGTGGACACCTCTGGTGATTGAGGGCCACCTGAGAGTGCTGAATTAGGTTCCATGGGTCGGATCTCCGGTCATCGTTGCTCCCCAGAGGACCACTGGGAAAGAGGACTCAAAAGAAAGTCGCAACACCGAATTCGTCGACCGTCAGGGTGCCATCGGTAAAGCCGAAAAGTCCACCATTAGCCCCACCGATGGACTCAAAGCCGATCACATTCATGGTCAAGCCATCTGAAGTGATCCGTCCCCCTCTGATGGTGTACTCACCTTCACCGAAGAGGATCCGGTCTCTCCCGTCGCCACCTTTGAAGTTCCCAGTTCCGAAGCCCTTGAGGGTGTCGTTTCCGATGCCGAGGGAAACCGTTCCATCTCCACGAAAACCACCAACAAGTGCATCAACCGTGTCGGCACCTGTGCCTGTATCGATTGTGCCGAGGTTTTGAATGCCGACATTGTTGTCTCCGGTGATGTTTAGACTGCTTCCGGTGATAGTGTCATTGCCAGAGCCTGTATTGATTATGCCAACGTTACCGACGCCAGTGCCATCACTGAAGGGAGCGTTGGGGTTGAAGCTGGAGGTGCCGGTGATGATGTCATCGCCGGCACCAGTATTGATAGTGCCTAAGTAGTTAATGATGCCGTAGCCGCCTTCAGTGCTGCCGGTCATGATGTCGTCGCCTTCGCCTGTATTGATCGTGGCTCCGACCGTGTTGGAGATGCCATCACCTTGGCCTTCATTGCTACCGGTGATGGTGTCGCTGCCGAGACCTGTATCAATCTTGCTACCGCGTGCGTTGGCTAAGCCGTTTCGGAAGACGCTGGTGCCGATGATGCTGTCGTTGCCGGCGCCTGTATCGATTGTGCCCTTGTTGCCGATACCAAACTGAACATCGCCAATACCTGTAATCCTGTCGTTGCCGGCGCCTGTATCGATTGTGCCGCTGTTGCCAATGCCGCCAGCACCGATGAAGCCGTCTTCGATGCCGATGCCGGTGATGGTGTCATCGCCGTCGCCGGTAATGATCGTGCCGCGCTCGTTGGCGATGGCGACGCTGTTGCTGTTGCCGGTGATGGAATCGGCGTCGTCGCCGGTATTGATCGTGCCGCTGTTGTAAATGCCATCCAAGCCTACGCCGCCGCTGCCGGTGACTGTATCGGCGCCGATGCCGGTGTTGATTGTACCGCTGTTGCGAATGCCGACGGTTTCACCGCTGCCGCTGATGGAGTCATTGCCAGCCCGGGCGTTAACAGTCTGGGCTGATGCAAGTATCCAGCCGCCATCTGAGTCGACCACGTCGGAGCGATTTGTGAACAGATTTTGTGTAAGGGTTGCCATGCCCCTATCGGCCTGAGCGCATATCATGCTATGAGCTACTTCTCTGGTTGTCGCCATCCGTGTTGATGCATCTCAACAACCTCGCTTTCTCTGTCGTTGAGCCATCCACCTCAATCCAGCTGTGATCGCCCTGGCGGATTAGGTGAGCGCCGGCTGATTGCTGGCGATGCGGGGCGATCGGCTGGAACGGCTGCTGAGCTTTGAGGCCAGGCCCGCTCGCTGGCTGCTGGGGGCTAGGCCAAGGTTCTCACTCGCGCGGTGGTGGCGGTGGTGGCGGTGGCATTGAGGAGACGTCCGCTGCTCCCGTGTCGCCCAGCTGGCCCCCCGCCGCTGGCTCCTTGCTGTAACTCGTTTCTCCGTACTCAGGCCCTAAGCGATTCCACCCCTCTAGCGGCAGATCCATTGCTGGCGGGGAAATGTTTTCGCTGATGTGCAGCGCCAAGAGCTCCCTTGATGCTTTCTGGCTGTTGGCAATGCTTCCCAATGCAGCGATGGGGGCACCTGGCAGAGCCAAGGCAACTGTGGCCGATCCTCCGACGAGCAAGCCGGCCAGGCCACCCCCGTTCAAGACAGATCCAACCGTGATGGCGCCACCGATCGCAGCGAGGCCGGCCCCAGAAATCTGGCAGAGCTGTCCAGCCACTGATTGTGTCCGTCTGGCGCGTTCGAGCTCTTCCGGTCTGATCGCCACAACAGGAACAAGCCGAAAAGGAGGCGGGCGGGCACCGTGGCCATTACGTAGATCCCTGCTCCCGTTTTGGGGTTTCTGCTCATCTCTTGCCCTGGCGCTGCTCACCAGCCGCTGGGATCATCCGGTCTAGGCCCGTCTTGCCCTGCCATGCCCCGCGTCTGTAGCCAGCTGGCAATTCAGGCAGACCCTGCCCTGCTGCAGCGCCTGCGCAGCCATGCCGAGACCAGCGGACGCACCGTGACATCCCTTGTGCTGGAGGGGATTGAGGCCGTCCTGAGCGGTCGCCTAGGCATGGCTGGCCCCGGCAAGGCAGACCCTGAGCTGCTTGCCAGGATTGAGGTTGTAGAGCTCCAACTGCAGCAGCTGGAGGCCACGCCGCCTGCCCTGTCGGCCTCAAACACCTTTGTCAGCCGGAACAACCTGGTGGGAAAGCACAGCTAAGCGCTGGCCTCCCCCTTCCATTCCGCCAGCTCCACGGTGATGTCCTCCGGGCCCCGGAGAAACACCAGCTTGCGGTGGTGGAACTCCATCACCGCGTTGCGCAGCTCCACACCCTCGCCCTGCAGCCGGGCCACCGTGGCCTCCAGGTCATCGACGGCGAAGCAGATGTGGTTGAAGCCCACCCGTGCCAGATTGTCCATGGCCAGCTCAGGCAGGGGGTCTGGGTGGTGGTAGTGCAGCAGCTGCACCTCCAGCCGCGGCGTGGCCCCGGCCAGCACGAGGGTCACGTGGTCGGCCTCGATGCCCTCCACCCCCATGTAGTCGGCGAACTGTGGCCCGCTGATTAGCACGGCCTTGTCCTCCACGAAGCCCAGCAGGCCGAAAAAGCGCTGGGCCGCCGCCAGATCACGCACGACAACGGTGACGTGGTCGAAATGGCGGATCATGTCGGTGTCTTTTTTCAGCAATAGTGAAAAGCTTAGGAGTCTAGTGCCACCAGGTTGTTCATGCCTGCAGCTGAGCTAGTCGCTGCTGCAAGACCGGCCTCGGCCACCCTGAGATGGTCTGGCTTTTCTGGACAGGGTCCATCGTTAACCTCTGAGGCGGGGCACCGCCCCTGAGAGGGGGCTCCCACCCATGAGCAAACGCCGCACCCATAGCCCCGAGTTCAAGGCCAAGGTCGCCATGGAGGCGATCAGTGGCCGCAAGACGCTCCAGGAGATTGCCGCTGATCATTCGGTGCACCCGATTCAGGTGAGCCAGTGGAAGAAGCAGCTGCTGGAGGGTGCCAGCGACCTGTTCACCCGGGGCAAGAAGACCCAGGCCAAGGACGAAAGCCAGGCCAAGGAGGCTGAGCTGTTCCAGCAGATCGGCAAGCTCCAAATGGAGCTGGAGTGGCTGAAAAAAAAGTCTCAGCTGCTCTGACGCCCGTGAACTGCGCAAACTGGTCGATCATCACCACCCTGAGCTCACGGTTAGCCGCCAGTGCGAACTCCTCGGATTGGCACGATCGACCCTCTATTACAAGCCCGTGCCTGTCAATGAGTCCACTCTGCGGATCATGGCCAGGATCGATGCCTGTTACCTGGAGGATCCAACCTCCGGTAACCGTCGGATGGTGCAGTATCTGGCCAGAGACGGTATCCCGATCAGCCGTGACCGTGTCCGAAACCTTATGCAGCGCATGGGTTTACGGGCGATCTATCAGAAACCAAGGACGACAGTTCCTGGTAGCCCATCCGAGCGTTTTCCCTGCCTTGAGGACCTCCAGCAGCTCACGGCCCCAGATCAGGTCTGGGCGACGGATATTACCTACATTCCGATGCGGAAGGGCTTTCTGTACCTGGTGGCCGTTGTCGATCTGTTCTCACGGCATGTGCTCAGCTGGAAACTCTCCAACAGCCTTGACACGGAGTTCTGCCTGGAGGCCCTGGAGATGGCCCTGGTCAGTGGCCGCAAGCCCCAGATCTTCCATTCCGATCAGGGCTGTCAATTCACCTCATCGGCCTTCGTTCAACGACTCAAGGCAGAAGACATCAAGATCAGTTGGTCAGGAAGGAGGCGGTGCTTTGACAATATCCTGGTGGAGAGACTGTGGCGCACCGTCAAGTATGAGGAGGTGTATCTGCGTGCCTACAGCGATGGCTGGGAGGCGGAGATCAGCCTGGCCCGCTTCTTCTGGAGGTATGGTCATGTAAGACCACACAGCGCATTGGGAAGCAAAACTCCCCATGAGGTCTACACTGAGACCAAACCCTGTTCTTCCCGCCCGGGGTTAACGATGTCAGGGGCCGAATCTGTCCAGTAAAAGCCATCCACATCACCCGGCAGGCACTGAAGGGAGACCCGGCATGGGTGAGACGCCACCCCCTCGAACCTCGACAACCTGAAGGATGAATCGATCCGGCGATCATCCCCGCCGCTGGCCTGGAAGCGATGGCCCGGCGGGGGCAATCCTCGCCCCGGAACGATGACGACATAATCAACACCCGCCCACCCGGTTGAGCTCGGCTTGCTCGCCGTGACGGTGGTGGCTGAAGCCCTCCTGACCCTGATGCTGGTGGCCTTGCTATTCAGCCTCACCAGCTGGCAGCCACAACAGCATGCACCCGAGCCAGCGCCGCAATCTGCCGCCAGTGAGCTCCAGCAGCCCCACCAGCAGGCCACATCCGAGCCACTGCCGCATCCATGCCCATGGCTGCCGCCTTGCTGGCCCGAGCTGGAGGCCCTGACGGTGGCCCAGTTGCGCACCGCTGCCCGTGCTGCTGGCCTGCCCCGATCACCCACACGCACCGGCCACAGGGCTGAGCTGTTGCCTGCCCTTGCCGGCCTGGCAATGGCGTGGTGACCACCCTCCAGTTCGGATCTTCTTTTGTTGCTTAAAGGCAACACCACTAAGTGATTTGCTTATACGCAAGACTGCACCGGAGTTGCTTTTGCGCAACGCTCCTACCTCTCAGCATTAGGTGTTGTGAATAGTAGGTCTGACTTTTCACCCCATGGCAACCCTCAACCACGCCGCACAGGTGCTCGCCACTGCCGCCCGAGAAGAGATCGTCGCTGGGATGGAAACCATCCACTATTCCGTGAGTAGGCGGAAACCTGAGGGAGCCATTACCTCCTGGCGCGATGTCCGTTTAGATCCCGAGCGAAGAAACACTCGCCGCCATGGTGCAGCGTGCTGCTGCTGGCGAGTGGCAAGCCGCCGCGTGTGGATCGCCACCACTGCGAAGGACGAGGGGAACGGGAGCAAGGCTCTGGAGGTACTGGCTCTTAAACACTGGCCGGCCAGCCGAGTGCTCCGGGTGAACATCGAGACGATTGACGACCCGAACCACGACGCCTCCCGCCTGGCCGCTGATCCCAACGGCATACCGGCCGCCTATGACGTGGTGATATGCACGTCAGCCGTTGCCGCTGGCCTGTCGGTGGACAAGCTGCCAGGTCACTTCGCCGCTGTGCTGGTGATCGCTGGCGGCACGACCGACCCTGAGGGCGAAAAGCGGCCGGGCCCGAACCGCCCGGCCTCCTTAGCCTTGGCTCAGGGGCAAGGCATGGATGCATCCTCTGCTCGGGGCACTTCTCAAGCCACGGCGACTTCCCTCTCGGTGGCAGTGGCGGCGCCCGTGGTCGCTGCTGCACTCCTGGTGGAAAGACGAGCGGCACTCGCTCACCCGGGCCAAAGCCCGCCTGCCCGGCCTGGCCGCCCTGCTGCTGCTCACCCCGCTGCTCGGCCTCGAGATCGCCCGTCGCAGTGACAACATCAGGATTGAAAAGGACACCCAGCGCCGCGAACAGCTGGAGGTGGTGATGGCGGCGCTGCTGAGCGTCAAGCGCACCGTCTTCGACTGGGGCCACTGGGACGACGCCTACGAGTTCGCCGCCGGCCGCAATCCCGGCTTCGTCAGCCTCGATGTGGCCAACACCTCCCTGTTCGATGGCGAGGCCCGCATGGTGATCTTCGGCCCCGGCGGCGAGACCCTGCTCGCCTACAGCCGCGGCAACCGCCGCCGCCATGCGGCCTCCACCAACAGCCATGGAGTCGGTGGCGGTGTGCCGCAGGAGCTGATCCGCTGCGCCCGCGATCAGCTTCCCGCCCTGGTCACGCTGAACAGCTTCCGCCGCCTCGCTTGCCCCAGCGACGACGGCCAGCTCTACATGGGTGTGATCACGCCTCTCACCGATAACGCCAGCCTGCGGCCAGCCCGCGGCGCCCTGGTGTTGTTCGAACCGCTGCTCAAATCCGACTACGGCCCCAGCCTCAGCGGCAGCCTCAGCCAGCTCGGTGAGGCCGTGCAGTTCATGGCTCCGGACGACACCGCCCCGGCCGCCCGCGCCGGTGTCGAACTGGTGGAACCGCCAATCCACTCCAATGATCGCCAGCGGCTCGGCCTGCGCCGCCAACCGGTGCTGCCCATTGTGGCCCGCTCCCTGGCCGACGATCTTCTGCTGATCCTTGCCATTGTCGCCGGCCTGCTCGTCTTCCGCATCCTCCTGGTGCTGGAGCGGCGGCGGCAGAAGGTGCAGCAGTGCAAGGTGGAGCGCCGCGCCGCCCAGCGCATCCGCCGAGCCTGCCGCGACCTCGACGCCCTGCTGGAGGGGGTGGGGAAGGGGCCCGAGGGCCTCCCCGATGGGCCCTCCGAAACGCACGTGCTGGCCCGGCTGATCCACAGCGGAATAGAAACCGCCCCAGACAGCGACTCGCTCCTGTTACCCGAGCACGATGCGGCGACCATGGAGTTGAGGCTCGCCGAGGTGGCGGACCGCTTTCAGCATTTTCTGCGGTCGGCCCGCTCGCTCGCTCTGTTCGATTCGCTCACCCAGCTGCCCAATCGTCGCTACTTCATCGAGCAACTTCAGATCGAAGTGCAGCGGGCCCACCGCAGCCGCCAGGCCTCCGCGATCCTGTTCGTGGATGTCGACAAGTTCAAGAACATCAACGACACCTACGGCCACGATGCCGGCGATGCCGCCCTGGTGATCACCGCCCAGCGGCTCCAGGATCAGATCCGCGGCGGTGATTTCCTCGCCCGCTACGGCGGTGACGAGTTCGCCATCCTCATGGCCCCGTACGCCGGTCCCGACCGCTCCGGCGGCGACCTGCGCAGCCAGGCCCGCCAGTTGGCCCAGCGGGTGGCCAAGGCCTTCGAAGACACCTTTCAGGTGGCAGGGGTCTCGATCGAGATCAGCCTCAGTATCGGCATCGCCACGGTGGAGCCCGACGAAACCGAAATCGAGGCGTGCATCAAGCGCTCCGACATCGCCATGTACCAGGCGAAGCAGCACAAGCACAGCCGCATCTCCATCTTCGAAGCCAACGCCGCCACCACCGAGCTCGACGACTACAGCCTCTATTCCGACCTGATGCGGGCCCTGCGCCAGGGTGAGCTGCGCATGCTGTTCCAGCCGATCGTCGATGGCTCCGACACCATCCACGGCGTGGAAGCCTTGGCCCGCTGGCACCACCCCCAGCAGGGCGATGTTTCACCGGAGGTGTTCATCGCCCTGGCGGAGCGCTACCGCCAAATGGACATCCTCGGCGAGGAACTGGTGCGCCTTGCGATCGAGGGCTTCGTGCGCCTGCGCCAGCAGCTCGGCCCGGAGCTCCAGCTCGCCGTCAACGTCACCCCGTCGCAACTCTCGCACCCCAACATTGTGGATCGGCTGCTGGGCCTGCTCGCCTGGGAGGGGATCCCCTTCCACCTCCTCACTTTGGAGATCACCGAACGCTCGGTGCTGGAGTACACCGACACCGTGGCTGGCAACATCCGCCTGCTCCAGGACCAGGGAGTGCGCCTGGCCCTCGACGACTTCGGCATCGGGTATTCCTCGCTCAACCTGCTCATCACCCTCAAGCCCAACGGCCTCAAGATCGACAAATCATTCGTGACGGCGATGCACGTCAACCCCTTCGCCAATCAGATCGTCACCATGATCGCCGGCCTGGCCAGCCGCATGGAGCTTGATCTGGTGGCGGAAGGGGTCGACAACCCCGACACCCTGGTGTTGCTGCAGAACCTCGGCCTGCGCTTCTTTCAAGGCTTCCTTTACTGCAGTCCCCTCTCGGTCGAGGGCGTCCTGGCCCGCTACAGCAGCGGATCGGGTTCACAGGCGGCGCTCTCCGGCGGGCCGCCGTCAGGGCCGACGTAACGCCCCAGCCGCAGCGGCGTGCCCGCGCTGGCCAGCACCACCAGGCCGCCATCCAGCACCAGACCGTTGCTGCTAATCCGCAGGGCGGCCGGCAGGTTGTGATGCAGCTCCACCCCGCCCACGCCTATCTGGAAGAGGAGGCCCTTACCCAGTTGGAGACGCGGCTGCTCCGCCGCATCGACTAGGTGGAAGGTCGCGTGATTGCGGTTCTAGGAAAGGTTCTGCTGGGCAAGTCCTGAGCTGCACCAATGGTGACCCATCTGCGCTTCAACCCTGACGGCCATTCCCGCGTCTCTGAAAGCATCCAGGCTGGGCGCACGGGGTATGGGCCCTGTGACCCTCAGCGAGTTCTGGAACAGGGGATCGTCAAGCTCTATGAGATGCATCCTGGAGGGCGGCCATTCGAGCTGAATGACACCCTGAACCACCCCTGGATCTCCACCCTCACCGTGTCCAAGGCCTACCGGGTCCAGGGGCTCGACAAGGTGCGCACCGTGATCGAGTTCGACCCCAGCACACTGACGACTGAGTACGTCACCACCACCCCCACGTCCAATGTGGGTGGCGCCCCCTGCTCCTCCTACCCAGGCAGGCACTCCCTCCGTATGGCTGGGCTCAGATGCTGAGATGCTCCCGCAGAAGCTGATCGCTCAAGGCCAGCGCCGTGGCCGAGTTCTCCGCCTCGCTCAGCCAAGACCTGCTGGTGGCCTTAAAGCTGTGGTAGCACCAGGCGATCGCGAAGCTACCTCCACCGGCCTGACTGGCCCCGACCTGATTCCCCACTCCCTCCCCATGCCGTTCAACCTTGAGAAACTGGGCCGCTTTCTGCTCCGGGGGCTTCGCATCGGCGCAAGCACGATCGCGATCGTGGAGCTCCTGCGCAACGACTGGAACGCCGGTATCAGTGCCTCTCTGGCCTGGTTGGTGTTTCTTCTGGTGGAGCGGCAGCTTCCGCCTCCAGTGGATGAGTCCGAGACCTGACAGCCATCGACGATCTGCTCGTCCGACCAGGGCCTGGTACAGCACTCCTGCACATCGCTCGCGCTCTGTACCGCCTTGCTGAGCGAGCAGAAGAACTCACGCCACAGCGGCGGCACCGCCAGCAGGATCAATGGCCTGCCTGCATTGAGGGCATGGGCGGCTTCTGAGGGTGTGCCTGGGCCTCCGCTCCCGCAGATCACCACCACATCGGCGCTGAGCACGTTGATCACGTTGCGGGCCTTTCCCATGCCGGTGAACAGGGCCAGATCCAGCTCCGCCGTGCTTTGCCTGTCGTCACCATCCCTTCATCGGGCAACACCCCCACCACCAGGTGCCCGTCTACCCACGCCCCGCCGCGGCTGGCCGTCGCCATCACCCCCGCCGCGGGCGGCCCGCCGGTGAGCAGCACCCAACCCCTGGCAAACCCTGTTAACCCCACAGTTGCTGCAGCGATCAGGGCGTTGGTGCAAGCAGCTCGGCCAGGAAGCTGGAGAGGCGGAACCCAGCCGGACTGGAATAGACGATGTCGGAAATCTTCCAGGTTCCTGCAGGCCCCGGCACCAGCTGATAGCGCAGCTGCTGCGGCGTCTCAGAGGGGCGGTTGCGCACGCCTGCCTGCACCGCCACCCGTGCTTCCAGCCTTCCGCCGGGAAGAGCGGTGCAGCCGAGCACTTTCGCGCCAAAGGTCCACACCTGGGTGCCGCTGAACAGATCGAAGTCAACGAAACGACCGCTGGCTGGATCGAGGGCATAGGCACGCCGCAACTTCTGGTACAGCCCATCGGTGAATCGGCTTTGCTGGCTCGTGATCTCGATCGGCCCGCGCCGCTCCTGCCGAGCCACCTGCCAGCGGTAGAGGCCATCAAGCTGGGCCTTCGCGGAAGCAGGGCACGGGGTGATCGCCACAGCCAGCAACGCTGGCAACAGCAGGGGTAGTGGCATGACGTCGTGCTGGCGCTTGTTTCGATCCTGGCAGCCAGGACACGCTGCAGATCGAGGCCATCCCGATTGCAACAGCACTCTGTGAATTGGCGATGCCCAGGCCGCTTCATGGTGCGGGGGGTGGCGTCCTTCTCGAGATCCCCCTCTGCCAGGAAAGATGACGTCTCATGCTCCAGCCATTGAAGCTCTTGCCTCTCCACACCTCTTGTTTGGCCGGATCACCAGGCGTAACTGGCTGCGTGGCCACCACCACCAAAATGTCAGTCTGCATCTGATCTGGGGCAGATTGGAGCGATTGCGGAGGTGACTGTGCAGATGGACGGCCGTGCACTTGCTCTGGTGTGTGGGCTGGGGCTGCTGACGCAGGTGTCGCCTGCTTACACCGACGAGGTGATCGGCCGTCCTGGCGACGGCGGGGTGATCACGGTGCGGCCGGCCACGCAGCTGGACAGCCGCCAGGGTCTGGGGCGCTTCGTGGGCATCTCCGGTGCTAATAGCGGGGCGCGCACGCTCTCGCTCAACCGCGTCGTGATCCCGCCCGGTGCCAAGGCCCGAGCCCATCTCCACCGCAACTACGAGACGGCGATCTACCTGCTGCAAGGAACGGTGGAAACCCGCTATGGCGCTGGCCTGCGCCAGCGGGTGGTGAACCTCGCCGGCGATTTCATCTTCATTCCCGCCGATCTTCCCCATCAACCGGTGAATCTCAGCGCCACCGAGCCAGCGATCGCCATCGTCACCCGCTCCGACCCCAATGAGCAGGAAAGCGTGGTGCTGCTCGACGATCAGGGTCAGCCCCTGCCGCCTCAGCTCCAGCATGGTCACGCCCATCCCTGAGCCGCCGATCAACGCCAGCAAAGGGCAGCGGTTCTGCACGATCTGGACGAGGAGGCTATTCGCTCTTCAACCCATCGCTTTAATGGCACCAATCCAGGCCTTCAGGTCATTGCATGGGTTTGACTTGGGCTGATGGGGTGATAGTGAAAGGGAAGGAGAAGGATGACTTCATCGGAGACTCGACACCCGCCTGAGCCTAGTCACGAGACGATGAAACGTGTTTGTGTGGGCAGCAGAGGAGCACAGCCGCTGAGCAGCTCCCGCAGGAACTGATTGCTCCACGCCACCACAGTCAGTGTCGATTAAACCGGCGGCCTCCAGTGCCTCTGCTTCTATCGGAGAGGGAACAACAACTGGTTTGCACCAGGGGCAACTCAGAAGGGCTGGAACGTGTGTGTGGTGACCTCAGCGAGGAGCAGCTCGACGAAACCATCCCAGCTGGGAACCCACGCGGCCGCCGAGGCTCCAGATGAAAAAGATCAGGAGGGCCGCCAGCAGGCCGAGGGAGGCGTGGATGGCGATGTCTGACAACCAGAGCAACTCGGGAGGAGGGGCGGCTGGCTGATGGTGAGGCCGCTGGAGCCGCTGAAGGAGTTTTTCCGTGGGCCTGGGGCGGGTGGAGGCCGCCAGGCCACTGATTGTGAGGCCAGAACCAACGATGGTGAGGGTTTTGCGGATAGTCTGCTCGCGTGCTTTCTCCGCTTCCTCCAGAGCGAGTTGCTGTTTCTGGGAATCCAGCGTCACGATTGTGCGGATCGCATTGATCGCCTGGTCTGCGTAGCGACGTCCGGGGGAGAGAACCTTGAGGTCGTGTTCGATCTGCCTCTGATGGATGGGGCAGTCTTGATCGAGAAAGCCGCCCATGAACGTGTCACCCTCCAGCAGCAGAAAGGGAATGCTGTTGCGGGCATTGGCCACGTTGTCGATCAGGGTGAGCAGATGGATGTCCATGTCACGCTCACAACGGGAGAGTTGATGCGCATGGTCTGGCAAGGCAGCCAGATGAGCTTCAAGAATCTGAATCCGTTCCTGCCGTGCCAGGTGAGTATTCTCGCTGATCTTCAGCTCGGAGATCTGGGATAAGTGGCTTTCGATTGCTTCGTAGTGCCGTTTCCCCTCGGCAAAGCAGATGGCTGCTTGCTGGACCACGAAATCAATCTTTGCACGGCAAGAGAGCATGTTCAGGATGTGCTGAACCTCACGTCCATCGCTATCCTGCTTGCTCTTGATCCAGATGTAATGCGTCGTGGTTCCTGCGTCAACCTCCCGGATCGGTGAGCCGCGCAGGATTTCAGTTCTGCTCAGATCAAGGTCGGTGATACCCAGGACCTCAGCGATCATGGCGGCGGCAAACGCCTCTGAGGGATCGTCAGAGATGATGGTGATCAGAGTGCATTGCCCGAGCGAAGACGTCAGAGAATAACGGCACTCTCTGAGCAAAGAGGCGGGCTTGTTCGCAACGGTGGAAGAAAGATCAAGAATGAACGTGTCGTGCAGGAGGAATGGCTCTACCTTCTGCAAAACCTCAGCATGGCAATGCCCAGTAGTTTCTAAGGTGTAGAAGCCATCGCCGGGTGCCAATGGTGTGAGGCCTGGGTGAAAGCGACTTGACGAATTGGAGGTACGGATTAACTCGCGGATGATCTCCTTGCGGTGCTGATCTGACAGCCCCGGCACAACCCCCAACAGCCTATCAATGCCATCATGGTCAACCGGTTTGCCCAGCCCATGGTGCAGCTGAAAGACAAGTTGATCAAGGCAGGCAAACTCAACGGGTTGGTTTGGGTTCACCATTCTTGTCAGATGCTCGCTGGGAATCCAATACGATGTTGCGAATGGAAGCCTTGAACTCTTCGGGGTTGAGCCGGGGCCTGACTCCACCAAGACGTGTTTCCGTGTTCGTTGCTGGCGAGGATGAAAGAGGAAAGAGCGTTGTGTTGATCGCTGCGTGTTGTGTCAAGAATTCGCTCAGCTTGCTCGTCAGCTCTTCGCTGCTGATGGTTGGAAGCAGTGCGTCGGAAAATTCAAGGATGGCGTTGCGATCTTCAGGCGTGAGGATCGAGTGATTGGCTTGGAAGGCGGCTTGAAACTTGTGGGCATCCGCTGGCATGTGGCGAGCCATGCATCGTCTTGACAACAATAGCGAGGCTTGCCGGGCGGCCTATTGCCCGACCGCGCAGAAGGCCGCCCAATAAAACGGGCTGCTGTAGAGGCAATCGGTTGGCTGATGCCGCCGCTTCAGCTCCTGGATGTCGTAGGTGTAGTTGGGGCGCACCGCTTCAGGGAGGCTGGGCAGCGCATCCTCGATCCGTGCCACGGCCTGCTCACAGGTGAGGTGGCGCAGCCAGTGCTGGGCTTGCTTGAGGGCAATGGCCACATCGGTTTGCCTCGGGGTTTGCTCCTGCTGCTTGAGCAGGCGGTAGAACTCAGCCATCAGCAGGCCGGTGCTGATGTCGCTCACGGTCCAGAGAGTACCGATGACGCTGTTGCAGCCGGCAAAGAGAAAACCACTGCTGAGGCCCACAAACTCATCGCTCAGGCTGTTGATCTCGCTCAGGCCGGTTTCACAGGCGGAGAGGGTGACAAGGCGTGCCTGGCGCAGGTCCAGCTGGAAGAGATCGAGCAGGGTGAGGCACCTGGTGAGGTCGAGGGCGCCCCCGTCCAGTTGCGGCAGGTAGCGGTCGGGATCGGCATCGTCTGGCTGAGACTCCACGTGGCTGTCGGCCAGGATGAGGGCCGAAAGCTGCGGTTGCGCAAAGTTGAACGTGCCGTGGCAGGAGAAGTGGAGGCAGGTGCTGCTGGCCAGGGTGGAGCTGTTCCGCTCCAGTGCGGCTTTGGTGGCTGCCTGTTGCCTGAGCACCGTGGGCTGGGGGCCAAACAGGGGATGGATGGCCTCAACTTCGAGATCGGTGTAGGGGAGATCCCGGGTGGGGTTCTCGATGGCAAACAGAGAATCAAGGCCAGTCTGCGGGCGCTGCTGAACCAGCTGAAGCACCTGCAGGCTGGGGGCAAAGCGCACACCGCGGGCAAAATGATCCAACAGCGTGTTGTTCGACTCACTCAGCGACAGGCAGTGGAGCGGGAGCAGGTGCAGAAAGCGGTGGGGAACCAGGATCAACTGATCCGCATCCGGGGCCATCTCTGAGATCTTTCTGGCCAGGGAATCAATCTCCAGAATCCCGGCTAATTCCATCAGCGTCTTGGGCAGGGATCGTGCCCATTCCTCTTTCTCCTGAAGGTAGGTTTGAATGTAGCTGGTCAGGGCTTGGATCAGATTCTTAAGAGTGTCTTCTGGGTACACATGACAGGTTGGCTGTGCGGCTTGTGCTGACACAAGAAAGGCCACCAGCCTGTCTCCTGCCACATACCAACTCACCAGGGCTGTGCGCCCATCCGGCAGGGCGGCTTGCAACTGCTCAAAGGTAAGAGGCTGCACCTTCTGGCTCAAGGAGAAGGTGGGGTCAATGGGTTGAATGTCGACCTGGATCAGGTGCTCGAGTTCTTGCTTTTCCCGCAGCAGCCGGTTGGTGGAGACCTGATAGGCCTGTTGTTTCGGCGGCCCTAGATTCAGGGTACGAGTATCGCCTCTGGCAATCGATCCACCCTCTGCGATGGTGCCTTGTGCTGCGTCTGTCTTGTTGAGCTGCCGTTCAACCCGGGCTATGGAGCCGCGCAGGGCATCCAGGCGGCGAATCACTTCTGGTGGGATGTCTCCCTTGGGATAGAGGTCTTTGGTGGCTAACAGTTCGACGAGATTGCGGGCTTTTGAACGATCAGCCACCTCAAGGGCTTCTTCGTAGTGCTCGGTATCCACATACACCTGCACGAGGTTGGCGTACACCTCGATGGCTTGGGCCACAATCTCGGCTTTACGCTTGGGATCAATCGCAACCGAGCGCAGGTTTTCCACGGCAGAGATGGCGAGCTTGTAGCCGTTGATGGCAACATCGCGCAGGTTGTTCTTAAAGCCCAGATCGCCAAGGTTCCTGGCTGTCGATAGGCAATCTGCGGAGCGGGTCACCGAATCCCGAATCCGCAAGGCATTGGTAAAGGCCTCGATGGCGTTTTCAATCTCTTGTTTCGGATTCTCTGAGAACGGGGCAAGTTTGCTGTAGGCGGCGCCAAGATTATTGTTTGTGGTGGCCCAGGCTTGCGATAGTTCGGCTTCTGTGTAGACCCGCAAGGCATTGGTATAGGCCTCGATGGCGTTCTCGATTTGTTGTTTCGGATTCTCTGAGAACGGGGCAAGATCGCCGTAGGCGTTGCCGAGATTATTGTTAGTGGCGGCCCAGTCTTGCGGCAGCTCGGCTTCTGTGTAGACCCGCAAGGCATCGGCAAAGGCCTTGATGGCATTCTCGATCTGTTGTTTCGGATTCTCTGAGAACGGGGCAAGATCGCGGTAGGCGGCGCCGAGATTATTGTGTATGGTGGCCCAAGCTTGCGGCAGTTCGGCTTCTGTGTAGACCCGCAAGGCATTGGTATAGACCTCGATGGCCTTCTTGACCTGTTGTTTGGGACTCTCCGAAAACGGCGCAAATCTGAAGTATGCGTTGCCAAGGTTAGTGTTTGTGTCGGCCCAGGCTTGCGGCAGCTCGGCTTCTGTTCTCACCCGTAAGGCATTGGTATAGGCCTCGATGGCGTTCTCAATGTGTTGTTTCGGATTCTCTGAGTATGGGGCAAGATCGCCGTAGGCGATGCCGAGATTAAAGTTTGTGTTGGCCCAGGCTTGAGGCAGCTCGGCTTCTGTTCTGACCCGCAAGGCACTCGTATAGGCCTCGATGGCGTTTTCGTTCTGTTGTTTCGGATTCTCTGAGAACGGGGCAAGTTTGCTGTAGGCGGCGCCGAGATTATTTGTTGTGTCGGCCCAGGCTTGCGGTAGCTCGGCTTCTGTTCTGATCCGCAAGGCATTGGTATAGGCTTCGATGGCTTTCTCGATCTGTTGTTTCGGATTCTCTGAGAACGGCGCAAGATCGAGGTAGGCGTTGCCGAGATTATTGTTTGTGGTGGCCCAGTCTTGCGGCAGCTCGGCTTCTGTTCTGACCCGCAAGGCATTGGTATAGACCTCGATGGCTTTCTTGATTTGTTGTTTCGGATTCTCTGAGTACGAGGCAAGTTTGCTGTAGGCGGCGCCGAGATTATTGTTTGTGGTGGCCCAGTCTCGCGGCAGCTCGGCTTCTGTTCTGACCCGCAAGGCATTGGTATAGACCTCGATGGCTTTCTTGATCTGTTGTTTCGGATTCTCTGAGTACGGGGCAAGATCGCCGTAGGCGGTGCCGAGATTATTGTGTATGGTGGCCCAAGCTTGCGGCATCTCGGCTTCTGTGTAGACCCGCAAGGCATTGGTATAGACCTCAATGGCCTTCATGATCTGTTGTTTCGGAATCTCTGAGAACGGGGTAAGATCGCTGTAGGCGGCGCCGAGATTATTGTTTGTGGCGGCCCAGGTATGCGGAAGCTCGGCTTCTGTGTAGACCCGCAAGGCATTGGTATAGGCCTCGATTGCTTTCTCGATGTGTTGTTTCGGATTCTCTGAGAACGGGGCAAGATCGAGGTGGGCGTTGCCGAGATTACTGTTTATGGCGGCCCAGTCTTGCGGCAGTTCGGCTTCTGTGAAGACCCGCAAGGCATTGGTATAGGCCTCTATGGCGTTTTCGATCTCTTGTTTCGGATTCTCTGCGATCGGGGCAAGATCGCGATAAGCGCTGCCGAGATTATTGTTTGTGGCGGCCCAGTCTTGCGGCAGCTCGGCTTCTGTTCTGATCCGCAAGGCATTGGTAAAGGCCTCGATGGCGTTTTCGATCTGTTGTTTCGGATTCTCTGAGATCGGGGCAAGATCGCGGTAGGCGCTCCCGAGATTATTGTTTGTGGTGGCCCAGGCTTGCGGCAGCTCGGCTTCTGTTGTGATCCGCAAGGCATTGGTAAAGGCCTCGATGGCTTTCTCGATCTGTTGTTTCGGACTCTCTGAGAACGGAGCAAGCTTGATGTAGGCGTTACCGATGTTATTGGTTGTGGCGGCCCAGTCTTGCGGAAGCGCGGGTTCTGTGAAGACCCGCAAGGCATTGGTATAGGCCTCGATGGCGTTCTCGATCTGTTGTTTGGGTCTCTCCGAAAACGGCGCAAAGTTGCAGTATGCGTTGCCGAGATTAAAGCTTGTGCTGGCCCAGGCTTGCGGGGACACCGCTTCTGTGTAGTCGCGCAAGGCATTGGTATAGGCCTTGATGGCTTTCTCGATCTGATGTTTCGGATCCTCTGAGAACTGGGCATGTTCCATGGAGGCGTTACCAAGATTACTATTTTTCATTGCATATTCTTGCGACAACTCGGCTTCTGTGAAGACCCGCAAGGCATTGGTATAGGCCTCGGTGGCTTTCTCGGTCTCTTGTTTCGGATTCTCTGAGAACGGGGCAAGCTTGCTGTAGGCGAAGCTGAGATTACTGTTTGTGATTGCCCAGTCGCGCGGCAGCTCGGCTTCTGTTCTGACCCGCAAGGCATTGGTATAGGCCTCGATGCCTTTCTCGATCTGTTGTTTAGGATTCTCTGAGAACGGCGCAAGTTCCAGGTAGGCGTTGCCGAGATTAAAGTTTGTGGCGGCCCAGTCTTGCGGCTGCTCCGCTTCTGTGAAGACCCGCAAGGCATTGGTATAGGCCTCGATGGCGTTCTCGATTTGTTGTTTCGGATTCTCTATGAACGGCGCAAGATCGCCGTAGGCGTTGCCGAGATTAAAGTTTGTGGCGGCCCAGGCTTGCGGTAGTTCGGCTTCTGTTCTGACCCGCAAGGCATTGGTAAACGCCTCGATAGCTTTCTCGATCTGCTGTTTCGGATTCTTTATGAACGGCGCAAGATCGCCGTAGGCGTTGCCGAGATTATTGGTTGTGGCGGCCCAGGCTTGCGGCAGCTCCGCTTCTGTTCTGACCCGCAAGGCACTCGTATAGGCCTCGATGGCGTTTTCGATCTGTTCTTTCGGATTCTCTGTAAACGGGGAAAGTTTCCTGTAGGCGCTGCCGAGATTATTGGTTGTGTCGGCCCAGGCTTGCGGTAGTTCGGCTTCTGTTTTGACCCGCAAGGCATTGGTATAGGCCTCGATGGCGTTCTCGATCTGTTGTTTCGGATTCTCTGAGAACGGGGCAAGATCGAGGTAGGCGGCGCCGAGATTATTGGTTGTGTCGGCCCAGTCTTGCGGCAGCTCGGCTTCTGTTTTGACCCGCAAGGCATTGGTATAGGCCTCGATGGCGTGCTCGATCTGTTGTTTCGGATTCTCTGAGTACGGGGCAAGATCGCCGTAGGCGGCGCCGAGATTATTGGTTGTGGCGGCCCAGGCTTGCGGTAGTTCGGCTTCTGTTCTGACCCGCAAGGCATTGGTATAGGCCTCGATGGCGTTCTCGATCTGTTGTTTCGGATTCTCTGAGAACGGAGCAAGATTGCTGTAGGCGATGCCGAGATTAACGTTTGTGGCGGCCCAGGCTTGCGGTAGTTCGGCTTCTGTTCTGACCCGCAAGGCATTGGTATAGGCCTCGATGGCGTTCTCGATCTGTTGTTTCGGATTCTCTGAGTACGGGGCAAGATTGCTGTAGGCGATGCCGAGATTAAAGTTTGTGTCGGCCCAGGCTTGCGGTAGTTCGGCTTCTGTTCTGACCCGCAAGGCATTGGTATAGGCCTCGATGCCTTTCTCGATCTGTTGTTTCGGATTCTCTGAGAACGGCGCAAGTTCCAGGTAGGCGTTGCCGAGATTAAAGTTTGTGGCGGCCCAGGCTTGCGGTAGTTCGGCTTCTGTTCTGACCCGCAAGGCATTGGTATAGGCCTCGATGGCGTTCTCGATCTGTTGTTTCGGATTCTCTGAGAACGGGGCAAGCTTGCTGTAGGCGATGCCGAGATTAACGTTTGTGATGGCCCAGGCTTGCGATAGCTCGGCTTCTGTGTAGACCCGCAAGGCATTGGTATAGGCTTCGATGGCGATCAGCAGATTGGATCGCGAACTGCCAAGTTGATACTCCTGCAGTAAAGATCCAAGGTTGTCAAGAACGGCGGCCAGGGCCTGTCGCTGGCCTTCATCTGCCTGTTCGATTGCACCTGGAAACCAGTTGCTCAACAGGGCTGCCAGATCAGTGTTCAGCAGCGACAAATTAGCGCTGAGGAGAGAGAGCACGCTCGCCGGATCGCCATTGCTGTCTGCAACCGTCTGCAATAACTGCATCAAAAATGCTTCTTGCTCAATCGAGTGGCTAGCTTTGGCGGCAGGTACACCATTCGCCAGTTGGGCGGCAAAGCTGCGCAGCCAGGCAGCAGCTTGCTGGTTGTGCTGCTCCACCAGCCCCATGGCCACCTGCTCACACATCCGCAAAAGTCCCTGATCCAGGAGTTCGCTGTGTGCCTCCAGGATCCGTTGCTCTTCTCCGACTTGGCACGCTAGTAGAAGTTGAATCAGATCGACATAGGCCTGCTGCCTCTCCGCTGATGGGGGCTCCTGCGGCGAATCGCCCTGCCGGATGAACTCCGAAATCTGTTGGCCAAGATTCTCCAGAAACCCGGCTGCATCGGTAGTCCCCTGCTGCCGCAGAGTTTCCGAATAGTGCTGCATCGCCGCCACCAATCCCTCATCGAGCAGCTCTGGGTGGGCGTTGAGGATCGTGTTCTGCTCCCCGCTGGGGCACTTCAGCAGCTTGTTGATCAGTTCTGCGTAGAGGCTCAAGCGTTGGTCGTCCATGGAACGGTCAGCGACGTGAACTTGGCGATCGGGCTCGCCGGGAGGGGTCTTGAGGGTAATGGAGCTTTGTCAGTGCCCATCGATCTACCCCAGCTCAGGGCAGCCGGACTTCCAAGCGCAGATCTCTTGCCGTTGCAGCCAGGGACCATGGGGCTGGGCCTTGATCACCCGCCGCAGCTTCCCGCGACCCGGCGATCAACAGCTGGTTGCCAAGGTTGAACAGGGCAAAGCTGCTGTTCGGCATCCCCCGGCCCAAAGGCAGCGGGGAGGCGTTTCACCTCCTGCCTAAAGCGCAGGGCCGTGTCCTTCTTGAGGTCCGCCCTGCTCGAGAGCACGTTGGTGCGCAGGAAGCGGGCCTTGCCGTACTCGCTCTGATTCACGAACAGCACATAGGGCCTATCCCCATCTGTCCCCGGCTGGTTGTCCATGGTGGTGATGCGGATCTCAGCCGTGGCAATGCTCAGCTCAGATCTGCTTCCCCACTCTTCAGCCCAACTCCCTGCACCCACTCGCTCACCACCTGTTCCATGACGCTGCGCAGTGAGTCACCCCACCAGCTTGACAGCGGATTGCCGGTTCAATCCCGCAGCTGGGTCTCTGGCCGCACCAGGTAGGTGTTGGGCAACTCGGCTGTGGAGCTCAGCGGAACAACAGCTCCCGCAGGAACTGATCACTCAACGCCACCGCCGTGGCCCAGTTCTCCGCTTCGCTGAGGCCCGAACTGCGGGTGGGCTTGAAGCTGTGGTCCCCACCTGGGATCCAGCTCAGCTGTATCTGGGGAGAAAGGTTGTAGGACTCCACCTCCTCCCGCCGCCCGAAGCTGTCCCGCTCCCCCTGCAGGATCAAGGTGGGCGTCCGCAAGGCGGCCAGGTGCTCGGTGCGCAGCTGCAGCGGCTTGCCGGGCGGGTGGAAGGGATAACCCAGGCACAGACAACCGCGCACCCCGTCGCTGGCGGCCAGTTCATCCACCAGCAGGCTGGCCACACGGCCGCCCATCGACTTGCCGCCGATGAACAGGGGCCGCTCCGGGCCTCGCCCGTCTCCAGCTGCACCTGCTGGCGGAACGCCTCCTGCAGCACCGGCATCCGTTCAGGCCCCTGGCGGCGGCCCGTCTCGCGCATCCGGGCCATGTAGGGGAACTCAAAGCGCACCACTCGCCAGCCCTGCTGCGTAAGGCCGCTGGCGATGGCCGCCATGAACGCGCTGTCCATCGGTGCACCGGCCCCGTGGGCTAGCAGCACGGTGGCCGGCGCGGCATCGGGACCGTCGATCAACCGTGGCGCGGAAGTGGGGGCCTCAGTCGTCATCCGCCAATCCTGGATCGGTTCAGGGTGATGCGTGAGCCGGGCCACCATGGGCGGAACAACCTTGAGGGCTACGGCATGGATCCAGCCACGGCCCTCGCCTGGGTTCTGCTGACGCTGGCCGCCACCGCCGCCCTTGGCCTGGTGATCCTGATCGCCGGCCTGGCGCGGGTGTTTGCGCGGGCGCCCAGGCTGGCGGAACGGCCGGAGCCGGGATCGGACGCTTCAGCGACCCTGGCCAACACCTCACTCACGGTGGTGGTGCCCGCCTACAACGAAGCGGCCAACATCGCCGCCTGCCTCACCAGCCTGCTGAGCAGCGAGGACCCCTGTGGCGACTGGCGGGTGCTGCTGGTGGACGATCGTTCCAGCGATGCCACGGTGGCGATCGCCCTGGAGGCGGCAGGGGCCTGCGGCGCCACGGAGCCGCGCTTCTCGCTGCTCGATGCCGGGCCCCGGCCGGTGGGCGAACGCTGGGTGGGCAAGAACTGGGCCTGCAGCCGCGCCATGGAGCAGGTAAGCAGTGATTGGGTGCTGTTCGTCGATGCCGACGTGCGCTTGCAGCCGGCCACCCTGCGACGCGCCCTGGCCCAGACGATCGCAGACGGGGCCGACCTGTTCAGCCTGGCGCCGCGGCTGAGCTGCGGCTGCCTGGCGGAGTGGATGGTGCAGCCGATCATGGCCAGCCTGCTGGGGCTCGGCTTTCCGATCGAAGCCGCCAATGATCCCGCCAGTCCGGTGGCCTTCGCCGCCGGGCCGTTCATGCTGTTTCGCCGCAGCGCCTACCTAGCGATCGGCGGCCACCGGGACCTGGCGGCAGAGGTGGTGGAGGACCTGGCCCTGGCGCGGCGGATCAAGCAAGGTGGCCATCGTCTGCGCTACCTGCTGGGGCTGGATGCGCTCGAGCTGCGCATGTACAGCGATTTCGCCTCTCTCTGGGAAGGCTGGACCAAGAACTGGCTGCTGGGCCTCGATGGCGATGTGGCCAGGGCCCTGGCGGCCTCCTCAGTGGTGCTGCTGATGTTCAGCGGCCCATGGTTGCTGACACCGGCCGCTGCGATTGCGGCCGCGCTGCTGCCCGGCCAGCGACTGCTCCTGCTGCGCGCCCTTGCCCTCGCCCTGATGGGCATCGGCCTGCAGCTTCTCCTGCGCCTGTGGACCCGCCGCCAGTTCCAGGTGCCGCTCACCCTCTGGTGGCTGATGGGAGCCGGTGGCCTGGTGGTGGCCGCGATCGGTCCGGTGTCGGTGTGGCGCACCCTCAGCGGCCGCGGTTGGACCTGGAAGGGGCGGCCGTTGGCGTGAACAGCGACCGGTTCATGAAGAGCCGTTGCCGCAGATCACAAGCGGTGTCCTCCTGACAGGAAAGTCTTGCCACCTGCGGCCGGCGGATCGATGGTGATGACATCAGCAACCGGGAGGCTCCAGAAGATGGACGACACCCCACCCGAGCAGGTGTGAGGAGCGCGCTGACGATCCGGCCCCTGCTCCAACACTCTCATCGGATCTCTGGCTTCCCTGGCGTGTTACGCCGTCGCCGTCCATTGCACCGCTATAGGTGCCCCGGACCCAACGGGAAGTCCCACTGGAACCCTGGCCCCAGGTGCCAGCGTCAGCCACTCCGTCCCATCTACCAAACACCTTCAGAGCCCGGTGGCCTCGTCACCGGGCTTTGAAGGTGTCGTACCGCTGCCCATTGCATCGGCAGCGCAGCTGATCAGACCGCGTGGCAATACTGGATTCGCTTCACCTCTGTGCCGTGTTGAGGTCCACCGGGCTCTTTCTGTTCACCGCAGTTGCCGAGATCCTGGGCTGCTACCTCACCGATCAGGTGCTGCGACAACAGCGCTCGGTTTGGCTGCTGATCCCAGCGGCCTTCTCACTCGGGCTGTTCGCCTGGCTGCTTACCCTCCACCCCACAGCGGCTGGGCGTGTTTACGCCTCCTATGGCGCCGTGTATGTGGCGATGGCCCTGATCTGGCTGCAGCTGGTGGAGGGGGTTCCTCTCACCCTGCGAGACGTGATCGGCGGCAGCGTGATTCTCACCGGAATGACCATCCTGATGGGTGGAAGCCCAAGGCCGTAACCCAGGCGTAGGTCTTCGCGTTGATCGCAGAACTAGGCGGCTAACGTGCGGGTCGGATAATTGGTGCAGACCACCAGCAAGTTGCCGTTGCCACCACCATCTCCGATGGCTGACGCCCTTGGCCTCAAGCAACACCGTATCAAAGGCGGTGAACTTCAGCCATTCACTGCCGACCTTCTTGGTGCTCACATAGCCGGCGGCTCGCACCAGATCGGACTTGACAGCATCTTCCAGCCCATTGGCTTGGGTGAGCAGGCCAGATCCAGTGAGGTCAAGAAGGGGCGGGTGTCCGCCCCGTAAGCAGAGGCTTATGCAGGCCTCGCCATCACCTTTCCCATCCAAGTAGGCATGGCTTTGGGTCGACCATCGGCTCCAGTCACGACAACCAGCTGAACGTGCGGCACCAGGAACTGAACATGCCCGTGATAACGGCGGGTTCGTTCGTGCTTCGGTTGGCTTGGCGGATCGGGGCCAGTCAGCACAGAGAGTCCAGGATTGCTTCAACCAGCTCGCTCATTCATACACGTGCTCAAGTGAGGCTTCCTTCAAACCAGGATTGGATGTGCTGAAACGTCTGCGCATGGTCCTCTGAAATGGTGCGCATGTCCGGATTCAACGTCAGTTGTCTAACGAAAGCTGCAACATCCACGTTCTGTTCCTCCCCTTGCCGGTGATTCTGTCCGCTCCCGCTGCATCTCACTCCACGACTGCCCTGTCACTGAGCCATGATCGCCGCAATTGTGCCAACAACCAAGCAGTTGGCCGGGGGAGGGGAGGGGCCGGAAGTGCCACGGTTGCTACAGTTATGCAGCTGTTGGAAGTTTATGCTACAGATTATCGGCAAGCTCACCGCTTCGATACGGTTTCGAAAGCGTCTTCACTGATAGCCTTCTTTTGAGCTCGCTGAATCAATGCCTTTGCTGAGTCATTTGAGCATCAAGTCAAAGCTGATCTTGATGCTGCTCGCAGTGAGCGGCCTTTCAATCTTTGTCACAGCCGTCCTTGGCTATCGGAGCGGCAAAGAGAATCTCACCAACCGGGTATCCAATCAACTGACCAGTGTGCGGGCCTCTAAAGCACACCAGATTGAGTCCTACTTTCAAACCATTCGCAATCACACTCAGACCCTCAGTGAGAATCCATCGGTAATCTCTGCAGTGCAAGAGTTTACATCCGCTCACAAGCAGCTGAACAAGACTTCATTGTCCAAAGAAGCAGATAGGAAGTTGTCAGAATACTACGCTCAAATCTTTTTGCCGCGTCTAATGCAGGGGCGCTCAGGAACACCTATCCTCCACTCCTATTTGCCCAAGCCGCCAGCTTCGCAATATCTTCAGTTTCAGTATATCGCAGCCAATCCTAATCCTGTTGGCAAGAAACAACTTCTCAACAGAGCTCCTGACGACAGCGCATATTCGAGGGTGCACGCCACATACCATCCGATCTTCCGGAATACAATCGAACGATTTGGCTATTATGACATGTTCTTGATCGACCCCGAAGGAACAATTGTCTATACCGTATTCAAGGAAACTGATTATGCAACTAATCTGTTGAGTGGACCATATAAAAGCACAAATCTGGCAAATCTTGTACGCACAGTAATGGATGCGAAGGAGCGGAATTACACCAGGCTTGTGGACTTTGCTCCCTATCCTCCGTCTTATGACGCGCCCGCTGCCTTCATCGCAGCGCCTATCTATCGAGGATCAGAGTTGGTTGGAATCCTGGCCTTCCAGATGCCGGTGAATGAGATCAACAATGTGATGACTGGTAATCGCAACTGGAAGGAAGATGGTCTCGGTAACTCCGGCGAAACCTACTTGGTTGGTAACGACCAGCTGATGCGGTCAACGTCCCGGTTTCTGATCGAAGATCCAAAGGCTTTCTTTGCCAGTCTTCGTTCGCTGAATATCAAGGAAGATATCATCAGAAGGATTAAACAGTTTGATACCACAATTCTTCAGTTGCTTGTCAAGACTCAAGCTGTCAACCAGGCCCTAACAGGAAAGCAGGGCACCGAGATTATCAAGGACTATCGAAATATCTCCGTTCTTAGTTCCTTTTCCCCATTAAAGATCAAGGATCTAGATTGGGTCATCCTTGCCGAGATTGATCTTAGCGAGGCCTATGAGCCGATCCACTCTTTTCAGCGCCAGGTACTCATTTCGGCAACACTCTTGATCCTCCTCACCACTGTAGTGGCGATGGGTCTTGCACACTTTTTCGTGAAGCCGATCAATGCTCTGATCAGCAGTGCTCGCAAGGTGGCCACTGGCGAGCTGGAGTCGATCCCAACCCTTGAAACTGGAGATGAATTTGGTGAACTCGGTCGTTCGTTTAATTCGATGCTGCATAGCTTGCGTTCCCAACGAGAACTGGTGGAACAAAAGAGCCAGGAAAATGAAAGCCTTCTTTTGAGTGTGTTCCCGGCAGCCATTGCACGGCGTCTGCAGCGTGGTGAGAAGCAAATAGCCGAAGACATTTCAAATGTTGCGGTGTTGTACATGCAAGTGACAGGATTTTCTGAGCTTGCTGCCACCCTCAGTGCTTTTGAGTCGGTTGCAATTCTCAATGATCTGGTTGCATCGTTTGATGATATCGCTCTCAGTCATGGTATCGAAAAGATCAAAACGATTGGTGATCGCTATCTGGCTGTCTGTGGATTATCCGCCCCGTATCTCGACCATGATAGACGAGCGGTCGACTGTTGCATCGAGATGTTTGGTGTCATCCGTAGATTCAATCTAGAGCGTGGCTTTGATCTTAACTTAAAAGTTGGCATCGATTCTGGCGACATCGCGGTTGGCATCGTTGGCAAGAGCAAGGTTGTCTATGACGTCTGGGGCAAAACGATGAATCTCGCCGTCGAGCTGAAGGATGCATGCACACCAGGTTCAATTCTCGTGTCGCAGACTGTCCACCATCGCCTCGAAGACCTTTATCCTTTCGAACAACTCGACAAGGTTCCAGATCATGAGCCGATCACTCTGAAAGCGTGGACCATCAAGGGTACTTTGATGTCTGTGGAAACAACTTCACGCGAGCAATCCTGATGATCTCGAGCTCCTTCATTCTTTGGGTGGGGATACTGGCAGTTGGCTTTCCGCTGTTGTCTGTCCTGCTTGGTGAAGCGATCCATCGGCTGCGGCGACATGGAGAAGGCTTGGCTGAAACCTTGCGACTGCTTCGCAACCTGATCATTCCCATCTTCATTGGGCTGTTATTCTTGCAGCATGTTCTTGGCCTTAGTACCAGCACTCGCATCTTCAAGACTGGAGAGACAATTCTTTGGATCTGCATGATTCATGCAGCTCTTTCTCTGCTCAACCTTGCTCTTTTCGAGAAAGCAGAAGCCGATACATGGAGATCAAGAGTTCCCAAGCTGTTGGTTGATCTTGCACGCCTTTTTCTGATTCTTCTTGGCACAGCCTTCGTTCTGGCCACTGTTTGGGATGCCGATTTGGCCGGGCTGGTCACTGCGTTGGGTGTGAGCTCGATCGTTATCGGTCTGGCGCTTCAAGACACCCTCGGAAGCGTGATGTCCGGCATCGCCCTTCTGTTTGAACGACCTTTCTCCGTAGGTGACTGGCTTGAGGTGAATGGGGTGGTGGGTCAGGTGATTGACATCAACTGGCGGGCCGTTCGTCTGCTGACACTCGAACACGAAATGGTTGTGATCCCTCATAAGCTGATCAGCAGTGAAATGATCCGCAACTTTACGCAACCGACCCCAATCCACGCCGAGAGAATCAAGCTGGGATTTTCTTATAATGATCCACCTAATCTTGCTCGGCAAGTGCTGAAGAGCACGGCACTGGAGACAAAGGGAGTCTTGGCGGATCCAGAACCCAATGTGTTTACTCTCGACTACTCCGATTCGGCTGTAACTTATGAGGTAAAGTTCTTCATTCGAGATTATGGTGACATTGAGAATATTCGTGAACGCTTCATGACCAGGGTGTGGTATGCCGCCAAGCGCAACAATCTTTCGATTCCCTTTCCGATTCGCACTCTTTACCACTTCAATGGCCCAACTTCTCAGCAGAAGGGAATTTCCAAGAAGTTCGCAGAGAGCTTGCAGGCTCTGCCAGCCTATGTGCCGCTGAACAAGGAACAGGAATTGATGCAGGCTCCTTCCTTGGGTATCTCTCTTCAGCATTTTGCCGCCGGCGAAAAAGTGGTGCGGCAAGGCCATGCTGGGAATGCCCTTTACATCATTGTGTCGGGCCAGGCGGTGATGTCCACAACTGATGGTCATCAGCAGGATCGAGAGGTCCTCTCCTTGCGATCCGGAGAGTTCTTCGGTGAGATGGCCTTGTTCTCCGGTGACCCGAGTTCCGTTACCGTCACGGCCCTTTATGACCTTGAAGTGATGAAGATATCAGGTCACGTCGTCAATCAAATGATCGAACGTCAGCCCAGCTTCGCCCGTGAAATCGGGCACATTCTTGAGATCCGACGTCGCGCCGTCCAGGAGGCATCCCAGCTTCTGGACAATGGGAGCCCACAGGGAAAGGCCAGGTCGCCAGGCCTGAAGCCAGAGGAATCGTTCGGCGACCCCATTGGCTCATGGAGGGCAGATCTACCCCATGGAAGCTGAGCCAGCCCGTTGATCAGGCCGAATGCAGCCAGTTTGGTGGCGCCCTCCTCAGTGGCCATCTCCCTGAACCTTGCCGCCTGCCTGCAGGTTGTGGAGGCGCGTGGCAGCCAATCTGAGGGATCATTCAGAGCGGTCCTGGCGCTGCAGGTGCTGCTCTCCCCAGGCACAGAGTGCCTGAATCAGTGGTATCAGGCTGCGGCCGTAGGTGCTGAAGCGATAACTCACTTGCGGCGGTTTTGCAGGCATCACCTCCCGCTCCACCAACCCGCCGCGTTCCAGGTTGCGCAGGTGCTGGGTCAGCACCTTGTCGCTGATCTCCGGGATCGCGCGGCGAAGATCTCCATAGCGCTGAGGGTTCTCCCGCAGCTGCCAGAGAATCGGCAAGGTCCACTTGCCCTGCAGAACCTTGAGGGCAGCTTTCACGAAGGTGGTGCCTTCGGTGGGATCAGTCCCCGTCGGCAGAGTTGCGCTCATTCCAGCTGGCAGCCTGGCCCGGCAACGCACCTGAAGGTAAGTCCTTCCTTTCCATGGCGGGTCGCCATAGGTTGCCGATCGATCCCCACCGTCCTAGAGGCACCACACCGGCGATGACCCGATTGCAAGGCAAGGTGGCCCTGGTCACGGGCGGATCCCGCGGCATCGGCCGGGCCATCGCTGAGCGGCTGGGGCGTGATGGAGCCGATGTGGTGCTCACCTACGCCGGCAATCGCGAGAAGGCAGAGGCCGTGGCGGCCGCGATTCAAGCCGGTGGGGTGCGGGCTCTGGCACTCCAATCCGACCTCAGCCATGTGAGCCAGACCCGGGCCCTGTTCGCCGCCGTGCTCGAGCACTTCGGCCACATCGACATCGTCGTCAACAACGTCGGGGTATCCGTGTTCAAACCCACGACGGAGATCGAGGAAGAGGACTATGACCGGGTGATGGGCACCAATGCCCGCGGCACGTTCTTTGCCCTGCAGGAGGCGGCCCGCCACGTGGCCGACGGTGGCCGGATCATCAATCTGGCCAGCGGTGCCACCCGCCAGGCCCTGCCCGCCGCCGGTGTCTACGCCGCCAGCAAGGCGGCGGTGGAGCAGTTCGGCATGGCCCTCTCCAAGGAGCTCGGCCCCCGTGGCATCACCGTCAATCAGATCGGCCCCGGGGTCACCGACACAGACGGCCTGGTGATGCCAGCCGATGCACTGGCCCATCTGATCGCTGCCACTCCCTTGGGTCGCCTCGGTCAACCCGCCGATCTGGCGGATGTGGTGGCTTTCCTCGCCTCCGATGACGCCCGCTGGGTGAACGGCCAGACGCTTCAGGTGAATGGCGGCATTCTCTGAACCTTCCCCCTGCACCACACCCATGAGCGAGTCCCCAACCAGCTCCGTCAACGGCTTTCCTGTCAACGCGATCCGTGTCGGTGATGGCATCGTGCTGATCAACGTGTTTCATCTGGATCCAGATCAGGCCGAGGCCTTCGTGGCCACCCAGGTGAGCGAATACAAGCGCCTGCAAGGCGTCTTCCCGGGCAGCCTCAGCGCCAACCTGCACCTCAGCCTCGATCGCAGCCGCGCCGTCAACTACGCCCACTTCAGCTCCGTCGAGGCCTATCTGGCCATGCGGTCCAGCCCTGCCTTTGCGCAGCATCTGGAGCGGCTCAAGGGACTGGTTCTTAAGGCCGAGCCCCAGCTCTACACCGTGGCCTACACCCAGAACGCCGACCAAGCCGTTTCCGATGCCCCCCTGCCGCCCCTCGTGGATCCCTCCCAGGCGCCGCGGCTCAGCCCGGTGACGCCTCAGTGAAACAGCCTGCGGGCTCCACCTTCCTGCCTGCTTGATCAGCCCAGCGGCTGGCAAACGCCCAGGCCTCCCCGATCGAATCGACGTGCTCATCGCGCACGCGGTGGGGTTGACCTTGTGGATCGACCAAATGAAACGACGGGCTAACGGCTGCTGCTCATCGGCAAGGAGGGGGCCATCCGTTAAAGAGCTCAGCTTGATGGGGGAGACCGATGTGGACGGTGATCACCATGGGGGGTGCAGGGACTCCAGCCCGCCTTGCGCTTCTCTTCTCAGGGCTTGAGGGTCTCAGCCCGGCTGATCTCCCGGCGGTTCTTGAGCAGCGGCACCGGCTGGGCTGGAAGCAACTCCCCGCTGGCGGGCCATGGCTTTGGTCCACCCCTGGCAGCGGCGGGTGAGCAGCGGGGTGCAGTTCACACCAGCGTGGTGCCGGAAGACGTGGCAGGTGAGGCAAAGCTTGCTGCTGCGTCTGGCCACCAGCACCTCCTCATCCAGATAGAGCCACTCCTCGCAGCCGCCATCGTCTGTCGCTGAGCCGGGAGCCAGCCGGGCGCCGCGGAAGTGGGGCGGGGAAGCAGCAACGACGACCCCATCACAGAGAACACCAGTACTACCAGAAGTAATATGGATCTGACCGGCTCGGGCGCGACCTCAGCTGGAGCCCCAGGTGACAACGATGCGCTGAAAGCGGGCTGATAGGCCTGGCGCCCAGACCTGCACCCGTGGCCAAGCAAGCGCCACACCTGGAAGCCTGCCGCAGGACACGATCAACGCCGACCCGGATCGGCAGCAGCCATGTACGAACGCGGCCCAGGTCAGCACCGCTGGGGAGTGTCCCCGCCAAGGCCTCGTGAGAAGCACCCGAAGGCTGCGCTGGCCTGCTCGGTTCGGCAAGGGCTGACGCGAGGCGCTTCGCGCCCCCTGCCTTCCCTGCGCGGGCCGCGCTGAGCGGTCGGGTTCCTCACCTCAAGGCCATGGCCACAACCTCTGCCCCCAGCTGCGAAATCCGCCGCGTCATCGTCCACTTCCATCCCGATGGCCTCAAGGGCGGCGCCCATCCCTGCGAGCAGTGCTTCTTCGGGAAGCGAGGCAAGCCCGTAACGAAAATCCGCTTCGTGCCGATAGAAAAGGCCTTCACGATCGCCCGCAAGCTGCAGGCCATCCGGGTCTGCACTGTCTCAGTGATCTGAAGCCCCAAAGGGGCGAGCCCCAGGGGGCCTTCGGCTCCATTTTCCGACGGCTCTGGGCGAAACCAGCTGGGGAGGCGGCGGCCCTCCCCGCGCAGGGCTGAGGGGTCCTTCGCCTGGTGCATCCATGGCAACCATCACGATCCACGACTCCACGATGCGCGGCATCAGCTGGAGGGCCGAGGTGAGCCAGCCGGTCAGCCCATCGGTGGCAACCGTCTGGAGATCACCAGATCGAAGGGCAGAGCCAGAGAGACAGGGTGCCAACGCATGGATCGTCATGGATGGGGGGCCAGCCCGGCGGTCTGTTGTATGCAGTTTGATCCCAACCCCAGCTGGTGCCGGCCATGGAGGGGATGGACCTGGGAGAGGATGAATCACCAAGTCACCGCAGGTCGGCTCAGGCCATGGGGGCATGCACGACCTGGAACGGCAGCAGCGCCCATCTCGGTGCCCTTGTCACGGCTGAGGGGGTGAACTTCTGCATCTATTCCAAGTACGCCTCCAGGGTCGAACTGCTCCTGTTCGATCGGGAGGACGCTGCGGAGCCCAGCTGTGTTGTTGAGCTCGATCCGGTGCATCAGCGCACCTACCACTACTGGCATTGCCTGGTGGCGGGCCTGGGTCCCGGCCAGATCTACGGCTACCGGGTGCACGGCCCCTGGCGGCCCGATCAGGGTCTGCGCTTCGACGGGCGAAACCTACTGCTGGATCCCTACAGCCTGGCAGTGGTGACGCCACCGGGCTACGAGCGCCAGGCCGGACGCTCCAGCGGCGATGGTCTGGCCACGGCGATGAAGAGCGTCGTGGCCGATCCCACGCTCTACGACTGGGAGGGCGACACTCCCCTCCGCCGTCCCCGCCGGGAAACGGTGGTGTACGAGCTGCATGTTCGCGGCTTCACCTGCCACCCCAGCTCCGGGGTGGCGCCGGAGCGCGCGGGTACCTACTCCGGCTTGATCGAGAAGATCCCCTATCTCCAGGACCTGGGCATCACTGCGGTGGAGCTGCTGCCGGTGTTTCAGTTCGATCGGCTCGATGCCCCCGAGGGCAGAACGAATTACTGGGGCTATTCACCGATTTCCCTGTTCGCCCCCCACCCCGGCTACAGCTCCCGGACCGACCTGCTCGGACCCATCGATGAGTTCCGCGATCTGGTCAAGGCTCTGCACCGCGCCGGCATTGAGGTGATCCTCGATGTGGTCTACAACCACACCGCCGAGGGTGATCACCGCGGGCCCAGCTTCTGTTTTCGCGGCCTGGCCAACGAGGCCTACTACCTACTCGAGGCGGATCGAAGCCGCTATGCCAACTACAGCGGCACCGGCAACACCTTCAACGCCAACCACCCGATCGTGCGGCGGCTGATCCGCCACAGCCTGCGCCACTGGGTGAAGCACATGCACGTGGATGGCTTCCGCTTCGATCTTGCCTCCGTGCTGGCCCGCGACGAGGACGGCAAACCCACCCCCCTCCCTCCTGTGCTCTGGGACATCGAGACCGACCCCCTGCTGGCTGGTACCAAGCTGATCGCCGAGGCCTGGGATGCGGCCGGGCTGTATCAGGTGGGCAGCTTCATCGGCGACAGCTGGCAGGAATGGAACGGCCACTTCCGCGATGACATCCGCCGCTTCCTCAAGGGTGATGCCGGCCAGGTGCCGAAAGCGGCGCTGCGCCTGCTGGGCAGCCCAGACATCTATGGCCATGAGGAACGGGAGGCGGAGCAGAGCGTGAATTTCATTACCTGCCACGACGGCTTCACCCTGGCCGATCTGGTGGCTTACAACGACAAGCACAACCTCGCCAACGGCGAGGAGAACCGCGACGGTGCCGACGACAACGCCAGTTGGAACTGCGGCAGCGAAGGTCCGAGCAGCGACCCCCTGGTGCTGGCACTGCGCCAGAAGCAGATCCGCAACGCCCTGACCCTGTTGCTGCTGGCGGTCGGTACGCCGATGCTCTCCATGGGTGACGAGGTGTGCCGCAGCCAGCAGGGGAACAACAACCCCTACGGACAGGACAACGAAATCAGCTGGTTCGACTGGACCCTGCTCGATCGACACCCGAACATCCACCGCTTCGTGAAGGAGTTGATCGCCCACCGGATGCGGCGCGACATCGTGGTCAATCAGCGGCAGGTGAGCCTCAATGATCTGTTGAAGGAGAGCCAGATCGAATGGCATGGGGTGTCCCTCCACGAACCCGACTGGGGCGAATCCTCCCGGTCGCTGGCAGTAAGGATCACCAGTTACGACGGCAGCTTCCGGCTGCACGTCATCGCCAATGCCTACTGGGAGGCTCTGGATTTCGCCCTGCCGGCAGCCGATGGGGGCAGCACCCCCTGGCGACGCTGGATCGACACCTCCCTGCCCTCACCTGAGGACATCAGTGCATGGAACATCGCGCCACCGGTCACCAGCACCCACTACCGGGTCGCGGCCCGCTCGGTGGTGGTGCTGTTCGTGCAGCTCGCCGGGTCCTGGTTGTGAATGGCCCAACAGTGGCTCCTGGATACAGACTGGGGGTCAGCGAATCCAACCTTCACGGCCCGACCTCACGGTGTAGGCCAGGCCCATGGTGAGCCCAGCAGCACCAGATCCCAACCAGGCTCCCGGCGCTGACGGCGCTGGGGAGGAGAACCCGTGCCTCGAGAGAATCACGGGGCAGTTGATCGATCTCTGCCGATCGATGCAAAGCATGGAGATCAGCGATGGGCTCGCTCTTGAGGCAGTCGCAGCTGACAACCGGGTCAGCGCCTGTAACCTGCTGCACTACGTGGCCCTGCGGCAACACGACATCCGCCAGCTCCAGGACCAACTGGCAAGCCAGGGCTTGTCCTCCCTCGGGCGCTGCGAATCCAGCGTGATGGACAGTGTTCAGAAGGTGTTGGAGATCCTCCGGTCTCGATCCAGGCCAGAGGTGCCGTCGCATCCCCTGCCAGCCGTTCCTCTCAACCATGGCTCCGGACAGGACCTGATTGCGCGAAATTGCGTGCGGCTGCTCGGCGCTCGCAGCTGCACAGCGGACTGCACGATCATGGTGACCTTGCCCATGGAAGCGGCAGAAGACGACGAACTGATCGAGCACCTGCTGAGGGCGGGGATGACCATCGCCCGTATCAACTGTGCCCACGATGGTCAAGCGGACTGGCTTCGGATGATCCACCAGCTTCGGCGGGCCGTCACCAGCACGGGCCGCCCCTGTCGAATCGCCATGGATCTGGCAGGTCCGAAACTCCGCACCGGCCCGATTCAGGCGGGTCCGCAGGTGATGCGCTGCAAACCAAGGCGCGACAGCCTGGGGAGGTTGCTGTCACCGGCTCGAATCCTGCTGTCCCCACATCTGGAGCCCACGACCCCCATGGCCGGAGTTGATGCCGTGGCGCCGATCACGGGTGATGGCTGGACCCGGCTCGAAGCCGGTGATCGCCTCGAGATGATCGATGCCTCAGGCCGGCACAGACAGCTTCGTGTGGAACGCCGATCAGCGGAGGGGATCTGGGCGACCACGACCCAGAGCTGCCACTTCACGCCAGGGTTGAAATTGGTGATGAGCGCTCGCTCCGGAGGCGGCAGCGATCGACACGAGGCGAATCGGTGCACAGTCACTATCGGAAGGATCCCTGCCCTGGAGGGCAGCCTGCTGCTGCACAAGGGTGATCAACTCCGAATCGTGGCGCTGCCGGAACTTGGCCGGCCTGCGGGTAACGGTGGGGAGGGAAAGCAACACCGTCACGCAGTCATCAGTTGCACATTGGCAGAGGTCTTCGCCGATGTGAACTGCGGCGATCGGATCTTCTTCGATGACGGCAAGATCGGCGGCCTGGTTACCGGGACACAGCCCACTGAACTGCTGGTGGAAATCACTGCAGCCAAGCAAAAGGGCTCGCGGTTGCGGGCGGACAAAGGCATCAACCTTCCCGACAGCCCACTGACCATCCCTGCGCTGACGGCCAGGGACATCGCTGATCTGGAGTTCATCGTCCAACACGCCGACATTCTCAACTTTTCCTTCGTGCATAGCAGCACTGATCTTCAGGCCCTTCAGGACCAGCTCACCAGGCTGGGCCACGCCGATCTGGCCGTGATCCTCAAGATCGAAACAAGGCAGGCCTTCGATGACCTGCCATCACTGTTGCTTGCCGCGATGCGCTCTCCAGCTCCACTGGGTGTGATGATCGCCCGCGGTGATCTGGCCATCGAGTGCGGCTGGGAGCGCCTGGCGGAGATTCAGGAAGAGATCCTGCGCCTCTGCGAAGCTGCCCATCTCCCCTGTATCTGGGCCACGCAGGTGCTGGAGGAACTGGCGCACGGTGGCATGCCCACCAGGGCAGAGATCTCCGATGCCGCGATGGGGGCAAGGGCGGAGGGCGTGATGCTGAACAAGGGGCCGAACATCACGGCCACGGTGCGGATGCTGCACGAAATCGTGATGCGGATGCAGTCGCATCAGCACAAGAACAGTTCTACGTTCCGCCGCTTGGAACTGGCAGCCCATCATCAGTCTTATGCATCCTCTGTGACATGACCCCTGGGCCACCCGGCGGGCCTTCCGCCGGGTTTGAGCCGTCATGACTACTTGATGGGTACTTGATGGAGACGGACACAAGACAGCACGGGCAGCAGGGCTGACGGTCTCGCCGCACCAGCGGCCCCACGCTCCAACCGCTCACTCCCGCTCGGGGCATCAAGGAGAAGCCTGGCGGGTCTTTACTCAACATCAATCACGTTGCCGTGGGACAGACCACGCCTGACCTCACCAGTCCAGGCGGCTTGAACATCTTCATACCTCAGATTTAACCTGCCGTTGCTAAATCCAAGGGACGACTCAACCGATCAGGAGCACCATGACGGCCTTCAAAGTGATGAACTGGAACGTGGAGAACCTGTTCCTTCCTGATCCCTCGAAGCCGGAGTCCCAGCAGGCTTTCCAGGACAAGCTCGCCAAGCTCGCAGCCGTGATCGACGAAGAGCAGCCTGATCTGCTGGCTCTCCAGGAGATCGGTCCGAACGGCGCCCTGGCGGCTCTGCAGCAGGCCCTGAGCCATTCGATGCCCCATGCGGCGGAAGGAGACCCAGAAGCCGGCGGAGAACCCAAACGTGCCATCCGCGTAGCGATCCTCTCCACCCGCCCTCTGAGCGGTATCCGGTCGATCAGCTCGTTTCCGGATCTGATCCGTCCGGTGCAGCAGAAGGATCCGGTCTTCGACAAGCCGGGCACCGCCGCGGATGAATCGCTGCTCGCTGCCATGGGCCGCAGCGCCCTGGAGGTGGTGGTGGAGGTAGGCGGTACGGAGGTGACCGTTATCACCGCCCATTTCAAATCAAAGCTGATCAGCTATCCCAGGCCCAAGGGCAACTTCAGCCCGAAGGATGAGGACGAGCGCTACCGCTATGCGGCCTACGCGCTCTACCGCCGCACCGGGGAGGCGTTGACGATCCGCGACCGGATCAATGCGATCCTCTCCTCCGGTGCCGGAGAGCCCGATCCCGATGACGGGCTGGGGCGTGAGAAGGCCGTGGTGTTCTGCGGGGACCTCAACGACCAGCCCGATGCCGCCACCACCCAGATCATTCAAGGTCCGACGGGCTCGGAGCTTGAGACCGCTGGGTTCCGCACTGGCGACAAGGGAGACGGCTATCGGATGTGGAATCTGGCTCCGCGCCTCAACGTCACACCGGATGGCAAGCCACCCGCAGAGCCTCCCTACACCCGGGTGTTCAAGGGCCGTGGCGAATTAATTGATCACATCTTTGCCAGCCACCGGCTCGTGAACCCCGACAACATCCCAGACGCCCGCACCGTTCTGGCAACGTCCAAGCTGCCATCGGTGAATGAGGTTCCCACCGAGCGAAAATCCGACCCGGCATCCGATCATGCCGCCGTGGTGGCGACCTTCATGATCTGATCACTCCACTTCACACCTGGCATGAACTGAGCTGAACCCATGGAACGTTGCCGGAGACTCAGAGCTTTTGGAATGGCTCTGTTCATGAGTTAGCGCGAGTGTGCTCAAGGTGGTTTGGCTTGTTGACCGCCTTGCGAAGCAAGTCCTGTCCATTGGATGAGCAGTACGCGCGAGTTTCTGGTGGTTGGGGTTCAATCACCCCCCTCTATTTTCTATGAATTGACTGATCATGAAATTGTGCCGCATGCCGCGCGGTTGGGTGTCAATGCGGTAAAGCATTGGGGTGACATTGGTTGATGAACGCCCTTGCTCCGCCGCTCGATCTGGCTGCGGATAACGTTCCAGCTCCAGAGTTGCGATCTGGACATCCTGTTGAGGCACACAGGCGACGCACTGATAGTGGCTGGGGGGTGAGATTACCCAAGGCCATACCAGCGGCCACGGCGTCGCGCTAGGGGTCAGGCTTCCGCAACCGCATGGCGCCCAGCACCGCCAGGGCCACGAGGGAAAAAGCGGCCAGCCACAGCAACAGCATCACCGCGAGGGAGGCGAGACAGTCAAGCGGGGTCTTGATGGCGCAGTAGAGCAGGACCCAGAGCGTGAGCGGCACCAACACCACCAGGGACGCCACTGCACCGGCCAGGGCCACCACGAACAGCAGGACGCTCAGCAGGCGCCGGAACTTGGCGCGACGGTGGCGTTTGTCGCTGGTCATCGCCCCAGCGCAACGCAAGCGGCGGAGGCCACCCGTGCGGTGGGGATCGCCTGGTGGGGGAGGGTCACGGCGAGCAAAGCAACGGAGGTGCGGCGGACACGGCCCATCCTTGCGGCGATGCTGCGGTTGTTGGTTGTGCTGGTAGCCGCAAGGCCATCAGACTCCTGGATGATGCCCTTGGATCCTCGCGCCATGAAGACGTCACGCTGCGCGCTGGCCGCCAGGCTCCTGGCCCTGCCGCTGCTCACACTGCCGCTGCTGATCCCCGGGACGGCGGAGGCACAGAAGCGGATCCCCAAGCTTCCGGGCTACGACCAGTGCCCGCTGGGGTATGTGAATGACCTCAAGCAGCACTGCAATTCACCCATCTATTACGAAGTGAGGCCCACTTATGGCAAGCCCTGCGAATCGGGCTGGATGAACATCGGGGCCGGTTACTGCAAGAAGAAAACTCTGGGCATTTTCTGACTGTCGCTGCCGCAGCCCTCAGTCGCGCAGATCAGAGGCAGAGCCGGCAGCACCCCCGTACCGCACCAGGAACGACCCGGCTCTCAGAAGGAGTCCTCCGTCTGGCCAGCGAAGCCGCCGGCATAGATCTCGCACCCCTCCAGCTTCTGGAACACGAACTGGCAGACCGCGGTGCCGGGAATCACGGCCAGCGGAGCGGGGCCGAAGTTGCTCATCTCCAGCACCTGCTGGCTGTCGATCCCCGGCCCCATGAAGGGGGCGCTGATGTGCACCATCAGGCCCAGCCGCGCAAATCGGCTGCGACCCTCCAGCCAGCCGCACAGCCCTGGCCCCAGGCGCAGCCGCTCCTGGGTGATGCCCAGCACCGTTTCGCCCGGCATGATCAGGATGTGCTCGTCCTGGGGCACCTTGATCTTCTCGGTGAGCTGCCGGTAGTCGGTGTGCTCGCGCACCTCGATCACCTCGTGCACCTTGCGGAACACGCGAAAGGTGCCGGCGAGGGTGAGGTCGAGAGAGGCGGGGCCCAGCCGCTCGGGAACGAACGGCGTGACCCCGATCGCGCCCGCTTCGATGGCCTGCAGGATCGCCTCTCTGCCGAGAACGGCCATGTTTTTCGCTGGGCACAGGCGAGGGTGGATTGTCTCAGGCGGTCGGCCGGGGCCCAGCGGCCAGGTCGTCGATGGTCTGCTCCAGCAGATCGCGGCCGCTGTCGTACACGACGCGCGGCGCCGGCCGGCCAGCCTCGGCGGCGCCCAGTCGGCGGGCGGCGGCACGGCGGCGCTTCAGCTGGGGATCGGCGTGGCGGGCTGCCTGGGCCCAGGCCTGACGGCGGCGATTGCGGGCGGCGATGGCACGGTTGCGCCAGTGCTGCAGCGGCAGGCGGGCCAGGGGCAGGAGCAGCAGCAACAGGGCGTAGCCGATGGCGAATCGGGCCAGCCAGGCCACCGGAGGCAGCCAGGCGGGCGTGATCGCCAACAGCCACGGCGAGAGCACCAGCAGGGCCCCGACGGTGAGGCCGTAGGCGACCCGTTGCCCGGCTCCGGCCCGGCTGAAGCGAAAAGCCCGCTCGCGCAGGGGCGGCACCGGCCCATCAACGCCGGCGGCGCCGGCGGGGATCGAGGGGAAGCCATAGATCAGGTCCCCGTCCTCACTCACCTCGGGGCGGCCGTCGAAGCGCAGCAGCACCGGCAGCATGGCGGCATCGGCCAGGTCACGGCGGCGGTCAGGATCGGAGGGGCAGTCGGGCAGATCGAGCAGCGGGGCAAGGTCCTCGGCGATGACCACGCCACCGTGCAGGCGCAGGAAGGCGGCGATGCGGCGCCAGCGCAGCGGCTCCAGGCGGGCATTGGGATCGCCATCGCCGAACAGGATCGAAAACACGGCGCTGAGGAAGCCCAGGGAGGCCGGATCGGCGCCCTCGCCGGGCAGATCCCAGAGCAGGCTCCACAGTTGCTGCGGCTTGACGGAGGAGGAGCCCCCGCGCGCCGGGGACCGGATGCCGGAGACGAGCAGATCCAGGATGGAGAGGGGCACCTGGGCGAGCCCCTGCAGCAACGCCAGGCCGGCATCGTCGCCGTCGTCGCTGCTGAACAGCCGCACGATCAGCAGCACCGACAGGATCAGCACCACCAGGGTGGTGACCAACAGCAGCACCAGCCCGAAGCTGAGCCGGATCAGCCGGGCGGCGAGGCGCAGGGCCACCTGCAGCCGGGCCTGCAGGCGCCGGCGGCCGCTGCGGGCCAACAGCCGCATCCGCAGCGCGGGGGGGAAGACGAACAGCAAGGTGCCGTCCTCGGCCGCCTGCAGGCGACCGGACACTTCGGCCACCAGGGCCAGCAGCCCCGGCTCCACCTCCCGCAGGGACAGGCCGGTGCCTGCGGCCGCCTCGCCGACGCTGCAGCGGCGCCCGCGGTTGCCGATCCAGTCGAGCAGGGAGGCCTCAACCGGCATGCAGCCCATCCGCCGCCAGCTGGCGCAGGGCCAGCCGGTCGGTCTTGCCCACCGGGGTGAGGGGCAGGTCGGGCAGCACGCGGATCTCCTCCGGCGCCTTGTAGCCGACGCGGGCCCGGGCAAAGGCGATCAGTTCGGCTTCGCTGGGGACGGGCTGGTCGTGGCGGAGGGTCAGATAGGCCCGCACGTTCTCGCCGTGCACCGGGTCCTGGATGCCGATCACCCCCACCAGATCCACGGCCGGATGCTCTGAGAGCGCCTCCTCCACCTCCTGGGGACAGATGTTGGAGCTGTCGTGCACGATGATCTGCTTGCGACGGCCGCAGAACCAGAAGTAGCCCTCGGCATCGACCCGCATCTCATCGCCGGTGTCCAGCCATCCCTGTTGGATGGTCTCGGCGGTGGCCTCGGGGTTGTCCCAGTAGCCCAGCATCTGGGAAGGGGCCTGGATCCAGAGGCGTCCCTGCTCGCCCGGGGCCACCTCGTTGCCGTCCTCGTGGCGCAGGCTGGCGCTGAACCCCGGGCAGAGCCGGCCGACAGAGCCGATCCGGTTCTGGCCCGACGGGGGCGCCAGGGTGGCGTAGCCGATTTCACTCATGCCGAAGCATTCGTCGATGCTGAAGCCGGCGGCTCGGCAGAACTCCTCCTGCAGCTGGTGGGGCACCTTGTCGCCGCCGCTGATGCAGAGGCGCACCGAAGCCAGATCCGTCGGCAGCAACCGTTCATCCCGCAGCAGCTCGAACAGGGCGGCGGGCAGCATCAGCAGCACCGACGGCCGATGGCGCCGCAGCAGGGTTTCCACGGTGGGCGCATCGATGCGGCTGGCGATCGCAGCGGAGGCGCCGGCGGCCAGGGCAGCCAGCACGAGGGCACAGGAGGCGATGTGGGCCAGGGAGCTGCCGGCCAGCACCTCCTCCCCGGCCCGCAGTTCGCTGGCCTGGATCAGCGACGTGAGCACGGCGGCGAAGCTGGCCCGGCTGTGGGTGACACCCTTCGGCCGGCCGGTGCTGCCGGAGGTGAAGTAGATGAAGCAGGGCTCGTCGTCGGCCAGGGGGGGCCAGGGCGGGACGTCGCCGCCGGCGGGGGCCGCGGCCAGCAGGTCGTCGAACCCGGTGCGATCTTCGATGCCGTGGCAGCCAAGCGGCAGTTGGCCCGCCACGGCACTGGCCTGCACATCGGCCAGCCGTTCGCCGTGGAACACCAGGGCCGCGGCGCCGCTCACCGTCAGCGCATGGTCGATTTCCGGGGCCACGTAGCGGTAGTTGAGGGGGGTGAGCACCAGGCCACTGCGCAGCCCCGCCAGGTAATGGACGACCAGCTCCACCCGGTTGGGGATCAGGGAGGCGAGCCGGTCGCCCCGCTGCAGCCCCAGCCGCTGATAGGCCCTGGCCAGCTGCTCCGCCTGCCTGTCGAGCTCGGCCCAGCCGATGCTGTGTTCGAGGTCCTGCAGCGCCGGTGCCGCCGGGTTGCGCCCCAGGCCGGCCGCCAGGAGGCGGTTCAGGTCGATGGATGGGGCCAGGGGCGGGCCGTGGTGGGGCATGGAATGCCGCTCGCCCGCCCACTCTGGCAGCGGTTTGGTGTCCGGCAGCCGCCATTGCGGCAGCGCGTTCTGGCCGTAGGGGACTGCATGGGGGCAGACCATCGCCGAAGGCATCAGCGTGAGGTTCGTGGTTCAGCGGTGGCTGAGGAATCCCTCCAGGGTCAGGACGGCACCACGATCTGCTGCAAGCCCACGAAGTCGCTTTCCAGGGTCGGCTCGCCGTCCTCCAGGAGCATGGCGATCACCTCCTGGAGGTTGGCCTGCAGTTCATCGAGGGTCTCCCCCTGGCTGTGGGCACCGGGGAAGCCTGGGACGTAGCCCACAAGCATTCCTGTGTCCGCGCAGCGCTCGATGACGGCGGAGAACGTGCGCACAGCCTCTGCTTCTTTCAGTGGATTCATCGTAGGCAACCCGCCAGGTCTGGCCGAGGGGGTGATGGAGGGGAAGGCATCGCCGCAGGGCTTCTCCTCCACAAGTGCCACCCCCTGTCACACCCGCCAGGATTTCAGAGCGCTGCTCTCGGAAGTAGACGGCATAGGGAAACCTCCGGAGCACGAGCCTGCGGACCTGCCCGTGAATCATGGGGAAGGATCTGGGATCGAGGCGGATGCGCTCTCTCGCCTGCCGTACCAGCGCTGGGTCGCCAGCAGATCCTCCACCGCCTCCGGCAGGAAGCGAACCGGGCGCATGGTCATCCCAGGCCGAGCTGGCTCCGCACCTCATCCCAGCGCACAGCCGCTTCGGTGTTGTCGCGATGGGTCGCCCAGCGCCGGTCTAGCTCGGCGAAGAGGGAAGGGTCCACTGGCAGCGCCCCATCTCGGGCCTGGTCATCCAGGCTGTCCCACAGGGCTATCGCCAGGGCCAGCCGCTCGCTCTGGGGCAGTTGCAGCAGGTCAGACATGGGCGTCATCGCCACTCCTCCCGGCAAGAAGTCCATCGTAAGCGCGGTCGAAGCTGGGCAAAGGGGTTGGAGAGATGGATGCCCATGAGCCAGGTGGTCAAGCGGGTCATCGGCGCCGAGTTCACTGACGTTCAATGCCGAACAACCAATGCCTTCCGACTCAGCTCGATGAGGACATGGGTTTCAAACAGCCGGTTCAGCTCCGGAAGAACACGAAGCAGCAGAGCGGTGAGATCCTGGTTGCCGATGTTGCCCGTGGCCACAAGCAGAAGCCTGGCGGGAGTGCCGCGCAAGAGATGACTGCGGCCGAACGAGCGATCGTGGCAGCTGGGCATCCAGCAGGATCCTCATGCAGAAAGGAGATCAACCCGCTGAATTCGGGATAGCTGGGTTGCGTACTCAAGCACTGCCGTGATGTCTTCAGCCTCGAGATCTGGATAATCGGCGAGAATGTCAGCCGCACTCATCCCAGCTGACAACAGTTCGAGCACCATCTCCACGGGATAACGCAACCCGCGGATGGTTGGCTTTCCATGGCAGATCTCAGGGTTGATGGTGATGCGCCCAAGCTGGTCTGTCATGACGGTTTCCTGGCTTCCCCAGCCTAAGGGGGACAGCAGATCACAACCGTGAGCTGGTTGTGGCCCTGGCATGGGGATCTTTTGGGCCTCTCCTCACCAATGCCACCCCGTCTCACCCCGCCAGGATTCCCCATGACCCCGCCCCCTCCACCACCTACCAGCGCCTGCGGCAGTGCATCGCCGAGCGCAGGCGCATGAGCCCCATCGACCAACCCCTCATGCTCATGGAGCTGCGGGGCCGCCAAAGCCCCGCCCCAGCGCAGGACGTGGCCCTGCGGATCCTGGGCGGCCGATGGTGGGCAAGGTGCTCACCGGCAACAGCATCACCGCCTACGGCAGCGGCGCCTACAGCCTGATCGGTAGCGACGAGCTGAGTGACGCCGCTACCTAGCCAAAGGCCAGCATGGCTCAGCCACTACGCAACGCGCTGCTGCAGCTATGCCGCGAGTGGCAGGATCACCCGCTCTTCGTGATCCAGGGGGCTCATGGTGGGACTCCTTGGCAGTAGGCGATGCTGGCTTCGCGCTCAATCGTTCCTATGCCGCTCAATCAGCGAGTGTACGGTGAGACCAAGGGGAGGAAGATCACGCGCCACGGTTTCCCAGACCTGCTCCAGATTCACACGCAAGTAATCATGAATCAGAACATCTCGCATGCCGGCGATGGACTTCCAAGGAGTGGACGGTTCGGACTCGCAAAGATCCGCGAACGGATTCTTCACGGCTTCGCCGACCACGATCAAGTTACGGATCACTCCATCCTGCACAAGCGTGGAAGCAAGAAAGGCTGAGTGGCCTTCTATGGAGTAGAGAGTGATGCGCTCAAGAGCTTCGGCAATGTTGGTGAGGTAAAGGAGATCCTTGCTCACAAAGCCTTTGCCTGAGCAATGATCTGATCGCGGATCAAAGGATGCAACTGCGCAGCTTCCGCCAGATCCACCTGGCAATTCAAGAGAGCTTCCAGTTCCTGCCGAAGAGCGATCACGTCCAGCAGGGAACAGCCCCGTTCCAGATCGACCAGCAGGTCAAGGTCGCTGCCGGGCCGATCCTGGCCACGGGCCACCGAGCCATAGATCCGCAGGTTGCGGGCCCCATGGCGGTGAGCCACGGCAAGCACCTCCTCACGGGCGCCCTGGAGCCGCTGGGAGAGGGAGGTTTCCTGGGTCGAAGGGGCAGCCATGGCTCCATTCTGGACTGCATCCCCATCGAGGGCGATGGGAACGACACCCCTCGGCGACCTGCTGCAGCTGCCTCGGGCCGCGCCGGCGGCAGCCGTGGATCTGAATTCCGCCGCCAGGGGGGGCTATCGCCACCGCGTGCTGAAGCGGAGTGGGAGAGGGGCTGGGGCGGCACAGCTACCCCCGAAGCCAGGTTGGCTGCAGCCACTGCACGCCCAAGCCAGAAGGATTCCCAACAGGGGCTACTGCCTGACGGGCCGCCCAAAACCACGAAGCTCCACACGCTCAGGGTCGATCGAGAAGCCTGCCGCTCACGTACTTGTGAAGGACACTGCTGATCAGGGTCTGGTAGGGAATGCCCTCCTGCAGGGCACGGGCACGCAAGGCGCCCAGATCCTCACTGGTGAGGCGAATGTTGATGCGCTGATCCTTGGTGGCCGTTGACCTTGCGGAGGCTTCCAGGCGGGAGCGCTCTGCAGCCGTGGCCACCGAACGGAGCGTGCCCGCTTCGAAGGCTTCCAGGATCTCCTGCTCTTCGTGATCAAGGGGGTTCATGGTCGGTCTCCTGGGCGGTAGGCGATGGTGGCTTTGCGGCTGGGAATGATGGTTTTGAGAAAGAGGTGATCGTCGGCCTCGACATAAGGCACCAGATGGGCATAGCCGGAGATCAGAACGACAAGAATGCGCTGGCCTGGGTATCGAGCCTGGTGACGACGCCCGCCTGCGCCTGATCCTGCGCGAACTGGCAGACAAGGTCACCAACCTGGCGGCGATGCGGGCCCTGGGCTTCTGCGTGAGCGTGGAGCACGCCCATTGGATGGCCCGCAAGTTCGTGGCCGCCGGTCTGCGCGCCGCCGCCCTGGATGCCTCCAGCCCCCGCGACGAGCGTGCCGAGCAGATCCGCCGCCTGCGCTCCGGCGAGCTGCAGATCCTGTTCGCGGTGGATCTGTTCAACGAAGGCCTCGACATCCCCGACATCGACACGGTGCTGTTCCTGCGCCCCAGCGAGAGCGCGATCGTGTTCCTGCAGCAGCTCGGCCGCGGGCTGCGCCTCTGCCCGGGCAAAAGCTGCCTCACGGTGCTCGATTTCATCGGCCAGGCGCACCGCAACTTCCGCTTCGACCTCCGCTACCGCGCCCTGCTCGGCGGCACGCGCGACCAGCTGGAGCAGCAGATCAAGTAGGGGTTTCCCTTCCTGCCGGCCGGCTGCAGCCTGCAGCTCGATCGGGTGTCGAGCCAGCGGGTGCTGGCCAATCTGCGCGAGTCGCTGCCCAGCCGGCGGCCCCAGTTGCTGGCGGAATGCCGCCGCCTCGGGCGCTGTTCGCTGGCGGGGTTGCTGGAGGGGCTGGGGATGGAGCTGGGGAGTTCTACCGGGTGGCGGGGTCATGGGCTTTGCTGCAGCGGGAGCTGGGGTGGGGTGCCGGGGCGGCCTCAGGGGAGCCCAGCGACGATGAAAAGCGGCTGGGGCGTGGCATCGCCGGCGGCCTGCTGCATCTCGACGACCCGGAGCGGTTGCGTTGGCTGGTGGATCAGCTGCAGCGCCCCGTGGCTCCCGATCCGGCGGGTTTGGATCCTTGGGCCGAGCGCCGCTGGCGGATGCTGATGACCCAGCTCTGGGGCAGCGGCCGGCAGCACGTGCCCCTGGCCGAGGCCCTCGTGCGGCTCTGGGCCGCCGCCGAGCTCCGCGCCGAGCTGGTGGAGCTGTTTGAGCTGCTGCTGGAGCGCACCACCCATCTGGTGGCGCCCCTCGCCTGGCCGTTCGTGGCCGATGGCGAGCCGGCCCCGCCGGTGCCCCTTGGCCTGCATGGCCGCTACTCCCGCGCCGAGGTGTTCGCCGCCTTTGGGCTGCTCAACGACACCAGGCCCTTCCCAGGCCGGGAGGGAGTCTTCTTCGATGAAGCCACCCGCTGCGACGTCTTCTTCATCACCCTCAAGAAATCCGAGCGGTTGTTCTCCCCCACCACCCGCTACAACGATTACGCCATCTCCCCGTGGGAGTTCCACTGGGAGAGCCAGAGCCTCACCCGGGAAGCCTCACCCACCGGGCAGAGATACATCCACCACGTTGAGCGCGGCAGCCGGGTGCTGCTATTCGTGCGGGAGGAGAACAGGCGCGGCGGGGTGACGCTGCCGTTCCTGGGCCTGGGCTTTGCCGAGTATGTGAGCCACGAGGGCGAGCGGCCGATGGCGATTCGCTGGCGGCTGCAAAGGGCGATTCCGGGGGGCTTCTATACGGAGCTGGCGGTGGCGGTTTGAGGGGACTGGGAGGCAGAGGCCAGCTCCATGCCGCTTAGCCTGAACGCAGGTCAGGGAGTCAGACCGGCATGAGCTACCGCATCCGGCTGTTGGAAACCGAAGAGGGTTGGTCAGTGAGCTGCCTTGACCTGCCGGGCTGCCACTCCCAGGGAGCCAACAGGGACGAAGCACTGGCGAACATCCGCGAAGCGATTGCCCTCTGGCTGGAAGTGGAAGCTGAGGAGGGTGGCGTGCGCAGCGTGGAGACGATGGAACTCGCCATCTGATGCCGCGGCTACCGGGAATCAGCCAGAAGGAGGCCGTGAGGGTGTTTCTGAAGCTGGGGTATCGGATTGTCCGCGAGTCGGGTCATCTGATCCTGAGCAATGGTGAGCGTCGGCTCGTGATCCCAAGACACGACCCCATCAACGCCATCACCATGGGCGCGATTGCGCGCGATGCAGGTCTGACGCCTGAGCAGTTCCGCCAGCTGCTGTGATGGTCGAAGAGGAGCGTCTCAACGGTGCCACCACCACCCGCTACAACGACGTCGCCATCCCCTACATAACCGGGGCGGGATGGCACTGCCGTTCCTGTGCCTGGGCTTTGCCGAGTATGTGAGCCACGAGGGCGAGCGGCCGATGGCGATTCGCTGGCGGCTCCATAGGGCGATTCCGGGGGCCTTCTACCCGGAGCTGGCGGTGGCGGTGTGAGGGACCCGAAAGCTCCATTAACCTGACCCCATGGACACAGCTGCCCCGCTACTGCCCTTGCTGATCGACCGGTTGGAGCCGCTCAGGCGCCTGTGCGCCCTCTACGGGGTGGACCGGCTGGAAGTGTTCGGCTCGGCGGCGAAGGGCCTGTTTAACCCCGCCAGCAGTGACCTGGACTTCATCGTGCAGATGTCGGGCCAACGGGAACCGGGCTATGCACGACGCTTCTGTTCCTTCGCCGATGAATTGGAAGCCCTCTTCGGCCGTCCGGTGGATCTCTTGACGGAACCCATGATCCACAATCCCTATTTCCGGAAAGACGTGGATGCGTCACGCCGGCTAATCCTGGAACTCTGAAATGCGAAGAGAGGCGCTGAAACGCCTGCTTGACGCCTTTGAGGCCATAAAGGCGATTGAACGCTTCATCGAGAACTGCACGCTTGATCACTACCTTGACGATGAGCTGATCCAATCAGCTGTGGAGCGCAAATTTGAAATCATCGGAGAGGCTCTCAAGAGGGCCCTTGAGGCCGATCCAAGTGTGCTCACGATCATTCCCGATCTACACCGCATCGTTGGTACACGGAACAGAATCATCCATGTGTACGAAGCCGTAGATCAGCTGATTCTCTGGGATTCGATCCAGAATGACCTACCTGGCCTGAAAAGCTCTCTATTGGCTGTGTTGGAGAAGGATCCTCCCACCACTTAGCCATTGGCATCCTCACCGCCGCCGCCCTCTGCATCCACCACGAAGGCGTGATCTGGCACTCAAGCGAAGCCCTCTTCTCCCCACTCCACCCCCGCACCCGCGACCTGGCCCTCGGCCCCTCTCGGTTCCACTGGGAGAGCCAGAGGAGCGTCGGCTGGACACGGTCAGGGAGCCATTCGTTTGTCTCGGCTTTGGCTGATACCAGAGCCACAGTTGTCAGCGGCCGATGGTGATCTGTCAGCGGCTGAAGCGGGAGATCCCGGCAGCCTTGCTGCATGGTTGTGGCGTGGGACAGCAGCTGCTCCCCACCATCCCTGGCGTTGGCGGTTTAGCGTTGATCCATGGATATCCAGGCAAGGATCACGATCAACCCGGCGGTGCGCTTCGGCAAGCCGTGCGTTCGTGGCACTCGGCTCACCGTGGGAGATTTGCTCGGTTCTCTGGCCAGCGGCATGAGCGAAGCGGAATTGCTGGAAGACTTCCCGCAGCTCAGCCACGACGACGTGCTGGCCTGCCTCGCCTACGCGGCAGATCGGGAACGTTGCCTGATCACCCTGTCCTCATCGGCGGCGTGAGCGTCCGCCTGCTGCTGGACGAGAACCTCTCAGAACGGCTACTACCACTGCTCTTGGATCGGTTTCCCGATTCCAGCCATGTGCGGCTGCTCAGCCTGGGTGGAGCTGATGATCCGGTGATCTGGGAGCAGGCCCGCTCTGATGGTGCTCTGTTGGTAACCAAGGACGAGGATTTTCTCCGGCTCAGCGTGACGCGCGGTTTCCCTCCCAAGGTGATCTGCCTGGCCATCGGTAACGCCGGCAATGCTGCAACGGCGGCTCTGCTGCTTGCTCACGTCGAGGCCATTGAGGCTTTCTCAACCCATCCCGAAGCTGGCTTCCTGCTTCTGAGGCCAATTGGCCAGGCTCCATAGAAGATTCAGTGTCAGGAAAGCGAGCAGGTCCTGTGGGTCACTAAGTGAAGATCCGTTGGCGGCTTAGCGTCATGCCAAGCCCCGCCTCAGCGCTCACTGCCGGCCATGGACGTCAGTTCCGAAACACCGTGCGCAGTTCGAGGCGAATCAGCTAATTCAGGACGCCGTTCTTCGCAACATCGAGCTGATCGGCGAGGCCGCCACTCGCATCCCAGAGGAGGTGAGGCTCGCTCATCCTGAGATCCCCTGGCGGGAGATCATCGCGATGCGCAATCAACTCATCCACGCCTACCTGGGGGTCGATCTTGATATGGTGTGGGATGTGATCCAGGTGGAATTACCACAATTGATCTTTCAGCTGAAGACCGTTCTGTCCTGACGAGCAGCCTGGTCGTGCGGGGATCATGAGGTCCCTGGATCTACTGCGAAGGCGTGCTCTGGCACCAGAGCAGCGCCACCAACCTGTTGTTCATCACCCTGCACTCAAGCGAAGCCCTCTTCTCCCCCACCACCGGCACCCGCGACCTGGCCCTTGGCCCCTCTCGGTTCCATTGGCAGAGCCAGAACACCGGCGCGAGGCCAACCGTCAACGCCATGGTCGCCGAAAAGGTGTAGACCCTACTCAGCCTCGGTGGAAGCGTCAGGAACATCATCGAGCTTCTGGCAGACACCCTTCGAGTTCCACTTGGCGGGTTCAAGATCCGTGAACGTACCGGTTTCGCCCTTGTAGCTGAGGTTTTGGAGATCGACGGTGTTGGTCTCCCACTCCATCTGTGGCCGATACCGTTTCACCTCCCAGTGAACCTCCTGCGAGGTGATCCTCACGAGCGTCTCATCCACCAGACCTCGCGCATCCGGATCTGGGATGTCGGAGTTCCAGAAGGTGTTCGTCCTGTCCAACGTACGGGGATCCAGTTCCTGTACTTGTTGCTGGCGGGGATTGACGCGGACGGTCTTCAGCGAGCCTCCCTCGAGCTGGCAACGCAGCAGAAAGGGCTTCGGCTTCAGGAGATGCTCACAGCCAGCGAGAAGGAAGGCCAGTGTCATCATCACCAGGTGCCGCGTGCAGAGTGGGAGCATTAGTGAAGAGCCCAACGCTGCATCCAGATCCAGACCAGCAGCTTGCTTCAGGTGTCCTGCCTCGCCACCAAGGTGTTCACGAACCGCATCAACCAACCGCGGACATCAACCACCTCAGCGATAACCCCCGTGTGGCTGCCGCCTTGCTTGCAGCTGGGGGCGGTGATGCTGTCTTACCTGTTTGTTGGCCCGTGGGGTTGGGCGCGTGCCGGGCAGCATCGTTTCCACCCAAACTCAACGGCGGTGCTGCTGCTCGGTTCCATCCTCCACTGCCACGACCTCGATGATCCGTTTCTCTGCTGCTCAACCTGAGCTTGTGCGGTTGCTGGGGGAGCGCGGTGGTGCGCTTACCGCCGGAGAGGCGGCATCCCGCACGGGCCTCTCCCTGGAGCTGATGGAGCGCCAGCTGCTGGAGCTGGCGGTAGCCGCTGGGGCGACTCTGCGGGTGAGCAACGACGGCAGCGTGGCCTACCACTTCCCACGCCATCTTTGGCGAAGGTTGCTGGCGCATTCCTGGCGGTTGCGGCTGGGGGCCACGCTCGGCTGGCTCTGGCGGCAGTCCAGCCGGCTGGTCCGCCTTGTGATCGGCACGCTTCTGACGTTGCTGGCGTTGCTGCTGGTCACTGGCCTGATGCTGACCGGCCGGATTCCGGCCTCCGCGGAGTTCCTCAATGCCATGGGTGGTCTGCTGCTGCACGTTGTGCTTGGCGTGGGCGACAGCGTGGCCGGCCTCGCCAGGGGCCGCCGCCATCAGGGTGATGATCCGGTCGCCTTGCAACGACAGAAAGCCATCCAGGAAGACCTGGAGCTTCTGGAGTCGCTGTTTTCGGTGCTCTTCGGCGATGGCGATCCCAACCGCAACCTCGAGCAGCGGCGTTGGCGCCGTATCGGCTGCTTCATCGCCCATCGTGGTGGGGCCGTGATTGCCGAGGATCTGGCGCCTCTGCTGGATCTGCCCCCCCGGCCCGCCGACGCTGAACGGGCCAGTGAGATCGCCGATGCCGCGATGCTGCCGGTGCTGCTGCGCTTCGATGGCCGCCCGGAGGTGAGTGAAGAGGGCGATTTTGCTTATCACTTCCCGAGCCTGCAGGTGAGCTCCGGGCTCGCCATGCCTGCAGCCGGCCGTAGCCAGACCCTTGCTGCGGATCGCCCCTCACCCCCGCTGCGGGAGCGGCGGTATGTCTTCAGCCGCGCAAGCTCGGACGTGCGCTGGGCCTATGCCGTGCTCAGTGGCGCCCTGCTGCTGCTCGCCCCGATGCTGTTCGATATCCTTCAGCCCACGCCGCCCCTGCTGGCGGGTCTGGCCTGGTTCAGCATCGGTTACGCCCTTCTGCTGATCGCGATCCCGCTGCTGCGGCTGGCGACCCTGCGCGGGCTCAACCGCCCCATTGAGGAGCGCAACAGTCTTCGCACCGGCTGGGCGCGCAGCGCCAGCTCCCCCACCGGGCGCCTCGACCGCAAACGATCCTTTGCCCGCCGCTTCGCCCGCCACCGGCACCTCGGCAGAGACGGCTTGGCCTACACGACCGAGAAGGGAATGCTTGAGCAGGAGATTGAGTCCTGATCGCTGCTCACCATCACCTTGGCGAACCTCCGCGTGTGGACCGGTTCGGCTCAGGACGAGCAGCTGTAGTGCGACACTCCTCCGGCGTTGAAGAACTCCCTGGGCTTCAGGCGGTCGTAGGTGGCCGCCAGTTCCGGGCTCAACTCTGTGTAGGGATGGCGGAACACCGCCTGCAACTCCTGGATCGCTGTGGTGTCGCCTTCGGCAGCTTGTTGATAAGCCGGTGCGATCAGCCATTCACGCCAGGTGATTGCCGGGTTCACACGCTTCATCGCTGCAGATGTCTCGCTGAGGTTGCCATTGGCCGTGACTTGTGCACGCCAGCGTTGCAACCACTGCGTCCATTGCCTATCGAGCTCGTCTGAATTCGGCAGGTAGAAGCTCTCTGTCAGGGCGGAGAGTTGCTCGGGGATGGCAGAAAGCCTGCGGAAAAAGATCGTGTAGTCGACCTTGGAGTGCACCATCAGTTGCAGCAGCTCGTTCACCAACGTGGCGTCGTAGGAGATCAGGCCAAGCTTGCTGGCCCACATCGCCTCGATCTCCTGCTGCATCGCTTCGGCGAAGCCATCGCGGATCTGATCCAGCCTGGCCAGGGCCTCCGTGTTGTCCTCGAGCAGTGGCCGCAGGGCGGACCAGAACATCTGGAAGTTGGCTTCAGCCGCTGCCGGTTGATTGAAGAAGCTGAAATGCTCGCCGCCGCCGGTCCAGGGTTGAAATCTGGGATCAAACAGTTCGCAGAAGCCGAAGGGGCCATAGTCGAGGGTGTAGCCGCCTGCCGCGCAGTTGTCGCTGTTGAAATTGCCCTGGCAGTAGCCCACACGGATCCAGTTCGCCACCAGTGAAGTGAGCCGCGCGCGGAACAATCCCGCCAGCTCCAGCACCTGGTCGCTGAACTGCAGACCCGGTTCAATCTCCTGCCGGTAGTTGCGCTCGATCAGGTGGGCCACGATCATCCTCAACTCGTTCAGCGCCTCCGGATGGGCCTGGCGGCGGACGCGGCGGGCGAACAGCTCCAGCTGGCCCACCCGCAGGAAGGAGGGCGCCACGCGGGTGGTGATCGCTGCCGGGTTGTTTACCAGGATGTCGGGATCGAACGAGCGCGAGTTCGGGGAATACCAGGGCCGGCGCACGGTTTCGGATCGCGATGCATAAAGCGTGAGGGAGCGGGAGGTGGGCACCCCCAGGGCGTGCATCAACTCCTGCGCCAGAAACTCGCGCACGCTGGAGCGCAGCACGGCGCGGCCATCGGCGCCGCGGCAGTAGGGCGTGGGCCCACCGCCTTTCAGTTGCATCTCCCAGCGACGACCGTTGAACACGCCTTCGAACACGGAAAGGGCCCGGCCATCGCCGTAGCCGTTGCCGGTGCCGAACGGGCACTGCTGGATGTATTCGCTGCCGTAGATCGAGAGGGCATAACCGGTGGCCCAGCCGTAGGGCCGCATCGGCTCTGTGGCCACGCTGATGTCGCCGGAAAACAGCCGCCGGAACTGGTCGTCGCGGACCAGTGATTCGCTCAGGCCCAGCTCGTGGAAGAGGGTGCTGCTGTGTGCCACCAGCTCCGGCGCTGGCAGCGGTGTGGGCGTGACCGGCACGTAATGACCGGAGAACACCTGACGGGGCTGGTGATCAACGCCATCGACCGTGGCCTGCGGGTCCGCGCGCAGCGAATCCAGCAGCGAATAGTCGGCCCGTTGGGCAAACGCCGCGAACGTGGTGGTTGTCGGCTCAGCTGTCGTCGGCGCTGGTGCCGCGGCTGGTGCGGGCTCTGTTGACGGCGCGGATATCGGCACGGATGACGGCACGGAACGTTCGGGTTGGGGCGGCCTGGGCAGGGCCCTGACGCTGAGGTCCCCATCCTGGCGAAACGGAGCGCATCAGCGGCCCCTCAACAGCGCCACATACCGCTGCACCGCGCTGCGGTGATCGGTGTCGGCTCGCAGGGCGATGAAGCCGTCGGGCCGCACGGCCAGAAGCGTGAGGGGCGCCAGGCCCAGGCTGGACGCCTCCTCCAGCCGTAGGGACACCACCGCCTCCACCAAGACCTGCGGGACCGTGCCGGCAGCCCTGTCGGCCTCCAGTTCGGCCTGCAGGCACGCGAGTGCCTCCGGGGGCGTCTCGGGGCCCGCCAGCAGCAGCAGCGTGTGGCCGCACCGGTGTGTGAGCGTGTGCAGAAGGCTCGTGCCGGCATCGGGCGGCACCGCGATCGTGGTGGGCAGCCGTTGACCGGCACCTAAGCCGAGGGCTTCTGCGAAGCCGTGCGGCTGGCTGTCACTGCCGCTCAAGATCGCCGAGCTGGCGTAGCTCACGTTCATCTCGGCTTCCGCCACCGCCTCCTGATGGCTGGCCACCGGATTGGCCAGCATGGCGGCGATCGCCCGGTCGCGGGCGGCACGCTCGCCGCTGTCCTGCAATAAGTGGGCCTGCTCGGTAGCGTCGCTGGAGCGGCAGATCTGCTGCGCCACCGGACGCCGCTCCTGCTCGTAGCTGTCCAGCAGGGAGGAGTCAGCGGCGCCTTGGTGCACCAGGGCCAGCTTCCAGGCCAGGTTGGCGGCATCCTGCAGCCCGCAGTTCATGCCGTGCCCCTCGGCGGGAGAGCACACGTGGGCGGCATCGCCGGCCACAAACACCGGCCCGGCGCGGAAGGCGCTGGCCACCCGGCTGTGGCAGTGGAAACGGCTGGGGTTCTCCACGGCGGTGAAGCGGGCCTCCGGCAAGTAGCGCCGCAGCACGGCGGCGGCCTCCGCCTCAAGGTCGCCCTGGTCGCCTGCGGGCCGCAGGTACACCCGCCAACGGCCCTCGGGCAGGGCCGTGAGGATCAGGGGCGATGGGTCGAGGTAGGCCGCATTGACCTCGTGGCTCTCGGCCCAGCCCTCCACCGCGGCATCGAACACGGCCCAGGGGCGGGCGATGCCATGGCCCTCGAAGCTGAGCCCGCTCAGTTCGCGGGTGGTGCTGCGCAGGCCGTCGCAGCCCACCACCCAGCGGGCCTGCACGGTCTGCTCCCGCCCATCGCAGTCCACCGTGGCGGTCACGCCGTCGTTGTGGGGCTGGAGAGCCACCAGCCGGCAGGAGCGGTGCACCGCGCCCCCCTCCCCCTCGAGATGATCCTTGAGGATCGCTTCGGTCACCTCTTCGGAAAGGCCGAGATTGAAGCCGTAGCGGCTGCCGCAGTCGGCCAGATCCAGTTCCCCGAGCCGCTGGCCATCGGCGTGGATCAGGATTCTTCGCTGCCGGCAGCCAGCTTCGAGAAACCGATCCACCAGCCCGAGCGCCTCGAAGATTTCCAGCGAGCGTGGGTGGATCACCGTGGCCCGGTCCCAATGCAGGGCTTCAGCGCGGGCGTCGATCAACAGGTTCGGAACGCCGCGGCGCTGCAGCTCTCCGGCCAGCAGCAATCCGGTGGGGCCAGCTCCCACCACGAGCACGCAGGTTTGGCTGGGAAGGGACAGAACCATGGCGCCCAGGCAGGTCAAGTCACCGCGAGGCACAGTAAATCGACCCAGGGGCGCGGGCGCAGTCCAGGCCTTGGCGATGCGATACACCTGGTGCGGAGGGTGCACCCGCTGGCACGCCCAGCGGTCAGCCTCCCTGGCCGTGCGCCTGACGGGTCGCTTTCTCCACCCAGAGCCCTGAAGCGGCCCTGCCGCCGAGCTGATTCCCCCCATGACCATCGCCCAGCTCAAGCTGTTCCACGCCTCCGCCACCCGCAGCGCCCGTGTGCGCTGGGCGCTTCATGAGGTCGTGGGCGAGGCCTTCGTGTTGGAGCGCCTTGATCTGGCAGCGGGCGACCAGTTCGCCCCCGCCTTTGCGGCTCTCAACCCCAACCGTTCCGTGCCGGTGCTGCAGGTGGTCCGCGACGACGGCAGCGTGCAGACCCTGATCGAGAGCGCCGCGATCGTGCTGTTCCTGGCGGACGCCTACCCCGCCGCCTGCCTGCTGCCGCCGGAGCCCGCCTCCCCGCAGCGCGCCGACGTGCTCCAGATGCTCCAGTTCGGTGCCACCAGCGTCGATCGCCTGCTCTGGCAGCTCCGGCTGCACGAGAAGCTGCTGCCACAGGCGGAACGGGACCCCGGTGAGGTTGAACGCGCCCGCCGCCGCTTCCAGGAGCAGGTGGAACCCCAGCTGGCCGAGCGCCTGCGCCGGGACCCCCACATCTGCGGCACCGCCTTCACTGCCGCCGATCTGGTCATGGGCCACAACGTGCTCTGGGCCCGCTCCATTGGTCTCTGCGGCGAGCGCATCTTCCAGCGCTACCTGGCCCTGCTGGGCCGCCGCCCCGCCTTCGCGCGCGCCTTCGATGACATCAAGACCATCACCCCTTGACGCCTCCTGCGCAGCAGCAAGCGGCTGTGGATCGCAGCTTCACCCCAACGCCTGATGCCAATGGCACAGCGGACCCTGGCCACCGCCGATCGCCAGGGCATGGCGCAAGCCGCCCGCTACGAAGGCCTTGGCGGTCTGGATCGCCGCTGCCAGTGCGGCGCCACGGGCCAACTCCGCTGTGATCGCCGCCGAGAGGGTGCAACCGCTGCCGTGGCTGTGGGGCGTGTCGATCGGCTCCAGGCGAAACCACTGGATGCGGCCGTCACGCCACAGCACGTCGCTGCCGCACAGGCCCCGCAGCCCGCCGCCCTTGATCAGCACCGCCTTGGGCCCCAGCGCGGCGATGCGCTCCGCCGCCAGCTCCAGATCGTCGGCGCTCTCCAGCGGCCGCCCGACCAGCAGCCGTGCCTCGTGCACGTTGGGGGTGAGCAGGTCTGCCAGCGGCAGCAGCTGGGCTTTGAGGGCCTCGATCGCCTCCAGCTCCAGCAGCACCGCCCCTGCCCGCGACACCATCACCGGATCGATCACCCGGGCGGCCGCCAGCGGGGCGATTGCGGCGGCGGTGGCCTCAATCAAGCCCTGGTTGAGCAGCATGCCGGTCTTGAGCGCCGCCACCGGCAGATCCCGCGTCACTGCCTCCACTTGGGCCCGCAACGCCTCGCGGGGCAGGGCATCCACCCGCTCCACGCCGCGGGTGTTCTGGGCCGTGACGCAGGTGATCGCCGAGCAGCCATGCACCTGCAGGGCGCTGAACGTTTTGAGGTCGGCCTGGATGCCGGCGCCGCCGCCGGAATCACTGCCGCCGATGGTGAGCGCAATCGGAATCAAGGCCATGGCAGCGGCAGCGACGCACCGTCTCTATCGCAGCGCCTCCAGGAAGGCGGTCACTTCATCGCACCAGAGAATCCACTCCTGCTCAAAGAGGATGCCGCGGCGCAGGGTGAGGCAGCGGAGCTGAAGGCGACGGCAATCGCCCCACCCCGATGCTGATCTCACACCCTGTCACAACTCGGGCATGGCGCTCCCCAGCAGGCTGGGTAAGGTCTGGTCATGTCTTGGCTTCCTGGTTGAAGATGCCGCTCATGCCTCGATCTGCCCATCTCCTGGTGCTGGCCGCCGCCCTGGTCGGCGCGGAGCCGGTCCAGGCACAGCAGTCGAAGCAGCAGGCGGAGGCCAACCGCGACCGCTGCCGCAATGGTGTGCTGATCGGTGGGGCCGCCGGCGGTTGCGTGATCAACCGGGGCGTGAACGAAGGCAAATGAGGAGCTTCCGCCTCCTCGGCGTGATCGTGCTGCTGGCCTCAGGGGCCGGGGTGGTGCAGGCCCTGCGTGCCAGCGGGCCCTTCGAGCCGCTGTCGGCGCCCGGCCGGCTGGAGCTGGCGGGTGAGACCCGCAAGCTGGCCGCCCCGCTCAGCAGCAACGGCATCAGCCCGCGCCTGGTGCAACTGCTGGTGCAGGAAGGCGACAGCGTGCAGCGCGGCCAGGTGCTGGCCCGCTTCGACAGCGGCCCTGCCCTGCAGGCAGAGCGCCAGTTGCTGCAGCGCCGCTCCGAGCAGCTGCGCCTCCAGGCAGACCGCGTTCAGGCCGATGTGGAACGCTTCCGGCCGCTGGTGCAGGTCGGGGCCCTCTCCCGCGCCGATCTGCAGCAGCGCGAGCAGCAGTTGGTGGAGCTCCAGGCCGGCATGGAGAGCACCCGCCAGGCGATCGCCCGCACCGACGTCGAGCTGGAAAGCAGTGCCCTGCGTGCCCCGATGGACGGCAAGGTGCTGCGCCTCTACGCCCGCGTGGGCGAGCGGCCGGGGGTGATGAACGTGCTGGAGCTGGGCACCAGCGACCGGCTCGAAGCGATCGCCGAAGTGGATGCCAGCGATCTGACCCGCATCCGTCTGGGCCAGCCGGCCCGGATCAGCAGCCTCAGCGGCGCTTTCCCCGGCAGCCTGGCGGCGCGGGTGCGCCAGGTGAATCCCGCCGATGGCGCCCCCACCGATGGCGTGGTGGATGTGCAGCTGGAGCTTGACCCCGCCGATGCCCGCCGTGTGCGACAGCTAGTAGGACTGCGCACGATCACCCGGTTTGCTACCTGATCCGGAGCCAGGGATCTCTCAGCTCGCTGCAGCTTCAGCCAGCTTCTGTGGGATCGGGGTCCTGCAGGAACTGGCTTGCCGCCGGGATCTCACCCTCGCGATCGCTGCGCTGGAAGGCCAGCCAGCGGAAGTCACCCAGGGCGGTGGGATCCACCAGCCGCAGCAGTGCTTCGCGGCGTGCCAGCAAATCGGCCAGATCCACGCCGTGCCCGCTCGATTGCTGCAGCCCGTGCAGGCGCTGGGCTAGACCCAGGGCAAGCAGGGCTTCCCCCTGACGGCGCTGACCCAGCAGCTGCCAGCCGCTGGCCGCCGCCGCCGCCGCCAGGCTGTCGATGCACAGGTGGGCGGTGAGATCCCACGTGCCCGGCTCCAGCAGCGGATCGCCGCTGGCCCGCTGCTCCCGGTAGGCCATCAGGGTGCCGTCGCAGCGCGAGGGCGCGTAGTAGCGCCAGGCCTCCAGGGCGTAGTCGATCACCAGCAGCCGTCCTTGCCCCAGCGCAGCGCCGCAGGCCGCCAGCCAGGGCTCCAGGCCGGGATGCAGTTCGCTGCACCAGCCTGCGGGCCGCTGAGCGCCCGGCGTCGCCAGCCCCAGGGGCTGCAGCCGCGCCGCCGCTTCCGGCTCCAGGGGTTCGCCCGGCTCCAGCCGCAACGTCCCCGCGTGGAGCGTCACCCGCTGGCGGCGCCAGGCCGCCCCGTCCGAAACGATCCGCTCCACCGCCAGGGCATCGAGCACCTCATGGGCCACCACCACACCGGCCAGCGGAGCGTCCGCCAGCTGCCCAAAACTGCTCCAGCGCACCGGCAGCGGGCAGTGCTGCAGCCGCTCGCGCTGGCGAGCGGCCATACCGGCATTGGGTTCCACCAGCACCAGTTCGGTGCGGGCAGCCAGCTGGGGCCAGCCGGCCACCAGTGCCTGCGCCAGTTGCGCCGCCAGCTGCCCCTCGCCCGGGCCTGTCTCCACCAGCGACAGCGTCCTGTCGGCGTCCAGCTGCTGCAGCCACTGGGCCAGCTGGGGGGCCAGCAGGGCGGCGAAGTCCGGGCCGAGCGCAGGCGCGGTCACGAAATCACCGGCGCGGCCGATGCGCAGACGGCCAGCGCCGTAGGCGCCGTGCTCGGGATCGTGCAAGGCCCACTCCATATAGGTGCGGAAGGGCACGCTGCCGCCTGCCGCATGAAGACGCTGTTGCAGCCAGAGGGGAACGGACACGGGCAGGCCTGGCGTTAAGGAGAATCGGAGCACATTGAACCTGCCGCATGGGCCGCTCCTCCGTCTCCCGTTCGCCGGCCTCGCCCGCGCCCCGGCGTCACGCCGCGGCAGGGTCCTGGCTGGCGCTGCTGGCCGCCCTGCTGCTGCTCTGGCCGTGGGCGCCCGCCTTCGCGGCCGACAACCCGGAGCTGCTGCCTGATCACCCCACACCAGTGATCGATCTGGCACGCGCGCTCACCGATGGTCAGCGCGCCGCCCTGGAAGACAAGCTCGACCGCTTCGAGGATGCCAGCGGCTGGAAGCTGCGGGTGCTCACCCAGTACGAGCGCACTCCGGGCCTGGCGGTGAAGCAGTACTGGGATCTCGACGAGCGCAGCGTGCTGCTGGTGGCCGACCCCCGCGGTGGCAACCTGCTGAACTTCAACGTGGGCGATGCCCTGTTCGCGCTGATGCCGCGCACCTTCTGGGTGGAGCTGCAGACCCGCTACGGCAACCAGTTCTATGTGCGCGACAACGGCGAAGATGGCGCGATTGTGGCGGCGCTCGGCGCCGTGCAGACCTGCCTGGAGCGCGGCGGCTGCCAGGTGGTGCCGGGCTTGCCGCAGGAGCAGTGGCTGCTCACCTTCTGCACCTCGGTGCTGGGCGGCCTGATCGTGGGCTTCGCCGCCTACCCGCGCAAGGAGGGAGATACCGTCGCCTGGAGCTGGGTGCTGCTGCTCTCACCGCTGTGGGTGATGCTCTTCGTGGTGTTCGGCCTCGGCCCGGTGGTGACCCGCACCTCCGATTGGCTGCCGGTGCTGCGCAACAGCCTCGGTTTCCTGGGCAGCTCTCTGGCCGCGTACCTCATCGCCCAGCGCACGGTGGGCAAACCTCCGGTGGGCAATGCGGGCGGGTGATCTCAGCGGCTAAGCGCTCAGGGGGTAGGCGTCACCTGCTCCAGCGCACAGGAAAGGGTGTCGTTGTCGCAGACCGGGGGCGGCGTGGAAACGGTTGCCACATCGATGCGCACGCTGAGTGAAGCGCGCAGCTCGGCCAGGTTGGCTTCGTAGAAACGACGCAGCTCATCGAAGCGTTTCACCGGCTGGCCGTAGAAGCTGCTGCCGGCCAGGGTGGGGAACGACGCCCACTCCGGGGCCAGCCGGGCGGCCAGCTCGGGCGTGAACACGCCGCGGTCGGCTTTTTCGAGTGCGCCGCGGCGCTGGATCAGGAAGATGGCGGCCTGATCCTGCACATGGGGCCCGAAGCCGTTCAGGCCCAAGCGGCTGCTGGCCATGGTCCAGGTGAAGGGCATGAACTGGTAGGCCCCGGCGGCGGCACTGGCGTAGCCCGGCGTGCGGTTCACCCGGTTGGGGTGACGATCCAGTGAGGGCATCAGGCTGCCGCCGAACATGATCCAGTAGCCCCGGTCTTCACCGCGGGCCCAGGTGCCTTCGGCGAAGCGGATCGTGTTGAGCAGTGCGCGGCGCTCCGGGGTGATCACGAAGAAGCGGGGATCCTGCGGCACTTCGCTGGGCAGGGCCACCGCCATGGAGTGAGGACCGGTGATAGCGGGGGCCGGAGCCGGGCGGCGGATCTCCTGCCACAGGAAGGGCGTTCTGGGCACGGCAGCGTGGGCAGGAGCCGCCAGCGCGAGCGCGGCGGCGGGCAGCAGCAGGTGGCGGGCAGCGGAGCGGAGAGTACGCAAAACGGGGGTCGGAGTGAAGGGGACGTGGGAAAGGAAGATGGCGGAATCCTGAGGGGGACTGCCGGTGGCTAGGCGCAATCGGTCAACGGTTTGTTGTTTCCGCTGCGCATTCGCGTGGGATTGAAAAGTCTGTGAATCGGCTGAGAAGTGACCCTGAACCTTGACGAAGCGGCTCAGATGTGCAGGTCAGTTTCTTGTTTCTGGACCGTCGTAGAGAAGGATGAATCCATCGCGGCGGGTTTGGTTCGGCACAATGTGACAAACGCCAACATGGATCCAAGGGTTATATGTGCCAATCGCACGACTGTCCACCAGTTATCTTGAGGCGCCGCACGGTTCTGATCACTGTTGAGCACTGAGTTTTTTGCTGCTCCGATCAATCTGAGCTGGTTGATCAGATCTGCTGATTGAAGCCGCTCAGTAGTGAAATACACCAGAACGGCTGCGCTGCAATGCTCCCCAGCGATCAGCGCTGTTGTTCAGGGCGCCATCCCTTCGGCCAGCTGCACCAACTGAGCCGCCGCTTGCTGAGCGCCATCGGCTGCCAGCGGATCGTCGCTGGGGGGCAGCAGCGGCTGGTCGAGCTGCCAGTCGCCGGCCAGCAGCTGCGGCTGGCTCAGCAGCCGGTGCCGGCCGTGGCGCCGCAGCCAGCCTTCCAGCACTGCCGCTTCAGCGAAGCCATGGCGCTCCACCAGATGCACCCCCGTGCCCTGGCCCAACGCCTCACAGAAGGTGCTGTAGCCGGCCTTGCTGATCTGGCGGCCGCACAGCCGCATCAGCTCCAGGGGGCGCACGTCCGCCGGCAGCAGGTGCACATTCGGCGCCGCCGACGCGCTGGCGTCGGTGGTCACAAAGGTCCAGCCGGGCCAGCGGGCGTAGGGCTCAGGGCCCAGGGCAAAACCCAGCCCACCGAAGCTCACCATCACGCAGCGCTCCCGCTCGGCCGGCAGGTCGAGCCGCTGCCGCAACGCGTCCGCCGCCAGCTGCGGCGCTGCTGCCGTCAGGCCCACCGCCGTCTCCGGCAGACCCCAATCCATCGCCATCGAAAACGGGCAGCGAATCACGTGCGTGCCGCGGCGGTAATCGTGGTGGAAGCGCTCGGCCCAGTCGAGGAAGGCCCCCCCCATGGGCGCGTAGATGTCGTCCCAGCCGAAGTTGCCCATCCACACCAGCGGCCGCTGCACCAACGCCGCCAGCCGCGCCGCCGCCGGCGGCACATCCCCCAGCAGCAGCACCGGTTCCCCCTGCTGCTGCAGCCAGTGCGCTTCCGCCTCCAGCAGCGGCGGCAGCGAGGCAGTCACGGCCTCCAGCGCTGCCAGGGTGGCGTCTCCATCCACACCGAGCGCATCGGCCTGAATCGCGCCCACATCCCAGCGCAGCGGGCGATGCTCGAACGGCACCCCCGCCAGGGCCAGCTGGAGAAAGGAGGGCGGCAGCGAGGTGGAGAGCACCAGCCGCCAGCGTGGCCGGAGCGTCGCCAGCGCCAGCAGCACCGAGGCCACCCGGGAGCCATGGCCGAAGCCGTGGCCGCTCACGCACGCATAGATCAGCACGGCACGGCCAACGGTTGCTGCACCAGCAACTGTTCATAGAGCAGCTCACCGCCGGGGTGGTACCAGCGGTGGCTGGCGCGCCGCACCCTGCCGTCCACCAGTTCCACCCAGGAGAAGTGGCGCAGGGCACGGCCCTCCTGATCGACGCCATGGCGCGGCACACAGGCGCTGTTGAGATAGGCGGTGCCGCTGCGGTCGATCACAAAGCTGCGGCGCAGGCCCCGGCCGCGCTTGAGCGCGTGGTGCATGTGGCCGAACACCACCAGTGGCACGGGCCGGTGGCGGCGGATGCGCTCGATCGCCAGGGTCAGGTCCTGGTCGCCCCAGTCACACGCGGGTGGTTTCCAGTCGCGACCGCAGGGGTCCTGGGCCTCGCTGCCCAGACCGGCCGGCCCACTGTGGGCCAGCACCAGCAGCGGCAGGGCCGGATCGGCCGCCAAGGCGGCGTTGGTGATGCGCTGGGCTGAGTCGTCGACGCTCATCGGCCCCCAGACCGCCTGCACCGCCTGTGAGAGATGGAAGCCACCGCCGGCGCTGCCGGGCCGGGCGCCCACCACCGCCAGCCCCGGGGGCTGCAGCTGCCGCAGCGCCCAGCCGCAATGGCGATCCCCCAGCAGCTCGATCTGGCGCCGCAGGCAGCGGCCGCTGGCATCACGGCCGGCGTCATGGTTGCCGAGGATGCAGGCCAGGGGCAACTCCAGCCGCCCCAGGCTGGCGGCGATGCGCTCCTGGCCATCGCTGAGGTCGCCGACCACCAGCACCGCATCAGGAGCGAGCCGGTGGAGCAGATCCACATCGCTGGCATCCCATTGCCCGTGCAGGTCGCCGGCGATCGCAATGCGCATGCGGGCCGGGCCCCGTCCCTAGGGTGGTGTCATCTTGGCCCAGAAGCCTTCTGGGCGCCGTCCGCGACACCCTCCACTCCCGCCATCGACACCGTCACCACCAGCCCGCTCTCTACCAGGCCGCTGATCGCCGGCCCCGCTCCCGCCCGGCACGCGCTGCCGCAGGCGATCCGGGAGCTGGCCAGGCAACGCCGCGCCGTGATCCTGGCGCACTACTACCAGAACGCTGAGATCCAGGACATCGCCGATGTGATCGGCGATTCGCTCGAACTCTCCCGCCGCGCCGCCCACACCGACGCCGAGGTGATCGTGTTCTGCGGCGTTCATTTCATGGCCGAAACCGCCAAGATCCTCAATCCAGGCAAAACGGTGCTGCTGCCCGATCTGGAAGCGGGCTGCTCCCTGGCCGATGCCTGCCCCGCCGAAGCGTTCGCCGCCTTCCGCGCCCAGCACCCACACCACTACGTGGTGAGCTACATCAACTGTTCAGCGGCGGTGAAGGCGCAGAGCGACCTGATCTGCACCAGCAGCAACGCCGTGAGCCTGGTGCAACAGCTGCCCGCCGACCGGCCAATCCTGTTCGCGCCGGATCAGAACCTGGGCCGCTGGGTGGCGCGCCAGAGCGGCCGTGAACTCACTCTCTGGCCCGGCAGCTGCATCGTGCACGAAACCTTCAGCGAGCAGGCGCTGCTGAAGCTGCGGCTCGATCATCCCGGGGCCGAGGTGATCGCCCACCCGGAATGCCTGCCCAACATGCTGGATCTGGCCGACTTCATCGGCTCCACCAGCAAGCTGCTGCACCGCGCCGAAACCAGCGAGGCCACCGCTTTCATCGTGCTCACCGAGCCGGGCATCCTGCACCAGATGCGCCTGAAGCTGCCCCATAAAACCTTCTATGAAGTGCCCGGGCAGGACGGCTGCAGCTGCAATGCCTGCCCTTACATGCGCCTGAACACGCTCGAGAAGCTCTGGCACTGCCTGGCCACGCTGGAGCCGGCGATCGAGCTGGATGAAGCGGTGCGCACCCGGGCGCTGCTGCCGATCCAGCGCATGCTGGATATGAGCCTCTGAGCAGGGACCCTTGCTGCCGCCGGGCTCCCTGATCCAGCACACCCCCCAGGGGCTCTACTGCCCGGCCGCCGACGCCTGGATCGACCCCTGGCGCCCGGTGCCACGCGCCCTGCTCACCCACGCCCACGCTGACCACGCCCGGCCCGGCAGCCAGGTGTACTGGGCGGTGGGCAGCGCCGCCGGCGTGCTGCGCCAGCGACTGGGCCAGGGCATTGATCTCCGCCAGATGGCCTACGGCCAGGAGCTGCGCCTCGGCGACGCCACCGTGTCGTTTCATAGCGCCGGGCATGTGCTGGGTTCGGCCCAGGTGCGGATCAGCGCCGGCGGTGAAACCTGGCTGATCAGCGGCGATTACAAGCGTGACGCCGACCCCAGCTGCGTGCCGTTCGAGTCGGTGCAGGCCGATGTGCTGATCACCGAGGCCACCTTCGGTCTGCCGGTGTATCGCTGGCGGCCGGGCCAGGAGGTGGCTGCCGAGATCCACGCCTGGTGGAAAGGTGCCCCGGAGCGGCCCTCGATCCTGTTCTGCTACGCCTTCGGCAAGGCGCAGCGTCTGCTGGCGGAGCTGCACCAGCTGGGCGTGAGAGAGGAGGTGCTCCTGCATGGCGCCGTGCAGACCCTGATGGCGCCTTACCGCGAGCAGGGGATCGCCATGCCGCCCACCCGGCCCGTGAGTGAGCTGCCCCGCAGTGAGCCAATGGCGAGCCGGCTGGTACTGGCGCCCCCGTCGGCGCATCGTTCGGTGTGGATGAAGCGGTTCAAGGCACCGCAGACGGGCTTCGTGAGCGGTTGGATGGCGGTGCGCGGTGCCCGGCGGCGGGGCGGCTACGAGCGGGGCTTCGTGCTCAGCGACCACGCCGACTGGAACGGTCTGCTCAACACCGTGCGCCAGAGCCGCGCCCAGCAGGTGTACGTGACCCACGGCCAGAGCGACGTGCTGGCCCGCTACCTGCGCGACGTGGAAGGCATCAGTGCCGAGCCCCTCAGCGGCGGCATTGCGGCGGAGCGTGGGGAAGAAACGTAGGGGGGGGTTGTGACCTTTGACCTCGTGGACGGAGTCCGCGAGCCCCGAAGCTCTGCATCAGACGGCACACCTTGGCGTCACGACTTGACTGTCTTCGTGCGTCGATGGGTTCGCTGTTGCCGGCCTTGGCGGGCAGAGTTGCTTGCCTTCGGATGGAGGGTTGCCGGCGAATGATGAAAGCGAATGGCTGCTGACTGCAGGCTGAACCTTCATGAATTGCCGGTACAATTGCAGAGGCGACCCCTCCGATGCTGTTGCTCCCGGTTGCCCTCCGTGCCGGCTGCATGCATGGGTCAGGCCGCAGGCAATGGTCGCCACACTGCAGATTTGATCACACACCACGGCTGCCATGACTGCATTCCGCACGTTGCTGATCTCGATGTTTCTTGCCCTTCTCGGCTACACGGCGGTGGTGATCAGCCAGCAAGGGCTGGGCCTGGTGGCTGTCTTCATCGGCAACCTGCTGCAGCTGAACTGGTCCGGGCAGTTCAATCTGGATTTCTCGTTCATGCTGATGATCTCCGCCCTCTGGGTGATGTGGCGTCACCAGTTCAGTGGCGTGGGGGTGATGCTTGGTCTTGCTGCTTTGGTTGGCGGTGTTCTGTTTCTCAGCACGTATCTGTTCATCCAGAGCTTCCGGCTGAATGGAAAGATGGTGCCCCTGTTGATCGGCCCCCAACGGGTGGCTGCCTGAAACGCTGCCCAAGGAGCCCGTGTTTCCAGAACGACTGTGTCGCTCGGAGCGCACAGCACCCCTCCAGGCTGCAGGACTCACCCACGATCAGCCAGGCGCATCGGCGCCAACAAACCATTGTCAACCTGCCACGCCTTGCTGGCTCCTTGGCGTGCACCAGTTGAGGGATGCTGTCCATCCCAGGAAAACCAATCAGTCGGCACGGCGTGATCGGCACCCCTGCAGGCCAGCGGCTGATCACACGCACGACAGCATGGAAAGCCTGCAGCGCTCTACAAAGCTGTGGCATCGTCATGCAGTGCTCAGCAGAAGGGTTCTCTGTAGAGTTCAGCCGAAGCTACACATCCGGATCATCGAATGACAACCGGCAGCCTGGCGATCAACAACAGCAGTGGCGAGCCGCTGAGCTACTGGGTGGTGTCCAATGGCTACACCTCCGAGCAGATCGTGAGCACGGGAACGCTCACTACAGGAACGAACAGCATCTCTGTGCCATCAGGCAGCAACCTAAGAATCTATGTGTCGAGCACAGATATCTTCACGAGCCAGAACAACGCCGGTGGCGGCGAACCGAGTGGGCTCTCAATCCGTGATGCCTTCAGTTTTTATGAGTACACCTGGGATGGAACCTACAGCAGCACGGGATTCAGTGCTGATGTGAGCTATATCAACGACTGGGCCTATCCCATTCAGTCGAACCTCAATGGCACCACCTACGGATTCCTGGATGCCACGGCGATCGCCCAGGCCATGGCTGCCCTGCCTCCACAGAACTTCCTGCCCCAGAGTGCGGCAAGTCTGGCGGCCGTCGGCACCGTTTCCGACCTCTACGACGCTGCCAACCGTCGTTTCATCGGCCCGATGTCGATCTGGCAATGGCAGGCCAGTGAGTCTTTCTGGACCCAGCAGGCGGCGGCCGTCTCGCTGCCGCCGGCGATGGCGGCGGGATGGGCCAGCTTCGGGGCCGACGTGCCCTGGGGGCCGATGCCCTGGGGAGGAGTCTCCCCTACGGCCAGCGGGCTCCAGCCGTCCGGCAAGGCCAGCAAGCTGCCTGCGGGGAATCCCCGCCCTGCCCGCCCTGGCGGCCGGGGTGCCGCTGCCTGCTGGCTACCCTTCGCCCACCTTCGGCTTCGATTTCTCCAGCAATCTCAACTGGAGCACGATGAACAATGGAGCCGGATCGAGTGTGGATCCCTCCGACGACTCACTCTTCTATGCGTCCAACTTCAATGTGTGGAATTTCGGCTATGCCTTTGGCACGCCGGGTGCTCCTGCTGGCAATTATGCGCCGGACGACCCCTCCAATCCGAACGCTTATACGTCGATCCTGCGTGCCCAGGCCAACACCGAAGGCGGGATGGGTCTTTATGCCAATGGCAACCAGAACTTCGTTGGTTTCTACACCTTCGCCAAGGACGACTACAACGCCAATTATCAAGGAAATCTTCAGCAGCTCACCATCACCATCGGTGCGCTGGCTTCCGCCTCCACCGGCAGCTCCGGCAATGATGAAGTGGTGGGCACCCGCCGCAATGATGTGATCTCCGGCGGTTACGGAGCGGATCTGCTCTCCGGGGGAGCAACGCCGCCCAGTGGCCAGCAGGAACCCGGCCGTGATGCCATCACCCGTCAGCCCTTGGGGGGATCCAGGCAGGCTCTGCCAGGCCGTGATGGTCGCGATGTCTTCGTCTACGTCCGGGCCGACAGCAGCCTCAACACCAAGCACCAGCGCGATGTGATCACCGACTTCGATCCTTCCGATCAGATCGATCTCGCAGCGGTGGATGCCTGTTCACTTCAAGCGGGGCAGCAACGCTTCAGCTGGATCGGGCAGCGGCAGTTCAATGGTACGGCGGGCCAGTTGAGGATTGATGTCTCCCCTTTCCGCCATGCTTTGTTGCAGGGTGATGTCGATGGCAACGGCAAGCCTGACTTTGAGGTGAAGTTGCTGGGTGTCGATCTGTTCGCACGCTCCAACCTCCTGCTCTGAAGGAATTCACGTTCCGAGGGTTCTGCCAGGACTGGCCTTGGCGCTTGAGGCTTCCGGCGCACGTAGCGGATGGCGCTCATCCTCACGCTGATTGCCGATTGCCCTTTGGTCACGCCGCCTCAGGCCTGATCGCTACAACCGGCGCCAGGGCCGATGCCCTGCCCACCCATCCCCTGCCTGTGCACGCCTTCTGTGACCTGTTCGAGTGCCTGGATCGCAGCAGCGGCACCAAGGCGCGCGTGGCGGCGCTGGTGGGGTACTTCCGCGAAGCGCCCGCGGGCGATGCGGCCTGGGCGCTTCAGTTGCTGCTCGGCAAGCGGCGCCGTCGGCTGCTCACCGGACGGCGTTTACGGGAGATCTGCCTCGGGGCGGCCGGGCTGCCGGAATGGTTGTTCGAGGCCTGCCACTCCCAGGTGGGGGATTCGGCGGAAACGATCGCCTTGCTGTTGCCCCAGCTGAAGCTGCCGGCTGGCGAACCGCTCGACCTGCCGCTGTCGGTGTGGATGGCAGAGCGGTTGCCGGCGCTGGCTGCGCTCGACGGCGAAGTGCAGGCGCAGGCGGTGCTGCAGATCTGGTCATCCCTGCCGCCATCGCAGGTGTTCGTGTTCAACAAGCTGCTGAGTGGCGGTTTCCGGGTGGGGGTATCCACCGGCCTGGTCACACGTGCCCTGGCCGAGGTGAGCCAGCTGGAGGAGGCGGAGCTGGCCCATCGGCTGATGGGTGGCTTCGTGCCCAGTGCCGCTGCCTTCACCGCCCTGCTCAGCCCCACCACCAGCGGTGAGGACGCACCGATCAGCCGCCCCTATCCCTTTTTCCTGGCCAGTCCACTGGAGCCGGAGCGGCTGCTGACGGACGACCCCGCTGATTGGCGCGCCGAGTGGAAATGGGACGGCATCCGCGGCCAGCTGATCCGCCGCGCCGGCACCACCTTTCTCTGGAGCCGTGGCGAAGATCTGGTGAACGAGAGCTTCCCGGAGCTGGTGGCGCTGGGCGATGCCCTGCCGGACGGCACCGTGCTCGATGGGGAAGTGATCGTGTGGCCGCCGGCGGCGGACCGTCCGCTCGGATTTGCGGCCCTGCAACGGCGCCTGGGGCGGCGCAGCGTGAGTCGAGCGTTGCGTCAGGCCTGCCCGGCTGCCTTCGTTGCCTATGACCTGCTGGAAGCGGGCGGCCGTGACCAGCGCCAGCACCCCCTGGCGGCGCGGCTGCAGGACCTGGTCCAGCTCGGCGCGCGGTTGGGGGAGACCGCCGCTGAGGAGTTGAAGGGGGTTCTGCGCCTCTCGACCGGGCTGCCGTTCCAGAGCTGGGAGGAGCTGGAGCCGCTGCGCAGCCAGGCGCGCCAGGCCGGTGCCGAGGGCTTGATGCTCAAGCGGCTGGACTCGCCGTATCTTGCGGGCCGCAAGCGGGGCCACTGGTGGAAACACAAGCTCGAGCCGATGGAGCTCGATGCAGTGCTGCTCTATGCCCAGGCAGGCAGCGGCCGCCGCGCCAACCTCTTCACCGACTACACCTTCGGGCTATGGGCCACCGCACCATCTGACTCGGTGGATCCGGAACCGTCAGGACAAGGGACCAGCCCGCGCCAGTTGGTGACCTTCGCCAAGGCCTATTCCGGTCTTGATGATGCCGAGATCTCTGAGCTTGATCGCTGGATCCGGCGCCACACCACCGAACGCTTCGGGCCGGTGCGGGCCGTGGAGCCGCTGCAGGTGTTCACCCTGGGCTTTGAAGGCATCCAGCGCTCCGGCCGGCACCGGAGCGGCGTGGCAGTGCGTTTCCCGCGCATCCTGCGCTGGCGGCAGGACAAACCCGCGGCCGAGGCCGACACCCTGAGCGCCGCCGAAGCCCTGCTGGAGGACGACAGGTCAGGACCAGGGTCCGTATACGGATGACGGCTGCAACCGTGGGATGGCACCCACCCCATGGCGGCAGGGTCACCGCCCCTAGCGGTAGACCAACTCAGCGGTACACCGAGCGCCCATCGCCGGGCAAGAGGCTGAGCTGGCCGGGATCGATCAGGCGGCCCACGCTGAGCTCGGGCGGGTCGGGGGTCTGACCGGCAGCGGCAGCAGCGGCCAGATCCCACTGCTCCAGCGACAGCACCAGGCCGCCGCTGGCGGTGTAATCGGCGTAGCGGCAGCCGCTCTGGCGCCGGTTCATCACCCGCGCGCTGGAGCTGATCGAAGCCCGGCCCTGCTCCTTGAGCGCGTAGGTGACGCCGTCCAGCTGCAGCCGCGCCGGGAAGCGGCCTGCGCCGCAACCAGCCAGCGACGCTGGATCCAATGCCGAAGCGCTGACGCTCTCCAGCCAACTCACCTCCAGCCAGTCGTCTTCACTGACGCTCAACCAGCGGGCGTCGTTGCCGTCACGCAGCAGATACTCCAGCCACTCGAAGCCTTCCTCGGCACACAGCAGCCTGTCCTCCACCACCCAGTCGCGCCCTTCGAACTGCACGATGTCGCCGTAGCGGAGGGTGAACAGGGTGCGGTCCTGGGGCAAGGCAGCCGGACGGCGGCACCAGCGCCGCAGCTGCATCACCACGACAGCTGCCACCAGCAGCCCCAGCAGCACGATCCAGACCGTCATCGGCTCGATTCCAAGGGCCGGCCACGGCCGCCGGTAGCGGCGAGCCTATCGACACCACCCTGGCGGCCAGGCACATCGCCACCATTGCTCAGCTCACGGCCCCGACCAGCGGCTCTGGCGCTGGTACTCGGACAGCACAGGACGCAGCAGGCGGTTCGGCCGCACCTGCTGGCCGGCCGGCAGGCGCAGGTCCCGCGGCAGCGGGAACAGGCGGGCGATCTGGTCGTCATCGGCCCAGCGGCCGCTGAACGGCAACGGGGCGGCCTGCAGGGTCTGGCCCGCGCGGTAGGCGATCACGAAGCCCCAGGGGCCGAAGCTGGGTACATCCACGCTGTAGGCGCGCGTGGTGAGCGGCAGTTGCTCGAAGGTGGCCTGGATCGAGGCCAGCACTTTGGGGGTGAAGAAGGGCGTGGAGGCCTGGGTCACCAGCCGCCCGTCCGGCGCCAGCAACTGCAGCAGCCGGCCGTAGAAGCTGACGCTGTAGAGACGCGCCAGCGGTGCGGTGGCGGGATCCGGAAAGTCGGCGATCACCACGTCGTAGGCGCCGGGCAGGTGCCGCACCCGCTCGAAGGCGTCGCCACTGTGGAGATGCACCCGCGGGTCGTCGAGGCTGCCCTGGTTGAGCCGCCGCAGAAAGGGGTGCCGGCGCGCCAGCTGGAGCATGGCGGGATCCAGCTCCACCAGATCCACTCGCTGCACACCCGGCCAGCGCAGCACCTCCCGCAGTGCCAGGCCATCACCGGCACCGAGCAGCAGCACGCGATGGGGCTGCTGGTGGAAGGCCATCACCGGATGCACCAGCGCCTCGTGGTAGCGGTATTCGTCGAGGCTCGAGAACTGCAGGTTGCCGTCGAGGAACAGGCGCAGGTCGTCGCGGCGGCGCGTCAGCACGATGCGCTGGTGACGGCTCTGCACCCGGCCCACCACCGGGTCGTCGTAGAGGCTGTCTTCGATCCTGTCGCCCAGGGGCAGCACAGCCCAGGCCACCAGAGCCACCAGCGGCAACGTGCCCCCCACCAACCAGCGCCAGCGGCGGCTCAGGGGGAACACCCGGCAGATCACCAGGCAACTGAGCAGCGGCACCAGCGCCAGCAGGCCGGCGGTGGGCAGCAGGCCCAGCCAGGGCAGCAGCACCAGCGGGAACAGCAGCGCCCCCACCAACGCGCCCAGGTAATCGAGCGCCAGCACCCGTGCCAGCGCCGTGCGCAGGTGCTGCTGGGTCTCCAGCAGGCGGGTGAGCAGCGGCACCTCCATGCCGCCCAGCACCCCCACCAGCAGGGTGAGCACCACCAGCCCCAGCCAGACCGGCCCGCCGGCACCGAACAGGGCGAACAGCCCGAGCGGCGCCAGCAGGCACAGCGGGCTGAGCAGCAGTTCCACCAGCAGGAACAGCCGCAGCAGCCGGGCGAACGGGTTGGGGCCACAGGCGAGGAACTGGCTCAGCCAGGCCCCCAGGCCCATCGCCGCCAGAAAGGTGCCCACCACGATGCCGGTGGCCAGGGTGTGGTCGCCCAGCAGGTAACTGGCCTGGGTGGCGAGCATCAGCTCCAGCACCAGGCTCACGGTGGAGGACACCGCTGCCGCCGCCAGCAGCACCCACACCTGCAGGGGGCGCAGCGGCGGGGCGGCAGCGGTGGTCACTTGGCGGAGCCCGGTCCTCGCCCCTGAAAGCCCGACCAGCTGCGCGAGCGGTCCGGCGCCGCTACCCAGCGGCCCGCCCGGTAGCTGCCGCCGTAGCGCACGCCGCTGAAGCTGGCCGGCGTGCCCTCCTGGCCAAGGCGGAACAGAGCCGGCTGCAGGATGGCCGTGCCGGTGCCCACGCCCACGGCGCCGACGGCCAGTAGCAGGATCACCGCTTGTTCGCGGGGCATGTCGAGCGGTCTCCCAACTCTCTGAGCATCTCAGGCGCGGGCGCCCGGTGGGCGGATCGGCAGCAACGGCACCTGGAAGGCCGTATTGATGCCATCCTCCACCCACAGCTCCAGCCATTCGATCTCCCAGGGGTCGTCCTGGGGAGTGAAGGCTTCCGGCACCGTCACCCGCACCCGGTAGCTGCCGGGTTCCGCCAGCCGCAGGTAGTACGCCTCAGAAAGCGTGAGCCAGTGATCGCCATCGCTCGCCTGCTTGACTAACTGCAGAGTGACCTGATGATCGAGGCGACGCTCGCCGGCCGCATCGTTGAGGCTTAAGCAGAGCAAGGCCGTGGTGGGCGGATACGTCTCAGGCTTGGCGCCATCGGGAAGCTCCCAGTGAGCGTTCACCACCAGCTTCACCAGCCCCGGCCCGCCTAGCGGCAGGCGTGCAGCCGCCACCCCGTGCTCCACCCGCAGCAGGCGCCGCGAGCGCGTCGCGCCGTACACCGCCCCCAGCAGGCAGAGCACGATCGCCTGGGTGACCACCGCCGTGAACACCAGCAGGCCGGCGGCAACGCTGTGGTTGCGCACTGTGCCGCGCAGTGTCACCGGTGCCTGGAGCGGTAAGCCGCTCGCGTCGAGCAGCTCTTCGGGCGTCACCTCGAGTTGGAAACGGCCGCTGCTCCGTGGGCGGAGCTGGAGCAGCAGGGCCGTGTCCTGCTCCTGCCAGCTGCCGCTGTTGCCGCCATCCGTCCAAAGTCCGCTCTCACGCCAGCCATCCTTGAACAGCTCCAACACCGTTCTGCCTGCCTTATCGAGCAGGCGCACTTCCAACACCACCGTGCTGTTGGATGGGATGTCCGCCTCCATGGCGATCCGCGGACTCCCCAGCCAGCCATCGCGAAGCTCGAAGGGCTCGCTGCGGCCCGGCTGCTCCTCCGTCGCCACCAATACCAGCCGTTGCGGTGGTTCGAGCGCGGAGAGCGCCAGCACCGCAAGGGGCAGCAGCGGTAGCAGCAGGGCCAGCAGCGGCCAGCGCACCGTCGTGGCCGCCGTCGCGCTGCCGCCAGGTCGGCCTGCTCCCGGGGAGTCCCTACCCTGACGGCGAAGGCGTGTCGTGGTCATGGTCAAACCGCTGCTCCAGTTGCTGCTGACGGTTGGCTGGACGTTCTTCGGCGTCATCCTCATCTACGGCGGCCTGCTGCTGTTCGATCGCCTCTCGCCGATCGACTACCGCAGCGAGATCCGTAAGGGCAACATCGCTGCCGGGGTGGTGCTCGGCGCCGTGATCCTGGCGATCGCCGCTGTGGTGGTGGCCGTGCTCTCCAGCTGACGGGCGGCGCGACTTGGCCAGCCGCAGGGGCGCGCCGCTCCGCCCGATCGAAGACTGGTTCCAGCTCCAGGGCTGGCGGCCGATGCCGTTTCAGCGCCAGTGCTGGAAGGCCTATCTGGAGGGCCGCGACGGGCTGATCCAGGTGCCCACCGGCGCCGGCAAGACCTACGCCGCCGTGATGGGTCCGATCGCCCGCATGCTGGCCAGCCCCGGGGCGGGTGTGCGGCTGCTCTATCTCACGCCGCTGCGGGCGCTCAGCCGCGATCTGGCCCTGGCGATCCGCGCGCCGATCGAGGCGATGGGCTGGCCGCTGCGCGTGGGCATCCGCAATGGCGACACCGCCAGCGCCGAACGCAGCCGCCAGCTGCGCCAGCCGCCCCAGATCCTGATCACCACGCCGGAATCGCTGTCGGTGCTGCTGGCGGGGGCCAAGGCCGACGAGCTGTTCGGCGGCCTCGAAACTGTGGTGCTGGACGAATGGCACGAGCTGATGGGCAGCAAGCGCGGCAGCCAGTGCGAGTTGTGCCTCAGCTGGTTGCGCCAGCGCCGGCCGGGCCTGCGCACCTGGGCAATCAGCGCCACGATCGGCAACCTGGAGGAGGCGGCGCGCGCGGCGGTGGGGGCAGCGGCTCCGCCGCCGTTGATCGTCACCGCCAAGCTGCGCCGCCACACCGAGATCCGCAGCCTGCTGCCCGACCAGATCGACGGCTTCCCCTGGGCGGGTCACCTGGGCCTACGCATGTATGAAGAGCTGGTGGCGGCACTCGATCCCGCCGTCTCCACGCTGCTGTTCACCAACACCCGCAACCAGTCGGAGCGGTGGCATCAATGCCTGCGGTATGCCTGCCCGGAAATGGAGGGGGCACTGGCGCTGCACCACGGCTCGATCGACCGGGCCGAACGGGAGGCGATCGAAGCGGGGGTGAAGACAGGCGGGATCCGCTGGGTGGTGTGCACCAGCTCGCTCGACCTGGGCGTTGACTTTCAGCCGGTGGAGCGGGTGGTGCAGATCGGCAGTGCCAAGAACCTGGCGCGGCTGCTGCAGCGGGCCGGCCGCTCCGCCCATTGCCCCGGCGGCACCTCCCAGGTGCTGTTCATGCCCACCAACGCCCTGGAGCTGCTGGAGGTGAGCGCGATGCGGCGCGGGCTGGCGGCGGGGCTGGTGGAACGGCGCCGGCCGCCGCAGGCGCCCCTCGATGTGCTGCTGCAGCACCTCACCACCCTGGCCTGTGGCCCCGGCTTCAACCCCGAGCACGAGCTCGCGACTGTGCGCACGGCCTGGAGCTATCGCCACCTCGACGAGGCCACCTGGCAGTGGTGTCTGCGTTTTCTGGAGGACGGGGGGGACTGCCTGGGTGCCTACCCCCGCTACCGCAAGCTCGAACGCGAGCCGTTGGCGTCGCCAGCAGAACCCACGGCACTGGAAGGCACCCTGCTGGCGGGTGCGGTGCCTGAACGCACGCGTGAAGCGCAAGACCATGCAGAAGCTCCCTTCCGTTACCGGGTGCGCGAGACCGCCATCGCCCGCCTGCACCGCCTCAACATCGGCACGATCACTGCCAGCCGTTCGATCACGGTGAAGGTGGTGCGGGGCGCCACGCTCGGCCATGTGGAGGAGGGGTTCGTCAGCCGGCTCAAGCCCGGTGATGTGTTCTTCTTCGCCGGCCGCCAGCTGGAGTTCGTGCGCCTGCGCGACATGACCGCCCTGGTCAAGGCCAGCACCCGCAAGAGCACCCTGGTGCCGGCCTGGGGCGGTGGGCAGATGGCCCTCTCCGACCTGCTCAGCGAACACCTGCGCCAGGAGGTCGACCGCTGCGCCCGGGCCCTGGCGGCCAGCCGCGACCCCGAGGATGCCGCCACGCTCGACACCCCCGAGCTGCGCGCCCTGGAGCCTCTGCTGCGCCGCCAGCACGAGGTGTCGGCGTTGCCACGCGCGCATGAGTTCCTGGTGGAGATCACCCGCAGCCGCGAAGGCAGCCACCTCTACGCCTATCCGTTTGAAGGGCGCTTCGTGCATGAGGGCCTCGGCTTCCTCTGGGCCGGCCGCCTGGCGCGGCTTCAGGCCGGCACGATCACGGTGTCAGTGAACGACTATGGCTTCGAGCTGCTGGCGCCGCGCGGCTATCCCTTCGCCGAGCTGTTCGAGCAGGCCGGCGACGCGCTGCTGGAAGCGGCGGGGCTGCAGCACGACCTGGAACGCACGATCAACCTGTCGGAGTTGTGCCGCCGCCGCTTCCGCGCGATCGCCCAGGTGAGCGGCCTGGTGCTGAACGGCTTTCCTGGCCAGAACAAAACCGGCGGCCAACTGCAGATCAGTGCCAGCCTGCTGTTCGATGTGTTCCAGCAGCACGAGCCGGCCAACCGCCTGCTGGCCCAGGCACGCCGTGAGGTGCTCGACGAGCAGCTGGAGCTGGGCCGCCTGCAGGCCGCCCTCACGCGTCTGCGGGCCAGCGAGCTGCGCCTGGAGCTCACGCCGCGTCCGGGGCCGTTCGCCTTTCCGCTGCTGGCCGAGCGGCTCAACAACCGCATGAGCAATGAATCGGTGCTGACCCGGCTGGAGCGGCTGATGGCGGAGGCGAGGCGGGCCGAGGGGATCTGAGCCGCACTGGACGGGCTACGTACGCTGGGGCGACGGCGCACCTTCCCGTGAAGCGACTGATCTACTGGCTGATGGGCGATCGAGCCGGCCGTGTGGTGGTGGGCAGCTGGCGCTGGCTGTGGGGGCGGCCGGTGGAATCCGGCGGCCAGGTGGCGGTGGCGGTGGCGGAGGAATCCCTGCAGTCGATGCAGCTTTCCGTGCAGAAACTCGCTCAGGCGGTGGCCATGCAGGTGGGCGCCTATGAGCGGGCCAAAAAGAAGTACCAGACGAAAACGATCGAGCTCAGCACCTACGAGCAGCAAGCCCAGCTGGCCCAGCGGGCCGGCCAGATCGACGGCGCCAAGCTGGCGATGGGCCGTGCCATCCAGATCGAGAAGCTGTTGCCCGCCCTGGAGCAGCAGGTGCAGCAGGCTGAGGCCTATGTCACCGCCTCCAAGGACAAGCTCAACCGGGAGCGCCTCAAGCTCGAGCACTACAAGAGCGACATGCAGAACATGAAGGATCTGGCGGAAGTCAACGCCGCGCTGGAATCGATCGCCAAGGTCAACAACGACTTCGACATCGGCTCCGCCCGCTCCTCCTTCGAGCAGGCAAGGAACGCGGTGGAGAGTCGAAATCTGCGCAACGCCGCCCTCGCCGAACTCAGCGAAAATCCGCAGGAAAAGCTCACGGCCGATCTGGAACAGCTTTCGATCGATGCGGAGGTCACCCAGCGGCTTCAGGCCCTTGAAGCTGCCCCCCTGCCCCAGTTCGAAGACAGGCAACCATGAACGGTGAGACCCCGAGCGGCAAACGCAGCGGACCGCCGCCGATCGTTTACATCCTGCTGCTGGTGATCGCAGCCGGAGCTCTCTGGGGTAGCCGCAACCAACTGCTGGGCCTGCTGGGTGCCCGTCCTTCCCTGCCCGGCCTGCCGCAAGGGGTGCCCAGCCTGCCGCAGGGGCTGCCCGGTCTGCCGGGCCAGGAGCCTGCGGCGGCTGCCTTCCCGCCGCCCAGCGCCGTGCCGGCCGGCACGGCCGTCAGCATCGATGGCTCCACCAGCATGGTCCTGATCAACGAAGCCCTCAAGGCCGGCTTCATGGCGGCGTTTCCGGGCACGGAAGTCACCACCGCCGCAGTGGGCACCGACAACGGCATCCAGGCGCTGCTGGGCGGCTCCGTGACCCTGGCGGCGATCTCGCGGCCGCTGACCTCTGAGGAGCAGGGGCGGGGCCTGAGAGCCGTGCCAGTGGCCGACGACCGGATCGCCCTGGTGGTGGGCATCGACAACCCCTTTCGGCGTGGCCTCTCCCGCAGCCAGGCGGTGCAGATCTTCCGCGGCGAGATCATCAACTGGGCCACGCTCGGCGGCGCCAATCGGGCCATCCGGGTGTTGAACCGCCCCAGCGTCAGCGGCACCCATTCGGCCTTCCGCGCCCTGGTGCTGGAGGGGCAGCCCTTCGGCAGTGGCCCCACCATCACCACCATGGAGCGCGACGCCACCACGCCGATGCTGCGCCTGCTCGGCACGGACGGCATCGGCTACGCCACTTACGCCCAGGTGGCTGATCAACAGACAGTGCGCGTGGTGCCGATCGACGGCATCACCCCGGAAGCGCAGGACTATCCCTTAAAGCGTCCCCTCTTCTATGCCTACCGGGAGCCGGCCAGCCCCGCCGTCCAGGCCTTCCTCGGCTACGCCCTCTCACCCCAGGGCAGCGCGGCGGTCGCCGCAGGCGTGAAGGGGCCCTGATCTAGCGCTGCTCGGTTCACCAACTGGATCTTACGGCTGGCGTTCCAGCTGACCTGGCAGCTGCCCTTCCAGCTGGCTGAAGATTCCCAACCGACGGAGCTCAGCGTGCAGCCGTTCGGCGGGCTCACGGTCGAGCAGCGGGGTGAGAACCTCGCTTCGGGCGAGCAACCCAGTGGTCTCTCCCAGCGCGCAGCCCAACCAGCGGGCCAGACACTGCTGACATTCAAAACGCGCCTCCCCCTCTATTCCATCAGGCACGCGCAGCCGCAACCGCCAGGCCGGCGGCACGGCCTCCCCGCGCTCGATCCTGCGCAACCCTTTCAGCGTGGCCAATACCAACACCGCATCGCCCGTAGCCACCACCAGATCACAGGCCGGCAGCTCGATCACCGTGGCGCTGCCGCGGCGCCTCAGAGACACGGCAGTGACGCCATATCCGTGCTCCAAGCGGGCGATGGTGCGGCCGAGCAGGGTGTCGCCGGGCGCGATGCGGTAGCGCACCAGCAGCAGGTGGTGGCCGCCGATGCCCACCACCCCCTCCACCCGTTCCCCAAAGGCGGTAGCCACCAGGGCGTCAGCGGCCAGGTCGACCGCCGAGATCACCGTGACTCCGCCTAGCAACTCTCCTAGCCTGGGCGCCGCTGCCAAGGCGTGGGCAAGCACAGCCAGGCGTGCCTCGGGCCAGCGCCGCTGCAGCGCCAGCGCCGCTTCCAGATTAGCCAGCAGATCGGGAGAGAGCAGCCCCACGGCCGACACCCTGCTTCCCCTGAGGGCGGTCAGGGCCGCATCAACGCTCTCGTAGATGGGGGTGCCAGCCTCCTGGTCCTCCCAGTCCTCCCCCCGCTGCACCCGCACGACCGGCAACTTCTGGCGCTGGAGGGCGTGCGCCACGCCACGCGCCAGGTCGCTGCCTTCCACCAGCAACACCGGCCGCAGCCCCCGCCGCAGCCGGGCAGGACGTCGGCGCACGAGCCGATCACGCAGCAGCCGTTCCAGCAGCACAGCCACCAGCGCTGACGTGAGCAGGGTGCCCACCAACGAATAGAGCAGCGTGCCGGTGATCAGCCAGCCGCTGGCCTCCGCCAGGCCTGCGCCGCCATCGAGCAGCACGTTGACCGGATCCACGTATTCCCCCTTGAGCAGCGCAAGGGTGACGAACATCCCCTGCCGCCAGCTGCCCGGGTGGGAAAACAGCTGTGGGCCGATCACCAGCAGCAGGGCCAGAGCACCCACGGCCAGCCACTGCGCCCGTGACCGGCGGGCGAGGGGCGCCAGCAGCCGCCGTGGCAAGGCGGTGACTCCCGCCACCGCTTCGGCGCGTTGGCCGGCGGCAGTGGGCGCCACCCCGAGCGGGTGGAATGATCCCGGCGTGAGCAGCAGATCGCTCCCACCGCCCCCGGCCTGGTCGGGGTGCTGCACCGGTCGCTGCCAGCGAGGGTCCTGGCGGGGCCCTTCCACCAAGTGATACAGCTGGCCATCGGCTTCGAAGCTGGCGGCGGCTTCGCCCGGGCGCAGCGCGCCGCTGATCGCGCCGGTGGCCAGCAAGGCCGGGTCCACCACCGCCAGTCCGGGCAGGCGGGCTTCCAGCAGCGCACCCAGGCTGGCCTGCCGGCTGGAGGATCGCAGCACAATCGTGGCGCCAGGGTTGAGCAGGCGGCACTGCAGCGCCGCTTCCACATTCACCGAGCCATCGGAGCTGAGCAGCAGCACGGCGCGCGCCTGGTGCAGACCGGCCCGCTGCAGGTCGCCGGGCTGGCGCATGTCACCTTGCAGCAGCCCGGCGCCGAGCCGCTTCCGCAGAGTGGGATCGAGCCAGCTGGGCGGTTGCAGATCGAGCCCCGCCAGGGGCACATCAAAGCTGAGCAGGCGGCTCAGGCAGGCCTGGCCCAGCGAGCCGAGGCCACACACCAGCACCAGTTCAGCCCGGCAGTCCACCGCCGTCGCCTCGCCAGGGAAGCCGGCGTCATCGTCCTCGGATGGGCGTGGCACGCTCGCCGCCAGGGAGGACACCCATCATCAGCAGCGGGGCGATCATCAGCCGAGCCGGCGTGATCCAGGCGACAGCGCAGCAGCAGTGCTGGCCGCGCATCTGCAGGGCAACAGCGGGGCTGGCCGCGAAATGTGACGGCTTCCGAAGCTCAACCGTGTGTTGAACAGCCCTTAACCAGCCACCGACAGCTTGAAAGGGTTCCACGCCCGTCAGCCATGTCCGGATTGCAGACGACGGGTCCTACGCCCTCCAGCGCCGACCTGGCCCTGCCGGCCAGCTACGGCGACCCGCAACGCAATGGGCTGAGCGCCGCCGATCTGGTCGACGGCATGACCGAGCACCTCTTCTACACGCTCGGCCGTCAGGCCAGGGGGGCCAGCCACCATGACCTCTACATGGCGCTCAGCTATGCCGTGCGTGACCGGCTGATGACCCGCCACCTCGCTTACAAGGACGAGCTGCGGCGGTTGCGTCCCAAGGCGGTGGCCTACCTCTCGGCCGAGTTCCTGATCGGGCCGCAACTGGGCAACAACCTGCTGATGCTGGGCATCGTCGAACAGGCCAGGGAAGCCCTGCGTCGTTTCGGGATCAACAACCTGGACACGGTGCTCGATGAGGAGGAGGAGCCTGGACTGGGCAATGGCGGGCTGGGACGCCTGGCGGCCTGTTACATGGAGTCGCTGGCCAGCCTCGAAATCCCCGCCACCGGCTACGGCATTCGCTACGAGTTCGGCATTTTCGATCAGCTGATCGAGCACGGCTGGCAGGTAGAGATCACCGACGGATGGCTGAAGGGAGGCTGGCCCTGGGAATTGATTCAACCCGAGCGCAGCTGCAGGGTGGGTTTTGGCGGCCACACCGAACAAGTCCGCGACGAACGGGGTGAACTGCGGCATCGCTGGGTGCCTGCTGAAGCGGTCATCGGCATCCCCCACGACGTGCCGGTGCTGGGCTTTCGCGTCAACAGCTGCAACCGGCTGCGGCTCTGGCGCGCCGGCGCCGCCGAAGACTTCGACTTCCATGCCTTCAATCGCGGCGATTACTACGGCGCGGTGGAGCAGAAGGTGGGATCGGAAACCATCTCCAAGGTGCTCTATCCAAATGACGGCAGTGATGCCGGACGGCGGTTGCGGCTGCGGCAGCAGGCCTTCTTCGTGAGCTGCTCCCTGCAGGACATGCTGCGCAGCCTCGTGCTGCGGGGTATCCCGATCGAGGCGTTCGCTGATCACTGGGCCGTTCAGCTCAACGACACCCATCCCGCGATCGCCGTGGCCGAGCTGATGCGGTTGCTGGTGGATGAGCATGGGCTGGGCTGGGAAGCCGCCTGGGAGATCACCAGCCGATCGATCGCCTTCACCAATCACACCCTGCTGCCGGAGGCACTGGAGTGCTGGGATCTGGGCCTGTTTGCCTCGCTGCTGCCACGGCATCTGGAGGTGATTCTGGAAATCAACCACCGCTATCTGCAGGAGGTGCGGCTGCGCCAACCGGGCGATAACGACCTGCTGCGGCGGCTGTCGATCATCGATGAGACGGACGGCAAGCGGGTGCGAATGGCCCACCTGGCCGTGGCGGCGGCCCACAGAATCAACGGCGTGGCCAGCCTGCACAGCGAGTTGGTGCGCACCAGCCTCTTCCCCGACGCTGCCCGCCTCTGGCCGGAGCGGTTCACCAACGTCACCAACGGTGTGACACCGCGTCGCTGGCTGGCCCTCGCCCATCCCGACCTGGGGACCCTGCTGGACGAAGCGCTCGGAACCGCCTGGCCTGCCGCTCCGGAGCTCTGGCAGCGGCTGGAAACCTGGCAGAACGATGCAGCCTTTCTGGAGCGCTGGGCCGGGGCGAAGCGCGTCGCCAAAGAGCGCCTGGCGGCTCTGATCGAGGCCCGAACCGGGCAGGTGATCAATCCGACCAGCCTGTTCGACGTCCAGGTGAAGCGGATCCACGAATACAAGCGGCAGCACCTCAATGCCCTGCAACTCGTGGCTCAATATCTCCGGCTCAAACGCGGCGACAGCGATGGCATGGTGCCGCGCACGGTGATCTTCGGTGGCAAGGCAGCGCCGGGGTATGCGATGGCAAAATTGATCATCCGCTTCATTCACGGCGTGGCTGGTGTCATCAACGCCGACCCCGATGTTCACGAGATGCTGAAGGTGGTGTTCCTGGCCGATTACAACGTGAAGCTGGGGGAGAAGGTGTATCCAGCGGCCGATCTCTCCGAGCAGATCTCCACCGCCGGCCTGGAGGCTTCCGGCACGGGCAACATGAAGTTCACCCTCAACGGTGCGCTCACGATCGGCACCCTTGACGGGGCCAACATCGAAATCCGCGATCAGGTGGGTGCCGAGAACTTCTTCCTGTTCGGTCGCACCAGCGAGCAGATCAGGGAACTGCGTGCCAAGGGCCAATCCCACGACCGATTGGAGGCGATACCGCTGGCACGCGAAGCGTTGGATCTGATCAGCGCGGGCCACTTCAGCGAAGGGGATGGCAACCTGTTCCGCCCCCTGGTCGACTCCATCCGGGGGGCCGATCCCTATTTTCTGCTGGCGGATTTCAACGACTATCTCGCCTGCCAGGACCAGGTGAGCCGCACCTGGAGCCAGCCGGCCCTGTGGACACGCAGGTCGCTGCTGAACACCGCCCGCAGTGGCTTCTTCTCCTCCGACCGCGCCATCCGCCAGTATTGCGATGGCATCTGGGGCGTGCGCCCGCTGCGCATCGCCATGACCCATGGCTGCTGATCCGACCCTGCGCCGCCGCGAGCTGCTCGCCCTGCTGGGGGTATCGGCTGCCGCTGCCGCCGCTTCTGGCGGGGCCAACCCGCCGGCCGCCCAGGCCCTTTCCCGCACGGCCGCGCGGCGGCCTCCCTCCCTGAACGCACTGCCCTTCAAGCCCCTGCCCGGCCCCCTGCCGTTGCCGGTGGCCGGGCTCAGTGGCACCGAGCAGGAGCGGCTGTTCAGCACGATCACGCTCGACGACCGGCTGGTGGTGCCGGACGGCTACCGCGCCGAGCTGGTGGCGGTGTGGGGGGAGCCAGTGGCCGCAGGCCGCTTTGGCTACAACAACGATTACCTGGCCCTGCGGGAGCTGGGCGATGGCCTGGCCCTGCTGACGGTCAACTTCGAGTACATCAGCCCCCGGCCCTGGCTGGAAGGCTTCAAGGAAGCCACCGGTGCGGAGCTGCCCGGCCGCGCCATGATCCAGGCGCTGGTGAAACGGGGCGGGGCTCTGGACGTGCCGTCGCTCGATCCCAGCGACCCCCTGGCGCGGCAGTGCCGCCAGCTGGCGGCGGAAGCCCTGCGCGATCTGGGCGTCGGCGTGATCGCCCTGCGCCGCGATGGTGAGGGCAGCTGGCGGCGCGAACCGGGCCGCTACGACCGGCGCATCGATGGGCTCAGCGGTCTGGAGGATCCAGCCGCCCTGCTGCGCGTGAGCGGGCCGGCGGCGACGGTGTTCCGCGCCCGCGAGCGCCTCGGCTACGACGACGGGCTCGGCGATCGGGTGATCGGCACCTTCGCCAACTGCGCCGGTGGCGTCACCCCCTGGGGAACCGTGCTCAGCGCTGAGGAGAACATCCAGGATCAGGTGGTGGAGGCGGTGTATGCCGATGGGAGCGCCTCGTCGCCGGCCCAGCTGCCATTCCAGTTCGGCGAACAGCGGGTGAAAGGCCTCGGCAATCCCTTCGCCCTGGCCGGCAACAAGTACGGCTGGATGGTGGAGCTGGATCCGCAGCGGCCCGAGCAGCCCGCTGTGAAGCACAGCTGGCTGGGGCGCTTCCGCCATGAGGCGGTGGCGGTGCGCGCGCAGGCGGGTGAACCGCTGGTGGTGTATTCCGGCTGCGACCGCATGGGCGGCCATCTCTATCGCTTCGTGAGTGCGGGGCGGATCCGCGATCCCGCCGACCCTGCCAACTCTCGCCTGCTGGAGGACGGCCGCCTGGAGGCGGCCCGTTTCGACGCTGACGGCAGCGGCCAGTGGATTCCGCTGGCGCCGGCCACCGCCGTCGATCCGCTGCTGCCCAGCCACTTCGAACGCCACGGTGTGTCGCAGGCCTGCCGGCTGCCTCACAGCGACCGGCGCCAGGCCGGCGCCGAAAGCTTCAGCAGCGATGCCCAGGTGGCCGACTACCGCCGCCGCTTCCCCACCCTCGGCGACCTCTACCCGGGCAAGGGGGAGCAACGGATGGGGGCGATCCTGATCGATGCCCATCTGGCCGCCAGCGCCGCCGGCGCCACGCCCTCCGCACGGCCGGAGGACACCGATCTCGATCCGCTCAACGGCGACCTGTTGGTCGCCTTCACTGCCGGCGGCGCCAATGACGACGGCCGCGCCGATCCCGCCATCTTCCGTGGCCCGGCCGGTGAAGCCAGCTGGCCGCACGGCTGGATCCTGCGCCTCAGCGATGGCGGCCCCGAAGCGGGCAGCCGTTTCCGCTGGAGCATGGCGGCCACCGGTGGCACGCCATGGCAGGGCGGCGCCGGCTTCTCCAACCCCGACAACCTCGCCTTCGATCGGGCCGGCAACCTCTGGATGGTCACCGACCATTCCGGCCGCGGCAGTGAGATCCAGCAATTCGGCAACAACGGCTGCTGGCTGCTGCCCCGCAGTGGCCCGGCGGCGGGGGAGGCGCTGCTGTTCGCCACAGGACCGATGGAATGCGAGCTGTGCGGTCCCTGTTTCGATGCCGCCGAAACCAGCCTGTTTCTGGCCGTGCAGCACCCTGGCGAAGTGAACGGCACCAGGGCCGGTGAGGCCCGCGAAGGCCAGGGCTATCCGCTCGTGAACCGCGATGGCCGCACCTTCGAGCAGTTGCGGTGGGTGCCGCTGGGCTCGAATTGGCCGTCAGGGGTGCCGGGGCGGCCACCAAGGCCAGGGGTGGTGGCGATCCGGCGCCTGGATAGCGCTCCGCTGCTGGCGCCCACCAGCCCGCGCCCCAGTGATCCGTGATCAGTGCATCAGCCCACCGCCACCAGCCAGCGGCCCGCCGCCGCCAGCAGCAGCGCCGCCAGCGAGCCGCCCCACAACGACAACCGACCCGGCGTCAGCAAGCGGCGCAGCAGCAGCAGTGAGCCTGCGGTGCCCACCAGCACCACCACGCTCTGACAGAAGGCGATCACGTGGGGGTCAGCGTTCCAGGCCGGCAACGGCGCCTGGAAGCTGACCGGCAGCACCAGCCCCGCCTCCGCCATGCCGAGCGGCAGATGGCGCGCCAGCAGGAGCGCCCACAGCAGCGGCAGCAGGCCGTAGAGCGACAGGCGGAGACCGGGAGTTGTCACGGAGGCCCGCAGCGTCGCCACCAGCCGGACCAGCAGGAAAAGCGCGGCCGGCAGCGCCAGAGACAGAGCCGCAAAAGCGAGCCGGGGCAGCAGCGGACCCTCCTGCAGGCTGGCGGGCGCCAGCGGCAGGCCGCCCAGCAGGCGTTGCCACACGTGCAGGCACACGCCACCGGCCAGCACCAGGATCAGGCCGGCTTCCCCCGCCGGCGGCCGCATGTCGCGCTGCAGATCGGCGGCGGGGGGCCGCACACTGAGCTGTACCGAGCGGTGCGGACAGGCCTGGACGCAGGTGAGGCAGAGCACGCAGTTGCGGTTGTCGGCCAGGTGGGCGGGATGGGTGCCGAGCGGGCAGCCGGCCGTGGCCAGCCCCTCGCCTTCCGCCGGCCCCCCTTTGAAGCAGGCGTAGCTGGTGCAGCTGCCCCCGCAGACGCCGGCCTGGGCACGCAGCTCCAGCACGGAGAGCTTGGCGAACAGGCCGTTCATGCCCCCCACCGGGCACAGATAGCGGCACCAGAAGCGCTTCTCGAACAGCACCGAGCAGATCACGGCGCCGGCGGTGATCACCAGCAACAGGCTGCTGCTCAGCCGGGCCTGGTTTTCCATGCCGCTGAGCTCTTCCCACAGCAGGATCGCCGCGAAGCCGGCCGCCAGGCAGGGCGCTGCCCAGGCGTCGGTGTCGCCGTGGGGCCAGGCGGCGGGACGCCAGCCCAGGGCGCGGGCCAGCCGCTGGGCGATCTCCCCCCACACCATGAACGGACAGAACGAGCACCACAGGCGCCCCACCAGCGGGTAGCCGAGCAGGATCAACGGCCACCACCAGGCCCAGAACAGCACCAGTCCGCCGTTGTGGGCGCGGTCCTGAGGGCCGGCCCACAGCCAGATGTTCACCAGCACGAACACCCAGCTCACCAGGCCGAACAGCAGGGCATTCCAGAGGCGCGGTGCGCGCATGGCGCCGCGCAGGGAGGGCTTCCAGCGCCAGAGATCGAAGCGAAAACGCGGCTGCCGCGGCGCCAGCCAGAACACCTCCTCAGGCAGTTGCGGTGGTGGGCGTTGGCTGACGGCAGCGGCGGACGGCACCGGGAGCTGGCGCAGGGCCCGCTCCACCAGCTGCTTGAGCTCGGTGATGTTGCCCGGGAAGTCGTGGGTCTGCAGCCGCCGGATCACCTCCGCCCCCACCGCCGGCGCCACCGGCCAGCCCAGGTGGCGGCTCTGCTGGCGCAGCAGGTAGCGCAACCACTCGCCCAGGTCCTGACGCCGCACCCGCAACGCCGGCACCCGGATGCGGCTGCAGACCCGATCGAAGGCCGGCAGGGCCGATTCAGCGGTGAAGAACACCCGCCCAGCGAAGTGACGCTGCCCATCTGAAGGGTCCTGGGCTGGCGGCTCCCCCGGCGCCCGCCAGCTGCCGTCGCGGGCCAGTTGCAACAGCGCGGGCTGAAGGGCGGGATCCACCCGATCGAGCTGGCAGATCAGCAGGGCGCCATCGCCGAGGGCCTCCAGCAGCGAGCCGCGCCCGCCACTGCCGGCGGCACCGAACAGGTCACTGCCATCGGCGCGCAGCAGCGCCCCATCCAGCCGAACCATCAGGCGGCGGCGGTGGCTGGAGCCACGGTGAATCAGGGCCGCCAGGTTGTCCTTCTCCAGCCCCGGCTCCCCCGAGAGCAGCACCGGCCCGTGCGCGGGGTCGGCGGAAGCGCGGTGCACCGCCTCACGCAAGGTGCCGGCGTAGCGGCTGGAGCCCACCACGCCCCGCCGCGCCGGTCCCACCAGAAACGGAGCCAGCCGCAGGAAGGCCTCGGGCACGTTGGACGACTCTTGCGTCACTGATGGTGGAGCCGGTTCCCTTTCGCGAGGCGAGGCGGGAGAGCCTTCGGAGTCCGGGGGCAGGGGCACGTTCAAGGCCAGTGCCTGCGTATAGCTCCACTCTGATGCGCTTTTGTGCGGTGCAACCGCGCTGCTGTGCGATGCAACCAAGCCAGGACGGCTGAGCCGCAACCAACCGGGCCTGCGCCTCAACGCTGCGGGCCGTAGGGCTGGGAGGGAATCGCCAGGGAGGGAGGCAGATCCGACAGACGCTCCGGCAGAGGGGAGCCGGTGCGCTGCAGCTCGGCGATCGGACGAACCTGGCCCATCGCCAGACCGGTGAGCATCGGCAGTTCTGTCTTCAGCTGATTGGCCGGTTTCGGATTCACAAAGCGAAAACTCAGCGTGGTTTTCTGGCCGGCGGTGTCATAGCCCACCACCGTGAAATACAGGTCGGCCGACTTGCCGGCCCTGGAGCCCGCGAAGGCTCCGCCCACCATGCCCCCCACCAGACCGATCGGGCCCAGCAGCACGCCACCGGCAATCGCCCCGGCGGTGCCGCCGCCGATCGCGCCCACCGTGCCGTTGGTGGTGTCGAAGGTTTCCTGGCCGCCCGTGAACCACTGGGCCACCCGACCGATCGGGATGAAACGCCCCTGAGCAGCGATACCGGTGGCGTCGAGGTTCACGGTGCAGGCACTGGTTCCGCAGAGCGCCTGGTAGGTGGAGGCCCGCGCCGGCAGATGCAGAAGCAGCCCCAGGACCAGGGAATAGGGAAGCAGCGAGGTGAACAACAGGCGTTGCAAGCGTCCGTCCATCGTTTCGGCACTCAGAGCCCTGTCAGTCAATCGAACTGCACGCCAGGAGCAAGCATTGCCACAGAGCCAGCGGTGACCGAATGTGACCCAGGCCGCCTAATCGAGGCGCGTCATTACACCATGGTCTGAACAGACCAGTGGCCGTTGTGGCACAGGTGTGAGTGTCTGCTTCAGGCGATGCCTGCATCCCTCCACTCTTTTGCAGCGGTTGCAATCCAAGTCCATCAGCCGCTCATCAAGACTCCCAAGGGCGCCATCCGATCGAAGAACTGTCGATCCGAATCCATTTGCGGCCTCTACCAGCAGAACCACTCAGGGCAACGGAAAACGTACAGAGTCAGATGTCACTTGCAAGCCGGCAACGTTCTTACCCTCTGCACGGAAAGCCTCACCAACGCTACGGCCGCGGAGGCCAGCACGGCTTTATTGAGGCCATCATTGAGCCCAGCGTCAGTTCGTTTCCGGTTCCATTCACAGCCAAGGGCCCAAGGGAGTAGGCGCGCGTCTCTCATGGGATGCCGACCATTGATTCCGTCATGCGTGAAACAGCCCCTTCGGTGCTGTCTTGACTCCGGCAATCAGTCATTGGCTTGCCGGCCAAGCTGATCGGCAACCCCAGGCCTTCCTGCCGAAAGCGGTGATGGGTTGATCGGGCAGCACAACCTGACCCATGGCGGCTGGGCACGAACCCTCATGGACACAACGTGCATGAGCATGGTGATTCATGCATCAGCAGAACGTGCCCTTGGTGATGACGATGCAACGAGAGTCAGTGGAAAGAACCCCATGCCGACTGGATCGTCTTTCTTTGGCTGGTAGGCGCCTGGGGCTTCAGTGGTAGGGCCCCCACCGCTGTCACCATCGGCGACCATCTCCTGGTAGTGGTCTCCACCTACAACGAATCCGCCAACGTCGAGGGCTGCCTGAGAGCGCTGCTGGCGAGCGATCCCCCGTGCCATCACTGGCAGCTGGTGGTGGCCGATGACGACTCGAGCAACGACACCGTCAGCAAGGCGGAAGGGGTGATCGCCGCGAACAGGCTCGCCTCGATCTGGAAATCCACCACAGGCCGCGGCTGGACCTGGCGGGGACGCTCGCTGGCCTGAGGGAACCCTCAGGCCTTTTCGAGCCGGCGGATGATCATCGACATCAGCGCCAACGAACCGACGAGAGCGACGAGCAGGGCGATGGTCATGACGAATGGGGTGCCGAAGGTGGGTGCAGGTTACGGAGCCGCTGGGGATCAGCCCTGCTCAGAGACCGGCGGGACCGGGGCGAGACAGCGATCACGCAGCAGGCGGGCCACCGTGAGGTTGCTCACCGTCATGCTGCTGTCGCGCTCAAGCAGCCATTCGGCCATCTCCATGCGCAGGGCATAGGCCTCTTCGAAGAACTCCAGCCGCTCCAGATCGCGCAGACGACCTTCGATCCACTGGAGGGTTTCTCCAGGGAGCTGGCGCTGGGAACGACGTTGGCTCACGGGGAGTGCCGCCTAGTGAGGGAATCTTGATGGATGGCGAGGGAAACTGGGTATCGAATGGAACACATCTGCAGCACAGCTGCGCACAAAAGCCTTTGACGGAACACCTTCCCTTCCTCTGGCGCGGTCACAAGCTTGAGCTGCTGGGGGCGCGGGCGGTGTGGGATCCGACGCAACGTCTGCTGTTGGTGGCGGATCTGCACCTGGGCAAGGCCGAGTCGTTTCAGGCCCATGGCGTGCCGCTGCCCAGCGATGGCGATGCCTCCACCCTCAACGCCCTGATCGCGCTGGCGCACCGCTGGCAGCCGGCTGAGGTGGTGGTGCTGGGTGATCTGATCCACGGCCGGCTCGGCCTCACCGGCGAACTGCGTCAGAAGATCCAGGCCTTGCCGGAGCTGCTCGGTTGCCCGCTCACGCTGATCGCTGGCAACCACGAGCGGGGCAGCTGGCTGGAAGGGCTGGTGCAGCAGCCCAGCAGCCGTCGCGGCCCCCTCTGGCTGAGCCACGGACCGGAACCGCTGCCAGTGGGCGGGGGGGAACTGCTGCAGCTCTGCGGCCACCTGCATCCGGTGGCCACAGTCGGGGACCGCAGCGATCGGCTGCGCCTGCCCTGCTTCGTTCACGACGCGGAGGCTCAGCGCCTGGTGCTGCCCGCCTTCGGCAAGCTCACCGGCGGCCACCCCTGCGAAGAGCACCATCAGCGCTGGCTGGTGGCCGACGGCGCGATCGTGGCCTGGCTCAGGCCGCTGCCGCCAGAGCGCGCACCACATCACCGCGGGTGAGCACACCCACCAGCTTGACGCCCTCAAGCACGAACAGCCGCTGGGTGCTGCGGTCCTGCAGCAGCCGGGCCGCGTCCGGCAAGGACAGTTCGGCACTGCAGGTGTGGGGATGCGCACCCATCAGTTCACCCACCGTGCTGCCCAGCACCTGGTGCACCTGCCGGTCCCAGTCGAGCGGATTGCGCAGGTAGATCACCGCGTCCAGCAGCATCACGTAGGGGCCGGCGTCAAAGCCGCTCTCCTTCACCATCAGGTTCTGTTCGGTGAGCTCACCTACCAGCGCTCCCGCCGCATCCAGCACGGGCAGGCCGCTGATGTGGTGGTCGCTCAGCAGTTGCACCGCCTGCTGCAGAGGGGTTTCGGGCGTCACGCTCAACACCGGGGTGGTCATGGCCGCCGCCACCCGCAGGGCCGGCTGGGAGTCGAGGGTCATCGGAGCGTTGCGATTGCAATGGTTCTAGGCCAGCGAGGGGTCGGGATCCGCGGCAGCAGACTGGCCCTTCCGGCCTGCCCAGCTTGACGCCGACACCCCAGCACCGCCCCACAGGCCGACCTGCCGCTTCTGCAGCCCGGCGCCTCGCCGATGGGCTCACGCTGGCGCGGGCCGTGATCGGCTTGCCGCTGCTGCTGCTGCTGGCCGCCGATCAGCAGGGGGCGGCCTGGTTCCTGCTGCTGCTGGGCGGCTTCAGCGACTGGGCCGACGGCGTCCTGGCCCGCCGTGCCGGCGGCGGTTCCGCCTGGGGTGCTCGCCTCGATCCCCTCACCGACAAGATCCTGATCAGTGCACCGCTGCTGTGGCTGGGCGCCGCCGGACGCCTGCCGCTCTGGGCGGTGTGGCTGCTGCTGGCGCGCGAGCTGCTGATCTCAGGCTGGCGGGCCGGCCAGGGGGATGGCGGCCCCGCCTCCCGCGCCGGCAAGGCCAAGACGGTGCTGCAGTTCAGCGCGCTGCTGCTGCTGCTCTGGCCCGAACGCTGGGGGCTGGGCCTGGGCCAGGCCGGGTTTGTCGCCGGGCTGCACAGCGCCGGTTGGTGGCTGTTCTGGCCCTCGCTGGCGCTGGCCCTGAGCTCGGCGCTGGGTTACCTCAGCCCAGCAGCGCCGCGTCGCCGCTGAAATCAGGCCGGGCGGCGGGGCGCAGGGCGTAATCGTTGGTGTAGCTGTCCGCCAGGCCGGCATCAAGATCGAAGGCCGGCGTCCAGGCCAGCTCCCGCTCCAACCGGTGCACATCGGTGAGGAAATGGGCCAGGCGCAGGGGAAAGGCCTTGCGGGCCTTGGGGTCGAGGCCCGAGGGATCGAAACTGCGGATCGTCACCGCTGCCGGATCCTTGCCGCAGGCCCGTGCCGCCGCCGCCACCAGTCCGCGGAAGGTCACGCCCTTGCGGCCCGAGCAGTTGTAGATCCGGTTGGTTGCGGCCTCCACCTCCAGGCAGCGGGCCATGGCCGTGGCCAGGTCACTCACGTGGCCCAGCTGGGTGATGGTGTTGCCGTCGCCGGGCAGGGGGACCGGCTGGTCGTGCATGAGGCGGTCGAAGAACCAGCTCTCCACCGGGTTGTAGTTGCCGGGTCCGTAGATGTAGGTGGGCCGGAAGCTGGTGAAGGGGATACGCTCGGCCCGCAGCCAGTCTTCGGTGTGGAGCTTGCCGGCATGGCGGCAGGCGGGGTCGGTGGGTGCGGTTTCATCCAGCGGCCACAGCTCACTGTCGGCATAGACGCCGGCCGAGCTCACGTACACGAAGCGATGGGCGGGGGGGCCGGTGCGCTCCACCACCGCCCGGCTGTCGTCGAGGTTGCGGCCGCTGCTGTCGATGATCACGTCGAAGTCACGGCCCCGCAGCGGCTCGAGCGCGGCGGCATCGCTGCGGTCGCCCACCAGATGCTCCACCCCGGCCGGCACCGGATTGCGGCCGCGGGTGAACAGGGTGAGCGCATGGCCATAGCCCTGCAGCTGGGCCACCAGGGGCTTACCGATGAAGCGGGTGCCACCCATCACCAGGATCTTCACGGAAGCAGCGGCAACGGCGCCGCCATTCAAGCGCTGAGCGGGGCGGGAGCCGCCACCGCATGCGCCCCAGTGGGCAGGTGCTGCCCCCACCCCTGCCGGCGAGGATGGGCCATGACCACGGCTCACCCGCTCCGCCATGCAGATCATCCCCGCCATCGACCTGCTCGACGGCCACTGCGTGCGGCTGCACCAGGGCGATTACGACCAGGTCACCCACTTCAACGACGATCCGGTGGCGCAGGCCCTCGACTGGCAGAGCCAGGGGGCCGAGCGGCTGCATCTGGTGGATCTCGATGGCGCCCGCAGTGGTGAACCGGTCAACGATGCGATGGTGCGCGCGATCACGGCGGCGCTCCGTATCCCGGTGCAGCTGGGCGGCGGTGTACGCACGGCAGAGCGGGCAGAGGCGCTGCTTGCCGCCGGCCTTGAGCGGGTGATCCTGGGCACGGTGGCGATCGAACAGCCGGAGCTGGTGCAGGCGCTGGCGGCCCGCTTCCCCGGCCGGATCGTGGTGGGCATCGATGCCCGAGGCGGCAAGGTGGCCACCCGGGGCTGGCTGGAGGACAGCGCCGTGGAGGCCACGGCACTCGCGGCCAGCTTCAAAGGCAGCGGTGTGGCGGCGATCGTGAGCACCGACATCGCCACCGATGGCACCCTGGCCGGCCCGAACCTGGAGGCGCTGCGCGCGATGGCCGCCGCCAGCCCGGTGCCGGTGATCGCCTCCGGCGGCGTGGGTTCCGTCACCGATCTGCTGGCCTTGCTGGCCCTGGAGCCGCTCGGCGTGGAGGCGGTGATCGTGGGCCGGGCGCTCTACGACGGAGCGATCGACTTTCGTGAAGCCCTGCAGGCCGTGGGGCCGGAGCGGTTACAGGATCCGATTCCGCCGAGCGTCTGCTAGGGGCCGATCCCTTACCCCAGGGGCAAACCGATTAAGGTTGAGGTAAAGCATTCGTATCCACGTGTGAAGGCTGCGACTGCCCCACCGCTGACCAACGGGCAGAGCACAGGCCCCACCGCCCTCGCGGGGGTGATCGAGGTGTTCGGGCGCTGCCGCGACCTGGGCATGCGCCTCAGCCGCCAACGCAAGCTTGTGCTGGAACTGCTCTGGCGAGAGCGGCGCCACCTAAGTGCCCGCGACATCTTCGAGCGCCTCAATCAACAAGGCCGCCGCATCGGCCATACCTCCGTCTATCAGAACCTTGAAGCTCTGCAGAGCGCTGGAGTGATCGAGTGCCTCGACCGCGCCAATGGCCGCCTCTACGGCTACCGCAGCGACCCCCACAGCCATCTCACCTGCCTGGTGAGCGGTGAAATCCAGGACCTTGACGTGGTGCTCCCCGACGACCTGGTCCGCCGCATCGAAGAGCTCACTGGCTACACGATCGAGTCGTACACCCTGCAACTGGCCGGCCGGCCCCGCCAGTGAGCGCGGTGGAGGGGCTCAGGGGAAAACAGGTGGCGAGAATCAGTGGCATCCAATGCTTTCAAGTGACGTGCAATCAATCCAAGTGACATCCAATGTCAGCTTGTGACATCACGAGAATTATCTTCTTTGCTGCAACCTACGGGGACGACATTAACCAAAGAGGGCCAGAACAACGGGGACAGCTCGACGAATCTGAACGTGCATCCAGACGTTTCGACTCGACGCAGGTGGAATCCATAGCCGTGCGATTCTTCACCGCTAGTGGGATCCTCTGGAAGCATCGCTTTCTCGCCGTCTCGTTTTGTCGCTCATGATGGAGAAGGCGTGTGGATCCTTCAGGGGCAATAGTTTCTCCTTCGCGGAAGGTTGAATCGCGAGAGAGCGAATGCGTCAAACGAATTAAGCCAGGACGGACAGACTTCAGGACGAACCAACTCCAGAAACGACGGATTCCGTAGGCAAACAGAAACGCGGGTTATTGGAGTCGCAGCTCACAGGATTCGTAAGCTGGCGAATCCAGATGTCATCCCCATCGAGGAAAGAGAAAAGACCCCCTCAGGATTCTCTGCGAGACACAACCCATCCTCCAGCTCTGCAACCAAATCCTGATTCAGGGCGCTGATGGTCTGGTAGAGAAGACATGAATTTCTGGCCAGCCGGCTGTCTTTGGATGGCGCGTGGGTGGCGCCGATCCAGCGGGAAAGAACCGCTACGGATTGCGGCAAGACAATACCAATGGAGCGCATTCCTGACGGAAAGCCTGAACTCCCAGCCCCCTGCCAGGCCCCGTCCCCACCGTTGAGCTTTGGATCAGGGAAAAGCGAGACAGGCACCACGTGATCGGCACAGCCCCCAGCCCGCATCTGTTCACTTCACTGGCCTCCAATCACGCTGGAGAATTTGTCGTCAGGTCGTTACCTTGGCTCCAATGAGCGCACGCCCCCAGTGACACCAGCCCCTGAGGGCTCTCCAGCCACGGCAACAAACCGTCCCAGGATCCTGCTGTTCGCCGACCCCTTGCTGCGCGATGGCCTCAGCCGCCTGCTGAGTGCCGCGCCCTGTGCCGCCGAAGTGTTCACCGATCCAGCCGCCTGCAGCCGTGCGCCCCAGCTGCTGATCTGGAGCGTGAGCGCGCCGGTGCAGCCCGCCAACATGCTGCGAGAGCTGCAGCGATTGGAGGAGCGCTGGCAGCCTGCCCCGCTGCTGTTGCTGCTGCCCGCGCAGCCGGGTTGCTCCAGCGGCTGGTTGCTGCAACTGCCCGTGGCCGGCCTGCTGCAGGACCCCGATCCCGACACCTTGCTGGCGGCCGTGAGCACCCTGCTGGCCGGTGGGCGAGTGGTGGAGCTTCAGGGCGACGGGGCCCCTTCCGCAGAGGTCACGCCGCTGATGGGGCCGATCGGGCTGGGGCAGTGGCTGCTGCAGAGCGGCCTGCAGCAGATCGATGCGGAGCAGCGCCTCTGCCGTCGCCTGCTGACCCCACCACCGGACACCTTCCTGCTGCAGTTGATCCTGGAGGGCCGGTTGCGCGAACTGGGCGCCGCCCGCTCCCTGCTGCTCTGGCTGTGGGGGCCGCTGGTGCTGGCCTGGGGCGATGCCCAGATCAGCGACGACGGCGGCCTGCCAGGCGCTGCTTTCATGGGCGACCCGCCGCAGCCCCCCGCCAGCGGCAGCACGGCAATCACCCTGCGGCAACGCACCGCCGAAGGGGTGTGGAGCGCCATCCGCCAGCGGCTCCAGGAGTCCAGCCTGTCGGGGCCGCTCGATCCGCATGCCGGCACCCTGTTCGCGCTGCAGGGGCTCAGCGTGGAGCGGCGCCGCGACCTGCTGCTCGCCCTGCTGGGCCAGCTCGATCAGCTGCTGCTGCGGCTACGGCAGGAACGGCCGGCCACCGACACGCTCGAGGCCCGCTGGCAGGCGCTGCAGCCGGAACTGCGCCGCCATGCCCTGCGGCAGGTGGCCGGGGCCTACGTGCGGCTTCCCCTCGATGGGGTGTTGCTGCCGGTGGCCGACCACCTCAGCAGCACCACCGTGCTCACCAGCGACGACCCGGAACTGCCCGCTTCCCTGCCGATGCTCAGTGCGCTGATGGGGGGGCAACCGCTGCTGGTGGACGGCCGCCTGCTGTCTCCCGATGAACCCACTGCCCTGCTGCACCTGGAAGCCCTGGTGAGCAACTGGCTGATCCGCACTGCTGAGCTGATCAGCGCCGAGCTGCTGGCCTGCTGCGGCGACTGGCCGGAACTGAGGCGCTACCTGTTGGTGAATGAGCTGCTGGCCACCCGCAGCCTCGAACGTCTGCGCAACCAGCTCAATGCCCAGCAGCGCTGGAGCAGCTGGTTCGAGCGCCCGATCCAGCTCTACGAAAGCAGGAGGTTGCTGTATCGGTTGGAGGCGGGCAGGATCACGCCGTTGCTGCTCACCGAACCCCGCGACCGCGAGCTGCGGCAGCTGGGCTGGCTGCAGCAGACGGTCACGCTGGCTCTTGAAGCCCGCGATGCCCTGGCACCGCAGCTGCAGTCTTTCCTGCGCCAGCTGGGCGATCTGCTCGTGGTGGTGCTCACCCAGGTGATCGGCCGGGCCATCGGCCTGATCGGCCGGGGCATCCTGCAGGGAATGGGCAAAGGCATCAACCGTCCCTGAGCGGCGGCTGGGCCCTGGTCTTTCGGCTGGGCGTCACAATGACCCCAACCCGCCTCCCGCTTCGGTTGCTGCGCCCTAACGCCTTTCCCTTCCTGATCCGCCGCAGCCTGGCGCTGCTGGTGGCGCTGTTCCTGCTGCTGGCTCCAAGACCAGCTCTGGCCTCGCTCACCACCAACAGCTACGACGGCAACATCTTTGCTCTCTACGCGGGCAATGGCTCGCTGGTGCCACCCCGCAGCACGCTGGCCCAGGCCCGCGCCGACCATCGGCCTGTCGTGCTGGTGTTTTATCTCGATGACAGCGCCGACAGCAAACAGTTCGCGCCGGTGCTCTCGGAGCTGCAGCGCCTGTGGGGCCGCACTGTGGAGCTGATCCCCCTCACCACCGATCCGCTGCAGGGACTGGCCGATCAGGGTCCAGACGATCCGGTGCACTACTGGAACGGCACCATTCCCCAGGTGGTTGTCTTTGATGGCGATGGCAAGGTGCTGCTCGACGCCAACGGACAGGTGAACACCACCGCGATCAGTGCCGTGCTCAGCAAGGCCACCGGGGTGGAACCCGCCGGCGGCGAGCGGGCCACCAGCACCCGCAGCTTCAACGAGCTCAACAGCGAAGTGGTGTCCGGCAGCTGATGGCCACCCGCACCGAAACCGACAGCCTGGGCCCGGTGGAGGTGCCGGCCCAGCACTACTGGGGCGCCCAGACCCAGCGCTCCCTGCATTTCTTCCCCTACGGGGAGGCGATGCCGCTGCAGCTGGTGCACGCTTTCGGCCAGCTCAAGGCGGCCTGCGCCGAGGTGAACCGCGACATGGGCCGGCTGCCGCCCGAGCTCGCGGCCCTGATCGTGGCGGCGGCAGAAGAGGTGGCTTCAGGGGTGCTTGATCCGGAATTCCCGCTCAAGGTCTGGCAGACCGGCTCCGGCACCCAGACGAACATGAACGTCAATGAGGTGATCGCCAACCGGGCGATCGACGCTGCCGGTGGCACGCTCGGCAGCAAGCGGCCTGTCCATCCGAACGACCACGTCAATCTGAGCCAGTCGAGCAACGACACCTTTCCCGCCGCGATGCACATCGCCGTGGCGATCGAGCTCGAACGCACCCTGCTGCCGGCGGTGGAAGCCCTCGCCGCCACCCTGGCTGCCAAGGCCGAGGCTTACAGCAGCATCATCAAGATCGGCCGCACCCACCTGCAGGATGCGGTGCCGCTCAGCCTGGGCCAGGAATTCAGCGGCTACGTGGCCCAGCTGCAGCTGGCCGCAGCTGGCTTGCGTCTGCTTCTGCCCCAGGTGCTGCAACTGGCGATCGGCGGCACGGCGGTGGGCACCGGCCTCAATGCCCCCAGGGGCTACGGCGAGGCGGTGGCTGCACGGCTGGCGGAACGGATCGGCTTGCCCTTCACCAGCGCCCCCAACAAATTTCAGGCCCTGGCGGGCCATGAACCGCTGGCCGGTGCCCATGGCGCGCTCACGGTGCTGGCGGGCAGCCTGATGAAGATCGCCAACGACATCCGCTGGCTGGCCAGCGGCCCCCGCTGCGGGCTGGGGGAACTGGTGCTGCCTGAGAACGAACCGGGGTCCAGCATCATGCCCGGCAAGGTGAATCCCACCCAGTGCGAGAGCCTCACGATGGTGGCCGTGCAGGTGATGGGCAACAACACCGCCGTGCAGATCGCCGCCAGCCAGGGCAACTTCGAGCTCAACGTGTTCAAGCCGCTGATTGCGCTCAACCTGCTCCAGAGCATCGAATTGCTGGCCGGCGGCTGCCACGCGTTCCGTGAACACTGCATCGAAGGGCTCGAACCCGACCGCGCCCGCATTGAAACCCTGCTGGATCAGAGCCTGATGCTGGTCACCGCGCTGGCTCCGGCGATCGGTTACGACGGTGCCTGCCGCATCGCCCGCCACGCTCATCTGCACCGGCTCAGCCTGCGCGAAGCGGCGCTGGTGCTTGGAGAGATCAGCCCAGAAGCCTTCGACCGCTGCATTGACCCCGCACAGATGATCTGAGCGGCTCAGAGCAGATTCGCCGCCAGCTCCGCCAGAGCAGAGCGTTCTCCTTTCTGCAGGGTCACGTGGCCGGCCAGCTGCTGTCCCTTGAACTTCTCCACCAGCCAGGTGAGCCCGTTGCTGTCAGCATCCACGTAGGGATTATCGATCTGGTAGGGATCACCGGTGAACACGATCTTGGTGCCTTCACCCACCCGGGTCACGATCGTTTTCACCTCATGGGGGGTGAGGTTCTGGGCTTCATCCACCACCATGAACTGGTTGGGAATCGAGCGGCCGCGGATGTAGCTGATCGCCTCCACTTCCAGCAGACCCATGCTCTTGAGATCCAGCCAGTTGTTGCGCGGGCCCCGGGCGCCACGGGCCGGGGTCTGGCCGGGGTCGTCGCTGCCGAGCAGATAGTCGAGGTTGTCAACGATCGGTTGCATCCACGGGCCCATCTTTTCCTGCAGGTCTCCTGGCAGAAAGCCGATGTCCTTGCCGAGGGGGATCACGGGCCTAGTCACCAGCAGGCGCTGGTAGGTATGGTCATCGGCCACCTGATGCAGACCGGCCGCCAGGGCCAGCAGGGTCTTGCCGGTGCCGGCCTTGCCCACCAGCGTCACCAGCTGAATCGAGGCATCGAGCAACAGATCGAGCGCGAAGGTCTGCTCCCGGTTGCGCGCTGACACCCGGCCCAGCTTGGCGCGGGACACCTTGGGCAGAGGCCGCAGCTGGGCGGCAGCGGAGCAGTAGCGCGCCAGCAGGGTGTGGCCGGGCTGGGCCGCATCCACCAGGGTCACGCCCTCGTTGGCCTGCAGCGGGGGAGCCTCGGGCGGCGGCGGCGGCAGTTCGGCCACAGCCAGGCTGCCCTCGCGCTGCAACTGCTCCATCTGGGCGGCGTTCACCCACCACTCGGCGGTGCCGGGGTAGAGATCGGCGATCGCCACCTTGTCACTGGTGTAGTCCTGAGCGATCAGGCCCACCGCATCGGCCTTGATGCGCAGGTTGGTGTCCTTGGTCACCAGGATCACGGGCGGCTGGCTGCCCATCACGCCCTGCAGGCGCTGCTCCAGCGCCACCGCCAGGATGTTGTTGTCCCCGTTGCCCGATTTGAGTTCCGGCGGCAACTGGCTGAGTGTTTCGCTACGGCAGAACACCACCTTCAGCTGGCCGTGGGCGATCGGGTCGATCTCCACCCCCTCCGCCAGGTTGCCCTTTTCACGCAGCCCGTCGAGCAGGCGCGACACCTGACGGGCATTGCGGCCCTTCTCGCTGCTGTCGCGTTTGAAGCGATCGATCTCCTCGACTACCTCAATCGGAATCACGACGTTGTTGTCCTCGAAGCGCACCAGCGCCCGCGGGTCGTGCAGCAGAACGTTCGTATCGAGAACGAAGGTCTTCTTCATAGCGTGCCGGCGTGCTGCCGCCCAGAAAGCTAGGGCGGTGCTGAGGCCACCATCTACGCTCCCGCTGTTTCGCCGCCCGCAGCACTCCGTGGCCCCATTGCCCGCTCCTCTGTGCCTGGCCCTGATCGCCGCTCTTGGCTTCGGCGCCCTGCTGCTGTGGCTGGAGCTGCGCCACCGGCTGCGGCCCGCTTCACCGCTGCGGCTGGATTCCCATGACTGGACGGTGCAGGAGCACGCAGCCGCCAGCGACGGGGCCATCACCGTGGAAGGCGTGCTGCGCCTCAGCAACCCCCATGCCCGCATGGAGGTGATGGTGCCGGAAGTGGAGCTGCGGCCCACCCTGCTGGGCAAGGGCGACCTGAGCGGGGTCACCGTCACGGCCCGCCTCACCGCCGCCCATCCCGATGAGGACACCCGCGCCGATGGCTACTGGGCGGCCTACATCGTCAAAGGCAACAAGCAGACGGAGGCCCGCGTCTCGCTCACGATCGCCGCGCCGGCCGGCCGGCCGTCTGCTGGCGCCGCCGGGCAGCAGCCGATCGATCCCCTCGCCCTGATCGACACCCTCTGGCTCGAGGTGTTGTGGGTCAACTACGGCCCCTTTGGACGGCTGCAACGCCGTGACGGTCTGCTGATACCCCTGCGCAAGCCCGAGCCCCTGCAACCCGCCACCTCCCGCTGGCGAGCAGGGGAAGCCTGTCAGGTGCTGCCGCTGCCCACCCATCTGCTCGGCGTGCTGGATGATCCAGCCGACGTTCTGCGCCGCTACGCCGCTGCCGTGCTGCAACCCGGCGACATCCTCACGATCGGCGAAACACCGCTGGCGGTGATGCAGGGCCGCTACCAGCACCCGGCCATGGTGGAGCCATCGGCCCTGGCCCGCCTGCTCTGCCGGGTGTTCCATCCCACCAGCAGCCTGGCCACCGCCTGCGGCCTGCAGACCCTGATCGACGACGTAGGCCCGGCGCGGGTGCTGTGCGCCTGGCTGGCCGGCACCCTGATGAAACTGGTGGGCAGCCGCGGCGGCTTCTACCGCCTGGCGGGAGAGCAGGCACGCCTGATCGATGACATCACCGGCACCACCCCCCCCTACGACCAGACGATCGTGTTGGGCCCGGCCCACCCCGAGCGCAGCTGCCGTGAACTGGCCAGGCAACTGGGCGTGCCGGTGGCGGTGGTGGATGTGAATGATCTGGGCCGGGTGAAGGTGCTGGCCGCCAGCGAGGGCTGCGATGAGGGCCTGCTGCAGCGGGCATTGCGGCCCAATCCGGCCGGCAATGCCAACGAGCGCACGCCTCTGGTGGTGGTCCGCCCCGCCTGACCCTCACGCGCTGGCACCCCTCCGGCCAGCCGGTCCAGAACCGATACAGTCGGGTCACGACTGAAGTCACGTGCGGCACCCCATCCCCCTACGCCCCTCGGGAGGTGACCCGCTCGCCGCGCCGGGGGAGCTGCGGATCGAGCCGTTGCAGGGCTGGTCGTTGCCGCTGCTGAACGATGCCGCGTTCGCTGATCTGCAGCCGCTATTGCAGCGCTCCCTTCTGCTGCGTCAGCCGGAGCGCCTGCTGAGTGCCCTGGTGCAGCGCCCGCCCCTGGTTCCTGAGGTGCTGGTGGCCTACGAGACAGCCGATTGCATGCTGGGGGTGAGCGTGGTGCGCCGCCTCAACCGGAGTGGCAGCTGCTGGGGTGTTGAGGCGTTGCGGGTGGCACGCACCGCCCTGCAGCGACCAGGCAGCCTCAGCGGCCAGGAGATCCAGGCGGGCCTGCTGCGCGAGGCGCTGCACCGCTGCAGCGGTGCAGCCAGCTGGATTGCCCGCTGTGACAGCACCGACACCGACCGGCTGGCACTGCTGCGGGAGCAGGGCTTTCAGCCCCTGCGGCACGAAGTCTCCTGGCTGTGGAACGCCCCGGCAGAGCCGGGCCCGGCTCTGCCGCCCCCTGGCGACCTGCAACTGCGGCCCCTGAATCGGCGCACCGCTGGCCTGATGCTGCACCTGGAGCAGGCGGCCTGCCCGGCGCTGCTGCGCCAGCTGCTTGACCGCCGGGTGGAGGATCTGCTTGACCAGAGCAGCGGCCCCAGTGCGCTCTGGCTCGACCCCAGCCGCCAGCAGGCAGTGGCGGGCGTGCGCCGGCTGCATCACCAGGGCCATGGCCCGGTGGATCTGCAGCTCACGGTGCATCCCGGTTGGTCGCGGCTGCACGGCCCGGCGCTGGAGCACCTGCTGATCCAGGCGGTGGCCAGCGATCCGGTGGTGCGCCTCTGTAGTGATGCCGGCGATGCGGAGCGCTGCGCCTGGTTGCGCAGCATCGGCGCCAGCCTGGAAGGCGAGCGGCTGCTGATGGCGCGCAGCGTCTGGCGCCGCCACGAGCAGGCCAGCAGCCGCGCCGCCAACTGGCGCCTCGACACCGTGCTCGAGCCGTTCAAACCGCGCCGTCGCACGGTGCCCACCCCTGCAGGACCGTCGGCGCTCACGCCCGCCGCACGCCCAACGCGGGCACTGGTGAGTGCCTCCTCCAGTGCGCTGTCCACCCTCCGGTGAGCGCCACCCCCGGCACGCGGCAACAACGCCAACCCCCACAGCCCCGCTCCGTGCTGGCGCTGGATGTGGGGCGGCGCCGCATCGGCCTGGCCGGTTGCGATCCGCTCGGGCTCACGGTCACCCCACTGCCGGCACTGGCGCGCGGGGCCTACGCCCACGACCTGGAAACCCTGCGCGCCCTCAGCGCCAGCCGGCGGGTGCAGGCGCTGGTGGTGGGGCTGCCGCTCGACAGCCTCCAGCAGCCCACGCCCCAGGCGGCCCACTGCCGCCGCTACGGCGAACGGCTGGCCCGCCACCTGAGCCTGCCGCTGGCCTGGGTGGATGAGCACGCGAGCAGCTGGGAGGCGGGAGAGCGCCACCGCCTGCACGGTGACCGCAGCGGCGCGCTCGACAGTGCCGCAGCGGCGCTGCTGCTGGAGCAATGGTTGCGGGAAGGTGACGAGCCGGTGACCTTGGCGACCCCCCTGCGGACAGCAGGCCGGCGCTGAGACATTCTGAGAGGGTCTGACTCCCCCTCCATGAGTGCCGAAGGCCCCTCGATCACAGGATCCGGTGACGTGCCCACGGTTCTCGTCCGTGACGACCACGACCGCCAGCTGCTCTGCTTCCTCGAACAACTGATCCCGCTTGATGGGCACGATTACGCCCTGCTCACGCCGGTCGATACCCCGGTGTGCCTGTTCCGCCTGCAGGGCGACGACGAACCGGAGCCGATCGAAACCCTCGATGCCACCGAACCGATCCTGTCGGTGGCCGATGTGGTGCTGCAGGAGCACGACCTCACCCTGGTGCGTTCCGCCGTCACGCTCACGGTGAGCGGTGAGCTGGAGGAGCCCGATCCGGAGGATCTTGACGACGAGGACGGCGACGAAGACGACGACACCGACACCTACGAGCTGCTCGTCAGCTTCATGGTCGAAGACCAGGAGTACGGCCTGTACATTCCGCTCGACCCTTTCTTCGTGGTGGCCCGCATGCACAACGGCGAAGCAGTGCTGGTGGAAGGCGAGGAATTCGACCGCGTGCAGCCGCGAATCGAGGCTGAACTCGACGACAGGGAGAGCGCTGGGTGACCTCCCGCCACCTGCTGCAACCCGACTGGGAGCTGCAAACCAGCCTGGCCGGCCTGCCTCTGGAGCGGCTGATCGCCCAGAACATCAAGGCGCTGGTGCTGGATGTGGATCGCACCCTCATCCCGCGCCGGCAGTCGCAACTGCCGCCTGCCGTGGAGCAGTGGCTGATTCAAGCCAAGCCGCACCTGCGCATTCATCTGTTCAGCAACAACCCGTCCCGGCGCCGCATCGGAGCGGTGGCGGATCAGCTTGACCTCCCCTACACCGTGTCAGCGGGCAAGCCGCGCCGCAGCACCCTGCGGCGGGTGCTGGCTGAGCTGAATCTGCCGGCGCGGCAGGTGGCCGTGGTGGGGGATCGCCTGTTCACCGATGTGCTGGTCGGCAACAGGCTCGGCCTGTTCACGGTGTTGGCCAAGCCGGTGGATGTGCACGGGCTGCCCTGCCGCGTCGACCATCTGCAACGCCTGGAGGTGCGGCTGGCGCGGCTGGCGGGAGCGGACCTGAAGGGATGACGCGACGTGTGATCAAGGTGGGCACCAGCCTGCTGCGGGGCTCGGCGGATCGCGACACCGCCTGTGTGATCGCCGATCTGGCGGCCAGCCTCAGCCAGCAACGCCGCCGGGGCGATCAGGTGACCCTGGTGACCAGCGGCGCCGTGGGCCTGGGCTGCCATGCCCTGCAGCTGGAAAAGCGCCCCACCGAAGTGGTGGCGCTGCAGGCGGCGGCGGCGGTGGGGCAGGGCCAGCTGATGGGGCTTTACGCCGAAGCCTTCGCCAGCCACGGCGTGCGTGTGGCGCAGGTGCTGCTCACCCGCGGCGACCTGGCCTCGCGCCGCCGCTACCAGAACGCCTGCCGCACCCTGGAACACCTGCTGGGTTGGGGAGTGATTCCGATCGTCAACGAAAACGACACCCTGGCCACCGACGAACTGCGCTTCGGCGACAACGACACCCTCTCGGCGCTGGTAGCGGTGGCGATCGGCGCCGAGGAACTTGTGCTGCTCACCGATGTCGACCAGCTCTACTCCGGTGATCCCCGCAGCGATGCCACTGTCGAGCCGATCGAGGAGGTGCGTGATCTCCAGGAGCTGGCCCGGCTCAGCAGCGTGGCCAGCGGGGGCGGGCGCTGGGGAACCGGCGGCATGACCACCAAGCTCACTGCCGCCCGCATCGCCACCTCCAGCGGGGTGCGCGTGCGGCTGGCGGACGGCCGCGACCCGCGCGTGCTGGAGGCCCTGGTAGCCGGCGAGAAAGTGGGAACGGTGTTTCAGCCCAGCTCCAGACCCCTGGCCGACCGCAAGGGCTGGATGGCCCATGCCCTGCTGCCCAAAGGGGATCTGGTGATCGATGCAGGGGCGCAGAAGGCGCTGGTGGAGCGGGGCGCGTCCCTGCTGGCGGTGGGCATCCGCGCCGTGGAGGGCCGCTTCGGCCGCCAGGACGCGGTGCGGCTGATGTCGTTGCAGGGAGAGGAGATCGGCCGGGGCCTCTGCGCCCTGAGCAGCGAGGAGGTGCGGCAGGTGCTGGGCCTCAGCAGCAGCGAGGTGCAGCGGGAGCTGCAGCAACCGGCAGGAGCGGCGGTGGTGCACCGCGACCATCTGGTGCTCACGGCCCTGGCACCCGCCAGCGACTGACCGCAAGGCAGGCCTACGATCCGGCCTCAGTTCGCGGCTCCGGCAGCATGCGCTTCAGCACCCTGCTGCTCCAGCTCGCCCAGCGGGGCCTGCTCAACGACTCCGCACCGCGGCATCTGGCAGGCGACCCCGAACTGAGCGGGGCAGCCGCCGTGGATCAGGCCGCTGCCGGCCAGCTTTCCTTTCTCGAGCCCGGCCACCAGCTCAGTGCCGCCCTGGCCACCTGCCACGCCTCGGCGCTGCTGCTGCCGCTCGACCCGGAACTGCAGCAGTTGGCGCAGGAACGGGGCATGGCCTGGGTGGCCCTGAAGGATCCGCGACTCGGGTTCGCCGAGGCCCTGGCGGCACTGCACCCGCCCCGGCACTGGCCCGCCGGTATTCACCCGTCGGCGGTGATCGATCCCAGCGCCAGCGTCGGCACCGGCGTGCACATCGCCGCCCATGTGGTGGTGGGGGCCGACTGCCTCGTGGGTGAAGGCTGCGTGCTCCATGCCGGCGTGGTGCTTTACCCCGATGTGCACCTGGCTGAGGGCTGTGAGCTGCATGCCAATGCGGTGCTCCATCCCGGCAGCCGTCTGGCGCGCGGGTGCGTGGTGCACTCCAACGCCGTGATCGGCTCGGAGGGTTTCGGCTTTGTGCCCACCGCCAATGGCTGGCGCAAGATGCCCCAGACCGGCCTGGTGGTGCTGGAGGAGCAGGTGGAGGTGGGCTGCGGCACCACGATCGATCGCCCATCGGTGGGGGAGACACGCATCGGCGCCGGCACCAAGATCGACAACCTCGTGCAGATCGGCCACGGCGTCGTTACCGGCCGGGGTTGTGCGCTGGCCGCCCAGGTGGGCATCGCCGGCGGCGCCCGTCTCGGCAACGGTGTGATCCTGGCGGGCCAGGTGGGTGTGGCCAACCGCACCACGATCGGCGATCGGGCGATCGCCTCGTCCAAGTCGGGCTTGCACGGCGACATCGCCGCCGGCGAGGTGGTGAGCGGCTATCCGGCGATCCCGAACCGCCTGTGGCTGCGCTGCTCGGCCGCCTTCAGCAAGTTGCCGGAGCTGGCCCGCAGCGTGCGCCAGCTCAAGGCCGCCGCCGGCGACCCCTGAGGGCTGCGCGGGTGGGTCTATGGCTGTGCGTGTGGATCAGCGCCTGAGCCGGTAATCTCGCCAGTTGCCCCCGCCGCCTCGGCTGAACGCATGACCACGTACCGGATCACCCTCCTGCCCGGCGACGGCATCGGTCCGGAGATCACGGCGGTGGCCAGGCGGCTGCTGGAGGCAGTGAGCGCCAGCCACGGTTTTTCCCTCAGCTTCGACGAACAGCCGGTGGGAGGAGCGGCAATCGATGCCTGCGGCGTGCCGTTGCCGGAGCGCACGCTCGAGGCCTGCCGCCAGAGCGATGCGGTGCTGCTGGCGGCGATCGGTGGTCCCCGCTACGACGGCCTGCCGCGCGAACAGCGCCCGGAAAGTGGCCTGCTGGCCCTCAGGGCCGGCCTCGGCCTGTTCGCCAACCTGCGCCCGGTGAAGATCATTCCGGCCCTGGCGGGCGCCAGCAGCCTCAAGCCTGAGGTGATCGAGGGCGTCGACCTGATGGTGGTGCGCGAGCTCACCGGCGGCGTCTACTTCGGCACCCCGAAAGGCCGGGTGGAGGCCGGTGGGCATGTGCGTGCCTTCAACACCATGGCCTACAGCGACTACGAAATCGATCGCATCGCCAAGGTGGCCTTCCAGCTGGCGACGGAACGTCGCGGACGGCTGTGTTCGGTCGACAAGGCCAACGTGCTTGATGTGAGCCAGCTCTGGCGCGACCGGGTCACGGCGATGGCCGCCGACTATCCGGCGGTGGAGCTCAGCCACCTTTACGTCGACAACGCCGCCATGCAGCTGGTGCGCTGGCCCAAGCAGTTCGATGTGCTGCTCACCAGCAACCTCTTCGGCGACATCCTCAGCGACGAAGCCGCCATGCTCACCGGCAGTATCGGCATGCTGCCGTCCGCCTCCCTGGGCAGCGACGGGCCGGGCCTGTTCGAGCCGGTGCACGGCTCAGCACCCGACATCGCCGGCCAGGATGTGGCCAATCCGATGGCGATGGTGCTCTCGGCCGCCATGCTGCTGCGGGTGGGTCTGCAGCGGCCTGAAGCCGCCGACGCCCTGGAGCGGGCCGTCGACCAGGTGCTGGCGGCGGGCTGCCGCACCGCTGACCTGATCGGTGAGGCCGACCTCGCCACCGGCTGCACGCGGCTGGGTTGCGCCGCGATCGGTGATCGGCTGCTGGAAGCCCTCTGACCGGCGACCTGCCAAACTCACAGCCTCGTTTCTCCCCCGCTGCACCGATGTCCAAACGTCACCCGGTCGTGGCTGTCACCGGTTCCTCGGGTGCAGGCACCAGCACGGTCAAGCGCGCCTTCGAGCACATCTTCCAGCGGGAGGGCATCCAGCCGGTGGTGGTGGAGGGCGACAGCTTCCACCGCTTCGAGCGCGGCCCGATGAAGGAGGAAATGGCGAAGGCCCAGGCCAACGGCATGAACTTCTCCCACTTCGGTCCGGAAGCCAACCTCTTCGATCAACTCGAGGATCTGTTCCGGGCCTACGGCGAAACCGGCAGCGGCAAGAAGCGCTACTACCTGCACTCGGTCGAAGAGGCCGCCGAGCACAACGCCCGGCTCGGCACCCAGCTCAATCCCGGTCAGTTCACACCCTGGGAAGAGATCCCGACCGGCACGGATCTGCTCTTCTACGAAGGCCTGCACGGCGGCGTGGAGGGCGACGGCTACGACGTGGCCTCCCTTGTCGACCTGCTGATCGGCGTGGTGCCGATCGCCAACCTGGAATGGATCCAGAAGATCAGCCGTGACAACGCCGAGCGGGGCTACTCCGCCGAAACGATCGTGGACACGATTCTGCGACGCATGCCCGACTACATCAACCACATCTGCCCCCAGTTCAGCCGCACGGACATCAACTTCCAGCGGGTGCCCACTGTGGACACCTCCAACCCGTTCATCTGCCGCAACATCCCCACCCCTGACGAGAGCTTCGTGATCATTCACTTCCGCAAAGGGGCGCGGGAGAAGTGGGGGATCGATTTCTCCTACCTGCTGCGCATGATCAACGGCTCCTTCATGTCGAGCCCCACGAGCATCGTGGTGAACGGCGGCAAGATGGGCTTCGCGATGGAGCTGATCCTCACCCCGATCATCCACCGGCTGATCGAGGATAAGAAGAGCCTCTTCTGACCGATTAGGCTGCGCCCAAAGGTCGCGCCGGGGGAGGACGATTTCCATCGCCACATCTCCTGATTCTTCATCCGGTTCCGTCCCCCCGTCGTTCGTGATTCGGGGGGCCGCCGGCGCGGCCAACCATTCCGTGCGCTGGGATCGGATCAACAGCGGCGATGTGCTTCGACGGGCCCGTCAGGTGTACTTCCACTACTGCGAACATGTCCCCGGCGGTAGTGAACCGCTGGGGATCGTGCTGCAGGAGGCCACTGATCAGGGCCGGGTGGTGTTCGAAGCCCCGGTGCTGTTGCCGGAGGAGCGGTTCATTCCACTGGAGATGATTGGCGGGCGGGGCGCACGCTCCCGCAACAACCGACGTCCATGACCCCCATCAGCCTCGAACCGATCGCCGTGCTGGCAGCCGTGCTTGGCGCCTGCGTCGGCAGTTTCCTGAACGTGGTGGCCTGGCGCCTGCCGCGCCGCGAATCGATCCTTTCGCCCCCCAGCCACTGCCCCCACTGCGGCACCACGCTGGCCTGGTATGAAAACCTGCCGGTGCTGGGCTGGCTGTGGCTGCGGGGCCGCTGCAACCACTGCCACGCACCGATCTCTCCCCGTTACCCGCTGGTGGAGCTGCTCACCGCTGGGCTGTGGGTGGCCGTCGTGCTGGCCAGCCCTTCCGCCATGGGCGCGCCGCCGTTCTGGCAGCTGATGATTGCCGGCTGGGCGCTGATCAGCCTGCTGGTTCCGTTGGTGCTGATCGATGCCGATCAGCTGTGGCTGCCTGAACCGCTCTGCCGCTGGGGCCTGGTGGGGGGTCTGGTGGTCACCGCGCTGCTGGGGATCAGCCAGTCGGAGGCGATCGCCCGCCAGCTGCTGGTCAACCACCTGCTCGCCGCCGCCGTGGGGCTGCTGGTGTTTGAAGGGCTCAGCGCCCTGGGCGAGAAGCTGCTGGGCCGCCCCGCCCTCGGTCTGGGCGATGCCAAGCTCACGGCCCTGCTGGGGGCCTGGCTCGGGCTGCAGGGCATGGGCCTGGCGGTGGCCCTGGCCGTGCTGGGTGGCGCGGCACTGGGCTCGATCGGCCGCCTCACCGGCCGCCTGGGCCCGCATCAGCCCTTTCCTTTCGGCCCCTTTCTGGCTTTCGGCGGCATCGCCGTGTGGCTTGCAGGCGAGGGCTGGTGGTTGCGCTGGTTCGGCGGCTGGCTGGGCTACCAGAGCCTCTGAGCGGCTTGCAGCGGCATGGCGCCGGCAGCGGCAGCTTTTAATGGTGATCCGTTCTTGCGCCTGTCGCCTCTCCCGTGTCGCTGTTCGACTGGTTCGCCGATCGCCGCAAGGCTGCACCGGTGGTGCGCGCCCCCCAAGAACTCGACGAGGGCGACGGGCTCTGGAGCAAGTGCCCGGAATGCGGCCTGGTGGTCTACCGGAAAGACCTGATCGCCAATGCCAGCGTCTGCAGCGGCTGCGGCCACCATCTGCGCATCGACAGTGAAGCCCGCCTGCGGCTGATCGCCGATGAGGGCACGTTCCAGCCGCTCGACACCGATCTTTCCCCCACCGATCCGCTCGCCTTTAAAGACCGGCGCAGCTACGCCGATCGCCTGCGCGACACCCAGAGCAGCACCGGTCTGCGCGATGCGGTGATCACCGGCCTCTGCCGGATCGAAGGCATGCCCCTGGCGCTGGGCGTGATGGATTTCCGCTTCATGGGCGGCTCCATGGGTTCGGTGGTGGGCGAGAAGCTCACCCGCATGATCGAAACCGCCACCTTCCGCCGCTATCCGGTGTTGATCGTGTGCGCGTCTGGCGGGGCCCGCATGCAGGAAGGCATGCTCAGCCTGATGCAGATGGCCAAGATTTCCGGCGCCCTGCAGCGGCACCGCCAGGAGGAGCTGCTCTACATCCCCCTGCTCACCCACCCCACCACCGGTGGCGTCACCGCCAGCTTCGCGATGCTGGGCGACCTGATCCTGGCCGAACCGAAGGCCCTGATCGGCTTCGCCGGACGCCGGGTGATCGAGCAGACCCTGCGCGAGAAGCTGCCGGAAGGTTTCCAGACGGCTGAGTATCTGCAGGATCACGGCTTCGTCGACCTGATCGTGCCCCGCACCCGCTTTCGCTCCACCTTCGCGAGCCTGCTGCGGCTTCATGGCGTCACCCCCGCCGTAGCCGCTTGATGGGCTGGCTCACCAAGCAACTCTTGCTGCCGCTTTTGCAGCGCTGGTCGCCCCAGCTCGCCGCCCGCCGTTTCTGGTCGTTGGCACGGGCGATGGTTTCCGGCTGCAGGCTCCGGGGCGTCATGGTGGCCGCCGCGCTGCTGCTGGCGCTGCTCCCGGCTCTGCTGCTGCCGGCCCCCGGCTGGTCGGGTGGTGCGGCCCTGGCCGGGCCGGTCAGCTGGAAGGAAGTGCCCGCCACAGCGGAAGGGCGCCAGTGGTGGGATGAGGGCAGCCTGCGGCTGAGCCGTGACGGCTGGCTCTCCGTGCTGAGCCGCTTTCAACCGGCGCCGCCCCCGGAAACAGACGACTCCGGCAATCCCAACAGGACCAAGGCACGGCCCGGTCAGCTGTATGTGATGGACCTCGATTGCGGCCAGCGGCTGTATCGCGACACGTCCGTGAATGGCCTGCCCCGCTTCGGCGCTGACTGGCAACCCACCGGCGGGGATCCCCTGATCAGCGCGGTGCTGGAAGAAGCCTGCGCCGCCGGCGCCCCCCTGCTGGCCCTCCGATGACACTGCTCGAAGCAGCGCCCCTACGGGTGGCGGTGGCTGGCCTGGGATTCGGGGAAAAGGTGCACCTGCAGGCCCTGCGCGCCAGTGGCAGCACCGAACCGGTGGCGCTCTGGCACCCTCGCCGCGAGCGGGTGGAGCAGGCCGCCAGCGCCGCCTCCCTGCCTGGCTTCACAAACTTCGAGGCCCTGCTGGCGGACCCCGGCATCGAGGCGTTGGTGATCGCCACGCCGCCCGCCCCACGCTTCGCCCTGGCGAAAGCCGCCCTCCATGCCGGCAAGCACCTGCTGCTCGAGAAACCCGTGGGCGTTTCGGCGGAGCAGGTGGAGGAATTGCAGCGGTTGGCGATAAGCCGGGGGTTGCAGGTGGCGGTCAACTTCGAATACCGGGCAGTGCCGGTGTTTCAGCAGCTGGCGGCCCTGCTGGCGGCGGGCGTGATCGGCGACCCCTGGCTGGTGAAGCTCGACTGGCTGATGAGCAGCCGCGCCGATGCTTCCCGACCCTGGAACTGGTACGCCCAACGCAGCGAAGGTGGCGGTGTGCTGGGCGCCCTGGGCACCCACGCCTTCGACATGCTGCACTGGCTGATCGGCCCCACCCGGGAGCTGCAGGGCACACTCTCCACCGCCATCGACGCCCGCCCGCTGCCCGATGGCAGCGGCCGCCTGGCTGCCGTGGATGCGGAGGACATTGCCCTGCTGCAGCTGGGACTCGATGCGGGCCTCGCTACAGGCTTCGGCAAAGGCAGCGCTGCTGGCAGTGGTGCTGGAAGCCAGCGGCTGGTGCCGGCCCAGGTGAGCCTGGCGGCAGTGGCCCGCCAGGGGCGCGGCTGCTGGCTCGAGTTGTACGGCAGCGAAGGCACGTTGGTGCTGGGCAGCGACAACCAGAGCGACTATGTGCATGGCTTCCACCTCTGGCGGGCAGGGCGAGGCGAAGCGTTGCAGCCGGTACCGGTGGACCCTGCTCTGGCCTTTGCCCGCACCTGGGCCGATGGGCGAATCGCCCCGGTGGCGCGCCTGCACCGCTGGTGGGCCGAAAGCGTGCGCACCGGTCAGCCGATGGTGCCGGGTCTCAGCGAGGGCTTCCGCAGCCAGCTCTGCTGCGATCTGGCCATCGCCGCCGCCGACACCGGCCTGCGCCAGGACCTGCCGGTGGGTTGAGAGCGATCAGCATCGCCTAGAGTCGCGCGCATCCCGCGTCAGGGTTTCGAAGCCGGTGGCCTGGTCTCTTGGTCCGCCTCCCCTCGTTCACCGCGCTGGTGCCCCCGACGTGCCCACCCACACCCTCAGAGGTATTCCCCCATGGCCCTCGTTCCCCTTCGGCTGCTGCTCGACCATGCCGCTGAGAACGGCTATGGCATCCCTGCCTTCAACGTCAACAACCTGGAGCAGGTGCAGTCGATCATGGAGGCTGCCTATGAAACCGACAGCCCGGTGATCCTGCAGGCGTCCCGCGGCGCTCGCCAATACGCCGGTGAGATTTTCCTGCGTCACCTGATCATCGCCGCCACCGAAACCTATCCCGACATCCCGGTGGTGATGCACCAGGACCACGGCAACAGCCCTGCCACCTGCTTCGGTGCCGCCGCCAACGGCTTCACCTCGGTGATGATGGACGGCTCCCTGGAAGCTGACGCCAAAACCCCCGCCAGCTACGAGTACAACGTGGCTGTCACCAAGGAAGTGGTGGATGTGGCCCATGCCATCGGCGTGAGCGTCGAAGGGGAACTGGGCTGCCTGGGTTCGCTGGAAACCGGCAAGGGTGAAGCCGAAGACGGCCACGGTTTCGAAGGTGCCCTTTCCCGCGAGCAACTGCTCACCGACCCGGCCGAAGCCGCCGACTTCGTCGCCAAAACCAAAGTGGATGCTCTGGCGATCGCCATCGGCACCAGTCACGGTGCCTACAAGTTCACCCGCAAGCCCACCGGCGAAGTGCTGGCCATTTCCCGCATCGCCGAAATCCACAAAGCGATCCCCAACACCCACCTGGTGATGCACGGCTCCAGCTCGGTGCCACAGGAATGGCTCGACATGATCAACAAGTACGGCGGTGCCATTCCCGAAACCTATGGCGTGCCGGTCGAAGAGATCCAGAACGGCATCAAGAATGGCGTTCGCAAGGTCAACATCGACACCGACAACCGTCTGGCCTTCACTGCCGCTGTGCGGGAAGCTGCCTTCAAGGATCCCGCCAACTTCGATCCCCGCCACTTCAACAAGCCTGCACGGGCCTACATGAAGCAGGTGTGCCTTGATCGCTACCAGCAGTTCTGGTGCGCCGGCCAGGCCAGCAAGATCAAGCAGCAGAACATCAACTACTACGCCGCCCTCTACGCCAAGGGCGTCCTGGATCCCAAAACCGCTGTGGCGGTCTGAACCGTCCACAACCCCCCTGTCGACAACCGACAGTGTCGGCCTCACCCAGTGCACCTTCACACGCACCAAAACCACCCTGGGGCCTTCGGGCCCTTTTTTCATGGGGAGATTTCGGGCTCATGGCATCGAGAGCCATCCGGTCCCATTGGTCTGATGTGACATGGAACCCCAGGCCCCTTTCGGGCTGTCCATCCCATGAACCATGCCGATCAGAGCTTCCGGCCTTGCTGTGGGACGTTCGGGCCAGTGGTCGTGTGGAGGCTGCAAACTGATTGATCGCGCGAAAGCTTCCAATCGTCCTACCGCCACAGCCTGGCTCAGAGTGTGTCGAGACCAGGGATTGGCAGGGGCAGAGGGAAGGCCGGAAGTGATTCTGCTGGGCCGGAGCCTTTGGCTGTGCCCTGGGTGAGCTTCTCAAGGGCCAAGTCAAGATCCCGGTCCATCACAAAGCGGCGCCCGTCGGTGACCACCACCCGCACCAGCGTGGGCAGGCTTTTGTTGCCCGATTCAAGGTAGAACGGCTCGACATAGAGCAGACCATCCCCCACCGGTAACACCAGCAGGTTGCCATGCACCAGCCGGGCTCCGGCTCGGTTCCAGAGGCCGAACTGGAAGCTGATCTGAGGATCCTGCTCGATCAGCGCGGTGACCTGCTCCGGGCCCAGCAAAAGCCGCTGCTGGGGGAAGCGAACAAGGAACAATTCGCCGTAATGGGGCGGATCGTTGCGAGCAGCCAACCAGCCCACCAGGTTCGAGCGTCGCACCGGAGAAAAGGGCAGCAGCAGCACGAATTCCGGCCGCCGTTCTCCAGGCAGTTGAACAGTGGCGTGATAGGGCTGCACGGCCACGGTCTCGGAACCGTAAATTTCGAGCGGTACCTCCCAGACATCATCACCGTTGTAGAACGTGCGCACATCGGTGACGTGATAACGAAGCAGACGCTCCGACTGAATCTTGAACTGACTGTTGGGCACCCGAATGTGGGCCAACAGTGCTGAGGGCATGTCCGTGAGTGGGTGAAACAGCTCAGGAAAGGCCCGCTGCCAGGTAAGCAGCACCGGATCACTCGGATCGCTCACGTAGAACCACAGCCTGCCGTCCTGAGCATCCACAACGGCTTTCACAGGATTGCGGAAATAACGGATGCCTTCCGCGTTGGCATCGCTGTAGGGGTAACTGCGGCTGGTGGTGTAACCATCGAGCATCCAGTATTGATGGTGCTTCTCGTCAAACTCTGAAGCGTTCTTCACGTTCACCGTCACCATGTACGGCTCACGTTCGAAGCGCAGGAAAGGGGCCAGTGCTTTCACCCGTTCATTCACCTGGCGCCGCAGCAGCAGCAGGGAGCGGGGCGTGAACGAACCAGCCAACAGCACCCTGGGCTCATGCAGATAAACCGCAGCGGTGAACCGCTGCCAGGCATTGGTGAGCGGAATGCCCCGTTCCCCATCGTAGTGGCTGTAAACGTTCAGCTCCCCGTCAGGGAAATCGAATTCCTGCACCTTGGTAGGAGCAATCGCATAAGGCGCCGGAGCGGAAGCAAAGTAGAGGCGTGGCCGGCCCACGGGAAAAGCGGCCTGTGCCTCGGCGTCCGTGATGCCCAGCTGGGAGATGCCCTGCACCCGGCCGCTGCGGCCGAGATCCTTCACAAAGAAGAGCGGCAATCCGTCGGGCCCAAACACATTCACCGGTGACACGGTGAAGCCGTAACCGTGGGTGAAGACGAGATGCCGGTTCAGCCAGGTGCGCGACCCTTCCGGAAGAGCGGTGCTGTCCAGCTCCCTGGCGGAGATCATCACCTGCTGGGAGCTCTGGTCCTCTCCAGCGGCGGAGAGGTCGTAGCGGTCGACAGCGGCGGAGGGAAAGCTGTAGTAAAGGCGCAGCTGCTGCAACTGCCGGTTGGCCGCCAGCAAGGGCCCGCTGTCCCAGAGGCGGATGTTGGCCAGGGTGCCCGGCGCTGCGACAAGGTCGGCGGCGGTGATGCGTTGCAGGGGCTCCAGGGTGGTGTTGAGCACCTCCTCAAGGCCGAAGGCGCGCCGAGTGGCAAGGATGCTGCGCTCGATGTAGGGCGTTTCCACCGCAAGCTCACGCGGCTGCACCCAGAAGCGCTGCGCCTGCGGCGCCACCAGGAACTCGGCCACCGGCAGCAGCAGAGCCGTGGCCAGCAGCGGGATCACCACCACCCGGCGCAGCCAGGTGCGTCGCACCGGCAGCGCCAACCCCAGCGCCGCCAACATCAGCAGCAGGGCCAGCAGCAGCCGGATGGGCAGGCGCACATGCAGGTCAACGAAGCCGGCGCCCGCCGCCACACCGCTCCCCTGCACCATCAACGCAAACGGGGAGAGCGCATTGCCGAGTGAGGCCAGCGCCGCGAGCACGGCGATCTGGGGCTTGAGTACGCCCTGCTGGTCGCGGCTCAGGCCCACGAAGCGCAGGTCGCTGAGGCTGGATCCCTCGGTGAAGCTGACCCAGAGGCAACCGGCAAGCCCCACCACCAACTGCGCGATCAGCACGCTGAGCAGCAGTTGCAGGGCCGGCAACCGCAGCACCGAAAAGCTGAGATCGAAATGGGTGAGCGGATCGGCTTCACCGAACGGCACGGCCAGCAGTGCCGGCAGCCACAGGCTCCAGCCACGCGCCAGGGCTGTGGCCGAACCCGCCAGCGCCGCCACCAGCACCAGCCGCAGCACCTGCAGGGGCCACACCAGCAGCAACAGGCCAAGCAGGGCGGCCAGCAGCCCCACCCCTACGGGCGAGAGGCCGGCCAACGCGGACAGGCCACTCACCACATCGCCATCGAAGGGATCGGAGATCAGACCCCGGGCCTGCACGAACAGAAACACGAGCCCTGTGCTGAGCAGCAGCAGCAAGGCCAGCAGCGTGCACACCAGGGCAAGGGGGCCCATTCGAAGCAGTGGCTGGCGCGGCAACGGCTTGGCTGTGGCCTCGCTGCGCAGGCGCCAGCAGCGGTGGAGTTGCTGCAACTGCAGCGGGACCCCCACCCCCATCACCAGCAGGAACCCAAGCACCTGCAGCATCCAGCGGCGCAACAGCACCTGCTGAAAACTGAACTGGGTGTACCACGCCCATTCGATGCTCAGCCGCGAGACCACGATCACGCCGAAGGCGAGCAGGGACACGAGCAGCAAGCCCGCCAGCAGCGGTGGCTTCAGGCGAGGGAAACGGTGGGGCACGGGCTGAGGCTAAACAGGCATCGGCTGCTGACAAGCCTGCGGCCTGAATGGCACTCCGAAGTCAACTGAATACCCGACTTCAGAGATCGGATATTTCCGTGCCTTCTGCTCATCGCTGCTAGCTTTCGATTCAACGCTGCAGTGAGCCTGTGACGGCCACCCTCTCTCGTGCCACCTTCACGGGGCTGCGCTGCAAGGAATGCGGCCACCCCTACGACGCCGGAGCCCGCCACGTCTGCGAAGACGTCTGTTTCGGGCCTCTGGAAGTCGTCTACGACTACGACGCCATCCGCGCCCGGGTCACCCGGGCCACGATCGAAGCCGGCCCGGCCTCCATCTGGCGCTACCGCGAATTTCTGCCCGTGCAGGGCGATCCCATTGATGTGGGCACCGGGTTCACCCCCCTGGTGCGGGCCAACCGTCTGGCCCGGCGCCTCGGCCTCAAGAGCCTCTACATCAAGAACGACGGCGTCAACATGCCCACCCTGTCCTTCAAGGACCGGGTGGTGTCGGTGGCCCTCACCCGCGCCCGCGAGCTCGGCTTCACCACGGTGAGCTGCGCCAGCACCGGCAACCTGGCCAACTCCACAGCTGCCATCGCTGCCCATGCGGGCCTTGAGTGCTGCGTCTTCATCCCCGCCGATCTGGAGCTCGGCAAGGTGCTCGGCACCTTGATCTACAACCCCACCCTGATGGCGGTGAAGGGCAACTACGACCAGGTCAACAGGCTGTGTTCGGAAGTGGCCAACACCTACGGCTGGGGCTTCGTGAACATCAACCTGCGCCCCTACTACTCAGAAGGTTCCAAAACCCTCGGCTACGAGGTGATCGAGCAGCTGGGCTGGCAACTGCCCGACCACATCGTGGCGCCGCTGGCTTCCGGTTCCCTGTTCACCAAGATCCGCAAGGGCTTCGACGAATTCATCAAAGTCGGCCTCGTCGATGAAAAGCCGGTGCGCTTCAGCGGCGCCCAGGCCGAGGGCTGCTCACCAATCGCCCAGGCCTTCGATGCGGGCCGTGATTTCATCACCCCCGTCAAGCCCGACACCATCGCCAAATCAATCGCCATCGGCAACCCTGCCGATGGCCCCTACGCCCTCGACATCGCCCGCCGCACGGGCGGCACCATCGCCTCCGTCACCGACGAGGAGATCGTGGCCGGCATCCAGTTGCTGGCCGAAACCGAGGGCGTGTTCACCGAAACGGCCGGCGGTACCACCATCGCCGTGCTCAAGAAACTCGCCGAGCAGGGCAAGATCGACCCCGAAGAAACCACAGTCGCCTACATCACCGGCAACGGCCTCAAAACCCTTGAGGCCGTCAGCGGGGTTGTCGGCGAGCCCCACACGATCGAACCCCAGCTCAGCAGCTTCAATGCCGCCTGGGAGCGGGCCCAATCCCTGCATCGCGCCACCTGGGAGCCGATGGGGGTCTGAACCCAGCCCACCGGGATTCCCGGCGATTTCCTTCCTTCCTTCCCCCTTGCCCAAGTCCCATGGCGATTCAGGTCCTGATTCCCACTCCGCTGCAGAAGTACACCGCCGATCAGGCCAGCGTGCAACTGGAAGCCTCCAGCGTGGATGCCCTTCTGCAGGAGCTCGACAGTCAGTTCCCCGGCATCAAGGCACGTCTCACCGATGAGCAGGGCAAGCTGCGTCGCTTCCTGAACGTCTACGTGAACAGCGAAGACATCCGCTTCCTCGATAACCAGGCGACCCCCTTGAGCGATGGCGATGAAGTGAGCATCGTGCCGGCCGTGGCCGGTGGCTGAGGCCGGCAGCAGGCCAAAGGGTGTCATCGGCGGCCACCCCCCGGCTCCAGGCTTGCGTCAATAGGCTCACCGATATCACCAAGCGGCTGGATCCATGACCCAGACCAAGCCACCAACCGCCACCTCGCCGAGCAGCTCCAGCCGGCCTTCCGCAGCACCTGCAAGCAGCCCAAGCCCCACCGCCCAGCTGTTCGACTATCGCCAGGCAGCCAACCCTATCCGCCACGGGCTGACCGAACCGATCCCGGACCATCGCTGGGGCCCTGAACTGCACGCCAGCGGTCCGACGGCCGTGCTGTCCCTTGATCTGAGCGCGGCTCTCGGCTGCAGCGGCCCGGCTACCAGTCCGGCCCTCTCCGCCAACTTCATTCGTCTGCTGGCCGGGGAGTCGATCGAGGCCAGCGCCAACGCCACCAGCCTCCTGTTTTACGTGCTCCGCGGTGAAGGCCGCTGCCACCGGCAGGGCAACGCCATCGCTCCGGCCTTCAGCCAGAGCTGGAGTGAGGGCGATCTGTTCGTGCTGCCGGCCGGAGCCACGCCGCAGCTGGAGGCCACGGCTGAGAGCGTTCTCTACTGGGTGCACGACGCCCCTCTGCTCCGCTATCTGGGTGTGAGCCCCGATCAGGCGCGCTTTGAGGCCACGTTCTACCCGGGCAGCTGGCTGCGCCAGGAGCTGGCTCTGCTGGCAGCCGACCCCAGCAGCGCCCGCAGCAACCGGCTGAGCCTGCTGCTGGCCAATACCGCCCTGCCTGCCAGCCGCACGGTCACCCATACCCTCTGGGCCATGTACGGCATGGTGCCGGCCGGAGCCGTCCAGCCACCGCACCGGCATCAGTCGGTAGCGCTTGATCTGGTGATCGACTGCGATCCCGGTTGCGCCACCCTCTCGGGCAGCGAGCTCAATGCCGACGGCACCATCCGCAACCCTGTGCGCATGGAGTGGGAACCCGGTGCCGCCTTCGTGACCCCGCCAGGGCAGTGGCATTCCCACGTGAACGAAAGCGGCCGCACTGCCCTGTTGCTGCCCATTCAGGACGCCGGCCTGCACACCTACCTGCGCAGCCTCGACATCCGTTTCACCTGATCAACCTGTGCTGGGTGGGGTGCCGAAACCCCCCACCTGCGCAGCCCGCTCAGGCCGCGGGGGTGGGCGTAAGCGCCCTCTGGGTGGTGGCCATGAGGTTGGCTTCATAGCGGTCCACGATGGCCCGGAAGTCATCGCCGCTCAGGGTTTCCCGCTCGATCAGCAGCTCCACCAGATCATCAAGCAGGTCACGGCGTGGCTCCAGCTCGGCGACAGCCCGGTCGAGCGCCTCCTGGGAGAGTGCGCGCACCTGAGCATCAATGCGGCGGCCGGTGGTTTCGGCGTAGCTGGGCCGCGTCTGGATCAGATCGCGACCAAGAAACACTTCAGCGGCATCACCTTCAAGTGCGACCGGCCCCAGCGGTGAAAAGCCGTAGCGGGTGACCATCTCGCGGCAGATGCGGGTGGCCATCTGCAGGTCGCCGGAAGCACCCTGGGTGATTTCGCTGGGGCCGAACACCACCAGCTCAGCGGCGCGACCGCCCATCACGACCACCAGCCGGGCCTGCAGATACGCGCGGCTGATCAGCCCGGAATCAATGATGTCCTCATCCGGCATGGTGCGGGCAAAGCCGCCGACGCCGCCGGCCCGCGGCAGCAGGGTCACCTTGTCGAGGCGATCCGCGTGGGGAATGAGGGTGGTGAGCAGGGCGTGCCCCACTTCGTGGTACGCGATCAGGCGCTTCTTGGCGCTGTCGAGCAGGGGAGCCACGGCCAGGCCCATGGTGATGCGCTCCAGGGCATCGCTGAGCGCCTGGTCATCGATGCTGGCTTTCTGGCGGCGTGCGGTGAGGATGGCCGCCTCATTGAGCAGGTTGGCCAGATCCGCCCCGGAGAATCCAGGCGTGCGGGCGGCCCAGGTGGCCATTGACACCTCGTCTGAGAGGGGCCTGCTGCGGGCATGCACAGCCAGGATCGCTTCGCGGCCGCGCCGGTCGGGCAGATCCACGCTGATCTGGCGATCAAAGCGACCGGGCCGGGTGAGGGCCACATCCAGAACATCCGGCCGGTTGGTGGCCGCCAGCAGGATCACGCCGGAGTTTTCCTCGAAGCCATCCATTTCGGTGAGCAGCTGATTGAGGGTCTGCTCCCGTTCGTCGTTGCCACCGCCGATGCCCGCTCCACGCTGGCGCCCCACGGCATCAACTTCATCAATGAAGATGATGCAGGGAGCCTTTTCCTTGGCGCGGCGGAACAGGTCGCGGACCCGGCTGGCGCCCACGCCCACGAACAACTCCACGAACTCCGAGGCCGCCATCGAGAAGAAGGGCACACCCGCCTCGCCGGCGATCGCCTTGGCAAGGAGGGTTTTGCCGGTGCCAGGCGGGCCCACCAGCAGAACACCGCGCGGAATCTTGGCGCCGATGGAGGTGAAGCGCTCGGGCTGGCGCAGGAAGCTCACCACCTCCTGCAGTTCTTCCTTGGCCTCGTTGATGCCCGCCACATCCTCGAAGCGCACCGACACCGTGCCTTCGGGCTGGAGGCGCGGCTGGCTGCGCCCGAAGCCGATCGCCTTGTTGGCCACCTGGGAGGAGCGGCGGATCAGCAGCGTCAGGCCGCCCACCAGCATCACCACCAGCAGCACATTGACCACCAGGCCAGCGGTGGCATCTTCCTGGCGATCATCACGGACGCTGAGCGGCACCTTGGCCTGTTCGGCGGTGCTGAGCAGCAGGGTGTCGTTGGCGAACACCGGCACCCGCGCTTTGCTGCCATCGGCCATGGTGACCAGGGCTTCCCGCTGGCGCAGCGACAGCTCCACCTCCTTCACCTGGCCGGCCCGCATCAGGGCCAGCAGCTCGCTGTAGGTAGGGGCCGGAGCCTGCTGCACGCCAAAATTGCCGAAGAGGCCAGGGCGAGACTCGGCTGCAGCCGGAGGCAGGGCTGCGGGCGTCGCTTGACCGGGAGCCTGTTCTTGAGCTGCTTTCTCCGTAGGGGTCGGCTCTGCAGTGGAACGTTCTGAGGCGGAGCCTTCTGTGGCGGCCTGCTCAGCGTCGGGCTGTGTTGGAGGGGTCTGGTTGCCGGGAGTAGGACTGGTGCTGGTGGCGGCTGGCCTCGATTCAACGGCAGGAGCCGCTGTGGGATCTGGGGCAACCGACAGGGCAGCGGTGGACCCGCTGGACCAGAGCGGATGCACAGGAGGCGCGCTGCTCACGGGGATTTGCTTCTCCATGGAGCTTAGCGATTTGACGAAAGGCAGGCCGGCAGCGGAAAGTAGTTGTTTGGCAGTAGGTAGGGAATGGCTGTTCCCAAGAAGAAAACGTCCAAAGGCAAGCGCAATCAGCGCCACGCGCACTGGAAAGCCAAAGCTGGCGTTGCCGCCAGCAAGGCGCTCTCCCTCGGCAAAGCCGTGCTCAGCGGCCGGGCTCAGGGCTTCGTCTATCCGATCGACGACAGCGCCGAAACCGAAGAGAGCTGAGGACCTGCCAGGCGGGCCTGCTCACCGGTGCCCATCCAACGGAAGCGGCGCCGGCTGTCCAGTAGTCCCACCGCTTCCACAACCTGCTCATGGCCTGGGTCGGTGCACCAGACCAAGGGATCCTGGTAAAGGGCTGGTGGGAGAGAACACAGGCTGGCCCGCACAATCCTTTCCAGGTCGGCCCCACGCAACGCTATGGCTGCCGGGAGTGGACCTTCTGTGGAGCTTCTGAAAGCGGAAGCGCTGATCCCGGCGTCCCCACCCATTGAGCCGCCCAGGCGGCGCTGGCGCGCTTCAGCCTGAAAGCGCCAGCGGCGTGGCCAGCTCCAGTCGAGCGGTCGCAGCACCCACAGCCCATCCAGTTGCGCCCACACCGGCGCGTAGGGCAACAGCGCAGCGTCCCAATGCGGCAGCCAGGCCTGTTCCTCGGGCGTCAACCCCAGTGTCGTCCCATCCGCCAGCCGCTCCAGCCGCCCCGCCAGTGCTGCCGGGCCAATCGCACGGCAACCGATCATCCAGCCCTCCAGCAGCACCACATCGGCCTGCTGGGCGCTCCAACCGCTGCGATCACCACGCCCTTGCCGCAGGCGTTTATCGAAGCGGGGCCAACGCAGGATCCCTTCCTGGCGCCAGCGTGTGAGCTGGTGGGCGAGCAGGTCCGCGTCATGGCTGCCAGGAGGAACCCGGTCGACACCAAAGGGATTGCCTGCCATGCGGCTGATGCGCTTCTGCCAGGGCCAGTAGAAATCGTCGATCGAGAGGCTGCTCAGGCTGAGGCCCAGCTCCGGTGCCAAGGCGCTCAGCCAGGCACCGAGGCTGGATTTGCCGGCCCCCACCGGGGCGTTGAGGCCGATCAGCAGGCGCTTGCCCTTGGCCACCTCGCGCTGGCAGCGGGTCAGCAGCGGTAACACCAGCGCCCAGCGCGGATCAGGCGGAATGGACAGGGCGTCGGGATGCTGCCGCCAGCGCTCCTGCCAGGCCACAGCATCCGCCACCCCACAGGCCTGGAGCAGGCAGCGATAGGGAGCCTCAGGCCAGAGCGGGGAGAAGGCAGGGTCCAGTGGCAGCGTCACGAGCCCAGCTTGAACGCCTCCGCCACCACGGCATAGACGAACCCGAGGCGCAGGTGGTCGCAGATCACCCAGGCCAGGGTGGGTTCACCGCGCACCTGATGGCTGCGCACGCGCACCAGCACTTCGAGGAGCACCACCAGCAGAAGCACCACCACTGGCCGTTGTCCGATGGTGACCAGGAAATAGGAGGTGAGGTTGTTGCCGGCGAAATACCCGGCCAGCAGGGCGATCAACGACAGGCTGCGGCGTCGCCACGTGCCACGCACCCCTTGCAGCAGAGCAGAGGCACTGCGATCGAGCAGGTGCTGAAAGCGGGTGGCCTGAACCGGCGGGGTGCTCATGACGGAACGGCCAGCTGCTCGAGGTAGGAGAGCGTGATCAGGCCGTCAGGGCAAGCAGGGCCCTGCAGCACTGAGACAGGAGAGCCGCCCTCACCCAACTGGCTCACGATGGCGGCAGCCCCCTCAAACACAGCGAGCGGTTCCCGGCGGGTGGCTTCGCTGAGGGTCACCAGGGTGCGCAGACCAGCGGCCGTGGCGGCCCGGGTGCCGTTGCTGGAGTCCTCAATCGCCACTACCGCCGCCGCCGGCATCGCCAACTGGTGGAGGGCAAGGGTATACGCATCGGGCGCGGGTTTCAGGGCGGCCACGTCGTCGCCGCACACAAGAAACGCGAAGGCAGCAGCCGCGCCAGGCAGCAGGCGCTCGATCAGCGCCTGGGCAGAGAGACGGGCGCTGGTGGTGACCACCGCCTGACTAAGGCCGGCGCTGGCGGCGGCCGTGATCAGCCGCTCGACGCCCGGGCGCAGCCGGATCGCCCCTGCCGCCATCAGGGCTGTGTAGTGGTGTTGCTTGCGGCGCACCAGCGCATCCAGCAAAGCGGGATCGGGGGGCTCAGGCCCCTGGTCGCTGAGAAAGACGCGCAACCGCTCCCGGCCGCCACTGATCGCCAGCAACTGGATGTAGGTGGCCGGATCCCAGTGCCAGGGGAGGCCTTCCTCCGCAAACGCCAGGTTGAAGGCCGGGCGATGACCGTCCAGCTCCGTTTCCGCCAGCGTGCCGTCCACGTCCCAAAGCAGGGCGCCAAGGGAAGGATTGAAAGGAGCGTCATCCATGCACGGAGGGTAGGCAAAGGCACATGAACAGCCAGCACACAGAATGCGAGTGCCGCCTCGACGATGGCCTGTTGTCCCGCTTGCCCGAGCAACGCTGGCAGTTGCCGGCGCCCCTACCGGCCCCGGAGGCCAGTGGCCCGGCAGCCAGGGATGCCGCTACGGCGCTGGCCGCCCTGGGCCTGCCGCCCGAACTGCTGGCCGTGCTGCGCCGGCGGGGCTTTGACAGTGCGGCGGCGATCACCGCCTTGCTGGACCCCCCCGCCGCCCCCGATCCTCAGCAGCATTTCCAGGACCTGGGCGTGGCGGTGGAGCGCCTGGCGCTGGCCTGTGGGCGAAGCGAAGCCGTGGCGATCTGCGGCGACTACGACGCTGACGGCATGACCAGCACGGCCCTGCTTGTGGGCGTGCTGGAGAGGCTGGGCGCCCGGCCGGTGGCGGCGATTCCCAGCCGTCAGGACGATGGCTATGGCCTCAACACGGCGATGGTGGAGCGCCTGGCCGGCGACGGCATCCGCCTGCTGGTGACGGTGGACAACGGCATCGCCGCCGCGGACGCCCTGAACCGGGCTCTGCAGCTGCAGGTGAACGTGATCCTCACCGATCACCACACCATTCCGCCGGAGCCACCGCCTTACCTGGCGCTGCTGCATCCCGCCCGCACCCCCGAAGCCTCGCCCTACCGAGGCCTGGCCGGAGTGGGGCTTGCCTACGTGCTGGCGGTGGCGCTGGCGGAGCGGTTGAAGCGCGCGGATGCCACCGGCATGGCGCTCGACCTGTTCTGCATCGGCACCATCGCGGACATGGCGCCCTTGCACGGGGTGAACCGCCGCTGGCTTCAGGACGGCCTGTGCCGCTTGCAGGGCTCCGCGCTGCCGGGACTGCAGGCCCTGCAGCGGCTGGCTGGACTCGGGGAGCGACCGCTGGATGCCATGGCGGTGGCCTTTCAGATCGCGCCGCGGATCAATGCCGTCGGCCGGCTCGGGGATCCCCAGCTGGTGGTCGACCTGCTGACCACCGCAGATCTGGAGTGCGCCATGGACCTGGCGCAGCAGTGCGAGGCGCTCAACCGGCAGCGCCGCGATCTCTGCGATGCCATCGAAGCGGAGGCGGTGGCACTGGTGGAAGCCGACGGTCCCGAGCGCAGCCCTTTTCTGCTGCTGGCCCAGAGCCATTGGCACCACGGTGTGATCGGCGTGGTGGCGGCCCGGTTGGTGGAGCGCTTCGGTGCGCCGGTGGCCCTGCTGGCCGGCGAGGGCAATGGGCTGCTGCGGGCTTCGGTGCGGGCGCCCAAGGGATTTGCGGTGGATGCGGCGCTGCGGGCCTGCCACGACCTGCTTGAACGTCACGGCGGCCACCCCGCCGCCGGTGGTTTCACAGTGCGGGCCGAAAACGTCGCGGCTCTTCACGACGCACTCAGCGCCATCGCCAGCACCAATGCCACCCCCCTGGGCGGCGGACTGCCGGTGGAGCCGGAAGCACGGCTGGCGCTCGATCGCATCGACAGGTCCTTCTGGCTCTGCCTGCAGCGGCTGGAGCCGTTCGGTGCCGGCCATGAAACGCCTGTGTTCTGGAGCCAGCAGTGCCGCGTGGTGGAGCAGCGCAGCCTGCGGGGCGGCCATCTGCAGCTGGTGCTGGAGCAGAACGGCATCCGGCAGCGAGCGATCGCCTGGCGCTGGCAAGGGGAAGGAGCGGTGCCGGCCGTGGTGGATGTGGCCTTTCGCCTGCGGCTCAACCATTGGCAGGGCGAGGAGCGCCTGCAGCTGGAAGTGGTGGGCCTGCGCGAGAGCGGTGCGGGTGAGGTGATGCTGCAGCGCCGCCAGCGCGCCTACTGGTGCCGGGTGGAGGCGGAGGAGCTGCGTATCCGCAATGCCTCAGGCGAAGAAATGGGCATCCCCCTGCACGAAACGAACGTCCAAGGGGAGCGCCACCCCTACCTGCAGGGGCTGATTGATGAAGCGACCCTGGCCCTGGGCCTGGTGGCCTGAAGGGTGCGTGGGCACAACTAAGGAGCCTGCGCTGGACGCCGTGTCAGCGCAAGGGGTGCAGGCTCAGAGGGCGCCGCGCCGGTAGAACTCAGAGCGCGCCGCGCCGATAGAAAAGGATGAAGATCACGGCCGGGCCGGCCAGGGTGATCAGAGCCAGGGCGAGGAAGTTGGCGATCAGATGGAAATCAATACCCATGGTCCGAAAGCTCGCAAGGAAAGCGCTCTGCGTGGCAGCCTAAGGGTCGTGGTGACGGGCATCCCGGTGGCGACCATGCCACTGTGACGGCTTGTCACAGCAACGCGGGGTGGCCTGATGGTCTGCGGAACCCACTGGAGCTGCATCTCCGGATGTGGAGCGTGCTGTCGCCTTGATCCCGAGGAACGGAGCGAGGCCCTTGAAGCGCTCAATCCCCGGCAACGGGAGACCTATGTGTCGATGGTGGGCGCGGACGGCTGGTGCCGCCATTTCGACACCGGCTCCCGCCGCTGCAGGATCTACGCCGAGCGGCCGGATTTCTGCCAGGTGAGCCAGCTGGCCGGCCTGTTCGGAGTGCCCGCGGCGGAAAGCGAGGCCTTCGCGATCCGCTGCTGTCAGCAGCAGATCCGCAGTGAATTCGGTGGGCGCAGCAGGGAGCTGCGCCGCTTTGAACGGGCCACCCGCCGGGCACCGGCGCCGCTGAACGACCAACCTGGTTCCGTTGCCTCCTGCCCTTCATGAGCGCCACCAACGACCCCGGCACCGGGCCAGCCGCAGATCCTGCGCCCCTGCCGGCCAATGAGCCGGACACAGGCGGAGCCGTCCTGCCGGCCTCGTTTGTGAGCATCCTGCTCACGACCTTCACCACGGTGTTTCTGGCGGAACTGGGCGACAAAACCCAGCTGGCCGCCCTGTTGTTATCCGCCCAGTCCGGACGCCCTGGGGTGGTGTTCCTGGGTGCGGCGCTGGCGCTGATCTGCTCCAGCCTGGTGGGGGTGCTTCTCGGCCGCTGGCTGGCCACGGTGCTCCCGCCGCAACGCCTCGAACTGATCGCCGGGCTGCTGATGGTGGCGCTCGGCCTTTGGCTGGGCGTCCAAGCGGCGATTCAACTGCTGCAGCTCCCCGCAGCCGCCGTGCTGCTTCCTTGATCAAGCCTGCCTGGATTGATCCCCCTCGCCCGGCTTGATCATCGCTCCCTGACGCGGATCTTCCCTTGGCTGGATCCACTCTTGGGTTGATCCAGGCTTGAGTGACCATCTCCTTGGTTGTTCGTGACACGGATTCCGTTTGCTCAGATGGAGAGTCCCCCCTTGATCGAGCGTTCGCCGTTGGTCCCGCGATCTCCTTAGATCTCAAGATGTCGTTTGATCGCTCAATGCCTTTTGATCAGGCGACCCGATAGATCGAACACTCCCCCTGACCAAGCCGCTGTAATTCCGGTCCTCCCGTCCACCGCCTCAATCCGATGCAACTTCCGCTGCTGGCCTCCACCTTTCTCACGGTGTTCGTGGCCGAACTCGGTGACAAAACCCAGCTCACGATCGTGACGATCAGCGGCACCTCCAGCAACACTCTGGCGGTGTTTCTCGGCAGCGCCGGTGCGCTGGTGCTGGCCAGCCTGCTAGGGGCCCTGGCCGGGGGGTCTCTCTCCTCGCTGATCCCGCCGGCCGCCCTGCAGCTGGCCGCCTCGCTCGGCTTTCTGGTGATCGGCAGCCGCCTGCTGATCCGGGTGCGGCAGGAGGCTTCGTAAAGTCTTTGCTAAGACGCCAGTTCCCGGGGGCTCCGCTGCACGCCCCGGGAACCGCCATCTCTATCCCCGTTCCTGGCTCCAACCCTGTCTCTCCCCGCTGCTCCGATGAAGTTTTCGGTCGCTGACCTGCTCGACCACCTGCCCGAATCCGATGTTCTGCCGGTCGAGCAGCTTGAGAAGGCACTGGGTCTGAGCCTCACGCCCGACAAGCAACACCTCCGCATCGCCCTTGCAGGCCTTGAAAAAGTGGGGCTGCTCGAGGCGAACGAGGCGGGCATCTCGCGTCGCGCCGACGACAGCCTGATCGAGGCCCGGCTGCGCTGTTCCAGCAAGGGGTTCTGCTTCGCCCTGCGCGAAGACGGAGGCGATGACATCTACATCCGCGACCACCAGCTCAATCACGCCTGGAACGGCGACCGCGTGCTGGTGCGGATCACGCGGGAGGGAGGGCGCCGTCGCTCCCCGGAAGGCGGGGTGCAATGCATCCTCGAGCGGGCCACTGCCAGCCTGCTGGCTCAGGTGGAGCAACAGGACGACCGGCTGGTGGCCGTGCCCCTCGACGACCGGCTGCTGACCACCGTGGCCCTGCCAGCAGACGATGCGGTCTACCTCGACCCCGCGGCCGAATCGGTGGTGGAGGTGCGGCTCGATCGCTACCCGGTGGCCCAGTTCCCTCCCCAGGGCCATGTGGCCCGGCGTCTGCCGATCAAAGGGGGCGAGGAGGCAGACCTGGATCTGCTGCTCACCAAGCATGGCCTGCGCGAACGGGCCAGCGCCCCCCGCGCCAGCCTGCGCAGCCCCAACGACAAGGGCCGCACCGATCTCACCGGCCTGCCCACCCTGCTGCTGCGGCCCTGGCAGGGAGCGGAGGCGCCGGAACTCCCGGCCCTCTCCCTGGAGGAAAGCGACGAAGGCCTGCGGGTCTGGATCCACAGCCCCGCCGTGGCCGAGCGGATCACGCCCGGCAGCGCCACCGACCAGTGGCTGCGCCAGCAGAGTTCGGCCTACTGCCTCGGCAAGCGCTGGTTGCCGCTGCTGAGCCCGGCGCTCGCCAAAGCCACCGCCTTCCGGACCGGCGAATCCGCCGCCGCCGTATCGGTGGCCCTGACGATCACGCCGGAAGGGCAGCTGAGTCACTACCGCTTCGCCCTCACCACCATCCGCCCCGACGCCGAGGTGGACGCCGCTGCCCTGGAGGCCCTGGCGGACCGCAAGCCGAAGGCCCGCACGGTGCCCGCCTCGCTCAAGGCGCTCAAAACCGTTCTGCCCGACCTGGAACGCCTGATGGCGGTGGGTCGTGGGCTGCAGGAGCAGCGGCTGGCGGCCGGCTCGGTCGATCTCGATCTGCCCTTCCCCCCGCTGGAGGTGCTCGGTGATCTGCGCACACCCGAACCCGATGAGTGCCACCGCGGCTGGATGATCGCCCTGCCCCCCACCCAGCCGCTGGCCCTGCTGCGGGAAGTGGTGCTGCTGGCGGGCCGCGCCCTGGGTCATCACCTGCAGGCACTGCAGCTGCCGGCTCTGTTCGCGGTGCAGGCGGCGCCCGATCCGGCGGAAATCAACGAAGTGGCCAAGGCCGCCCTGGCCCTCGATGTCCCCCTTGACCTGGACGACGAGGGCAATGCCCCCGCTCCCGGCGTGCTGGCCACGATCTTCGCCGCCAGCGAACGCCGCCGCGGCTTGCAGCACCAGCTCAGCGAGGTACTCAGGCCCGTGCAGATCAGCCTGGAGCCGGGGCCCAACCTGCTCGCCGGCGAAACACAGGCCTACGCCCCCTGGTGCCTGGCCACCTCCTCCTACGCCGATCTGTGGAACCAGCAGGTGCTTGTGCTGCTGCTCACCGAGGGCAAGGATCGCCCCAGCGTGCGCCATAAAACCCGGGTCGACCTGGCCTCCGATGCCTGCCACGGCCAGATCGACTGGCCGCTGCTGCCGCCGAGCCAGATGGCCGAGCTGCAGCAATCCCGCAGCGTGTCCCTGCTGCAGCGCCTCAATGGCCGGGCCCGCTTCGTCGCCGACCTCCAGGGCGACCTGCTGGCGATGGCCCAGGCCCGCGCCGCCGAACCCCTGGTGGGCGAGACACTCACCGGTGTGATCAGCGGCGTGCAGAGCTACGGCTTCTTCGTGGAAATCCCTCCGTCCCTGGTGGAAGGGCTGGTGCACGTGAGCTCGCTCAAGGACGACTGGTACGAATACCGCTCCCGCCAGAACCGGCTGGTGGGGCGCAAGAACCGCCGCACCTACATGCTGGGGGACGCCGTTGAGGTGACCATCCTCAAGGTGGACGCCCTGCGCCATCAGATCGATCTGGCAGCGATCCTGCCGGACGACGACGGCAGCGGCAGTGAGCTGGGCGGTGCAGGCCACTTCAGCGGTGATACCGGCGCTGAAGATGGCGCGGGCCCCGACGGTCAGGACGGCATCGACACCGAGACCGACACGGAGGCCTGAGCGATGGACCCGGTGGTTCTGGCGGTCTCCGGCGCGTCCGCCATGCCGCTGGCGGAGCGGGCCCTGCAGCTGCTGCTGCAGGCGGGCCAGCCCGTGGAGCTGATCGTGAGCCGCGGCGCCATCACCGTCTGGCTGGCGGAGCAGGGCCTGCGCATTCCCGTCGAGCCTGAGGCCCAGACGGCGTTCTGGCTGCAGCGCACGGGCTGTGCCGATGGGCCACTGCGCTGTCATCGCTGGAACGATCAGACGGCGGCGATCGCCAGCGGCAGCTTCCGCACCCGCGGCATGGTGATCCTGCCGGCCAGCATGGGCACGGTCGGACGGATCAGCAGCGGTGTCGCGCTGGACCTGGTGGAGCGGGTCGCCGATGTGCACCTCAAGGAGGGCCGGCCACTCGTGATCGCACCGCGGGAGATGCCATGGAACCTGGTGCACCTGCGCAACCTCACCCAGCTGGCGGAGGCCGGTGCCCGCATCGCTCCGCCGATTCCCGCCTGGTACCAGCAGCCCCGCTCCCTGGAGGACATGGTCGATTTCCTGGTGATCCGGGTGTTCGATTCGCTGGGGTTCGAGCTCGGTGAGCTGCGCCGGTGGCAGGGTCCGGTCGAGCTGGCGCTCCCCACCTGAGACCCGCCGTGCTGCAACGCCTGCTGCTGCTGCCACTGCTCGCCCCGTTGCTGGCAGTGCTGCTGGTGGGTGCCTTAAACCCGCGGCCAGCCACCAGCCTGCGGCTGCTGATCTGGACCTCCCCGGCACTGCCGATCGGTCTGTGGATCGCCGCAGCGGCCGGTGGTGGCGCCGCGCTGAGCGCGGGTGCCACGGCGCTGGCGCTCAAGGGTCAGTCCCGGGTCGTCGTTCAGCGGCAACGCAGGGGTCTGGAGCCGCCAGCCCAGCAGGAACCCTGGGACATGCCCCGCAGCGAGCCGTCGCGGCGCCGCGACGCACCCGTTGAGGGGTCCGGGCGCGGGCGTCCGTTTGAAGCAGCAGCGGCCGGCCCTGTTCGCGCCGCTGGAGACCCTGCCCCCACCGTGGCCGTCCCGTTTCGGGTGATCCGCCGCGCTGATCCAGGAATGGGCGCTGCCGGAGCTTCTGCTGCAGCCACCGCAGAAGATGCCGCTGCGGATGGCTGGGAGGCGCCACCAAGCGACGACTGGTGAACCAGCCGGACGGCACCGCCCCTAAAGTTCCCAGACCTGAACGCCAGATCCCCGTGCCGGTGAGCGAACCCAACGGAGCCGCCCCCACGCCATCTGCCGTGGGAGCCGCGGATTCCACGCCCGCGGGCGAGGCAACTCCGGCGCCCGCCGCGGAGAAGCAGGCCGCCAAAGCCAAGCCCCCGGCAGTGGAGGACAAGCCATTTGCCGAGTTCGTGCCGGAGATCTTCCTGCCGGCACTGGCCAAGGAAATGCAGGCCTACGGCGGGCCCTCGCCGGAGCTGAGCTTTGAGCAGGCGCCGATGCCCGTTGTGGGTAGCGACTGCTGGGTGGTGAAAGGGTGCATGCCCCGGGGCCGGCGGTTCTGGCTGTGTTTCACCACCACCGACATCCACGGCCCCAAAACCTTCAGCCTGGCCGAATCCGGTAGCGAACCCACCTTGCTGGAGTCGTTCCTGATCGATGAACGCAAAGCCACCCTGCCGCTGCTGGTGTCCCGGGTGGTGTCACGGCTCAACGGGCAGAAGTGGCTCGGGCCCAACTGAGGCCAGCGCACCGGGGTTGGCCGGCACCTCAAGCACGCCGCCCCATTGGAGACACAGCGTTGAGCCTCTATCACGGCTCGATCTGTTGGAGCGTCACAACTGGGCCCCTTCGGCTCGGATGGCCCTTACGATGCCTGCATTGCCTGCCTCGACGCCAGAATGGTGCCTCCCACCGCCGCACCCAGCGCTCCCGTCGCCGCTTCGAACGACCACGCACCGGCCTTCAAGGATCCGGTCAAGGACACGATCCTCACCCCGCGGTTCTACACCACTGATTTCGACGCCATGGCGGCGATGGATCTGCGGCCCAACGAAGTGGAGCTGGAGGCGATCTGCGAAGAGTTCCGCAAGGACTACAACCGCCACCACTTCGTTCGTAACGGCGAATTCGACGGCGCCGCCGACAAGCTCGATCCCGACACCCGCCGTGTGTTCGTCGAGTTTCTCGAGCAGAGCTGCACGTCGGAGTTTTCCGGCTTCCTGCTCTACAAGGAGCTGAGCCGCCGCATCAAAGCCAAGAACCCGCTTCTGGCCGAATGCTTCGCCCACATGGCCAGAGATGAGGCCCGCCATGCCGGCTTCCTCAACAAGGCCATGGGCGACTTCGGGCTCCAGCTCGATCTGGGCTTTCTCACAGCCAGTAAGTCATACACCTTCTTCAAGCCCAAGTTCATCTTCTACGCCACCTACCTCTCGGAGAAGATCGGCTACTGGCGCTACATCGCCATCTACCGCCACCTCGAGAAGAACCCTGACAGCAAGATCTTCCCGATCTTCAACTTCTTCGAAAACTGGTGCCAGGACGAAAATCGCCATGGCGACTTCTTCGACGCTCTGATGAAGGCCCAGCCGGACACCGTGCGTGGCCTGCAGGCGCGCCTTTGGTGCCGTTTCTTCCTGCTGGCGGTTTTTGCCACCATGTACGTGCGTGACGTGGCCCGCAAGGAGTTTTACGAAGCCCTTGGCCTTGATGCCCGCGCCTACGACAAGTACGTGATCGCCAAGACCAACGAAACCTCCGCCCGGGTGTTCCCCGTGGTGCTCAACGTGGAGCACCCACGTTTCTATGAGCGGCTGGAGCGGATCGTGGGCAACAACCAGGCCCTCAGCGCCGCCGATGCCTCCGCGGCCATCGCTCCGCTCAAGGTGCTGCGCAAGCTGCCCTTCTGGGCCGCCAACGGCCTCGAAATGGCGAAGCTGTTCTTCATGGCTCCGATTCGCAGCGAGGCCTTCCAGCCCGCTGTGCGCTGATCCTCAGCCGTTTGAAGTGCCTGGCCAGGGGCCTACCCAACCCAGCAAATCTCGGGGGGGTTCCCTGGCAGCGAAGCTCCTGAGGCATCCCGTGCCTGCGGCCTCGCCGTTAGCCTGAGCCACCAAGATCAGACCGACTTCCTTGGTTGCTTCCACTGCTCGCCCCTTGCTGGCGCTCGAAGGTTTTGACCTCAGCTGGCGTCAACGCCTGGAGCCGTTGCTGGCTGCAGGACGCGCCGCTGGAGCCAGCCTGGTGGAGGTGTTCCTGGAGAGCACTGACCACATCGGCTTGCTGGCTGCGCAGGACCGCATCACCAGCGTGAGCCCTGCTTTCGGCCGCGGCGCCGGTGTGCGCGTGTTCCGCGGCGAGCGCGATGGCTTCGTCTCCACCAACGACCTCAGCGAGCGGGGCCTGATGCTGGCGCTGGAGCAGGCCCTGGGCATGCTGGGCCTCACGGTCAACAGCAACGGCATCAGCGGCTTCGACGGGCTGCCCGACCTGCGCGACTACGCCCTCGCCAAGGGCGACTGGCTGGTTGCCTGCCCGACCCTGGCGGAAAGCACCGACCGGCTGCTGGAGGGCACCGCCCTGCTGGAGCAGCACGGCCAGCACCTGCAGGCACGCCGCGGCAGCTACGCCCGCGACTGGCAGGAGGTGATGGTGGCCGCCAGCGATGGCACCTTCGCCCGCGACATCCGGCTGCACCAGTCGGTGGGGCTCACGGCCCTGGCCGCCGACGGGGAGCACCGGGCCAGCCAGGGCCGCCGTTATGGCAGCACCGACCGCCCGGACGATCTGCGCCAGTGGGATGCCCAGACGGCCGCCCTCGATCTGTGTGCCAGCACCCAGGCCATGCTGCATGCCGAGTATGTGGAAGCGGGCACCTACCCGGTGGTGCTTGCCAACCGCTTCGGCGGTGTGATCTTCCACGAGGCCTGCGGCCACCTGCTGGAAACCACCCAGGTGGAGCGGGGCACCACCCCCTTTGCCGATCGAATCGATGCTCCGATCGCCCACAGCGCCGTGACGGCGATCGACGAGGGGCTCAGCGACGGCGCCTTCGGCAGCCTGTCAATGGACGATGAGGGCATGGCGCCCCAACGCACGGTGCTGATCGAGAACGGGGTGCTCAAGCGTTTCCTCTCCGACCGCGCCGGTGAACTGCGCACCGGCCACCCCCGCACCGGCAGCGGCCGGCGCCAGAGCCACGCCTTCGCGGCCGCCAGCCGCATGCGCAACACCTACATCGCCGCCGGGCCGCACACCCCGGAGCAGCTGATCGAATCGGTCGATCGGGGCTTGTACTGCAAATCGATGGGTGGCGGCAGCGTGGGCCCCACTGGCCAGTTCAACTTTGCGGTGGAGGAGGGCTATCTGATCGAGAACGGTCGCCTCGGCAAGCCCGTCAAAGGAGCCACCTTGATCGGTGAAGCCAAAGAGGTGATGCCCCGGCTCTCGATGTGCGCCAATGATCTGGAGCTGGCAGCCGGCTTCTGCGGTTCGGTGAGCGGCAGCATCTTCGTCACCGTGGGGCAGCCGCACATCAAGGTGGATGCCATCACCGTGGGAGGCCGCTGATCATGAGCACCACCACAGCGGGAACCACCTTGGGCCTCGACGCCCACGCCCTCAGTGAGCAGCTCAGCGGCCTGGCCCAGGGCCTGGGCATCGAGCGCTGGGATCTGGGCGCCGCCTGCAGCACCGACACCTCCGTGCAGGTGGACCGCGGCGAAGCCAAGCAGCTCAAGGGGGCCCAGCGCAGCGCCATCACCGTGAGGGTCTGGAACGGGGATGGCCTCGTGGGCATCACCAGCACCTCCGACCTCTCCCCCGCCGGCCTGGCCCGTGCCCTCAGCGGTGCCCGCGATGCCAGCGCCTACGGCAACGCCGACGACATCCCGGCCTTCTCGCCGCTGGCCACGGCCCCGCTCGAACCGCTTGATCAGCCACTGGTGGAGCCGCGCGGCATCCTCGAGCTGCTGGACACCCTTCGGGAAGCGGAGCGCGACCTGCTCGGCCGCCATGCCGCCATCACCACCGTTCCTTACAACGGCCTGGCCCAGCGCAGCAGCGAGCGCCTTTACCTCAACAGTGCCGGCGCCTGCCGCGAGCAGAAGCTCACCACCGCCAGCCTTTACCTCTATGCCCGCGGTGAAGAGGAGGGCCGCAAACCCCGCAGCAGCGGCGCCGTGCGCCTGGCCTACGGCCTGCAGCAGCTGGATGTGGCCGGCTGCATCGCTGAAGCGGCCGAACGCACCATCGCCCATCTCGATTACGCACCGATCCAGACAGGGCATTACACCTGCATCTTTTCGCCGGAAGCCTTCCTCGACCTGATCGGCGCCTTCAGCAGCCTGTTCAATGCCCGGGCCGTGCTCGACGGCGTCAGCCTCAGCAACCGCGACGCGATCGGCAGCACCCTGGCGGTGCCGTTTCTCTCCATCCACGACAACGGCCTGCATCCCGGCAATGTGGGCGCCTCGAACTTCGATGGCGAAGGCACACCCGTGCGGCGCCTGGCCCTGGTGGAAGGGGGCGTGCTGCGCCACTTCCTGCATTCCGAAGCCACGGCGCGCGCCTTCGGGGTGGAGCCCACCGGCCATGCGGGCCTGGGCGCCAAGGTGTCGGTGGGGCCGCATTGGTTCGAGGTAGGGCCAAGCGCCGGTTGCTCCGGCGGCGCCAGCGGCCTGGATCGCCACACTGCCGACGGCGTGGTGTGGATCGATTCGCTCTCGGCACTGCACGCCGGTGTGAAGGCGAGCCAGGGATCGTTCTCACTGCCGTTTGATGGCTGGCTGATCCGCAACGGCGAAGCGCGCTCGATCGAAGCGGCCACCGTGGCCGGTGACATCCGGGCTGTGCTCAAGGGCATCCTCGGCTTTGAAGGGGAGGCCAAGCTCACCCCCGATGGCCTCTGCCCGCACGTGTGGGTGGAAGGCCTGTCCGTGACCGGCGACGCCTGAACGGCACCGGCCCCGTTTGATCCACCCGCCCACGTCCCTGTGAAGATCCTGTTCTGGGGCACGCCGGCCTACGCCGTGCCCAGCCTTGAGGCGTTGGTGGCTGCCGGCCACACGGTCGTGGGGGTGGTCAGCCAGCCCGACCGGCGACGTGGCCGGGGGGCGGCGGCCCAGCCGTCGGCGGTGAAGGCCCGGGCCCTGGAGCTGGGGCTGCCGGTGTTCACGCCCACCCGCATCCGCCGCGAACCAGAGGTGCAGCAGCAGCTGGCGGCCCTCGGCGCCGACCTTTCGGTGGTGGTGGCCTTCGGCCAGTTGCTGCCGCCCGAGGTGCTGCAGCAACCGCCACTGGGCTGCTGGAACGGCCACGGTTCCCTGCTGCCCCGCTGGCGCGGGGCCGGGCCGATCCAGTGGTGCCTGATGGAAGGCGACGCGGAGACGGGGGTGGGGATCATGGCGATGGAAGCCGGCCTCGACACGGGTCCGGTGCTGCTGGAAGGTCGTCTGCCGATTGGCCAGCTCGAGAACGCCCAGCAGTTGGCTGCCCGGCTCAGTGCGCTCACCGCCACCCTGCTGGTGGAAGCGATGCCGAGGATCGAGGCCGCCGGACCTGGTCCCGAACCGGAGCGCTGGCAGCGGCTGGGGCTGCGGCCGCAGAGCGACGACGGCGTGCGCTTGGCGCGGTTGTTGTGCAAGGAGGACTTCGCGGTGGATTGGAGCCGTTCAGCGCTGGAGATCCACCGCCAGGTGATGGGCTTGTACCCCGGCGCCACCACCACGCTGGCGGGCAAGCGGCTCAAGCTGCTCGCCACCGAGCCGCTGGTGGCCAGGCTGGCGGAGCAACTGAGCGCCGACGTCCGGGCGCTGGCCACCGGCGTGGCTGAGCAGCAAGGGAGACCCGGTGAGGTGCTGGCTCTGCTGCCAGGCGTGGGGCTGGTGCTGGGCACCGGCGGCTGCCCGCTGCTGCTGCGCAGTGCCCAGCTGGAGGGCAAGCAGGCGGCCAGCGGCCAGCCCCTGCTCCAGCAGCTGGGCCTGCAAGCGGGTGACCGGCTGGGTGAGAAGGGGGCAGGGTCTGCTCCAGAGGGGACGCTCGGCGGGAGCTGAGCGCGGTTCCGCTGGTGCTCAGGAAAGGCGCCTTTCGATCTGGTGCTCAGGCCGGGCGTCTTTCCATACAGTGACGCCACGAGCGGACAGGACAGGCGCGATGGAGGGAGCCGGAGCGGCGGTGAATGCGCAGGAACCGGCAGCAGCGATGGAGAACGGGGGCCGCAACGATCCGCTGCTGTGGGCCCTGGATCATGCGCAGGCACCTTTGCGGGTAGGCACCTGGCTGAAGGTGGAGGCCGATCAGGCCGCGGTGTTCGCCGTGGGGAATCAGCTGGCCGATGTGCTCCTCACGGGCCGCCATCAGCTGCGGCGCCAGTCGCTGCCGAAGCTGGCGGGGTTGATCGACCTGCCGGGGCAGGAAGGCAGCTTCTTCAATGCCCAGATCCACGTGGTGGACCTGCGCCCCTTCACGGCCCTGCCCTGGGGTGAGAGACGTGTGCAGCCGATGGTCGCCACTGCGCTCCGTCCGGTGGCTCCCTCGCCGGAGACCTTCAGCGCCTCCGGGCTCTGCGCGATCCAGTGCCTGGACCCGCTGCTGGTGCTACGTACCGTGGGCGCCCGCCAGCTGATCGAGGGCCCGTCACGGCCGGCTGCACCGGTGACTGAGCTGCTGGCCCCGCACCTGCCTGGCATCTCCAGCCAGCTGCGGCAGGTGATCCGCGATGGTGCCCTTGGCCCAGCGCGGGAGGAGCCATCTCTGGCCATGCTGGCCAGCGACACAGGGGAGAGGTGCCGCAGCAGCTTTGCAGCTGTCGGACTGGCGCTCAGCGATGTGAGCATCGAGAGCCTCACCCTGCCGGCACGGAAGCCGAGCGGAGAACTGCCGGCCTCGTTGGAAGCACTGATGAGCCTGTTCCGGCCGGCACCACCGCCACCACCACCGGCCTGAGCCGGTTGATTGGGCTGCAGGCTTGTGCGGAGGGTCAGGGGCGACGGGTACGAGCCCGCGCCGGGGCGGCGGCAGATCCGGAGCCCGGCGCCGGCCGGCGGGAGCGGGTGGGGGGACGATCAGGCCGGCCACCGCCACCTCCGCCGGAGCGGCGTCCACCCTTGCCCCGCCCACCGCTGAGATCCAGCGGTGGGGCCGAGAGGATGGTGGGCTCAAACCCGGCGATCTCGAGCCGCGGCAGTGGGTTGCCGATCATCCGCTCGATCGCCCGCAGCAGCTCATGCTCCTCGGCGGCCACCAGGGAGATGGCATGGCCACTCTGGCCGGCACGGCCCGTGCGGCCGATGCGGTGCACGTAGTCCTCGGCCACGTTGGGCAGATCGAGGTTCACCACATGGGGCAACTGCTCGATGTCGAGGCCGCGGGCAGCCAGATCGGTGGCCACCAGCACACGCAGCTCGCCGCTCTTGAAGGTGGCCAGCGCCCGGGTGCGAGCGCCCTGACTCTTGTTGCCATGGATGGCCATGGCCGTTAGGCCCTCCTGGTTGAGGCGATCGGCCAGGCGGTTCGCCCCGTGCTTGGTGCGCGAGAACACCAGCACCTGCCGCCAATCGCCCTGGCGCACCAGATGGGTGAGCAGATCAGCCTTGCGGGCCATGTCGCAGGGATGCATCACCTGCTCCACCAGCGGAGCGGCCCTGTTCTCGGGCGTGGCCTGCAGCTGCACCGGGTTGTGCAGCAACCCCTGAGCCAATTTGCGGATCGAGGGGTTGAAGGTGGCGGAGAACAGCAGGTTCTGCCGCTTCGGCGGCAGCAAAGCCAGGATCTTCTGGATGTCGCGGATGAAGCCCATGTCGAGCATGCGATCGGCTTCATCAAGCACGAGGATTTCGAGCCGGTCGAAGCGGATGGCGTTCTGCTGATAGAGGTCCATCAGCCGCCCCGGAGTGGCCACCAGCACGTCGGCGCCACGGCGCAGGCGCTGCATCTGCGGGGTGATCTTCACCCCGCCGAACACCACATCGCTGCGCAGATCGAGATAGCGCCCATAGGCCTGCACGCTTTCCGCCACCTGGGCCGCCAGCTCGCGCGTGGGCGTGAGCACCAGGGAGCGCACTTGGTTGTTGCGGGCGTGGGGGCCGTGCTGAAGCCGCTCCAGCATCGGCAGGGTGAAGCCGGCGGTTTTGCCGGTGCCTGTCTGGGCAGCCGCCATCACATCGTGGCCAGCGAGCACCGCTGGAATTGACTGCAGCTGGATCGGCGACGGCACCGTGTAGCCCTTGGCCGCGATCGCCTTGAGCAGCGGCTCCGAGAGACCAAGCGAATCAAAGGAGACGCCGGCATCAGGAAGGTCCGTCAGCACAGGCCGCTGCTGCGGTGCCTGCTCCTCTGCCTGAAGGCGACGGATGGGTGGCGTGCGGCGACCGCCGCTGGGTTGCTCCTGTCCCGGAGCTGGGTGGGTCAGAAGGGTGATCGGAGCGGCTCGCATGGTGCCCCAAGCCTAGAGGGAGCCACCAAGCACGCCCGAGGGTGGAGAGGCCTTGGGGTTGAGGGCCTCAGAGCGGCTGGTGGCATCGGAACCGTTGCGCCAGATGAGGAGAGAGACAATGACGCCATGACGGCGTGCGGCAGGGACAAGCGAACGCAGGAGGATGACCTACTGCAAAATCGCCGCGGCGCCCAGTTGTGCCGGCTGACAAACGGATGGGAGGCGCACAGCGTCGGGATGCCATACAACAATGGTCAGCTCAGCTGCAGGCAGAAACAATCTGGTGGCCAACCACATCGAGCAGCCAAGTCCTGAGCCAAGGCATGGGTGATCTCAGCGGCTTGAAAGGCGGTAGCCGATCCCACGGATCGTTTCGATGCGGCGGGAATCGATTTTGCGACGGAGATAACCGATGTAGACATCCACAATGTTGGACTGGGGATCGTGGCCATAGCCCCAGACATGGTCGAGAATCTGCTCGCGGCTGTGGATGGCCAGCGGGTTGCTGAGGAACAACTCCAACAAACGGAACTCACGATCCGTGAGGTCGATAGGGTCGGGAAAACTCTCAAGGAACACCTGGCGTGCCCGCAGGTTCATGGTGATGCCGCAGTGCTGAAGCTCAAGCGTCTGCGCATTCGGAGCCTGAGCCAGGCGGGCAGCGGACGTGCGCAGACGGGCACGGATGCGCGCCAGCAGTTCATCAAAGCGAAAGGGTTTGGTGATGTAATCATCAGCGCCAGCATCCAGGCTGGCCACCTTGGTGCTGAGATCATCGCGGGCGGTGAGAACAATCACCGGGGTTTCAATGCCCTGACCCCGCATCTCCTCGAGAACATTGGTGCCATCAAGGCCCTGGAGGCCGAGATCCAGCAATAACAGATCGATGGGGGAGGCAGAAAGGATGTCGACCACGCCATCACCGGATGGCGTGTGCACCACGTCGTAGCCCTGAGCCCGCAGCCCCTTTTCAATGAAGCGAGAGATGCGTGGCTCGTCTTCAGCGATCAGGATGCAGGCCATGGCTCAGGGGAAAAGTCGCGCAGCAGCACAGGTTGCCGTGCGGGAAAGATCAATGTGAAGGTCGTGCCGCGGTTTGGCTGGCTGAGGAGTTCAATCCGGCCATGGTGGGCGTTCACGATAGCCCTGACGATCGACAGACCAAGGCCCGAATGATGCTCAGCTTGGGTGCGGCTTCTGCCCTTGAAGAAGCGTTTGAACACCTGCGGCTGGATGCGCTCAGGGATTCCCTCACCGCTGTCTGAGACCCAGAGGCGGATGGAGCCATCGGCAGCGAGGGAGGAGCCGAGCTCAATGCGATCAGATTCACTGGTGTGCTGGCTGGCATTGAGTGCAAGGTTCATCATGCACTGGGTGAGGCGTTGTTCATCGGCCTCCATCATTGTCTGGGCCGTGCATGCCAACGACCAGCGGCGCGGGGCGAGAATCCTGGCCTTCTGGTAGATGTCCTGGGTGAAGCGATGCACATCAAGGTCACTGAGCACCAGGAATTCAGGGCGTTGGGATTGGGCCAGCAGTGAAAGCTCAGCAACCAGCCTGGCGATCCTGTCGACTTCATCCAGCACGAGGCGCACCGTTTCACGGCGAGCTTCCTCATCATCGTCCTGAAGAAGCAGTTCGATATTGCGCCTGATCACTGTGATTGGTGTGCGCAATTCATGCCCAGCATCTTGGATGAATTCCTTCTGGGAAATGATCAAGGCTTCCAGGCGGTCCATCATGGCGTTGAAGCTGAGGGTGATGTCCCCCAGTTCGCCTCTGCCGGTCACGGGTAAACGCTGCTTGAGATTCGTGGCCGTGATCGAACGCGTGGTGCTGGCGAGTAGCTGGAGGGGTGCCAGCACCGCCTTGGAAAGAATCCAGAGAAACAACAGCGACGTGATCAGAATGCCAACAACAATCTGAATCAAGATGGAGGTGAAATCGCCAACCTCAGCAAGTTCGCCGGCAGTGGTACGTGCCGCCACGAACACAGCTTGCACCCGGCCATCCACTTCAACAGGAACGGCCGAATACAGGATGGTTCCCACCTCAGGATCAGCTTCATCCACCTTGCCTGAAGCAAGCTTTGTGGTGGCTTCCCACTGCCGCATCAAGACAGATCCCGGCCGCATGGGATGAGGCAGAGCCACTGGGCTCGAGCGCTGAAACTCTCCATTGATGATCAGGATGAAGAAGGTGTCGTCTTCAGGAAGGATCTTCGTGAGAAAACTCTTCATATGCCCGGCAAGCTCAGGGCTGGAAGGAGCCGCTTCGGCGGTAAGCAATGGCCGCATGTAGTGCTCGAAGTCTTGAATGCTCTCGCCCAGGCTGGTTTGCTCACGCTGGTGCAGCTCAAGCAGCAGCAGATGCTTACTGAGTGGCACCGTCAGACCAATCAGCACAGACAGCATCACGGCATAGAACACCAACAGCCGCGTGCGAACCTCACCAATGAACCCCGCTTACGGCATGTGACCTTCCAACGTGTACGGAATTGAGCAGTAAAGGTAAGGCACCACCGCTGCTGGAAGCGATGCTTTCGCACTGGCGTTGAGCCTGGACTGACGCTGGCACAAACAGCTGAAACAGCCCCGTTCAGAGCACTGATCAGGGCGTGAGCAATGAATGCAGGAAGAAACCCGCCAGGCCAACAGCCTGACGGGCGACAATCACAATCGATGAGGTCAGATGAAATCGAATGTCGGCACGTAATCGAACTTGAAGTCGTGTCCGGGATCAAAGCCGCCGAAGTACCCCTGCAGAAGCATGCTTCCAGAGGAGCCAGCAAACGAGAGCTGGGTGCCCTAGGACGTGGTGCTGATACCGTATCGCCAGCGCCGAAGATGAACACATCACCGCCTGCGCCACCCGTGAGCCTGTCACTTTGCAGGCCGCCGTCGATCAGGTCATCGCCGGCACCACCAACCTGCTGGTCGGCACCGCCGCCGCCCCAGAGCAGATCAATGCCGGCATCGCCGTTGAGGCGATCGGCACCGGCGCCACCATCGATGATGTCGTTGCCATCACCACCGAAAACGATGTCGTTTCCGCCAAGGGAACGGATCGCATCATTGCCATTCAGGCCTTTCATGGTGTCGCCGGCAGCGGTGCCCGTGAGCACGTCATCGCCGGCTGTTCCGGTGAGTTGTGGCAATGGCGGCGTGACCGAACCAGTGGTGGGGAGATAGCCACCCGTGTTGTTGAAGGGAACGAGGCTGGCTGCTGTGAGCGGCTGATCAGCCACCAGAATTTTCTCAAGCTGCAAGCCGGCATAGGCGCCACCCACACCAACAGCAGGCGATTCGGAAATATAGAAAAAGTCGGCACCGTTCTTCGATTGATCTGGATCCACATCCAATGCATTCGCACTTGAGACTCAAAAGGTGGTCACCTGTCCAGCGGCGGTGGTGACAGTCAGACCGATGACGGCACCAGCGCCACCGATCAGAGCGCCGGTCTGGGCGTTTAAGCTGGCGGGAGCAAAGGTGATCCGCACCGTATCGGTGGCACTGAACCAGACACGCCCGACTTCGACGCTGGTTGTGGAAGCATTGGAGTCAAATTGCAGGGCTTCGCCGAGACGATCACCACTAACAGTGAGAGTTGTCATGTCGAGTTCTCAAGTACGAGGAACACTCAACAAAGTTATCGGCTCATTTTCCCGATGACCGAACAATGAGAACCTTCTCATGTTGCCTTCATCGTTATGACAATGTCTGTCAGACGCTACTCAAATACAACTGAATGCAAGAAAACGGCGGCGTGATTTCCTGCATTCTTGGTTGGGGCCGAACGAACAGTGAGCCAGACAGCTCGGCAGAACGATTTTTCCCCGCAAAGGAAGAATCGCAATCAGAGCCATCTGGCATCTCGAGTTGTTGGTCCGGTGGCAGGAAGCGAGCTCTTGCTCCTCAGCGCCCCGCCCCAGCCCCCGCCGGCACCTTGCCGACGCCTAGGGCGCGCAGTTCCTGCAGCAGGGTCTGCAGCACCTGTTTGGCGTCGCCGAACACCATCGAAGTCTGGGGGAGTTCGAACAGGTCGTTGCGGATGCCGGCGTAGCCGGAGCCCAGGCTGCGCTTCACCACGAACACCGAACGGGCCTGATCCACCTCCAGCACGGGCATGCCGTAAAGCGGACTGCCGGGGTCACTCTTGGCGCGAGGGTTCACCACGTCGTTGGCGCCCAGCACGATCACCACATCGGTGCGGGGAAACTCCGGGTTGATCGCGTCCATCTCGATCAGCTGGTCGTAGGGCACATCGGCCTCGGCCAGCAGCACATTCATGTGGCCCGGCATGCGGCCGGCCACCGGGTGGATCGCATAACTCACCGCAATGCCCTGCTGCTCCAGCAGCTTGGCCAGCTCCTTGAGGCTGTGCTGCGCCTGGGCCACCGCCAGGCCGTAGCCCGGCACGAACACCACCCGCTCGGCAGCTTCCAGCGTGAGCGCGCATTCCTCGGCGCTGCAGGAGGTGACGTTCTTGTACCCCTCATCCTTGGCGCCATCGGCGCCGGCCGCCGGCGCTGCCCCCATGGCACCGCCGAACAGCACCGAGGTGAGCGAGCGGTTCATCGCCGTGCACATCACCTGGGTGAGGATCAGGCCCGCCGCTCCCACCATGGCGCCCGCCACGATCAGCAGCTCGCTGCCCACCACGAAGCCGGCTGCTGCTGCGGCCACACCGGAATAGGAGTTGAGCAGCGAGATCACCACCGGCATGTCGGCGCCGCCTACCGGCAGGGTGAGGCCCACGCCCAGCAGCAGCGACAGCACGGTGAGCGGGATCAGCGCCACCGCCATGCCTTTGAGTACCAGGCCGCAGCACACCAGCGAGGCCACCGCCAGGGTGATGTTGATCGCGTGGCGCTGGGGTTTCTGGGTCCAGCCGGGGGTGCCCAGCCATTCCTGCAGCTTGCCCATCGCCACCAGCGAGCCGCTGAAGGTGATGGCGCCCACCAGCACCGACGCCAGCACCGACACCTGACCCAGCAGGTCGAGCGGCGTGGGCAGTTGGGCGGCGCCGATCGCCACCAGCAACGACGACAGGCCGCCGCAGCCGTTGAACAGCGCCACGGTTTCCGGCATGGCGGTCATCGCCACCTTGAAGGCGAGCAGGGCGCCGAGGCCGCCGCCCACCCCCAGACCCAGCAGCATCCACGGCCAGCCGGCGAACCCCTGTTGCAGCAACAGACCGGCCACCGCCAGCAGCAGGGCCAGGGCCGCCAGACCATTGGCCGCACGTGCTGTGCGGATCTTGGCCAGGCCCTTGAGGCCGAGGGCCAGCAGCAGCACAGCCCCGAGTTCGAGCGTCAGTTCTCCCATCAGTTCGCTCCCTTACGTTTGAACATGGCCAGCATCCGGTCGGTGACGAGGAAGCCCCCGACCACGTTGAACAGGGCAAAGCCCAGCGCGGTGGCGCCCAGCAGGCGCAGCGCTGGTGTGGGCGCTTCGGCGATCAGCACCAGGGCCGCCAGCAGGGTGATGCCGCTGATGGCGTTGGCGCCGGACATCAACGGGGTGTGCAGGGTGGGGGGCACCTTGCCGATCAGTTCCAGCCCGAGCAGGCTGCCGAGCACCAGCACCCAGAGCGCTTCGGTGCCGCTGAGAACGCCGCTCATGCCGTCACCTCCACCAGCGCGGGCCAGAGGTCGGGGCGGCGGCAGGCGCCGGCATGGGTGATCAGGCAGGGGTCCAACAGTGGGTCCTCCGGGGAAATGGTGAGCAGGTCGTCGACGAGCAGCTGCTCCAGCAGCGCTGACACATTGCGCGCATACAGAGCACTGGCGTGCTGCGGCACCGAAGCCGGCAACTGGCCGGCGCCGATCACCCGCACCCCGCCGATTTCGACGGTGGTGTCGGCCTGGCTGCCGGCCACATTGCCGCCCTGACCCACCGCCAGATCCACCACCACCGATCCGGGCCGCATCACGGCCAGCATCTGTTCGGTGATCAGCAGCGGTGCCGGCCGACCCGGCACCAGCGCCGTGGTGATCACGGCATCGGCTTCGGCCAGGTGCACGGCCAGCTGCTGGCGCTGCGCTTCAAGGAAGGCCAGGCCGGCCTCGCGGGCATAGCCGCCGGCCTCGCCGGGGGCATCGCGTTCAGGCGGATCGATGAAGCGGGCACCGAGCGATTCCACCTGCTCCTTGGCGGCCGGCCGCACATCGCTCACCTTCACCACGGCGCCGAGGCGGCGAGCCGTGGCCACCGCCTGCAGACCGGCCACGCCGGCGCCGAGCACCACCACCTTGGCCGGCTGCACCGTGCCGGCCGCGGTCATCAGCATCGGGAAGAAACGATCAAGCTCGGCCGCTGCCAGCAGCACCGCCTTGTAGCCGGCGATGTTGGCCTGCGAGGAGAGGGCATCCATCGTCTGGGCGCGGCTGATGCGGGGCAGCAGCTCCAGCGCCAGTGCCGACACGCCCTGGTGGGAGAGGCGCTCGATCAGGGGGCGGTTCTGATAGGGCTCCAGCAGGCCCATCAGCAGGCTGCCGGAGCGCAGACGCTCCACATGGCCGGGGCCGCCCTCGGCTTCCAGCCGCGGTGGCGCCACGGTGAGCACCACATCGGCGCGCTCCCAGCCTTCAGCGGCTCCGGCGGGCAGGACGTCCGCGCCGCTGGCCGCAAAGCTGTCGTCGCCGTAGCCCGCCTGCTGGCCGGCGCCACTCTCAATCGCCACCGCACAGCCCTTGTCGGCAAGGCGGCGGGCCGTTTCCGGCGTCGCAGCCACCCGTCGTTCGCTGGGGCTCCGCTCCGCCGGGATCCAAACCCTGATCACGCTCCACTCCCTCCACACGGGTTTCCATGTAAAGAGCAGGAGGCCCATCAGGTGCCAGCCGGGCCCGGCCGTGTGTTCATGCCACCACATGCGTTCATGCCGCTGCCGGCAAGCGCGCGCACCACGGCAATCCGTAGCCGCCCGCACATCAGCGCCGCGATCGGCTCCCTAAATCCAGTGGGTCATCCACGTCGACCTCACCATGGCCACCTACGCGATCACGATCGAGGGCGGCAAGACCTTCGACTGCCCCGACGATCAGTACATCCTTGATGCCGCCGAAGAGCAGGGCATCGACCTGCCGTACTCCTGCCGTGCCGGTGCCTGCAGCACCTGTGCCGGCAAGATCCTGGCCGGCAGCGTGGATCAATCCGATCAGAGCTTCCTCGACGACGACCAGATCGCCCAGGGTTTCGCCCTGCTCTGCGTCAGCTACCCGATGAGCGACTGCACCGTGCTGCCGGGCGTGGAAGACGAGCTCTGAACCCGGAGCTGCGCGCGGCTCGTTTCGCTCAGGCCCCCACCACCGCGCGGTAGGTGGGGTGCCAGCGGGCCTTCTCCAGGCAGGCAAGCGCTTGCTCGGCAGTGCTGGCGAAGCGGGCCACGCCGGCTTGCACCGCCGCCAGGGCCACCGCTTCCGCCACTGCTGTTGAAACCACCGCCACCTCGGTGAGATCCGGCATCAGCGGCGCCTCGGGATCGCTCCAGGCAGGAATGCGCCGCGCCAGTGCCTCCAGGCCCGCATCGATCATCGCCTCGCTCACTTCGGTGGCCCCCACCGCCACGCTGGCGAAACCCAGGCCGGGGAAGAGGAAGCAGTTGTTGCACTGACCGATGCGGCGCAGCCGCCCCCCCACCTCCACCGGCGCAAACGGACTGCCGGTGGCTACCAGAGCGCGGCCCTCACTCCAGCGCAGCAGATCGGCGGGTTGGGCCTCTGCCAGCCGGGTGGGATTCGACAGCGGCAGGATGATCGGCCGGGCCACCGCGGCGGCCATGCGTTCCACCACCTGCTGAGTGAAGGCCCCCGCCACCGTGGAGGTGCCGATCAGCACGGTGGGGCAGACGCGCTCCACCACTTCCAGCAGGCCGATCGTGCCGGCGGCGTCGCGGCGGAAGGCCTCCAGCTCCGCCAGCGGGCGTGCCAAGCCTCTGGCCATCTCCGGGATCTGCTCCGGCAGCTGGCCCGTGTGCACCAGCCCGTGGCGATCGATCAACCACAGACGTTGGCGCGCCTCTGTGGCGGAAAGGCCGCTGCGCTGCAGCAGCCGCACCAGGCCGTCGGCGATGCCGCACCCCGCTGTGCCGGCGCCAAACACCACGATGCGATGCTCGGCAAGCGGCACTCCGGCCCCCTGGGAAGCCGCCCTCACCACAGCGCAGGCCACGCCTCGGGTGCCCTGGATGTCGTCGTTGAAGCTGGGCAGCTGCTGCCGGTAACGGGCCAGGTTGCGGTGGGCATTGCCCACGCCGAAATCCTCCCAGTGCAGCAAGGCCCCCGGAAACACCTCGGTGACGGCCTGCACGAAGCGGGCGATCAGGGCGTCGTAGGCGGCACCGGACAGGCGTGGCTGGTGGCTGCCGGGATAGAGGGGATCGTCGAGCAGCTCGGGCCGGTCGGTGCCCACATCGAGCACCACCGGCAACGCCCGGTGCGGATCCAGCCCGGCGCAGAGGGTGTACACCGCCAGCTTGCCCTGGCAGATCTCGATGCCGCCCACCCCCTGGTCGCCGATGCCGAGGATGCCCTGCGCATCAGTGACGAGGATCAGATCGATCGGCCCGCTGGCCGCCTGCCGCAGCACCGCCGCGAAGCGGTCCTGATCGGCCGCCGCCAGAAACACACCGCCGGCGGGGCTGCGGTAATCGAGGCTGAAGCGCTGGATCGCCGTTCCCACCGTGGGGGTGTACACGATCGGCAGCACCGCTTCGACGTGATCGGCCAGGAAGCGGTGGAACAGGATGCTGTTGGTCTGGCGCAGGCCGTGGGCGAAGCGGAACTTCTCCATGTCGCTGGCCAGGCTGCAGAAGGCCTTCCACACCCGGGCCACCTGGATGTCGAGCGACTCCACGGCATGGGGCAGCAGCCCCTCCAGGCCCAGCTGGAGCCGCTCCGCCCGGCTGAAGGCCGTGCCCTTGTTGAACTGCGGGTCGGCGAGCAGCTGGCGCCCGCGCAGGCTGGTGGCCAGGGGCGCAGGGGTGGGCAAGGACGAAGCGCTCAACGGCCCATCAGCAGCCGGGATGCCGGAGCGTACGCCAGTCGCCACAGCCGGTGCTGACCTCCAGGCCGATCCCGACCGGACCACCGGCAAGGCCGCCCCGCTGCTCCTGCCACCAGCCACAGGCCGCCTCCCAGGCCGCCTCCATCGAGTCGTAGGCCTCATCGAGCACGGGGTGAGGCTGTCCCTGGGGATCGACGAGCCGGTAGATCCGCTGGACAGGTGCTCCGGGCAGGACAGGAACCATCACAACAGGGTTCAGTGTGCAGGATCCTGCGCGGGATCGGGGACGCTGGCTGTGCCCATGCGAACCCTCCGGGCGGGGTGTGGCGCAGCCTGAGGCCGGCTCAGGCCTGTCGCCGGGCATTGGCGCGCTGCCAGAGAGCCAGGCCGCCGCCCTTGCCCCGTGCCGCCAGCCACGACCCCTCGGGATCCGCCGCGATCAGGGCAAAGAACGGCAGGCCCGCCACCGGCAGGCTGCTGAAGGGAGCGGCGGCGGGCAGCGGGCGATCCACCAGTGTGCGTTCGCCCAGCCGCAGCTGCAGGTGCAGGAAGCGGAACAGCAGCAGGGGGCGCCGGCCCTGCAGCCGGGCCTCGCCGCAGAACCGCAGCTCCAGCATCCCCAGCCGCACGCTGTTGATGATCTCCAGAGGGTCCGCCTCAGAGGCGGCAGACGCAGCTGCATCGGTTGACTCTGCTGGGGCGCTCAGGCTGAGCGAGGCGCCAAGCCCGCGCAGCAGGGTGCTGGACAGGTCTGCAGGGGTGGAGCGGCCCCGCGGCCAGGTGCGCTGCAGGATCCACGTGCCGCGAAGCGCCGCCCGGCTCAGGCCGCTGCCATTGCGGCGGCTCGCGCACTCCAGCGCCAGCAGTTGCGGACCATCGGGCAGGGAATCGGACATCGGCGGGGGGTGAGGTGGAACAACGGATGGTGGGTGGGGATGGCCGTTCGTGAAGCCGGGTATGGATCGCTGGACGGGGACTGGCACCGTTTTTAGGGTTGATGTGGAGGGTGCCTCACCGGCCCCCCCCACCGCCAACCCGCGAGGATTTCCATGCGCACCCATGACCTCGAGAACCATGACAACCTCTACGCCGATGAGGTGGCCATGCAGGCGGGCGAAACCCGCGCCGATGCGCTCAACCATGCCCTGCTGGCCACCGGCGCGATCCTGCTGATGGTGGCCGCCCTGGGAGTGGTGTTGATCATCAGCTGAGCCAAACTCACCGCTCAGCAGGCAGGGCTGAGGGATGCTGCTGCTGTGCTGGGTGGTGGTAGGCGTTCAACCGGGGTGACTCGGTAGTGAATGCTGCACTGATTGCACCTGCGCATCGACTAAACACAAATGATGCAGCCGAGGTGAGCCGATGTCCAAGGACAAACTGAAAGAAGAGAAAGTCAAGAAGGGCAAGAAACACAAATCCGGCAAGAATGGCCACAAGAAGAGCCCCGGCAAAGCGCTCTCCTACCCACTCGGCTCAGGCGATGCCTACAGCCCCTCGCCGATCCTTGACGACTTCTCCGATCAAGTTGAAGGCCGGTTTACCAAACTCGACAAGAAGCTCTACGAGAAAGAGCTTGCTCGCCTGCAGGTGGAGCTGGTGAAGATGCAGTATTGGATCAAGCATGTGGGCTACAGGCTTGTGCTGCTCTTTGAAGGCCGTGATGCGGCCGGCAAGGGTGGAACGATCAAGCGCATCACCGAGCCGCTTAACCCACGCGGTTGCAATGTGGTAGCCCTAGGCACCCCTTCCGACCAGCAGAAATCGCAGTGGTATTTTCAGCGCTATGTGGAGAACTTCCCCTCCTCTGGTGAGATCGTGCTATTCGATCGCAGCTGGTACAACCGGGCCGGCGTGGAAAAGGTGATGGGCTTCTGCACGCCTGAGCAGGTGGATGAATTCATGCTCTCCTGCCCGGAATTCGAGCGGATGCTGGTGCGCAGCGGCATCATCCTGATCAAATACTGGTTCTCCGTGAGCGATGAAGAACAGGAGGCCCGTTTCCTCTCCCGGCTGGAAGATCCTGCACGGCGCTGGAAGCTGAGTCCGATGGATCTGGAGTCGCGCGATCGCTGGGTGGAGTTCTCCAAGGCGAAAGACGAGATGTTCGCCCACACCAACATTCCTGAAGCCCCCTGGTTCACGGTGGAGGCCAACGACAAACGCCGTGCCCGCCTCAACTGCATCCGGCACTTGCTCAGCAAGGTTCCCTACGAAGACATGACACCGGCCCCGTTTGAATTGCCGCCCCGCAAGAGCGGCAGCGATTACCAGCGTCCGCCGATGAACGAGCAATTCTTTGTGCCCAATGCTTATCCCTAAGCACGGGTGAGGCTCAGATCATGGTGCGGGGAGCCGGGGATGGGAACAACTGCTGAAAGGCCAGCTTGCGCTCGCTGAGCGGCTCCATGGCCCGGTTCCAGAGAGTTTCGAAGTAGAAGAAGGCCACCCCGAGCTGGCGTTCCCGCACCGCATTCACCTGGGCCTGAATCAGCTCCATCGGGACCAGGCGCTGGCGCTGACCCGTCATGATCGCCACCGCTGTGGGAATCCTGGTGCGCGATTCCAGCAGGGCCGCTTCGGCCAGCAGGGGCAGGAAGGAATCAAGATCCGGGCGATAGAGCTGCACGATCAGCTCATCCACCAGGCCACGCCGGATCCAACCGAGCCAATCCTGGAGCTGCAATTTGTAGGCGAAGTCGTAGTAGTTCGGCGACACAGACACCACCGCTGAGGGCTTGGCCGCATGCACAGTGTCATGCACTCGTTGCATGAAGTCACTGATCTTGTCAGCGCGCCACTTCAACCAGGCCGGATCGCGCGGGTTGGTAGGAGGAGCCTTCCTGGTTTCCTTCCGATACAACGCCGTGGTGACGTCGTCATAGCCAAAATCACTCGGCAGGCTCATGTGATCGTCGAACTGGATGCCGTCGCCGTCGTATTGGCTGATGATTTCCTGCACCAGTTCCAGGATGAACGCCTGCACGTCAGGATGCAGCGGGTTCAGCCACACCACCTCGCCAGCGGCGCTGATCGAGGTCAGGCCGCCGTCCTGTTTGCGGGTGAGCCATTGCGGATGCAGGCGGGCCAGCTCGGAGCCGGGCGGGGCCATGAAGCCGAATTCGAACCAGGGGATCACCAGCAGGCCTTTGGCATGGCCCGCCTGGATCAGCTCGGCGAGAACGTCCTGCCCCTGCAGGCCGCGGAACGTGAACGACTGAATGCCGCGGCGCTGGGTGGACGCACTGGCGTAATAGGCGATGCCGCTGTTCCACACCACCGGATAGATGGTGTTGAAGTTCAGCCGTGCCAGCTGCTCCACTGCCAGCTGCATCCGGTCGTGGTCGCGCAGCACCGGCATGTCGTTGCCGGTCATCCAGACGCCGCGGATCTCGGCGCGGTTGAGGCTGAGCGGCTGCGTGTGCGCCACGGGAACCGAGGAAGTCGCCGGAGCCGCCAGAGTCCCCGGAGTCGCAGAGGCCGGCGGTGGCGACGGCGGCGCACTGGGCCCGAAGCTGCGGGCAGGCGGCGGCGGCGGTGGCGGAAACGACCCCATGGCGAATCCCGGCAGCACCGTGGCAGCGACGGCCACGAGCACGAGAACCAGGCGCCGCAGCCAGCGGTGTCTGAAGAAGGGCATCGGTGGGGGGCTGGGCACGGGCTGAGGGAGCGGATCGGCGATCCCGGCCTCCTGATCGGGAGCGCGAATTGTGCCGCCTTGTTGCGGCACTGTCATGGCCGACACAAACGCAAACGCGCCCGGATTCTCCGGCCGATCACGACATGCTGGCGCCGACCGCCCTGACACCCTGCCGGCAACGGCTGCCGTGACACCATGCCGGCACCGTCGTGGCCCGAGCCCGTGCCTCCAGACACCATGCGGGCGATCGTGCAGCGCCGCTACGGCCCGCCTGAGGTGCTGCGCCTGGAGCAGGTGCCCAGGCCCGTTCCGGCCGACGATCAGGTGCTGGTGCGGGTCCGGGCCAGCGCCGTGCATGCCGGCGACTGGCATCTGATGCGGGGTGACCCCTTCATCAGCCGACTGATCTATGGCGGGCTGCGCACGCCCTCGATCCCCACCATCGGCACCGACATCGCCGGTGAAGTGGCGGCGGTGGGCGCTGCAGTGACGGGGCTGCAGGTGGGGGAGGCGGTGTTCGGCGATCTGTCGGAGGCGGGCTTCGGTGGCTTTGCGGACTACGTCTGCGCCCCCGCCACGGCCCTGGCGCCCATGCCCGCCGGCAGCAGCTTCGCGGAAGCGGCGGTGCTGCCGGTGTCGGCGCTCACCGCCCTGCAGGCGCTGCGGGACGCGGGCCAGCTGAAGCCGGGACAGCGCGTGCTGATCCATGGCGCCTCCGGGGGCGTGGGGTCCTATGCCGTGCAGATCGCCAAGGCCTACGGCGCCGAAGTGACCGGCCTCTGCCGGGCGCAGAACCAGGCGATGGTGCTGGCCCTGGGCGCCGACCACGTGAGCGATCTCGGGCCCGCCGATCTGCGCCGCCAGACCCAGCGTTTCGATCTGATCGTGGACATGGCGGCCTTTCTGCCGATCCGCTCCTGGCTGCCCCTGCTCACTCCCGCCGGCACCTACGTGCTGGTGGGGGGCGACTTCAGCCGGCTGCTGCGTGCCCTGCTGCTCGGCCCCCTGTTCTCCAGGCTGCGCCGCCGCCAGGTGGTGGCGGTGATGCAGCAGCCGAAGCGGGCGGATCTGCTGGTGCTGAAGGAGCTGGTGGAAGCCGGGCAGCTCAGGCCCTGGATCGATGGGCGCTACCCGCTCGACAGGCTGCCGGACGCCGTGCGCCGCCTCGAAGCCCGGCAGGTGAAGGGGAAGCTGGCGATCGAGATCTGACGGGCACCCCAAGGCGGCGCCCACCGGGCTGAACAGCAGCGACAGCAGACCACCTGGATGGGCACTGCCGGCGCAACGGCGCTCTGGATCAGGAGGGGGGCGCCGGCTCCAGGCGGATCAGCTGGCCATCGCCCGCAGCATCGGTGAGCACGTAGAGGAAACCATCCGGCCCCTGGCGCACATCGCGCACCCGCGCGCCGATGTCGATGCGGTGCTGGTCGCGCACCCGGCCGGCGGCATCGAGCGTGAGGCGATGCACCGCCTGCGACACCAGGCCACCGGCAAACAGCTGGCCGCGCCAGGCCGGCAACCGCTCGCCGTCGTACACCACCAGCCCCGAGGGGGCGATCGCCGGGGTCCACACCAGCTCCGCATCCACGAAACGCGGCGATCCGGTGGAGGCGGAGATCGCCGGGCCGAAGTATTCGCGGCTGTGGGTCACAACCGGCCAGCCGAAGTTCGCCCCAGCCCTGGGGCTATTGAGCTCGTCGCCACCCTGGGCGCCATGCTCGGTAGCCCACACCCGCCCGCGGCCGCGGTCGTAGGCGAGGCCCTGGATGTTGCGGTGGCCCAGGCTCCACAGCCCTGGCAGGGAGCCGGGATCGCCGGCGAAAGTGGCGGCGCGCACCGGCCGGCCTGTGTCGGTGAGGTGCAGGATCTTGCCGAGGGCGCTGGCGCGGTTCTGGGCCTGCACACGGATCAGAGCCCCATCGAGCTGCACGGGTGGATTGCCGCCGTCGCCGATCGCCAGCAGCAGGGTGCCATCGGGCAGCCACAGCAGGCGGGAGCCGAAGTGCTGGCCGCCCGCCTTGCGCTGGGGCACCTCGAAGATCACCTGCAGATCCTGCAGCGCGCGTCCGTCGAAGCGGGCCCGGGCCAGGCGGGTGTGGTTCGCCGCTTCCGTGCCGGCGGCATAGGTGAGATACACCAGCCCGTTGTCGGCGAAGCTCGGATGCACCGCGACATCCAGCAACCCACCCTGGCCCCGCGCCAGCACCGCTGGCACCCCGGCGATCGGGGTGGGATCGAGGCGGCCATTCCGCACCAGCCGCAGCCAGCCGGGTCGCTCGGTGATCAGCAGCTCACCGCTCGGCAGCCACGCCACCGACCAGGGGTGCTGCAGGCCCCCCACCACCGGCACCTGGCGCACCACATCACGCGGCGCCTCAGGGCTGACCACCAACGGCGGGCGGGTGCCACTCGTTGCATCCGCTGTCGAAACGCCACTGAGCGGCCCGGCCTGACAGGCCGTCACCAGGGGCAGGGCGAGCAACAGGGCCACACGCGCGGGCCCAGCGAGGCAGCCGGGGAACCTGATCACGGGCCACAACCAGAGCAGGGGCCACGATGCTGGCCCAGAATCACAGGCGATGCGCTGCCCTGGCCGCCTCGCCCATGTCCCCATGGCTTTCCGGCCGGTTGATCGCTGCCAGTGGCCTTGCGCTGGTGGTGTTCCTGCTGGCCCATCTGGCCGGCGTGGCCCAGCTGGTGCTCGATCCGGCCGCTTTTGAGACGCTGGCGGCCTGGCTCCATGCCAGCCCCTGGTTGCCGGCGGCGGAACTGGGGCTGGCCCTCGCGGCCCTCACCCACGTGGCGCTGAGCCTGCAGCGGGTGCTCCAATCAGCCCGCGCCCGCGGCGAGGCCGGCTATGCCCAGCTGCGCAGCCGTCGCCCCGACAGCCTTGCCGCCCTTGCTTCCCGCACCGCGCCGCTCAGCGGCAGCGTGCTGCTGCTGTTTCTGGTGGTGCATCTGCGCCAGTTGCGCTGGCAGCGGCCGCCGGCAGGCCTGGAGGCGCAGGCGGTGGCCCTGGCGCTGAGCTCTCGCTGGGCTCTCGCCCTTTACCTGGCGGCGGCCGTGGCCCTGGCCCTGCATCTGCTGCATGGCAGCGAGAGCGCCCACCGCAGCCTGGGCCTGCTGGAGGCCGCCAACGCCGCGGGCCTGCGCAGGGGCAGCTGGCTGCTGGCTGTGCTGGTGGGCGGTGGCTTTGCCCTGGTGGCGGGCCTGGCCGCCGCTGCAGCAGGTGGCCTGGTGGCGGGGGCTGCTGGGGGCCTGGGAAGCCTGATGGCCCTGTTGGGCCTGTAGCCATGAAGCTCGATCCCCAGCTACCCAGCGGGCCGATCCATGACGCCTGGACGCAGCGGCGCCGCGAGCTGCCGCTGATCAGCCCGATCAACAAGCGGCGCTTCAAGGTGCTGCTGGTGGGCAGCGGGCTGGCGGGGGCCTCCGCCGCCGCCAGCCTGGCGGAGCAGGGCTTCCGCGTGACCCTGCTCACCTATCACGACAGCCCGCGGCGGGCCCATTCGGTGGCGGCGCAGGGGGGCATCAACGCTGCTCGCAACTATCAGAACGACGGCGACAGCATTGAGCGGCTGTTCCTCGACACGGTGAAGGGGGGCGACTTCCGTGCCCGCGAAGCCGGCTGCCACCGCCTGGCCGAAATCAGCGGGGCGATCATCGACCAGTGCGTGGCCCAGGGGGTGCCCTTCGCGCGGGAGTACGGCGGCACCCTGGCCAACCGCAGCTTCGGCGGCGCCCTGGTGAGCCGCACCTTCTACGCCCGTGGCCAGACCGGCCAGCAGCTGCTGTACGGCGCCGTGCAGGCCCTGCTGCGCCAGGTGGACGCCGGCCGGGTGGAGCTGCTCACGCAACGGGACGTGCTGGATCTGATCACGGTGGAGGGGGTGGCGCGCGGGGTGGTGTGCCGGGTGCAGGCCAGCGGCCGCCTTGAGGCCCACACCGCCCATGCGGTGCTGCTGGCCAGCGGCGGTTACAGCAACGTGTTCCACCGCTCCACCAACGCGGTGAAATCCAATGCCAGCGCCATCTGGCGAGCGCACCGGCGCGGTGCCGCCTTCGCCAACCCCTGCTTCACCCAGATCCATCCCACCTGCATCCCCAGCGGCGATCCAGGCCAGAGCAAGCTCACGCTGATGAGCGAAAGTCTGCGCAACGACGGCCGCGTGTGGTTGCCGGCCCAGGCAGGCGATGCGCGACCACCGCACGCCATCCCCGAAGCCGAGCGGGATTACTTCCTGGAACGCCAATACCCCACCTACGGCAACATGGTGCCCCGTGATGTGGCTTCGCGCCGGGCCAGGGAACGCTGCCTGGAGGGCCACGGGGTGGGCCCCGGCGGCCGCTCGGTCTATCTCGATTTCAGCGACACGATCCGTCGTGACGGCCGCACTGCGGTCGAAAGCCGCTACGGCAATCTCTTCGCCATGTATGAACGCATCACCGGCAGCGATCCCTATGCCGAACCGATGCGCATCTACCCGGCGCCGCACTACACGATGGGGGGGCTCTGGGTCGACTACAACCTGATGAGCACCATCCCCGGACTGTTCGTGCTGGGTGAGGCCAACTTCTCTGAACACGGCGCCAACCGGTTAGGCGCCAGCGCCCTGATGCAGGGCCTCGCCGATGGCCTGTTCATCGCCCCGGCCACGGTGAGCGGCTGGCTGGCGGGCCACGTGCATACCGCGGTGAACTCCGATCACCCGGCCTGCCGCGACGCCATCGCCACGGTGCAGGCCCGCATCGACGGCCTGGGCAGCCCAAACGGCGGCCGCAGCTGCGACAGCCTGCACCGGCAGCTGGGGGAGATCATGATCGGGGCCTGCGGCATCAGCCGCCACGCCGACGGCCTGTGTGCCGCCATGGTTGAGGTGCGGGCGCTGGAGCACGCCTTCGCCCAGGAGCTGCGTCTGCCGGAACCGCGTGCGGGGCGCAGTCCCGAGCTGGAGAAGGCGCTGCGGCTGGAGGACTTCCTGCAGCTGGCCGGCCTCATGCTGCGCGATGCGCTGGCGCGGGAGGAATCCTGCGGCGCCCACTTCCGCGAGGAGCACCAGAGCGCCGATGGCGAAGCGCTCCGCGACGACGACAACTTCTGCCACATCGCCGCCTGGCAGTGGAACGGCGATGGCGAGGAACCTATCCGCCACTGCGAGCCGCTCCACTACCGGCACGCCACCCCCAGCCGGCGCAACTACCGATGAGCAGCGCTTCCCTCCGGCTCACGCTGCGGATCTGGCGTCAGGAGAGCCCGCCGCAGCCCGGCGCCTTCGTGAGCTACCCGCTGGAGGAACTCAGCCCCGATCTCTCGCTGCTGGAGGCGCTCGATCGCCTCAACGAACAGTTGCTGATGGCCGGTGAGCGGCCGGTGAGCTTCGATCACGATTGCCGCGAGGGCATCTGCGGCGCCTGCGGCTTCATGGTGAACGGTCAGGCCCACGGCCCCCAGCGCGCCACCAGCGTCTGCCAGCTCTACCTGCGCCACTTCCGCGACGGCGACACGCTCACGCTTGAACCCTGGCGCGCCCGGGCCTTTCCCCTGCAGCAGGACCTCAGCGTCGACCGCTCCGCCTTCGACCGGGTGCTCGCGGCCGGCGGCTACGTGTCGGTGAACACGGGCAGCGCTCCGGCGGCCAATGCGCTGCTGGTGGGCCGCGAGCAGGCGGAGCAGGCCTTCGCCGCCGCCAGCTGCATCGGCTGCGGTGCCTGCGTGGCCGCCTGCCCCAACGCCTCCGCCAGCCTGTTCGTGGCCGCCAAGCTGGGCCATCTGGCCCTGCTGCCCCAGGGGCAACCGGAGCGGCAGCGGCGCTCCGCCGCCCTGCAGTCCGCTATGGCGGCCGAGGGCTTCGGCAGCTGCAGCAACCAGCTGGAGTGCGCCGCCGTGTGCCCGAAGGAGATCTCCGCCGACTGGATCAGCCGCATGAACCGCTCCGGCTGACCGACTGAGCCACTCACTGACTGAGCCACTCCCTGAGTCACCGACTCACCGACCGCCATCGCGGCTGCGGAAAGGCTGCCAGATCCGCGGACACTGCCATGCTGACCGCAGAACGATGAACTTCTTCGTCAAACTCACCGATGCGATGGCGAGCCGCCAGTCGCTGCTGATCACCGGTTTGGATCCCAACCCGGAGATGCTGCAGACCTGGACCCGCCATCACCCCTCCAGCGGCTCGTTCCTGGCTCAGGCACGGCGCTGGATCAAGGCGGTGATCGACGCCACCGGTGATCACGTCTGCGCCTACAAGCCGAGCCTCGGCTTCTACCAGGCGCTCGGGCCGATCGGCATCGAGCTGCTGCACGAAGTGCGCGAGCTGGTGCCGCGCGACATGCCACTGATCCTGGATGCCAAGCACGGCGATCTGAACACCTCCTCGGCCCTGGCCCAGTACGTGTTCCGCGAGCTGGGGGCTGATGCCCTCACCCTCTCGCCCCTGGCCGGCCAGGACATCGTCGCCCCGTTCCTGCTCTACCCCGACCGGGCCGTGGTGATCACCTGCCACAGCTCCAACCCCGGCGCCCGGGTGTTTCAGCACCACCCCGACGAAGACCGGCCGTTGTACACGACGGTGGTGCGCGAAAGCCAGTTGTGGGCCACCGCCGAGCAACTGCTGCTGGAGGTGGGCACCAGTGATCCAGCGGTGCTGGCGCGGGTGCGCAGCGCGGCTCCGGAACGCTTCCTGATCCTGCGCAGCCTCTGGGAGCAGGAGGAGCGGCTGGAAGCTCTGCTGCAGGCGGGCCTCAATGCCTCCGGCGACGGCCTGCTGCTGCCCCTGCCCCAGCACCTGCTGGTGGAGAAAGGGATGGCGGCCGGCACCAGCGCCCTGCGCATCCAGATCGAAACCATGCGGCACCGCTGGCTCAGCAACGTGGCCGACCGCTGCGACCTGTGGCTGCCGGCACCGGAAACGGGGGCTGCCGCTGCTGTCCTCGGCGGGAGTGCCGGAGCTGTCCTCGAGGGCAATGGGGAGGAAGGCGACGGAGAAGACGTTGACGGGGAGGAGGGTGCTGCCCTCGGGGCTGGCGCTGGCAAGGGCGGGGGTGGCCCGCTCAACGCCGTCGCCTCCAGCTCTGTCGGAACCCGCGCCGGCAGGAAGGGGAAGGCTTCGGCGCAGAACGCAGAGGGCAACGGCGCCGCGCGCAGCTCAGGTGGGCGGGGCGCCGGGCGCCACGCAGACGCCGTCGGCACCGAGAGCGACGGTGCGAAGCGTGAGGGGGCGGGGCGCACCAGCCTTGTCAGCAGCGTCGATCCGCTCGATGAGCTGATCGTGGAACTGTTCGACGTGGGCTGCCTGCTGTTCGGTGAGTACGTGCAGGCTTCCGGCGCCATCTTCAATTACTACATCGATCTGCGCCAGATCATTTCCGACCCCAACCTTTTCCACCGGGTGCTGCATGCTTACGCCGGCCAGCTGGAAGGGCTGCGCTTCGATCGGATCGCCGGCATTCCCTACGGATCGCTGCCCACCGCCACCGGCCTGTCGCTGAAGCTGCACCTGCCGCTGATCTATCCCCGCAAGGAAGTGAAGGCCCATGGAGCGCGGCGGTTGATCGAGGGCGACTTCAACGAGGGCGAAACCGTGGTGGTGGTCGACGACATCCTGATCACCGGCGGCAGCGTGCTGGAGGGGATCGGCAAGCTGGAAACCTCGGGCCTGGTGGTGCGCGATGTGGTGGTGTTCATCGACCATGGTGGTCAGGCCCGCCAACGCCTGGCGGACGCGGGCTACCGCACCCATGCGGTGCTGATGATCCCACGCATCACCAACGTGCTGATGGCCGCTGGCCGGCTCAGCAGCGACCAGGCCAGCCTGCTGGGCGGCGGTGCCGCGCACTCACAGGGCTGAACCCCGATACTCACCTGACCATTGCTGGAGGGCAGGGGGGCGCAGCTGGCCTCCGTTGCCACAGCCGCCCACACCCTGGCCACCTCGACGGCATTGACCCGGCTCAAGTGGAGGCGCTCGCCCGCGACTGCCAGAGCACCATCTTCATTGTGATGGTGCTGAACCTGCTGCTGCAGGGCCTCACTCTTCCGATGGTTTGCCGTTTCCTCAACCTCAGCCCCGATCCCGCCGGCGACACCGAACCACCCCCTGGCGATCCGCACACGGCTTCGCCGGGCTGAGAGAAGGACTGAGCGATCACTCCCGCAGGACGGCTCTCCAGGACAGCCCCCCAGCTCCATGCCCTCAGCCCTCAGTCGACCAGGCGCCAGGGCAGGGTCTGGCCGGCGTGGAAGGGCACCAGCACCTCCACACCGCCGTTGCCATCGGCCAGCTCCAGGCGCCGTGGCACCGGCACCGGCTCGCGGCGCAGTGCCACGGTCTGCTCGTGGGGCGGCAGGCCGTAGAAGCGGGGACCGTAGAGCGACGCGAAGGCTTCGAGCCGGTGCAGCGCCCCCTCCTGCTCGAACACCTGCGCGTAGCTCTCCAGCGCATGGGGCGCATTGAAGATGCCGGCGCAGCCGCAGGCGGCTTCCTTGGCGGAGCGGGGATGGGGGGCGGAATCGGTGCCGAGGAAGAAGCAGGGGTTGCCGGAGACGGCGGCACGGCGCAGGGCCAGGCGATGCCGTTCCCGCTTGATCACCGGCAGGCAGTAGAAGTCGGGCCAGATCCCACCGCTGAACATCGCGTTGCGGTTGAGCTGCAGGTGGTGGGGGGTGATCGTGGCGCACAGGCGTGGGTTGTCGCCACCCGCCTGGCTCTCCACGAAGGCCACCGCTTCGCTGGTGGTGATGTGCTCGAGCACCACCCGCATGCGGGGATAGCGCTCCAGCAGCGGCTGCAGGTGCCGCTCGATGAACACCGCTTCGCGATCGAAGATGTCGATCTCCGCGTCGGTGACCTCACCATGCAAGAGGAGCGGCATGCCGATGCGCTCCAACGTCTCGAATACGGGTGTGAGCCTGGCGATGTCGGTCACGCCATGGGCCGAATTGGTGGTGGCGTTGGCCGGATAGAGCTTCACGGCCGTGAAGATTCCGGCCGCATGGCCCCGCTCCAGTTCCGCCGGATCGATCGTGTCGGTGAGGTAGGCGGTCATCAGCGGCTGGAAGCGGCTGCCGGGCGGCAGGGCGGCCAGGATCCGCTGGCGGTAGTCCTCGGCCATCGCCGCTGTGGTGATCGGCGGGCTCAGGTTGGGCATCACGATTGCCCGGCCGAACGCCCGCGCCGTGGCAGCCACCACCGCATTGAGCAGGGGGCCGTCGCGCAGATGCACGTGCCAGTCGTCCGGGCGACGCATCACCAGGGAAGGGGAAGCCGGGTCCGGCGCAGCGGAGGAAACGGTCATCGAACGGCGAGCCAGGCCCCGACCTGCTCGCCATCATCGCCCTCGCCTGAGGGGATCGGGAGCGGTCGTGCAACGTGTGGGCGTTGTGACCGGCACTCCTTGTGTCCTGCTGGCAAACTGCGCTCACTTCGCCACAGCCCCTGATGCTTCAGCTGCGATCACCGCGCCTGCAACCATCACGCCTGCAGCCATCACGTCTGCAGCGGCCGCGTCTGCGCTCCCTGCTGGCGGCGGCTCCGGTGGTGCTGTCCCTGCTGCTGGCCAGCTGCGCCAACGACGGCGGCGGCGGCGAAGGCGTGCAGAGCCAGAAGATGGACACGATCCGCAGCCGCGGCAAGCTGGTCTGCGGCGTGGACGGCAAGCTGCCGGGCTTCAGCTTCCTCGGCCCCGACGGCACCTACAGCGGCCTGGATGCCGACACCTGCCGGGCGGTGGCCGCCGCCGTGCTCGGCGATCCGTCGAAGGTGGAGTATCGCGACCTCAACTCCAGTGAGCGCTTTGCGGCCCTCGCCAGCGGCGAGGTGGACATGCTGGCCCGCAACACCACCATGACCCTGAGCCGCGATTCGGCCGGCGGCAACGGCATTTCCTTTGGTCCCACCACCTTCTATGACGGCCAGGGCCTGATGGCCCCGGTGGCCAGCGGCATCAAGACCCTCAAGGATCTGGCCGGCAAGCCGATCTGCGTGGAGAGCGGCACCACCACCGAGCTCAACCTGGCGGATCGCATGCGCGAGCAGGGCATCGCCTACACCCCGCTCAAGTTCCAGACCGGCGATCAGACCTACGCCGCCTACCTGGGCGGCCGCTGCGTGGCCGTGACCAGTGACCGTTCCCAGCTGGCCGCCAAGCGCAGCAGCTTCCCGCAGCCCGATGCCCACATCCTGCTGCCGGAAGTGATGAGCAAGGAACCGCTCACCCCTGCCACCGTCAACGGCGATCCCGCCTGGGCCGATGCCCTGCGCTGGACCGTCTTCGCCCTGTTCCAGGCGGAGGAGCTGGGGATCACCCAAGCCAACGTGGCCGCCAAGGTGGCGGAAGCCAAGGCCAACACCAACCTGGCCGACCTGCGCCGTTTCCTCGGCGTGGAGGGGGATTTCGGCAAACAGCTGGGCCTGCCGGCCGATTTCGTGCCCAAGGCGATCGCTGCGGTGGGCAACTACGGCGAGATCTTCGAGCGCAATGTGGGCACCGGCTCCCCGCTCAAGCTCGAGCGGGCCGAGAACCGGCAGTGGAAAGACGGTGGGCTGATCTACTCGCCGCCCTTCCGTTGAGCACCTCGCGATGAGCGACATCCAGCGGGTTCCCTGGTGGCGGGATCGGCGCGTGGTTCCCTGGCTGGTCCAGGGGGCTGTGGGGCTGGCGATCCTGGTGGTGATCGCCCTGCTGATGGGCAACCTGGTGCGGAACCTCACCGCCGCCGGGCTGCTGCTCACCTGGCGCTGGCTCGGGCAACCCGCCAGCTTCGATGTGGCCGAAAGCCTCATCCCCTTCGATGCCTCCATGCCCTACTGGCGCGTGCTGCTGGTGGGGCTGGTGAACAGCCTGCGGGCGATCGTGGTGGGCCTGGTGGGAGCCACGCTGCTGGGCACGGCGGTGGGCATGGCCGCCTTCAGCGGCAATGGGCTGCTGCGCCGCCTGGCGCGGGTGTACGTGGAGGTGATCCGCAACATCCCCCTGCTGCTGCAGCTGCTGTTCTGGTACTTCGTGGTGTTCCTGGCGCTGCCGAACAGCACGGCGGCCCTGCAACTTCCTGGCGTGGTGCTCTCCAAATCGGGGCTGTACCTGGCCTGGTTCGCCGAGGGGTTCCGCTGGCAGGGGCCCACCCTGGTGAACGACGTCTGGCAGGCACCGTTGCGCCTGTCGGTGGAGTTCTCGGCCCTGATCACCGGCCTGATCACCTACACCGGCGCCTTCGTGGCCGAGGTGGTGCGCGGCGGCATCGCTGCAGTGCCGCGCGGGCAGTGGGAGGCGGCCACCTCGCTGGGCCTGCACTGGGGCGCCACGATGCGCACGGTGGTGCTGCCACAGGCGCTGCGGGTGATCGTGCCAGGGCTCAACAGCCAATACATCTCCCTGGCCAAGAACTCCGCGCTGGCGGTCGCGGTGGGCTACGCCGATCTCTATTCCGTCTCTGAAACCACCCTCAATCAGACGGGCCGTGCCCTGGAGGTGTTCCTGCTGCTGCTCGGCGCCTATCTGCTGATCGATCTGGTGATTTCGGTGCTGATGAACGGCGTCAACCAACTGGTGCAGATTCGCGAGCGCTGATGACCTCTTCCTCCTCTCCGCCGCTGCTACCGCCTCGGCCCGCTCCTCCCTCCGCCCGCCGCAGCTGGCGCGGGGCGCTGCGTGAGGAGCTGTTCGCCACTCCGCTCGACGGGGTGATCAGCGTCGTGCTGCTCGCTGCCCTGCTGGCCGCCGCGGTGGGGTTTTGGTACTGGGCCTTCCGTCAGGCCCAGTGGGCGGTGATCCAGGCCAACACCACCCTGTTCGCCGTGGGGCGCTACCCGCTGGCGCAGCAATGGCGCCTCTGGCTGCTGGTGACCCTGGCGGCGGCCACGATCGGCCTGAGCTGGGGTCTGCTGCGCAGCCATCCGCGCGCCGATCGCACCGGCACGCTCTGGCCTGTCAACGATCTGGTGGCCATCGCCGTGCTGGCCTTTCTGGCCGCCTGGCTGCCGGCCGCGCTGAAGCTGCCGGTGCCGCTGCAGCTGCGCTGGTGGGCGATCACGGCGCTGCTGCTGTTGCTGCGGGGAGTGTCGGGGCAGTGGGGGCGGCTGGTGCCGCGCCGCCTGCTGCGCTTTCTGCCCCTGTTCTGGCCGGCGCTCTACCTGTTCGGCATGGTGCTGATCGCCGGCGGACTGGGCGTTCCGCGCGTACCGCCGTCGGAGTGGGGCGGCCTGCTGCTCACCCTGCTGATGGCCAGCTTCGCCATCCTGCTCAGCTTCCCGATCGGCATCGTGGTGGCCCTGGGCCGCCGCAGCTCCCTGCCGCTGCTGCGCTGGAGCTCGGTGCTTTACATCGAGTTCATCCGCGGCGCCCCGCTGATCACCCTGCTGTTCCTGGGGCAGAACATCCTCGGCTACATGCTTCCCGGCGGCTGGGCCCCCGACCGCGTCTGGCGGGCCGCCTGGGTGCTCACCTTCTTCTGCGGGGCCTACCTGGCGGAAGCCGTGCGCGCCGGACTGGCGGCGGTTCCCGTCGGTCAGCTGGAGGCCGCCCGCTCCCTGGGGCTGTCGGTGCCGCAGGCCCTGCGGCATGTGGTGCTGCCCCAGGCCCTGCGCATCGCCCTGCCCGCCACGGTGGGGCAGTTCATCTCCCTGCTGCAGGACACCACCTTGCTGTCGTTGATCGGCCTGCTCGATCTGCTCGGCACCGCCCGTACGGTGATGGCCAATCCTGAATTCCTCGGCAAGAACGCCGAGGTGTATCTCACCCTGGCGGTGCTGTTCTGGTGCTGCTGCGCCGCCCTCGGCCTCGGCAGCCGGGCCCTGGAGCGCCGCCTCGATCCTTCCCATTCCCCCACCTGACCATGACCGCCAGCCAGCCGATGATCGAGGCCCGCGGGGTCCAGAAGTGGTACCCCAACGGCTTCCATGCCCTGCGCGGCGTGGATCTGAGCGTGAGCCGCGGCGAGGTGGTGGTGATCATGGGGCCCTCGGGCTCGGGCAAGAGCACCTTCATCCGCACCTTCAACGCCCTCGAAGACTTCCAGGAGGGCTCGATCACGATCGATGGCATCGCCCTCTCCAACGACCTGCGCAACATCGATGCGATCCGCTGCGACACCGGCATGGTGTTCCAGCAGTTCAATCTCTTCCCCCATCTCACGGTGCTGGAGAACCTCACCCTGGCCCCGGTGGTGGTGCGCAAGCGGCGGCGGGCCGAGGTGGAGGCCCAGGCCCTGGGACTGCTCGAGCGGGTGGGCATCGCCGAGCAGGCGGGTAAGTATCCCGGCCAGCTCTCCGGCGGCCAGCAGCAGCGGGTGGCGATCGCCCGCTCGCTCTGCATGGAACCCCGCATCCTGCTGTTCGATGAACCCACCAGCGCCCTTGATCCGGAGATGGTGGGAGAGGTGCTGGAGGTGATGCGCGCCCTCGCCGCCGACGGCATGACGATGGTGGTGGTGACCCACGAAATGGGCTTTGCGCGCGAGGTGGCGCACCGGGTGGTGCTGATGTCGGAGGGGCAGATCGTGGAGGAAGCGGCCCCCACCACCTTCTTCACCAACCCCCAGCACGAACGCAGCCGTCAGTTCCTGGCCCAGATCCTCTGAACCGGTTCAGCCCAGCAGCCCGGCCCAGCTGGCCAGCAGCCGCACCACACCGATCACCACTGCCGCGCCGATCACCTGCAACGCCGACCAGCGTCCAACCAGGAGTGCCAGGGTGGCTGCAACGATCACGAGCAGGGCGCCCCAGTCGAGCCGTCCTGTGACGGCATCGGGCCAGAGCACATGCCCGGCGAAGAACACCGCCAGGTTGGCGATCACACCCACCACCGCTGCTGTGATCGCCGTGAGTGGCCCACTGAGGCGGATGTCCTCGCGGCTGGCTTCCACTAAAGGGCCGCCGGCCAGGATGAACAGGAATGACGGCAGGAAGGTGAACCAGGTGACCGTGAGGGCCGCCAGCACCGCCAGGAGCAGGGGGCTGGCCCCAGGGCTGAGGCTGGCGGTGGCCGTGTTCCAGCCGCCCATGAAGCCCACAAAGGTCACCACCATGATCAAGGGCCCCGGTGTGGTTTCACCCAGGGCCAGACCGTCGATCATCTGATTGGCACCAAGCCATTGGTAGTGCTCCACCGCCCCCTGGGCCACGTAGGGAAGCACCGCATAGGCACCACCGAAGCTGAGCAGGGCGACGCGGCTGAAGAAGCGGGCCATGGTGGCGAGCAGCCCATCCCAGCCACCGAAAACGGTCACCGCCGCCAGCGGCAGCGCCAGCGCCACAAGGCCGGCCAACAGGAGCAGCGCTAGGCGGCGGCGATCGAAGCGGGAATGATCCGGCGTTGGAGTGGTGTCGCCATGCAGCGGGGGCAGCTCGGCCGTGGGCTGCGCCAGCCCTGCAGCGGCGGAGGTGTGACCATGACCGGCTCGGGCGGGCGGGCTGAACAACCGGGGCCGCCACCGTCCGCCGAGCCAACCCACCAGGGCCGCCGCGGCGATGATCAGCGGAAACGGCAACTTGAGCAGGGTGAGACCGGCGAAGGCCAGCACCGCCAGCGCCAGCAACGCCGGGTTGTGCAGGGTGCGCCGCCCGAGCCGCCAGGCCGCCTGCATCACGATCGCCGTCACGGCCGGCTTGAGCGCCCAGAACACTGAAACCAGCAGCGGCAGCTGCCCCCAGATGGCGTAGACCGCCGAAAGCAGCAGCAGCAGCAGCAGCGAGGGCAGGATGAACAGACTTCCCGCCACCAGTCCACCGGGGATGCCGTGCATCAGCCAGCCGATGTAGGTGGCCAGCTGCTGCGCTTCCGGGCCCGGCAGCACCATGGCGTAGTTGAGCGCATGCAGGAAGCGCCGTTCCGAGAGCCAGCGGCGGCGCTCCACCACCTCGCTGTGCATCAGCGCCACCTGCCCGGCCGGCCCACCGAAACTGATCAGCCCAAGCTCCAGCCAGTAGCGGGCGGCCTCTGCGAAGGGAACCGGCCGCTGGGCGGGAGCCGCAGAGGATTCTGCGGCGGGCTCGGGCGGCGGGGTGGCAGGGGTCATGGGATCCGGCGCCCGCGGTGTTACGGGAGGCTCACCCCGATGGCTGGGGCAAAGCTAAGGGCCGGCCGGCCCAGGGGTGGGGGGATCGTCGGCGATCAAGTGCAGATCCACGTGGCGGCCCACCAGCCGCTGCTGCAGCTTCTCGGCCAAAGAGCGCCCCAGCAGCGCCCGGCCCCGGGAGCGTGGCGACTGGCCCATCACGATCTGGGTGATGCGCCGCTCGATGGCCACCTGGGCGATCGAACCGAGCACATCGTCGCTGTCGAGGCGCAGGAACTCAGCGCCGAAGTCGTTGCTGAGTCGGGTGCAATCCTCCAGCACGAGGCTGTCCTCCCGGGTCAGGAAGCGGTGGGGATTGAGCACAATCACCACCAGCAGCGGGGCATCCATGAAGCCGGCCAGGCGGGCGGCGCGGCGCAGCAGCCGCCTGGAACCCGGATACATCGACAGGCAGACCAGCACCCGTTCACGCAGGGAGCTGTCGGGGGGCGTTTCGTCATCGACCCGGTCGGCCACTTCCCGCAGGGCCAGCTCCCGCAGGGCCACCAGATTGCGGCGCTGGAAGAAATGGGCCAGCGCCTGGCCCACCTTCTCGCTGGCGTACACCTTGCCGTCGCGCAGGCGCTCCTGCAGTGTTTCGGGGGTGACATCCACCAGCACCACCTCATCGGCCCGCTCCAGCACCCGGTCCGGCAGCCGTTCGCGCACGATCACTCCGGTGAGCTGGGCCACCAGATCGTTGAGGCTCTCCAGGTGCTGGATGTTGACAGTGGAGTACACATCCAGACCCACGCTCAGCAGGTGCTCCACGTCCTGCCAGCGCTTGGCCCGCTCACTTCCCGGCACGTTGGTGTGGGCCAGCTCGTCGACCAGCACCAGCTGCGGGCGCCTGGCCAGGATCCCCCCCACGTCCAGCTCCTCCAGCCACACCCCCTGGTGCTGGAAGCACCGCAGCGGGACCCGTTCGAGGCCCTCGGCCTGGGCGGCGGTATCGGCGCGGCCGTGGGTTTCGACCACGCCAATGACCACATCGGTGCCGGCACGGCGCAGCTCGCGGCCTTCCTGGAGCATGCGGTAGGTCTTGCCGACCCCTGGTGCCATGCCGATGAACAGCTTGTGGCGGCCCCTGCCACTCTGCGAGCGAATCATCGGGTTGGGATCACGGCGAAGGGATCAGGAGGAGCGGCGATCCAGTTCAAGGTTCAGCTGGAGCACGTTCACCCGCGGCTGCCCCAGCAGGCCAAAGGTACGTCCTTCGGTATGGCGGCGGATCAGCTGCCTCAGCTGCTCAGGACTGAGGTTTCTCTCAGCGCCCACCCGCTCGATCTGCTGGGCCGCCGCCTCGGGAGAGATGTGGGGATCAAGGCCGGAACCTGAGCTGTAAAGAAGGTCGGGGGCGGGATCCTGCAGCCCGGCTACTTGCAACACCTGGGAGGCCTCGGTGATGCGCTTGACCAGATCCGGGTTGGTGGGCCCCAGGTTGCTGGGGCTGGAAGTCGGCGCGTCGCCGGTGCTGTAGTTGACGGCGCTGGGACGGCTCCAGAAGTAGCGCTTGCTGGCGAAGGGCTGGCCGATCAGGGCCGATCCCAGCACCTGGTTGTTCACCCGCAGCAGGGAGCCATTGGCTTGGAAGGGGAACAGCCCCTGGCCGATCGCCAGCAGGGGCAGGGTATAGAGCACAACAGTGAGGAGCCACAGCACTGCTGTAAGCCGCAGGGCACGCAGGGCATCGCGGAACAGCGTCATCAGAATTTCTCCGGTTGGATCATCACGGCGAACAGGTAGATCGAGAGCCCCACCGTGGCGCTCAACAGCACAGACAGCGCCCCGGCCTGCAGGGGCGGATGGAACAGGCGCAGGGGCGAGGAGGCCGCCACCGCTCCAACTGCGAGCAACAGGGGAAGCCAGAAGATGGGCTTGGTTACGAACATGGCAGGGGCCTCAGATCAGGTGGAGGGAGGTGATGACCAGATCAATCGCCTTGATGCCGACGAAGGGCACCGCCAGACCACCGAGGCCGTAGACGAGCAGGTTGCGCTTCAGCAACTCCTCGGCCGAATCCGGTCGGAAGGCCACGCCACGCAGGGCCAGGGGTACAAGCGCGGGAATGATCAGCGCATTGAACACCATCGCCGAGAGGATGGCGGAATGCGGGGTCTCCAAGTGCATGAGATTCAACGCCCCAAGGCCCACGCCACCGAACAAGGCTGGCAGGATCGCGAAGTACTTGGCCACGTCGTTGGCGATCGAGAAGGTGGTCAGCGCACCCCGGGTGATCAGCAGCTGCTTGCCGATGGTGACGATGTCGATCAGCTTGGTGGGATCGCTGTCGAGGTCGACCATGTTGGCCGCCTCCTTGGCGGCCTGGGTGCCGGAGTTCATCGCCACGCCCACGTTGGCCTGGGCCAGAGCAGGAGCGTCATTGGTGCCGTCGCCGGTCATGGCCACCAACTTGCCCAGCCGTTGCTCCGCCTGGATCACAGCGATCTTGTCTTCCGGGGTGGCTTCGGCGATGTAATCGTCGACCCCGGCCTCGCGGGCGATCACCCCGGCGGTGATCGGGTTGTCACCGGTGAGCATCACACTGCGAATGCCCATGCGCCGCAGCTGATCGAAGCGTTCGCGCATGCCCGGTTTGATGATGTCCTTGAGGTAGATCACCCCGTAGATCTCGGCGCCACGGCACACCGCCAGGGGGGTGCCCCCCAGACGGGACACCTGCTCGTAGGCCTGATCCAGCCCATCGGGCACCTGGCCGCCACGAGAGCGGACGAATCCTTTGATCGCATCCACCGCCCCCTTGCGCAGTTCGGTGCCGTCGGCCAGATCGGTGCCGCTCATGCGCGTGCGGGCGGAGAAATCGAGGCCGGTGGCGCCCACCGGATCGAACCCCGAGCTGGCCCCCAGCTTCTCCGCCAGCCGCACGATCGACTTGCCCTCGGGAGTGGTGTCGAAACCGCTGGCACCGAGGGCAACGGTGGCGAGCTCCGCGTCGGTGTGGCCCCCCACCGGCAGGAACTCCTCGGCCAGGCGGTTGCCGAGGGTGATCGTGCCCGTCTTGTCGAGCACCAAGGTGTTGATGTCGCCGCAGGCTTCCACGGCACGGCCGGAGGTGGCGATCACGTTGAACTGGGCCACCCTGTCCATGCCGGCGATGCCGATGGCACTGAGCAGACCACCGATCGTGGTGGGGATCAGGGCGACAAGCAGGGCCACCAGGATGACCACCGGCGTGGGACCGCCGATGTAGGCCGCCACCGGCGGAAGGGTGGCCACGGCGATCAGGAACACCTGGGTGAGCACAGCCAGCAGCACGGTGAGGGCGATCTCGTTAGGCGTGCGGTTGCGCTCGGCTCCCTCCACCAGGGCGATCATGCGGTCGATGAAGCCCTGGCCAGGGTCGGCGGTGATCCGGATCGTGAGTTGGTCTGAGACCACCAGGGTGCCGCCGGTGACCGAGCTGGCCACATCGGAGCCGGCCTCCTTGAGCACGGGGGCGGATTCGCCGGTGATCGCCGATTCATCCACGGCGGCCACCCCAGCCACCACCTCCCCATCGGCGGGGATCAGCTCGCCGCTGCTGACCAGCACCTGGTCCCCTTTGCGCAGGCTGCTGGAATCCACCAGCGCCTCGCCGCCATCGGGCAGCTGACGCCGGGCCTGGGTGCGGGCCTGGGTGCGGCGCAGGGCATCGGCCTGGGCCTTGCCCCGGCCTTCGGCCAGGGCTTCAGCCAGGTTGGCGAACAGCAGGGTGAACACCAGGATCGCCGCCAGGGCGGCATTGAAGCCCCGGCCCGGGGCGTCGGTGCTGATGCCGAACAGCTGAGGACTGGCCGTGGCGAGGAGGGTGACGATCGTGCCGCACCAGACGACGAACATCACCGGATTGCGCACGGTGAGGCGTGGATCGAGTTTGCGAAACGATTCGACGATCGCCCGGCCCAGCAGCCCCTGGCTTTTGGGGCGTTCGGTGTAGCGCCGCTGGTCGCGGCGGCCCCGCGGCATGCGGGGAAAGAAAGGTTGCTGAAGGGACGTCATGGGATCCGGGAGGCGGTCAGCGAGGGATCGAGAAGGCTTCGGCAATCGGCCCCAGGGCCAGCACAGGGAAGAAGGTGAGGGCGCCGAGGATCAGGATCACCACGGCGGTCACCACGGTGAACAGGCCTGTGTCGGTGGCCAGGGTGCCGTGGCTGGGCGGCACGGGCTGCTTGCGGGCGAAGCCGGCCGCCAGCAGCAGCAGGGCGATGAACGGCAGGTACCGGCCGCCCAGGAGGCTGACGACGGTGCTGAGGTTCCACCACACCGTGCCGTCGCCCAGGCCCTCGAAGCCACTGCCGTTGTTGGCCGCCGCCGAGGCGTATTCGTAAACCACCTGGCTGACGCCATGGAACCCGGGGTTGCTGATGCCCTGAAGGGCGGGGAAGCCAATGGTGATGGCGGCGGGCACCAGCACGAACACCGGGTGGATCAGCAGGATCAGGCTGCTGAACACCACCTCCGCTTTTTCCACCTTGCGTCCGAACAGTTCGGGGGTGCGCCCGACCATCAACCCGGTGAGGAACACTGTGAGGATCAGGAAAACGAGCAGATAGGCCACGCCAGTGCCCTGGCCGCCGAACACCACCTGCAGAAACAGGTTGAACAAGGGCACCAGGCCGCCGAGGGGCATGAGCGAATCCATGGCGGCGTTCACGGCTCCGGTCATCGAGCCGGTGGTGATGGTGGCGAACAGGGCCGAAACGGCGGCTCCAAAGCGCAGCTCCTTGCCCTCCAGGTTGGGGCCACTCAGCCAGGGAGCCAGCAGGGGGTTGCCGGCCTGCTCGGCCGTGATCGCCAGGGTGGCCAGAGCCAGGAACAGGCCTGTGACCAGCAGCAACAACAGGGTGGCCTGTCGCCTGTTGCCGAGGAAGCGGCCGAAGGCGTCGATCGTGGCGGCCGGGACGGCGAACATGGCCACCATCGCCAGCAGGTTGGTGAATGGATTCGGGTTTTCGAACGGATGGGCAGAGTTGGCCGTGAAGAAGCCGCCGCCGTTCTCGCCCAGCTGCTTGATCGCCTCGAAGCCAGCCACCGGGCCCCGCACCAGGATCTGGGTGGCGTCTTCGAGGGTGGGAAGGCTCACCGGGCCGCCCAGGGTCATCGGCACCCCGTTGATCAGCAGGATCAGGCCGAACACCAGGCTGATCGGCAGCAGCACCCGGGTGATCGAGCGGACCAGATCCCGGTTGAAGTTGCCAAGGGGCCGGCCACAGAGTCCGCGGATGAAGGCGAAGCCCACCGCCAGGCCCGTGGCTGCGGAGGTGAAGAACAGGAACTGGAGGGCTCCCAGCTGGGCCAGATCCCCCAGGCTCTGCTCGGGCACGTAGTGCTGCTGGTCAGTGTTGGTGAGAAAGGAGATGGCGGTGTGCAAGGCCGTGTCCCAGCGCATGCCAGGCAGGCCCTGGGGGTTGAGCCAGGAGGGCTGGAACAGCAACAGCAGAAAGGCCACCGCGCCGAACAGGAGGTTGCTGAGCAGCAGGGGGCGCAGATAGTCCCAGGCTTGCTCGGCCGGACGGCCCCGATCACCCACCCAGCGCAGCAGGGAGGTTTCCACGGGGTTCAGCCAGCCATCCAGGAGGGGCTGGGGACGGTCGTCGAACACCTGCCAGAGATGCCGACCGAGCAGTGGAGCCGATCCCAGCACAAGGGCGAGCACCAGGGCGACCTGAATCCAGGCATTCATCAGCGGTAACGTCCGATTCGGAGGACAGATTCACTGTCGATGGCCCCCGCAGCATGACGCGACTAGCTGAGGGTATGGATTTGAATCGGCGATCCCTACCCGGCGGTATAGCGGCCCTGGCCTCACCTGGCGGTCAGGTGAGCGCGCTGACAGCCGTGGTGGCCCTGGTGGACGCCTTCACGCCCGTGCAGGTGGTGCTCGCCTATCTCTATGTGGTGCCGCTGATCGTGTTCAACGAAACCGCTCGGCCGGCGGAGCTCGGCCGCTACGCGGCGCTGACCTGCGGCCTCACCCTCGCCAATCTGCTGATCCCGGATGTCACTCCCTTCAGCGGCTTGGTGCTCACCAACCGGCTGCTGGTCTGCATCGCCCTGGTGCTCACCGCCCGCCAGTGCCTGCACATCCAGGGCCTGCAGCGTCAGCGACTGGAACTTCAGGGCCAGCTGGCCGTTGAAGACCTGCGCCATGATTTCGTCTCCACCCTGGCGCACGACCTCAAGACACCGATCCTGGGCACGATCGCCACCCTGCGCAGTCTGGCCAGCGCCAGCCAACGCCCCGATGGCGCGATGCTGGAGCGCACGCTGGCCACGATCGAGCGGGGCCAGAGCCGCGCACTCGGCCAGATCCAGACCCTGCTGGAGGTCTACCGCAACGACGCCGAAGGGCTGCGGCTGCGGGTTGAGGCTGTTGAACTCACCGGCGTGGTTGAGGAGGTGATCCGGGAGCTCTCGGCACTCGCTGAGGAAAGGCAGCTCACCCTGCGGCTCGGTTTCGGTGAGGACGCCCTGTGGCACCCCCATCATTTGCGAGGGGATGGAGCCCAGCTCAGAAGGCTGGTGGAGAACCTGCTGCTCAATGCCATCCACCACAGCCTGCGGGGCGGCCAGATCCAGGTGGTCTTGGAGAACCGGGGCGGCGGACACCGCCTGCGCATCGCCGATGGCGGACCTGGGGTCCCGGAACAGGACATTCCCAACCTGTTTCGGCGTTTCGCGAGGCTGTCGGAGGACCGGCCGGGCAGTGGACTGGGGCTCTACCTGTGCCGCCAGATCGTGAGCGCCCACGGGGGAACGATCGGCCTGCACAACCGACCAGGCGGCGGCGCCGAAATTGAGGTGCTGTTGCCTGACGCCTCCATCGCTGCCGACATGGAGGGAGGCTGAACCCATGCGCGCCCTGGTGGTGGAAGACGACGAACTGTTCCGGCTGGGGCTGGAGGTCACGCTGCAGGGCTTCGCGGCAATCCACACCGTGACAGCCGTCAGCGACGGCGAGCAGGCTCTTGATCTGCTGCGTCATCAGACGTTCGACGTGATCCTGCTCGATCTGGGCCTGCCGGGTCTGGGGGGGTTGGAGACCTGCCGCCGCATGAGCGCCGAGCACGCGCAGATTCCCGTGCTGGTGATCACAAGCCAGGACGAACCCGCCTGGTGTCTGCGGATGGTGCGGGCCGGCGCCCGGGGCTACGTGCGCAAGGGAGTGGCGACCGCAGACCTGCTGCTCGCCATCCAGACGGTGCTGCGCGGCGCCTCCTGGTGGGACGCGGACGCCACCACGGCCCTGCGGGAGCTGGGTGCGGCAAGGGCGGAGGCAGGGGTCGATGGGGACAGTGGCGAGGGAGACCCGCTGTCCATGCTCACGCCCCGGGAGCGGCAGGTGCTTGAGGCGATGGCCCGCGGGCTGAGCAACCGGGAGATCGCCACGGAACTGGGCATCACCCTGGGCACGGTGAGAGTCCATGGCCACGCGATCATGCAGAAGCTGGGGGTGGCCAACCGCACCCAGGCGGTGTTGAAGCTGCTTCCCATCCAGGGCTCCAGAGGCTCATCCCGCCCACCTCACAGAACGTGAGATGGATTCCCGCCGGGCCCAGTGTCACGGTTCGCCGTCGCTTGGGGTCATTCGGTTGTCCTTGCTACGGGAAGCACGCAGCGTCAGGCACATGCTTTTCGAGCCATATCAGGATTAACCATTGTCGATGTCAAGGATTCCAAACTCATATGGTGGACCCTCTGCCATTGAAGCCTTTGATCGCTTTCGAGCGGGGCTGGTCGGGGATGTGCAGAACCCTCAACTGCGCCGTTTCGCCGTCTTCCTGCTTGCCGCTGGAGCCGGCCTGGTGCCTCTGATGGCTGGATCAGCCCACGCGGCCCTCGCCAAGACACCCACCGACGGCGCCGACACACTGTTGATGCTAATGGGTTCGGCGTTGGTGTTGGTGATGACCCCTGGCCTGGCGTTCTTCTACGGGGGCTTCACCCGAGCCAAGAACGTACTCAACACAATGATGATGAGCTTCTTCTGCATGGGGCTCGTCGGCGTTCTCTGGGTGGTGATCGGCTACAGCCTCTCCTTCGGCACAGGCTTCAACAGCCCCTTCATCGGTGGCCTGGAGTTCATGTGGCTCAACGGTGTGGGTGGTCCCTTGGGGGATGCTCCTCTGGCGGATGGCTTTGCGATCAGTGCCACAAGCTTTGCCCTCTTCCAGGGCATGTTCGCGATCATCACCCCCGCCCTGATCAGTGGCGCCCTTGTGGAGCGCATCAACTTCAAGGCCTGGTTCTGGTTTGTGCTGCTCTGGAGCCTTTTCATCTATTGCCCGATGTGCAAGATGGTGTGGGGCGGCGGATTCATCGGACCCTTCGGCTCCATCGGTGCTCTTGACTTCGCTGGCGGCACAGTGGTTCACATCTCCTCTGGTGTGGCGGCATTGGTATCTGCGGCCCTCATCGGTCCACGCAACGTCTGGCCGGATAGAACCCGTCCCCCGCACAACGTTCCCTTCATTCTTTTGGGTGCTGGCCTGCTGTGGTTCGGCTGGTTCGGCTTCAACGGTGCCAGTTATTTCGCTGCCAAGGCTGCTGGATTCTCCTTCCTGACCACCACCACATCGGCATCAGCCGCCATGCTGACGTGGTGCCTGATTGAGTGGTTCAAGGGTGGCAAACCCACCGCAGTGGGCGCAGCCACAGGTGCCGTGGCAGGGCTTGTGGGAATCACTCCTGCTGCAGGATTCGTTTCAATGGGCTCATCAATCCTGATTGGAGCGCTTACTACCGTGGCCTGTTTCACCGCCATTCAGATCAAAGCCGCCATCAAGTTTGATGATTCCCTTGACACCTTCATGGTGCACGGCGTGGGTGGCACGGTGGGCGCTCTGCTCACAGGAATTCTCGCTGTCAAGGATTATGTGCCTGCAGATTATTTCCCCCTCTCAGCCAAGATCCTCGAAGAGGGTGGCAACTTCGCCTTGTTCATCGCCCAACTGAAGGCTGTCGTATTCTCTTACGTGTTCGTTGGCATTGGCACTGCCATCATCATCTGGATCATTGGAGCCACCGTTGGTCTCCGGGTCAGCGCTGAGGATGAAGAGCGCGGCATGGACATCGTCTCCCATGGAGAGGAGGCCTACGAGCCCATGACGAACTAGCATGTCTACGTAGGTTGTCTGGAGTGGGTTGTCATGATTGGCCAGAGCCAGCGCAAGCTTGGCTCTGGCTTTTTCTTCTAGAGCATCCTGCGCTTCAGCCAGAGTTCTCTTCAGAATTTGAAGCCCTAACTGCCTGCCGTAACCCATCACCACATTCTCAACCATGAAAAAAGTCGAAGCGATCATCCGCCCAAGCAAAATCGATGATGTGAAAACAGCCTTGGTGAATGCCGGAATCATCGGCATGACCATCACCGATGTGCGCGGCTTCGGCAGGCAGAAAGGCCAGGTGGAAACCTATCGCGGTGCGGAATACACCATTGAATTCATCAGCAAGGTGAAAGTTGAAGTGGTCGTCGAAGACGACAAGGTGGACACCGTGATCGCCGCGATCTCTGGCCCTTCCCGCACCGGCGAAATCGGCGACGGCAAGATCTTCGTCCTGCCTGTGGAGGCGGTGGTACGCATCCGCACCTCCGAATCAGGTGCGGCTGCGATCTAACGCTCTCCTCTAAACCTGAGCCTACGATCCCTATCTGAAAGCGTCTGAGCAGACCCTTGACCAAGGATCCACGCGGATCAGGCACCCAGTCGCTCAGACGCCTGCTGATCGGAGCTCCGCTTCCCACCAGCGCCCACGCCGAGGAACGGCTCACCAACGCCGAAGCTCTCGCCATCCTCAGCTCCGACGCCCTCTCCTCGGTGGCTTACGCCACCCAGGAGATCGTGCTGGTGCTGGGCATGGCCGGGGCCGCCGCCTTGCAATACACGCTGCCGATCACTGGGTTGATCGTGGCCCTGATGCTGGTGGTGGCGATCAGCTACAGGCAAACCATCAAGGCCTATCCCCATGGGGGTGGCTCCTACCGGGTGTCGCACGACAACCTCGGGGTGATCCCCGGCCTCTGTGCCGCCGCTTCTCTCTCGATCGACTACACGCTCACCGTGGCGGTGAGCACGGCGGCAGGCATCGCCGCCCTCACCTCCTATTTCCCCCTGCTGGACGCGCTGCGCGAACCATTGTGCCTGGTGGCGGTGGCCCTGCTGATGCTCGCCAACCTGCGCGGCGTGCGCTCCACGGCCCAGCTGCTGAGCCTGCCCACCTTTCTGTTCATGGGAACGGTGTTCACCCTGGTGGTAGCTGGCCTGATCCAGTGGAGCCAGGGGTCACTCACCGCTCTGCCGTTGGCCGAGCAGAGCCAGCTGCTGAACGGCGCTCACGGCGCCTCGCTGGCGGCGCTGGGGCCGGTTCTGCTGATGCGCGCCTTCAGCTCTGGCTGCGCCGCCCTCACCGGCATCGAGGCGATCAGCGACAGCGTGATGGCGTTCAAGCCGGTGGAGTGGCGCAATGCCCGCCGCGTGCTCACCGTGATGGTGATCCTGCTGGCGTTGATGTTCAGCGGCATCAGCGCCCTGGCCACCGAGCTGGGGCTGGTAGCGCAGGACACCGGCCCCACCCTCCTGTATCAGCTGGGAGAGCGCATCTTCGGCAATGGCCCACTGCTGCTGTTGCTGCAGCTCACCACCCTGCTGATCCTGCTGCTGGCCGCCAACACCGCCTTCGCCGACTTTCCCCGCCTGGCCGCCTTCCTGGCCCAGGACGGCTTCATGCCGCGCCAGCTCGCCTCCCTCGGCGACCGACTCGTGTTCACCAACGGCATCGTGCTGCTGAGCAGCTTCGCGGCGGTGCTGTTGCTGGTGTTCGACGGCAGCGTGACCCGGTTGATCGCGCTGTATGCCGTGGGCGTCTTCGCCAGCTTCACGCTCTCCCAGGCCGGCATGGTGATGCATTGGTGGAGGGGGCGCAGCGCCGCCGAGGGCTGGCGAGGCAAGGCTCTGGTGAACGGGCTGGGCTGCCTGGTCACAGGTTTGGTGTGCGGCGTGCTGCTTTTCAGCAAGTTCACCGAGGGGGCCTGGCTGGTGGTGGTAAGCGTGCCGCTGCTGGTGAGCCTGTTTGTGGCGATCAAGACCCACTACGGCCGCATGGCCCTCCGCCTCGATCTCAGTCCTGGCGCCCCGCTCAGCCTGCCGCCGGCCCCCGCCCAGGGCGGCACCCCGGTGGTGGTGCTGGTGGGCGCGCTCAACCACGGCAGTGCCGATGCGGTGCGCTATGCCCGCAGCATCGCCGGCCCCCTGGTGGCGGTGCATGTGGATCTCGATGGCAGCGGCGCCGAAGCCTTCCGCCGGCAATGGAGCCAGCGGCTGCCGCAGGTGCGCCTGGTGGTGTTGCCCTCCCCTTACCGCTCCCTGGTGGATCCGATCACCTCCTTCGTGCACCGCTTCGAAGCGGAGCACAGCAAAGATCCCGCCAGCTTCTGCACCGTGGTGCTGCCCGTGTACGTCACGCGCCGCCCCTGGGAGAAGTTGCTGCACAACCAATCAGCGCTGAATCTGCGCCGGGCCCTGCGCAACGGCGGCACCCGGGTGGTCACCACCGTGGGCTTCTATCTCTGAGCCCACTCTGGGTGTGCCGGAATCTCCCTACCCTCTGCAGCAGCGCGCTCAGGCGCTTGATCCCATCACCTCTGCTTCCTTGCTCCTTCCTGCTCTGATCGCCCCCACCGCCCACCTCAGCCCTGGGGCGTTGTTCAGCCAGTCGTCGCTGTTCGGTTTCGGGATCGCCTTCAGCCCGCTGCACATCGCCGTGGTGGCGCTGCTGTTGCTGGGCCCTTTCCCGCTGCGGCGTTCCTTCGCCTACGTGAGCGGCTGGGCCATGGCCAACGGCCTGGCGATCCTCGCCCTGATGCTGGTGGGCGATCGCTTGTCCCTGGCCCTCAACCATGGCGAACAGGGGCAGGTGGTGGTTGACCTGGTGGGGGCGGTGGCCCTGCTGGGCATCGGCCTGTTCCAGCTCACCCCGGCGGCCGAGCTGGGCCACGAGGGCATGGCGGTGCGGCTGCTCAACCAGCTGCCCGATGTGCGCACGCCCTTGCTGGTGCTGATCGGTGCCACCAGCGCCCTGCTCACGCCGGAAAACCTGGTGTTCTATCTCAAGGAAGCGGGCCTGCTGCTGGTGAACCAGCCAGGCGTGAGCCGTGATCTGGAGCTCACCGGCGTGTTTGTGCTGGTGGCCAGCTCCCTGCTGCTGCTGCCACCGCTGGCCTGGATCGCCACCAGTGGCGGCATCCGCGAGCCGCTGCTGCAGGTGGAAGGCTGGCTGGTGCACCGGGCCGAATGGGTGGTGGGCGTGCTCGCCCTGCTGATCAGCGCCTACCTGGCCTGGGAAGGTCTGCACGGCCTGTGGATGCTGCAAGGAGCTGCGCCGCTTTGATCGCGACCGAGCCGCTGAGCACCCTGTCGGCGGTGCTGGTGGCTCTGGCCCTGGTGATCGTGGTCTCGAAGCTGCTGGGGCGCCTGCTGGCCCGCTTCGATCAACCTGCGGTGATCGGCGAGATCCTGGGCGGCATCGTGCTGGGGCCCTCCTTGCTGGGGGTGCTTGCACCCCAGCTGCAGCAGGCGGTGTTTTCCGCGGCGGTGCTGCCCCAGCTCAACCTGCTCTCCCAGCTGGGACTGATCCTGTTCATGTTTCTGGTGGGGCTGGAGGTGAACCCGGAGCATCTGCACGGCCGGATGCAACTGGCGGCGCGAATTTCGCTGGCGGGCATCGTGCTGCCGTTGCTGCTCGGGGTGCTGTTGGCCGTTGGTCTCGAAAGCGTGCTGCCAGGTCTGTTGCCGGGCGATCGCACCCTGCCGGGCCTGCTATTCATGGGCACGGCGATGGCGATCACGGCCTTTCCGGTGCTGTCGCGCCTGCTCAAGGAACGGGGGTTGCTGGGGCAGCCGCTCGGCCAGCTGGTGATCAGCTGCGCCGCCATCGACGACGTGGTCAGCTGGGTGTTGCTGGCGGCGGTGGTGTCGTTCACCCGCTCCGGATCGGTACTGGGCGCCCTGCCGGCATTGATCGGCACCCTGGCCTGGGCGCTGCTGCTGCTGCTGGGCCTCAAGCCGTTGATGCACCGGCTCGAGGAGCACTACCGGCGCGAGCGGCAGCTGAGCCCGATTCTGCTCTCAGTGCTGTTCGCTGGAGCGATTCTCTCGGCCGTGATCACTGACTGGATCGGTGTGCACTACATCTTCGGGGCGTTTCTGTTCGGCCTGGCCCTGCCCCGCTACGGCCCGCTGCTGCGCCGCCTGCGGCTGCACATCGAGGATCTGGTGCTCACCTTGCTGCTGCCGGTGTTCTTCGCCATCAGCGGCCTCAACACTCGGATCGCGGACCTCGATCAGCCGCTGTTGTGGCTGGCTCTGCTGGCGGTGCTGGCGGTGGCGATCGGCGGCAAGTTCATCGGCTGCTGGGCAATGGCCCGCCTGGGAGGGTTGCCTCCCCAGCAGGCCCAGGCGGTGGGCTGGCTGATGAACACCCGAGGGCTCACGGAACTGGTGATCCTCAACGTGGCCCTGAGCCTTGGGGTGATCAGCACCACCCTGTTCACGATGATGGTGGTGATGGCCTTGGTGACCACCGCCATGGCCTCTCCCCTGCTCACCCGGCTGGGGATCAGCCCGGCAGCATCACCCGGTTGATCACGTGCACGATGCCGTTGTCGCAGACGATGTCGGCGGAGAGCACGGAGGCATTCTTCACCTCGAAGGGCTCGGCGCAGCGGATCGGGATCGGGGCGCCCTCCAGGCTTTCCCAGCTGGGCTGATCCACCAGCTCACTGCGGCTGAAGGCGCCGGAGAGCACGTGGAACTTGAGGATGCGCGCGAGTTGGGGCGGGTTGTCCACCAGGGTCTGCACGGTGCCGGGCGGCAGGGCAGCGAAGGCGTCGTCCACCGGGGCGAACACCGTGAAGGGGCCAGGGCTCTCCAGGGATGCGGTGAGGCCGGCCACCTCCACCGCTGTGAGCAGGGTGGAAAACAGGCCGGCGCCTTTGGCGGTTTCGATGATGTTGGCCATGGCTGGGAGTGTCTAGCGGTAGTCCTGGGTTTGCACATCCCGGAGGCGGGCCTCAGGGCGAAGGAAGCGATCCATCTGGGCCTCGAAGAAGGCGCGGTTCGCCTTGAGGTGCTCCGGATCGGGATCATCGAGAGGGAACAGGAGGGCGCAGCGCAGCGCCTGGATCACCGCTGAGGTGACGTTGTACATGGAGCGCTGAAAGGTGATGCCCAGCTGCACGAGGATGTCGTCTTCGCCGCGCTTGTGGTTGCGGTAAAGCTCCACCAGATAGGGCGGCAGGAAGTGGAGCATGTCCTGCATCAGCAGGGTGGGCGGGATGCCGGCCGAACCCACCGGGAACACATCGGCATAGAGGATGCCGTAGTGGAAATCCGCCTGCTCCGACGGCACCTGATCGGCCTGGGCGTTGTAGCTCTTGGTGCCGCGGAAGGGGGCTGTGCGATAGAACACCGCCTCCACATAGGGCAGAGCCGCCTCATACAGCCAGGTGAAACCTTCCGATTTGGGGATGATCTCGATGCATTCACCACCGATGTAAACGTGGTGATAGATCGGCCGGCCCGCCACTGCAAAAATGCCGTTCACCAGGAAATCCATGGCGGCTGGCACACCAGAGAAGCCCCCTTCATCGTAGATGTCGCTCATCTCGAAGAACACCGGCGCCATCACCTCCCAGAACAGGCCGAGATTGGCGTAGTAGCTCATCTTGCGCACCTGCTCCAGGAACATCTCCGGGAACAGCTTGTGCAGGCCCAGCATCAGCGGATTGCCCTTGAAGTAAGCGAGGATCGCCCGCTCGGCGTTGGCCTTGTAGGCGTCACTCTCCAGGTAGTCGTAGAAGCGGCCGCCCATGCCCTGGTGCCAGAACATGGCATCCATGCAGGCCTCCGCGAACTCCATGTTGATGCGGTCGTGCCAGAGGTGATGGAGCAGCTTCGGCAGCTTGCCAGCTTCGCCCTTCTCCATGAACTCCAGCAGCTCCGGGTGGGCCGTGGCCGGCCCGCGCCAGATGCGCAGCTTGGAATCGTCGCCCGCGTAGGAATTGGGCAGGTCGAGGTACTCCTGGCTCGGGAAATACTTGAACGCCGGCAGGGGATCGAGGAACACCCGCTCGGCGATGTAGAGGAGATCGCGCCAGTAGAAGTCCATCGGCACGGCATAGGCCTTGTAGATGCCGATGATCTGCATCAGGTTTTCCGGCGTGTCCGGCAGCATCGAGCCGCCGGCTTCGAGGCGCTGCACCACCTCAGCGAAGGGGTGGGTGGACGGGGGCAGGGCGGTGGCGGGAGTGGTGACGGTCATGGCCGGAGAGCCAGCGGGGTGAGCAGGTGCAGGGGCGCCAAGGAGGCGATCGGTGGCAGTGCTGCACTCGGGGCAGCCATCGCCAGGGCGTTGATTGGCGGGCGGGAGAGGGCAAGGCTCCTGGTGGTGTCCTCACTCCAGCCCAGCAGGATCTGGGGCCAGAGGCCCGCCAGGATCACCAGGAAGGAGAGGGCCAGGGCCGGCAGCCGCTCCACCCAGGTGGTGCTCACGTAGTCGGCGGTCTTGTTGTCGAGGCGGCCGAAGCCCACCCGGTTGAACAGGCGCACCGCATACACGGCCGTGAGGCCCGAGGCCAGGATGCAACCGATCGTGGGCAGCGGGAACACCGGCCAGCTGCCCTGGAACACCACCATCTCCGCCAGGAAGCCGGCCTGGCCGGGCACACCTGCCGCTGCCATCAGGGCCAGCAGCAGCAGGCCCAGGGTGAAGGGGAGGCCCCGGCTGGGATTCATCAGGCCGGAGAGGGCGGCGATCTCGGTGGTGCCCGTTTTCGCCTCGATCTTGCCGACCAGGCAGAACAGCAGGGCCACGATCATGCCCTGGGCGAGGATCTGCGCGATCGCCCCCTGCAGGCTCAACGGCGTGGCGGCGGCCAGGGCCAGCACCAGCAGGCCCATGTGGCCCAGGGCACTGAAGGCCACCAGGCGGCGCATGTCCGTCTGGGCGATCGCGTTGAGGGCCCCATACAGGGCGCTGACCATGCCCACCACGGCAATCCACGGCGACCACTCGGCCCAGGTGTCGCCCAGCATGCCGATGCCGAAGCGCAGCAGGCCATAGGCACCCAGCTTCGAGACCACCCCGGCCAGCTGCATGGCCACGGGCGTGGAGGCCTGGCTGTAGGTGAGCGGCTGCCAGCCGTGCAGCGGAAAGATCGGCATCTTGAGGCCGAAGGCGAGCAGCAGCAGGGCCAGGATCCAGCGCTCCGCCCCCTCCGGCAGCACCGCCTGGGCCATGTCGGCGTAGGCGAAGCTGAAGCCATTGCGGTTGAGCAGGGCCAGGGCCAGCACGCCCGCCAGCAGGGCCATCCCCGACACCGCGCCATACATCAGATAGCGGATCGCAGCGGTGGCACGCCGCTCGCCGCCCCACACCGCCACCAGCAGGGTGGTGGGGATCAGCGTGATTTCGTAGGCCAGCACGAACAGCAGGCCGTTGCAGGCCAGGAAGGCACCGGTGAGGCCCACGTTGGTGGCCAGCACCATGGCGTAGAAGAAGCGCCGCCGCGGCTGGCTGATCGGCGTGGCGAACACCGCCATGAAGGAAAGAAGAGCCGTGAGGCCGGCCAGCGGCAGCGACAGGCCATCAAGGCCCAGGTGAAGCTCCAGACCAAGCTGGGGCAGCCAGACCTGGCGGAGTTCCGGCACCGGGTGGCCCGCCAGCCACAGCAGCATCAGCAGTTGCACCGCCGGAGCGAACACCGCCACCCGACGGGGCCAGGGCCCCGGCAAGGGGGCGAGACAGAGCAGCAGCACAGCGGCCAGTGGAAGCAGCAGAAGGGTGAGCAGCATGGGAGATCTCGGTGGTCTGCTTCAGAGGGAGAGGAAGGCGGGCGTGTGGCGGGTGAGGATCCACAGCCCCATCAACACCACCCCCACCAGCACGGTGAAGGCATAGGCCTGCACCCGGCCGGTGGTGCTGAGGCTGAGGCGGCGCGCCCCCTCCAGGGCCAGGTCGCCGCTGCGGTTGCTGAAGCCGTCCACCAGGATGCGGTCGACCCAGCTGCTGGTGGCCGCGAGCGCCACCACCAGACCCACCACGGTGCGGCGGTAGAGGCCTTCAGTGTGCAGGTCGGCGGCCAGCCATTCCTGCAGCCCGGCCAATGGTCCGGACAGCTTGGGCAGGTGCTCGGTGGAGAAGAGATAGAGCACCGACCCGGCCGTGATTCCCAGCAGCGTGGAGGCGAGCAGCGGCAGCGCCATCGGACCCCACTCCGCGCCGATGCCGGCGCGGTTGATCAGGATCGGCAGGTGCAGCACCAGGCCGGTGGCCACCATCGCCGGCAGCACCATCAGCCACAGCACTTCGGCGGAGCGCTTGGTGAACACCGAGGGCTTGCCGCCCCAGATCAGCCCGAAGATCCGCACCAGTGCGGCGCTGATCAGGCCATTGGTGAGCAGCACCGCGGCGGTGAGCAACAGCGGGGCCTGGCTGTCCGAGAGGCTGGCGGTCATGGCGCGCAGGGCGCCGAAACCGGCCAGCGGCGGCAGCCCCACCAGGCCGGCGCCACCCACCAGGAAAGCGATGCCCATCAAGGGGCGGCGCGACCAGAGGCCACCCAGCTGGGTGAGGTCCTGGCTCACGTTGCTCGACACCACCGTGCCCAGGGCCAGCAGCACCAGGGCCATCGGCAGCGGATACACCAGCAGCATGCGCCAGGCGGTGTCTCCGGCACCGGCGCCCACGGCCAGGAACAGCAGCCCCAGCCAGCTGCTGACCAGAAAGGAAACGGCCCGCTTGATATCGATCTGGGCCAGGGCGATCAGGGCGCCCACCAGGGCGGTGGTGCCGCCCACGACCACCAGGACGGCCTGCACGGTGGGGCTCACCGAGAGCAGCGGCTCAAGGCGCAGCAGCACCCAGGCCCCGCCCAGCACCACCACGGAGTTGCGCAGCACCGTGGAGGGGAAGGGGCCTTCCATGGCCTCGTCGAGCCAGAGGTGCAGCGGGATCTGGGCGCATTTGCCCATCGGGCCGGCGATCAGGGCCAGCAGGATCAAGGTGAGGCCGGGGCTGGGGGTGGCCTGTTCGGCCCAGGCATTCAGGGCGTTGATGTTCCAGCTGCCGGCCACCGGCAGCAGCGCCACCAGGCCGGCCAGCAGAACCAGATCGCCTACCCGCTTGGTGAGAAAGGCATCGCGTGCCCCCTTCACCACCAGCGACTGGTTGAACCAGGTGCCCACCACCAGGTAAGTGCCGAGCGTGAGCAGCTCCAGCACCACATAGGCGAAGAAGAGGGAATCGGTGAGCACGAGAGCGCACAAGCCCGCCTCAAACACACTCAGGCAGCCGAAGAAACGGGGCCATCCCCAGTCCATCTCCAGGTAACCGATGGCATACACCTGGGCCAGCACATGAATGCCGCAGATCATGGTCATGGCGATCAGCACGGGCGTGTTGATCGTGGCGTCGAAGCGGATCGAGAGGCCGGCGGTATCCAGCCATGGCCAGCTGCGGGTGAGCGCAGTGCCGCTGAAGGCGATCCAGGCCGCCAGGCTGTGCAGGAACGCCACCAGGTTGAACAGGAGGTTGATGTAGCCGGCGGGACGTGGACCGGTACGGGAGATGAGCCCGGGCACCCAGAGCAGGGAGAAGAACGCTCCCAGCAAGGGATACAGCGGAATCAGGAAGGCCGTCTCAACGAGGGACGTTGCAAAGGAGGCCGTCTCGGGCGGGGGGACGGTCATCTGATCGCGAGGCTTCCGGGATGATCGCGAACAATAGAGAGTGACCGTTAGCGGTTGGGGGGTGGATGAAGAGGTATTGCCAATGCCTGCGCCAAGCCAGCGTGATGAGTGGGCCAGCTGATGCGTGAATCGCTGGATCAGCGAGCAAGTTGATCCGCGGGCCCGATAACAGTCTCGGTATTTGTACTTAACGGGTTAACGGAGGGTGAAGGCAGCGAAGGCCTGCCACAGCGCCGCCGCCCCCAGTGGGAGGCCTGGCACCATCCCGGAGAGCAGAACGGCGGCCAGCATCAGCAGGATCAGCAGCAGGCGGGGATCCAGCTTCACCAGCCGCGCCTGGGGCGGCAGCAGCGGCGGTTTGGCCTAGACGCCTGGATCAGCCGGCGACGCGGCGCAGGCCGACGGCCGCCTGCGGTACCTCATGGCGGCTGATCTCGGTGTGGGAGGTATCCATCAACTTCAACATCCGGAGGCGCTGGAACCATTGACGGGTGGTGGGTGCGGTGTGCCCCCACCACAGAAACGTTGTGCCCCTGTTCCACCGCCTCTTCCACCGCGTTCTCGAGAGCCAGTGCCGCCGTGACATCCAGGTGGGACACAGAGCCGAGATCGAACACGATGCTCTTGCAGTCGGTGATCGCGTTGTGCTCCCGGGCGATCGCCTTGGCCACGACGAAGATCACGGCGCCGTTGAGCTGGAAGAGCAGCACCTTGCCTTCGCCCTGATCCAGCAGCACCTTCTCCTACGGGGTGAGATCAAGTTCGCCGTCGCCTGAGCCGATCGCCATCACACCCCTGGATGGCAGGGCATTCATGCTCTCGATGGTGAGCCTCAAGCGGCCTCTGCCCCCGAGGCCACCTCGAAGGCGAGCGCCATCGGCAGGGCGATCACGGCAGCGGTGACCCCACCGAACACGCCACCGCGGACGTTCTGAAGACTGATCCGGTTGGTGATGGCCACGCAGGAATTTCATTCTCTAAGCCATAACCGCAGGCCAAGGGCAAGGCTCCGGCTCCGGCCTGGGCCGCAGGGCATAATTGCGCCCTCAATCCGGTGTCCTCAGTGCTCAGCGTCGTCGAAATCATCGTGGGCATCCTGCTGCTGTTCGGCGGTGGCGAGCTGTTCGTGCAGGGGTCGGTGGCGCTCGCCCTGCTGCTCGGCATTCCGCAGCTGGTGATCGGCCTCACGGTGGTGGCCATGGGCACCAGCGCTCCGGAACTGTTCGTGAGCGTGCTCTCCACCATCCAGGGCGCCGACGACATTGCGGTCAGCAACATCGTCGGCAGCAACATCTTCAACGTGCTGGTGGTGCTTGGCTGCAGCGCCTTGATCCTGCCGCTGCGCGTTCACAGCCGTCTGATCCGGCGCGATGTGCCGATCCTGCTGGCGGTGTCGATGGCGGTGTGGGGCATGGCCTCGCCTGGGCGCATGACCTGGCAGGCGGGTTTGGCGCTGCTCACCGCCCTGGTGATCAACACGATCTGGGAAATCCGCACCGCCAAGGAGGAAGGCGACGCGGATGGCGAGATTGATGCAGACGAAGCCAAGGGCGGCTACCTTCCGGCCGGCATCAAACTGGCCGCCGGCCTGGGGCTACTGGTCTGGGGCTCCCAGATCCTTGTCAAAGGGGCCACGGCCATTGCCCTGAGCCTGGGGGTGAGCGAAACCCTGATCGGCCTCACGATCGTGGCGGCCGGCACCTCCATGCCCGAGCTTGTCACCTCGATCGTGGCGGCCTTGCGCGGCAAGGCCGATCTGGCAATCGGCAACGTGATTGGCAGCAACCTGTTGAACCAGCTGGTGATCCTCGGGCTCTGTGCCTTCATCTCCGGCAATCGCGGCCTCAGTGTGGATCCGGTGATGATCCACCGCGACTTCCCGATCATGGTGGCCACCACCGTGGCCTGCCTGCCGATCTTCTTCAGCGGCGGGGTGATCACCCGCCTGGAGGGCGGCATCCTGATCGGCCTCTACGGCCTCTATCTGGTTGAGCAGATCCTCCCGTATACCTACCCCGGCCTTGACGGCCCGATCGAGCGCTTCACCCTGATGGCCTTGATTCCTGCCCTGATCGTGCTGCTTGGCTGGCAGTCCATGAGCCACTGGCGCAGCACACGTCGCCAGCCCGGCTGAGGCCGGGCGGAGATGCGGCAGAGCTCAGCCGGCACTCAGCAGAACTGCGGGGGCACCCACGAGTGATCAGGCGGGATAGCAGCCCTTAAGCGGCTGTCCTGGTGGGTCCGGCAGGTTGGCGGATCAACCAGAGCTGGTCGCCCTGCACCCACAGCAACAGCAGCCCTGCGGGGGAGTGCACCGACACAGCGTGCGGCTGGCTGAGGCCCATGGCCTGGGCAGCCGCCAGGGGCAGGCGGCGCAGTTCCACCCCCTGAGGCAGGTCGGTCAGGCTGTCGGGCCTGTTGCTGGCCATCACGCCGGTCTCCCAGAGCAGCCGGTAGGGGCGATCGGCGTTGGCACCAAGCCGTAGGTGACGCCTGGCCAGGGCGGCGCTGGCAGCCTTCTGGCCCTCGTCCATGGCCGGGCGTTCCGCTGCCGCCGGCGGGGCGGCTGCGTCTGCGGCCGCGGCGTTTGAACCAGCAGCAGTTGGCGCAGCGGCCGCCCCGGCCTTGGTCTGCAGCTGGGCGACAAGTTCCAGGGCGGAGGCGGCGCTGGCCGGAAGGCCGGCGGAGGCAGCCGGCGGGACCCCCCAGGCCAGGCCGCCGCGGCCAGCGCTGCCTGCAGCGGTGCGGGAAGCCGGCAGCACCGGAGTGGCGGAACGGCGCGGGGTCGTTGGCCCGGCCTCGAGCGGCGGCGGCGGGGGCGGCAGCGGCAGGCTGTTGCCGAAGGGCAGATCGATCGTGCTCAAGCTGGCTGCCAGCGCCACGGGCTGACGGGCACCTCTGCTGAAGCGCAGCAGCTCCGGGGTGTTGTCGGTCACCGGCAGGCGCGGGGCCGGTGGGCGGGGACGCACCGTGAGGTTGCTGCTGGAGAGCCAGAGGGCATGGGCTCCCACGGCGATACCCACCGGCAGCAGCCAGCGGGAGGTGCCGATCGCCGCCAGCCAGCGCCGGTTGGCGCCCGCCCGCGCCCAGGCGGGCAGCGGGAGGCTGCGGCCTGCGGCAGGGGCCCGGCCTTCAGGAGGCAGGGGCTTGGGACGGGGAGGGAAGTTGAACGTCAAAGGGAAGCGCACTGGCATCGAGCAGGGGAAGAAATCGCTGCACCAATCCCCAGGAGGTGGTGGGGGAGGGAATCAGCCGCACGCGGGCCTGCGCGTTGATGCGGCGGGCCTCCTGCAGCAGGGCGGGCAACTGGCCCGGGTTGACCGTGCGGTTCCAGAGGCGCAGCCGCCCATCGGCCTCGAGGTGCAGCACCACCAGGCCGCGGTGGGCGGGCGCCTGGGCGAGCTGCTGAGGCAGCAAAAGCAGCGCCATGCTGAACAGGCCGAGGGCCGCCCCAAGCAGCGCCAGCCAGAGGCCCTGCTCACCGGCCGTGATCGGGCCGGCCGTCCTGATCCGCCGCACCGCCAGGGCTGGTGAAAGCCCCGAGAAGGGGTTGGCGCGCTCTGCTGGTCTCATAGTGGGCCCGGCAGGCGGTCGATCCACACCGGCTGGCGGCTGTGGCGACGCAGCCAGGCCAGGTCGCTGCTCACCTGCCTGCTGGAGCGGGCATCGGAGGGCAGAAAACGCACACCCTCTGGGTTGGTGGCGCCACCCAGCTGAGCCACCAGAGCCACTTCACTGATCGCGGCGCCATCGAGGTACCAGCTGCCGCTGGCGGCGCGGACCAGCAACCAGTGGGGTTGAAGGCCCTGAGAGGCGGTGGCGCGATGGCGCGGCTCCGGCTGCCGCAGAACAACGGGCAGGGCAGCCACGGCGGTGAGGGCGATCAGGTTGAGACCGGTGATTGCCAGGAGGCGGAAGGTCATGGGGCCTCGGCCGCAGCGCGCAGGCAGGCCAGCTCCAGGCGGCTGCGTTGCCATTGCCGCAAGCCCTGATTGGTGCGCAGCAGCACCGCAGCGATCAGGGCTACCACCAGGCCCAGCCAGGTGCTGACCAACACCTCGCCGTAACCCTGCACGCTGGCGCCGCTGGGCAGGGTCAGGTCGGGGCCGAGCTCAGCGAGCACACGCATCAGACCGCTGACGGTGCCGATCAGGCCCAGCAGGGGGCCGATCAAGGTGGCGGCTTCAAGCACGGGCTCACCCTGGGCCATCGCCAGCTCCAGCTGGGCCAGCTCAAGGCCTTCCCGTTGCTGGCGACTGACGCCTGCGGGCGAGGCCGAAAGGGTGTCGAGCAGGAGGCGCTCCTGGCGGGTGGAACTGAGACCCCAGCGCTTCCAGTAGCGCAGCCGCTCCACACCGATCGCCAGCACCACGATCGAGAGCAGCAGCAGGGGAACCATCACCGGACCACCGGCACGCAGCGCCGCGAAACCCATGCCGCCGCCCAGTTTCCCTTCCTTTGCAATGGCGAAACTAAGGGGCCGGGGGGCCGGGGCTGTGTCGTGCCAGAACTTGACAAAGGTGTGGGAACCCTTTACGCCTTTGGCGTGGGTTCCGCCTCATCCGGGAGACCTCTAGGCCGCGCTGGCCTTGCTGTTCGGAGGCTTGGGCGCGGGCTGGGCGGCGAGCTGTAAACGAGGACGCACAGGCTTCGAGCCAGCTGGCCCTCTTGCTGCCAGGCTGCTCTTATCCAATTGATGTTCCAATGACCACGATCTTCGCCGACAGCAGCTTCAGCATCGGGCGCACGCCGATGGTGCGGCTCAACCGGGTGGTGGGTGACAGCAAGGCCACCGTGCTGGCCAAGATCGAGGGCCGCAACCCCGCCTATTCGGTGAAGTGCCGCATCGGCGCCGCCATGATCTGGCAAGCGGAGAAAGATGGCCTGCTGGGAGTCGGCAAGGAGCTGATCGAGCCCACCAGCGGCAACACCGGCATCGCCCTGGCCTTCGTGGCGGCGTCCCGCGGCGTTCCGCTCACGCTCACGATGCCTGAAACGATGAGCCTGGAGCGGCGCAAGCTGCTGGCGGCCTACGGCGCCAAACTCGAACTCACCGAGGGCCGGCTCGGCATGACTGGGGCCGTGGGCCGGGCCCGCGAGATCGCCGCCTCCGACCCCGACCGCTACGTGCTGCTGCAGCAGTTCGCCAACCCGGCCAACCCTCAGATCCACCACGACACCACCGGTCCGGAGATCTGGACCGACACCGATGGCGCCATCGACGTGCTGGTGGCCGGTGTGGGCACGGGCGGCACGATCACCGGCGTCAGCCGCTACATCAAGAACACCCTGGGCAAGCCACTGGTGTCGGTGGCGGTGGAGCCGGTGAGCAGCCCGGTGATCAGCCAGACCAAAGCAGGCCAGCCGATCCAGCCCGGCCCCCACAAGATCCAGGGCATCGGCGCCGGTTTCGTGCCCGACAACCTGGACGTGGCACTGGTGGACCGGGTGGAGACGGTGAGTGATCAGGAGGCGGTGGCGATGGCCCGGCGACTGATGCGCGAGGAGGGAATCCTGGCCGGCATCTCCTGCGGTGCAGCCACGGTGGCAGCCCTGCGCCTTGCTGCGGAAGAGGCCTACGCGGGCAAAACGATCGTGGTGGTGCTGCCCGATTCCGGCGAGCGCTACCTCAGCTCCGTGTTGTTCGAAGGCGTGTTCGACGAGGCCGGGCTGGCGATCGCGGGCCGCTGAGCGGCAGCTGGGCCGGCGATGCGGGCGGCTTCCCGCCACCAGGCCCAGGCCTCGCGGTTGATCAGCAGGCCGATCAGCACCAGCACCACCATCAGCGCCACCTGATCGGGGCGTGAATCGGGCACGAGGATATCGGCGATCAGGTGCGGCAGGTTTGAGACGGTGTACACCACGCTGATCCAGAAGTGCAGCCGCCGCCATGGTCGCCAGCGGGCCGGATGGCCCGGATCACTGGCGGCATAGGCGATGGTGACCAGGCAGGCGAGCGGCACCAGGAAGTAGGCGAGCATCGCCCCGAACAGCAGCGGCAGCGCCGCCACCGGCACCTTGCTCTCTATTTCTGGTGACAGGCCATGGAACAGGGGCATCAGCCCCAGGTCGACATGGAACAGCATGGCCAGCAGCCAGGCCAGCCATAACCAGCGCAGACGCATGGAGCGGTCCACTGCGGGGAGCCGATCAGCCGGAAAAGAAAGTGGGGGCAAGGAATGCGCTGGGATCAGCAGCTTGCCATCAGGGGTGCTTGACTCGGCCATCGTCATCGCTCCCATCGCCGTTGTCAGCATCGCCATTCCTGGCCCATGCGGCCGCATGGGCGCCTTGGTTCGCAATCAGACCTGGCGCAGCGGTAACCAACGGCATGGCGTGGAGGTCTGAGCCATGAGCGCCTTTCTCACCGTTGCCTCAGAGCCGGCCGGTCTGATCACACTGCTGGTGTTTGCCGGCGCGATCGTGCTGTTCATCACCGGCTGGCTGGCGCCGGAGGTGACCGGTCTGCTGGCAGCTGCCCTGTTGGTGACCTTCAAGGTGCTCAAGCCCGATGAGGCGGTCCAGGGGTTCGGCAGCCCGGCCCTGATCACGCTGATGGGCCTGTTTGCCGTGTCGGCAGGGTTGTTCCGCAGCGGTGGCCTCGATCGCCTGCGGGCCTTGATCGGCTCCGATGCGGTGCGCAGCCCGAAGCGCATGGTCGCGCTCATGGTGGGCGTGGTGGCCCCGATCTCGGCCTTCGTGCCCAACACCCCGATCGTTGCCACGCTCCTGCCGGTTCTGGAGGGCTGGTGCCACCGGCGCGGCATCTCCCCCTCAAAAGTGCTGTTGCCCCTGTCCTTTGCCACGGTGCTGGGGGGCACCATCTCCCTGCTCGGCACCTCCACCAACCTTCTCGCCAGCGATGTGAGCCGCCAGCTCGGCTATGGCTCGCTGGAGCTGTTCAGCTTCACGGCGATCGGGATTCCGATCTGGCTGATCGGCTCGGCCTACATGCTGTTCTTCTCGGAGCGCATGCTCCCCGATCGGGGATTTGAAGGCGACGACCTGCTCGGCTCCATGGCGCGCGAAGGCTACTTCACGGACGTACTGATCCCGTTGGAATCGGAACTGATCGGACAATCGCTGCACAACAGCCGGCTGCAGCGCCGCTTCGACGTGGACGTGCTGGAGCTGCATAGGGGCAGTGAGAGCTTCACCGCCCCGCTGGCGGATCTGGTGCTTCAGGCCGGCGACCGGCTAATGCTGCGCTGCAATCGCGACAACCTGCTGCGCCTGCAGCAAGAGCACACAGTGACCCTGGCGCCGATCACCGATCTGGACGAAGACATCCAGGAACTGGCCGGGGCTTCCAGCACCTCCCCCCAGCGCGTGGTGGAAGTGCTTCTGCCTGATGGTTCTGCGATCGTCGGCTCCAGCGTGCGGGATCTGCGCTTCCGCCAGCGTTACAACGCCACCCTGCTGGCGGTGCGGCGCGGCAACCAGGTGCTGCGCGAGCTGCTGGGGCGCGTGCAATTGCAGGCTGGCGACGTCCTGCTGCTACAGGCCCCGCTCGATGCGATTCGCGGCATGCAAGCCAACAACGACCTGGTGCTGCTTGACGAATTGGAGAAAGACCTGCCCACCACCAGCCGTAAGTGGGTGGCGGTGGTGATTTCGGCACTCGTGATCCTGTTGCCGATGTTCAAGTTGCTGCCGCTGATGGCGGCGGTCCTGCTGGCGGTGGTGGCGATGGTGGCCACCGGCTGCCTGCGTCCCGGAGAGCTGCAACGCTCGATCCGCTGGGATGTGATCCTGCTGCTGGGCTCGCTCACCAGCTTCAGCGTGGCGATGCAATCCACCGGGCTGGCCGAAGCGCTCGCCACCGACCTGTTGCGCTCGATGCAGGGCTGGTCGCCCTATCTGGTGCTGCTGTCGGTGACGGTGCTCGCGCAGATTTTCACGGAGGCCCTCAGCAACGGAGCCACCGTGGTTCTGCTGATCCCGATCGCCACCGAGGTAGCCAAAGGGTTGGATCTGCCGCCGATGGCCTTCATCTTCGCCGTGATGTTCGCCGCCAGCCAAAGTTTCCTCACGCCGATCGGTTATCAGACCAACCTGATGGTGTTCGGCCCCGGCCGCTACCGCTTTCTCGACATGACCATCTACGGCCTGCCGCTCACCCTCACCCTGGCCGTGACGATGCCCTGGCTGATCTGCCGCCACTTCGGCATCTGAGCCCACACTGGAGGGAAGCGCCAAACCCTCCTGTGCTCAGCAAGCTGAACGAACGTCTGCAGCGCTGGGGCTTCAGCTGGAGCGGCTGGCGTGACAACCGTCGTGGTGAATGGTGGCTGGTGGCCCAGCTGCTGCTGATCGCCGCCCATCTGCTGCCGGCCACGCCAGCGCCCAGCCGCCTTGGCATCGACTGGCCGCTGCCCTTGCGGCTGGTGGGCCTGGCCCTGTTGGTCGTGGGTCTGGGGCTGGCCCTGCAGGCGTTCCTGAAGCTGGGCGACAGCCTCACGCCGCTGCCCGAACCGATGCCCGGTACCGCCCTGGTAACGGGAGGGCCCTACGGCCGCTGTCGCCATCCGCTGTACCAGGCAGTGTTGCTCTGCTCGCTGGGGATGGTGATCGCCCTGGGCAGCCTGCTGCACCTGTTGCTGCTGCTCGGCCTGGCCGCCGTGCTGGGGGGCAAGGCCCGGCGTGAGGAACGGGCCCTGTGCGACACCCATCCCGACTATCCCGCCTACCGGGAGCACACGCCGGCGATCGTGCCCTCACTCCCCTGGCTCGACTGGCGCTGAAGCGGTACGCAGGGCAAGACTCTCGCCTGCACCAGGTTTCAGGGCATCTCCGCCTCCGCCTGCAGGCGGGCGATCCCTCAACGGCGCCGCCAAACCTATCAGCCTAAAGCTGTTGTGCCTTTCTCCACATAAGTGTCAACATGCGACAGGATGTGCATGACGATCGGACTCTCCAGTTCTTCGTCCTGTTCTCACGCACTCAACAGGTGCGTCACCCACGCCAAAACGGCAAACATGACGCCATGATGGTTGGCGTTGCTAGGTATTTTGCGGAATGAGTGCTGCGGCCGATGGGCTAGTTGCAACCCCCCAGCTTCTGGAAGAACTCAGCCAGTTCTTTCGCCTCCTGAGTGAGCCGGCGCGGCTGCAATTGCTCTGCCTGTTGAAGACGGGCCCCCAGGATGTGGCTGCCCTGATTGCCTCCACCGGCTTCAGCCAGTCCCACATCAGCCGCCAGCTGAGCCAGTTGCAGCGGGCGGGGCTGGTGCGCTGTGAGCGGGAGGGCACCCGCTTGATCTACACCGCCGACGAGCCGCTGGTGGACGATCTCTGCATGTTGGTGATGGGCCGCCTGCGGGAACGGCTTGAACAGCAGCTTGAGCACCTGCAGGCCGCCTGATTCGTCGCCTCAGACCAACCGCGACCCGCTGGCCTTCAGTCGCTGGCGGGGATCAAACACCGCAGCGATCGTACGGATCAACCAGCGTCCTTCCGTGCTGACGCGGAAGCCATTGGGCTCCAGCTTCAGCAGGCCGTCGGCCTCCAGGGCCTGCAGGTCAGCCCATTCTGCCGCGAACCGCTGGGGGCCGTTGAGCGGCTCTGCTCCACCATGGGCGTTTATAGCTTTGCCGGTCTGATCCGCGCCGCCAAGGTGGGCAAAATCGACGCGAAAATCGCACATCAAGCGCTGAATGATGCGACGCCTGAGCAGTTCATCAGGATCCTCCACCACCAGCCCCCGCTCCACCGGCAGTTCGCCGGCATCCAGCGCCTTCAGATAGGCCCGGAGATCTCGCTGGTTCTGGCTGAACAGGGTGGGGTACTGGCTGATCGCCGTGACGCCGATCGCCAGCAGGTCGAGCTCCCCACCGGTGGTGTAGCCCTGGAAATTGCGATGCAGGCGGCCAGCCCGCGCCGCCACGGCCAGGCTGTCCTCCGCCAGGGCGAAGTGGTCCATGCCGATGGCGTCATAGCCGTGGCTGGTGAAGGCGTCATAGGCGCCCTGCAGCATCTGCACCCGCTCGCGCTGGCTGGGCAGATCATCAGCAGCGATCTTGCGTTGCAGCGGCAGTTGCTCGGGCAGGTAGGCGAAGCTGAACAACGACACCCGATCGGGCCGCAGCTCCTCCACGAGCGCGATCGTGGCGGCGAAGCGTGCGGGCGTCTGCAGCGGCAGGCCGCAGATCAGATCCACGTTCACGCTCTCGAAGCCCGCCTCCCGCATCCAGCCCATCGCCCGCCGCAGCTGATCGGGCGGCACCACCCGGTTCACCGCCGCCTGCACTTCAGGATCGGCGTCCTGAATGCCGAAGCTGATGCGGTTGAACCCGAGGCGGCGCAGGCCCAGCACCTCGTCACGGCTGAGAAATTCCGGATTCACCTCGATCGAGGCTTCCAGGCCGGGGTCCAGATCGAAATGGAGGGCGATCAGCGCCCAAAGCTCCGCCTGCTCGCTCACGCTCAGGTAATTGGGAGTGCCACCACCCCAGTGCAGCTGGCTGAGGCGCCGGCGCTGGCCCGAGGCCCGCTGGATCAGCGCCAGCTCCCGGCCCAGGGCCTGCAGGTAGGGGCCCACCACCTTCGAGCCGGCCTGGGTGGTGATCCGGTTGCAGCCGCAGTACCAGCAGGCATGGCGGCAGAAGGGGATGTGCACGTAGAGCGACAGGGGCTCGCTGCTCGGCCGGGCCAGCTCCGCCGCCAGTTCACCAGGGCCCACACCGGTATGGAAGCTGGCGGCTGTGGGGTAGCTGGTGTAGCGGGGCACGGGCTTGTCGTGCTTCAGCAGCAGCTGCAGCGGTTCGAGGCGGGCAGGAGCGGTGGTGGGCATGGGACGGGGGGGGCGCGCAGGAGAGGGTGAAGAAAGAGGGGAAGAATGGAAGAGGCAGCAGCCAGGGGCAGATGGCGCGGCGGGAGGGCCTGAGGCACGACATCCAACCGCCAGCTTTCGGGCTCAGGCGGCGCCCAGATCGCCCAGTTCGGCCAGCAGGCGCTGGGTGTCCTGGAAGGCCACCACCGCTTCTTCAAGCAGCTCGCCTTCTTCCGCCTCGCTCAGGTCGAGTTGCTCAAAGGCGTCGTGCAGGGCGGCCTTGAGCACCGGCAGCGGCTGATCGAAGGCCCAGAAGCGCACGGCAGGCAGGCCATGGGCCGCCAGGATGGCGTTGGCCTGCTGGGCCAGCTGTTGGCCGCCGGAGAGATCGCCGCCGTAGCGCACGTAGACGTGGGCCAGAAAGCGGTGCGGAGCCTGCTGGGCCAGGTCCTGCAGATGCTCGAGCCAGAGGGCGGCAGCGGCGGAGCGCGGCGTGGCGGGCGCTGCCGCCAGGGCTGCCGCATCGGCGGCGAGGGCAGCACTGCGGGCCAGCGCCGCCCAGGGGAAGTCGATCGCGCCAAGGGCCGCGGCCAGCTCAGGGCCCTGTTGCTCGATCAGGGCGTAGCCGGGGCCCAGCGCACGGATCAGGGCCGCCAGCTGCAGCGGGCTGGCCTGGCCGTCGAGCAGGGCGCGTGAGAACTCCATACCTTCGGCCTGGTGGTGGGCGGCGCCGATGCGGCCATGCAGACGGCGCACCCGCGGGCCGAAACCCTTGCGGGCCGCCAGGTCGGCGGGGCTGGCGTGATCGGAGAGGTCGCTCGGGGAGGTAGCGGGTAGGGAGGCGGACGCGGGGGCGAAGGCCGCGGCGGGGTGCGTGGTGGTCATGGCGAAGGCAACCGGGGCGGGGCCTGATGAGGCCGAACCAGCTAACGGTATCGCGCTACCGTTATGTCGTTGTTTCGTCGTTGCAGATTCGTTGCAACGTTCAGCACCCATGGCTGCCACCCCCTCCACTCCCCAGGTCTGCGGCGCAAGGCCGCTGCAGCTGCTGCTGGCTCCCAGCGGCCAGCTCAGCGACGACGGCCAGCTGCGGGAACTGATCGCCGAGCGGCGCGACCGGCAGGGCGCCAACGTGGAGCTGTGGTATCTGCGCCCGGCGGTGCTGGCGGCCCTGCTGCCGGAGCATGGCGCGGGTCAGGAAGCAGTGGTGGCCGCTGATCCGGCGGTGATCACCTGGTTGCAGCTGCGCTTCGGCGGCAGCGTGAGCACTGCCGTCCTCGATCCCCAGCAGCTGCACAACCGGGCCGGCGGGCTGCCGCCGCGGGCGCCGCTGGCGGCGGTGACGCTCTGAGGTCTCCGTTCAGGACCTCCACACCGAGGTGTCCAACGCGACAGCCAGACCCACCGGGCCGCTTCAGGGTCTGGTGGTGCCGCTGGCCCCTCGCGCCCGGATTCCGCCGACCGCCAGCCCCACGCCGTCTTCGCCTCACTCCTCCCTGGTGACCAGGGCTTCCGTCATGACCCTCAGCCCGCTCCGGGGCCCCCGCCAAGGGGTTCTGATCGATCGGCTCCGCCACTGGCTCGATGGCATCGGCCCGCGTTCCCTGCCGCTGGCCCGCCTGCTGGTGCGGCTGATTCCTGCCCGCTGCCCGTTCGAGCGCACCGTGGTGATCGCGGGCCACACCGTGCTGCACATCCCGCCGCTCTGCCAGATCAACCCCCTGTTCGATGAGCTGATGGCGCTGCGCTTCCGTGCCCTCTGCCGCCTGGAGGCCCACCAGCAAGGCCAGCAGGAACGGCATCAAGACCGCCAGCCTCAGGCCCGGCGGCAACACTCCTGACCCTGGCGAGGGCCACCGCGCTCAGCCTCAGGCCACTGGATTCACCCGCAGGCCACCGCCGCCAGGCGTGCGGCCAGGCGCGTGGCCTGGCGTGGGGCGAAACCGACCGCCTCCAGCGCCGTGCCCAGGCAGCCCATGAATTCCCCCACCAGCGCACTGGGATCGATGCCGATCACTTCCAGATCGCCGTGCACCTCCCGCAACATCGCCATCGCCACCGGCACCGCCCGCTCACACCAGCGGCTGAGCGGCGCCGCCACGGCAGGGAAGCGGGCCGCCAGCTGGCGCTCGCCGTAGTCGAGGTGTTCGGCCTCATCGGCCAGCACCGCCGCCGTGATCGGTGCGGCGTAGGCATCGGCCACCGGCAGATAGCAGCGGTAGGCGGCCACGGCAAAGCTTTCCACGATCAGGCACTGGATCACCAGAGCCCCCACCGTGTCCGTGGTGCTGAACGCCTCATTGAACAGGGCGCGCAGCGGCGCGAACAGGCGGCGCGCCAGGGGGAGATCGGGGCGAATCGCCAGCTGGCGGCCGCAGCCCACGAAATCCACGGCGTGACGGCCTTCCATCGCCGCCAGGCGCCGCAGCTCGTCGCCGTCTTCCGGCAGCAGCTGGGCCAGCTGGCGGAAATGGTGATCGGCCAGGCCCTCGCCCACGATCACAAGACCATTGATCCGCCCATAGGCATCGCGATACGCAGGGGTGAGCGCGGGAGCGGGCATGGTGACCTCAGGTGATGGAAACGGGAAGGGGGTGATGGCCAACAGGCTGCGCCTCGGGGGCACCAACAGCCGCCGGCTCTGGGGAACGGCCACCGACAGGCTCCGGCACAACAACAGCCGCCGGCTCCACCGGCAGCGGTTCGTTCATGGCGGCGCGGGCCGCCAGCCAGCGGTCTGAGGCGGGCATGGTCAGGCAGTCGTCGAACCAGGGGCCGCCCAGCGTGTAGTGCAGGATCTTTGGGGCCGCCGGCAGGGGCTGCACCCCCACCAGCACGTTCCATTCAGGCCGCAGCGCGCCGATCTGCTCGTCGGCCAGCCAGTGGAACTGATGCAGCTCCAGGCCCGAGGCGCTGTTCACCAGCTCCGGCGTGAGCGCCATGCAACGCGCGCAGTTGAAGAGCATCACCGACGACCAGTTCTTGCGGCCGTAGGGCGTCTGGGGCATGCCCTGGAACTTCAGCCCCTGCTCACACACGTGCTGGTGCTTCACCAACTGCACCGCATAGCGCTCGTCGCGCAGGGCCCAGAGCTCGGCGAGGTCCGCCAAGCAGAGCATGTCGGCATCGATGAACAGGGCCCAGCCCCGGTAGCCCGCCAGCCAGGGCACCAGGAAACGGCTGAAGGAGAAATCCGTGCTCTGGCGCGGATCGCGTTCCCGCTGGTACACCCCCGCCAGCTGATCGAGCCGCACCTGACCGATCAGCAGCGGCAGGCTGGAGCGGGCCTGAAAGGAATCGGCGAGCACGTTCACCGCCACCCGTTCCCGCGGGTCGTAGCCGATGAACACGCGCGGGATCTCGAAGCCGGCGGGTGTGTGGGTCATGCCCCCTCCGCCGGCACCATCGGCTGGCAGAACTGCCGCAGCAGCAGCCCGGCAAAGCGCAGCTTCAGGCCCAGCCTGCGCAGCAGTGCGCCCGGCTCCGTCTTGAGCGCCTGCATCTGCTGGAAGCAGGTGACCAGGCGGTCGCGCAGCTCCAGGTAACGGCTCTGCTCGAGGTCGAACACCCAGGGGAAGGCGCGGCGGGCGGTGCGGTTGGTCTGGCGCATCACCTCGGCATCGAAGCGGCGGGGATCCATGCCCAGCAGGCGGTAGAAATCGCCCCGCTCACACACGGTGAGGCTGTGGGTGAGAAACACCGACCAGAGGAAGAAACGGCTGAGCAACTTGCCGCGCAGCCCCTGCTTCAGACCGGGCCAGCAGCGGATCAGCAGGTTGAAGATGTCGCCGTGGCGGTTCTCGTCCTGGCACCAGGGCTCGAAGAAATCGAACAGCGGCGCAAAGGCGTTGTCGGGGTTGGCCTTGAGATGGCGGTCGATCAGGATGTAACGCCAATAGCCGATCTTTTCGGACAGAAACACGGAATAGAGCACCCAGCTGAGCGGGAACCAGGTGATCGGCCGCTTGGTGCTCAGCTTGGGCAGATCGAGCTCGATCCCTTCCGCCACCAGCGCCCGGTTGAGGAAGCCGGCATGGCGGGCTTCATCGCGGGCCATCAGCTGGAACAGGCGGCCCAGCTCCTGGCGTTCGGCCTGGAACAGGCGGCGGGAGAGCTCCTTGAACAGCAGGAAACCGGAGAACTCCGACACGCACGACCGCACCAGATAGCTCTCGTAAGCGGTCTTGGCTTCCGGGCTGAGAGCGCGCAGACGGTCGAGCGGGGCCTTGCGGTCGAAGTGGTCGCGGTTGTGATCGGCCTCCATCTCGGCGAGCATCGCCTCGAAGGCAGGCCGCTGCTGCTCCAGGTCGGTGCGGGCCGCCTTGTCGATCTCCGTGGTGTAAAAGCGGGGCGTCAGCAGGTCTTCGCGCAGGGGGGGCGGCCGGGGTGGCAGCGGCGGCGGGCTGGCGGATGGTGGCGGTCATCGGGAGGCGCTCGAGAGGGGGACAGGGGCGGCGGCGGCGCGGGCATAGGCGACGGCATCGGCGCCATGGCGATGCAGGTGGAACCACTCCTGCAGATCGAGCAGCCAGCCGAGCCGCTCGGCGCTGCCGGCGGGGGTGCAGCCTGCGAGCTCGGCGGCCTCGCGGTGGCTGTAGCGATGGCCGGGGCAGAGGCAGCCCACTTCGGCGAGCCAGCGCTCCTCCAGCCGCAGATGCAGACCCAGTGCCCGCACCAGCTGACGGCAGCAGGCAGTAGAGGCCTCGCCGTCGATCAGCTGCTCCAGCAGCGCCTCGATGCGGCTGTGCTGCCGTTCCAGCAACCGGCTGCGCTCTGACCAGAGCCGCGGCCAGGGCCGGTTGCGGCCGCGCCGCTGCCAGCGAACACGCTGCCGGGCGGCCGGCAGTGCTTCGGGGCTGGCGGCAGGGGAGGCGCAGCAGGGGAGGGGGCGGGGAGCGTCAACACCAGTGGCATTGTTCAACGCTATAACGACATCGTGATACTAGAGGATGGCGGTCAGGCCGCAACCGTCCGGTTACAGGAGCCGGGGAGTCTCTGCACAGCAAAGATCGCGAGGAATGGTCAAGGCCGAGGGCGCCTGCTCTGGCCTGCGCAGGGCGTTCCGACAGCTCACGGCAGCGACGGCTACCGTCTGCCCACTCAGTCCCGGCAGACCGCCGGAAGACCCTGACTCCATGGCTCCCTTTCGTCTGCTTGAGCTGCTCATCCTGGGGGCGGTGCTTGCAGGTTTTGCGGGCTTGATGCTGCGCCGCAACCTGTTTCTCAAGATCCTGTCGATGGACGTGATGGGCTCCGCAGTGGTGGCCCTGTTCGTGCTGGTGGGGGCCCGCTCCGGCCTGCGCAGCCCGATCCTGCCGGCCAGCCGCACCGCAGCCATTGATCCGGGAACGCCCTGGGCCGACCCCATCCCCCAGGCAGTGATTCTCACCGCGATCGTGATCGGCCTTTCGATTCAAGCGTTGCTGCTGGTGGTGATCACCCGCCTCTCGCGCATTGATCCCAGCCTGGATCTGGCCAGCTTCGACACCGGTGGCCAGCGGTGATGCTCACCTTCATCCAGGGGCTGACGCTCACCTTGACGCCGCTGCTTACCACCAAGGCAATGGTGATCGCCTGGTTGCTGCTGCCGTTCCTGGCCGCCTTCCTGGCGGCCGTGCTGCCACCGCTGGCCCGTTGGCTGGCCCTGCTCTGCAGCCTGGCCACCACCGCGATAGCCGTGGCGATTCAGCTCGGCGGCCTACCCGGCAGCATCGAACTGCTCGGCGCCTACGGCGTGGCCCTGAACACCGATGCCGTCGCCGTGCCGTTCCTGCTGCTCAACGCCATGGTGTGCAGCGCGGTGGTGATCGACAGCTGGCGGCGGCCCCTGCCGGGCCCCTTCCTGTTACTGCTGATGGTGCTGCACGGCGGCCTGTGCACCGCCTTTGTGGTGACGGACCTGATCAGCCTCTACGTGACGCTTGAAGTGGTGGGGATCAGCGCCTTCCTGCTGATCCTGATCAGCCGTTCCGACCGCTCGCTGTGGGTGGCCCTGCGCTACCTGCTGATCGGCAACACCGTGATGACGCTGTTCCTGATCGGGGCTGCCCTGGTGTATCTGGAGCGCGGCAGCTTCCGCTTCGAGGCTGTGGCGAGCACCAGCAGCATCGCCGCCCTGGCCCTGATACTGGTGGGCCTGCTGATGAAGTCCGGCCTGTTCCTCTCGGGCCTGTGGCTGCCCGTCACCCATGCCGAGGCGCCGGCGGAGGTATCGGCCTTGCTCTCGGGTGTGGTGGTCACCGCCGGCATCGCCCCGTTGCTGCGCCTCAGCTACGGCGTGCCGGCCCTGGGCCCGGTGATCACGGGCGTCGGTCTGGCCAGTGCCGTGCTGGGCCTGATGTTCGCCCTCGCCGACGCCGATGCCAAGCGCCTGCTGGCCTGGAGCACCCTGTCGCAGATGGGGCTGGTGGCGCTCTCGCCGGTGGCCGGCGGCTTCTATGCCCTCAGCCACGGCACCGCCAAGGCGGCGATGTTCCTGGTGGCGCGCCGCTTCCCCGACCGCGCCCTGCAGGGCTGGCGGGAACGGCCCCTGCCTGCCGGGGTGTGGTGGCCGCTGTGCATCGGCTCGCTCTCGATCGTGGGCCTGCCGCCCCTGGCCGGCTTCACCGCCAAGGCGGGCCTGTCCGGTGCGCTCTCCCTGCCGCTCGAGGTGGCCGTGACGCTGCTGAGCATGGGCACGGCGGCGGCCTACGCCCGCTTCTGGGGCGCCCCGCTGATCCGCAGGCCGGCAAACGGCAGCAGTGCCAGCGGGGACACCCCTGAACCCGCCTGGTCTCTGGGGGTGATCCTGCTGGTGCTGGCGCTGGTGGTGATCGGCGCTGCGACCCTGACCTGGACCGACAAGCCCGTCAGCGCCATCGCCAAGAGCGCCCTGGTGCTGCTCGGCGGCTGGGGCCTCCACCAGCTGCTGGAAGGGGACGGCCTGCGGCTGCGGCTGCGGCTGCGGCTGCCCGAGCTGGAGGGCCTCTCCGACCTGCTCGGCGGTATCGGCGTGGTGGGCGCGGGCCTGCTCGTGATCCTGAACCGATGAGACGTCTCCTGCCACTGCTGCTGAGCACCGCCTTTCGGCTGGCGGTGTGGTGCCTGCTCACCAGTGATTTCAGCCGGCTCAACCTTCTGATCGGGGTGGTTGTGGCACTGCTGCTGCCGCGCACCCGCTCGCGGCCCCTGCCGCTGCGGCTGTTGCTGAAGGCAACGCTGCGCGCGCTGCTGGCGATTCCACAGGCCTACGCCGAGGCGTTCCGGCTGATGCTGGCGCCGGGGGTGGTGGAACGCGAAACCAGCGAACCGGCCACCGATCGAGCCCTGCCGCTGCTGGTGTTCCTCGATGTGTTCCGCATCACGCTCACCCCGTTCACGATCGTGCTCGGCCTTGAAGACGGCGGCCAGCGCTACCGCATCCACTCCCTTCTTCCTGCCGCCAGAGCGGAGGCCTCCGACCGATGACTGTGTTGCTGTGGGGCATGGTGGTGGCCCTGCTGATCCCGATCGCCGTGGCCTGCCGTCCCTCCGATGTGTGGGACCGGCTGGCGGCCTTCTCCAGCGTCTCGTCGAAGGTGGCGCTGATCATCCTGGTGGTGTCGGTGCTGCGCGACGACCGGATGCTGGGGCTGGTGGGGGCGATCGTGCTCAGCGCCGGCAACGCCGGCCTGCTGCTGCTGGCCAACCTGCTGCGGGAGGTGGAGCGATGAGACCGGACTCCTTCGCGGATCACGCCAGCCTGCTGCTGCTGGGCGCGGGCCTGGTGCTCTGGTTCTGGGGCACCTGGCCGCTGCTGGGCACGCACAGCTACCTGCGCAAACTCCACGCCCTTTCGGTGGCCGACACGCTCGGATCCTCGCTGATGCTGCTGGGCCTGCTGCTGCGTATCCCCGGGCAATGGCCGCTGCTCACCCTGGCGCTGGTGGGCCTGATCGTGTGGAACACGATTTTCGGCTACGTGCTGGCCGCCTGCTCGCTGCCGTCCCATCCCAGCCGCCCCACGGAGGAGGAGCCCACCCCATGACCGCGCTGTTCGATCTGGCGGGGCAGCTCGATCTGATCCTGCCGATCACCGCCCTGCTGTCGCTCACCGCCGTGCTGCTGGTGAGCCAGTCCAACCCCTACCAGACCCTGGTGCTGCGCGGCATTCTCGGTTCGGTGGCCACCTTGCTCTATGCCCTGCTGGGGGCGCCGGACGTGGCGATCACCGAGGCGCTGGTGGGCACCCTGCTCTCCACCACCCTCTATGCCGTGGCGCTGCGTTCCTCGATGGCGCTGCGGCTCTCGTTTCCCGATCGCGCGCCGCCGTCGCCCCAGTGCCAGCAGCTGTTGCGGGCCTGGCTGGAGCCCGCCGGCCTGCGGCTGCGACTGGTGCCGCCGGCGGAGGCGGCCCTCGCTGCCGCCGATGGCTGTCACGGCCGCCTCGAAGCCGACCAGCGGCTGGTGCTGGCGAACCCGCGGCTGCTGAAGCGCCTGCAGGCCCTGGAGGGCTATCGCGCCTGGCGCGAGAGCGGCGGCGCGCTCGACCTGGCGGACGCCCTATGACCTGGCTCTACCTGGTGGCCGCCACGGCCCTCTGCCTCTCCCCCCTGGCTTCGGCCCTGCCGCCGGCCGCCGATCTGGTGCCGCTGATCAACACCCTCGTCGAGCAGACGAACGTGCCGAATCTGGTGTCGGGGGTGATCCTCTACACCCGCCTCTACGACACGGTCACCGAGGTGGTGGTGTTCACGCTGGCATCGATCGGCGTGCGCTTTCTCTTTGCCGGCGAAACGGCCAAACCAAGCGTGCGCGCCCTTGCTGATGCTCCTTCAGTGGTGCTCTGCCAGCTGGGCGGCACGATCGCCGCCCTGATCGGTGTGGAGCTGGCCCTGCGCGGCCACCTCTCGCCCGGAGGCGGCTTTGCGGCGGGGGTGGCCGGCGGCACGGCGATCGGGCTGGCCCTGATCAGCGGCTCGGCGGAACTGTCCGATCGTCTGTACCGGCGCTACCGCGCCGACCTGTGGGAGAAGGGGGCGGTGATCGCCTTCGTGCTGCTGGCCGCCCTCACCCTCGGTGGCCTGCCGCCACCGCCCGGGGAATTCGGCAGCCTGGCGGGTGGCAGCTGGATCCCGCTGCTCAATGTGCTGGTGGCGATCAAGGTGACACTGGGCTCCTGGGCGATGGTGCAGCTGTTCGTGCGCCACCGAGGGCTGCTCTAGAAGCTGCTGCTCAGCCGCAGCGTGGAGCCGCGGTCGCCGGCGATCACCTCGATGCCGCCGCGGATGCGCTCGCGCAGGGCGCTCACGTGGCTGATCAGGCCGATCATGCGGCCGCCCTCGCGCAAGCGGTCGAGCTCGTCCATCGCCAGCTGGAGGTTGTCGGGATCGAGGCTGCCGAAACCTTCATCGATGAACAGGGCCTCCAGAGGCACCCCGCCGGCGTGGGCCTGCACCGTGTCGGCCACGCCCAGGGCCAGGGCCAGGGAGGCCTGGAAGGTTTCGCCGCCCGAGAGGCTGCTCACCTCCCGCTCCTCGCCGGTGTACGCATCCAGCACCCGCAGGCCCAGCCCGGCGTTGCGGCCGCCGTGGCCGCCCTCATCGGTGAGCCGCAACTGGTAGCGGCCGGAGGTCATCAAGGTGAGCCGCTGGTTGGCGTAGCCGCAGATGTCGGCGAGGTAGGCGGAGAGCACCCAGCGCTGCAGGGAGATGTAGGGGGCCGCCTTGCCCTGGCAACGGTTGGCCACGGCACTGAGCCGCTCGGCCCGCTCCTGCTTCGCCGCCAGGGCGGTGGTGCCGGTGCGGTGTTCGGCGGTGAGGCGGGTGATCTCCCGCTGGGCGGCCCGAGCTTCGCTGTGGCACTCCACGGCCCGGGTGCGTGCCCCATCCAGGCGGGCCACGGCCTCGCCGGCGGCGGCGGTGTCGGGCCGGGCTTCCGGCAGATCGGCCAGATCGGGGGCGGACAGGAGGTTGCGCTGCTCGATCACCGCCGCCTCGTAGGCCGCGATCCGCTCGACCAGCTTCAGGCGCCAGCTCTCCTCCTGCAGGGCCACCGCGGCATCCTCCGCCGTGGCGAAGGGTGAGGCGGCCAGCTCCTGACCCAGCCGCCGGGCCGCCTGCTCCAGCTCGCTGGTGGCACGGGTGTGGGCGCCCACACCGGCCACCAGGGCCTGGAGGGCGGACTCCAGAGGCCCGAAGGCCCGCAGCACCGCGCCTGGCTCCAGCCCCTCCCCCAGCTCCCGCGCCACCTGCTCCGCCAGGGTCCGCTGCCGCTGGCTGGCCTCGGCGGCGGCCCGGCGCTCCAGGGCGATGGCCGTGGCGGCCGCCTCAATGGCCTTGGCCAGCTGCTGGCGTTGCTGCTCCCGATCGGTGGTCTGCTGTTCCAGCGCCGGCAGGCCTTCGGCCAGGGACTGGGCCGCCTGGTGGGCCGCAGCGGCCGTGCCGGCGGCCTGGCGGGCGGGGAGCGGATCGACGCCGTCGCCCGCCTTCTCCAGCACGGCGGCGAGGGCGGCCTGGGCGTTGGCCAGGGCCACTGCGGCCGCCTGTGCCGCCTGGGTGGCCGCGGCCAGGGTCCGTTCGGCGGCGGCGATCGTCCCGTCGTCCACGGCATCGGCCGAGGGCCGGGCCGGCGCCGGATGGTCGGCGGAGCCGCAGACCGGGCAGGGGGCGCCGGCGGCCAGACCCCCGGCCAGGCGGGCGGCCATGCCCTCGATCTGGCGCCGCCGCAGCTCGTTGAGGCCGGCGGCCGCCGCGTTGACCTCGCGATCGGCGCCGTTCCTGGCGACCTCTGCCCCGTTCTGCCGCTCCCGGGCCGGGGCGATGGCTTCGGCGGCAACGGCGCGGCCATCAGCCTCCCGGGCGGCCCGCTGCAGGCCCTCGAGCTGGTCGCGGGCGCTGCGGGCCTTGGCGAGCAGCACCAGCTCCCGCTCCTGCTCCGCCGCCAGCCGCTCCTGCTGGGCGACGGCGGTGGCCCGCCCGGCTTCGGCCTCGCTGGCCCGCTGGCTGGCGGCGGCCGCCGCCCCCCCGGCCTGGGCAGCCTCCTCGGCTTTGCGGGCCAGCTCCCGCACCTCCGCCCCCCGGGCGGCCAGGTCGGCACCGGCAGCGGCGAGGGTTTCGGCGGACGGCAGGGCCACCAAATCCAGCTCCTGCACCGACGGCGGCAGCGCCCGCGCCCCTGCCCTGGCCTGGATCGTGGCGCGCAGTTGCTCCTGCAGCCCCCGCTCCACCAGGGCGAGGGCACGGCGGGCCCCCTGTTCCGCCACCAGGCTCGGGCGCAATGTTTCGGCCCGCTCCGCCTGGCTGAGCTTCTGGCGGAACTCCGCCACCGTCTCCTGTTTGGCCTCCAGCTCGCCCAGTTGGGCGCTGGCGGCGGCGCGCCGGTCCCAGCGGTCCGCCTGCGCCGCCAGGGTCGCCAGGGTCGTCTGGGCCGCCAGCAGGCTGGCGGAGGCCTCCCCCAGGGCGGCCTCGGTGCCCTGCACCACCCCGCCGATCCGCTCCACCAGCGCTTCGAGGCCGGCCTGGTCGGCGGGGGGCGGAGGCGCTTCCGCCCCCTCCGGCGGCTCGGGCGCCTGGGGGTCCCAGGCGTCGGCCGCCCGGCGCCGCAGCACCTCCTGCTCCCGGGCCTGATCCAGCGCCAGGTTCCGCGCCGTGCGGGCCTGGTCTTCGAGCCACCAGCCGGCCCGCTCGTAGATCACCGTGTCGAAGAGGGTCTTGAGCAGGGCTTCGCGCTCTTCGGCCTTGGCCCGCAGCACCTCGGCGAAGCGCCCCTGGGGCAGCAGGATCACCTGGCGGAACTGGGCGGCGCTGAGCCCCACCAGGTGTTCCACCTCCCGCGTCACCTCGGTGGTCTTCGCCGCCACGGCCTGCTCCGGTTTGCCGGCGCCCAGCCGGAACAGGAACGCCTGGGGCGCCTTTTCGGTGGTGCCCTGGCCGCGGGCCTTCGGGGCCGTGTGGGCGGGGACCCGCTCCACCCGGTAGCGGGCGGCGCCGCAGGAGAACTCGAGGCTCACCCGGGGTACGGCGCCGGGGGGGGCGTGGTCAGAGCGCAGCCCCTTGACGCTGCGGTCGCCCGACACCTCGCCGTAGAGGGCGAAGCAGAGGGCATCGAGCAGGAAGGTCTTGCCGGCGCCGGTGGTGCCGTGGATCAGGAACAGCCCCTCGGCGGCCAGGGCGTCGAAGTCGATCGCCACCGGATCGGCGTAGGGCCCGAAGGCCTCGATCGCCAGCCGGTGCGGCTTCACCGCTCCCCTCCCCGTTCCGCCGCCGCCAGGGCCGCCCGCAGCAGCTCGGCCTCGGGCTCGCCGGGCGGCTGGCCCTGCTGGTCGGTGAAGAAGGCGCTGGCCAGCTCCAGCGGCGAGCGGGCCTGGCGCACCTGGCGGTGGCGCTCGGCCTCGCCGGCGCGGGCCACCTCGGGGGGCTCGTGGCGCAGCTCGGCGATGTGGGGAAAGCGGGCCCGCAGCCGGGCCATGGCCTGCAGGGGCAGGGAGTCGTCGGTGAGGATCGCCCGCACCCGCGCCTCGCTGGCGGCGGCGTGGGCAGGGTCTGAGCAAAGCTCCTCGATGGCCCCCCGCAGGGTGCACAGGGGCCGGCCCACCTCCAGGGGCACCACTTCCACGCTGGGCGTCCCGTCGGCGGCCAGCTCCACGATCCGCACCGACTTGACGTGGTGCTCCTCGGAAAAGGAATAGGCCAGCGGAGTGCCCGAATAGGCGACCCGGGGGCCGTCCAGCTGCTGGGAGGCGTGCAGGTGGCCCAGGGCCACGTAATCGAAGCCCTCGAAGGCCGCCACGCTCACCCGGTCGACGTTGCCGATGGTGAGCTCCCGCTCCGACTCCGAGGTTTCGCCGCCCGCCACGAAGGTGTGGGCCACCAGCACCGAACGCTGGGGCGGCCGTTCGCGCCGATCGGCGTGGATCCGCTCGATGGCCAGCCGGGTCACCTCCTCGTGGCGCAGGCGCACCGGTTCGCCAGCCAGGGCCGGCCCAACCACCGCCGGCTCCAGGTACGGCAGGGGATAGATAGCCACGGGCGTGCCGCCGGCCCTGGGCGTCACCAGCACCGGCTCCTGGGCCCGGCCCACGTCGCCCCGCACCGTGATGTTGAAGGCGGAGAGCAAGGGGTCGTACACCGACACCCGCACATGGGAATCGTGGTTGCCGGCGATGGCCACCACGGCCGTGCCACCGGCGCTCAGCCGGGCGAGGGCGTCGTTGAACAGGGCCACCGCCTCGGCAGGAGGAATGGCACGGTCGTAGAGATCGCCAGCGATGAGCACCGCATCCACCTGGTGCTCCAGAGCGAGCGACACGATCCGCGAGATCGCCGCCGCCTGCTCCTCCAACAGCGAGACCCCGTGAAAGCTGCGGCCCAGATGCCAGTCGGAGGTGTGCAGCAGACGCATTGGGCCAAGGTAAGCAGGGGCGGACGCCTACGGCCCGCGCCGTGCCATCAGCTCATGGCAGGGACAAGCGCGGGCGTGACCGAAGAGGCGGAGCTGAGCAGCTTCTGCACGATGGCGATGCCGCTGATGGCCTGCCAGCCGAACAGGGTGAGCACGAGGCCGTTGGTGGTCACGTGCAGGGTGCGGGCCCAGTCCTTGCCTTTCTGCAGGGAGGGGCCGAGCGAGGCGGTGACGATCACCAGCGCCGCCACACCAAGGCCGACGAACAGGTGCGGACCGAGGATCAACTTGCCGTTCTTGAGATAGGTGGCGGCCATGCCACCGACGGCACCCAGCAGGGTGACCGCCAGGATCACCGGGCCGAGCCGGGCGTGCCGCGCGCCGTAGTGCTCCTGCAGCATGGCTTTGCGGTCTTCCGGGCTGGCCTTGCGGATCAGGCTGGCCTTGAAGCCCAGATAGCCCGAGTAGAGCATCAGACCCAGCAACCCCCACATCAGCACGGGGTGAACGAAGTTGAGCGCAAAGGGCATCGAACCTGGGCGACGGAACAGACGGAACCCGCAGCTGCGGCGTCACCTGCACCATGGCCACGATCGGGGGGCCTGAATCGGCAGCCCCCCTGACCATCTCTCAAGGTGAGTGCTTGTGCTGGGGCGGGCTCAGGGCGCCAGCCGCTCGATCAGCCAGGCGCTGCCGCTTTCACCACCGCTACCTGCCTCCGCCGCGCCACCTTCCCCCGCTTCCCCCGCCCGCCTGTAGCGGAAGCGATCGTGCAGGCGGTTGGGCCGGCCCTGCCAGAACTCGAATTCGGCCGGCACCACCCGCAGGCCGCCCCAGGCCGGCGGCAACGGCACCTCCCCACCAGCGAAGCGGCGTTGCATCGCCTCCCATTGCGCTTCCAGCAACGAGCGCGAGCTGATCACGGCGCTCTGCTGCGACACCCACGCCCCCAACCGGCTGCCGAGCGGCCGTGAGAGGAAATAGGCGAGCGATTCGGCCGTGCTGATCCGCTCGGCCCGGCCCAGGATCGCCACTTGCCGCTCCAGCCCGTACCAGGGAAACAGCAGGCTCACCTGGGGGTGAGCGGCGATCTCGGTGGCCTTGCGGCTGTCGTAGTGGGTGAAGAACACAAAGCCGCGCGCGTCGAACGCCTTGAGCAGCACGGTGCGGGCACTGGGACGCACGCCATCGCTGGTGCCCAGCACCATGGCGTTGGGCTCCTCCAGCCCGGCGGTCACGGCCTGATCGAACCAGCGGCGGAACTGCGCCACCGGGTCGTCCGCCAGATCAGCCCGCCGCAGGTCGGCCTGCTGGTAATGACGCCGCAGCTGGGCGGGATCGGTGGGGACGGGAGCGTCACTCATGGCGGCGGATCACAGAGGCGGTTCACCCCTTGGCGCTACAGCTTCGAACCACAGATTCAAAGCACAGCGGGGCGTCGTCAGGCCACCAGCACCACAGGCTCCGGATCGCGAAGAATCCAATAGAGCGAACCCGACAACAACGCGCTGAACAAGCACCACACCGAGGTGAAGGCGTAGCTGAAAGAAAGGTGCGACAGCAGAAACACCACTAGCAAAGATCCAGCGAACCCACGCAGCCGTCCCGAGCGGCTGAGTAGCAAGGGAGCGATGATCACCATGCCGTAGAGCGTGCTGCCGACACCGAGACTGATCCAGCGGCTTGCCAGCAGGGTCGTGGTGTAGCTGAGGGATCCGTTCACCACCACCGGCTCGAACAGAGCGCCATCCAGCAGCAGCGGCAGCCAGAGCCCGGCGCCCACCAGCAGGCCAAGCACCAGAGCGGTCTGCAGCAGGCGGTGACGCAGACCGGGCAGCAACTGCCGGTTCAGCCGCAGGGCGCACCAGGGAAACCAGGCCAGCCAGAAGGCGTAGGCAAAGAACAGATAGGCGAGCGCGGCGGGATGCACGAGCGCGGCGGCACCGCCTGGCGCCAGGCCAAGCCAGACCACACCCTCCAGGGTTTGTTGCACCGAGAAGAACAGCGGCGAGAACGCCAGGGGCAGCAGATCGCTGCGCTGGGCTTGCTGGCAATAGCGCACAGAGGCCACGCCCACGGGCAACAGCGCCGCCGCCACCACGAAGCTGGCGCTGCTGGAGAAGCACATCGGCGTGGCGCCGTCTCCGGCAGCAACTGATTGTCGTCAGCCTGGCGCGGCGAGGGGTGGCAGCGTCGCCTGAGGTTGCGGATGGCCCTGGCCTGGGCAGATCGCCTGGCTCCGGGAACGGCAGGCCTCACGTCGATGAATGAGGCCGAGATTTTGCATGGCATCGCTCGCCTGCCGGAGGGCCGGCGGCGGGAGGCGTTGCAGCGAAGCTGGGACACACTGCTGCCAGCCCCTTGCCACGAACGGGTGTGGGCACTCGATCGCGAAGCCGCGCATTGGCATGCGGAGGTACTCAGGCAGCGGGAACGCCTGGGCCGGCCGATGACCACGGCTAGTGCGGTGATCGCTGCCACCACCCTGGCCCGGAGTGCTCGCCTGGCCACCCGCCATGTGGCCGATTTCGAAGGGATCGGGATCGATCGGATCAACTCCTGGCAGGCACCATGAGCTTGTGGGCTCGATCACCACCTTGAACAGGCGGAGTTCTCACCCCTGGGCCGTGATCCTGCAGGCTTTTGGCGCGCATCGGGTGCCAGCGGAAAGCCGCCAGCAACGGCATTGCTGAAGACGGACCCATCGAATCCTGGAGTTCGTGCCACAGCCCCGGATCCGGAAACCGCCAAGGCTTGCTTGCGTCGCCACACTGGCGCAAACCGCAGATCCATCCCCTGACCCCGCCCGCTTCCCGCCCCTGTCGTGCCCTGCCGGCCGTTCTGGGCCTGGCGCTGCTGGCCCTGCCACCGCTGCTGCCTCGGGCCCTGGCGCAACCCCCGGCAGCCACGATCCCCCTGCCGGAACCCCAGGGCCAGACCCTGCTGCTGCAAAGCGCCGATCGCGCCGACTACGGTCCCCTGGCGGAGCAGTTCCTCACCCAGGCCAACCTGGCCTACTGCGGCGTGGCCAGCATGGTGATGGTGCTCAACAGCCTGGCGGTGCCGGCGCCGGCGGCAGCGGGCTACGGCAGCTACCGCTTCTGGACGCAGGACAACGTGTTCGAGGCCACCGCCACCCGGGCGGTGCTGAGCCCCGAGCTGGTGGCCCGCCAGGGCATGACCCTGCAGGAGCTAAGGGCGCTGCTGGCCAGCCATGGCCTGCAGGCCCGCGCCATCCACGGCGACCGGCTCAGCCTGGCCCAGTTCCGCCTGCTGGTGCGCAGCAACCTCGCCCGCGCCGACGACCGCCTGCTGGTCAACTACTTCCGCCCGTCCCTCGGCCAGGCCGGCGGCGGCCACATCTCCCCGCTGGCCGCCTACAACGCCAGCACCGATCGGGTACTGATCCTGGATGTGGCCCGCTACCGCTACCCGTCGGTGTGGGTGCCCCTCGCCGATCTCTGGCAGGCGATCCGCACCACCGACAGCAGCTCCGGCCTCAGCCGCGGCGTGGTGGTGGTGCGGCGGGGCTGAGGGAGGCGAGTTCGGTTCGGTAGCTCGTGGGCTTGACCGGCCAGGAAGTGACCTTGATCTGTTGGTGGATCTTGAACAAGGCCATTCCCTGCTGGAAGTGATCGCACTTCAGCAGGAGCTTGAATCCCTGCTCAACTGCCGTGTTGATCTAGCCGAACCCGATCAGCTGCATCCAACGATCGGCATTCAGGTGATCGCAGAAGCCAGGCCGTTGTGAGTAAAGACCTGCTCGATCTCGAAAGCATTGCTGAAGCTTCGAAAAGAATCCGTTGCTATACCCAGGATGGTCGCGCCAGCTTCCTTGAGTCAACACTCCACCAAGACGGTGTGATCCGCAACCTGATCGTGATCGGGGAAATGGAAAGACGCCAAGAGCGTCACCCTCAAGGAACACCAGGAGCGGACGTCGGCGGCAGGCTCCGAGTTGGTTGAGCCATCAAGGCCCTGATTCCCGCTCAGGGACCTGCCGGCACAAACACCCGTGGCGCCAGATTGAGCTGGCGGCTGCGCCGCACAAAGCCGCGATCATCAAACGACGCCATCGACGCGCAACTGCGGCAGCTTGCATGGTGGAGGGCATCAGCGAAGTCGAGCCCGTTGCGCACACCGGCCACGGCCTGCTCCAGGGCTGGCCGGTCTTCTGCCGTGAGGCCGGGATGGGCCAGCAGGTGGTCGAACACCTGCAGCAACTGCTCCAGCTCCAGAGCCACCGTCTTGGCCAGGAACAGCGGTTGGCCGGATTCGATCAGATCCAGGGCGGCCCGGCGCTGGCGTTCCGTGGCTGCATCGGCGTCGTCCTCCGCCACGAAGTAGCGGGCCAGCACATTGGTGTCCACACCAATCACGGGCGCAGCAGGCTGGCGGGGTCGAAGTCCGCCGGCACGGCTGGCCGGCTGGACCTGAGCAATCCGAACCCGCTCTCCGCCAGGGTCTGCTCCGGCTTCCAGGGGCGGAGCTCGATGTGATCCCCCACCAACGCGAAGCTCACGCGGCTGCCCCTGGCCAACCCGAACTGCTGGCGCAACGCCTTGGGGATGGTCACCTGCCCCTTGCTGGTGATCGAGCTGGTGACGGCATCGGCAGAGTCCATCGAAACGCACTCCCGGGGCTGGGTATTACCTGGTAAGGCTAGCTGCGGGCGGCTCGCACGAGTACGCGGCTGGATGAGGTGGTTCCTGCGCATCCTCGTGGTGCGGCTCTATGGCTACATCCACCTGGTACCGATGATCGAAACCGAAGGGCACCGGTTTCTGAAAACGATCATCCCCAACCGCAAGGCCAACCGCTTCTACAAAACGTCCGCGCCCGCTGGGCCTGCATCATGCCCATCCCCTCCTCACCTGAACTTGATCCTGCAGAGCAGCGAAAACGGGTACTCGCGGAATGCAAGGGCCGGTTTTTATGTGTCCAAAGTACGGACACTTATCCCCTTGGACCGCTCACATCACACGCTCTCTGGCGGTGACCTCCAACCCATCGGTGGCCACAACGGCTTCGCCCTCAATCCACATCCTTACCCTCACCCAACCCCCTTCCCACCCCGCAACCGCCGCAACGCCAACGCCAGCGGCATCAGCGATACATTCTCCACAGACAGCTTGTCGCCAGCGGCGAAGGGATTATCGAGATCGGTGATCAGGTAGAGCAGCTTGATCAGCAGGAAAGAGATCACGCCGATGAAGAACATCGATTCACTGAACGGTTCGATGTCGGTGAGCACCAGCCCCACGGTGAGCAGGCCTGTGCCCAGATAGGCCATGCCATACACCGACGGCACGAAGGTGGTTTCTCGGATCACTTCGATGCGATACACATGGCGGCGGATCGTGGCCAGTTCGAGCAGCAGGCGGGCCTGCAACGGAGCCGGGTTCCAGGCGCGCAACTGCTCGATCAGCTGCTGCAGAGCATCGAGCTGATCCAGCAACACGGCCACACCGCCGCCTTCCCGCATCCAGCCCAGCAGAGCCTCACTGAAGGCCGTCAGCGCCGCCAAGGCCGGGCGGATCTCGGCCTCGGGGTGCAGCACCTGCACAGCGCGCACTTCACTGGCGACGCATTCCATCGCAGCGGCCAGTTCCGCCGGCATCGTCTCGCCTTCCTTGTAATCCAGCAGCACCCCGTTCAGCAGGAAGCCCAGCAACACCACCTCGGAGGCCACCAGCGCCGGAAACAGCGGATTGGGGGCCAGCACCTCCCAGCCCAGCCGGCGCACCAGCAGCTTGGTGCCGCCGATGCCCGCCAGCACCAGGCACACCCGCAGGAACGCCCACAGCCGCCGCAGCTTCGGATCGCGCACCCCATCGAGCTCCGCCTGAGCGGCGGCGGTGTCCGTCACACCCTCACTCCCCCTTGGAGTCGGCTGAAGGCAGCGCAGACGGTGGCAGCACTTCCAGGTGCGGCGGGTTGGGAGCAGTCTCCGGGCCGATCAGATCGACGGCGGTGCGTTGCACCACCAAGCGGAAGCGCAACGGCGCCTGGTTCTTGTTGATGAAGGCCTGCACGCCCGCCACCTGCGCGGAGGTGGGCAGGGAGGGATCCGTGACCCGCACCCGGGCGCGGATCAGCGGCGGATTCTTCTGCCAGTTGATCGAGAGGCCCACCAGGTCGATGGCCGGATCACCGCCGAGGGTGATCGTGCTGCTGCGCAGTTGCTGCTCGATCACCTGCTCCACTTCCTTGGCCTTCGTCTCCTGCCGCGACTGGTTGAGCAGGCGAAAGAAGCTGCTGCCCAGCGGAATCACCAGCAGCGCCGTGAGCGCCACGCTGGTGAGGCCCAGCCTGCTGTGAAAGAGGCGGCTGCGGTACACCCGCTCCAGCGCGCCGAGCGCCGCCATCGCCCCCAACATGATGCCCAGCAGGTTGGTGGCGAACAGCAGCAGCGCCCCGTAGGCCTGGGCCCAGAACGAGGAGGCCAGCAGAATGCCCACCACACACATCGGCGGCACCAGGGCCACGGCGATCGCCAGGCCGGCCAGGGCCGAGATCGCGTCCTTGCGGAGCTTGGCGAACATCGCCACCGCCCCGGCCACCAGGGCCACGCCCAGATCCAGCAGGTTGGGGCTGGTGCGGTTCATCACCTCGCTGCCGAAGCTGGGGAAGGCCACCAGACGGCCCACCAGCATCGCCAGCACCACGCAGATCACCACGCCCAGCAGCAGGGTGCGCAGCGCGCGCAGAAACATCGGCAGGCGCCCCCGCAGGATCTCGAACGCCATCGCCTGCAGCGGCATGATCCAGGGGGCCACCACCATCGCGCCGATCACCACACCGGGGCTGTTGGCCAGCAGGCCCAGGGTGGCGATCAAGGTGGCGCCCACCGTCAGCACCACGAACACCAGATTGAAGCTGGCGTCCCGCTCGAACTCCTGGCGCAACAGCACAAGACGGCTGTCTTCCGGCTCGGTGATGGTGGAGGTCATGCGGGAAGCCCTCGCTTGGATCGGGCATCATCTTCGGCCGTGATCCAGCGAGGCGCCATGGCGCCCGGCGCCGCTGTGGCCAGATGCAGCCAGCCCCTTCTTCATGAACAATCCCTGAGACACCGGGGGCACTGGTCGAGGCAGCCGCTCCGCCCCCGTGGCCACCCGCGCCGTCTATTCATTCACAGGCTTTCCCGGCGCGCCGGTGCGCCACCTCTACCTTCACCACGACGGCTACCCCACCGGCGCCGCCTGGCGCTTCGCCATGGCGCTGCGGCAGCAGCAGCAGATGGCCGCCTTCCTGGCCGCGTTCCTCAGCACCCAGCCGGGCGCCGAAGCGTTGGCGGCCCCCGAGCAGGCCGCCGATGCCGACTACCGCTACCAGGTGCAGCTGCTCGCTGGCGACGTGGGCGGGGACGCTGCCTGCGATCCAGCCCGCGTAGAGGTGCAGTGCTGGCGGCGGCTGCCGGGCGGCAACAACTGGCAGGCCCGCTGCCGGCCGATGCCCCTGGCCCAGTTCATCCGGCGTTTCCTGCCCGGCGATCCGCTCTGAGCAATGTCCGGCAGCTTCAGCGCTTGCGCTTGATGTAGCGGCGGATCTGGGAGGGCCAGTCGCCAGGCAGATCCCCCTCCCGCAGGCTCGTGTTCGACATCGACACCACCAGCGGCCAACCCCCCAGTTGCAGGCTGCCTGCCACATGCACCAGCACCGCCAGGCCGATCACAAGCCAGGCCACCAGATGCAGCGAATACACCAGGTGGTGCAGTTCGCCGTCACGCAGCCAGTCTTCCTGCATCAACTTGCCGGTGGCCACCGCCAGCACCAGCGCCACCAGCGCCATCGCGTTGGTGGCGCGCCGCAGCCGCGCCTTGCCGAGCGTGAGCGCGTAGCCGGTGAAGGCCAGGCCCACGGGCAGCAGGAACCAGCCCACCTGGCCATGCAGATCGATCCAGCTGCCGCCTGGCACGAAAGGCAGCCGTCCCCAGCGGCCGTCGTAGCGGCTATACACGAACAGCCCGCTCAGACAGCAACCCAGCACCAGCACCGCCGTGAGTCCGTGCAGCAGCCTCAGCAGCGAGGGTTGGTAGGGGCGCCCCATGGTGTTGGTCAAACGACAATGTCCACAAGTTTGTCAGTCGGCTACTCCATGGCCGGCAAGAACAAGGCGACCGAGGAGACAGCTGGTCGATGTCTGGTGAAGATCCAGCTCATGTCCTGGTTCGCCATGCATGCGCAGTTGCCATTTCCGCTGCAGAGGGCGGCCTTCAGTTAACGCAGGCGTCAGTCAGTGAGTGCAGGGTCTGCACTTGGCCTGGCGACAGCGCAAAGCTCAGATCACCTGCGGAACTGACGACTGTCATCTCCATGGGCACGCCATCACTTGGGGTGGGGTTCAGACAACTGGCGTCGTACTGGGACGAAGCGACCGGGATGGCGCCATCGTTACTTGCCATCAGTTCTCCGCTGCGATTAGCCAGACTCCAATCCTGGCCACGCCCATCACTGAGCATGAGGGGACGGGCATGATCCAGTTTGAGCCCGTCAGACTCCGCCGTCAGTTTCAGTCGCAGACCAGCAGACGGATCGATGTTTGATCGTTCATAGAGCACTGCCCCCAGCCGGTGGCCCGAACCATCCTCAAGGTTCCAGTTGCCCGAGCTATCGACAGCCATGGCAACCGATGGGCTGCACAGTGTGCCGAGAGCAAACAGTGCAAAGCTCATCACCCAGAGGGTGCCATGAGCGGTAAAACGCTGAAGCCATGCAAAAACCGGGAAAGTGAAGGATGTCTTCATGGTGAAAACTGTATGTTTACGCTCTCAAGCTAGTCAGATCCGAGGCAAGAAACCGGCGAGAATCCCCTCTCCTGGCCAAGCGCGAACCTTGCTACACAAGGAGAGGTTTATACCTTCATTTCTCAACATCTTTCGCATTGTCGATAGATCTCTGGCGGGCTTCCCCAAGATTTCTGGCGCCGCCCCCCCGGCAGCTCACTGCCATCCACCGGCACCAGGACGTGGAGGGTCCTGCCCTTGGGGCCTGAGCGGAGAACTCCCTCAGATCAGCTCAGGGAAGTGAGCACGATGCGCTTGCACACCCCATCGGGCAGGTTGCGGGAGACCGGACAGAGCTTCATGCGCTCCTGGATGTAGGCGATCGCCTCCGCATCGGCGAGGCCCCGTTCCTGCTCGAAGGCGGCATCCAGCTGGATCCGGAAGTCGCCCTCCACCCTGGCCACGATCCAGTCGCTGCTTGTGGTGACGACAAAATCAGCCTCCACCTGCAGCAGCGGAATGGCCTTCTCCCTGGCATTGGCCACCAGATAGAAGTGCTGGCAGAGCAGCAGCGAAATCAGGTAGATCCGGAATCCCGGCATGGTGAAGCTGAGCTGCTGGGGCTCCCAGGCGCCGGAGTCGCTCAGGAACTCCACCACCAGATCGTGAGTGGCGCGATCTGGAGCGGGGTGGCTGCTGCGCAGCCGGAACTGGAAGGTGCGTTCATTCATGGCGCGATGGAAACGGCTGAGGATGAGGAGACGGGAGAGGCTGATCGGTGCGCAGCCTGCAGGCTCTGGCGGCTGGAAGCCATGGGAACAGCGGGCAGGTGATCGTGGCGACGCCAGACCTCGGCTCCGGTGAGCAGGGCCGATCCGATCAGAAGCGCCGAGAACCCCTGGTGCAGCCGCACCTCCGGCAGGTGAGGCGCGAGCCGTTGGCCGACCATCCCCCCAAGGAAGCCACCACCAAGCAGAGGCAACAGGAGCGGCAGGTGGGCCGTGGGCCAGTGGCCCAGTGCGGCAAGGGCGACCAGGGAATTGGTGGCGATCAGCAGCAGGCTTGTGCCACTGGCGAGCTGCATCGGCAGCCCCGCCAGAAGGACGAGGGCTGGCACGATCGCAAAACCGCCGCCCACCCCGGCGACGCCGGTGAGCAGGCCCACCACCACGCCCTGGCTGGCCAGCAGCACGGGGGAACCCGCAGGGCGTCCGTGCTGGAGAGGACGCTCTCTGGCACTGCGACGATTGAGCAGCCAGGAGGCCAGCAAGGCTGCGGCCGTGAAGATTCCCAGCTGCAGCGGCTCCGGGATCAGACCAGCCTTCACCAGGGTGCCGCCGATCCAGCTGCCGGCGAGGGCCGGCACCCCCAGCACCAGGGCGGGCTGGATCGCGATCTGGCGGCGGCGGATGTAAGGACCCACATTGCCGAGGGCCAGCAAGGTGACCACCAGCAGCGAGAGCGGAACCGCGGCCTTGGTGGGCAGGGCCGCACCGCTCACCAGCAGGGGCAACAATAAGATCGAGCCGCCGGCGCCGAGGACGGCGAGCAGAAAGCCGATCAGGGCGCCGCCCACCAGCAGCAGCGCCATGGTCGTGGCGCTCATTTCCCCCGTGATCCGATCGCCACCTGGTTCCAGGGCATCACAGCCAGCAGGCGCGCCATGCCGCAGAAGCCGCTGAGGCCCGCAAAGGTGAGGCCAGCCCCCACGAAACCGCTCAGCCAGATCCAGCCGGGAGCCACCGTCTGGCTCAGGATCACCCCCAGCAACACCAGGCTTCCTGCCACGATCTGCACCTGGCGCATCAAGGGCAGTGGCGCTCCTTTGAGCTTGCGCACGGAGAAACCAGCCTCCTGCCAGGCGGGAAGACCACCGAGCAGGTCGGCAACCGGGTGCGGGTGGCCCTTGTGCAGAAGCTGGGTCAAGGCCTTGCTGCTGCGGTTGCCGCTCTGGCAGACCAGCACAAGCGGTCCGTTCGGCAAATCGGCCTGGGTGAGGCGTGAAAGGGGAACGTTGAGGCTGCCGCTGATGTGGCCGGAGGCGTACTCCATCGGTTCGCGCACATCGATCACGCTGACGCCTTGGGCAGCCAGTTGGTCGGCCAGGTCATGGGCGCTGATGCGGTGGAGCTGTGCAGCTGAAGGGGTGGACGCCATCGGTGGAGAAGCAGAGAACGGGGCAATGCCGAAGCGGAGTCGGTGATCGAAGCGATCAGGGGCGCACCCCTCAGGCAGGAATGACGCCTTCCAGCGGGAAGCCCTCGGCCGCCCAACGGCTCAGGCCGCCGTGCAGGTTGGCCACCTGGGCATGACCAGCTTTCAGCAGTTGCTGGGTGGCCAGGGCGGAACGACTGCCTGAATGACAGACCACGACCAGCGGCCGACCGGTGGGGATCTCGCTGGAGCGGCCTTCAAGCTCCGGCAGGGGGATCAGCAGGCTGCCGGCCACCCTGCCATCGGGGCCGTTGAATTCCTCGGCAGAGCGCACATCGAGCACGGTGAGATCGCTCTGATGGGCGACCACCCAGGCCGGCGTGAGTTCAGGCAGGCCGGCGTAGCTGCGGGTCAGGGGCGCCCAGGCGGGAGCGGCCGCCAGCTGGCGTGGCTTGCCGGAGCGCATGTTGCCGGGCAGGGCTTCAGCGATCTTGTGGGGATGGGGAAGCTTCATCGCCTCCATGTGGCCGACGAAATCCCTCTCGGTGGCACTGCCGCCCAGCCTTGCGTTGAAGACCTTCTCCTCGGCAACGGAGGTCACGCTGCGGCCGGTGTAGTCGTGGCCGGGATAGAGCAGGCAGGCGTCGGGAAGAGAGAAGATCTGCCCCGTGATCGAGGTCCAGAGGGAGTGGGCGTTGCCCTGCTGGAAGTCGCAGCGGCCGCAACCGCGGACCAGCACGGCATCGCCGGTGAAGGCCATCGCCTGGTCATCGAGCACGTAGGTGAGGCAACCGTCGGTGTGGCCGGGGGTGGCGCGCACCTCCACGGAGCGCTCGCCGAAGGGAACCCGATCACCGTGCCGCAACGGCAGGCTCACGTGCTCGGCACCGACAGCAGCGGCAAGGCCAATGGCACTGCCGGTGGCGGCGTGCATCAGCCAGCTGCCCGTCACGTGGTCGGCATGGGCATGGGTGTCCAGGCAGGCCACCAAATCGATGTCCAGTTCACGGATCAGGGCAAGATCGCGGTCGTGCTGCTCGAAGACCGCATCAATCAGCAGACCCTGGCGGCTGCGCACATCGGCGAGCAGATAGGTGAAGGTGCCGGTGTCGCCGTCGAAGAGCTGGCGGAAGAGCAGGCAGCCGCCACCGGCGGCGGCTGCGAGGGAAAGAACAGACGCGGGAGCGACGGCCATGGGTGGTCCATCAGCAATTGCTATGACTTTAGCCGCATAGAGGGCTTAAAAACAACTCTCGCTAAGCCGCAAGCCGTCATTTGCTCCAGTTTCGGTGCATAATGCTGCAAGAGACATATTTGATTGTCATGGCTGCGCCCGTTGCCGGGTCCCTGCCGAGCCCCCAGCTCCTCGAAGAACTCAGTGGTTTCTTCCGTCTGCTGAGCGAACCGGCACGCCTGCAACTGCTCTGCCAGCTCAAACAACAAGGAGCCATGGATGTGGCCTCCCTGATCGAGGCCACGGGTTTCAGCCAGTCCCACATCAGCCGCCAGCTGGGGCAGCTGCAACGGGCTGGCCTGGTGGGTTGCGAGCGGGATGGGGTGCGGCTGATCTACACCGTTGCCGATCCCTTGGTGGATGAACTCTGCAATCTGGTGCAGGGGCGCCTGAGGCAACGGTTTGAGGAGCAGCTCCGGCAGCTGCAGCCGGTCTGATGGACACCATCCTTTTCGCGCGTCCGCAATCGTCCTGAACGGAACCCTCAGGCCTTTTTCATCGCCAGGCCCAGCGCCCGCAGTGGCAGGAGCAGATGGGACATGGGTGCTCCGGGGTGGGGGTGGACGCGGCCAGATGGGGCCTGATGTGGCTGGTGGGGTTAACGAGGCTGGGTGGGGGTCAAAGTCCCACTAACCGATCGCTGGGGCGGTGAGGGCCACGGGGGTGCTGGAACTGGTGGCCAGATCCAGCGGAAAGTTGTGGACGTTGCGCTCGTGCATGGCCTCGATGCCCAGCCCACCGCGGTTGAGCACATCGGCCCAGGTGTTGATCACCCGGCCCTGATGGTCGATCACGGAGTGGTTGAAGTTGAGGCCGTTGAGGTTGAACGAGAAGCTCGCCACCGCCAGTGCCGCGAACCAGATGCCGATCACCGGCCAGGCGGCCAGGAAGAAATGCAGGCTGCGGCTGTTGTTGAAGGAGGCGTACTGGAAGATCAGACGACCGAAGTAGCCGTGGGCAGCCACGATGTTGTAGGTCTCCTCCTCCTGCCCGAATCTGTAGCCACGGTTCTGGCTTTCCACCTCAGTTGTTTCACGCACCAGGGAACTGGTGACCAGAGAGCCGTGCATGGCGGAGAACAGCGCCCCACCGAACACGCCCACCACACCGAGCATGTGGAAAGGGTGCATCAGCACGTTGTGCTCGGCCTGCAGCACCAGCATGAAATTGAAGGTGCCGGAAATGCCGAGCGGCATGCCGTCGGAGAAGGAGCCCTGGCCGATCGAATACACCAGCAGCACGGCGGTGGCGGCGGCCACGGGCGCCGAGTAGGCCACGGCGATCCAGGGGCGCATGCCGAGCCGGTAGCTCAGCTCCCATTCACGCCCCATCCAGCAGAAGATGCCGATCAGGAAGTGAAAGATGATCAGTTGGTAGGGGCCACCGTTGTAGAGCCACTCATCGAGGCTGGAGGCAGCCCAGATCGGGTAGAAGTGCAGGCCGATGGCGTTGGAGCTGGGCACCACCGCGGCGGTGATGATGTTGTTGCCATAGAGCAGGCCGCCGGAAACGGGCTCACGGATGCCGTCGATGTCGACGGGTGGGGAGCCCACGAAGGCGATCACAAAGCAGACGGTGGCCGCCAGCAGGGTGGGGATCATCAGCACGCCGAACCAGCCCACATAGAGGCGGTTCTCGGTGCTGGTGACCCAGTCCTTGAAGGACCCCCAGGAGAGACCCGGGAGGCGGCGTAGGGACGTAGTGACCATGGTGCCGAAACACGAAGGACGGGGGAGAAGCGACCGCTCGCCACAGGGACGACGGTTCACCGCCAACGGCGCTCAGAGAAGGAACCGGCTGTGCAGGCGCACAGACAGGCATCACGTGAGTGTAGTTATGCGGTTTAACGCTTAAACCCACATGCATGCTACTGCTGATCTCCATGCCCGCGCGTGCCTCCCCCTTCTGCGCCTATCGGCAGATCTGCATAGGGTCGAGAGGCCCGAAGCCTCTGCAAACCATGGCCTTTTCATCAGGGAGGGAGCCCAGGCTTCACGCCGTTGGAGCCGCCGCTGTCGTGCCAGGGAGACGGCTGGCTCGACTGCTGGGCGCGGCGCTGGCGGTGGTGATGTTCACAGCCGGCGTGTCGCTGCTGCCAGGGCCTGGCATGGCGGAGGGACAGGCCATGGCGGGGGCCTCTCCCCAGCGCTGGACGCTCAGTGATGCTTCCGGCCAACGCTGGGGCCTGGTGTTGTTCGAGCAACCCGATGACGCCGATCCCGCAGGCCCGCGCTTACGCCTGAATGCCCTGACGCCGGGCCTCCGGATCGATCACCTACGCCCCTTGCAGATCGACGATGGAGCGGGTCAGCAATGGCAACTGCCCAACCGCAGCGAGGAGCTGGTGGCGGCAGAAGAGACGGCACTACCACAGGGAGCCGCCCAGTTTGACGCGGCTGGCCTGGTGCCTGCCCCCAGCGACTTGCGGCCCCTGCGTCTGCTGGTGCCGGTGGCCAATGGGGGCGCCGATGTTGCGCTCATGCTCGGAGCGGATCCCACCAAGCAACTGGCCCGTCGAGCTGCCGATCTTTGACAGGCCACCAGCGCCCTTTGAACCGGCATGGCAAGGGCGGGATTCACACCACACCCCATATCACACCATGGGATTATGATGGTGAGAACACATCAATACGGAGGAGTGGGCCATTCAGGCAGTTTTTGAAATAGTCAGATTCTGATCAGATCTTGCCCGCAACCCTTCCAACATCTGGGAACACCCCACCCAACGACTTTGACGCAGGACCTGGTTTCTCCCTCCCGATTTTCCCGGTTGGGGCGTGGCCCTCCATCCGCATCAAGATGAAGAGGGCATGAATCCCTGGAATATTCTCTCAGTTAGCAGCGATCACACGTTATTCGTTGTGCATCACCCCCCTACTCCATGTTTAGGTCTGCCATGACTTCCATAACTCCCAACTCCAAGTCCGTACGCAATGCTTCCGAGACCACGAGCGAGCGTGTTCGGATCATGCAACGGCAGCCACGCCGCATCTCCATCACCATCAGCCATCAGGTGTATCAAACCCTCCTGAACCGCTCGGAAGAGGAGGGTCGCTCCATGTCCAATCTCTGCGCCTTCCTGCTGGAGGAAGTGCTCCACCAGCAAGCGCCCGCTCCTGCACACAGCCAGGCCTATGCTCAGCCCCCAAGCACCAGCGAAAGAAGCCAACCGCAGCACAGCCACTCGATGCCTGTGGGAGTGTCTGCAACGAACGGTGCTTATGTCTGAGCCGCCCCCCATCGCAGTGGTGGCAGTAATCCCCTATGCGCCTCTCAGGCCATCGCCTGCGTCTGCTGATGGGGAAGATCAAGGCAATAGCCCATGCCGTAGATCGTTTTGAGAAAACGGGGGCGGTGCGGCTCCGGTTCGATCTTGGTTCTGAGGTGACGAATGTGGGTGCGAATGCACTCAATGTCGTCACCGCTGGGGTGGCCCCACACCTCCTTGAGAATCACCCCCCAAGACACCGCCTGGCCATGGCGTTGCAGCAAACAGTGCAGCAGTTCGAATTCCAGCCTGGTGAGGCGTATCGGCTGGTCAAACCACTGCACCTCCAGCTGCTCAGGGCAAAGTGTGAGAGGCCCGAAAGAAAGGATTTCCGGTGTGACCAAGGCCAGCGGCGGTTCCAGCTGGTGGCGCAGCAGCGCCCGGATGCGGACGAACACCTCCTCCACCTGGAACGGCTTGGTCACGTAGTCGTCGGCGCCACAGTTGAAGGCCTTGATCTTGTCTTCCTTGCTGGCCAGTGCCGTGAGCACCATCACGGGCAAGCGGGCGGTGCGCTGATCACGGCGGAGGCGCTGCAATACCGAGAGGCCGTCCAGCTTGGGCAGCAGCAGGTCGAGCACGATCAGATGGGGCTGGTGCTCCATGGCCATGGCCTGGCCGTGGTAGCCGTCGCCGGCGTGCAAAATGCGCCAGCCCACCTGCTCCAGCAGCGGGGTGAGCATCTCGACCACCTCCGGCTCATGGTCGATGAGTTGGATCAGGGGTTGCACGCGCAACAGAAGGTACTGCAGGAAGAACTGGCTCAATGCTGCAGACCTTCATCATCAAGTGAGTGGAATGTCTTGATAAAGAAATACTGAAGCTCCTGATTTGCTTATGATTTCAATCAATTCTCTTTCGGTTTCTCAGCATCCGCCCTGCCTCGGCCCCAGTCACTGCCTTGGATTTGCCCCCGGCCCTGGCCTCAGTCACCCTTTTGCACCGTGTCCCGCCATGCTGCCGACCGTGGGTGCGTCCTCCCCGCTGCGCTCAGTTCGGCATCGTTACGAATTCCTCAGAAACGGTGGGGTGCAACGCCATGGTGCGATCGAAATCCGCCTTGGTGGCTCCCATGCCGATGGCGATCGCCGCCATCTGAATGATCTCGGCGGCGTGCTCGCCCACCATGTGGCAGCCCACCACCTTGCCGGTGGCCACCTCCACCACCAGCTTCAACAGGCAGCGGGGGCCGCTCTTGGGCAGGGCCTGCGCCATCGAGCGGAAGCAGGCCCGATGAATGCGGATGCCATCGGCGCCGAAACGCTCGATCGCCGCTTCTTCGCTGAGGCCCACGGTGGAAAGCTCCGGCTGGCTGAACACGGCGCTGGCCACCAGCTCGTGATCCACCTGGCGCGGCTTGCCGCCATAGACGCTGTCAGCGAAGGCGCGGCCCTCGTCCACTGCCACCGGGGTGAGGTTGATGCGATCGGTCACGTCGCCCACCGCATAGATATGGGGCACATTGGTGCGTTGATCAGCATCCACCGGGATGCGGCCCGCCTCGCTGGCCACGCCGGCAGCCGCCAGATGCAGCGGCTCCAGCCGGGGCCGGCGGCCGGTGGCCAGCAGCACACCGCCGCAGGCCAGCTGCTCGCCGTCCTGGGTGGTCACCTGCAGATCACCGGGAGTGCCACTGATGGCGGCAGGACTGTGGCTGAAGCGGATCTCGATCCCGGCCTCCTCCATCCCCTCGCGCACGGCGCCGGCCAGCTCGAGGTCAAAGCCCCGCAGCAGGTGATCGCCGCGCACCAGCTGAGTGACGGCCACGCCCAGGCCATTGAGGATGCAGGCGAACTCACAGGCGATGAAGCCCGCGCCCACGATCACCACCTGCTGCGGCAGTTCCTCCAGCAGGAACATGTCATCGCTCACCCAGGCCAGCTCGGCGCCCGGCAGCACCGGCCGCTGGGGCACGCCACCAGCGGCGATCAGCACCCGCTCCGCCCGCAGGCGGCGGCTGGCGGTGGTGGCGGCTGCCTCACCGGTGATGTCTTCACTGGCCACCACGTCCACGTGATGGGAGTCAGCGAAGCGGCCCCAGCCGCGCACGAGCTCCACGCCGGCCTTTTCGAGAAAGCCGATGTGCAGCCCATTGAGCCGGTCGACCTCGGCGCGCACATTGGCCAGCAGCCGTGCCGGCTCGCAGCGGGCGGCCTCCACCGTCCAGCCGAACGCCTCGGCGTCTTGAAGGATGTGGCGGTAGGCAGAGCCGTACACCAACAGCTTCTTGGGCACGCAACCGCGGATCACGCAGGTGCCGCCCACCCGATCGCCTTCAAGCATCGCCACCCGGGCGCCGTAGGAGGCAGCGCGCTTGGCCGCTGCCAGGCCGCCGGAGCCGGCGCCGATCACAACCAGATCGAAGCCGTCTTCAGCGGGTTGGGGGGAAGCAGTCACGGCTGATCGGAGCACGATGGCTTCAATCATGCAGGGCGGGGCGTGCCCCCGTGCCGGCCGGGCACTCAGCTCGGCAGCTCATCGAGCTGGCAGGTCTGCAGGTCGCAGCCGCTCAGGTCGGCGCCGCGCAGGTCGGCCTGCCGGAGATCGGCGCCATACAGGCAGGCCCCCACAAGGCGGGCCCCCTGCAGCCGCACCCCGGAGAGGCGGGCAAAGCTGAGGTCAGCGTCGGTGAAATCGGCACCGCTCAGGTCGGTGGGCTGATCCTGCCCGGGGCGGAAATCCGCCTCCACCAGCCGCGCCTGACGCCACACGCTGCCGGCCGCCGCAATGCCCCGCAGGCAGCTGCGATGCAGAGCAGCGCCATTGAATTCCGCACCCTGCATGCGGGCGCCGGAGAGATCGGCCTCCTGCCAGGAACTGCCGTGGGCCCTGAGCTGGCGCATGTCAGCGCCCCACAGCAATGCCTGCTGGAAACAGGCTCCTTCCAGCTGGCTGCCGCGCAGATCGGCGTGGCCGAGCCGGATGGCCCGAAACTGGCCGCCCCGCAGGTCGCAACCCGCGAGCACAAGCTCCACCGCATCGGCTTCAGGCAAGGCCAGACCTGGAAACGCCCGTTCTCCGGCCGCCAAGGAGAGGCGCAGGTCGTTGATGGTGGCGGGCAGCCGGGTAGGCATTCAGAGGCTGGTGGAGAGGGCGTCGAGTTGCTGGCGGCGGGCTGCGAGCAGGAGGTCCTGGCAGGCGGCGATCAGCTGGAACACGTTGGGATCAATCACTTCGTAGAACACCAGGCTGCCTTCCGGCCGCCGCCGAACCACACCGGCAATCATGAGCAGCTTGAGGTGCTTTGACACCAGCGCCTGGCTGAGGCCGGTCTTTTCAACCACCGCCGTGACGTTCAGGGGGCCGTGGCGCAAACATTGGAGCACGAGCAAACGACTGGGCTCCGAAAAGACCTTGAAGTGTTCTGCCAGAGCTTCCATCATGCCTTCACGCCCTTCCACCGCCTTCGTGTCCAGACGCTCACGTTGGGTGTGAGCTTACCTCTCGAAGGGATCAACTCCCGTTGCCGGGCTGGCGACCGGACAGGCGACAGGCTGCGCTGTTGAGACCAACTACGATAAGGGACGGTGGGGTACTTGAGCCGAGCGGTCGATAGCGAGGAGCAACCGAATTAACCGGAACTTCCGATAGTCCGGCGAGCAACCCTCAGCAGCAACCTCTTTACGTTACGCGTCTGCAGCCGGTTCAGATCAAGATGAACTACTCGGCCTTGTGCTGCTGTTCAGCGCCGGCTTGTTCGCGTTTTTCCTGATTCTGAACGTGGCGGCTCTTCTGGCGCTGAGAGTTCGGGAGCCCGTTTGGGTGTTGAGCGCCATCGGCTCCGTCTACGGCGCTGGCTGGCCCGCTGCCGCCGCCTGAGCCTGGCGGTGATGGTGGGCTTCCTGATGCGGCGGCCCAGCCGCAAGGAGCGTTCGGAGCAGCGGCGCCAGGAGTGGTTCGAGCAGCCAAAGCAACAGCGCCTCGACCGCGAACACGCGGTGGCGATGAAAAGCTTCCGGGAGATGGCTCAGGCCAATCGCAGGGCCACAAGACAGCGCAGTGAACCGCTTCCCAGGAGTCCGAACAACCCCGCAGCCATGGATCAGCCGACCGGGTGGCGCCGCTGGTGGCCGGCCGGGTGGAGTCAGAAGGCTGGGGACCCACGCTCTTGCCGGAGAGCAGCCGATCGACTCAGGCGGTGAGGGGCAGCAGGCTCTTGCTGGAGAGCAGCAATTCCTCTTCCAGTCCCTGGCGCAGGTCCTGAGTGATCTGTTGCATCAGCAACTTGAAGGCCGGCTGCTGATCGGCATAAGTGGCGCTGTAGACGATGCCGATCACGTCCTCATCGATGGGAACCTGATCCAGCACGCAATACGACTGCGGAGTGCCCAGGCCTCTGACCTGCAGCTGGTTGATCACCCGGGCCACGTTGTGCTCGTGGCTGCGCGGTTTGCGGATCGTGGCCGGGAGAATGCGGTAACCCTGAGTTTCCAGACGCCGTACCAGGCGGGGATGGTGAAGAGTTGGCTCCAGTGCCAGGCGTTCAAACCCCTTGGCTCCGATCTTCGCCGCCGCTTGCCGCGGTGCGACTCGCCATAGGGGCGTGCGCACAAGTGCTTCAGCCAGCATCGGCTGGCCCTGAAACTGCACAATCTTGCGGCCCCGCTCCAGCTCAAGCTCATACAGGGAGCCGATGAAGGCATCACAAACCCGCTCACCCAGCAGCTGAAGGCTGCGTGAGATGTCCGAGTGGGTGCGGGCCCAGCGCTCCAGCCGGAAGCCATTGATGCCAAGCGGAACGAAGGGATCGGCCTCCAGCCGGCACACGCCTTCAGCCGTACGGATCTTCTGTGCTGCGGTGCGAAGGGTGTCGAGCAGATCAAACAGGTGGCGGCTCTCTGCCTCGGCCAGCAACGCCTCCAGGCAGCGGTGGGCGCGATTGAGGGTGGCCTGGGAGTACCTGCAGTCAGCGGCGGCCCGGTTACAGCTTCCTGAATACGTGCACAGTTCGTAGAGGGGAAGCCACCGCATCACCATCCTGGTGTCGAGCCGTTCGTTCATGCGGGCGGGTAGCCAAACAAAACACCTGACACCACTCAACAGGTTGATGGGGCGTTTTTCGTATTATTGCTCAGAACATGACCAGCTTTAAGCGAGTATTCGGAAAATCGCCAATTCACGGAGTTTATTCATAATCGCAATGTGTTTGCAGCCTGCTAAGTCAAATGCTTTCACGCAGCTTAAGCCCTTCCACAGTGCACTGACAGCGCGGGAGCTGTGGCAGACGGGCTAGAAGCAAAAATGCACAATTCCGGGGCCCCGACTGCCAAAAACTTCGGCTTCAGGTGGTGCGCCTGTGGGGATCTAGCTGTCAGAACGCATAGAGCGGGACTCGGAGTACCCGATCCAGGCGTTCACGTCGCTACGTAGCAAATGATGCACGCATCTGTGCCATTTAAGAGGCTGAAGATTGCTGCAGTGGCTATTAGAGAATTTACCCAAAGTGTTGTCCGCGATGGATACCGGGCCCTAGCCAGCGAGCCAAGTCATCCGAGAGAACCGGCAGATCCTGCGTGCAGGGGGCTGGTCAGCCTCCTATGGCGCCGCAAGGTGCCGCAGTGGCGCCCCCCGCACGCTCTGACTGACCCTGCCCTCTACCGTTAAAGGCCGCACTCCACCACGTCCCTTGCCGGGCCCTTCCACCATTCCCTTTAGCTGGCCGGAGCTGGAAGCGCTGGCACCTGACTCCCCCGACCGGGTGGAGGGTCCGTGCAATGCCCAATCGCGGCTGCGATTGTTCGGGCAGCCGGAGAGTGCCGTGCGCGTCACCCTTTTCAGGGACCATCACGCCTGGTGCCCCTACTGCCAGAAAGTGTGGCTGTGGCTGGAGGAGAAACGGATCCCGTACCGGGTCCGCAAGGTCACGATGTTCTGCTACGGCGAGAAGGAGGCCTGGTACGGGAACCTGGTGCCCTCCGGCATGCTGCCTGCCGTCGAGCTTGATGGCCGCCTCCATACCGAGAGCGACGACATCCTCGCGGCGTTGGAGCAGGCCTTCGGGCCTCTCGGCGATGGGCTGCTGAATGCGCGCGTGCTGCCCTTGCGCCAGCTGGAGCGGGAGCTGTTCCGGGCCTGGTGCCTCTGGCTCTGCCGGCCCGGCCTCACCCCCCGCGCCGAACAGCTCGCCGCTGAAGCCTTCGATCGGGTGGCCGAACGGGTGGATGGCGCCCTCGCCACCACTGCCGGCCCCTATTTCCTTGAACGCTTCGGCACCGCCGATGTGGTGTTCACTCCCTACATCGAGCGCATGAGCGCCAGCCTTTACTACTACAAGGCCTATGCCATCCGGCAGCGGCACGGCGCCATCGCCCGCTGGTTCGAGGCCATGGAAACCCGGGAGACCTACCGGGGCACCCAGAGCGACTTCCACACCCACGCCCACGACCTGCCACCCCAGATGGGGGGGTGCCACCCCAGCGGCACGCCCGCCCAGCAGGCAGCGGCCGAGCGGGTCGACCATGGACCCTGGCCGCTCGGTGCGCCCGATCCGGAAACTTCTGTCCCCGAGCCCGCCGGTGCGGCAGCTGAAGCGCTGCAGCGGGTGCTGCGCCACCGGCACACCCTGGCCAGGGTGAATCCCGCCCCAGCCGAAGCCTTCGATCTGGCGCTGCGCTGCGCGCTCACAGCCCTGGCGCGCGACACGCCCTGCCCGCTGCCTGCCGCGATCGATCCCGCTGCCGTGATGGGTCTGCGCTATCTGCGCGACCGCATCAGCGTGCCGCGGGACATGTCGCTCCATGCAGCCCGGCGCCTGCGTCAGGCGCTCACTGCCACCGCCGACTGCGCCATCGTGGCGATGGCGGAAGGTACGGCCGCTGCCATTCCCGCTGCGCCGGCACTGCCGTTGCGCCACCGCCGCGACCAGAATCCCGCCGCCTTCCATCGCGACGCGACGCTCACCAGCGACAGCCGCAGCGTGGCAGGGCGGAACCGGCCATGACCATCAGCCTGGAGCTGCTCGCACAGCTGCCTCTGGCATTCACCCTGCCGGACATCAGCACCGAGCAGCTGCAGGGGCTGCTGAGCCGCTGGGGCTACCTGGTGGTGTTTGCCGGCATGCTGCTGGAGAACGCCGGTCTGCCGCTGCCCGGTGAAACCCTCACCCTGCTGGGGGGCTACGCCGCCGGCAGCGGCCAGCTGCAGGTGGGGGGTGTGATCGGCGCCGCCCTGGTGGGTGCGGTGATCGGCGACAACCTGGGCTATCTGGTGGGGCGCTGGGCCGGCTGGACGCTGGTGCTGCGGGTGGGCCGCCTGCTGGGCCAGCGGCCCGAGCAGATGGAAGTGCTGCGGCGCCGTTTCCTCCGCCATGCCGATGCCTCGGTGCTGCTCGGGCGCTTCGTCGCTGTGCTGCGGGTGATCGCCGGTCCCCTGGCCGGAGCCGTTGGCATGCCCTACGGACGCTTCCTGCTGTTCAACTTCGCCGGTGCCGCCCTCTGGTCCACCACGATGGTGTCCCTGGCCTGGCTGGGCGGGCGCTGGATTCCCCTGGATCGCATGCTCTCGAGTGTGGTGGGCTTCGGCCTCGGCGCCCTGCTGCTGATCGTGCTGATCCTGCTGTTGCCCCGCCTGCTCAGCCGGCTGGAATCGCCCCTGCTGGAATCTGCCGCGCCGAAAGCCGCAGTGCCCCCCGGCAATGCCGGCCCCAGCGACCCTGCCACCCCCTGAGGCGCTCCGCGCTCCGCCCATGCTCCATCCCACCCGCAGGCGCCTTGGCGTCCTCTCAAGCACCAGGCGATTCAGCGACAGCCAACGCCGCCTTGCGCCGGCAACGGGAGCGTTGGTGGGCCTGGCGCTGCTGCTCGCTGCCGCGCTGCCCCCGGCCACGCTTGAGCGCCAGGCAGCAGCGGTGGAAATCCGCGGCTCCACCTACTTCGTGAAAGCCCCGTTTCAGCTCAGCCTGATCACCTACAGCTCGAACGTCTCCCAACCCTGGCCGGAGTACTACCTCACGATTCCGATGCCGGAGCAGGCCGGTGCGGCGCTGGGTGCGCTGGAGGTTCAGCAGATCGGTGGTGCCGACTGGCAATTCGACTTCGACGCCAGCCGCACCCGCGCCTTCATCGGCAAGCCGCGCCGCGAAGGCAGGCCCGTGCCGGTGGAGGCAAGCTTCGATGAGGCGCGGCGTCAGTTTCTGATCCGCTTCCCCCAGCCGCCCATGCCCGGCGAAACCGTGACCGTGTCGCTACGGCCCGTGCGCAACCCGATCGTGGCCGACACCTACCTCTACACGGTGCGGGCGTTTCCGGTGGGGCCGCAGCCGGTGGCCAGCCCCGTGGGGGTGGGCCGGGTGCGCATCTACACCCCCGACTGGTATTGATCCGGCTGCGGCAGCAGGTCTTCGCTGCTCTGGTGCAGCTCGAAATCCTCGAAGCTGAAGCCCGGCGCCACGCAGCAGTGCACCAGGGTCCAGGCGCCGCTGCTGCGGGCCGCCTGCCACCAGCCGGCCGGGATCAGCTGAAACGGCGCCTGCTGCGGACGGTCCGGGTGGCGCGGGCCGAGTTCGAGCTGCTCTGTCGGCGCGATGGCGGGATCCTCTTCCCCACGCCAGAGCAGCAGCGGCGCTCCGGCCAGGTGATGCCAGCTCTCCTCGGCGCCGTTCACCCGGTGCCAGCGGCTGGTCACCCCCGCCGGCAGCAGGAAATGAATGACGGTGAAGGCGGCGCGCGCGGCGCCGTCCTCGCGGTGCACCTGCAACGGCGAGCGATGGATCTCCCGGTAGAAGCCGCCCTCCGGGTGGGGCAGCAGGTTGAGCTCGGCGATCAGCTCGTTCATCACGGCGGCAGGGGGGCAGGGGACGGGGCGGTTTCGCCCACCCGATCGAGGTCGGCCAGGCCGAGCACCGCCTCGGGATGGAGATACCACTTGAATTCCAGCCAGTTGCCGGCCGGATCAATCAGGAAGAAGCTGCGGTGCTCCAGCAGCTCGCCGGCAAAGCGGGTCTTGGCAGAGACCCCGAAGCGCAGCTGCTGCTGCCGTGCCCGCTGCTCAAGGGCCTCATAGTGGCTGGCGTCGGCAACAATCAAGCCGAAGTGGCGCGGGTAAATGCCCCGCTGCGGCGGATCAGACCCCTCAGCACCCTTGGCCGGCACCAGATGGGCCACCAGCTGATGGCCACCGAGGCCCAGCACCAGGGCCGTGGCGCTGCGGCGGCCGCGCCGGCAGCCAAGCCCCTCCACATACCACCGTTCGGTGGCGTCGAGGTCGAACGCCGGAAACGACAGATGGAACAGCGCCTGCGCGGTCATGAGGGGAAAGCGCCTGCGCGGTCATCACAGAGTGGGACGCACACGCTCGGACCAGCCTGGAGGCTTGCGTTCAGAGCCGGCGGCGGAAGCCTTCGCTGAAGCCCGCGTTGGAGGAACGCTCGTCGTCGCTGGAGCGGCGCAGTTGCCAGACGTTGCGGCCGATGCGCTCGGCCACCACACCGGCACGCCGTACCCGGGGAGCGCCGGGGCGGGCGCCCAGCAGCAGACCCACCTCATGGGTGGAGAGGGGAGCGCCGGTGCTGATCGCCAGCGCGATCGCTTCGAGCCGCCCCTTCAGCGACTGGAGCTGCACCGGGCTTTCCAGATCGAAGCCATCGGCCTGGGCCACCGGCAGGCCGATCGCCGCGCCGCCCATGCCGCGCATCAGACCCAGACCCACCACCGCCAGCGCCTGCTCCGGCTTGACGCCCTGATCGATCGCGCCGGCGATCCAGCTGGCGAACGACCCATCCCCGCCGCCGTTCGGGTCGCGCGGGATCGGCGTGGTGGATCCGGTGGTGGCAGCGGCGGAACTGGTGCGCTTGGTGGTCATGACCGGAAAGAGACACACGTGGCCGGAAATTACCGGTTCAACTGCGTCTCAACCAGTGGGGGGCGCCACTGAACCAGTCGCCGATGTCATCGTGATCGGGATGAAATGGGGCTGCAGGATCGGGATCGGCAAGATCCAGATCGCTCAGCAGGTGATCCAGGCCATCGTCTGCGTCGTGCAGACGCCGCCGCTCGGTTCGGCGCACCCAGCTGGCCACGGCGCCATCGCGGCTGGCGAACTTCTGGAGATAGATGCGTTCCTGCAGGGTCACCGGTTGGGCCGCTTCGATGCGGCGCAGGATGGCTTGCAGCTTCAAGCGGGTGGTGGGGGTGAGCATGGCGAGCGATGCAGCGGCAGGCCCCTGTGATAGCGGCGCTGGCGGCCGCTGCTGTAGCCCTTCCCACCGAGCCCCGCGCAGCCAGGCCCGGTGGGGGCTGAACGGTAGGATCCGCACCAATTGAACGCCCCACGTCCAGGGGAATCGGCCTGCGGTGCACAGGCGCGGCGGAGGCGAATCCAGCCGATTGCATCCCGTCCGCCGATCGATCCCACTGCCAGCGAACGTGTCCTTCAGCCCCGGCGACTCCAGAGCGCAGCCCGCCCGCCGGTCCAGCCTCACGCGTCTCACCGGCAGCCACAGCCCCTCGATTCAGCTGGGCGCGGAGATCGAGCTGAGGGCTTATGTGTTCCTCGATTCGCTGCAGCCCCAGCTGGCGGCCTACATGGGCACGGTGTCGCAGGGGTTCCTGCCGATCCCCGGCGATGCCTGCCTCTGGCTGGAGGTGGCACCGGGCATGGCGGTGCACCGCCTCACCGACATCGCCTTGAAGGCCAGCACCGTGCGGCTCGGCCAGAAGGTGGTGGAGCGGGCCTTCGGCTCGCTGGCGCTTTACCACCGCGATCAGAGCAGCGTGCTGCTCTCCGGCCAGGCGGTGGTGGATGCCATGGGCACCACGGTGGAGCGGCGCGGGCGCTGCGAGGTCACCTGGTCGGAGATCATCCGCGCCATCACCCCTGACCATGCGGTGCTGATCAACCGCCAGAACCGCCGCGGCTCGATGATCCAGTCGGGCATGAGCATGTTCATCCTGGAAACCGAACCGGCCGGCTACGTGCTGATCGCCGCCAACGAGGCAGAGAAATCGTCGAACATCACGGTGGTGGATGTGAAAGCCGTGGGCGCCTACGGCCGCCTCACCCTTGCGGGCCGCGAAGGCGATGTGGACGAAGCCTATGCCGCAGCCATGCGCGCGATCGAGGTGATCAACCGCTAGCTGCAACCCTGGCCGCAGGGTGTGCGCTGGTGATCCGCTGCGGCAGGCTCCGAAGCCGGCAGAGCTCAGACGCCCAGCAACCGGCGCAGCTGCGGGGCCAGCTGGCGGGCGGCCTTGGCGCGGCTGCCGAGCTTCTCAAGCTGATGGGTGCTCATCTCGGCCAGCGTGCAGCCGGCCTCGCGCACATGCAGCAGCGTGTTGTAGCCGTAGCCGGGGGCCTGCACCGGGCGGGTAAGGATCTCGCCGCGGCAGATGCCCTCGGCTTCCAGCACGGTGCGGCCGCTGGGATCCGCCAGCGCCAGCGCCGACACGATGGCGGCGCTGCGGTAGGGGGTGTCACCAAGCTCCTGCAACAGCCGGCTGATGCGCTCGGCATCGCTGGGGGCGTAGCGGGCCGAGTAGATGCCCGGCGCGCCGCCCAGGGCATCGACACACAGCCCGGAGTCATCGGCCAGGGTCCAGCGGCCGGTGAGGGCGGCCACGGTTTCAGCCTTGAGCCGGGCGTTCTCGGCGAAGGTGGCGCCGGTTTCCTCCACCTCGAGCCCATCGGGCTGGGGCAGCACCTGCAGACGCGCCGCCTCCAGCATCGCCGCAAGCTCGCGGATCTTGTGCCGGTTGCTGCTGGCGATCACAAGCACCGGCCCCCCATCCCCAACGGCGCGGATCACCGGCTGGCGGGAGCCGGGGCACGCTTCTGACGCGGCAGCGGACCGTCGCGGTCGGAGCGGAAGATCAGCTCCAGGCCGGCGGCATGCAGCGGCAGCAGATCAATCAGGGATTGCAGGGTCTGGCGGGTAAGCGGTGCGCCCTTGGTCATGGCTTCGCCGCTCATCAGCACCACATCCAGTTCGGGGCCATCCGACTGGGGCTGCACATCGGCGAACAGCTGCACCGCCAGGCCTTGGGGCGGCACGCGCAGCAGGCCACTCAGGTGGACGGGCCCCTGCTGATCGATTTCGGTGCCCAGCTGAACGAGCGCAGGCAGCAGAACGGGAATCAGATCCTGTTCCGCCGCCGGCCCGCGGGGCTTGAGAACCATGATCAATCGAGCCATGGGGGTCAGCGAATCCCCGCATCTTCGCTCAGCGTTCGCCCAAGCTGTCGCTGGCGCGGGCGAGCGGGGAGGCCAGCCAGAGGGCTGTGGCTCAGCCCGGAGTGGCAGCGGCATGCGGCGGCTGCGCAGGCCGACGCCTTCAGCGGTGCTCGATCAACTCCGCGGTGGAGTAACGGATCTTCGCCAGGCTGGCGTACTTGTCGTCGGCGGAGCGGTAGCCGGCGGCGCACACCACCGCGCTGCGGTAGGGGGAGGCTTCAAGCCCCAGCAGCCGGTCGTAGTCGGGGGGAGAAAAGCCCTCGATCGGGCAGGTGTCGATGCCGAGCAGCGCGGCCGCCGTCATGAAGGTCCCAAGGGCGATGTACAGCTGGTTGGTGGACCACTGATCGATCAGGGCGCTGCGGGGACCATCGAGCAGGTCTTTCTGCATCATCGAGCGATAGAACGCCAGCTGCTCGATCGGCTGCTCGCGGATCGTGCTGGTGGCCTCGATCAGGCGATCGAGATCGGCACCATCGATCGTGCGCTTGGCCAGGAACACCACCAGATGGGAAGCGTCGGTGATCTGCGACTGGTTCCAGGAGAAGGGACGCAGCTCACTGCGCAGGGCAGGATCCTCGATCACCAGGAACTTCCACGGCTGCAGGCCGTAAGAGGAGGGGCTGAGCACCAGCGACTGCTCAAGGTTGCTCCAGAGCTCAGCGGGAATGGTGCGCGCCGAATCGAAGATCTTGGTGGCGTAGCGCCAGTGCAGAGCCTCCAACACGGTGAGGGGGTCGGTGGCGGGAGTGGGAAGCATGCAAGCTGGTGCCGGGTTGAGGCGATTCTGGCCACAGCTGGTGGGTTTGGCCGGCCGTGATCGATAGGCTGAGCCAATGGAAAGGCCGCCTGGCTCTGATCGGGAGGCGCTAGGGCAGAAGCGCCAGTGGGAGCTCAACCGGGCCAACTTCGATGGCCACTGGCAAGGGCCCACCCGCTGGTATCTCCGTCAGCCCAGCGGCTTTGATTTCCAGCGGCCTTCGCTGGAAATTCCTCAGAGCACCTATGCCATTGCGTTCAGCGATGCCGACCACGGCACCTGGCACGGCACCGGCCTGCGCTTCGCCCCTGGCAACGAGCGGATCCTGCCGCTCAGCCGCAACACTTACAACAGCAGTGGCAGCTGCTGGCAATTCCCCGGGGCGGGAGGCCAGTCGAGCCTGACGATGACCAGTGACGTGGCCCGCTGCGGCCACGAGATCAACCTGTTCAGCGGCCGCTCCCGCTCGATGCTGATCGCTCTGTTTGAGCCGATGAGTGACGGCGCCGTCCAGCTTGAATCGGTTGGCGCCACAGCGTTCCGGTGCCAGCGGGGCGAGATTGATCCGCCCCGCGCCCCGCTCGCCTCCGCCGCCGAACTGCTGGAGTGGGTCTGCGGCTGGCCGGGGGAGCGGCGGGTGCTGGAACCGGGCGTCTGGCCGGAGGCCAGCCCTGCCGCAGAACCGATCGCTGGCTTCGAGCCGGCTGCATTCGCCCTCCATTGCCACACCGCCGCCTTCGACGACAACCTGGTGTGCTCGCTGCCCGATCGCCTGCCCGCCGGACCCTTTCAGCTCCAGTTCGGCTGCCTGCTGCGGGCCGATCACTTTGCGCAGGTCTGCCTCAGTTTTGACGCCGCCCATCACCTGAGCCGCTGGGAGTTGAGCCGGCACCAGCCACCGTGAGCGCAATGACCCACTTGGCGAACCCTGCAGCGCTGATGGGCTGAGGAGGTGGCGAAAACCGACCCTTCACGCCGCTTATCCGAAATGACTATGACTTAATCTGACCGTGACGACGCCCCCAGGCGTTGCAGCGATCTGTACGTTCCGCATTCCCTTTCATGGCTGTCATCGACCGTGTTCCCAGCGTGATCTTCAAGACACGCGTGCGCGACGAATCCGTGGAGGGCCCCAACCCCTTCCGCTGGCAGGATCTGAGCACCGACGACCTGTTCAAGGGCAAGAAAGTGGTGGTGTTCTCCCTGCCTGGGGCCTTCACCCCCACCTGTTCCTCCAACCACCTGCCCCGCTACGAGGAGCTCTCCGCCGAGTTCCAGGCCCTAGGTGTGGATCAGATCGTGTGCGTCTCAGTGAACGACGCCTTCGTGATGTACCAGTGGGGCAAGCAAGTGGGCGCCGACAAGGTGTTCCTGCTGCCTGACGGCAACGGCGAATTCACCCGCAAGATGGGGATGCTGGTGGAGAAGAGCAATCTGGGCTTCGGTCTGCGCTCCTGGCGCTATTCGATGCTCGTCAATGACGGCACGATCGAAAAGCTGTTCGTGGAGCCCGGCTACGAAGACAACTGCGCCAGCGACCCCTTTGAAGTGTCGGATGCCGACACCATGCTCGCCTACCTGAAGGGCACCCAGTCGCCCGGCGTGTCGGCACCGGTGCGTGCCTTCGTGGGCTGATCGCCTCAGCTGAGCTTCCGGGCTCACGTGTTCTGCTTGCCCAGCGCCAAAACCGCTGGGCTTTTTCTTGGCTGAAGGATGGTTGAGGACAACGATGGCGACCCGCGGAATTCTTGAATGCCGGGCTGAATCCTTGAGCGCCTGGTGGCACCTGTCAGCTGATCGACTCCGGCTCGGGAACGCTCTCCTTGCGGGCGCCACCGATCAGCTGCTCCACGAACAGCTTCAGCAGCAGTGATACCAGGCCGGCGCCGGCCAGCACCAGGGCCGCGCCATAGGCCAGTTCGGTGTTGTACTGCTTGTAGGCATCTTCGACGAACAGCGGCAGCGTCTGGGTCTGGCCGGCGATATTGCCGCTCACCACGGCCACTGCACCGAACTCGCCCAGAGCGCGCGCTGTGGTGAGGATCAGGCCATACACCACCGCCCAGCGCACCGAAGGCAACGTCACCTTCCAGAACACCTGCCAGTTGGAGGCGCCGAGGGTGCGCGCCGCCTCTTCCTGGTCCCAGCCTTCCTCCTCCAGCAGTGGAATCACCTCCCTGGCCATGAACGGAAAGGTGACGATGATCGTGGCCAGGGCCATGCCGGGCCAGGAAAAGATGATCTTCCAGCCCAGGCTGCTGACCACACCACCGAGCAGTCCTTTGGTGGGGCTGTAGAGCAACACCAGCATCAGGCCCACCACCACCGGTGAGATCGAGAAGGGAAGGTCGATCACACTGAGCAACAGGGCTTTGCCGCGGAACTGACGCCGAGCGATGGCCGTGGCCGCTGCCAGTCCGAAGATGGTGTTGGCCGGCACGGCGATGGCGGTGCAGCGCAGTGTCAGCATCACCGCCGAGCGCAGTTCCTCGGATTGAAAGTTCTCGATGAAGGGTGCCAGCCCCTTGGCGAAGGCGCCGGCCACCACCTCCAGAGCTGGCAGCAGGATGATCACCCCCACATACAGCATGGCGATCACGGGAATCAGGCTGGCAGCCTGAAACTTGGGCAAAGGCAGGCGCAAACCACGTAACGGTGAAGGCATCGGAATCTCAGGGGAAAAGATCAATTGCTGACTGGATTGAATGGGCTGAACGCAGCCAGGGGGCGAATCAGAGACAAGGAACTGATCGCAGTCAATGGGCCGTTCAGGCGCCGGTGGCTGGGTTGGCTTCCCAGTGGCGTCCCCACACCTGCAGGCCATTGATCATCAGCAGGCTCACCAGCGAGAAGCCGAGCATCACCATGCCGATCACGGTGGCGGCTTCGAAGTCGTATTCCTCCAACTTCTGGATGATCAACGTGGGGGTGATCAGATCCTTGAATGGCACATTGGAGGAGATCATCACCACCGAGCCGTATTCCCCCACGGCGCGGCTGTAGCCCTGGGCCACACCGGCCAGGATCGCGGGCATCAGCTGCGGCAGCACCACCTTGATCAGGGTCTGTCTGGGGCTGGCCCCCAGGCACCAGGCGGCTTCCTCCTGGTCGCGTTCCAGGGCCTCGAGCACCGGCTCCACGCTGCGCACCACGAAGGGCAGGGAGATGAACACCATCGCGATCGCCACCCCCAGCCAGGTGAACGACACCTTCAGGCCGAACAGGGCGAACAGCGGGCCGCCGATCCAGCCGTTGGTGCTGTAGATCGCCGCCAGGGCCAGGCCCGCCACGGCGGTGGGCAGGGCGAAGGGCAGGTCGATCAGGGCATCGAGCAGCCGCCGGCCGGGGAAGCTGCAGCGCACCAGGGCCCAGGCGATCACCAGCCCGAACACCCCGTTGAGCAGGGCGGCCAGCAGCGACAGGCCGAAGCTGACCCGGTAGGTGGCCAGTGCTTCGGGGGTCGTGGCAAGCCGCCAGAACTGATCCGGGCTCACGGAGGCGGCCTTGAGGGCCAGGGCTCCGAGTGGCAGGAACAGCACAAAGGCCATGTAGAGCCAGGTGATCCGCCACGACCAGCTCAACTGCAGCCAGCTGGGCAGCTCCAGTCGTCGGGCTCGGGCCAGCAGGACAGGAGTCATGGCGGAAGACGGCAGCGGTTGGCGGGACCGTATCACCGTTTGCCGATTAGTTCAACGGTACGCCGGTGGGAAATAGGGCTATTGCTGTAGCGTGCGGCGGTCGTTCACCGCCTCCCTCTGTCATGGGCATCCGCGTTGCCGGTGTGAGCAAGCAGTTCGGTTCCTTCCGCGCCGTCGACGACGTCAGCCTCGACGTGGAAACGGGTTCGCTGGTGGCTCTGCTGGGGCCGTCCGGCTCAGGCAAAAGCACCCTGCTGCGACTGATCGCCGGCCTTGAGGAGGCTGACGACGGCCGCATCTGGATCACCGGCGAAGAAGCCACCAGCCGCTCGGTGCAGGATCGGCAGGTGGGCTTCGTGTTCCAGCACTTCGCCCTGTTCAAGCACCGCAGCGTGCGTCAGAACGTGGGCTTCGGGCTTGAGCTGCGTGGCTGGAGCCCTGCCACGATTCGACGCCGCGTCGATGAACTGCTGGAGCTGGTGCAACTGCAGGGCTTCGGCAACCGCTACCCCTCCCAGCTCTCCGGCGGCCAGCGTCAGCGGGTGGCACTGGCCCGGGCGCTGGCCGTACAACCCCGTGTGTTGCTTCTGGATGAACCGTTCAGCGCTCTCGACGCCAAGGTGCGCAAGGAACTGCGCGCCTGGCTGCGCAACCTGCACGACGAGATGCACGTGACCACGGTGATCGTGACTCACGACCAGGAAGAAGCCATGGAGGTAGCGGATCGGATCGTGGTGATGAACAACGGCAGGGTCGAGCAGATCGGCTCCCCCGCGGAGATCTACGACCAGCCGGCCAGCCCCTTCGTGATGAGTTTCGTGGGAGCGGTGAACGTGCTGCCGGCCCATGTTCCGCTGGCCCCCAGTGGTGCCGCTGTTGCAGGCGGTGCCGCCGAGGCGGCCGCTGCTGCCGTTGCAGGCGAGCAGCAGCAGAAAGGCGATCTGTTCATCCGCCCCCATGATCTGGAGCTGCACCGCACCGCCCAGAGCGGCAGCGTGCCGGCGGTGCTGCGCCGGCTCACTCACATGGGCCGTGACATCCAGGCCGAACTGGTGCTCGGCAGTGGCGAGGTGGTGATGGCCCAGCTGCCGCGCGAACGCATCGACTACCACGACCTCAAGGCCGGCGATGCCCTGCACATCACCAGCCGGGAAGCGCGCACCTTCGTGTCCGACTTCGTGATCTGAGCCTCAGCTCCGGGCGGGCGTGGACTCACGGGGCCAGCCAGTGGCGCCATAACTGCCGTTGCTGACACTCGGGCGGGCGCGGTGGCAGCGCACCTGGCCGGGCCTGATGGAGCAGCAGGCGGGCCAGGCCCTGCTCCTGAACCAGCAGTGCGTCCAGCACGTCCTGGCGATCGCGGCTGTCGAGCTCGCCGTCGCGGCCCCAATGGAGGCACCAGGGTGGGGTGACGGCGCTCATGGCTGGCGGGGGATCAGCAGATCGTTGTCACCCACGGCGACGAGGCGGCCTTCGGCGCGAAAGCGGCTGAGCAGTTTGGTCACGGTGACGCGCGTGAGGCCGCAGAGTTCGGCCAGACCGCGGTGGGTGAGGTTGAGCTCACTCAACGACAGGCGGCAGCCATGGCGGTTGATCTGCCCATGGGACCGGGCAATCCAGGTGAGCAGCGTCAGCAGGCGGCGATCGCCGGCGCGGATGCGCTGGATGGTGAGCAGTTCGGCCAGCATCTGGCGTTCTCTGCGCAGGTGCTGCTGCTGAAGCCCGGGCTCAAAGGTGATGTGCTCCACCACCACGGTGGTGAGGCACTGCAGTTCGAGGGGCTGGATCGCGGGATCCTCAGAGGTGATCACCTCGCCAGGCCCCCAGAGGCCGAGGGCGAGGCATTCGCCTTCGAGATCCCAGGCCACAGAACGCACGTAGCCCTCATGCAGGCGCCAGCTCATCGCTTCGGGGAGCACGTCCTGAGGGTGGAGCGTCAGCTGCAAGGGGCTGTGGTGCAGGGAAGGTGTCACGGTGTCGGCGGGCGATGGGGTGGCGGTTCGGGCACGGCGAAAGCGAGCAACAGGGGCATTCGCGACGAACAGGCCATGGGGGGCAAGCAACTGCCGGAGACTATGACTTATTCCCGATCGAGGTACCGGTATTTTGAGGCACACCACCTCAGGCGTAGTCGCCATAACTTGTGCAAGTTCCCGATCGACGAACCGTGGTTGATTCTTCGACGCCGACCCCCTTGCGGCGCCGCCAGTTGCTGCTCACCGGACTGGCCCTCCTGCCCCTGACGGCCGGTGCCGCCGTCCACCTGCAGGGCTCCATCGCCCAGGCCCAGCAACCGCCCAAGCCGATCACGCTCACGGTGGTGTCGTATGCGGTGACCAAGAACGCCTATGACCAGATCTTCCGGCTGTTCGCCGCCGACTGGAAACAGAAGACCGGTCAGATCGTGACCTTCCGCGGCAGCTATGGCGGCTCCGGCAGCCAGGCCCGTGCCGTGATCGATGGGCTGGAGGCCGATGTGGTGAGCCTGGCCCTGGCCGCCGACACGCTGGCGATCGAACGGGCCGGCCTGATCAGGCCGGGCTGGCAGAACCGACTGCCCAACAATGCGGCACCGATCCACTCCACCGTGGTGGCCTTCGTGCGCAAGGGAAACCCCAAACGGATCAACAGCTGGGCTGATCTCGCACGCCCTGATGTGAATCTGGTGGCTGCCAATCCCAAAACATCAGGGGGCGCCCGCTGGAACTTCGTGGCCCTCTGGGGAGCCGTCACCCAGTCGCCGGGCGGCAGCGAGGCCAAGGCCAGAAGCTTCATCCGGGATGTCTATAAGAACGCCGAAGTTCTGCCAAAAGATGCCCGCGAAGCCACCGACTTCTTCCTCAAGCGCAACCAGGGAGATGTGCTGCTCAACTGGGAAACCGAAGCGATCCTGGCCAGGCGCAAAGGGGAGTGGAAGGAACCCTGGAAAACCTTCTCTCCCAATGTGCTGACGGCCCAACCTGTGGCCGTGGTGGACATGGTGGTGGACCGGCGCGGCAGCCGCAGGGTGGCGGAAGCCTTCACCCGGTTTCTGTATACCGCCCCAGCTCAGAGAGTGTTCGTGGACAATGGCTTTCGGCCCGCCACCGCAGCCGGCAAGGCCCTGGCCCGGGGAAAATTCCCAGCCTTCAAGGCCTTCACGATCGACACCTTCGGCGGCTGGCCTGCGGTGACCAGCAAGTTCTTTGCCAATGGCGCCATCTGGGATCAGATCTTCCGCGCCACCCGCTGAGCAGCGGCGCCAGTCCCAGTTTCAACTCCAGCCCCAGCCCACGCGGTCTGGGGCCCATGGCTTGAGCACAGTTTCCGATCGGATTGCCGTGGTATCTTCACGGCGAGTTTCCGACCGGAATACGTGGTTAAGTCTTCCCTGCGCCTGCTCGCCCTTTCCGCAGCAGGTTCCCTGCTGCTGCTGACCAGCTGCGCCGGCTCGACGCCAGCCCCGGACGCCGCTGGCGACGCGGCCGGCAGCGGCGGCGAACGGCAGGAGCTGTTGCTGGTCAGCTACGCCGTCACCAAAGGCGCCTACGACCGCCTGCTGCCGAAGTTCATCGCGTCCTGGAAGGAGAAAACCGGCCAGGAGCTCGCGATCAAAACCAGCTACGGCGGCTCCGGCACCCAGACCCGGGCAGTGATCGATGGCCTCGATGCCGATGTGGTGACCCTGGCCCTGGCCGCGGACGTGCACAAACTCGAGGCATCAGGATTTGTGGATCCCGGCTGGGAGAAGGAGTTCCCCAACGCGAGCATCATCACCAACTCCGCCGTGGCCTTCCTGGTGCGGCCCGGCAACCCCAAGCGCATCGCCAGCTGGGCTGATCTGAACAAGCCCGGCCTCACGGTGGTGACAGCCAACCCGAAAACCTCCGGGGGAGCCCGCTGGAACTTCCTGGGCCTATGGGGCTCGGTCACCCAGACCGGAGGCAGCCAGCAACAGGCCGAGAAGTTTGTCTCCAGCGTCTACAAGAACGTCGATAACCTGCCCAAGGATGCGCGCGAAGCCTCCGATGTGTTCCTCAAGCGCGACCAGGGTGATGTGCTGTTGAATTACGAAAACGAAGCGATCCTGGCCACCCGCAGTGGTGTGCTCAAGGATCCCTTCGTGGTGCCGGAGCTCAACATCCGCATCGAAGGTCCTGTGGCCGTGGTCGACAAGGTGGTGGAGCGCAAGGGCACGCGCAAGGCCGCCGAGGCCCTGGCCGCCTATCTGTTCAGCGAAGAGGCCCAGGCCGTCTTTGCCGAGGAGGGATTCCGCCCCACCAACCCCACGGTCTGGGCGCGCGTGAAGGGTCGCTTTGCCCCAGTGAAGACCTTCTTCACGGTGGCCGACTTCGGCGGCTGGCCCAAGGTGAACAAGGAGTTCTTCGGCGACGGCGGGCTCTGGGACCGTCTATTCGCCAACACCCGCTGAGCCGACCATGTGTGAGCTGCTGGCCCTGAACGCCAATACCCCCACCGACATGGGCTTCTCCTTCCGGGGGCTGAGCCGCCGCGGGGGCGCCACTGGCGAGCACGCCGACGGCTGGGGGCTGGCCAGCTTCACCCCCGATGGCCATGGCCTCACCGTGCTGCGGGAGGACGCCCCCGCCGCCTTCTCCGCCCTGGCGGATCAGCTGGCGGAGCGCTCCCCCAAGGCACTGGTAAGCATCGCCCACATCCGCAAGGCCACCCGCGGTGTGGTGGCCCTCGACAACTGCCATCCCTTCTCCCGTTCCTGGCAGGGCCAGCGCTGGGTGTTCGCACACAACGGGGATCTGCAGGGGGAGATTCCGCTGGGAGATCAGCACCGCCCCTGCGGCAGCACCGACAGCGAAGCAGCCTTCTGCTGGATCCTGGAGCAGCTCGATGCAGCCCAGCCCGACCCGGAGAATCCCGACGCCCTCTTCGAGTTGTTGCACCACTGCGCCGCCGTGCTGGCGCAGAGGGGCACCTTCAATGTGCTGATCAGCAATGGCCGCTGGCTGTTCGCCAGCGCCACCACCCGGCTGCACTGGCTCACCCGCCGGGCGCCGTTTGGCAGGGCCACCCTGGCCGATATGCCCCTGCAGGTGGATTTTTCCTCCGTCACCACTGCCAACGACGTGGTGACGATCCTCAGCACCGAGCCGCTCACCACCGATGAGCAGTGGCAGCCCTTCGCGCGCGGGGAATCGATGCTGCTGATCGACGGGGAAATCCGGCGCCGCCTGCAGCCCTGCAGGAAGGAATTGCAGAGCCTTCAGGTGTGAGCCAGGCGCTCAGGATTCACCACTATTCCCACAGCTCAGGCTGCTGATAGAAGCCCACAAGTCAGCAGCGAGCACTCAGATGAAAAACATCGGCTGGGGCTGGAGCCGTTTGTTTCGCTCCACCAGCAGATCGGCCAGGGTGGTGCTGGAGAGCAACGATGCGCGCGCCTCATCCAGCTTCTGATCCAATGCCTTGAGCACCTGAAATTCCGGGTCGTCGCGGGCGCCCTGGCGCTCATTGCTGGATTCACCTTCCAGGCAGATCTCCACCGCCGCAATGGTGATATCACCAGGCGGCCGGGCCAGCTGGAAACCACCGCGCGGTCCGCGGATGCTGGTGATAAACCCATCCTTGCGCAGGGCCGTAAGCATCTGCTCGAGATAGCGCACCGGAATGCCATGCCGGCGACAGATGTCACCAGTCTGCCGCAGTTCACCGGTGCCATGGGCATCGGCCAGATCGATCAGGGCGATCAGGCCGTATTCCGTTTTCGCGCTGAACGCCATGGCCCTTGTCACCGACGTTCCACTGTGCCAGGCAAAGGACACTTCACCAGTAGGAAAGCCTGCCCAGGCCTGAGCACGAGCTGGCCTCCGGGCTCAGAAGCAGAACGGCAGGAACTGGGTGCGGCAGGCGACGTAACCGTCGACGAGCGGACCGAGGCCGATCTGGTGAGCGATACCGGCGCCGGTGAGGGCCTCGGTGAGGATGCCGATCACGATGCCGAGCATGGCGGCGCGGCCATTGAAACGCTCGGCGCGCTGGAGCTGCTCCATGTGCAGCTGCTGCTCATCGCGCTCGGGGGCGTAACGGGCGTTGATGGGGGTGTTGGTCATGGCTGGAGGGGCGGGGGATCGGGTGAGCGGGAGAAAGAGAAACGCCAGCCTGGGTGCTGCAGGTCTGGCGAGGAAGAGAGCGTCAGCCTGAAAGCGGCCGTCAGTCGGAAGCCGGAGCGGGCTGGAGCAGGGCGCCCACCAACCAGGTGCCAAACAGAACGAGAGCGAGGCTGGCGGTCATTGGCTTTTCGAGGCGAGGTCGCTGGGGCGGGTGAGCATGAAGGTCACCATGCCGGTGAGCACCACCACGAGGGCGAAGACAGCGGCGATCGAAGCGGTGTAATCGGTGTCCATGACGATCAGGAGAGGCCGAGCTGGGAAAGGATGCCCTGACCGGTGAGCAGCTCGGTGCCGAGCCCGATCACGAAGCCGAGCATGGCCAGGCGGCCATTCCAGGTTTCGGCGAAGGCGACAAAACCGAAGCGGGAGGATTCAGCCATGGGGTGTTGCGGAATGTTTCATTGACTGTAACAGATTGTGAAGGAGCATGGGCGGCCCACCGTTTCCGTCGGCTGGGAGGTCAACCGAATCCTTGACCTCAGGGCTTCAGCAGGACGTGGGCTGGGTGGGGTCACTCAAAGCGTTGGGGGCGTCCGTTGTTGAGCTGCTGCATCTGCCAGGTCACGAAGGTGCCCACCGGGCTCCAGAGCAGATACGGCACCAGCAGCAGGGCCGCCAGCCCTGACATCTGCAACACCACCACGGTGAGCGCCAGACCCCACACCCAGCCGGCGAATCCCACAGCGGTGCCGTTGGCGAGGCGGCGCGTGCGGCAGATCAGCCAGGTGTAGCTCTGAACCAAGACCAGAAGCCCGAAGTAGCCCGCCATCAGCCCCCAGCTCAAGCTGGCGTTCCAGGCCAGCAGCGCCGAGGCATAGAAGCAGGCGTAGATCGCCACCCAGATCGCCGGAATCAGGCGCTCAAAGGTGAGCCAGGTGGGACGGCGCAGGCGGATGAACCAGGCGAACTGGTCCCGTCCGGGGTTGAGCAGCACCCCCACCGCCACCATCACCAGCAGGATCAGCAGGGCAGCGACCATGGCGCTCGAAACAGTCCGCTCCAGCCTGGCGCGCCCTTCGCCCCATGGGCCCCACCGCGACCGCTCAAGCTGGACCCGGAGTCTGTGGATGCTGCCGTGGCTGATGCGCCCTATCTGATCTGTCTGGCCCTGCTCGAGCAGGGAGGTCAGCGGGCCATGCCGCTCAATGGCCTCTCACAGAAGGAGGCGATCGCCCCAGGCTCAGGCCCGGGCGAGCCGGGCAAGACCCTGGCCCTGGAGCTGCTGGTCCGCCTATGGCAGCGCAGCGACGCACAGCCGATGAGCCGTTGCGGCGGCGACGCCAGCCTGCTGCTGCTGCAGCTCCCTCTGCCAGTGATGCAGGAGCAGCTGCCAGCGCTCAAGGCCCGCTGGATCCGCGATGGCGACACCGCAGTGCTGCTCGATCAACTGCGCCAACGGGGCGAAGGACTTTGGCGGCTGAGCCTGGCCCGCTACGAACCGCTCACCTTCACAGCACTGTGAAGGCTCAGAAGGAAGGGATGACGTTGGATGCAGGGGCTCACAGTGCTGGGCCTTGCTGTGCTGGGCCGTGGTGTGCTCTCAGCTGTATTCGCCAGGCACGTCGTTCTTGCGTACCGTCACCTTGTCGAATTTCTGGCCGGACGCCCGCAGCAGTTCGTCCCCTGAGAACTCAAAACCCAGCTTGATGGCGATCTGAGCCACGTCGTCGGCTGTGGAAGCCGCCAGCACCTGCTGCTTCAACGCCGCGTCGTTCTGCATGCGGAGGAGAAAGGCCTTGAGCTGTTCGCGCGACATGGGGCCCAAGCCAACCTGCCAGCATTGTCCCTGACGGCATGTTGACGGCATCTGACGGCAAGATCAGGTGCAGGCGGAAGCAGGGCTCGGTGCATGGCGCATCGGGCGCAGATCCTGGAGGGGCGCTGGCCATGGTGATCCCTAGTGCTCACAGGCGAAAGGTGTGAACGAAGGCAGGCAAAAGCAAACCGAAGACAAGGCCTACCTAGCAATCGTTGAGAGGATGGTCTGGAAGCTGTGACATTGGGGCTTGATAGGGGCGGGCTGGGTTGGATGTCACTGAATGTCTGATGTCTCAAGCCGGTGATGGCTCAGCGAGTGATGACGCAGCAGGTGATGACTCAGCAGGTGAGGCATTCTCAGTCGTTGCGTTGCTCGCTGTTGCACGTCTTGGCTGAGTACTCACTTGCTCAATACAACCTGGTCGTGTTCTTTTTGGCCGGGCGGCACACAATTCCTCAGCCACCCCTACAGTCGATCAGCGACTTGATCCATGCGCAACGCCATGGCAGACAGATCGGGAAAACCCATCCTCCTGTTGATCAATCTTCACTCCAAGCAGGGGCTTGAACGGTTTGGTGAGGTGGTGGCGGCCTTCAACTCTCTGGGCGTGAGATACATCATCGGTCAGGTGATGCGGTCAGAAGATTTTTCGCACTGCATTCGTTGGCACCAGGACGAGGTGTCTGCTGTGGTGATCGGCGGTGGCGACGGCACCTTGAACCTGGCGATCGATGCGCTGCTGGAAACAAACCTTCCCCTGGGCCTCCTGCCCCTGGGCACGGCCAACGACCTGGCCCGCACCCTGAATCTGCCTCTGACGCTGGCCGAGGCCTGCAGCGTGGTGGCCAACGGACATCGCCAGACCATCGACCTTGGCCGGGTGAATGGCAAGTATTTCTTCAACGTGGCCAGTTGCGGGTTGAGCATCAAGATCACAGATGCGCTCTCCAAAGACCTCAAGAAGCGCTGGGGAACCCTTGCCTATGCGATCGCGGCGGCGAAGGCATTGCTGACGCTGCGACGTTTCGATGCCGAGATCCATATCGATGGGGAGCAGATCCTCCATCGGCGTACCCTGCAGATCGCCGTGGGCAACGGTGTGTTCTACGGCGGTGGGCTCACCGTGGTGCAGGATGCCGCCATCGACGACCAGCGCCTGGATCTCTACAGCCTGGAAATCCCCCACTGGTGGCAACTCTTCTTCGTGCTGCCGGCGTTGAAGTCTGGACGTGGCAACTCCCGTTTCGGCATCCACCGCTGGCAGGGCAGAACCTTCGAGGTGCACACGCGATTGCGGAAGCGCGTCAACACCGACGGAGAGGTCACCACCAAAACCCCTGCCGTGTTTGAGCTGTGCCCCGCCGTGCTCGACGTGTTTGTGCCGGCGCCCACCTCGACGGCGGACGACTGACGCCAGCCGCTTACAGCTTCCGCCCCCAGCTGATCAGCATCAGCACGCCCGCGTAGGCCTCGCCGTCGCGGTAGTGCTCAAGCCAGTCCAGCGCCTCAGGTCGCTCAGCGGCGAGCTTGCGGGCATTGTCCTCAATGCCGAAGAGCAGATCCGATTCCGCGAATCCGTGGGTGGGCAGCCAGATCTCCTCGCGTTGCAGCTCGCCAACACCGGCAGCGCTCAGCAGCTCGGGCAGGGAGCGGCCGATCCAGGGGTTCTGGAACGAACGGATCCAGTCGTGCTGGATGCGCTCACTCACCCCGCTGTGGGGACCACCCAGCAGGAACGTGCCCCAATCGGGTTCAGCGCACAGCACCACCCCGCCCCGGCGGGTGACGCGGGCCATCTCCTTCACCACCAGTTCCGGCTGCGCGATGTGTTGCAGTGCCCGGTCGATGCGCACCGCATCAAAGCTGCCGGAGACAAATGGCAGGGCCTTGGCATCCGCCAGCTGGAAGCTGGCCGTTGTGGCGCTGTGGCGCGTCTGGGCGGCAGCCAGCAGCGTGCGGCTGCAGTCGGCGCCAACGGCACGCGCACCGGCAGCCACCATCTGGACCACATCGTCGCCGAGGCCGCAGGCCACATCGAGCGCGGCGCATCCGGGCACGAGCTGCAGCGCGGCGAGGGCGCGGGCCTTGTAGGCGCGGCCGGCCGGCAACTGGTGCAGGCAATCGAGGCAGCGGACGCACGCCTCCGGTGCAGTGGCATCCACATCCCGGAAGCCAATGGGCAATGGCACGGAGGGGGTGTCGGTCATGGCCGTCCCTCGTTGGGATCCAGCTGCTCACCCAGCCATGCCGCTGGCAGCAGCAACAGCATCAGCAGCGCGGTCAGGCACCGCGGCTCGAAGTGGAGTGGAACAGCTTCCAACGTCAAATGAAGACCTCCTGCTGGGGGTAGCCCACCCGGGAAGGAGGCCTGCTGCCATAGAGGGACTGAAGCAGCAGCATGATCCCCAATCGACCCACAAACATGCCCACCATCAGCACCAACTGGCCCCAACGATTGAGATTGGCAGTAACACCGACATCCAGTCCAACGGTGCAAAAGGCTGACATGCAGGTGAACAGCTTTTCAAGGAAATTGAAAGACTGAGCTGTTGGTTCTCCAGCCGTTGTTGGCCCGAGCCCGAGCAGCAGGGTCATCAGGATCACGAACAGGCCGGAAGCCAGTGCGACGCCAACGCATTTGAACACAATCGACGCGGGGATCTCATGCCGCCCAATGACCACATCCTTGCGGCCCTCAAGCATCGAACGGGTGGTGCCCATGAGCAGAACGAAGGTGGTGGTTTTGATCCCCCCACCCGTGCCTCCTGGGCTGGCGCCGATGAACATCAACACGATCATCAGCAGCAAGCCTGCATCCGAAAGTGTTTCCATCGACAGCGGCACGGTGTTGAAGCCTGCGGTGCGTGTGGTGATCGATTGAAAAATGGTGACCTGAAGCTTCTCCCACAGGCCGAGGGTCATCACCACACCATCAGGAGCAAACTGTTCGGTGAACAGCAGGCCCAGTGCCCCGATGGCGATCAGCAGCAGGGTGCTGCGCAGCACCAGCCGGGTATGGAGGGAGAGATGGCGGATGCGCCTGAGGCGGGAGCGGTTCTCCCACAGATCATTGGTGACCCGCCAACCGATACCGCCGACGACGATCAGGCTGCCAATCACACCGTTGACCACCGGATTCCCCTTGTAGCCCACCAGGTTGTCGGCCCACATCCCAAAACCTGCGTTGTTGTAGGCACTGATGCAGTGAAACATTGAGGCCCAGAAGCGTTCGCCAAGGTTGGTGATGTCGGTGAAGCCAAAGAAGAACAGAATCAGCGTTCCCACTGCCATCACACAGCCGGCTGTGATCAGGATCCGGTGAAAGGTGGGGCCGATGCCGCCCACCCCGAATTCATCCAGCATGCGTCCCTTGTCGAGGCGATGGCGCAGACCGGAGCGGCCCTGCACAAACCCTTGCAGGAAGGTGGTGATCGCCATCAGGCCAAGCCCGCCGGTGATGATCAGCCCTGCCAGGGTCATCTGGCCGAAGAGGGTGAGATCCTTGCCCACATCGATGATCGACAGTCCCGTCACCGTGATCGCCGAGGTCACGGTGAACAGCGCCTGCCAAAGGCCCACGTCGTCGCTGGAGCAGAGCGGCGAGGCCAGCAGCAGTGTGCCCAACGCAATCACCAAGCCGCCGGTCACCACCGTGAACTGTGGCACCGTGAGACGGTGCCGCCAGGCCAGCAGGCGTCCCCATAGCCGATGAACCGAATGCAGCATCACCGGCTCAGGGGGATTCAAGCGACGATCAACGTACTGGAGCGATCACCACCGAGGGAATCACCCCTCACGAAGGATTCTCAGCCGCCTTGCGCACGAAAGCCAGGCGGCGCTCCAGCAGCAGCAGGCCCAGCACCGTGGTGAGCGTCACCATGATCACCAGGGCAGAAAACTGAGAGGCGTTGATCACCCCGGCGCTGAGCGCCGTGGTGGCGAACACCAGCCCGGGCAGCCCTCTCGGGATCAACCCGAACACCACCAGCCAGCGGTCCACCCCGGCGGCGCGGTCAGCCGCAGTGACACCGAGACCGCAGAGCAGTTTGGTGAGCACCGCCATCACCACCAGGGCGGCAGCCAGGCTCCAGGCCTGGGGATCCAGCAAGGTGGCGGCCGGGATCCTCATTCCCACACTGATGAAATAGAGCGGCAGGAAAACATCCGAGAGCACCGCCAGGGTGCGGTTCATCTCCGCTTCCGGTGGGCTGAGGCGGGCCAGCAGCAGTCCGCCCCAAAGGGCCCCCAACAAGGAGGTGAGCCCACTGACCTCTCCCAACCACGAGAAACCGATCAAGACCAGCAGGATCGAGAGCGGTGTGGTGGGCCGTTCGGGGCGGCGACGGGCCCACACGCCCACCGCCAGATAGCTGACGGCGGCGGCAACCAGACCAAGCACCGGGCCCAGGCCCGCCAGCCCCGCCCCCCCCATCGGCACGCCTGCGCTGGCCATCGCCACCGACAGCAGGGCGATGGCCGGCAGATCGTCGAGCACCGACACCCCCACCAACAGGCGGCCCGAGGGGGTCTGAAGTCCCTTGCCGAGGGCCAGCACCCGCAGGGTCACCCCTGTTCCCGTGGCACTGAGCACCGCCAGGCAAAGCATGGTCTCGCTTCTGGCCAGCCCGAAAGCCTGGCTCAGGGGCAGATAGGCCAGCAGGGGAGCCAGAAAGCTGAGTGCCACCGTGCGCAGCACGGCGTTGCGCCGAGAGGACAGCACATCGCCGCGCACCTCCAGCCCCACCTGAAAGAAGAGGGTCAACACCCCCAGTTCGGTGATCCCGCTGAGCGGCCTGATGGCCTCGAACGGCAACACCGTGTTGCCGAGGAGAAAGCCAACCGCCAGCTCCAGCACGATGGCGGGCACAGCCCACGCCACCAGCCGGCCCGCTGACACGCGCGCCATCAGCACGCCCGTGAGCAGCACCAGCAGGGTTGTGAGCAAGGTTGGCATCGGCAAAACGGGCAGAAAGGCGTTTAGTGTCTTCGGCTGATCCCTTCATAAATCCCTTGAGCCGCACTAATTCACCTGCGTGGCACAGCCTCACCGTGGAGGACTGTCTCCAGCAGCTGGAGGCCAGGGCTGAGGGTCTGAGTACCGCCCAGACCGCCGAGCGGCTGGCCAGGTTGGGGGCGAACAAGCTGGAGTTGGCACCAGGCCGCAGCAACCTGCGCATTCTCTGGGATCAGCTCAGCAACGTGATGTTGATCATGCTGCTGGCGGTTGCCGCGGTGTCGGCCGCCATTGCGTTCTCGGCCCAGCGCTTTCCGAAGGACGCGATTGCCATTGTGCTGATCGTGGGGCTGAACGCCCTGCTCGGGTACCTACAAGAAAGCCGCGCCCAGACGGCGCTGCTGGCGCTGCGCGAGATGGCCCAGCCGTTGGTCACGGTGCGCCGCGATGGCCATTGGGAACGGCTCCCAAGTGAGCAACTGGTGCCTGGCGACCTGATCCGCCTGGAAGCGGGCGACCGCGTGCCTGCCGATGCCCGCCTGGTGGAGGTGGCCGAGCTGGGCCTGCGCGAGGCGGCCCTCACCGGTGAGGCCGAAGCGGTGTTCAAAAAAGCGGATCTGGTGATGGAGGCCGCCACGCCGGTGTTGGAACGGCAGAACTGCCTGTTCCAGGGCACGGAGGTGGTGCGGGGTCGGGGCACGGCTGTGGTCACTGCCACCGGCATGGGCACGGAGCTGGGCCAGATCGCTGAATTGATCAACTCCGCCGGGGGCGAAACCACCCCGCTGCAGGAACGGCTCGATGGCCTGGCCAATGTGCTGGTCGGGTCGGCGCTGGCGCTGGTGGCGGTGGTGGTGCTGGGTGGCTGGTTGCTGGGGCAGCCGCTGCTGGGGCTGCTGGAGGTGGCGCTGAGCATGGCCGTGGCGATCGTGCCGGAAGGGCTGCCCGCCGTGATCACGGTCACCCTGGCCATCGGCACCCAGCGCATGGTGCAGAGGGCCGCCCTCATCCGCCGCTTGCCTGCCGTGGAAGCGCTGGGATCGGTCACGGTGATCTGCACCGACAAGACCGGCACCCTCACCTTGAACCGCCAGGTGGTGGAGGAGCTGCGCTGCGGCAGTCAGTCGATTGCGGTCAGCGGCAGGGGCTATGAGCCCCACGGCTCCTTCACGGTGTCCGAGCTCGCGCCACCTGCGGGGGCTCTGCCAGGTATCACCGACGGAGCCCGGGATCTGCTCCTGGCGGCCGGCGTTCTCTGCAGCGACGCCGAACTCAAGAAAGAGGAAGACGGCGGCTGGGATGTGCTGGGCGATCCCACCGAAGGAGCCTTGGTGGTCGCGGCCGGCAAAGCCAGCCTCGATGGCTTTGCGCTGCGGAGCCAGTACAAACGCAAAGCGGAGATTCCCTTCAGTTCGGAACGCCAGCTGATGGCCGTGTGGGTGGACGACGCCACAGGCACCCTGCAACAGCCCCTGGGAGACGTTGGCAAGGGATCCGGCACGTTGTTGATCACCAAAGGGGCGCCGGAAGTGATTCTTGGCTCCTGCGACCGCTGGATCGGTGGGGATGGGGTCTCAGTGCTGAGCGACCCGCAGCGGCAGTGGTGGGTGGATCAGGCGCGTGATCTGGCGGCTTCAGGCCTGCGGGTGCTGGCCTTCGCCTGCGCTCCCCATCACACCAGCCCGGAGCAGTCGCTGGATCACCAAGTGTTGCTGGGGTTGATGGCCCAGCTCGATCCAGCCCGCCCGGAAGTGGCCGAGGCGGTGGCCCGCTGCCGGGAAGCCGGCATCCGGCCGGTGATGATCACGGGAGACCACCCGCTTACCGCCCGGGCGATCGGTCAAGGCATCGGCCTCGTGGATGCGAACGCCGAGGTGGTGCTGGGCCGGGAGCTTGAGCAGTGCAACGATTCCAGGCTCCAGGAGGTGGTGAGCCGCTGCAGTGTCTATGCCCGTGTTCCTCCCGAGCAGAAGCTGAGGATCGTGAAGGCACTGCAGGCCAATGGCCAGGTGGTGGCCATGACGGGTGATGGCGTCAACGACGCTCCCGCCCTCAAGCAGGCCCACATCGGCGTGGCGATGGGCATCACCGGCACGGAGGTGAGCAAGGAAGCCTCCGACATGGTGCTGCTCGACGACAACTTCGCCACCATCGTGAATGCGGTGGAAGAGGGAAGGTTGGTCTACGCCAACATCCGCCGCTTCGTGAAATACATCCTCGGTAGCAACGTCGGCGAGCTGATCACGATTGCCTCCGCCCCGCTGCTGGGCATGGTGGGCGTTCCACTCTCGCCGCTGCAGATCCTTTGGATGAACCTGGTGACCGATGGCGTTCCTGCCCTGGCACTGGCTTTGGAGCCCGGCGAGGAAGGGCTGATGCAACGGCCACCGGCCGAACCTGGTGAGTCCATCTTTGCCCGTGGAATCGGCAGCTACATCCTGCGGATCGGCGTCGTGTTCGCTGTAATCACCATCGTGCTGATGGTGTACGCCGCAGGTTCCGGAGCTCCGTGGAAGACCATGGTGTTCACCACCCTCTGCCTGGCGCAGATGGGCCATGCCCTGGCCGCCCGAAGCGATCTGCCGCTGGTGCAGATCAACCCTTTTTCCAATCCCTGGCTGATCTGGGCGGTGCTGCTCACCACCGCCCTGCAGATGGCCCTGCTTTACGTGCCGTTCTTGTCGAAGTTCTTCGAAACCACACCGCTCAGCCTGCAGGATCTGGCCATCTGCGTTGGCTTCAGCCTGATTTTCTTCTCCTACCTGGAGATTGAAAAGATGTGGCGGCTCTGGCGCCGCCGTGCCCATGCCAATGCCTGAGATTGATGGGATGGTGCAACCTGCCGCCAGTGGGTTGCACCGCTGGGCCGAATCCTTTCTGGCACTGATCGCAGACACAGCCGAAACCAACCCGCTGCAGGGGTATGTGCTCATCGCCCTTGTCTTGCTGCTGGAGAACGTGATCCCGCCCATCCCCTCCGAGCTGGTGATGCCACTCAGCGGGTTTTTGATTCAGCAGGGCAAGCTTGAGTTCGTTCCCGTTGTGGTTGCCGCCTTGATCGGCACGTTGCTCGGGGCCTGCTTCTGGTATGGGATCGGCCGCCTTGTGAATGAGCAGAGGCTGGAACATCTGATTGGCCGGCACGGCCGCTGGTTCGGGCTCAGGCCAGCGGATCTGGCCGCCAGCCGGCGCTGGTTTTCCATCCATGGGCCAGCTGTGGTGTTCTGGGGGCGGATGATCCCTGGGATCCGCCCGTTTGTTTCGATACCGGCCGGCATCGAACTGATGCCGCAGGGTGCGTTTCTGTTCTGGACCAGTGCCGGCAGCCTGATATGGATCCTGGTCCTGGTGAGCTCAGGGATGGTGCTGGGAGCGAACTACCGTCAGATCCTGCTATGGATCGCACCCATGGGCAGCTTCGTTGTCCAGCTACTGCTCGTGCTGATGGCTACCTTTGTGGTGTGGATGCTGGTCCGTCAACTGCGAAAAAACTCCAGGTGATCATGACGTCAGTAGTCACAAAGTAAGTGGTCACGAAGTGAGTGGCGTGAGTGTTCCGAGGGGGCACAGCCTGAATCACTCTCCCCTTGAGCGCTCCTTGACAGGTTCCAATTCCAGATCGCTGGAGACGCTGGGTTCAAGCCTGGCGGTGATCACCACCAGCGCCATAAGGAAGAGCAATAAAATACCGGCGGCTAACCAACTGCCCAGCGTCTGCCGTTGCTGGAGCTGAGCCACACGGTGACCACAATCCGCACAGATCAACAAGCTCTTCGCGTGGTTCGCTTTGGTGATCATGCGGCAACCGCAGCGTTCACAGGCCACGTAAACAGTTCAATCGCTGACTCAGTGTGGCAGCCCAATGGCAGCCATCGCAGCAGCAACCGTCACCACACAGCCCATGGTACGCCGCAGCACTAGAGGCGCGACAGAGGCCACACGCTTAGCCGTCAAGATCACCGGATGGATCACGGCCGGCAGGGGGAATCAATGGTGGCATCACGAGCACCTTGTCCACGCGGTTGCCGTCCATATCGACCACTTCAAAGCGGTAGCCCTGCCAGAGGAAGTGATCCGAGGATCTGGGAATCCTCTCCAGAACATGAATCACAAATCCCGCGAGGGTGTGATAAGTGGGCTGCTCATCGGAGCTGAGCAATTCAGTGCCGATGCGGTCATCAAACGCGTTGATGTCCAGGCTGCCGTCCACCAGCCAGGAGCCGTCCTCTCGCGTCACAAAGGAAGGATCCTCGTTGTCGTCGAGATCGGGCAGATCGCCCACGATGCCTTCCATCAGATCGTTGAGGGTCACCAGCCCCTCCACACCACCGTATTCATCGGTAACCAGTGCGATATGGATGCCCGCACGCTTGAACTGCTCCAACACGTTCAGAGCACGGCTCGATTCGGCGATGTAGAGCGGTGGCTGGCACAAGGCCTCGAGATCCAGCGGCTCACGCCCGAGCTGGGCGTTGAGCAAACTACGCACACGCACAATGCCGGCGCAGTCGTCAAGGCTGCCACGGCCCACCGGAAAGCGGGAGTGGTTCGAATCCTGTACGTCGGCGAGAATCTCCTCCTCCGTTGCTTCCAGATCAAGCCACTGGATGTCAGTGCGTGGGGTCATCATCGTCTTGATGGTGCGATCACCCAACCGCAACACCCGCTGCACCATGTCGTGCTCGGTGGGCTCGAACACACCGGAATCTGCCCCCTGGCGAATCAATGCCTTGATCTCCTCCTCGGTGATGTCGGGCTCGGTGCTGGCGGACACATGCAGAGCCTTGAGCAGGCCATCGGTGGAGGCACCAAGCAGATGCACAGCGGGCGCGCTCAACCGCGAAAGGGTGCGCATGGCCGGCGCGATGGTGCAGGCGATCCTCTCCGGATGGGTGAGGGCGATGCGCTTGGGCAGCAGCTCGCCGATCACCAGAGAGAGGTAGGTGACCAAAGCCACCACCAGCGTGACGCTCAGCCCTTCGCTGTAGGGCCGCAGAGCCGGAAGCTGATCAATGAAGGGTTTGAGCTTCTGCGCCACCGTGGCGCCAGCCACAGCACCACTGAGCACGCCGATCAGGGTGATGCCGATCTGCACCGTGGAAAGAAAATCGTTCGGCGTTTCCGCCAGGCGCAGGGCGATACGCGCCGGCCTGCTCCCCTTATCGGCCAGTTGCTGCAGCCGCACCTTGCGCGCCGAAACAATCGCGATCTCAGAGCCAGAAAAGATCCCGTTGGCCACGATCAGCAACAGGATGAACAGAATCTCCAGCGCCAAGCAGGGGGGAAAAGCTCACGATGGATCGATTCTACAGATAGGTGCATGGGCTTTGCCCGGATGGCCATGGCTTCCTGGCGCATCCAGGATGACCAGAATCACGCATCATCAACGCGATCAGAGAAACTGAAGGTTGCAGCAGAAGAGCAGGTTCGATCATTCCACAGGGATGCCGCACCTGAACAACCCAGCTGATCTGCGCAGCTTCTACCACCAATCGGATGCATGTCTCGTACTGGAACCCGACATCCAGGCGAACTCGATGACAGCCACCCGATGATGGTCAACAGTGCCCATGATCAACAGTGCCGAGGACCGAGTAAAGCGAGAGACAGCAACAGCACGTTGCCATCACCAGACCGTCGGCAACACCTTGGAAGCAACAGCAGACCGACAGTTAGAGCACACTCTCGGTAGCAAGTATCCCCTGGCAAACATCCCACAGCCCATGGTTTACATCAAAGTGCTCCCATCAGGGTATTGCTCATAGCAAAGTGCTCGCCTCAGGCCTTCGGCAGCCACACCCTTACCCAGTCCCTCAAGGCGCCTTCGCCATTCCTTCCAATGCTGTGGTGATGGTGCCCACGAACTCGTCGTCCAGTTCGGTGGCCGTGAGTTCATCGGCCACCAGATCCTGGATCAGGGGGTAGAAGCGCACATCAAACCATTTGCGGAACACCGGGTAGGTGCGCTCAGCTGGCCAGGCCCCGATGTCGCGGTGCCAGTAATCCAGCTCCGCTTCAAAGATCGCCTCGTACACCTCCGCGAGGATTTCCTCAGCCTCCTCCTGTGTGTCGTAATCGGGGATCAGGTACAGGCAGGGCTCCCGGGCTCCTGCCGCATCCACCTCCAGCTCCAGCCTCCGGGCCCAATCCAGCAATTGCTCACTGGGGTAGACCCCCACCGCGCAGCGGTTCACCACAGCCATGGCCACCTGGCGGAATTGCCTCAGGCTAGGCACAGCGCGCTAGGCGGGCACGGTCACGGGTGTACTCCAGCCAACCTGTGGCTCATGCCACAGGTGTGGTGGGGGCTGAGCTCAGCGCACCATCCGGTCCGCAGGTAACCGGCAGATGGCCGGTCTTCACCCAGATCGTGCAGCCGGTCTCACTCCAGGGCCTGTGCACACTGCCTGGGGGGTGGCGCAACCAGCTACCGGCCGGGTATGTGCCGTGCTCGTCCTGAAACACTCCCTCCAGCACGAAGATCTCCTCCCCACCGGGATGACCGTGCAGCTGGAACACCGTGCCGGGTGCCCAACGCACCAGGGCCACATGTTCGGAGCCGAACGCATGCAGTGGCAGCACCTCAAGCCCTTCCACAAGGCCAGGCAGCCAACAGGTGCTGCGGGTGTCGATGCAGACGCGCTGCTGATCGGCCGGATGCATCTGCTGCAGCTTCACCAGGATCGTGCAACCCGCCACGCTGAAAGGGGCATGGCTGGAGCCCACCGGATTGCGCAGGTAGCTGCCGGCGGCGTAATCGCCCAGCTCATCTGAAAAGGTGCCATCAAGCACCAGGAACTCCTCGCCGCCGCCATGGCGATGGGGGGGAAAGTGGCTGCCCGGTGCGTAACGCACCAAGGAGGTGGCCCGCGCCACTTCCTCACCCTGCCGGTCGAGCAGGCGCCGCTCCACCCCCGGCATCGGCGAGTGAATCCAGGGGAGGGCGTGGGTGTCGAGCACCACGGGCCGGCTCAGATCAGCATGGAGATCCATGGCCTGATTCTGCTGGATCCCGGCAGACGCCTGGGTGCCAACCCCCTCACCGGAACCCCCGTGCGCCACCAAGCCCACCCCGGCCAGCGCCTAACTCCCCACGCGGATGCCGCGCAGGTTATCCGTGAGGCCCAGCAGGTTGAGCAGCCAGATGACGACAGCAATGACAACAACAATGTTGAGAATGTTCTTGATCTTGCTATCCATCGGAATGTAGTTGTTAACAAGCCACAACAACACCCCCACAACGATGAGTGTAACGAGAAGCGAAATCAGCGTCATTGGATAGCTTTCCAGAGTACGAGCGTCATGAACAGAGCCGATAGAGAGCTTGCATTGCAAGAACCAGAGGCGGCTCTCCTTGCAGCTCCATCACCATGCCCAGTCCATCTCTAGCCATACCTTTGCCCGTTCAGTCAACGAAGCCAATGAAGAAGCGAGAAGCCAGGGGCTCAACCCCAAGAGGATGCTGCAGATAGGAGGCAAACAGGAGGCTGATGTGCAGCAGGCCAAAAAAAGGCGAGCAAGCCACGCTCGCAAAGACGTAAGCAAGGCACAGCACCTTTCCTTGATTCATGAGCTGAAGCCAGGCCTCATCAGGGTGACCCGAGGCTGCATGCTCCACCCACTGGCTTCACACTCCCCATCCCTCACAAGGGAAAGAAGAATCCGATCACACCTTGAATCCAACTCGCCGCTCGGATCTGATCACTGCATCAGTCTCACAACAGCAGCAGTCTGATAACGGCAGAGGCTGATCAACCAAGTGGATGCATTCGCAGCTGGATCCAAGAACAACACAGAAGCACTAACGGCATGGCCGCCGATCACTCACTGTTCAGAACCTCCCACAGCCGGGGTCTTTCATCGCTGCCCACCTCAGTCGCCGATCATGCTGACGTGACGGCTCCTTGTCGGCTCCAGCGCTCGCTGCACCTTGAAGTGTCCGCCAGATCGTTGGGGCCTGTGAAGCCTCCCGCAGCGCCTCACGGCACCACATAAAGCGCCCCTCAGCGCCGGTACAACCCAGCGCCTGGCGCCCTGATGCCAGCACCCGGGCGAACCCCGGCACCGGAAGCAGCCCCACCCAGCCCACCTCAGAGTGGCGGTGGTGTAGGCGATCATCTCCAGTCTCACCATCAGCGGCAGTTGCTGGCCGCTGGCCTTGAGTTCACGATCCAAGGCGCTGCTGCCGAGAATCCCCCATTCCTCCTGATCGAAGGTCACGACCCACACGGGTCGCTGGGCGGCACAGCGGCTCAGTGCCTGGCCAGCTCGATCAGGGCCGCCAGCCCAGGGGCGTGGTCGTCGGCACCGATCGAGTGCAGGGTCCCGTCGTAGTGGGACGCCACAAGCAGCGGGTCGAGCTCCGGGCGCTGTCCGGGGAACTTGCCTACCGTAATCGGCTCGCCAACGTCAGTTTCGACGACGAGGTGACGGTGGTGGCGCCCTCCATACCCGTGGGCGACCCCCAGACATTGTTCGCTGCGATCAACACGATCCACAGCGGTGGCTGATCGGCGCTGAGGTGGTGGATCTGCTCAACGAACTCACGCCCACCGGCGCCGGCAATCAGCAGCTCCCCGACCTGCGCGTCGGGGAGGAGCTCAACCTAAGCCTGCAGCTCAAGCTGCCCGGCTGGTTCCCAACCAGGAGATCCTCAGCATGCGGCTGGCCTGGGAGGCGCCCGGCAGCGGCGAACGCCAGAGCCTGGTCGAGCACCTGCACCTGCCGGTAGTGGGAAGCGAGGAACTCGATCGAGGCGATCTCGGCACCGCAACCCTCAGTCTGAGTAATCTGCGCGACAGCCTGTTGAAGATGCCCGCCTCATACAAAATCAACAAGGAACTGGAGATGGTTCACGAAAAGCTGTCACTGATGTTGAACGATCCCAAGCTGAGCCGCAAGCGCCTAAGCCGAGAGTGGCTGTGCTCCAACACCAACGTCGATGAGGGGGACGATGAGCAGTCCTGATGTGGTGGCGATCGGAGATGTGCATGGCTGCGCCTCCCTGCTCGAGCAGGAACTCACCCCACACCTTGACTCCGGCGTGGAGCTGATCTTCTTGGGGGATCTGATCGATCGAGCGCCCGAACCGGAAGGCGATCGGAAGGTTCTGGAGCGGGTCTGGCAGCTGCAGGACAACACGGCGGCCTACGGCCTGTCGGGTGTGACCCTGCTGCGGGGCAACCATGAGCAGATGCTGCTCGAGTCATTAGGGGAATCGAAAGCAGGGACGGCTTACGATCGATGGCGTTACAACGGCGGCGAACCCGCGCTCCTGCCTCTGGCGGGCGAACACCGGGAGTGGTTTGAGCAGTTGCCGGTCACGGCGATTCGCGGCGGCTGTCTGTTTGTGCATGCCGGTGTGCGGCCAGGGGTGCCGCTGGAGCGCCAGGCCTTCGAAGATCTGATCTGGATCCGCAAGCCCTTTCTCTCCAAGCCCCATGGGCTTCCATACACCGTGGTGCACGGCCACACATTCCGCCACGATTTCCAGATCACCCACCTGCCGCACCGCATCGGGATTGATACGGGGGCCTATCTGAGTGGCAGATTGACGGCGCTAAGGATTGAGACCGCCACTAACCCGTGCAGCCCCATGGATCAATCCGGTCAAAGGGGAAGCACAGGCATCAATAAAGACGTGGATCAGATTTGCACTGAAACCATTGATCTCACACCAGAGAGAGGACACCAAACAGCTGCCGCCAAGTCAACAGCGCGTCCAACAACCAACAGCTGGTCGGTAAGGGAAGCCGGCCGCAGTTCAGTTCTCGTTGCCGCCGCCTTCTTCGGCGTTGCCCTCCGCGGAGGAGCTGTTGCCAGCCTGGGGTGTGGGCTCCATCTTCACCCCAAGGTCGCGGCAGGTTTGCAGGGGATCAACGCCGGGTGCCAACCCCAGTGCCTTGCGCAGCGCGTCGAGTTGTCCGACGGATTGCAGGTCGATTGAGCTGGCGACCTGCTCGCAGGCCAGCTTCTGGAGAGCCTGACCATCTGGACGACCGCAGCCTGCAAGCAAGGCGAGAGGAACACAGACACTGACGGGGAGGAGCCTGGTCATGGACAGCTGTAGGGCGTTGCAAAGGTAGTACCACCAGTGGCCTGATGGCCGGATGGAAGACTGACATCAGCCAACGACCTCATCCCGTACTGGAGTGGGTGCCTTCGAGTGGACAGTGCCGGCCCCTCATATCGTTAACTCCGGACAGGAGGAAGTGGGGTCGTCCATTCCCAATCGTAGGAACCACGTCAACAGGCTTGCAGCGGCGGTTGCCATGAAAGGCCAGACGGACGCGGCTCTGGTCATCCAGCAAGCCCAGAAGATTCACAGTCGGCCAGCCAGCCTCTGGCCGTAGTGAAAGTCAATCTCTCAGAGGTGCTGCGGGAGATTGGAACACAGCAGTATTCGGGCGTTGATCTGTCCTCTGACCTTGGGCGCTCTCGACAGCGCGAAAGGAGGCGCTGCAGCCATAGTCAAACCGTTTGCGTTGCTCTCCTCTGGGATTGAAGTGCCAGCCATCAAGGCTCAGCCTCCGGTACACCAGTCGCCGGATCCAGAGCACATGGCTCCGGGGCAGCAGCGGCTCACGGATCAGCGCCTGAAGTTCTGCTGCTCGAAGTGTGCCTGCGAGACAGGGTGCCACTGGGTTTTGCGGCTATGGGATGCGAACAGACAGACGCGACATAGAAAGACGCTTGATCAATTTCAGGGGTTAGCTTCGCGGCCTAGCGTCGGATGGTCCGCCGGGCCTCCCTGGCTGCCGGCAGAGCCTTGCCTCTGAAGAAAACCAAGTGAGCTCATCGATCAGGCAAAACCTCTCGGCAGCAGCTGCACCTGCCGCAAGCGGAAGCCCTACGGGGGTAGAACCTATTGCGATTCAGCCAACCTGAACAGTCAGTTTTCCTCCTGAGCTCGCGGTCTGGCAGGTGTAGCCGTGTGAACTCAGCGAGCTCATCGCGGATACGCAGAACGTGGTGTTTAAAGCCCAGGTGGCCGCAAGCGGTGCGGCCCTGCCGTATCCGGCGGTGCAGGCTGCTGGGGTGAGGCCAAGGCGCTGAGTAGTGGTGTTGCAGGAAAGGAATCCACAGGTGCAGGCAGAGATCCACGGCCTTTGGTATCAACTGTGCGCTGAACCTGGCAGACGGTTCTGGTGGGTTTCGTCATCGATGGACCGTCTGGTGGATTTGGCGACACGCGTTGAGTCCGGACATCAAGACAGAGGGAAGCACATACCCAGCGAATACCTCATTGGTTGATGCGCTGTTGCCAAAGAGTACAAAGAAAAAGCAAGAGGTCAGATCACTTAAGATGGTTAGAGATATTCGCAGAGTCTAAGCACTGCCGGCTAGTCAGAAACCAAAAGAAACAGTGGCCACTGGCCGACTAACAACTAGGGAGTCGCAGAAACCAAACAAGGCCTGACAAGCCCACAGGCGAGCCTAGTGGTTACACTCATCGATGGCATCAAACAGCAAGTTGGATAACCGACTGATGTCAGCAGCGTCAGTGATTTGGAAAAGATTGTTGACATGAATAACAATAGAAAAGAATCGGAAATTGTTCCATAGGACCAGTGTGGCTTCGAGAACTAAACAATCGACACCGACCAGAGTTGACAAGAGATGATCGGAGATGATCAGTGGGCAATGGAGACTTACAGGCAGCTGAAGATCAGTGCTTAAAGAAAAAGGAGACTGCTCGGCCATAGAGCTTCGTCGACTGAATAGATAGTAAACAGAAAGACCGGAGGTGATGCGAAGCTCTAGAAACAAAAGGACTTCTGAGTGATGGGTACGAAAAGAAGGTACAGAAAGGCTTAAGCAACGACTCGGAAAGATCGAAAGACCACGGGGAGAGTAACATTCGAAGTTGAGTGCTATAGGTGCTGAAAACTAAAGACTACAACGAAAGAGCGAGAACTGTTACTCAGGCAGCTTATGAGTCTCAGGATAAAGAGAGAAGGAGAATCACGATATGGCGAAAGAAAGAGGAAGAGAATAGACAAAAAGCTTAATCAATCATACTTGGAGAATGGGTCATTTCTGCATAGGAAAGACAGAGAAGAGGACTACCATCCTCCGAAGTAATAAGTCCTTCATAATAAGCTTTACTAGTAATGGCATTGACCTCCACAATGCGTCCACTAGCTAAATAGTCCTTGCCGTGAACTGGAGCAGCATAGACATCGACAACAAGGCGATTAGGCAGAGCACTAGTTTGGTAGAGATCGCGAAGGATGATGAGACCCATCTGAAGAAGACCATCAAGCAGAGATGGATCAAGAAAACCTTCAGCAGGGGAATCTACGCCTAGTAGCCCACGGGTACCATGAGACTTCAAAGTGGAGACGATCACTTCAGTATCTTGGAAAATCAAGGAGGTACCACTAATGACAGTCATCACACCATCATGGAACAGATACCGTTCATAGGCATCACTCTGACTCACACTAAGAGGAGGTTGGTTATCATTGCTGGACCTAGATAGAGATGACAATAGGTTGCTACTGATGTCTGGTTGTGATACCTCTTCTACTTGAGTTCGGTACGAATAGCGCTTCGAACGATGATCCCTTAAGCTGCAGGTGAAAGGTTGATTATCTGCGGCGTTGGCTTCAAAGAGAAGCTGGCGAGGAGTAAATTCACTGAAGACGATTCCTGAGAGAACATCAGTGGTGATACGCAAGGCAGAACGACCTAAAGAGAGAGCACTCGACCCAAGGTGACGCTGATAAGCTTCAAGGGCAAATGTACAGGAAGACGCAGCTGGCAGAACAGGTTGCCCGAACTTTCGATGCGAGGAGATATAAGGAAGACTGTGAGGGTCAAGATAGAACTTATAAGTCTCCTTGAGCTGTCCTTGTTCTGTAGATGACGTGGTCGAAACAGAATGCTGTCCTAAGAATGGGTAAGACTTAGAAAGGCTCTGTATGTCAAAGTTGGAATGGGTAAACTTAGTAGAGTCATACAGGCCTGATGTGACCTCTAGGGGAAGCTCAGATTGATGGGTTAAGATTGATACAACACTATGTGCGCCAACGTCAAGAGGAATGGGAATGATGCCACGTTCGGCAAAAGCATCATTAACTTCTTGAGTCGCCATGCCCGATGAAGCCCATGGTCCCCAATTGAATGAAGTAACCGTGAGCCCAGGGTGAAGAAGAGCAGAGAGCCAGCCACCTGCGTTTAGAAGTTCATTGGCAGCAGAATAGTCAGCTTGACCATAGTTGCCGGCCTTGCCAGCAATCGATGCATAGTTCACTACGTTAGCAACTGGATGCTCTTCTAACACTTGAAAAGCAAGCTTCAGCGAATTCATCTTTGTTGACAGGACACGGCTAAAACTATCAGGCTTCTTCTTGCTGACCAATGAGTCCTCAATAATACCAGCTACATTAATAACAGTATCTACCCGTAAGCCCTGGGCGTTAAGTTCAGCAATAACTGACGCATGCGCATTAGAGTCAAGTAGATCCACTTTAATATAAATGACTGATGCATAGAGATCGGACAATCTATCGAGGGTTGCAATAGCTTCAACAGAAGAAGAAATCCTCCTCACTTCCTTTTCAATGGAGGCTGGGGTAAAGGTCTCACCTGAGTCTCTATGCATCTTTATCAGTTCAGACCTGATCTGAGATACGGAACTACCGGGAGAATACCATTGGGGAAGGGTAATATCAGACCTACCAGTTACTACAAGGGAAGCATTCCCTGATCCAAGTTGCTCTAAGACAGGAACTGCAATACCACGAGCACCTCCAATTGCCAAGATGCAAGAAGGATAAGATACGGGCAGTAAAGCACCTTCCGAAGTAGTGCTGGAAGGTTGGCAAGGAATCATCGTATGGACATGGAGGCCTTCTTCGTTGATTGAGTATTCCTTCTCAGGTTCATCAAGTGACAGGATGAAGTCGAGGTAAGAGTTTGTGGTATCAGAAAGAAGGACTGAATTAGAAATATCAACTACGGTGGTTTTAACGGATGGAAATTCGGACACAATTGACTTAAGCATTCCGGACAGAGCCGAAACATAGGTTAGGAAGAACGTTGGGGAGCTAGATGGAGTGTTGCTCGCAGATCGCCTGCCAAAATCACCTTGGCCATGATGTAGCAATACAAGGCGATAGACATTGCCAGGAAAGCTGAAGGAAGATAGAAGATTCCGGATATTATCAAATACTGTCCACAAAGAAGACACAGCATTGGATGGCTCAAAGTCAGCAAGACTAGTCAGCTTCTGCCCAAAGTCATCAAGGTGCAATATGATAGTCAGATCAGTAGAAGAGTCCGCATTCGTGGCACTTTCGGGAATCTTCTGATCGCCTCCAATGGAAACAGGAAGAGCCTGATCTGGAGATGTAACTGAATAATTGAATGCTGAAACGTGTCTTGAGTTGGCGAATAGATTTGAATAGAAGTCACGCTTTGAGTCAGGGACTAAGACAATGAACTGTCGGTCAGCCCTCTCAAGACATTGTCCAGACCTAGAGCAAGCTAGTCGGAAGGAAGTGCTTTCAAAATGGGAAAGACGAGGCTGTGAGGGTTCGTCCTTCCCGCCAACTACTTTCCCGGCTGGGTAGCCTCTGCTTCGACAACAGTGTTAATGCTTCCGTCCAGGATTGCTGCAATGTGGCCAGCCACCTCCCTGAGTGTTCTCAGATCTCTGGTCCCGGTTTGAATGCTCTGAAGAGCCTCAGGAGATACGTTTGGCAAGGTAGCCAACAGACCTCCCATCACCTCAATTCTCTTGATGGAGTCGATGCCAAGATCAGACTCTAGATCCTGATCAGGATCAAGCAACTCAACTGGGTAGCCGCTCTTCTCTGATAGCAAGGAGGTTAGTTGAAGCAAAATGGAGGATGCATCGGTGGCGCTTGGTACCTGCTTGGGCTCAGTGGTGGTCGCGCCATGGCCATTAGAAGGAGGTACCGGTGGGGTATCGACATGCAAACCATTGAGTGGGGGTTGTACAGCCTTGGTGGGTGTAGCTGCGAGAGCGTGGCCAATATCTCCGTTGCCACTAGGAGGTGAAACGGTGGCAGGCTCCTGAACTGGCTGCTGAAGAATCGTGCCAGAAGGTGGTTGAGAGATGCTTTGCACAGGGGGTGCAAATGCTGATGTGATGGTTTCGGAAGGAGCTGCCAATCCAACCACTTGCTGCTGTGTATAAATCGTCTCTGTACTATCCAACGAAGCTACACCATGGGAAGAATTAGAAAGGAATGCGGAAAAGACTTGGGTCTGAGAATTGATCATCATACGCAGTGTTTCGTGATAAGTCCGAAACGCTTCTAAGCGAAGATTGCTGATCTGGCTCGACTGATTGGGTTGGTTCATTGGGGTGAGCTGCGGTTGAGAAGGAGACGGTTGAATAGATGTTAGCAGGACTGGCTCTGCTAAATCTGCATGCAATATGGCTTCATCGCTGCGACTGACGTTCCCTGACAGAGCTTGATGAACCTTGTGCTGGATATTCTGCTGTATCTTATGTTGGGATTTCCAAACATGGGCACCATTAATAAAATAGCTAAATCCTGGCTTAGTGGCAGCACTTCCAGAAGCTTGGCTTGTCAGTGGTGCTACAGGAACCTGTAGCATTTCGCTTAGTTTGAGCCAATTAAGGGTTACCCCGTGGCTTGCTATCCGCATAATGGAGGCCAGAAAGTCCTCCGTTCCACGAGGTCCATCAAGGGAGACGGCGATAGAATCTGAAGAGCCGAGAGATGATCGTACAAGCTTCGACAGGACCTTCTTAGGCCCAACTTCAATGAAGAAGGTTGATCCAAGGGCTTCAGCCTGCCTAACAGACTCTATGAAGTCGACTCCTGAAACCATATGGGAGGCGAGCAAGTGGCTGATAGTCTGCTCAGAAACAGGACCAGATTGTGGTGAAGTGCTCAGAATTGCCTGACTGGAATTCGAATTCCCTGCTGAAAAGTTGAATGAGTTGAGAGCAGTCTTAAAGAATTCATTACAATCCTGCATAAACATTGAATGGAACGGATACAATGTATGCATTCTCTGTGTAGATATGCCATCCCGTAGGCACGCCTGTTCGATGATGTCCAAGTCAGCCAACTGACCTGACAAAACAACTTGCGTTGGTGAATTGATATTTGCGAGTGTCAATGATGACTTGGCTGCCTGAAGAAGTAAATCGCTAGCCTGTTGAGGAGAGCAGAAGAGTATCAACATGCCATATCCGGAATCAGCAAATCCGTTAATGGCATTCCCGCGACTTTGCAGAAGGGTTACTAAATCGCTCGAACTCAGCCATCCTGTCGCGTGCAGACTGACAAAGTCACCAAGGCTATGGCCAAGGCCAAGGGACCAAGGTACCTCGAGGAATGAAAGAATCTCTAGATAAGCAACCTCGGTGATCGCAAGCAAGGACTGCTTGATATCAGCAGTAAGACCCGTTCCGGGCTCAGAGTTACCGAAAAGGTACTTCGCGAGTACGTCGTGTCTTGAACGGGACTCTGGAAATAAGGTCAGCAGTAGCTCGTGGGTACGGAGAGACGTTGCAGACATGCATGTTGCCCCCATTCCGGGGTAATCAGATCCCTGCCCAGGGAAGAGTAGCGCAGTCTGCTCAGCAGTCTTATAGTCAATCTGCAACCCTGCTGATGAAGATTGAAGTACAAGCCAGTCGCGCATCGTGCTGGTGTAGTCAAGCCGTCCTTCAAGGACGGATAGAGCATCTTCAAGCTTGTCACCAATATCAGAACGAGACTGATCAACAAGAAGAATGAGGAAGTCTCCAGTCGCATCACGTGGGTGAGCAGATACGTCCTGGCTTTTAATTGTGTCAGCAACCAAATGATTGACGGATGTGGTGTAGCCATTAACAGCGCATTCGTGTTCAATCAGACGTGCGTGCTTCAAGGCCATTACGATACACTCCGAAAGGCTTCCACGCTCAGGGGTGAAGTACAGCAGTCTAAAACTGGTGGCGAGTCTGGGTATTAGGTCCGTGCAAGGTGTGTCCGCCACACGCTTAGGAATAAACTCTTGCAGAACAACATGGAAGTTAGTACCACCAAATCCGAATGCGCTGACACCAGCAGTCCGAGGGCCAAGGCTATCTGACTGCAGCCAGGGAAAAGTGCCGGCTGGAAGGTAGACAGTATTAGAAGAACTGACTTCATCAATAGGCTCTTCCTTTCTACTGTGCAATGGTATAGACTGATGCTTCAGGGCTAGCGTAGCCTTGAGAAGTCCAGCCAAACCAGCCGTACTCTTAGTATGACCAATCAGTGTTTTCACTGATCCAACCGCACAGTGGGTGGTTGGATTGTTCTGGGTTTCCAGGAATGTGGTCAAAGCCCGGATCTCAGATCGATCACCAACAGGTGTGCCAGTTCCATGAGCCTCATAATACCCAAGCATGGATGGATTCACACCAGCATCTGTATAGGCTCGAGCGAACGCCTGAACCTGGCCCTGATGTGACGGTGCCGTCATGGTTCGGCCTCGACCATCACTCGAGCTGCCAATTCCTTTGATCACTGCCAGGATTGAATCACCAGAGGCTTCAGCATCTTCAAGCCGCTTGAGGACAAGGATGCCTGCACCTTCGCCAAGGACAATTCCGTCGGCACTTTTGGTAAACGACTTGGCTTCACCAGTAGGAGAAAGCGCTTGGGTTTCTGAAAAACAGAAAAACGCAAAAGGTGACTGTAGTGTATCGATAGCACCAACTACAGCCATATTGGCGTCACCCTGTCTAAGCTTATGAACAGCAAGGTCCAAAGCAGCAAGTGAGGATGCGCAGGCTGCATCAATGGTGCAGTTGGTCCCACCGAGATTGAATCTGTTGGCAACTCTTCCAGCGGATACATTAGGAAGAATTCCAGCAAAACTATCACTCGTCCAGGTTGGTAACATATCCTCGACATTGCGCTGACGGCTCAAGATAGGAGCCAACTCAGCTTGCATGACATAAGCTTAACCAAGTTCTCCTAAACCGCCGCTGAAGCCAAGAACAACGCATGTAGATTCGCGATCATAAAGACAGTCCTCTGGATAGCCTGCATTCTGAAGTGCCTCTTTGACACATACAAGGGCTAAGAGCTGGGCTGGGTCAATTGAAGAGAGAGACTGTGGAGGAAGTCCAAACTCAATGGGATTAAACTGGACAGCATCAAGAAAAGCACCCCACTTGGAATGGATTTTATTAGTCTCCTTCGGATCAGCTGAATAGAAGTCAGTGATAGACCAGCGGTCCTCAGGGATCTCTTTGATCTGGTTCCTGGCTTGTAGAACTAAGTTCCAGAATTGTTCAGGGTCATTGGCACCTGGTAGCTTGCAAGACATCCCAATGATTGCAATGTCGTGCTGTCCTCTGTATTCACTGACAACACCAGCTGGCTGCGCCCTCTCAGAGATATCTTGCTGAGCTCGTCTGGCAGGGGTCTCCAAACCATTACGAATAGATTCATGTAGCTGATGAATCGTTGTCTGATCATTGATCAGGCAAACGGCTTCACCCAACATGTACATTCCCAGTTGAAGTTGATCATTTTCGGTAACGGCAACCAACCCCCCCTCTCCTCGTTGAAGCCCCTTGGACGCCAATCTCAGACGCCCGAGAATGAGTTGATCTAACCTGCTGGATATTTCGCGAACAGGTACCTGAGCTTTGACGAGCTCATCTCGCAAAGAATTAAACTCGCGGGAAAATGCTGTGTCAGCACATCTACTTTGATGACCGGGAGACGTCTCAAGAAAAACAGTGTTGGAGCATTGGAGTGAAACCTCTTGGTATGTACGGGTAATGGCCCTATCTTCAACAATTTCTCGCGTAGCAAGATAAGCCGAACCAACGAGTAAGCCACATGTCGCACCTGTCTTGACTAGATCCTGAACCATGTAGGCAGCGAAAGCAGCCGAAGCCTCATCATGGATACCTCCAGCTAGAACCAGACATACATCTCGACTCACAGCTTTGCTTTGGCCTAGAACAACTCTGATTGACCTCTCCCACAGATTCAGAGAACTGAGTGGACCGATATGTCCTCCGCATTCGCGACCTTCAAGGATGAAGTCTCTCCAGCCTTCCTTGATAAATAGGTCAAGCAGTTCTGGAGTTGGTGCATGAATAAACACCCTTAGGTGCTGGGAAGCAATTTCCTTAGCCTGAGCAGGAGTTCCACCGGCAAGAATACAGAAGCTTGCCTTTGAACGCTTTAGAACTGAGATCTGTGACTTTAAATGAGTTGAGTCAATGAACCCAAGCAACCCAACACCCCAAGGAAGGTACGGTATCAGGTCAGCCGTCTGTATAAGGATCTTCTCAAGTGCTTCTGCAGTGAGCATCGCCGCAGCGATGGTAGGCAGGGCACCTCCTCGCGCAACGCTTGCCGCAAACTCAGCCGTGTCACTAACCCGTGACATTGGGCCTTGAATGATTGGATACTTAACACCAAACTGGGTTGCGATTGTGTTGGGGTGGCTTGTAGCCGAAGTAGAATTAACCTTGATAGAGCGGTATGCTGAAATCAATCTACCGAGAGTTCGATACTGTTGCGAGAAATCCTTGGCAAGATCAATACCCTCACCGACAGGAAAGATCCAGTCGGAACTCCATGTGGCTAGTTCATTAAGCTGAGGGGCTTCAATTGTGCTGCCGAAGAGGTAGCCAGGAGAATCTTTACCTGGAAGACAAATGCACCTCACATCCAAGGATGGATCTGTCCCTGAACGTAGGACGATGGATTGCCTTCCGTTGACTCGGTTGAGAATCTTTCTGCTGCGAAGTGGAAGATACGAATCCTGAAGAAGCAGAGTTTGCTCATCTAGCAATATAGAGAATATCCCCTGACTATTCAGGGCGGAAAAGGAAAGAAGGCCAATGGGGCCTGATACGATGATCCTGCAATTACCAAGTGAACTGATAGCTTTCTGGAATAGAATATACTGCGAATCGCTCCCGCATAGACCACCGGATTCATAGCCTTCAATCAGCACAAGCCTATCTTCAGCCTCACCCCAAGGTGACGTCGAAAACTGCTCGACTTCCAAGATGGAACTCAGTCTTGGGATGGGATGCAAGCTTTTTAGCGCTTCAAGCTGGTCATGAGTGACTTTGCTAAAAGGAATGATGACACGCGGCGATTGAGCGGCGATCAACTGTTGGCTTGTTACTAGCGAGAGTATGGACTGTGCAACGGCAACGTCTCTGCAAGAGACGAATGAAATGCGGGATATCAGCAGTGAAAGTCCTTGATTCCAAAGCTCTTCTATATGATCTTCAATTCCAAAGGTTTCCAAACAGAGTGTTGCACCAGCAGCCAATACACGCTCCGATGCTCTAACCCAGTCTCCGAAGGGGCGAACCGTCACCAAAACCTGATTGGTGGTATTCATTACCTTGAGCACACCTGATCACATATTAACCCATAAGTCAAATTGTGCGACGTTTTTCGATCGGGTAAGCCACCATGCGGAGTTGCACACATAGGCCCGCCTAGTCAAGGGTGGAGGCCCCGCTGTGCTTAGCCAGTGAAGTTGACATAATGTATCACAGGGCACTAAGGCAATAGTGATGACATGATAGAGAGTATGAATGAAAGGCAAAGTGTAATCGAAAGACAAGAGTGTGCGCCACAGTTATGCAAACAAAGCAGGTTGGGCGCGAGTTCTTGATGCAGTCGTTCGATCACAACCTAAAACGTGCCGAGAAGTAGGGGTAATCCTGCGATGATCATGACGCAATAATGTTAATCAGCAAAAGACCAGGAATGAAGTGGGATCCGTATCGGCACAGTATATCTATAGCTGACGGTTCATACGGGAGCAATTCTCTCAGCCCACAGAAGTAAGGCCACTAAAAGGATGTAATGGTGTATGATACATGCTGTACTCTGTCAACCATTTTGAATATGAGTTGAGCTGGATTCAGTTTCCCTAGGGACGGGATAGAGACTTTTGAATCGTAGGGCGGGGGGATAGACATTGCTTGGAGCTCACTCTAGACATGGCGAGGCTGAATAGTCGCTTCAATTCAACCAACAGTGTCAAACTGCAGAAGAACCGTTGCTTGTCCTCGCGGACACACCAACAGATCGCGGATAAGCTCTCGCCAATGTGATCTAGACAGATGTTGTCATAGCAAACAAGTATGCCTGACCGGCTTATGCTGGGTAATTCAGACTGCTGGCAGTGATCTCTATTGTATGGAATAAAGGGAAACCATCGGAGGCGATGATCGAAGCAATGCCTATATCTTACAGATCGATCATCCGCACATCCAGAGAGAACTCCACATCAGAGCCTCTGATAAGCATCCTGATAGTGGTGGCCTGTAGCGCCTGCGTGTATGGCGACAAGGTGAAGAGTACCCTAAGGTGGATGGCAAAGGCTACTAATTGCGCGTGTCCGGTGACTTACGCGTCAAAACATGAGACGCGTCTGAAACTCACCGGATCGCACCTACTTGGCAAGGCGGCGTTGGCCAGATAGTCCATCATCCGGAAATTACAACTGTAGACATGCTCTAGCTCATTAGTAACGCTATTGGCTATGGAACCGCAGCGTTGCGTTGCAACCAGGTGTCGGCGAGATCAACTCGTGGATCAACTCTTGAATGGCGTCTCACTCTGGTGGGTGACGCTGAGTCGCGTATCTTCGTGAATTCTGACTTCCGAAGTTCGTTGTCTTCACGGCGACTTTGGTCATTTCTGTGAGCGTTCGAACTCAGTCTGGACCTGGCCGTAGCCGTCGGGCAGAGGAGAAGCAGTGATGGTCGTAAAATTGATTGCAAAGTAGGGAGTGCCATCCTTGGGCTCTCTCTGTTTCGGCCCCAAGCACAGATCACTGTCGCCCACGAACAGCTGTTTGTTCCACTAACTCATATGGATGGGATATACAGAAGGGCACGTCAGCGCTCAGCTCAATAGCCTGAAGTCTACCTATCGCTAACGTCAGAATCATAGAACCCCTCTACAAGAAGGGTGGACCTTCAGCAAAGACCCTGAAATCGAAGCTGAGGGGTGGAAATTGCTCAGTTCCATCAACGAGAAGTGCTACAAGCGTTGAAGAGCCAACAAGACCCAGGATTGAACGGAGATTGTTAGACAGCACGCCCATGCTCAGCCCACTAGCAGGACACCTTGTCTGGCGGATGTAAAACATCGCTGGCTGCCTAATGGACAGGAGGTCCCATACAGGAGTAAGAGTAGAATGAAGCAGGAGAATCAACATTGAGTAAGGTCAGTATGGCGATCGTTGGGAAAGAGGGTTAACGTGAAAACTGACAATTCAAAGAGTCGGATCAGTGTTGAAGTGGTTGTGAGTTAATAGGAAAAGCGTGCTCTATGAGCAAACCGTCAATCATCCTCTGTTCAATTCTTGAATACTGGCACGCTTGGCGTGGAAGATTGTATTGGGTTTGACTGAAGGCTTGTGTTCAGCCATCATTCTCCCAATGGGTAGACTGGCAGTAGATTGCCTGGAGCAGATGAACCGCCTGGACAGAAAGCCTGTGGCGCGTTCCGTGGATTCCATGTTAAGCTCAAGCAGAGTTTTCCCGACAATGCTACAAGAAGTTATAAAGGTCATTGGCGATTATTCAGAGAACAACGACATCTTCTATGATGATCCTCTCTCTGCAGATACCCAGCTTATAGCCGATCTTGGGCTAACTTCAGTCGACTTTGTATCGATCTTTCAGAAGTGTCAGTCACTTAGTCAGGACAGGCTATCATTCATTGAATTAGTCATGCCCGTCGAAGGGCAATATGTTTCAGACTTGAGCATCGGGGAACTTAGCGAGTATATAATCAAGCAGTCTGCTTCGATTGGCCCAAAAAGTACCACAGGCTCCGCTAGTAGTCAGGGTCAGCAACCGAAGGATGTTGAAGACAGCAAATACAAACGCTCCCCATTCAGCTCCATACAATTTGACGAGTTCAAGTCCTTGATACAGACGCCAACATTTTCAACGGACAATACCATCGACACGAGCTATAAACTTGTGTTTATTCTATCTTCTCCACGATCAGGGTCGACTCTGCTGCAAAGGATGCTAGATCAGCATCCAGAAATCGAATCTCCAGAAGAATTACATCTGCTCCATTATGATACATACGCACAGCGCCAGGCAGCCCTAAGCCATGCAGAGACTAAGCATTTGCTGGGTGGAACTGTCCGTCTTCGTGCAAAGGTCAATGGAATCAGCTTGGAAGGTTCAGCTCGTCTTGAAGGCGAACTAGTAGAGAGTGAAACGCCTGTTATCAGCTTCTTCAAGGAAATAGAAGACAGTTTTTCAAAAGAGTACCTTGTAGACAAGACCCCTTCTTATGCATACAGCAGACATACCTTAGAGCGTATTACAGCACAGTTTCCAGATGCGAAGTTCATCTATCTTGTTCGCCACCCATCAGCAGTGGTAAAGTCACTTGTTGACTCACAGCTCCAGGAAATCATTCCATTTGCACGCCGCTACACCGGCGATACATCAGCGATTCCAGAGATGATTTGGGCTTTGTGTCATGAAAATATTCAATCAATCTTGAAGGACATTGACAATAGTCGCATTCATTACCTCAACTATGAAGACCTTGTCACGAGTCCTGATAAGTCTATGGATGCATTACTCTCATTTTTAGACCTACCATTCTACGCCAGCTGTGCTAATCCCTATAGCGCAGAACAGAGTATGCAGATTGAAACGAATGAATTCGCTGGTGACCTCAAGTTTTTCCTGGAAAACAGAATCGTAGATAATCGTGCGGATATCTGGAAGTCGTTTCCAGCTCTACATTCATTGTCAGAGATTAGTGTAGGTCTCATGCGTAATATCCCAGGCTATGAGGTGCAACAGTGACAGTAGCCTTACACACTCGAATCAATCCAGTTCCTGTATGCGCCAATGGCTTTGGGGATCAATACAATGCCTATGCGTATTCGGCGGCGGTCTTCAAGGGTTCAATGTATATTGGCACAGGACGTGCCAATCTTGTCTTTCTTCGTTTTGGGATGCCAAATGTCCACATAGATATGTGGCCGGTTCCAATTGAATACAAGAATTACGAGCAGGCATTTGAAGACGATGTTTCTGCAGCAGAGATTTGGCGCTTTAGCCCGAATTCATCGACCCCGAAACGTGTCCATCAAGCTGATTGGTATCAACTTGAAAATGGAATCGCATTCAGACGCCACTACGGGTATCGTAGTATGTGCACCTATAGAGATGGATCTAGAGATATAGCTCTGTATGTCGCATCCACATCCCGGTCGAGAGGGGATGGTCCTGATCTCATGGTGAGCTATGACGGAGAGAGCTTTTCAAGACTGCCAAAACCTAGCATCATATCAGAGTTTTCTTCAAACGAGATCACGCTCACATCGATTAGGTCACTGCTTCAGTATGAAGAGCTCTTGGTCACAACCATTACAGGGGCATCCAACGGTAATGTGAACGGGGCTGGGATCACTACGATCTTCGCTACAGATGATCCAACTTGTGGACAATGGCATTCAATCAACGGCAAGGGTCTAGGTACCTTTCCAGAAGTTGTCGTGGTATACGAACTCTGCATCCATCAGGGATTACTCTACGCTGGAACAGGAGGAATCAATGGGTTTCAACTATGGAGGGGCAAGCGTTCAGGTAAATATGAATTCGTTTGGGAGTTAGTGGTTAAGGATGGTGGTGGAAGAGGAGCGTTGAATCAGGGGATAATCTCATTATGCAGTCATCGCGACTACTTATACATTGGAACAGGAATTCAAAATGGTGGGCATGATCGAACCAACAATGTCGGGCCAGCTGCAGCAGAAGTATTGCGACTTGCTCCCAACGATGAGCTAGAACTAGTTTGTGCCAACCCACGTGATGGCTTGTTGCCACTCAGTGGAAGAGGGCCAGGCTTCGGCAACTATTTTAACGCCTACATCTGGAAGATCGTGAGCATAGATGGTCGACTACTGCTGGGTACCATGGATTGGTCGGTATTTGGCTTATGGGCAATAAGGGAAGAACGCAAGACAAGATTTGGTAGACTTCTTGATTGGGAATCTATGCAGGTGTTTCTTTCTTCATACGGAGGGGCAGAGCTCTGGTCTTCTGAAGATGGAGTGGACTGGAACTGCATAACTCACAATGGATTCAACAATGTGTACAATTTTGGAATCAGGAACATAGTAAAATGGAATGGACAAACATATGTATGCACCGCAAATCCTTTTGGCCCGAAGGTTCTAACAAGAACATCAGATACAGATCCAGGTCAATACGAGCATAATCCAAAGGGTGGCTGTCAGATCATTGCACTATAGGCGTGTAGAGTTACTAGAAATGAGCTGAATATCTGGGAAAGAGTCATTGGTCATGTAGAGTCACGTCAATCAGCAAGTGGCCTACAATACTGAAGCAGAAGAAGACGTAGTCGCCTGGAATGAATGACGCCAAAAGCTACTTCGACTGAGCATTCGGTGTGCTAGCAAAACCGCCGAGTTTCTTCGCTGCAATAGGTCCATTTGGAAGCAGCTTCTCAAAATTTGAAAACAGCTTCATGGCCGCCGACGTAAGAGACAACTGCCTCTCCGCTTCTTTAATGGAGATTTCATTTAGATGGTCAATATCTTCATCAGATATCTGATGGAACTTATTGGGCAAAAGGTTGAGTTGCCGAACCATTTCAATATGGAATGATTGGTCCTCAGCCCCTTCGTGCGTCTCCATGCAGAGTAGTCAAACTTCAACTGTGATCCTACTGCACTTTTCAGCTCACACGGCAAACTGACCGAATGCACTGCAACAAGTGGCTGCATTCACTCGAGGCAATCAGACAGTGAGGCTTAGTTTGACAATTCAGCCGAATAGAAATGGGGTTACTGTGCAGAGGGAGCTAGTTGCATGGTTCATTGGGAAGGTCTGAGTTGGAGACTACCAATAGATGCCCCCCCCCCCCACAAGGTGGTTCATGCGGTCAGATAACTGGCAATGTACGTGCTCGGGTTCAGAAGAATATGCAACTACTTGTAGTATGATTTGAAGATTGGCAGTAACGCCAACCTTTTAGTTGGGCTTAGCAGCATGACCGGTGAGAGTCTGCGTGGCACCTCCACCTCCGCACTTCGGAAGTCTGAGGTCTGAACTGGACTTGAGCGATAGCAGAGTGAGCGCTTCTTGAGCATTCATTGGCATCGACGCATCGGCCGTCATAGTACTCGGATGTGTGTAGACTGAGACGGATTGAAGCTAGGATCACGATTCGGGCGCAGCCCAGTTCAGCCATCGGAATGATCACGTAGACACCTTGGATTCTGCCCATGAAGCCGCCTAGGCAGGGGTAGGGTAGCTTGGTTATCATCTGTGACTTGATCTGGCCCAAATGACATCCCTACAGGCGAAGTAACTGCATGAGATTAAGACCTTGGAAATGCTTGGTCCGCATTAAAGAACTACTCTTGGCTAGCCCTAGTTCGAGTTCAGATATAAAACGCCTTTCTGACGTGTCAGTTCGGTCACATAGCGACATATGCTATGCTCCGATGCTAAGCACAGTTCATGATGCAAGGGTAACGCTTGATGCGTATCAACTTGTATCAAGCCCTGCCAAGGGCACTGTTATCTTTCTGCATGGGGGAGGCCTTAGAAAAGGATCGAAGCGTCATATTGGGGGAAAGGATCTATTCTTCAATAGCTTGGGTTTTAACTTCCTTTCCTGTAACTACCCCTTAGTTGCACAATGTACGGACTCTGTCATTGATGAGCAGTTGCTTGCTCTGAAATCGTTGGACCAATGGGTGAAGACTGAGCTACAGCTCCTATGTCCGGTCAATGAGAATGCGCCTATTATCTACTTTGGGCATTCAGCTGGCTCCTATTTGATTGCACTAGGCCTATCCAAGGGGCTTTTTCTCAATCAACACTCATCCTTTATCCTTATAGACTCAGCAGCTTATGACTTGTCAAAGCGCTATAGTGCTGCGAGGCCAAATGTAAAGCAGGAGATTGAACGCTTGGTTGGCTATCGAACGAACGACAGAAATGACCTTGACAATCTGATCAGAACCTATTCACCCGTGGATAACATAGCGAGTGTGCCGGTTGACTTGACAAGAATCAATGGTGGATGGGCGTATTTGGCCACGACGATGAAGCGTTTTAGCCGTGAGAGTTCACTGATTCTGGCCTCCCTTATTAGGCAAAGGCTGAAGATGGAAGCTACGGTAAAGTCATACCCATTTGGACACACAGATATATCACGTGAAATTGCAGATCCCAAGAGCCGGATTGGGAGAGATCTCACCATTCTATTGAGCAAAGCACTTGATGCTGATGCAGCATCAGCGATTGATGAGGTTCACTGACAATGTGTCATTGTGATGGGAAGGATTCCACCTCTCTTCACGCATGAGCTACGTTAGGTATTCCCTCTAGAAGAGTTGCAGCAACAACACATCTCAAAATTCCTGGGGGTGGTGATGGGCTAACGTCCAGGGACTTTCACGCCGCTCCATCCCGACCACTTTGTCCACCAGGGGCTTGATGGAGCAGAGCTTCAGTCGCTACAGCGAGGACGTCTCGCAGCAGGCTTGTGCGTAGCAACAGGCTTCGGTGAGGAGGCTGATGAGCTAGCACATCTCCAGTACGTGGCCAAGATCAACGGAGAACTGGGCATTCACGTGGGCAGCTTCGTCAAAGCGGAGGAAGGCCTGACACCTGCAAGGAGAGGTGGCCATGGCATCCAAATAGGTGCTTGAAGGCTGCGCAAGCACTGACAAGCTCAAGGTGGTGCTGGAAACCGCTGGGGTGCACCCGCAAAGCTTGTGGGTAAACGTACTCCACTGGGCTCCGCGCCTAGGAACCAGTAGGAAATCCAGCGGCTCAAGACAGGGCGTAGCAGGATCTCAGGTGGAAGCAGAAGGCATTGGCTGAAGGGGCAGCGCTGCTCAGCACCTCACTCAAGAATCAGGACTTGTGATGATCTTGATCACCGAAGAGGGCGCTAACGCCATCTGACCCATCGCTTCCTCGAAGAAGAGCGACAGCCAATTCAGTCTCGTTGCTGGCGAACTACAGTGTTCCACGCCAGTGGTCACACTCAACGGGTTGCTTCCTTGCTATCGGGAGTGGTGTGGATCGCGCGCTGCCGTAGGACATACACACCAAACCAGGTACCTTTACGATGGCCGTTTGAATGGAAGCAGTGCAGGCGTGGCATGGACGCTGGCAACAGGAAAGAGGCAGCCAGTAGTTACGTGTATCAGTGTGTAGCTAACCGGGAGGAGATAGGAGCAAAAGATAAAGCATGACACAAGTGATCACAACGATCTATGAGCTCACTATTCTCCACTAGTTGCTCCCAATACTCTGGAACAAGGCTACCTGGGTTAGAACAGTGTGAGATACTAGCAGAAGGATCGCCCCCCAAGGTGATATCCAACCACCACGACGACCTTCCCCGAATTGGCGAACTATAGTCAAGAGAACTAACTGGAAGCAGGCTCGAAAGAGTTCGACTCATTGACAACCTCCATTTAGCATGATCTTTATAGAACCTAGAAGATGATGGTCCTGCAAGTGTGGGCACAAGCGATGAGTAGTCAGATCGCATGAAATGCAACAAACGCTCGAAAGAATAACGACCAACGGATTCAGGGTGATTCAGGACACTGACAATGGTTTCCTTGCTAAGTTGAGCCTTGCATTCGAGTAGCTTCTCATTGATGCAACACCACATCACAAGTGGATCCATAGCAATGTCAGGATCTGACTGTCTAGCGATTGACCACCAAACTAGAAGTGAGTCTAAACCATGAATAGTACTCAGGATGGAAGAAGCATAGAAGAATGGATCCCTGAAGATATAGATAAACTGTGAACTCGGGAAACTATCCTGAAGCTTTAACACTTCATCAGGGTACAAAGACAAACTGAATGAAGGATCGAAAATGCGACTTGTGGTCTTAGCAAGAAAACGTCCGTAGGTGTCGGAGAATGTTTCCCTAGCATACATAGTACCAATGTCGTGGTACGCCGCTTCAAGCTGATAAGGTTCCAACCCACCATATACAACACATGACAGGGCCCGAAGTAGACCATCATCAATACTATAAAGATCAAGTGGAGACTGAAGGGACTTTAACAGTTGAGGCTTTCCCCTTAGTGGAAGATGCGTATGAGGAAGACCAATGTGCCCCAGTCTTTCAGTGTTCCTGCAGAAGGTTAGAGCACCACCTCTAGGGGCACTGATTACAAAAGTTAATCGCTGATAGTCCGAGGATGCAGCAATGGAATGAGATGCATCTTTCACCACGTTGACGATGGGTGACATTGACTCTAAGGAAGAAGGGACCAAAGGTCTACATTGACAAATCGGGTTACTGGGGCCAAGATGTTAAAAAGAATGCAAGTAAAGCCTACGTCAATCTTGGCATACCCTTTTGAACCAATGAAGTTGGTAGGTAGGCTTTCCTCAAGCTGAATTTGAAGTTCGACATATTGAAGACCATCAATTTCAACTGTAGTAGGACTGATCGATGACACACTCCCCTTGAACTCTTCATTGGACACGGAATATAATCTTAGTATGCATGGAAGTTTAGTTCGTACTCGTGCACGGTCATACTCAGGAATCAATACTATAGTCTGAGTCAATGGCTGGGCCTTTACTGTCACGATCGTTTCACCAGTAGTTACAGTTCTACCAAGTAGTGCCCTGGTGTTAGAACTAATTACGCCATCAAACGGCATTGTGACCACTAGCTTTGCCAATCGGGTGTCAATAGCTTCCAAGGCAATTTTACCGACTTTCAGGCTACTCTCGGCAGCACTCAATTCGTCCATTGCCTTCGAGAGCTGTTCCTCAGAATTTATGTCTTGATCAATCTTCTGCTTGCGTCGAGCAACGATAACATCTGCATTCGCTGACTTTAGCTCACTCCTTGCACCCTCAAGTTCCCCTGTTAAAGCGGCTTGGGTAGATAGAAGGTTTTGAAGCTGAAACTCACTTATCGCACCAGACTTCGTCAATGATCGAAGCTTTCCTATTTGATCATCCTGGATTCTGAACTGATTCTCAAGAGCACGAATCCTAGATTGGGACTTTTGGACCATAGCTCTTGCACTTAAGAGCTCTTCGTTACGATTATCACCTTCAAGCTTGATACTTCCTGTTTTAATGGAGCGTATAAGAGATTTCTTAGTACGTATATCGGATTCAAGCTTTGAGATAAGCTGAAGCTGTTGGCTGCGCTGTGTGCTGAGGGTTGGAGAAAAGAGTTCTAGAATCTTAGATCCCTTGTCCAAAATGGCAGAAGATGGGCCAACTTGGAAGATAGACCTGACTGTCGCTGCCTCAGTTGCACGAATATCAAGAGCTTCACCTTCAGTTACGTTAGCAGATCCGGTAACTGATGCACTGAATGGGAACAGGAATATAACAACCAAAATGAACGGAAGGAAATACCTACTTTTAAAAGTATTGGTAATTCTATTGTGAACTGAAACGGAAGAAAGAGTTGAACTGGAAACAACAATAGATTCTGTAGCTTTGTGCCCACTGGAACTTGGCAGCAATGCTGGAGCATTGTCTGCACGACTAGTGGATCTCTCCGGCCTTACCTCCACCCTCTTGTTGATTAACTTGGTAATAACTGTAAGATAAAGAAAGCGAATTAGAAGAATTGTTAGAGCAACCCTAACGATCAGGGATGTCCAGTGGCCTGCAAAAGATGGGATTTCGGCAGCGATGTTTGGAATTAAAATAAAGTATAGGATGCAAAGCTTCAGCACGAAAGCCAATAAAAGCGTAAAAAGAAAAAGAATACTCTTCAAGTCTGAACGACTGATGGAAATACTCTTAAATCGTCCGTGTACAAGATGAGCAAGTATCGTTATCGATCGTTTCACTGAGATCTTCAGGTAATTCTTTGGCATGAGTCCAAAGAATTCCAAGAGTCTTCTACCAGGAGTATTACGTACTGGAATCAATAAGATTATCATGCTAGCAAGCGAACCTTGAATGATTGCAACGAGAATATTTAGACGAGAAAAAGGCGAGGAGTCAGGTATTGGCGTATAGACATACAGAAAAAGGATAGAAAGAATAACAAGATATGACCTAACTAGAAGTGGTAGGGCTAATAAAATGAGTTCTTCAAGCTTTGTTGCTTTCTGCTTGATAGCTTTAGTGCTTTGCTCCTTGGCGAGCCTGGGCAAGAATCCCCACTTAAGCCTGAGATACAACTTTTGATCATCAATATTCATTGAATATGTCGAAAGAATCGACGCCATAACACTTATCATGTTAATCACAACTAACATGATAAACAGACGTGATAGCCCCGTCAAGGGATCTGATTTCTCTGCGATCAATACCCCCAAAGGCTTGACCCCAAAATAAAAACTATGGATTGTTCCTATAAAGAGAAGAGCCACTAAGGGAAAGATCCATGCTTGAAGCCGGATCAAAACCCGCGGAGGCCTTAACAGCCCACGAGACGTAATCCAGCCAAAGCTAAAGAGCAAGATCTTTCGATCCTCGATTTGGGATGCTTTATGATGGACATCATTAGCTGACCCATTTAGCTGATTGGAATGGCCGTTAAGGTCGTTGGACTGCAGAACACTCGTAGGGACTTGAGCTGAAGTGGTTGGAGACTCAACGGAAAGCAAAATTCCGTGTGTGCACAACCAGTTGAGATAGTCATTTCTACTAATTCCAGCACGACTTGATCCAAAGAACTCTGAACATATTTTGAATAGATCATCAAACAAACCATCTCTTGAATTAAGATCAGAAATAGCTTCCCACTCAGAGGCAGATAACTTTAGCGAAGTTGTTCGGTCCCCGAAATACAAGCGATACTGTCCCTCAACCAATGGAGAAGTTCGTATCGAGGGATTAACACGATAACAGTTATTATCAACAACGATCATAGGAGTGGGAAGAGCGGGAGGTATGAATGGAGGATCTAGAAGTCCTCATCGATTGAATCGAGTGCAGTAGCTTGATTAAAGCTGTTATCATCTGCTTGGATACCTGAAACCCTAAGTTTTTCAAGCTTAGTTGACAGATCTTGAATCAGTTGCTGACAACGAGTCTTCTGATCTTCTACTGTCAGACCTGATGGATCAATAGGCGGTACTGAAGGAGCATCCTCATGAGCAACTGACTTTGATGCTGCCATCAAACTAGTAAGGGCGAATTCATAATCTCCCTCTTGGTACTGAACCTTGCCCCAACAGTAATTGAATCGGGGACTGTTGCTATTCTGTACCCTTGTAAGCTCATCCTTAGCCGCACTATACTCGGCAAGATCAATGTAGCATTCTGCCGCATCAATAGAGAGGCGCTCCTTCAGCTTCGATGGGCATTCATCATTATCTGCCGTACGAAGAACCGCGAGACCACGTACTTTATTGCCTTGAGCAATGAGGATTTCTCCCAACAAAATCTGTGAGTAATGGTTCTTTGGATCAAGCCTCAAGCAGTTGTTAAGATTACGCTCACAGTCATCGAGTTGTCCTAGTTGGAGCTGAGCCAAGGCAAGCATTCTACGAAGCTTGGTATCGTTTGGATTCTCAAGAACTGCATGACGCAAGATACTGGCAGCATTAGTGTAATCGCCAAGCTGCTGGAGAAAAGATGCTAATGCAGTCACGTCCGACTTTTTGGAAGACTTCTGCTGAAGAGCTCTGTTCGCATAATCTTGAGCAAGAGTTGTATTGCCTTCTTGAAGTCTAAGCTTGCCAATACGAGAAATCAACCGAATATCATCAGGTGCAAGTGAAAGAGCCTTCTCAAGGTGAGCCATTGCTACGGCTGTATCACTTTCTGACCGTGCAATTGCGGCCATGGCAACGTGGTAAGGCGAATAGAGCTCACCATCAGGTACGCCGGCCAGGATTCGCCTGGCTTCAGGGAAGTTCTTTTCTTTGAGGATCAAAGTGCGAACTTGCTTGAAGGTGGACTTCAAGTGACCGGGAAGCACAAGAGCCATAATAAGAACCATGAGCAATTGCACAGTAGCATGATTTTCATGCTGAGGTCAACTGCACATGAGCGCGCCCTCACCTATCAGGCTACAGCAGTGACGTGATTCGCAGTTCCATACACCTGGCTCAAATGGTTAGCAGCAACGATGTGCATGCATAGGCTGACGAATCGCGTGCATTGTTGCGAACGTAATGCCATATTCATCCACCTGCGATAGAGCCTTGGCCATAGAATCTAGCCAATCCAAATGCAAGGCACATATGCACACACCGGAGTTTCCGATGCATCTGTACGACGACAATCACTGCATGATATGATTTTGAGTGTACAAAGGACTAAAGAGGCTTTCCTCGAGATCCCGACACGATATAGCATAATTTAACATCACAAGTTTTCAGCATCATGTTACAGCTTGGGAATAGTATTGACCTGACTAGAGACAAGCCAAACGTAGGCGACCTATTCTTGATGCTGATGGATCACTTCTAAACTTCTGTGTCGTGGGCAAAACGTTACGCATTAACAGCTGCATCTGATCAAGCAAGGCGCCACCATCAGGGACGTTGATTAAGCAACTATCTAAAACTTTGCAACATCGTTAACCGATGGAAAACACCAAGAGGTCTATCTCAAACATCCTGGACTCTTTGGTATGACTTACAAGGTCCACGGGTTTAGGTCAAATGCTATCGAAAAGAGTATCCGGCAGCACATGGGGAACTGATGGGGGTCAGTAATGTACTGAGACTGCTATGAGTTGATGATCCGCTTTCGCGCGGTCCTCTTCTCCTTCAAACACAGATGTTCGGTACACAAGCTTTCCTGATTGGTTGCCAACTCGACTGGGGAATGGGTGCAGGGTTTCTGAAAACAATCAGCTCAGAGTTGGAACTCAATCAATGAATGCTTGGCACTGTATACACTCTTGAACTACATCAATGTGCTCTTGGGAAGTCCAAGCAATTTTAGAATGATTGGATGTGTATCCCTTGAAGCTAGAACGCTTGTCTGATGTTCAAGATCTTGATCATAACCTGCCAGTATCCCATACTAGGATCCAGAAGGCCCTGAAAAGTCCTAAGCCATTCAACATCAGCTTCATGTTCCTCCTTTTCCTGCCAGGTAGCTTTCGCCGCAGCTCAGACTACCTCTGGTTGAGTACGTGCTTAGCTGATAGTGGCGACTACTACTTTGTTGACTATCCATTATCTTCCACCGTAGCCAAGCTGAATTCCGAGTTTTTTGATTCTGACTCGCTTCTTCAGGTACGCCGTGAGTTCATCTATGGCAGCGCTTCCCAGCCGAACTCAAAGCTTGGCATCGCCTATGAAGAGTCGATCATGGGAACGTTTCTTACTCAAGTAAGGCAGCACCACGGCTTCCATCTAACCGAACGGGACATCCTTCTTCAAACACTGGTCGTTGGTCATAGCCAGGGAGCCGGTCATGCAGCAGTGATGGCTATTGACTTCGAACTCTGCGGTGTTCTGCTAATCGCCGGGCCCGCTGATTCCTATCAGCAGTTTCCATCTGAATGGACGGGGATGAAGGTAACCACTCCTAGCAGTCGACTCCGAATGTTTCTTCATGCTGAAGACAGGCATGCAAGGATGTGCTTGCATCATGCGACGATGTTGGGTTTGAAGAGAATTGATGTGCTTACTTCTTCGACCTCACTAGAGGACATCCTGCTTAGCCAGGTTGTAATTGACACAAGGCCCCTCCCCCCGTTAAAGTCCCATGATTGTCTTACATTAGATACGGAAATGAGAGATGACCTCAACAGCCTCTACCTCACAGGCGTTATTAGGCATTATCAGGCGCATCTGAGTTCAGTAAGTTCCAGGCTTGAGCTCTCTCGTGTTGACTCCTTACCGGCTTCTTCGTTATGATTGATCTGATTCCAACCAGTTCAGCCTCCTCTATGTCGTCTATCCAACGCGATTCCAACGTTAATCAAGAACTAACCCTTTTGCACGACTTGGATGGCGACGAGGTCACTTCCCAACTGGAGACCCTCATGGAGCTTGTAAATCTTGATAGCACGGTTGCAGGCCGTGAAAACAGTCTCGAATACAATACATTTACTCAGATTGTTTCACTCACGCACAAGGACGCGGTAGAACCTATCATTGATGTATCGGAAGGCGATGACGGTGAACACGACGTCGCGCCGCAGCCAGCAAGCTCTGAACTCGTAACAGAACCGTTTACCGAAATGGAATCTGAAAATGCTCACAAGGCATTGTTCAGCTTTCTATTTGAACCCAGTGAATCCTCACAGGACTGTGCATCAACAGAATTGGTCCTTTCTGATGACCTAGTAGAGGATCTCCAGAACCTAAAAGATAGGATGCAGCATCGCTACAATGTGATTCGACGCAATCTTTTTAGCAGTGTAAATGGTCATGGTTGAACCTATTTTCTTGCTGAGTCCTCCTCGGTCTTTCTCTTCAGTCGTTTCATCTATTCTCGGGCAGCATCCAGAACTCTATTGCTTCCCCGAGCTACACCTGCTTTATCGAGATGACATCGGGCATCTACTATCCAATAAATCAAATATTAAGTATGCAAGATTTGCACCGAGTGGACTTTTGAGAGCAATCGCTCAAGTTCATGAAGGCAAGCAAGATAGTGCTGCCTGCAGCCGCGCTTGGATGTGGCTGGTTAACAATCAGTCAATGACTAGCAAGGAACTATTTGAGTATCTCTGCCAACCATTTTATCCTAAGGCTTGCATCGAAAAGTCTCCGCCGAATACCAAGACAATTGATCGCATGGTGAGGTTATTCAAGTTTTATCCAAATGCCAGATTCATTCACTTAACACGAAGTGTTGTTGGAGCTTCAAAGTCCTTGAAGGAGTTCTTCGAATTTCGACGCACAATTCATAGTCCTGCCGCAGGACATCCAATGGTCAAGGAGAACTATGCATTAATGTGGTATGCAATGCATCGAAACATCCTGAAGTTTCGCTCCATTGTTCCCCCGTCAAACTTCCTTACAGTTAGTGGTGAAGCAATTCTGTCTGATCCAAGAGTAGTTCTTCCTCAGATCTGTCGCTGGCTTGGTGTTTCAAGCGATAGCTCATGTATTGATGCAATGCTCAAGCCTGAAGAATCACCCTATGCCTTTTATGGCCCACGCATGGCACCTTGTGGCAATGATCCTAAGTTCATTACTAATCCGGAATTTAGGCAAATGAAACGTAAGAAATATTCTCGTGAGGTTGTTCGAGAGTTTCTCGCGTCAGATGGTAAGCCTGCCTTTACGAGCTACTATTTGAACAAGCTTGAGGATGAAGATACAATTGCGCGCTTAAAGTCATGGGACTTCTCCATGCTTGAACTGGTTATGGACATGGAGGCACAGCTTGGATACGCTTAAACAGTTAAAACTACTTTCCGTTTCGCTTCCTATTGGAAGTCATGAGACGTACCAAATTCTGGCTGGCCATCATTCCCCCAATGGGGTCGGACTTTGGATTATCCTTTCGTCAGACTCTTCGCGCAAGCTCGTCTACTGTACACCTTCAAATTCAGATTCCTACTTTGTTCTCCCCTATAACTTCTTATACTTAGGTTCATCCTCAAATGGTCAGCTCTTTTTTCTTGCTGATGGTACTGAATCTGCCGCTCAAATCCTGTATGTTATCAGTTGCCAACCTAAGTCTGGGATCGTCGTAACCAAGACGGATCTGCATCTTGATCATGACCAATGGGCCAGACTATTTGAGATCTGCCAATCGCACAAACCACGATCTACCGATTCGACGCTTCATGACTCTCCGTTGCTGCATGACAACGTCCTAAATGAGTCAACCTATCCAAGCCTATTTGTACCCTACCATAGTCTACGTGATGTTCTCCTTATCAAAGCCGTCCTTCAGCAGGGAGTATTTGAACTTACGTCCAAACCGGCACTATTGACTGCCATTAAAACAGTTAAGGCCATGTATCCAAATCTCACAGTTACGGATGCTGTCGAGATTGAAAGTGACGTTGTTGCAGTTGTTGCAAACGACTCTTCTATCAGAACACTCAGTTGTGGCGTTGAGTCCCGGCTATTCATATTCAATGGCTCACCCACTCCCTGTCTTGTACTTGGACGCCCTATCTTCTCAATCGACAACAGACTATCTATATCTCCTGAATCGTCAAATCTGATTTACCCTTCATTGGGCCTGGTGCTGGCCTCACCCTCCCGCATCTCAACCACGCCACCAAAGGAAGCTGCGCCATCTTTCAATGTCTACTCAGTCAATTACACTACTTCATCACTATACTTCTCTGAAGACTTAGGATCTACATTCATCCATAGTGGCAGCATAGCCCATCACAATAGTGATCTTGTTCCAACACTAATCCATCACTTGGATGATTCTCAAACTCTCATCTTTTCTTCCCGTCTTGACAGATCAGAAGTCTATTTTATAGACTTCTGAGAAGCTGCGGCTCATTTACCTTGGATATCAAAGAGCTAGTCGCGTTAGGATACTCCCGCATCTATTACTGAAGCCCCCACTTCAGGAATGATGGCACCCCCCACAATCTCACACCCGGGAGTGAGGGGCAAGATCAATGTGTCATTACAGCGAGGCCGTCTAGCTGCAGGCTTCCGCGCAGCAATGTGCTGATGTCAGGAGGAGATGGTTCCCGCCTCCGAGAAGGGGGCAGAAGGCTAGGGCGCTTTCGACAGTTCACGTTGTGCTCGAAACCGCTGGTCTCAACGACATCGACCTCGGCGCCTACTGCCGGGAGATCGTATTACCCTGCGCACTGTCAAGCTCTGGCGGCGTGCCGTCCTGGGTGGTGGGGACGGTCAGGACCACCGCAAAGGCAGCCCCGGCGATAACGCTCACCGCCTGAGCAAGGAGGAACACCGGCAGATCCTGCTCACTTCCAATCAGCCCGAATACGCCTCCCTGCCACTAGGACAAATCATGCCCACACTGGCGCTGATCAGGACCTGCTCAACTCCTCCGCAGAAGACTTCGTCTTCGGCTCTGAGTCCAGCAGTTACTGGGTTCTGCACGCGCATGCGCATGGTCAGGCCCATGGTTGGGGCCGTACACAACAGCCATAGGAGCCACGGCCCGTGCCGCGCCTGCGAGCGTATCGACCCATTGCTGTGTGGTCGTGAGACATCACCTGTCTGCCCACCACGGTGCGGGGTGTGGCTGTTTCTCTACCTGGTGATCGACGTCTGGAGCCGCAGGTTCTGCACGCTGACCACAGCAATGCCTGGCCGCAGGCTTCTCGCGAAGATGGGCGGCGCCACAGCACGGTCAAGTTCGTACCACCCCATCAGTGGCATAGCGACCAGGCACTGATTGCTGCTACGACGTCCGCGGCAGAAACGTGTTCCATCCTGAGAACCACCTAATCTGCCAATCTAGCCATTGATGCGAAGAGCTGGGCGTCAATGATGCACTCACTGGATGGGATGCGACTCAATGCATGAGAGATTCGGATGGCATGGATCTTTTGGGTTTAGGGGAAATGGATAGTTCATGGGGTGAACTGTCGCGCAGCTAACATCAGCATGCGTGTTTCCATCAAACAATGAATCATCAGTGGAACGCAAAGGCTCCATAGCCACAGCGATCACCCAATCGCTAGAGACAAGTCCCTCTCCGGCGAAGGTCAGCGTTGAAAAGGAGGCAGTAAAAGAATATGGAAAACCGCTAATCACGGTGCAGTCCGCAGGAGTGTCGATGGAAAGCAAGCGGAAATCGGCCTGTACAACTGCTCCACCAAAAAGCTTGAATCCAGCTTCGTATATTGCCCAGACACAACAACAATATTGATCCATCTGCCAATGATCTGGCGGGATGGGCAGCGGCCATCGCATAAAGGCGAAGATGGCTGTCCAATCATGTCCAGAGATGTGTTCAATATCGATACCAAATGGTTGACTATCAGCAATGCCAACGAGAACCAGGCCTTTGGAATGGGAAACAGAAACATGAAACTCGTTGAGAATCCCCTGATGCAGATAGAGCTTTGGTGGACGAGCTGGGAGACCATAGAGCGCAAGCTCTTTAGCGGCAACAGGGGACAGCTGAAGCCATCTCCATAATAACAACTTAGCAGCAAGGCGGCTAGTAACATAATCAGATATTCTTGAAGGATGATTACATCCTGAAAGATATCCTTGCTCGCAAGAAGATAGATACTTGCTTGAGAGTTGTTTGCTCAAGAATGGGTCAACTGCCCGTACAAGCATTAGTTGCACTGATCAATCAACCTGACTGAAGATTTGCTTTGAGGTGGCATCAGCGCTAGCCAGAATCGCCATGATGGTTCTGCTGTGCTCCAGCAGCAGCTGCTGCCTCAAAGCTGGATCCTCCTGTGAGCCAACCAATTCGGAAGAGTGGGAGTGAAGGGAAGAAGCCCGGATGCCAGGTGAATTAGATTCAACAGGAGAAGGAATGGATTTCTCCTCCTGGATAGGGATCAATTGGGCTGTTGACTCCTGCCGATCTGTGTTGGCAGCAGTCGGGGAATCCGTAGACAGGGAAACAAGAAACTCCTTGAGACCGGTGGAGTTGTATTGAGGGATCTCGGAGAGAACTGAAACAGCAGCTGCAGGCCTCGTCACCATCGTCAAGCCAGTCCTATAGCGCTCAATAAAGAGGCCATCGAGAGCATCAAGGTCTAGGTCTAGACCAGACGTCCATAAGGTTGCTATCGATTGCAGGAAGGCAGTGGTACTGTCTTTACGAGAGGTGCCGAGCGAGACGGCGACGATATCAGAGTATTCAGAAAGAGCTTCTTTAGTGTAACTAGTCAACGTTGTATTGGGACCCAACTCAACAAAGTACCTGGCTCCATCGGCATACATATTCCGAACTGTTTCCTCGTATCTAACAGGATTAACCCACTGGTCAATGAAGATGCGTGTGCCCTCTTCATAGTCATTGGGATAAGGCTGAGTGGTCAGGCAACTGTACACAGTTGCATGCTGAGGCTCAATCCTTATAGAATGAGGAAATTGGCGGTAGAGCCTTCTGTGTGTTTCAGCCCCTTGCTGAAAATAGCGAGTATGATAAGGCCGTGTTAGGGGAGTTGGCAACAGAGATCCACCTGCGGCGAGCACATTCTCCTCAAGCTCCTTGCTGAAGGCAGCTTCAGAAAAGACAATACGTTGCGAGCGACAATTATCTGAAATGAGTGACCATTCACTACGACGTTCAAGGATCTCCTTTAGCTGGTTAGATTCAAGACCGGAAATGGCGAACGTCGATCCTTCTGGGAACTCATCGATTGAATCTGCCTGAGAAAAGAAATCATGAATCTGCCTTACTCTCGTGCGAAGGTCGTCTTCGTTCTTCATTGTTGTAAGACTGCCTGAAAGCATCACTGCATTCGATTCTCCTTGGCTATGACCAATAAGCTGGTCAGGCTTGAGTCCAATCCGAGAGGCAATCTCGTAGAAAGACATCAGGCAAGCAGCTATGATTTGCGTAGCCGAGTCTTGGGCAAAAAGAAGTTCCATTCGCTTTGCATTGGCCGATTTAGCACAATCAAGATCTGCGTTCGGCATACTGGTAACCAAGCCTAGTGAAATATCCCGATCCAAGGCTCCGTCCATGAAGCTGTACCAATAGGAAAAGAGATCAATACTCTTTGTGAGATCACTAAGCATTTCCGGAGACTGAACACCTTCTCCAGGAACCAGAAATGCAAGCTTACCCTTTGAGCTTGTCGACTCCGAATAGATAAAGTTACGTCCACGATGTCCCTGAGAAGATGGGTTGCCACCTAGCCAAGCAGATGCATCCTGCAACCCTTCACTGAGTTTCATGAGTGACGGCGCAAAGACAACGAGCCTGAGCGAAGCCTCTGCGGTCTGCTGCTTGGCAGGCGATCTGCGTATTAGAACCGCCTGCTGGATCTCATCAACATCAATGTCAGCGATCAATGACTGCAACTCGGAACGGGAGCTTGCCTCCAGAAAGGCTGCTCGACCAATCGTGGTATAACCATACTGCTTGTACTGAAGCAACCCACGGTACGTTCTTCCGGACAGATCAGTTGCAAGGGAGGCCCCTGAATTCTCAGCGTCATCGGGAGTGTGTGATACTTGGTATGGGAACAGAACCACTGGGGACGAATTTCGTTGATCAGGGTCGGTAAACTCCTGAAGAAGTAAGTGGCCGTTAATCCCACCAAAGCCAAACGAATTGATGGCAGCTACACGTGGCTTTGATGGTGAATGCACCCAACGTCGCAATGTGCGATTGATATAGAATGGAGTTGAATGGTCAGCAACAGCCTCTAACGGATCCGGGCAGATCGAAGGAGGAATTAGCCTGTTCTGCAAAGCAAGAGAGATTTTGATAATGCTAGCCACCCCCGATGCGGGTATCGTATGGCCGATCAACGACTTGATTGATCCAATGGCAATGGTTGAAAGACCACGATGACAATCACCAAAGACCTCAAGCATTGAGGAGAGTTCTGTGTTGTCGCCATGGGGGATTCCTGTTGCATGAACCTCCACCAAGGAAACATCCGACGGCTCAAGGTTACATTTTTCGTAGGCCCGTTTCATCGCGACGACTTGTCCTTGGCGGTTTGGAGCCAACAGCCCTTCGCCCTTTCCATCACTGGCCAGTGCAACTGATCGAATGATGGAATAAATCGTATCTCCAGACTGCACCGCATCCTCAAGGCGTTTTACTGCAACAAAGCCCACACCTTCGGAAAGAAGCGTTCCCGATGCGGACTTTGACATCGGGAAAATTCCCTCTTCAGACAACGCATTAATCGTGCAGAATAATTGATAGATAGGGAAGTTCATTGTAGCCTGGACACCACCTACCAACATCAAGTCGGCATCGCCGGCATCCAGTTGCTTGATTGCATGATCAATTGCAATCATGCCAGACGTACAGGCACCATCCACAAGGTAATTAGGGCCAAGGAGGCCAAGCCTGTTGGCGATTGTTCCAGAGACTACGTTAGATATCAGGTTTGGTGTTATAGCGGGATCACAAACCAACTCATAGGTCGATGAAAGGAATGAGCGTAGCTGCTTTCTGCGCTCTCCTTTCAGAACAGCCCCGACAGAATCAGCAAGGACATCAATAAAATGCTCCATGATCATGCCGTTCATCAACGCCCCTACGATGCCTCGATGAGGATGGTCTCCCATCCCAACCACCACACCTGTACGCTCATGAGGAATCCAATCCGGAGCACGTCCGCGCAAGCCATCAGCCATGGCCTCGGCGGCCACTTGCAGACAGAGATACTGGGATGGGTCTCCTTCAACTAGGTTAGGAGGAAAGGCAAACCGAATGGAATCAATCCAGCTGTTATCAGCGATAGATCCATACTTCTTTGTATAGATCGTAGAGTATGATTCGCGCGGATTAGATCTATCTTGGAATTGATTATAGTAAGCCCTAGACCAAGAATCGCTCATTTCTGTCAGAAGTGATTCACCCCTGACGAGTGCATCCCAGTATGATGAAGTGTCTTTGATTCCCGGATATCTGCAAGCCATGCCTACAATTGCGTAGCCCTGCATAGAACCCTTGTGACTCATATCAGGCTAGCATGAGTATGTCCAGACGGGACTGTGGGAACACCGCCAAAACACGGAGACAACATGGCGGGGGGCAGATAGCGTAGGTCTTAACGCAAGACGTACTGAATGGTCCGAATGAGAGCAGGAACCCTGACGCAACCATGACTTCTCCGCCTCCATTCGTGGCAGGAGGGGATAGCCAGGCCCAGCGATGCGTTTACACGAGGAGTGACCTAGTCAACGCTCTCGGCAGTCAATTCATCGCGATACAGCAAGCCAGCCTCTATTCATAGCAGAATCACCACAATGTGAAAGTCATCTTGGTTACCAATCATTGAAATCATGCTGTTGACTGCCATCGATTCAACCGTGCCAGGCCAAGCAAAACGACAGGGCCCATGCCGGTAAACCTCAACAATCACTGGAGCATGCTGATGCCTACGCTGGCCAACTTGATCTGACAAGTGGTCAGAGCCATCGCCTCAAGCCAGGCCATCTCTATGATCTCTGGGTCAGTTCAGCCTGGGTTGGTTGAGCCCATGGACGAGATTATCTGTGACCTTGCCACAGATACTGCGGTGCAGGATGTACCTAGGAGAAGATAAAGGGTGGTGTAGATAACCAGTGACTCCACCAGACCGTTCGATTGACCTTTAGTCATTGTAGTCTCAAGCCCGTGAAGGACTCATCAAGTCGAGTAGGGAGACAGCACCTAGAATGATTTTACTTCGATGTAGACTGATAGGAAAGACCCTTTCCAACGGCTGGTCTTTACCTATCAGTTATCGGCACTATCTCATCGCTTGAGAAATGCAAGGATGGCCGCTCCCGTCGTACTGCCAGGCTTTCCGATGCTGGTATGCATTGCCTTATGATCATACCCATGAGCCGAAAGGGATGCATTGAAAGCGGAACATCCATTCAGCGTATTTGCGAATGACCTGATTTCAGCTTGCTGACTCTTGGGACGTTGCGTTGAATACATGATCATCACATCGGTGGGTGATGACTCTTTCGGGCATGATGATTTAACCAGCTGAGCGGGAACCCATTTGGCGATAGTAGAGTTCTTACCTGACCCGCTTACGGCATTCTTACCAAAGATAATCGCCAGACTGTCCTTGTATCTTCCAACTTTACCCGTGTACCAGTTCGAGTCATTCAGAATAAACTTCTGATAAGCATCTGCTGGCGCTCTATACTGTGGACTGGTGGCAAGAAGCGATGCCAGGTATGCACCTGCTGAATGTCCCATGATGGCAGCATCATTCATCGAGCATGATGGGTTGACCCTTCCAAGATTGCCCTTGAGCCATGCAGTGGCAGAAGACAGTGCAGACATTTGCTGCTCGATCAGACCTGGGATGGGACGCCCGTAGACTGGATAATTGAGTGAGACAAGGCAAAAGCCATTGCGATTAAAGAGTTCCGGCATAGAGCCGACGCTCCTCTTATCACCTCTCATCAGAGAACCTCCGTGAACATAGACTAGGGTCGGGCATGGACGTCCGGAAGCCTGCTTGCATGGATAGATATCAAGCTTGTTACTGCCAATTGGAGCGCCCGAGATCAATGGAGAGTAAGCAATTCCACTCGTCGACACATTGACTGGTTTGGATGCTGCTGATTGCCTTGGTCCCTCAACGCGACGCTTGAATGGCCGTGCCATGGCACAACTTGAGAGCATCGTATCCATCAGAAGAAACGCTGTCAGCATCAAAAAATAGAACCTCAGCTTTCTTGGTGACTTACCAGAAGAAACTGCGGGCAATACAGAAGGTTGATTGGCAGCAGCGCCATTGAAAGAGCTCGACTGTGGGGCCATGTATGGGTGTGCCTCAATACGTGAATGGTCAGAACTTGTCATGAATAAATCTTCCATGTGATCACCCTTGATGTGCGCCATAACGGTGTTCAATGCGAACTCGGACATCATGAGCATCCTACAGGTCTTGGCGATATGCACCATAGAAGTGGCTTCGATGAGTCATCCGATCGATGTGTGTGGACATCTGCCTCAACCCTTGATCTTCAACCCTGACACCTTCTCTCGCAGTCACTTTCAGGCAACGACAGCTGCAGAAGGATCCACAATGGCTGACACGGTTCTGGTTTTCGGTTGGTCTTAGTCACAGCTCCGCCACGACAGACACATTGCGGTCACTTTCACCACGAACAACTCCTCCTCAATCCACGTTCACTACCAGTATTGACTTTCTTTGTGGAGCGTGGTTAGAAACTGAGCACTGTGCTGCCAGCCTTGACGATAACGTCATGACAACTGTCACTCCTGGGCTGCTCTCCAAGCTTCCCAGGGCAAGGGGGCTGCCAGATTCCGTATCGGCTCTTCTGGCGGCTTCTTGATCCACACCACTTCTGGCTCGCGCCAGCAGAGGCTGGATCGGCGCCATTGCAGCGGGTGTTAGTGCCGTGCCTTCTCGTAGACATGGGTGTGATGTCAGCCGATGTCGACAGCAGGGGGTCTCTGGCGCTGGTGGGGGGCACAAACCTGACGTCGCTGTGGCAGTGCTGCCCGCAGCGCGGCTCGCTGGGTCTGATTCCAGGTGAGCAGAATCTGCTGGTGATGCCGGGAAGGCGCCGCATGGTGAGCAGTTCAATCAAGGCAGCGGCTCCTCCATCGCAGGATCGCTTAGTGATTTCTGCTGCTGCAACAGGTGGATCAGCAGCACGGTACCCAGCGCATTGGAACGTCGTCCTGCATTGGAGCTGCTTTAGGAGTTGAAAGACTCGCTAAGTCGACCAGTGCATCTCAGAGCCCCGGCTTGTTCATCTCAGCGAGACACTTCTCACGGGTTGCGTGACTTGGCCATGGATTCCTCGTCATTGCCGCCTCTCGGCAGCTTGTCGGCCAAAAACCACAGCCAAGTGATGAGATCACAAAAGCACAAAAGAATGATCAGGTGATCGTGCTGTGTTTTACTGGTTTCCTATTGTATTCTGGGACTTAAATGGGTCAAGCCTGCCCGTCGGTAAACCTAGGGTTCGCCAAACCATCGGATCTGTGGCAGTAGCGGGGATGGTTCATGCGGGAATGTTCATGCATAGTAGCCATGCATGGACCTGACTCGACAGTGACCGCCCCCGACGCCTTGGTTCTGATCCGTTCAGGGTGTCGTTGAGCGCATGGCGTTTCCCTTCCTCACCGGCCATGGGGCCGCTGCCTTCGGCTCCAGCTTCACGGCCATCACCCTGGCCGAGCTGGGCGATAAGACCTTCTTCATGGCCCTGATCTTGGCGGCCCGCCATCGGGCCCGCTGGGTGTTCATCGGTTCCTTTGCGGCCCTTACGGCCGTCACGCTCATCTCGCTGGGCATGGGCTATGGCCTGCGGGAACTGCTGCCACCCAGCGTGGTGCCGTGGCTGGCAGCTGCGTTGTTTCTCGGCTTCGGCATCAAGCTGCTGATCGACGCCCAGGCCATGGCACCGGGGGCTGCCGCGGCTGAGGCCGGAGATGCAGAAGAGGCCGTTGAGGCGGCAGAGCGCCGCTACCGGATCACCACGCCGCTGGCAGTGATCTGGGAATCCTTCGCGCTGGTGTTCATCGCCGAGCTGGGAGATCGCACCCAGTTCGCCACCATCTTTCTCGCCACGGCGCCCGCTTTCCCTTTTGGCGCGCTGCTGGCGGGCACCCTGGGCGGCCATGCCCTGGTCACCGGGCTGGCGGTGGGAGCCGGCAAGTGGATCGGCCAGAAGATCAGCGAGCAGATGCTCTACCGGCTCAGTGGCGGTCTGTTCCTGGCCTTCGGCCTGTTCGCCCTGCAGCAGGCCATGCGCTGAATCCCGCCGGCTTGCGCTACGGATCACCGCGCCAGGCGGGTCAAGGGGCTGTGGTTCGAGGGGCCCGACGCATTGCCCCGGTGGTGTCTGTTGCGCAAGGTTTCGGCGCCCCCTGGCAGAGGCGGCCCGCGCCGGCTCGCCAGGCGGCAAACTCTCCAGACGACCTCTTGACTCTCCAGCTGAGAGGAGACCATAGGGTGAGGGTCACTGCCTGATAAGCCATGACACCCGCCCGCCTGCCACCACCTGTGCGGCTGCATCGCATCGCCATCTCCGGCCACGTCTGCCCCTATGGCGAGCTGGCGGTAGGCCTGCTGCAGGAGCTGGGCATTCCCTACGACGACCATCTGCTGCTCAGCCAGGAGGAGGTGGAGCGCTTCAAGGCGGCCCATGGGGTGAGCACCACCCCGCAGGTGTTCGCCGCGGGCGAACGCATCGGCGGCTACTCAGAGCTGGCCCGGCGGCTCGGGGTCAAACCACGCCAGCCGGGGGGTCGCAGCTACAGGCCAGTGATCACCGTGTTTGCCATCGCGGCGCTGATCGCGCTGGCGCTCGGCAACGGCGCGGGGGGCTTCATGGGGATGGCGCTGGCGCTGCTGGCCTGCCTGAAACTGATGGATCCACCGGCGTTCAGCCGTTCCTTCCGCAAGTACAACGTGCTGACCCGGTGGCTGGGGGGTTACGCCAGCGTGTTCCCCTACCTCGAACTGCTGCTGGGTCTGGCGCTGCTGGCTCGCCTCGAGGCCGCGCCGATCGCCCTGCTGGCGCTTGCCATGGGCCTGGAAGGTGGGGTGTCGGTGATCAAGGCGGTCTATGTCGACAAGCTCGACCTTGATTGCGCCTGCGTGGGCGGCAACAGCCGCACCCCACTGGGCCTGGTGAGCGTGCTGGAAAACGGGGCGATGGTGGCCATGGGGCTGTGGATGCTGCTGAGGGGTTGAAGGGCAACGCCACAGCGTGCCCGGCAGGTTCCGCAAACCTGGGAGCCACACGGCAGGCCGCAGCCCGCTTGACTCTCCAGTAGGGGGGAGACCATACGGTGAGGTCAATCCAGCCCGACCCCATGCGCACCTTCCCTGCTCCCGCCGCATTGATGGGCCTGGCCACCGCCCTCGTGCTGGCAGTCCCCGGCCTGGCTCAAACTCCCCCGGACCTGCAGCGCCACGGAGATCACCACGGCCAGCACGACCACAGCAGCCACGCCCATGACGTGGGCCCTGCAGGCGCCACCTACGACCTGCGCTTCATCGACGGCATGGTTCAGCACCACACCGGGGCGCTGCGGATGAGTGAAATCGTCTTCGGCACCGGCCAGCCGGGTGTGGGGGCGCTGGGCAAGGCGATCTGGCGCGATCAGGCCAATGAGATCCGGGCGATGGGCCTCTGGCGCCGGGCCTGGTACCCCCAGGCGCCCGTCTATCCCGTGGCGCTGGCCAGCGGTGGGGATCCCAACAGCCTCAGCGGCCTCACCCGTATGAGCCAGGCCCAGATCGACGGCATGCGCATGATGGGCGCGCTCCCTACACCGCAGAACCGGGTGGTGTGGTTCCTCGAAGGCATGCTCGACCACCACGGCGGCGCACTGGTGATGGCGCACGATGCTCTGGCCAAGAGCACCAACCCCACGATCCGTCGGTTTGCCCGCGGGGTGATCGTGGCGCAGCGCGCCGAAATCATGGAGCTGCGCCGGATGCTGGCTGTGGAGGGCCTGCGCAAGCCTGAGTACTACCGCTACGACCCCCTGTTCCGGCTCTGATCAAGGCCCGTTGCACCCCAGGCTGAAGCCCCCAGCAGGAAAGGAGAGAGATCGGATCAGCCTGGGGCCCCGCCGTGATCAGTTGCAGCCCTGCACGGAGATGCGATAGCTGAAGCCCAGGGCGCCCGGGTCGTTGCTGGCTCCCACCTTGAAATTCATCTGGCTGGCCTGTTTGCCGGGAATGGCAGGGAACGGACCGAACATGCGGCCTCGGCCGATCGGCGGGTTCATCGATTCATTCACCACCTGAAGGTTGGAGCCATCGGTGAACTTCATGAACGCCTCCACCGGATAGGTGGCATTGGCGTCGGAAGAATTGGCGGTAAAGAAGAACTTGAAGCTGCTGTAGGGCTGATCAACGATGAAATCGGTGTTCCAGTTGGTGTTGCCGAAGATCTTGCCCGCACCCACCGACTTGGCCACGACCGGGCTGCCCGTGCCGCCGATCGGCTGCAGAAACCTGCACGTCTGCGCGGCGGAGGCGACGCCAGTGGAACCAATCAACAGCGGCGCTGCCAGCACAGGAAGCAGGCGGGAGAGCATCGGTGACATGCAGGTGGAGGTGATCGTAAGGCGCTGCTGAAACGTTGAGAACGCTTTACCTCCATGGCCTGAGAACACGCTCACAATTCCCCAACGGCCGTCGGCCCCATCCACGGCAGTGGCCCAGCAGAGCAAAGCGGCTGACGGGCTCAGGGCCTAGGTGATCCCCAGCGGCTCAGATCACAGCGTCGCCTCCTTCCCCGTCCTCGTCCGCGTCACCTTCCTGCTGCAGCTCCAGATTCACCACCACCGGCGCATGGTCGCTGGGCTGGTCGTGGCCCCGCTCCCCCTTGTCGATCACGCAGCCGGTGGAGCAGGCGAGCAGCTCCTCACTTAAATAGATGTGATCGATCCGCCAGCCCCGGTCGCGGTCCCAGGCACCGGTGCGGTAATCCCACCAGCTCCAGTGGCCGCTGTCGGGCTCGAACACGCGGAACACATCCACCAGCCGCTCCCCCAGCGCCGCCGTGAGCGCCTCGCGCTCCGCCGCGCTGGCCATGATGCCGCCACTGAGGCGCGCGGGATCGTGGATGTCGCGGTCGTCAAGGGCGATGTTGAAGTCGCCCACCATGCAGAGCGGATCGCCTTCCTGCTCCTGGGCCGCCAGATAACGGCGCAGGCAGCTGAGCCAGGCCAGCTTGTACGCATACTTCTCCGACGTCAGCGCCGAGCCGTTCGGCACGTACAGGTTGAGGATCCGCACGCCGTCCACCAGGGCGCTGATCACCCGCTTCTGTTCCCCCAGCGCCACGGCTTCGGGGTCGCCGGGCAGCAGGGCCTCAAAACCGCTGCACACCTGCTCGAGCGGCAACAGGCTGAGAATCGCCACCCCGTTGTAGGCCTTCTGGCCGCTGATCACCACTGCGTAGCCCAGGGCGGTGAAGGCTTCGGCGGGGAACTTGCCATCCTCCACCTTGGTTTCCTGCAGGCACAGCACATCGGGCCGCTCCCGCTGCAGCCAGGCGGTCACCTGCTCCAGTCGCATCCTGATGGAGTTCACATTCCAGGTGGCGATGCGCATGGGCGGAGGCGTCAGCCGAACACCCCTAGCATTCCCTTACGTTCCGTCACCTCCGGTCACCCGTCATGGTCCGTCCCGTGGCTCTCGCGGCCGTCGTCGCGCTCGCCGTGCCGCTGGCGATGCCCGAGGCTCGCGCCGACAACCCCTACGCTCCGCCTACCAAGCAGCAGAACGTGTTCGATGGCCCCGGCGAGCGGCCCAAGGGCGTGCTGGATGCCACCAACCCGCTGGAGCTGATGAATCAGCTGCGGCGCAGCAGTGCCATGGACAACGCCACCCCGCCGGGTGACGCCATCGACCGGGCGCTCAGAGAGATGGAGGCGCAGCCGACGCCGGGTTCGGCGGGAGTGAAGGGGCCGTAGGAGCCCCAGCGCCTGTGGCCCCATCCGGGCTGCTGATGGACGGCGTCGGCGGATCGCTGGTGGGGGCAGGGTTCTTGGTGGCTGTTCCCTTCACTGGCCGCTGCAGGGGTTTCAGGCCCCAGCTGGCGGCCACCTGATCCACCCGTGCATCCCATTGCTCAGGTTTCATCGCCCTGGCCTTGGCGATCAATTCCAGCGCCAGCTTGCTGTTTCCCTGCTGTTGCTTGAGCAGGGCGCGGGCCAGCACGGGCCGCACATCACCGGGGAAGCTGGCGGCAAGGCTGCGGTAGAGGCCATCGGCCTGCTCAAGCTGGCCGCGCTGCAGCATCAGGTCGGCGAGGATCAGGCCGATCGGCAGGGCCTGGGGCTGGAGCTGCGGCTTGGTGGCCGCCACATAGGCGCTGGTGAGGTGCGTCTGGGCCTGGGCGCCGCGCCCCTGTTCCAGCTGCAGCAGCGCCATCAGCTGCAGAGCCTCGATGCGGTCGGACTTGAGGTTGAGCAGCTGACGCACTTCCCGTTCGGCGCCGGCCCGATCGTTCTGGTCGCGGCGCAGCTCCGCCAGCAGCAACCGCAACGACCAGCGATCGGGCTGTTGATCCGCCATCGCCTCCAGCAGCTGGGTGGCCTCCGCCGGTTGCTCCAGCGCCAGCAACAACTGCAGCAGGCGCCGCTGCTCCACATCACTGGCCTGGCCATCGGCCTGCTGCTGCCGCAACCGCAGCATCTCCTGCTGCAACACCTGGCGGGAACGGTGTTCGGCACTGGTGCTGGGGCCTTGCCGGCCAAGCCACCAGCCGCCGATGAGCGAGGCCAGCACCAGCAGAGCCACGCCGAAGCCCGCCAGCACCCCGGAGCGCCTGGAGAGGGCTGAGCCGACGGACGAACGGGGCGACATGTGCAGGGGTGGCTGCGGCAAGTCTGACGCCTGAAGGCACAGCTAGATTCCGCTCCGGGCCGCGGAACGGCGGATCACCCCTGATCACGCCCCCAACACCCTAGATCCCGTCAGGAGTTCGCTCCCGCAGGATCCCCCGCCAGCCCCCTCTGCCAGCGCCCGCTCCAATGCGCCTCCATCCGATTTCCCCGGTCACCGAGCCGATGCAGTACCGGGCCATCGGCGTGGTGCAGGGTCAGTACGTGGCCACCGATCCGGAGCACGACACCCGCGGGCTGATCCGCACGGAAGACGGCACCGAGCTGGAAGCGGTGCTGCTGGGCCGGGTGCTGAGCCTGGTGCGACGTCGCCTCGATCCGGACAGGCCCCACCTGTGGGTGGTGTACCCCCGCTGCCGCGATACCGGCACCCTGCACCTGCAGATCGTGGGCGTGTGGGAACCGAGCACCCTGCTGGCCGCCGAAGCAGATGCTCCCGATGCAGATGCTGCTGCCGATCCCACGGTGGACCAGCTGCCGGAAGGCGATGGCTACTTTTCCGTGCGGGGTGAGCTGGTGTTCACCCGGCCGGAGAGCGGTGAGCTGGTGGTGAAGGTGCGCCAGCAGGCCCGGGGCGAGGAAACCCGCCCGCAGCCGTTCAAGCTGCAGCTGCGCGGCGAGATCCCGCTGGAGCATCTGCGTCACTTCGTGGCCCTGCACCTGCGCCGCGATGGCCAGGCGCTGCGGGTTGAGTCTTATGAGGTGATCGGTCCGGTGGCCCAACGGGGCAATCGCGGTGGCAAAGGCCGTGGCAACGGGCGGGATGGTGCCGGCCGTGGCGCCCCCCGCGGCGGTGACCGCCGCGCCGGTGCTCCGGTGGGATCGGGCGCCAGCGGGGCGCCGGCCAGCGGAGCAGCAGCGGGCAGCCCTGTCCGCGACCCTCAACGCACCGCCATCCGGCGCCCGGGGAGCTGAGGCCATGGCCACGCCGGGTCCCGCAAAGCCGGTGGGGGATGGCTCCACCGCCGCGCTCAACGCTGGCATCGCCGTGGCGGCGATCACGCTGCTGGCGGTGCTCGGCCCGGTTCTGGGTCTCTCTCCATGGATCATCGCCCTGGCCTCCGGCGGCGCCCTCACCGCGCTCAGCCTCGATGCGTTGCGTTTCGGGGGACGCGGCGGCCACCTGCTGGCTGAAGCACTGCCGGGTGGTGCGGGGCGGCTGCACCGGATCGCGGTGCACGAGGCCGGCCATGCCCTCGTCGCCGACCACGACCAGCTGCCGGTGCGGCGGGTGCTGGTGGGCAGCCTGGCCTGCCTACGCGAAGGACTGAGCGCCAACGGCAGCACCGAATTCGAGCTGCCGGCCCACGCCAAGTTGCCGGCCGAGGAGCTGCGCCGCTGGAGCCGGGTGCTGCAGGCGGGCATGGTGGCCGAACAGCTTCTCTACGGCAACTCGCGCGGCGGCTCCGACGACAAGGCCCTGCTCGGGCGTCTCTGGGGTCTCTCCGGCTTTGATGTGGCAACCGCCCAGCTGGAGCAACGCCGCGCCCGCCGCGAGGTGGAGCAGCTGCTGCGGGCACGGCAGAACGAGCTGGAAGGGCGCGCCGAGGCCATGGTGGCCGCCGCCCCGCGGCTGCTGCGCAGCACGGAGCCCCAGGCGGCACCCACCCCCGGCTGACCGCCATGGTGCTGGCCTATCTGGATTGTCCGACCGGGGTGGCGGGCGACATGCTGCTGGCCGCCCTCTTCGATCTGGGCCTGCCGCGCTCCGTGGTGGAAGTCCCCCTGGCGCAGCTCGGTCTGGCTGGCGCCTACCGCCTCACCGTCACCGAGGCCCGCAGCGGTGGCCAGCGCGGCGCCCGCGTCTCGGTGGAGGGCCTGGAGCCGCATCCGCCGCACCGCCACTGGCTGGAGCTGCGTGAGCAGATCAGCGCAGCGCCGCTGGAGCCGGCCCTGAAGCAGCGGGTGCTGGCGGTGTTCACCCGCCTGGCCGAAGCCGAGGGCCGGGTGCACGGCCATGCCCCTGAGCAGGTGCACTTCCATGAGGTGGGGGCCGTCGATGCCCTCGTCGACATGGTGGGCGTGTGCGCCGGGCTGCTGCACTTCCAGGTGGAGCCGCTGATCTGTGCGCCGCCGCCGGCCGGTCACGGTACGGTGCGCTCCGCCCATGGCCTGCTGCCGCTGCCGGCCCCGGCGGTGCTGGAACTCGCGCGCGCGCGGCAGGTGCCCCTTGCCGGCACAGCTGAGCTGCCGGCCGGGGAGCTCACCACCCCCACCGGCATGGCGCTGCTGAGTGAATGGGCCACGGCCTTCGGCGCCCAGCCCTCGATGGTGCCCAGCGCCGTGGGCATCGGCCTGGGTCACCGCGTGCTCGATCGCCCCAACCTGCTGCGGCTCTGGCTGGGGGAGGCCAGCGCGCCCCCGATGGCCGGGCACACGCTGCTGGAGACGGTGCTGCTCCAGCAGGCGCAGATCGATGACGCCAGCGCCGAAGATCTGGCCTTCCTGGCCGACGAACTGCGCCGGGCCGGTGCCCTGGAGGTGTTCAGCCAGCCGGCGTTGATGAAGAAGGGACGCAGCGGCGTGCTGCTCAGCGTGGTGGCACACCCCCAGGCGGCACCAGCGCTGCGGGCGATCTGGTGGCGGCATGGCACCAGCCTCGGGGTGCGGGAGCAACTGCAGCAGCGCTGGTGCCTGCCGCGCCACCAGGCCCAGCTGGCCACCCCCTGGGGGCCGGTGCGGGTGAAGGTGTCGCACCTGCCCGATGGCCAGCGCCAGCTCAAGGCCGAGCACGACGACCTGATCGCCTTGGCCAGGCGCGAGCAGCTCAGCCTGCGGCAGGTGCGCGCGGCGGTGCAGCAGGCGCTCGCCGACCCGGCCGCCCTGGCCGAGCACAATGCGGCGGCGATGCCGGACCAGGACTGATGCCCAACCTGCGCCACCTGGTGACCTCCCTGCCCGGCGGCGTGCGGCTCTGGGCGAGCCTGCTCAGCTTCGGCTTTCTGTTCGCCGCCCTGCTGGCCAATGCGCCGCAACTGCTGGCACTGCGACTGGATCCACAGGGCTGGCTGTGGCTGGTGGTCGGCACGGGGGTAAGCCTGCTGAGCCTGGTGGTCAACGGGCTGGCCTGGAGCGTGGGGCTGCAGTGGCTGGGGGCACGACCCCGCTGGGACACCTGCGTGCGGCTCTACCTGCGCAGCAACCTGCTCAAGTACCTGCCCGGCGGGTTCTGGCACCTGGCCTCACGCGTGCAGTCGCTGCGGACGGGGCCGGAAGCGCCAGCCGCGGATCGGCCCACGCCTCAGGCGCCCCATCCGCTTGCCAGCCGCGAGCCCATGGGCACGGCACTGGCTCTGGTGGCCGTGCTGCTCGATCCCCTGCTGGCGGCAAGTGCCGCCCTGGCAATGGTGCCGATCGGCGGCTGGCAAGACGGGCTGGCACTGGTGGCGCCGCTGCCGTTGATCGGCCTGATGCCGGGTTGGTCGAACCGTGTTCTGAACCGGCTGCAGCGGCAGCGGGCGCGCCAGCTCTCGCTCGATGACGCCACTGACAAACTGCTGCCGGTGTCTCTGCCCGGCTACCCGCTGCTGCCCCTGCTGGCCCAGGTCCCGTTCGTGCTGTTGCGCTTCGCCGGCTTTGCCTGCGCCGTGATCGCCTTCGATCAGCAGCTGTCACTCAGCTGGCCGGTCTGGCTGGCGGGCTTCGCCCTGGCCTGGACGGCCGGGCTGGTGGTGCCGGGTGCTCCCGGGGGCCTCGGGGTGTTCGAAGCGGTGCTGGTGCTCCGGCTCGGCGGCCAGGTGCCGGAGGCGCCGTTGCTGGCGGTGGCCCTCAGCTACCGCGTGGTTGTCACCGTGGCCGACCTGTTCGGGGCACTCACGGCCCGCCTGGACGAACAGCTGGCCAGTGAACGCGCCTGATCGGTGCACAGGCGGTCGAGAACGGAACAATCACGACAACGCCATGGTCTGTCCAGGATTCGCAACAGCATCTATTGTTGAGAAGCACAGCCGCCCACCTGGTGCCCACCCGTTCAGCCACTGGTAGGGGCCAGGTTCCCGCGATTCCTGAAGGACTGCGCAACAGCCTCCACGGCCGCGGGCAGCGGCTGACGCCCCAGCGCCAGCGGGTGCTCGATCTGTTCCGCCGCATCGGTGAAGGCAGCCACCTGAGTGCCGAAGAAGTGCACCAACGGCTGCTGGGGGAGCAGACGCGCGTGTCACTGGCCACTGTGTACCGCACGTTGCGCCTGCTCAGTGCCCTTGAGCTGCTGCGGGAACTGGAGCTGCCGGAAGGCGGGCGGCGCTTTGAGCTGGCCAGCGACAGCCACCGCGATCACCATCACCTCGTGTGCGTGAGCTGCGGCCGCACCGAGGAGTTCGACAGCGCGCAGGTGATGGCAGCAGGAGAAACGGCAGCCCAGACCCACGGCTTCCGCCTGCTGGAGTGTGTGCTCACCGTGCGGGCGCTGTGTCCCCGCTGTGCCGCTGCGGCCCCACGCTGAGCGGCGCCACTGCAGCCGCCCCCCTCTGGCCCTGGTCCACAGCCGTGACCAGGGCGGCTCCAGGGAAGCCCAGCTCCGGAGCCGTGAGGCCGAGCTGTTGATGGGCCCAGTTGGTGGCCAGCGCGGCCAGCAGGGAAGCACGATCACCGCGGATGCGAAGCATGGGGAACGAAGTGGGAATGGGATCAGGTTGCGTCGACGCCGCACAAAGGCCAGCACCGTCACCACATGCGAGGCGCCCAAATAGCACCAGACGTCGTTACCAAAGCCCAGGCCACCAGAGCCCCAGTCCTTACCTGCAAGTACCAGGTAGCCGATCGTCCACAGGCGATCCGCCGCCAGGAACCCCCCGTCGGCGTCCAGGGCTTGCAACTACCAGTTGCTATTGAGAACCACTTGCAAAAAGGCGGGGCAGCTGTTTAGAGTGCGATTCATTCTCAATAAGCCCCATCCGTGAGTTTCCGCTTTCTGCCCGATCAGCCCGCGTCTGCTGTACGCATGCCCACCGGCCAGACGGTGCTCCTCGATCCCCTGCACCGTCCCAGTGGCAGTTGCATCGAGGTGCTGGAAGGTATCGCCCGGGTGTACTGCCCCTGCGAGGAAACCGAGGGAATGACCCTCGCCTTTCTCCAACCCGGCGATCAACTGCGCACCGACCGCCTCTGCAGTGAAGGGGTCTGCGTGGAGGCGCTCACGCCCCTGTGTTTCCGCAGTGACGGCGAAGCGGGCACGGGTGATGGCTTTGACCCCGTCAATGAATGGACGCTGCAACTGCTGCGCATCCGGCACCTCGGCAGTGCCGAGCAACGGCTCCATGCCCTGTTCGGTCTGCTGGTGCGCCGCCTGGGGCGCCGCTGCGGTCCCTGGTGCGACCTTCCCTTCCGCCTCACCCACGAACGCATCGGTGAACTGATCGGCACCACCCGCGTCACCACCACCCGGCTGATCTCGCGGATCCGGCAGGCGGAACTGATGGAAGCGCCCAGCGGCCAGACGGGCATGCGCGTGGCCCCTTCCCTGGTCGAGTCCGCCCCGCTGGCGGCGGCTTGAGCGGAGCGCAGATCGTGGTGTGCTCTTCCCCACTCCTGCCCCCCTGCAGAGAGGCCCCATCGCCCTTGTCCCCGTTGAACGACGGCCCCGCCGACAGCCTGCTGGGCAGCCTGTGCCGTGAAATGGGCAAGCTGCTCAGCCGGCGGCGCCAGATCGCCACACAGTTGACGCGCTGCCGTGATGCCGGCCTGATCCGCAGACTGCAGGGTGAATTGCAGCGCATGGCGGTGCGGCAGGCCGAAGTGCACGCTGTCGGTCTGGCACTACGCCGTGCCCCAGGACTGGATCCCTTCAGTGTGGCCTTTCTGGTGGAACTCAGCCGCCGCCACAGCCTGGCCTGATGAACCGTGGACTAAGCCGTTCAAAGAACAAGCGGGCCTGAAGCGAACAACCAGAGCCATGGCCTGGACATAGCGGATAGGCCTCAGGCTGAACAAGCGGTGGAAGGGATGGTCAAGACCAAACAGACACCGCCTATCTCCAGGCAACTTCAGGCCGGAATCATGCCGCCAGCTTGGACGGTGTTGCTTTGCCACCGTCGAGCTCGGCATCAAGGATCAGCAGCGCCGCAGATTCGCCACCAGCCAGGCGCCAACGACCGAGCCTGTGGGCCGCCTCATCTTCAGAGGCCGTCTGCTGATCAATCAAGGGATCCAGAAACACAGTGGTGCGCACATCGCCGGATTGCTCTGCCAATGCATACAACTGATGCAAAGAGGTGGTGACATCCACTTCCATCTGAAAAACAGACAGAAGCACGTCCTCGATGTCGTTCCACACCTGCTTGGGCGCATTGATACCGCCCAGAACCACAGGCTGGCCACGGGCGATCAGGTAATCGGCGAACAGGCCGGCGTGATTGCGTTCCTGATCCGATTCCGCCTTGAACGTGCGGGAGAAGCCACGCAGATCGCGCTCGGCGAACCAGACGGCCAGGGCCCAATAGGCGGAGCTGGCGTTCAATTCCATCGCCAGATGCTGCTGAAGCGCCTCAAGCAGCACCTCCTGCATGGGCTGGGCCACCGGCCGCCCGCCGCTCAGGAGGGTGCCAGTGGCGTGCTGAGTGCCAAGAACCATGGGTGCAATCCGCTTGATGCCGACTCAGCTTAGAGAGGCGGAAGGGCGAACAGTTCAGCGGCTCGATCCAGCACAGCGGCATGTTCGATTTGTCACACCCTGAGGTGATCACAATAGGAAAATCGCCAGCTCAATCACCTAGAGTTAATGGAGTCTGCTTTAAAGCCATGGCCGGAGCGGCCTCTCACTCTGAACAACTCACTGCCACCCAACCCACGGCCACACGGCAACGTCGCGATCGCATCCGAATCGCCAAGAAAAAAGGGTGCAAGCGTTCAAAGTGTTCGAACTGGAAAGGCGGCTGCTGCCGCTGCGGCCGTTGATCACGCAGCAGCATCAATTGCAATCCGATTTGCGGTTCGTCGTCGCCACTCTGGGCCACCCGCTGCCGGCACCTTGGAGGCCTCGTTTCCGGTGCCGCCAGCATCTGATGGGGATCACCCTTGAGGCTGTCGTCAGCACAGGGGAGGCCTGATTCATGCTGCAGTCGCATCAATCTGACCACCCATCTCCCGATCCCGCTGTTCTCCACGCGCCCAATCCTGCTTCTCTCCACGCGATCGAACTGCAAGGTCTGTGGCACCGGTTTCCCGGTGGCTGCGGCGGTTCGGAATGGACCCTGCAAGGCATTGATCTGCGTCTTGAGCGGGGCGAACTGGTGGGCTTGCTGGGCCCATCCGGCTGTGGCAAAACCACCTTGCTGCGCCTGATCGCCGGCTTCGAGTGGCCGCAGCGGGGCGTGATCCGCCTGGCGGGCCGCGAGGTGTCTGGTCCGAACTGCTGCCTTGCTCCCGAACGCCGCGGCGTGGGCATGGTCTTTCAGGATTACGCCCTGTTCCCCCACCTCACGGCCTGGGGCAATGTCTGTTTCGGTCTCAGACAACGGCAGAACAAGGGCCGTGCCGCCTGGCTGCTCAACCTGCTGGGTCTAAGCGAACTGGCGGAGCGCTACCCGCACGAGCTCTCCGGTGGCCAGCGCCAGCGGCTCGCCCTGGCGCGCGCTCTGGCGCCGGAACCGGCGGTGGTGCTTCTCGATGAGCCCTTTTCCAACCTTGATGTGGAGGTGCGGCTGCGGCTGCGCAGCGAATTGCCCACCGTGCTGGCGCAGTGCGGCACGAGCGGACTGATCGTCACCCACGACCCCGAAGAGGCACTTGCGATCTGTGATCGGGTGGCGGTGCTCCATGACGGTCGTCTGCACCAATGCGCCAGCCCTCAGCATCTGGTCCACCAACCCGCCACCTCCTTCGTGGGGCGTTTCGTGCTGCAAGGCAATGTGCTGCCGGCCTGGTGGCAGGGCTCGGATCTGCACACACTGCTGGGGCCGGTGCAGCCACTCAGAGGTCCCTCCCTCCCGCGCCTGAGTGTTCAGGAAGCATCCGTGGAGGTGCTGGTGAGCCCCGACGACATTGAGCTGGAGGCGGACGATTCCGGCGCCGGCAAAGTGATGGGCCGCGAGTTTCTGGGCCGCAGCTGGCTGTATCAGGTGGAGCAGGGGGATGTGCGCCTGCGTGTACGCCGGCCCATGGACATGCCGCTGCAGATCGGCCAGCACTGCGCCTTGCGTCTGCGTCCTTCTGCCGTGGTGAAAACCTTTCCAGCCACGTCCAGCCCGCAACCCACGCTGGTTCCGAGCTGAGAAAAAACTCCCTCAGCCCACCTGGTGAGGGCGTCCGTCTCCGTCATCAGTGTGGGTGCATTCAGCCAGAGGTGCTGTCATCTTCAGCGCCTCATCCTGTGGCCAATGGCACCTCCAGCAAACAGGAATGCCACTCAGCGCCGGATCAGCCCTCAGGGTCATACTCAATGCGCATCCACAACGTGCGATGGCTGTCGGGTTGCCTCAGCAATTCGAGATGCTCACACTTAAGGCAGCGTGCAGCAGCACTGTTGCCTTGCCTCTCCAGCTGGGCCGTACGCTCCAGGCACCATTGCTGAATGGCACAGAGCTCATCGGTGCGCTTCCTGGTGCGCTGCTCCACGGGCAGGCTGGGAAGTTCACCGGGAAAATCATTGGGCATGGGTGGATCCGTTTGGTGGTCAGGGAGAACTCAGTGGAGTCGGGTAGGGATTACAACCAGCAGATCATGGGTTTCAGAACGTCTCCGGGTCGGTCATGAATCAAAGGGCCTGGTTGTGTCACACATGGACGGAAAGGCTTGGTGATCGTGATGCAAATCGTGGACTGAAAGTCGGAACCACAGCTCATGGCGCAAGTCGCAACCACAGCTGATGGCATCAGGAGGTTCAGGGATTGCAGATTGTTGTCGGCAGATTCTCTCTGAAGCAGCAGCCGATCAACGCGATGAAAGTCACGAGCGGTGGTGATCGATGGTTCGAAGGGCAGTCGTGTGCAATCGCTCATACCCTCTCCGGGCAGACACGACAACCTGTGAACTCTGGCTCACGGGGAGCACTCAGGTTGCTAGATCAAGAGAGACATCACTGAACGAACCACATGAAAGAGTTGACGCAAGCGATCAACACCCACCTGGAGGCTGAGTTTCACGCCAGCCATAGCTACCTGTCGATGTCGATCTGGCTGCGGGAGAAGGATCTTGCCGGCTTCTCCGAATACATGCTCAACAAAAGCAATGAGGAGCGAGGTCATGCCTCCCGCATGATCGATTATCTGCTCGACTGTGACGAACAGGTGATTCTGCCCACCATTCAGTCGCCGCAACGCTCCTGGGACTCCACCCAGGCGTTGTTCGATCAGGTGCTGGTGATGGAGAAAGCCGTCACAGCCTCCATCAACCGCCTGTACACCTTGGCGGAAGCGGATGGGGAGCGAAGCGCTTCCGCCATGTTGGATTGGTTTGTCGAAGAACAGATCCAGGAAGAGGCGGAAGCCCGCTTTGTGCTGCAGCGTCTGCGCTTGGCAGGGGACAACTCCGCCGCCTTGTTGCTCCTGGATCAGCAGTTCCTTGATGGCACCGCTCTCGCCAGCGTGAAGCGTGCGGCCAGCCGCTATCGGGGTGGCGGTGGTGGTGGCGCCGCCTGAGGGTCGCCAATGCCCTGGGAAGGGGCTTCTGGGGCGTTGTGACGAGTGGCCTGTTCCTGAAGGAAGCCGTTCTGGTGAGGTTTCAGCCACTGCCCCGCCAACTCCAACCAAGCGCATGGCCTCGGTCATTGTCTGCAAAGGCACGACACGAACGCTTCATTGATACACAGTTCCGTACGCAATCAGCTGCCAGATAGTCATTTCATACGCACCAATCGCTGGAGCTTCAACTTACATTGACGCTGCCTCGCGCAAGCTTGATGCAATCGTACGGAAACCCAAAGGTCAATTATGACTGGTGGGCAGGCAATTCACTGGTGACCAATGAAGCCGGCACATTCATTTCAGCGCATGCTGCTCATGCCGGCTTGATCATGTTCTGGGCGGGCTCGTTCACCATCTACGAGCTCAGCCGTTACAACCCTGCCCAGCCGATGGGTGAGCAGGGCCTGATTCTTCTGCCAAACCTGGCGCGCCTTGGTCTTGGCGTTGGGGAAGGTGGTGTGATCGCCCATGCGGAGCCGATCATCGCCATCGCCGCCTTCCACCTGGTGAGCGCCGCCGTACTGGCCGCCGGAGGGATGTGGCACCTCTTCCGTGCCCCCACCGACCTTGGCACCACGCAGGGCGGCGCCAAGCGCTTCAACTTCGACTGGGAAGACCCTGCCAAGCTGGGGGTGATCCTGGGCCATCACCTGATCTTCCTGGGCCTGGGAGCCATTGCGTTTGTTGAACTGGCCAAACGGGTGGGCATCTACGACCCTGCCCTTCAAGCGGTTCGAACCGTGCAACCGCGCGTGGATCTGGCCACAATCTGGGGCTATCAGACCAGCTTCCTCTCGATCTCCAGCCTGGAAGATGTGATCGGTGGCCATGTGGTGATCGCCTTCATGCTCACCCTGGGCGGGGTATGGCACATCCTGGTGCCACCGTTGCCCTTCGCACGCAAGCTGGTTCTTCAATCGGCCGAATCGATTCTGTCGTACTCCATTGGATCGGTGGCCTTGATGGGATTTGTGGCCAGCCTCTGGTGTGCCTCGAACACCACCGTGTATCCAGTGGAATTCTTTGGGCCTGCGCTCACGCTGAAATTCTCCTTCTCTCCCTACTTCGCCGACAGCGTGGATCTGCCGTTGGGGGTTCACACCGCTCGTGCCTGGCTGGCGAATGCCCACTTCTTTCTGGCCTTCTTCTTCCTGCAGGGCCATCTCTGGCACGCTCTGCGGGCTCTCGGCTTTGATTTCCGCCGGGTAGGCAAGGCGCTTGAAATGATGGAGACTGCCTGAAACTCCAACGTTGAGTGAACCCCGCTGTTGAACCTCCACTGGTGAAACACTGTGGAAACTCTTCCGCGTTTACCGCAACCAGGGGAAGCCCAGCTGTCAGAACCACGACTGTGAGATTCACAACTTGCCCTGGCCTTCCGGCCAGGGCTTTTTGCTGCGGGCGGCTGCACGCTGAAAGTCAGAGTAGCGACACAGGACTGAGAGAATCAATCAGCTCCCGTTCAAGCCCAGCCTTGATCACCTCAACCGCCTGCAACTCCTGATAAAGCTGAGCCAATGTCTGTTCCTGCACCTGGATGCCCTGCACCAGGGCAAGCTGCTCCTGGGTGAGACCCGGATAATCCAGGCTGAGCTTCTGGATGGGCTGATGCTGGCGGATCTTGCCCAGCAAAGCCGGCCCATGGAGAGCTGGCGTGTTGCTGTGGTGGGGTGTAAAGGCACAGGAGGGCCAGGAGGAGATGGCTGTGAAACTGAGCGTGTTGGGCATGGAATACAAGGCAACAGGATCAACGTAACGTTGATGACTTGATCGCCTGAATCCATTGATGCTGAGCTTATGTCGGCAATGTCACCTGTCGATGTCGTTCCACACAGCTCCACAAGGACTACTGGTGATTAGAACATCAACGTTCTGATTCAGCACAATGCCCGTTCGCATCTTGTTTGCCACCACCACCGGAAAAACGGAGGACGTTGCCACCCGCCTCGCTGAGCTGATCGGACCCTCTGCCAGCGTGCAGGATGTGGGTGATCTCGACGCCACCGAGGAGTTGGAAGCTTCGGGCGACCTGATCTGTTGCGTGCCCACCTGGAACACTGGAGCAGATTCGATGCGCTCCGGAACCGCCTGGGACAGCCACGTGGAAGGCATCCCTGATCTGCAAATGACCGGTCGAACGGTGGCGATTGTGGGACTGGGAGACTCTTCCTCCTACTCCGATTACTTCTGCGATGCCATGGAAGAGCTCTACACGGCATTCATCCAGTCTGGGGCCAGAATGGTTGGCAAGGTATCACCCGCTAGCTACGACTTTTCAGAATCTAAGAGTGTGGTGAATGGGCTGTTCTGCGGCCTGCCTCTCGATGAAGACAGTGTACCCGATGTCACTGATGAACGACTTGCGCAGTGGGTGAAGCAGCTGCAATCAGAAGCTCCCGGGATGTTCTGACACTCTGGAGACAATCCTCTGGGTAGTGATTGCGTCAGCCTTCGTCATTACGTGGTCTCCAACAGGAGGGAAGCCAGAGGATGTTCCAGGCATTGGTTTCCACCAGCATCTCAAGATGCTCACTGGTCAGGCAGCGGGCATCTTCCAGATCGGATCGCAACGACAGCAGTGAAAGGCGTTCCATGCACCAATCCCTGAGGCTGGTGAGCTGCAGGACGCGATTGAGGATCTCGTTATCTTCGCTTGAGTGCATCTGTGACTCGTCCATCACGATCACGCCATGGCAGTGCGATGAGATCATCTTCATGGGGTGTGCTGTGCCTTGCCTTGGAAATGCGACGCACGGGCGTAGCAAATTAAACAACTACGTCCTGGCTCATCATTCTCCATGTCCTCCCGAGAAGGTTGATCTTGACGAAGGGGATCATGACTCGTCGATCTTGAGCAGACTGATCCGGACTTGACTGATCCGGACTTGACTGATCCGGGCTTAGTTGATCCAGGTTTGGCTGATCATGCTCAGGCTGATCCTGGGTCAGCACACAGCCTGGATCAACTGTGCAATCAGTCCTTGATCCACGGCCTGTGGCTTGACTGCCTCTGCAGGATGTTCATCAAGCGCGATACGTTCAGGATTCAAGGTCCCCCCATCCTGTGCGCTCCGGCGGCATGCCGCGCATCAAGGGCGATCAACAGTCGATGTCACAGGATCCTTGCCTGATCCATCGTCGACGCATCTAGGGCACGTCTTCATTGGGCCACAATTCCTGATCTGCACTGTCATTCCTCTTCCGCAGATTGGCCACAGAGCCAGTTGCGGACGACCAGGCCTTCGTGAGGCACCACTGCAGCTGGAGCAGCGCCATCGTGGGCCTTGGAGCCGTCTCTGATCGCTGTGATTCCCGTAGCACCCGTGACCGTGCCGCTGCAGCCTCCCGCAGAGCCAGCCTGGGTGCTGCCCTGTCCGGGAGAGGTGAGCTGGGAGCTGCTGGCCGAGGTGGAGCTGCCGCGGGAGGGCACCGACGGCCAACCGCTCGGTGGTTTCTCAGCCGCTGCCATGGACCCGGAGGGCCGCAGCCTGTGGCTGCTCAGCGACGGCCCCGCTCCCTTCCTGGTGCCGCTGCACGGCGTCGCGCCCCTCGGGGAGAACGGGGGCAGACCGCCAGTGGTCGGCCGGCGGCTGAGGCTCACCGATGCCAACGGCCAACCGTTTGCCCACCCCCTCGACGGTGAAGGGCTGGTGATCAAGGGCGAATCGTTCTGGATCGTGAGCGAGGGGCGCCGCACGCTGGAGCAGCCGCCGCGGTTGCTGCGCTTTCAGCGGGCCACGGGGCGCCTGCAGGAGGCGTTTGACCTGCCGCCGGACTGGCAGGCGGCGCCGCAGCGCGGCCTGGGCTCGAACCAAGGGCCAGAAGCGCTGACCTTGCTGCCGGTATCGCCAACGGCGTCGGGCGGTTCAGGCCTGCCCCCTTCTCTACTGCTGGCGGCCGAGCGGCCCCTGCTGCAGGACCCGGAGGGATCGCTGCGCCTGCTGCATTTCGGACCGCTGGCCAGGAGCCTGGCCGGCAACGCCTCCCCAACCACCCCTCAGACCGCAGCCCCGCAGCCTGCCTTTCTGCCGGCTGGGCGTCTGGCGGTGGCGCTGGAGGGTTCCCAGTGGGGCCTCACCGAGCTGCTGGCGCCGCCGAACTCCGGGCTGCTGCTGGGGCTGGTGCGGGGCTATGCCGCGCCGAACCGCTGGTGGGCGCGGCTGGTGGCCTTCCCCCTGCCGGCAAGCCGGCCCGCAGGTGAGAACGCCCCACCACTCGCACCGGTGCGGCAGTGGGATCTGCTGGCGGCCGGGCTCAGCCCCGACAACTGGGAGGCCCTCGCCGTGGGCCCGGCCCTGGCCGATGGACGCCCCACGCTGCTGCTGGCCAGCGATGACAACTTCAACGTGCTGCAGGCGAACCGGATCGCCCGGATCGCCGCCCGCTGCCCGGAGCGTCCCTGAACCAGGGCCCGCAGCGCGAGCCCAGCTCTGGCGTGGCGATTCAGCTCCGGTCCTGACCGGAACCGAGCTGTTCGAGGCTGGGCATGAGCGCCACCGCCGCCACAAGGCCCAGAGCCACGATCAGCAGCGCCGGCACCAGCGCGGACGACACCCGTTCATCACCGGCGTACTGATAAACGCGCACTGCCAGGGTGTCGAAATCGAAGGGGCGCAGGGAGAAGGTGAGCGGCAGCTCCTTGACCGTATCGACGAAAACCAGCAGCGCACCGACCAGCAGCGGCCCCTTGAGCAGGGGCAGATGCACACGCCGCAGCACCTGGGTCCAGCTGCAGCCGAGGCCGGTGGCCGCCTCATCCACGCTGGGCGGAATCCGCTCCAGAGCGGCGTCAAGGCCCCCCTTGGAGACGGCCAGAAAACGATCGCTGTAGCCCCAGAGCAACAGAAGCAGCGGGCTGAGGCCGAGCGGGCCGCCAATCAGCATCAGGGCCAGGGCCAGCACCGTGCCGGGGATCGCGTAGCCCATGCCCGCCGTGAAGGTGAGCTGACGCAGGAAGGGCTGGGGGATCCAGCGGCGGGCGATCGCCAGCACCACCGCCGCCACCACCGTCACCAGGGCAGCGGCAAGGGCCAGACCAAGGCTGCGCAATGTGAGCGCCACCAGCTCCTCGGGCGAATCGCTCTGCAAGTGGTCGCGGCTCATCACCAGCCAGGTGAGCGGAATCGCCAGGCTGATCAGCGGCGGGACCAGGGTGAGCAGCTGGGCCGCACAGGACCGCCAGCCGCTCAGGTGCCACTGCAGTGAGCTGGTGCCGTCATGGCCCATGTTCCAGCGGCGGCTGCGCTGGCGTAACCAGCGTTCGGCTCCCACCAGCAGACTCACCATCACCAAGGCGATCAGGGCCAGCCCCACGGCTCCCTGCAGATCCCCTTCACCCTGCCAGCGCTGCAGGATCCCGCGCGACAGGGTGGGCACGCCGAGCAGTTCGACCGCGCCCAGTTCATTCACCACCTCCATGCCGCTGAGGGCAACGCCGGCACCGATCGAAGGCAGGGCCAGTGGCAGCGCCACCCGCCGAAAGCTGCCCCACGGACCAACGCCCAGGCTGCGGCAGGCCTCCAGCTGGCGGTGGCCGCTCATCGAGAAGCTCTCGGTGGAGAGCAGGAACACATAGGTGTAAGTGGTGAGGCTGAGCAGCAGCACCGCCCAGCCGATGCCGTGAAAGCGGAAGCCCCAGCGGCTGCCGAGATCGACGAGCACGGCAGCCAGCACAAACGCAGGGGCCGCCAGAGGAAGCACCTGCGCCAGGCGCAGCCAGCGTCGGCCAGGGAAGAGGCAACAGGCCGTGAGCCAGCCGTTGGCCGTGCCCACGAGGGCGCCGATCATGCCGACACCGATCACAAGCCCCACAGTGTTGACCACCTGCTCAACGCCCTCGGCACCCAGCTGGAGGGTGCTGGAGCCGGGGGCCAGCAGGGCATAGCCCACCAGCACCAGCACCGGCAACAGGGCCAGGGCTGAGACCAGCACAACCGCTGCCGTGAGGGAGGCGCGCCGCATCGGCGGTGCGCCCTTGACAGCTGGTGCTCGTTCGGCTGTTGCCAGTGCCGCCATTCGGTGTCCTACTTCCAGCCGTTGGTTTCCATCATCCGGGTAGCGGCCCTGCTCCGTGCTCCGATCTGCTCGACCGAGACGCCATCCGCCTTGAAGGTACCGAAGCGCTTGAGAATGGGATTGTCACCCACGCCCTTGAGCGGGTACTCGTTGTTGGCTTCGGCGTAGCCGCGGCCACCGGTGGGGGAGGCCAGAAACTCGATCAGCCTGAGCGCAGCCTGGGGATTCTTGGCATGGCGCGTGACGCCGGCACCACTGATGTTGACGTGGGAGGGATTCACGTAGACCACCCGGAGCTGCTCAGCCAGGCGCTTGTCCTCGGCGCCGCCTTCGCCCGAAAGCATGCGGGCCACGTAGTACGAGTTGACGACGCCCACCGCGCACTCACCCCGGGCGACGGCACGGGCCAGGGGGGTGTCCGAAGTGAAAAACGGCTGCTTCACGTTGGCCACCATGCCGCGCACCCAGTTGCCTGCGGTCGCGTCACCGCGCAGGATCATCTGGCTGGCCACCAGCGACTGGTTATAGGGGCTCTTGCGGTCGCGCAGGCAGAGCTTGCCCTTGAGGGCCGGCTTGGCCAGATCGGCGTAAGTGCGAATCGTGTTGGGATTCACCAGCTTCGGGTTGACCACCACCGCGCGCACCCGGCGGGTGAGGCCATACCAGCGCCCCTGGGAGTCGCGCAGGTTGGCGGGCACATCGCGCTGCAGGGCTGCGGAGCGGCTGGGCTGGAACAGGCCCTGGTCGGTGGCGGTGTCGAGGCGGGCGGCATCCACCAGCACGAGCACATCGGCCGGGCTGTTGCGACCTTCACTCTTGAGGCGCTCGATGATGGCGTCGTCCTTGGCTTCCAGCACGTTCACCTTGATGCCTGTGCGGGCGGTGAACTGGCGGTAGAGCTCTTTGTCCGTGTTGTAGTGGCGGCCCGAGTAGACCCCGATTTCAACGGGTTTGCGGTTGGGCGCCTGTTGCGCCAGGCCGGCACCAACGGCGGTGGCGATCGAAACAACCGTGAGACCGGCAGCAGCCAGCCTCACGGTGGCGGAAGAGATCCGTTTCATCCAGGAGATGGAGCGCCCGATGGCGCGAATGCAACATCTGGAGCGTAGGAATCAGGATTTAGCTACCCACGTCGAAAGGGTGCGACCGGGAGTAACAAATGTGACCCGATAACGGGAGGTCCGATCAATGGATGGGTGAAACAACCAAGAACGAGAACCGCTCAGGCCGCTTGTCTGTCGTGGCTGGGGCATGAGAAGCGGGCTCTGCCCTGTGGAATGGCACGCCAGACAGATTCCCCGCAGGCAAGGCAACCCAAAGAAAAAACGACCATCAGCAGGGCTGACGATCGCTAGGGGTGAGAGAGAGGGAAGGGTTCAGCGGCTGGGGCGGACCCGGACTGGCACGAGAGCCGGCTGCATCAGGCCGCCGCCGGAATTGTCGTCGTCAGAGTCGGTGGTAAGCCAGAAGGCCAGGCCGAACAGGGCGATGACGCCGGTGAAAAGCAAAAGTTCGACCATGGCACCCAACCGGTATCCAGCAACGTTAGCCAGAACTTGAGGGCTGACTGTGTCGATGACTGCGATTGGTGCTCAGCTCAGGCGGCTCCGGCGGCGGCGAGCAGACCGATCGGCCCCAGGGCCAGCAGCGCACCCACCACGGTGAGCAGAACGGCAAGACGCACGGTCCAGGCGGTGCCGAGCCGGCGCAGCAACAGGAACGTGACCCCCACGGTGAGGCCAGAGGCCAGCAGGGCTCCCGCCCACCAGCTGCTGGCACCGCTGGCTTCATGGCCGTGCAGCATCGCGTGGATCGCCACCGCCACCGTCACCACGGTGCCGGCCGCAGGAATGGAAGGAGGGTGGCCAGAGCGGCGGCTCATCAGGATCAGCACACCCAGACCCGAAACCGCCAGTGCCGCCAGCAGCTCAGCCACGGGCAGGCCGCCGCCGCTGACACCGAAGAACGCCCCGATCACGGCACCGGCCAGGGCGAACAGCAGGAGCTGGGCACTCACGAACGACGAGGCCGCACCCACGCCCACCAGCAGGAAGAGGTGGTCGAGGCCGGTGAGGGGATGGCTGAAGCCACCCGCCAGGCCGGCTCCGGCCAGGCCGTGGGCGGAGGCGGGCAGGGTGCCCAGCAGGCTGAGGCCAAGACCGGCGCAGCCGGCCAGCACCAGATCTCGGCCTGACGAGGACTTGAGGGAAGCGAAGGGCATGGTGAACTCCGGTCCGCGCCGGGGATTGAAGGGGGAGGAGCAGGGGCGAGCGTTCTGGCTGAGGGCCCACCTGTTGATGGGGCCCATCACAGCTGCGGGACAGCGCCGGAGTGACCACCACGCCTTCGGACAAGGGTGATGCTGGCACCGGACTTTCCTCGTTGCCTCACCGGGGTGCGCACCGGCAAACCACTGCGGGGTCAGTATGAAGCCAGCCCCGCCGCCCGGGAGTTCAACGGCAACCTTTGGATGCGGGGCCTGGATGCAGCGCCGGGAGCGGGCGGGATGCCAGGCCGCGAGCAGAGGATGCAGCCGGGCAAGCGGGCCAGGTTCAGGAAAAACCCTTGCCGGCCGCGCCGCTGGCGACGCAGGCCCGCAGCTGACGGCGCAGCTTGTCGTGATCGAGCTCCTTGCCGATCAGCACCAGCTGGTTCTTGCGCGGTCCTTTCCAGTCGGTGTCGTCGATCGAGAAGCGTTTGCCCGCCAGGTGGAACACATGGCGCCGCTCGCTTTCGCTGAACCAGAGGATTCCCTTGGCCCGGAACACCCCGGCCGGCATCTGGTTGTCGAGGAAGTTCTGGAACTTGCGCAACGAGAAGGGCCCATCGGCAGCGAAGGAGAGCGAGGTGAAGCCTTCGATCGCCAGATGGTCGGCGGCATGGACGCCGTCGCCATGGGCGTGATCGTGATCGTGGCTATGGTCATGGCCGTGGCTGCTGTGGTCGTGGACGCACTGGCCATGGTCGTGATCGCAGGCGCTGTGGTCAGCGGCAGTGGCGTGGGTTGCGTCGGCACCCTCGGCCGCGCCGGCGCTGTGGGCATGGCTGTGGCCGTGATCGTGAGCGTGGTCATGGCCGTGGTAATGGCTGTGCGCCTGGGCCTCGCCGGCCTGCTCCGCCACCACCCGATCGGACTCGAACAGCCCCACGCTCAGCAGCAACGGCAGCGGCACCTGCCCGCTGACCGAGCGCAGGATGCGCGCGTCTTTCTTCAGCTCGCGCAGGCGTGATTCCACCTCCACCAGCCGCTCCTCCGCCACCAGATCGGTCTTGTTGAGCAGCAGGATGTCGCCATAAATGACCTGGGCGCGCCCCACCTCGCTCGCCATGGTGGAGTCGTCAAAGTTCTCCGCATCGATCAAGGTGATGATCGAATCGAGCCGGGTGGTGTCGCGCAGCTCGCTGCCGAGGAAGGTCATCGCCACCGGCAGCGGATCGGCGAGGCCGGTGGTTTCCACCACCAGGTAGTCGACCGGATCGGGGCGATCGAGGATGCGCTCCACCGCCTCCAGCAGTTCGCCGTTGATCGAGCAGCAGATGCAACCGTTGCTCAGCTCCACCATGTCGTCGCCGGTGGCGATGATCAGGTCGTTGTCGATGCCGATCTCACCGAACTCATTCACCAGGACGGCGGTCTTGATGCCGTCCTGGTTGCTGAGGATGTGATTCAGCAGGGTGGTTTTGCCGGCGCCGAGAAAGCCGGTGAGGATCGTCACCGGCAGGCTGGTGATGCCGGCCTCCGCCATGGCGGGGATGGGCACCGTCGCAGGGCCGTCGGCGCGGACATCTGTGGCGTGGAGATCACTGGCGGTGCTGGTCATGGCGATGGCGGCCAGGGCGGAGCTGATCCCACCAGTCTGGCGCCTGGCCTCTGAGAGCTGGCTCGCTGATGCGGCCGTTTGCAGGCTGGCAAGCGGCCAGGGCGCGGCCAGGAAGCTGCCGCTCCTACGCCTGACGCGGCGCGATCACGGCTGGGCGTGGCAGGGTTGGGAGGAGCCCCGTGCGGGCCGCCCCTACAGGCGGCCACCCTCCAGGCGCAGCTCTGTTCGGAGGCCCGGCGACGATGAAGTTCAAGGACTACTACGCCGCCCTGGAGCTGGAGCGCGACGCCGATGGCGACGCGATCAAGAAGGCCTACCGGCGGCTGGCCCGCCGGACCCATCCGGACGTGGCCAAGGAGCCCGGTGCCGAGGAGCGCTTCAAGGAGATCAGCGAGGCTTACCAGACCCTTTCCGATCCCGAGAAGCGCCAGGCCTACGACAACCTGGGCCGCCATGGCAGCGGGGAGGACTTCAGCCCACCGCCCGACTGGGAGAGCCGCTTCCGGCGGGAGGGCGGCCAGCCGGCTGGTCAGGACGTGGATCTGGCCGATCTGTTCGAGCAGATGGGCTTTGGCGTTTCTGGCGGCGCCGGTGGGTTTGGTGGCGGTTTCGGTGGCTCCGGCGGTTTCGGCCAACAGGCTGGCGGCTTCCAGGTTCGCGGCCAGGACCTGGAGGTGACCACGGAACTGACGCTGGAGCAGGCGGCCCAGGGCACCGAGGTGGCGTTCACGCTCAGCGTCCCCAGCCGCCGCGCCGACGGCGGCATGGCGCGGGAGCCCCGCTCCGGCACGATCCGGGTGCCACGCGGTGTGGCCGATGGCGAGCGCCTGCGGGTGCCAGGCCGTGGGGGCCCCGGCCACGGCGGCGGCCCGGCCGGTGATCTGTTTCTGCAGATCCGGCTCAAGCCACACCCCCGGTTTCGCCCCGTGGGCCACGACCTCTACCTGGAGCTGCCGATCGCCCCCTGGGAGGCGGCCCTCGGCGCCGAGATCGATCTGCCCACGCTCGCCGGCACGGCGCGGGTGACCGTGCGGCCGGGCATGCGCAACGGCCAGAAGCTGCGGCTGGCGGGCAAGGGCCTGCCGCGGCGCAAGGAAGGCGCCGGTGATCTTTACGGTGTGATCCAGATCGTGATGCCGGAGCAGATCGGTGATCGCGAACGGGAGCTCTACAGCGAGCTGGCCGAAGCCTCCGCGTTCAACCCCCGTCCATCGTTCCCAGGAGCCGCCACCCATGGCTGACGATCCGCTGATTCCCGCCGACGACGACAGCCCGGTGGCGCTCGAGGAGTTGCTGGCGGCCTCTGGCCTGGCCCATGAAGAGGTGAGCGAACTGGTCCAGTTCGGCGTGTTCCAGCTCACCGGCACGGGCACGTCCTGGTGCTTCCACGCCCGCACCCTCACGCTGGCCCGCCGCGCCGCCCGCCTGCGCGACGACTTCGGCCTCAACGTGCCCGGCATGGCCCTGGCCCTCACCTACCTCGAACGCATCGAGGCACTGGAAGCGCGGCTGCGGGAACTGGAGTGCCAGCTGCCGCGCTGAGCTGGGGCCGCTGCAGCCACTCCATGGCGCGCGTTGCTAGCCAGTGCATCAGACCAGGACGGCCATCCTGAACACAGAGTCAGCTCACAGCCTCCAAACCCCCGGCTCAGAACCGGAAGGTGGTTTTCACCAGGCCGCCCAGCTGGTTGAAGGTCTCGCCGGAGGGGGTGGCCTGGCCCAGGGGCCGGCTCAGATAGAAGAGGGCGGGCGTCACGGAGATGTTGTCGCTCACCTGGAACTTGTACCACCACTCCCACACATAGTTGCCGTCGTTGGGGGAGTCGCTGCCTTCGAGGGCTGTGGCGAAAACCGGCTGGCCCACGGCCATACCGAGGGCGTTCCCTTTCACGAACACATCACTCCACTCCAGCCCCACCATCCACGACTGACTGGTGCGCACATCGCCATCCACCTCCTGGCCGTCGTACGACGTGGAGTTGAGGCCCCAGCCGGCGCTGATCGAGGGCAACCAGCCGGAGCTGGAGGGTTGCCAGTAGCCGCTGAGGCCGACGGCGTTGGTGGTGCTGCTGGGGTTCTCGAAGGCGAGGGCGGTGATGGGCGTGGTGCCGGGCACCCCCACCCCTGACTGGATGTAGCTGTAGATCGCAGCCACGGCCCATTGCTCCTGCGCGTAACCGATCTGCACGGTGCCGGTACCGGCGCTGGCGCTGGTGCCGATGCCGCCCTCGCTCGGGTTGCCGGCGTTGCCGTTGGCGGCCACGCAGTTGGCGCTCACACTGAAGCCGCCGTTCTGCCACCAGAGGCCGGCGCCCGGGCCGAGGTTCTTGTTGTACGCCGCCGGCGCACCGTTGAGGGTGAGCACGTTCAGGATCGTGTCGCTGGGGTACACGCTCGGCCACAGAGCGAGCATGTCTTCCTGACCGACGCGGCCACCGAGGGTGGCGGTGAAGCCGCTGCCGAGCGGGAATTGATAGAAGAGCTTGTCGATCGCCACCACATCGCCGCAGTCGGCGTTGTCGCCGCAATCCTCCTGGAACGCCACTTCCAGGGTGGAGAGGCCGCCGGTGGGGCCGGCGCCGCCGAAGGCGCTGTCGGCGAAGTTGCCGGCCCGCAGGATCGTGCGCAGCAGATCCTTGCCAGTGAAGCTGGTGTCGAAGCTGAGTTGAATGTCGTAGCTGAAGGTGGTGGCGCCCACCTCTTCGCGGGTGGCGCGTGCGGGAGCGCTGCCGCCGAAGGCATTGGCCCCGAGCACGAAGGTGGCCTGGCCGCTCAGCTTGGTGGTGGTGGAGAACTGATTGGCCTCCAGCTCGCCCACCTTGGCGTCGAGGCCATCCACCCGGCCCTTGAGCACGGCCAGTTCGGCTTCGAATTCCTTGAGCAGGCGACGCAGCTCGTCGGTCACCTCGGTGATGCGATCGAGGCAGGCATTGAGCAGAGCGGCGGCTTCCCAGCGGCTGAGGGCCTGCTTGCCGCGGAAGGTGACGTCGGGATAGCCAGCGACGCAGCCGTAGCGCTCGATCAGGTTCGAGAGCGCCTGGTAGGCCCATTCAGTGGGCTGAACGTCGGAGAACTGGTTGATGCTGGTGACCTGGTCGGCGCTGAGACCGCCGCCCTGGCTGCCCAAGGTGAGACCGCTGGCATAGCGCTGGATGCCCTCCAGGTTGAGCTCAGCGGCGGCGGCAGCGAAGGGGGCCAGCGGAGCCAGCAGGCCCAAGGCAAGGTGCGCAAGCAGCTTGGAGAGGGAAACGGTCATTGATTGGCAGGGTGCGCTTGTCAACAGGCCCAGGGAACCAGAGCACCCCAGCAATAGCATGATAATGATAACGGTTCTTACCAGCTGCTTTAGCTGGCGGGCCCGGTGGTGGGGCCTGTAGTGGGGGATGGACTGCGCCCGGTTCAGCTGCCGGTTTCATGTGCCGGCCTGCACATCAGCCCTCACCCCCTTCCCCGCCCTCGCCGCCTTCCTCTCCTTTGTTCTCTTTGTGGTACTCGACCGCATCCCCGCCACCATCAGGTGCCTGCTGTCCAGCCGCAGGGGTCTTCGGCTCGCTGGACTCGGGAGCCTTGCCACAGCCCGCCATCCCGGCAATCAGCCCGGTGGTGGCAAGGAACAGGGCGATGCTGGAGCGCGCCATGGTGGATCCGAATGGAACACCGCCGATTCTGAGCGGCTTGGCTCTGCACCGGCCTGCACCGGTCACAGGCGACCGTGCCATTGGCGACAGATTGGGGTGCTGGCTGTTCCGCTGCCGCCGATTGGCAGCAATGGCGCAGGCACGCTCCCCTGGAGAAAGAGGCAGGGTGCCGCCATCGTTCGGGGGAACCGCGCCATTGCCGGGTCGATGCGTTTTCAGATCGAATCACTGCTGCCGGCCGAGCAGATCGCCAGCTGGAGAAGCCGGCTGCTGGCGCCGGAGCTGGAATGGCGGCCCGGCCAGGAAACGGCCGGCTGGCATGCCAGGGCCGTCAAGCACAACCGCCAGCTGGAGCGCGCTTCGGCCCTGCACCAGGAGCTGGCGCCGCTGGTGCACCAAGCCTTGCTGGCCCATCCCCTGCTGGCTGCAGCGGCACTACCGGCCCGGATCCACGGCCTGCTGTTCAGCCGAACGGGCGTGGGCGAGGGCTACGGCCGCCACGTGGACAACGCCTTCATGGCCGAAGGACGCTCCGATCTCTCCTTCACGCTGTTTCTCTCGGAGCCAGCCAGCTACGCGGGCGGTGCCCTGGTGCTGGAGTTTCCCCATGGTGAGGAAGCGATTCGCCTCAGGGCCGGCGACGCGATCCTTTACCCCAGCACCCTGCTGCACCGGGTGGAACCGGTGACGGAGGGGGAGCGTCTCGTCTGTGTGGGCTGGATCCAGAGTCGCCTCCGCAACGCAGAGCAGCGCGAACTGCTGTTCGAACTCGACACAGCCCGGCGGCAGCTGTTCAGCCAGCAGGGCAAGAGCGAGATCTTCGATCTGCTCAGCCGCAGCTACACCAACCTGTTGCGGATGTGGAGCGACTGAGTGGTGATGCAGCCCTGGGTGCCATTGGTCACGGGCTGGTGTGCCGTCCGGGCGGTGATGGTGCGGACCGGCGGTGGACATTGGCCGCAGACGCCCTGCATCGATCGTGACCCGCACCTGCCGCTGGAGTCGCACCTTGGCCCTGGGCCTGGCCCTGGGACTGCCGCTAGGCCTGGGCCTGGTCCTCAACGGTTGCGGCACGCCCGGCCGCACGGCAGCCCCCACCGACGAGGCGGTGGTGAAGACCTTCGTGGCGCAGGTGGTGCAGCCCAACAACACCAAGTTGGTGGCGGAAACCGGCGCCCTGCAGGCCGCCATCCAACGCCTCACCGACAAACCCTCCGACGAGCGCCTGGAGGCGGCCCGCCAGGCCTGGTTGGCGGCGCGCCACACCTGGGAAACCAGTGAAAGCTGGGCCTTCGGTCCCGCTCAAACCGAAGGGTTCGACGGCGCCCTGGATTCCTGGCCCGTGAACCGCAAAGACCTCGCTGCGGCCCTGGGCGGCGCCGCGTTCACGGCCGACACCTTCGTCGCCCTCAGCGACACCGCCAAGGGATTCCACGGCATCGAATGGGTGATCTTCGGCGGGAACAGGGGCCAACGACCCAGCGCGGCCCAGCTCACGCCCAACGATCTGGCCTATCTGCGCCTGGCGACCGACGACCTGCACCGCCAGGCCGAAGGGCTCCTGGCCAGCTGGTCGGGGCCGCAGGGCTTCGGCGCCCGGATCAGCTCACCAGCCGAGGCCGGCACAGCCGTGCAGGAGATGCTTCAGGGGGTGATCGGCCTGCTGCAGGAGGAGGGCGACGAAAAACTGGGCCAACCGCTGAACAGCCGTGATCCCCGCAGCCTGGAGAGCGCCGACAGCGGCAACACCCAGGCGGATCTGCTCGCCAATGTGAAGGGCGCCCGGCAGGTGCTGCTGACCACCGGTCTGCTGGAGCGGATCCGCCGCAAGGATGTCGAGCTGGGCCAGCAGATCGACGCCCAGACCGCCCAGGCAGTGGATCTGGCCAAGGCCCTGCCGCACCCGATCAACGATCACCTCCACAACCCCGCCTCCCGCAAGGCGATGGAGCAGCTGATCAGCCAGCTGCACAGCGCGGCGAAGCTCGTGGAGCGGTCAGTGCCGCTGTTGTCCTGATGCAGCGCCCCCGTCAACGCCTGCTGCTGGCCGTGCTGGCCCTGGCGGTGGTGCTGGGTGTGGGATTGCAGCGCGGCTGGAGCGCCGCCGATCCCCAACGGGCGGCCGGGGCGATGACCGTGGCCAACCGCACGTCGGCCTCCTTCGAGCAACCGGCCGCCGGCCTCAGCCCGGCTGAGCTGGAGCGCCACCAGATCGCCGATGGGCTGTTCGATCGCACCCACGTGCCCCTGGAGGGGGCGCCCGGGGCGGGCCTGGGTCCCCGTTTCAATGCCGCCTCCTGCATCGCCTGCCATGTGCGCAACGGCCGCGGCCGGCCGCTGATGGGGGAATCCCTGGTGCGGGTGGCCCTGCGGGATGGGCGGCCCGTGCCGAGCATCGGCCACCAGGTCCGCGATCGCGCCGTGCTGGGTGCCAGCCCCGATGCCTCCGTGGCGGTGGAGTGGCAGAACCAGGCGGGGCTGCGCCGGCCATGGGTCCAGCTGGAGACGGACACTCCCCTCGATCTTTCGGTTCGGCAGGTGGCCCGTTCCCTTCGGGTGGCGCCGCCCCTGATCGGCCTGGGGCTGCTGGAGGCGGTACCGGAGGGGGCGATCCTGGCCCGCGCCGACCCCGATGACCGCGATGGCGATGGCATTTCCGGCCGACCCCACTGGCTGGTGGACGCCAACGGCCAGCGGCAACTGGGGCGGTTCGGCTGGAAGGCGCTCTCCGCTTCGGTACGGGACCAGACCAGCGCCGCCTTTCTCAATGACATGGGCCTCACCACGGCGGTGGGGCCGGGCTCAGCGCTGGCGGCCGATGGCCAACCCGCCGAGATCAGCCAGCAGGAGCTGACCCTGGTGACCTTCTACAGCCAGACCCTGGGGGCGCCGCGCACCGGCCAGCCGGCCTCCAGCCCGGTGGTGCGCCGGGGGCAGGCACTGTTCGACACACTTCAGTGCGCCCGGTGCCATGTGCCGCAACTGTCCACGGGATCCTCCACACAGGCGGTGGTTCAGGCGCTCCGCGCTCAGAGGATCTGGCCCTACACCGATCTGCTCCTCCATGACATGGGTCCCGGCCTTGATGACGGGGTAGCGGAGCAGGGGGCGGCGGGCAGCGAATGGCGCACAGCTCCCCTCTGGGGCGTGGGCCTCACGCAGCGGGTGAATGCCTCGACGGGCTTCCTGCACGATGGCCGCGCCCGCACGCTCGAGCAGGCGATCCTCTGGCATGGCGGGGAGGCAGAGGGGGCGAAGTCGCGCTTTCTGGAGCTGCCGCGGCAACGCCGCCAGGAGTTGCTGGCCTGGCTGCTGCAGCTATGAGGGGGGCACGCTCCTCTCAGGACGACTGCTGGCGGGCCTGGCAGCTGGGGCAGATGCCGAAGAACTCCAGGGTATGGAACAGCAGCCGGAAGCCGTCCAGCTGCTGGGGTTGCAGGTGGACGTCGTGCATGGGGCAGGCCCGCAGGGGCAGGGTGCGGCCGCAATCGACGCAGGTGAGATGGTGCTCGTCCCGTTCGGTGGGGGCGTAGAGGGCTTCGCCACTGGGCAGATGGCGGCAACGAACCAGCCCGCGCTGCTGCAGCTGGCGCAGGTGCCGGTACACCGTGGCCAGGCCCATGCCATGGGGCGTGCCGCGCAGCCGGGCATGCAGGTCCTGGCCGGAAAGCTCGTGGCCGGCGGCCTGCAGCTGATCGAGCAGATGGCTCTGTTTGGCGTTGAGCGGGCTCTGCTTCAGCGGGCTCTCGTTCTGCGAAACAGGAACGGCTGCCTCGGAAGCCATGGCCAGGACGACAGCGGGTCAACGCCGATCCTATGGAGCGCCGTGAGAGGGCGGCGCCTGCGCGGGATGGAGCCGCCACGAGGGCCACAGATCGGGCGCTCGCGGCGGCGATGCAGAGGCCGAGGCACAGGCGCAAACCAAGGGCCAGGCGGAGGGCCAGGCGCCTGGTAGGCCATACCAAAATGAGTATGATTCTCGATTCGACTTCTCGCCGCTTCGGTGCCGGGATCCCCGCTCTCCTCTGCCGGCCATGCGTCTCCTTCTGCGCCGTGCGGCGGTGCTGGCTTCTGCGGCACTGCTGGTCGCGTGCGGCCAGACCGCCCGGAATCCGGCGGCCAGCAACGGCACCGACCTGCAAGTGGTCACCACCTTCCTGCCGATCACCGGATTCACCAAGGCGGTGGCGGGCGACTGCGCCACGGTGCAGGCACTGGTTCCCACCAATGTTGGACCCCACGACTTCCAGGCCACCCCATCGGATCTGGTGAAGCTGCAGAAGGCCGACGTGCTGGTGAAGAACGGCCTGGGTCTGGAGTCGTTCCTCGACAAGCTGATCGCCAGCGCCGACAACCCCACGCTGCGCGTGATCGACACCAGCAGCGGCGTGGCGACCCTGACCAATGCGGACGGGAAGGCCGGCGATAAGGCCAAGGCGAAGGGCGGTGATGACCACGACCAGGGGCATGATCACGGCCACGAGCACGGCCCGATCAACCCCCACATCTGGCTCGATCCGCTGCGGGCCGTCCAGCAGGTGGAAACGATCCGGGATGGCCTGATCGCCGCCAAGCCCGCCTGCAAGGAGCAGTTCAGCGCCAACGCCGCCAGCTTCACCGCAGAGCTGCAGGCCCTGAATGCCGAGCTCGCCGCCCAGCTCAAGCCCTTCGCCGGCAAGACCTTCGTGGCCTTCCACGACTTCGCCCCCTACTTCGCCGAGCGCTACAAGCTCAAGACCGCCTTCGTGGTGGAGGCGCCCGAGCAGAACCCCACCCCGGCCGATCTGCAACGGGTGGCCGAGCAGGTGAAGCAGTCCGATCTCAAGGCCCTGCTCTCCGAGCCGCAGGAAGGCAGCCGCTCGTTCAACGCCCTCGCCGGCGACCTCGGTGTGCGGGTGAGCGTGTTCGATCCAATGGAAACCGGTCCGGCCGAGGGCGAAAACCCCGGCTACTACGCCACCCAGATGCGCCGCAACGTGTCGGATCTGGTGAAGGCCTTCGGCAAGTGAGGCGGCGCGAACCAGCGGCACTGGTGGCAAGCCCACCGCCTGGCGGCGCTTCCACCAGCAGCGATCTCCTGGGCGGTGGACTCCCCGGGCCTTGGCAACCCAGGGCAGTGGATCCCCCCGCACGGCCGGTAGGCTGAAGCCATGGCGGAAATGGTTCTCGAAGTCAGCGACCTCACGGTGCGGCGCGAGGGCACGACAGCCGTGGAGGGGGTGAGCTTCACCCTGGCGGCGGAGACCGACACGGCGCTGGTGGGCCCCAACGGGGCCGGCAAGAGCACCCTGGTGCAGGCGCTGCTGGGCATCCTGCCGCACCAGCGCGGCCAGGTGCGGCTGCTGGGTCGGCCGATGGGCCCCCAGGGCCAGCTGCCCGCCTCGGTGCGGGCCCAGGTGGCCTATGTGCCCCAGTCCTTCACCGTGCGCAACCGCTGCCCCCTCAGCGTGGCCGACTTCGTGGGCCTCGGCTGGGATCCACCCGGGCTGCAGCTGCCCTGGCGCGGCAGTGAGCGGCGGCGGCAGGCGGTGCGCCAGGCGCTGGCCAAAACCAGCTGCAGCGACCTGGCCGACCGGCTGATCAGCGAGCTCTCCGGCGGTCAGACCAAGCGCGTGCTGCTGGCCTTCTGCGTGGTGCGGCCCCGGCGCCTGCTGGTGCTCGATGAGGCCCAGGCCGGCCTCGACAGCCAGGCGGCGGAGCAGTTCTACGGCCTGCTGTTCGACCTGCGCCGCAGCGAGGGCTGGACGATCCTGCAGGTCTCGCACGACCTTGAGATGGTGCGGCGCACCTGCGATGGCGTGCTGTGCCTGAACCGCAGCCTGCGCTGCTCCGGCCCCCCCGATCACGCCCTCAGTCCCGCCCAGCTGGAGCGGGTCTACGGCCGGGGCTACGTGCCCTACCACCATCACCACCGATGAACGACGGCGTAGCCCTCGCCGAGCTCCTGGCCCTGCCCTTCATGCAGCGGGCCCTGATCGGCGGCCTGCTCACCGGTGCCCTGGGCGGTCTGCTGGGCAGCTTCGCGATCCTGCGTCAGCTCTCCTTCTTCAGCGATGCGCTCGGCCATTCGGCCCTGCTCGGCATCACCCTCGGCATCCTGCTGGGCCTCAACCCCACCCTGGTGCTGATTCCCTTCGCGGTGCTGTTCGCCCTGGTGGTGAGCCGCCTGGTGGAACGCAGCCAGCTGCCCACCGATGCCCTGCTCAACATCGTCTATTCGTCGTCACTGGCGATCGCCGTGGTGGCGCTCAGCTTCGTGCGCAGTTACAAGGGCGGCATCCATCAGCTGCTCTTCGGCGACATCCTCGGCATCTCCTGGCTCGACCTGGGGCTGATCGTGGCCCTGCTGCTGACTGCCGTGGGCTACCTGGGCCTCACCCGCCGCGACCAGATCCTGCTCACGCTCGATGAGCCGCTGGCGCTCTCGCGTGGGGTGGCAGTACCGCTGCACCGGCTCCTTTTCATCGTGCTGCTGGCGGTGGTGGTGGCGATCTCGATCAAAGCGGTGGGGGTGCTGCTGATCAGCGCCTTCGTGGTGATCCCCGCCTGTGCCTCCCGGCTGGTGAGTGTTCAGTTCAACGGCTACGTGGCACTGGCCGCTGGCCTTGGCGCCATCTGCGCCGTGCTCGGCCTGCTGCTCTCCGGCAGCCTGAACCTGCCGTCAGGTCCCTGCGTGGTGCTGATGCAGCTGGTGGGCTTCCTTTTGGCCCTGGCGCTGGCCCCACGGCAACGGCTGGCCTGAGCGGGAGCGGGCGCCCCTCAGCCGGCTGGCAGCCACTGGGCCTGGCGCACCGGCTTGTCGATCAAGGTGAGCTCGAGGCTGAACGGATCGATCAGGGCCGGCTGGGCCTCACGACGCTGGGGCGGGCCGCCGGCAGGGGTGTCGAGCTCCAGGCGGCGCAGGGTGAGCAGCAACCGTTCGCCAGTGGGGTCGTAGTGGAGGCCGGTGCCCGGCTCCAGCTCCCAGCCGCTCAGCTCGCGGCGTTGCAGCACCGTCCCGTTGCGATCGAGCGCCAGCAGGATCAGCCGTGGCTCGGCGATGCTTTCGATCAGCAGCGCCCACACCCTCTCGCCGCCGCGGGAGCAGGCGCTGGCCACCAGCCCGGCGGTGCCGATCCAGAGCGGACGCGGGGCCTGCCCCGGCTCCACCAGCTCCAGCGAACGCCGGAAATCAGGCCAGTGCCGCACCAGCAGCGCCCGCCCCGCCACCGGGCAGAAGCTGCTGAGGTCGCGGCTGCCGGGCAGGATCTGGCGGCGTGGTTCCCGCGGCGGCAGGGTGCGCAGCGACAACCCCTCCCGCTCCGGCACGATCAGCTCACCGCCGCCGGGCAGCAGCGCCACCGGGCCACTGGCCTCGATCTCGAGGCGTCGCCGGCCGCCGCCGCGGAACCACTGCACCAGCCCTTCCGGCCCCTGCGTCAGCGCCGTGGATTGGACCAGCAGATCACCCTGCCGGTTGCTGCTCAGCTGCGCGTACTGGAGCGGTTCGCGCGTGAAGCGATCGATGCCCGTCTGCCGCACCCGGCCCAGATCGGACCGCAGCGGTGCGTCCATGGCGACCACCCGCGCCAGGTTGCGCTCTTGCAGGTTGAGGCGCCACACCTGGTGACGCCCCTGGTCATCCCGGCTCACCACCCCCACGCCAGAGCCATCGCCCAGCGGCTCGATCTCGGTAATCGAGCTCCACACCGGTGACAGTGCCGTCCAGCCACCATCGTGCTGGCGCACCTGCACCTGCTCACCGCTGCCCACCGGCACCACGGCCAGCAGATGGGCGCGCGGATCCCATTGCCAGAGGGCTGGGCGCATCGGCAGACCGCGTCGGTCGTCGCCCTGCAATTGCAGCCGCAGCGGGGTGACCAGCCGCTGCCCCTGGCCCGGCAGCAGCAGCAACGGGTTGCCGCCGCCCTGCAGATCGAAGCGCAGCGGCGGATCCAGGCGGGTGCGGGCCGCCACGCTGCCGGGATTCATCGGCCGGCTGAAGCGCAGGTTCAAGGCCGCTGGGCCGGAGCTGGCCGCCGCCTGCTCCAGCGCCAGCAGCCGCGGCGGCCGATGGAGTAGCACCTGCTGCTGGGCGACGGCCAGCAGCACACCGGCCAGCAGGGCCAGGCGCAGGGCCCTCATGGTTCGAGCGGCCGCGCCGGCCTGGGAATCTCTCGCACCGACTCAGCGCGGATCACACTCCGGGTCTGGCCGTCAAAGCGTTCGGTGTCCATCACGCCGCGCAGCTCCAGCCACTGATCGGCCTTGGGCAGCGGCCGGCCCGGGGGCCACAGCACCGGCAGCCCCACCGGCGTGGCATCCACCAGGCAGCAGCGCACCCGCAGGCGAGCCAGCTGGGGACGGTCCCCGGGCACGGGCAGCACGAAGCCGCTGATGCGCACCGGATCGCCCGCATGCAGCTTCGGGTCGGGCTGGCTGCGCAGCAGGCGCACCCACTCGGTGAGGCTGCGCTGGCCGGGCGGCACCACGAAATTCAGGCCCGGCTCATCGAGCAGTTCGCGGTCGCGGTTGGCGGCGAGATCGGCGAACGAGGGCCGCGGTGGCACCAGCAGCACGGCGATCGCCACCACCACGCCCACCAGCAGCACAGTGCGCTGCCGCGGCGTAGGGGCGGCGCCACCCCCTCCCACCAACTCCAGCAGCGCCACCACCACCAGCACCACGCCGCTGATCCACACCAACGGATGGAACACAGCCCGCAGCAGCAGATCCAGCCGGCCGCTGATGCCGCTCTGGAGCAGCACAGCCCCCCACAGCCCCAGTCCGAGGGGCCGCAACCAGCGGCCGCCGCGCAGACGTCGGGGGAGTGTCACAGCAGCCACAGGTTCACCCACTGACCGATCAGCAGCACCACCAGCACGGCGCTGACGGCCGTGAGCAGGATGGCGCGCGGACGCAGCAACACGCCGAACAGCCCCACCAGCTTGATGTCGATCACGGGCCCGAGCAACAGGAAGGCCAGCAGGGCACCCGGGGTGACCTGGGCGGCGAAGCCCAGGGCCAGAAAGGCATCCACGCTGGAGCACACCGACACCACCAGGCTCAGCAGCATCAGGGCCAAGATCGAGAGGGTGGGGGCCCCACCCACCGCCAGCAGCCAGGGCCGCGGCACCAGGGTCTGCACGAGGGCGGCGATCACGCAGCCGAACACCAGCAGGGCCGCCAGCTCGATGAACTCCCGGCTGCCATGGCCAAGGATTTCCGCCAGCGGAGCGCGGGGTGTGCGGCGTGGACCAGCCGCCAGGGCCTGGGCCGCCAGCGGGTCAGCACCGATCACCCCGCTGCGGCGCTCCAGCAGGCTGACCCGGCTGAGCGGCAGGACCAGCCGCCGTTCCTCCAGCAGCGCTGGCTGCAGCAGCGCCGCCTCCGGCAGGCGGGCCAGCAGGGTGGCGAGCACGAGCGCGATCAGCACCGCCCCCACGGGCCGGGCCACCAGCAGCCAGGGCTGGTTCGGGAAGGCGGCCCAGGTGCTGGCCACCACGATCGGGTTGAGCACCGGTGCCGCGAACAGGAAGCCGAGCGCCGTGGCCAGCGGCGCCCCGGTGGCCAGCAGCTGGCGCGCCACCGGCACATTGCCGCATTCACAGGCAGGCAGGGCAAAGCCGAGCGCGGCACCGGTGAGCGGCCCCAGCAGCGGATGGGCGGGCAGGCGCCGCACCCACTGCCCGCCCGGGCTGAGCCAGCGGGCCAGGGTGGAGATGGTGACCCCGATCAACAGAAACGGCATCGCCTCGATCAGCAGGGCCTGAAACAGGGCCCAGGCCGTGGCCAGACGTTCGGGGCTCACAGGACCGGCTGGAACCAGGTGGGAACGGCCTCATAACAGGCAGCGTTCTTTTCGTTCTCGCGGGCCTCCACCTTCCAGCAGCAGGCGCGGCCGCCATCGCGCGCCAGCAGCAGCTCGTTCGCCCACCCCCACACCAGCGCGGCGCTGCTTTCCATGCCCACGTTGTCCATCACGCGCAGGTCAAGGGCGCCCTGGCTGTGCAGCGCCTGCCACTGGGGCAGCAGCGGGTCGTCGGCGTTCACCAGGAAGGTGTGATCGAACTGATCGGCCAGCCTCGCCTCAAGCGGCTGCAGGGAGGAGAAATCCACCACGAAACCGTTGGCATCCAGCTGGGTGGCGCGGAACCACACGGTGAAGCTGCGGCTGTAGCCGTGCACGAAACGGCAGTGGCCGGGATGGCGCCACTGGCGATGGCAGCAGGGGTAGCCGCTGAACCGTTTGGAGCAGGTGTGGGCCGCGGTCATGGCAGGGGAGCGTGGATCGCCGCCTCTCGGGGGGTGTCAGTCTTGGGGGATCCTTTCGCCCCGCCGCGAGGTCTAGCGCGGACACCACCATGGAGGAATGCCATGCTGCCGCTGCGACACCCACAGCGGCCGGTGGGCCAGCCACCCAGATCGAAGCGTCCCTGGTGGAGCCGGCCTGGATCGATCAGCTGCGTTTCGATGCCGCCGGCCTGATTCCGGCCGTGGCCCAGGACTGGCTGGATGGGGCGGTGCTGATGGTGGCCTGGATGAACCGGGAAGCGATCACGCGCAGCCTGGCCAGCGGCGAGGTGCACTACTGGAGCCGTTCCCGCCAGGAGCTGTGGCACAAGGGAGCCACCAGCGGCCACTTCCAGACACTGCGCGGCCTCCGCTACGACTGCGACGCCGACGTGCTGCTGCTGACGATCGAGCAGAAGGGCGGGGTGGCGTGCCACACCGGGGCGCGCAGCTGCTTCTTTGCCGACGGCGAGCCGCAGGCGCAGGCGGCGGAGCCGGCTGTGGCGCTGCCGCCGCCGGCCGATGCCTGCACCGAGCTGGCACGGGTGATCGTGGCGCGGCGCGAGCAGCCGGAAGCGGGCAGCTACACCAACAAGCTGCTGGAGGGGGGTGATAACCGCATCCTCAAGAAGATCGGCGAGGAAAGTGCTGAATTCGTGATGGCCTGCAAGGACGACGATGCGGCCGGCATCGCCGGCGAGGCCGCCGACCTGATCTTTCACCTGCAGGTGGCGCTGGCCCATCACGGGGTCGAATGGCGCCGGGTGCTGGAGGTGCTGGCCGAACGCCGGGGGGCGCCCCGGCGTCACGGCTGAACGGGGACCGGCGCGGCAGCCGGTGCGGCAGCCGGTGCGGGCAGCGGCTGGCCGAAACGGCTGGGCTGGGCCTGCAGCCAGCGCAGGGTGGCCCGATCCCGGGCCGTGAGCGCCAGCACCGGCTGGCGGCCGGGCACAGCCGCCAGGGCATCGGCCGGATCGTCGCTGTGGCCCCACAGGCCGAAGGCATGGCCCAGCTCGTGCAGGGCGGTGGCCTGAATGGCCAGCTGACGCTGCCCCGGGCTGATCAGCACCTCCACCCGCGGCTCCAGCCGCCAGCGACCGGCCCGCTGCACCTCCAGCACCTGCAGCGAGGCGCGCCCGTGGCTGGCACGCAGGCGCCCGCCCAGCTCCCGCAGCGGCGGCCGCTGACGCCGCACCAGCACCTGCGCCTGCGCCGGATCCGTCACCCGCACAATCACCAGCTCCTCCGCCCAGCTGGCCAGCGCCGCGTTCACCGCCTGCTGCCAGCGACTCTCCAGGGACGCCGCCGCAGCGGGGGGGACAGCAGAGGGACCGGCAGCGGCAGGCTCCACCCAGACGCACCAGCGCGCCAGGCGCGCCCAACCGGCGGGCGTGGGCGTTAGCCGGTGGCTGTAGCCCACGGGAGCCTGCGGGGAGAGGGGGGGAGCTGCTGGATCAGGTGGGGGCTGAACGGCCTGCAGGCCGGAGGCTGTGTCCGTACCCCCAGTGGCGGGTGAGGCCGTGCGGCCTGTGGGGGCCGGGCCCGTACCGGCAGTGGCGGCTTTATCGGGCTGCCATGGCCGTGCGGCTACCGACGGCGTGCAGTCGGCGGTGGGATCAGCAGCGGCAAGCTCAGGCCCGGTCCCAGAAACCTCGCCCACTTGAACCGGAGGGAGACCCTCACGGCCTGCCCCCCACGACCCCGAATCCGGGAGGGGAAGAGCGGTGACCTGGCCGGCTGGCCAGACCAGGCAAGCAGCGAGCGCCTGGACCAGATAGTGCCGCAGCGAGCGGAGCCGAGGCCGCACAGGAACGGCTCGCTCAGGCCGCCAGGCCCACGCCGCGGGCCATGAGGGTGGCCAGCACTGGAATCAGCGCGAAACCCACCAGCTCGATGTTGAGGATCCAGCGCAGACGGCCTGCCAGGGCCTCACTCACCTCGGGCAGCTCCCCCTTGCGCAGCGGCAAGGCCCAGAGGATGTAGGTGATGGTGGGGTAGAGGGAAAGGCCACCCACTGCGAGGTAAAGGCCCACCTTCCACCAGAACACCGGGTTTTCGGTGTAGAAATCGGCCCCCTGGCCGTAGTGCAGCACCCGCAGGATGCCGCTGAGCAGCAGGGTGAGCGCGGCGATGCCGTACACGATGTCGGTGATCACCAGGGTGGTGGCCACCTCCTTGCTGGGGTTGGCCTGGATCAGGCGCCGCTCCAGCACCAAAGCGCCGAAGCACAGCATCACGCTGATGTAGTGCAGATAGGCCACACCGGCACTGGGCAGCACGCCAGTGGGAAACACGAAGGCGGGCAGGGGTGCGAGGTGCGCAGAGAGGAGCGGTGCGAGGGCGAGCATCGCCGGTGGCATCAAATCTGCGCGGACGGTAGCGGCCTGACGCGGCCGATCGCCCGCAACGCCAGGGGAAGTGGACCCAACGACAGCTCAAGGTGCAGCAGATCCGCCGCACCTTGCTGTGTTTCACCATCATTTAGGGGCAGATTTAGGCAGGGATAACGGAACGGAACGGCTCCATAATTGCCACTGAAACCTGAGAAACTGGAAGTCTTTCTATAGCTCCTCTTTTATCCTCAAAAGCACCGTAGGGTCGAAACAGATATCAGGAACATATGGCTAGCTCACTCAGTGCCTTTCTTGGCGAGATCGGCAGACATCAGCTGCTCAGCCCCGCGCAGGAACTCATGCTGGGCCGCAAGGTTCAGGCCATGGTGGAGATCGAAGAACGTTGCGGCGCAAGCCGACGCAACGGCGAACCCACCCCGCTCACGAGCATCGAAACACGCACGGTCCGCTATGGAATGCGCGCCAAGGAGCAGATGATCGTCGCCAACCTGCGCCTGGTGGTGAACCTGGCCAAGCGCTACCAGGGCAAGGGTCTTGACCTGCTCGACCTGATCCAGGAGGGCACGATCGGCCTGGCGCGGGCGGTGGAGAAGTACGACCCCACCCGCGGCCACCGCTTCAGCACTTATGCCTATTGGTGGATTCGTCAGGGCCTTAACCGGGCCCTCTCCACCCAGAGCCGCATGATCCGGATTCCGGTGAATGTCAACGAGAAACTCACACGGCTGCGGGCCGCCAAGGCGCAGCTGCTGCAGCTGAATGGCCTGACACCCACAGCGCGCGAGCTGGCCGCGTGCATGAGCATTCCTGTTGCCGATGTGGAGGAGCTGCTGGGCTGCGAACTGCGCAGTGTGACCGTGAGCCTGCAGGGCATCGTGAAATCAAAGGCGGATCCCTCCGAGCTGGTGGATGTGCTGCCCAGCAATGAGGTGCCACCGATGGAGCGGGCCGAGCAGGAGGAGCGGGCCGCCACCGCCTGGAACCTGCTCGAAGTGGCCCAGCTGACAGAACGAGAGCGCACGGTGGTGATCCTGCGTTTCGGGCTGGACGCGCAGCACGAGTGGCGCACCCTTGCCGAAGTGGCACGCCAACTGGGCTGCAGCCGCGAATACTGCCGCCAGGTGGTGCAACGCGCCCTGCGCAAACTGCGCAAGGCCGGCACACAAGCAGGCTTGGCGGGCGTGGCCTAGGCCGTGATCACCGTCCTCTCCAGCAAGAAGTCCGCCCTGGAACTCTGGAAGCGTGGCCGCGATGATGAACAGATTCCGTGCTTGGGAGTGAGTGATGACGCCAGGAGAAGCCACCCCAGGCGACGCTGGTTTTGAATCTTCCGGCTTCAATCCCGATGGCTCCGGCGATGCCGACCGCACCGTGGATGCACAGGTGCTGGAAAGCAGCGTGGTGGATGAGGGGCTGCTGCAGCGGCTTCTGCGGCGCGCCGGCCGAGCGATCGCTCTGCCCGCACTGGAATGTCTGGAATTGCTGCTCGATGGCCAGACCCCGCCGCAGGTGCGCCTCACGATGCTGGCGGCACTCACCTACCTGCTCCTGCCCCTCGATCTCATCCCCGATTTCGTGCCGGTGGCCGGCTTCAGCGATGATCTGGTGGCGCTTACGGCCCTGCTGGGGCTCACCGGTAGCCACCTCACCCCGGATATCCGGTCACGGGCACGCCGCAAACTGGATCGCTGGTTCCCGCCCACCCGTTGATGGCCTCCTTCACCTCCCCGCAACTGGAGGATCTGCAGACCTTCCTGAAGGAATGGATGCGTCACCATGGCCGCACCCAGTCGGATCTGCGCCGGGCGTTGCGGGCCGGCTCCACCCGCATGCCCGTGCTGCTCGAAGAACTGCAGCGACTGGAGCAGGAGGAGGGCTTGGCCCGGCTCGCCGCCCAGCTCTGCGCCATTGAGGAGCAGTGGCTGGGTGAGCAGCTGGAGGGGCGCCCGGATGAGCAGCTCGATGGACAGCTGGATCTGTTGCTGCAGGAAATCCTGCAGGACGGCCAGAACTGATCCCCGCAGGCAGAGTGGGAGCATTCACCTCCCTCCGATGCTGCCCCCCCGTCGTCCACCAACCGGCCCAGCCATGGGCCGATCACTGATGTTGATCGTCAGCGGCTCCCTGATCAGCTTCGGCAGCCTTGGCGCTGTCCCGGCGTTCGCCCAGCGCGAGGGCTACCTGCTGGGTCCGGGCAGCAACGTGGGTCCCGCCACCCGCATCGTGCCCACCAATTGCGTCACGGCGGCCGATGGCTCGGTCACCTGTGACACCAAGATCGAGAACCCTCCTGGCGACACCCGCGCCAAACCCCAGTACACCCCCTTCGGTAACTGATGCGCTGGAGCCGTGGCAAAGCGGGAGACGAGGCCTTCCTCCATCTCGTTGACCGATTCGAGCGCCAACTTGCCAAGGTGCTCTCGTTGATTCTCTGCATCGTGCTGCTGGCGGCCGCCGTCCAGTTCGTCGGTGCGGTGATCCAGCAATTCATTGATCCCAACACAGGCTGGCTGGGCGACGACCTGATCCGTCTGCTCGGCGATCTGCTCACGCTGCTGATTGCCCTCGAGGTGCTGCAGAACGTGACCGCCTACCTGCGCCATCACGTGGTGCAGATCGAGCTGGTGCTGATCACGGCACTCACCGCCGTGGCGCGGAAGGTGATCGTGCTGCCACCGGGTTCGGAAGACAAACCGATGCTGCTGGTGGGTCTCGGCCTGGCCGTGCTGTCGTTGTCGGGGGGTTACTGGCTGGTGCGCCGCGCAGACATCACAACCCTGAACGCCAGTGCAACGCCAGCCAGAGCGTTCCCGGAGCAGGATCCGTAGCCTCCACCCGGTGCGGGCGTCCGGGGGCAATCCGCAGCGTGTCGCCAGCCACCAGCTCCCTGCTGGCGGGTTCATCGGCGAAGGCCAGGCGGGCTCCACCGCGCAGCACCAGCACCCACTCCTCCAGCTCCTGGCTCTGCCACTGCCCGGCAGGGGTGGACCAGGCGCAGGAATGGATCCGCTCCAGCCGTAGATCGGGGGTGTCGAGCAGCAGATCCAGCCGCTCTTCACCCAGCGGCGGGCAGGGACTGGCCAGCAGATTGTCGGCACCCGGAACGGCAGGCGGCAGGTGTTCGCCCCAGCGGCGACCGATCTCAAAGCCGTGGCGGCGGGCCAGTGCCACCACCTCGTGATGGCTGCTGCAATCGCGCAGGGCCTGCTCCACGTCGGGGTCGGCGTCGCTGAGGGCCACGAAGGCCACCAATTGGCTCACCTTGGCGCGGAACTGCTGCAGATCGCTTTCGGCCATGGACCCTGACGCTGAACCTGTCCATCATCCCGGCGGGGCGGAATCGAGGGTTTTGTGCATCAGCGAGCGCCGGAACGACACCCCTCCCAGTTCCAGATCCTCCATCGCCATCACCTGCCAGCCCTGGCGCTCAAACAGCGGACGAGAGATGAAGCTGGCCTCCGTGCGCAGGGAGGCCACCCCAGCGGTGCGGGCCAGGGCTTCGAGGGCCTGCAGCAGGGCGCCGGCCCGGCCCTGGCGGCAGGAACGGCCGCGGCAGTACAACAGCGAAACGCGATCCAGCGGCTCCAGCACGGCGAACGCCTCGATGGGCGGCACGGGATCGGTGCCGGAGGGTTCACCCTCACTCACCAAGCCGAATCCCCGCTCCAGAGTGAGCCTGAAGTCCGGGCGGTTGAGCGGCAGACCTGCCCAGGCCGCCACTTGTTGCGGGCTGTAAAGCGCAGGGGCCTGGGTGTGCACGGCATCGCGGTACACCTCGATGACGGCGGTGTGATCGTCGGGAGTGAGACGACGGATCAGCACGGCTGCAGCCTGGCAAAAGCGCCGTGCCTTAAAGCGAGGGGGAACGAAGTGTACATTCGCTGCAGCCATGGGTTTCGTTATCTTCCCAGTTATTCACCCATGCCTGAGTGTTGACGAGGAGAAGAGGACGAAGCTGCCATGCTGAAGCTGTGGGTTGGTGCCGGATCCGCAGCCGGCCGATGGCCACTGTTGGCGGACCGGGGCGTACTCCCGAGGCGTTTCGAGGCGCTGATCTTTAAGCACGATCTGGCCACCGTGAACTCGCAGAGTGAGGCGATGGTGATCGCATGCGATCGATCCATCGTGTAAGTTGTAGAGCGCAAGGCACGTACAACGGAGAAGATCTCATGATCAAAGGAGCAGATTTGCTGGCCAAGGTCAAGGAGATGGGCGACGTCGGGAAATCCGAAATCGTTCGCGCCTGTGGCTATGTTTCCACCAAGAAGGATGGCTCCGACCGCCTCAACTTCACAGCCTTCTATGAGGCGCTGCTGGAGGCCAAGGGTGTGGATCTGGGTGCCACCAGCAAGATGGGCAAAGGTGGCCGCAAGCTCAGCTACATCGCCACTGTGCAAGGCAATGGGAACCTGCTGATCGGCAAGGCCTACACCGCGATGCTGGATCTCAAACCCGGCGACGAATTCGAGATCAAGCTGGGCCGCAAGCAGATCCGGCTGATCCCCGCCGGCAGCGAAGATGTCGAGGCCGACGACTGATCCATCCGTCCCTGGCGCCGCCACCCATGCCTCTTCCCTGCGCCCACACCACTGACCCCGGCCCCGCCGCCCTCAGGCGGCTCCGGTTGGTGGCCTGGCTGGTGGTCTTCGCCGTGATCCTGCTGGCCTGGTGGCCCCGGCCAGCCTGGGGAGACGCCCCCACCCTGCAGGCCAGCGGCGCCCAGCTGTTCGAGAACCACTGCGTGGGGTGTCACATCAACGGCGGCAACATCCTGCGGCGCGGCAAAACCCTGAAACTGGCCGCGCTGCAGCGCCAGGGCATCGACGGCCCCGACGCCATCGCCCGGATCGCCGCCGCCGGCCAGGGCCAGATGAGCGGCTACGCCAAGGTGCTCGGCGACGGCGGCGACCAGCTGGTGGCGGCCTGGGTGTGGGAGCAGGCCCTGCGCGACTGGAAACCGGCCCCTCCGGTGGGCTGAAGGAACAGCGCGCTCAGGCGGCGAACGCAACCCCTCCGCGCTTCACGGTCGCAACGTCATCCGATCGCCTGGATCCACGGGTACACCTGCACCTCGGTCCAGATGCCCTCGCGGGCATACACATCGGCGTGCACCAGCGCTTCCACCTGCTCCAGGGCGTCCGCCTCATACAGGCCGAACACATGGGTGCTGCCTTCGGTGGGTCCGAGCGTGAGCAGCACACCCTCCGCATGTTGGCGGTGCAGGCCGTCAAGGTGCTCCTGCCGAAAGGGGGTGCGCCGCGTGAGGGCGTCCTCGCAGTAGGTGCCCCAGAGCACGAATTTCGCCATCGCCGTGGTCAGCGGGTTGCAGGATCCACTGTGCCGCCCCGCCGCCGCCGGCAACGCTCGGAGCAATACCGCACCTCCTCCCACACGGCGCTCCAGCGGCGGCGCCATTGGAACGGCCTGCCGCACACCGGGCAGATCTTGGTGGGGCGGTCACCACGCCGCGACGGCCGGTTGGCAGGCTGTTGTGCTGCCATCCCACCTCCTACGTTGAACAACGCTTCCAGTCCACCACCATGACGCTGGCAACCGCGCCGATCGGTCAGGTCGTCGTGCTGGTCACGCTGCCCCAGCTCCCCTCCCTCCACGACCGCCTGCGAGCGATGGGATTGCGGCCGGGCTCCGAAGTGCAGGTGCTGCGCCGTGGCTTCCCCGGCGGCCTGCTGCATGTGCGTTGCGGGCAGGTGGAATTCATGCTGCGGCGCAGTGATGCTGCGGAGATGGCGATCCGACCGCTGGCTGCTTGATCCGCTCAACCCAGACCAAGCAGCAGGCCGCCCTGATAGGTGAGCAGGGCCATCACCCAGGCCAGCGTGAACGACCAGGCCAACGACACCAACACGAACACGCGGCTGCGCGATTCCTGCCACTGCACCGCCACCGTGGACAGGCACGGGGTGTAGAGGAGCGTGAACATCATGAAACTGACGGCCTGCAGCGGCGTGATCGCCTGCACCAACGCTCCGCCCAGGCCCGCCTGGCTGGTGGCATAGATCACCGCCATCGCCCCCAGCAGGATTTCCTTGGCCACGAAACCGAAGATCAGCGACACCGTGAGGGCGGGGTTCATGCCGATCGGCCCGAGCAGTGGCTGGAAGGTGCGTCCAATCATTCCCGACAGTGACAGGCCGGAAAGCGGATCCACGCCCGGCGGCAGGTTGTTGAGCAGCCACACGGCGATCACGCCGATCACGATGAACTGGCGGGTGGTGAAGAAGAAAGTCACCATCTGCTGCCAGGCGCGCTGCAGCATGGTGTCGAGACTGGGGGTGCGGTAAGGGGGCAGCTCGAGCACGAATCCCTCGCGGCCGCGGTACACGTGCTTGAACAGCAGTGCCGTGAGCACCGCCGCCACGAAGCTCATCACGTAGAAGCCGAACACCACCAGCCCCGCCGCCCACCAGGGGCGCACAAAAAAGGCGCCGGCCATGAACACGAACACCGCCAGCCGCGCCTGGCAGAGCGAGAACGGGATCACCAGCATCGACAGCAGCCGCCGGGGGCGGTCGCGGATCACCCGGGTGCCCATGATCGCCGGCACATTGCAGCCGAAGCCCATGATCTGCAGCACGAAGCTGCGGCCATCCATGCCGAGCCAGTGCATGAAGCCGTCCATCAGGAAGGCGGAGCGGGCCAGATAACCCGAGTCTTCGATCAGGGAGATCATCAGATAGAAGAGGAAGATGATCGGCATGAAGCTCACCACAGTGGTGAGCCCGAGCCAGAGCCCATCGGTGGCCAGGTGCACGAGGAAGGGAGAGAGCCGCAGGGACTGCAGCAGCGGCAGCAGCAGCCGGGTTTCCAGTGCATCGGCGGCAGTGCCGATCAGCTCCTGCAGTGGCGTGCCGATCGCGTAGATCGCCTGGAACATGGCGAGCATCACGACCAGGAAAGCCAGCACGCCCACCGCTGGATGCAGCAGGAAGCGGTCGATCCGGTGGCTGAGGCGGTCGATCAGGTCGTGCGGTGCCTGCACGCAGGCCGCTGACAACGCCTGCAGGCGCGCATCGAGTTCATCGCCCTCGAGCTGGACAGGGGGCGGGAAGGTGATCGCCTCGAGGCGGTGAATCTGATGCAAGAGCTCCGGCACCCCGCGACCGCTGCGGGCGCTGATCGGCACCACCGGCACCTGCAGGTCTTCACTGAGACGGGCCGCGTTCACCTTCACGCCGAAGCGCGCGGCTTCGTCGCTCATGTTGAGCGCCACGATGAACGGCAGGCCGGTGGCGCGCAGCTCCAGGGCGAGGCGCAGCTGGGTGGCGGCGCGGCTGGCGTTGATCACCAGCACGATCAGATCCGGCGGGGCTGTAGCCAGATAGCGGCGCACGATCGCCTCGTCTTCGCTGCTGCCCTTGAGGTCATGGATGCCGGGCAGATCCACCAGTTGGTAGTCGTTGCCGAAGGCATCGCTGGGCAGTTCACCGCGCAGCAGATCCACGGTGAGGCCCGGCCAGTTGGCCACATGGGCGCGGCCGCCGGTGAGCTTGTTGTAAAGGGTGGATTTGCCGGTGTTGGGCATGCCGATCAAGGCCACCTGGCGCACCCCGCCCGGCAGCGCCGCCGCCGAGCCGGGCGTATGGCAACCCTGGGTGATCGCAGGCATCCCCTCACGTTAGGAGCAGAAAACAAGGCGCAGCCTTCAGCGCGCGGAGGTAGGCACCAACCAGGCCATCGCGCCTCAGCTGGCGATCCAACAGCAACCCGGACGACCCGCACGGCCCATCCACCAGCGATCCAGGCGGCCAGCGATCAGCACGCCAAAAGGCGAACCTGATGGCGATCCGGCCACGGCCGCTCCCAGGCCCGCGCAGATCGCCATGCTGGGGTCAACAACGCCAACGGACGCTCCATGCAGATCACCACCTGGCGGGCAGAAACTGCCGGAGCCCCGCTGCAGCGCAGCAGCGCCGAGCTGTTGCCTCCAGGCCCCGGCGAAGCGCTGCTGGAGGTGCTGCACTGCGGCCTGTGCCACAGCGATCTGTCGATGCTCGACAACCACTGGGGGATCAGCAGCTATCCGCTGGTGGCCGGCCATGAGGCGGTGGGCCGGGTGGTGGCGGTGGGCGAAGGGGTGCCGGAAACGCTGATCGGCCAGCTGCGCGGCCTGGGCTGGATCGCCGGAAGCTGCAGCCACTGCGCCCTGTGCCTCGGGGGGGATCAGAACCTCTGCGCCGACCTGGAGGCGAGCGTGGTGGGCCGCAGCGGCGGCTTCGCCAGCCATGTGAAGGCCCAGCAGGACTGGCTGATCCCCATCCCCGACAGCCTCGATCCAGCCTTGGCGGGCCCGCTGTTCTGCGGCGGCATCACCGTGTTCGCGCCCCTGATCGACGAGGCCGTCTCCCCCACCGCCCATGTGGGCGTGATCGGCATCGGCGGGTTGGGCCACATGGCGCTGCAGTTCGCCCGCGCCTGGGGCTGCCAGGTGACCGCCATCACCACCAACCCCGCCAAGGCGGAGGAGGCGCGCGGCTTCGGGGCCCATGAGATCCAGCTGCTGGGCGATCTGGCCGCCACGCCGAACCGCTACGACCTGATCATCAACACCACCAACCAACCGCTGGATTGGGACGCGGTGGTGAACGCCCTGGCACCGAAGGGCCGGCTGCACCAGCTCGGTGTGACGCTGGAGCCCATCCCCTTCAATGTGTTCCCGTTCATCGCCGGACGGCGCCAGTTCACCGGCAGCCCCACCTCCTCACCCGCCAGCCTGCTGAAGATGATGGAGTTCTGCGCGCGGCACGGCATCCAACCTCAGGTGGAAAGCCTGCCCATGCACGAGATCAACACCGCCATCGCCCGGCTGCGCAGCGGCGACGTGCGCTACCGCTTCGTGCTCGACGGACCGGCCTGAGCCGGACGCCAGCGCCTCAGGCGCCGGCGGGAGAACGGCGGAACACCAGCAGGCGGTTGTTGGCCGGCAGCGGCAGATCCTCGGCCGCCAGCAGACCCACCGCCCTGGCGCAGGCGAGCAGCTCCAGGCTGTCGCGCACCCCCATGGCGGGATCGATCGCGCGCAGGTGGGCATCAAAGGCGGCATTGCTGGCGCTGGTGTGCACACCGCCATCGTGGAAGGGGCCATAAAGCAGAAACAGCCCACCCGCAGGCAGCACCCGGGCACTGCCGGCGAACAGAGCGGGCACGGCCGCCGCCGGCATGATGTGGGCGGTGTTGGCGCTGAACACCGCATCGAACGGACCGGCCGGCCAGTCGGGCTGGGTCACATCCAGCTGCAGCGGCGGCAGCAGCTGGCCGACGGCCGGCACGCCGTCGGCGCTGGCGTGCGCCTGGCGCCGCCGCAGCCCCGGCAGGTGCTCAGGCCGGTCGCTGAGTTGCCAGCGTACGGGCAGGTGCTGGCTGAAATGCACGCCGTGCTGGCCGGTGCCCGAGCCCACCTCCAGCACCAGTGCCGGCCGGTCGGGGGGCTGGGGCAGCCACGTGCGCAGCGCCTCCAGCAGCGGCTGCTTGTTGCGCTCGCAGGCTTCGGAAAAGGGCAGATCGAGCGGCTGGGGGGGCATGGGCAGGGCGCTCAGCTGTCGAGGGCCTGGCGCAGGCCGCTTGCATAGGCGCCAGCGGCGGCAGCCACGGACGCGCCCTCAGCGGCCGCCGCCGCCATCACCTTCACCAGCGCGCTGCCCACGATCGCGCCATCGGCACCCCAATCGCGCACCTGGAGGGCCTGCTCCGGCCCGGAGATGCCGAAGCCCACGGCCACGGGCGTGGGCCCCATGGCCTTGAGTTGCTGAACCAGGCCGCCCACGCGCATTTCCATCGCCGCACGCACACCGGTGACCCCGGTGACGCTGACCAGATAGGTGAAGCCCCGGCTGGCGGCGGCGATGCGCCCCATACGCTCGGATGGGGTGGTGGGTGCCACCAGCAGCACCAGATCAAGCCCCTCAGCCGCGGCGATCGGCGAGAGCCGCTCCGCTTCCTCCAACGGCAGATCGGGCACCACCAGGCCGGCGGCGCCGGCAGCGGCGGCCTCACGGCAGAAGGTTTCCATGCCGCGGTTGAGCAGCGGGTTGCTGTAGGTGAACAGCACCAGGGGAGTGGTGAGCTGACCGCGCAGGCCGGTGAGCATGTCGAGCACCTTGCCCGGCGTGGTGCCGGCGGCGAGGGCACGGCTGGCGGCCGCCTGGATCACCGGGCCATCGGCCAGCGGATCGCTGTAGGGGATGCCCAGCTCGATCAGGTCCGCGCCGGCCTCCTGCAGGGCGAGCAGGGTGGCAGCGGTGGTGGCCAGATCCGGATCACCGGCCATCAGGAACGGCATCAAGGCGCAACGCCCCTGCGCCTGCAGCTGGCTGAACCGTGCCTGGATGGCCGTGGTGCCGCTGGCGGCGACACTGCTGGAGGGGGTGGCGCTCATTCGGAGCCGGATCCTGCACGCTCTGGCCGTGAGCCTATGGGGTCGCTGGCAGGACGGCCCAGCAAGCCCTGGGCCCAATGCCTCAGCCGCGGTGGCTCAAAGGCTGGCGTCGTCCTTGAGCTGGCCGATCTCACGCAGCAGGCGTTCCTGCTCGGCAGGGCTGAGCGCGTCGAACTCCTTCTGCAGCTGCTCAGCAGTGATGGCGTCGTAACCGGCGCGGTACTGGCGGCGCTGCTCCATGAAGGTCATCTTGCCGGTGACCACCCGCAGCAGGTAGCTGCCCGTCCAGCCGAGCACGATCAGAATCAAGACCGCCTCGGCGGCGATGCCGGCCGAAAAGCCCTCGAAGCCGGCCGCCTTGAAGGCCCAGTAGCCAAGGCCACCGAGCCCGAACACGCCAAGCCCAAGCAGCAGTGCCTGGCCGCGCGTCATTCGCCCTGGCCGGCAAGCCTGAAGTTGAGGAAGGGCGAAAACACGATCATGCCCGGGAAGAACAGGAAGACCAGGCCGTAGACGGCCGTGCGCTCGATCTTGCCCATCACCATCCAGCGCTTGTTCATCCAGAAGAACAGCACCAGCGGCACCACCACCAGATAGGCCCCGCCAAGCAGCAGGTAGGCACCGAGCACCAGCAGGGTGTCAAGCGGCAGGGTGCTGAGAAACCCGGGCAACGGCACGGAGGAGGGAGCAGGTTGAAGAAATTCTAGGATCAGCGTGCGGGGGCATGGCGGAACCGGTAGACGCAGCGGACTTAAAATCCGCAGGCCGCAAGGCTGTGGGGGTTCAAGTCCCCCTGCCCCCATCGCTAGAAATCATTGCAGCACAAAGCTTTTAAGCTGGCTTATGAACCTGGAACCGATTTCCGCTTAGGCACGACCTAGGCACGTTTGGGCACAAAAAGGGCCAAACTAGGCACGGTTCTAGGCACGGTCGCCATGCCCTCACGGGACCCATATCTGACCCGTGTCAACCGGGCTCTCAGGGACCTGGGCTGCGCGGTGGCCATTGAGGTCTCACCTTCCGGCAAGCGACTGCGCCTAAGGAGCACGCTGCCCTTCCCCGATGGCTCCTGGAAACAGCAGCGCATCAGTACCCCGATCACCTATCCCGCAGGATTGGAGCAGGCCCGCAAGCTCGCCGAAGAACTCGGCCGCGATGTCGAGCTCCATCGAATGGGGCTGGATCCCTTCCCCTTCGATCGGTGGGTAGCTGGTCCCTATAAGAGTGCTCGAGATGCCGGGGACGCGATTAGCGGTGTGGAGGCGATCCGCCGCACCGAGCAATGGTGGAACCACCAGCGTCGGCGGGGGGTTAGTGCCCCGGTTTCCTGGGCCACCGACTACGCCTCTCCCCTGAAGCCACTCCTATCTCTCGGAAAGATTGACCTGAATGTCTTGACGGCTCTGGTCGAGAGCAAGGAAGTGGGGAGCCGCAACCGGCGTCGCGCTTCGATCGCCGCCGTGGCGGTAGCCCGTGCGATCGAGTTGGGTCCGGACGCGGTTCTGAAGCTGAAGGATCTCGGCAAGGGGTACACCCCACAGAAAGATGCCGCCCCGCGTGAGCTGCCCACTGATGCGGTAATTGTTGAGGTGATCGATGCGTTGCCGACCGATTGGCAGTGGGTTGCTGGCGTCTGCGCTACTTACGGAACCCGCCCGCATGAAGCACTGATGAAGTCCCAAGTGTTACCAAATGGCCTCGTAGCGATCGTGGGCGGAAAGACCGGGGCCCGCCAAGGGCTGCCGCTCCCGAAGATCTGGATCGATCGCTGGTCTCTTGAGCGCAGGCGCCTCCCCGGCATCAACCTCGATCGGGACCACCGCACGGTGGGAGCACAGCTCGGTGTCGCGCTGCGCCGCTTCGGGGCACCGTTCAAGGCGTACGACCTGCGCCATGCCTGGGCGGTGCGGGCGATACACAACCCCCAGATAAGCCCTTCACTGGCGGCCAAGAGCCTCGGGCACTCGTTGATGGTGCACACTTCCCTGTACCAGCGGTGGTTCGACAGCGCCTCGATGGCGTCACTTGTTGCGCAGATGTGAGGAGAAGCCCTCCACATCCACGTAAAGCGTCCTGCGCTTGCCGGTGTCGCCGGTGGTAGCGCTCACGAACTGTGGAGGGATGCGACCACGGTCGATAGCCGCGCGCAAGGCACGGGAGCTGGGGAAGTGGAGGGCCTTTGCTGCCTCTGCCAAGGGGAGCCAGGGGCTGCTGCTGAGTCTGGGCTTGAGCTCCAGACGCGCCTGAATCAGATTCAGCTGAGCACTGATCAGATCGAACAGCTGCTTGGTGTCGTCTGTGGCTGTCAGGGAAGAACGCATGGCAGATGAAATAGCACAGATATATTTCAGCCCATTGGATTGACAGATGGAGGCAATTAAACCGTGCAAACCGTGCGAGTTCAGCGGGACTGCACGGTTTGCACGGTTTAAGGGAGTGCATCTTGGCTGAGTTCCGATTCAAATGAATGGGCCACAGCGCGTTGCGCCGCGCCTCCTACACTTGTTGCCAGTTATGTCATTGCGAGCGCTCTTTACTGCACATGGCCTGCTTGTTGCAGGGTGCTATCTGACGGGGGGCAGCGGCATGAAGGCTGCCGACCATTTCATGGGTTGGTGGATTCGCCGCTCCGCCTGGGCAGGTGACAACGGCGGTGATCGGTGGCGTGATCGGCAGTTCATTCCATTGATGCCTGGGTGGCGCAGGCCGTTACAGCCGGATGGACCGTCACCGTTCGTCAATGCCGCCGAAGGCTCCACCATCGGAGGGACCCGCTGATGGACGCCCTCAACCAGAGCAACACGGCCGGACCGGAGGACGACACCGTGCGGCCCACCACCGGGGGGGCAATAGCCGAGCTACCGCGGGAGACCACACGGCCAAGAGCCTCGTCGACCTCGTGGAGGGCCATCGACTTGGCCTGGCGGGCAGATGTTGAGAAGGAGAATGCAAGGGAACAGGCAAGGGACGCGAAGAGACTCGCCCTCAGGATGGAGACTTACATCCGCCGAGAGGAGGCGCTTCTGCACATCGAGTTGTTGGGTCTGAGGCATGACGAGGTGCGGTTCCGAACGGTGCCCGTCAACCCAAAACACATAAGCCTCCGCCGCAACTTCAAAGGCGAGGAGGGCGATCGAGATGTTGCTAAAACCATCGTCCAAGAGCTGGCGCCACGCGTGATGAACGGTGCTTCTGCCTTTGTGCTGCCGAATCCTGGCGGCAACAGGAAGGCCGAAATCACCGAGGTCAGGTCGATCAGAGCTGAGTGGGATGATCAACCGATCGAATGGCAGATCAGGGCTTGGGAGGTACTGGGCCTGCCCGAGCCTACCTTCCAAGTGAAAACCGGTGGGAAGAGTGTCCACAGCTACTGGGTGCTCACCGAAGGGGTGGATCCTGTGCGGGGGGAGAAGGCGGCACGCCGGGTGGTGAAGCTGGCGACCGATGCTGGCTTCCCCTCGGACCCAGCAGTCGTGAGCAGGTCGCAGCCGATGCGGCTTGCCGGATCGCGCTACATCGGCAAGTTCTCCAAGGAGGGGCAGCCGGAGAACCCGCTGGCGGGTAAGCCCATTGGCTATGCCGAGATTTTGGAAGGAGCGAATCGGGAGCGGCGTTACACAATTGAGGCGCTTGAGGCGATGTTGCCGGAGCTCACCAAGGGCGAGTCCGAGGAGGTGGGTCGGGTAGGCGCCGCTGCAGGTGACGTGTCGCACTCAGGCGAGGAAAGTCCCTGCCCGATCTGTGGTCGGGATTCCGACGCAGATTGCACGATCTTCGACAACGCCGATGGGGTGGTGGTGGTGGTTTGCCACCGAGGGAAGAGCTTCAGCCCGCCTACGGATCTGACCGTGGGCGATGTTATCGCCGGGAAGGTGGATCCTTCGACTCGGTGGGCCTACGCAGGGGAATCGCCCAAGGGGAGCTTTGGGCGGCCGGCTGCGAAGTTCAAGGAGGTGGGGGCGGAGGTGGCGCTGTGCAATGCCCTTCAGATTGAGCAGGCGCTGACTGAGGCGATGGCTTCGCCACGGCAGAAGCGGGATGACAGGGCGGTGGCTTCGGCTCCAGAGCAGGCTCCCACTCAAAAGGAAGTTACCGCTCCAGAGGTCACCGGCAACCCCGACATCGACTGGGGGACGGCTGTGTTCTGGGCGGAGAGCGAAGAGGATCGGGCGGCGCTGATGGCCGCAGGTTTGACCATCGCTGAGGGGATGGATGGCAAGGACTTCAAGGGACGGACGGTGTTCCTTTGCTGGAACAGCCGGGCGATGGTGAAGGTGCCGCAGGGGTTGAAAGATGTGGCACAGATGTTGGCAAACGGTGGTGGGGAGCCCCGGCTGATTCACCTTCCTTGTGAAGTACCGAAGACGCGGGGTGGGTTGGACCCCGACGCCAGTGCGAACACCCCGATCACCTTTCTCAAGAGACATGGGAGGGAGGCGCTGCTACTGCTTGCGGATCGGGCGGAGAGGTGCTGTGAAACAGATGAGGATGGGGAGAAGTGGGTGTGGTCACGCGACGAGCAGGCCGTTCCGGTTCAGGCCACCATCGCGTGGTCCGTTTTCAAGGATCAATTCGTCGTTGAGGGGGCCGAGGACCGCCTTTACGAATGGGAGGGTGACCGCTGGGTGCCGTTGCCGGGAAAAGCGAGCACAGCGATTGAGCAGCCTTTGCAGCGTTGGGTGGCGGCGATGCAATGGCGCACCGAAGTGACCCTTAGCAGCAAGGCGAGCATGGCTTTGATCGCCGAGTTGCGCGATCACCCGGGACGGCGGGCACTGTCCCTTGATCCGGTGGTTCAGCACGGGGTGCTGCCCATGCGAAATGGGGTTGTCAGGTTATCGGATGGTGTGCTTTTGCCCCATGACCGGAAGTACGGCAACACCTGGGTGCTGCCATACGAGTTCAGGCCGGACGAGCTGCCTGTGAAGATCCTCGCTTGCATCGAGCAGTTGCTGCCAAAGCCGCATCAGCAGCGGTTATTTCGGGCGGCATGTGCAGCCGCGTTGCGGCGGCTGGGGGCTAAGGGCTTCGTGGAGCTCACCGGCGTCGGTGACTCCGGCAAGTCGGTGCTGGCGCGGCTGCTGGAAGCACTGGTTGGGAGGGAATGTACGGCCAGCAGTCAGCTCCATCTAATGGAGGACAGGAACCAGCGGTTCGAGACGTATAAGGCGCGGGGTGCGGCGCTGCTGCAGTTTGCGGAGAGCCAGGACTATGCAGGACCGCTGGAGCGGCTGAAAGCCTTCACCGGTGGAGACACCATCGTGGCTGAACGCAAGAACTCGACCGAGAAGTATGACTTCACCTTTCGCGGCTTGGTGCTGTTAGTGGGGAACTCAGCGGTCAAGGCGAAGGACGACTCTTCGGCAGTGTTCAACCGCAGACGGAGCATCCACCTCGATAAGCCCATCCCAAAGGCAAACCGGAGGGACATGCTTTCATGCCACGAAGATCACTGGAAAGGCGAGCTCGTAGACGAGCTGGGGGCCTTCGTGTCATGGACAATAGCTATGGATCCTCAGGAAGCTAGAGAGGTGATGGAGGAACCCGGAGGGTTGGCTCAGCTTGATTCATTGCTGGATGCGGAGCTGACGAACTCGCCGCTGGCAGATTGGGCGGAGCAGTGTCTGATATTCGATGACACCCTTGATGAGAAGGGGAAGTATCACGGGCTAAAGATCGGTACCATCTCCTCCAGTGAGAGTTCCATGTTCGATGCACCGAATCACAAGATCTCGATGTTCGCTTACCCCTCCTACCGCGGCTGGATGGAGGATTCTGGCCTCAAGGGCAAAGAGTTGGCTGTGAGCCGGTTCAAAACCGCGCTGGTGAGTCTGTTGCGTGATCGATTGGGGCTGCCACTGCCGAAGGGTTCAATGAACGTGAGTCCTTACAGGACTCGGGATGGGGCACGGATCCCGATGCTGAGGATGCGGAGCGGAAATGAGGACACTGAGAACCCTGGAGTAATCCAATATGCACTTCAGCGGAAGCTCGGCGGCCATTCGCTGGAAGCGTAACGATGGCTCGAGCTGGAGGCAGCGATGGCAAGGAACCAGTCGGACCTAGGGGGTGACGGATCCCGGCAAGGGGTGATGGGTTCGTTATGGACTTGTGACGTTAAGAACCCAGTCGTAGACAGGGGTGTGACGGATGTGATGCTTTTCTTGTATTGAGATTTTTCTTGGGAAAGAAAGGGAGAGAAAGAAGGGGGGCTGGGTGACGAGTATGTCTACCCCTGAGTGGGGCCGATGGAGTTGGGAATATCCGTCACATCCACCACAACCCCTGGTAGGACTGGGTTTTTGACGTCACCGATCCGTCACGCCCCCGTCACCACCCATCACGCTGCGCCCGGCTTCGCCCACTGTGGTGGCTTTAGGGGGCGCCGCGGCGCAAGTGGCAAGGCGCCAAGCTGCCCTCACCTTAGGCAAGCGCATCGGTATCAAGCCAGTTGGCGAGTGTTACCCAAAACCCTTGAGTGCCGCTCCTGTGCCCGCTCATTGCATACTCTGATGCCCTCATGCTTCCCGGGCCTGGCCAAGACAGTAGGCGGCCTTCCAAGACGGCAGTAAAATTAACTATCGGATGCTGGTTCCCCGCGTGGTCTTTAAGCGCCTGGAGCCCTGGCAACTCTCCCGCCTCCGGCTCTGCGTCCCACTCATCAGCCAGTTCGGCCAGTGGGCTGAGGCAGGAGCGGTTAGCAGAAGCAGCAGGCACGAGATGGCCGCAGGGGAATCTCGCCACGGCTGGAAGGCCCGCCAAAACTGACGAAATCCAACTCGAACAGAAGCTGCAATGACCTCAGCCACCCTGAAACCCAGGCAAAGGAAGGCTGTTTTGATGACGGCTGAGGGGATGCAGCTGCGTCAAATCGCGCAGGAGCTCGGTATTGGCTATACGACGCTGCTGTCATGGGGGCGGAACCCTGCGTATGTGCGAGCGGTTGATGAGGCCTTGCAGCACATGGAGTCAGAGGCAACGAAGGAGTTGCAGCAGGGCTACGGAGATGCGGTTCAGAAGGCCAGAGAGCTGTTGCAGTCACAATCCGAATCGATTGCGTTAGGGGCTGCAAAGCTGATTATTAACACCATGAACCATGTGGTCGAGCGTCGTGAGTCTGCTACTCGGTGGGCAGAGCTATCGGAGCAGATTGAGGGCTTAGAGAAGCGTTTGGAACGCAGCGAGGTCATGGCCTCGGCGCACGACGTGGACCTGACCGAAAGGGCGATAGAAGCACACAGCATTGCTAATCGGGGTTAAACGCTCATTTCGCAGAGCTTCTTGTGGCCACATTCGCCATTTGCTCGGTCTGTGGGAAGTGATAGAGAGAATGGCTCGGACTATACCCCTGTGACTGTTTTGTAGATTGCAGACATGACGTTCCTATTGAGACCATGCCAAAGACTAGGTCAGTTTCTCGTTACCGTTAGTGATTCACAGGATGGCTGGACCCAGTCTTCTGTGTCTGAAAGTTTGCATGACTGATTCATTGAGAAGGGGGCCCTGTCGCTGACAGTCACTGTCATCCTTCATTCAGCTCTCCAATGAAGTGGTTTCGCGTGTTGGCCTCTCTAGCCCTTCTCTTTTACTCACATACATTTACAAGGAACTATATGTCTTGTCTGCTCCTCTAGGCCTCATTCAGTGTCTCAACCATTGCCCAGTCCGCAGTCATCCGGCCTTCCTCAATTGCTTGACGTATTGCTCGCTTTGCCCTTATGTTGCTTTCAACCGATGAGACAGGACTGCGCCGCAGTCGCTCACTCTCACCGGTCAGGCTCACGGCCTTGAAGCTGAGAGCCAAACAGCCTAATCCCTTTCACTGCAACAGTTTAACTGACGCATCAAGTCTATGCATCATTGCTAGCGGCATTTTGTGCTGCGGCTACAACATAGAAACGCTCCCCCGAGGTCGTACGGAATCCAACCTTTACTGGTTGTGGTGCCGTCAACTGGTAGGTGCAAACGAGACGCCTGACGGCAGCCAATCCGTTCAGCGCAGGGCATGCGGCCCAGTAGAGACACTCGTTCGGCCAAACGACGGAGGGGTTTAGCGAGAGGACGAGGGCAGCAGATGCCCGAGGACGGATCAAGCCGGTGCGCACCGTTGTGCGGGTCAACAGGCTTCCCGTGACAAAGTCTCTCCAGCGTTGCGCCAACACACAACAGGCGCCCATACATGCGCAGGACAGTATCAATAGACGCTAAGTCTTCCTCCTGCGGGGCCTTGCGGCCCTGACGCGTTACGCCCTTCCTATGCCCATTGGGGCCCGGTGTAGCCGTCGCAGCGAGATCGAGCACGATCTCCATCCCTCTTCCCATCTCGCCAAAGGTGGTTGATCAGGGATGCGGTGAAAATCCGGCTTCCAGTCTCCGGATGGGACTGAAAAGAAGGGCAAGAACACCCGACGAACACCATCCACATCCCCAATTCACCTGCATGCCTTCTAGGCCTCTTGGAGGTCATTGCGTAGCAGGCAAGGCGCAGCGAGTGCCCCCCTGTGTCCCTGCCAGGGGGCACTTCGCTGTATGGCGGTTCAAGTCCGCCTGGATTGGTTCGCCCCGCCTCCTGCGGGGCTTTTTTGTGTCCCTCTGACGCTGTGAATTCCATGCCTGCTTCCAGCCTCTACCTGCCAGGTCCACCCCTGTGCCCCCCCGAGCCCGTCTTCCTCAGCAGAAGCAAGCGGGACGCCCGCCACCCCTCTTTGGTCAGCTACCTGCTGCCCACCCATTGGGCCTGCTACTTCATCAACGCTGACCCCTCAGGTCTTGAGGATGACGAGATCGCTGCTGCCGATGCCTGGTGGCAGGAGACCTTCTCCTCCCGAGCCGCCAGCTGCGTCGATGCCGATGAGGAGTACGGCTTTACGGCATTCCACGACGCTGCCGGCTACTGCCTGGCCAGTGACTGCACTATCTACCGCTTCCTCCTGACGGCTGCGCCGGCTGTGGCTCCCCCCGTTGGGGCCCCGGCGCCTGCTGGGGCTCCCCCGTTGGCTGAGAAGCCATGAGCGGTTACTGCAAGGTCCGCTTCCGCTGTGCCCGCAGCGGCAACGCCACCGCCGCTCTGGTGTTGCCAGCAGAGCACCTCCGAGGTGCCTCCTACTCCAGCCTCTTGCGCTACTTCCCGGCCGCTGCCTTTGCCCGCATTCGCTCTCCCTGGCTGGATGTCTCCCCGCCATTCGATGAGGCCGCTGAAGCCCTGCGGTTCTGTTTTCCCGAGAACGGACCAGGGCACTGACGTTGACGTGCCTGCTTTCCAGCAAGCGGTCTGGTCCCTGCCTGCCGATCCACCACCTCCAGCTCCACCACCTCCAGCTCCACCGCCTCCAGCTGGTTAATCACCTGCCTCCCTCTCAATCCCCTCCACCGCCTGCTGCGCAGGCTTTTTTCATGCATTTCCACAGCGAGATCACCATTCGCCGCCCCGATGGTTCCGTCTTCCCTCCGATCGGCCTCCTCCATCAAGACGATGACGTCCTCTCCGGAATCCTGTTCCTCCAGAGCATGGGCCGCCAGATGGCGTGGCATCGCAATGGCGAGCTCAGCGGCCTCCAGCTCCGAGTCACCCCTACCCCTGAGCCTGAAAGCGCCGGACCCCTCAGCCGGGAAGCCGCCAGCTTGCCCCCTCCGAGCCACAAGGACCTGGATGACGCCTTCTCCTTCCTCGATTCCCCCACCTGCTGCCCCAATGGAGCCCACAGGCCATGAATGTCACCGTGCTGACGGGCACCGCCCCCCTGCCGGTGCAGCTGACCTGCTTTGACTGCGGCGCCGTCCGCGCCGAGCTGCTCCTGCTGGTCCCCGGCGTCACCCCCCGCTGGCACGAAGAGTCCGCCGGTGGCTTCTCAGTGCTGATCGAGGTCTGGGGGAAGCAGGCGCAGGAACTCAGTGACAACGCCACCCCCGGCATGCGGCTGTCGGCCTCCGGACGGCTGTGCGGGAACCACTGCGGCCTGCGGCTGGTGGTCGATCGCCTCCGGCTGCTCAACCCATCCCCCTCCTCCAGCTGATCCGTTCAAACGGGCAGGCGGGTGTGAGCCCCGCCCCAGCAGTTGCCGGTCTCCCCGCGAGGCCGGCTTTTTTGTCCTCTCTGGCGGCCTCCGCGCCGCAGCTGTGAATCTCATGTCCCACGATTTCCACTCCGGTGTCTTCCTCAACAGCCAGCCCGCCTGGCACCGCCTGGGCCTTGTCCTTGACGGCACCCTGCCGGCGCGGGAAGCCTTCCGCCTCGGTGGCGCCGACTTCCAGCTCGCCGGCCGCCCCGTCTATGACGCCGACATGCAGCCCATCGATGGCTACCAGGCGATTACAAGGACCGATACCGCCACAACCCTCTCGGTGATGAATGCCACCTACGAGGTGGTGCAAAACGAACAGTTGATCCGGGTCGCCGAGGCCCTCCATAGCGATGCGGTCATGGATGCGGTCTGCGTCCTGGCCGGCGGCCGCAAGGTGACGTTCACCGCAAGGGTGCGCCAATCAGAAGGGGAGGTGCTCCCTGGTGATCCGGTGAATCAGTACCTGGTCGGCTGCACGAGCCATGACGGCACGATCGCCTTCTCCGTGTTCTTCTCCCCCATCCGTGTGGTCTGCAAGAACACGCTCTCTGCTGCCCTGGGGCTTGCCTCAGCGAGTAGCCGGCGCCAGCAGGGCTGCCGCATCCGCCACACCCGTAATGCCAATGCCTTGATCAGCCGGCTGCCTGAGCTGATCGACCTGCAGAGGCAGCAATTCAGCGGAGGACTGGCCGAACTGCGGGCCATGGCCGCCGCCCCCTGCACGGCTGAGCAGTTCCGCAGTTATGTCGAGACCCTGTTCGCTGATCAGCTGCGGGGAGCGATCAATGACCGCCGGGGCGATGCGACAACCAGCCGGCCCAGGCGGCTGGAGGATCTTCCCGCCTGGGAGGGTCTGTCCGCCAAGTTCGACGGCCAGGCCATCGGCAGTGACATCCCCGGCGTGCAGGGCTCGATGTGGGGTGCGTATCAGGCGGTGACCGAATACCTCTCCCATGACGCTGGCCGCTCGAGAGATCCGATCGAAGCCGCCCGTCAACGCCTGGAGGGGCTGTGGTTTGGTAAAGCCGCCGCCACCCTCACCCAGGCGCATGAACTGGCGCTGGCGGCGACCCGCAGCTGAGGGCCTGCGGCTGGATACAGACGGGATCAGAAGAAAGCAGACGAAAAAATGGGCAAGGTCTCTGACCTCCTTGCCCGTTTTGTCCACACCAGCGGGCTGCGATGACCACCGGTGCCTCCTAATGCTGGCATCTCCTGTGGAGCAATCCATTGGGGGCATTCGCTTCTTTCGGTCTTTCGCCCGAGCTTCTCCTCAACACCGGAGTAGCAAAAGGGGGCGAGCAGGAGGGGACAGCAACTGTCTGCCCCTCGTCTCAGCAAGTGGGGTCACCTCGCTCCCAGCAGTAGAGCCCCTGTGGGGCCCCCCAAGCCCGATCTATGCCGGTACGCACAGAACCGCCAAAGCGATCGGACCCCTCAACGGCTCAATCCATCAGGCTGTATTCCCCTGTCCAAACCACCTCACACACCCATCATAAAAGATCTCTGCATCTCAACTGTGCTCATCCTTCCTATGACTTCCAACGAACAAAACGTCTGGACCACCATCGCCTCGTATTGCCATGAACTAGCACCGATCAGCGGCCCATTGCTCGATTGCATTGGCAAAACCGCTGCTGCAATCAATAGGGCTGGAGAACGATCTGACTTACCTGCGCCAACACTGAATCTGATCTGCGAACCACTGCTCTCCTATGAGGACGAAGAACTCAAGGATCAACTCCTCTAGGTCAACCCCGAACCAAAATCTCGGCCTTGGAAGCCCTGCAGCAGCGACCGGTGATCAGATTGACGTAGTGCCTACCTTTGGGGCAATCCCACTCGCTCCGTCAGGTACCGGTGCCGGTCAGCCTCGGGGGTGATCGGGCCTGCTATCTGCCCGCCATCAATCGGATCCAGCTGCCCGATCGCGCCAGCTTCCACTCACCGACGGCGTTCGGCGTCACCTGGGCCCATGAGAAGATCCACTCCACTGGCCATGAGTCCCGCCTGAAGCGGGATCTGAGCGGTGTCTTCGGGAAGCCGCGCTATGCCCGTGAGGAGCTGGTCGCTGAGCTGGTCGCTGAGCTGGGGGCTGTGCTGCTGGGTGATCGGCAGCGAGATCGATAGCCATGCCGCCTATCTCGGCCACTGGATCGAGCTGCTCAAGGAACCGCCCAGGGTGCTGTTCCAGATGCTCAGCGAGGCGAGTCAGGCGGCGGATCTGATCTGTCTGGAGGTGCCTGGGCAGCCTGAGCCAGAAGGCGAAGCAGATCTCGCCTGAATGCTGCTAGCTCTGCTCCCGTGGCTCAGCCTCCGGGCGTCAAAAAGGACGATGGCTTACCGCTGTAGGTCACGATCACCCTCTTCTTTGCTCGGGTCGCTGCGACATGGAGAAGCGACCGCTCCTGCTGTTCAAACAGCTCCCGCGAAACCTGATCCGGCCGTCGGTTCAGTTCAACGCGGTAGGGCATCTGTTCGACCGTGAGCTCGGGGATGAAGACCTGATCGAATTCCAACCCTTTGACGCGATGCATCGTGGCGACGCGCAGGGCCGGATCGCTGGGGTCATCGGCTTCATTGGCCTCAATCAGCCGAACGGAGAACCCAGCCTTTTCCAGGGCCTGGGCGACACGGTCTCGGCCTGACCTGGTCCGCAGGGTGACGCAGGTGGAGGCAAGGTTGCCATCGACCCCGCAGAGCTGGGTGAGGGCGTCCCGTAGAAAGCGCTGTTCATCAGCGGGGTCCTCGAACCCCCTGAGCACGGGCTTCTCGCCGTGGAGCAGCGAGCGGTAATCGCTGCTGGGGTCGTTGCCACCATCAAGGTCATCAAAGTCGATCCCCTCCAACACAGCAGTTGCCCAGGCGCGGGTCTCCTCGGTGGTGCGGTAGTTGATCCGCAGCTTGCGGGAGCGGCCGCGCACATCGATGCCGCAGCGTCCGAGCACGATCGGTCTGCCGTAGATGCGCTGATGGGGATCGCCCACGATGAAGAGGTCGTTGGCATGGGGCTCGCCTGCCAAGACCCGGATCAGTGAGAACGAGGCGACATCGAGGTCCTGGGCCTCATCAACCACCACCGCCACATAGCGCCCTGCATGGTCGGCATTGCGCAGCAGATCCGCTGCTGCGGTTTTGGCCTCTTCCGGTTCCCAGAGCCCGCGCTGCCGAAACTCAGCGCGCAGGGCATCAAACACCGGCCAGATCTGAGCACGCTGCTGTTTGCTCAAGCGGGTGCCGCGGCCAATCCTCCTTGCTACGAGGTAGTCGTCGCGGGAGCGGCAGCCATTGGCTAGCACCACGTCCTTCCATTCCTCCCGGTAGAAACGCTCCTCCAGACCTATGGCGGGGTCAGCCACATCCATGGCGAGACTCCAGCAGGCATCACGGGCTTCGTCGTTGAAGACCCGTACCTGAAGTCCCTGATTCTTGAGAAAGTTCATCACCCAACCATCAAGGTGGATGACCTCGATGCGCCGGAGCTCTTCCGGGCTGCAGATCTTGGCGAGGTTGCTGCGGATGTCGGTAGCGAGGTTGCGGGTGAACGTGGTGAACAGCACCTGGCCCGGGGCACCAGAGGCGAGTAAGCGATTGGCCAGCCAGCGGGCGCGATGCATGGCCACCACCGTCTTGCCCGTGCCGGCTCCACCGAGTACCCGCACAGGGCCGTTCCACTCGCGATTCACTAGTCGCCGCTGGCTGGGATGCAGGAACACCCGCCACTGCTCGAGCGGGGCCGAGAGCATGGCCTCCAGCTCGTCATCGTCGGTGATGACGAGAAACTCCGCCTGGCTCTCAGGTGTGGCCAATGCCGTGGCCACATCCTCGGGGTCGATGTGGGCGGGCCGCTGGCGCTCCAGCTCCTCGATCACGGCCTCGATTGGCTTTCCCTCGGCCAGCAGGATCAGGCCATCGACGCAATCCTGTGGCACCCATTCGATCAGCCGCGCCAGGGCCTCCTCGCTCTGGACAGCACGTACGGCCGGTAGAAGAGCTTCGGGAACGCCGAGCAGCATGAGCTGGTCATCGTCGCAATGAGCGAACAACGAAGCCAGCTCTGCGTTGGTCAGACTTTCCTTGCTGGAAATAGCACTCAGAGCTGCTGTGGTGGCTTCGGTGTAAGCCGCTGCGGTCGCACCCTCCACGGCGCTTTCGGCCGCCTCCACATCGACGATCTGCAGGGCACCGGAGACCCGGTTGACGTGGCAGGTCTTGCGCCGGGCCCAGTCGTAAGCATCGTCGTGCTTATCGATCCAGAGCAGAACGTAGGTGTCCCCCTGTTCGGGTGCCCGCAGGATGCAGCGGATGTCCTGATCGACCCGGATCGAGCGGATCATTGGGTCCTTGCCGCCCTCGATGCGCTCGTAGTTGAGGCCAGGGCTGCGGGGGTTGTCCCGAAACTTCGAGATGAACGCCGCCACCTTGCCGCGGGCCTTCTCCGGCAACTGGTTGAGGGCCTTAAGAAAGCCGGTGGAAAGGGCAACGGTGATGCGGGGTTCGCTCATCGGGGGAGAGGGGCGGGGCAGGTCTGGAGTCGTTCGAGCAATGCGCTGGCCGTCTCATCGGGTGGGTCCTCAGCCAGCCAGCATTGCCAGCCAGCGGCCTCAAAAGCGGGTTGGTCTCCTGACTCCAGCAGCAGGGCCAGGCGCTGTTGGGGCCAGGCCAGATCGGCCATCGGTCCAGCAACGTCTCCCCTCGCTCCCTCCAGCTCGTAGCCGAGATCCGGGAAGGTGATTTTCTCTTGCAGGAGCAGATCCCGCAGCTTCTCGAGAACAGGCCTTGATGCAGGTTCCGCCAGATCGAGAGCCTGATCCCATTGGCGCTGCAGCTCGGGGTTGCTGGCTACGGCACCTCCTCTGCCGTTCGCTCCTGTCAGTCCAGCCACCCACACGGTGGGGGGATCCACAGCGGCGGTTTGTTCCGCTCCGGACCAGCCGGGGGTGATGAGCAGCATGTGGGGCAGGAACTGGAAGAGGTTGCCTTGACGTAGCCACTCCTGCCAGGCGGTCTGCTGCTGCTGATCCGAGTCGGCGGGTTCGGGATCGAAGTGGATGGTGCGGAAGCTGGCAGCAGGGTGCCGGCTGCCATGGCGCGCTTGATCCAGCAGGTTCAGTGCACGCAGGCCAGGGGCAATGGCCAGGAACTGGCCCAGCCGACGACCGGGCTCATTGCCTTGCCACTCGGCCAAGTGCTCAGCCAGGGCAAGCTCAGCCACGGCATCCTGGATTAAAGGGGAGTCGAGCGGGGCCGCACTGCCCTGGGCCAGGCAGAACAGCTGCGCCAGCCCCTGCCACAGGCTCTCCGAAGGGTTGGCTAGATAGGCCATCAGCAGCTGCAAGCTGTTCGCTCCCTGCGCTTCGCGGGGCATCAGCAGTGGTGGCTGAGAAAGGTTCTGGAGCAGAGTCTCAGGCCACCAGCGATCGGTGAAGGTCTCGGGGCAGGTGGCAAAGGCCGGCACTACGCCAACCGCCAATCCATTGGGTTCGAGCGGAATCTGGGCGCTGGGAAGCTTCTCAACCACGTCGGTCCAGCTGAGCGACCACACCAGATAACGGCCGCTGCGCTGCAGGGCCATACGTTGGCGGGCGTCATCGGCGAGGCGGCCGCGGTGAAACTCCCAGCCATCGGTGTAGATGGCGATCGGCTTTCCGCCTGCGGTTGGGGTGAGCAGGAAGTCAGCTCGGGAGAACTCCGCTACGCCCTCGCCCTCACCCAGGGGCACTTGCTGCTCCACCTTCCAGGTGGTGGCCGACGGCCCGCTGCCGATCTTGAGGAGATAGCCGATGCGGCCATGGATCACGTCCTGCTTGAGCACAACCGGCAGGCCATCAGGGGCACCCTTACCTGTGCGAAGGGCCTCGAGGAACCTCAGCTCCAGTTCGCTTTCGGCCCGGCTGTTGATCGTGATCTCCGAAAGGCTGCAGTCGGTGGCCTTGAGGTCACCCCAGCGACGCAGGATCGCCTGCAGCTGCTCAAGGGCGCGGCGTTTGCTCGTGCGTTCGCGATCAAAGCGCTGGCGGTACATGAAGATGCAGCGGTAGCAGCCATCGCTGCAGGGGCAGGCCTGCAGAGCCGCGAGCGAGCCCTGGAACACCTCGCGCAGATCCTTGCCGCCCTGCTCCATCAACTGGCGTACGTAGCCCGTGCCGCCTGGGACGGAATCAAAGAGATAGAGGAAGGTTTTGCGTTGCTGGCTACCGGGCTGGGGTTCTTCCCCAAGTGCAGAGCGCAGGTGGTCCACCTTCCCGCCGAAGCGATGGCGTAGGCCCAGATGCAACGCACCCACGAAGGAGGGCTGGCCCTCCTCATCCCAGAAGCTGGCACCGGGCAAAAGGAAGCGCACCGCCTCGGAGCTGAACTCCCGGTACATGAACAGGAGATTGCGGAGTTGAGCGTTGTCGGGCTTCTCGCGGTAGGTACAAGCCCAGGTGTGGTTGGAGGCCTTGGCAGGACCGCGCTGCACCTTGCCGCAGCTGCGGCAGAGCTCGAAGCCCCTCACCCGTAGCCCCTTGCCGGCGATGTTGTGCGTTGCACCAATAGGGGTGAGCTCCCCGAAGTTGATCTCGCGGAAGGTGGTGCTGGCCAGGTATTCAGCGCCGAAGGGGAATTCCTCGTCGTCTACGACCAGGGAGATCTCGCGTCGGGCCAGATCGGGAAGGATTAGCAGTTCGCGGTGGAAGAAGAGCGGGTTGCGCTCATCGGTGTCGTCCCCAAAGCGGCTGCGGGCGTCTTCTGTGGTGGCCTGCACCTGGCGCAGGCGGGTCATCTCCTTGATCTGGCCATGGTCGGCGTAGCCGCTCTGGCCGCAGCGGGGGCATTCCTTGCGGTTGTAGTCGTCGTCGGTTTCGCGGCAGGCGAAGGAGCAGGAGGGGCAGAACCGCCAGCGCTCCGATTTGTTGAGGTTGGGATCGATCTGATCCACCTTCACCCGCCGTCCCTGGGCATAGAACTGGCCATCGGGCACCAGTTCACGGATGGCCACGTTGGCTGGCCGCTCGTAGCTGAGGGTTGGCAGCTCCTCAGTGCGACGGGCAACACCGCCGCGGGCGGGCAGGCGGCGCCAGAGCACCGACTTCAGGGTGACGCCGGCTTCCGGGAAGGCGTAGTTGGGTAGGAAGCCCTCGTCGGTGAGCATGGCCAGCAGGGGGCGGCCATCAAGATCCTTGCGCAGTTGGTTGTAGGCGATCTGCTCGCGCCGGATCGAGTCTTTGTCTTCCCGCTGCTGCGCCAGCAGGGAGGTATCCGGGATGGCGGCGAGCTTGTTGAAGCGCTCACGGAGTTTGGTGGCCTCGCTGCGCAGGCGCTTGCGCTCGGAGATCAGCTCCTCGAGCCGCCCGATCAGGCCCCTGGCGTAGGCCGCAGCGAAGGCACCGGACTCGTCAGCGTCGGGGGAGCTGAGGAAATAGGCCCTCAGTTCCTGACGGCTGGGCTTCTGCAGCTGTTCATCGAAGAACCCGAGGAAACGATCAAGCAGGGCCGTCTGTTCGGTGCTGCACCAGCGCAGCCATGAGTAGGGGAAGGCGTCGGGGATGGTGGATTCCCGGCCGGCCTGCTCGACTGCATCGAGGACGGGCTTGAGCTTGCGGGGCAGCGCCTCTGCGGTAATGCCGCTCTGCACCCAGCGATCGATCGTGTAGGCCAGCAACTGGCGCTTGAGTATGGCGGCGGCGTCGAGATAGCAGCCGGGGGGACTGACCTGCCCCTGCAGCATCTCGCGGGGATCGGTGAAGAAGTAAAGGTCGTGGGCGGTGCCGGTGACGATGGTGCCGACCACGGCATTGCCATCGCGGCGGCCGGCGCGGCCGATGCGCTGGAGATAGTTGGCAGGTTCCGGTGGCACAGAGGCCAGCAGCACAGTGGAGAGATCACCGATGTTGATGCCCATCTCCAGGGTGGAGGTGGCGGATAGCAGGTTGGGATCGCTGCGGTACTTGCCGCGGATGAACTGGGTTTCGAGCCGCTCACGATCCGGACGCGCCAGCAGGCCGGTGTGCTCGCGGGCCACGATGCGATGCACCTCACCGCGCTCATAGAGGCGGCGGTAAAGGGGCAGGCCAGCGCGGGGATCAAGGCGGTAGTGGCCCGGGCAGTGGCGAACCAGGCAGGACAAGCCATCCCAGACAGGGAGCTGTTCGGTGAGCACGCTCTGCCCATCGCCGCAGCACCCACAGCGCACCAGCTGGGGCTGGGCAGAGACCAGCAGCACCTGGCGCGGAATCGCCCAGATGCGTTCTCCGCGGCCTCCAACAAACTCCTGCAGCAGGCCGGCTTCGGTCAGTGCGGCCACAACGGCATTCAAGGCTTCCTTCTGTTGTTCGGCGTCGAGGAGTGCGCTGGCCTCCAACGTGCGCGTCAACCAGTGCTGGCTCCATGTGGGGTGACCCTTCTCGCGCACCAGCTGCTGGAAGCTGCCCTTGCCACGGTGGCTGGTGAGGAAGATCGGCCGGGTAGACGAGTGACCGAATTTGGGGGTGTGAAAGATCTGGTTGAACTTGAAGGTGTTCTCCGCTCCGCTACTGAGGTACTCAGACCCTTTGTCATCCAGGCCCACCAGCTCGGGAACGGCGATTGCGCCGCGTTGGCGCAGCTGATGCAGCAGACCCACCACCAGCTGTTGCAACTGCCCGATCCGGGCATGGCGCAGGGGATCCACCTCGTTCTGCAGGCGGGTGAGCAGAGGAGCCAGTAGGGCCTGGATGCGGGCTGGATCCACGCCAGCCGCGAGCGACCCTGCCTGCTCCACAGAGGAGCCGAGGCGGGAGCGGTAGCCGAATTCAGCGGCCACCTCCCAGCGCAGGCGTTCGCAGACGGTGCGCACCAGGAAGCTTTCGGCCCCCAGGACTGGTTTGTCCTGGTTTTGCAGCTCATCCCACTCCCTCAGCCATTCGAGATCTGCCGGCAAGAAGGTGGCGGCGAAGTCCACTGGGTTCGGCAGTTCAAGCTGCCAGTGGCTGATCAGCTGGTCCTGCAGCTGGTCGAGGGGCAGAGGCCCGGTTTCCTGCAGGGTGTGGGTGAGGGCGGTGCGGAAGGAGGTGCGGTAGGCGCGGGCGGCGATGAAGCCGGCGCGATGGGCGGCGTCCTGCACTGAATCAGAGAAGGCCAGCAGCTTCTTGTCGCCGTTGAAGGAGGAGGCAAAGAGTGAGGCGCTCCAGGTGCTGGTGAGGTTGGCGGCCGAGGTACCCACCAACAGCAGGCCCTTCTGGGCGTTGCAGTAGGGGCAGTCGCGGCTGATGCGGGGATGGTTGTTCTCATCGAGGTAGCCGCAATCGGGCATGTCCACCAGCAGCAGCTCCCGGCTCTGGCAGTTGGTGCAAACGTCCTTGAGGTCTTTGGGGGCGTGGAACGAGAGGCAGTCGGCACAGAGCACCTTGAGGCTGGCCGCTTCTGGTGAGGCGTCAGGCTGAGGGGCGCCAGGTTGGAAGGGCTGCTGGGGGAAGAGGTAACGAACCTCGCTCTGGCCGGAGAAGTAGGCCTTGTAGAACGCCCGCAGGTTCCCGGCACGGTCGAGGCGCTGGCTGCCTTGGTTCAGCAGGGTGGAGCTCCAGGCAGTGGCACCACAGTCCCGGCAGTGCACCACTGGCAGATGGGCGCCGCTTTCCTTGCCGGCCAGGTCGTCGGAATGGAGCAACTGGGGCTCAGCCTCCACCGAAGCCACCATGCGCTTGAGCTCCCGCAGCCACAGCTGCACCCGCAGGTTCAGCCAGGGCACCACCACGGGCGTGCCATCGAGCTTGTCGGTGGTGCGGCGGGCATGGGCCAGCAAAGCCAGCAGGCTTTCCAGCAGCAGCACCCTGTAGGGCAGGGGAAAGCGATCCCCAAGGCCGAGCTGTCGGGAGAACCGCACCAGCAGCTCCTCGATGGAACAGGTGGTGGCGGCCTGGCGCACCAGGTTGTGTACCGCAGGCAGGGTGCCAAGACGCAGCCCCAGTGCGAGGCGCCATCCCTCATCGGCTACGTCATCACCTGGGGGCGCCAGCAGGGTGTCGGCCAACCAGAGCTCCGCCTGCTTCTGGATGTAGGCGTCGGCGCTGCTGGCGTGTTCAGGATCCAAGGCCTCCATCGCCTCGAGTCCAGGCAGAGGTAGGGCGAAGAGGCCCTCCTCGCCAAAGGCCGTATGGATGGTGAAGAACTCCTCTGGGCTGAGCCGTTCCTCCTCAATCAACGAATCCGGTTCGAAGCAGCTGGCGAAGATCTGCCCGGCGTAGTCGCGCATCGCACCCCGCGATTCGGGGCCACCCAGGGTGGCGGAAGTACCGACGCACACCAGCTCGTCGCCCGGGCAATGGAGGCGATCACGCAGGCGGCGAATCAGGCAGGCCAGATCAGTGCCCTGGGCGCCGTCGAAGGTGTGGAACTCATCTACCACCAGGTAGCGAAGAACGCTGGTTCCATCCGACAGCTTGCCGTTGTGCTGCCACAGGCTCTGCACGTGCGGCTGTAGCAACAGGTAGTCGAGCTGCTTGTAGTTGGTGAGCAGGATGTCGGGCGGAGCCTTGTGCAGGGCGTCCTTGTCGGTGATCACGCTGGTGGCGCTCATCGCCGCGGTGGGGGCTTCGTCGGACGCGCCGATGTAGAGACCAGAGCGGAGCCCAGCCAGGGCGGGAATGGTGTGGATCAGATCAGCGATGCGACGCGCCTGGTCGGTGGCCAGGGCGTTCATCGGATAGATGAGGATCGCCTTGATGCCCCGCTGGCCCTGGGCGTGTTGCAGGCGGCAGTGCTCCAGCACGGGCAGCAGGAAGCACTCGGTTTTGCCTGAGCCCGTACCGGTGGCCACGAGCGTGTTGCGGGGCGTTCCGGGCAGCAGCCGATCGAAGGCTTTCTCCTGGTGGCGGTAGGGCGGGAAGGGCAGCGGTATCTGAGGGAACCAATCGCGGCCGGAGCCCTGGTGGAAGGGCAGCGCCACCGACACGTAGGGGCCTTTGAGGATGCGCTCCCGATCGGCAAGGAATCGATCGATCAGCCCCTTGAAGCCCGGCGTGGTGGGGTGAAAGGCAGTGCGGATCGCATCGCAGGCGACCTGCTCCAGCTCGCTGGCGACAACCGAGGGGAGCAAGTTGCTGGGCCGAGCTGCAGGAACAGGCTAAGGGAGATCGCTGGTCTGCCAAGCGGTTTGAACGATTCAGCCCAGGTCAGACGCCGGAGAAGCGCGGGCCTCCGGCCGCTACTGAGTGACTCAATCGAGGCAAGTAGTTCCAGTTTGCCGCGACTGAGGCATACTGGGACGACGAAGGAGAAGGCAAGTGGCCGTTCAGACCAAGCCCAGCGAAACCACCAGCAGCGTCAACGAGAACGTCCTGCTGCGCAAGGCGTTGCAGCGAGCCGGCGAGGAGCTGGGCCTGACGGCCCAGGAAACAGCGCAGGCGATCGGCAAGAGCCGCACGTTCTTCGAGCAAAACCGGGCTCAGGGTCGCATCGATCCCCACACCCGACAGATGATTGCCCTGGTGCTGCGTCTGCATCGCAGCCTGTCCGCCCTGGTGGGCGACGACACGACCTTGATGAGGCATTGGCTGGATACAGCCAACCGCCACACCAGAGGGATCCCCCGGCAGCAACTACAGAATCCGGTGCAGTTGGTGGAAATGGTGCAGTATCTCGACGCGATGCGCGGTCGGCCGTGAGCCCGGCGCCACAGGTTGATCTAACGACCAGCGCTCGACTGGATGGTGTGGTGATGCGGCTGGTGGAACAGCAGGGTGCTCAGGCCACGCGGCGCATAACCGACAGCCTGGATGAGCAGGCCCGGTTGGAGGAATTTCTTGAGTCCAGCAAACCGGAGCTGCCGGATGCGGAAGAATGTCCCGTGCGGCATCGGCTGCTGCTTACTCCGTTCCGCTATCCGAAACCCTACGGGTCGCGCTTTTCCAGGCCCAGGGAACGGGGCCTGTTCTATGGCTCACGATCACGCTTGGGTTGCCTCCTGGAGGGGGCCTACTACGAGCTGGTATTTCAAGGCGGTCCTGAACGGCCATTTCCGCGAAGCGCGGCGATGCGCAAAACCTTGTTCCACGTGGACGTGAGCACGGAGCTTGGACTGCAGCTGCAACACCAACGCTCAAAAGCACTGCAGCGTTGCTTGCGTGATCCCGTAGATACCCGGTTTGCCCAGGCCACGGGCCAGCGGATGCGTGAGGCCGGAGTTGAGGCCTTTGAATACCACTCGGCCCGCAGCGATGACGAGGTGGTGCAATTTGGCGCGATCAGCTGTTGCGTGTTTCAGAGCACACCCTTTGATCAGGTGGATGTGCAGGTGGAGAGCAGTGCAGTGGAAGTGGCCTTCCGATGTCTGGACGACAACAGCGTGTGGCACTTCCAGCGGGGGCAGTTTGAGGTGAATGGCATCATGCCGGAGCCTTCGGCCTGAATCCCTGGCCGTGGTCAGGCAGGGTGGAGCAGCTTCACCACCCAGTTCTGCGGCTCATGGCGGGCCAATAGATCGAGCCCTTCCTGAAGGGGCAGATCCAGTTCACGGTTGAGAATGTCGCTCACCAGCTGATGGACAAGCTCAAGGGCCACGCGGCGTTGGAGATCAAGCGGGCGCCAGAAGGTGCGTTTCTTCCCATCACCACTGCCGTTCTCGAAGGCCTTGAGGGCCTCGCTGGCCTGGCGCGATCGAATCGCTGGCGCTGAGGTATCACGCATCAGGATGAACTGCACCTGGCGGTGTTGCAGCACCAATTGGTTGAGATTGCGCAGTCGGGCATTGACTGACGTGCCATTGGCCACATGCAAAAAGGCAATGCAGCGCGACGGGCCGGTTCCCTCGATCAGCAGGTTGTCGGGAACCCGCTTGTTTCCCAGTCGCAGTGCGCCCACCCGAAGGGGCCGCATCTGCTGATAGCCCAGGCAGATCTGTCTGAGCTTGCCGGCATCGTCGGACTCGTCAATGATCTGAGGGTGCTCCCAGCGCTGGCGGAGGGTCTGGAGGGACGCCTGGTGGTAGCGGAGGAAAAGCGACTCGTAGGTGAAGTCGGTGTCATCGATCGAGGGTGCGGTTGAGCCCGTTACGGGTACCAGCCGCACCTCGGCATCCATCACGTCCTCGGGCTCCATCCGCTGGGGTACGAGCTGGGGGGCAAGGGCATCAGAAGTTGCAACGTCCTGGGATGCCTGTTGTCCCTCCAGGGCATCCAGCCGATGCAGGATCAGGGTCAACTGTTGCTCCAGGCCCAGTAAACGCTGATTCAGGGCGAATCCATGCTGCTCACGGGTGGGCACAGCCGACGCAGGTGCCAAGGGGGGCAGCGGAATGCCGCGAACGCGGTGTTCAAACAGGGCACCGGCGCGGTTGAGGCAGCTCCGAATCGACGGTTGCCGCACGAGTGACGTGAGCTCGTCGATGGAGAAAAGCTCCAAGGAGCTGGCCTCCAGCGGCTCGAGCCGCAGATCCAAGATGGCCTCAAATTGATCGGGCCGGGGCTGTTCCAGCTGGATCACATGCTGGGCGACCCTGCCGGTGATGCTGCCGTCGAAATCGGCCTGGAACTGCTGCCAGCGATCCGGGAAGAGTGTGACCAGCACCAGGGCATGGGGCACATGCGTGAACAGCTCCTTGATCACCTCCCCGAACCGCAGCAGCACGGGGCGGTTGCCCTCCAGCCACAGCCCCTCCAGTTGGTCGAACACCAAGATCAAGGGCTGGTCGAGGCAACAGAGCAGTCCGATCACCCTCAGGGCCTGGAGCGAAAATTCCTCCCGCAGCTGCTCGTCATTCCAGGGGCTGAGGCCCTCCAGCTCTCGGTCTACCGGCTCATGCTCGCCGGTGGCCAGCCAGCGACGGCAGCTCTCGCGGCGCCGAGGTTCGCTGTAGCGGCAAAAGCGCAGCAGACCCTGGAGGATCTGCCGCCCGAAGCCCGAGGCGGAATGGTGATCAGCCCACCAGCGCAACAGGCAGGCCTCGATGCGCTCCCAACGCTGGCGGCGGGCATCGCTGCCCTCCTGCCCCAGGCGTCCGAGGTCTTCGGCCTCGAGGGCGCTGAGGATCTCGCGATCCCGTTCGGTGGTGGCGCCGCCTGCAGCGACAATCCTGCGGATCGAGCGGATCAGCAGAAGGTCCAGCTGGCTGTGGGGTCCTTCCCCCACCCGTTCCACCAGCGATTCCAGGGTGCGGGAATAAACGTGGAAGAGAACGCTGGCCGCCTGGGTTGGCTGGCGGATGAAGAGGAGGCGGTTGCTGGAGAGCACCTCCTCGGCCAACCGCATCACCAGGTGGGTCTTGCCCGCACCTGGTTCACCGATCAGCACGGCCCCTTGGGATTGGTGGTTGGCATCGGCGCCCACACTGCGCAGCACGGCGGAGAGTCGAGCGAAGGCAGTGCTGTTGACTTGCCGCTCATCGGCGAAGTGCTGGAAGGGGGTGTCGACCCTCGAGCTGCTGAAGGGGTTAGCCGCCTGCGCCAGGCGGCGACATAGTTGATCGCGCTGCAGGTGGCGGAACAGCCGCTGGGTGAAGCGCGCGTCGTAGGCGGCCTGGTGAGCCGCGTCAGGACTGAAGGGTTCGCTGCCGACGCCCAGCTGATCGCAGAGGGATCCGAGGGAATAGGACTCCAGGCGCGGGTGCAGTTGCTGGGCCATCGCCACCGTGCACAACCAGTCGAGCACCGGCGGGGTAAGGCCGCAGGCCTCGAAGCTGGCGCTCAGAACGGTGCGGTCGTGTCCGGCGTTATGGGCCACCAGCTGGCGGCCGCGCAAGAGCAAGCGGAGCTCGCGAAGCAGATCGGGCAGAGGCCGCACCAGATCATTGCTGTGGTAGCAGTCGCCCTGATCAGGGGTGAAGGCCTCGAGCAGCAGCTCCCCGCGGGCATCGACCACGGCCACCTCACGCAGGATGGGCGACCCTTCGGTGTCGATGACCAGGAAGTCAGCACCCATGCTGGCCTACACGTACCCGATGAAGTCTCCCCTGAAAACCTGTCAGAGGAACCAGGCGAGGGGGGATCTGACGCCGTGAAAGCACTCCTTCACGGCCGCGGCCCGCCGGGGGAAGCGGGATCAACCTTGGCCGTGCGCCATTGGGCCAAGGGTCTAAGCGAAATCGACCGATTGGACTGGATTGCGACTATAAGAACCTCGACTTGCCCAATCCCCTTGGTCGACTCCAACCCAGCTGCCGAGGGCGGTGGTGGCTATGACGCCGAGGCAATCAAGGCCGGCATCCTGCAGGAGATCGCGGATCTGAAGGAAACCGTCCAGGCCTTCGGGGTCCAGGCGATCAAGGACGGCAGCTGGTTCAACAAGTTCCTCAAGAGCTGCCTGAGCAGCTACGAGCGCAAGGTGATGGAGCTGGGCGGGGCCGCCTACCTGCGGGGCAAGTATCCGGGCCTGCCCACCGATGCGGTTGCCGGCAAGCTCTGCGAGCTGGCCGAGAAGTACGCCGCTGTTGCCGGCGGGCTTTCGGGGGCCACGGCCAGTGCTGCGGTGCTCACAGCAGGTGTGGGCTTGCCGGCTGCGATCACGGCAGTGATGGCGGAGGTGTTCTTCACCGTGCGCCTGCAACTGCGGTTGGCGTTCGATCTGCACCTCGTCTACGACATCCCCCTTGCTGCCGATGACCCGGAGGAGCTCACCCGGCTGTTTGCGGTGGTCTATGGGGTGAAGGCGGCGGAGGTGGGCGGGCTGGGCCTCAAGGCCTTGGGGCCGGAGGTGGCCAGGGCTCAGCTGTTCCGCCTGATCCATGGCAACACCCCGCTGATACAGGCCGCGGCGAGCTCGGTGCTCGGCCCCAGGATCGCCAAGCAGGTGACCCAGAAGGCAATCCTCAAGACGGCCGTGCCGATCGTTGGGGTGGGGATCTCCGCGGGTTGGAACTACGCCACCACACGGGTGATGGGAGCGCGGGTGAGCCATGGTGTGCGGGTTTCGGCGGCATTGCGGGAGGAAACCCGGCGGCTGCAGGGGCACATCGGCCGCAACGAACAGGCGGAGGTGGCGGTGCTCGAAGGCCTGATGGCCTTAGCTCTGGCCGACAGGAACTTCGACGACAAGGAACGGGAGGTGTATCTCACCTTCCTCAAGCAGTTGGCCTTGCCGGAGGAAGAGCTGCAGCGGCTGGCCGAGAAGGTGAACGCCGATCTCGATGGGGCCTGCGCGGCGTTGCGTTCGATCCAGGAGCCCGCCAACCGAGAATCGGTTGCCCTGGTGTTTTGCCTGATTGTGGCGGCCGATGGCGAGCTACAGAACGCTGAGCAGGAGGTGCTGGCTCGGCTGCTGGAGGCCCTCGGCCAGGATCATCTGCTCGAAGAGTTGCCCGCATTGGCCAAGCGGTTCCGCCGGGAGGATGGCGCGTTCGATCAGGCGCTATTCGCCGCTGGGGATGTGGCCAGTCGGGCCGGGGCGAAGGTGGGCGAGGCCTTGGGCTGGGCGGGCAAGCTGTTCAGCAAAGACAAGCAAGTGGAGACAGGCGCCGCTTCCGTGGACTTCGAGGCGACGGTGGTGGAGAAAACTAATGAAGTGATCCTGGCCGGAATGGAACGTCTTACCCAGCGGTTTGCGGCTGGGGAGCTCAGCCAGGAGGAGTACAAGGCTCAGTTCGCGGTGCTAATGGAGCAGCTGAAAAGATGAAATACGAACCGATCATCAAGCTCTCGCTCAAGAGTCACCCCGAGCTCACCGAGCGATGGGTGCAGGACCGGATTGCTGAAAACCCTCAGATCCTTGGGTTGGGGGATGTTGTGCTCAAGGACAAGGAGCGCATCCAGCCCAGGGCCGGCCGATTGGATCTGCTGCTCCAGGACGCAGAGGCAAGCCACCGCTACGAGGTGGAGGTACAGCTCGGCAAGACGGATGAATCCCACATCATCCGCACGATCGAATACTGGGACATTGAGCGCAAGCGCTATCCCCAGTACGAGCACACGGCGGTGATCGTGGCGGAGGAGATCACGGCCAGATTCCTCAATGTGATTTCCCTATTCAACGGCACCATCCCCTTGATCGCGATCCAGATGAGTGCGGTGCAGCTCGCAGGCACAGTTTCACTGCTCTTCACCACCGTGCTGGATGAGGCTCGCTTCGGATTGGTGGATGAGGACGAGGAGGTGCAGGAGGTGACCGATCGCTCCTATTGGGAGGCGCGGGGTTCGAAGGCCACCGTGGCCATGGCCGATGAGGTGCTGAAGCTGGTGGCGGAGTTCGCTCCTGGTCTTGAGCTTAAATACAACAAGTTCTACATCGGTCTGGCCACCAATGGGCAGCCCAACAATTTCGTGCAGTTCAGGCCGCAGAAGAATGCCTTGAGGGTGGAGGTGCGCCTTCCACAATCCCAGGAGACGGAAGCCACCATTGAGGCCTCCGGGTTGGATGTCATGGACTACGACAAGCGCTGGGGGCGCTATCGGCTACGGCTTGGCAAGGGAGAGGTAGCCAAGTTCTCCGATGTATTAAACGCGCTGGCGAAGCAGGCTTTTTTGGGGGCTAGCAAGGGCAGTGATTGATATGCCACGAAGCACAGCAAAATCGGTTTCATGCTTGGCCTCAAGACAACCATTATCCCCAAGCAAGGGTCATTGTTATTTTATGAAGTTGCCAATTTATGAATACCAGAGCTCTTGGCTTAATCACACTAAATATGATTTGCACTTTTCGAGAAGCCGATGTATACTACCCGTCATCCAGCAGCGAGCACTCACTTAAGCATGAGATTTCCCGATTCTCAACGAGTGACTTACAGCGCCAACCCGTTGGTGGAGGTCATTTGTCAGCTGAAGTTCCCGAAAATACTAAGGATAGAGTACGAAGCCCCATATAAGCTTCAAGACGCAATTCGAGATGAGTATCCAAATATTAATTGCATACAGGGCAATTCAGTAACCATAGCATCTGCGGATTTATCGATTGTCCAATCAGAGGCTGATCAAAGATTTGTTTCTTATGAGTTCATTCATGAGTCAGCAGAGTGGAAGCTGACGCTCGCCAGTGACTCGATCGCTCTTTCAACTCTAAATTATACTAGATGGGAGGATTTTAGAGAACGCCTTTTCAAGGCGCTCGAAGTATTCAATAGCATTTATTCTCCAGCATCGTTCTCAAGGGTTGGGCTTCGGTATCAAAATCTGATTGTCCGTTCTGAGTTAGGGCTTGGGGATACCACTTGGAATCAGTTGCTCAAGTCGTCAGTTCTAGGCTGCTTGGTGTCCACAGATTTATCAGAGTCCGATTTATCAGATGCGTTCCTAACGTTTGGTTGCAGCCTGAATGTTGAGGGTGCTATACTCCGTGTCAGAGCAGGCTTAGCCAAGAAGGATGGCTCGGATGAGGTCTGCTATTTGATTGACTCGGATTGCTACACAGAATCAACCCTCGAATTCGCAAATGTCCGTCAAGTTCTTGACCAGTTCAATAAGCAACTCCGAAATTTCTTCAATTGGGCCATCACGTCAACGCTACGAGACTCCTTGCGACCAAGCTCAGTCGAATAGTGTAATATTTATTTCTTCGCATTATTTAAAAGACGCTCACCAGGCTTCGTCAATAGATGATGTCGTTCTGGTAGATTTCTCCGTCACCCTTAAGAATGCCGACATTCGAAGATACTATTTTACCCGTTCAGTATCTTCTTTTCTTGGCCATCCAGTCCCATGGCCGCGCTTTAGTGATCAGCTAAGCCCTAGCTTGCCAGATTCAGTATATCAAGCTTTTTGTTCTTTGACAAACTCTTTTATTCAAGACGAAAGACATCTTTATATTGAAGCGGGGGCTATCGTTGATTGGCTTATGGATGCTTCCGACATAATTCATGATAAGGCTGCACATTATTTAACTAAAATGCCCGATCTGAGCAAGCATATCTTCCTGGCTTCACTTACTAACGCAGAATTTTCTACGGATTGTAGATATCTGATTGACTTCGTGGCCGATATGATCAAAAGCGATAATAGGCGTCTTGCTCAGTCTGCTACTGCTTTTCTTATGCTTTGCTGTAGTGGCGAGGGGGTCCAAAGAGTGAATATGGCTCTAGATAATGAAAGTTTACCACATAGAGACTTGGTGGTCGGTATAGTTGACATGGTTTGCTGAGTATGCTTGGCTGGCTTTCGACTAAAGCAAAGAGTATCATTCGAAATAATCACATAAATGGCTTTGTCCGCCTTTGCAATAATCAAGTTGAGTTCTTGAGTATCCTTAATGAGGTGCGCTCATGTAGGGGAGGGCCATGGAGTGACGACCTGATTAAGCGAGTAGAAGAATACATATTATGTGGAGCCAATAGTGGCATATCTGTGTACAGGCTAAAGGTATTGAGCTCTTTAGATATTGGCCATGCCCTAGGAGTTATTGCAGTTGGGATTTCTCGTGATGACTTTAGATCTACAAAAGGCAAGAAAAGAAAGGTGCACTGCACGACGGGAACGATTATCTTGCCAGTCAAAGCGCTAGACAAAACTGTCAAGTATACTTACTCTCCAAGTTGTAATCTTAATTTTCATCCTGCAAATAGATTTCACTATGATCTTGCCATTGAAAGTTTGCGCGATTTCTCGATTTTAATTTTAGATGCACTTAGTACCGGAAATGCTTCCTGGGCCATCCTGGGAAATGATAAGAATTGGAAGTGGAGCTATTGCACCCAAGCTCGGGTTGCTTATTCGCATTGCATTTTGCGATATGGATCACTCAACTGTGAGATGCCTCCGAAAAGCTGGAAGGATGGCAAGGAAATTCCAGCAAAGGAGCAAATTGATACGCTAGCGCATCTTGCTCAAATGCATTTACTTGAAAGACAAGACGCTTCCTAGCAAGAGACACCATTCATCCTAGGGGCACCTCAAAAAATCGGCCTTGCCTCGACCATTGGCCAAGGCTGACGCCGGCTAGGACATGAGTCTCAATTGGTACTTCCAGGGTAAACCGGTATTGTTCGAGGTGCCCCTAGGTTGATTCACTGGTTAACCTCTCCCAAACCCCCCGATAATCCTCCACCCGATCACACCTATCAAACGGCGCCTGATAAGTGATCGTGCGCTCCACCGGCCCCCCAGGCAGGGTGTCATCGAGGATGGTGCGGGAGACGGTGCCGGAGGTCATCCCCTGGATGTCTTCCCAGCCGGTGGTCTTTTTGGGGCCGCGGCCGGAGCCCTTGCGGGGGAAGCCGACGCCGGAGAGGCCCTTGCTGGAGGTGAAAACGATGCGGCCGTTCTGGTCGTACCAGGTATCGCGTTCGTATTGCTGCATCACCGGGAACTGCACGCGGTAGATGGTGATTAGCTCCTCCAGAGTGAGGCCGAGGGCCTGGGCCACCAGCACATCGATCTCCACCAGGGCATTGCGGCGGGCGTAATCGGTGCGCAGGGCGCAATCCCTCTGCCAGGTGGGCGTGAGGTTGGTGAAGAAGCTGTTGGGCAGGCGGGGATCGTCTTTTGGCCAGCGTTGCTGGAGGAAGGTTTCATCCCAGCACTCGGCCCAGAGATCGGCGTAGAGGGTGGTGAGGCAGGTAAGAGCCAGTGTTCGAATGCAAAGAGGCTCTGTAGTCTCTAGGGCAGGGAAAGCTTCCCAGGTGTAGTGGAGATTGCTCCTTCCAGTTGACTTGATAAAGAAGTCCGCAAGCAAGCTCGAGCCGAATGCAGCTTGAGAAAGAAGTCGCGCACTATCTTTGAAGATGGTAGTCTGAACTCCGTGAATATGGCCAACTCTCTTTGGACAGATTGCGTTAATGTAGGTTCTTTCGCCGGCAGCCCCTATCATGCCTCTCGCTGCAATCCGATAAAACTCTGTTACCAGCTTCTTTTCTCCCCAGGGCACCCGAGGTGTGCGAGAGCGGTACTCAGAGGGTGATAAATCCGGGCGGTAGTTCGTGCGAGGGAAATAGTCGTCCGGCAGGCTGGTGAGATCGAGACAGTCGTAGTGGCCCTTCTCTGTGCAGATGGCACGGGGCGTTTTATAAAGGGGAGAGCCCACGTAGAAGTGGGGGCCTGAGAGCAACAGCTCACTGGCATCCGCTGGAAAGCTGGTGTTACGACGAATTGTGCCGTCTTTCTGGGCGTTCGTTTCGTGCCACATTTCCAGGGCGATGTAATCACCTTGCAGATCACCCAGTCGTTGAGGCGCCGCTGCAAACTTCTCCAGTACGCTCTGCAGTTGCTGGGAATGCAGCGCCGGCAGGCGCGCCTGGCGAGCGGGCGTACCCGTTTCGTCGTAGAGCTGGGCGTAGAGAGCCAGGCTCTGCTCACACACTGGAATCAGGCGCTGGCGGTGACCAGCCATGTTCCATTGGTTGTCGATGGTTTTGATGCCACCCACTGCGCCATGGCCGTCGTGGGCAAAACAGGCATCCACGGTTTTGCTGTGAAACAGATTCGCCAGATGGATGAAGCTGGGTTTTCGCGTTGGTCCGTAGATGTTGAGGCTGTACTTCACGCGATGTCCGATCGGGAACAGCATCAGCTGGTTCTGGAACTGAAAATGATTGCGCAGCCGCTCATAGAGGACATGACGCAGTGCCCCACCCTTCGGATCGTCATACACCCCCTCCGGATGCAGGAAACCACTTACGCCCTGCTCTGACGCCATCCGCCAAGCCTGGGGCAGGAAGCATTTGAACAGGTTGGTCTGGCTGCCCTTGAGCAGGGGATAGTTCGCCACCGCATTCAGGAAGGCCTGGCTGCCCGCCTGCCCCACGTACTCCTCCAAGTAGGCCGCCTTCAGAGCAGGGTGCGCTGCGAAGGCCTCGCTGCGCACCTTGGACAGATCACTGGCGCTGAGCTTGCGCACCAGCACCATCGGATCCACATCGCCGATGATCCCCTTCTCTTCCCACTCCACCTTCAGCCAGGGCGGGTTGCCCACGATCAGATCGAAGCCACCGCCCTGGAGCACATCGGCGAACTCCAGATCCCAGTGCAGGAACCTCTGTCGCTCGGCGGTGGCTTCTATCAGCTTCAGGCGCGGGAACTCCGCTACCAGCTTTGTCTTGTTCACATAGCCATGACGATCCGAGAAATCCACTGCCAATTGCTTGGGCTTCGTATCGGGCAGCAGTTGCAGCTGCCCTTCATCGGCCTCCAGGCTGGATTCCAGATCCCCCAGCACCATGCTCAGCTCCAGCAGCCACTCCTCGCGGCTGGGGAGTAGCAGCGTCTGTTCCAGCGGCCAGAACCACAGGGCGCACCAGTAGTCCATCGCCAGCTTCAGCCGCAGCCGCGCGTTGGCATTGGCCACCCCCTCGCCGGCCACCTCCTGGGCCTGAATGAGGTCCTTCAGGCTCAGGGACTTGGCCACACCCTTGGCTCCATCACCCGGTTCCTCCCACACCGGCAGCGGATCGGTGGTGCGCTCCCGCACCTGGGCCAGCTCCGGGATCCACTGCTGCCACAGCCCGTCCACCAGGCGGCTGAGCCGCTGCAGGGTGCGGATCTGCTGCTCGCTGAAGGGGGCCTTGATGGCCGCGGCCTGCCAGCGCTTGCAGCGCTCGATCGCCTCGGGCACCAGGCCCTTGATCACCTTGTCGCCGTAGGCAGCCATGCCCGGATCGGGCAGCAGGAAGTGGAAGATGGCGTCCTCCGGCAAGGGCACGCCCCAGGCAAGCTCCTCGGGGGGCTCCTCATGCCAGAGCTTGTTGGGCTTGGCCTTTCGGCCCGTGTCGGCGGGCAGCTGGTTCACCCGATAGATCTGCCGGCGGGCGCCGATCAGGGAGTTGCCCACCTGCAGCTGCTGGCCGAACCAGGGCACGAAGGCGCGGCCATTCTCCGGTTGGTAGATGCTGTTGAGCCACAGGCTCACCTCCGCCAGCTCCACCGCCACCGGGTTGAGGTCGATGCCGAACACATTGCGGTCGGCCAGGCGCATCTTCACCTTCTGCAGCTCGGTGTTGTAGCGCTCATGGCTGATCGTGCGGCCCGTTTCCTGCTGGCGCAGCTCCAGATAGGCCTGGGCCAGCTGGTTCACCACCTCGTTCAGGAACGCCGCCGAGCCCATGGCCGGCTCGCACACCTTCAGCTCCAGGATCTCGGCCGAGGTTTTGCCCGGCAACAGCTCCTTGAGGGCGTACTTCACCAGGCACTGGGTGAGCGATTCAGGGGTGTAGTAGCTGGCGCTCTTCTCGCGGTCACGGCCAGCCAGGCGGTAGATGAAGGAGCCCTTGGGGTAGCACTTGGCACTGCCGGTCTTCGGGTCCACCACGATTTCATTGGCCCTGTAGGCCGTGAGCCGCTCGGCGGTCACGAAGTGGCCCACATCGAGTTCGTCGTGCTCCTGGCCGCTGGCTTTGGGGGTGCTGCCATCGTCGCCGGTCTCGTCGCCCGACTCCTCCTCAGGGTCCTCGTCGTTGCTGCTGGTGGTCTTTTTCTTCGGGGCTGGCTGCACCTCGTAGAGGTCTTCTTCGGCGAAGAAGCCACGGAAGCTCAGCAGCGCCTCATACACCGCCCCCAGCTGGTTGATGCCGAGCTGCGAATAGCTCACGCGGCCGCGGCGTTTTCCCTTGCCCTCCTTGGTGAGCGACATCAGCTCGATCACCTCCCGCAGCACCACGTTGCGGAAGCGCACGCGGCTCAAGGTGGGCACGCGCGCTGGGTCGAACAGATGGGCCTTCAGCGGTGTCAGCCGGAAGCTGTCGTGGAAGGGATCCTCCGCGTCGGCCAGGGGCAACTGGGCTGTTTCGTCTTCGCGCTTGGGGTAGCCCTCCCAGATCATCTGGAACAGCCGATCCAGCGAATCGCTGATGTAGGTGCTCTCCTTGTCCTCCTCACTGCCCAGCTCGGCTGAGTCCATGTCCCGCAGGCTCTCGAGGCTGTAGCCGAGGCGATACACGTCGCTGCCCATCGGCGCATAGCCCAGATCCGGCCGGCTTTCGATGTAGAAGAGAAACAGCAGCCGGTACATGTACCGGAGGCACTCAAAGGTGAGGGCCTTGGCGTCGGTTTCGCCCTTGTAGACCCCCTCGCGCGCCTTGGTTTTGAGCCACGTGATGGCCTCATTGCCCAGCAGTTCAATCGAGCGGCGCAGGGCGTACTTCAGATCGGTGGAAACTTCGTAGGCGTGCTTGTGGCTGTTCTCGTCCAGCTCATCGAGTAGCGGCGTGCCGCCCCCGCTCGGGCAGGTGTGTTCGCGGTGCAGCAGGGTGGCCGCGGCCAGCAGGGCATCGGGGTTGTTGTCCCCCAGGAGCGTGTCGAGCTCGAAGCGCAGCAGCCGTGACGCCGCCCACTTCTGCCGGTCGATCAGCAGCAGCTGGTCGCGGCTCACCGCCAGCACCCAACGCGGTGGCACGTCCTGGCCGAACACCCGCTCGCTGATGAGCACTTCCCAGCTTTCGTTGCCCTGACCGTCGCCATCGGTCAGCACCGTTCCCAGCGACGGATCATCGATCTGGCAGCCCCAGCGGCTGACGATCGTGAGTTCCAATGGATCGGCAGGCTCATCGTTGGGGTTGAAGCACTCCACCGCCCACAGCCAGGGTTCGCCCTTGGCATTGGTCACCTCTGCGAGCAACGGCACCTGGTAGGCCTCATCGCCAACCAGCACCGGCTCAGCCTTGGGGACATAGGGATAGCCGAGGGCCTCCAGCAGCGGCTGGAAGAACAGCTCTCTCTGCAGCCGCAGCCGCTCGGCTGGGTCGTTGCTGATGCCAAGTTCGGCCTCCCTCAGCCTCTGCCAGGGCCTGCGCAGGGCCTTGAAGCGTTGCTCGGGGGTGCTGATCTCCGCCGTGGGATCGGCCTCCAGTTGCTCCCTCGCGGCTTCGAGCCAGCGCTCACGAACCTTCTTGATGTCGCCCGTGAGCACGCTCTCCAGGTAGTGAGCGGAATAGAACTCGTTGGCGTTGCTGATGCCGGGAAGGGCCATGGATCAGGCCTCCCGGTGAAGAACGGCCACCAGCTTCAGGTAGGGAGCGGGCTCGATGGTCATCACTTCCTCTACGAAGCGCTCGTGATCCTTGAAGCGCTCCTCGATGGCCTTTTGGTCGGCGGTGCGCTTTTTGTCCTTGATCTGCCTGGGCCGCTGGTCGGCGGCGTAGGCCAGCTCCAGCTGTTCCACCTGCCGGCGGCGCAATCGCCCCAGGCGCTGCCGCTGGGCCTCCAACTCCGGCTGCATGCGCTGTTTCCAGCGCTCACGGCACTCCAAGAGGTAGTTGTGAGCCGCATCGACGGCCACCTTGCGTTGCTGCTTGATGGAATCGGCGATGGCTACTCCCGGGTTCGCGTAGCTGCGGCGACCCAGCTGTAGCCGTTCAGCCACATCTTCGAACGGCTCCACCGCTGCGACCCGCAGGCCGCTGCCCGTAAAGCGCACGGCCACCCACTCCTGCACCACCGGCACACCGCGCTGGTTGGGGATCGTGCCCTGCAGCACAATCACCACCTCGCCCGGAGGGAGCTCTTCGCTGAGTTGCAGCACCGGCGCCTGGTGGCGGGCAAAGGTGATCAAGCCGCGGTCAGCCAGCCAGTCCACCAGTGGGTGCAGATCCCAGAGGTATTCCAGTTCCGGCCGGGCGCTGTCCTGCCGCCGTGCCTGCTCCAGGGCGCGCTGCAGCGCCAACGGATCAGTGCTGAGCGCCAGGCGCTGGCCGCTGGGAGGCTGCAGCTCGCGGGGGTAGCGGTCGTAGCGGCGTTGCAGGTCCTTCGGTGGGCTGAGCTCAAGGCGCTCTTCGGCGGGGTAGGGCTTGAGTTCGAGCTTTTCGCTGCGGCGCTCCATCTGCTCGCTCACCGCCTCCAGAGAGCGCTCTACATAGCTCCAGAGGGTCGGGAACAGGCTGAAGGCTCGGCTGCACTGGACTGCAGGGCCCGGCTCATCGGGGATGACATTGCCATCGGTGGTGTCGCCGTCATCAACGCCGTACAGATCATCAAAGTTGAACAGGCCATCGTCGCTGGCTTGCTTCGAATAGCGCTCTGCGTTGGCATCCATCCGCGCTTCCAGGCCTGAGGCGTCACCGGCTTCCACCGCTTTCTCGATCTCTGTTTCCTCCGCTGCCGGATCGAACACCCGCAGGAACACCGAGGGATCGCCGATGTTCTGTTGGGCCTGCGCGTCTTTCTTGATCAGCACCCGCAGGATCTTCTCGGTGTCGCCCATGCCCTCGTTCCGGGAAGCCGTGAGCAGGTAGCGGATCTGGGGTTGCTGCGGCTGGCCATAGCGATCGATCCGGCCGTTGCGCTGCTGAAGCGTCATCAGCGACCAGGGGATATCGAAGTGCACGAGTCGATGGCTCAGGTAGTGAAGGTTGAGACCTTCTGAGGCCACTTCAGTGGCCACCAGGATCCGCACTGCCTCCTTCTCCTGGGCGAACTGCTCCACCACCTTCGTCTGCTCAACATCGGCCATGGCGCCATCCAGCTGAACAACAGCGCCCTTGGGAAGGGCAAGGTCCTGGGGCAGGTGTTCCACCAGGAAGCGCTGACTTTCACGCCGCCCTGTGAAGATCACCAGCCGGTCCTTCGGGTCCTTGCCCTGCCAGCTCCAGTCAGAGCGGATCAGCTGCAGCAACCGCTGGTACTTGGAGAAGTCTTCGGCGCCGATTGCCACCAGCAGGGGTTCCAGGGGCTCAAGGGCCGCGATATCTGCCGGGGCTGGCGTGGCTCCGGCCCGCAGGCGCTTGAGGCGGTTGCTCACGGTTTCGAGCGCCGCCATCGGGCTCGAGAGCATGCTCTTGGCCAGGGTGGTGCGGAACAGCTGCCCCGCCTTGGCCTTGGCATCGGTGTCGGGCAGCTTCAGATCTGCCAGCAGGGCAAACACCTGCTCTTCCCTCTCGCTCGCCTGGCACACCACATCCCTGCTCTCCCGCTCCTTGACGGTCTTGCGCAGGTCGGCGATCACGTCCTTGCGGAAGCGCCGCAGGTAGAGATCCTTGATGTCGTCCTTGGTGTAGTGGCTCGGGTTGGCGATGGCCGTGGCATCGAGCATGTTCATCAAGCTGGCGAAGCTTTCCGCCTTGCCGTCATGAGGGGTGGCCGAGAGCAGGATCAGCGTGTCGGAGCGGGTGGCCAAACGGTTGGCGAGCCTTGCCCGCTGGCTCTTCTGGGCACCCTTGGCCCGTTCGGCCACGTTCTGGCACTCATCGATCACGATGATGTCCCAGCTCGCGTTTTCAAGGTAGTAGCGATACTCCCGGTCGTTCTTGAGTGTGTCGATCGAGACGATGGTTTTGTCGTAGTAGTGAAAGACGTTCTGACTGGTGGAAACCTTGGCGCGCACCTTCTGGATGGTCTCGGAATCCAGCCGCACCAACGGGATCGAGAAGCGGGTCCAGAACTCCTTCTGAAACTGCACCAGCATGGATTTGGTGGTGACCACCAGGATCCGCTTGCCCCGGCCCCGGCGGATCAACTCGCTGCAAAGGATGCCGCACTCCAGCGTCTTGCCGAGGCCTACCGCATCGGCGATCAGCAGCCGTTGCCGCGGCATCGCTAGGGCCTTGGCGGCGGGCTGCAGCTGGAAGTCCATCACGTCCATCGCCGCCAGATGACCCACCACCAGGGAGGCATCCGTTGGCACCGTGCGGCGCAGATGGGCCTCGAGGAACAGCAGGCTGTCGCGGTACTGGGGTGAGGGATCAGCCACCAGCTCGGTGTCTTCTGGCTGCAGCACCTTGAAGCTGCCGGCCGCCTGCTCCACCTCCACGATGAAGCGGGCCTCCTTCTCCCGCAGGAAGGCCGACACCCCCACCACATCCACCACCTGCTGGCCATCGGAGCTGCGGCCCAGGCTGCGCACCATCCACTCGGCGCTCCGGCATTCGATGCGGGCCCCTGGGGCGAGGACGGCGGCGCTCATGGCTGAGTTCCCAGAGATTCGGTCACGATCACTTCAAGGGCCTCCACATAGGCCTGCAGCCGGCTGTCCAGCCAGGCCGCCAGCTTGGGCCAGGTGGTGGGGTCACGGGCGTCGGCATCCAGCGATTGGGTCAGCCCGTAGCCCTCGCTGTCGGAGATGGGGACCCCCAGGCGTTTCTCCAAGGCTTCTTGATGGAAGAGGAGCAAGGCCTTGGACTCCTCCAACGGTTGGCCGCGCTTGCCCCGCACGAAAATGCCGCAGCGGTACACGGAGATGTAGGTCACCACCACCAGGCTGCTGTTCTTCAGCGGCTGCCAACGGGAGCTGGCAGCATCCGCCGGACCCCACTGGGATTGGTCGGGGTAGAGCTCCAGCAGCTTGCTCCAGAAGGCCAAGCGGAACTGGCCGAGGGTTGAGAGCTCACCCGTCTGGGAGGCCACCTGCTGTTGGAGCTTCCGGTCCCAGCCGTTGGGCTTGGCCACCACCTCGAACAGGGGGGCGATCGGTGAATCGCCGATCCGCACGGCCTTGACCTGCACCGCGAAGAACGCGAAGGGATCGACGGTGTGATCGTTCAGCCAGTGGATGGCCGAGAGGTGGGGATCGCGGAAGTCGCTGGCAATCCAGACGATCACCTGGGCCTGTAGGCCGGCCAGGTAGGTGAGGATCTGGCCGAGGTGGTTGTGGTCGGTCTGCTCCAGCTGGTTCTCAATCAGCACCAGGGATCCGTCCTGGGGGTTGCGGGCCAGCAGATCCGCTGAGAAGGAGCCCACGCTCACCTCCTGCCCCTCCAGCTCCAGGGGGATCCCCAGGGCAGCCGAGAGGCGGTTCAGGTTCTCGGCCAGCCAGGGGGTGAAGCTCTGGGCCTCATGGGCCCAGGCCTGCCTGAGATCCACGGTTTCCAGCAGGCCGAGGCTGGGAATCTGCGTCATTGAGATCCAGCTGGCCCTTGCATCACAGGAAGCTAGGCGGCAAAGGCGATCTGCGCCGTTTTCCTATAGGCCGCGGCCGAAGAGAACTGGCATCTCGGTTAGCGAAATGTGAGTCGATTCATGACCAGCCCAGCGCCTGTGCTGGCCTTCCTCCGCCCTCTAATGCTCTGCTGGAGGTCGCAGCTTCGATCGAATGGCAGGCACTGAGCAAGGGGAGTTGGAACTGATCGCCCCGGTTTCTGAGGCAAACCTGGCGCCCTCCAACTCCAATTCGGCAGCACTGGAGTGCAAGGGCATCCGCTCCACCCGGGATTTCCCTGCAGATCTAACGGCCCTCAGCCGAGAGCAGATCGAGCACCACTACCAGGCGATGCGCAACAGCCATGCCTCGCTCACCCGATCGAGGTCCCAGCTCCAACGCCGCTCCAGGGAGCTCACGGTTGCGCGGGAACGGTTCCTGGAGACCCTGCGTGGTTACGAGGGCCGCTTGATGACGCTGGGCCAGGAAAAGGCCGAGGCCCTGCGCATCGCCCAGGACATGCACCGCGAGCTGGAGGCCTTTGAGGATAAACAGCAGGCGCTCGATGGGATCTTGCAGGAACTGGATGCCGCTAAGGAGGAGGCCGGCTACTGGAGCATCTTCAGCATCACCCGGCTGATCGAGCGCATGCGCCGGCTGCTGCGCGGGGGGAGCGAGGGCTGATGGGGGAGCTCAGTGATCGCTTCGGCGAGCTGATGGCGCGCATGGCCAAGGGCGATGCCGAGCTGTTCCGCACCGTGGGTGAGCAGAACGCTGCGATCCGGCAGCTGGTGGAGGAGGTCGCTCCTGCGGGGTCGAACGGGTCGAATGAGGCCGCGGCCTTGCAGGGGTCACCCCAATCGCTGCTGCCGCAGGAACAGTGCACCCAAGCGGCACTCAAGGCCCGCTTCGGTTCGGCCGCGGCCGCCCATGCTCACCTGGAGACCGTCCTGGGCCCAGCTCCCACCAAGAAAAAAACCTGGGAGCACCTGAGCACCGTGTTTGAGAGCGGCGCCTGGCCCGCACCGGCCCGCGCGCTGGCGCGACCGGAAGCTGGCCGCGGCGGCGTAAGCGAGGAGGCCCTTGCCCAGTTGGAGACGCGGCTGCTCCGCCGCATCGACCAGCTGGAAGATCGCGTGATTGCGGTTCTAGAAAAGGTTCTGCTGGGCAAGTCCTGACCTGCACCAATGGCGACCCTCTGCGCTTCAACCCTGACGGCCATTTCCGCGTCTCTGAAAGCATCCTGGCTGAGCGCACAGGGTATGGGCCGTTGACCCTCAGCGAGTTCTGGAAAAGGGGATGGTCAAGCCCAATGAGATGCACCCTGGAGGGGAGCCATTCGAGCTGAATGACACGGTGAACGACTACTGGATCGCCACCCTCACAGTGTCCAAGGCCTACCGGGTCCAATGGCTCGACAAGGTACGCACCGTGATCGAGTTCGACCCCAGCACACTGACGACGGAGTACGTCACCACCACCCCCAAGTTCAATGTGGGTGGGGTCTACTACGAGAACCTTCCGGCGGAGTCGTAGACCCTTTCGTTGGGTGGCGCCACCTGCTCCTCATACCCCGACAGGAACTCCCTCCGGATGGCTGGGCTCAGCCTCTTAGCAACTCCCGCATGAACTAATCACCCAACGCCACCGCCGTGGCCGAGTTCTCCGCCTCGCTCAGCCAAGACCTGCTGGTGGGCTTAAAGCTGTTGTAGCACCAGGCGATCGCGAAGCTACCTCCACCGGCCTGACTGGCCCCGAACTGATTCCCCACCCCCTCCCCATGCCGTTCAAACCTGAGAAACTGGGTCGCTTTCTGCTCCGGGGGCTTCGCATTGGCGCCAGCACGATCGCGGTCGTGGAGCTCCTGCGCAACGACTGGAACGCTGGTATCAGTGCCTCTTTGGCCTGGTTGGTGTTTCTTCTGGTGGAGCGGCAGCTTCCGCCTCCAGTGGATGATTCCGAGAGCTGACAGCCATCGACGATCTGCTCAGCCGACCAGGGCCTGGTGCTGATCCGGCATCTGCGGCGGCGGGGGCGGTTGCAGCAATGGGGCGATGCTGCTGATGCCGAGAACACAAAGGAGAAGGCGCCCGGAAAGGTCAGCAGGCGCATCCCCAAACAGCGGCTCGCTCAGCTGCAGGAATTAACAACCGGGTGGCAAACTATCACTAGCGGCTCGTCATTCTCGACTTCGATTGGGCATGGACGATGGAACAAATGGCGATTGTTCGACATCAGCGACTTCTCTCGCACTCGCCCCAGTCTGGGATGTCATTGCCTGCCGCTCGCCAGAGCTAGTCAGCAGTCCGTCGGGGTCATCCGCCATGAACGGGCAGTCCGTTGGTGCGCCCGCCCCATGGGCCAGCAAGACGGTGGCCGGTGCGGCGTCAGGGCCATCGATCAACCGTGGCGCGGAGGTGGGGGGCTCAGCCGTCATGGACTGATCTGCTCCGGTGCGTCTCGGGTCGCTCCAGATACCCCGCCGCCCACACCGCCGGGGCAATCCCGCGGGGCACGATCTGCCGGTAGGCCTCACTGGCGAGGATCTCCTTCACGGCCTCCCCGAGCAGCTCATTGGAGCGGCTGCCGGGCAGCCGGTGGCTGAGGGTCTGGTGGATCCGCAGCAGGTACCAGGCAGTGCCATCGAGCCCCGCCTTGAATCGATCCCAGCTGGCGGGGTCGCGGCGGCCATCGAGCACCTGATCGCGGGCGTTGTGGGCCTTGTCAGCAGCTGTCACCAGCAGCGAGGTCTCGCTCTTGTGCTCCAGCGAGGTCACATAGCGGGTCTTGCGCACCAGCCAAGGTTCTTTGCCTGCGCCGGTCAGGCCCTCGGCGGTGTCGGTGCAGTCCACCACGATGCCGGCCACCTTTTCCCCAAAGCGTTCGGCGATCGAGGCGTGGCTCTGGCCTGCATCCTCGATCGAGTCGTGCAGCAGTCCGGCGATCGCCTGATCTTCCGTGCCCTCGTCCTCCCAGACCAGACCACTCACGGCGATCAGGTGGGAGATGTAGGGCACGGGCTTGCCCTTGCGACGCTGGCGGCTGTGCAGCTGGGCGGCCCAGCGCAGGGCATCGACATAGAGCGGGCTATGGAGATGGGGCTGGGTGGTCATCAGCGATCGGAGGCCGGGGGTGGCAGCCGTTCAAGCAGCAGTTCCAGCTTGCGGTCCTGCTCGCGCAGCACTCCCAGGAAGCCGGCAGCGGTCAGAGCCAGCACGATCAGCCAGGCCAGGGACGTCCATAGAACGGCCTTGAGGACCCCGGAACCTCCCACCGCTGCAGGAGATGCATCGGCATGGAGGACCGTTACGGCGGCTGCCGTGTCTCCGGCGTCCAGATTGAGGACCAGCCGCAGCAGCGCTTCCGGCGTCACTGGGACGAGCGCGGAGCTCAGTGCTGTCGATTGCGAGGTCTCCAGCAATTCCTGCCGGCAGCGATGCAGTCCACCACCTGCCCAGAACATCCCCCACGCTCTGTTGTTCCGCTGCAGCACCACCCACCGCTCGGGTCTGGCGTCAAGACGCACCAGCTGAGCGGCCTTGGCCAGCGACCAGCTACGGCCAGCCGCAACAGAGGGATGGGCTTCCAGTAGCAACTTCCCTTGCGGATCACGTGTGAAACCCGTCACCACCTGCAGCGCAAAGACATCCACGATCTGGCAGTGCACCGCTCGCTGGGCTTCGCTCCACTCCGGTGCCATGAACAGCAGTGCTCCGCCGTAGCGGTGCAGGCAGTCCTCGACGAGCTGGTTTTCGTGCACTGCACCCCTATTCCCGGGCGATCAACGCTAGGGAGAGTTGTGGCTCCCGCAAACAGCGACGGAGGCCTTGACGCCACCCGTAACCGAGATGGACGCGCCCCTCACTCCTCCTCGTCGGCCCCACCTACAGGCACCAGACGGATCTGCTTGCGACCCAGCTTGATTTCGAACTCATCGCCAGGCTTGAGATCCAGAAACGCGGTGTAGGCCTTGCCCACCAGCAGGTTGCCGTTGCCCTGAACCGTGGCGACGTAGCTCAAGCTGCGACCAGCCTTCCCTTTGCCGTTGCCACCACCCTCTCCGAGGCTGACGCCTTTGGCTTCCAGCAGCGCCTCATAGAAGGCGGTGAAGTTCAGCCGCTCGCTGCCGTCCTTCTTGGTGCTCACATAACCGGCGGCCCGCACCAGGTCGGACTTGGAGGCGTCACCAAGTTCTTTGACTTTGGACAGCAGGTCTGATCCGGTCAGGGGCATGTGAGGAGTCCAGCGACTGAGTGGAAGGTAGCCACTCAGGCCACCGTGTCCAGTTGCAGAAGGTGCGGGTAGCCTCTGGGGGCTGGGAACCAAAACAAGTTTAGCCTTGCGAATGACGGAGGGTTCGCCAGCAGCCGCTTTCGGTGCTCACCTCCTGGCCAATGCCGACCTCAGCATCTTGTTAGCTAGCTTCGGTTACAGCTAGTAGATCTGTCTAGAAATCATCTGTTGAAGCTTAAGTTTTGGTCATACAACAGCTTTTGGGTTAGCGCCATACCATCTCACAGCCAGTTCATAGAGATGATCGAGTGTTCCCGAGAATTCTTTGCCGCATTCGGTGAGCGTGTAAGTCACTTGTGGTGGAATAGTGGTTTCGTGTTGACGATGAACCAAATCAAGAGATTCCAACAGCCTTAACCTTTCCGTCAGCACTTTGGTTGAGATACCTTCTACTTTTCGCCTGAGTTCACCAAATCGCTGTGATCCATTGGAATCAAGTAACCAGAGGATGTAAAGAGTCCACCGTCCTGATAGTTTTTTCAGAATTGTCTCCAATGGACAGCCATGGGTTTCAGTCATGGTATGTGTTGCATTCGGTGTTGAGTAGTTACCATTTGGTTCCTACTTTACTTTAGTATCCACCCGTTTTACTGTCGAGAGGTCCTGATTCATTTTCTGATTGCCCCTTATGAAAAGTATTCTGCATCTCGATGCGAGTCCTCGTGGTGAGCGCTCAAGATCTCGTCAGCTCGCTAGGAAATTCATGGCAGCATGGCAGGAGCTCCACCCAGGCGCAATGATAACGTATCGTGACTTGCGCCAAACTCCGATTCCTCACATTACTGAAAGTTGGATTGAAGCTGACTTTACGCCACCAGAATCACTTAGCCCAGAGCTGCGAGAGCTGCTCAAGTTATCTGACGAGTTAGTTGACGAGTTTTTGGGTGCCGATCGATGTCTGTTCAGTGTGCCGATGTATAACTTCAGCGTGCCCTCAAGTTTCAAAGCCTACATTGATCAGATTGTGCGTGTAGGTAGAACATTTACGTTTGAGGATGGTCAAGGCAAGGGGCTAGTCAGCGGGAAGAAAGTTTTGTTCATTACATCACGAGGCACTGAATTTGGTTGCGGTTCACCCTATGAGGGATATGATGCTCAAGAGCCAGCTTTGCGTAATATTTTTCAATTTATGGGAGTGTCTGACATTCAGTTTATTCATGCCAGTGGCTTAGACATGGGAGAGGACGCTCACAAAAGGGGGTTGGAAGAAGCTCAGTCAAAGATTAAGCATTTAGTGGTTGATTGGTAGTGCCAGCCAGATAGCGCTAGCAGTTAGGAGAACCTATGTCACCACAAGAGATTATTCAGTTCATCTGCAGTGGTCTCTCAGGAGTAGTCCCAAAAGCCAGTTGGGGCTAAACGTCCCTCTTTTACAATCCTGGCTACATGTTGCCCAATGGTGTTTACTTCTGCACAATCAAGCAGCACAATGGTGACAACGATAAATCTACTAGTCTCGATCGAGAAGATGTGTTTAGACTTGCTATTGGACTTAACCCAGAAAACTATGCTCGCATGTTTGGTGGAAAGCCAACACGCCCCGTAAAAGGTGGTGTTGTGGCAACGGAGTACGATTATACAGAATTGAATGAGCTTATGCCGCATCCAATTTACGCCTGGATTTCCTGGGTGCAAATCCTTTCACCTGGCCGAGATAAGTTTCGGGAGATTTTCCCTTTAATTCAGGAAGCTCATCAGGAGGCAGTGAAAAGGTTTAGGAGCAAAACAGCCTCAATTCATTTCGCTGCGGAACAATGAACTTGGTGGGTTGAGTGCTGTGCCGGTGGCTATAAAGCGGAAGTACCCGCGTAACCAACTCCCCTCATAGACTTTCGGCTTTGCCATAGCGACCACCTGAAAACCGCTCTTGTGATGCCTAACGACCCCAAGCTCAGCGACGCGAAGAGGATAGCGCTGGGGCCGTACGAAAGAACAGCCTGTGACAGCTTCGGAGCGTTCGTTGCAGCGCATGGTTAGGAGAAGGCTATTTCGATGAGATTATCAACTGCAAGTGCAACTTGCCCCGGTGCTTCGCGCGGAAGGAAATGCCCCACGCCCGTTAGCACTTGGCGCTCATAAGGCCCGGTAAAATATGCCTCCCGCCCTCTGGAAGCCGAGGGAAGTGTGCAGAAATCTTCCGCACCATGCAGGATTGTCGTAGGACAGAACACCGAGGAAGCCAAAGCAGCCCTCCTCTCAATTTCGTCGTCAGGTGCATGGCCTTTTACCTCCCCGGAGGAATGTCGATAAAAGTGCATGACCACCTCAATGAAGTCGGGATTGTCAAATGAGTTGGCAGTCAGGTCAAATTCCTCATCGGTGAAGCCCCAACCCGGTGACCAGGAGTGCCACAACCACCGACAGAATGCTCGTCGATCAGCAGCAAGCGTGGCGCGGCCTGCGGCAGTGCAAAAATACCACTGATACCAATAGGCTTGAGCTTGCTGGAGTTGTCGAGGAGGCAACCCGGGTGCGTCATAGAGGTCTGGGCTAAGGAGAACAAGCGCGCGGACACGGTCAGACAATAACGGGGTTGCAACTAATGCGGCTGATGCTCCGATGTCGTGACCGACGAGGACAAATTGCGTCAGACCAAGTGCGTCAACAAGATCGATAAGATCCGACGCCAATGAGCCGGTCTGTCCGCTGCGTGAATGGTGGGAATCCAGAAAGTGCGTTTCGCCGAAGCCGCGTAGATAGGGAGCAATCGTTCGATAACCCATTGACACTAGCTGCTTGGAGACAACATCCCAAGTTCGAAGGTCATCTGGAAATCCATGAAGCAGCACCACCGGAGTCGATTCCAAGGTTCCAGAATCCTCAAAACCAATATCAAGCCGGGAGGTCCGAATGCATCGCCGAATTCTTGAACGCTGATGACGCATCTGAGTCTGAGTTGCCTAACGCTATTTGGGCGAACCTGATGACCAAATCGAGTCTACTGCTCCGCTCAGCATAAAACCTCGCGCAAGGCACAGTAATCAACTTTGATCGACTGCGAAAACTGGGGCCTACTAGTTACAACCTAGAGAGCTGGGGTCTTATGCGGACCCATCTAGCACAGTTCTCTTCGTTATTCCAGGCTCGTCCCCGCCTCAGGCTCCACAAGCTCCACCGCCATCCTCGCCTTCCCAAGCGCATGAAACAACTTCCCCTGCGGCATCCGCAGCACTTGTGTACCGCTTGCCGGGACTAGACACCACGACCGACTTCGGCTTCGTTTACAGCAAGGCTGGTGCTGTGGCGGTGGAGAATCGGGGCGCGATTACTAACTAGTCCGAGATATAACGTAGGAAATGAAAGATACTGAGCTGAGTCGTATTGTTCTTGTCAAAAGCAATTGAACGATAGGCACGAGACCGAGACCATGAGTTCATTGAAGATTGCCTGAAGGGATTAAACTGTCCGAATTGGCTACATCAACTAATACAAGCTTTGGCCGGTTAGACACTTACTCCGAGATCACATTCTCCGGATTGGATGCCAAACGGCCATCTTCCATATAGACAATGCGATCGGCGATGTCCAATATGCGGTTGTCGTGTGTGACCATTAAGATGGTGCAGCCCTGTTCTTTAGCTAGTTTTTGCATAATCTCTACAGCATCGCGTCCTGACTTTTTATCAAGTGCTGCTGTCGGTTCATCGGCTAAAACGATCTTGGGTTGACTAACCAAGGCACGGGCGATCGCGACGCGCTGTTTTTGCCCGCCCGACAAGCTATCGGCAAAATAGTCTACCCGCTGCTTTAGCCCTACTGCTTCTAGCATGGCAACACTCGTGCCATCAACGTCGCGATCAAACATTTCCTCATGTAATTCCAGGGACATTCGCACATTTTGTTTTGCAGTAAGAAAGGTCAATAGATTATGTGCCTGAAAGATATAGCCAATATTGCGACGAAGTTGTGTCAAGTGATGCTTGCTTGCATCGTGTAGTTCTTGACCGAGAATCCTGAGGCTGCCTTCTTGTGCCGATCGCAATCCACCCATGAGCGTTAGAAGGGTAGTTTTACCTGAGCCAGAGGGCCCAGTCATGATAATAATCTCGCCTGCGTAAACATCTAGGTTTATGTCAAACAAAGCTTGTTTGCGGAGCTCACCACTTCCAAAATAGTGATTAAGCTTCCGGACAGAAATAACTGCTTCTGCTTCAGTTGAGTGAAATTGATCTGAATTCCGAGTTTGAGTCATTGTACTTGTCTGTGAATGTGGATAAGCGATCGACTCATTGGACGACCTAAGGTAAAAGTATGCAGTCTGCGACCAAGAGAATGCCTAATCCAACTAGCAGAAGTCGCAATATCCTGGGTCCCCACTTCTGAATCGAACGGTTAAGTCTATACATTAGATCGGTGCTACGTTCGCCTAGGTAAATGTAGAGTCCTAATAGTGCGATCAACGGTAGAACGAAGATAGTGTTGTAGATTGCCAGAATACTGACTGTGGACCAAAGGTCTAACTGTGATCGCTCTATTCCCTCGATAGCTGCCAGATAAGGCAATGCTGTCGGGAAGTCCCAAAGCGTTGCAGCGCTACCAAATAGAAAGGTTTTAGCGGTCGTTAACTGAGCAGGGCGTCTAACTTCTTGGGAATCACCAGTAAACTTGTTAAGGTTCAAACCCACTACAAGTAGAACGATGCCAATGATCATCTGCAACGTGTACAACAGTGAAGGTGGCAGACTTAGTGCATTGATTGTGATTCGACTTGCTCCAAATGCCACTGCCACTCCTGCTGTCCAATAAGTGATAAACACTCCCGCTATAAATGATGTTGAGCGAGGAATTGGCTTAGGAGTACTGAGCAGATAAATTTGAACTGCTGTAGTAGTGGGGTTTAGGCTGTCTAGTGCCGCGATCGCAACAAGATAAGCAGGCAAGGATGACATCTGATTACACCAGTTAAGAATTAGAAAATATCAGCAGGATCAGCAGACTGTAGCTTACGCATGGCTATTCCTCCTGAAGCGGTACACATCACAATCGTCAAGGACAACACAAGCGTCGCTCGGCTGACTGTCATACCAATCGGAAGATAAGTTGCAGTGGCGACAATGGAGTACAGCCCAGTCGATATGACAATTCCTGGAATGAATCCCAAGATGGCCATAATCAGCGCTTCCTGGATGAGTACTCCAACCAAGTAACCGTCGCTGTAACCCATTGCCTTCAGCGTGGCATATTCTGGCAAATGGTCTGATACGTCAGAATAGAGGATTTGATAGACGATAATGGTGCCGACGACAAACCCAATGATTGCGCCAAATCCGAACAAGATCCCGATAGGACTGTTGGTTTCCCAGTATTTCTTCTCATGTTGAATAAACTCATCACGAGTCAGGACTAACACGTTCTTAAACTCTGATTGCATCGCAGCTTGAACTTGCTTAACATCAGTGTCTGGTTTCAACTGAATGGTCCCAATATCAATTTCATCGGGCTTACGATCTGGGAAGAGACGTAGGAAAGTTGAATGACTGGTAATGGCATTGCCATTGGCAGAGAATGATGCTCCCATGACAAACGTTCCAACTACCTTGACTTGGAAGTTGTTAAATTGAATCGGCACTGAGCTGAACTGCTGAAGTTCTTTTACTACATTGCCATAAAACCCTTTTGCACCAGCGCGATCGTAGAGAATCCGATTCAGCAGTTTAAGTTCATTTTGGTGTGCTTGGACATCTGGCAGAGTGATCGCCGAGTTATGAGGATTAATTGCAAAGACCATGGTGGGCTGATTCGTTCGGGTTTGAGCATTCCGCCACTCGCCCTGCCCCACATATAGGTAGTTAATCGATTCAACCTCTTTAGCTCCTGCTGCCTGATAGAGCTGCTGTCTAGGAAAGCTTCTGACCACATTCAGACTTTCAAACAACGGGTTAATCAGAAATAGATCCCCTTGCAGCGAGGTGTAGGGTATTACGACAGACTCAAATAGCGCATCGAGCAATCCCAGTTGAAAAAACATCAAAATATCAGCGAATGCAATTCCCGCTAAAGCCACCGCAAGACGAGTTTTCTCCCGTTTTAGCTGAAACCATGCTAGGGGTGTTTTTCGAAATAGGTGACGAAACATAGGTGACTTCTTTCCACGCTTTAGGCCAAACCATGATGGCGAGCACAACAACCGCTTAAACGCAATAATCAAACCTGAGTTTGTTAAAGATGCTTTTGACATGTATTTTGATGGTAATTTGACTGAGATACAATCCGTTAGCAACTTCAGAATTGTCATAAAGAATATGAACGAACTATAGTCGAATGGCAACCTGTACTTGCAAGTTCGTTAAGCCTGCAACGCGATCGCTGTCTGCTGCATTCAACCGAATTGTGACTTTAACCGCCCGTTGATCTAGGTTTTCTCCCGGTTGATTATTGAAGGTCTCCTGCTGGCTCACTTGTAGTCCGATTTCATTGACTGTGCCTTGCAGTTCTCCAGAGAAAGGTTCACCTGTAATCACTACCTGTTGACCCATCCGAATCTTGCCGATGTCAGTTTGATACACTTCGGCAATCACTTGCATCTGGCGGGTTTGCCCCAGATCTGCAATGCCTTTATCACCCACAACTTCTCCCGGCTTGGCATAGATTTCTAGAATCTGTCCTGCTTGGGGCGATCGCACTTCTGCCTGTCTCAAATCCGCTTTCGATCGTTGAGCCACAGCGATGGCCTGATCCACTTTTGCTTGTGCTATGTGCAGATCCACTGGACGTACTTCAACAATTTGATCCAGGTTTGCCCTGGCGGACTCAATTTGTGCCCGTAGCGTTCTACCCGTCCGGCTTTGGTTTGCTTTGCCCTCACTTAACTGTGCTTGTGCTTTTTGGAAAGCCAATCTTTTCTGGTCAAACTGAGATGCAGAGAGGGCTCCTTCTTGATAGAGCGATTGAAAGCGTTTGTACTCGGAGCGGGCATAATTTACCTCAGCCTCTAAACTTGCTAAGGTTGCTTGTTGCCGCCAAGTTTCTCCGGCTAATTCTGCTTGCAAACGTGTGATCTCTGCTTGCTGGGCGTTGATTTCGCCTGACTTTGCTCCCGCTCTGACTTGAGCAAGTTCCGCCAAGGCAACGGTGACGTGTTGCTCCGCTTCAAAGAGCGCACCTTGCAACCGATCCCGGCTGTCTAGTATCGCAATCACTTGGTTAACCTGAACGCGATCGCCTCGTTTGACTAGGAGTTGGGCAACGCGATCGTTGCTGAGGGTGGCTGGAACTGACATCTTTATAACTTCATTTTCAGGTTCCAGCCGACCCAGTGCCACCACAGACTCAATGATGTGGGTAGTCTGATTATTCTCTGGTGACTGTTCAGCCGTAAGATATGAAATGCCTTTGTAAGAAATACCCGCTGTAATGACAGTTGAACCAATGATCATGAAAAGCACCCAACGATTGGGCAGTTTCGACAATGACTTTACACTCATGGTAGTTTGCATAAACGGAAGCGGGTGGTCCGAGATGACTAAGTTTTGGATGGCGAATCAATCATCAAGTTTGAGGTGATTGATCAATCACTAGAGTTGAAGCTGATACTGCTATATCTCAGAAGGTTGCACAAGAGCCTTAGTCACGAATGGGAAGAAGGATCTGATTATCAACCAGAGAAAATCTGTCAAACCTAGGCTAGCCAGTGCGATTGGAACAGACCGGAGTCAGAAACTTGTTGACTTCCAAACCTGACAGTGTTTGAACGATTTCTGGCAGTTGAAATCCCATGAAGGTGATTGCCAATGCCATGGCAAGTACACAATCGCTGGGCTTTCCTAGATGGTGAACTTCAGTTTGAGGATCTTGTTGCTCTTGCTGCATGGGTGGTTCAACGGCTGATCTACAAACCATCTAAACTCACCCACAGCTCTTTAGATACCCACAGCTATCATTGAAATGGATGACACTTGTCATGTCTAAGCCTGACAGGTGTCATAGCACGATTAACGGATGATCACACAGGCTATAATGGAGCAACATTCTTACTCTATTTGATGATTCTAGACGTGAGCTCCTCTCAATCACTTCGCTGGACGTTGCGCGTCGGCGAGTGGCTCCTATTACTAATGACTGTCTTGATCTATGCGCTTATCGAAGTCTCCACGCTTGAGCTAATTGTCAAATGTATAGCGTTTTGTATTCTCTTTTTCTGTCTCAGTTTCGTCTTGCCGCTCGATCGCCCGCTTTGGCAACGTCGTGCTTACATTGCCCTTGAGATGGGATTAGCGGGCATTGCGATTGCGTCTGGAGTTGAACTCAGCTTTATTCTATATCTGCTGCTTATCAAGGCTTGTTTCTTATTGCCTCGCCGCGAAGTCGTTTTAACCAATCTAGTTGCTGCAACCGTCTGGCTGGCTAGTATTGGTTCGCTATATCCTTATCTGCGGCAACAGCGAATCCCAGAGTTTGACGGTGTAACTGTGCAGTCCAGTCTTTCTATGACCCTCCTGCACGCTTTGCTGATCTATGCCAGTGCAAGCATTTTTGTCGTGCTCCTAGGCTTTGTGATTGTTGCAGAACGCGAAAGTCGCCAACAGGCAGAAGAATTGTCGCAAGAAGTGGAAGTGTTGAGTGCCAAACTAGAACGGCTGCGAATTGCACGTGATATTCATGATTCCCTGGGACACTCCCTCACATCCTTGGGAGTGCAACTGGAAGTCGCTCAGAAACTGCGCGATCGCGATTTAGCCAAGTCCTTTCTCTCGGTAGACAATGCCGCCTTGTTGGCAAGTCAGTGCTTGCAAGATGTGCGGCATATTGTTCAAACCATGCGACAGCAGTCCTACTTTAATCCTAGCGACGCGCTGCAGGAACGAGTTGCACAGATGCGCCAACAGGGGATTTCCATTCAAGTCAGTTTAAAATGGCCCGCCCTCTCGCTGCAGTCGAGCTATCATCTTTACTGCATTTTGAAAGAAGGCTTGATTAATGTGCAGAAGCACGCGAAGGCGACTCAGGTGACGCTGCAAGGAATGGTTGTCTCAGACACGATCGTTGTTACGCTGCAAGACGATGGTCAAGGATTTGACTTGGAGCAGCCGTTATCAGGTTGCGGCTTACCAGGAATGCAGGAACGGGTAGAACTCCTGGGTGGAACCCTTAAGATCAGTACAGGTTCCGAACCAGGAACGCAGATCAAAATCGTTATTCCCTATGATTCGAGTGCTCGTCGTTGATGATCAATCCTTCTTTCGAGAAGGTTTATCCGCGTTGTTGTCGCTAGAGTCAGACATCGATGTAGTCGGACAGGCAGCGGATGGGAGAGTGGCTATCGACCTAACCGGTACGATTCAGCCGGATGTGATTCTGATGGATATTCGCATGCCCAACTGTGACGGAGTCACGGCAACGCGAGAAATTCTCCGCAGCTACCCGTGGATACGTATCCTGGTGCTGACAACCTTTGACCAGGATGATTATGTTTGGGAATCGTTAAAAGCAGGAGCAACTGGATACCTAATCAAGAATACTCCCTCTGGGCAGGTGGCTGACGCTATCAGAACAATACATAAAGGACACAGCCAGCTTGGGCCAACGATTGCACCCAAAGTCTTTGCCCAGATTCAACAACCTGTTCGTGCTACCCCAGCCAACTTAGCCTTCAGCGAGCGAGAGTTACTGGTTCTCAAGCTACTCGGGCAGGGAAAGACAAACCGTGAAATAGCTACAACCTTGCATATCACCGAAGGAACTGTCAGAAATTACGTCAGTCGGATTCTAAGCGAGTTAGGCCTAAACGATCGTACTCAAGCTGCACTCTGGGCACATGGAAACTTAGATTAGCGATTGCCAACTCAAACCCAAGACGCTGAAACGCTTTCAAGACCCGCTGCCGGGGCGCACCCACCGGAAACTTCGGCATTAACCAGCCAGAACGGTTTCGGCCAGAAACACCTCCTCAGCAGGATCCTCCTGGGTGATGGAATCAAGCCCGAACGTCTCGCCATGAAACGCAAGGGCAGAACGCACATCTGCAAGTGCAGCTTCATAGCTATCGCCTTGTCCAACAGCCACACCTGTGATCCCGAGGGGATAAGCCACATAACCATCCGCATGGCGCTCTACCACTACTTTCAGCCGCCGGGATGCCATCGGAGGCCGTCTCTGCTCAGTTGCCTCCACATTAAGACTGATGGCCCAGCTGAGGGGCCTCGGCCTCTAGCACGTTCCCCAGCCCGAGACCCTCGTCCGGCTCTTTGCTGCCTCAGCCCTCCGCGCCGAGGTGTCCGCAGCCCACTGCTACGCAGAAGCCTTTGGCTTCGATGAAGCCACCCGCTACAAGGATGACGCGATCTCCCCGCTGGAGTTCCACTGGGAGAGCCAGCGCCTCACCGAGGCATCCTCCGCCACCGGGCAGCGCTACATTGTCCGGTGACGATTAGATTGGCGGGACTGCGCAATTACATAGGCGGGTCTTAAGACGCGACAACAGGGCTCCGATTCCAGTCTTGAGCGTTGTCATGCCCGCCCCTTTGTCGTTGCGGATCAAGGAGCGGTACATGGCCAAACGGGCCCAGGGCCTCAGCCAGCAGATCGACGCTCATGGAGCCGGTATCTCGGTGCGTAGCGCCCAGCGCATCGATCGAGGAGACCATCAGCCCCAGAACCAGCCGCAGCGCGGCCGGAGTTGGCGCACCCGAGCTGATCCACTCGCCGCCGTATGGGAGAGCGTGTTGGTGCCGATACTTGAGCAGCTGCCGCAGCTTGAACCTCAGACCCTGCTGCTCCATCTCGAGCAAAGCTTCCCTGGCCAGGAGTGGTAACGCCGCAAACGCACCCTTCAGCGGCGGGTGGAGCAATGGCGGGCGCTGCAGGGTGCGGCCCAGGAGGTGCTGTTCCTGCAGGACCACCGCGCCGGGGTGCTGGGCATCTCACATTTCACCCTGCTCAAGGGCGAACCCATCACCGTGGCCGGCGAGGCGGTGGAGTACCGGCTCTTTCATTTCTGCGTGCCTTTCTCGGGCTGGTGCCATGTGGAGGTGATCCACGGCGGGGAGAGCTTTGTCGCCCTCTCAGAAGCGCTGCAGAACGCGCTGGCGGCCTGCGGCGGGACCGGCGGGATCGGGCGGCGGTTTGTTGGTGGGGGTTCTGATGGCTGCAGCAAGCTTTCCCCTCGCCGGTTGGTGGGTTCGCCGCCATGGCGCCCTGGAGCCCGGCCGCCTGGAGGTGATGCTGCTGCTGATCGGTTGCAGCTGGCTGGGGGAATTCTTTGGGCTCACCAGTCTTCTGGGGACCCTCCTCGGCGGCACCCTGTTCACCCGCCTGGCACCGATGGAGGAGGGCAGCCTCAAGGGACAGGAGCTGCTCAGGGTGCTGGGGCTGCTCTCCGAAGTGTTCCTGCCGCTTTATTCCCTCAGTGTCGGCATGCGGATTGATGCCGGCACCCTGCTGCAGTCCACCGCCTGGAGCATGGCCTCCCTGCTAATCGTCCTGGGGATCGCCTGCAATTTGATCTGTGCCCTGGGTATCGGCCGGGGGGACCGGGCCGCAGGGGTGGATCGCTGGGTGGTGGTGTTCGGCCTGATTCCCCGGGGGCTACCGGGGTTGGTGTTCGCCTCCACCGCCCTGGGGGCGGGGGTGATCAGGAAGGCCCAGTTCTCCTCCCTGGTGCTGACGGTTGCCGTGACCACTGTGCTTGGGCTGCTGTTGCTGGCCCGGCGCCTGCGTTGGTTGGAGATGCAAGCGGATGCAACGCGTATGGCCACCGTCCGGTAGCACCTGCGTGATTTCAGCAACGGGATCTCCTGATCGGGAAGCAACTCGCCGCTGGTGATCTCCAGCCGCTGCACCTGGCGCTCCCAGCGGGTCGGGCGAAAGCGCAGCACCTGACGGCCGTCGCTCAGCCAGCCCTCCTTTGGCGTCAGGGGGACACGAGGTGATGGCCGACTCATGCCCCTGTAAGTCTGGCCTCGATCAACCGGCAGCACTCCTGCACATCGCTCGCGCTCTCTACCCCCTTGCCGAGCGAGCAGAAGAACTCACGCCACAGCGGCGGCACCGCCAGCAGGATCAACGGCCTGCCCGCATTGAGCGCATGGGCGGCTTCTGAGGCTGTGCCGGGGCCTCCGCCCCCGCAGATCACCACCACATCGGCGCTGAGCACGTTGATCACGTTGCGGGCCTTGCCCATGCCGGTGAACAGGGCCAGATCCAGCTCCGCCGTGCATTGCCGGTCGTCACCCTTCCCTTCATCGGGCAACACCCCCACCACCAAGTGCCCCTCCACCCGCACTGCGCCGCGGCTGGCCGCCGCCATCACCCCCGCCGGGCGGCCACCGGTGAGCAGCACCCATCCCCTGGTGCTGATGCACTCCCCCAGCTCCTCGGCCAGGACCACCGCCTCAGCGGAAGCGCCCTCTCCAGCACCCATCACACCCACCACCGCACGCCGGCTGCTCATGCCACCTCCTGGCACCAGCCCCGCTGGCGCGTCATGTCCTCGGTCCAACCCTGGCACCGGCAGGTGAGGTGCTCCCCTTGGGTCAGCAGGCCCTGGTGCAGCTGGCAGGTGAGCAGGGGGATGCAGCTCACCCCCGCGTAATGCCGGAAGAAGTGGCAGGTGAGGCAAACCGTGTGGCTGCGGCTGGCCACCAGCACCTCCTCATCGAGGTAAGGCCAATGCTCGTAGCCGCCATCGTCTGCCGCTGAGCTGGGCGCCCTCCGGGTGCCGCGGGAGCGGGGTGGGGAAGCAGCCACGGCGACTTCATCGCAGAGAACACCTGTACTATCAGAGGTCATCTGGTTCTGGCCAGCTAGGGCGCGACCTCAGCTGGATCCCCAGGTGACAACGACGCGCTGTAAGCGGGCTGATCGATCCGGCGCCCACACCAGGACCCAATTCCTTGAGGACCCCCGGCCAGGACTACACGTGATCTTGGCCAAGCAAGCACCCCACCTCAGACACCGACCGCAGGTGGACGGTCACCGTCGCAACGGATCGACGACAGCCGTGGACGAACGCGGATGAGTCACTGCCGCTGGGGCCAGCTAGCGCTGCGATTGGCTTAATGGCGAGGGACCCCTCGCTGGTGGACAGACGTAGAGGCGGTGGCAGGGGCAGCGCTGCCGCCAAGAGGCATGCCGCCTGCGCAACGCTTGCCACTGCGAGCAGGTGGCCACGGGGGGGGGTCGCCAACCCCATCAGTTCACCGGCTTGACTTTGCACAATCCCCAGCCAGGTAAAGCACTGGGAGAACACCGAAGACGTCATTCCATAGCCTTTGTTAGTCCCTTGGCGTTCGCTCCAAAATGCAGTGAGACTACCCACTGGGAGCTGAGAAGCCCGCCCAGGCCACCTTGCTGGTAGGTCTTGCTGATGAATTGTGTGCACCTCCTACGCTCTTGCATGGCTGTTGGTATCTGCTGCAATCGGCGGATGCCGCCTTAGTTGAGAATCGACGAATACCCGGGCTTCAGATCATTATCCGTGGCCTACCTTGTGCCGTGCCAACCAGCGGTTGAGCGATAGCGGCCACCGTCCGAAGCGAGGGAGGCATGAAGATCCTGTAGTCGGCATGGGCGCCACGCTTCCAGGGTTGGTGCTTGGCGGAGTCCACAAGGGTCTCGATGGCGTGAGCGTTGTGAAGCGTTTGCATTGCTAAGCGCTGCAGATCCTCACGACGTCGGGTAACGGCACCGATGCGATGGCGCATCTGCACTTCCTGTGGCGTTTCCGCCTCGTCGTTTCGAACGCTCAGCAGCACGGCACAGCCCGGGAGCATGGAGAGTGAACCCCCGAACGTGAAGGGAGCCAGCAGGATGCCGAGCCCGCCGAGGGCAACACCGGAGACGTTCATCAGGTTGATCTGCTGCTGGCGCACCTGGCGGGTGTGCACTAGGGCCCGATCCAGTTCGTGGCACTGACTGCTTTCCAGTTGCAGCGCTTCCATACCCGCAAGGAGCCTCCGGGCACTGACGTCGATGGTCAGCATGTGATTATGCAAGGCTTGAGCCGAGCTGGCGTCAAACTCCAGCAGATCCCAGATCTTCCAGCACCTGTAGTTGGGATGGGGGTAGAAATAGACCTGGCAGAGGATGATGTCATTCTCCTCGTAGCCATCCAGCTGACGTACCAGGGCGTTGTCGGGCCAATAGGCGGTGTCGTAGATCTCACCATTAGCAATTCTGATCAGCAGACGGGTGTGGGAGGGGTACTGGCGTCGCCTGATGATGGTCCCGCAGATCATCTGCACGCTCTGGCGGGCGCGCTCAAGGGCTTCGCTGGGGCAGGTTTTTGTGAGTGAGGTGGAGGAAAGGGTCATGGGAGCGGAGGGTGGGGACGAGTTCTCTTTGTTGCGGGATGACTGGTCTGATGCAGCATCCCTACAGCAAAGGAGAGGTGGTGGATCGACTCAGCTCCTCTGCATCTCGGCCAGTCGTGTCAGAACGACCCGGCCGGGATAGGGACCATCCGCGCCAAAGAACCCGATCACGTAACGGAGGAGTTCATCGGGATCCGTGAGCAACGCGCGCAGGGCCTGCCGCTCCCGTTCAGCAGCATTGATCCATGTCTGAGCCTCTTTGATCCAGAGGGAGTTCTCCCGCAGTTTCGCTGCCTGTCGCATCTGATGCTCAAGGGATTCAAGCAACATGTCCTCGATTGCACAGGCATAGGTGTTGAGCTTGCGGGGAGCCTCAGGCCCTAAGCGTGACAACACTTCAAGAGATTGCGGGGAGAGGCAGGGGAGATCGTTGGTCATGGTGATGGCTAGGTCTGAGGGCATCAGCTGGGGGGTGTCGGGTGCCAGGAAGGGGAGAGAAGCCCGCTTGCCTGTCCTGTCTCCCTCTTGTTTGGCAGACTGTGGGCTGATTCAGCTCCTGCGGAGCGACCAGTTCCACTTGCAGGTCGTGAGCAAGACGGAACCATCCTCAGCTGCTGTACTTCCCACCAGCTGAAGACCATTGAGCTCTCGCTCGTAGCGGGCATAGGGGGAACGACGTAACTGCCGGCTCATGAGCGTCCATCGCTGCATGCCGTAGTGATGGTCCTGGTCGCCGTAAGCCACGGCGATGCGTATGCTGGAGGCCGAAATGGCGCGTTGCTGGCAACGGCGCTGGGCATGGCCTACGTCGCGATTGGTACCGATCAAATGGATCGCTGGTAGAGCAATCAGGTTGGGATCGACAGCGGCAATGGCATCAAGTTGGCGGTGGTGGCCCATGACCGAAGGGGGAATCGAACACCAGCCAGTAGTTCCCGGTAAGGACCAACGATTCAGACCGCCTGGGTCGGAAGCGCTTGGAGCCCTTTGATCGGCCGCCAGTCGCCCACAAGCTGCCATGCCGCCCAGTAATAGGGGTGGCGCCATACGAAGTTGATGTGGTTGCGAAATTCCCTCTGCACCTGACGGAGCGCGTCTGAGCGGCCAAGACTTTGTTTCAGCAGGGAGTAAAAACGCACCATGAACTCGCCTGTAGCGTCATCAGGCACATGCCAAAGGCTCAGCAGCGTAGAGCGTGCTCCGGCCACGATCAGGGCCCGCTGCAGGCCGTACACACCTTCGCCGGTGTAGATGTCCCCGCGGCCAGTATCACAGGCTGAGAGGGTGACCAGTTCGGTTCCTTGCAGGTTGAGAAGCGTTGCTTCCAGGGCGGTGAGATACCCATCGTCGTCTGGATCGGCGTCGGGATGGTTGGCACCGGCGAGCACGAGGCCGCTGCGCACCATCGGATCCTCTCCGCGGAAGTTGGTCAGCAGATGGCCACCTAGTGAGGTAGCGCTTAGCTGCCCAGGAGGTTCCTCCAGCTTCTCATCGGGAAGAAAGTACCCGTGGGTCGCCACATGCAGAACGAGCGGATGGGAAGCACGCTGAAGAGTCTTGGTGCTGGCATCAGCCTCAGTGAAGAGATCGGCATCCAGCAGGCAGGCCACCTGGCGTCCCTCCTGATCGGACCCCAGCAGGGGTTGCCATCTCCGGGACGTTCCGAGCTCACTGGAACGCCTTCTCACCGACGCACCACCATCCTCCCGATGATCCTTATTGCTCCCCGGCTCAAGGTCATACCGAGGATTAGCCATCACAAGGGAACGCTGCAGGGTGGTGGCCGCATGCTCAGGTGTTAGCAGATCGCGGCCCGTGGACAGGATGCTGATATCAATCCAATCGCTAAACAGATGATCAGGCTGCCCTGGCATCGGCAGCGCATGGAAGGGAAGGCGATGAAGCTCACCATCCATTGAAAGGAAGCAGCGGGTCGCGGTGCCAAGTGCACTCAGGAGTGGTGGCAGGAGGGCCTTGCTGAGCTCCATCCAGCACTCCGCGGCATCGGCGAGGCCTTCAGTGGTGGCCTCCAGCGCCTGAGTAATCAGCGCTTCCAGCAGGCGAGCTCGCCCCAGGTCCACCTGCGCCACGGTGCCGGTACTAGCCAGAACTAGTGCCAGATAACGTGGTTCGCCCCATGATGCTTCACCCCTGGGCCAGAATCGCTGAAACTCGACCAGAAGAGTCTCGGCCGGCAATGCGTCGGCGACCTCCGCAATCTCAACCGACTTAAGATTCGCTATCGGAGCTACCCGGAAGAGTTGACGTTCCAGATCAGCACTCACAAGCTGCAGTTTTCGGCGTTGGTCTGGAGGAACCGTGGTTGAGCTCATCCTCTGCACTAGGGAAGTGAGACGTGCTGCAATTTCTTGATGGGGACCAGGCAACAGGTGAAGACGCATCTGTCGTTGCTCAATCTCCTGAATCAGGCCCTGGAAGTTCAACCGGGTCCATAGAGCCAACTCTGTGGATGGTGGATGGAGTACACCAAGGGCAAAGGCCAGCCATTTATTGGAATCCTGCAGCTCCAGCAGTGCGATCCGTTGGGCAGATGGAAGTACCAGTAGCTCTCGTCTCAGCCAGGTTGTCTGGATGCGCAACCCCCTCCTGAGGTAGCCTTCAGCCGCTAAGAACTTCTCCTCCAAAACGTAGAGTATTGCCTGATCTATTAGGCTCGAGGCAGTCTTTGGGTGTTCAGCGCCCAAGGCCTGCTCAGTGATAGCGAGTGCTCTTCGATATAATGGTTCCGCCGCGTCGTACTGCCCTAGATGTTGATACAGACCGGCGAGCATATTGAGGCTCAAGGCAGTCTTTGGGTGCTCAGCGCCCAAGGCCTGCTCAGTGATAGCGAGTGCTCTTCGAAATAATGGTTCCGCCGCGCTGTACTGCCCTAGATCTTGGTACAGCCAGGCAAGACTGCTGAGGCTCGAGGCAGTCTCTGGGTGCTCAGCGCCCAAGGCCTGCTCAGTGATAGCGAGTGCTCTTCGATAGAATGGTTCAGCCGCGTCGTACCGCCCTCGACATTGGTACAGCCGGGCAAGACTGTTGAGGTAGATGGCAATCTGTGGGTGCTCAGAGCCTAAGGCCTGCTCTGAGATAGCAAGTGCTTTCTGATATAATCGTTCCGCCGCGTCGTACTGCCCTAGATCTTGGTACAGCCAGGCAAGACTGCTGAGGCTCGAGGCAGTCTCTGGGTGCTCAGCGCCCAAGGCCTGCTCAGTGATAGCGAGTGCTCTTCGATGTAATGTTTCCGCCGCGCTGTACTGCCCTAGATCTTGGTACAGCCAGGCAAGACTGCTGAGGCTCGAGGCAGTCTCTGGGTGCTCAGCGCCCAAGGCCTGCTCAGTGATCGCGAGTGCTCTTCGAAATAATGGTTCCGCCGCGCTGTACTGCCCTAGATCTTGGTACAGCCGGGCAAGACTGCTGAGGCTCGAGGCAGTCTCTGGGTGCTCAGCGCCCAAGGCCTGCTCAGTGATAGCGAGCGCTCGTTGATACAGCGGCTCAGACGTGCTGTACTGTCCTTGAGCCCGGTAGATGTCGGCAAGATAATTTAGGCTCCTAGCAGTAGAGGGGTGCTCAGAGCCTAAGGCCTGCTCTGAGATAGCGAGCGCTTTTCGATATAATTGTTCCGCCGCGTCGTACTGCCGTTGATATTGGTACACCCCTGCAAGTTGAATGAGCTTGATGATAGTGCTCGGGTGCTCAGGGCCCAAAGCCTGCTCAGTGATCGCGAGTGCTCTTCGATGTAATGATTCCGCCGCGCTGTACTGCCCTAGATCTTGGTACAGACCGGCGAGCATATTGAGGCTCGCGGCAGTCTCTGGGTGCTCAGCGCCCAAGGTCTGCTCAGTGATCGCGAGTGCTCTTCGATATAATGGTTCCGCTGCGTCATATTGCCCTTGACGTCGGTACAGGCCGGCAAGAATGTGTAGGCTCGAGACATTCTCTGGGTGCTCATGGCCTAAGGCCTGCTCAGTGATCGCTAGTGCTCTTCGGCATAATGTTTCCGCCGCGCCGTACTGCCCTTGATCTTGCTTCAGCAGGGTAAGAAGGTTTAGACTGAGAGCAGTCTCTGGATGTTCAGGGCCCAAGGCCTGCTCATTGATTGCGAGTACTCTTCGATACAATGTTTCCGCCGTGCCGTACTGCCCTAGATCTTGGTACAGCCGGGCAAGATTGTTGAGGCAGATGGCAATCTGTGGATGCTCAGGGCCTAAGGCCTCTTCCTTGATCGCCAGTGCTCTGTGATACAGCGGTTCAGCTAGGACGAATTGCCCTAGATCTTGGTAAAGCCGGGCAAGATTGTTGAGGCAGGTGGCAATCTGTGGGTGCTTAGGGCCTAAGGCCTCTTCCTTGATCGCCAGCGCTCTGTGATAGAGCGGCTTAGCTACGCTGAATCGCCCTTGAGCCGTGTAGAGCCCAGCCAGATTATTGAGACTCGAGGCAGTCTCTGGATGCTCAGGTCCCAAGGCCTGCTCAGTGATCGCCAAAACTCGGTAGTGCTCCCTTTCAGCTTCCTCGTAACGACCATTCTCGCAATAGAATTCAGCAAGATGGTGTATGGCTATAGCTGTATGCGGATGAAAGTCTCCATTCACGCGCTCACTCAAGGCGACCAGCCTGATCATTTCCTCAAGAGAAGGGCTCTCATTGAGATTCTTGATCGAATACAGCTTAGACCAGAGTTCTTCAAGCTCCTGAGAATTCTCAGCTACATCCTGTTCGCTAGAGTTGTCAAGTGCTCCTCCATCTGATTGTGCTGCTGGATTGTCAACCATGCTTTAGCCGTAGGCGAGCCGCAATCTCCTCAGCAAGGCGAATAGTGGCATCGCGTCCTATCCCAATGTCTTCTGTAGTGAACAACTCTTGCACACTATCCCCACGACAGAGCCATGCTTCGCATTGATCAATAACTTCTGATTCAGTCACCACGAGACTTACTTTTGCGTAGGCTCCTCCCGAGGTTCCGTAGGGCCGCAGCTTTAAGGTGCAGCTTTCGCCAGCGTTCAAGGGCTCCAGCGACCAGCCAATCGCGCCTTCAATCGGCTTCTTGCTTGTAGCCAGTTGCTGCCACACCGGCACCCCATCCCGTTCGATCAGGATCTCCGCCAGGGGGCGATCGGCCCAGATCGTAGGGGTGCGGCTCACTACTAGGGATACATGGTTGCCTTCCTCATCCAGATCCACCCGTGGATTGACCAGGAACACCTCCGCCTGATCCGCGGCCCGTGCACCAGCGACTAGCAGAGGGATCAGGGCGGGAGCCTCCTGCAGTTGGTGCTTCAGCCATTCTTGAATCTGAGCCTGCAGTTCCTGCAGTGCTGGTCCGATCGCTAGGGGGGAAGCTTCACTCGCTGCCGGGACTGCCACCCGTGGCAATGCACTGGTGGGAAGCATCGTTGTCCAGCGCAGGAATTGCTCGAACCCTCCCCTAAAGGCCGCGATTGGAATCTCAACCGTGGCTGCGCTCAGGGCCTGGCCCCCACTCGAGATGTGCGCCACGAGCGCCGGGCCGTCCATTACACCCGCTACCCGAACAACGCCGTTGTCTTCCTCTATCTGCACCACCAGCAGGATCTGAGGTGCGGTGGCTTCCTGCCGCCAGGGGCTGAGATCCACCGCGATCGTTTCGGCCATTTCTGTGCTGCAGAGCAGCTGTGTGGCCAGTCCGTTCACAGCCAGCAGCCTTCCCGGTGTCTCCGGCTCCAGCTCCGGGCCGATGGTGATTGCAATCTTGCGGCGCAGGATTTCTCCCTTGAGGCCCTCCAAGGCCAGGGCCCGCAAGTATCGATCCCAAGCGGCCGCGTCGCTGTCGGCAGGATCCACACAGTTGGCGGCACGGGTGATCTGCGCTTCGCTGAGCACCACCTCATCGACCAACAGCGGTCTGCCGCTCCAGTGCATCTCAGTCGGATTCAACCTGATGGTCATGGCATCCCTCCCGATTCCTCTCGAGCAGTGCTGGTGGTGCCGGTATGGATGTTGTGCATGGCGATGCGGAGCCAGCGGCGCAGGGGGGGATCCTCTCCTTGTTGTTCCGAAATCAGCAGGTGATTCACCAGCCGATCAGCCGCGGCATCAAGCTTCTCGGGACTGCCGAAGGCCATCGTGAAGGCTGGTAGCGGTGCGAGGCGTTGCAGAGCTCTGGTGGCGATCTCCCTGGCCCGAATCTGCACACTGAGTCGGCGGCTCACCCGCGCTTGGGCGGCTCCGCAGCAGGCAGCGATCTCCCTCGTACTTTGTCCTTCCAGCCAGCCTCGCCAGAAACACCACTGTTCAGCCTCCACGGCAAGGCCCGCCAGCATCAGCTGCACATAGGCCAATCCCTCGGCTTCCAATGCCTCCGCAGCTAGGACCCCAATAGCGGAGTCATGTTCCTGATCCACCAGACGCTCCAGATGGGTGGCTCCTGGGTCGGCCAGCTGCTCCTCAGCGCGATCGCTGCCCTGCATGGAAAGAAGATTTCGCTCATGGCTCTGCCAGCGGCCTGTTTGGAGCCTGCGCACCGCCTGCTCCATCGTGTGCAAATCATCTTCCGTGTCTGCCCAGTGCCGCTGAGGGTCCACCTCCTGAAAGAAAGCCGCATCCGGCTCCCAGCCCCGCTGTCGTCCCGTTCGCTGCCGGTAGGTCAGCTTCGCTTTCCTGTAAGCCAGTAGGTAGCGACGATGCAGCGCCTCCGCTGTCTCAGGTGTGAGGGAGGTGGTCTGACCAGGCAACACCATGGCTTCATGCACCTGCCTATGGCTGCAGTCGCCCAGCAGGGCCCACTTCCCGATCAGCAGCACCCCCATCTCCAGGAGATAGGCCTTGTAGTCGTTACGGCCAATCAGGCGTTGCCTGGCCCAGTGGGGCAAGCCGGCCCGCTCAGGATCAAAGCTGCGGATGACCTCCACTGTGAACGGAACTCTGAACTCGGCAGGTGGCGGGACGTGACAGAAAGGGACGCTCCCACCCCGGTCATCCAGGGCGAAGGCAGCCAGCGCCGCAAGCTCCACGCCATAGGTGTGGTGAAAATCACGATAATGAGTACGGACGCACTGCTCCAGCGACCTGCTGACCCGACAACGCAGGCAGAGCAACGCTCCTGGAGTTTCCTTGCGTGCCTCCGCCAGCAGTTGGCGATCGCCGGAAGCCGTGGCTTCCTCGAGATCCTCAAGCCCGCATCGCCTTAAGGCCAGCTCGGATGCTTCCTGCTTTAGGGAGATGATCTCGCCGCTACCGGCCAAGCTGCGCAGAACTGTGTAGTGCTCAGCAGGCAAGTGAAGTCTTGGATGCTTTGGCCAGCATTCTGACAGCTCTCCCGAGAAACGGGCTTATGGACTGAATCAGGCTGGCGGCTCTGGAACCAGAAGAGGGAGCAGGGGGCCTTCCACTCCCCTACCACCTGATTTAGTCACCCAACCATGGCCCGCATTCTCACGAACTCACCATTCGCGACCACCGGTATCCCCATCTCCATCACCGGCCAGTGCAAGCAGCAGCCCAACGGCAGTTACGACATCCAGAAGAACTCAGCCATTCAGCTCTCGAGCGGTCTTTGCCTGATTACTGAGACCAACTGGACGGGTATCCGCCTGAACCTGCCCTGCCTCTTCCTGGCTGAAAAACTCAACTCCGGTGCCCACAGGCTCGGTGAGTCTGTGATAGGTACCCATTACGCCAAGCTTTCCAAAACCATCATCCTCAACAACAATGAGGGAACCAGCTATGACATTGATACGACGCTCAATAACTACATGAACAGCTGGAAGCTACTCAACGATGCAGAAAAGGCCGCCTTTCTCAGCGGTGCCCAGGCTGCTGTCAGTGGTGCTGTGTGTGGATGGCAATCCACCGCCTTTTTCCTCGATTGCATCACGCCCGGTGGGCCATTGCTCCCCGTGTTCTCAGGTCTGCTGGCACTGACGTCCGGTGCAGTGTGCGTGAACGGATTGCAGAACATGAGCGAAGCCGCCAAGATCGCAGCCAAGGAGGCCGTAAGGATGCAGCGCTATTCAGACGATCTCAATCGGCTGGTTTTTCAGATTGGTGGCGACAGCAACACCATTCTCTTTACTCCTCAGATCCACACCTATTGCACATGGATGGCAGGAACCTGTGCCGGCATCGAACACATTGCCCGGCAAACGGTAGGCAACATTGGGATTCTGTTTAACAACACCCCAGGTCTCCAGCTGGCGTCATGAACTCTCCCTGGCAGGACACCTTTTCCTACCTCTCAGACAGGGGTGCCGACTATGGCATCACGGCGGATGAGCTGATCGCCAGCACACCCACGTTCATCCAACACGATCCCCACGCTGTGATGTCCTTCTGGCAGCAGAAGGACATCAGCCACATCCTGCCCACCAGCAGACATCCAGAACTGGCGGGTGACTTCAACAACTGGATTCCAGAGGACCCAGGGCCAAATCACGCCCGGCAGGATCAGATCATGAGCTGGTACGACCATGCTCAAGCCCAGCTGGACAACTTCCTGGATGCCTACTGGCTATCCTGAAGATCCACGCTGGTCGTTGGCCATGGAACCGCCACGGGTGAAAAGCTCGATGCGGGTCACCCTGTGTCTGGCTCATCCCCGTGAACCAGCCGCTTGGCAGGGTGTGGAAGTAGGTGCCAGCTGGGTTTTTCCCCAGCGCCTGCAGGAAGCGAAAGGGCTTGGTGGGTGCTGGCTCATTCGGGCATCCCTATCAACGTAAAAAAGCCGGGGAACTAGGCTTCATTAGCCCTTTTTCGTTGCTGAAACTTCCAGCCACACCGTCTGCCACCATCACTGTTGCCGCGCCTTACCACGTACCAACCCTCGAGTCCCTTCAGTGGTTGTGGTCCAGCTCCTTCCTTCCAGCTCTCAATAGCTTTACGACGGATCGTTGCTTCGTCATAACAACCCAGGTGATCTTTCAACTCCCTTGAGGTGTATATTTTCGGCTCGAGATCATGCGGTTTCACCTGATGCTGGTTGTTCGGCGAGGGGATGATTCGAGCGCTGCTGATTTTCTGGAGAATGTCTCCCGTTGTCGGCAGTCCGAGCTGAGCCCGCAGAAAGGCATGCTCCATCAGATTGGCTTGAATTTCATCCGGCCTGAGCCGGGACTCGTAGAACTTCAAACAAGCTTGAATTCCGTTCAACTTATCACGCGCATCGGCACTGACTTGAGAGACACTCCTCAGTATCTCTTTGCTGACTTCTACAACACGCTGCTGTGCACTGGTGTGTACCCGCATGGTTTCCATCAACCACTGGGTTGGAATGACAAGCTCGCCAAGACGTGCCAATGCCTTCTGCTCAGTTTCTGCAAAGGATTGCAGCGGAAGCGATCCACTGAACTGTGCTCCTAGCTCCTTGATACGCACGCACTCAGCAGAGATAGTCCTCCAGATCTCGGCTTCTGTGGCGATGGTCTCACCGATCCCTGCATGGCACTGTGAAGCCGGTGAGCGCTCAATGTGAATCCTAGCCTTACCGCCGAAAGCAACTTCCGATTGGGAATTCCTGTCAGCCTGCGGGCTGGCTTGACTGGAACTCCTGGCTTTCACGGGCTGGCCTGGAGGAACCACGACGGTTCTGGGATCGACGGGCTCTGGGGGCAGTCCCTTTGTCACGTGCTTCATTGCCGGCTTGAACTCGCTGTGCCGTAGCGAGGCTCATTTGAGACGGATGATAGCAAGATTCTGCCCGTCTGGGCCCTGGTATGTCCACCAGGGGTAGTAGTACTGATCAAATCCGACCTCTTCCATCCGCTACTGGTGGAGTGCGAGGGGGATAGACGGGTTCGTGCTCTCCGGATCTTGGTGTACAAATGGGCCCGCGAGCCACCGCCAGTAGGCACTTTGTAGGCATGACATCGCCAAAACCCACTGCCCGGCAACGCCCTCCAGCGGACTTAAAATCCGCAGGCCGCAAGGCTGTGGGGGTTCAAGTCCCCCTGCCCCCATTGGTGAGAGAGGCCCGAAGGGAGGGCTTCCGGTGGGACACCGGCCTCTGAGATTTTGGCAAGGGCTGTCATGGGTGTCACTTCGCTAGGCATTGAGATGTGCTGAAACGGCTTCAATCAGCGTTGAGCAAACTCCCAGCGGCTCTGACAACTGGAGCAAGTGGCTCACTACAACTTATTAGCCGGTTGTTTTAAGGGATGGAATGCGATAGGCGCTAGAACCACTTGATTGGGATCTCGACGCGCGTGCAACTGCTGAGTTCGCCCTGAAGCAGCAAAATCAGATGACAAGGTTGCGGCATGCAATGGAACGCCCCGCGACAAGCAAGCTTTTGCGAAGTCTTACCACCAGAGACAATCGTGAGTAGAGAACCGACATCAAGACATAATCCGATTGAGAACGATAAATCAACCGAAGACTTTGGGGCTGAACCGGGAAACACACACGCAGTATGACATAATCACAGAAACCCACTGCTTTATATACATACAGCCATGGGAAATCCGATCCGCTCAGAAGTAGTCGCCGGTGGATTTGCTCTTGCTGGGGCTCTTCTCGGAGGATTAATCAGCTATGCAACAACCAGGGCTGAGCAGCGATAGGCACGCGCAGAGCGCAACATCGCCAAGCTCTGCGACCAAGTCTCAGCCTATTACCAGTTTGAGCAACTTTACAAGGAAGAATTGGCTCGTCCCGATCCAGAGGGGCGAAGCGCAAAAACGATTATGGAGGACATGCGCACTAGAGTTACTCAATCTGGTGATTTCGAGCGACCAAACATCACTTCACTCGCCGCTAGAACGATTCGACGCGAGTGGACATAGATGGCCTGCAGCAACAAGGCCAGCAGGAGTTGCTCCGGCGGACTTGAGGGGGGTCCTGCCTCGGGATAGAGCTTGCTGAAGGTGGGAGTGAGGCGATCCAGCGCCTGATCCCCCAGTCGCCGCACCTGCCGCAGATGATGGGCGTTGGGGATCCGCTCCTCCGTGGAGACATAGGAGAACAGAGGGCCGGTCCTCTCCTGGTGGCCGCGCATCCGCTCAATGTCGTTGGGCCATTCTCCCGCGGCTGGATGGGATTTTCAGCAGCCTCCTCGTGCGGCAGCGGGGATCGGCCTGCGGGGAGAGAGCCTGCTACGCAGGTGCGAAACCAGGACAACGGCGCAGACTTGCCAGGGCGGGGCTTCAAGCGATGGGAATTCAATCAGGAAGGGGTTGATAAGGTCCGTTGACGTTCTGGACGAAGCATCGTGGGACAGTCCGAGCCCTGGGTCCTTCGCTCCCGCTGGTTCCGTTTTCTTCTGCCCCTGCTGGCCGCTCTGCTCGCGATGCAGCTGCTGGTGGCGGCCCCCCTGGCCCGCGCGGTTGACGCCCCGACTCCTGTCTCCGTTTCCGCCCAGAAGAGCACTCCCCCGCCGGCCTACATCGAACTGGATGGCCGCCGGGTGCTGGAGATCCGGGCCGGTGTCGGCGCCCAGAGCCCTGCGCAGATGGCGCGGCGTGGCAGCCAACGGCTGGCCGAGCTGGCCGCCAACTACTCGATCGAGCCCACCCAGATCGTCGTACAGGAGGACCCGCCTTACACCACCATCGGTCTGATGAAGGGCGGCGTGTTTGAGCCCAGGATCTCGGTGGATGACCGCAACGCGGCCCGCTTTCAGCTCAGTCGTCAGCAGCTGGCCCAGCGCTACCTGGAGCAGATTCGCGCGGCGATCGTGCGCTACCGCCAGACCCACCGGCGTTCGGACTGGCTGCGGGGCACCGCCCTGGCTCTGCTGGCCCTGGGCATGTACATCCTCTGGCTGAGGGGCCAGATGGCCTTGAACCGCCGCCTGGGGCGCTGGATCAATGACCCCGCCAACCACCGGATCCGGGGACTGCAGGTGGGCGGCAACCAGTGGCTCACCGCGGATCAGGAGCGCAGCCTCCTCGATCCCTTGCGCCGGATCGTGCACGGGGCCGTTCTGCTGCTGGTCAGTTATCTCTCCATCCCCCTGTTTCTCGGGCTGTTCCCCCCTACCCAGGCCCTCTCCGAAACCCTGCGGGGCCAGATCACCGGGCTGGTGGTGGGCGGTGCACAGGCCGTGACCAAGGCCATCCCCGACCTGGTCTCCGTGGTGGTGATCCTCGGCCTCTCGGTATTGCTGATGCGGGCCAGCAATGCCTGGTTCCGGGCGGTGGAGCTGGGCAAGCTGCGTCTGCGCTGGTTCTATCCCGAATGGGCCCGGCCCACAGCCCGGCTGGTGGGGATTGGCATCCTGTTGCTCGGTGTGGTGCTGGCCTACCCCTACATCCCAGGAGCCAACAGCAAGGCCTTCCAGGGGGCTGGCCTGTTCGTGGGGGTGCTGGCGGCCCTGGGCTCGAGTGCCGTGGCCGCCAACCTGATCGGCGGGCTGATGCTCACCTACACCCGGGCCTACCAGGAAGGCGACCGGGTCAACATCAACGGCACCGTCGGCATCGTTCACGACTCCGCCCTGTTGGTGACGCGCCTGCGCACCCCCCACAATGAGGTGGTGAGCATCCCCAACGCCACCGTGCTGGGGGCCTCGATCGTCAATTACAGCCTGGCCCGCCGGGAAATCGCTGAGCCGGTGGTGATCGCCACCACCGTCACCATTGGCTACGACGTGCCCTGGCGGCAGGTTCACCGGCTGATGCTGGAGGCGGCCAGCGCCACCGCAGGCATCAGCCGGGAGATGCCCCCATTCGTGCTCCAGACCTCACTGAACGACTTCCACATCAGCTATGAACTCAACGCCTACGTAGAAGATGTGGACACCTACCGCAGGACCCTTTCGGATCTGCTGGGGGCCATCCAGGATCAGTTCGCCGAGGCCGGGGTCGAGATCCTTTCGCCGGGCTACCACGCCATGCGCGATGGCAACGCCCTCACTGTGCCCCCCTGGCCGCCTGGGAGCTTCGGCACACCGACCCGCACTCCGCCTGCCGCCGGTTGACGGCTCAAACCTGCTGCAGCTGGCCTCTGCGCCAGCGCAGGAAGAGAATCAAAAGCAGCACGGTGACCAGCAGGTAGGCCAGAACGGCGAGCTTCAGGCCGGCCATCCCGGCGCCGTAGGTGGAGGCGGACAGCTGGGCCAGGCCTTTGTGTATCGCGAGTACCTCGAAGGCTGTGATGCTGCGGCCTATCTGGATCGAGAGAAGCCAGCAGACCTTCCCGCCTTGGAGACTGGAAACCATCTGGTGGAATTCAGCGGCCATGGGATTGGCGAGCTGCTCTGAGGGGAGGCACCAAAAGCACCGGAGCACCACAGCGACGACCCGCGGGCCTGACGATCATTAACCTGACCCGGGGTCAGGAGCTCCCTCATGGTCAGGACGTCGTTGGAGGTATGCGGAGGTTGGTTCGTGGAAGCGCGCCAAGCAACTTCTGCGGGACGGCCACACCTACCTCGACGGTGATGGGGATGGCGAGGCTTGCGAACCTCGAAGTCGGATCTGGTGCGAGCCGCCGGCTATGTGAGCACCAAGAAGGACGGCAATGAACGGCTGAACTTCACGGCCGTTTATGAGGCGCTGCCGGAGGCAAAGGGGGTCAGTCTCGGGGAGGGGACTGGCACCAGCAAAGGCAAGGCCGGCCGCTCCTTGAGCTATGTGGCCACTGTGCAGGGCAACGGCAACCTGCTGATCGGCAAGGCCTACACCGCCATGCTCGATCTGCAGCCCGGCGACGAATTCGAGATCAAGTTGGGTCGTAAGCAGATCCGCCTCGTGCCTGTGGGTGGGGCTGACGAAGAGGAGTGAGCGCGGCCTTGCGGAGTGTTGTCTGGCCGACCTGCAGACCCCACCCTGATCCTGCAGGAGGAGTGGGTCAATTTCGGTTTTAGCGCCTCAGAGAAATGGGGAACGGCAGCGGCCTGGAGCGACCAGTTCCTCCGGGAAGGGATGACTGAGCCGGGGCCTCAGCCAATGACCGGCTGCAGCGTTGCGCAACCATCAGATGAGGTAGGGACGAAACAGCCCGGAACGGAGCTCAATGCATCTGCGCTGCCGCGTAACAAATTCCATCCACCTCACAGTGCAGGGGATCGGGGATCCCCTGTCACTGTGCGTTGATTGGTCCAAGTTGAGTCCAGTCTCTTGATGAGCGTGGGGCAGGGAAGGAATCAACCATCCCCAGCGTCTCCGGGGAACCGTCGCAGGATCCTCCTCCTGCATCTGGCAATGGTCGGGTTGTTCCTTCTCGATCTCACCTTGCCGCGTAACGTTCCGCTGCTGCCCTACTACTTCCTTGTGGTGGTGCTCTCAGCGAGCTTGGCGACGCCACGCCAGATGGTCCCTTTGGTCGTTCAGGCCTATGGGCTGGCGATCATCTCCGGCCTCTACTGGGGCTTCCTCCCCTCGATCGACTACGCCACCCGGCTGCTGGCGCTCACCGGCGTGGCGACTGTGGCCCTGCAGCTCTCGGCCCAGCGCTGCCGGGAAACGGCCCTGCGGCGCCAGAGCGAGCAGACCCTCAATCTCACGTTTGACAACTCCGCCGCCGGCGTGGCTCTGGCGGATGCAAGCGGCCGGTTGCTGCGCGTTAATCCCGCCCTCTGCGACATGCTCGGCCGTGACACCCAGACCCTGCTGACGCTTTCCTGGCCTGATATCACTCATCCCGACGACATTGCCCTGGAGCAGCCGCTGGTGGAGGCGATGCTGGCGAACCGGCGCGATGGCTACCGGCTCAAGAAGCAGTTTCTGCGCGGCGATGGCAGCAGCATCTGGGTGGACCTGAGCCGCTCGTGTGTGCGTGGGCCCGGCGGGCACTTGGAGTTCTTCATCGGCCAGGGAGTCGACATCTCCGCCGAGATGGCGGCCCAGGATGCCCTTGCCAGATCCGAGGAGACGCTGCGCCACACCCTGGATCAATGCAGCATGGGCCTGGCGATTTGCGCGCCGGGCACGGGGGCCATCCTGCAGGCCAATTCGAAACTCTGCTCCGAACTCAACCTGACCCCAGCGGTCCTGAAGGGCAGCAGCCTGTTTGAGGTTTTCGGTGCCCTGGAGCAGGTGTCGGCGGAGGACGCACAATCGCTCACACCGGTGGATCAGGCCCCGCTGGAGTCCCTGCTGCGTGGCGAGATTGATTGTTATGGGGTGCGTGTGAGGCTGCAGTGGGCAGGCTTCCTGAGGGGCTGGGGTGAGCTGCAGCTCAGCAACATCCGCGATGCCAGCGGTGCTGTGAGACATGTGCTGCTGGAGCTCGATGACATCACCGAGATCGTGGCCCAGACGGAGTACCTTCAAGTCGCTGCCGCCTCGGGGGTGGTGGGGATCTGGGACTGGGACCCGGTGCACGACGAGTTGACCTGGGATTCGGTCATGTACCAGCTCTACGGCGTGCAGCCTGAGCGTTTTTCCGGTGCGGTGGAAGCCTGGGCGCAGACGGTGCATCCCGAAGACCGCCACTTCGCGGAGAGGGAACTGCAGGCGGCCGTGCGCGGTGAGCGGGATTACGCCATCCGTTTCCGGGTGGTGTGGCCTGATGGATCGGTGCGATTCATCCAGGCCGCGTCGCGCCGGTTCTTCGATGGGGAAGGCCGGGTTGTGCGGATCCTCGGGGTGAATTACGACGTGACGGAGTTGGTGCAGACCCAGGAGCGACTGCAGACCGAACAGCACCGGCTAGGCGCCACCCTCGATGCCCTGCTTGATCCGCACTTGATGCTTGGGCCGGTCCACGATGACGCGGGTTCCATCGTGGATCTGCGCATCCTGCGGGCCAACCCCGCCGCCGCCGCCTACAACCACATGGCGCTGGAAGATTTTGTGGGGGCCAGGGTGCGGCAGTTCTGGCCCGAACATGTGGTGGATGGACTGTACGATCGCTACCTGGCGGTTCTCAGCAACGGCAAGCCGCTGGTGCTCGACAACTTCCCCCTGCACCATTCCCAGCAGGGCGGGCTCCGCCACTTTGACATCCGCGCCGTCAAGGTGTCCGAGGAGGTGAGCGTCGTCTGGCGCGATGTGAGTGAGCGGATCGCTATGGAAGAGGCCCTTGAGCGCCGGGCCACCATCGACAGCCTGACCACCCTGATGAACCGCGAGGAGGTCTTCACGCAGATGAATCGGATCCTGGCCGACGACCAGCGCCGGGGTGGGGAACTGGGCGTGCTTTTCTGCGACCTCGATCATTTCAAGGATGTGAACGACAGATACGGCCACCATGCCGGCGATGCGGTGCTCCAGGCCATGGCCCAACGGATCCGCTCCTGCCTGAGGGAATCGGATCTGGCCGCGCGCATCGGTGGGGATGAGCTGTTGGTGGTGCTGCCTGGTTTGCACGGTCTCCCGGATGCGCTGACCATCGCAGAGAAGTTGCGCCGTCTGGCCAGCGAAGCGGTACCGCTCCCTCAGGGGCTGGTGCAGATCAGCATCAGCGTCGGCGTGGCCCTGGCCAGTGCCGGTGAATCGCCAGACGAGCTGATCGCCCGGGCCGACACGGCGATGTACACCGCCAAGCAACAGGGCCGTGATCAGGTTGTGGCGATCAACTGAAGCGGCTTCTCGATGTCGGTGTACTGCCCTCTCAGTTGCCAGGGCCTCAGCGCGTAGGGCGGCAGTGGCAGAAGCAAGAGCGGCCGCAAGATCAGCCACTCCGCCTAGGTGCAGTTCAACGGCAACCTGCTGGTGGGCAAGGCCTTCACCACCATGCTTGAACTCCAGCCCGGCAATGAATTCGAGATCAAGCTGGGTCGCAAGCAGATCAGCCTGGTGCCTGTCGGTGGGTCTGACGACGAGGAGTGAACGCGTTGAACCCGTTGGTTGCAGCACGCTCGCCGCTCGGGCAGCACCTGTTGTTGCATGGATGCAGGGTCCATCCCCTGGCCGTGACTCTCAGCTCGATCGCTCTGCTTACCCCTTGCGCTCATGCTTCTCCTGGTTTCCCTTCCTGAGGATGCCGGCCACAAGGAATCTGCAACGATCCCTCAGGGAGGTGACACCCCCGAAGGAGGTGGCGAACAGGTTCTCGCCTGGTAGTCGCAGGCGTAGATCGTCGGCTTTTGCCAGCTGAGCGGGATCTCCAACAGATCCCGGGGTCCACTGATCCCTTGGGCCAGAAAGATCAGCGTGGCCAGCACGTTGGCACTGACATGCAACCGACGCCGACGCAGGTGCTTGTGGATCTCAGGACGGCAGGACACAGAGACCAGCATCAGACCCGTGAGCCCGATGCCGCCCCAGAAGTGCGACTGCCAGAAGACCAGGCCGAACGGATTGTCGCTGAGACCGCGTTTGCCACTGCCCAACCCCACTGCCTGCTGGGGGAGCGCGAAGATCTGATCCGGGTGCTCAGTGAGGACCTTGACCACTTCAGCGTGGCTGGGGGCTGCTGATGACGACCAGCGTTACGAGTGAAACGTCTTGGCCTGAAGCGCGCTTCCTATCCAGTTCCAGCAGCTTCCACAGTGGCCAATGAAATCCTTTCTTGATAGTGGACTCTTGCATTCCATTCCAGTCGTGAATAGTGTGGCTTTCGCAAAAGCGAAGCATGTTGGCCAAGAGACTTCTTTGGACTTTGGCGACGCCTTCAGAGCTGCTTCGGTGCATGCATGACTGATGAGAACGCGCTGATTGCAAGGGCATTGCAAATCTGGGCATCAATATACCGCCACTCTTGGACGTGTTCGCACGATCGGAGACTGCGAACTGTATTAGGATTGCAAAGACTTAAGACCAGCGCAATGAGCCTAGCCAAGATGTCAGCGAAAACGCCAATGAACCGCTTACACTTTGACGAAAAGCTTAGACATTGGCTAACAGAGAAAGAGGATCGAATCGGTGACACCAGATACGGAGGTACGGCTTGGCTCTGGGTTGTATCCCGGTCAGGCGAACTCTGTCACTTGAATGCTGGAACGAAGCAATCTGGAGTCAAGCAGTACATCGGTTTGCTTGATGTGATGGGTGAGACATTGGAGTGGATGCCTGTACTAAGCGCAAAAGGTTCCCTCAAGAAGTTGGCCTTTGGCCCCGACTTGGAAGTTATTCCCGGGTTCTACCTTTACCTCAAGAAACCTCGGGTAGCCGATGCTGTTATGCCCTAAGGGCGCGTTTATCTGGCTCCTACACGACCACCGAACCCCACCCCGATGGTCCACCGGCACCCCATCGACCCATCGCTGCAGTCAGGGGATGGGTGCAGCAACCGGCAAGGGCTGACGCGAGGGTCTGCGCCCCTTTGACGAACCCGGCCCCGGGTGGCGGAAGCGGTGTTCTTTGGCGCCTCAGCCATGAAAAACCATTCGTTCAAGATCACCTGCTGGGGGTGGCTCTATCGCCACACGCGTCACCTGCACTGGTTGGTGGCATTGACCTGGCCCGTGCAGTCCTTTCCTCACAAACTCGCAATCGAACTGGAACTGCGCCGCTGCGAACGCATCTGGAAGCTGCCCTAGCGACCTCTGGCGGAACCCCTTGATGAGGGGGTCTGCTGGAGACCCGCGCCTGGGGGTCCACTTGCGCCAATCTTCGCTTGACAATAACAATTCTTGAGAGCTTACATGTCCATTGCCAAAATGAGCCTGACCAATACAGAGACGGTGACAGAATTAACGTGGAAAGATGATTAGTAACTGCAATTGGCAACTGAGTATTTATTATTGCTGACATTCGCCCTACCTGCTTCATAGTCACATTTCATGATGGCGTTCTTCCTTCGCGGGATGTTGATTGCGCTAGGATTGTTTCGAAATATCTGAGCCATGAGATCCGCGAACGTACCAGTTTCCAACGAAATGAAGCTCTTCCCACCTCTACTTTCCACCATCATTTCTTTCGAGTTAAATCGGACAAAGCCAATCGTTCCCTTGCTGGGATCAATCTGGACTGCCCAAAAGATGCCGTACAGCAGCGCATTGACATCAATGATGGGTACATTAACTCTGTTGCGATTGTAGATATCCTGTTTCCAGTCTCTAAGGTCATCCCATGTGTTACTGGCGTCACAGTGCCCGTTGAGCTTCTTGGGTGAGCTGCGGTTGTCACATCCGTAGTGTCCATGGATAACAGCAGCGATGTTCATGTCTGCTGCAGCTTGCTCAAACTCTGGAGACATTGTGCCATCTAACCTGTGGGAAAAGAGGATTACCGGTAGGTCAAGGCGTCCTTCACTGGATAGCTTATCTCGAATTCTTTTGAGGTACCTCGTAGAGGTCGTCGAGTAAAGCTCGTTGTGCAGCTGGACCAAGAGAACACCCGGTTTCGGATTTGGTGTACTCCAGAAATTCAAGTTGAATGAGAAGTTATTGGTTGGTTTATTGAGCTCAATCGCGTAGTAATAGGCATCCTTATTCATGCAGTACCAAGCATCACCGTATCCGAAGGAGCCGCAGCTTGTCAGCATATTATTATACCTACTATCTTCGATGGAAGTAGCGACTCTCCAGTTAATGTCTTTCTGAGAAGCTTTTTCCTCATTGTCAATCTGACTAAGGAATAGATCGTAGACACGCCAGCCTAAAAATCTAGGGGCAACAAAGTTATGCCCCTCAATCTCCTGCAAGCTCATTGGCTTGGCCCGGTCGTCGGAAGCAAGGGAGCCCATATGGTACAAACCTCGTGGACTGTCGAAACTCACCCAGTCATCGGCAAAGTCATTGTTATCGTGATTGCCAAGGCCATCAAATACCTTGACACCGAGTTTCTCGATCGGGAGATGGAATACTTCGCCGTATTTTCGGGCTTTGTCAGGTTTGTCGTGGGACAGATCACCAGCAACAACGAGAACCTTGCTACAGTCCGTGCAACGATTCAAGATACGGGCTGCGCCCAAGCCGGTTTCAGTGGCTAGGGCATCATCACCAAAACTGTACTGTGGATCTGCACCGACGAAGAAGGTGATCGGTTCGGCCTTGGCGGTTGCATGAAGCAGGCCGAGGGCCATGGCGAGGAGAACAACGGACTTCCTCAGTTCCAAACCTTCTCCTTGTTAATTCTTTCTAATCTTAGCAGATTATTGACTCTGTACTCTCAGCTACATGTTCCCTTGATTCTTGCTGGAGCAAGTCGAGGAACTGCCGGGCTTTGACTCCTACGAGCTCAACTGAGGATCAAGCCAACGCGTTGGTTACAGCTACGGTTCCATGGCCGCTGCGCCCGATATCGCAGGCCGTCACGCGGTAGGCAGGGTGTTCGTTGGCTGCACCTCTGGATCTGCAGCCAGGTCCGCCAAGGGCTTTGCAAGGACAAGCGGCTCCCTTGACGGACCCGGCCACGGGATGCGAGAGCCTCTCAGCCAACAGGAGCCAGACTCCATGCAGCGATTGCTGACCTCGGCGAATGACCGGTTGGATGGACTACAGCCTCGTCAGCCTGGCCGGGGCCGTCTGCGCCTTTCTGAACACCCTGGCCTCCAGCGGGTCTGCGGTGAGCCTGCCGATGCTGATCTCCCTGGGCATGGATCCAGAGATGGCCAACGCCACCAACCGCCTGCCGGTGATCGTGGGCTGCACCACGGCCGTTGCCACCTTCGCGCAAGCCGGTGCCCTGCCCTGGCGGATGGCCCTGCGGGTGGCCGGCCCGGCGACGCTCGGCAGTGTGGCTGGTGCCTTGCTAGCCGATGCGATACCGGCGCGGAATCTGGGGCTGGCGATCACGGCTGCCGTACTCGTGGCCCTGATCCTCCTGTTCACCAAACTGAAGGCCGCCCTGAACCAGCCGCCCCAGGAATCGGCCCGGTTCAGTCTCAAGGAAGCGCTGATCTTCTTCGGCATCGGCACCTGGGTGGGGTTCATCGTGCTCGACGGCGCCACTTACCTTCTCCTGGCTCTCGTGCTGGTGGTGCGCCTCCCCCTCACGGCGGCTAATGCCGTCAAGAACCTGGTACTGATTCCAACCACCCTGGTGTCCCTGCTGGTGTTTGCCCGCGATGGCCATGTGGCCTGGCTGCCCGGCGGCGCCATGGCATTCGGCAGCATCGGCGGCGGCATGCTGGCCGCACGCCTCGCCCTGTTGCCGGCCGCCAGGGTCTGGGTTTTTCGCCTGTTGGTGGTGGTGATCGCAGGGGAACTGATCCAGATCAGCCAGCACTTCCTGCACCGCCCTGCCTGAAGCCTGGTCGTCTAGCTCTGCAGCGCGCCCAGGTTGATGCTCCCGCCCGTGGCGCGGGTTGGTATCTAGCAGCTCAAGGGGCAAGCCATGCTGGGCTGCTCCAAGTGGGTGTTTAGCTTCTGAGCAACCGGCACAACGCAAGGACGATTGAGGTGAAGTGGCACTGCAGAGGCCATCGTCCGTGACGTTGTCGAGTGAGCGAGAAGCACCGCTTACCGATGGGCCAGTGGCTGGACGGCCATGTTGCCGGCAGTCATCGTGGCGCCATCAGCCATCCCGGAGTTCCTCTCCTTGTTGGCCTTGATCCCTTGCGGGGCGTTGACGTTCAAGCAGTTGCTGCTCAAGGGTGGCGATGTGCTCGCGCAGAGCCCGTTCCCGCTCCTCCACGTCTGTTGCCGTGAACCGGGGCGTGATGAATTGGGGGCAGTTCCAGTCGAAGGCCACCACCTTGAGGCGAAACAGGCGCTCCACTGCACCGGCCTCAGCATCCTGCGGGCGCAGCCACGTCGCCTGGTTCGGCGCTGGATTCACGTGAAGCGGAACCACTTCAGCCTCAGCATCGATTTTGAGCCGTCGCCTGGCGCGGTAATCCATCAGGAACAGGGCCACCCGTGGATCGGCCCGCACATGACCGGTGGTGAGCAGTTGCCTGTTGCCGGCGTAATCGGCAAATCCCAGGGTGCGCTCATCAATCACCCGCAGGAAGCCCACCGGCCCACCTCGGTGCTGGATATAGGGGGCGCCTGATTCGGTGAGGCTGGCGAGATAGAAACTGTCGCGGGCGCTGATGAAGGCGACCTCCCGTGCCCCCAGCCGATCCGGTTGCGGTGCCATAGGGCCAGCCTGGCTCTGCCCGTAGGCCTGAAGCTGGGCCGCTGCCACCGCTGGCGTGAGATGGCGATGCAGGTAGTGCTCGGTCATGGCTACAGGCTCAGCTCTGCATCAAGGCCCGCGATCGGGGCGTAGCCCGGCAACGCCTGAATCCGCCGGATCCAGGCCAGGACATTGGGATAGGGCGTGAGATCGATCCCCCCCTCTCCTGCCAAAGCGATGTAGGGGAACACAGCGATGTCCGCGATCGTCGGACGTTCCAGCTCCAGCCACTGGCGATCGCTCAGGTGCCGGTCGAGTTGTCCGAGGATGAAGCTGGACTTCTCCTGGGCGCGCTCGATCGAAAGGCTTTTCACCCCGAAGCGGTGAAACAGGCGGGCGTTTTCGGGGCCCTGCCGTACCTCACCGGCGGCTGTGGAGAGCCAGCGCACCACCTTGGCCTGCTCGTAAGGGTCGACGGGAAGCCACTGACCATCCCCTTGTCGGGCTGCCAGGTAGTACAGGATCGCCTGGGCGTCGGAAAGGGTGCTGGCCCCCTCTTCCAGAACGGGTACCTGGCCGAAGGGGTTGAGCGCCAGGAAGGGGGGTTGCTTGTGTTCTCCCTTCATCAGATCGACACGCACCCACTCGTAGGGCACGCCAAGAAGGTCGAGCAGGAGGCGCACCTTGGCGCTGTTGCCGGAGAGTTCATGGCCGTGGAGACGAAGCATGGTGAAGCGAGCAGTGGGGTGGAGGCGCGCGCAGAAGCAGGGGAGAGGCAAGGCCCCGAAACAGAACCGAAACCCGGCCCAGCAGAAGTAGACCGACCTGTCTGAACACCAGAAAGTTAGCAGACTGTTCTGTCTATCGCCTAGGGTTGGTCCAGATCGTTACCGCCATGGCTGAGAAGGCCACCAGCACCAAGCCAGCACCAGACAGAACCCGTACGGCCAGGGCCTCGGCCAAGCGCGAAGACTTGTTGAACGCGGCACAGGAGCTGTTTGCCCGCCAGGGCTACCGGGCCGTGGGGATCGACACGCTGCTCGCTGAAGCTGGCGTGGCCAAGATGACCCTGTACAAGCAGTTCGGCTCAAAGGAAGAGCTGATCGCCGCCGTGCTCGAGCGCCTGGCCGGCCAGATCACCAGCAGCCTCACCACCCGCCTCGCGCAGGCAAAGGGACGAAGCCATGGCCGGGTCCTGGCGGTGTTCGACTGGCTGGCCGATTGGGTGCGTTCCCCCACCTTCCACGGCTGCCTGTTCATCAAAGCGGCCAGCGAATACCCCGACGCAGGTGATCGTCCACGTCAAGCCGCGGAAGCCTTCAAGGCCGGCTGCCGGGAGCTGCTGACAGGGCAATGCCGCGACCTGGGCGTCGCTGATCCAGAGCGCCTCGCCTCACAACTTCACCTCTTACTGGAGGGTGCCCTGGTGCTGTGCTTCCTAGAGCGCGATTCCAGAGCTGCCATCCACGCCAGGGAAGCGGCCGCGGTTCTCCTCAACGCCGCTTGAGAGCAAGCCTGCCCCTTCAAGCCTGGAACACCTGGGTGGTGGATCCGACCAGCCCGTACGCCCCCAGCAACACCCCAGAGTGGTTGGCAGGGAAGGAGTTTCGGGGAGCGATGCTGGTGGCAAAAGAAGTCCTGACCACGGCGGCGGCAAGCCTGCTCGCTGTGGCGATGATGGCCCCTTTGGCGCCCGCCATGGCGAACCAGGCCAGCCCTGCAGGGTCCACGCAGCCGCTCCCGTCCTGGCGGGACGGTGCCACCCGATCGCGGATCCTGTCTTTCGTCGCCAGCGTCAGCCAGCCGGGGGGGGAGAGCTATCTGCCACCCGAGGAGCGCATCGCCGTCTTCGACAACGACGGCACGCTTTGGCCTGAGCAGCCGATGTACGTGCAGCTGGCCTTCGCGATCGAGCGGGCCCGCGCCCTGGTGGCCCGTCACCCCGAACTCGACGCCAACCCGGTCATCGCCGCCGCAACCGCTACCGGCAACGGGGAGGCCGTGCTCCCCATGGGCATCAAGGGCCTTCTGGAACTCGTGGGGATCACCCATGCCGGCATGAGCACGGAGGCGTTCCGCAATCAGGTGCGCGCGTGGCTGGACAGCGCCTGCCACCCGACCATGCAGCGGCCTTACACCGACCTCACCTACCAGCCGATGCAGGAGCTGCTGCAGCACCTGCGTGCCAATGGATTCCGCACCTACATCGTGTCGGCCGGCGGCGTGGAGTTCATGCGGGTGTTCGCCGAGCAGGTCTACGGCATCCCTCCGGAGCAGGTGATCGGCTCCAGCGTCGTCACCACCTATGCCCGCGAGGGCGGTTTGCCGGTGATCCAGCGCCAGAGCAAGATGCAGACCATCGCCGATCGGGCCATGAAGCCGGTCCTGATCGAGCAGCTGATCGGCCGCAGGCCGGTCGCCGCTTTCGGCAACTCCGACGGCGATCTGGAGATGCTCGAGTGGGTCACCAGCCAGCCGGGGCAACGGCTGGGAGTGATCGTTCACCACGACGACGCCGAGCGGGAGGTGGCCTACGACCGGGAGTCGGCCTTCGGCCGTCTCGATCGGGCCTTGAGCGAGGCGCCCCTGCGGGGCTGGACGGTGGTGAGCATGCGCAACGACTGGGCCAGCGTGTTCGCGGCCCCACCAGCGGCAACGGGGTCAGGAGAGGGAGTGGTCGAGCGCTGTGCCGTGCTCCCCGCGAGCCAACCCGCGGCGGCTGGAGAGCGTGGCACTGGGAAGCTCCCCGAACAGCCGGCGGTAATCCCGGGCGAAATGCCCCGCATTGAGGAAGCCCCAGGAGGCCGCCAGCCCTGAGATCGTTGCGCTGCCCGGCTGGGCCTCCAGCAGCCCGCGGCGCACACCATGCAGCCGCTGCAGCTTGAAGTAAGCCATCGGGCCCATGCCCAGGTGCTCCCGGAACCCCTGGATCAGGGTGCGTCGCCCCACATACATCTCACGGCAGAGCGCCTCCAGGCTGATCGGCTCCAGCGGATGCTCCTCCGTCCAGCGCTGCACCTGCTTGACAAGTTCGATCCGCGCCGGCGGTCGGTCGGGCCAGCCCTGTTGCCGGAGGCCCTGCTCCAGCGCGTCAACGAGCAGTGGGAGGAGACCCTCTGCACTTCCTTCAGGTTCTGACGGTGCTGGAGCAGAGGGTGTCTTCGAATGGAGGGGCAGCAGATTGAGCAACCAGCGCTGGAGCGGCGTTCGGCTGGCGGCGTCAATGGGCAGCACATTGAAGCGAAAGGGCGCCGATCCCAGATCGAGGCTCCCCTTGCCGCTGCTCCAACGCGTCAGCATGCCGGGGTTGACCATCACCACGGCCAGGTCCATCCGCTCAGGCGTGGAGAGATGGACGTCCGCCAGGGGATCCAGTCCGAACAACGCATCCGAACCGATGGCCGTGCCGTGGGCCCGCAGGGGTGGCGCGTTGCGGTCGGACACCAGGTTCAGCGCCATCAGTCGTTGGTCGCGTGGCTTGCCGCCAGCCACGTGCAGACAACGGTTGACCTGAAGCCGCAGCAACCGCAGCGGCCCGAGCTGGCGGGTGACCAGGTGGCCGCTGAGGTTGCCGTTGGAGAGCTGAAGCAGGCGCAGATCCAGGCCCGCCGCTCGCAGCTGGGTTTCGAGCTCTTCAACAGCCTCGAACCTGTGGAGCGGAGCCATCGAAGCCTGCACTTTTTGAGTGGCCCCACCCTGCCATGGGCGGCAGGTTGTAGCTGAGTTCATCAGCGTGCCGGGGCGGCGTCCCTCTCCAGCCCCGGCCCGCCTTCTCACCCCCAGCCTCCACCTCCCATGCCCAACGGACAACCCAACATCCTGATCCTCTGGGGCGATGACATCGGCCAGAGCAACCTCAGTTGCTACAGCGATGGACTGATGGGCTATCAGACCCCCAACATCGACCGTGTCGCCAAGGAGGGCGGGCGCTTCATCCACTACTACGCCGAGCAGAGCTGCACCGCCGGGCGGGCCGCCTTCATCTCCGGCCAGAGCGTGTTCCGCACCGGCCTGAGCAAGGTGGGCCTGCCGGGCGCCGAACAGGGCTATCGCGCCGAGGACCCCACCATCGCCGAACTGCTCCAGCCCCTGGGCTACCGCACCGGCCAGTTCGGCAAGAACCACTTCGGCGACCGGGATGAACATCTGCCGACGATGCACGGCTTTGATGAGTTCTTCGGCAACCTTTACCACCTCAATGCTGAGGAGGAACCGGAGCTGCGCGATTACCCCAAGCCGGAAGACTTCCCCGATTTCCAGAAGAACTTCGGCCCCCGCGGAGTATTGCACTGCTGGGCCAACGGTGATGGCACCCAGCGGATCGAGAACACCGGGCCGCTCACCAAGAAGCGGATGGAGAACTGCGACGAGGAGTTCATGGCCGAGGCCAAGCGTTTCATCCGGGAGACGGTGGCCTCCGGTGAACCGTTCTTCGTGTGGTTCAACACCACCCACATGCACTTCCGCACCCATGCCCGGCCCCAGGATCTGGGCCAGTCAGGGCGGTGGCAGTCGGAATACCACGACGTGATGATCTATCACGACAACTGCATCGGCGAGATGCTCGACCTGCTCGATGAGCTGGGCATCGCTGATGACACGATCGTGATGTACAGCACCGACAACGGGCCGCACATGAACAGCTGGCCCGATGCCGGCATGACCCCCTTCCGCAACGAGAAGAATTCCAACTGGGAGGGTGCGTACCGGGTGCCCGCGCTGGTGCGCTGGCCTGGGAAGATCGCGCCCGGCACGCTCTACACCGGCATCGTCAGCCACCTCGACTGGCTGCCTACGTTGCTGGCAGCGGCAGGGGAACCGGAGATCAAGGACAAGCTGCTCTCGGGCCACCAGGTGGGAGACAAGACCTTCAAGATCCATCTGGACGGCTACAACATGCTCGACTACTGGACCGGCCAGAGCGACAAGAGCCCCCGGGTTGAATTCTTCTATTTCTCCGACGACGGCGATCTCACCGGCCTGCGCTACGACAACTGGAAGTTTGTGTTCATGGAGCAGCGTCAGGCCGGCACCTGCCAGATCTGGGCCGAACCCTTCGTGACCCTGCGGCTGCCGAAGATCTTCAACCTGCTCACCGATCCCTACGAGCGGGCCGACATCACCTCCAACACCTACTGGGACTGGATGCTGGACCATGCCTTTGCGCTGGTGCCCGCCCAGGTGATCGTTGGGCGGTTCCTGGCCACCTTCCAGGCCTATCCGCCCCGCCAGAAGGCGGCGAGCTTCTCCCTGGAGGAGGTGATGGCGAAGATGACCTCCGCAGCCAGCGGCGGCCACTGAACAACGCAGCGTTCCGCGGAGTCGCCATGGTCTCGAACCGTTCCCCTGCCCCGGCTCTCCGGCCGGGGCGACCGCCGGCGCGGGACATGGCCTGGATCCCTGCGGGCACGTTCCTGATGGGCTCCAACCACCACTACCCGGAGGAGGCTCCGGCCCACCGGGTGGCGCTGGAGGGCTTCTGGATCGACCGTGCCCCGGTCACCAACGCCCAGTTCCTCAAGTTCGTGAAGGCCACAGGCCACCGCACCCTGGCCGAGCGGCCGGCCGATCCGGCCCTCTACCCCGAGGCGCCACCAGAGCGGCTGGCGCCCGCCTCGATCGTGTTCGTGCCCCCGCCCGGGCCGGTGGGAACGGGCGATCCCTACCGCTGGTGGCAGTACATCCCCGGCGCCGACTGGCGCCACCCGGAGGGCCCCGGCAGCTCGATCAGGAACCGCCCGCAGCATCCGGTGGTGCATGTGGCCCATGAGGATGCGGCCGCCTACGCCGCCTGGTGCGGCAAGCAGCTACCGAGCGAAGCCGAATGGGAGCGGGCCGCCTGGGGCGGCCGTGAAGGCTGCGAGTTCGCCTGGGGGGATGCGCTGCACCCGGTGGGCCGGCCGGTGGCCAACACCTTCCAGGGCGACTTCCCCCACCACAACAACCTGCTGGACGGCTATGCCGGCACATCGCCGGTGGGCGCCTTTCCTGCCAACGGCTTCGGGCTGCTCGATTGCATCGGCAACGTGTGGGAGTGGACCGATAGCTGGTACGGCCTCCACCCGCACCAAGCCGATGGGGCGTTACCGGCTGAGGGGAGCAGCGGCTGCTGCGCCGAAGCGGCTGCCGCCCGGGAGGCCAGCATCGATGCCACCAGCCAGCACGGAACGATGCCCCGCAAGGTGGTGAAGGGCGGTTCGTTTCTGTGTGCCCCCAGCTATTGCCGTCGCTACCGGCCGGCGGCGCGCATGGCCCAGGGCATCGACACCTCCACCGGCCACATGGGCTTTCGCTGCATCGTGCGGCCCTGACGCCATGGCGCCATCCGATTCAGTCCGCTGCTTTCCACCCCTTGGCTGACGCCTGCCGCAAGGTGATCCCTGCTCCGATGACACTGCCCAAACGATCCACCTGGCTGACCCGTCAGCAGCGCCGCCGCGAGTCACCGTTCTTCCTGTTGCTGGATCGCTCCTTCAGATTCAGGCTGTTGATGGCAGCAACCCTGTCCTTTGTGTTGCTGTCTCTCGTCAATCGTTTCGACAACTGCCATGGAGCCGAACCCAGCGAGCACTGCCTGACCAGCAATTTCCTGGACGTCATCAGCATTGACAATGTGGAGTCGTTCAGCATCGTCACAGCGGGTCTCGTTTACATCCTGGAGGCGGGTCGTCGCAAGGAGAGAGAACATCACGAGCAACTCTCGCTGTTGTTGGCGCAGCAGGAGGCTGGCATCAGATTCAGCCTGGCACGCATCCGCGCCCTTGAAGATCTGTGCTCTGATGGCATCTGGCAGGACGATTTCGATTTGCAGGCCACGAACCTGGAGGGCATCAAGATTCCGTTCAGCCGTTGGCGAGGCGGCAACTTCAGCAAGACGGTGCTGCGGAAAGCGAATCTGCAAGGTTCGGATCTGCAAGGGGCCAACTTCACGGAGGCCGATCTCAGCGAAGCCAATCTGGCCGGCGCGGACCTCAGCCAGGCCGATTTCACCCGCGCCATCCTCACCAAGGCCGATCTCCGCGGCGCCATCCTTACCGGCGCTGTGTTCCAGGAGGCTGATCTCACTGGAACCAGCTTGGATCCGAGCGGTTGAACATCAGTCACTTGCCTCTGAACCGCCCAGTTTCCATCCAGCTAGCTCGATGTCTTTCCATCCAGCCAGCTCCATCTATGTCTCCTGCCATCTGATGCCATGGGCCAGCCCTCCCTGTTGATCGTCAGCGCCGCCCTGTTCACGATCATGTTCGCTCTGGGAGTGGGTCTGACCGGAGAGGCGATCGTTCGCCTGAGCCGAAGACCCGCCCTGGTGATCCGGGTATTGATCGGCTCCTGTGTGCTGGTGCCCCTTGTCGCCCTGCTGCTGATGAAGCTGCCGCTGAGCTTGGCCCTGACCCAACCGGCCCGCATCGGCATCGCCCTGATGGCGGCCTCCCCAAGCGCTCCTCTCACCCTGCGCAAGGCGGGCAAGGTCGGCGGCGACCGTGAGCTGGCCGCTGTGCTCCAGGCCTGTGTGGCCGTGGCGGCAATCGTGTCGATTCCGCTGATCGCCGATCTGTACCAGTCCTCCTTCGGGGTATCCGGCTGGGACATCACGGCGAAGACGGTAGCCCTGCAGGTGGGCAAGAGCCAGGTGCTGCCCCTGCTGGCGGGCCTGACGCTGAGGCGCTGGCGGCCTGGCTTGGCAGAGCGGCTGTCCGGTCCTCTCGACAAGCTGGCCAATGGCCTGTTGCTGCTGCTGATTGTGCTGGTGCTGGTCAAGTCGTTGCCCCTGCTGGTCGCGTTCGTGGGCGCCAACCTGCTGGCTCTGCCCTTCATGGCGGTGATGGTGCTGGCGTCCCTGACCATCGGCTACGGGATCGCTGGCCCTGAGCCCCGGGAACGCGTCACGATCGCACTGGTCACCTCCATGCGGAACCCGGGCCTGGCCCTGCTGTTCGCGACGACCTACGGCAGCGACATTCCCGGCCTGAAACTCGCGGTGCTGGCCTACCTCGTGGTCACCGTGCTGCTGTCGATTCCCTTTCTGCGCTGGCAACGCCAGAGGCAGTCGGTGCCCTTCGCCGCCCCATAGATGCCCTGGCTTGAATCCTCCGAGGCCCTGCTGCAGGGTCTGGCGACTGTCGTTCGCCTCAGCCTGGAAGCACTGTCAGTGCTCTGCGTGGTGGCCGGCATGATCGCCACCTTTCGCCTGGCCCTGCCGTTCCTGCCCGTGCTGGCCCATCGCGGGCGCCGCCCCCCCAACGCGATTCGCCTCAGCTTCGGCAGCTGGCTGTCGATGGCGCTGGAGTTTCAGCTTGGTGCCGACATTGTGGCCACCACCACAGCTCCCACGGACAGCAACCTGATCCAACTGGCAACGGTGGCCGTGATCCGCACCTTCCTCAATGTGTTCCTCGCCAGGGAACTGGAGGCTGAACGGCGGCTGCAGCCAGGCCTGCCGCTCCAGCCGAAATCCTGATCAGCCCGTCCTCGCTACCTACCACCCCATGAACCTCACCAACGAACTGGCCAAGGAGCGCAACCGGGAGGCGGCGGAGCGCACGCTGATGGCCTGGATCCGCACCTGCCTCTCGCTGATCAGCTTCGGCTTCGGTCTCGACAAGATCATCGGAGCGATTGAGGCCAGCCGCTTCGAGGGCAGCTCCCATGTGCAGATCAGCGTGCGCCTGATCTCGATCGGGTTTGTGGTCACGGGGATCGTGGCCATGGCGGCGGCCACGCGTCAGCACCGCAGGGTGGTGCGGCGCTTGAAGCATGACAATTTCATCTACATCGAAAAGGCCTCGATCGCCACGGCGACGGCCCTGGCCCTCACCCTGATCGGCCTGGTGGCCCTGGTGCTGCTGATCGCCGGCGGAATGGGTGGCCGATGAGCTCTACCCGCCGGAACGGCCACAGCCGCCGCCCCTTCGAATCGCGCATCCCGTCGATGCCGTCCCGCCCCGTTGTGGGATGCTCTGGCTGTTCAAAGCCTTCTCACACCGGCCTCAAGCAGGTGATGTCACTCCCTTCCCTTCCGCCAATGGTCTGGTGCCTGCTTCGCGCTTTAGCTGTTCGTTCAGCGCTTCCGCTGCAGCGGATCAGCGCTGTGTGGCTGATCGCTGCTCTGGGTGGCGTCCTCGAGGCCTCTGTGGCGAAAGCTGCTGAGCCGGCTACGGCGGCGTCCAGCTTGATGGGGCCGATCCTGAGGGCATCCGTTCAGGCCGACCCAGCTCAAGGTGAAGAACCTCAGGGTGATACGGGTCTGAGTGAGACGGCCCAGCTTGAACCAGGCTCCGTTGACCCGGCGGCCAGCGAAGGCGCACCATCGCCGTGGGCCGGCAGCGTGGAGCTCTATGGATTCGCGCCGCTGCGCACCACCGGCTCCACCACCGTCAAAGGCTTCGACACCGAACTGGATCTCAACCTCGGCCAGGTGCTGAAGGCGCTCACCGGCGTGGCCTCCATCCGCGGCAGTGTGGAGTACGGCCGCATCGGCCTCCTCACCGATATCAGCTACGTCTCCGTGGCCGGGGAAGAAGGCAGGCTGCAGGACATCACAACACGCTCGATCGAAGGCCCGCTCGGCCGCCGCAGCCTCACCCTCACCCCTGACAGCCAACGCAGCGTCGCTGCAAGCATCAGCAACATTCAAGGCATCTACGACCTGGCCCTGCGCTATCGCTTCGGCGATCGGGAATCGGCCGTGGCCCGCGCCGGCAGCTTCGCTGTCATCCCCTACGCGGGCGTGCGGTTCGTGAACATGCAGTACAACCTGGCCGTGCAAAGCAGCGGGCCCGGCCGAACCCTCACCTTCCGAGGGCCGCGCCTGGAGGGATCCAGAACCCTTGAGGGCTTGAACCTTCAACCACAACAGTCGTTCGGGAGCACTGTGGCTCAGCCCCTGCTGGGCACCCAGGCCATGCTGTTTCTCTCCCCGCGCCTCAGGCTGTTCGCCCGCGCCGACGTCGGCGGCTTCGGGGTCAACAACGCCGATGATTACTCCTGGAACACGCAGCTGGGGGTGGGCTATGCCATCGGCAACTCCACCCAGCTCAACATCTCCTGGCGCTATCTGCACCTGGGGGGAAGCAATGGAGAGGATCCTGAAAACGCTTTCAACATCAACCAGAATGGCGTCGAAGCCGGTGTGAAGTTCTTCTTCTGATCGAGCAGCTACTGGGGGAGGAGGCCACCCTGCAGCTGCCTGCTCAGCTGCAGGCATGAACAACCTGGTAGGGAAACACAGCTAGGGGCGTACGCCCCTGGAGATCCTCCAGCAGTGGAGAGCGGCCTGCCTACCCACCAGCTCTCAGAAAACTGGAGGCGGGCATGGTCTGACTGTGCTGAGCCAGTACGCGCAGCTGAGTCACTGGGCATCACACCCCTTGCTACCACTGATGGTCAGGAAAGCTGCAAGGTCAGCCGACCGCCGTAGCTGCTCGTCCAAAACCTCACCACATCACGTGATGCATCCCAGAGTCAACGTTCCTAGGATGGGATTACTTCGAGATAGGGGCCCAATGGCCACCTGCGACCTACTGAACACCACTGCCACTGCTTCGAACGAAGACGCCCTGCATCAACTCAAGACGCTATTGCAACAAGATCAAAGCTTTGCCAATGCGCTGTCTGGGACGACCACCACAGAGGAAGCGGCCCATCTAGCCTTTGAGCACGGGATTTCTGTCACTCCTGAGGCCATCTGGCGTCAGCGTGGCACCCTGTTAGAGGGAGGAATTCCGACTTGGCGTGGCTGATTGAGCCCCCCTAACTCTTTCGACACAAGCTGGGGGCACCTTCGATCGAATCGATCTCTATCGCCAGAGTTATATCAGCGTGGGCGAGCCCGTCGGGCTGGTGGGTGTAAGTGATAGCTTCCACATAATCCCAGCCCGTGAGTACACTTAGGGAATCTTTGATCTCATCTAGTGTGAGGCTGGCAGCAACATCCCCGGCAGGACTATCGACCTTATCGGGCAATGCCAGAATCAGCCAACTTGGCCAGAGACTCTGATACTCTAGAGATGGTGAGGGCGACAGAAGGCTTTTCCTTGGTTGCTCAAGTTGGTTGCTCAAGACGCAATCAAGACTCTGACCTAGAGCAGATGTGGCCCTCAGAGCAATACGCTCAGCCTTCTAGAACCAGCATGCTGCAACGGAAGGCAACCGATGTGATCAAGCTCGCTTGTCCTCCGCTATGAGTTTGATCATCAACATCGTCAACCCGCCAGTGAAAACTCAGTACTATTCCGCCTCCAGCCTGGATGGCTTCATTGCCACCAAGGACAACTCCCTGGACTGGCTGCTTCAGTTCGGAGAAGCCGAAGGTACAGGCTACGAAGATTTTCTTGCTGAGGTTGGTGCGATCGTCATGGGCTCATCCACCTATGCGTGGCTGTTGGATCATCACATCAAAGCGGGAACACCAGAAGAAAAGCCCTGGCTCTATCAACAGCCCACGTGGGTCTTCTCGAGCCGCAAGCTGCCCACCGTGCGGAATGCCGATCTGCGCTTCGTGTCAGGCACTGTCACTCACGTGCACGAACAGATGGTGGCCACAGCGGCGGGGAAGAACATCTGGGTTGCCGGAGGCGGCGAGTTGGCTGCGCAGTTCTTCGATGCTGGCCTGCTTGATGAACTGATCATTCAGGTGGCCTCAGTGACCCTGGGGCAGGGCTCGCCGCTCCTACCGCGGCAGATCGCCTTCCCACCCCTGAGGCTCACCTCGGCGCGTGCCTTGGGCGAGGCCTTTGCTGAGCTCCACTATGAGGTGCCGCGGCAATTCCAGGTGTCCAGTCCCGCCTAGATGATGAAAGTGCGACGATATCTCGTGACATTGCAAAGGCGAATGGCTTTGTGATTGAGGTCACGAGAAGGAGCCCTTGGGAAGGGGGCTTTGCCTCAACCTACGGCGCACATTGTCCAGAGTGGAGAGGTGGGCTGTTCCCAGCTGAGCGGGATCTCCAGCAGATCCCAGGGTCCACTGATCCCTTGGGCCAGAAAGATCAGGGTGGCCAGCACGTTGGCACTGACATGCAACCGGCGCCAGCGCAGGTGGTTGTGGATCTCAGCACGGCAGGCCACAGAGAACAGCATCAGGCCCGCGAGCCCAATGCCGCCCCAGACGTGCGACTGACAACAGGGCCGATTGAAGCAGCCAGAGGCAGTCGACGGCCTGCATGGCTCAGGGCTTCAGGGGTGCCCAGGCCATTGTGGCGTTGAAGGCCTCGCACCAGATCAGCACCGACCCCGGCTGGCTGAGGTCAATGGAGGAGGGGATCACATTGCTCTGGGCGCCGGAGGCGGATTTAAGCGGGGCGAGGATTGTGTAGCTGCCGGCTTTGAGCGGAAAGCTGGGGGCCTTGGTGCTTGCCAATGGGGCTGCTGATGGGCTGAAGACCACTTTCAGGTCGGGGGCTGTCTCCTTGGTCTTGAAGTCGCTGATTATCACAAGCAACTGCTTGCCGGCTTTCTTGATGATGGTGAAGCGGCCATTAACAGGCGCTTCGGCCATGCGGAAGCTCCTGTGAATGGCCATGGGAGTTGCCTGGGCGATCACCATGGAGGCAGGGCCCTGCATGGTTTCGGCTTGCCCAGGAGCCGCGGAGCTGCGGATTGGAACTGAAGGATCTGGATTGGCGGCACGTTCTGTCGCTCAGCCTGTACGTGCTGCTCGAAGGGCGGGATGCCACAGTTCTCAAAGCCCTGCAGACCTATGGCACCACCCACCCGGTGCATGGGGAAAACCCGATCAGCTTCTGCAACGCCTTTTTCGTGGCTCAGCTGGTGAACTGAACGCGACGGACCGGTGGTTGCTGATCATCGATGCTGGCCTGGGTCTGTTCATCGGCCCTATCGCTTACTACTTCACCCTCGAATCCCTGTCGGTGATCAGCCTGACCCTGTTGTTCGCGCTCGTGTTGCCAGTCTCAACCCTTCTGGCTCAGTCTGAGCCTGATCGCCATCGGCCTGATGCTGCCAGGGGCGGCCATGCTGAAGGCGGCGGAACAGGGTGATCAACTGAAGCGCGTCTGTGCTGTTGGGAGAACCAGTCGGCTTGGCCACAGTGTCAGGAATGGTAGTTATGGTGGCCGGGATCATCACCAACCACCGTTCCATTCGATCCGATCAGGTCGTTCAACAGTAGCTGTCCATTCATTCCGAGCCTGTGGCCTGCATGAAGGGCAGACACGACACATTCCACAGCAGTGTCGTTCGGGAGGATTCACACTCCCTAACTGCCATTCAGGCAGCCCGAGCCAATGGTGATCACGACGAGTCGATGACGTTGATCGCTGAATCACTTCTGCAATTCGATTGGACCTGGCCGCCAGGTTTTGTTGAACCAGGGCTCCAACGGACCATAGAGGCGCAGAAGCGTGAACCAGCCCTTGCCAGGAATGGTCTGTACCCAGTTCTTCTCGAATCCAACAGGGGGCTTTGGGCCAAACCAGACATCGACAGAACCGTCGGCATTGGTTTTGATGCCCTTGTCCTGGCTGCTGACGCTCGGTGCTTTCTGGTCTGTCTGCAGCATGGAACGGGTCTGCGTGTCGTACACGATCACAGACCAGAAATCGGCCACGGGAACGTTGCGCGGCAGGCGCAACCGATAGGTTTTGCCGCCATCGAAGCGATCGCCCTTGGAATCCAACGCGGCCCAGGGATACTGGGAGCCCTTGCCGACAATCTTTTCTTCCATGGCCGGCGTCACACCGGTGGCGAAGTAGTAATAGAAAATCGCACCATCAAGGTTGGCCACACCTGGGGAAACTTCGAACCTGTATCCACCGAAGAAGGGCAACCGCCAGGAACTGTTGGGATAGAAATAGGCTTCCGGCTCGCGAATCTTGAGAGCCAGGGTTCGTGCCGTCACGGCACCGATGTTGGCAGCGTCGATGAGGATGGCTTTCCAGCGCTCGTTGGGGTTGAAGGGCTTGCCTTTGACAATGCCGATCGAGGCGAACAGTCCCAACGTGGTGGGGTCAGCGCCGGTGGGAGGTTCCTCCTGAATCACCTGGTTGAGCAGCGACCAGAAGGAGTAGTCGCCAGGGGCGACGAAATTGGCTGGCACGCCTGAGGCATTGGCAAACTTGACCGCCGGAGGGTTGGCAGCCTCGGAGAGTTGGTAGATCTTCAGGTTCGCTTTCACCGACTCCACCCCTGGCTTGGTGGAACCATCCACCAGGAAGGAGCGGAAGAACAGCCAGTTGCCGAAGGTTTTGGGTTTGACCACGACATAGCCTTGCGGGATGGCGCCCTGATACCCCGGTGGCAGGAACAGGTACTTGCCGCCCGCGCCCTTGTCGGCCCCCGTGATGCCGATGTCGGCCACCCAGCGATACCAGAAGTCATTGACAGCACCCAGCACCTTGGGTGGAACCTCGACCACCAGGGGACCCTGCTTGGTGTCGAGCCAGATAAAGCTGTATACCGTGTTGTCGTTGGCCGTGAGTTCTATTGTTCTGGGATCCACCAGGTTCTCCCAGATCACGTTGGTGGTGTTCTCGGGGCCAAATTTGCGCAACGATTCACGCATACCGGCCTGATTCACAATCGGAATGGCCAGCAGGTAGGCCTGTAACGCGCGGGAGCGATCCAGGTTGTCGTAGATCTTCTCGATGGTATCTGGCTGTGGGAAACCATCGATGAGGTTCAACGGGCCGATCGACGTCTCTAACCGGTCAGGAGTGGCCACTCCGGGTGGTATTGGCGTGGTCATCTGGAAGGTCTGAGCCGATGCAGTGGTGGCCGCATTCGCAACAAGAGCGGCAACGGCCAGTCCCAGACAATGTTGGCTTGACGACCTCATCTCGACGACTCCGTGTACTGGGAAAGAGAATGTCAGAAGCCTATCTCAAAATCACCTGGCAAACGATGCGGCCAAACGGCGGCCATCACCAAACCGCAAGAACTTTGCGGATCCAGGCAGCAACCCTGCTACAGCTTGGATGAATGGTCTTGCCATACCGTTTCATACTGGCATAGCTTCGTAAACTCAGATTTCATGCCATCAAAAGAGTCGTAGAGGGCTCGATGCCTGGGAAGACCGTACTCATCAGAACGCTTCTCATAGGAACGAACCCATTGGATCAGGTTGTCCAAGTTCTCATCTTGCTCCTTTCGGGAACGAAACTTCTCCGGCTCCCAAGGTCTCGAGCGGCAGTTGGCCACGCATACATCTACCCCAGGGTTCAGGAAGATCAGTTCATCGCAGTAGACCAATACAGGCTCAATAATGTCCGCGTAGCAGCCTTCGATGATCCAGCTGGAATGCCGTAAGATCCAACACCTTACATCTTCGATACTATCTTGAAGTGGCCGTCTTTCAGCGCCGCCAAGGAACGCCACCTCATCCAGCGATAGTCGAGCGGCTGGTCGCTTCGCAAGCAACAGCCTCGACAAGGTACTCTTCCCTGCTCCAGCGTTTCCCAGAAGGATCACTTTCATGGCGCTACTGCTCCGTCGTTAGAACGATTGCCTTCACCTGGCCGCTGTGATCTCGAGCGTCGGTCAAGAGTCATGTGGAGGCGGGCCGGGTGAGTGGCATTGTTTAACAGCCGTCTCTGCTTCAACAGCAGGACTGGCATGCAGTTGAAGCCCGAGTGCCGAACCAACCTTCAAGACAGTTCCACGTTCGGGATTACCGCTAGAGGAGAGTGCCGTATAGAGACTTTCGCGACCCAGTCCAGCTTCCCTTGCAATCTGTGTCAGGCCTTTGGCACGAGCAGTATCACCTAGAGATGCTTTGCAATAGGCAGCCATGTCTTCACGAATGCTGAAATGAATGGCCAGATTCCAGGCAGTGGCTGCGGTCTTCATCTGGGGCAAAACCTCCCAGGGGCAGCATGGCCTCCAGGCCAAGGGCCCGGTGCTCCGCGCGGCTGAAAGCGGTGTTCATGTTAAGCCGGAGCTTGGTGAGCAACGCGGCGCCGGTGACTGCCAGGAAAGATGACGCCCATGCTGCTGTTCAGGCAGCCATCGACAACGTAGCTGGCTTGAGTTCGATTTCGGCTGGCGGCGGATTGATCCAGACCAGCTCTGGCTGACGCCAGCACCGAGACGATCGTGACCACCGCCTTGGATTGCGCTGGCGGGCCTGTTCGTAGACGACAGCGCGTTGACGGCAGATGTCCACGGCATCTCCACAGTGGCGCTGGTGGGGAGTCACGAACTTGATCCCGCTGTGCCGGTGCCGTTGGTTGTACCAGTCCACAAACGCCACCACCCATTGGCTGGCCGCCTCCACACTGGCGAACGGCCGGCTCGGGTAGTCAGGACGGTATGTGGCCGTCCTGAACAGGGATTCGGAGTACGGATTGTCGTTGCTGACACGTGGCCGCGAGAACGATCGCAGCACCCCTAACTCCTCCAGCCGGCTCTCCAACGTGGCCGCACGCATGGCATTGCCGTTGTCAGCGTGGAGAATCAGCGGTTGCTTGCGCCGTTTACTGATCCGCTCTCTGAGGCAGGCCCGGCTTATCAGATCGGCTGCAATGGCTGGGTCTTCTCGCTCGGCGACATCCCAGGCCACCACCTTGCGGCTCCAGATGTCGATCACCAGGTAGAGGTACAGCCATATTCCACGAACGTTGGTAGGCAGGTAGGTGATGTCCCAGCTCCACACTTGATTGGGGCCAGTGGCCCGTAGGCGTGGCACTGGCGTTGGTTCCTGTGGAGGCCGGGCACGTCCCCGCCGGTGGGCTTGACCGTGAGCGTGGAGTACCCGATAGAAGCTGCGTTCTGAGCCGATAGACAAGTCGCGATCCGCCAGGGCCGGCACGATCTGCCCCGGTGGCAACGCGGCGAATTCGGGCTCGTTGCAGGTGAGCAGGATGCGCCGTCGCTCCTCCTCACTGAGGCGGTGAGCCACATGGCGGTGGCTGCCCTTGCGCCGGTCTACACCGTCGTCATCAGCGACGAACTGGCGTCGCCAACGCTGCAACGTGGTGAGGCCAACGCCCAGGAGCAGAGCCAGCTCACTGGCACGGGCACCATCGGCAACACCCTCGTCGAGAATCTGTAGAGCCTTCAGGCGGTCGCCCGGGCACGTCAGTCGTCCCCGTCCTCTCCCCAGAAGGCCTGAATCTTTATTGAGGCGATCAGCGGCGGGAAGAAGCTCTGTCTACTTCTCGAGCATTTCTAAGCCCGACAACTGGATCTTGATGTTAGGGCGCACATGGTGTTGCCTCCAATGAATCAAGTTGCGCTTCCCACCAAGCAATTGCCGCTGCTATCAGTTCCCGCTGGTCCCTTCCAGCAAAGACCACTCCATTCATTGTGTAGTGGTGCTCTAACTCTCCCAAGCGAGTGACTCTTTGCTCTCCAGTTTAAAAGCTTACCTCAATCTGTACACCAGGGACAGTAACACCCTGGCCAGCGAGAGATTGATACTCCTTCAAGAGCAGATTCCTCTCACTAACAATAAATTCCCAATAGATTTCGGGAGCGGGTTTCGATGCAAAGAGTTTTGAATCCCAAGTCTCAAACTTGATTCGGAATGCGGGATCGATAGCAGCGTCTTTGCTCTTGAGCACGTGGTAATCAGCACGCAGAAGTGCCACATATGCCATGTAAGCGATGCGCCACTGTCTGCCTTGGAGCCCCGGCGTGAATAGGGGGGCTGCTTGCCTACAGTCTTCAAGAACGGTTCGAGCGGCGAGAGGCATAGGTTTTGCGGCCTAACGTGAAGCTGAGCTGACTGCGCTGTTTTTTGCGCATGTTGCCACAAACGCAATGTTAGGCCAACTACCGTTAACACTCATAGCGTATAACCTAAAGATGGCGGCCCTTCTGGATATTCAGGCAGGTTATCTGTGATTTCCAGCCACGGTTGTTTTGAGGATACCCAAAAGTGCATGTCAGGTTTGAACAGTGATGGCTCGTCGAGGCTGCCGGCCGTTAGGCCCATAACTCCAGCAGAAACACGGCGTGAGAAAATGCTTGAACCGCAATGTGAGCAGAAACCCCGCTCTAGAGTTTCTGAAGAGTGAAATGTGCTGACTGGGCCAGAGATGGCAACGTGATCAATGCGCATGAGTACGCGAGCATTGAAAGCAGCGCCAATAACTTTTTGACAAGCTCTACAGTGACAGACCCTCTGGTTCAAAGGATCAGAGGTCGTTTCATAACGCACGGCGCCACATAGACAGCCGCCACGGAACATCGTCATTCAGATAACCCTTTCTGCAACAGCCTAACGTTGCCCATCAACCGCCGCAGATAACCCTTGAATTCCAACAGATACTTCTTGGCGGTCGGTGTGCATGGGCATTATTATACTGCGATCGTTTGCTTCAAGAAATGCGTGAGCAAGGTGCGTTCCCGGCAATCTACCGATAGAGTAGCAAGGGTCGCATTAAGGAACGCACCCTACAAGATCAGCGATCACACTGGCGTGCCAGGTAATCTGGCGGCGACGGCAGCGCGATAAAGACAACCTTCAGCCCAGGTACTGGGTAATCTTTGCCGCGAGGTTTGGCTCGTTTATTGTAAGAGACGAGACAGTGTCATACAATTCGTAGCCTCTTGTCATCAACATTCTATTCTGACCAATCATGTACTTCAATCCCGATTTCATTGTTGACATTTTGTTGCCGAAACTCCTGCGGATGACGATTATTAGTTTTGTCATTGCCAGTGTTGTCGGTGGGTTGCTAGGCTTGATAGCCAGACCAAAAGTACCGCCCCGAAACGCAGCGATTACATCTGCGATCTATGGAGCATTTATTGGCACAATGTTGATTGGGCTGTTGCCCATTGAAGCATTTGCCGTCAACTTGCAGGGGATTGCTTGGGGTGGTCTGCTGCTTTTGCTTTCCTTTGCAGCGTTATTGCTGGTTGGGCCGATTGTGGGCAGCATTTTGGGATTGAAAAATCAACAGATTCTCCAGTCAGGAATGAAGATAAAAGCTTCGGGCATTCTCCTGACGTATCTCCTGGTCATACTTACGATATATGTCTTTCTGGTTCCTTCCGAGCTTGTCATTGACAAACCTGAGGCTAATGCTGATGATCAATTGCCGATGGTGGCACGAATTAGGGGATACCAAAACTCCATAAGTGATATAGCCTTGAGCCTGGATGGCCAACAATTAGCCGTAGCCACTTTCGATCGAGGTACCCAAGTCTGGAACCTCACCCAATTAAGATTACGGCAAGCCTTCAAACCCATTCCTGACAACCAGGAAAATGGCAAGGATGTCATATTAAACGTTAGCTTTAGTGATGACAGCCAGCAACTCGTCACAGCTGCAGCTACAGAGGTGCAAATTCGGAAGATTCCGACGGGAAAGATTGTGCGTCAATTTGCAGGAGCTGAACTTGGGTTAGTTGCGGCAGATCAAAAACTGGTGACGCTGACGCTCAGTTCGCCCCGTGGTCTCAAGATTTGGGACATGCAATCCGGCAAGTTGTTACAAACCATTCCCGGCGAGTTTGAGGAATATACCTACGGTGGACTTGAGCGTTCTTTGTCCATCAGTTCTGACCGCCGGTTTCTGGCGTTCTCGCCTAAAACTTTTCGAGAATTTGGGCAACAGGAAGATAATGGTGTGATTCAGATTTGGGATATGCAATCGGGTAAACGAATTGCTCAGTTGATTGGAGATCGGAATCGTGAAATTCAAACCCTCTCCTTCACCCCCGATGCTCAGCAACTCATCGTCGCGGCAGGCGACCAACTCCAGATCTGGAACTGGCAACAGGCGAAGCGGGTCAAAACAATTGAACATACAGGGAAAATCGAGGATATGGTCTGGACGAGGAAAGGCTTGCTGACTCGTGTATCCACAATTCCTCCCCTTAGTGAGCAACAGGTTGCTCTCTGGGATCTGGACTCAGGCAAGCCCACCACAAGCTTTTTCAAGGATAGTGCTTGGGCGGGGCGACCCAGCCTCAGTAGCAATGGTAAGTTTCTGGCGACTTTCACCTCCGATGGAATCGTTGTCTGGCAACTCCCTTAACCCTGGTTTTTAAGAGGCACGCTGGGTAGTACGCGCAAGTCACTCAACATCTCCTCATCTAAAGGACTTAATGTTTCCTGACTGATCCCGCAGGTTACGACAATTTTCACTTAAGCAAGATTGCCTCCCGGCTTAACTAAAAAATCAACTGAGTTAATCTCGTCTGGATTAGCACAGGGCATCTACCGATACTGGAAAATGTCAAATCGATTCATGCTGACATTCCGCAAACGTCCCTTCCTCAAAAATCCTTTTTTCAAAGCAGCCTTGCACACCTTTCTGCTGCCGGGAATCCGGTGCATCATCACGGGTCCTTTTCTGATCTTGGGAAGAAGGGCAGAAGGGACTGTAATTGCCATGAAATACCACCCCAGCAGCCGGTTCAACCACAAAACATCAATCTCGGCTTACTGGACTCGGGTTGTTCAATACCCAACTGAGAATGGTCAGATCTTCGAAACCGATGCTCAGGATGACAGTGTATTTGTGGGGGATCGCGTGGGGATTTACTATCTGCCCGGAACGTCTCGGGCACGATTGGCAACCTTTACTGGACTCTGGTCGCTACTGGCCTTTACCCTTTGTCTGCAAGTTGTTCCGCTCACCTTGTTTAGCGTGCTGGGATTTTGGTTTAGTCAAATCCCCAGGCTGAATCGCCTTGCCCCTTTTGGCTTCCCGATACTGTTTGTGTTCATCGGTGTATTGAGTGCCTATCCAGGCTATCAAAGAGCGCAGTTTCTCAGCCAAGGCGTATACACAACTGGAGTGATTGCCCTGGAACCGGTATATACTCCGAAAGACAAGCATTATCCCGTTGTGCAATAAGCACCGAAAGATGGTCAGACCTACAAGACTGAGAGTCCGAGCTACGACAAAGGCGCAAAGGTCAAAGTTATCTATCTACCCCAACACCCCTCCCAATAAGCACTGGTTTTATCTAACGGAGAAGTGCTAGATACTGAGTAGAGGTGGTCTTTAGCGCCTACGCTTATGGGATTGTCAACCCTCTGTAGTCTGGGTGTAATTATCGGGCTTTGGCCTAAGGAATTGGCAGCATAGCTTTCTCGACCTAAACATCCTTCCCCAGAGGAGCAGTCCCAGAGGGAACCATAAAGAACGCCACAGTCACGCTGAACATCTTGTGCGGCGGCAAGCCGCGCAGCAGAACCGCTCCGTCAACTGTCTCCTACCTTTTCTAAGATATCGGAAATGTCCATGAATGTGGCAAATCGCCTTCAAATACCATCGCCTTCAGAAAGTTAAAGCTGCCGAACGCTCACGATCACTGAGATGGTCTGGCTTTTCTGGACAGGGTCCATCGTTAACCTCTGAGGCGGGGCACCGCCCCTGAGAGGGGGCTCCCACCCATGAGCAAACGCCGCACCCATAGCCCCGAGTTCAAGGCCAAGGTCGCCATGGAGGCGATCAGTGGCCGCAAGACGCTCCAGGAGATTGCCGCTGATCATTCGGTGCACCCGATTCAGGTGAGCCAGTGGAAGAAGCAGCTGCTGGAGGGTGCCAGCGACCTGTTCACCCGGGGCAAGAAGACCCAGGCCAAGGACGAAAGCCAGGCCAAGGAGGCTGAGCTGTTCCAGCAGATCGGCAAGCTCCAAATGGAGCTGGAGTGGCTGAAAAAAAAGTCTCAGCTGCTCTGACGCCCGTGAACTGCGCAAACTGGTCGATCATCACCACCCTGAGCTCACGGTTAGCCGCCAGTGCGAACTCCTCGGATTGGCACGATCGACCCTCTATTACAAGCCCGTGCCTGTCAATGAGTCCACTCTGCGGATCATGGCCAGGATCGATGCCTGTTACCTGGAGGATCCAACCTCCGGTAACCGTCGGATGGTGCAGTATCTGGCCAGAGACGGTATCCCGATCAGCCGTGACCGTGTCCGAAACCTTATGCAGCGCATGGGTTTACGGGCGATCTATCAGAAACCAAGGACGACAGTTCCTGGTAGCCCATCCGAGCGTTTTCCCTGCCTTGAGGACCTCCAGCAGCTCACGGCCCCAGATCAGGTCTGGGCGACGGATATTACCTACATTCCGATGCGGAAGGGCTTTCTGTACCTGGTGGCCGTTGTCGATCTGTTCTCACGGCATGTGCTCAGCTGGAAACTCTCCAACAGCCTTGACACGGAGTTCTGCCTGGAGGCCCTGGAGATGGCCCTGGTCAGTGGCCGCAAGCCCCAGATCTTCCATTCCGATCAGGGCTGTCAATTCACCTCATCGGCCTTCGTTCAACGACTCAAGGCAGAAGACATCAAGATCAGTTGGTCAGGAAGGAGGCGGTGCTTTGACAATATCCTGGTGGAGAGACTGTGGCGCACCGTCAAGTATGAGGAGGTGTATCTGCGTGCCTACAGCGATGGCTGGGAGGCGGAGATCAGCCTGGCCCGCTTCTTCTGGAGGTATGGTCATGTAAGACCACACAGCGCATTGGGAAGCAAAACTCCCCATGAGGTCTACACTGAGACCAAACCCTGTTCTTCCCGCCCGGGGTTAACGATGTCAGGGGCCGAATCTGTCCAGTAAAAGCCATCCACATCACACCTGGCCGCAGGATACCGGGCTTGCAAAAGAAGAATTCAAGGTGGCGGCTCAGGTGAATCGTGATGCTAGAAAGACTTTACTCAAAGCTCATGCGAAGAAGTCCTCATGTCATCGCATGCTTAGAGCAGCAAACATGCAGATCTTTACCGGTCATCATGAATGCAGCCTGATGGCCTATTGCCAAATATTAGCATTAACTGAACACCATTCACTGAATTGACTACCTAAAGGTTGTAATCGTCAAAACCCACGATTCCGAGGTCCTCCAAAACTACAAAGTGCCATGGCATGCGAGAGGGCACAGGCTTAGGCGATCCGTTTTGAATACGCCATTCTCGCTCCCAGGCATGGTCAATACCTCGATGAGGCTCATAACGAACGTGCCTGTACTTAAGTGAATCTGGCAGTTGAACATATTCTTCATTGGCCTGATTAATAACAGGCCTGCCTCCTTGATTAAACAGCCATGTCTTGCTTACAACTACCCCAAATGCTGAATATCTCATCCCATTCTCAGTTGGAGCTGCAAGTGACTGAGTCAAGGTCCCCAATGGCGCCTCGCTAAAACAGACGTAGTTGAATCCACCGCGAATATGTCTATTGGATCCCAGCAGACATCCTTGACTCAGTATCGATTGAAACTATCTGCAGCCGCTTGAAGCGTTGGGCCACATGTCAAATGGATCAACCGGTTCGAAAGGTCGCCTCGAATCATTGTTTTTCTTCGTTGGGGTTCTTTCTAGCCCTGATAGGGCGGACCCAGTGAAAGACACGCTGCGCCTACCCAGTGCAGCCTAAGCGAGGTAGGGACTGAAGACAAAGAAACACAAACCCAGGGCAGATCAATGCTCCCAGGCGTTTCCAACCAGGGGGCCCAGGTTTTCGGCGGACCCGTATAAGACAGTTCAACCCGTTACAGAAGGTCGGTAGGACTGCTGATGCCCAGGGGCCCGCGGTTCAGCACATGCGTGTAGATCGTGGTTGTCTGCACATCTTTATGCCCCAGCAATTCCTGGATCGTACGGATGTCCTGGCCCCGCTCCAGCAGATGGGTGGCAAACGAATGGCGGAAGCACGCCCTTCTGAATCAGGCTGGGATCGAGATGGTGTCGGCCCTGTTCACCCGTGGCCGGATCGCACCAGCGGTGGTGTTGTGGAAACACCCACTGCCAGCCCCACTCCACCGGAACGTTGAGCTCCTTCCTCCCCAGCGCGTGGGGATGCGGCACCCGGCCAGCACAGCCCCTCAAGCACCCAATGTGGGTGAGGAAGGCCTTCGCCTTCCTCGACTGACCAACCGGCTGGCACGCATGCCCCCCCCGCAGGCATTTACCGTCCTAATCGCCCATGCTGCATACATAAGCAAATCAGAAGCTTCAGTATTTCTTTATCAGGACATTCCGTTCACATGATGCTGAAATTCAGCACCATGTGACAAGTCTTGCTGATGTTCCCTGTTGCGTGATCAGCCCCTGATCCAAATCATCGATCACGAGCCTCACGTTCTTGAGGTGCTGGCCCCGTTGCTAGAGCAGGTGGGTTGGCGCGTTCTTCACGCCGATGATGGACATCACGGCCAGGCCATGGCCATGCAGCACCAGCCCCATCTGATCGTGCTCGACCTGCTGCTGCCCAAGCTGGATGGCCTCTCGGTGCTGCAGCGCCTGCGGCATGACCGGCGCACCGCACGGGTGCCGGTGATGGTGCTCACGGCGCTGGCCAGCAAGGAAGACAGGCTCAAGGCCTTCAACTGCGGCGCCGACGACTACGTCCTCAAGCCCTTCGAGGTGGAGGAGGTGTTCGTGCGCATCCGATCCCTGCTGCGCCACCAGCTGGAAACGCCACTGGCCTTGGTCACCCCGGAGATCCTGTCCTACGGGCCGCTCAGGCTCTGTCCTGAACAGCTGGAGGCGCTCTGGTTCGATCAGGTTGTTTGGCTTACCCGCAAGGAGTTTGAGCTGCTGCACTGCCTGTTGCAGCGCCACGGCCAGGCTGTGTCGTGGGGGTTGATGCTCAAGGAGGTGTGGGGCTACTCCCCTGGCGATGACATCGAGTGCATCCGCACCCATATCCGCCACCTCAGGACCAAGATCGAGCCGGATCCCCGCCGACCCCAGTTTCTCAAGACGATCTATGGCGTGGGCTACTGCCTGGATCTTCCCCATCAACAGCGCCAAGCGATGGCCTGAAGCCAGGCTCAGGCCGCTCCACTGCCGAAGGAGCGAGGTTCAGAGAAAGCTGCCATTGTGTGTGGGCGCGGCCTCAGGCGTGTAAGGGCTGAAGCGCACGTGGCTTCTGTTCAGCACGCCAGGCTGCACAACAGGGGCCTCGGCGGGGGCGGCGGTGGACTTCTGCTGGTGGAGCACTTCCTCCAGCAGGAAGGCACAGAGGTTGGACATGGAACGCCCTTCCTGTTCCGAACGGTTCAGGAGTGTTTGAAACACCTGATAGCTGATGGTGATGGAGATGCGGCGTGGTTGACGTTGCATGATCCGAAGTCGCTCGCTTGTGGTAAGGGTTGGATTCGTTGGTGCTTGGCTGGAATGAGCAGCTATGGCATTCATGGCAAGTTGCTGGACGTTTCTCGTGTGATGCTTCACGGAACACCGGAGGTGGTCATTGCTGGCAGCACGGGGTTGGTGATATCAACGTGCATTGAACGCGACGTTCAATGTGTCTGAGAGGGTTGCTCTGGCGATGACAACGGCGGCATTGCAGGACAATGCTGCCGACATTGAAATGTGCGCGGCTTTCAACCAACCCATCGAATCAGTCTGATCAGAATCTGACTACTTCAGAGACTGCCTCAAACGCCGGGTCCGTCTGAACGGCGTCTTTTGCATCATCATAGTGGGAGTTAGAAGACCTGGCTCCTGGCGCTGGACAGAGCACTGGTCAGCGCGCGAGACGAATGCCCCCATAACGCAGGTCAGAACTGACTGGATGAGTGGAGAGCCTTGGCCATCGCATGACCGAGGGATCCACCTGCCAAAGGCAGAATCACCTGGGCTTGCCCATTACCCCTGCACTCGTCCAGATCCCTTGCAGTCCGATGGATCTGGGCAGATTCACGGACATCGGTTCAGTGGAAAGCCGCGAGCGATGCGCCACAGGCTTCTCGCTTAATCTTCAATGGAATCCACGGCGACGAAGCAAGCCCGTTGAGTTAAGGATACACAGCAGAACTTTCAAGGACAAATCTATACAGCCGAGCCAGCTCTCAGCGTTGGATGTTGATGGCGCCGTGGATATGAGGCACATCTACAGCAGCCAACAACCTGCATGTTTCCCATAGTGAAGGGAGAGATGCATTGACATGACAAGCCAAACGATTTGCTCCGGCAGCAATCCGCCCGCTCCATGGTCATTTGCATCGCTCCTCCAACCCCAGCCCTCGCGGACCTGCTCATGAACAAGCTCCAGTTCAAAGGTGAATGGCATGAGCTCAAGGGAAAGCTCCGGCAGAAGTTTGCCGAACTCACTGATGACGACGTGGATTACGCCGAGGGCCAAGAAGAGGAGTTGCTTGGTCATCTCCAGAAGAAACTTGGCAAGACCCAGGAAGAACTTGCCCAACTGGTAAACACGCCCTGAAGGCCGCATCATGCTGAATTATGCCATCACTTTCCTAGTCATTGCAATCATCGCCGCCGTTCTCGGCTTCGGTGGTATCGCCGGATCAGCTGCAGGCATCGCCCAGATCCTGTTCCTTGTATTCCTCGTGCTTGCCCTGCTCTCCTTCTTCACCGGCCGGCGCAACGTGCTGTGAATACCCGCGAGAACGACGCTGTTCAGATCACATCCAACTGATCGCATCACCTCCTTTTCCCATCGTCATCGTCACCATGAATCACCAAACTCGTTCACTGCGCCAACTGGTTGCCGCCTGCCTTGGGCTGGCCTTCAGCCTTTTGGTGTTGATCGCCACGCCTGCCATGAGCGCTCCCGCCCATGCCTCAGATGTCTTCGTCAGCAGCACCTCCGCCTTGCCGCTGGCCGCCACCACCGGCCGCATCAAAGCGGGTGCCAAGGAATTCGAGGGCAAGACCCAGGAATCCATCGGCAACGTCACTGGCAACAAGGGTGATCGTCTGGCCGGCAAGGCGAAACAGGCCGAAGCCAAGGTTCGCAATACTGTCGAAGACATCAAGGACAAGGCCGGAAGGGGCTGACCCAGGATCAGTGCGTCGGCCTGGCATCACGCCGCATCACGCCTTTGAGGGCCAGGCCGACCTGCTGAAACCGGAGGCTGTTGGTCACGTGCCCGGTGGGCAAGGCGATCATTGCTGCGCCTTTCGGGTCTGTGGCCAGATGCCCGTCAAGGGCTTGGCCGGGTGGCCACTGTCTGCGTCTCAGCCGTGGCGATCGGGCCGCGAACAGCGAGCACGCGGCGTAGGCGCTCACGGAACCACTGCAGGGGTTGGTGGACATCAGCGTCGTCGAGCAGGCCGCGCTGGCGCAGGCAGTCTTGATAGCTGCGCAGCACGTCGCTGCGACGGGCCACCTCCTGGGCGACCGTGTCGGCGAAGTCGGGCCTGGAGGCCAGCAGGGCGCGGAAGCTGCCGCTGGGAACCACGAACAGCATCGTGTCCTGGGACGTCACCATCGACGTGGGATAGGGCACCTGGAGCAGCAGCGGCAGTTCACCGAAGAACTCCCCTGCGGTGAAGGTGAACAGCTTGCGGCTCACCCGGTCCGTTTCATGGATCGCATCCACCGCGCCACTCAGCACCAGGTGGAAGGAGCGGCCCTCGTCACCCTGGTGGACCAGCACCGTGCCGGCGGGCAGCGAGCGGCGGGCGCCGCTGCCCACGAGTTCCCGCAGGCGTCGATCATCCATGCTGCTGAAGCAGGGATGGTCGGGCAGGGACGCCCGCAAGGGGCTCCAGTCCGGGCCTGCTCCGTCCTCTTCCACCGCGCGCCTGGAGGACAGCAGCTGGACCTGCTGACGGGCTCCGGCCAGTTCGATGTGCCGTTCGCGCAGCCCCTGCTCGATCGCGTAGTTGAGCGAACTGCGCAGGCTGAGGCCGGCTTGGATCGCCGAGGTCCAGGCCCAGAGCTCGAACGCCATCCCCTGGCCCTGGAGGCCGTGCAGCAGCACCTTCGGCGGCGGATCGGTCAACACCGTGGGCTCGGCGAGGGCGGCATCCAGCAGCACCTCGGTCACGGCCAGCGGGTCGCTGCCATGGGCCACGGTGACCGCCACATCCACCCGCCCGTCGGGGCTCTGGTAACTGAGGTTCTTCACCGGCGCGTTGGTGATGGACGAATTGGGCACCACGATCTCGGCGCCCTGGAAGGTGCGGATCACGGTGGAGCGGATCGAGATCTCGCGGATGAAGCCGGTGGTGTCGCCGAATTCAATCTGGTCGCCCACCTTCAGCTTCCCCTCCATCAGCAGGGTGAGGCCACTGGTGAGGTTGCGGGTGAGCTCCTGCAGGCCGAAGCCGATCCCCACCCCCAGAGCGCCGAACACCACGGCGAGGGCGCCGATGTCGAGCCCCATCCCCTGGGCCACCACCACATACCCCAGAGCGGCCAGCCCCAGAGAAACCAGCGTGGCCACCGCCTCGCGACGCCCCTCCGGCAGGGAAAACCAGAGCAGCACGCGACCGGCCAGGAGCCGCTTCAGCTCCCGCGCCGCCAGGCTCACGGCCAGCAGCAACAGCAGCACCTGCAGAATCCAGAGCAGGGAGAAGCTCTGGCGCCCCAGCGGCAGCAACGGCGATGTGAACAGCTTCTCCAGGCGTTCGAACGTCACCGCTTGTTTCCCGCCGACCTGACCATTCAGCCAGGCCAAGCGGATGGCTGCGGCTCACACAAGAGCCATTCCGTGAGGCGAGAGCCTTTCCGTGCTGAGAGAGCCATGCCATGGCGCGTGCTCTCGCCCGTGAGATCGGCGGTGACGCTCACTCACTCACGGCCTTGGCGCGCATCGCCGCCTCCAGGCTTTTGATCTCCTCCGGCGACAGCTTGGGTCGATCCAGCTTGATGGTGAGCTTGTCGAGGGTGCCGGTGAAGCGGAACGGCGGCTGGTAGTCGGCATCGTTGACGCCGGTGAGGGTGTCGGAGCCCACGTCAAAGCTTTCATCCCACTGCAGGATCATCGGCAGGGTTTTGGGCATGGTTCTGGTGGCCACCACCTTGCCGTCCACCTTGAGGGTGCCGGTACCAGGGCGACCGACGCCGCTGAAGTCGTTGAAGGCCAGCGTGCCGGCGCCCTTGCCGTCGTAGACGAAATCGAATTCAACCTTGTGCTTGCCGGGGGAGAGGGGCTCGGTGCCCTCCCACTTCAGCCGCTCCAGATCCACCATGTTCCACACCCACACCGGCTTGCCGTTCTTGAGGTAGAAGCCGTAGCCGCCGAAGCGGCCGCCGGAGGTGAGCAGCATGCCCTCGGCGCCGCCGGCCGGCACCTCGATGTCGGCGCTGACGGTGTAGGAGGTGTTGAGCAGCACAGGCGAATCCCCCTGGGGCAGCCCCACCATCGGATGGGTGTAGACGAATTCGTTGCGCCCAGCGGTGATGTTCGGCCGTGGCGCCACGATGCGCCCCGCCACCGAAGCATCGAGCGGGAACACCTGGTACTTGTTGGCCTCGGCGATGAAGGCCTCTTTCATCTCCTTCAGCTTGCCGGGGTTCTGGGCCGCCAGATCGGTGGTCTGGCTGAAATCGTTGTTGAGGTTGTAGAGCTCCAGCGTCTGGTTGTTGAGCGGATCCGGATTGGCCGGGCCGAAGGCGTCCCAGGGAGCGCGGTTCACCTTGGTGCTCAGCAGCCAGCCCTTGTCATAAAGCGCCCACTGGCCAAACATCTCGAAGTATTGCCGCTCGTGTCTTGAGGGCGCCTTGGCATTCTTCGCGTCGAAGGTGTAAACGAAGCTCGTACCCTCGATCGGCTTCTGGGGGATGCCATCCACCACCTCGGGCGCCCGTAACCCCGCCGCCTCCAGGATCGTGGGCACCACGTCGATCACATGCACGAACTGCTCGCGCAGGGCCCCTTTGTCCTTGATGCGCGCCGGCCACGACACCACCATGTTCTGGTTCACCCCACCGAGACGGGAAGCGTTCTGCTTGAACCAGCTGAACGGGGTGTCAAACGCCCAGCTCCAGCCCGCCGACATGTGGTTGTAGGTGAGATCGGTGCCCCACACGTCGTAGAACTTCATCTGCACCTCAACGGGCAGCTTGTTGAGGCCGTTGAAGAAGGCCACCTCGTTGGGGGTGCCGAGCGGCCCGCCTTCGGCGCTGGTGCCGTTATCGCCGTTGATGTAGATGATCAGCGTGTTGTCGAGCTTGCCGAGATCGTCGAACTGCTGGATCACGCGGCCGATTTCATAGTCGCTGTAGGCGGCGTAGGCGGCGAACACCTCCACCTGGCGGATGAACAGTTTCTGAGCGTCCGGGCTCAGCTGGTCCCAGGGGGTGATCACATCGGCCGGCCAGGGGTCGAGCTTGGCGTCCTTGGGGATCACGCCGAGTTTCTTCTGGTTGGCGAAGATGCGCTCCCTCAGCTTCTCGTAGCCGTCATCAAACAAATGCTGGGCATGGATCCGGTCCACCCACTCCTTGGTGGGGTGGTGGGGTGCATGGGTGGCCCCTGGGGCGTACTTGATGAACAGCGGCTTGCTGGGATTGATCTGGTGCATCCGCGCCATGTAGTCGATGGCGTCATCGGCCATCTCTGTCACCAGGTTCCAGCTTCCGGGCTCCGTGCCCTCGAAGGGATAGATCTGGGTGGTGTTGCGGAACAGGTTGGGCTGCCACTGGTTGGCGTCCCCACCCACGAAGCCGTAGAAGTATTCGAAGCCCATTCCCGTGGGCCATTGATCAAACGGCCCGCTCTGGCTGGCCTGGAAGGCGGGCACGTTGTGGTCCTTGCCGAACCAGGCGGTGGCATAGCCGTTGTCCTTGAGCAGACGGCCGATCGTGGCCTTATCGCGCTCGATGATGCTGTTGTAGCCGGGGAAGCCGGTGGACTGCTCCGAGATCACCCCAAACCCTGCCGAGTGGTGGTTGCGGCCAGTGATCAGCGCGGCGCGGGTGGGGGAGCACAGCGCCGTGGAGAACATCCGGTTGTAGCGCAGGCCCGCCTTGGCGATGCGGTCCATCGCCGGCGTGGGGATCACCCCGCCGAAGGTGCTGGGCACGCCGAATCCGGCGTCGTCGGTGATGATCAGCAGCACGTTCGGCGCGCTCTGGGGCGGCGTGATCCGTGGCGCCCACCAGGGCTTCGACTGCAGCGCCCCGTCCTTGATCACCCCGCCGAAGGGGGGCGCCGGGGCCGGCAGCTGGTTGCCGGGAATCGTGGTGGTGGCATTGGGGGCCCCCGGCGTGCCGGTGATGCGCTGGGCCAGGGCGGGCACGCCACCCAGTTGCCAGCCGGCCAGCAACAGAGCCGCTGCCACCAGAAACAGCCGGCGCGCCGCACCGGCCAGGCCATCCGCTCTGAGGAAGCGGCCCAGGCGACGGAACTTCTGCAGCAGCACAGCGAACAGGCCCTTATCCATGGGAGACGGGAAGCGGCGGGGAAACAAGACGGAAGCCGATATGGGAGGTGCCGGTGTCAGGGCTTTCGGCCTCCCTGGCCGCCGGGCGGAAACGGCTGCAGAAGTTGGGGGCGCAGAGGAACGAGCCGCCCTTGATCACATGCTTGGCCACACCAGGCTCGCGCGGATCGAGGCTGGCGGCTTCATCGACCACACGGGGGTCGAGGCCGCCGTCGACGGCGGCATGGTCTGGTTGGTACCAGTCGCTGGTCCATTCCCAGACGTTGCCGATCATGTCGTACAGGCCGTAGCCATTCGCGGGGAAGCTGGCCACCGGAGCAGTGCCCAGATAGCCATCCTCGCCGGAATTGGAGAGGGGAAACTCCCCCTGCCAGGTGTTGGCCTGGCCAGGACGCCAGGTGTTCCCCCAGCTGAAGACACGATCCTTGAGGCCGCCGCGAGCAGCGAACTCCCACTGAGCTTCCGATGGAAGCGCCGCACCAGCCCAGGCGGCATAAGCCTCCGCATCTGCCACCGACACCTGCACGACGGGGTGATCGCCAAGGGTATCGATGGAACTGCCCGGGCCCTGGGGATGGCGCCAGTCGGCGCCCGGAACCCACTCCCAGCCACTCAACTCCTGAACCTGGGCGTGCATGGATGGCGACTTGAACACCACCGAACCAGGAGCGCGCTCCGCTACAGATAGAGCCGGGAACTGCTCCGCGGGCAGCGGACGTTCGGCCTGCGTGCGGTAGCCGGTGGCGGCCACAAAGGCGGCGAAGTCCTGGTTGCTCACTTCAGTGCGGCCCAGGCAGAAGGGGCGGACCTGCACCGCGGCCTCGGATTCCTCTGGCAGGAGCCCGGCGGCCCCGATCAGGAAGCGGCCGCCGGCGATGGGCTGCATCCCGGCCGGGCAGCTGATGGCGGCCTGGGCGGGCAAAGCCCGCAACAGGAGCAGGGCCAGGCTGAGCACCAGCACAACCACGACCAGGAAACCCGCCGAGAACGAGGCATCGGCACGGAGATAGGACAACGAGAGGTTCGCTTCAGTGGCCATGCGCTCAGGGAGCATTGTTCCGTAGCGAGGGAGCAAACCTGGGTGCGATTGATCACATTGTTCACATGGATTCCACCCTGAGGCGCCGCACCGATCTGACCATGGACGCCAAACGGCAATCCTGCCGCAGAAACGCAGTCATCCCTCGGGCTGTGTGGCTCCCTGCCTTTGCTCTGATATGAGGAAGGCCATCCCAATCATGACCATGAACCGCCTGTTGTTGATCACGTGCGTGGCCATCGGCTGCATAGCAGCCCCACAAGCAGCAGAGGCGCAAGCACAGCCCAATCCCGACCAGAACGCCGCACTCAATGCGGCCGCCAGGATGACGGAAGGGCAGCGGACTTACTTCCAGAAGAACGGAGCCTTCCGGGCCACCGTTTCCTCTATCCAGCAGGATTTCGGCATCACGCTTCCCGCCAGCTTCGACTATGCCGTGCGCACCAGCACGGAAGCAGCCTATAGCTATGTGATACCTGCCCAGGGTTCAACAGTGGGACAGCTCAATGCCTACGTGGGAGCAGCTTTTCTCACACCCAATCAGAATCCGATGATCACCACGATCATCTGCAGAAACCTTCAACCAGGCCAGATCCGTCCGGCGGATCCACAGCTCGTGCTGGGAACCTTAATGCCGAATCCCAGCGGCAGGCTTGTGCAATGCGGCGACGGCTCCATTGAAGTGCAGGCTTCGGTGGTCAACGAGTAACGCCAAACGTGCTGGCTTGCGGTGAGCGGACATGCGGTGAGCAGACATGAGGTGAGGAGGCAATCAACACCACAAGGGCCAGCCTCGTAAGCCTTACGGCTTGGGGATCATCATGCCTGCGTCAACAGGAGGATAGGCGGCGCTACGGGAATGACGCAGAACGGACGACGGCGACACACCAAAGGTCCGTTTGAAGCTGGCTGCAAATGAGGAGAGGTGAATGAAGCCATAGCGGCGGGCAATGGTGGCCACCGTGTCTCCCGACCGGTTGTGGAGCAGCTCGCGGTGCACGGCATGCAACCGCTGCTGCTTCACCCATTGCATGGGGCTGCAGCCAAATCTCTCTTGAAACAGATACTGGAGATTGCGGACGGAATAGCAACTACGCCGGCTGAGTTCGGTGGGCGTGATCGCGGTGTGCAGATGGGCTTCGATCCACTCCAGCAGTTCTGCAAAGATCCGATCTCCGCTGGCGTGGGGGAGAGGTTGCTCAGTCCCTTGGGCGGCGGCTGGGCACAGGATGGCGGCAACCAATCGGTACACCAGATCTTCCAGCTGCGCCGCCTTGATGCCACCCACCGATTGAAGCAATGGGGCCTCCACCAGGCGCAAGGCCAGGTGCAGGTGGTTGAGGAGATCCGCCTGCGGGGAGATGCCGCTGCCATCCACCAGCAACGTGTTCTGGAACTGAGGCACAAAGCTGCTGGTGTTGCCAAGCTGTCCCACCAGGGCAGAGGCGGTCTCAGCCAGTCGCCGGCGGTCCAGGCAGATCATCACCTCCTCGAAGGTGTCGGTGCTGGCGGTGAAGGCGGCCCCAGGCAGGTAAGCCGCCATCGGCCCACCCTGGAGCGAGAGCCGCTGCCCATCCGTGCGCACCTGAGCATTGCCAGACAACGGCAGGATCAAGGTGGAGAAGGCACAGTCGCCGAAGCCGATTTCAATCGGTGCGTGGCGGCTGCAGGAGACCGTTGCCTCTCCCAGCTGCATCACCCCACTGCGGTGGTAGAAGCCTGAGCACTGTGGACCTTCCAGGAAGCCCAGAAGTGGCATGGTCTGCGCCACACGTTCCAGCAGGGCGGCCGGGTCGTCGAGGGCCACAGCCTGCGACTCCAGCACCGTCAGAGGTGTGTGAATGCCGGAGTGCCCGCTTTGCACAGCGCACGTCAGGAGCAACCAGCAGGGATCGTACAAGGAGCAACAGGTGATGCCTCTGGCCAAGCGGTGAGGCGGATGACAGGCGCAGCTGGCGTGAAGGTCAGCGCCCCGCTTGCCCATGGCCCTCCCGCACGAAGTGCCGGGGCTGCCAACTGCAGAGTGAGCCGAGGCGTGCGGTGGAGTTGGTGGGGTCTGAGCCGTCGGCTGGCACCAAATGGCGGCAAAGCTCACGTTCAAGGCGAGCTGGCGCAACTGAAAACTTCCAGAGTCCAGCGCGGCGGGATCAGTGCGCACCAAAGAAGTGGAGGGCGTTGGCCTCAACGCCGAACGGCGTGCTGAAGATCGTTGTTCTGTCGTCCATGCAGATCGTCTCCACCGATGTGCTGTCACCCTGGCTGAGATCAGTACGTGGTTGTGCGCTTGGTGGCCACTGGCCACTCTCTACGCAGCGTTGCGTGTTGCCTGGTCTGCAGTGATGCGGCCATCCTGAATCTGGATGATGCGTTCACTGTTCTGGGCCACGGAGGCGTCGTGCGTCACCAGCACGATCGTGAGGCCGCCGGCATGCAGCCCTGAGATCAGCTCGATCACCTCCCCGCCCGTGCGTGAATCGAGTGCGCCGGTTGGTTCATCGGCCAGGAGCACCTGGGGCTGGTTCACCAGTGCGCGGGCGATCGCCACTCGCTGCTGCTGGCCGCCGGAGAGTTGATTGGGCCGGTTGGCCAGGCGATCAGCCAGCCCCACGCGCTCCAGCAGTGTTTCCGCACGCTCACGCCGCTCCAGCGGTGAATAACCTGCATAGACCATTGGCAGCATCACATTCTGCAGGGCGCTGAGGCGAGGAAGAAGATTGAATTGCTGGAACACGAAGCCGATCTGCAGGTTGCGTAGATCCGTACGGTCGTTGTCGCTCAGTTTGCTGATCGCACGGGCATCGAAGTAGTACTCCCCCGTGCTCGGTTGCTCCAGGCAACCGAGGATGTTCATCAGTGTCGACTTGCCTGAACCGGAGGTGCCCACAATCGCTGTGTATTCACCGCGCAGCACTGTGAGGTTGATGTCGTGAAGGATCGTCAGCTCCTCCTCACCCATTTGATAGGCCTTGGAGATACCTCGAAGTTGCAGCATGGCTCAATCGCTCCGCAGGGCTGTGATCGGGTCCAGCTGGGCCGCCTTGTTGGCGGGATAGGCCCCAAAGAACACACCAATCACCAGGCAGAAGGCCAGCGACCATCCCACCGCATCCAGGGCAATGCCACTGCTCCAGCCAAACGCCGCATTGATGGCCAGTGAGGCCACCACACCCAGCAGAACACCCAGCACTCCACCCACCAACGACAACACGGTCGACTCGATCAGGAATTGACGCAGGATGTCGCTGCAGCGCGCCCCGATGGCGCGGCGAATGCCGATCTCCCTGGTGCGTTCGGTGACGGACACCAGCATGATGTTCATGATGCCGATGCCACCCACCAGCAGGGAGATGGCTGCTGATCCACCCAGCAATCCGGTGAACACATTGGCCACGGCGTTCGAGGCATTCACCAGGTCTGCCTGGTTACGGATGGAGAAGTCGTCCACCAGAGGCGGCACGATCCGGTGCCGAAGACGCAGCAGGTTGGTGATCTGATACTCAGCATCCGCCATGCTTTCCGCCGATCGCGCCGATACGGCAATGCTGTCTACGGACACTCCAGCCGTGGTATTGACCCCCACGATGCGCGAGGCCATCGTGGTGAGAGGGATCAGCACCTGATCATCCTGATCGCGGAAGCCGGTGCTGCCTTTGAATTCCAGCGTTCCGATCACCGTAAAGGTTTCCCCACGGATGCGGATCATGCTGTTGGGGGCAGAGGCCGCCGTCAGGCCAAGGCTGTCCACCACCGTCTGGCCAAGCACAGCCACCCTGGCCGATTGATCAAGTTCAGCGGTGTTGAAGAAGCGACCGGTGAGTGGCAGAAAATCTCGGACGACAACATAATCAGGCGTACTGCCAAGGATGGTGGTGTTTGTGTTGCGCTCAGCCAGCACCACCTGGCTGCGTTGGGAAAGATTGGGGGCAACAGCGACAACGGCCCCACACGATTCAGCGATCGCCCTGGCATCGTCCCAGATCAAGGTGGTGGCGGAGCCTGCCCCAGGGGAAACCGGCCCTCGGCCCGTGGCCACACCGCTCTGTACAAAGATCAGGTTCGAGCCCAGTGATTTCAACTGGGCTTCTGTTTGCTGCTGGGCGCCACGGCCGATCGTCACCATGCTGATCACGGCACCGATGCCGATGATCACCCCCAGCATCGTGAGGGCGGAGCGCATCCGATTGGCCAGCAGCGAAGACCAGGCCATGGCAAGGCTCTCGCCTAGATCGCCGCGCTGCCGGCTGGGCCGCCGTTGCCGACCAGTGGATGCCATCAGCGCGGCAACCTTCCCGGACCACGTGGCTGCTGCAGTGGCGACACGCTCGACACCGGGCGACTGTTGGGCTGGCGTTGACCCGGGGCCGACACATACACCCGTTCGCCTTCCTTGAGGCCCTTGAGCACCTCCGTTCTGGCGCCCAACGTGGCGCCCACGGTCACCGGACGGAACACAGGCTGCTTGTCGCCCCCCAACACCATCACCCCAGAGCCACCGCTCTCGCTAACGATCGACGGGGTAGGGATCAACAGGGCGTTGGCTCGATTGCCCACCAGCACATTGGCGGTGAGATTCATCCCTGAGCGCAGCTTGCTGGCGGCTTCCGGGCTCAGGGCAATCCGCACCTGAAAACTGGTGACGTTGGCCTCCACAACCGCTTCTGGCGCCACCAACCTGACCCTGCCGCGAAACAGCTCACCGGGAAAGGCATCCACCTGCAGCTCCACCTGCTGGCCTGGTTGGATCTCCCCCACATCCATCTCCGCCACATTGGCCACCGCCTCCAGCTCACTGGCCAGCGCCAGGATCGATGAAGAGGTGGCCGAGCTGGTGGCACTGGCAGAGGTGGTGGGCGTCACAAACGCCCCCACATCTGCATACTTCTGAGTGATCACCCCGGTGAAGGGCGCACGGATCACGGTGTCCTCCAGCTGCGCCTGCACCGAAACAAGATCTCCCTGTGCCTGCAGCAGCTGTGCTTGGGCGGCTGCGATGTCTTCACGGCGGGCGCCGGCCTGCACCAGGTTCAGCTGCGCCCGCAATGCCCCCACCCGTGCCTCACCGGCAAGAAACGCTGAGCGGCTGGCGTCGAAGGTCACGGTCGCAATCGCGCCGGAGCCATACAGCTGCTGGTTGCTGCGATAGCTGGAGCTGATCGCGATCTGATCGGCTAGCGCCGCCTGCAGATTGCGTCTGGCCGCCTCAATCTCCTGAGGTCTGTTGCCGGCTTGCAGCCTGTTCAGGTTCGCCTCTGCAGCCGCCACCACTCCCTTCGCCCGCAGCCAGGTGCCGCGAAGGTTGCTGTTGTCCATACGCGCCAGGATCTGGCCAGCGCTCACCCGATCGCCCTGATCCACGGCCAGGAAGGTGACCCGACCCGGCTGCTTCGGGCTGATGTTCACCGGTGTGGTGGGTCGGATCGAGCCAGCGGCCGTGACCTTCAACACCAGATCGCTGCGCTCCACGGGCGCTGTCTGCTGTGCCAGTGCGACTTGCCTGGCCTGCGTCTGACGCTGCTGCATCAGCAGCCAACCGACCGCGGCCACACAGAGGGCGATCCCCGTTCCCACAAGAATCAGGGTCCGCCGCAGCGGAACCGGCGAAGCCTGCGGCCGGGAAGGCTCAGGCTCAGCAGGGGCGGGCGGGTGCCGTGCTTCGCTGCGGCGAATGACGGTCTGCAGCAGTCCGAGGGGTGTCGCGGGGGTCCTGGCGGGTCCCCTCAACCATCGTTCACTCCGATCACTGTGGGATGACCCCAGCGGGCGTATGTGTGACCGGGTGTGAGCTGCGCTTCCATTTGGGTGATGCGCTAGCGGTTCATGAACGAGTGAAAACTCCGCAGCCCTCAGCGTTGCAGCAGCCAGCGCAGGAACGAGAGCGTGATCAACAGACCCACGCCCACAGTCCAGATCCAATCAGAGCGGTCGGTTAGCCGTTGCAGCCAGGTGGGAAGCGGCGTGCCGCGTTGCAGGAGCACGGTGAACAGAAGCAGCAGAGCCGTTGGGATGCCGATCGCCAGCAACAGATCGCGGAACATGGACCGAGGTTCGCCGCCAGCATCAACTTACCTAGGCTGGTGAGCGTTGGCGCACCTGGCTGGCGCTGCCAGCGTGGCAACCACAGCTGCCATAGGATGGGTCAGCTGTTGCAGCACACGTGAATAAGCTTGTCGGGCCTGTACGCAGGGCTTTGATCTATGGCCTCATCAGCTATGCCGGGCTTGTTGTGATCAACAACGCGGAGCTGGATCTGCCCAACATGTGGATCGCCTACCTGCCAATGTTCATCGGCGTGTTTGTTGCAACGCAATGGCTCGACAGAAAGATCGGGAAGTGAACGGTTCGAACCCAGGCGCGCATGCATCCCAGCAAGCTCGCGAGCAGATGGGAGCCATGAACGTGTGACCGGAGCGACCATAAAGATTGCACCCTGAGAGGTTTCACCCGCTATCCCTCCACGCATTTAGCAGCAGAGAATCACCCCCATCCCCTCCACGCACCAACCCTTCGAGATTCCCCCTTCACCCCGTCCATCAGGCCACGCCGTTGGCCTTGAACCAGCTCAGCAGCCGCTTCCAGCCATCCGCTGCGTCTTCCGCTCGGTAGGTGGGGCGGAAATCGGCATGGAAGCCATGGGGAGCGTCGGGAAACACGATGATTTCGCTGCGGCTGCCTGCAGCCTTGAGGGCGGCTTGCATGCGCTCCACCGATTCCAGCGGGATGCCGTCATCCTTGCCGCCATACAGACCCAGCACCGGCGCCTTGAGCTTGGCCGCCACATCCAGGGGGTAGAAGGGCTGCTCTGGCGTGCGGGTTCCCTCCAGGCGGCCATACCAAGCCACTCCAGCGGCGAGCTTCGGGTTGTGGGCGGCGTAGAGCCAGGTGATGCGGCCACCCCAGCAGAAGCCGGTGATGCCGAGCTTGCTGATGTTGCCGCCGCCGCTGCTGGCTGCCCAGGCCACGCTGGCATCGAGGTCGGCCATCACCTGGGCATCCGGCACGGTGGCCACCACCGGCAGGATCGCGGCAATATCCGGCAGCTTGGTGACATCCCCCTGGCGTTCGAACAGGCTGGGTGCAATGGCCAGATAACCGAGCCGCGCCAGGCGCCGGCACACATCCTGGATATAGGCGTGCACCCCGAAGATCTCCTGCACAACGAGCACCACCGGCAGATTCGTGCCTGCCGCTGGCCGGGCCCGGTAGGCCGGGATGGAGCGGCACTGCACCGGAATCGACACGAAGCCGGCGGTGAGGCCCTCTGCCGCTGTGGTGATCGTGGACGCCGCGATCGGCCGCACCGCTACCGCGAAGCCAGCCGCCAGGGTGCCCAGCAGCAGATCACGGCGGCGCAGGCCCTGCGGGCCGGCTGAATCCGAAGGCATCGAGGGCATGGCGTTGTGGGTGAAGCACGGATGTGTTCATTCTGCTGCGCTCTGCTGATTACGGCTGCAACGAATAAAACCAGGTGCGGCGATGCCGATGGTGCGCAGCTGTGATTGTGGCTAGAGGTGGGTGGTGCCAACGCACAAAACACATACGAGAACAGACATGAAAAGATTCATCGCCTCATTGATTTCGGCTGTGATTCTAATGACAACCCTGCTGTTCCAGTCACCCGCTATGGCCCTCGCGTCGTCATCCTCACCGGTCTCAGGTGAGCGCGGTGCAGCAACGAGCCAGGTGGAGACCGTCTCTCAGCAGCCCGGCGACAAGCTCCAGGACACGATCGGCTCCATCACTGGAGACGGTGACCAGAAGGGCAAGCAAAGTGAGGCGAAAGCCAAGGCTGCTGGCCAGACCGTGGACCGCAACACCAAAGAACTCGTTGCCAACGACAACAAGATGGTGAACAAGGCGATCAACTGACCCTCGCCGCTCCGTTCAGCCAGGGAGCCCAGGCCACACGAATCTGTGAGGCATGCCAGTCAACTATGCGCGCGGGCTCACGGCCACGGTTCGCACAAGGCGCAGCAATACCCACCTGGGCATCGGCCTGGCGTTCGTGGCCGGCGCCACCAATGCCGGTGGGTTTCTCGCAGTGCAGCAATACACGTCCCATATGACAGGGATCGTGTCGTCGATGGCGGAGGCGGCCATCGGTGGAGACTGGTTTGTATTGAGCACCGGCGGCGTCGCCCTGGCTGCATTCCTCATCGGTGCCGCAACAACGGCCATCCTGGTGAACACGGCGCGGCAGCACAATCTGAGCAGCGCCTATGCACTGCCGCTGCTGCTGGAGGCGCTGTTGCTGCTGCTGTTCGGCACGATTGGCGCTCGCCTGAAGGAGATGCATGAGCTGTTCATGCCACTCACGGTGGTGTTGCTCTGCTTCATCATGGGCTTGCAGAATGCGGTGATCACCAAGATCTCGCATGCAGAGATCCGCACCACCCATGTCACCGGGCTGGTGACGGATATCGGCATCGAAGTGGGCAAGCTGCTGCTGGTGAATCGGCCGAAACACCCAGCTCAGCCACCTGTGGAGGTAGACCGTGAGCGCCTGCAGGTGCTGCTGCTGCTCTTCTCCGGCTTCTTCAGCGGGGGCGTGGTGGGCGCGGTCGGCTTTCGCTCCATCGGCTTCGCCGCCACGGTTCCCCTGGCTCTGGTGGTGGTGGCGCTGGCTTTGATCCCGGTGATCGACGACCTGCGCCGCACCGCCTGAGTGAACCAGCAGACGTGGGCGATGTGGTGGAGACCTGCTTCAACTCCGAGATCCTCTACCTCACCGAAGGGGTGGACCGGGCAATCAAGCGCGCCAAGTCGGCCGCCGGCCATCGCTGCGAGATCATTGGCAAGAAGGCGGCGGTGCACAAGAAGATCGACCTGGACGGGCACCATCTGTTCGACCGCCGCAGCCGACCTGACCTGGCCGACCTGCCGGAGAACATCCTGGTGCTGGTGCCCGACCTGCACCGGGAATTCCATGGCTGGAAAAGCGGCGCCTGCACCCCCAAGGACGTGTTGGTGTTCATCGAAGCCGCGCGGGGGGATCTGTTCGATCCGGTGAACTCGCGCGACATGAAACGGCTACGGGCACTGACCCACCGGCTGCAGCGGTTCCAGAGCGAGCGGGAGGGGCAGAAGGTGCGGTATCACCGGAGCTAACCCTGCCACTGAGTGTCAGACAAGACATTCCTGCTGTCATAGCCGACATGTTGCTGGCCATCCCACTCCAGGGGCTTTGTCAAAGATTTCGCAACCACATAGGAGGCATCTACAAACCTTTCCCTAAGAACAGAACCTACAAGCCACCACTGCCCAGCCTATTCAGGGAGATTGGTGAGATGATCGATCTCAGCAAGGAAGCTTCAAGTCAAAGCTGTATTCTTGACCCCGAGGCTTTGCGGGTACTCCAGGGTTCGAAAGGTCAGCATGAAGACATGGCCCAATGAACATTCACAATAAAGCAAGGACGGGAAATCTGCCGTGTAACCGCCTGAACAATCCGAACCACTAATTTGAATCGGCTTTCATTAGCAACTTGCCACCTGCACAACAAACAACAATTCATGTAATTGACTATTTGGGGACTACGCTACCGCCTATGGCCTTCCAGCCTTCTATACCGCCTTCGATATAGCGTGCTCTCACTCCCTTTGCATGCAGTGCATCAACAACCGAGTTACTGACAGATCCGCCACGCACACAGTAAACAATGACATCTATTCCGTCGCTCAGAGACTGACACCAACTATCAACTTCACTTGGATCCAGCCAGACAGACCCGCTCAGCCTCTCCACTGATAGATCAAGATCTGCAGGCCTGCGCACGTCAATGATTCGCTGCCCAGGAGCATCTAGGCTAAGTCCATCAGGTGGGATTGTGCGATCCATGCTCTCTCGTTCGTTGGTTTGCGTGTGGGGCTGTCGGGAACTGACCAAGACCTCCTCATTAAGTGGGAGGTGTTTCATGCAACAGTGTAGCCAACAAACTCATCTTTGCATCAGATGAAGAAATTTCAAACAGAAGGCAAACAATCCTCCAGTTTCAAAGCCCTAACGCGTTTGATCAGTGGAGAGCAGATTGACACAGCAATGCCAACTTGCCTGCGGCAGCCCGACCACCGGTACGCACGTGGATCAACGACATAGTTTAAGCGCGGCTGGCTTCTGACCCCACTCAAATGATCGACTAGTTCTCGTAGATTTGACAATGGTGAATGCAGGACCATAGCTAGCAGCAATGCTGATGAACTGGTAGAATCCAGCTTTATTGCGACCAGCATCAGACGATCAACCATATTCGTCATGCAGTCGTCTAAACTCAGCGCAATTTTCCTGGTAACTTCAATGGTGCAGCCAGCGACCTCTGCCAGCTACACTCTTTCAGACTTAACTCTTTATTTCTTGAGGCTTGGCGCTACTGGCTTTGGTGGCCCAATTGCTCTTGTGGGTTACATGCATCGCGATCTAGTTGAGGAGCGTCACTGGATCAGTGAGGCTGAGTATCAGGAAGGTCTCACACTCGCACAGGTTGCCCCTGGGCCCCTTGCAGCCCAACTTGGCTTCTACATGGGCTACGTCCACCACGGATGGCTTGGATCAGCACTGATAGGCCTGGCGTTCGTACTCCCGTCGTTCCTGATCGTGGTGGCTCTGGGATGGGCCTATTCCCTCTACGGCGGACTGAGCTGGATGCAGTCTGTGTTCTACGGGGTTGGCGCCGCAGTAATTGGCATTATCGCGATTAGCGCCTACAAGCTCACAATCAAAACGATTAGCAATAATCGAGTTCTTTGGGCTATTTATTTGGTGAATGCAATTGCTACAGTTGTAACCCAGAGTGAGTTGGTTCCACTCATCCTAGGCGGTGGTGTGATCACCTGGTTAATCGCCAGACCGCCTAAGTTTGCCCAAGGCCGGTCGAAGCTACACAGCATCGCCATATGGCCGTTGCTTCCTGTCCTGGCTGTCGTTCCTGCTAGCACTACATCCGTAGCGTTGGCTTCAGGACCTGCACTGTTGATGCAGATCGCTTGGTTTTTCGCATTTGCCGGCTCTTTTGTGTTTGGGAGTGGGCTGGCAATCATCCCATTTCTGTATGGCGGGGTGGTGAAGCAGTTTGCATGGCTCACGCCAGCCCAGTTTGTTGATGCCGTGGCGGTAGCGATGATCACGCCTGGACCGGTGGTGATAACCGCGGGATTCATCGGCTATCTCGTAGCGGACTTGCCGGGAGCCTGTGTGGCGGCAGCGGCCATGTTTCTGCCCTGCTACTTGCTGACCGTTCTTCCTGCTCCGTACTTTAAAAAGCATGGTAAGACCCCCGCCATTGCGGCATTTGTGAAGGGCGTTACGGCAGCAGCTACTGGTGCTATTGCTGGGGCGGTGGTAGTCCTTGGCCGCCAATCACTCACAGATATACCCACGCTTGCCATTGCAGTCGTGACATTGGCAGGTCTATGGATCTTAGGCAAAAAGCTTCCAGAGCCACTCGTTGTGCTAATTGCAGCTGGCATGGGCCTACTGCTATATCCACTCACACATAGATGACCCATGACTGGCCAATGCTGGCCCTGAGGGGCAGGCAAAAAGATACTGCTATCAAAGCTGACATATTGGCGGCCTGTCCACAGCACTCCAGGGGCTTGTTCGAAGGTGCCGCATCCACAAAGAAGGTATCTACCAACCTTTGCCTTAAGACAGAACCCCCAAACCCCCAACTTCCTCTCAGCGCTTGTTCGGTTTTCCTCGCCAAAGGCACTGCCCACGCACGCGCTCGGAGATGGCTCCTGAATTGAAGATACCTCGCCAAGTCTGTCCCAATTAGATGCTTCACTCAGGATGAACATAGGACCTCAAACCATAAAGAGCATTTAGCCATTGCGGGAGCCGCTTTGCTCTCTTTATCAGGGAGTAAGATGCCGCAGATCCGAGGAAAGGCAGCATTGCTCTCAGTGATCCCGCTACATGGCCCACATCCTTCCAACGCCGAAGATCAGCGGCGGGATGAAGCCCAGTGCATTCACTAGGCATCTTTGGCCCCGGCCCCTGAATCTTGATGTTGGACAGCCGCTGAGTTCGTCATAGAAGGTCTTGAAAATCACTTCTGGAGAGCTTGTCATCACGAAGGATGCTTGCCAAAAGACTAGGCCCTATAGTTTCAATCGAATGAATGGGAACAACTGTCGTTCTTACGTCTGGGTACTTAAGGAGACGGTGGCTACCTCTGACCCTTATTTCTTCACAACCGATTCCCTTCAAGGCTGCGATGAGGGTCTTGCCTGAAACCGCATAATGTCTCGTCACATTTCAAGTCTAACTCGCTATACCCCTACAAAGCAATGTAGCTCAAGATCAGTGCCTGCACTTTCAAGGCAAAGCTCAATGGCTTCCTTGATTCTCTCCATTAACTGATCCAGCGACTTAGCTTGCGTATGGCATCCGGGCAGCGCAGGGACGGTCGCCACGAAAACCCTTCTGAATCCTTTTCGACTACCATATCAAACCGTCTAGACATTAAAGTCACTTCCTTAGGCCACTGTAGCTGCTTACAGCGGTCTAGTACAGGGGCCACGCTTATCAGTCGGTCCAACGCTCACGATCACCGGCGGGCAGGATCGCAACGGCAAGATACAAAGTTCTCGCTGCCGACGTCTTCATCTGGATGTCAGGCCTCTTGGTACACTGCATAGTGACTCTGAACAAATCCGAACGGAAACGCTTTCGATGACAACAAGCGCAGATTAGTTTCGGCTTGCCGTTCACCAAAGAGCTTGATGCCTGAGCCAAGAAGAATCGGGATGACTGAAATGGTCAGCTTGGTGATGAGCCCAGCCCTCAGGAAGGCCTGGATGGTTCGCCCGCCATCGATGTAGAGATGACGGTGGCCTGCTTCAGCCGTTCTTCTGACGACATCATCTGGCGTGGTATTGAGCAAGTGGACCGAGCCCGGCACTCCGGCAGGGAGACCTCTGATGGTTGTGCTGAGCACATAGACCGGCTTGCTGCTGTAGGGCCAATCGGGGAAGCTCAGAACCTTTTCAAAGGTCGCACGACCCATGACGATCGCATCGACCGTCTGCATGAAGTCGGCGTAGCCGCAGTCTTCACCCGCCGGTACGGATGCATTGGCGCGCTCAAGCCAGTCGATGGAGCCGTCGCTGCGGGCAATAAAGCCATCCAGGCTGGTGGCGATGAAGACGGAGCACTTGGTGGAGATCACCGCCAGTTGACAGATTCGTACGCTTCAGGATGACAGAATTCCCACTTCTTCCCTTCAAAGGATTCATACAGTGCCCGGTGCCTGGCAAGGCCGTAGTCGTCGGCCCGGGTTTCGTAGGAGCCAACCCATTGCAGGAGGTTGTCGAGATTCCCATCCTGTTCCTGGCGGGAGTTGAATTTCTCGGGCTCCCAGGGTCTTGAACGGCAGTGGGCCATGCAGGCATCGACCCCGGGATTCAGAAAGATGAGTTCATCGGCACAGGCCAGGACGGGCTCCAGGATGTCCGCGTAACAGCCTTCGATGATCCAGCTGTCCTGCTCGGAGATCCAGCATTTGACAGCCTCGACGCTGTCCTGAAGGGGACGCCGTTCGGTTCCGCCTTGAAAGGCGACCTGATCCAGCGATAACCGGGCGGCCGGCTGGCTGGCGATCAGCTTCCTGGCCAGGGTGCTCTTGCCAGCCCCGGCATTGCCAAGAATGATGACCTTCATCGATCAGACCTCCTTGACTGTTGTCGTCGCGTGCGCCTGAAGTGAACGAAGCAGCAGCAAGACGGGGCTCTCCAGTTTGCCGGCTTTGGCCACCAACTCCCTCTCCACGGCGAATCCCTGCCACTGGGTGCTGGGGAGGGTTCAGTCGCCGGCCTCCAGGGCCAGGAGCTGGCTGCGCAGCAGCCCCGCCAGGAACTCACGCTCCTGCGGCGTCGTGCACTGCTCCAGCCGTTCCCGCTCGCTGCCGAGGATCTGGGGCAGCACCAACTCCACCAGTACGGCGCCGCGCTGGAGCCTGCCGGCCGGGGTGCTCGGCGCCTTGTACGTGAGCTCCAGCACCCTGGTGATCCCGCGTCTCAGCGCCACCCTCACCCTCGGGCTGGTGGTGGCCGGCCAGGCGGTCGCCGGTCTCCGGATGGATCACCACTGCTTGCTGGGGGTCCCCCAGCAACCGACCGGGCCGGGCCGCTGGCTGGCGGTGCTGCTGCTGCTGGCCGCCGTCGCCTTGCGCCGCCGTGATGGCTGACGCACAGAGCGAACTGCGGATGGGGGCGGCCTGCTGCGCGTTTGTGGTGATCGGCGCGGTGGAAGCGGCCCTTGGCGTGCTGATGCCCTCGCTGTTGGACACCTTCACGCTGAGCACGGGATCGGTGACGCTGCTGCTGGCCAGCCAGATCGGTGGCTATCTGCTGGCGGCCCTGCTGCGGGAGGTGGACGGTGATGGGGTGCTCACCACCCGGGTGACGGCCCATCCGCGACACCGCTACGACCAGGCCGGACTGCTGCTGCGGCTGTCACCGGCCTGCTGGATCAAGACCTCGGTGGCCTGAGGGGTCAGCAAAAAGCCCCCTTCCTGCTCAAGATCAATCCATTCACTCGACGACAAACTCAGGCTTGATACGACTCAGACAATCGCTGTTGGGCGGTTGCTTCGGGTTCCTGAGAAAGTCATCGGCCATCTGAGTCGCACAGGTTCCAGCCGACATCTTTGGCGGCACCATCAACACCCCATGTCCGACACCTGGGAACGTAAAAGAATGGGCATTGATCATCTTCATCGCCACAGCCTCCCCGTAAGGCTGCGGAGTGACCGGATCGTAAGCACCATTCAACACCAGAACGGGAATCTCCGAGCTCACGAAGGTGAAGACAGGTTTCTGCTCCACCTGGAGTATCTCGCAGACCTTCCTGCCGACTTCAGCTTCACGGATGCCAAAGGAGATGAGCTGTGGATAGGGTCTCGGAAGAACTTCTGATGGGCTTACTTGAAATGATTTAGCCCGAGCGCAGAGGACGGTGTGATACATCTCCTTGGCGCTATCGTTGCTTTCCAGATCCTCCGAAAGCTTATCTGCAATCCAACCATAGTTGTTCTTGCTCGCTGCATGAATCAACCGAGGCAGGCTGCTCCCGCGGGAGCTTTCTCCTGAATAGGGTCTGTATAGATAGTGTGCGATTCCATTGATGAAGGTGTTGCCATCGAGCTTGGCAACGATCGGCTCCTTGGTCGACGGAATGGCGAGAGTGACGGAAACGGGCTTTTGGCTGAGTCTATCGACAATCGCGAGAAACTTGGTCTCCAGATTGGGATAGACTTGGCTGCATTGTCGATCCTGAGCACAGGCGTGAAACACGTTCCGCAAGGCGTAGCTGATCGTGTGACCAGACGCCAGATTGAAATCGATATCTGGCCGAATCACGCCATCAAGGATGGCACTGCGGAGTTTCACCTGATGCCGATCAGCCTGTTCGATGACATATTGCCCCAATAATGTGCCGTAGGAAACGCCATAGAAGTTGAATTGCTTGTAAGCCAGCGTCTCTGCAACAGCAAACACATCAGCCGCATTTTCACGGGTATTAAAGGCATTGGGATTCATCCCTTGCTTCTTGAGCCGGTCGTTACACGCCTTGAACCAACCTGTATCCGTATAGCTTTGCTGACCTTGTACAACAGCGATATTGTGGGCATTGATCTCAGGGCATGAGAGGAAGGGCTTGGAATAGCGTGTGCCGCGCTCTTGAATGATAATGAGATCACGGCTCGCCAACAAGGCCTTCAATTCGGGGAAGAGAGGCAAGACCTGATTGGCAAAGACGCCAATCCCTGAGTCACCAGGACCTCCCTGCAAAACAAACAATGGATCGGCAGCAGGCGCTCGACTGCTACTTCGGGTGCGCACAACCGCAAGCTGGATGATGCGTCCCTGTGATTGCCCGTGTTGCTCAGGGACGGTGACGTAGCCACAATCCGACTGGGAGGCCACAGAGGCAGGGACCTCAAAGGTTGTGCACTCTACGGACTGCCATGCCGCACCAAGTTCAGATCGATTCGGAGTGGCTGCACTGGCTGCCGTGCTGCTGGTGACAAGCGCCAATGTGAGAATGGCTAAGGGATACGGATACGAACGCCATAAGTTCATGCACGATTGTCCCTGTTCTTGCATCACAGACAGGATGGTAGCCAACCTATCGAGCACGGGCTACGTTGGCACGAGCATTGAGGCCACGAGCGGCAGCGTGAACAGCACCCAGTCGTTAACGATGTGAGCACCGGTGGAGACCCAGATGTTCTTAGTCTTGATGTACGCCAGTGACAGAACGAGGCGGGCAATACTGATGATGATCAGACACTGAAGAAGATTCCAGTGATACGTCGGTAAGTGGACCAGGCCAAAGAAAATCGCCGAGACTCCCCATGCCCATAGGACGGCGGCCTTTCGCGACAGGCCGAACCGTCTGGTGCAGAGCTGCATGATCGCCAGGAACGGCAGAATGGTCAAAAGCTCTTCGCCGAACAGCTGGATGCCAGTACCGGCGTAGAACGAAAACATGCCGTAGGGTCTCTTCTCCATGACACTGGCCGCATTCGCTGCCTGATCGAACAGACGGATTGTGATGAAGCCAACTCCCATCGTCACGACCAGGTTGAGGACGCCGAATCCGACCATCCAAGCGACGTCCCTGACACGTACCTTGCGGAAGATCGCGGTCCAGTGCTTGTCGGCGACAACAGCGAGCGTACCCAGAGGAATCACCACAAAAAGAATGCGCGGGATGAACGAAGTGGCGTCACCCTTGAACGCATCAAGACCGAAGCTAAGGACCAGGAACGCAACGACTACAGAAGCGAACACAATCCTCCATTGCGAGGTGGTGATCGCGGTCGGCCAGCCACGGTAGTAAGGGAAATCGTCGCGGTTCCTGTACTCAAGCCAGTTGAAGCGTTCGTCATCCGGCACGTCCGGCGCCGCTGCCGACGTCAACGGCCTGGATGCGCGATCAGACTTTGGCATTCCTTTCGAATTTGATTGGCGAGACTCTACTAGCTGCGACGTAACAGGATAAGCCAAAAGCCGGAGAGGCCTAACTCTAATTCGACGTACTCAGTGAAATCCGTCCTACCTCTGCCCAGAGCAGCCTAAGTGGGGCAAGTGCGGAGGTGTCTCGTTATTGGAGCCCGCTCACGGTTATGGATGCTCTCGGGCACAACACATACCCTCTAAGGCCTCATGGATACAGCCGTGTTGGCCTGGCGTTAGCTTGTCTTCTGATGTGGCGTGCCGATGTACGGGAACTCCTTGAGAATGTCAGTGTGCGGGCTAAGGCCGGTTGGGGGAATATCACCCTTAGAAAGGAAGGCGAGGCGATGATTGATGACGTCGTCGGTAAAGACGCGGCCGTTGGGATACGTCGCAGGCTTAGAAGGATTGAAACACAGCATGTCGGGCAAAATGCGGTCGGCGTCGATCGCGGCGATGGCTTCTTCTCGCGTGTAGTTGCCCGTATGCCCCATCAGGTGGACGAACTGATCGGTCCATCGCTTGCGATCGTTAACTGGCTCGCTGGCGTTGTATTCCAACTTGGTGTCATCGGTGTTGAAGAAGCTGCTGACACTCGGGTGGCCGGCGCGATCAACATGAAGCAGTTTGCCGTCCTCACGCACGCTGCATCGCCCCCAGATGCGGATCTCCGGCTCGGCGTCGAGCTCGCTCGTCGGCAGCTCGATCACCATCGAGAAGACGTTGGCTTCCGTGTTTGAATCCACGCCGGTCCATGGAGACTTGCCGCCCAGGTGGGGGGCGGTGAAGTTTCTGCCGCCCGAGGTATCGAAGAGATTCTTGATGCCGTCGAAGTCGAAAAAGAAAGCGTCGCTGCGAGCACCGGCGAAGAGCGTATAGGCGCCGGACTTGACGATGTTGGGTTCGGCGCCGAAGGAGACCTCGGCATCGGCGATGATCTTTGTTCCAACAGCCTCGACGGAGAGGGATTCCTCGCCTTTTGCAACGAAGACGGTGACGGTTTGCTTTCCATTGTTCGGCGGCGAGAACACGTAGCTGATCGCGATGTCTGTCAGACAATCGCCGTCGTTGTCGATGTTAACGCGGTAGATGGCATCGGGATGGAGCGCGTCGGCCGTCGGATTGGCATTGAGGATGATCACGGTCCTCGACGGGTCCTTGGGCGACTGGAACGCATAGAGGTCACAGAGGTCGAGTCGTTGGTCCCCGAGCGGAGGACCGAGATTCAGTCCAGTGAAGTGGTTCGACATTGCTGCTCTCCTTTGAGCCGAGATTCACAATTATGGACCGGTTGCCGCTCCTGTGGCGGTGCGCACCGAGCCGCGCGCGCAGCCCTCAAGAAACGACAGGAGTCTTCTCGGGCGCGACGAGCGCTGCGGGGGGCTGGAACGAGTGGGGTATCTGAGTCATGATTATGAATCAATACAGCGCGGGAGAGCTGCTTACAGGCGAGGACGCCGTGGTACGCCTCGTGGGTCTCCTGGGCCAAGGCGATGCACGTCGTGTGCTGCACTACCAATCTCTATGGGTTCCCTCGCGCCTGTGGCGCCTAACGCTCAAGATCAGCGGCGGGCAGGGATCTAAGCTTAGGAGCCAGCCCATAATCCAGCCTTCTATATCTGGATGTTAGGCAAAGTGCTCCTCTATTAAACGCCTTACTGCCACTACCATCTCTGTGACGTCATCCTGACTGAAATCTTGCCACTGACCATGGGCTGCCTTATTTCTCAAGTCCGCCAATGTTGCAATACGTTTCTGTACGAGTTTTGAGAATACGCCGGCCTTCGCAAGTTCCGCATTCATGGCATCCAGCTTGGGCTTTTGTGGCAAGGTGATTCCATTTTCATCGCACAGCTTTCGCAGTCCGTCCTCAAGCACACAGCCCGCTACCACTGCTGCAGGCTGATAGTACCCAGACTCCAGAAGGTGTTTGATGTGGATGGCTTTTACTGGACAGATTCGGCCCCTGACATCGTTAACCCCGGGCGGGAAGAACAGGGTTTGGTCTCAGTGTAGACCTCATGGGGAGTTTTGCTTCCCAATGCGCTGTGTGGTCTTACATGACCATACCTCCAGAAGAAGCGGGCCAGGCTGATCTCCGCCTCCCAGCCATCGCTGTAGGCACGCAGATACACCTCCTCATACTTGACGGTGCGCCACAGTCTCTCCACCAGGATATTGTCAAAGCACCGCCTCCTTCCTGACCAACTGATCTTGATGTCTTCTGCCTTGAGTCGTTGAACGAAGGCCGATGAGGTGAATTGACAGCCCTGATCGGAATGGAAGATCTGGGGCTTGCGGCCACTGACCAGGGCCATCTCCAGGGCCTCCAGGCAGAACTCCGTGTCAAGGCTGTTGGAGAGTTTCCAGCTGAGCACATGCCGTGAGAACAGATCGACAACGGCCACCAGGTACAGAAAGCCCTTCCGCATCGGAATGTAGGTAATATCCGTCGCCCAGACCTGATCTGGGGCCGTGAGCTGCTGGAGGTCCTCAAGGCAGGGAAAACGCTCGGATGGGCTACCAGGAACTGTCGTCCTTGGTTTCTGATAGATCGCCCGTAAACCCATGCGCTGCATAAGGTTTCGGACACGGTCACGGCTGATCGGGATACCGTCTCTGGCCAGATACTGCACCATCCGACGGTTACCGGAGGTTGGATCCTCCAGGTAACAGGCATCGATCCTGGCCATGATCCGCAGAGTGGACTCATTGACAGGCACGGGCTTGTAATAGAGGGTCGATCGTGCCAATCCGAGGAGTTCGCACTGGCGGCTAACCGTGAGCTCAGGGTGGTGATGATCGACCAGTTTGCGCAGTTCACGGGCGTCAGAGCAGCTGAGACTTTTTTTTCAGCCACTCCAGCTCCATTTGGAGCTTGCCGATCTGCTGGAACAGCTCAGCCTCCTTGGCCTGGCTTTCGTCCTTGGCCTGGGTCTTCTTGCCCCGGGTGAACAGGTCGCTGGCACCCTCCAGCAGCTGCTTCTTCCACTGGCTCACCTGAATCGGGTGCACCGAATGATCAGCGGCAATCTCCTGGAGCGTCTTGCGGCCACTGATCGCCTCCATGGCGACCTTGGCCTTGAACTCGGGGCTATGGGTGCGGCGTTTGCTCATGGGTGGGAGCCCCCTCTCAGGGGCGGTGCCCCGCCTCAGAGGTTAACGATGGACCCTGTCCAGAAAAGCCAGACCATCTCAGTTCTGCCTACTCAAGAAAGTCGTCGAAGACCTCGGCCTCGACGAGTCGCCGAACTTCAAAGAGGTAACCGTAGTCGTAGTCATCCTTGGCCGCCAGGAGGATGCCTTGAGCACGGTAGGTCGGCGAGAAGGTCAGATGGCTGCTGACCTGAGCAGTGAAATTCTTATAGTGTTCACTGTTCGATCCAAAGATTTGGGTAAGAAGACTTTGAACGCTTGTTGCCCACTGATAAGCCTACTGGCTATCGACACGATAATCTCCGACGGCATTCTGGCCAGGGCTTCGCTTTGTTGAGAGCACATCCTTACCCATCTCGACCAGTTCCGTGAGACGCTTCTGAATCTTCTGGTCTGGTTTCATGGGTTGTTTTTATTACCTAACGACTATGGATAAGATCGTGACAGCTAAGATCATTTCCGAAGTTGAACGAGCCGGCAACTCCGGGATTTTAGGCTTACAGCAGAAGCATCAGACCATACTTAATGCTGGCTTTCGCTTTTGTCTTGGGTGCAATGGACTACTGCCAATGCCTTGGTCTCATCTGTCAGCTGACTACTAAAGCATAGGGTTGCAAGCGGGTCAGCTGGTCAGTTCTGTTTTGGAACCAACTATCTTGGTGTTCACTTTCTGATCGCTACGGCGTATCTCCTTATACTCATTTGCTGAATCAAGGGAAAGGGGGTCTGATCTGGCGAACCCGCACGACTGAGATCTCCATCACTCCTCCGCACTGCGGACAGAAGCAAAGCTCACTCAACGCTGCCTTTGGGAGCCAGCCATTTAGTTCTATTGACGCTCGTTGGCATGAAGGCCAGTTGCCGCAGAAGGCCGGAACCGATATTTCTTAGGGAGTGCGGTGTGTTCGGTGGAATGATTAGCACGCTGCCTTGTTCATACCTCTGCCAGGGGTCACTGTTAAGTGAGCACTCGGCGACTCCGGAAATGCAAACGATGACTTCCTCGTATGGGTGCTGGTGAAACGGCACCTCGACCCCTGGATTAAGCACATGCTCGTACAGCAGGGACCCCTGGGTTCCCAATGCTTGGTCTGCGATGGGAAAGAGGATGCGCTCCGTGGAGGAGGGCGTCTTGCCGAGCATGTTGTGGTGGATTGGCATGGCGCCTCCTATTTGCGTAAAGTATGAGGCCTAACGCTGCCCCTGAGTGGCAGGCAAGCAGCCTGGGGTGGCGTAGCAGAGAGCTGGTGGCGGCCTGTCCACTCCAGGGGCTTGTTATGTGCTGCCATCATGATAGATCGTTTCTTGTCCATTGCAATTAGCAATCCATGATCCAAGCTCGCTGGACTTGAGTGGGTCAAAGTAGAAGTCGTCAATATATGATTCGAGTTTTATTGTTAATCCAGGTGCACAAGGGGCCAAGCCTATCCCAAGCCTCCTTCTTGGTTGGGAGTCATCATGTGAGGCTTGCCCATACGGCCACCGTTCCATTCTTGATGAATATCGGACATATCTCCTGAGTTCATCAAACCTGCTTTCAAGCGCAACTTGCCAGCCAAACTTCCACGCAATGTAATTCAGGTAAATGTGGCCCAAGCAGCGACGAAACTTTGCATCACTGTATTCAGGTGGGTCTGGAAAGGATATCTTCTTTTCCCCGTCACCCTCGGTCAACCAACACGGACGATATCGGATGGTCAGCATTTCAGTCTTGTCGTCAGCGGAATAATGCGCCATTCGCTTTCTTATCTTGCCTCTCTTCCCGGGTGCTCTTAGGGTCATAATTTGCGTCCATATCCGATTATGGTAAACAAAGGCTTGTTCAAGGCCAGCTGCAGAGTTATTGCATTCGTCGCACTCTGTCCCGGGCTTCAGGGTGACATCATTCCGGAGAAAAGATTCGGGAACGATATGCGCTCTATTTTGACTTGAGGACGACTCATTGAGGTAGTAGATGCACAGTCCCATGATCTAGCACATAACGTTTGACATGAGGGGTGATGATGGGTTCTAGTTCACCGACTAGGCTGAATAGGCTCGCTTCGGCTTGAACTGCCAGTATGCCAAGTAGACTGGCCTCGGTAGAAAAGTGGCTCGCCATCAGTGGCTGAACGTCTGCCTTGTTTACGCCATCGTATTCTAGCTCCTCCACGGCTGAGTACAGGCCAAGTTCCCGCGATGAAAAGGCCGACGAATGGGCCACTTCGTTTCGCACGTTCTTCTTTTCGGCCACAAGGGTGTGGAGAGCAAGAAGTGCCTTGTGAACTTCGGGATGCGCATGTTTTATGGCTTCCGTGACTCGTGCGTTGCCCTGAAAACTATCGACCGTTCCTTTTTGGCAAACCTAAGGCGATACTGACGAGCCGATAAGCACGATCCAGCAATCCAGTTACACGCAGCAAGTAATTCTCGTGGTGATATCGGTATGACTTTGACATGGGCGTAGCAGACTTCGCTAGGCCGACGATCTCGGAGATTGCAATTCGCATCGACTCCAAGCAGTTGTCAAGTTCTCCCACACGCTCGTAGACAGCTGCAGCATAGATCTCAATTCCGGACGCTACGAAAACTGAGCCAACGGCCTGGAGCTCCCGAAGGCCCTGTATGGCGTACGTTCTCATGTGAGGGGAGAGCGGACTAAGCGCTGGGTGGTCAATGAGCATGTGCGAGTAAAAAATGCCTAGCGCTCGCCATCACCTGGCCGCAAGGTTTGCGCAGCGAAGAAGATAGCCTTGCGGTGGCGGCACAGGTGCATGGCGGTGTTAGCTGACCAGTGTCTTTACCTGGGGCGCTGGTGCTCCACGTAGAAGGCCTTCCACACTTAAGTCCTCATCAACGTCTGGCCAGTGGATTCCGTAGCCAGCTCCTGCAATCTCCCAGTTATGACGCTCCTGGGATGTTGCATGCAGAAGCCTTGGAAACCAAGCCAACGGCACCGAGATAGATCGTCCATCAGCCAGGTCAACGATCAGCCTGTCCTCTGTCAAGACAACGTCTGTGACCTGCTCGCCAGGGTTAGCCATGAAACTCCTCCCATGCTTTCAGCAGGATAGCTCGGTTCAAGCTGATCAGCCGTTCAATCTCACGCAGCTCTCTGGCGCTATATCCAAGGCTCGAGGACAATGCCACAGGAACAAGCCAGACTTTGCATGAAGCCTTATCTCTGTCAACATGAACATGGGGAGGCTCATTTGGCTCGTGACTGTAGAAGTAGATCCTGTAAGGACCGCTTCTAAGGATTGTCGGCATCCGAAATCGCCACCATCACACCGACGATAACGACCACGGCCTTCCTGTGCAGCTAACGCTTGCGATCACCTGGCCACATGGAGTAATGACTATTGAAGCGACCCCTGGAGGTGGCCCAGGTGAATCGCATTGTTCGATGGCTACTCTGGCCACGATAAACTGAATGTCATCATTCTAGAATCGCATGGATGCCCTCGAAGACAGGTCTGTCGTTGTTGATCAACGGATCGAATCATATCAAGGATTTCTTGAAGACGACTTCACCAGAGCAGCTTTTGAGGCATCGGACAGGGCGGAAAGCAGAATATCTCATCTCATTCTTAACCTGTTGACTGATTGGAGAAGTATTTCATATGCCGTTGCATTTCCAGCGCTGGCGCCAAATGCGATTGAAAACTTCCACGTTGGGATGGCGAGCGAGGGGCCACTTGACTATTCCCTCTTAGGCTTTTTGGAGTATGTTCTCAGCAGATTGCGAGACCGAGTGCCAAGCCTCACTAATGATCATGCCCTTCAGAGCGAACTCAGAAGCGAGCTCTTCAGAGTCTTAGGCGATGTCCGAGGCCTTCAGAGTATCCGAGACAGCTCTGTGTCTGCATCTGCGATATGGCAGCAGTACATTCAGCACCATCCATTCCACTTGGGCCTTCATGGGATTATGCGCTTGGCGTACATCGGAATCTACGGAGCCTACGAAGAGTTTGTAGTACGCTGCGCCAGAATATCCACTGGAAATCCCAACTTACAATCAACAAACAGGAACTTCACTGCAGTTCTCGGCGACAGCTTCGGATCCAATCTGAGATGGTCTGGCTTTTCTGGACAGGGTCCATCGTTAACCTCTGAGGCGGGGCACCGCCCCTGAGAGGGGGCTCCCACCCATGAGCAAACGCCGCACCCATAGCCCCGAGTTCAAGGCCAAGGTCGCCATGGAGGCGATCAGTGGCCGCAAGACGCTCCAGGAGATTGCCGCTGATCATTCGGTGCACCCGATTCAGGTGAGCCAGTGGAAGAAGCAGCTGCTGGAGGGTGCCAGCGACCTGTTCACCCGGGGCAAGAAGACCCAGGCCAAGGACGAAAGCCAGGCCAAGGAGGCTGAGCTGTTCCAGCAGATCGGCAAGCTCCAAATGGAGCTGGAGTGGCTGAAAAAAAAGTCTCAGCTGCTCTGACGCCCGTGAACTGCGCAAACTGGTCGATCATCACCACCCTGAGCTCACGGTTAGCCGCCAGTGCGAACTCCTCGGATTGGCACGATCGACCCTCTATTACAAGCCCGTGCCTGTCAATGAGTCCACTCTGCGGATCATGGCCAGGATCGATGCCTGTTACCTGGAGGATCCAACCTCCGGTAACCGTCGGATGGTGCAGTATCTGGCCAGAGACGGTATCCCGATCAGCCGTGACCGTGTCCGAAACCTTATGCAGCGCATGGGTTTACGGGCGATCTATCAGAAACCAAGGACGACAGTTCCTGGTAGCCCATCCGAGCGTTTTCCCTGCCTTGAGGACCTCCAGCAGCTCACGGCCCCAGATCAGGTCTGGGCGACGGATATTACCTACATTCCGATGCGGAAGGGCTTTCTGTACCTGGTGGCCGTTGTCGATCTGTTCTCACGGCATGTGCTCAGCTGGAAACTCTCCAACAGCCTTGACACGGAGTTCTGCCTGGAGGCCCTGGAGATGGCCCTGGTCAGTGGCCGCAAGCCCCAGATCTTCCATTCCGATCAGGGCTGTCAATTCACCTCATCGGCCTTCGTTCAACGACTCAAGGCAGAAGACATCAAGATCAGTTGGTCAGGAAGGAGGCGGTGCTTTGACAATATCCTGGTGGAGAGACTGTGGCGCACCGTCAAGTATGAGGAGGTGTATCTGCGTGCCTACAGCGATGGCTGGGAGGCGGAGATCAGCCTGGCCCGCTTCTTCTGGAGGTATGGTCATGTAAGACCACACAGCGCATTGGGAAGCAAAACTCCCCATGAGGTCTACACTGAGACCAAACCCTGTTCTTCCCGCCCGGGGTTAACGATGTCAGGGGCCGAATCTGTCCAGTAAAAGCCATCCACATCAATCTGCGCGAGAGCTGCTGGGACTCAGAAGAGATAAAGCAAGTAAGGAGGATCCGCAATAAGCTGATTCATGCTGGCGGACAGGCCGATGAGTCTACTCGTGACCTGGCGAATCTGGTCCATATTCAAGATGGTTTCATGCATATCTTTCCAGAACACTTAAAGCAATCTTATGTCCGACTAAAATCACCTGCACTGGTTATCATGTCGCACGACGCACTTTCGTAAGCGGCCTTCGCGTTTCAAAGATTGCAAGTGTCCATCGAACTTGTTCTTAGGCAGTTCCGCGAACCACCCCCAGCCAGCAGGCCCCTTCCTGATAAACAACTGAGTTCACAGCAATCGGTCTCTTAAACCCTTGCCCCGCAACTGCACTCTAAGCAGGAACGCCAACGCCAGCCGTGGTTAACGGGTCCGTGAACCACTTGTGACCGCGGCTACAGCAGATCGCGATGGTGTTGTTGCTCAGGGATGCTCCAACGGCAGCCCCTGCGCCTTCCAAGCCCGCAGGCCGCCGCGCATGTTCGCCACCTGGCTCAGCCCCTTCTTCTGCAGCTGCTGTGTAGCCAGGGCGGAGCGGCTGCCGGAGTGGCAGAGCACCACCGTGGGGCGATCCGTGGGGATCTCGTCGGCCCGGCTCTGCAACTCGGGCAGGGGAATCAGCAGGCTGCCCGGGATGCGACCGTCCGGGCCCTGCACTTCCGCTTCGGAGCGCACGTCCACCAGCGTCAGCTCCTGACGGTGTTCGGCGACCCAGCCAGCCGTCAGCTCTGGCAGGCCGGCATAGCTGCGCTCGATCGGTGCCCAGTTGTCCGCTTCCTCCAGGCCACCGTCGGCGGGCCTACCGCAGCGCAGGTTGGCTGGCAGGGCCAAGGCGATCCGGTTGGGGTGGGGGAGGTGCAGGTTCTCCATGTAGCCCACGAAGTCGCGCTCATCGGCCTCGCCGCCGAGCCGGGCGTTGTAGGCCTTTTCCTCGGCCACCGAACTCATCGCGCGGCCGCTGTAGTCGTGAGCGGGGTACAGCAGGCAGTAGTCGGGTAGAGACAAGAGCCGCCCGGTGATCGAGTGGTAAAGGGTGGCGGCATCCCCCTGCTGAAAATCACAGCGGCCGCAGCCGCGCACCAGCAGTGCATCGCCGGTTAACGCCATCGAGTGGTCGTCGAGCACGAAGCTGAGGCAGCCATCGGTGTGGCCGGGGGTGGCGCGCACCTCCAGGTGGCGGCCGCCGAAGCTCACCCGATCCCAGTGGCGCAGGGGCAGGGTCACGTTTTCGGCCCCAGCGACGGCGGCCAGGCCGATGGGGCAGCCGGTGGCCTGCTGCATCCGCCAGCTGCCGGTCACGTGATCGGCGTGAACGTGGGTGTCGAGACAGGCGACCAGATCGATGCCCAGTTCGCGGATCAGCGAAAGATCGCGGGGGTGCTGCTCGTACACCGAATCGATCAGCACCCCCTGCCGGGAGGCCACCTCCGCCAGCAGGTAGGTGAAGGTGCCCGTCTCGGCATCAAAGAGCTGCCGCAGCAGCAGCGGCGCAGCGCCGGCGGCGGCCGCCAGGGGAAAGGGAGCGGAGGAGGCCATCGCGTCGGGCGACTCAGCCCTCACCCTGCTGGGGCCCAGCCTGCAGCTTGGGAGGCCCTTCCGCCAGGACGCCCTGCAGGTAGGCGCCCACGAACATCCCGGCCAGACCGATCAACACCGGCCCGTTGCCGATACCGATGCTGGCCACCGCCGCGCCGGGGCACAGGCCACTCAGGCCCCAGCCCACACCGAAGATCACGGCACCCGGCACGGTGCCGGCCAGCATCGGCTTCACCTCATGGGAGAAGGGCAGCCCCAGCAGCGTGGTCTGCCGCAGCCGCGGCGCCAGCCGGAAGCCGATGGTGGTGACCGCCAGGGCCGCCGCCATCACCAGCAGCAGGCCGAGGTCGCGCAGCTGCAGGAAGCTCAGCACCACCTCCGGCCGGGCCATGCCGCTCCAGGCCAGCCCATAGCCGAACAACCCACCACCCAGCAGGATCGCGAACAGGCGCTTCATGGCGTCACCCCCAGCAGCAGCACGATCCGGGCGGTGACGATGGCCACCGCCATGAACACGGCGACCGCCAGCAGCGAGGCCCTCGAGAAGGAGGCCACGCCGCAGATGCCGTGACCGGAGGTGCAGCCCGAGGAGAGCCGGGTGCCGAACCCCACCAGCACACCCCCCAGCGCCAGCCGCCACCAGCCCACGGCGGTAACGAAGAACGCCTGGTGGGTCGCGGCGTACAGCCAGGCGCCGAGCACCATGGCCAGGGCGAACAGCAGGCGCCAGTGGCGCGAGCTGCGCTCGGCTTGAAGTGGCGTGAAATAGGTGAGCGTGGAGCTCAGAAAGGAACTCGCTCCGGCTTTCACACCGAGGCTGAGATACATGACCATCAGTCCCAGTCCGAGGAGCAGTCCCCCGGACAGATACGACGCGACGCCATTGGGAAAAGGGAAGTCCAATCGATGCGGTCATCGAAGACGCTTGGATCATAAGCACATAAGCGAGAGCATCCCTGGCGATCAGCCCATGCGGCAGGCGTCGTAATAATGGTTCTCTCCTTCATCCACAAACTCACCAACAACGTGCAGCCCCGCAGCAGCAAGGGCGCGGCGGTACACCTCGTCGCCGAGGGAAACGCAGTGGCCGCCCATCATGGTGTCTTTCCAGGCCACCGCCTGCACAGGGGCGGTGAACAGAAAACGGCCACCAGGTTGTAGAGCAGCAGAGACGCGACGGATCAGTGCGCGCTGCCCATCAGCTGGCAGTAGAAACAACAGGCCGACGGCCACAATTCCGTGGAATGTGCTGTTGAAGAAACTGGACTTTTCCACGGGCTCGCACGCCACCCTCGCCTGGGGAAAGCGCTGCCGATACGCAGCCACCATGCTGGGAGAGGCATCCACGGCTGACACGTGGCAGCCCTCGGCCATCAGCGCTGCAGAAATCGGCACACCACAACCGCAGCCCAGATCAAGAACAGAAGGACTTGCCGGCAAGGCCCGGCTCCAGCTGCGCACGGTGGCGGCACCAATCGAGGAGCGCTCTGCCACAAAACGGGCCGCTACGGCTTCCCAGCCATTGGATCGATCAACCTCCATACAACGCCTCCGCTGACAATGGCCTGGCCCCGTCCATCCTCAGCCAACAACAATCAGCACGAACGCAGCCCCTACTCCACAACAAACGCAAGCTTGACCTCGGCGAGACAGCGGCTGTCGGGTGTGGCTGTTGGACGTGCCAGGACATCTGCGGTGATCTGGGTGGCACCGGCTGCGGCAGGCATCCCCCCAGGCGCGAACAGTGCCCTATGGCCTACACCCAGAAAGGTGAACGCATAGGCGATTGTCATGCTCTTAGCTAGGATCAGCCTCGCTAGCGATCGACCAGTTCGGGACGGTTGGACGCATGGGCACGACACGACGCGGGCTCGACGTCAGCACCGGCGACGAAGGCGCCATCGCCGCCATCGACACCTTCACCGACCGCCTCTGCGGTCTTGACCTCGGTGCCGAGAGCGTGCTCGACGCCGCCGCCACGTTTGCCGACGTGGCCAGCCTGCAGCTCGGCGCAGCGATGTTGGGGCTCTACGGCCAGACCACTGAGGCCTCCGCGCTGGCCGCCGGCCACCTCGCTCGGCTGGCAACGCTCGAACCCGCGCTGAACGAACGGGAGGCCGCCACCCTTGCGGCGCTGCGGCGGTGGGACAGCGGCGATTTCCTGCTCGCGGTCGAGCGGTTTGAGGCGCTGGTCACACGCTGGCCCACCGATCTGCTGGCGGTAAAGGCCCTCGAGTTCCTTTACTACGTACTCGGCCAGCAGCACATGGGGCCGCGGTTCCTCGACCAGATCGAGCGCATCGCCGAACCCAATCTCAACGACCCGGACTTCCTGGCCGTGTGGTCCTTCGCCACCGAGCTCACCGGCCACGCCGAGGCCGCAGCCGAGCTGGCTGAGCAGGCCCTCGCCCTTGACGCCCACACCCCATGGGCCCAACACACGCTCGCCCATGTGTTCATCACCCACGGCGACCCGCCCGGCGCCATCAACCGCCTGGCCGGCTTCCTCCCCGTCTGGCAAACCAGCAGCAGGCTCATCTACTGCCACAACGCCTGGCACCTCGCGGTCGCGCATCTCGACCAGCTCGACCGTGACGGCGCCGACGCCGTGTTCCGCGACCACATCTGGGGCATCACCCCTGACAGCCCCGGCGAGCAGATTGACGCCGTTTCCTACCTGTGGCGCGCCGAGATGGCCGGCGCAACCGTGCCCGACGCGACCTGGGCCGCCGTGGCTGACCACGTGGAGGCCCGGGTTCACGAGTGCGTGTTCCCGTTCCTGAGCGCCCATCACGGCTACGCGCTGGCCCGCGCCGGGCGCGGCGATGCTCTGGCGAGGCTGCGGGAGTCTGTGCAGGCCCGCACCAACCGCGGTGACGGCGAGTCGACACGGGTCTGGCAACCGGTCGGACAGGCGGTGGTCGAGGCCAGCATTGCCCACGGCACCGGTGACTACGCCACCACCGCGGCGCTGCTCGATCCCGTGATGCCGGCGGTGACCGCCGTCGGGGGAAGCGACGCCCAGGACGATCTGTTTCGCCTCGCCTACCTCACCGCCCTAGCCGGCACCGACCGCCACGCTGACGCGCGCCACTATTGGGAGCTGATGACGGCCTTCAAGACACCGTCACCCCTGGATCTCCAGCTCTGGGCGCAGTTCTGATGGGGGCCCCTTTCGAGGGGGTGCCGCCCCTACTCCACAACAAACGCAGGCTTCACCTTGGCAAGGCAGCGGCTGTCGGGTGTGGCTGTGGGACGGACCAGAAAATCTGCGGCGATCTGGGTGACGCAGGCTGCCGCAGGGGTGCCCCCCGGTGCGAACAGCGCCCCATGGCCCACACCCGGGAAGGTGACCACAGTGGCGGTGGTCAGATTCTTCGCCACAGCTTCTCCGTAGGGAGCAGGCGTGACGGGGTCGTAGCTGCCGTTAAGCACCAGGGTGGGGATCTGCCGGTTTCTGTAGACGAAGGGCGGCTTCTGCTCCACCTGCAGCACCTCACAGGCCCGGTTCACGCCTTCGGCTTCGCGCAGGCCGAGGGGAAGCAGCTGCGGGTAAGCGGGCGGTAGCACCTGGGCCGGATCCACCCGAATCGATCGCGCCCGCGCGCAGAGAACGGTGTGATACATCTCCTTCGCACCAGGGGGCTCCAGATCGGAGAGCGCCTCAGCCACCCAGGCGAAGTTGCCCTTGCTGGCCGCCTGAATGAACCGGGGCAGGGAACTGCCACGGGTGGACTCACCGGAATAGGGCCGCGCCAGATAGGGAACCATGGCCATCACGAACGCATTGCCATCGAGCTTGGTGACGAATGGCTGCTTGCTGGAAGGGATGGTCAGCGTGAGGGGCAGAGGCTTGCGGTTGAGCTCATCAACGATGGTGAGAAACGTCTGCTCGAGCTTGGGGTAGGTGGCGTTGCAGGCGGGATCCTGGGCGCAGGCCTGGAACACGTTGCGCAGGGCGTAGCTGAACGTGTAGCTGGAGGCCAGATTGAAATCCACATCAGGCCGCACCACGCCATCAAGGATCACGCTGCGGAGCTTGGCCTTGTGCTGATCCGCCTGGGCGATCACATACTGCCCCAGCAAGGTGCCATAGGAAACGCCGTAGTAGTTGAACTGCGGGTAGCGCAGCGTCTCCACCACCGTATAGATATCTGCGGCATTTTCGCGGGTGTTGAAGGCACTGGGGTTGATGCCCTGGGCCTTGAGGCGCTGATTGCAGGCCTGGATCCAGCTGGCATCGGTATAGGGGATCTCCCCCTTCGCCACCGCAATGTTGTGCGCATGGTGCTCAGGGCAGAAGAGGAACGGTTTGGCAAAGCGCGTGCCGCGCTCCTCCACGAAAATCATGTCACGGCTCTTCAACAACGCCGGGAGTTCAGGAAACTTCGGCAGGCCACCATTGACGATGTCACCGATGGTGGAATCCCCCGGGCCGCCCTGCTCCACCACCAGGGGATCGGCGGCAGGGGCGCTGCCGCTGCTGCGGGTGCGGACCACACCGAGCTGGATCGTGCGGCCCTGGGGTTGCGCGTGTAATTCAGGAACTGTGACGTAGCCACAATCCGACTGGGCGGCGATGGCGGCAGGCACGTCAAAAGTTTTGCAGTCGACACCAGTCCATGCCGCGTCAAACCGGGCCCGATCGGTAGCGGCATGGCTCACCGCACCACTGCCCACGGCCACACAAGCCACAGCAAGCAGGGTGGATGGGCCGAAGCGAGCCAGCGCCGCCTGTGCCAGCCGGACGGTACGTGCTGGAAGGGGGGAAGGATGAAGCTGCATCGGGGCCAACGATCTGCTGAATTCAAGCAAACAACCGTTCTGCGTCAGTAGATGGTGCTCACTCTCACCATCAGCGTGTGCCGTTCAGGATCAAGCACGGCGAGCATGAAGTCGTTCACGTCCGTGGCGAGCGTGTCTCGCACCGTCTTGGGTGCGTGCAGGATGTTGGTACCTGCGGTTTGGATCTGGTACCAACCGATGGGCGGATGGGGAGGCATCGTCTGACGGAATTGCGCCAGCAGCTGCTGATCGGTGAGGTTGCCCACGGCCCCCGCCGCTCGGGCCCTGCGGATACCGGCGAGGTGCGCCAAGGTCGTCTCAGGGATCGGCAGAGGCTGCCAGTGGCTGGTGGCTTTCAACCTGCGGGTCAACGCGTCGAAGTCGCCCTCGCTGAGCCCGAACACCATCGTGATCTTGAGGCCTTCGCGCCCGAACCAGCCCGCCTCCGCCGGCGATACCTGAGCCATCAACACTCTGGCCGCCGCTGGAATGCCGTACTGGCGGCGAATCACCTGCTCGTCTGTCTCAGGCGCCATGCAGCCCGCAAGGGCGGCAGAACAGAGCAGCACGGGGAGAAGGGATGGCCTCATGGGGTCAGATTCTGCTGGGCGGGAGGATCTGGGGTTGTGGGAGGCAGTAGAGCGAACTGTCGGCTTTGAGCAGGTACCTAGGCATTAAACCCAAGCTGCGGGGGCGACTTCTGCAGGGCACGCTCCACATCTACTCGCGTGGCTTGATCCTGAAAGAGCCAAACAAAGACGGGTAGCTGAATGAATGCATTCATGAATAAGTGGAAACTTCTTGCTCAATGCTCTCGCCACATACCCAACCACTTTGCGCATTCGCTCTACATCAAAGCAGCGCAAGGTGTTCCATCCTGATGGCTCTCTTCACCTCGCCAGGGGCGCTGCATCGCCGATCACGATGAACGGGGCCCAGAGATAGGGGTGCCGGCCATCCGGATCGCGCCGCAGCAGCGCCAGCTTCGCCTGCCGCATCGCTTCGGCCTTGTCCATCCCCGCCTTGAGGTTCCCGTAAAACGCCTTGGTGATCTGGGCGCTCTCCGCATCAGCCGCGCTCCACAGGCTTGCCACCACCGCCCTGGCGCCAGCCCGTTCCAACACGTAGGCCAGGCCGCTCAGCCCCACGTCGTTGTCGCTGGTGATCTTGGCCGTCTGGCAGGCCCCCAGCACCAGCAGTTCGGTGTTCGACAGACCCAGCTGCGCCGCTTCAGCGATCGGGTACTGCTGGCGGTTGGCAAACAGCAGCGTGTTCGCCTGCATCCCCAGATTCGGGCACCCCGCTGCGACGAAACAGCCGTGGGTGCCGAGGTGCAGGATCGGATAGCGGTTCGCCTGCTGCCGGAATTGCTCCAGTGTTGCCTGGTTGCGGCGCAGATCACGGCTGCCGGGGTAGCTGCCCAGCAGATAGTTCGCTTCTGCTTCCGTGCCCGGCAGTTCCCTGACGGTGGGGGTGGGATTGGCCAGCACCAGTGCCTTTTGAACGCCGCCGCCACCCCCACCGGCGGGCTGGGCGGTTGGGGCACCGTTGCGGCTCAGCCGCGTTAGGTAATGGATCGGGTACTTCTCCAGCAGGTACTGCTTCGTGCGGCCGTCGTAGAGCGTTTCCAGCGGGATCTCCCGCAGCTTGCCGGTGGCGAGCACCGCCAGCCGCCCTCCCGCCGGCAGCAGCCCCCGGTCCTCCAGGGGCCGGATCAACAGGTCGTACAACTGCTCGCTGCGTTCCAGGTAGGTCTCCCCTCGTTCCAATTGCTGCCGGTAGGTCTCCACCAGGACAGGGAAATCCTTGGGCAGAGGGACCGTCACCACCTGAAGATCACTGCGGGTCAGCGCGAACAACGCCATCGTGTCGGCCCGTTTCGGTACGCCGGTGAGCGGCGCCGGCTGCAGCACCACCGTGCCCGCCGGGGTTCCCGCCTGCAGCCGTTGCAGATCCGCCGGCCGGGTTTCCAACAACTCGGCAATCTCGGGATACCTGCCGATCAACTCCTCCGCCGCACGGAACTGCGCCGCCTCCTGCTCCACCAGCAGCTGCATTGTCCGCGGATTCAGCTCACCCTCCAACCGCTGCCGCTGCCCCTGCATCTCCACCTGCCGCAGCCGCCACCCCTCAAGCGCCCGTTGCGCCTCAGGATTGTTCACCCGTGCCTCGATTAGGCGGCTGTAATCGGCCAGATCAGCGCTGGCGAACTGATTGACCCAGGTGAAGGCTTCCGCTGCCATCTTCTGCTCGATTAGCAGCTCCACCAGCGATGAGGCCGCCCATTGACTTTGGCTGAGGAAGCTCTGCCGATCGCTGCGTTGAAGGCCACGCCGCATCTCCAATTGGATCGCCAGACCCTTCTCCAGATTTTCGATGGCTGGCTTGGGTTGCTGTTGATCTCGCTGTAGAAGCGCCAGATTGGATAGAGTTACAGCCTCACCGCTACGGTCCTTGACCTCCCTCAGTATCTCCAGCGCCTGCTTGTAGATCTTCAGCGCCTCCTCTGGCTTACCAAGACTGCGATACACCAATCCGATGTTGTTGAGAGTGGTTCCCTCTCCGTTGCGGACCTTCACCTCCCTTAGGATCTCTAGTGCCTGCTTGTAGACCTTCAGCGCCTCCTCCGGCTTGCCAAGATTGCTATACACCAATCCGATGTTGTTGAGAGTGCCTCCCTCTCCGCGGCGGTCCTTCACCTCCCTTAGAATCTCCAGTGCCTGCTTGTAGATCTTCAGCGCCTCCTCCGGCTTACCAAGACTGCGATACACCAATCCGATGTTGTTGAGAGTGGTTCCCTCTCCGCTGCGGTCCTTCACCTCCCTTATGATCTCCAGTGCCTGCATGTAGATCTTCAGCGCCTCCTCCGGCTTACCAAGATTGCTATACACCAATCCGATGTTGTTGAGAGTGGTTCCCTCTCCGCGGCGGTCCTTCACCTCCCTTCGGATCTCCAGTGCCTGCTTGTAGATCTTCAGCGCCTCCTCCGGCTTACCAAGATTGCTATACACCAACCCGATATTGTTGAGAGTGGTTCCCTCTCCGCTGCGGACCCTCACCTCCCTTAGAATCTCCAGCGCCTGCTTGTAGATCTTCAGCGCCTCCTCTGGCTTCCCAAGATTGCTATACACCCCTCCGATGAAGTTGAGAGTGGTTCCCTCTCCGCTGCGGTTCTTCAGCTCCCTTTGGATCTCCAGTGCCAGCTGGATGAATTTCAGCGCCTCCTCCGGCTTACCAAGATTGCTATACACCAATCCGATGTTGTTGAGAGTGATTCCCTCTCCGCTGCGGTCCTTCACCTCCCTTATGATCTCCAGTGCCTGCTTGTAGACCTTCAGCGCCTCCTCCGGCTTACCAAGACTGCGATACACCAATCCGATGTTGTTGAGAGTGGCTCCCTCTCCGCGGCGGTCCTTCACCTCCCTTCGGATCTCCAGTGCCTGCTGGAAGAATTTCAGCGCTTGCTCCGGCTTCCCAAGATCTCTATACACCCCTCCAATGTTGTTGAGGGTGGTCCCCTCCCCTCGGCGGTCCTTCAACTCCCGAGCGATCGCTTGTGCTTGCTGGTAGTGCTTCAGCGCTTGCTCCGGCTTCCCAAGATCTCCATACACCACTCCAATGTTGTTGAGGGTGGTCCCCTCCCCTCGGCGGTCCTTCAACTCCCGAGCGATCGCTTGTGCCTGCTGGTAGTGCTTCAGCGCCTCCTCCGGCTTCCCAATATCTCCATACACCCCTCCAATGTTGTTGAGGGTGATTCCCTCTCCGCGTCGGTCCTGCAGCTTGCGAGTCATCGCCAGCGCTTTTGCATAGGTGGCCAGGGCCGCCTCCAATTGACCCTGCCCCTTCTGTCGATTGGCCAGATCCGACAGCTTCAGCAGTTGCCCATCCACTGCCTCCGCCGCCATCGCCGCCGGCACCACCAGCCATCCCACCGGCAGCAGGCCCACGCTGAGGGCGAGTCCAGCGGCCAGCCAGCGACCCATCAGCTCAATCTGCTCCGCGTCATCGAGACCCTCCTGGGGCGCAGGCCTTGTAGGCCAAGTTCACCAAGCCGCCGGGAGCAAAGCGCATGGAATCAACCACCAGGGTGCGGAGGCCACCGACCTGGCGCAGGTTCTTCCGCGCCAAGTCCTGCAGGCCATCGGGTCTGAGGGCGAGGGTGGAACCTTCGGATTGGATCGCCAGCGCCGCGGAGGCCAGCAGTACCTCCGGTTGTGGAAGGCAATCCTTCAGGGGCTCGCCGCGCATTTCAGGATTGCGATTTTCCTTGTACTTCACCGGTCCCTGGAAGGTGATGCTGGCCACCTCTGCCAACCGCGCCCTGCGCTCACCGCCCTTCGAGAAGACCACCTCCGAGGGACCGACAGTGACCAGCCGCACCCCCGAGTATGTCTCGCCCTTGGCCACCAGACGTATGGTGACGATCGGCGGAAGCTGAAGGCGCACCGGCTCTGCGGCCATGGCAGACAGCTGGTTGGAGACGACGGGAAGAACAAGAGCAGTCGCAGACGTAGCGATGGCTACGAGACATTCTCTACGTCTGCTAAGCATGGTCCCCCTTAGCATGGCTACTTAGGAAGAGCTTAATGGCAGGCGACGGTGGGCCCGCCAACTCCACGAATCGTCATGTGCCCCCTCATCCAGCAGGAGTCTCCCGATGGCGAATGAGCCAGGTAACGAGAAGCTTCCCTTCCTGGGTGGATTCGCCAGCATCCTCAGTCTGCTGGGGATCATCCTGTTCTTCTCTGGTTGGATCTATCGCTGGTCCTACTTCGCCTACTTCAATCTGGACGTCAATGCGCAGTCCTTTCCGGCCCAGTCGTTCCTGATCGTTCCGATTCAGATCTTTGTCGGCAGTGTCGCCAATTTCTTCAAAACCCTGATTGTCCTCTCGGCGCTGCCGCTGCTGATCGTCGGCACCCTTTGGTTGCTGCACCAGCTGCCCGACCTTCTGGCGATGGCGATCCGCCGGGTGCCCTGGATCCGCTCCCTGCGGCCACTGGCGTGGAAGCCATCTGGCCTGCAACCGGCGGTCAGGCGTTTCGGGGCCTCCCTGCTCGATGAGCTGGTAATCGTGGGCTGGGTGCTGGTGCTGCTGTTCTGGCTCTCCCAGCATCAGGGGCAGGTCGATGCCCGCCGGGACGCGCTGGAGAGCAGCTCCACCCTCCCGGTGGTCACCTTGGTCCTGCCGCAGGCGGAGGGGGTCCTGGGTCAGGATCTGCGCTACCTCGACGACTCCGGTGAGGCCATTCCCGATCCACCGCTGGCGAACAACGTGTTCATCGGCGACCGGGTGCTTCCCCGGCAGATCCGCGACTCCAGCCTTTCCGACCCCGAGAGCCAGCAGGTGTGGCGGCTGCTGGCCAACGAAACCCTCGGCTGGCTCTACCTGATCCGCACGTTGCCCGACACCTCCGAACCCAGCGAACGACCGCTGGTTCTTGCGATCCCGAATGCCAAGCAGGGCCAGTCGCTGATCCTCAGCCCGGCACCTCCGGAGATCAGCCCCTGATCACACTCCTTGCTCCGTAGCCTTCAAACTTGTTCTTCGACACTTCCTCAAACCACATCCTGCCATCAAGGCTTTTCTGTTGAACACAACCAGCATCCCACCCAATCCTGAGAAACCCTAGCTGCCGCAGCGAAGCTGCAGCCCTAGCCCATGCTCATCCCTGTGTTTGCAGGTCCGCAAACCACTATTCAGCTTGAAACACTCTCAGCCACGCATAAAGACTCAACGAGGAGGCACTCAGCCGCACAGCTGCAAGAGCCGAAATAAATGTCAAGCCGAATAAAGAGATAAACAACTAAGCGCTCATTGCCACTGGCCCCCATCACCCAACACGCTCCCCCATCACCCAACACGCTCCCCCTCCCCCGAAACGCCGCAATCGCCTCAGGCAGCGTGGGGTAGAAGCGCTCGGGGCCGACGCGGTCCACGAAGCCGGTTCTGCTGAGCTGTTGGTAGAGGTCCTGCTTGGTGCGGGCCATGGCGAAGACGATGCCGTTCGCCGTGAGTTCGCGCTGGACGTCCTGGAGCACATCGGCGGCGGTGATGTCGATCTCCACGATCGCCTCGGCGTTGAGCACGAACCAGCGCACTGGCGTGGGCTCAGCAGCCACAGCCGCCAGGGCGCGACGGCGGAAGTCTTCCGCATTGGCGAAGCAGAGGGGGGCGTCGTAGCGGTACAGCACCAGGCCGGGGATGGTGCTGGCTCCCTCCCAGTCGTCCACGTCGTGCAGTCCGCCCAGCTGGGGCACCTGGCCCAGCACCGCGTCGTGGGGGCGCACCAGCCGCGCGAACAGATCGATCACCGACAGCGCCACCGCCAGGCCCACGCCCATCAGGATGTCGGTGAACAGCACACCAGCGCAAGTGATCAGCGCCAGGTGGAATTCGCTGCGCTTGAAATGGCGCATCCGCTTGAGCTCGCCGATGTCGATCAGGCGCAGGGCGGCATAGATCACGATCGACCCCAACGCCGCCTGCGGGAACAACGCCAGCAGCGGCCGCAGGAACAGCAGCACCACCAGCACCACCACGAACGCCACCAGCGAAAACAGCTGCGAACGGCTGCCCAGCGCTGCGCTGATCGCCGTGCGGCTGCCGCTGCTGCTCACCGGAAAGCCCTGCATCAGTCCATTGCCCAGATTCACGGCCCCCAGTGCCAGCAGCTCCTGGTTCGCATCGATGCGGTACCCGCCCCGTGCGGCGAAGGCGCGGGCGGTGAGCACGTTGTCGGAGTAGCCCACCAGGGCGATGCCCACCGCCGCCGTGAGCAGATACCGGATCTTGTCGAGCGCCAGGCCACCGGGCGGCGCCAGGTGGCTCAGCTCCGTGAAGGGCAGCGCAAAGCTGGGCAACCCGGCCGGGATCGCGCCGATCACGGCCACACCCGCCTGATCCAGGTGAAACAACCACACCGCCGCCACCGCCAGCAGCACCGCCAGCAAGGGCCCGGGCGCCGAGGGGAACCGCCGCTGGATCAGCATCAGGAAAACCAGCACCCCAATCGCCAGCAGCAACGTGGGCGGATGGATCTCGCTGCTGCGACCTGCCAGCTCCAGCAGCTCACCCGCCAGCGACTTGGCCTCAAGCTCCAGGCCGCTGATCTTGCCGATCTGGCCGCTGATCATGATCACCGCCACCCCGGCCATGTAGCCCACCAAGATCGGCTTCGAGAGCAGATCAGCCAGAAAGCCCAGCCGCGCCCAGCCCCCCAGCACACACACCAGGCCCACCAACAGGGCCAGCAGGCTGGCGAAGCTGGCATAGGCCAGCGGATCGCCGGCGGCGATCGGGGCGATCGCTGCTGCCGTCATCACCGCCGTGGTGGATTCGGGCCCCACCGACAACTGGGGGGAGGAGCCGATCAGCGCGTACAGCAGCATCGGCGGCAGGATCGCCCATAGGCCAGCGATCGGCGCCACGCCGGCCAGCTCCCCGTAGGCCATGCACTGCGGCACCAGATAGGCGGCCACGGTCACACCCGCCAGCACGTCCCCGCGTAGCCAGGCCGGTTGGTAGGCGCGCAGGCGCTTCAGGCCAGGCAACAGCGAGACGGACATTCCCTTGACCTGCTGCACGATCGCCTTCCTCCACAATGGCCTTCAACGCCGGAACGGGCGCCATGGAACCCGGCGCCGTTGGGCTCACCGTGCTGGTGGGGGTGATTGCCTTTCTGTATTCCGCCGTTGGCCAAGCGGGAGCCAGCGGCTATGTGGCGGCGCTGGTGGTGGCGGGGCTGCCGGAGGAGGATCTCAAGGCCACGGCGCTGCTGCTCAACGTGGCCGTCGCCACGATCGGCACACTGCAATTTGCCCAGGCCGGGCACCTGCGTTGGCGGCGGGTGTGGCCGTTTGTGGCCGGATCGGTGCCGCTGGCGGCCGTCGGTGGCTTCCTGCACCTGAACGCCAGGCCCTTCGAGTTGCTGGTGGGTGCCATCCTGCTGGCCTCCTCGCTGCGGTTGATCTTCAAGGCGAGCGGCGGCAGCCCAGGCCGTGTGCCCACACCACCCTCCTTCGGCAGCGCGCTCGGCAGTGGTGCCGCGATCGGCCTGGTTGGTGGCCTGAGCGGCACCGGCGGCGGGGTGATCCTTTCGCCGCTGATGTTGATCAAGGGCTGGGCACCGGCAGCGGAGGTGGCCGCCACCTCCATCACCTTCATCCTGTGCAACTCACTGGCCGCCCTCGGCGGTGTTCTGGTGAGCCAGCGACACCTGCCCGAGGGGATCATGCCGCTGGTGATCACCGTGGCGATCGCCGGCTGGCTGGGCTCCAGGCTCGGCAGCCGCCTGCTGTCCCTGCGCGTGCTGGAGCGCTGGATGGCCGCCTTGATCGCCCTGCTGGGGCTGAAGTTGCTGGTGGGATAAGCGAGGGGGGGCCAGGTGGGATCATCTGCTGCATCGGCGGCTGAACCAGCAGCAGCAACGGCGCGGATCAGCCCCAGGCTTTGCCACAGCCGCTACCGATTCATACGTTGAAGGTGTACCGAAGATTGCCTGCCATGCGCCGTGATACTCAGCTCTGGCTCGCAGGAAGCATCGTGGTGGCGATCGCGGTGGCCTCCGTCGTGGTGATCAACCAACGCGCCCAGATCTCCGACCAACGCGAGAGCCTTGATCAGCAGAGTCTGCTGACTGCTGAGCTGAAGGAACGCAGCGACGAGGCCGCCCGCCTGCGTCAGCAGGAAACGAACTTTGCCTTGCAACTCAAGGCGCTGGATGCGGAGCAGGCCAGGAACGCCGCCTCGGCGGCAGCGGATCAGGCCAGCCAGGCCGCATCGGAGCAACGGGCGCAGGAACGCCAGCGGCTGGAGGCCCAGATCCAGGACCTCAAAGTGCAACGGGAGCGGCTGGCGCGCCAGACCGCCTGCACCCAGATCCAGACAGGCCTGCGCTCAGCCGAACGGAACGGTGATGAAACCCAGACCAAGGCCCTGCAGGAGCGCTGGAACGCCACCTGCACCAGCGGCTGAACTCGGCGGACCTAAGTTCCCTTCACCGCCTCCACGACGGCCATGACCCGCTTCCAGCAGTCCCTGCAGGCCCTGGGGCAGGCCCGTCAGCTGATCGCGGTGGGGCGCAGTCAGGGGGATCTCGCCAAGATCGCCGACCTGGTGGACAGCTTCCTGGATACGCCCCAGATGGACGCCTGCCTCGCCCGCTTCCGCGCCCTGCCGGGTGGGGCGGAGTTGCTGGACAGCCGCTATCCCCCCCTCCAACCCGACCTTGATCGGCTCTCGGCCTTGCCACCGGGGAGCCTGGGCCACACCTACGCCGCCCTGATCCGTCGCCTCAACTACGACCCCTCCTTCTTCCGCCCACGCCCGATCGACACCGAGGGCCGCTGGCTCACCCAGCGGATCGCCACCACCCACGACCTGCACCATGTGGTGAGTGGCTTCGGCACCTCACCGGCCGGCGAGAACGGAGTGCTGGCGATCACCGCCACCCAGATCGGCTTCCCCGCCTACGTGAGCCTCACCCATGCCGCCCAGATCGCCGGCTTCCGCTTCGGGCTCGACGACTACGCCTACCTGAGCCGAGCCATCAGCCACGGCGTCACCATCGGCTTCACCGCCTCTGCCTTCGCCACCGCCCGCTGGGAGGAGGGCTGGGAGCTGCCAGTGGCGGCCTGGCGCGAGCGGCTGGGGGTGACCCTGCCGGCGGACGCGGAGCCCTACGGGTTGACCCCGGCCTGACGCTGGGTTGATGAACGCACCCCTGCCCTTCGAGATCCAGGCCTTCTGGGCCGGCCTGGCGGCCATCGCCGCCGGGGCGATCAATGCCCTGGCCGGCGGTGGCTCGCTGCTGAGCTTTCCCGCCCTCACCGCCATCGGCCTGCCGGCGGTGATGGCCAACGTGACCAACACCGTGGCCCTGGTGCCCGGCTACCTGGGGGCGACCAGGGCCCAGCGCCGGGAACTCCAGGGCCAACGGCAGCGGTTGCTGCTGCTGCTGCCGGTCGCCGCCCTCGGTGGCCTGCTGGGCGGCTGGCTGCTGCTGAAAACCGGTGAACGGCTGTTCACGCAGCTGGTGCCGTTCCTGATCCTGTTCGCCTCGGCGCTGCTGGCGGTGCAGGAGCCCGTGCGCCGCTGGTTGCAGCGCCGTTCCGAGCGGCATGGCCGCCAGCCATCGGAGCGCTGGGCCGTGGGGCCGGTGTTCCTGGCGTCCGTGTACGGCGGCTTCTTCGGCGGCGGGCTGAGCGTGATCGTGCTGGCGGTGCTGGCCCTCAGCCTCGATGACACCCTCACCCGGCTCAACGGCCTCAAGCAGGCCGTGTCGTTCGCCGCCAACCTCACCGCCGCCGCCTTCTTCCTCTTCTCCGGTCAGGTGGCCTGGGGCCTGGCGGCGGTGATGGCGGTCGGCGCCATCGTCGGCGGCGTGCTGGGCGGCAAGCTGGCGGGCCGGATCCCTGCGGCCACCCTGCGGGCCATCGTCGTGGTGGTCGGGGTCGCGGTGGCGGTGGTGTATTTCGTCAGAACCTGAAGGGGGCGCCCCTTCTGCAGGCGGTGCCGGGCTGCAGTGGCCCCATGGCTGCCCAGACTGGCCGTTCCTGGGCCAGTCAGCGTGGGGCACTCCACAACCAGCCGCGCCGCTGCCGTCGTTGCTGCCCTTGCCACGGCCCTAGCCGGCCTGGTGCTGCTGCTGGCCCTGGCCCAGCCGGGCCTGGCGGCGGATATGCCCAGCCCCGCCGCGTCGGCGGACAGCCAGCCGGTGGCGGGCAGTTTTCGTCTCTCCCAGGTGCGCATCCTTGGCGTGCCAGTGATCAACGTGGCGTCGTTGCGGGTGGCGGGCCCGGATCAGGCCGGCCCCGATGCCGCCGAGCGGGCGAAGGTGATCGAAGGCAACCTTGACCTCCTCTACCGGCCCGCCCAGCCCTGCACGCCGGGAGAGCGGATCGGCGAGCTGCTGCTGGAGCGCAGCGGCGTGGGGGCCGTGGAAGCCGTGTGCGACCCGGATCACCTGGGGCTGCAGGGCGCGCCGCAGGCCCTGCGGGTGGTGGTGCAACGGCAGCCGGGGGGGCTGAATCAGCTGGCCGCCGTGGTGCCCGGCCGCGCCACGCCGTTCCCGCTGCTCACCGTCACCGCCGCCGACGCCCAGCTCAACGGCACCAGCGAGGCGGCGTTGGCGGAGCGCTGGCGCAACCGGTTGGAGCGGCGGCTGCGCCGTGCCCGCCAGATCTACGGGAAGCAGCAGATCTCCGACCGGATGAGCATGGCGGCGTGGGTGGTCGCCGGCCTCACGGTGGTGCTGGTGCTGGCCGTGTGGCTGTGGCGGCGCCTGCAACGCCAGTTGCCGCGGCTGCAGCGCCAACGCGTCGAGCACGCCAGCCGGCTCGCCGCTGCCCGCTTCCATCTGGCCCAGAGCCTCAGTCGGCTGCTGCTGGCGGCGGTGCTGGTGCTGGGCGTAGCGATCGGCGCCGTGCTGCTGCTGGCCTCCCCCGGCCAGGTGGCACCAGCGATCGATGTGCTGTTTCAGCCGCTGGTGGTGCTGTTCAAAGCCCTGGCGATGCTGCTGGCGGCTGCCCTGCTGCGGGCGCTGGTGGGGTTGCTGCTGAGCCAGTGGGCCAGCAACGTGTTCGTGCCGGCGGCCTTCCAGGCGCGCCGCGAGCAGCGCTACCGCAGCCTGCTGCGCGTGCTCAGGCGCCTGGTGGATCTGGCCTGCGTGCTGGTGTTCAGCGCCTGGACGGTGATGGGCATTCCCGTGCTGCGCGATCTCTCCAGCAATGCCCTGCTGGCCAGTGGCGCCGTGCTCGGTGCCCTCGCCCTGGTGTTTCAGGGCTTGCTGCGCGATTTCGTGGCCGGGCTGGTGCTGCTCTTCGACGACCGCTACGCCATCGGCGACACCGTGGAGATCGGCGGACGCCTCGGCGAGGTGATCGATGTGGGAGTGCTGAGCACGGAGCTGCGCTGCCACGACCAACGGGTGGTGGTGGTGCCGAACAGCGGCTGTGAGCAGAGCGTGAACCACACCAAGCTGCGCTCGGGCGCCGAACTGTCGCTGCTGCTGCCCCATGGCACCGATCTGGCCTGGGCCCTGGCCGCCATCAGCGCCGAGCTGGCCGCCTTCGCGGCCGATCCCGCCTGGAGCGCCACGCTGCTGCAGCCCCCCAAGCTGCTGGGCGTGGATGCCATGACCGCCGATGGCCTGCGCGTCACCGCCCTGCTGATCACCGAAGCGGGCCAGCAGGGGGAGGCCCGCCGCGCCCTGCTCTCACGCCTGGTGCAGCGGCTCGAAGGCGGCGCACAAGCAGAGCCAGGCTGAGGGCGAGTGCGGCAACCAGCTGGAGCAGGGGCACGCCGATCGTGACCACAGCCTGCGCCAGTCCAGGTTCAGGCGTCGAAATGGAGTGGGGCGCGCTCAAGGCCAGCAGAGCGACACCACCAACGCCAAGCACCACGCTGGCGATCAGCAGCATCCATGCCTCACCGTTGCGTCGCCGCACACAGGCCGCCAACACCGCCAACAGTAGATACGGAGCAACCAGCAGGGCCAGCACCGGCAGATCCATGCTCCGCACGCCGCCGCTGCGTGCAGCGTGGAGAACCGCGGTGGCAGCACCAGCGCAGGCGCAGACCAGAAGGGTGGCGCGCGGCGGTGGCGTGGTGTTGATGGCGCTCAAGGTTGAACGGGCGCTGGGTGCCGCGTCGCGGGCCAAGCCTGCAACTGTCGCAGCCGTTGGCTCTGGCTGGCCTTCACACAGGCCCGCAGCTGCTCCCCTGCGCGCCAGCATTGGTCCATGGCGACCACCCATTGCTCCTGCTCGCGCAGCAGGGCCGCGCGCCCGCTTGCCTGAAGCGCAGGATCCGCAAGCGCAGCACGGAACGCCTGACGAAGCTGCCGGTCGAGGGCCGTGAGTTCTGCATCCCGGCAGATCAGCACCGTGGCGGCGCTGCCCGCCACCTGGCAGCGAATCGTCTCGCCATCAAAGGAATCCGGCGGTGGCGGAATCGCCAGCGCAGCAGACGTGCCGAGGCCCGCCATCAACAGCAACAGCGCCCGCGTCAACCGCCACCGTCCCCAGGCCCAGACAGCCGGTATCAGCAGTAGCCGGAACAGGTGCGGCGACACAGGATTCAGCAGGGAGCGTGGCAACTGTGGCAGGAGAGGCTGCAGCCGAGGGTGATGCTGTGGATGGGGCAAAGAGCACCAGGGGACACCACCAGGGACTTCACACGGAGAATCCCATGGGTGCATCGGCTGAGAGACACAGCTGCGGGCCGCCTGGGACCCGGCGAGCCAACGGTGCTGGGGTGTTCACATTGCAGTGGGCAGGGAGGCCTCACGGAGAAGGATCGCCGCAAGCAAAAGAGTGGCCGCAGGCCATCGCAAGGTGCATCCGGATGGCGATGAAAATAGACGATCTCTTGATTCATGTGGATTCAGACTCATCGCCAAGGCAACAATGACGGCTAAGGGCCCAACATGATTCAGCGATGCCTGCAATGAAGCAATGGCCAAGCCACAGCTGGCAAGCCGCAGCAGAGATAAACCCAAAGATCACGTGCTAAGATTAACGCGAGCTAGCCACAAGCGATTCGCCGAGCAGAGCGCAACTCTCTGAAGCGAATTGTTATGAATTGCTGCATTTTGAAGCGCCCTTCAGCATGAATACCCTCAAGCAGATCATCACCGCAGTGGCCGCAGCGGCCTCTTTTGGAATGGCCCTGCCGCTCGCCTCCCATGCCATTGATCCGGCCTACGCCAATCAACTGGAGAAATCCGGGTGCACCCAGGCCACGGAGCTGAAAGGCTGCGACATCAACAAGAGCAGGGAAAAGAATACAAAAGCTGGCTTTGGTGCCGCCAGCAGCGTGGTGTCTCCCTATGCGGGCCAGTGGGTCGCGAAAAACATTGACGGTCGTACCGTTTCCAAGATCCGTATCGACGGCAAGAACAAGGTCATGGTGAACGGCACCTCTGTGAAGAGCAAGCTCAGCGATGGCGCCTTGGTCTTCACGTCAGGCATGATCACCTACACGATTCAAGGTGATCCCCGCCTCCAGCACGAGAACAGCTGGTTCAATTCCGGCGTACGCACCACCGGCCCGATTCGCCGTCAATAGACGAAGGATTCATGCCTCACAGTTGGAACGCCTATCAATGCGCCAGCGCCTAATGGTCTGCGCCCTATGCACTGCGCCCCATCAAGTGGGATCAATCAAGTGGGGCCCATCATGTGAGCTCCATCGCCTGCGCCACCAGCCAATCAGAGACCCTGTTCACGGTAAAAGCGGCGGATCGCATCCTCTGCCACTTGAACCTGCGGGGCATCACAGGTTGAGGTCTTGCTGAAACGCTTGCCGGCCTTGTTGAAGTTGACGCGGCAACCACCCTCAAACTTCACCTGATGAATGCCAAGCAACAGGGGAACGATCTCAGGGGGATTGCCCGTGGATGACCCGCCACCGGAACTGGAAGCACCGCCTGCCGCACCTTTCGTGTAGGGGGCCGTATCCCAGAAGACAAAGATGGATTGCTTCTCCAACCGGTACACCTGCCCGCGCTTGCCATCGAGGATCTCGCGCTTGGCAGGCTCGCCACGCTCATCAACGTACGCATTGGGCGTGCTCTCGTTGGGCTTGAGCTCAATGGTCTGGCCGCCCTTGAGCCGAATAGAAACGAAGCCTTGCCGTTGGGAGAAGGTGCACAGCCCAGAAGAGGTGACCTTATCTTCTCCTGCAGGGAAAACGTCGCAGCGGGCATCAACAGTATCTGCCAGTGCTGGCGACGTGACCGCTAGAGCAGCAACACTCAGCAGGGATGCAGCAAAGCCATGAAGCGCTTTCACCTGCATAGCAATCACATCTGCAATGACTGTTTCACCATACCCGACTTATGCCTCAGAAAGACAAGCCGAAGACTGAGAAGACCTGAAGATCCAGCAGGCCACTGGACACAACAGACGGCCCAGATCCAACTCTTCGGCAGTGATCAGGCAGCCGCTGGGTAACCAACAGGGCGTCATCGGCGGGCTCTGGCAGCCATTGTGCGAGGCCCCAATCGCGCACCATACGCACAAACAATTGCGCGCACCACGCCCAACCGAACGCCGGCCCCTAAGGGCAGCGCACCATCCCGTGGCCAGCCTGGCGCCAGCTCTTGAAGCAGCTGTTCTCGGCCTCGAGCACCAGCGGGCGGAACAGATCGTTGCGTTGCCCATCGATCAGTTGCTGCTGGTTGATCCAGGTGCCGGGGTAAGGCACCACCGTGCGGTGGCGCACGGCAGCGGCGCCGGCAGCGGCCGTGAGGGTGGGCGTAGACACCACCGGCTCCGGTCCGAAGATGCCGGCGGGCGTGGAGGTGCCGGCGCGGCGGCCACCGCTCACCACCCACAGCTGGCCGAGCTTGGCGGCCAGGTAGGGATGCAGATCGGCGCGGCCGGTGGGGGGATCACTCACCGCATACAGCAGGGGGTCGATCTCCACCTTGAGGGCGGCAGGGGCACCGGCCGGGGCCGCCAGCAGATCGGCGCGCAGGCTCTGGTAGAGCCCGGTCACCTCCGTGACCGCCAGATCGCCCACCGTGGCCAGCCCCACCCTGCCCAGCGGCGTGGCCACCACCACCGGAGTGTCTCCGGCGCTGGCCCAGGCCCGCTCGGAAGCCGTCAGGTGGGTGGCGCGGTAGCGGCCCAGGATCGTGCCGGCCGGGCCAGCCAGGGCCACGGTGTGGAACACCTGGCCACCCTCACGCTCGGGGTAGCTGCCCACCAAGTAGCCGTTGCCGGCCTTAGCCCGCTGCGCCAACAATTGCTCGAAGGCGCCGCCGCGGCGCTCGGCCCGGCGCCGCAGCTCGGCGGCATCCAAGCCGGTGGGGAGGGCCGAGAGCTCCGGCAGCACCAGCAGCTCGTTGGGCTGGGGCTGGCTGCTGCTCAGCCGTGAAGGGCCGCTGCTCCACTGGGCTGCGGCCAGTTGCACCGGACGGCGGCTGGCGGTGGCGGTGACATCGACCGGCGCCCGGCGCAGCGCCAGCAGGGGGTTGTAGAGCGAGGGGCGGCGTGCAGCCAGACGCTGATCGCGCACAGCATCGGCATCAGCCGGGGTGATCGTGGCCGAAAAGATGCCATTGAGGCCAGGCGGCAGCACCTCGGGCGGTACCACCGGCGCTTGCACCAGCTTGCGTCCGCTGGGCGACCAGATGCTGGAGCCGCCGTTGTAATAGAGCTGGCTGCCGGTGATCGGATTGCGCTCGATGCCGCTGCGCGTGGCCCCCACCACCCACACGCCATTCAGTGCACTCATGTGCTGCACGCTGGCCACCGTGGAATGGTTCGAGCGCGCCTGGGCGGCCGGCGTGCCGGGCATCACCCGATCGGAAACGGAATGCCAGCCGATGATCTGCGCGCCCCGCAACGCCGCCAGTCGGTCGTACTGCCAGTAGGTGTCGTCGTAACAGATGATCAGGGCGATGCGCCCGATCGGCGTGTCAAAAACACCCACATCGGTGTCACCGGGGCCGAACAACTGCACGTCCTGGCCGTTCAGGCCATTCTTGCGGTACTTGCCGATGATTCCTTCAGGCCCCATCAACACAGCGGTGTTGTAGAAGAGCCCGGTGGCGCTGTCTTTCTCGGCAATGCCCACACTCATATAGAGGCCCGTGCGCTTGAGCACCGGCAGCAACGCCGCGGTGGCCTGCCCGGGAATGGTGTCCACAAAGGGAGCCAACTGGGCTGGGCCGGTGAAGTCGTAGCCACTGATCGCCGTTTCGGGAAACACGGCGTAGTTCACACCTTCAGCAGCCACCCGCTCAGTGGCCTTCAGCAGCCACCCGCTCAGTGGCCTGCACCAGCCGGCGGATGTTGCCATCGCGATCCCCCCAGGCGGGGATGAAATCCACCGCCGCCACCTTGATCGGCCGGCTGCCCACCTGAGCGTTGGCCGGCAACGCCATACTGCCCAGCAGGCCGGTGGTCATCAGGCCGAGCGAAGCAACGGCCAGGCGCTGCAGGGGAACTGCCGTCATGGTCAGACACCGGTGGAGGCCACGCCGAGGCAGGCGCGGTGGCTCAATCATGGGAGCGCAGTGCACGCCTGAGCGCGGATGCTGTTGATTGTCAACGCAGCGCCTGAAGCACCTGGGGAGTTCACGTGGAGAGTTACAGCGCTGCGGCGTTCCAACAGCCCAGTGCCGGCTCACCGGCATACCGGGAGAGGATCGAAAGCGTGGCAGTGTCGAGCAGAAAATGGCTGCCATGGCTCGGTGGCAGCCCGATCCAGCGCGCCGCCAGCACGCGCAACAGATGGCCATGGGCGAACACAGCCACCTTGCCGCCATGCGCACGCACCCGCTCAATCACCCGATCAGCGCGCGCGCCGATCTGCGCCGGACTCTCGCCCTCGGGGCAACCATCCCGGAACACCATCCAGCCGGGGGCCATGCACTGAATCTCAGCGGAGGTGATCCCCTCATAGGCGCCGTAATTCCATTCGCGCAGATCAGGGTCAACTGTGGCGTGCTCCGCCAGGCCCGCCAACTCACAGGTGCGCCTGGCCCGCTGCAGCGGACTCACCAGCACCAGCTCCACACCTAGACCAGCCAGGAGCGGCGCTAAAGCACCAGCTGCCCGCTCACCATTAGCCGTCAGGGGGATGTCGGTGTTGCCGGTGTGGCGGCCCGACAGGCTCCACTCCGTTTCGCCGTGGCGGATCAGCAGCACCTCACCAGCAGACAGTGATCGTGTTGCCATGGGCGGAAGCTGCGGCCTTGGAAAGTGTTGCCTGAAGCTGGCTCGCAGGCAAGGGTGGCGAGCAGCGGCACTCTCCACATGCCTTCAGGTTGCTCAACGGATGGCACCCACTGCCGAACACAGAAAGCTCACTGCGGAGCGTGAGCACCCCGGAATCCAGCGGGCATTCAGATCAACAGCACCAACGATGGATGGATGGAAAGCACAATCGATGACGGTGCTTTTCAGTTCTCATTACCACAACGACGGAGTAGCCGATGACACAACTCCTCGGATGGGAAAGAACATGAAATCAGCACACCGTACGCACTGATCCTGTTGTCGCTTTGCTCATCGTCATCGGGATTGTGTAGGAGCCCCTGCACGGCTGCAGCAGATATGCGGTAAGCCTGTGCAGTGCGGGTGGCGTGGGTATGGTCGGGATGAGCGGACCAATGAAGGATGAAGGCACAGATATGCGAATTGCCCAGATTTCAACCCTCCACGAAAGAGTTCCACCCATTGGTTACGGGGGCACCGAACGGGTGGTGCACTATCTCACCGAAGAGCTGGTGAGGCGTGGCCATGAGGTGGTGCTGTTTGCCAGTGGTGACTCCTTGACCAGCGCTCAGCTCTGCCCCTGTGTGCCGAAGGCCTTGCGCCTTGGCGGCCCAATGGGGGATCCCAGCGTGCACAACATGATCCAGCTCGATCATGTGATTGAGCAGCTCGACAGCTTCGATGTGCTTCATTTTCATAATGGACACTTTCACTTCCCCATCGGTGATCTGCTGGGTGTTCCACACTTGAGCACCATTCACGGGCCACTGCATGCACCGGAGCAGAAGATGCTCTACAACCACTTCAATCAGGTGCCGTTGGTATCGATTTCAGAAACCCAGCGCCTGCCCGTGCCTGCTGCCAACTGGCTCGGAACCGTGTACCACGGTCTCCCCAACGACCTCTACCGCTACGAAGCCACACCGGAGCCCTATCTGGTATTTGTGGGCCGTATTTCACCCGAAAAACGACTGGACCGTGCCATCGCCATCGCCACGGCCGTGGGCATGCCGCTGAAGGTGGCAGCGAAGATTGACCCGGTGGACGAGCCCTATTATCAAGCTCAGATCGAGCCGCTGCTGCGGGACAATCCCTTGGTGGAGCTGGTCGGAGAGGTGGATGATGCGGGAAAACAGGATCTGCTGGGAAATGCCTTCGCCTTGCTGTTTCCCATCGATTGGCCTGAGCCCTTCGGCCTTGTGATGATTGAGGCCAATGCCTGCGGCACTCCGGTGATAGCCTGGCGCAATGGATCAACACCTGAAGTGATCCGGGAAGGAGTGAATGGCTTCCTCGTGGATTCTATCGAGGACGCCATCGCTGCGGTGCATCAGGTGGAGCAGTTGGATCGCTCGAGGGTACGCAGCCACTTCGAGGTGTGCTTCTCGGTGAGCCGCCAGGCGGAAGACTATGAACAGCTCTACCGGCACCTGATCCAAGCCCGGCGCTGCCAGAGCCCCGCTCACCGCCTGTCGGTGCATGCCTGAACCGCTCCCTCCCTTCGTTCTAAAGAACGAGGAAACCTTCGCCGTTCTGGATTCACGCGGCGAGATCTGCCCCGAACTTCAGCATGATGCCGGCATCTTCCACCGTGGCACCCGGCACATCAGCCGGCTGCAGGTGTTGCTGTGGAACCAACCACCGATGGTGCTGAGCTCCACGGAGCTTGGCGCCATGGGCGTGATGGTGAGCCATCTCGCCAACAACGATGGCGGCAGCACCGGTTCAGCTGCGATGAGCATCCACCTGGAACGCAGCACCGTGCTCACAGCTACCGCCTGCCTGCAACAATTCAGCTTCACCAGCTATGAAGGCCGGCCGGTGAAGATGCCGCTCACCCTGCGGCTGGATGCCGACTTCCGCGACATCTTTGAGGTGCGGGGCTATCACCGGCCGCAGCGCGGCCGCACAGTGCGCCGCGGTAGCCACGGTGCTCTGGAGCTCGTCTACAGGGGCCTTGATGGGGAGGATCGGGTCACGGTGCTGCGCATGAGCGAGCCGATTGAGAACGTCAATGCCGAAGAGATCGGACTGGTGCTGACACTGGAGCCCAGGCAGAGCTTCCGGCTGTTCCTGGTGCTGGACTTCCATCCCGCTGCTGACGCAATGGGTGCAGAAGATCATTACAACGCCGCGATGTCCGCCACGATTCAGCGTTTCCGCGAGGCCCGCCGCAGCGCCGCCTCCGTAGTCAGCGACAATCCGGCCTTCAACAGCTGGTTGCTGCGCTCGTTCTCAGATGTGCACCTGTTGGCCAGCCAGGTGGAAGACGGCCTCTACCCCTATGCCGGCGTGCCCTGGTTCAGTTGTCCGTTCGGCCGAGATGGCCTGATCACAGCGCGCCAGATGCTGATGGTGGAGCCGCGCCTGGCTCGGGGCGTGCTGGGATTTCTGGCACGGCACCAGGCCCTCGTGGTGGATCCCGCCCACGACGAGGAACCCGGCAAGATCCTGCACGAATCGCGGCTGGGTGAAATGGCGGCACTGGGTGAAGTGCCATTCTCCAGTTATTACGGTGCCGTGGATTCCACGCCGCTGTTTCTGATGTTGGCGGGGGATTACCTCTGCCGCAGTGATGATCGCGATTTCATCGCTGGCCTGTTACCTGAACTGGAAGCGGCCATGGCCTGGATCCACAGGGCCGAAGCCAGCAGCAGCGACGGCTTCCTGCGCTACCTGCGCGCCGCCGCCGGCGGGTTGAGCAATCAGGGCTGGAAAGATTCAAACGATTCCATTCACCACGCCGATGGCCACCTGGCGGAGGGGTCCATCGCTCTCTGCGAGGTGCAGGCCTATGCCTATGGGGCTCGCCGCGCATTGGCCAGGATCTATCAATGCCTGGGCCGCAGCGGTGAAGCGGAAGTGCTGAGGGATGAAGCCGCTGCCTTGCGCCAACGCTTTCATACCGCTTTCTGGACGCCAGCGATTGATTCCTACGCTCTCGCTCTCGACGGCGAGAGCAGGCCTTGCATGGTGCGTGCCTCCAATGCCGGCCACTGCCTATGGACGGGTATCGCCACTCCGGAAGCAGCCGCGGCGGTGGCGAGGCACTTGATGGCCCCCACCAGCTTCAACGGCTGGGGAGTGCGCACCTTGGATGAACGGGAGAGGCGCTATAACCCGATGAGTTATCACAACGGGTCCGTATGGCCCCATGACAACGCCCTGATCGGCATGGGTCTGGCGCACTATGGGCACCGCTCCGAAGCACTGCGCATCCTCACCGGCCTGTTTGAAACCGCCAGTGTCGTGCCGATGTTCCGCCTGCCGGAGCTGTTCTGCGGATTTCAGCGCCGTGAAGAGGAAGGGCCCACCCTCTACCCAGTGGCGTGCAGCCCCCAGGCCTGGGCCAGCGCCAGTGTGTTCGGCCTGCTGGAGGCGGTCACCGGCATGTCGATCGAGCGTGAAGACGGCAGCAACAGGGTGCAGGTGCGCTTGCGCAACCCCTGCTTGCCGAAGGGGCTGAATCTACTGGACATCAATGGATTGCGGCTCGGGGAAGAAGAGATCAATCTGCAGTTCCACCGCAGCGAGCATGATGTGGGGGTGCTGGTGCGTAGCCGTACACCAGGCGTGGATGTGGTGATCATGAAGTGATGGAAAATGCCCGCTTGCGATGGGCATGGACATAGCTGCAGAGTTGCACTGCAGTCGTCCTCAATGGAGCGGCCCATCAAGGACGCCTTCGACACCAGCCGAGGCGGCATCTTCCACACCTTGAGCAGGTCTGGCGTAGGAGCCTTGGCATAATGCGCTGATGGCAAGGCAGCACATCTTCAGCAGAAATTCGACCATCAGGGGTTCGGTGGCGGGGCTGGGAACAGCCCTCCTGCTGGCGGTCGGGTCAGTCTTGCCGGCTGGTGCCGTGGAGTCGGTGCTGCGGGTCGGTGTCGTGGATGGCGCACCACCGTGCAGCTACCGCGATGCAGGCGCCTGGCGGGGTCTGGCCATCGATCTGTGGAACCGAATCGCCACCCGTGAACAATTGCCCTATGTGGTGTCGGAGTGGCCGTCCGTGCGGGAGATGTTGGAAGCCACCCGTCGGGGAAGCCTGGATGTGGCGGTGGGCTGCATCAACGTTTCGCCGGATCGCCTGGAAAAGTATCGCTTCAGTCTGCCGTTTCAGGAAGATGGGCTGGCAGTGATGGTGGTGCAGAGCCGGCTGGATCTTGGGCGCTCCTTCCTGACGGCCTTGCTGACACCCACACTGCTGCAATTGCTGGGCGGTTATCTGCTGGCGATCGGTGTGCTGTCTCTCCTGACCTGGCGCGTGGAGCACTACGGCCAGCAAGCTCAGACGCTCAGTTCCGGACAGCTGCGCAGCTTCAGCAAGGTGTTCCAGATTCTTGCCACCGGGCCGGGGAGTAACACCCTGGTGAGCACCACCCGGGGAAATGGTGTCGTGCTGATGGCCTACATGGTGCGCATTGTGTCGGCGTCGTTGCTGGTGGGTTATCTCACGGTGAATGTGGCACAGGAGGTACAGGGAAGCGCCGGCGGGAGCATCCGCTCGGAAGAAGATCTGCGTGGGCTGCGGGTGGGAGTGCGGCAGGGCACTGTCAGCGAAAGCCTATTGAAAGAGCTGAATACAGGCGGCACCGCAGCCAAGATTTCAATCGTGCCACTGAACAACATTCGAGCCGGCCTGGATCTACTCGTGACCCGGCGCATTGATGCATTGCTTGGCGATAATCTGCAGCTGAGCTACTTGCTGGTTCATTCTAAGGCGAAAGGCATTGTGCCGAGCTTGGCCCTGCAGGGGATCCGCCCGGAATCTCAGGCCTTCGCCTTTGCGCCAGACATGCCGGAAGCCACGGCAGAACGCATCGATCAATCCATCAGCGAATTGAAACGCAGCGGGCTGGTGAGCAACCTGCGCCAGCAAGCCATTGAACCTGGCTCAACGCAGAGGCGATAATCTGGAGCTGGCGGGCTATGTGTCGCGGATGCGAACTGCCCTCTTGCCTTGTAGACAAGTCAACTGGTTAGGCACAACAGGGGACTGCCGCTTGAAAGTGATAAAGACCTGCCAGCTGAAGGCAAAGCCGTCAATCAGCTTCGACGCACTCTCCAGTGACTGACACTCCAAGGCCCTGATTGGGGCCAGGCTCCAACCCCCTGGCAAACCGGTACTGCACCAGTGAAGGATCGACTTGCCAGAGGTTTGTGATCGCAGGAGGCGAAGAGGTGAGCCATGGCGAACCCCCGGCAGGCAGAGGCACCTAGAAGCAACGTCTGGCAGGAGCTCGCCAGCAAGATTGATCGTTCCAGAGTTCACCTTGCTGACCACGTGCCTCATCCCGTGTTGCACGAACGATTCCGTATTCGTGCATGCCATGTGGATCTCACCTATCCGTTCGTGCTGAGCTAGAGCCTGCTTGAGGCACTGACTCGTGGAGCCGTCGCGATCGGCTCGGGCAGTGCCCTTGTACAGGAAGTGATTGAATCAGGCAGCAGTGGATGACTTGTGAATGTCTTTGATGGAAAAGGCTTGGCTCATACCATCGCCAATGTTCTTGAATGCGCGCCATATAATTTCTACATTTGCCTCCCATTCCATGGCCCTTCAGTGTCCGAATTGCCGAAGTCGATCCGTTCGATTGGACAGAAGCCTTGCCGGGCGCTCTGTTTGCGCTGTCTGTGGTGTGCCGATGCGTCAAGAGCAACAAAGGCAAAACCGGCAACGGTCCCAGTCCATCCAGGCCTTGTCTGTGAAATGGAGGTGGAATGCTTCGCCGCAAACTCTCATGGCCTGGTTAGGCGTGGCTGCATTGCTTGGATCCTATGCCTATCTGGCTTCGAACCCACGAGCGCTTCACCAATGGCTCGCTCCCTACAGCCCATCCACGAGGAATTCCTGGTGGCTTCAGACACCAGCAGATGTGGAGGTGCTGATCGGCAAAGCACAAGCCGGCGATCAGGAGATGGTTGCTCCGACTGTTCACGCCAATATCCGCGAGCTGATTGCTCGCCTTCAAGCTAAAGGAGTTCGCGTGCTGATCAGCGGCAATGTGACGGACGGTGCTGCCGGAGTCTGGGACCCAGGGGTGGCAGAAGTCAGAATCAAGCCTTCAGCAGTTGCACTGGGAAGCAACATTCTGGTTGAGATCCTTGCCCACGAATCCGCCCATGTTGCACAGTCCTGCCGCGCTGGTGGTCTTGGCAGAAATAGTGAACCCATGGGAATTCAGGTGTTTCCGGCAGAGAGGTTTAAAGACCAACTGAATTCACCTCTGTACCGAGGCCATGTGTCCACAAAGGTCATTGAGCTTGAGGCCTTCACGGTGGGCACCAATCCTCCATGGGCCATCAAATTGCCGGATCATTACTGCAAGGGGTAATACAAAGAACTCCATTGAAGTGATTGACCAGCAAGACGCTCCACCCCCACCCGCCCCCTAAGCAGGAGCAATCGCCCTCAGCAGCGAATGCACGACTGAAAACGATCAGCACTTAACGGGCGACCTGATTCCAACGGATGGGCAAATGGTTAGCTCCAGTCCAACGTGGCGCGGGCTTCGATTGGCAACCTCCACAGTCCATTGCCATGGTCAAAGCAATGGATTGTGTCCCCAGGCCGATGTCACCTTGTTGCCAGCATGGATCCGTTCTGGCCAACGCTGCGAGGCTGGAGCTTGCAGCACCGCCGCCATGATCCCTCCCCAGAAGCAGATGACCGGCATGCTCGGCCACCCGGTGGCGGAGAACCCGATTGATCTGATGTTTGACGCGGTGTATGCCCACTACGGCTTGAACTGGCAGTTCTGGAAGAACGACATCGCCAACGAACTGGATCTGGCCCTGGCGGTGAAGGCTCTGGTGCCCCTCGGTTACCGCGGCGTGGGCATCACCGTGCCCTACAAGGTGGCGGTGATGCCGTTGCTTGATGCTGTCGATGCCGATGTGCAGGCCATCGGCGCCGCCAACTACCTCACGATCGAAGAGGGCCGCCTGATCGGCCACAACAACGACGGCAAGGGAGTAGTGAAGGCGATCGAAAAGGTGGCGTCCCTGGCAGGGCAACGGGTGGTGATGCTGGGAGCCGGTGGTGCCGGTCGGGCGATGGCGGTGGAGCTGGCCTGGGCTGGCGCCTCCCATCTCACCCTGGTCACGCGGCGGCAGGAGCAGGGCGAAGAGGTGGCCCACACCGTGACCCGCGCCTCCGGGGTGCCGGCGGTGTGGCAGCCCTGGCAGGGAGAGGTGGCCGTACCGGCGGGCACCACCCTGTTGATGAATGCCACCCACCTGGGTTGCGCGCCCGAGCTGGAGCCCATCCCTGTGCAATGGGTCACGGTCGATCCCGGCTGCGTGGTGGTGGATGTGATCACCAACCCCCGCATCACACCGTTCCTGGCCACAGCGCGTGGGCGGGGCTGCCCGGTGGTGGATGGCGTGGAGATGCTGGTGCAGCTCGCTATGCAGATCTTCGAGCGCTGGACCGGCCTGCCCCCGGAAGAGGAGGTATTCCAGCGAGCGGTGGCTGCTGCGCTGGGTGAGTAAGGAAGAATCCAAAAGAAAGGAGAAGAGATTCCAGCGACACCCGAACGCAGCATCCAGCGCGCCTTACTCCGGCACCACAAACCCCTCAAGCTGGGTGCACAGGCCTGGACCCTCGCCGCGCGCCACCGTGGGGTCGTCGTAGGCCACCCAGGCGAGCAGATGGCCGTCGCGGCGTTGCACATCGAGGCCTTCCGGCTTGTCGCTGCCCTGATCCGGCCGACCAGGGAGGCCATCACGGATCCACAGCAGCGGCTCCGGCTGCTCCACCGTCAGGCCAGGGGTGGGGGCGGAGTCGTCGGGGCGGAGGGCATGGCGCCAGCGGTAGATGTAACAAGGGCCCGCCAGGGTCATGGTCGGGCCGGCCAGCACCAGCACGTCGTCGCTGCCGGGCACCACGGCCAGATCCCGCACCGCCAGGCCGCTGAGCTGCAGATGGCGGCAGCGCCAGCGCTCAAGGCTGAGGGTGGGGCCGTCGCCATTCAGCCCACCCAGCCGCAGGTCAACCACCAGGGCGATGCCCCGCAACACCGGACCGCGCAACCCGACCAACACCCGATCGCCGCGGGCGGCGATGCCTTCGATGTCGAGGCCGTTGTCCTTGCTGGGAATCATCAGAAACGGGGCGAGCCGCGGATCAGTCGCCAGAGCCGCCGTGAGGGCATCGCGCGGAGCGGCCGGATCGAACGCCAAACGCTGACCTGTCACAGGCCGGCCCTCGCTATCCAGCCGCAGGCAGCCGAGCACATGGGCGTTGCAGCTCTGCTTGTCATGCAGGCCCAGCGGTTCACCCTTGTCGTCGTCGTGCTTCCGGCGCCGCAGGCTGTGGGAACCCACCAGCCAGAGCCGATCCGCATCGAGCGACAGTCCCTCGATGTCCGATTCGCCGCTGTCTTTACCGCCAGCCAGGCCGAAATCCTTGAGCTTCAGCTCGCAAAGCTCGCCGTAGCGGTGCTCATCCAGGCGCTTGAGCCGGTAAAGGCTGCGGCCCTCATCTCCGCCCAGCCAGAGGATCCCATCGCGGGAAGCCAAGGCGGAGAGATTCTGCTGCAGATCTTCTGTCTTCTCGTCACCGGAAAGGCCCAGCTCAAGCAGGCGCTGCTGGCTCGAGGCGGCCAGGGGCAGGTCACTTTCAGAACGATGCATCGGTGGGGATGGAGACAACAGGCATGCCGCAGCTTTGACTCAGAGGGAAGGCGACCAGACGTTCCATGGGTGTGTCAGGCCCATGACGGCAAAAGGGCCACTTCGGTGATCTGGCGCGATCGGAATCGCCAGGAGTTGCGGGGTGCTGAGCCGTGGCAACTGACAACAGTCCTGTCCCGCGGGACCATCCACACCAACAGGCTGCTTCCACTACGGGAACGGTGCGAAGGTAGCGCAACTGAGGAAGAAAGGACGAAGCGGCGGCAGGTCAAGACCGCCACGAAGCGAGCTCAAGCGATGGGCGATCGATACCAGCGAGGTGACAGCGCCGGATCTCCACACTGTCAGCCCCATGGGTGCCAGGGCGGGTCGTTCCCGGTCAGCAAAGAAGGGCAACAATTCGCCGGCCTGGCGCATGCAGAGACAACGCCCCGATCTCATAGGGCTGCTGATCCAAAAGGAAAAGCAGCGCATGCCCTGGCTCATTCCTGTGCGTCTCTATAGCTTCTTCCGAGGATCGGCTCAATGCTGAATCGAGCAGCGTGATCCTGCAGCAACACCTGCACGATGTGGTGAAGGCCGCGAAGCTGTGTAACCGCCGCCATGCTGTGCGCAAGCTCTGCTTTGCACCAATCCACGGGCAGCTTGCCCGTCGGTGACGACCCGGATTGTGGTGCGTGATCCGACCCTGCCTCTGGACAGGCACGCTGGGACGTCCTGCCAGCTGGCTGACCATCGGGCGATGGGTATTGCTGATCCCCACGCGATTGGTCTCACTGATGTCCGATGCCATGGGCGGTGGCGAGCAGCGCCACCCGGCCAGCGCCAGGATGCCCTGGCTCTTCCGTGCTGCTGCTCCCGGTGGCGTTCCCGCTGCAGATCCGCCCGTTTGAAGCACCCAACTGGCCAGCGGTATGGGGGCTGCTGGAGCCGGTGTTCCGCGCCGGCGACACCTTCCCCCATGACCCCGCCATCACAGAGGCGCAGGCTCGCGCTTCATGGCTGGAGCAGACCCAGTCCGTGATGGTGGCCGCAGATGCGGCTGGGTCGTTGGTGGGCACTTACTACATCAAGCCCAATACGCTCTGCCTCGGCGCCCATGTGGCCAATGCCGGCTATGTCGTGGCGCAGCACTGCCGCCGCCAGGGCGTGGGCACGCGCCTCTGCCAGCACTCGCTGCAGACGGCCCGGCGCCTGGGGTACCGGGCCATGCAGTTCAACCTGGTGGTGAGCACGAACCTCGCTGGCATCAGCTGTTGGCAGACCAACGGCTTTCGTGTCGTCGGCACCCTGCCCGGGGCCTTTCACCACAAGCGGCTGGGCGATGTGGACGCCCTGGTGATGTTCCAGACCCTGACGGAGGAAGCACCCCCATGACAGGAATCCTGGGGCCGGTCTTGAAGAAGCCTGGGGCCCGTCTTGAAAAGGTATGGGTCGCCTGAGATTCGAACTCAGGACCAATCGGTTAAAAGCCGAGTGCTCTACCGCTGAGCTAGCGACCCGCCCAACTGGGCACCAAGGGAACGTATCACAGGGAGAATGAGCGCTGTTGGCGCCCCGTTCCGTGCCCCAAGCCCCCTGGCCTGAGCCCTCCGTGCACCCCGAAGCCTGGGTGGCGCCGGAAGCGGTGGTGATCGGGGATGTGCAACTGGCGGCCGGCGCGAGCGTGTGGCCCATGGCCGTGCTGCGAGCAGATCTTGCCCCGATCCGGGTGGGAGAGAACAGCAACGTGCAGGACGGGGCCGTGCTGCACGGCGATCCGGGCCAGGGGGTCTGGATCGGCGAGGAGGTGACTGTGGGCCACCGGGCGGTGGTGCATGGCGCCACGCTCAAAGACGGCTGCCTGGTGGGCATCGGCGCCGTGGTGCTGAACGGGGTCACGGTGGGGGAGGGAGCCCTGGTGGCCGCCGGGGCGGTCGTCACCAAAGATGTGCCGCCGCGCACCCTGATGGCCGGGGTGCCGGCCCAGGCGCGCCGCACGCTGAGCGACGTCGAAGCTGCTGAACAGCGTCAGCACGCCCGCCGTTACCGCAGCCTCGCCGAGGCCCATGCCGGGCGCGGGCCGATTGCTGAGAAATGGCTCAACCCCCCCGATCCGAACGAAGCCGGCGCCTGAGCTCCGTAAGATTCATCCACACTTCGCCCCTTCCCGATGGACGCTCGGCTCCTGCTGGTTGCTACCCCGATCCTGCTGGCCGTGGGCTGGGCCGTGTTCAACATCGGCCGTGCGGCGGTCGGCCAGCTGCAACTCATGCTCAAGCGTTCCCGCGCCTGATGGTCTGGGTGATCGGTGCCGGCCTGGCCGGTACTGAAGCGGCCTGGCAGATCGCCCGTGCGGGGGTTCCCGTGCGGGTGGTTGAAATGCGGCCGGTGCGGCGCTCGCCGGCCCACCACAGCGCCGAGTGCGGCGAGCTGGTGTGTAGCAACAGTTTCGGCGCCCTCTCGGCCGATCGGGCTGCGGGCCTGCTGCAGCAGGAGTTGCGCCAGCTCGGATCCTTGGTGATCGGCACCGCCGACAGACATGCCGTGCCCGCCGGTGGGGCCCTGGCGGTCGACCGCGGCCGCTTCAGCGGCGCACTCACCGCAGCGCTGGAAGCCCATCCCCTGATCACCCTGGAGCGCAGCGAGCAGCTGATGTTGCCGCCGCCCGGGGAGATCGCCGTGCTGGCCACCGGTCCGCTCACCAGTGAACCGCTGGCAGATGATCTGCTGCGCTTCACTGGCCGCGCCTCCTGTCACTTCTTCGATGCCGCCAGCCCGATCGTGGAGGGCGACGGCATTGACATGGCCGTGGCCTTTCGCGCCAGCCGCTACGACAAAGGCGACGCTGACTACATCAACTGCCCGATGAACAAGGAGCAGTACCTCGCTTTCCGTGAGGCACTGCTGAGCGCCGAGCAGGCCGAACTGAAGGATTTCGAGCAAGAAAGCGCCCACTTCTTTGAAGGCTGCCTGCCGATCGAGGAGCTGGCCCGCCGCGGCGAAGACACCATGCGCTACGGGCCGCTCAAGCCGATCGGCCTGTGGGATCCCCGCTGGGGCGACCTCTACGACGCCGATGTGCGTCGAGCCCGGCGGGCCTACGCCGTGGTGCAGCTGCGCCAGGAAGACCGGGACGGCCAGCTCTGGAACCTGGTGGGCTTTCAGACCAATCTCAAGTGGGGCGAGCAGAAGCGGGTGCTGCGCATGATCCCGGGCCTGGAAAACGCCAGCTTCGTGCGCTTCGGCGTGATGCATCGCAACACCTTCCTGGAAGCGCCCCAGCTGCTTGATGCCACCCTGCAGTTCCGCCAGCGCCCCAGCCTGCTGGCGGCCGGGCAGATCACCGGCACCGAGGGCTATGCGGCGGCGGTGGCCGGCGGCTGGCTCGCCGGCACCAACGCCGCCCGGCTGGCCTTGGGCCAGGCACCGATCTGCCTGCCCGCCACCACCATGGCCGGCGCCCTCACCCACTTCATCGCCACCGCGCCCAGCGAGCGCTTCCAGCCGATGCCGCCCAATTTCGGCCTGATGCCGGAGCTGCCGGAGCGCATCCGCGACAAACGCCGCCGCTACGGCGCTTACCGCGACCGCGCCCTGGCGGACCTCGCCCCCTTCACGGCACCATCCTCAGCAGCGTTCACGGCTGATCCGGCCGTCACTCCCGGGGCCGACCTGGCGCTTGCCTAGCCTCGGCGCACCGGCAACATCCCCGTGCAGCAGACGAGCGTCAACACCTCCCCGGTGGCGGGCGGCGAGGCCTTGGATGCGGTGGTGATCGGCTCAGGCATCGGCGGGCTGGTGACGGCCAGCCAGCTGGCGGCCAAGGGGGCGAAGGTGCTGGTGCTGGAGCGCTACCTGATCCCGGGGGGCTCCGGCGGCAGCTTTCAGCGCGAGGGCTACACCTTTGATGTGGGCGCCTCGATGATCTTCGGCTTCGGCGAGAAGGGGCACACCAACCTGCTCACCCGCGCCCTCGCCGATGTGGGTGAACGGCAGGACACGATCCCTGACCCCGCCCAGCTCGAATACCACCTGCCCGGCGGTCTCAACGTGGCGGTCGACCGCGACTACAACAGCTTCATCGCCCGGCTCACGGCCCTGTTTCCGCACGAAGCCACTGGCATCCGCGCCTTCTACGACACCTGCTGGCAGGTGTTCCGCTGCCTCGATGCCATGCCGCTCCTCTCCCTGGAGGATCCGGCCTATCTGGCCAAGGTGTTCTTCAGAGCGCCCCTGGCCTGCCTGGGCCTGGCCCGCTGGCTGCCGGTGAACGTTGGCGATGTGGCGCGCCGGCATATCAGCGATCCGGCCCTGCTCAAGTTCATCGACATGGAGTGCTTCTGCTGGTCAGTGATGCCGGCCGATCGCACGCCGATGATCAACGCCGGCATGGTGTTCTCCGATCGCCATGCCGGCGGCATCAACTACCCGCGCGGTGGTGTCGGCACGATCGCCGAGCACCTGGTGCGCGGGCTGGAGCGCCACGGCGGCGCCATCCGCTACCGCAGCAGGGTCACCAGGGTGGTGCTGGAGGGCGGCGAGGCGGTGGGGGTGGAGCTGGCCGGCGGTGAAACGATCCGCGCCCGGCGGGTGATCTCCAATGCCACCCGCTGGGACACCTTCGGCAGCCTGGTCGACGCCGCCCACACACCGGCTGCGGAAACGGTCTGGCGGCGGCGCTACAAACCCTCGGCGTCGTTCCTCTCGCTTCACCTGGGCGTGAAGGCGGAGGTGATTCCGGCGGGCAGTCATTGCCACCACCTGATGCTGGAGCGCTGGGAAGACATGGAGGCGGAGCAGGGCACGGTGTTCGTCTCGATTCCCACCCTGCTGGATCCGGCCCTGGCGCCGCCTGGCAACCACATCGTGCACGCCTTCACCCCGTCGGCGATTGACACCTGGACAGAGCTGGGGCCCACGGCCTACGCGCAGGCCAAGCAGGCCGCCGCCGATCGCCTCATCCGCCGCCTGGAAACCTTCCTGCCAGGCCTTGGCGCGGCCATCACCCACCGAGAGGTGGGCACACCCCGCAGCCACCGCCGCTTCCTGGGCCGGCATCAGGGCAGCTATGGCCCGATTCCGGCGCTGCGGCTGCCAGGTCTGCTGCCGATGCCGTTCAACCGCACCGGTATTCCGGGGCTCTATTGCGTGGGGGATTCCTGCTTCCCCGGCCAGGGGCTCAACGCCGTGGCCTTCAGCGGCTTCGCCTGCGCGCACCGGGTCGGCGCCGATCTGGGCCTCAACCCCTGGGCACTGCCGGACTGACGCCACAGGCCCGCGCCCCGCTGCCTAAGATTGTTTCAATTCACAACAACTCTTGATGTCAGCCAGGCCCAACCCCAGCTCCGAGGAGCTGGCGCGCTATCTGGAGCAGCAGGGCATGCTCACCAAGCCGTGGCTGCTGATGCAGCTGCGGCTCAGCAAGCTCAGGGAGGAAAAAGACTCCATGACCACCGACGAGTACATCCAACGGGTGCAGGACGCCCACACCGATCTGATGCGGATCGGCGCCTTCTGGAAGGGCCAGGAGCGGAAGGTGTTCGGCGCCGGCGGCGGCCAGGCGGCCTGATCCCTCTCAGGACACCCGCTGTTGAACCGCTCCCCACATCGCCCTTCGATGCAACCCCCCGCCGCGCCTGCCGGCAGCACGCTGCACCGCTATCCCCTGGCGGCGCTGATCCGTTTCACCCTGCTGGCGCTTTACCTGGCTCTGGTGTTGCCCTTGCCGGTGATGGCACCGCCAGGCCTGCGCCCCTTCTGCTTGGTGGCAGTGCCGCTGGGCTTTCTGCTGGTGAGCGCACTGCTGAGCGAACAGGTGCAGCTCGATGGCGAGGGGGTGCGCGTCACCTATCCCGCCTGGTGCCGCTGGTGGCTACGTCGTGGCTGGAGTCTGCGCTGGGAGCAGATTGACGGCCTGATGCCGATCGGCACCAGCCAGGGCGGCACGGTGTACTACCTCAAGGGGCCCGGCTCCAGCCGCTACCTGCTGCCCCAGCGAGTGGCCCGGTTCCCGGAGTTCCTCGAGCGGGTGCAGCAGGCCACCGGCCTCAAGCTGGCCGGCGTGGGCAGGATCACCCCTCCCTGGACCTACTGGACCCTGGCGGGCCTGAGCGTAGCGATGCTGCTCGGTGAAGCCGCGGCCTTCGCGCTCAGCGCTCGGGCCTGAACGCCCGTGCCCTGAGCGCTCAGTTGGCGCTGGTGGACTGCCGCAGCGGCGTGGTGGCTGCTGGCGGCGGCATGTCGTTGGCTTCCGGCAGGGTTTCCAGGCTGAAGCGATAGCCCTGCTGACGCACAGTTTCAATGCCACCGCCTTCGCCGAGGCCGGCCAGCTCCAGCTTGCGGCGCAGGGTGAGCACCTGGGTGTCCACCGAGCGGGGGCCACCGCTGAACGGGGGCCAGGCCATCCGCAGCAGCTCCTGGCGGCTGCGCACCATGCCGGGTGGCATCAGCAGGGCGCAGAGCAGGGCGAACTCGCGCGGGCTCAGCTCCACCGGTTGGTCGTGAAGGGTGACCTGACGAAGCAGCAGATGCACCTCCAGCGGCCCCACGCAAACCCGCTCCTGCAGGCCGTTGCCACTGCGCCTGAGCAGGCTGCGGCTGCGGGCCGCCAGCTCCTCGAGGCCGAAGGGCTTGCGCAGGACGTCGTCGGCGCCGGCATCCAGCAGGGACACCACCGGATCGGCGCCGGTGCGGGCGGTGAGCACCATCACCGGACAGCGCAGGTGGGCCGCCAGGCGCAGGGCCGAGCTTTCCTCCAGCAGTTCGGCGCTCACCAGCAGATCGGGCATCTGGTCTTCGCAGAGCTGCAGCGCCTCGCTGGCCGTGGCCACCGCGGCGGCCAGGTGGCCGTCCTGGCGAAGGCGCTGGGCCAGCACCGTGCGCAAGGTGGGGTGGGGGTCCACCACCAGGATGCGTTTCAGAGAACTGGTTGCGGGTCCGCGGCGGTCAACGCCAACCGATCCCTCAGCCTTTGCTGGGTTTGGATTCTGATTGGGCGTGAGTTCCACTCGCGGCCGCGTATGCACGCCTAGGCTAACTGGAGAGGGAGAAGGTCACTGGTGACACTGGCTGTGCTGGCGACCGGCTCCCGCCTCCGATCTCCCCATGACCGCGCTCCAGAACCCCGAAGCCATTCGTCACTTTCAGTCGCTGTGCGACGCGTGCCAAGACCTGGCCAGCCGTTTTCACAGCCAGAGTGAGCTGAGGCTCTACGCAGACGGCTACCTGCACGCTCTTCGTCGCACCGCCATCCTCGATCCGCTCTCGCAGCGGCGCTTGGAGGAGCTCACCGATCGCTGGATCATGGACCCCTCCGCTTTCGTGGGGCCCAACGGTGACATGAGCACCCTGTTCAAAAACAGCCGCAACTGAGCGCTTCTCTGAGCCTGCAGCGAAGCCGCTGCGGCTGCAAGTCTCTTGGCAGGGAGCGGGCCGCATTCTCAATGCTGGCACTGGCCAGGCCCGCTGTCACCCGCGCGGGATCCAGTCGGCGCTCCAGCCAGAACGTGCACCTCACGCAGCCTGTGCGAAGCCAAAACCTCGGCTTGTGGCTTTGATGGCCCGCTTGCAGGCTGAGGCTCAGGAAGCCAGCGCCACGGCGAGTTTTTCGCGCAGTTCGCCGGAGTTGTACATCTCGATGAGGATGTCGGAGCCGCCGATGAATTCCCCGTTCACGTACACCTGAGGAATGGTGGGCCAATCAGAGAATTCCTTGATGCCTTGGCGCACCTCGGGATCAGAGAGCACATCGAAGGTTTCAAACGAAACCCCGAGTGCATTGAGAATCTGGACCACGTTGTTGGAGAAGCCGCATTGGGGCATGAGCTTGTTGCCCTTCATGAACACCACCACGGGTGCGCTGCTGACGAGGGCTTCAAGGCGTTGCTGCGTGGCGGTTTCCATGGAAGTGCGGGGGGTTGAAAAGAAAGGAGACAGTGGAGCGGGGATCTGGCGTAACGCTCTGTGGATGTCGGGGCCAACGCCGATCAGGCAGGGCTAGGGCGGCTGAGAGCAGCGGCGCCCGGCCAGGTGCGGTCAGGCCGGCGCGGAGGTCTGGAGCGCCAGGGCGTGAATGGCTTCACTGGCCAGCTCGCTGCGCAGGGCTCCGTACACCAGCTGGTGCTGGCGGATGCGGCTGAGCCCCTCGAAGGCTGCAGAAACCACCTTCACCTGCAGGTGGTCGCCACCGCCGGTGAGATCTTCCACTTCCACCTCAGCGTCCGGGAGGGATCCTTGGATCGCTGCTCTGACCTGATCCGGTAACACCATGAAGAGTCGGTCGTGGCCTGTGGCGGAAATCTAGAAGTGGGAGCAGCGCATCCGCCGACTTCAGCGCGGAGCTGCAGGGGCTTCAGCGCCCGCCGCATACGGAGTGACGGCGAAACCGAGCTCGAGCAGGCTCTGATAGGCCTTGCGGCCCTCTTCGCGCGCCGGGGTCATCACCTTCACCACTTCCACCAGCAGGGGCACGGCCACTTCCGGCTGGCCCTGACGGCGCAGCAGCGCCGCCAGCCGCAGGTTGGACTGGGCGTAGATCTCGAGGGCCTCCCGGGCCTTCTGATCCATCTCGCGCGGTATCCGGGCATCCAGGCCGCGGAAGGAGCCGCTCAGATCGCGGTAGAAACCAAGCAGGCGGCGGCTGGCATCACGGGCAAGGTCATAGTCCTTGCGGGCGCTGGTGAGATCCCCCCGGGCCACGGCGGCATCGCCGCGGGTGAGAAATCCCTTGACTGCCGCGAGATTGAAGCCGGATCCGGATCCTTCCAGCACTTTCGGGGGTTCTTCCTGCGTCTGGGCCTGAACGGGCTGGGTGGCACCGAGGGGCAGAAGAGCAAGTGCCAGGGCAAGCCCAAGGGCGACGTGGGGCCGACGCACGGCTGCTTCACAAAAGGCGGCCGAACTCTAGGCGCCTGGCATCGGCCGACCCACTGCAACGCGGGCCGCTTCCTCAGCTGATTGCATCGCCACCGCCAGCTGGGCATTGAGGCCCTTGACCGAAGCACGGCTCTGGTTCTGCACCGTGAGCGGGGCCTCGAAACACACCGCTGCCTCATCCCGACGCAGCCCCCGGCCATGCCCGTAGGCGATTCCCACCGGCACGACGTTCACGGCCACCCCTTGCCCTGCCGCCAGCCCCGCCAGCCGGGCCAGTCCCTGATGAAGACGGATCGGGCCGTCCTCACGGCGGATGTGCCCCTCGGGGAACACCACCAGTTGCTCGCCGGCCGCCAGCAGATCCACCGCGTACCGCAGCGGGGTGGTGCCAGGACGGCTCTGGTCCACCGGGAAACAACCGAGGCGGTGCAGGAACCAACCCTGCAAGCCCTGCATCTCCGTGCGGGTCACCATGAAGCGGCAGTCGCGGCCGGTGACGCGCCGGCCGGCCGCATGGGGCAGCACCAGGGCATCCCAGCGGGCCCGGTGCGTGGGAGCCAGCAGCACGGCGCCCTCTCCGGGCAGGTGCTGGCGGCCCAGCACGTGAATGCGGCGAAACTGGAAGGGCAAGGCCAGATCCTGGGTGACAGCCATGGCCAGAGGCGCCAGCCAGGGGCTGATGCCGTTGCAGAGTCGCCGCTCGCGGCGGATCAACGCCGGAGTGACAGCCGCAGGTGTGGCGCCATCAGGCGTGGGCGCTGCAGGGGCTGGCGGGCAGGCCGCGCTCTCCGGCTCGATCTGCTGCTGCGACTGCGCTGTCACCGCCCACCGCTGAAGGTGCCTGCAAGCTAAGAGTCACAGCTGCGCAGCGCCGAAGGGCACGGGCAGTTGCCGCTGCGGCCAGAGGACAGTGGCCTGGGGGAGATCCATAGGATCCAGGAACCTCCCGGTTTTGCCATGGCCAGCCTTGGCGTCAACATCGATCACATCGCCAATGTGCGCCAGGCCCGCCGTGCGGTGGAACCCGATCCCGTGACCATGGCCCTGCTGGCGGAGCTGGGTGGCGCCGACGGCATCACCGTGCACCTGCGGGAAGACCAGCGGCACATCCAGCCGCGGGATCTGGAACTGCTGCGCGCCACCGTGCGCTCACGCCTCAACCTGGAGATGGCCGCCACGGCGGAGATGGAGGCGATCGCCCTGCGCATCCGTCCGGACATGGTGACGCTGGTACCCGAAAAACGGGAGGAAGTGACCACCGAGGGCGGACTCGATGTGCGGGCCCAGGCCGCCAGCCTGGGGCCTCTGGTGGGCCGGTTGCAGGCGGCGGGGATTCCCGTGAGCCTGTTCGTCGACCCCGACAACGCCCAGCTGGAGGCCAGTGCCGCCAGTGGCGCCCGTTGGGTGGAACTTCACACCGGCGCCTACGCCGAGGCCAGCTGGAGCGAACAGCCCCTGGAGCTGGCACGCCTCACCGAAGGCAGCCACGTGGCCCGCAGCCTGGGGCTGCGGGTGAATGCCGGGCATGGGCTCACGTATCAGAACGTGGAGCCGGTGGCGGCCATCGAAGGGATGGAGGAGCTGAACATCGGCCACACGATCGTGGCCCGCGCCCTGGCGGTGGGCCTGCAGGAAGCGGTCCGCCAGATGAAGGCGCTGGTTCAGAATCCACGCCGCGATCCCCTGTTCGGCTCGATCGATCCATGACCCTGCCTGCGCCCCTCACCTATCACTTCGTTGCCGCCAGCGAAGCGTTTCTGACCGTGGAGGAGCCGCTGGAGGAAGTGCTGCGCGAACGCCGTCGCCACTACGCCGAGCGCAACCAGCCGATCGACTTCTGGCTCGTGTCGCGGCCGGCCTTTCTGGAGGCCGCTGAACTGGAGACCGTGGGCAGCAGCGTGCCCAGACCGGCGGCCGCGGTGGTGTCCACCGACCCGAAATTCATCGAATTCCTAAAATTGAGGCTGGAATTCGTGGCGAAGGGCAGCTTCCTGGCTCCTTCAGCCACCATCTCAGACCCGTTGGCCACCACCTGAGCAGGGCGCAGGCACTTGCAACAGCCCGGGCGGATCAGCCTGGGCGACGTGCAGTGATGGTTGTGGTGTGTTGGTGTTGAGCCCCGCTGGTGCGGGGCAGTAGGGGCTGACCCCCGACAACGCGGGGCCTTCCTGCTCAGCTGCGGCGCAGCGGCGCTTTGGTCTTGTGCTGCACCCAACCGGCAAGGTGGTGGTGCTGGCGGGAATCCAGGGCAGCGTCGGCAAGCCAGCGATCCCGGAGGCACTCCAGATCGTCGGGATGGAGTTCTCCGTTCTCCTGCCAGTGGAGGTTGGTGGGAGTCAAGTGTTGGATCGCTGTCATGGCTTGGCTGCCCACTTTGTCAGCTGAAGTGGTGGCAACGGCCGAAAAATGAAGCCGATCTCCTGTAAAGAATCGGTAGATCCTGTGGAGCGTTGATCGCTTGGTGCGGAACTTCAGCGCGGATCGTGCGCGCGGCGGACCCCATTGGCGCGAAATGTGTAGCAAATGTGTCCGCAGCGGAGGTGTTTGCGGCGGAGGTGTCTGCGGCAAAGGAAGCCCATGGCCGCGCCGGCACCACCCTCAGAACAGGCCGAAGAAGCGCTTGCGCTTCTCGCCCTCGGCACCCTCCGGGGTGGGCAGCTTTGGCGACGGCGCCTGCGGGGTGGGCCGCACGTCCTGCTGGTAGCGCGGGCGGTTGTCACCGATCGTGAGCAAAGCCTCCTTGTTCTTCCACCAGATCCAGTCGCGGATCGGCGGAGTGGAGAGCAGCTCCTCGCGGGTGAGGCCGAGGCCGAGCTTGGCGGAGGCTCCCAGCAACACCTCGATCATTTCGTCCCCGTCCTGGCAGCGCGCCAGGGCCTCGTTGGTGCGTTTGGCGCCATTCAGCGCCTTCACCAGCGCCTTCACCTTCTGGGACGGGGGGAGGGAGGCTGGATTCATGGGCCCGCAACGACGCCTGCCGGACCGTATCAGCGCCTGTAGGCGGTTGCTGCCCGGGGGGGCTGACAGATTCACGTGCGCCGGGCGAGACTGTCGTTAACGCATTCTTTGCATGCTTCCCCCTTCGCAGCCTTCCCGTCACTGGGTGATCGGTGACGTGCATGGCTGCGCCGATGCCCTGCAGTCGCTGCTGGAACAGCTGCCCACCGGCGATCGCCTCGTGCTGTGCGGGGATGTGATCAACCGCGGCCCCCACATCGAGCGGGCCATGCAGCTGGCCTGGAGTCTCGTGCAGGAAGGCCGCGCCGTATGGCTGCGCGGCAACCACGAGCAGCGGCTGCTCGATTCGCTGCGCCGGGGCAACTGGCTGCGCAACCCCGCCCTGGCCGGCTGTGATACCTACCGCCAGCTGGGGGATTCACGCTGCCGCCTGTGGCAGGAGCGCCTCGACGTGCTGCCGCTCACCTATGCAGGCGAGGGCTGGGTTGCCACCCACGCTGGCTTCAACCCCCACACCTGGGCGCCTGATCTGAGCATCCGTCTGCCCTTCTGGCAGGCCTACGACGGCCGCTTCGGCGATGTGGTGATCGGTCACACGCCGGCCCCAACGGTGCGTCGCCTCAACCGCATCGTGATGATCGACACCGGCGCCTGCTACGGCGGCACCCTCACCGCCTATTGCCCCGAGAGCGGCGCCAGCATCTCCGTGCCCGGCACGGGCTATCCGCAGCGGACTCGCGCAGGCCAGGCCGCGCTCGGCTCCTTCTGACCAGCCCAGCGGCGGCGCCGTGCTGAGCGTTTTCCGGAGCAACCGCGCTGAACAGCTGGCGGCCCTGCTGGCGCTCCAGCTGCTGCACGACCCGCCTGGGCCGTTTGAAACCGTGCGGGTGGTGGTGAACACCTGGCCCACCAGCCGCTGGCTGGGCGAGCAGCTGGCCCTGGAACTCGGTGGTATCGCCGCCAACCTGCGCTTTCCCTTTCTCACCAGCGAGCTGCGCCAGACCGTGGACGGTCTGCTGGGCGAAGGCGCCGCAGACAGTGATCCGTGGCGGGCCACCGAGCTGGTCTGGCCGCTGCTGGAGCTGCTCCCCGCGCTCGCCGCCGGCCCCGACGCCGCCCTGCTGGCCCACTGGCTGGAGCAGCGCGGCCATGGCCAGCGGCCGGCCCTCGATCTGCCCCTGTGGCAACTGGGCCGGGCGATCGCCGACAGCTTCGACGACCTCAGCCTCTACCGGCCGGCGATGGTGGCCGCCTGGTGCCGCGGCCATGACCACAACGACCGCGGCCAGCCGCTGCCGGCCGATCAGCTCTGGCAACCGCGCCTGTTCCGCCAGCTGCATGAGCGGCTGAGCCGGCCGCCCTTCGGCCTCAAGGTGCTCACGGCGATCGAGCGGCTGCGCCACGGCACTGCCTGCCTCGATGGGCTCCAGGGTCCGCTGCGGCTGTTCGGCCTGAGCAGTGCCGCTCCGGTGCAGGTGCACCTGCTGCAGGCGCTCGCCTCCGTGGTGCCTGTGGATCTCTACCTGCTCACCCCCTGCCGCGATCTCTGGCAGCGCTGCAGCGACCGGCGCCGCAGCCTAGATGTGGCGATCGAGCTGGCCGATCCCCACGACCTCGACTGGCTGGCGCGCACACCCGGACTCGAAGCCCGCTTCGGGCGGCTCGGCGGCGAATTCCAGCAACTGCTGGAGGGCACCGGCGACACCCAGCTGGCCGCCGAGGAAACCCGCGATCTCTTCGTTCTGCCGGCCAGTGGCGCCGAGCACCAGGGGCGGCGGCCGCCCAGCTTGCTGGAGCAGCTGCAGCAGCAGCTGGTGGAGGCGGAGGCCTGGCCCACCCTGACGCTGGCGCCCGGGGACCACTCGCTGGAGTTCCACCCCTGTCCGGGGCGGCTGCGCCAGGTGCAGATCGTGCGCGACCGGTTGCTGCAGCTGCTGGCCGCGGATCCCAGCCTCGAACCACGCCACATCCTGGTGATGACCCCCCAGGTGGAGCAGCTGGCGCCGTTGCTGGGCTCGGTGTTCGGCGACAGCGGCGCCACCGGTGTGACCCTCCCCTGGCGGCTCACCGACCGCAGCCAGCAGGGGGACGCCAGCATCGGCGGGGCCCTACTGCAGCTGCTGCGCCTGGGGGGAGAGCGGCTCACCGCCTCAGCGCTGGAGGCGCTGCTGGAAAACGGCGCCCTGCAGACCCACTTCGATCTGGAAGCCGATGAACCGGCCGCCCTGAATGCCGCGCTGCAGGCCGCAGGCTTCCGCTGGGGCCTCGATGGCGCCGCCCGCGGCGGTGATCCCACCTACAGCCTGCGCTGGGCCATCGACCGGTTGCTGCTGGGCCAGGTGCTGGCCGATCAACCGGGCGTGGCCGTGGGCCTGACCGCCCCGCAGGCGCTGGGGGGCAGCGTGGAGCGCCAGGCGCGCTGGATCCGGCTGCTCACCCAGCTGCAGCGCGTGCTCGAAGGGCTGGGCCGGCCGCGCAGCGCCGTCACCTGGGGCAGCCACCTGGCCACCCTGCTGCCGGAGCTGTTCGGCGAGGGAGGGGAGCGGGCCTGGGAGCTGCAGGCGATTCGTGCCGCCATCGCCGAGTGGCAAGGCAGCGCCGCCCGCTGCCCGCTGCCGATCGGAGCGCCGGTGGTGGCCGCCGTGCTGGAGGAGCGCCTCTCCAGCGACAGCGGCCGCTTCGGCCATCGCAGCGGCGCCCTCACAATCAGCGCCCTGGAACCGATGCGGGCCATTCCCCACCGAGTGATCGTGCTGATGGGCCTCGATGCCGATGTGTTTCCACGGCAACGGCAGCGACCCGGCTTCGACCTGATGGAACGGGAACGGCGGCTTGGTGACCCCAGTCCCGCCGACCAGGACCGCTACGTGTTGATGGAGGCGTTGCTGTCTGCCCGCGACCACCTGCTGATCGCCTGGACCAGCCGCGAGGAGCGCAAAGGGGAAGAGATGCCACCGGCCACCGCCGTGCGCCAGTGGCTGGAGCTGCTGAAGGCGGAGCTGGGGGAGCCGGTGGCGCAGCAGCTGGTGGTCAGCCATGCCGCCAACCCGCTGGAGCGGGTCAACTTCCTGGCCACGGGCGAGCGGCCACCGGCCAGCTGCGACCGGCGACAGCTGCTGGCACGCCAGCAGCTCGATGGCGCCGTAGCGCTGGCACCGGCCTGGCCGTTGGCTCTGCAGGAGCCGGCCGAACAACCCTTCGGCGCTGGTCTGGAGGCGCGGGCCGGCCGCGTAGCTGGCGTGAGCGAGGCCGAGCTGGATCCCTGGAGCGACCTGCGCGACTGGCTGCTGGCGCCCCAGGCCCAGTGGCTGAAGGAGCTGGGGCTGCGGCCCAGGGAGTGGGTGGAGCCGCTCGATGACCTCGAAGCGCTCGAACTCGACGAACGGCAGCGGGCCTGGCTGCTGCGTCAGGAGCACGAGCGGCAGGCCACCGCACGGCCAGCGGCACCGGCAGCAGGGCAGTTGGCCGCGCAGAACACCCCCCTGCCCGCCCCCGACTGGCGCCACCTGGCGCAGGGGCGTGGTGTGCTGCCGCCGCTCAGTGCCGGAGCCCTGGAAGTGCAGACCCTGACGGGCCGCTGGGACACGCTGCAGCAGTTGCTGGCGGGCCTGGGCGAGCCACAACCCCTGGCGCTGCGTTGGCAGCAAGGCGAGGAGGGCGCGGCCACGCGGGCCCTGGCCGCCGAGCTGGTGGCACACGGCAGCACGCTGGTGCAGGTGCGGCTTGGGAATCCCCGCCCCTGCGACCGCCTCGGCCTGTGGCTGGAGCTGCTGCTGGCCGCCGCGGCCGGTGCCGCCCCCAGGGAAGCCCGCCTGATCGCCCGCGACAAGGAGGCCTTCAAGGTGGTGGGCGTCTGGGCGGCTCCCACGCAGGAGGAAGCGGCGCAGCAGCTCAACGGCCTGATCCGCTGGCGCCAGGAGCACCGCCTGCGCTGTTGGCCGGTGCCGCCGGCCATGGGCTACGCCTATGCGCTGGCGGAACAAAATAAACCCGGCAGTGGTGCCAGCGCCGCCAGCAGCGCCTGGGAAGGGGGGCTGTTCGCCATGGCGGAACGGGAGGAGGCACCGCTGGCGCTGGCCTTCGGTGGTGGCACGCCCGCCGCCGACCTGCTGGCCGGACGCTTCGGCGATCTCTGCGGCCTGGCGCTGGCGCTGTGGACGCCGCTGCTGGAAGCGCAGGTGCAGCCGTGAGCCAGCCATGAGCCACGCCAGCAGCCAGCCAGACCCCTGCGCCAATGCGGCCGATAGGCCGCTGCTGGAGTTCGATGCCAACGCCCTGCCGCTCAGCGCTGGCCTGCGGCTGCTCGAAGCCAGTGCAGGCACCGGCAAAACCTTCGCCCTGGCCCATCTGGTGCTGCGCCTGGTGACAGAGCCCCATCTGATGGAGCGCCCCCTGGCCTTGCGGGAACTGCTGGTGGTGACCTTCACCGAAGCGGCGGCAGCCGAACTGCGCGACCGGATCGGCCGGCGGTTTCAGCAGGCCCTCGAGGCGTTGGAGGCGCTGCAGGCTCTCGAGGCACCGAACACGCTGCAGCCACCTGCCGCCGCCCGGCCCGCCATGGACGCGGTGCTGGCCGGCTGGCTGGAGCAGCTGCCTAGCGGCACCAACCTGCCCCAGCTGCGCGCCCGGCTGCTGCTGGCCCTTGAAGAGCTGGATGCCGCCGACATCACCACGATCCATGGCTTCTGCCACCGCAACCTGCGGCGCCAGGCGCTGGAGGCAGGCCTGGGCCCGCAGCTGGAGGTGGAAACAGAGGGGGCCGAGCTCGCCGAGCAGATCGTCCACGACTACTGGCACAGCCAGGTGCTGCCCCTGCCGCTTCACCTGCTGCAAGGGCTGAAACGGGCCAAGGTGACCCCGGCCACCCTCAACGGCCTGCTCCAGCTGCTGGAAGGCGATGCGGCGCTGGCGCCCCCGCCCCTGCCGGACGGCTGGCGGGCCGAGGCGCCGCTGCAGGAGCAGCTCACCGCCTTCTGGGGCCAGGTGTGGGAGCGGTTCAAGCCGTTATGGGCGGCGCGGGGGGAAGCGCTGGAGCAGACGTTCTGTACCAGTGCCAGGCAATGGAAGGCGGCGGGGGCCAGCAAGACCGGGATCTACGCGGGCCGTCCAAGGACCAAGCGGGTCGAGGAGCTCAACGCCTGGCTCGCCGCCCAGCCCGATCCCGGCTCCTACGCCGAGCTGCGCATCGACAAACGCAGCTGGCTACCCGACTACTTCCATCCCGCCGTCTTCACGAAGGTCGCCGAGACGTTCGAAACCCCGCCGGTGTCGTTGCCGGAGCGGCCGCTGCTGGAGGCGGTGGCCGCGCTGGTGGACGGCCCCGCTGAAGCGGTGCTGGCCCACTTCTGCCACTGGGGCGTGGGGGAACTGCGCAGCCGGCGGCAGCGGGCTGGGCGGATCAGCTATGGGGAGCTGTTGCAAGGCCTCGATCCCGGCCCGACGGGCACAGAGCGTCCCGCGCTGATCGAGGCGCTGCGCCGCCGCTACCGGGCGGCCCTGATCGATGAATTCCAGGACACCGACCCGATCCAGTGGCGCACGCTGCGGCAGGCCTTTGCCCCCGCCGCTGGCGCCGGCCAGCATCTGCTGGTGATCGTGGGTGACCCCAAACAGGCGATCTACCGCTTCCGTGGCGGCGATCTCGACACCTACCTGGCGGCGCGGCAACTGGCGGCCCGCACCCCGGCGGCGGCAGGCGAACCCTCCATCCGCAGCATGCGCCACAACTTCCGCGCCTCAGAGCCCCTGGTGGCCGCGCTCAACCACTTGATGGCCCCCGGGCTGGTGCGCACCAACCTGCCCGTGCCCGCCGTGGTGGCCCAGCCGCAGCGGCAAGCGCTGCACCTGCAGCTGCCCCCAGGCCAGGCGCCGCTGCAACTGTTGTGGCTGGGGCCGGAGCCTGGATCCTCCGCCGCCGGGGCGAAGCTGCCCAGCAAAACCGCGCTGGAGCAGACCCTGCCGCGGCAGATCGGTGCGCTGACGCTGGACCTGCTGCAGCGCGGCATCGAGGTGCACGCGCACGCTGAGCAGCGGGCGCTTGAACCGGGCGACATCTGTCTGCTGGTGAGTCGCCACTCCCAGGCCGACGCCCTGCGCCGCGCCCTGGAGGAACGGGGCATCGCCAGCAGGCTGGTGAGCAAGGGCGATGTGTTCGAAAGCGAAGGGGCCAGTGCCTTGCAACGCCTCCTCGATGCCCTGGCGGAACCCGGCAGCGGTCCGCGGCAGCGGCTGCTGGCCGCCTCCCCCCTGCTGAGCTGGAGTCCCCGGCGCCTCACCGCCGCCAGCCCGGCCGACTGGGATGCCCTGGCCGATCGTCTGGCGCGGCTGGCCGAACTGCTGGAGGGGGGCCTGCTGGGGGTGCTGGCCGAACTGCTGGAGGGGAGGGGCTGGGGCGCCTGTCGCAGAGCGGCAGGCTGCTCGCCGATCTGCAGCAATGCGCTGAGCTGGTGCAGGAGCAGATGCACAACGAACAGCTCGGGGCGGTGGCCGCCGCCGACTGGTTACGTCGCCGCCGCCGCCATCCGCCCAACGACCCGCCGGAACGGCACCAGCCCCACAGCGATGCGGTGGAATCAGCGGTGCGGGTGGTGACGGTGCACCGCAGCAAAGGGCTGGAGTTTCCGGTGGTGATCTGTCCCTATCTCTGGCAGGCGCCCCCCGCAGCCACATCCGCCGCCAACCCTGGCGTGCGCTGGACACCTCCCGGTGCCGCGGGCCCCAGCCTCGACATCTCCGTGAACCAGCGCTGGGGCGTGGGCCGCGAAGCACGGCAGCAGAAGCATGAGGCGGAGGCGCAGGAAGCGGAGCGGCTGGCCTACGTGGCGCTGACCCGCGCCATGCAGCTGCTCGTGCTCGTCTACGGGCCCTCACAAGACCAGGAGGCCAATCCGCTGCGGCCCTGGCTGTTCCCCGGCCAGCCCCTGAGCGAGCCCGGCGCCGACGACTCCAGCACCCAGGTGTTGGGCCCAGGTGACGCGCTGAGTGGTCTGAGCTGGATTCAACTGCCGGCGCAAGCTGACGTCCTGGGGCGCTGGCAGTCCCCGCCCCGCCACGGCACGCTGCACACAGGCCCGGTGCCGCAGCGGCTGCTCGATGGGAACTGGGGCCGCAGCAGTTACTCCAGCTGGACGCACCACAGCAGCGGCGCTGCCCTGGCTCCGGCGGCGCTCGAAGACGGTCGTGAAACCGATGCCAACACCGCCGCCCCGCCGATCGAGGCGATGATCGAAGCGGCAGCCAGCGCCACCTCGGGGCCAGCCACCTCCCAGCCGGGCACCTCTGGTCAAGCCGGCTCCAACGCAGCCACTTCTGGTCCAGTCACTTCTGGCTCAGCCAACTCAGACCCAGCCAGCTCCGACCCAGACGCCCACGGCCCCCTGCAGGATTTCCCACGGGGCGCCTCTGCCGGCGATTGCCTGCACCGCATCCTCGAGCAGGTCGACCATCAACGCCGTGCCGTTGCCGATCCCGCCACCGCCGCCCTGGTGGAGCTGGAGCTGGGGCGGGCCGGCATCGACCTGGAGCAGCGGGATGCCGTGCTGGCCGGCCTCGAGCAGCTGCGCCTCACCCCGATGGGCGGCCCGCTGGGCAGCTTCCGCCTCGCCGAGCTGCCTCTGACGCGGCGGCTGAACGAAATGAACTTCGACCTGCCCCTGGCCTCTGAGCCGAGGGCGTCCCAGCAGGACTCGCCGCTGGTGCGCGCCGCCGGGCTGGCAGCCCCGTTCCGCGACCATCCCAGCGGGGCCTTCGGCGCCACCTACGCCAGCCAGCTGGAGCAGCTGCCGGTGGCCAGCCGCGGCTTTCTCACCGGCTCGATCGATCTGGTGTTCACCGCTCCCGCCGCCGCTGGCGAGCTGCGCTGGTGGGTGGCCGACTGGAAGAGCAACTGGCTGGGTGAGCGCGGCGAGAACGGCCAACCGCTGGCCTGCGGACCCCTGCATTACGGCCCGCCGGCGATGGCGGCGCTGATGGCGGCAAATCACTACCCACTGCAGGCTCACCTCTATCTGGTGGCGCTGCATCGCTACCTGCGCTGGCGCCTGCCGGGCTACAGCCCCGAGCGCGATCTGGGCGGCTACGTCTACGTGTTTCTGCGCGGCGTGCCGGGGGAGCGGGCTCAGGCGGCCGGGCCCGGAGCGGCCGTACCGGGAATGTTCGTGGAAGCGGTCGATCCCGATCGGCTGCTGGCCCTCGATGCCGCCCTGCGGGAGGGGCAGCCATGACGGATGCCTCGCAAGAAGCACAGGCACCCGCGCCGTTCGGGGCTCTCACCACAGCAGCCACAGGCGCGGTGGCAGCGTCTGGCTGGACGCTGGGGATGGCCCTGGCCGAAGCCCTGCCGCGCCTCTACGGGGTGAAGCGCGATCCGCTGGTGGAGGAGCTGATCCTGGCGCTGGCGCTGGCGGTGCAACGCGGCGAGCTGGAGCTGCCGCTGGCGGGAACGGCGCCGGAAGGGATCGGGGCGGAAAGCGTGGCCGCCGGCCTCTGGCCGGAGGGCCACCGGGCAGCGCTGGAGCGCTCCCCTCTGCTGGACGCTGGCCGGGAAGCCTCGCCGGCCGGCCCGGCCCCGCTGGTGCACACGGCAGCGGGTGGCCTGGCCTGGCGGCGTTGGCGCGACCAGCTCGACGACGTGCTGGCCCAGTTGCGGCAGCGGGCCCTGAGCCCGCTGGAGCCAGCGCTGCCGCCGGAGCATCGCCAGCGCCTGTGCGATACGGCCTGCCGCCGCGGCGCCCTCGATTCTCAACAGGTGCGGGCGGTGGATGCCCTGCTGTCTCAGCGGCTGGTGCTGCTCGGCGGCGGTCCGGGCACCGGCAAGACCACCACGGTGGTGCAGATGCTGGCCGCGGCGCTGGAGGCCCGCCCCGACCTGCGGGTGCACCTGGCAGCGCCCACCGGCAAGGCCGCCACGCGCCTGCGGCAGGCGATCCGGGAACGCGGGGACCGCCTGCCCGACGACCTGGCCGAACGCTGCATGGCCCTGCCCTGCACCACCCTGCACCGCCTGCTGGAAAGCCGCGGCGATGGTTTCGCCCGCGACCGCCGCCACCCGCTCGCCCTCGATCTGCTGGTGATCGATGAGGTGTCGATGCTGGATCTGGCTTTGATGGCAGCCGTTCTCGACGCCCTGCCGCAGCAGGCCCAGCTGCTGCTGGTGGGCGATCCGGCCCAGTTGCCGCCGGTGAGCCCCGGCGCCGTGCTGATCGCCATCGAAGACGACCACCGCCGCGCCTCGCTGGGGGAAGCGATGGTGCAACTGGCCACCCCTTACCGCAACGAAGGGGCGATCGCCGCCGTGGCCGCCCAGGTGCGCAACGGCGGCGGCGCCCGGCTGGAGCGAAGCCTTGCCGCACTCCAACCGCGCGACAACCTGCATTGGCTGCGCTGCGAGCCGCCGCGGCTGCCTGAAGCACCGCTGGAGCGGCTGCGCGCCCATCAGGAACGGCTGCGGGAACTGGCGATGGCCTTTGATCCCAGCCAGCTTTCCGCGGCCCAGGCGCTGCTGAACGAACTGGAAGCCTGCGTGCTGCTCACGCCCGTGCGCAGTGGCAGCTGGGGGGTGGAGGCCCTGCACCGCCGCCTGTTGGGGGAGGCCGCCGAGCGGGGCGCGGCAGCCTGGCCGCTGGGCACGCCGGTGCTGTGCAGCCGCAACCTGGCGGAACAGAACCTGGCCAATGGCGATGTGGGCGTGGTGGTGCGGCCGGGGCGCGAGACGCTGCTGCTGTTCAGTGACGACACAGCCGGGCCCCGGTTGCTCCATCCCGCCCGCCTGCCAGGGGCGGAACCGGCGCTGGCCCTCACGATCCACAAATCGCAGGGCAGCCAGTACCAGGAGGTGGTGGTGCTGCTGCCCAGGAGTGAGCGCTGGGAGGGGCGGCTGCTCTATACCGCTCTCACCCGTGCGCGCCAGGAGGCCTGGCTGGTCACCCCACCGCTGCCGCCCTGGGCGCCGGCGCCGGGCTCGTGATCCCTGCGGGCAGGCCCACCCTCACAGCGTCGGACTGGCGGATCTGGGGCCTCACCGCCGCAGGCAAATACCTGGAGGGGCTGGTGGTGTTCATGGGGGGCATCGCCCTGCCGCTGGTGCAGGCGGAGCTGGCGCCGGCCAGGGCAGCGGTGGGTCTGCTGGCGGCCGCGCCGCTGATCGGCATCCTCGTGGGCGCGCCGCTGCTGGGCACGCTGGCCGACCGCTGGGGCCGCCGGCCGGTGTTCTTAGCCGAGCTGGTGCTTCTGCTGGCGGGGCTGCTGGGGGCCGCCGCCAGTCCGAACGTCACCTGCCTGGTGGCGGCACTGCTGCTGATCGGCCTGGCGCTCGGCGCCGACTACCCCACCGGCCATCTGGTGATCTCCGAACAGTTGCCGGCGGCCTGGCGTGGCCCGCTGGTGCTGGGCGCCTTCGGCTGCCAGGCCGTGGGGGCACTGAGCGGCAGCCTGCTGGGCTGGCTGCTGGCTGCTCATGGCAGCCTGGGGCCACTGGGCTGGCGCAGCCTCTATCTCCTGCCGGTGCTGCCGGTGCTTCTGCTCACCTGGGCGCGGCTGGGGGTGCCGGAAAGCCCTGGCTGGCGGCCGCCGGGTGTTGCCCAGCCGCAGGCCGCTGGAGAAGGGGGGTCGGCGTCAGCCACTGGCCAGACCGAGACGGCGCATCCTCTGCCCAACCCGTTGCCACCTCGCGCACCCAGCCCGCTGGCGCCTCCTTCACTGCGCCCACTGCTGCTGGCCGGGCTGCCGTGGTTTGTGCAGGACCTCAGCACCTACGGGGTGGGAATCTTCCTGCCGCAACTGCTGGTGCAGGGCGGCGTGCAACAGCACAGCCTGGGCTGGGCCACAGCGGCCGATGGGCTGTTCGTGGCAGGAATCGGCCTGGCAATCGTGCTGGTCGACCGCCTGGGCCGGATCGGGCTGCAGGTGGCCGGCTTCGGGGGCTGCGCCGCTGGGCTGGCGCTGGCGGCGTGGGGCTGCAGCGGGGCTGTTCAGGCGCCCGGCCTGGTGATCGCCGGGGTGGGCCTGTTTCTGTTCATGACCAACGCCGGCCCCAATGCCACCACCTATCTCCTTGCAGGAGAGGTGTTCCCGATCGCCCAGCGCGGCCAGGGGGCGGGCCTTGCGGCCGCTGCCGGCAAAGCCGGCGCGGTGCTCGCCGCCCTCACACTGCCGGGGTTGCTGCACCGCTGGGGAACGGGTGCGGTGTTGACTGGCCTGGCGGTCAGTTCGGTGATCGGCGCACTGCTCACCGGCTGGTTACGGTTTGACCCGGCACAGGAGCGCTAACCATTCAGCGCAACAGGGCTCGGCAAAAAACGGGGCCTCGGCACGCGGTGAAGCGGCCAGGACCCCGGAGGTGGAGCATTCAGATCAAGCCTCTGAGCAAGGTTTCAGAGCTGCGCACAGAACAGAAAAGGGGGCAGGACGGCACCCGCCCCCCAGCGTTCTGACTACTTGATGAACAGCATCTCCTGGTAGGTGGGCAGCGGCCAGGCGTTGTCGTCCACCAGGGTTTCGAGCCCGTCGACGGCTTCGCGGATCTTGTACATCAGCGGCAGCAGGGTGTCGGCGCAGTGGCGCATGTGGGCAGCCTCGCCGTGGGGCGGGCTGGCCAGAGCGGACTCCAGGGCCACGCAGTTGGCCAGCAGCTCCTGGTTGAGCGTGGCGATCCGGCCGGCCATGGCCCGATCGGGCGGCAGACCCAGGGTTTCCTGGTAGTGGAGGGAGTTGGCCAGCTGACCGAGATAGGTCATCACGGCGGGGTACACCTGGGTGCGGGCCATCTGCAGCACCAACTTGGCCTCCACTTCCACCGCCAGCACGTACTGCTCGGCATACACCTCGAAGCGGCTGTGCAGCTCCACCGGGGTGAGCACACCGGTGCGCTCGAACAGGGCCTTGATGTCGTCCCGCTCCAGCACGAGCAGCGCATCGGCGGTGGTGGGGAGGTTCTCCAGGCCCCGTTCGGTCACGGCCTTTTCATGCCACTCACTGGAGTAGCCGTCACCGCCGAACACCACATTGCCGTGCTGCTGCATGATCGCCTGCAGCACTGCAGCGGCTGCCGACTCCAGCGACGCACCGGCACCCATCTTGGCCTCCAGTTCGTCGGCCACGTACTTGAGCGAGTCGGCCAGAATCGTGTTCATGGCCACCAGCGGGCCGGCCACGGATTGATTCGAACCCACGGCGCGGAACTCGAAGCGGTTGCCGGTGAAGGCGAACGGGGAGGTGCGGTTGCGATCACCCGGATCCTTGGGGAACTCGGGCAGGGTGTCGACACCGAGCTGCATCAATCCACCGTGGTCGGTACTGCCAAGGTTGCCGTTCTTGATCATCGTGAAGACCTCTTCCAGCTGGCTGCCGAGGTACATCGAGATGATCGCCGGCGGCGCTTCGTTGGCACCGAGGCGGTGATCATTGCCGGCCGTGGCCACCACAGCACGCAGCAGCGGGCCGTAGAGATGCACGCCACGAATCACAGCACCGCAGAACAGCAGGAACTGCATGTTCTCCTCGGGGCTGCTGCCGGGATCCAGCAGGTTGCCCTGGGTGCCGTTGCCCACCGACCAGTTCACGTGCTTGCCGGAGCCGTTGATGCCAGCGAAGGGCTTCTCGTGCAGCAGGCAGTTCATGCCGTGGCGGCGCGCCGTGTTCTTCAGCAGCGTCATGGTGAGCTGCTGGTGGTCGGTGGCCACGTTGGCCGCCTCAAAGAACGGAGCAATCTCGAACTGGCCCGGTGCCACTTCGTTGTGGCGGGTTTTGGCGGGAATGCCCAGCTTGTACATCTGGCGTTCCACGTCCTGCATGAACACCTGCACCCGCTGGGGGATCGCACCGAAGTAGTGGTCGTCGAATTGCTGGCCCTTGGCGGAAGGATGGCCGAACAGGGTGCGGCCCGCCAGCAGCAGGTCGGGGCGGAGGGTCACGAAGGCGCTGTCGACCAGGAAGTATTCCTGTTCAGCACCGCAGCTGGAATTGACCGGGGCGATCTCGGTGTTGCCGAGCAACTTGAGCAGCCGCTGGGCCTGCTTGTTCATCGCGGCGTTGGAGCGCAGCAGCGGTGTCTTCTTGTCGAGGGCTTCACCCGTCCACGACACGAACACCGTGGGGATGCAGAGGGTGATGCCGTTGGGCGTCTCCATCAGGAAGGCCGGGCTGGTGATGTCCCAGGCCGTGTAACCGCGGGCTTCGAAGGTGGAGCGGATGCCGCCGTTGGGGAAGGAGGAACCGTCAGGCTCACCCTGCACCAGCACCTTGCCGGTGAATTCACAGATGGCCGAACCATCGCTCTGGGTGGAGATGAAGCCGTCGTGCTTCTCCGCCGTGGAGTTGGTGAGCGGATAGAACACGTGGGCGTAGTAGAGGGCGCCACGGCCCACCGCCCAGTCTTTCATCGCCTGGGCTACAACATTGGCCACGGAAACATCAAGTTTGCCGCCTTCCTTGATGGTTTTCTGAACCGATTTGAAGATGTCCTTCGGCAAGGACGACTTCATCTTGGCCAGATCGAAAACGTCAGACGCCCACAACTCTGAGAGGGGCGCAATGGGAGGAAACTCCGGGGATGGCCGTTCCTGGATGCACTGGATGGCCGCGAGACGCTGCGAACTGGGCATGAGGGGCAGAAAAGATCCGCCCAGCATCCAACCCCTCAGCCTTGCCACCAGATGACGCCGTTGCTACAGATCAATTGGTGGGTCCGTCCACGGTCTCGAATCGCTCAAGCTCGGGCATTCCCAGTCGGATGCTGCGCAGCATCGAACCAGCAACGAGCGGCAAGAGCCGCGCGCGCTGTGTCAGGCCCGCGGCGCCCTTCACTGACCACGTCATGCGACAGACTGAACCTGCATTCCGCTGCAGCGTCGATGGTTCGCTACTACCTCCTGCTGCCGGATCCGAAGGCCGGAGCCGAGGCCACGCTCGGGCGCATGCTCGACGACCGCTCTGAAGCCTGCTTCGACGCCACCACCACACCCCCGGGCTGGCAGAACTGCACGAATCAGATTCAGCGCCGGCTGCACGCCCACGACAAGATCGCCGAAATCAGCCTGGAGCGCGCTCAGGCCTGGCAACCCTCCGCCTTTGCCTGAAGCCGGCCGCGAGTTACCGCCCGGCCCCGAGGCCCAGGTTGACGCCGGATCAGGGCGATGCCAACGCCCCTGGGGATGGTTCGAGACCCTTGCCGATGGTGAGTCCTACCGGGTGAAACGGCTGCTGGTGCTGGCCCACCAGCGCATCAGCCTCCAACGTCATCGCCACCGCTGTGAGCACTGGGTGGTGGTGGCCGGCAACGGTCGGCTTGAACTGGAGGGGGAATCCATCCCGGCCCGGCCGGGTGTCACCTTGTTCATCCCTGTGGGCGCGATGCATCGGCTCACCGCCGGCTCCAGCGATCTGGTCCTGATTGAGGTGCAGCGGGGCGACCGTCTCGAAGAAAGTGATATCGAGCGTTGGCAGGACGATTACGGCCGGGCCGTCAGCAGCACATGACGGGGATTCCGGCCGTTCAGGTGTTACATTGTGCACTCACCCTTTGATGAAGGGCAAGGCAGGCGTGCTACAGGCCATCAAGGCCATGAGCTTCGGGTTGCTGCCGGCCTGTGTTGAAGGAACTCCTCAGGCCCCAGCCACCCACCCAGATTCGTGACCCAGCCTTCTGCTTGCGAGAGCTTCGCGTGCTCTGTTGACACCGACGCGTCCCTCTCCGCCTCCAATTCCACCTCGACGAGCCATCCCATCACCACCCTTTCCCTCTCCGCCGACCCGATCGCCGCGGATTCCGCCGCCACGCCAGCCCTGCCGCTGACGAGCGTCGATCTCACCGCCCTGGAAGCCACCAGCCCCGCCGTGACGGACGCCACAACCGAAGCCAGCACCCTGATCGGTCCGCTCACCACCACCGCAGCACCTGCCGAAGCGAAGAACGGCTTCGCCAGCTTTGGTTTCTCCGCCGAGCTGCTGGAGGCCGTCGAAGGCTGCGGCTACACCGAGCCTTCCCCGATCCAGAAAGCCGCCATTCCTGAGCTGCTGCTGGGCCGCGATCTGGTCGGCCAGGCGCAGACCGGCACCGGCAAGACAGCCGCCTTCGCCCTGCCCCTGCTGGCTCGCCTCGATCCGGCCCAACGCACCCCGCAAGTGCTGGTGCTCACGCCCACCCGCGAGCTGGCACTGCAGGTGGCGGAATCCTTCAACAGCTATGCCAACAAGCTCCCGCAGGTGCGGGTGCTTCCCATCTATGGCGGAGCCGATTTCCGCGATCAGATCGTGCGTCTGCGCCGTGGCGTGCAGGTGGTGGTGGGCACCCCTGGCCGGGTGATGGATCACATGCGCCAGGGCACCCTTGATCTTTCCGGCCTGCGCAGCCTCGTGCTCGACGAAGCCGATGAAATGCTGCGCATGGGCTTCATCGACGACGTGGAGTGGGTACTGGGGCAGTTGCCGAGCGAGCGGCAGGTGATCCTGTTCTCCGCCACCATGCCGTCCGAAATCCGGCGGCTTTCGAAGAACTATCTCCGCAGCCCGGCGGAAGTGACGATCCGGCAGAAAGGCGCTGAATCCAGTTCCATCCGCCAGCGCCATCTGGTGGTGAACGGATCCCAGAAACTGGAAGCTCTCACCCGGGTGCTCGAGGCCGAAAGCAGCGAGGGTGTGATCATCTTTGCCCGCACCAAGGCCATCACCCTGGCGGTGTCCGAAGCGCTCGAACAGCAGGGCCACGATGTCGCTGTGCTCAACGGCGATGTGCCGCAGGCCCAGCGGGAACGCACCGTGGAGCGGCTGCGCAGCGGCAAGGTGAACGTGCTTGTGGCCACGGATGTGGCGGCGCGCGGCCTCGACGTCGACCGCATCACCCTGGTGATCAACTTCGACATCCCCTTTGACAGCGAGGCCTACGTGCACCGCATCGGCCGCACCGGCCGGGCCGGCCGCAAGGGCGACGCGATCCTGTTCCTCACCCCGCGGGAGCGCCGCTTCCTCTCAGGTCTCGAGCGTGCCGTCGGCAAGCCGATCGAGCCGATGGAGGTGCCCAGCAACGCCGACATCAACCAGAGCCGGCTGGATCGCCTGCGTCAGCGCCTCACCGCCGCTGTGCAGGAGCCCACAAGTGAGCCCCAGGAACTGGCCCTGCTCAGCGAGATTATCCAGAGGGTAGGCCGCGAGATCGAGGTCACCCCGGAGCAACTGGCCCTGGCCGCCCTCCAGCTCGCCGTGGGCGATCGCCCGCTGCTCGCCCAGGGTGAAGAAAACTGGCAGCAGAGCGGAGGACGCGACCGTGACCGTCAACGGGACGGCGATGGCCGCCGTGGCGAGCGCGGCGAGCAACGGCGGCCCCTTGGCCAGGGCCGCAACGGCGGCGGGTTCCGCGAGGAAGGCAGCGCGCCCCCCGACGACCAGATGGACCGGTTCCGCATCGAAGTGGGCTGGCGTGACCGCGTCAAGCCGGGCAACATCGTGGGAGCGATCGCCAATGAGGCTGGCCTTAACGGCCGCAGCATCGGCAGGATCCAGATCTTCGACACGCACAGCGTGATCGATCTGCCCAAGGGAATGCCTGAAGATGTGTTCGCTGCTCTCGCCCGCCTGCGGGTGATGAACAAGGAGCTGCAGATTTCCCGTCACCAGGGCTGAGCCCTTCAGCCCCTCCCCGCCATTGCCTTGAGGCCCTCCATGCGCCTGGTCTTCACCTTCACCTCGCTGGGTGCCCTCACGCTCTTTGCCCAACCGGTGCAGGCCGATACGCTCAGCGCATCGGCTTCCGCCCGCAACGACAGCGTCACCAGGTTCTGCCTGGCGGGGTTCCAGGCCGCCTTCCAAGCGGCCCGCAAAGTGCCCCCGGATGGCATGGGGGCCTATACCTGCAACTGCTTCGTGGAGCAGGTGAACAAGGGCTCCAGCATCCAGGGCGCCACCGACATCTGCCGGCAGCTCGCCACGACCAAGTACCGGCTCTGAGCGTTCAGCTCCAGAGGCTGGTCACACCATCGGTGCACAGCAGGCTCACCTGCTCCAGGGGCAGGTTTTCGATCGTGGCGATCAAGGTCGTCTGCACCTCGGTGGACTCGGTGAGCACCAGGGATTGCAGCAGGTCGAAACGGTCCTGAGGGGCGAGTTCGCCGTTCTCGCACCAGGCCAGACTCCAGGGGACAGGGGCAGACATTGGTTCGGGATCGCCGGGTGTTGGTTCCGTGACAATCAGACGACCTTCGCCCATTTCCTCCCTTCTTCCCTTTTCCTTCCGTTCTGCTTCACGCTTTGCCACGCCTGCCCAGGCCATGCCGCCACTTTCTTCGCCCCAGCACGAGCCCCAACACTCTGCCCCCGCGCTGAAGCGGCTGCTGCGAGCCCTGCGGCCGCACCGCCGGCGGGTGTGGCAGGCGGCGTTCTGTTCGGTGCTCAACAAAATCTTCGATCTGGCGCCGCCGGTGCTGATCGGCCTGGCGGTGGATGTGGTGGTCCGCCAGCAGACTTCCAGCCTCGCCGCGCTCGGGTTCCGCAGCGTGCCGAGCCAGCTGGGGCTGCTGGCCCTGCTCTCGTTCGTGACCTGGAGCGCCGAATCCGGCTTCGAATACCTCTATGGCGTGCTGTGGCGCAACCTCGCCCAGACCGTGCAGCACGAGCTGCGGCTTGAGGCCTACGGCCATCTGCAGCAGCTGGAGATGGCCTTCTTCGAGTCGAGCAGCAGCGGCCGGCTGATGGCGATCCTCAACGACGACATCAACCAGCTCGAGCGCTTCCTCGACCATGGCGCCAACGAGCTGCTGCAACTGGTGACCACCGTGGTGGCGGTGGGCGGGGCCATGGCCGTGCTCTCCCCCAGCGTGGCGGGGGTGGCATTTCTGCCGATCCCGGTGATCCTCTGGGGCTCGCTCAGCTTCCAGAAGCGGCTGGCTCCGCGCTACCGCGAGGTGCGTGAAAGGGCTGGCGATCTGAACAGCAGCCTGGCCAACAACCTCGGCGGCATGCTCACGATCAAGAGCTTCGCCGCTGAAGCCTGGGAGCTGGAGCGCCTCCGCGGCGAAAGCGAGGCCTACCGCGCCAGCAACCGCCGAGCGATCCGCATCTCGGCCGCCTTCATTCCGCTGATCCGCTTCGCGATCCTGTTCGCCTTCCTGGCGATCCTGGTGATCGGCGGCCTGCAGGCGTGGCAGGGAGCGATCGCTGTAGGCAGCTACAGCTTTCTGGTGTTCATCACCCAGCGTCTGCTCTGGCCGCTCACGACCCTGGGCCGCACCCTCGACGACTACCAGCGGGCCATGGCCTCCACCACCCGGGTGCTCGATCTGCTCGAAACTCCGGTGAGCATTCCCGGCGGCTCCCGGCCGCTGCCCCTTGAGCAGGTGCAGGGCAGGCTCGAGTTCCGCGCGGTGGACTTCGCCTACGGCGGCCGCGACCCCTTGCTGAATGGATTCGAGCTCACCGTGCCGGCCGGCAGCACCGTGGGCATCGTGGGCGCCACGGGCTCGGGCAAGAGCACGATCGTGAAGCTGCTGCTGCGGCTCTATGAGGTGCAGGCGGGCGAGATCCTGCTGGATGGCCAGCCAATTCGGGAGCTGCGGCTCGAGGATCTGCGGCGTGCCATCGGCCTGGTGAGCCAGGAGGTGTTCCTGTTCCACGGCACCGTGGCCGAGAACATCGCCTATGGCAGCTTCAGAGCCAGCCGCACCGCCATCGCCCGAGCCGCTGCCCTCGCCGAAGCCGCCGGCTTCATCGAGGCCCTGCCACAGGGCTACGACACCGTCGTGGGCGAGCGGGGCCAGCGGCTCTCAGGCGGTCAGCGGCAGCGGATCGCCCTGGCCAGGGCCATTCTCAAGAATCCGCCCGTGCTGATCCTTGATGAGGCCACCGCCGCGGTGGACAACGAAACCGAGGCCGCCATCCAGCGTTCCCTTGACCACATCACCGCCTCTCGCACCACGCTGGTGATCGCCCACCGGCTCAGCACCGTGCGCCACGCCGATCGGATCGTGGTGATGGACCAGGGACGCATCGTGGAAGCCGGGCGCCACGAAGAGCTGATCGTCCGCAACGGCGCCTACGCCAACCTCTGGCGCGTGCAGGCCGGACTGCGCCGCGAAGAACCGCTGCTGGCCTGAACACCGGCAGGCATCCGCTGTCCCCTTGATACGGCACGACGGGGTGGGCGGGAATGTTGCAGCATGGACAACTCCTTCAGGGCCCCCTGCTGCCCCCTCACGATGGCGCCGAGCTCCGGTCCCCACGAACTGCCGTCGACGTCCCAGACGGAGTTGCTGGAGTTGCCCGTCGAGCGCCTCCAGCCCACCCAGCTCTGCCTCGGTCTGGCGGAGGTGCGGGCCCGGGCCTGTGATTTCCGCCTTGAATCCGCTGCCAGCCGCCGCCGTTACCTGCGCAGCCGCCCGGTGCCGGTCGCCGTCAGCAGCGCCGGTGAGCACTGGATGATTGATCGCCATCACCGGCTGCGGGCGCTGCTCGACGTCGACCCGGACGTGAGCGTGTTCTGTGCGGTGGTGCTGCGGCTGGAGGGCGCCAGCAGGGCCCACTGCCTCGAGGAGCTCAATCGCCGCGGCTGGCTCTATCTGCACGATGGCGAGGGGCGCGGCCCCCACCCGGCGGAGCGTCTGCCGAGGCGGCTGGAGGCGCTCGACGACGACCCCTACCGCAGCCTGGTCTGGAAGCTGAAGCAGGAGGGGCTGATCCGTGCCCAACCGACCCTGCCCTTCCACGAGTTTCGCTGGGGTGCCTGGCTGCGTCAGCAGGCGCTGCCGCCGTTCAGTTCGATCGAGCTGGATCCGGCCCTGCCGGCGGCGCGGGAACTGGTGCGCCAACGCCGCGATCCTGGGAGCTGAGGTCACCAGCTCAGAAACTGACTGATACCGGCGGGCCTGGGAGGGAAATCCACCGCCAGGATGAAATAAGGTTTCAATATGAAGACATCGGCAGCGAAGCGCCAGAGATCCACAGCGGTTCCTTCGGCGCCTTCAGCCGGATACCCGAGCGCTCCGCCCCCCAAGCGCCGGTCCAGCGGATTGGGGCCGATCCTGCTCGCCGTGATGTTCGGGCTCGGCGGCGGCCTCGCCCTGGCGGTGCCCTTGGCCGATCTGATCAAGGGCAACACCACTGTGAAGCTGGAAGGCTTCCGCAATCCCTTCGGCAGCTGGGTTGACACCGATCGCGACCTGCTGGTGCTCGGCTCCGACGTGGGGGGTGGCAACACCGATGTGATCTTCACGCTGCGGGTGGAGAACGGCAAAACCCAGATCACCCAGGTGCCGCGAGACACCTACATCGATTCCGCCCGCTTCGGCCCGGTCAAGGCCAACGCTCTCTACGCCTACGGCGGAATCGAAGCCGCGAAGGAGGAGCTTTCCGAGCGCCTCGGTCGACCCATCGGCCACTACATCAAGGTGAATCTGAGCGCGATCCGCCGCATGGGCGATGTGCTCGGTGGCGTCGAGGTGGATGTGCCCAAGCGCATGTACTACGTCGACAACAGCCAGGGCCTCTACATCGACCTGCAGCCGGGCATGCAGACGCTCAAGGGCCGCGACCTGGAGGGCTTCCTGCGCTGGCGCCACGACGAGAACGGTGACATCGGCCGCATCGAGCGGCAGCAGCTGGTGCTGGCCGCGGTGTTTCGCAAGCTGATCCGGCCGGACAACCTCATGCGTCTGCCCACCCTGCTCTCCGCCGCCGGGGAGGACGTCAAGACCGATCTCGGGCCGATGCAGATCGGCGGCCTGATCACCGCCATGGCCTCCACCCAGCTCAGCACCGAGCGGCTCGGCGGCCGCCCGTTCGACCGCAACGGCATCAGCTACTGGGAAGCCGACTGGCCCAGCACCGCCGGCACCGCCAGCTCCTCCAAGGAGTCGTCGGACAACGGCCGCTACCGCTTCCTGTTCTGAGCCACGGCGCCAGGGTCGCCGCCACCTTCCAGCTACTGATCCTCAGCCTCCTGTCATCAGCCCTCAGCCGCCATGGACGGAGCCGGTACCGTGCCGGCAATGCGCCGCAGCGCTGCGATGGCTCCACTCTCCCCCCTGCTTCAGCAGAGCCTGCGCCTTGGCCTCGCCAGCCTGATCACCGCCGCGATCGCGCTCTGGAGCGATCGGATCGCGTTCGTGTGGTACCCGCTGCTGGCCGTGATCTTCGTCATCGATGACAACGACGAGCTGACCGTCAAAGCAGCCCTCGCCCGGGTGCTCGGCACCGCCAGCGGCGGCTTGGTGGCCTTTCTCGTGCACACGATCATGGGCGGCTGGCCCGCGGTGCTGGTGTCCCTGCTGCTGACCGTGCCCCTGCTGCGGCTGCTGGGCTGGCAAGGAGGGATGTCCACCGCCGTGACGATCAGCCTGATGTTCCTGCTGATCCCCCACTACACCGCGCTCAACTGGGACTACGTGTTCAACCGCACGGTGGACACGTCCGTGGGAATCGTGGTGGCGCTGCTGACGGCCCTGCTGTTCTGGCCGAAGAACAGGCTGCAGCGCATCGGGGCCCTCGAGCGGCAGGTCCACACCAGCCTGCTGACGCAGCTCGCTGCCCTCATGGCGTGGGCTCTGGGCAGGCAGACACGCCCTGCACCACTGTCCCGTGCCGAGTTCACCGCCCGCCTGCTCGCTCTCGAACAGCTGGTGCAGCAGGAGCAGGCGGGCCATGCACGGCACCTGCTGCGGCAGGCACGCTGGCGCCAGCGGCTGCTGATCTGGCAGACGATCCACCACCACTGGGTGCAGTTCGAGCGGCTGCTCGGCCAGCTCCCCGCCGACCTGGCCGGTGAGCCCGCTGGCGCCGCGTTGGCGTCGCAGCTGCAACGGGCGCTGCAGCAGCTGCAGGCGCCGGCGGCCGGCGACGGGCCGCTGCAGCTGCAGCCGGCTCCGGGGGAGCAGACCCTGCCCTCGCTGCTGCTGCTCTCGCTGGAGGAGGAACACAACCGGCTGCGGCGGGCGCTGCTGTCGCTGCACTTCTGCGAGCGGAGCACCCTGCCCCGCACCGCCAGCTCCCGCCTGGAGCCGGCGCGATGAAGCTTCCGCCACGGCAGGAATGGCGCCTGGCCCTGGTGACCGGGCTGAGTACGGGCTTTGCGGTGCTGAGTCCGTTGCCGGATGGCTACTACATGCCGATGGCGATCACCGCCGTGATGGCCGGCAGCTACGGCGGCTCCTATGCACTGGGTCGCCAGCGGCTGCTGGGCAGCCTGATGGGGGTGGCCATCCTGTTGGTGTGCCAGAGCGGCCTGCGCCTGCCCTTGCCCCTGGCCCTCGGCATCGCCCTGACGCTCACCCGCCTGCTAGGCGGTGCGCTGGGTCTGCAGAGCGGCTACAAGGTGGCTGGCTTCATCGTGGTGATGGGCTGGCTGGTGCACAGTTCCAACCTCTCCAGCTGGATTCCGCTGCGCCTGGGCTGGACCTGCCTGGGAATCGTGGTGGGGTTGCTGGCCGTGCGCTGGATCTGGCCCAGCCGTGCGATCCAGCAGCAGAACGACGGCTGCCGGCGCCTGATGGGCACGATCGCAGCCGCCTTGCGCGAGGAAGGCCAGCGACTCGGCAGCCCGCTGGCCCCCGCCGCTTCCCCCGGCGAGCGGCGCCGGCGCCACCGGCAGGACCTGACCCAGCTGGTGGCCCTGCGGCAGGGGCGGCCGGCGGCGATCACGGAGCTGGGGCTCAACCCGGCCCGGCAGCCGCTGCATCACCTGTGGCAACTGAGCGATGCCACCTTTTCGCTGTTGCTTGGAACCCTCGACGGGCTGCGCAGCCTGCCACCTCCACTGTTGTCACCGTCGGCGCTGGTGGAGCTGAGAATGGCGGAAGTAAGGCTGCTGGAGGCCATGGCCCAGCGGCTGGAGGGATGGCAGACCTGCCGCTTCGCGCAGGACGAACCGCTGCCGTCGCTGACGGCCAGCGGCAGGCAAGCAGGCTTGCAGAGCCAGGCACTGGCCCTGGCAGCCCTGCGCACCTGCCGCGAGCTGCTGCACAGCCCCGCCTTCGAGCAGGTGCCGAACGTGCGCCAGCGCCAGGTGGCCCGGCGCCTGATGCTGCTGGAGCAGGCAGCCGAGGGCCTCGAAACGATGGACCGGCGCTGGCAGGCGCTGCAGGCATGACCAGACTCCCTTCCGGGCCTGCGATCGCCACCAGGCTCGCCCTGAGCGTGACGTTGCTGGGGATCGCGCTGGAGCAGGGGCGCGGTGTGGCACTGGCAGCCGGGGCCGACCCTCACCACGCCGCTGCGCTGGAGCGCGCCTGGAGCCGCCTAGACGCCGAATTGCGCCTGCTGGACCAGCTGTTGCCCGGGCCGGAGGACGGGGGAGCCGGCGATGCCACCCCCGGTGAGACGCCACCGGCCCCGCCCCCGCTAGCCCTGCCGACGGCGGCGCAGCTCAGCGATCAGCAGGTGCAGGCGCTAAGCCTGGAGGAGGCGGTGGTGATCGCGCTGGCCGAAAGTCCGCAGCTGCAGGCCCGGCGCCTGGAGGTGGCCGCGGCCCTGGCCCAGCTGCAAAGCCGCCTGGGCACCTACTGGCCCCGCATCGCCGCCGTGGGCGGGCTGGCCTACGACCAGACGGCGACGCGGTTCGGGGTGCCCGCCGGCAACGGCAGCCTCGCCCTCGGGCCCAACTTCGCCGCATCCGGGCTGCGGGCCGCCGACGGCTCGACCACCAATGGCCCCTTCTTCGTGCCCAGCGGTGCCACCGCCACCTTGAACCAGGGGGTGCGCCAGCTGAGCGGTGGCCTGGAGCTGGATCTGGCTGTGCTGGATTTCGCCCGCAGCCCCTCGATCCAGGCGGCCCGGGCGCGGCTGCGGCAGGCGCGGGCCGCCTACGCCAACAGCCTGCGGCACCGGCAGCTGGAGGTGAGTGAGGCCTACTACGGCCTGCAGCGGGCCGACCAGCTGGTGCGCATCCGCGAAGCCGACCTGCGCAACGATGGCGTGATCCTGCAAGAGGTGCTGGCGCTCAAGCAGGCCGGGCTCGTGCCCCGGCTCGACCTGCTGCGCCGCCAGGCCTTCGAAGCCGAAAGCGAGGAACAGCTGATCCAGGCCCGCGCCGACCAGGCGGTGGCTCGGCGGCGGCTGGCCGTGCTGCTCAATCTGCCAGCCAACCTCACCCCCCGCGCGGCGGACCCGATCCGGATCCAGTCCCGCTGGCCGTTCGGGCTGGAGGAGAGCCTGCTGGCCGCCTATCGCGACAACCCCGAGCTGGCGCTGGTGCTGGCCAGCCGCGACGCCCTGGCTCAGGACCGGCAGGCCCTGGCCGCCCAGCTGCTGCCCCGCCTGAGCCTGTTCGCCGCCGCAGGCGCCGGCAGCAGCCAGACCCAGCAGTGGAACATCAGCGGCGACTGCTGTGGCACGACGGTGATTCCCACCCAGAACAGCGTAGGCACGGACTGGTCGGTGGGGCTGGCCTTCCGCTGGCTGCTGTTCGACGGCGGCAGCACGGCGGCGGCGCTGCGCAGCCTGACGCAGCAGGAGCAGGCCGAGGCGCAGCGCTACGCCGCCTCACGCAACGACATCCGCCTGCGGCTGGAGCAGGCCTTCTTCGAACATGGGGCCAGCCTGGGAAAACTGGCCTCCAGCCAGCGGGGGGTGCGCGCCAGCCTGGAGGCCTACCGGGATGCTCGGCTCCGCTATCAGAGCGGTCTGGCCAACGAAGTCACCCTGTCGCTCACCCAGGACCGGCTGATCACCAGCCTGGTGCAGCGACTGGAGGCCACGGTGGCCGTGAACATCACCTACGCCCGACTGCTGCGGGAACTGCTGCCGATGCCCACCGACCCCGAGGCCGCCGTGCCGGTGCGGCTCACGGTTCCGGAGGCCGGCCGTCGGCAACTGGGGCCGTGACGAGCCCGGGCAACGCGAGGCTCTGGATCAGCAGCCTGCGGCTGCGCCGCTCAACGCTCACCGCTGGAGACGAAACGCTCGATGCGGTACGCCAGCACCACCAGCAGCACCACCAGCCAGAACCAGAGCTCCGGCGCATTGGCGTTGAGCAGCACCACCAGCAGCACCACTTCGGCCACCAGCCAGGGCAGCTCCCGCCGCAGCGGGCTGGATTCGCCGGACGGCGGGGGCGCATTCGGGGTCATGGCACCGCCCCCGCGGTGGGGCTGGGGCTGGTAGCCGGAGCGGCCGTCGGCGTCTTCTGAAGCGGTTGGTCGCTCTGGCGGAGTTCGCGGTCATCCCAGAGGCGATCGAAGCCGAAGGTGCGGAAGCCGCCGGTGAGCGAGCGCAGGCCGGGCAGCAGATAGGAGATCGGGGTGCGCCATTCCACGTAGGCATGGCCCGTGACGGTGAGACCTTCCCGCACCGGGAACACACTGCTGCCCCGCGAGAGGGTCCAGCGGAAGCCATCGAGGCTGGCGGGGTCACGCTCCAGGCTGATCTCGGCGCGCATCACCGGCCCGCCTTCCACCAGGGAGCGGGCCAGCTGGGGGTTGCCGATCGTGGTGGAGATGTCCTCCTCGGTGGCGGGCAGCACATTGACCTGCCGGACCCGGCCCACGATGCCACCGAAGCGGCTGCGCTGGTCCCAGTCGGGCACGACCTCGACCGGCAGATCAGGGCGCAGGCGACGGGCATCGGCGGGAGGGAAGTAGGCCACGGCGATCAGTGGCTGGGAGCCGCTCCCACGCCCGATCGTGCCCAGCCGCTGTCCCACGGCCACGGTCTGCCCGGGGATCACCTGCAGATCCAGCACCTCCCCATCGCGATCGGCGTGCAGGCGGCCGTTGAAGGCCAGCTGCGCCTCGCTGACACGCAGCTGGCGGCGCAGATCATCGATGCGAAAACGCCGCTGCAGCGCCGCGGTCTCCAGCTCGAGCTTCACCTGCTGAAAGGCGGTGAGCAGAGTCCGCTCTTCGATCGCCACCTGATCGAGGTTCACGGCCGTGGCGGTGAGGCCCTGCTCCACCGTCACCACTTCGGAGGAGAGCGGGGCCACCACCTCCCGCCGGCTCAGCCACTCCAGCTGGTTGAGCTTGGCGGCGTAGGTGTTCTTGAGGGCGCCGAAGCGGCTGCGGTCAGCGCCCAGCTTGGCGAGGGCGGTGGCAAGCGCCTGCCGTTCGGTGGCGAGGCGTTGGTCGTCGCGGGCGGTGAGCTGTTCGTTCTGACGTTCGAGCTCCCGCAGGTTGGCTCGCTGCTGCTCGATCTCCCGCTCCAACACTGGGAGATAGAGCTCCACCAGCACCTGGCCGCGTCGCACCCGATCGCCCACGGCCACAAGCAGGCGCCGCACCTGGCCGCCGGCACGGGCGTCGATCAGGCCGGCACTGCCGGGCAGCAGCAGCACCCCCTTGCCCATCACCTCGGTGGGCACGCGCCAGAAGCAGGCCCAGACCACCACCGCACCGACGACGCCGCCCAGACACCACGCGACCTTCCGCCGCGGAGGCATCCCCTTCCAATGGTCAGGCCGCAGCAGGTGCATGGCCGCCAGCTTGGTGGGTCACGGGGTTCCTGTCAGCCCCCGCCCGCCACGGGGGCGGCGCCGGGCAACGTGGCCAGGGCAGCCGGATCACCGGCGATGGCAGCCGCCAGCAGCGGCGCCAGGGCCGGCACCAACGCAAAGGGCCCACCGAAACCGGCGAACACCCACAGGCCAGGGGCACCCGCCACCGCTCCCACCAGGGGCAGGCCCGGATTCGTGAAGCTCACCGGCACCTGAACGAAGCGACCCGGCAGCTCCGCCAGTGCCGGCAGCAGCCCCGAGACCGCCTGGCGCAGGCACAGCTCGGTGTGGCGGGGGTCGGGGGGTGGGCCCAGGTCCGTGCCTGGACCCACCAGGGAGCTCTGGCCCAGCAGCCAACCCGTACCGCTCGGCGCCCAGCCCACATCCACGATCAGCTCAGGCACCTGCAGCTGGGCGGAGCGGTCTTCCAGGCCCGGCCGCTGGCCCAGTAACGGCATCACGATGGCATCACCGGAGGGCAGCGCCAGCGGCAGGCGGTCCACCAGCAATGCGCCGGCCCAGCTGAACCGCAGACGCTGTGGCAACGACGGCCAGAGCGAGCGGCAACCGGCTCCGGCAGCCAGAACCACCTGACGGGCCCACAAGGTGTCGCCCACACCACCGCTGGCCGCTTCCAAGCGCAGGCGCCAGCCAGAGCGCGTGGGCTCGATGGTCGACACCCGCTGGATGAGCCGCCGCACCCCAGCCGCGCGCAACGCCCCGGGCAGGGCAACCGCAAGCACCCCCACATCGACCCTCGCGTAGCCGAGCCGCAGGGTGCCTCCAGCGCCGCTTGCCGCCGCAGCCACTGGAGACGCTGCCCCGGCTGCGCCCGTCAGCGGTGGGCCGTGCTGCAGTTGATCGGCTCCGAGGTGACGACGGGCCAGGCCCTCCACCTGCTGGAGCACCCCCTCCTGCCGCTGCCGCGCGGCGGCGTCAGCGGCGGCGGGCCAATGCAGCACCAGATCGCAGGGGCACAGGCCCAGGGGGCCATGGCGCGCCTCCAAGCGGCGCCAGTGGGACGGAGCGGCGGCCATCCAGCTGTCGAGCGGGCCCGGAGGCCCGGCCCACCAGGGGATGCCGCCGTAGCTGAGCGGTGTGGCGGCAGGCCCCGGCCCGTCCACCACCGCCACCGGCAGACCCAGGCCCGCGAGTTCGAGGGCAAGGAGGCCACCGGCCAGCCCCGCACCGATGACCACCACCGGGCCGCCGGCTGCGGAACCTTGCAGGGCCCCAGAATCGTCCAGAGCCGCTGCATCGTCGATGGGTCCAGCCCCCCGCATGAACTCCGCTTCCACCCTGCTGGCGCCGGGCCGCCTCAGATCTGCAGGGTGAAGGAGGTGATCACGTTATGGAAGAGCTCCTTGACCCTGCCCCAGCGGGCCTCGTTGGTGCTCACCGCCAGGGTGTAGAGCCGACCCCGGTCAGCGACCACCGTGGCCAGTTCGTGGCGGTCGCGATCTGCCAGGTGCACCGCGTACTCCAGGTCGTAAAACGTATGGCCACCGTCCTGACGCTCCACCGCCTCCACCAGTTCCGCCTCACGGCCGCTGCCGGCCGGCGCGATCACCACGCGCCGCAGCTTTTCACCCACCGCCACGGCGCTGCCGAGATCACTCAGATCGTTGGTGGGATTCACATCGGAGATCACCAGGCTGAGTGTTTCATCGCTGTTGATCAGGTCGTGGAACACCACCTGGGGGCCATCGCTCACCACCACGCGCGTCCAGCCTGTGGGATAGAGGAAGGCATAACGGCCATCGGGGCTCTGGAAGGCGTTCAGCCCGGCGGCCGCGGCGCTGCAGCCCGCCAGCCCACCACCAGCGATCAAGGCCCCGAGCAGCACGGCCAGCAGGCGGCTGAACCAGGGCCGGAGATCCGGCTGGAGAAAGCGGAGAGGCATGGCGGCAAGGGCGGCGGGATGGGGGAGCACCGGCGCCATTCTGTCGGCCGGCAGGCCGGGAGCTCTTGGCAGCGTCTTTAGATTCGGGGTCTTCGCGTCAGTTCTCTGAGCGGCTTCACCCGTCCCCTGGCCCGGCTGATCGACCAGTTCGAGCGCCTGCCGGGCATCGGCCCCCGCACCGCCCAGCGCTTAGCCCTGCATCTGCTGCGCCAGCCGGAAGAACAGATCCGCGCCTTCGCCGATGCCCTGCTCGCCGCCCGCAGCCAGGTGGGCCAGTGCCAGCGCTGCTTCCACCTCTCCGCCGAAGCCCTCTGTGAGATCTGCCTCCAGCCGGAGCGCCAGACCGGGCTGCTGTGCGTGGTGGCCGATTCCCGTGATCTGCTGGCAATCGAGCGCACCCGCGAATACAAAGGCAGCTACCACGTGCTCGGTGGCCTGATCTCGCCGATGGATGGCATCGGACCGGAGTTGCTGCACGTGCAACCGCTGGTGAACCGGGTGGATCAGGAAGGCATCAGCGAAGTGATCCTGGCGCTCACACCGAGTGTGGAGGGGGACACCACAAGCCTCTATCTGGCCCGCCTGCTGCGTCCGTTCACCAGCGTGAGCCGGATCGCCTACGGCCTGCCGGTGGGCAGCGAACTGGAATACGCCGATGAAGTGACCCTGGCCCGGGCGATGGAAGGCCGGCGGCGGATGGACGGATGAACGGCAGGCGGCGGATGGGCGCAACGCGCTCGATAGCCTGACGGTCATGGGTTCCCGCAGCCGTTACAGCGTCATCCCTCCGGCCGAGCGGCTTCCACCCTGGCTGCGGCGCCCGCTGGGCAACGCCTCCGAGCTGGAGCGGGTGCAGGCGGTGGTGAAGCAGGAGCGGCTGCACACGATCTGCGAAGAGGGGCGCTGCCCCAACCGGGGCGAGTGTTATGCGGCAGGAACAGCCACCTTTCTGCTGGGGGGCCCGATCTGCACCCGCAGCTGCGCCTTCTGCCAGGTGGAGAAAGGCCAGGCCCCTCTGCCGATCGATCCGGCCGAGGCCGAGCGGGTGGCGCAGGCGGTGGAGCGCATGGGCCTGCGCTACGTGGTGTTGACCGCCGTGGCCCGCGACGATCAGGCCGATCACGGCGCTTCCCTGTTCACCGCCACCATGGCCGCGATCCGGCGGCACAACCCACTGATCGCGATCGAAGTGCTAACTCCCGATTTCTGGGGTGGGCACCGGCAGGAGGCCAACGGCCGGGCCGCCCAGCGGCACCGCCTGCAGCAGGTGCTGGCCGCCGGGCCCGTGTGCTTCAACCACAACCTCGAGACGGTGGAGCGGCTGCAGGGGGAAGTGCGGCGGGGCGCCACCTATGCCCGCTCCTTGAACCTGCTGGCGGCGGCGCGGGAGCTGGCGCCACAGATCCCAACCAAATCAGGGTTGATGCTGGGGCTGGGCGAATCCAGTGAGGAGGTGGTGGCCACCCTGCGCGACCTCAGGGCCGTGGGCTGCCAACGCCTGACGCTGGGGCAGTACCTGCGCCCTTCTCTGGCCCACCTGCCGGTGGCGCGCTACTGGACTCCGGCGGAATTCGAGCAGCTGGGGGCGATCGCCACCACCCTGGGCTTCGCTCAGGTGCGCAGCGGGCCGCTGGTGCGCAGCAGCTACCACGCTGCCGGCTGAGCCGGCGGGTCATTGCGGCATCAGCTGGCAGGAGCGTTTGGTCTGACGGGCACGGTTGAGGGCGATCTCAGCACGGGCAAGCAGTTCGCTGGCCTGGGCATCTTCTGGTTCGAGCAGCGGCCAATGGGTTTCGATTCCAACGCTGGCGCTCATGAACGGATCGAGAGCGGGGGGATGGGCGATCCTCAGGCCCTGGATCTCCACCACCAACTCAGCGGCAAGGCGCTCGGTTTCCGCACCGGTGACCGAAGGCAAGAGGATGGCAAAAGCATCCGCACCGACTCGTGCCAGCAAGGGGTTGTCGGCGCCCAGTCGCCGGGTGAGCAGCCTGGCGATCGCCTGCAGGCTGTCGTCGGCACAGAAATGGCCGAAGGTGTCGTTGTAGGCGCCGAAATCATCGAGATCCAGGATCACCAGGGAGAACGGATCACCTGTAACGCGCGACAAGGCAATCTGTTGACTGAGCTGCTGCTCGAAGCTGCCACGGTTGGAGAGTGCCGTGAGCGGATCCCGCCATCCCCATTGGCGGCCTTCATGGCCCACGCAGGCCAGGACGGTGGGGACCATGGTGCCCACCAGGCGTTTGAGCGCCGCCAGCTCCCACAACAGAAACCCTCCGGGCCGCTGGGTGGCCATCGTGAGAATCAGCTCATGGCTGCCATCACTGCCAAGGGGCACGGCGATGTAGTCGGTGTAACGCTCACGGCGCATATCTCTGGCCAGTGCATAGGGGATATCATCGAGCTTGAGGTTTTCCAGCAGCAGACGTTCGGGGGCTTTCTTCTCACACACCGCATGCAGCACGCTGGTGCGGTGATCCATGCCGGCAAAGAACTCACTGCCCCGGAAGAAGGAACGCACCACCTCCGGGTTCTCCACATCCCACCAATACTGAATGCCACCCTGGCCGGTTTCGATCGGAACCAGCGCCAGAGCAATGCGGTGCAGCGGGAAGCCGGCGGCCACCAGATGCCTGACGCCGTGCTGGAGAAGATCAGCTGGATTGCGATAAGGAGGTGGAAAGGTTTGATCGGCCTCCACCCAGATGGCCTTCAACGCACGGATGGCCTTGAGCTGCAGCTGATGGCGCCTTGAGGAGCCGGAGCCAATCATGGGAACGGCCGACAACTCCTGGTGATCATCGAACGCGGGGAAGGGTTCAAACATCAGATGCAGTCTGCAAGCATTTCAGAGCGCGACTGAATCAGCGCAAGGGTATTGGGAGCATTCAGAGGGCGTCCGACTAGATATCCCTGAACATAATCACAGCCAAGTTTCCGGAGCACGTCCAACTGCTCCTGCCGCTCCACCCCCTCCGCGATCGCATGAAGGCCCAGCGCCTTGGCCATGCTGATCACCGCTTTGACGATTACTTCGTCCTCTTGGTTGCTGCCCAATCCTTCGATGAAGGATTTATCAATCTTGAGAACCTCAACCGGCAGACGCTTGAGATATCGCATGGAGGTGTATCCTGAGCCAAAGTCGTCGATGGCCAAGTTGGCCCCTAAGGCCTTGATCTGCCGGAAGGCTCGAAGGGTTGCATCAACATCTTCGATCAGCATCGTTTCGGTGATTTCGATGTAGAGGCGGTCCGCTGGAAAGTTCGATTCGAACAGCGCCATGGCGATCTGTTTTGGCGTGCCTGGATCTAGCAGACTACGGACAGACAGATTCACCGAAAGGCCTAATTTCTGATCTGGACAGACCGCATGCCAACGAGCCATATGCTTGCAGGCCTGCTGAAGCACGATTGAATCGATCTGCACGATCAGCCCACTTTCTTCTGCCACTGGAATGAATTCACTGGGAGAGATCAGGCCGTGCATCGGGTGCTGCCAACGGGCCAAGGATTCGAAGCCGAGAATCCTATGGTCGTGAACATCAAAGATCGGCTGGTAATAGGAGGTGATTTCGCCGGCTGCAAGCGCTCGTCGGAGATCCTGTTCCAAAGTGGCTGCCTTGAGGGCGGTGTTTCTCATCTGCTGGTCGAAGTAAGCCAGGCAGCCCCGCCCGCTGGCCTTCGCTTTATACATTGCCATATCGGCATTTTCAATCAGCACTTCAGGGGTGTCCCTGCCATTGGCGATCGCCACACCAATCGAGGCCGAATGACTGAGCAACTTGCTGCCGATCGTCATCGGCCGGCCAATCAGATCGATGATACGTGCCCCAAGAGCCTGAACCGATTCTTGCGAAGAACTTGAGCTGACGATGATGAACTCATCGCCGGAAAGACGCCCCACAAGATCACCGGAACGCACACATTGCCGCAGGCACTTGGCCACCGTGATCAGAAAACGATCTCCAGTGGTGTGGCCATGGGCATCGTTGATCAACTTAAATCGGTCAATGTCGATAAAAAGAACCGCCAATGATCCCTTACTGCCACCGCTGCGCAGGTTCGATTCCAGGCTGAGCGCCAGCTGGCTGAGCACGCGGCTGCGGTTCGGGAGCCCCGTCAGCAGGTCGTAGCTCGATTGATCCATGGCTGCACGGGTGGCGGATCGCTCCGCCAGCATCGACTTGCTGACCTGTGCACACAACTGCAGGCTCTGGGCCATGGCCTCGAGCAGCCAGCGCTCCTGAAGGTCGAAGGGGGTCTGATAGCGAGCAATCAGCAACACATCCAGGCCTGAAAGCAGGCACCAGTGAACCTGCCGCAGCCCCGTAGCCAAGCGCACTTCCGTGGGACGGTCCGCCGCAACCCGCAACAGCAGGGCCTGATCTTCCGCGCTCAGACCCACCGAGCAACGGAAGGATTGGTTGGTGATTAGGGCCGCTACATCGGCTTTGAGCGCCAGCGCCAGCTGGTCAACCACTTCATTTGTGGTGGATGGGTCCTCAATGGAAAAAGCAGCAAGGATGGCAGCATGGGCCCTCAACGACCAGGGGATACCCGTGGAGGTGTGCTCGCTCTCGCTCCTCATGGGATCACTGCATAGGGAGGGGCCCATGGGCACAAGCAGCTCGGACTCGAACGCCAGGCCCCTACGGCATCAACCGAGCCAGCGGGTGAGCGGAGCTGGAGGCGAGAAGAGGACACGGCATCACCATGGAAGTTGTTGGAGGAGTAGCTCGGTGAAGTTGCGGACCCTCTGAGAAGGTGGCTGCTAATGAGGGGAAAGCGGTGCAGGCAGCCTTGAATCACTCCAGCTTCATTGATAAGAATCTGAGCTTATCCATTGCCGTCCCGCCGACCCGGTGCGCATTGCAACAGACTAATCGCAGGATCCTCAACGACTGACGCACCCAGGCGTGGCCATTCCCGCAGGCCCCGTGCCAGCCGATCGAGACCTTCGGCCAGCACCCCCGCAGAGGTGGCGAAGCAGAGGCGTATGTGGCCCGCTGCCCCTGCCCCGAACCAGCGGGGGCTGCCGGGCACCACGGCCAGCCGATGCCGCTGCAGCAGCCACTCTGTCAGGGGCTCCACACCCCTCTCCCCGCCCGGCACCCGTACGAGCGCCACGTAGGTGGCATCGGGCGTTTCCACTTCAACGCCGGGCATGGCCCGCAGCAGCGTGATGGCCTGATTGCGGCGCTCCAGCAGATGCTGCTGGAAGGCCTGCAACCACCGCAGCCCCTCCGGGGAATAGGCCGCCTCCGCCGCCACCTGGCTGAGGGTGGCCACCCCTGCCACCGTGGCGGGCTGCTCACTGGCCGCCAGCATGCGGGCACAGGCCTCGGCATCGGCCATGGCCACATAGCCCACCCGCAGGCCTGCCAGGGCAAAGGATTTCGAGAAGCCATGCACCACGGCACCCTGGGCCGCCAGGGCCGGCTCAAGCGCCAGCCAGCTGGTGAAGACCGCCGGCGGGTACACCACCTCGCTCCAGATCTCATCGCTGAGCACGCGAATGCCGCGCTCCAGGCAGAAACGGCCGAGTGCCTCGAGCTCATCGCGCCGGAAGCAGCGGCCCAGCGGGTTGTGGGGGTTGCAGAGGCAGAACAGGCGAGTGCGCGGGCTGATCAGCCTGTCGAGCGCCTCAAGATCAAGTGGGGCATGGCGGTCGAGGCTCCAGAACAGCGGCGTGGCCCCCGCGGCGCGCACGGTGTGGGCAAAGAGGAAATCCGCCGGATCCCACACCACCGCCTCATCCCCCGGGCGGAGCCACTGGAGGGCCACCATGGCCAGGCCCGCGGCGGCGCTGTCCACGGCGATCACCCCATCCGCGCTCACATCGGCCCCACGCTCCTGGCGCAGGTAGGTGGCCACGGCGGCGCGGAAGGAGGGCAGCCCCCCGGCCGGGCCATAGCTGAACACTCCGCCGCTGGCGTAGCGGATCACGGCCTCCCTGATCACCGGTGCTGCGGGAAAGTCGGGATCGGCGGCGGTGAGCGGAATCACCCCTTCGGCCTGCTCCGCCCAGCGCATGTTGTAGGCCCGCTCACGCAGCAGTTCGAAAGGAACGGCGTCATCGTCGAAACGGACGCCTTCAGCCCCATTCATTTCGCCAGTGGCAAAGACGTACTCTCCACCTCGGCCGGGGGACGCACGAACTGAGCCGCCATCGTTCGCCCGGCGTGCAGGTAGCGCTTCAGCGACGGATGGCGCTGGTGGTGGTAAGTGCTCAGGGCCCGGTTGAGATCCATAGGCAGCCGGCAGGCCAGCAGCTGCTCGGAGAGGCAGACCGCATCCTCCAGCGCCGTATTCGCGCCCTGGCTGGTGAAGGGCAGCAACGGATGGGCCGCGTCGCCCGCCAGCACCAGGTTGCCCCGTGCCAGACGGGGCGGGGGATCGATGTCGAGCGGCTGCCAGAGGTGGGGCAGGGAGGGATGGGTGGCCTCGATCGTTTCACGCACGAACTGCGGAAAGCTGCGCAGGTGGGTGTCGAGGAAGGAGGAGATGGCGCCAGGCGCCGGGGGCGCGAAACGGTGGCTGTCGAACTGCACGAACCAGATCACCCGCCCCTTGGCCAGGGGCACCAGCCCCACCGCAAACCCTCCGCTGGGATCGAGCACCTTGACGAAGCGGTGGCCCAGGGTGGCCGCCACCGCCGGCAGATGGACACAGGCGACGATCTCGTTGACCCGGGCGCGGCGCGGCGGCACCGAGGGGCGATCGGCGGTGAGGTGGGCACGGCAGCGGGAGTTGACCCCATCAGCGCCCACGAATACATCAGCGCTGTGGCGCACCAGCGTGGCCTGACCGCCGCAGGCGAAGGAGGCCGAGAGCATGCGATCGCGGTCGTGCTCGAAGGCTTCAAAGCGGTGATTGAACTGAATCACCCCGCGGGGCAGTCCGTCAGCCAGTGCCCGCAGCAGCGAGGGGCGGTCGACCGCGATGGTGTGGGTGACAGGGTGCTGGGCAATCGAGCGCCCGCAGGAGGAAAGGATCGAGACCCGCTCAAGCGCATGGCCGATACCACTGGCCAACACATCAATGCCGAGCGACTGCAGGGCGCGCTGGCCGTTCTCCAGCACAAGGAAGCCGAAGCCCTGGCGGTCCATGGTGGTGGAGCGCTCGAACACGTTGATCCGCTCACCGCCGCCGGCGCCGCCGCGGCAGAGGGAGCGGGCCAGGGCCAGACCAGCCACACCGCCGCCGATGACGGCCACCTTCATCTCAGAAAGACCCAGCGGCCCCATCGACCTTCGCTCCAGTGATTCAGAACTGTGAAACCAGATCTTCTCGCGAGCAGGTGAAGAAGCGTGCATCAAAGAACACGTTCGCACTGCATGTATGGGCCACCAAGACAACTTGAAGCCTCAACATCATTGGAGCAGAATGTGAGCATGGCAAGATTTTCATGAGAGACGCTCGAGCTCGCCACTTGCGCCTACCTGCTTCATCTGCGGCCTGATCATCTGCTCCCCAGGCGCAGTGAGCCCTTCGCTGGCCGTGGGGTCTCACAGGAGATCTGGTGGATTCCTGGCAACCAGCCCGCTCCAACCACCATTTGTGTTAGCAGAGCGGCTGCAATCCGTGCCAGATGCGGTGCCAGTTCACATCCTTTGTTCCGGATTCACCCACCAACACCATCAGCAAGCCTCTTGGGTACACCCGCCACGCCTCACGGACCAGTCGCTCAGCGGACAGGAGGCGGACAGGTGATCGCTGCAGGAAAAGCGGACAGGCGGCATCAGCGGCAAAGGGGAAATCATTCGGAAGAAACTCGCTGACCACATGCGATTCATCGGTGCGCCCTTGTCCGCAACACTCGCTTGCCACAGGGCAACGCGCTGGCCAACCATTCACGACAAACCCTGTCAGCCGTTGCAGAGCCCTCCCAACGCCCTGTAAGGATTGGATGGCGATGCATCCAACACCCGCACAGTGTCGTCAGATCGCCTGCAAGGAAGCAACCTTGCGGGAGTCACACGCGGCATCAGGCCAGAGGCTTCTTCCATGACCATCACCATCGGCATCAACGGATTCGGGCGAATTGGCAGGCTTGTGTTTCGCCGTGCCTTTGAAACCGAAGACATCAGTGTTGTCGGCATCAACGATTTGATGGATATCGATTATATCGCCTACATGCTCCGCTACGACTCCACCCATGGTCGCTTCAAGGGGGATGTGGAGATCGACGGCAACAACCTGATTGTGAACGGACACCCGGTACGGGTCAGCGCCGAGCGGGATCCGAAAGCCCTGGCCTGGGGGGCGGTGGGGGCCGAGGTGGTGCTGGAGGCCACCGGCCTGTTTCTCACCGATGCCACGGCCAGGGCCCACATCGAAGCCGGCGCGCGCAAGGTAGTGCTCTCCGCTCCCTCGAAAGACGACACCCCGATGTTCGTGATGGGGGTCAATCACACCAGCTACGCCGGTCAGGACATCGTCTCCAATGCCTCGTGCACCACGAACTGCCTGGCACCGATCGCCAAGGTGCTGCACGACAGCTTCGGCATCAGCTCCGGCCTGATGACCACAGTGCATGCCACCACGGCCACCCAGAAAACCGTGGACGGCCCTTCCGTCAAAGACTGGCGCGGCGGGCGAGGTGCCGGGCAGAACATCATCCCGTCCTCCACCGGAGCGGCCCGGGCGGTGGGCAAGGTGATTCCAGCCCTGAACGGCAAGCTCACCGGCATGGCGTTCCGGGTGCCCACCCCCGATGTGTCCGTGGTGGATCTCACCGTGAATCTGGCCACCCCCACCACCTACGACGCCATCAAAGAGGCCATGCGGACGGCGGCGGAAGGGCCGATGCAAGGGGTGCTCGGGTACACCGAGGACGAGGTGGTGTCAGCGGATTTCGTAGGCGAAACCTGCACCTCGGTGTTCGATGCCAATGCGGGCATCGCCCTCACCGACACCTTCGTGAAAGTGGTGGCCTGGTACGACAACGAATGGGGCTACTCCTGCAAATGCGTAGACCTCATCCGTCACATCGCCAGCCGCTGAGCCAGGCGGGCGGATCGCCGCAGCCCTTCCTCGCAACGGCCTGACATCAACAGGCCGGAGCCGCCCCACACCAGCCGCAGGGGCAGGTCGCCCACGCCGGCGGCCAGCTCCCGCTGGGGGGTGAAGCCGAGGCGCCGGAAATACCGCACCAGGCGGCGATGTTGGCGTTCCTCATCGCGGATCGCCAGCAGGCGGGCGCGCCGGCAGGGGGTGGCCTCCAGCGCCCAGGCGAACGTGGCCGCCCAGATCAGCGGGCCCACCGCCGGCGGTGCCTGCACCACACGCATGGTGTCGAGCTGCAGGCCGGCGGCGGTGGGCAGCGCCCAGCCCTTGAGCTCACCGACCAGAGCAGGCGGGCCCTCCGGCCGGATGCAGGCCACCCCCACTCGCAGCGTCCACACCCCCAGACGCCGGTCCACCTGCAGGCGCAGCAGCAGGCCCTTGGCCGCCGCCCAGCGCTCCAGGTCGTCCAGCGACGGCAGTGGTTCGAGGGAAGGCGCCGCGCTGCTCATGCCGCTTGCCGCACTGCCGTGCGCGGTGAGGCCGCCAGCGGAACATCCAATGGTTCCGCCGCCACCACCGCGTTGAGGGCCAGCGGGCCGTGGATGTGGGGGAACAGCTCCGCGCTGCCGGCTGAGGACTCCAGCCGCAGCGGCACCGTGAGCCGGGCGGGATCAATCGAGAGCAGCACCAGATCGGGCCCATCGGCATAGAAGCGGGCCTGGGTGGCCGCCAGCTGATGGGCGAAGCAGGCATGGATGAAGCCCACCTGCTCCAGGCTGAGGCCGCGGGTGGAGCGGCGGTAGACGCCCGCACGGCAGGCGTCCTGCCAGTCGGCAGCCAGGGCCAGGTGATGAACCAGACGCCCGGCAGGGAAGGGTCGGCCGGGAGCGTCGTCGCTCCAGGGCTCCTGCGGGGCCATCACCGCCGCCAGGGGGGCGCTGGCGAGGAAGCGGCCCAGCCAGGCCTGCAGCGCCGCCAGGCCCGGCAGGGCATCGAACCCCGCAGGATCCGCCAGGCGGAACTGGCGCACGAAGGGCAGCAGAGCCAGATCGGCCAGCGATGGCCTGGGCCCGAGCAGCCAGGCGACCCCATCAGCACCGGCGGCCTGCTCCAGCCACAGGTTCCAGTCGCCGAGCACCTGCAGGGCCGCCTTGTGGTGGACCAGCGGATCGGCTTCAGGGTGGCGGCTGGCGTACTTGTAGCGATCCAGGTGGTGCTTGAACACCTCGTCGTTGCAGCGGATCAGCGCGGCCATCTCCCGTTGCGCCTCCGCCGCAGGCGCATCAGCCGCACCGAAGCCGGGGGTACCGCCACGGCGCAACAGCCAGTCGTCGGGATCATGCTGGTACAGCGCCCAGGCCATGATCTCCAGGCTCTGCTCGATCACCCGGCCATCCGCCAGCACCAGCACCGGCACCGTCCCCTTGGGTGAGGCCTGAAGCAGCTCCAGCGGCTTGGCCGCCAGCCGCACTTCACACAGCTCCACCAGCAGGCCGGCCCGCTCGATCGCCAGCCGCGCCCGGATCGCATAGGGGCAGCGGCGGAAGCTGTAGAGCACCGGCAGGCCGCAATTCATGGGCAGGGGGAGCCGCCCGCCCCGGCCCCGATGTGCCGGCCCCCGCGGCTGGCGGCCAGCGTGCTCTGCCGCTGGCGCTCGGCGAAGCGGGCGCGGTCGGCGTCGCTGAAGCGATCGCGGCAGTGACGGCAGCTCACCCCCTGCACGTAGCTGTCGAGCTGGCGATCCGCAGGCGAAAGCGGCAGACCACAGGCGTGGCAGAGGCTGAAGCCACCCGGTTCAAGCCGGTGATTCAGCGCCACCCGCTGGTCGAACACATAGCACTCGCCCTGCCAGTGGCTCTGCTCGGTCGGCACCTCCTCCAGATAGCGCAGGATGCCCCCCTGCAGGTGGTGCACCCCCTCGAAGCCTTGCTGTCGCAGGTAGGCGGTGGCCTTCTCGCAGCGGATGCCGCCCGTGCAGAACAGGGCCAGCCGCTCCGGGCGGCGGGCCTCCACCAAGGGAGCCAGCTGCTGATCCACCCAGCGGGGGAACTCCCGGAAGCTCTCCAGACCCGGATCGATCGCCCCGGTGAAGCTGCCGAGCGCCACTTCATAGCAGTTGCGGGTGTCGATCACCAGCGTGGTGGGATCGGCGATCAGCTCCTGCCACGCCTGGGGCGGCACGGGGGTGCCGGGCCTGGAGGCCGGCGTGGCGGTTTCCTCTGCCGGCGGGGGCGTCAGCTGCACCGCAGCGCAGCCCATCGTGACGATTTCGCGCTTCAGCCGCACCTTGAGGCGATGAAAGGCCTGCGACCCACACCAGGAGGTTCTGGCCTCCAGATCGGCCAGGCCGGATTGGCAGCGCAGCAGCTCCAGCAGCGTTTCCACACCGGCGGCGCTGCCGCAGATGGTGCCGTTCACCCCTTCAGCCGCCACCAGCACCGTGCCCCGCAGCTCCGCCGCCTGGCCCACCTGCAGCAATTGCTGGCGCAGTTCAGCGGGCTGGGGGATGGGGGTGAAGCGGTAGAAGGCCGCCACCCGGAACGGCAGCGCAGACTCAGCCAGGAGCCACCACCCGGCCGGCGGCCTGCTCGGATTCCCCAACCGACGGCTCGCTCCACTGGGCGCGCACACCGGCCGCCGCCAGCAGGGCACGATCGGCCTCCACATCAGGGTTGCCGGTGGTGAGCAGGGTGTCACCATAAAAAATCGAATCGGCGCCGGCCTGCAGGCAAAGAATCTGCGCCTCGCGGCTCAGCGCTGTGCGACCGGCACTCAGCCGCACCCGGCTGTGGGGCATGAGGATGCGGGCGGTGGCCACCATGCGCACCAGGTCGAGCGGATCCAGCGGCGGCTGCTCTTCCAGTGGGGTGCCCTCCACCGCCACCAGCCCGTTGATCGGCACGCTCTCGGGATGGGGATCAAGGCTGGCGAGCACCTGCAGCAGGCCGGCCCGGTCGTTGCTGGTTTCCCCCATGCCGATGATGCCGCCGCAGCAGAGGGTGATCCCGGCTCGGCGCACCCGCTCCAGCGTTTCCAGCCGCTCCTGGTAGGTGCGGGTGGTGATGATCCGGTGGTAGTGCTCCGGGCTGGTGTCGAGGTTGTGGTTGTAGGCGGTGAGGCCCGCCTCGGCCAGCCGGGCGGCCTGGGTGTCGGTGAGCATGCCGGCGGTGACACAGGCCTCCAGGCCCAGCTCCCGCACCCCGCGCACCATGGCGAGCATGGCCTCGAACGGCGCACCCTCGCGGATCTCCCGCCAGGCCCAGCCCATGCAGAAGCGGTCGGCACCGGCCTCCTTCGCCGCCCGGGCCCGGACGAGCACCGGCTCCACATCGCGCTCCGGCTGGCCGGTCACATCGGCGCTGTGGTGCATCGACTGGGGGCAATAGGCGCAGTCCTCCTCACAGCCGCCGGTCTTCACGCTCAGCAGCGAGGCCAGCTGCACGTGGTAGCCGGGGTTGGCGCTGCGATGCACCTGCTGGGCGCGCCAGAGCAACTCCATCAGCGGGGCTTCCAGCAACGCCTGAATCTCGTCCCGGCTCCAGTCGTGGCGAACGAGGACCGGCGTGGCGTCAGGCGCGGCTTCGGACGCGGATGTGGCTGCGGAGGCTTCGGCCGCAAGGGCGGTGCCGCTGGAGAGGGTGGGGGAAGCGATCAAGGCGGCAGGGGAAGGGGGAAGGATCAGGCGGTGAGCGGTGCGACGCCACCGAAGCGCCGCTGGCGGTTCTGATAATCGCCGAGGGCCCGCAGCAGGGCGTCTTCGTTGAAGTCGGGCCAGAGCACATCGGTGATGTGGATTTCGGCGTAGGCGAGCTGCCAGAGCAGGAAGTTGCTGATCCGGTATTCGCCGCTGGTGCGGATCAGCAGATCCGGATCCACCTCATCGGCGGTCTGCAGTTCGGCGGCGAAGGACTGCTCGTCGATGCTGGCCGGATCAAGCTCGCCGCGGGCCACCTGATCGGCCAGACGCCGCGCCGCCTGCACCAGCTCGCTGCGGCCGCCGTAGTTGGTGCACACGTTGAAGTGAATGCCGGTGTTCTCAGCCGTGCGGCGCGTGGCCGAGGCGATTAGCTCCTGCAGACCGTGGGGCAGTTGCTCGAGATCGCCAAGGAAGCGGATGCGCACCTGTTCGCGGTCGAGGGCCTCCAGTTCGCGGGCCAGCACCCGCTCGAACAGGGTCATCAGGAAGCTCACCTCCTCGCCGGGGCGGTTCCAGTTCTCGGTGGAGAAGGCATAGGCCGTGAGCGCACCGATGCCCCAGTCGCTGCAGAGGCGCAGGGTGCGCTTCAGGGCTTCAACGCCCTCGCGGTGCCCCATCACCCGCGGCAGGTTGCGCTGGCGGGCCCAGCGGCCGTTGCCGTCCATGATCACCGCTACGTGGGCCGGCAGGCGGCTGGGATCCAGCACGGACGGCACGGCCCTCAAGGGCTGCGGATTCGCCTGGATCAGGGGAGTGGTCGCCGGGGAGCGACTCATGCGCGTGACTCTGGCGTGTCCTTCGACACGCTACGACCCGTGGGCAGCGCCACCACCGAGCCATGGCCGGACTTCGGCGTGGGCTTGGTGGTGGGCTGGGCCAGGGCGAGGCTGAGCAGCTCGCGCAGCCGGCTGCTGGTGATCGGTCGCTCCAGCCGGCCATGGCGCGCCAGTGACAGGGTGCCCGTTTCCTCGGACACCACGATGCAGAGGCAGCGGTCGAAACGCTCAGTGATGCCAAGGGCCGCCAGGTGGCGGGTGCCATAGCGGGTGAGGCCCTGGCGGGACAAGGGCAGGATCACCCCCGCCGAAAGGATGCGGTTGCCGCGCACCAGCAGGGCGCCGTCGTGGAGCGGGGTGTCGGCCGCAAACAGATTGAGGATCAGATCCACCGAGAGCACCGCATCGATGGCGATGCCGGGATTGAGGAAGTCTTCGGGACGGAGATCACTGCCGAGATCCACAAGCATCAGTGCACCACGGCGATGCTGCGACAAGCAGCCCGCCGCTTCGGTGAGCACCGCCACAGAACCGGACACCGCCGCATCAGCCGCCTGGCTGCCGAGCAGCACATCGAGCCGGCCGGTGCCGAGAAGCTCCATCAGGCGCCGCAGCTCCCCCTGCCAGAGGATCGCCAGCGCCAGACTGCACCCCAGCACCACTGCTTCCAGCAGGCGTGTGGTGAGAGGCAGCACGGCGATGCGCTGGACCACCCACACCAGCGCCACGAGGAACAGCCAGCCACGCAGCAGCCACAGGGTGCGCGGCTCCCGCACCCTCGCCAGCAGCAGCACCCCCAGCGAGGAGGCCAGCACGATGTCGAGGATCAGGCGCACGTCGAGGAGCTTCAGCCAGATCACCCGCAGCCCCCAGCCAATCTGGGCTCAGGGTACCGGCGTCAACCGCTCCGGCAGGACGTCGTAGCGCAGCAGCTCGTCCGGTCGCTCCCGCCGCTGCACCAGTTCGGCCCGACCCCCCTGCACCAGAACGGCAGCAGGGCGGGGGATGCGGTTGTAGTTGGAGGCCATCGAAGCGTTGTAGGCGCCAGTGGCGAGCACCACCAGCACGTCGCCGGGGGCGGAGGCGGGCAGGGCCAGCTCCTTGAGCAGCACGTCGCCGGATTCGCAGTGCTTGCCGGCCAGCGTGACCGTTTCTTCAGCGGCGCCGGCAGGCCGATCGGCCAGCACGGCGGTGTAGGCCGACTGATAAGTGATCGGCCGCGGGTTGTCGCTCATGCCCCCATCCACCGACACGTAGGTGCGAATGCCGGGGATCTCCTTGCGGCTGCCGATCGTGTACAGAGTGAGGCCGGCGGTGGCCACCAGGGAACGGCCCGGCTCGCACAGCAGCCGCGGCAGCTCCAGATCCCGCTCCAGGCAGGCGGCCGCCACGGCCTGGGCCACGCCCTGCACCCAGGCCTGAATCGTCGGGGGATCGTCGCTGACCACGTAGCGGATGCCCAGGCCCCCGCCCACGTTCAGATCGGTGCAGGGGTGGCCGAGCGAACGGGCCAGCGCCAACGCGTCGGCCATCACGGCCGCCAGGTCGCGGTGGGGCTGCAGCTCGAAGATCTGAGAACCGATGTGAGCATGCAGGCCGGTGAGCCGGGCCCAGGGGCATTCCGCCAACTGGCACAGCACCTGCTCGAGCTGATCGGGGTCGAAGCCGAACTTGCTGTCGAGGTGGCCGGTGCGGATGTACTCGTGGGTGTGGCACTCGATGCCGGGCGTGAACCGCAGCATCAGGGAAGCCGGCCGCTCCGCGGTGGCGATCGTGGCGAGCAGCTCCAGATCGCGCCAGTTGTCGGCCACCACGGTGACCCCGTGCTCCACCGCCAGCGCCAGCTCCTCCACCGATTTGTTGTTGCCGTGCAGCACGATCCGCTCCGGTGGCATGCCACCGCCGAGCGCCGTGAGCAGTTCACCGGACGACACGGCATCCAGGCCAAGGCCCTCGGAGGCCACCACAGCGGTGATCGCCAGGCTGCTGTTGGCCTTGGAGGCGTAGAGCGCCAGCGAGCGGCCGGGGTAGAAGGTGTCAAGCGCCTCGCGGTAGGCGCGGCAGCTGGCACGAAGCGTGTCTTCGTCGAGCACGTAAAGCGGTGTGCCGTAGGTACGGGCCAGGTCACTCAGGAGACAGCCGCCCACCACCAGGGCTCCATCGGGCGCGCAGGTGGTGCTGATCGGCACCAGGTTGCGGTTCGGGCTGGCCGCTTCGATGGCGCCGGCCAGCAGGGGATGGGGCTCCGCGGTACCGGCTGTGGCGCCGCTGGTGGCACCGATCGCACTGGTGGGGGGCATCCTGGGAAGGGTCCGGATCAGCGTCAATCGTAAGGATGTCTCCGGATGCTGCTGCCGACGCCACCGGCGCAGACGCCCAGGCGCAGGCGCGCAGGCTGATGCCAGCGGATCTGGAGGCCTGTCTCGCGCTTGACCGGCTGGCTCTGGGCGGGCTGTGGGACTCGGATCAGTGGCAGACCGAACTGGAGAGCGACGGCCGGCTCTGCCTCGGCCTCGAAGGGCCAAGGGGGCTGGAGGCCATGGCCAGCGGCTGGCTGGTGGTCGATGAGCTGCAGATCATGGTGGTGGCGGTGCACCCCGACTGCCGGCGGCGCGGCCGGGGGCGGCGTGTTCTCAGGGCCCTGCTGCAAAAGGCCCGGCAGCAGGGAGTGCAGCAGGCCACCCTGGAGGTGGCCGCCGGCAACACTGCCGCCCTGGCGCTCTATGCCGCCCTCGGATTCCGCAGCCAGGGACGGCGTTGCCGTTACTACCGCAATGGTGAGGACGCTCTGATCAAATGCCTGCCACTGGTGGAGATCGCGGTAACGCCACCGCCACCGCTGGGTTTCAGCGGCGAATGAGTGCTTGACGAGGTACGGATTGCCGCCCTTCGTTGATGTGAAAGCACCAACAGTTATGGCCGGCCAGATATGCCTATCAGCGGGGCTGATCCATGGTGCAGCAATGGATCTGGACATCTCCAGCCGAAGATCACAAACACCCTCTCAGCCCTGATAGGTTGGGTGCACTTGCATCAGGTCCCGCCCATGTTCGAGCGGTTTACCGAGAAAGCCATCAAGGTGATCATGCTGGCCCAGGAAGAGGCCCGCAGGCTGGGCCACAACTTCGTGGGCACGGAGCAGATCCTGCTGGGCCTGATCGGCGAAGGCACCGGCGTGGCGGCCAAGGTCCTGAAATCCATGGGGGTCAACCTCAAGGACGCCCGGGTGGAGGTCGAAAAGATCATCGGCCGCGGCTCCGGCTTCGTGGCCGTGGAGATTCCCTTCACGCCCCGTGCCAAGCGTGTGCTGGAGCTCTCGCTCGAGGAAGCCCGCCAGCTGGGCCACAACTACATCGGCACTGAGCACCTGCTGCTCGGCCTGATCCGGGAGGGCGAGGGAGTCGCCGCCCGGGTGCTTGAGAACCTCGGCGTCGATCTCGCCAAGGTGCGCACCCAGGTGATCCGCATGCTCGGCGAAACCGCCGAAGTGGCCGCCGGCAGCGGCAGCAAGGGGTCCACCAAAACCCCCACCCTCGATGAATTCGGCAGCAACCTCACCCAGCTCGCCACCGAAGGCAAGCTGGATCCGGTGGTGGGCCGTCAGAACGAAATCGATCGGGTGGTGCAGATCCTCGGCCGCCGCACCAAGAACAACCCTGTGCTGATCGGCGAGCCCGGCGTGGGTAAAACCGCCATCGCTGAAGGTTTGGCGCAGCGCATCACCCTCGGCGAGGTTCCGGACATCCTCGAAGACAAGCGCGTGCTCACGCTTGACATTGGCCTGCTGGTGGCGGGCACGAAGTACCGGGGCGAGTTCGAGGAGCGCCTCAAGAAGATCATGGAAGAGATCAGGAGCGCGGGCAACGTGATCCTGGTGATCGACGAAGTCCACACCCTGATCGGTGCCGGCGCCGCTGAGGGCGCGATCGATGCGGCCAATATCCTCAAGCCCGCCCTGGCCCGGGGCGAGCTGCAGTGCATCGGCGCCACCACCCTCGACGAATACCGCAAGCACATCGAGCGCGATGCGGCCCTTGAACGCCGCTTCCAGCCGGTGATGGTGGGCGAACCCACCGTTCTCGACACCATCGAGATCCTGCGTGGCCTGCGCGAGCGCTACGAACAGCACCACCGCCTGAAGATCAGCGACGAAGCCCTCGTGGCCGCCGCCACCCTGGGCGACCGCTACATCTCCGACCGCTTCCTGCCCGACAAGGCGATCGACCTCGTCGATGAAGCCGGCAGCCGCGTGCGCCTGCTCAACTCGAAGCTGCCGCCGGCCGCCAAGGAGCTCGACAAGCAACTGCGCTCGGTGCAGAAGCAGAAAGAAGATTCCGTCCGCGAGCAAGACTTCACCAAGGCCGGTGAACTGCGCGACAAGGAAGTGGAACTGCGTGAGCAGATCCGATCCATCCTCCAGGCCCGTCGCGATGAAGAGCCCACGGCAGCCGAAGGCGGCGAGGCCATCACCACCGAAGCCACCGGCTCCATTGAGCTGCCGCTTGCCGGTGCCGGCGGCGATCGCAGCCCGGTGGTCACCGAAGAGGACATCGCCCAGATCGTGGCCTCCTGGACCGGCGTGCCGGTTCAGAAGCTCACCGAAAGCGAATCGGTGAAACTGCTCAACATGGAGGAAACCCTCCACCAGCGTCTGATCGGCCAGGACGAAGCCGTCAAGGCTGTGTCCAAGGCCATCCGCCGCGCCCGGGTGGGACTCAAGAACCCCAACCGCCCAATCGCCAGCTTCATCTTCTCCGGTCCCACCGGCGTGGGCAAAACCGAGCTCACCAAGGCTCTGGCGGCTTACTTCTTCGGCAGCGAAGAGTCGATGATCCGGCTCGACATGTCGGAGTTCATGGAGCGCCACACCGTCAGCAAGCTGATCGGCTCGCCTCCGGGTTATGTCGGCTTCAACGAAGGTGGCCAGCTCACCGAAGCGGTGCGCCGCCGGCCCTACACCGTGGTGCTCTTCGACGAAATCGAGAAGGCTCACCCCGATGTGTTCAACCTGCTGCTTCAGCTGCTGGAAGATGGCCGCCTCACCGATTCCAAAGGCCGCACGGTCGACTTCAAGAACACCCTGATCATCATGACCTCGAACATCGGTTCGAAGGTGATCGAGAAAGGGGGTGGGGGCCTGGGGTTCGAATTCTCCGGCGCCGCCGCCGAAGAAACCCAGTACAACCGCATCCGCTCCCTGGTGAACGAAGAGCTGAAGCAGTACTTCCGCCCTGAGTTCCTCAACCGTCTCGATGAGATCATCGTCTTCCGTCAACTCACCCGTGACGAAGTGAAGGTGATCGCCGACATCATGCTGCGCGAAGTGTTCGGCAGGATGCAGGAGAAAGGCATTGGTCTCTCCGTCACCGAGGCCTTTAAAGAGCGCCTGGTCGAAGAGGGCTACAACCCCAGTTACGGAGCCCGCCCGCTGCGCCGCGCCGTGATGCGCCTGCTTGAGGATTCTCTGGCCGAGGAGTTCCTCTCCGGCCGCCTCAAGGATGGCGATGCAGCGATCGTCGATGTCGACGACGACAAGCAGGTGGTGATCCGCCACCAGGCGATCACGCCCGAGCCCGAACTGGCTGCCGCCAGCGCCTGAATCAGCGGCGGTTTCACACGGTCCACTCGACGGCGGGAGTTCAATGAACTCCCGCTTTTTCTTGCGCGTGCCACCGCACGCCGCGCAGGTGCCGGGTCGCGTTGCCGCTCGATGCCCAAAATCGGCCGACTAGATTGATCAGATGAGCATCAGCTTGAGCGAACACCTGATCGCCCCGGCCCGCGTGCTGCGGGGCAAAGGTGCCTGGGAAGCCTCCCTGCCGGCTATCGCCGCCCTCTGCCGACGTCCCCTGTTCCTCGGCCGCAGCCGCGCCACCGCTGCTCTACGCGAGTCGCTGGCCGCTGATCTGCGGAGGCTCGGGCTTGATCCCCTACCAGCTCAGCTGCAGTTCGATTGCTGCGAAGAGGATCTGCAGCGGCTTCAGGCGGACGTCGCGGCGGCGAATGCTGATCCAATCGCGGCGGACCCAATCGATGCCGTGGTAGCGGCCGGGGGCGGCAAGGTGATGGACGCGGGCAAGCTGCTGGCCGATCGGCTCGGGCTGCCCTCCATCACCGTGCCCACCAGCGCCGCCACCTGCGCCGGCTGGACCGCCCTGGCCAACCTCTATTCCCCCGGCGGAGCCTTCACCTGCGATGTGAGCCTTGAGCGCTCTCCCGCTCTGCTGGTGTTCGACCACCGTCTGATCCTGCAGGCACCGCCCCGCACCCTGGCCAGCGGACTGGCCGACGCCATGGCCAAGTGGTACGAAGCGTCGGTGAGCAGCGCCACCAGCACCGACGGCCTCGTGCATCAGGCGGTGCAGATGGCCCGCGTGCTGCGGGATCAGCTGCTGCTGGAAGGCCAGGAGGCCATGGCCCACCCGGGCGGTGAAGCCTGGGCGCGTGTGGCTGAGGCCTGCGGACTCACCGCCGGCGTGATCGGCGGCCTGGGTGGTGCCCGCTGCCGCACCGTGGGCGCCCATGCGGTGCATAACGGCCTCACCCAGCTGGAGGCGAGCCATGGCCGCCTGCATGGGGAGAAGGTGGGCTTCGGCATCCTGGTGCAGCTGCGCCTGGAGGAGCTGGTGGGCGGCAACCGCCTCGCTTCCCAGGCGCGGCGCCAGTTGCTGAGCTTCTTCCGCCAGCTCTCGCTGCCGGTCACCCTGGCGCAGCTGGGGCTGGCGGACTCACCGCTCAGCGATCTGCAACGGGTGTGCGCCTTCGCCTGTCAGCCGGGATCTGATCTGCACCGGCTGCCCTTTGCCGTGAGCCCGGCTGACCTGCTGGGCGCGCTGGTGACCACCGATGCCGCCATCGAGCAGTCGGCCAGCGCCGACGCCAACCGTTGACCCTTCCGCAGCCTGACGGCCGGGCGCTGGTGGAGGCGGCGGCCCGCAACCTGCTCGACCCGCAGGGCCGTCAGCTGGCAGCGGCGGTGCAGTGGTGGGACCTGCCGGGCTGGGCGCGGCCCTTCCCGGTGGCGGTGCTGGGGGAGGGCCCGCCGCTGCTGCTGCTGCACGGCTTCGACAGCAGCTTTCTGGAGTTCCGGCGGCTCGCGCCGCTGCTGGCCGGTGGCGCCACGCTCTTGATTCCCGATCTGTTCGGCTTCGGCTTCACGCCCCGGCCCGCCGATGGCGATTACAGCCCCCGCGGCGTGCTCACCCATCTCGAGGCCCTGCTGGCGGAAGCCGCTGCACGCCTTGGCCCCCAGCCACTCGGCCTGATCGGAGCCTCGATGGGCGGGGCCGTGGCGGTGGAACTAAGCCGGCGCCAACCCGCGCGCATCCACCGGCTGCTGCTGCTCGCCCCCGCAGGCCTCACCGGCCGGCCCATGCCCCTGCCGCCGCTGCTCGATGGCCTCGGGGTGCGCTTTCTCGGCCTGCCGGGCGTGCGCCGCAGCCTCTGCCGCACGGCCTTCGCCGACCCATCCGCCAGCGTGGGGCCCGCGGAAGAGGAGATCGCCTCCCTGCATCTGGCCACACCGGGATGGGCCGATTCCCTGCGCCGCTTCGCCCGGAGCGGTGGTTTCGCTGGCTGCGGCGAACCCTTGCCCAGCCAGCCGCTGGAGGTGCTCTGGGGCGCTGATGACCGCATTCTGCGGGCCCCGCAGAAAAAAGCCGCCCTGGCGTTGCTGGGGGACCGAGTGAAGGAACTGGCCGACTGCGGCCACCTGCCCCATCTCGACCAGAGCGATCGGGTGGCTGCCGCCTGGCTCACGCCTGGCCTCTGTTAGAGAAGCCATCCCCTTGCAGGCTCCATGACCAGCTCCGAACCCCAAGCCCCCGGCGGACCGGTGCTGCAACTTCTAGCGGCTGGTCTGCAGTTCTGGATCCGCAGCCAGTGCGAGGCCGTGGAGAGCCTGGAGCTGCAGCTGCACGGCAGCGCTCTGCAGCTGTTGCGCGGCCAGTTGGAGGGCGTGACGCTGATGGCGCGGCGGGTGGTGTACGACGGCCTGCAGTTTGAACTGGTGGAACTGCGCAGCGATCCGCTGCGGGTGAAGCTGGGGCGGCTGGTGCGCGCCCAGTCGCTCACCCTCGACCACCCCTTCGGCATCCGCGGCAGGGTGGCCTTCACCGCCACCGGGCTCACTCACTCCCTGAGCAAACCGCGCTGGCGTGAGCTCAGCGATCTGCTGGGAGAGCAGCTGCTGGGGCTGGGACCGCTGGTGGAGCTGCGCATCGCCCGCGACACCTTGATCCTGGCCGCGCGGGCGATGGGGGAGAACCGCCTGATGGAGCTGGAAACCAGGCCCGTGGCCGTGGATGGGCGGGTGGAGATCCACGCTGTCGACGGGGAGCTGCGGGCCAGCCTGCCGATGGACCCGAACATCCGCATCACCACCGCCAACCTTGAGGGCGGCATGCTCCAGCTGCAGGGAGAAGCCCGCGTGCAGCCCTGAGCTGGAGCAGGCCGGGGGGCGTGGTTCATGGCAAAGCTCGAGGCCACAGGAACTGCCGCGGAGCAGCAGCTCAGGCCAGTGCATCAGGGCAGCAAGCTCAAGGCAGTAACGCCGGGCGGCTGAGCAGCGGCACCACCAGGGTCACGTAGTAGAAGACCACCGCTGGGGTGAACAGGTAGCTGTCAATGCGATCGAGGATGCCGCCGTGGCCGGGGATGGCATCACCGGAATCCTTCACCCCCGCGTCCCGCTTCATCATCGATTCGGTGAGATCACCAACGAGGGCGAACAGAGACACGATCGCGCCCAGCCCGCCGCCCACGGCCCACCCCCAGGGCCAGCCCAGCCAGAGCCCACCGATCACCCCCACCAGCAACGAGCTGGCCACTCCTCCCAGCGCCCCTTCCACCGTCTTGCCGGGGGAGATCGGCGAGAGCGGATGCCGCCCGAGGCGGCGACCGATCATGTAGGAGCCGATGTCGGTGGCCACCACCATCAGACAGGCAATCAGGGTGAGCGCCATCCCGGAGGAGAACGGCCAGCTGGCTCCCACCAGATGGGGCGCCAGCACGGCATCACTGAGATCACGCAGGCGCAGCCAATGGCTGGGAAGGAAGCCCAGGTAGAAGAGCCCGAAGATCGAAGCAGCGATGTCGGCGATGGTGCCCGTGATCGGCTGCAGCAGCAGCCAGCCGCAGATGGCCGCCCCCGACACCGGCAGCACCGCCGCCGCCAGATCCGAGGCCAGCCCGCCTCCACTGGCCCACTGGGTGGCCACCAGCAGCACCTGGCAGACCACCAATGTGGTTTTGGTGGCCGGGCGGATGCCCTTGAACTGCGCCAGGCGAAAGAACTCCAGCAGGCCCAGGTGCACGATCACCCCCACCGCCAGGGTGAACCACCAGCCGCCGAGCGCCACCACCACCAGGCCGAAGGCGCCCGCAGCGAGTCCGCTGAACAGGCGCCGCTTCGAGGTGGGAGGACGGGACGACGCGTTCACCCGAGACGCTCGGCGGCGATCACGAACAGCGGTTCGGCGGCAGCCAGCCGCGCCTGGCTGCCGCGGCGCTGCATGCGGTGCACCGTGGCCTGCACCACCTGCACATCGCGCGCCTTCAGCTGGCTGAGCGTGTCGGTGGCATCCACCAGGCCCTCAAGGCTGGCGGTGCTGATCACCAGGCGTCCCCCCGGCTGCAGCGCCGTCCAGACGGACTGGAGCACGGCGGCCAGCGGCCGGCCCACCTCAAGCAGCACCCGGTCGGGGTGGGGGGGCAGCAGGCCGAGATCCTCAGGAGCCTGGCCGGCATGAATGTGGAGGTTGGGGATGCCGAAGCGGCGGCGGTTGCACTCCAGCAGCTCGATCGCCTCTGGATCGCGCTCGAGGGTATGCACTTCACCGGCGGGCATCAGCCGAGCGATCTCCAGCGCCAGGGCGCCTGTACCGCCGCCCACGTCCCACACCACCGAGTGGGTGCGGGGGCGCAGATGGGCCAGCAGCATCACGCGCAGCTCCATCGGCGTGGGACTGAAGCCTGGCGCCCCTTCAAACACGCTGTCGGGAAGGCCGGGGGTGACGAAATCCCACTGGAAGCCAGCGCTCGCCGCCTGCTCCTGCTCCCCAGCGCCCATCCGCAGCGCCCTTCAGGCCACAACATTCACGCTATCAGCGATCTGGTCAGGCCATAGGAGGCGCTGCTGGCACAGCCACTCCGCCCGGGCGGCATCGATGCGCTCGCCGGGAATCAGCAGGGGGATGCCGGGGGGATAGGGGCACAGCGGTTCGGCCGCCAGACGACCGGCCGCCGCCGCCAGCCGCACCGCCTGCCGGGGCGCGCGCCAGGCCTCCCCCACCGGCAGCTCGGGTTCGGCCACCAGCGGCAGCGGCGGCGGCGTGAAGGGGGCCAGCGGCTCCGCCCCGAGCGCCGCCCGCAGGGCGAGCAGGTGGCGGCGCAAGCGCCACACCAGAGCCGGCGGCGGCACCAGGCCGAGGCAGAAGGTGAGTGCGCCCGGCTCGGGCAACTCGGCGATCACGCCGCGGGCCATCAACCATTGGTCGGCGTCGAGCCCATTGATCCCCATGGCGGCGGTGTGGAGCACCAGCCGCAGCGGATCCTGGTTGGCCACCAACGGCAACCCCTCCGCCTGCAGCCGCTGGCGCAGGCGCGCCGCCACCGCCAGCGCCCGCTGCCGGCAGCGGCGCTCGGCCGGGCTGGGCGCGTGCAGCTGGCGCAAGGCCACCTCCGCCGAGGCCAGCAGCAGGGCACTGGGGCTGGAGGTCTGCAACCAGCCCAGGGAGCGCTCCAGCGCCACAGCAGACACCCGCTCGCCCTGCAGCAGGATCACGGCGCTCTGGGCCAGTCCTGCCGCGCCCTTGTGCAACGACTGCACCACCAGGTCGGCGCCGGCGCCAAGGGCAGCGGCGCGATCGGCCCCATGGCATTCATCCACCAGCACCGGCAGCCCCCGGCGATGGGCCACGGCGATCAGACCGGCCAGATCCCCCTCCAGCCCCTGATACGTAGGGTGCACCAGCACCACCGCCGCCAGCGGGCCCGCCTGCTGCAGCACCTGCTCCAGGCCGGCGGGGGTTGGGGCCTGCCAGAGGCCGGTGGCGGCCTCGAAGGGCAGATCGAACAGCACCGGCTGCAACTGGCCGAGCACGCAGCCGTGCAGCAGGCTGCGGTGCAGGTTGCGCGGCAGCAGCACCCGCCCGCCGGGCGGGGCCAACGCCAGCAGGGCGGCCTGCAGCAGGCCACTGGCGCCGTTGACGCCGAACCAGCAGCGGTGGGCGCCGCACAGCGCGGCAGTGCGGACCTGGGCGGCGGCCACCGCCCCTTCCGCTTCGAGCGGTCCGCCGATGGCCGGCAGTTCGGGCAGGTCCCAGCAGCCGGGGCGATCGCGCAAGAGGCGCGCCAGATCGGCGGCCAGCCCGCGGCCGCGCCCATGGGCCGGCAGGTGCAGTGCCAGGGCGGAGGGCTGCCCGCGCAGAGCGCCGATCAGAGACATGAAGGGCAGAAAACTGTTCCTAGAGTGGGCCGTCGACACTCCCCTGCCGCGCAGGGGCACCGGCTATCACTTCCACTTCGCTCGCGCCCGCCACCGCTGCGGCCCCAACCGGCACCGCTGCGCCAGCGGCCAACGGGACCACCGCAGCCGCCGTCGTTCCCGGCCGCCCGCAGGACCCCGGGCCGCCGCTCCGCTACGACCCCCGGAGCGACCGCCGCTGGTTGCTGCGCCGGCCCTGGATCCTGATCGCGCGGCTGGTGGGGGTGCTCTGGCAACTGCTGGGTCTGGCGGTGGTGCTCACCGTGCAGGGCAACAGCAACGACCGGGAGGTGCAGAAGCGCCTGGGCCGCCGCATTCTCACCACCCTCACCTCACTCGGCCCCTGCTTCATCAAGGTGGGCCAGGCCCTCTCCACCCGGCCCGACCTGGTGCGACGCGACTGGCTCGATCAACTGACCCAGCTGCAGGACAACCTGCCCCCCTTCTCCCACGCCGTGGCCCTCGCCCTGATCGAGCAGGAACTGGGCGCCCCTGCCGATCAGCTGTTCACCACCTTTCCGTCCTATCCGGTGGCGGCCGCCAGCCTGGGCCAGGTCTACAAGGCCGAGCTGCCAGGCGGGCACTGGGTGGCCGTGAAGGTGCAACGCCCAAACCTCGCCTATCAGCTGCGCCGCGACCTGGTGATCATCCGCAGCCTCGGCGTGTTGGCGGCCCCGTTCCTGCCGTTGAACCTCGGCTTCGGCCTCGGCGACATCATCGATGAGTTCGGCCGCAGCCTGTTCGAGGAGATCGACTACCGCTGCGAGGCCGACAATGCCGAGCGTTTCGCCGACCTGTTCGCCTCCAATCCGGCCGTGACCGTGCCGAAGGTGGAGCGGCAGCTCTCCAGCCGGCGTGTGCTCACCACGAGCTGGATCAACGGCATCAAGCTGCAGAACCGGCTGGAACTGGAAGCCCACCACCTTGATCCCACCGCCCTGATCCGCACCGGTGTCACGGCGGGCTTGCAGCAACTGCTCGAATTCGGCTATTTCCACGCCGATCCCCATCCCGGCAACCTGTTCGCGCTCACCGGCAAAACGGGCGCCATGGGCCATGTGGCCTATGTCGATTTCGGCATGATGGATTCGATCAGCGATGCCGACCGGCTCACCCTCACCGCCGCGGTGGTGCACCTGATCAACCGCGATTTCCAGGCGCTGGCCCGCGATTTCCAGGCGCTCGGCTTCCTGCGGCCCGATGCTGATCTCACGCCGATCGTGCCGGCCCTGGAGGCGGTGCTGGGCGGCCAGCTGGGCGAGAACGTGGGCTCCTTCAACTTCAAGGCGATCACCGATCGCTTCTCGGAGCTGATGTTCGATTACCCGTTCCGAGTGCCGGCCCGCTTCGCCCTGATCATCCGTGCGGTGGTGAGTCAGGAGGGTCTGGCGTTGCGGTTGAACCCCGATTTCAAGATCATCCGCGTGGCCTATCCCTATGTGGCGCGGCGCCTGCTGGCCGGGGACACCAGCGAACTGCGCGAAAAGCTGCTGGAGGTGCTGTTCGATGCCAGCGGCCGCCTGCAGTTGGAGCGGCTGGAAAGCCTGCTGGCGGTGGTGGAGCAGGACGACGCCAACCCCGACCTGCTGCCTGTGGCCGGCGCCGGTCTGCGCCTGCTGCTCGGCCCGCGGGGCAGCAGCCTGCGCCAGCGCCTGCTGCTGATGCTGGTGCGTGACAACCGCCTGCACACCGAAGATCTGCAGGCACTGCTGGGCCTCCTGCGGCGCACCTTCTCGCCGCGCAAGCTGGCCGAGGGCATGCTGCAGCGGCTCAACCCGCTGGCGGCAGCCGCCTGAGCCTGGGGCGGGGACGCCCGCACCAATCGCTAGGGTCGGGCCTTCTTCCGCTGGCCCGTCGCCGTGACCCTCGTGCCCACTGATCCGAGCGAAGCGGCACTGGCCCTGGGCAGCGCCCTGCTCGACGCCGATGCTTACAGCGGTGGCCCCTTCAACGACCTGGAGGCGCAGGGCCTGCTGCTCCAGTACGCCGCCTACGGCCAGCCGCCGTTCTTCCTGGCAGGCGTCGGGCTGGCGATCAGCGTCCTGTGCGGGCTCACCTTCTCCCGCCAGGTGCAGGACAAGCTGGAGGGCTGGAAGCAGGACCGTCTGGCGCTGCTGCCGCTGGGCTCGGGCGAGGTGGTGGCGTCCTACAGCGGTCTGGTGATCGGCGTCACCCTGTTCATCGGCGGGGCGCTGCAGGTGTTCGGCTTCGGCAGCGGCACCGCCCTGCTGGTGGCGCTGCTGCTCTCGCTGCTCACCGCGGGGGCGCTGTGGGCCCAACTGGTGCGGTTGATGGAGCAGGTGGAGAACGGCAGCTTCAAGGCCGTAGATTTCGATAACTTCGACCAGTTCTTCTGATCGGATCCAGCGACAGAAACGGGTGACGGGAACGGGAAAGCTGATCCGGCGTTCTGATCGAAACAGCCCTTGGTTCGGCCGTTCCTGAAGTTTCCAGACAGGCTCGAACAGGCTTGCCGGATCAGTTGAGCAATTCGATCATCCGAAATCACACCCGGGCGTTAGCTGGCCTGATGCGCGTGCGCACCTGCGCGGGCAGGTCCATCAGCAGCCTGGCCAGAACCCGCCGGTCGCCATCGTCGAGCTTGGGCGACAGGGCCACCACCAAAGCCGGAAGGGGAAGGCCGCGGGCGATCACCCGGCATCGCTCCTCGGCACGGGTGGGGTTGAGCTCATCGCAGGGTTGGCTTTCCACAAAGCTGCGTGCCACCACCCCCACATCGGCCTTGCCGTCGCGCACCACCAGACCAAAGATCTCCGCCACTTCAGGATCGGGCAACAGGGTCACGCGCCGGCCCTTGAGCAACGTCATCGACACGAAGGACTTGGTGGCGGAGTAGTCATCGCCGAGGGCCACACCCCAGTGCAGCCGCTTCAGCTCCGCCACCGCCTTTGGGTAGCTGTCAGCATTGGTGAGGATCACACCCGCGCTCCGGCCGCGCAGATGGTCGATCAGGCGATACAGCCTCAGCTGCCGCTCCACTTCGGCCTCCAGGGAGCGGTAGGCATCCAGGTGCTGATGGGAAGTGCCTATCGCCAGAGCGAGGCGGTCGCGCAGGCTGTCGACGCACCAGCGTTTGTAGGCCCTGAAGGTGTCGCAGAACGGCAGGTACCAGTCACTCGAAATCCACAGGCAACTTCAGCAGCAGAGCGGCATCCAGGGTGGGGCCCACCTGGCCGCAGGGAGGACCGAGCACCATCCGCCGCACTGGCCCGAGGCCTGCCCACAGGCCACCGCTCCTTGAGCAGGTGAGCGTGTCGAGGCGATCCAGGTCGTGCTTGGCCAGCTGCAGCCGAACACCAGCAGCGGGGGCAGAAAGGCGGGCGGTCATGGATCTTTAGTAACGCCCCTGCAGCCAGCCCACTGCCGCCGGTCGAATGGCGTCGCTGCTGCGACCAACCAAGCGCCGCAGGCCTGGTGTTCAGCCCCACCGGAATCAGCCCGGCATAGGACAACCTGTGATGGCAGGGTTAGAAACCAGGGCAGTCGCCGGGTCCATCGTGGGCGTTCCCCTCCTGGTGCTGGCGATCCTGCTGGCGATCCTGCTGGCGATCCTGCTGATCGGGCTGTGGCTGCACAGCCATTCGCTGCAGCGGGGGCAGCTGAAAACACTGGAGCGCCGGCTGCAGCAGCTGGAAGCCCGGCTGGGCGCGCTGCCTCCAGCTCCAGTCGGGCAGGCAGCGGGCAAGCGGCTCGAGACGGAACCCAGCGCACCGGTTCCGTCAGCGCCGCCCCTGGGTCCCAGCCGCCTGAGGCCAGCGGCGGCGGAATCCGCGGTTGTGGCGGATGTGGTGGAGGGGGATGTGGCGCTGGTCGTTGTTCCGCCGATGGATGCCGAGGTCGGGACTTCCTCGCCGACAGGGCCCGCGTTCCCACCCCCGCCGCCTCTGCCGCCGCGCACGCCCTCGCCTCGCGGACCCAGAACGGCCGGGAAGCTGGAGCGGCTGCTGGTCGAGAACTGGACCGGGATCCTGGGCGTGATGGTGGTGGTGGCCGGGGTCACCTTCGTCGTGGTGAACGTGGGCCTGCGGCTGGGGGGCTTCGAGCGCTTCCTGATCACCGTGGCCACCGCTGCCGCTTTGGCGGCCCCTTCGCTGCTGCTGGGTCGCCCCAGCCCCTGGCGCGAACTGAGCCTGTGGATGCGCAGCGGCGGTGGCGCTCTCTTGCTGTTCGCCTGCGCCGCCGCCGGCTCCCTGCCGGAACTGGGGCTGCGCTGGATCGAAGCGCCTGGTCCGGCTGTGCTGCTGCTGGCGGTGGGCATGGCCGTGAATCTGCTGCTGGCCCGGGTGGCCCCCAGCCAGGCGGTGGCCTCCCTGCACGTGGTGGTGAACCTGGTGCCCCTGCTGATCGCCAGCCAGAACCCAATCACCCTCGCCCTTGCCACGCTGGTGACGGTGGCGGGCCTGGCGGTGCCGTTGCCCCAGCGGCAGGAACGTCATCAACTGGTGGTCACCTGGGCGTATGCCGGCTTCCAGCTCTGGTGGCTTGCGGGCAATGGAGCGCTGCTGGAGGCCATGCAGCCGGAGCGTGGCTTCGCCTTGGTCGGTGCCCTGGTGGTGTTCGGCGGAGGGGCGCTGTGGCAGCACCATCCGCGCGGCAGAGCGCCAGAACTGCGCCCCCTCCCCCTGTTGCTGCTGCTCAGCCGCTGGGGCGGGGTAGGACTGGCCCTGCTGGTGACACCAACCCATGCGGCGCAGCGCATCGTGGGCCTGGCCCTGGCCGCTGCCCTCGCCTACACCCTGGGTAAGGGGGCCGGCCGGGCGGGGGTGCGCTGGCTGGTCCGCTGCGATCTGCTGGTGGCCCAGGTTCTGGCGATGGCAGCGGTGCTGAGCCTGCAGCCGCTGGTGGTGAATGGGCCGCTGCTGGTGGCCGGCCTATGGCTGGAGACCGTGCTGTTCCTCGGCCTGGCCGTGAGCGAGCACGATCCGGTGCTGCGGCGCTGGGGGTGGGGAGCGGTGAATCTGGTGGCCGTTGCCCTGGTGTTCACGGGGCTGATCACCGCCGCCGTCGATGCACTGACCACCGCACCCACGGCTCTGGAGCAGGGCCAGAACGCCGCTGTGCTGATCGGTGCCGGCCTGCTGGCAGCTCTGCTGCAACTGCTGCTTCAGCGCCGCGCCGTGCCGCTGCCGTGGCCAGCCGCGTTGGGTTGGATCAGCGGGTTGCTGGTGGCGGTGGGCACATCGATCAGCGCGCCCGCTCCCTGGCGGGAAACGCTGGCGCTGGTGGTGGTGGGCGCCCTGCTGCTGCTCGCCCGCCGGCAACGGCCGCCGGGCCTGCTCGGCGGCTGCGGGCTGGCAATCGTCATGGCACACCTGACCAGCTGGCTCGTGCTGGTGGTGCAGGCGCCCTGGTCGCTGGCGCCCCTGCTGATCCGGCTCCTGCCCCTGGCCGCACTCTCCTTGCTGCTAGCCGGTGCCGGTGGCCGGCCCGCGCTGAGGGCCACCGGACTGCATCTGTTCGGAGTCACCGCCGCCCTGGGGGTGTATCTGGCCCTGGCACCAATCTCGGAGCTGTTGCCCGGGACCGCCTGGCTGGCCCTGGCTGCGGGGGCGCTGGAGCTCGCCCGCCGCCGGTCGCGGGGGCCTGCCCTGCAGCTGCTGGTGATGGCCTTGGGCTACCTGGTGCTATTTCTCACGGCCTACCTGCTGGTGATCCTGCCCAGCCCGGAGCTGCTCAGCCTGGGCCGCGTGAGCTTCAGCGCCCGCCTGCCGATCCAGCTGTTCGCCCTGGTGGTGGCGCTGCGGGTCTGGTTCCTGCGCCCCGGCGCAGGCCTGACGGCGTTGCCGCTCTGGCGTGGCGTTCAGCCTCTGGCGCTGGAAGCGGCCGTGCTGGTTTCGGTTCTGGGCATCGCGGTGGAGGTCGGTCCGCTGTGGCGGCCAGTGGCCTGGTCGCTGCTGGCGGTGCTGCTGGTGATCCCGAAGCTGCAACGCCTGTTTGCGCCGCGGCTGGCCGTGTATGCGGTGCTGGTGTACTGGCGCGGCATCCTCGGCCTGCTGGCGATGCTGGACACACTGCCGCCGGCTCCAGAGCGCTGGCTGGGGCATCCGCAGACGGTGGGGGTGCTGGCGATCGCACTGGAGGTGCTGTTCATCCTGCTGGCGCACAAGAAACTGGAGACTCCGCTGCAGGCGGCCTCGCAGGGGTTGCCGTTGCTGAGCTGGATCGCCCGGCGCGTCGCCGCCGCTCCCAACCGCTGGCTGTACTACCCGATGTTCGTGGCCGTGGCCTGGAGCCTGGCGGCCCGCTACGACCGATCGCTGCTCACGCTGCTGTGGGCCCTGCAGGCGTTCGTGATCTACCTGCTGAGCGCCGTGCTGCGCGATCAGCAGTTCCGCTGGCTGGCCCTGCTGGGGTTGGGGGCCTGCCTGGTGCGGCTGGTGGCGATCGACATGGCCCAGGCGGATTTGGGGCTCCGTGGCGTGGTGTTCATCGGCGTGGGGCTGCTGATGCTGGCGATGAACGCCATCTACAACCGCTTCCGGGCCCGATTCAACTCCGGCCGGTGAGGGCTCAGGCCACCAGGTAGCCCTCCAGGCGGCGGGAATGGGAGCGGATGCCGTCGAGGGCGCGGCGTTCGAGGTTGCGGGTCTTGTCGCGGCTCATGCCGAGGGAGCGGGCGATGCCGGTGAGGCTCATCGGTTCTTCGCCATCGAGCCCGAAGCGCATCTTCAGCACATCGCGCTGCAACTCCGGCAGTTGCTCCAGCAGTGCCCGCATATCCCCCCTCAGGCATTCGCTGTCCACGCTCTCCTCCGGCAGCGTCCCGTCCCCCTGCAGCAGATCCAGCAGCTCCGTATCCTCCCCGTCGCCCACCTTCGTTTCCAGGCTCACCGGCTGCCGTGCTCGGCACAGCAGATCCTTCACCTCCTCCTCCGGCAACTCCACCGCCACCGCCAGCTCACTCAGCGTGGGCGTGCGGCCCAGCTCCTGGCTCAGCTCACGCTGACCCTTCTTCAGCTTGTTCAGCGTTTCGGTGATGTGGATCGGCAGACGGATCGTCCGGCTCTTCTCCGCAATCGCCCGGGTGATCCCCTGCCGGATCCACCAGTACGCATACGTCGAAAACTTGTAGCCCCGCGTCGGGTCGAACTTCTCCACACCCCGCACCAGGCCGATCGTTCCCTCCTGGATCAGATCCAGCAGCTCCATGTTCCGCTTGGTGTACTTCTTCGCCACGCTCACCACCAGCCGAAGGTTCGCCGCCACCATCCGCTCCTTCGCCCGGCGCCCGCTCGCCAGCTTGCGGCGCAGCACCGGCACCGGCAGCTCCAGCGCCGCCGCCAGCACCTCCATCGTGGGTTTCACCCCGCCGGCGCGCATCTCCAGCTCCAGCTCCGTTTCCTCCAGACGCATCAGCTCCTGCACCTGGCGGCCCAGCGTGATCTCCTGCTCATGGCTCAGCAACGGCACGCGGCCGATGTCCCGCAGATACGAGCGCACCAGGTCGCCGCTCGCCATGGAGGCACTGGAAGCATCAACCGTGGCCAAGGGCGGGGAAGGCATGGTGGCGTTTCGCAGGGTTAGGAAACGTTTGTGTTTCGTAATTTACCACCATGGATCGGTCGCACACCATCCCCGCACCTGCTAGCTACGCACCAGCCCAACGCCTGCTGGCGGCGTGCCAGCCCGGCCTCAGTTGGCGGGGCGGCGAGCGTCCGCCGACGCGGGAGAGAATGCGGCTGTGCCCGCCCCTGACGGCGCCTGCCGCCGGGCCCTACGCTGCCGGATGCCATGCCAAGGGAGCGACTCCAAAAGCTGCTGGCCGCCGCCGGCGTCTGCTCCCGGCGGCGGGCCGAGGATCTGCTGCTGCAGGGGCGCGTGCGGGTGAACGGCAGGGTGGCCGGTCTGGGCGATCAGGCCGATGTCAGCACCGATCTGGTGGAGCTCGACGGTCAGCCACTGCGTCCTGCCGTGACCCGTCAGACGCTGTTGCTGCACAAACCCCCTGGTGTGGTGAGCAGTTGCCATGACCCGCAGGGCAGGCCCACGGTGCTGGATCTGCTGCCAGCGGCCCTCACCGAGGGCACCGGCCTGCACCCGGTGGGCCGGCTCGACATCGACAGCCGCGGCGCCCTGCTGCTCACCAACGACGGTGCCCTCACCCTGCGGCTGACCCATCCCCGCCATGGCCACGGCAAGACCTACCGAGTGCTGGTGCAGGGCCACCCGAGCGAGGCCGCGCTGGCCCAATGGCGCCGGGGCGTGGCGCTCGATGGTGAGGCCGCCCTGCCGGTGCAGCTGCGCCGGCTGCGCCAATCGGCCGCCAGCACGCTGCTGGAGGTGAAAATGCGGGAAGGACGAAACCGGCAGATCCGCCGCACCGCTGCCCTGCTGGGCCATCCGGTGCAGGATTTGCTGCGGGTGGCGATCGGGGATCTGCAGCTGGGCACCCTGGCGTCAGGCCAGTGGCGCCCCATCGACGCTCGACAATGGGACGAACCTGCTTCCGGTGCTGGACACCAGCACTGACCCTTCGCCGCCCCCGATGCCGCGCCCCCGGATCACCTCCCTGCTTCCCCAGGCCCTGCGGCGGCGCCTGCGTCTGGAGCCGTCGGCAGCGGCCTCGGCCCCACCGGCCCCCGAAGATCCCCTGCTGCAGCTCGGCCGGCTGCTGCGCCAGAAGCGGGAGGAGCAGGGGCTGAGCCTGCGCCAGCTCGCCACCGAAACCCGCATCAGCACCCCGGTGATCGAGGCGCTGGAGAGGGGCTGGCGTGACCGCCTGCCGGAGCCCGCTTACCTGCGCACGATGCTGGCGCTGCTTGAGCAGCATCTCGGCCTGGAACCCGGTGCGCTCAACGCCGCCCTGCCGCTGCAAGCCCACCCACTCGACGACCACAGCAAGCAGCCCTCGCTGCTGCGGCGCTTCACGCCGGGCTCAATCGATGTATTCACCAGCTGGCAAGGCACGGTGCTCTATGGCCTGCTGACCGCCGGCCTGATCTACGCCGTGAATCTGCAGCAGCAGCAGCTGGCGGCGGCCAACCAGCTCACGCTGCGGCCCGTGCCGCCGCTCACGGAAGCGGAGCGGGTGAAACCGCCCGACAGCAATGCCCTGCTGCTGCAGGTCCACCCCGACCTGCGGCCCCTCCAGCAGGCGGCCCGTGGGGTGGCGCAGAAGCAATGGAGCCGGGAAGCGCGCCAGGAGGGGGGTGGTCCTGGCGTGCTGCGCCTGCGGCTGGATCAGCCCACAAGCCTCCAATTGAGCAGCGAATCGGGAGAAGGCACCCGGCTGCAAGGGGCGCGGGGCTCCCTCGTGCTGCAGATGCAGCCACCGCTGCAGGTGCAGCTCACTCCCCCACCGGCGGCGGGCAGCGGGGCCGTGCGTTGGAACGAGCAGCCGCTGGAGGCCGAAGCCGGGCGGCCGGGGGGTTACCGCGTGCCGCCGGCAGCAGCGCGGGGCTCAGCGGCAGCGCCAGCAGCGCTCCCCTCGGTTGCGCCGCCCGCCGATCTGCCGTAACGGGCCGCCAGGGCGGCCAGGGCAGCGATCGGCTCACTGAGCTGCTGCACAGGTTGCTCCAGCCGCCAGCTCCAGTTGGCCTCCCCCGCCGTGCCAGGGGTGTTGAAGCGGGCCTGATCGCCCAGGCTGAGCAGATCCTGCAGGGGCACCACCGCCAGCTCGGCGCGCGAGGCGAGCGCCAGCTCCAGCAGTTGCCAGCCTGGGGCCTCGATCATCTCGCCGATCCGTTCACCCACCTGACGGCGCTGATCCTCGGGCAGGGAGTCCCACCAGCCGATACAGGTGGCGTTGTCGTGGGTGCCGGTGTACACCACCCAGTGGCGGCCCACGTAGTTCTCGGGCAGGTAGGCGTTGCCGTCGTTGCCGTCGAAGGCAAACTGCAGGATCTTCATACCCGGCAGGCGAAAGCGGTCGCGCAGAGCCTCCACCGCAGGCGTGATCACGCCCAGGTCTTCGGCGATCAGGGGCAGTTGGCCACCCAGCCGTTGACGCAACGCCCTCAGCAGCGCCACCCCTGGCGAAGCGCGCCATTCGCCCAGCTGGGCCGTGAGTGCCTCACCGGGCACCGCCCAGTACGACTCCAGCGCGCGGAAGTGATCCAGACGCAGCAAATCGAGCCGTTCCAGCTGCCCCTGCAGCCGCCGGAGCCACCAGCGGAAGCCGGTGAAGCGATGCAGCGACCAGCGATAGACGGGTGTCCCCCACAGCTGGCCGGTGTCGGAGAAGTAATCGGGCGGCACACCGCTCTGCTGGGTGAGGGAACCATCCCGGCGCAGCGAGAAGAGGCGGCGCCGAGCCCAGACATCGGCACTGTCGTGGGCCACATAGAAAGGAAGATCGCCGATAAGCTGCACGCCGCGATGGCGCGCATGGTCATGCAGCTGCTGCCACTGGCGCTCCAGGTGCCACTGCACCAGGGCCTCCTGCCGCAGGGCCGCCGCCTGCTCCCGGTCGAAGCGGCGCAGGGCCCGCCACTGCCGTTGCGCCAGCGGGACAGGCCATTGCCACCAGGGCAGGCCTCCCTGCAGCTCCCGCAGCACCATGAAGCGGCAGTGCTCCACCAGCCAGGGAGCTGCCGCCTGGCACCAGCGCTGGAAGTCGGCCTGGCGTTCAGCCGACTGCTGGAGCCAGCGCCGCTCGAGCGCCTGGGCCAGGGCCGCCGAGCGGAGCGGGCAGGCCTCCAGGTCGAGGCGATCGGTGCGGCCGGGGGGCAGCCCGGCAAGATCGGCGGCTTCCAGAAAGCCATCGGCCACCAGCGCGTCGCCGTCGAGAAACCAGGCGTTCAGCGCAAAGCCGCTGGGGGAGCTGTAGGGAGAGCCGGTGCCATCGGCGGGGGCCAGTGGCAACAACTGCCAGGCGTCGATGCCGTGGTCGGCCAGCAGGTCGATCCAGGCGTGGGCCGCGGCGCCGAAGCTGCCGCAGCCGGGCGTGCCCGGCAGGGCCGTGGGGTGGAGCAGCACACCACAGCGGCCCGCTGTCCCGGGGCCTGGTGGAAGGTCGGCGTCGCTCACGTGCGCGGCAGGCGGTAACGCGCCACGATCGCCTTGGCGAAGGCCGGGATGTGGCGCTCGGCCATCTCAGGATGGTGGCGCCGCAGCCACAGGGCATTGCGGGTGAAGTGGGAATCGATCGAGAAGCGGCCATACTCCAGCCCCTGAGGCCCGACGCGCTGCACGAGGAAGCCCACCACCTCAGCCAGCCAGCGGGGCAGGCGCACCGCCTTGTCGTAGGCGTCGATGCCCTGCTGCACCGCGGCGCGGCGATCCCCGCGGCTGCTCACCGGCGCCAGATCCAGTTCCGCCTCCACCAGATCGAGCAGCTCCTGGCCGCGGGCGTTGCGCACCGTGAGCCACTGACGGCCGAAGGTGGCGCCCATGTAGCCCACCACCAGGTCGGCGCCGCCGTTCACGTAGTCGAAGCAGCTGAGGCAGCTGGGGGCGAACACATCCTTGAGCCGGGGGGTGTCGAGACCGAAGAAGGGCACCGTCTCCTCGCGGCCGTCGCTGTGGCGGAAGTGGATGCGGAAGTCCTGCATGAACTCGTAGTGCACCACCGTGGCGGGCGAATCGCTGGCGCTTTCCAGAAAGGTCTGCAGCCCCTGGCGGCTCACGTTGTCCACGCACGGCAGACCGAGCACGTAGAGCTGATCCAGCGGCAGGGTGTCCTGCACGGCCCGCAGCGCCTGCACCTGGCAGCCCACACCGATGGCCAGCAGGCGGCGGATGCCGCTGCCGGGTAACTGCTCCAGCACCTCCAGGTTGGGGGAGAGGGTGGGCTTGTTCACCCGTGCCGCCAGCACCTGCTCGGGGGTGCGCGCCAGCACCGGCACCGGCGTGAAGCGGTCGTCGGGGCTCTGCTGCACGCACACCACCGCATCCACCAGGCCCGTTTCCAGCGCCCGCACGCCGATGCGCGACACGATGCCGGTCCACTGCGCCCCATCGATCGGGGGCTGCAGGCGGGCCGTGACCATGCGCTGGCTGACGCCGAAGTAGAGCTCGTCCTCGTTGGTGAGGTCACGGCTGCGGCCGTGGGCGGCTTGCTCCATCGCCTCGAAGCGCTGCTGGAGGAAGGCGCAGGCCTGGCGTACGTAAGCCACCCAGCGGCTGTCGCACAGACCGCAGTCGCTGCAGAGGTCCTTGGCCGGTTTTGTGCTGCCCTTGGGCAGGGGCCGGGCCCGTTCGTGAGGGAGGGGAGGGGCGGCGGTCAATGCGGCGTCCAGCCTGACGGGGCAAGGGAGCTTCAACCTATCGGCAGGCCCGGCTTCCGTGCCGGAGCTACGGCAAAGTTGAGCCTTCGCAAGCATGAGCGCCGATGGCAGGCGGGAGCAAGGCACGCCCACGGGGTGCGGCGCGATCGGCAGGGAGTTCGGACGTGTCACCTGCGGGTCCTGCCCAGGCGGAGCCTGGCGGCCGCCCCCGCGCTCGGTTGGGGTCGCGGCTGTGGAAGCTGAGCCTGGCCCTGCTGGCTGCCGTGGGCACGGTGGTGCTGTTCGAGCGTGTGTGGTCGCGGCCCGACCCCGGCCTGGTCAGCAGCGATCAAGCGGGCCTCAACAAGGATCTGGCCGATCCGCCGATCCGTCCCATCACGGTGCTGCTGATCGGCACCGACGCCGACCGGCTCGATGCCAGCACCAACGGCGCCGCCCCCCCCGGCCCCGCCAACGCCGACACGCTGCTGCTGATCCGGGCCGATCCGGGCGGGGCGATGCGGGTGCTGAATGTGCCCACCGAACTGGCTGTGCAGGTGCCGGGTCAGAAGAAGGTGCAGAGCCTGGGGGCCCTTTACCGGCTGGGCGGCCCTGCCCTCACGGCCGGCGGGGTGGGGGAGCTGGTGGGCCTCGACCCTGGCCAGCCTGAGCGCTATGTGGTGATGCCGCGTCAGGTGCTGCGCAGCCTGGTGGACGGCCTGGGCGGGCTGGAGCTGAACTTGGATCAGGCCATCCGTTACCACGACAAAACCCAGAACTACCGGGTCGATCTTCAGGGCGGGCTGCAGGTGCTGAAGGGCCCGCAGGTGGAGCAGCTGGTGCGCTTCAAGGGCAAGGACGACGGCCTCAGCGGACGGCGCAGCCGCCAGCAGGAGGTGATCGCCGGCCTGCTGGAGCAGCTGGGGCGCCCTGACGGCACGGCGAAACTGGCGCAGCAGGTGAGGCAGCTCCAGCCGTTGGTGGGCACCAACCTGACGGAAACCGAGATGCTGAGCCTGCTCAACGTGGCGATCCAGCAGGCCCACACCGTGCGCTACGACAAACTCCCGCTGGCACCCACCACCGAGCCTGGCCAGACGCTGCGGCAAGTGGCGCCGGGAGCAGAGCAGCCGCTGTGGCCGGCGGGGTAGCCCCACTCCGGCCATCGCGATGGATCAGCGCAGGCCGCTCAGAGGGTGGTAAGGCGCTGCCAGCGCAGCTTCAGGGCCTCCAGCAACACCTCCGCACCGGCAGCGCCGTGGTCGCCTGGCTGCAGCACACCGAGCCAGGGCAGACCCTCGCAGGCGCGGGCCGACCCGTCCCAGCTGCCGCCCCACTGCACCAGGCCAAGCAGGGGCACGGCGGAGCGATCGAGCAGGGCGGTGTAGGCCGCCGCCAGCCCGCTGGTGGCGTCGTCAGCCGTCACCAGCAGCAGGGTGGGCTGCCGCCAGGCGCCGAGCACCTCCGCCCAGCGGGTGCCCGCCGGCAGCCAGCGGCCTGGGTCTTGCTCGAGCGCCACCAGAGCGCCGCCCCGGTGGCTCTGGAGGGCCGCCATCAGCTGATCGGGCTCAACCGATTGAGCGGCCAGCTGGCTGAGCTCGGTTGTGGCGGGGAGGGCCAGCAGCGACTGCAGGCGCGGGGCCGCCTGGGGCAGGGCCGCCAGCCCGCCCGGGCCAGCTCCGGCCAGCACCAGGGGAGAGGTGAGCAAGGACCGCTGTTCGGACAAGACCGGCAGGCACTGGTTCATCATTCTTCATACCACCAGGTTTCGCCGGCATCCGACCGGAAGGCTTCTACCATCAGCTCCATGCCGACCTCGCTCACGCCCGCCGTGACCCGTTTCCTGACAGCCGATCGGGTCGAGCAGGACCAGCCCCCTCATGACACCCGGCGGCTGCGGCTGTTCAGCGGCACGTCGAACCAGGCCTTGGCCCGCGAGATCGGCGCCTATCTCGATGTGCCCGATGGGCCGCGCGCGATCAAGCGCTTCGCCGATGGTGAGCTTTATATCCAGATTCAGGAATCGATCCGCGGCTGCGATGTCTTCCTGATCCAACCCACCTGCGCTCCGGTGAACGATCACCTGATGGAGCTGCTGATCATGGTGGATGCCTGCCGGCGTGCCTCGGCCCGGCAGATCACCGCCGTGGTGCCCTACTACGGCTACGCCCGCGCCGACCGCAAGACGGCGGGCCGCGAATCGATCACTGCCAAGCTGGTGGCCAATCTGCTGGTGAAATCCGGCGTCGACCGGGTGCTGGCGATGGACCTGCACTCCTCCCAGATTCAGGGGTACTTCGACATCCCCTGCGATCACATCTACGGCTCGCCCGTGTTGGTGGATTACCTGCGCACCCGCGACCTCGGCGAGGTGGTGGTGGTGTCCCCGGATGTGGGCGGCGTGGCCCGGGCCCGGGCCTTCGCCAAGCAGATGAGCGATGCGCCGCTCGCGATCATCGACAAGCGCCGCTCCGGCCACAACGTGGCTGAGAGCCTCACAGTGATCGGCGACGTGGCCGGCAAGACGGCCATCCTGATCGACGACATGATCGACACCGGCGGCACCATCTGCGCGGGCGCGCGACTGCTGCGCCAGCGGGGCGCCACCCGGGTGCTGGCCTGCGCCACCCATGCGGTGTTCTCCCCTCCCGCGATCGAGCGGCTCTCCGAGCCCGGCCTGTTCGAAGAGGTGCTGGTCACCAACAGCATCCCGATCAGCGACGACCGCCGCTTCCCGCAGCTGCAGGTGCTTTCGGTGGCCAACATGCTGGGCGAAGCCATCTGGCGCATCCACGAGGAAAGCTCTGTGAGCTCGATGTTCCGCTGAAACCACCCGAACGCCACCGCGCCGAGGCGCCCTTTCCCCTGCGGGTGCGGCTGAAGAAGGCCCTGCCGGTGCTGGTCACGGCCCTGCTCACCACAGGACTGCAAGGCGTCGGCCTGCTGCCCGCTGCCGCCTCCAGCCAGCGGGTGGGAGTGTGGCTCACCAACAGCCCCAGCCCCCTCTACTACGACCGCAACCGGATCGAGCAGGCCGTCAAGGAACTGGCAGCTGCCCGGTTCAACACCCTCTACCCGAATGTGTGGAGCCGGGGCACCACCTTCCACCGCAGCCGCTTTGCTCCCACCGAACCGGCCCTGCTGAAGGCTGCGCCGGGACTCGATCCGATCTGCCAGATCACCCGCTCCGCCCAGCGGCGCGGCATGCAGGTGATCCCTTGGTTCGAATACGGAATGATGGAGCCCGCCGACGCGGAGGTGGTGCGGCGTCATCCCGAGTGGGTGCTGCAGCGCAGCGATGGCTCCACCCTCTACGCCATGCACGGCGCCAACCTGAAAACCTCACCGCTCCGGGATCTGCGGGTGTGGCTCAACCCGGCCCACCCCGGCGTGCGCGCCCGCTTCATCGGCCTGATCCAGGAGATCGTGCAGCGCTGTGGTGTCGACGGCATCCAGCTCGACGATCACTTCGCCTGGCCGGTGGAACTGGGCTACGACCCTTACACCAGGGCACTGTTCAGCAAGGAGAAGGGGCGGGAACCTCCCACGGATTTCAACAACCGCGAATGGATGAGCTGGCGGCGCCAGCAGCTCACCGGCCTGCTGCGGGAGCTGCGAAGGGAACTGCGCCGCAGCAACGACAAGGCGGTGATCAGCCTGTCCCCTGGACCGTTCCGCTTCGCCTACAACCATTGGCTCCAGGACTGGGAAATCTGGGCCCTGGGCAAACTGGTCGACGATCTGGTGGTTCAGAACTACGCCTTTTCGGTGCGCGGTTTCGCCCGTGATCTCGATCAGCCGGCGCTGGTGAAGGCCCGCCAGTGGGGCCTGCCCGTGGAAATCGGCATCCTGGCGGGCTTCGGTGGCCGCACTCCCGACATGGCCACGCTCAATCAGAAGGTGGAGCTGGCGGCCCAGCGGGGTCATGGCGTGATCTATTTCTATTGGGAAGGCCTGTGGGGCAACTACGCCGGGCCCGAGGGAGCTTCCCTCCGGCGCGACGCGTTCACCCGATTGCACCGCCAGGCCTTCGGTCGCGGGCAGAGCCCCGCCAAGGGACAGGCCTCCAGCGCCGGAGCGGCGCCCCGCTGATCGCCTTCAGGCCGCCACCCCTTCGCCGGCGCCGAGCGAACGGCACTGCTCCACCACTTCGCGGGTGTTGGCAGAAATATCCGCCGCAGCCAGCTGCTCCACCGCCGCGCGCATGTGCCCGGCCCGCTCCGGCCCATAGCTCTGCCAGCGGCTGAACAGCTTCGCGAGCCGCGACGCCGTGATCGGGTTGCGCCGATCGAGCGCCACGATCTGCTCGGCCATGAACCGATAGCCCGTGCCATCGGCCGCGTGGAACACCGGCGTGTTGGCAGAAAAGCCCCCCAGCACCGCGCGGATCGCGTTGGGAGCTGCCGGGTCGAAGCGCGGATGGGCCAGCAGAGCTGACGCCCGCTCCAGCCCATCGGCGAAGGGGGCGCTGGCCTCCAGCGCGAACCAGGAATCGAGGATCACTGGCTTCTCCTGCCAGCGTTGGTAGAAGGCCTCCAGCGCGCGGCGACGTTGCTCGCAGGGGTGAACCTGCAGGGCCCGCAGCCCGGCCCGGGCGAGCGTCATCGACGGTCCCTGCACCGCAGCGGCAGCGGCCTCGCGCACGGCCTCATCCCCGGCCGCCGCTCGCCAGCACCAGATCGTGGCGGTCAGGCGCCGCTCACCCTGCCCCTGAGGCCAGGGCTGCTCCCACTGCGGCCGGCAGGCGGCAAGCGCGTCCAGCAACGGCTCCTCCAGGGCAGCGCCGAAGACGCGCTCCAGGTCCAGCAGGGCCGCAAACAGCGCCGGAGGATCCGGCTCGGGGGCCAGATCCTCCAGTTCGGCCATGCCGGGAAGGGCCAGCAGGGCGCTGCGGCTGGCGGGCGGCAAGCTGCTGTCGGTGAGGATCGCGGCAAAGGCAGCGGTAAGCCCACATTCCAGTTCCGGGTCGCTGCGACCGGCGGCCCGGGCCAGCACGGCCTGCCGCAGCAAGGTCTGGCCTGCATCCCAGCGGGCGAAGGGGTCGCTGTCGCAGGCAAACAGGTGCAGCAGTTCGGCATTTGGCCGGGCAAGCTCGAGCCGCACGGGCGCCGAGAATCCCCGCAGCACCGAGAGGGCCGGCGGCGTCGGTCCCGGAGGCAACCCCTCGTAGCGCAGCTGGGTCTCCGCGGCCTCCAGCACGACGGGCGATCCGCCGGTCTGGGGCAGGGCCTGGCCGTCCTCACCCACAAGGGCCAGGGCCAGGGGAATCACCAACGGCTGCTTGTGCGGCTGGCCCGGGGTGGCGGGGGTGTGCTGGCGCAGCACCAGGGCGAGTGCGCCACTGGCGCCGTCCCAATGGCGATCGATCGACACCACGGGGGTGCCGGCCTGGTGATACCAGCGGCTGAACTGCTCGAAACTGAAGGGAAGCGGCGAGGGATCGTCGCCCTTCCCAAGGCTGATCTGCCTATTGATGGGCTGCCCAGCAGCGGTTTGCCCATCGGTGATCTGCTTATCGGCGGTGGCCGCAGAGGCTTCCGTTGCGGCGTCCTGCATGGCCTGCAGGAAATCGGCAGTGGTGGCGGCGGTGCCGTCGTGGCGCTGCACATAGAGCGCCATGCCGCGCATGAAGGTGGCAGGACCCAACAATGTGTGCAGCATACGGATCACTTCCGCACCTTTCTCATAGATGGTGGTGGTGTAGAAATTGTCGATCGCCTGATAGTGATCCGGCTGAATCGGGTGAGCAGTGGGTCCTGCATCTTCCCGGAATTGGGTATTGCGCAGCATCGCCACATCCTCGATGCGCTTGAGATCGGCACCGTGCAGATCGGCGGTGAAGCATTGGTCGCGAAACACCGTGAGTCCTTCCTTAAGGGAAAGCTGGAACCAGTCACGGCAGGTGATGCGATTCCCCGTCCAATTGTGGAAGTATTCGTGGGCAATCACGCTTTCGATGCGTTCGAGCTCACCATCAGTGGCGGTTTCGGCATCGGCGAGCACCAGCTTGGAGTTGAAGATGTTCAGGCTCTTGTTCTCCATGGCGCCCATGTTGAAATGGCGCACAGCCACGATGTTGTATTCATCGAGGTCGTATTCGAGCCCATACACCTGCTCATCCCAGGCCATCGACCGCTGCAGCGAGGCCATCGCATGAGCGGTGTAGGGGGAATCGCCCGGCTCCACATGCAGGCGCAGTTGCACCATCCGGCCACTGGCGGTGGTGAAGCTGCCGCGCACCTCCTCAAGCCGTCCGGCCACGAGCGCGAACAGATAGGAGGGTTTGGGGAAGGGGTCGTCCCAGACCGCGAAGTGGCGGCCATCGGCCAGGGCACCGGCAGCCTGGCAATTGCCGTTGGAGAGCAGCACCGGGTAGCGCTCCTGCTCCGCTTCGATCCGCACCTGGAAGCGGCTGAGCACATCCGGTCGGTCGGGGTGGAAGGTGATGCGGCGGAAGCCTTGGGCCTCGCACTGGCTTGTCACCATGCCGCCGCTGGCATAGAGGCCTTCCAGGGTGGTGTTCGTGTAGGGGTCGATCCTCACCCGACTGGTGAGTACGAACGGCCGCTGCGGCGGCTGGAGCACCACCAGAAGACCCTCCTCCTGGTGGGTGGCGGCAGGCGGAAGTGGTTCCCCGTCGATGGCCAGAGCCTCCAGCTCCAGCCCCACCCCCCTCAGCTCCAACGGTGAAGCGGCTTGAGCAGCTGAAGACGCCCCCACCGCGGGAAGGAACGAAAGGGTCGCTTCCACCAGGCCGTGGTCGGGGAAGAGGCGCACGGTCAAGTCCGTGCGCTCCAGCGCGTAGGGATAAGGCCGGTAATCGGCCAGGCGCACATCAGGCATCGACCCAGGGAAGAACAACCCTCTGATCCTGAAGGGTGCCAGGCAGCGCCGCGATCACCAAGGCAGCGGACTGCGTCCCTGGCCGGCATTGCAACCCACCTGGGAGCCCAGCAGCGCGCCGAGCGGCACTGCCCAGGTCCGGCCCTGGTCGCGGGAGGCGGCATAGCCGATGCCACCGCCGATCACGCCGCCCACGAGCCGGCCGATCGAGCAGCGCTGTTGCAGCGCTTGCGCTTCTTCAAAGGTCTGCGGTGCATTAAAGCCGTTCACCTGCCCCTGATAATCCTGATAAGGGGCGGGGAAGTTCCGCACCGGAATCACTCCCGACTGTGGGAGTGTCTGGGCCACGGGGACCTGGCGATAGACGGGAACCTGGCGGTACACCGGCTGCTGCTGATACACCGGCACCTGCTGGTAGGCCTGGCCAGGAAACCCAAACGACTGAGCCTGGACCGCGAGCGGAGCCAAGGAACCAATGCTGAGCAGGCCGGCGGCCATCAGGGCAGAAGATGACGAGAAGGTCATGACGACGTTGGTGAAAAACACCCCGGAGGGATGCCTTCAGCAAAGCCAGAAGCCCTGAATGAACTGCAACTGACCAGGGGGTCAATCGCATCCGGATGCGACCGCCAGTTGTGAGGTTGGCCTCTATCAAAAAGCCGACCTCTCAGCCACCTACTTCGGGGGTGCCTTTGCAGGCGCAGCTGGTGCAGGTGCGAGCGGGCCAGCTGCCGGCCTTGCGCCAGATCCCTGCTGCTTGATGGCCGCCTCCACCCGCTTCACTACATCCGGCGGCACCTGTTTCGGACAGAGATCCACCGCACCGATCACAGCGGAGTTCACGGCACCGCGCCGCAAATCCTCAATGGTGAGGGTCTGGGTGCCCACCTGCTGGATCTTGCCGCCGTGCAGCCCCTGGAGCACTTGCGCGATGGTTTCACCGGCGATGGCCACGGCCTTGTCGAAGTCCACACCGCCGCCGCGGGCGATGCAAACGTTGACAGCCGCGATCCGCGTATAGAGCTGCATCTGCGCTTCCGTGGCCGGTGCGGTTTGAGCGGCGGCGGGCAGAGACGCGAAGGGGAGCAGCAGGAGGGGGACCGCCACGAGGGACCGGCTCCAGCGGGGCAGAAGACGCAAAGGGGAGGACGCGTGAACCTCCATGGTGCTGCACCAGCCGATGAACTTCAATCGTGCACCAGCCGTGCCTCGCCCACTCTCCACGCCGTCCCGCGCAACCCGCCTGGTTCTCCGGCCGGCCCCCCGCGCCCGAAACCGCCTGCGCCCGCCCGCAGTCCACCAAACCGGCCCAGCGCCCTGCCATGGACTGCGGGTGAACTCATAATGTGGCAATTACGTATTGGACCAGCCAGACGGTGCCTGCTGCGGGGGGGCCTAACCCCACCACCCATCCCCCTGAGGCCTCACCGCCGCCGCGTCGCCCGCTGAAACTGCTGCTGGTGGCGGCGCCGTACCATCTCGCCACCGCCGACCTGCGCGGCGTCATGCACCTGCTCCAGAGCAGCGACAGCGGTTTCGATGTAAAACTTGAAGTGGCCCACCCGGCCGAGCGCCCGGAGCTTTTGGAGCTTCACCGCCTCGTGGCCACCCCGGCCTTGGTGAAACTTGAACCGAAGCCCCGGCAGGTGTTTGCCGGAAACACCGTGCTGCAGCAGCTCAAGGGCTGGCTACCCCGCTGGCAGCAGCGGGAAGTGGTGAGCGGCCTGGGCATGAGCCTGCGCCCCGCAGAAATGGATGGCAGCCGCACGCAGCGGGAACTGCAGCTGGAAGATCAATTGCTGGTGCTGCGCCAGGAGAACGAAACCCTGATCGAGCGGCTGGGGGTGCAGGAACGGCTGCTGCGCATGGTGGCCCATGAACTGCGTACGCCGCTCACCGCGGCCAAGCTGGCGCTGCAGAGCCTGCAGCTCGGCCACATCGACACCACGCGTTGCCGCGACGTGCTCGACCGGCGGCTGGACGACATTGAGCACCTCTCCAAGGACCTGCTGGAAGTGGGGACCACCCGCTGGGAGGCCCTCTTCAATCCCCAGCAGCTTGGGTTGGCCTCGGTGGCGGCGGAGGCGATCCTGGAGCTTGAAAAGCTTTGGGTGGGCCGCGACATCCAGCTGATTACCGACATTCCCGCCGACCTCCCGGCCGTGTTTGCCGATCAGCGGCGCATGCGACAGGTGCTGCTCAACCTGATCGAGAACGCCTTGAAATTCACCCCTGACGGGGGCCAGGTGCACCTCACGCTGCTCCACCGCACCAACCAGTGGCTGCAGGTGAGTGTCTGCGACACCGGCCCGGGCATTCCCAGAAACGAACAGCAGCGGGTGTTCCTGGAGCGGGTGCGCCTGCCCCAGACCTCGGGCACCACCTCAGGCTTCGGGGTGGGCCTGTCCGTGTGCAGGCGGATCGTGGAAGTGCATGGCGGTCGGATCTGGGTGGTTTCTGAGCCGGGAGAAGGGGCCTGCTTCCATTTCACCGTGCCGGTGTGGAACGGTCAGAACGCGGCAGTCGCTTCCCCTCCTTGACGAAGGGCCACTCCGACCCGTAGCTTCCAACACGTCGGATGGAGAGGCTTCGAACGCCCTTCACCCGTGGCCTCGCCCCCATCGTCTAGAGGCCTAGGACACCTCCCTTTCACGGAGGCGACAGGGGTTCGAATCCCCTTGGGGGTATATTTTAAATCTGAATACGATCTTAATTTATTACATTCCAGAACAATCTCTATATTTATATCTTCCTACAGGCAAATCCGGTTCTTTTCTCTTTTCAAGCGTCTGATTTATTCGATCAATCGTTCAGTTCGGGGCAACATCCTCAGCACAGTTCACCCAGCTCAGTTCAGGGCATCACCCTTTGGGCGGGCCGTCCTGCTCAGCGCGAGCCATGATTACTCACCGGAAGCTAACCATTGCAGGGAGCACACTCTCTCCGTGACGGCATCAAGGCTCGATCCTCTGGGGGATCTGAGGCTCAGCATGTCGGCATTCCATTCCCTGTGAGTTTCCGCCACGAGGCCAGCGGCTGTAAGCCCAGCCAGGCACCGCCTGGTGGTCTCAGAGGCGGCCCGAGCGGCGCAGTGCTTCCTGTTGCACTGCCCGCAGGTTGGCAGCCAGGTCTTCGCGCAGGCGCTGCTCAATCAGCGCGATCGGCATGCCCGGGCGGCCCTGCACGGTGAGGTCGTAAAGGAGCCGGGAGCCGATCGGATCCGGGCTCACCTGCCACGCCCCTTCAAAACAGCGGAAATCGCCCTGGATCATGGCGAAGCGGAGCATGCCGTGTTCCCGCACTTCCTGGAGCTCCAGTTCCACCCGCGCCGAGAAGCGCAGACCACAGAACTGTTGACAGCCCACCTGCTCCAGACCCACCCGGTCGTCGCGGCGCCACAGCAACCGCGAGGTGGAGAGGTTCGGGATGAAGCGGCTGAGGTTCTCGTAATCCGTGAGCACCGACCAGATCAGGTCGTCCTTGAGGTCGATGCGCAGCTGAACGGCCAGACGGCGGGCCCCCTGGGGCAGGCGCTCCATCTCCTGTTGGATGGTGTCGAGGGGGCAGGAGTGTTGCCCTGTGGCCGGGCTTGACGCAGTGATGAGCGAACCGGCGGAAGACACCACGTAGAAACACCCCAGTGCCGGGGAACGTAGGGGAGAGGACAACCTGTTGTCGCGCACCAAACTTAGCCCTGATGCCCGGATGTCGGCGTCAGGAACCGCGCACCTGCTGGGGAGCCGGTTGTGGCTTCGGAGCGTTGCCTAAGATCTGACAGCCTTTTTCCGCAGTGAGTCGCTTCATGCGCACCTCGACCGCCGCGCTTCGCCAGTCCGATGCCCGCATGTTCACCCTGGTGGTGGAAGGGCTGCAGGGTCCCGGAGAGCGAGCGGCCGAACGTCGCTTCATGGTGCCGCTGTCCCGGATGCAGGCCACGCTGCGCCTGATCAACCAGCAGGGAGGACGACTGATCTCGGTCACCCAATCCGACCAGGCCCCCACCCCATCTCCTGACCCCGGCCCCTCCGACCCGGTCGCCCCCGCCATCGCTCCTGTGACCACCACCGCCGCCAAAGAACCGGGCAAGCACGAGGCCGTGCCCGTGAACCTCTACAAGCCGAAGGACCCCTATGTGGGCACCGTGCTCGGCAACTATTCCCTGCTCGCCGAGGGGGCGATCGGCCGGGTGAACCACATCACTTTCGACCTCTCCGAGGGCAAGCTCCACTACGTGGAAGGCCAGAGCATCGGCATCATTCCCGATGGCACCGACACCAACGGCAAACCACACAAGCTGCGTCTGTATTCGATCGCCAGCACCCGCCACGGCGACAACCTCGAAGACAAAACCGTGTCGCTCTGCGTCCGCCAGCTTCAATACGAGAAAGACGGCGAAACCATCAGCGGTGTCTGCTCCACGTTCCTCTGTGACATCGAGCCCGGCGCCAAGGTGCGGATCACGGGGCCCGTGGGCAAGGAAATGCTCCTCCCGCCCGACGAAGACGCCAACGTGATCATGCTGGCCACCGGCACCGGCATCGCACCGATGCGAGCCTATCTGCGCCGCATGTTCGATCCCGGCGAGCGTGAGAAGAACCCCCACTACCAGTTCAAAGGCAAGGCCTGGCTGATCATGGGCGTGCCCACCACCGCCAACCTGCTCTACGAAGACGACTTCCAGAGCTACCTGAGCCACTTCCCCGACAACTTCCGCTACACCAAGGCCATCAGCCGCGAGCAGCAGAACCCCTCGGGCGGTCGCATGTACATCCAGGACCGGGTGGCCGAACACGGCGAAGAGATCTTCAACATGATCGAAGACCCCAAGACCCATGTCTACATGTGCGGTCTGCGGGGCATGGAGCCCGGCATCGACGAAGCCATGACCAAGGCCGCCGAAGCCAAGGGGCTGACCTGGTCGGAGCTGCGCCCCCAGCTCAAGAAAGCCGAGCGCTGGCACGTGGAAACCTACTGAGCCGGCCGCTTCCTCCAGGATCGGCCCGCCCTCTGGGCGGGCTTTTTTTTGCCGAAACCCCCACATAGCCGCCTGGGCACTCCGTGGGTGGCCGGTTCCCGGCTTTCGTGGAGGGATCAGGCCCGCCCTTCCCCCATGACCGCCGTCCTCACCAATCCGCTCAGGGTCGGGTTGCGCCAGGAGCGGGTGATCTCGCCCCAGTGTCTGGTGATCTTCGGCGCCAGCGGCGACCTCACCCACCGCAAGCTGATTCCGGCGCTGTTCGAGCTGTTTCGTCAGCGGCGCCTGCCCAGCGAGTTCGCCGTGCTGGGCTGCGCCCGCCGCCCCTGGAGCGATGAAGAGTTCCGCGCCCGCATGACCGAGGCCCTGGCGGAGGAGGTGGCCGACCACGCCAGCGCCTGGGAGCAGTTCAGCAGCGGCCTCTTCTACGAGCCGGTGGACCTGCAGGTGCCTGAGCATCTGGTGCGGCTGGGCCAGCGGCTCGAGGCCATCGACCGGCTGCGGGCCACTCGCTCCAACCGCACCTTCTACCTGTCGGTGTCGCCCACCTTCTATGGCAGCGGCTGCCGCGCCCTCGCCGATGCCGGCCTGCTGAGCGACCCGCAGCGCAGCCGGGTAGTGATCGAGAAGCCCTTCGGCCGTGACTACGGGAGCGCCGAGAAGCTCAACCGAATCGTGCAGGCCTGCGCCCAGGAAAACCAGGTCTTCCGGATCGACCACTACCTGGGCAAGGAAACGGTCCAGAACATCCTGGTGCTGCGCTTCGCCAACACCATCTTCGAGCCGATCTGGAACCGCAACTTCATCTCCAGCGTGCAGATCACCGCCGCAGAAACCGTGGGAGTGGAGGAGCGGGCCGGCTACTACGAGAGCTCCGGCGCCCTGCGGGACATGGTGCAGAACCACCTCACCCAGATGCTGGCGCTCACCACCATGGAAGCGCCGGGCCGCTTCGACCCGGAAGCGATCCGCAACGAGAAGGCCAAGGTGCTGCAGGCCGCCCGCCTCGCCGATGAGGCCGAGCCCTGGAACTGCTGCGTGCGCGGCCAGTACGGCCCCGGTGGCTCCCGCAGCCGGCCGATCAAGGGCTACCGGGAGGAACCCGGGGTCAACCCGAACAGCACCACCGAAACCTATGTGGCGATGAAGCTGTTCATCGACAACTGGCGCTGGCAGGGGGTGCCCTTCTATCTGCGCACCGGCAAGCAACTGCCGAAGCGGCTCAGCGAGGTGGTGCTCACCTTCCGTGAGGCGCCGGTGCACCTCTTCGACGCCGCCGGCGGCAGCCCCACCGCCAACCAGCTGATCCTGCGCATCCAGCCCAACGAGGGCGCCGAATTCCGCTTCGAGGTGAAGGCACCGGGATCGGGCATGCGCAGCCGGCCGGTCGACATGCAGTTCTCCTACGACGAATCGTTCGGGGAACCCTCCGATGAGGGCTACGTGCGCCTGCTCGCCGACGCCATGCTGGGAGATCCCACCCTGTTTACCCGCGGCGATGAGGTGGAAGCGGCGTGGCGCCTCTACACCCCCCTGCTGGAGCTGATCGAGGACAGTCCCTGGCAGCTGCCGGTCCAGCCCTATGAGGCCCGCACCTGGGGCCCCGCCGCTGCCGACAGCCTGCTCGCCAGCGACAACCTGGTCTGGCGCCGCCCCTGAACGCCTCGGCCTCCACCATCCACATCCGTCCCGTCCCCCTCCCTGCCCTTCCTTCCATGAGCCCCCAACTGACCCTTCAGGCCCCGGTGGAACTGCCGCCCCCGAGCTCACCGGGTACCTGGAGAAGCTCTGGCAGCACGACCTGGGGCACAGCAGTGGGGCCAGCACCTTCACCCTGCTGGTGTGGCAACCGGCCTGGGTGGAACAGCACCTGGTGCGGCTGGGCCGGCTGGAAGGCCCGGTGACCGGGGTGGTGCGTCCGGAAGTGCTGGAGGCGGCCCGTGAAGCGGTCGACTTCTGTGGCCTTCCCCCCAGCACCTCGCCGATGGCTCCAGAACTGGCCTGGGCGCTGGGCGAGCACGCGGGGGTCGACCACGTCGGCGAAGACCTGCGCGGCCAACACGTGGAATCGGCGATCAGCGCCTACCAGCCGCGCCGGCTGATCACCCTGGCGCCCACGCTCAGCAATAGCGCCGGCCTGGAAACGCTTGTGGCGGCCTACTGCCCCCTCAGCGAGGAAGGCAACAACGGCGCCACCTGCGGAGATGTGGTGGTGCTGCGCGGCGACTTCGACGCCCTGCGGCAGGGCCTGAGCCTGCTGCAACCCCTGGTGCCCGACGACCTGCCCTGCTGGGTGTGGTGGAACGGTTCGCTGGAGGAAGCGCCCGATCTGCTGGCGGCCCTCAGCAGCCCGGGGCGCCGGCTGGTGATCGACAGCGCCCTCGGTCCGCCGCGCCGCTGCCTTGATCTGCTGGAGGAGCGCGTCAACAGCAGCACCGCCGTCAACGACCTCAACTGGCTGCGGTTGCGCGGCTGGCGGGAGTCGCTGGCGATGGTGTTCGATCCCCCCGGTCGGCGCGAATCGCTAAGCCACGTGGTGCACCTCGACATCGATGTGGAGGGCAGCCATCCGGTGCAGGGGCTGCTGCTGGCCGCCTGGATCGCCGACCGACTCGGCTGGCACTTTGTGACCAGTTACAAAATGGACGGTGACTCCATCGGCGCCGACTTCGAGCGCAGCGACGGCAAGGAAGTGCGCCTCAAGCTGATGCCGGTGCCGGTGGGGATCCCCAGCAGCCACCCGGGCACGATCGTGGGGTTGCGGCTGATCTGCGAACCCGACGATCGCAAGCCGCTCTGCGTGATCCTCTGCTCGGAAACCGGCGGCTGCATGCGGCTGGAGGCCGGCGGCGTGGCGCGGATGGAGCTGGCGGAAGATGTGGTGCCGAAGGTGCCCGGGTCCGATGAGATGGAAATGGGGCGGCTGCTGGGTGGCGGCCACGACTCCACCACGCCGCTGCTCGCCGCCGCTGCTCCGCTGGCAGCCAAGCTGCTGCCGAACTGAGGCGGTCCTGAACCCAGCGGCGGGGGGCCGGCACTGATGGCCTGCCTGATTGCGGCCCCCTGCAGCGGCAGCGGCAAAACGCTGCTCAGCCTGGCGCTCACGGCCCTGCTGCGCCAGCGCGGCCGCAGCGTCCAGACCTTCAAGGTGGGGCCCGACTACCTCGATCCCCAGTTGCTGGCCCGGGTGAGCGGCCGGCCGTGCCGCAACCTCGACCGCCTGCTCTGCGGCCCCGAATGGGTGGAGCGCAGTTTCCACTGGTGGGGCCGTCAGGCCGACCACTGCCTGGTGGAGGGGGTCATGGGCCTGTTCGACGGCCGCGGGCCCGGCGACGAGGGCAGCTCCGCCGAGCTGGCCGTCGCGCTGCAGCTGCCGGTGGTGCTGGTGGTGGAAGCCAGCCGCCAGGCCGGATCGGTCGCGGCGCTGGTCAACGGTTTCCGGCACCATCGCCGCGACCTCACCATGGCCGGGGTGGTGCTCAACGGCGTAAGCACCGCCCGGCACCAGGCGCTGCTGAGCGAAGCGCTCGCCGCCATCGGCATGCCGGTGCTGGGCCTGCTGCCGCGCCACCCCAGCCTGAGCCTGCCGTCACGGCACCTGGGGCTGCTGCCCGCCCATGAGCTCCACGACCTCACGCGCACCTGCGGAGAATGGGCAGCGCTGGCCGAGCAGCACCTTGATCTCGCGCAGCTGCTGCCCCTGCTGGCACCCCCCGCCAGTTCACCAGAGACCGCCTCCGGCGGCGATCCGATCCAATGGGCGCTCGGGCTCGAACACGAAACCCCAGCACCCGAGCCCGTGCGTGTGGCTATTGCCGCCGATGCCGCCTTTCACTTCCGCTACCCGGAAGCCACCGAACTGCTCGAAGCGGTGGGGGTGGAGCCGCGGCTTTGGCAGCCCCTGGCCGATGCGCCGCTGCCGCCGGATTGTCAGGGGGTGATCCTGCCGGGCGGCTACCCGGAGCTTCACGCACCGGAACTGGCTGCCGCCCGGCACAGCCTGGCTGACCTGCGGCGTGCCGCAGCCGCCGGCCTGCCGATCTACGCCGAATGCGGTGGCCTGCTGCTGCTGGGGCAGGCGTTGGAGGATCCAGAGGGCCAGCCCTACCCGATGGCTGGCCTGCTGCCGTTCACGGCCCGACGCGGGGCACTCCAGCTCGGCTACCGGCAGGCCACCCCCAGACACGACGGGCTGGTGGCACGCTACGGAGAATCTGTCTGCGGCCACGAATTCCACCGCTGGGAGCTGCACCCCACTCCCACGGCAGCCTCTGTGTCGGGCGGCAACGGTGTGATGGACGGAATCAAGCCGCTGTGGCAGCTTGAGGGATGGGGTTGCCCGCCGCGGAGTGAAGGATGGACGACGCGCACGCTTCACGCCAGCTGGCTTCACCTCCACTGGGCTGGGTGTTCGGCGATCTGCCGGCGCCTCCACGACGCAGCCCGGCGGACAGCTCCGTTCGCCGTGGCGGCGGCAGCCGCCGCAGCGCCGGCTCCCTGGCCTCCAGGGAGCGCTGGCAGCTGATCGTGCGCGGCCATGTGCAGGGTGTGGGCTACCGCCAGGCCTGCTGCCGCGCCGCTGCCGCGCTCGGCGTGGCGGGCTGGGTGCGCAACCGCAGCGATGGTTCGGTGGAGGTGCAGGCGGAAGGCCCGAACCAGCAGCTGCTGGATCTGCGGCTCTGGTGTGAGTCGGGGCCGCCCGGTGCACTGGTGAGTGAGGTGATCCCCAGCCTGATGCCGATCGCTGGCGACGACTGGTTCGAGATCCGCCGCTGAGCGCGGCGTGTGCGTCATCCTGGCCGGGACCGCCAACGCACCCTGGCGCCCCGATGCACGACCCCTCGCTCTGGACCGAACTGATCGCCTACGGCAGCGGCATCAGCCTCAGCCCGATCCATGTGGGCCTGCTGCTGCTGTTGCTTCTCGGTGAGCACCCCCTGCGGCGGGGTGGCCTGTTCGTGCTCAGCTGGGTCGTCACGATCGCCGTGATGGTGACCATGCTGCTCACCCTGGGCCACGGCCTGCTGCTCACCATGGAGCAGGGCAGCAGCCACCGCACGGGGCTGGATCTGATGGGGGCCGGAGCCCTGCTCACCCTGGGGGTGCGGGAGCTGCTGCCGACCAGCCGCGGCGCTGGTCCGGAGGAAGCTCCAGGCTGGACGCGTCAGCTCGACCGTTTCTGCCGCCTGCCCCTGCCGCTGCTGATCGGCGCGGGGGCGGCGCTGGAGGTGGTCAGCCCGGACGACCTGTTCCTGATGGCCAAGGGGGCATCGGCGCTGCTGGCGGCTCAACTGGGCCGCGGGCAGGAGCTGCTGATGGCCGCAGTCTTCACCCTGGCGTCCAGCCTGCTGCTGCTGGTGCCGTTCCTGGCGGTGGCCCTGGCCCGCGAACGCATGCTGCCGCGGCTCGAGAGCGCCAAGAAGCTGCTGTTCGCCCGGGGGGATCTGGTGGTGGGCGGCCTCAGCCTGGCGCTGGCGGCCTACCTGACCTGGCAGGGCATCGAAGGCCTGCGCATGGTCTGAGCCGCCGGGCTCAGGCCTCGGGGTCTGCCAGCCAGCGGCTCCAGCAGTCGCGATCGGCTCTGGAGCCTGCTCCCGCCACCATCCATACCGCCGTGCGCGCCCGGCTCACCGCCACGTACACCAGCTGCCGGCGCAGCTGCAGATCGGAGGGCCAGAACACATCGTCGGCGATGAACACCTCACCAAAGCTGCTGCCCTGGCTGCGGTGCACCGTGAGCACGGCCGCCGGCGCCAGGGAGGCGAAGGCATCCCGCACCAGGAAGTAGCGACGCCAGAGACCGCGGGCTTCCTTCTTGCCCAGCGCCCTGGCCTGCTGCCGCAGCTGCGCCAGCACCCCTTCCAGCTGCCGCCGGGCCGGGGAGCCCGCCGCCGGCAGCAACCGCAGCGACAGCTCCCCGTCGGGCTGCTGCACGGTCACCAGCTGGGTGTCGATCACCGGCGCGGTCAGCCCGTCGAAGAGCTCCAGCACCTCCCGGCCCGCCAGGCCGAACTCCGCCAGATCGCAACGCTCGGGCTTCACGTCGCGCACCACCAGCTCCCGGTTCGACGCCAACACCATGTCCGGTTCCTCGCCCCCCTCCGCCCCCTCCCGGCAGGCGGGCGCCATCACCGCCATGCGCGTGATCAGCACTTCACCCGGCAACACCGGCAGCTGGTCGGCCATCTCGCCGTGGATGGCGCGCCGGGCGAGGGGCACCAGCTGCTCAAGGCTGCGGTTCGTGTAACAGAGGATGCGGGCCTGGTCGGGGTTGTCCCCCTCGGCGGCGCGGCGCAGGGCCTGCTGAGCCGCCGCCAGCCAGGCGGAGCGCTCCAGCAGGGCCACCATGCCCTCCGGCTGCCGGATGGCCGGCAGCTGGGGCGGCAACCGGCAGGGCAGCCGCTCCTCCCGCAGGCCGGTGGCCAGGCGCAGCACCGGGCCCTGGTGGCGCACCACCTGCTCGAGCCGGGCCAGCTCGGCCCGCTGCAGATCGAACACGGGGCTGAGCGGTTCCCCCACGGGCGGCAGCTGGGCGGGATCGCCCACGAACACCAGCCGGGTGCCGTAGGGATGGGCGCAGCGCAGGGCGATCTGCAGCAGGGTGCTGTCCACCATCGAGGCCTCATCGATCAGCACCAGGGCCAGCGGCTCCAAGGCCACCGCCGTCTGCTCGGTTTCCTCACAGATCTCGCGGCCGCCATCACGGCGCAGCTTCAGACGCAGCAGCCGGTGCAGGGTGGAGGGGAACCAGGTGGGCCTAAGGCCACTGAGCTCGAGGTAGTGGCGTAGCACGCCCACCGCTTTGTGGGTGGGAGCCACCACGGTCCAGCAGAGGTCCCGGCGCTCCACCTCCGCCAGAAAGGCCATCGAGAGGTACGTCTTGCCGGTCCCGGCGTAGCCGCTCAGCACGAAAGGCCGGCCATCGGCAGGAGCGTCCAACCAGGCCACGAAGGCCTTGACCGCCTGGCGCTGACCTGGCGTGAAGGCTTGGGCGTCAGCGGAAGGAAGGCTCAAGCCAGCGGCAACCAGCCCCAGCTCTGGGCGATCTGCAGCGGGGAACCCGCCAGGGCCAGACCGGTGAGGGCGATGGCGGGGCCCATCAGGCTGCCGGCCAGCACCTCCAGGCGCGTGTGGCCCAGGTTTTCCTTCAGCGGCTTGGCTGGTGCGGCGTCCTGCCAGGTGGCAGGCGGCAGGGCATTGATCGCACCAGCCTGTAGCCCGGCGGCCCGACGCACACCGCTGGCGTCGTACATCACCACGAACGCCACTGTGGCGGCAAAGGCGAACAACGGATCATCGAAGCCCTGCTGCCAGCCGATGCCCGCCGCCGCGCCTGTGACCAGGGCGGCGTGACTGGACGGCATGCCGCCGGTTTCGAACAGCACCGCCGGGCGCCAGCGGCGGTGCTCCACCAGCTCGATGAGCAACTTGGAGCATTGCGCCAGACCGCAGGAGATCAGCGCCCAGGCCAGCACACCATTGCCAAGCAGTTGAAACAGGGGAGGGGTTCCGGAGGGGACAGCGATCATCGATCGCGGCTGGTGATGTAGTCGGCCAGGGCCACCAGCGGGCCGGCCTGGGCCAACCAGGGCTGAAGTGCCTCCTTGGACTCCCGCACCAGGGCATCGGCACGGCGACGCGACTCCTCCAGCCCCAGCAGCTTCGGGTAGGTGGTCTTGTCGGCGGCCAGATCCTTGCCGGCCGTCTTGCCCAGCACGGCACTGCTGGCGGTGAGGTCCAGGATGTCGTCGATGATCTGGAAGGCCAGACCGATGCCGCGGGAATAGGTGCGCAGGGCGTCCAGCAGATCGTCCTCGGCGCCGGCGATCAGTGCGCCGGTGAGCACACTGGCCTGCAGCAGGGCACCGGTCTTGTGCAGGTGGATGTATTCGAGTGTGTCGAGATCCACCTGGCGGCCCTCGGATTCCAGATCCACCACCTGGCCGCCCACCAGCCCGGGGGCGCCGGCCGCCAGCGACAGCTCACCCAGCACCCGCAGCAGCCGTTCGGGGGCCACACCGGGGCTGCGCAGCGCCACCATCTCGAAGGCACGGGTCAGCAGGGCGTCGCCGGCAAGGATGGCATTGGCTTCTCCGAACACCTTGTGGTTGGTGGGGCGTCCGCGGCGCAGGTCGTCGTTGTCCATGGCGGGCAGGTCGTCATGGATCAGCGACATGGTGTGGATCATCTCCAGTGCCACCGCGGTGGGAAGCGCCAGGGCACTGGTGCCTCCCGCCAGTTCGCAGCTCGCCAGGCAGAGGATCGGACGCAGCCGCTTGCCCCCCGCCAGCAGCGAGTAGCGCATCGCCTCCCGCAATGACTCGGGCCGCTCCGGGCCGAGGGCGGCATCGAGGGCCTGCTCCACGCGCTGGCGGGACGCCTCCAGGTAGGCCGCGAAATCGAAATCCGTGCTCACCGCCACGGCCATGGGTACCAGCGCACTGCGGCGGATTCTCTCAGGCCACGGCGCCGCTGAGCGCCTATGGCAACAGATCGGCGAGCGGATCTTCCGCCAGAGCTCCAGCCCCATCCACAGCGAGCGCTGGGGCGAAGGTCGCCCGCCAGCTGGCCACCGTGTTGACCAGGAGCATCGTCACGGTCATGGGCCCCACACCACCGGGCACCGGAGTGATCGCCGCCGCCAGCGGCTCCACCTCCTCGAAGCGCACATCGCCGCAGAGCCCGCCGCGGCCGCCGGGCCCCTCAGCCGCTGACGGCGGCAGCCGGTGGATGCCCACATCCACCACCACCGCTCCGGGTTTCACGTGCTCGGCACCGATCAGCCGCGGCCGACCGGCCGCCACCACCAGCACATCCGCCTCGCGGCACAGCGCCGCCAGATCGCGGCTGCGCGAGTGAGCCACGGTGACCGTGGCATTGGCGGCCTGCAGCATCAGCGCCATTGGCTGGCCCACCAGGATGCTGCGCCCCACCACCACGGCACGGGCCCCCTCCAACGGCACCTGGGCGCGCGCCAGCAGGGCCATCACACCGGCGGGGGTACAGCTGCGCGGACCGGGTTCCCCCTTGAGCAGGCGACCCAGGTTGCACGGGTGCAGGCCATCGGCATCCTTGGCCGGGTCGATCGCATTCAGGAGCGGCCCCTCCGCCAGCCCCGGCGGCAGGGGCAACTGCAGCAGGATGCCGTCCACAGCGGGATCGGAATTAAGACGTTGAATTTCGGCGAGCACCGTGGCGGCGCTGCTGTCGGCAGGTAGGTGGGCGCCGTGGCTGGCGATGCCCACCCGGGCCGAGGCCTTCTCCTTGTTGGCCACATAGACGCCGCTGGCCGGATCATCACCGACACGCAGCACGGCCAGCCCTGGCGGCCTACCGGCCCGCTCCAGGCCCGCCGTCACCACCTGCTGCAGGCGCTGCTCGACGTCCTTCGCCAGTTGCCGCCCATCGAGGAGCTTCGCCATGCCCACCACAAACGGTTCAAGGCCCAGCATGCCGACAGACCACGATTGACGTCCTCGCTAGCTTGACCACTTCGGAGGTGGAGCGTGTGCTGCTGCGTCGGCGCATCCAGAGGCTCTGGCAGCGATGGCTCCGGCAGGAATCGCCATGCCAGGCGCTCTGTCCATGGCGCCGACGCGACTGGCTGGCCGTGGCTCTGGTGTGCGTGCTGGTGGCGGGGGTGTCGAGCTGGCCCTGGCTGGTGGAACCGAGCCTGAGGCCGGGAATCCCGGCCCCGCAGAGCACCCGGGCACCGGAAGCCGCCACAGTCGTGGACAGCGACGCCCTGGAGCAGCGGCGTTTTCAGCTGGGCAGCCGCACCCACGTGCAGGTGGTGGATCCCCAGGCCGATCGGGAGCTGCAGCAGCGCCTGGAGCGGCAACTGCGGGAGCTGGAGTTGGTGGCGGCCTCCCCCCAGAACCGGGTGGGGCCGCTCAATCTGAACCCGGTGGAGCAGGCGTGGCTGATCGGCCTCACGCCGCAGCAACTGGCGCAATGGCAGCAGGCGCTGCGGCTGGCCCAGCGGCGCATGCTCAGCCAGGGCATCGTGAGCAGCATCGCCAAGAGCCAGCTACAGGCGGCCGCCGCCCTGCAGCTGGCGCCGCTGGCGGAGCCGGGCCTGGGCCTGGGCAGCCGGCTGCTGGCGGTGAACCTGCAGGGCCGCACCAACCTGCGCACCGATGCCGGCCTCACCCAGGGCTTGATCGAGGAACTGCTCACCCAGCAGGGCATCCCGCGCATCACCGTGGAAAAAGGGGAACTGATCACCCGCCAGGGGGAACCGATCAGCCCCCAGGCCTACGACGTGCTCGATTACTTCGGCCTGGTGAACCGGAGGCCCCTGCTGCGGGCCTGGCTGGGCCATGCCTTCGAAGCCTTCGCCGGCAGTGCGGTGATGGTGCTGCTGCTGCGGCGCTGGCGCGCGAGCCTGGAGCCCCGCCATGCGCTGTTGGCCCTGGGGACCCTGCTGGTGGTGCAGGGCTGCAAATTGTGGCTCGGCAACACCGCCAGCCCGCTGGCGCTGCTGGTGCCCCCCACCCTGCTACTGGCCCAGGCGCTGGGCACTGGCGCTGGCCTGGCCTGGCTGGCGGTGGCCAGCCTGCTGTGGCCCCAACCCCTCGATGGCTTCAACGAGCAGCGCCTGCTGGTGGCCGCCCTGGTGGCGGTGGTGGCGGCGGTGCTGGCAGGCCGGCAGCGCAGCCGCGCCCAGCTGGTGCAGCTGGCACTTGTGCTGCCGGTGGGTGCCCTGGCCCTGCAATGGCTGGTGCTGCAGGTGTCGTATCGGTTGCCCAACAGCGCACGGGTGACGCCCAGCGGCGCAGAGCTGGTGGGAGAGGCGCTGCTGATGGGTGGCCTGCTGATGGGCGGCCTGCTGATGGGACCACTCGTCGAGAGTTTCTTCGGGCTGCTCACGCGCGCGCGGCTGCTGGAGCTGGCCGACCTGGAGCGCCCCCTGTTGCGGCGGCTGTCGATGGAAGCGCCGGGCACCTTCGAGCACACCTTGATGATCTGCGGGCTGGCCGAGGAGGGCGCCCGGGCGATCCAGGCGGACGTCGACATGATCCGCACCGGCGCCCTTTATCACGACGTCGGCAAGTTGCACGCGCCGCAATGGTTCATCGAAAACCAATCGGAAGGCCTCAACCCCCACGAAACCCTCAACGACCCTTTCGCCAGCGCCGCGATCCTGCAGGCCCATGTGGATGAGGGGCTCAAGCTGGCCCGCAAATACCGCCTGCCACGGCCGCTGGCCGATTTCATCCCGGAGCACCAGGGGACCTTGAGAATGGGCTACTTCTTCCATCAGGCCCGGGAGCAGGATCCCGATGTGCCCGAGCAGCGCTTCCGTTATCGCGGGCCCACGCCCCAGAGCCGCGAAACCGGCATCCTGATGCTGGCCGATGGTTGCGAGGCCGCGCTGCGCTCGCTGCCGCCCGGCACCTCGGAACAGGAGGCCCGCGCCATGGTGCGCCGGATCATCGAAGCGCGCCACAGTGATGGCCAGCTCAAGGACAGCGGCCTGAGCCGGGGCGAACTGGAACTGGTGATCAGGGCGTTCGTGCGGGTGTGGAAGCGGATGCGTCATCGGCGGATCCCTTACCCGATCCCCGCCCGGAAGGCCTACAGCGCCTGAGCCCCTGCAGCTTGCGCTCCAGCACCACCGAGGCCGGCAGCAGGGTGATGGCGTTGGCGGCGATCAGGGGGCCGTCACGGGTGATCAGGCCATAGAGCAGCCAGCAGCAGATGCCTGCGGTGAACAGCGTGTACATGCGCAGGGAGATGCCACTGGTGTCGCCACTGCGCAGGGTTTTGATCGCCTGGGGGAAAAAGCTCAAGGTGGTGAGCGCCGCCGCGCCATACCCCAGCAAGGTGGTGGAGGTGGCAGTCATCGGGCCGGGCGCGTTGACCTCAGCATGGCGGAGGCGCCGCAGGGAGGGAGGAGCGATAGGGTCCCCCGAGACAGGTCTTGTGATGGCTCCTCTTCCAGCGCAACTTCTGGCGGGAGCCTCTGCCAACGGCAAGCTCGGCGTGATGGTGTGCGGCCATGGCAGCCGCAACCGTCTGGCCGTCGAGGAATTCGCCCAGCTTGCGATCGGGCTGCAACAACGCCTGCCCCATCTGCCGGTGGCCTACGGCTACCTGGAATTCGCCCGGCCAATCCTGCGCGATGGCCTCGATCAGCTGCGCCAGCAGGGTGTGGAGCATGTGCTGGCCGTGCCAGGAATGCTGTTCGCCGCCGGCCACGCCAAGAACGACATTCCCTCGGTTCTGAACACCTACGCGGCCGAATCCGGTCTGCGCATTGATTACGGCCGCGAGCTGGGTGTCGACCGCAAGATGATCGAGGCTGCGGGTGCCCGCATCCGTGGCGCGCTGCAGCAGGCGGATGCCGCCGCTGCTGCCGCCGGTGAGCCAGCGGTGCCGCTGCACGACACCCTGTTGGTGGTGGTGGGACGCGGCTCTTCCGATCCCGATGCCAACTCCAACGTCAGCAAGGTGACCCGCATGCTGGTGGAGGGGTTCGGGTTCGGCTGGGGCGAAACGCTCTACTCCGGTGTCACGTTTCCGCTGGTGGAACCGGGGCTGCGCCATGTGGTGAAGCTGGGCTTTCGCCGCATCGTGGTGTTCCCCTACTTTCTTTTTTCCGGCGTACTGGTGAGCCGCATCCGGCTGCACAGTGAGCGTGTGGCGGCAGATCATCCCGCCGTGGACTTCGTGCAGGCTCCTTATCTGGGTGACCATCCACTGGTGATCGACACCTTCCATGAACGTGTGGAAGAAGTGGTGCGCGGGGACACCCAGATGAACTGTTCGCTCTGTAAGTACCGGGCGCAGGTGCTGGGCTTCGAAGCGGAGGTGGGTGATCCGCAGCGGAGTCACCACCACCATGTCGAGGGGTTGATTGAATCCTGCACGTTGTGCGAACGCGAATGCACCGGCGCCTGCCAGCCCGATGGGGTGCCGATTCCCCTAGGCAGCGGGCAGGGCCACAGCCATAGCTACAGCCACAGCCAAGGAGATGGACCCGCAGGGGCCCCCGGGCCGGCCCACAGCCACGTACACGGCCCGGACCAGACGGAGCATGGCCCCGTCCACGACCACGCGCATCACCAGGGTCAGCCCCACGACCACGGCCACACCCGTTACCCCCACGCTGACCACCCGCTCGGGCCTCGCAGCCTGACGGCAGCACCCCCCGCCAAGGGAGACCAAGCCGTCTCGCCGACCCCCGGGACTCAAGAGATCCACGGGGCATAAGCCCTGCTGATGTGTCACCGATTTCCCCAGGCACCCATGGTTTTCCCCAGAACGGGAGGGGTTTTTCCACAGGCGAGGTCGGAGAATGGCCTTTCAAGTCCTTGAATCTGGGGATTACGCGGGTTTCCAGGCAGCCTTCTTGACAAACGTTCTCAGTGGCATCAACCGCCAGACCGATTGCCGATGGCCAGCGACGAAGAGGCACCGCAACTGACTTTCTCAAGGCGAGCCGGCATGGGTTTCACCCAGGCCCCCCGCTTTGACGGGCCTGCCGTCGCTGTGGCTATCTGGGCAGGACCAGGGAGCCACGGCATTGAGCGACGCGCTGAACAGGACCACAGGCCAAGGACGCAACGGCATGCGCGGCAGCGAGGCCGCCAGTGGCTCAGGACGGAGTGAGGCCTATCCAGGCGAAGCCGGGGTGGCTGCAGAAAGCCGCGTGAGTCTTGAGGCGGAGATCCCTGAGCTCCTGTTCGACGGCATGCGCGACTTCATCCGCAGCCATCCCCACTGGGACCAGTACCAGCTGGTCAGTTCAGCCCTGGCCAGCTTCCTGTTCCAGAACGGATGCACCGACGGCTGCGTCACCCAGCACTACCTCAACGGTCTGTTCATGCGCAACCAGCCGCCCGAAGGCCGCCTCGTCTGACGGCAGCTTGCCCGGAGTCCAGCGGGGCTGACGCGAGATCAGCCGTCATCGTCCGAGACCAGCAGCCGTGGCCCTAGACCAGCAGCCAGGGCCGATGGGCGCCAGTGAAGCCGGAGACAGGCACGCGTGAATGGACACAGGCCGCCAATGCTGAAGAACGGCCTGTAAAGCTCGCGCTCCTGATCCACCCAAGATCCTCCTCGCAGCCGATTCGGCTGTTGATCCACGCGTCGTTTATTGCACGCGCGATTCAGCCACTCGGTGGTTCCTTGAGCACTTGTCCTCCAGGCCCATTGCTCTGAACAACGCCAGCGAGCACGCAAGCTGCAAGCACGTGGGCGCCAAGCAACGCACCATCAAGTCCTGCACGATGGCTGGCTGCCGATTCACAGACCGCTGATCACTGGATCCCACCTTGATGGTTTCACTGGATCTCACCTTGCTGTTCCAGACGTTGTCGTTCCCAAGCCGCTGTCTCGCGCGTTGCTGACTCGAAACCTGCTGACTCGAAGGTTGCTGCGTCACACGTTGCTGAGTCGCAGTGGCTGCTCAAGCTGCTGATTGGCAGGTTGCAGCTTTACGCGTCGCGGCTTCACTCGGTAAGGGTTTGTCGGCCACCGAACAGCAAACAACCGGCTGAAGGAGAGGTCCTGCGCAGCGGAACACCACAAAATCACAGGCCCGCTGCCTGTGGCGCCAGCAATAAAAAAGCGGAAACCCTAAGGCCCCCGCTTTGGAATCTCCCTTGCCCGACCCGGTTAAAGGTCGCCTGCAAATTGTGCAGGAGGGTCCAGATCGCTTTTGTGGTCGTTGACACCGCCCGCGTGGTCCGGTCAGGACGCGCTCACAGCCTCATCGATCGCGCCAGTGCGCAACCTGTGGGCGGCATGGGCGCAGGCCCGCCAGGTGATTGCCATCTCCGTGAGCGTGGGGCTCTGCCAGCCGGCACTGGGCCAGCAGGCCCCATCGGTGACCAGCAGATTGGGGGCCTGCCAGCAGCGGTTCCAGGAGTCCACCACCCCGGCGTCCGGGCCAGCCGCCATGCGGGCTCCGCCCAGTTCATGGATGAAGTAGCCCGGCGGGGCCGCCTCCGTTGACAACGCCACCCCAAGGCGCAGCAGCGGCTCGGCCAGCGGAAACAGGAACAGATCCTCCAGCGGCCGGATGCAACCACCGGCGGCAGCCACCACCGCCGCCATGCGCGCCTGCATGTGGGCCACCATCCGCGTTTCGTTCTCGCCCCAATGCACGTCGATGTGGGGGGCCGGCAGGCCCCAGGCATCGGTGGCAGTGGCTGAAAGGGTGAGCCGGTTGTGGGCCTGGGGCAGCACTTCCCCCTGGCCGATCAGGAAGCCCACCGCCTCCCTCGGGCGCCGCTTGAACGGAGCCGGCGGATCGAAGCGCTGCACGCCGGCCCAGATGCCGTAGCCGCGGCGGAAGGGCAGAGGCTGGTCATCGGCGCCGAGGTTCACGGTGTTGGGGATGAAGGCACTGCCCGCTCCCGACAGTTCACTGGGGCCGGTCGGGGCTGGCTGATCGGGCAGCGCGAAAAAACGGCAGCTGGAGATGTGATCCATCAGGTGGCACCCGAGGCTGCCGGAGGGGTCCGCCAGCCCATTGGGCTGATGCGCCTCTTCGGAATGGAGCAGGATCCGCACCGATTCCAGCGTGGAGGCGCAGAGCACCACCAGCTGGGCCTGCACCCGCTGCCGCGCACCGCTGGCCTGCTCCACGTACACCACCGCCTCGGCACGGCGGCGGGTGCGATCGAACTCCACATGGCTCACCACCGCCCCCGGACGCAGCGTCACCCGGCCGGTGGCCAGGGCCTGGGCCAGCGCCCCGCCCTGGGAGCAGGAGCGGGGCCAGGGGCCGCTGCCGGGGCGATGCAACGCGAAGCCACGGGAGTGGATCAGCGGCAGATTCAGCTCCCGGGCGATCGCCTGCTGAAGGTGGCGCTCCGCTGGCGTGAACGGCAGCGGCGGCTGAAACTCCCCATCCGGCAGCTGGGGCAGGCCATCGCGGTGGCCGTGCACGCCGTGGAAGCGCTCGAGTCGGGCGTAGTAAGGGGCCAGGTCGGCGTGGGAAAGCGGCCAGGACGGGCCGTGGCCATCCCGCTCGCCCGCCTTGAACTCGTGGTCGGAGAGGCGCAGCGTGATGCCGCCCCAGGTGAGACTCTTGCCGCCCACCTGACGCCCCCGGCTCCAGAGGAAGGGGCGGTCGGGAGGCGTGCTGTAAGGGTTCTCTCGCTCATCCACATACAGCTCCGGGTTGGCCTTCCAGTAGCCCGGATGCTGCACCTGCCGCCACTGCCGGCCGCTGCTGATGTTGGCCACCCGCCTGAGGCTGTTCAGGGGCTCGCTGCCGAAGGCCTGGCGGGCGCTGAGCGCGGGGCCCGCGTCCAGCACCAGCACCCGCAGGCCGGCGCTCGCCAGCACCATGGCGGCGACCCCGCCGGTGGCGCCGGACCCCACCACCACCGCATCAACCAGGGCTCCGGGATCAGCGAGAGGCATCGGCTGGCCAGCAACGGGCGTGGCGTGGCGACCTTAGGCGGCGACAGCCGGTCGTCGAACCAGCGACGCAGGGCCCCGCCTCTGCCCAGACAGCTGCCCATAAAAAACCGGCTGCAGATCCGCAACCGGGGGATGAAAAGTGGTGGCGGGGAGGAGATTTGAACTCCTGACCTTCGGGTTATGAGCCCGACGAGCTACCAGACTGCTCTACCCCGCGTCGCCTCAGACACACTACAAGCCGGGGGTGCCTTCCGGCAATGGGCCGGGTCCTGGGCGCCGGCTTCAGCGCGCCATGGCGTCAAAGCGCAGCTCGCCGCTCACCTCCAGCCGCAGGCCAAGGCCTGGGGCAAGGAACTGATCCTCGAGCTCTTCGAGGGTGAGCGCCGTGAGCCAGTCGAGCTGCCGCAGCAGGTGCAGCGTCACCGCGTGCTTGGCACGGCTGGCGCCGTCCTCCACCTTGATCGCCACTCCCAGCCCCTCGCCCATGCGGGCCAGGCACTGGATCCCTTCGGCGCCCCCCTTGCTCAGCACCAGGCCATGACCCCGCCGCATCAGCTCAGTGTCGAAGCGTCCCTCGCCAGCCACAAGCTCAGGGTGGGCCAGCATGGCCCGACTCAGCCGCTCAAGATCGGGCTGCTCAGAACCGCCCAAGTGGGCAAACAGCAGCGCCATCTGGGCCAGCTGGATCTGCACGGTGGGGGCCCCGCAGTCGTCGCGCGCCGTGAGCAGCTCCGCTCCGGGCAGGCCCAGCAGTTCCCCCACCCCCTTGAACACCTGCTGCTGCAGCGGATGGTCGGGCTGGAGGTAGGTGTCCAGCGCCCAGTTCATGCGGCGGCAGGTGGCAAGAAACGCGGCGTGCTTGCCCGAACAGTTGTGCTGCAGCGGGCTGGCGTCGGGCCGCGGTGGCGGGCACTGCAGCCGTTCGGCTTCCAGGTCGGCGCTCCAGAGGATCTTGAACGCTTCGCGGGCATGGGCCGGCGTGCCGGCGTGGGACGCACAGGCGATCGCCAGGCTGCGGCTGTCGGCACCGGCCAGGTCGGCGGCACCGCTGCTCACATAGGCCTGGGCCTGGAAGGGCTTCAGCGCCGATCGCATGAAGCTGAGCTGCTGGGGATCACCGGCGCGCATCAACACCCGCCCGCGCTTGTCGCAGACAACGGCGTGAACGCGGTGCACCGACTCGGTGATACCGGCACGCAGCAGCCGCACCTCCAGGGGGGGCACGCCTGGCCGCTGGGAGGAGCCGAAACTGGAAGACAAGGACATCGCAGAGGGATCGGCGCCCCGGAAACGACCGGGGCCAAGGTTCAAAGAGCCTGGCAGAGCCAGGCTCCTACCAGCAGCAGTGCAGCGGCCAGGAGCAGGCCCTGGCGGAGACGCTCCAGCACCGGACGCACTTCATGGCGGGCCACCAGCAGGTCCTGCTGGCGCCAGGAGAGGGGCTTCTCCCACACCTGGCCGTCGTACCAGCCGGATTCCTCGTATTCCACCCGCTCGGAGGTGAGGCGCCGGCTCACATAGCTCCAGCCCAGCCACTGGCGGATCAGCAGCAGCAGCGAGGGCAGCACTGCCGCCACCGCCGCCGCCAGCACCAACCGCAACGGCGCGTGGCGCAGGGGCCAGCTGCCGTAGGCGATCAGCAGACACAGCGGCAGTGCAAGCAGCCAGCTGATCGCCAGGGGCTTGAGCAACTGCCGGGAGCTCTGCACCGGCCAGGCGAAGAACCAGGAGGCGAGCAGCTGGCGGTATTCCTCCAGGGGCTGCTGTTCGACGGGCACCGGACAGGTCGAGAGGGGGGAGACCTGAGCCATGGAAGACGCCGGACGGTCAGAGGGAAACAGACTCCTCGGAGCCTAGGAACGGCACCTGCTCGCCGTGTCCCCAGAAGGCTTCCAGGTCGTAGTAGCGCCGTTCGCTGGGGGTGAGCACATGCACGATCAGCTCGCCGTAATCGAGCAGCACCCAGCGCCCTTCGTTCTGGCCCTCCTTGCGCAGCGGCAGCCGGCCCGCATCAGTGAGCAGGCGGTCTTCGACCGAACGGGCGATGGCCCGCACCTGCACATCGGAGAGGCCCGAGCAGATCACGAACCAATCGGCCAGGGAGGACACCTCATCGACCCGGATCAGACGGATGTCCACGGCCTTGCGGTCGTCGCAGGCCTCGGCGGCAAGCCTGGTGAGGCGATCACTATCCATAGACGTTCTCGCTGGTGACGGACTGGCGGCTGCCTTGTTGCTGGGCCATCTCGGCACGGGCGGTGGCCGCACTCTTGCGCAGGGCCTCCAGGCGATCTTCGTAGAAGGCGCGTTTCTTCTTCTTGCGGGTCTGCTCGACCAGTTCCTTCAAGGCGCCACCCAAACTCTTGTAGGCATTGGGCAGGGTGTAGCCGAAGCGGGTGGCCAGGGCAATGGCCCGCTCATCGGCGGCGATCGCATCCTGCAAACGTTTCTCTGAGTTGTTCTTGAGGTAGAGCCGGTAGCCGGCGAAGCCCGACAACCCCAGCGCCATCATCAGCAGCAGGCCGTCCTGCACCCATAGCTCGCCGATGGCGCCGCCAAGGCCGATGGCCAAGGCCGCCATCTCCCAGCCGTCGCGGGGCACCGCATCGTTCTGGATGCGGCCCACCTCATGCCAGAAGAGCAGGTTGCGGTGGTCGAGGGCCAGCTGATCCCAGGCTTCGAGATCCAACTGGATCTCCACCTCATCACGGCCGATCTCCTCGATCGTGACCAGGGGCGGGTCGGCGGAGGCGGCGGCTTCCACGAACACCCAGCTCTGCATCTCCGGAGGAAGCAGCCCCTTGAGGCGCTGGAGTTCGCTCATCGAACCGGCAATGGATAGGAAACCGCCACGTTAGCGAGGACACACGCCCCGGAGGCCAGCCAGCGGGCAGTGGGCGTGAGAGGCTGAGGCCGTTTGGCTTCGAACACCGCCCATGCCCCGCCGCACGGATCTGCGCCGCATCCTGCTGCTGGGCTCCGGACCGATCGTGATCGGCCAGGCCTGCGAATTCGATTACTCAGGCACCCAGGCCTGCAAGGCCCTACGGGCCGAGGGTTTCGAGGTGGTGCTGATCAATTCGAATCCGGCCTCGATCATGACCGATCCGGAAATGGCGGATCGCACCTATATCGAGCCGCTCACCCCTGAAGTGGTGGCGCGGGTGATCGCCATCGAGCGCCCGGATGCCCTGCTGCCCACCATGGGCGGTCAGACCGCCCTCAACCTGGCGGTGGCCCTGGCGGAAGACGGCACGCTCGAGCGCTACGGCGTCGAGCTGATCGGCGCCAACCTGGCCTCAATCAATAAAGCGGAAGACCGCCTCCTGTTCAAACAGGCGATGGAACGGATCGGCGTGGCGGTGTGTCCATCCGGCATCGCCAGTTCGCTCGCCGAGGCCGAACGGGTGGGAGAGGAGGTGGGCGGGTATCCGCGCATCATCCGGCCCGCCTTCACCCTCGGCGGCTCCGGCGGCGGCATCGCCTACAACCCCGAAGAGTTCCGGGCCTTCTGCAAGAGCGGTCTGGAGGCCAGTCCCGTCTCCCAGATCCTGATCGAGCAGTCGCTGATCGGCTGGAAGGAGTTCGAGCTGGAGGTCATGCGCGACCTGGCCGACAACGTGGTGATCATCTGCAGCATCGAGAACCTCGATCCGATGGGGGTGCACACGGGCGACTCGATCACCGTGGCCCCTGCCCAAACCCTCACCGATCGCGAGTACCAGCGCCTGCGCGACCAGTCGATCGCGATCATCCGCGAGATCGGCGTGGAAACCGGCGGCAGCAACATCCAGTTCGCGATCAACCCCGCCAACGGCGACGTGGTGGTGATCGAGATGAACCCGCGCGTGAGCCGCAGCTCGGCCCTCGCCTCCAAGGCCACCGGCTTTCCGATCGCCAAGATCGCCGCCCGGCTGGCGGTGGGCTACACCCTCGACGAAATCCTCAACGACATCACCGGAGCGACGCCGGCCTGCTTCGAGCCCACGATCGACTACGTGGTCACCAAGATTCCCCGCTTCGCCTTCGAGAAGTTCCGCGGCAGCCCGGCGGTGCTCACCACCTCGATGAAATCGGTGGGCGAGGCGATGGCGATCGGCCGCTGCTTCGAGGAATCGTTCCAGAAGGCCCTGCGCTCGCTGGAAACCGGCCACGCCGGCTGGGGCGGTGACCGCCCCGATGCCGAGGTGGAGCCCAGCGACCTGGAACGCCAGCTGCGTACCCCGGCGCCTGAGCGGATCTTTGCGGTGCGTGCCGCCATGGTGGCCGGCCGCAGCGACACCGACATCCACGCGCTCAGTGCCATCGACCCCTGGTTCCTGGCCAAGCTGCGCGGCATCTTCAACGCCGAGCAGGCCCTGCTGCAGGGGCGTGCGCTCAACGACCTGACCAGCGACACATTGCTGGCGCTCAAACAGCTGGGCTTCTCCGATCGCCAGATCGCCTGGGCCACCGGCAGCGACGAACTCAGCGTGCGGCGCCATCGCCAGGCCCTGGGGATCAATGCCGTGTTCAAGACCGTGGACACCTGCGCGGCGGAATTCGCCTCCACCACGCCGTACCACTACGCCACCTACGAGCGGCCGCTGGAGCAGTTGAACGCGGACGGCAGCCTGGCGCCCCTGCCGCCGCAGGACGAGGTGCAGCCCGAAAGTCGCCGCAAGGTGATGATCCTGGGCGGTGGGCCGAACCGCATCGGGCAGGGCATCGAGTTCGACTACTGCTGCTGCCACGCCTCCTTCGCCCTGCAGGAGGAAGGCCTGGCCACGGTGATGGTCAACAGCAACCCGGAAACGGTCTCCACCGACTACGACACCTCCGACCGCCTCTACTTCGAGCCGCTCACGCTCGAAGACGTGCTGAACGTGATCGAGGCCGAGAAGCCCGCCGGGGTGATCGTGCAGTTCGGCGGCCAGACGCCCCTGAAGCTGGCGCTGCCACTGCTGCGCTGGCTGTCCACGCCGGAGGGCATGGCCACCGGCACCCGCCTCTGGGGCACGTCACCGGAATCGATCGACAGTGCCGAAGACCGCGAGCAGTTCGAGGCGATCCTGCGGCGGCTCGACATCCGCCAGCCGCGCAACGGCCTGGCCCGCAGCGAGACGGAGGCCCGTGCCGTCGCCGCCCGGGTGGGCTATCCCGTGGTGGTGCGGCCCAGCTACGTGCTCGGCGGCCGGGCGATGGAGGTGGTGTTCGACGAAGAGGAACTCAACCGCTACATGGTGGAGGCGGTGCAGGTGGAGCCCGACCATCCGGTGCTGATCGACCAGTACCTGGAAGACGCGATCGAGGTGGATGTTGATGCCCTGGCCGATCGCGAGGGCCGGGTGGTGATCGGCGGGCTGATGGAGCACATCGAGCCGGCCGGCATCCACTCCGGTGATTCAGCCTGCTGCCTGCCGGCGGTGTCGCTCTCGCCCGCCGCGCTGGCCACGATCCGCCAGTGGACCGAAGCGCTGGCCCTGGCTCTTGATGTGTGCGGCCTGATCAACCTGCAGTTCGCCGTGCAGCGGGAGCAGGTGTTCATCATCGAAGCCAACCCGCGTGCCTCCCGCACGGTGCCGTTCGTGGCCAAGGCCACCGGCGTGCCCCTGGCCAAGGTCGCCAGCCGCCTGATGGCAGGGCGCACGCTGGCGGAGCTGGGCCTCACCGCCGAACCTCAGCCGCCGCTTCAGAACGTCAAGGAGGCGGTGCTGCCCTTCAAGCGCTTCCCCGGTGCGGACACCCTGCTGGGACCGGAGATGCGCTCTACGGGCGAGGTCATGGGCAGCGGCGCCGATTTCGGCATGGCCTACGCCAAGGCGGAACTGGCCGCCGGCGAAGCATTGCCCACCGCAGGCATGGTGTTCCTCTCCACCCACGACCGCGACAAGGCGGCGCTGGTGCCGGTGGCCCGCAACCTGGCCGCGCTGGGCTTCCGGCTGATCGCCACCACCGGCACAGCCTCGCTGCTGCGCGCCCACGGCCTCGAGGTGGAGGCCATCCTCAAGGTGCATGAAGGCCGCCCGAACGTGGAGGACGCCATCCGCTCGGACCGCATCCAGCTGATCATCAACACCCCGATCGGCCGGCAGGCCGCCCACGACGACAAGTACCTGCGCCGCGCCGCCCTCGACTACGCGGTGCCCACGGTCACCACCCTGGCGGGAGCGCGCGCGGCGGTGGAGGCGATCACCACCCTGCAGAGCCAGGAGCTCACCGTGGCCGCCCTGCAGGACATCCACACCCGGGCCGGCAGCTGATCGCTACGGTGAAGGGCCCCTGCCCGAAACCATTGACCACCACCGCTCCCCCCAGCTCCGTCGTAGCTCCCGGCACCGACATCACCGACCTGTTCCGCGCCGCCTACGAGAACCGCTACACCTGGGAACCCGGCTTCGCCGGTTACCAGGGCCGCTGCGTGTGGGAGCAGGGCGACCGTCGGGTGGAAGGCCGCTTCGTGGTGGGCGCCGACCTCAAGGCCAGCGTGGAGGGGATCGACGACGCCGAAATCAACAAGGCCGTGGCCTCCCAGCTCTGGGAGGTGTGCATCCACCGGGTGCGCCGCACCTTCGAGCAAACCCACAGCGCCAACACCTTCACCGCCGGCGACACCGATGCGGTGGGCCTGGAGGTGATCGTGGGCGGCAAGGGCAGCGGCGACCGCTACCGCATCAAGGACAACGTGGTGACGATGGTGCACCGCCACATCCACGGCACTGTGGTGACGATCTTCACGCTGGAAACCACCGACACGGGCGCCGGCTACCTGAGCCGCCGCTACAGCAGCGCCTACAGCGACCCTGCCACCGGCGTCGCCCGTGGTGGCACCAGCCACTTCACCGACACCTTCGTGCCCCTGGCCGGCATCGGCCCCTGGGTGCTGAGCGAGCGCGTGATCGCCAGCGACGCAGGGAGCGGCGCCTCAGCAGCAGAGGGTGAGGCGGGCGAGCAACGCTTCCGCTTTGAAGACCTGCAGCCGGTCTGATACCAGCCGTTCTGATCGCAGCCGCAAACCCCGGCCCGTCTGCAGCCACGGGCCGGGGGGCGACGCTCGGGGTTAGGGACTCCAGGTACTGGAGCCCACTGCGCTCAAAAGGGCTCCGGCAGGGGCGGGACGGTTTTGAGGCGCTCGTTGAGCTGATGGGCCATCGACTGGCGCCCCACCGCCAGCACCTTCAGGGTGTCTTCGTGCAGGCGGAGCTGGTTGTCGGCCACCTGCATGCCGCGCACCAGTTCCTTGAGGTCGTCGGGCAGCGTGTTCAGGTCGTAGCGCTTGCCCTCGAAGGTGAGCACGGGTGGGTTGGAAGCGGCGTCTGTCAAAGCCAGCACAAAGGGGATCGCTCATTTTACGCCGGCTGGCGCCGCCGTTTGAAGAAGAACATCAGCAGGGGCCCCACCTGCGAGGCTTCCACCATCTCCCACCCTTCCGCGCCCAGCAAATTGAGGAAGAACTGCAGCTGCCCAGCCGGATGACGCGGCGGCGGCGGGGCGCCGTAGAACTCCGGAAACTCGCTGGCGATGAATTCGGGGCTCAAGGCACCTCGCAGCCGCTCACTGGCGGCTTCCGCGCTGGGGGGTTCGGGAGGGGTGCCACTCTCCAGGTTGATGTGGATGACCCGGTATTCCCACAGAGGCAGATCGGTCATGGCCGGCGGTGCGAAGGGGGAGCGAGCGGCGTGGGGAGAAGAGCCGGGTGGGAGCCAGACCAGCAGAAAGCTGGAAGGGAGGCCAGCCAAGCGGCAGGCCGGGCTTGAGCCCGGCGATCCGGGACCTGCTCAGTCCGCCACGCGGATCAGCTGACGCTGGCACAGCTCGCGGTAACGCCCGCCCCGGGCCATCAACTGATCATGGCTGCCCGACTCGACGATGCTGCCGGACTCGAGCACCAGGATCTGATCGGCCTCCTGCACTGTTGCCAGGCGGTGGGCGATCACCAGCACGGTGCGGCCGGCCATCGCCTGGCGCAGGCCCTGCTGCACCGCCTCCTCTGCCTCCGCATCCAGGGCACTGGTGGCTTCATCGAGAAGCAACACCGCCGGATCGCCAAGCACCGCCCGGGCGATGGCCAGGCGCTGCAGCTGACCACCGGAGAAATTGCTGCCCCGCTCCTCGATACGGGCGTCGTAGCCGCCCGGCAGGGCTTCGATGAAACCGGCCGCGTTGGCCAGTGCGGCAGCCTGATGCACCTGTGCATCGGAGGCGACACGTCCGAAGCGGATCGCCTCGGCCACCGTGCCGGAGAACACGCTGCTCTGCTGGGGCACCAGGGCCACGGCACGGCGCAGGTCGCCGGAGCGCAGCCGGGCCAGATCCTGGCCGTCCAGCAGCACCCTGCCCCGCTGGGCGGTGTTGAAGCGCAGCAGTAATGAAAAGAGCGTGCTCTTGCCCGCGCCGGACGGTCCCACCAGCGCCACCAGCTGCCCGGGCTCAGCACAAAGCTCGAGGCCCTGGAGCACAGGGCGCTCGGGGTCGTAGCCGAACCAGACGCCCTCCAGACGCACCTCCCCACGCACGGGGCCCAGGGGCAGGGCGCCTGCATCGTCGGGAGGTTCAATCGGCTCCTGCTCGATCGCCCGCAGCCGCTTGAGCGAGGCCTGGCCCTGCTGGAGTTCGTTGTAGTTGGTCGTGAGGTGGGAGATCGGATCGATCAGCATCAGCAGGGCTGCCACATAGCTGCTGAAACCCTGGCTGGTGAGGCCGCCCGCCTGAATCCGCGAAGCGCCGATCAGCAGCACCGAAAGGATCCCAGCCGCTTCGATGAAGCCCACCACCGGATGCTGGAGCGCCAGCAGTCGCATGGTGCGGTAGCGGGCGCGGCGGTGCAGGTCGATCTCCTGCTCGAAGCGCTGCTGCAGCCAGGTCTCGGCGGCGAAGGCGCGCACCAGCGGCAGGCCTCCGATCGCTTCTCCCAGCAGGCCGGCCAGTTCGCTCACCTGCTTCTGGCTGCGTTCGGCCGCCCCCATCACCTTGGCTCCGAAGGCGCTCACCAGCACGGCCACCAGCGGCGCCAGCAACAGGGTGGCGAGCGACAACTTCCAATCGAGGAAGACCATGTAGCCGAACACCACGATCAGCTGCAGCAGGCTGGGGGTGGTGTCCTGAATCGTCTTGTAGATCACCTCCGCCACCCGGTCGGCGTCTTCGGTGAGGCGGTAGGTGAGATCGCCGGCGGAGAGCTTCTCCAGGGAGGCGAATTCCAGGCGCTGCAGGCGCGCGAACAGCTGGCTGCGCAACGCCTGGCCTACCTGCAGGGCCGGGGAGGCCAGCAGGGTGTCCTGGCCGAACTGGGCCAGCTTCTGCACCAGAAACACCAGCAGGGCCAGGCCGATCGCCCGCAGCACCGCCGGGAAATCACCGGCGCCGATAGAGGGGATCAGCTGACCGGCCAGCCAGGCGAGCAGGGGCCAGCAGGCCACGAAGATCACCATGCAGACCCCGCCGGCGATCAGATTGCGGCGATGGGGCCCGAGCAGCGGCAGCAGCCCGCGAAAACCGGCCGGTGGGGGTGCGAGCATCGGCGAACCTTATCAGCGCCCTTTCGGCGCCTCCCTGGGTGCGGCTTGACCAGTTCCTCAAATGGCAGGGCGTGATGGCCACAGGCGGCGAGGCCAAGCTGCGGGTGCAGAACGGTGAGGTGCGCGTGAACGGCGCCATCGAGCTGCGCCGCGGCCGCCAGCTGCTGGCGGGCGACCGGGTGGAGTGGCAGGGCATTGAGTTGGAGGTACCCCCCTCGGCCTAGGTTGTTGGGCACCTCAGCGAGAGAAGGCGGTGCGCAAGGCGGTGATTGCAGGCAACTGGAAAATGCACATGACCTGCGCAGAGGCGCGGGCCTACGCCGGAAGCTTCGTGCCATTGATGGCCGATCTTCCTGAGGATCGGGTGGTGGTGCTGGCGCCGCCCTTCACCGCCATCGCCGCGCTGAGCGAAGCCCTGGCAGGGAGCGACATCAAGCTCTCCAGCCAGAACGTCCATTGGGACAACGGCGGCGCCTACACAGGCTCCATCTCGGCGGAGATGCTCAAGGAGCACGGGGTGACGTACGCGATCGTGGGCCACAGCGAGCCCCGCAAGTACCACTCCGAGAGCGATGAGCAGATCAATCGCCGCGCCCTCAGCGCCCAGGCGGCCGACCTGATCCCGATCGTGTGTGTGGGTGAAACCGACAGCCAGCGCAGCGCTCGCGAGACCGAGCGGGTGATCCGCCGCCAGGTGGAGCAGAGCCTGGAGGATCTTGATCCCAGCCGAATGGTCGTGGCCTATGAGCCGATCTGGGCGATCGGCACCGGCAAGACCTGCGACGCCGCTGAGGCCAACCGAATCTGTGGCCTGATCCGCAGCTGGGTGGGTTATCCGGATGTGGTGATTCAGTACGGCGGCTCGGTGAAAGCCGACAACATCGACCAACTGATGGCTCAGAGCGACATTGACGGTGTGCTGGTGGGGGGCGCTTCGCTCGACCCGATCAGCTTTGCCCGCATCGCCCAGTACCGCGTGCCGGTCACCATCTGAGCCCTGGCCTGGAGCATCGGATCGGGCCGATCCGAATGGATTCGCCGCTCTCGGCCAGATCGAGTTGCGGCGACAGTTGCCGGCGGAACAGCCATGGAAGTTCAAGCCATCGCGGCCCAGGCCTCGGATGTTCAAGCCATGGCTCAGCAAGCCACGGCTGGTTATGGAAATCAGCTCGCCATCCTGCAGGCTTGAATTCCGGGAGCGGCAACGCCCAATCTGGCGCTGATCAGCTGGACATCAGAATCAGGTGCTGGGAGCGGGGGAGCCGCTGGTGCCCAACGAGCCGTTGTTCGGGAGGTCGCCGTATTCACGTTTCAGCAGCACGTAGAGGTAATCGGGCGACTTATAGCGGGAGGGGTAGCAGTGAAAGATGGTTTCGAGGCGATCCCAGCAGACGGTTCGTTGGATCTTGACGAGGGATTTTCCCTCTCTTACCAGGATGCGGAGGGCCTTGCAATAGAGATGATAATTCGCTTCGAGTTCGCCAACGGTGAGATTGGCCGCGCGCGCTTCGGTCATGTGGTGAACTCCTAGGGATTCACGCCAACTGGCGTGGATGAGAAAAAAGACTTACCGCCTGCCATCCGTAGCGTTGTGGCTGGATGGCCTCTCCACTAACCGCTCTCAACCACGTGGCCATCCCTCATGAAAAACTCAGGCGGGGAACACTCCTTGCGGAGGCCATACCACAAGGGCCGCAGGGGCATTGTCCTCAGCGGCATTGTGCTCCGCAGGCCACTGTGTTCATTCAACCCTGCCATGGGCCCGGGGCATGTTTGTGGCGGACATGGAGGGAACGAAACGCCAACATCAATGCAATGGCTGAAGCGAACGTTCTGCTCCCTGCACGACCCTACGGCGACCCACGCACCACTGCGGTCGCCAGGGAGGCCCGACATCAAGCTTCATTTTCTACATCACGACATATGAAGCAGGCCAGCAGAAATACTCATGCAAACCCACGGCCCACAACGGTGGAACCCACAGACATGGAGCTCATGACTCCGGCAGCAACCGCGCAGGCTCGCTACACAGAATTCACATGGAAACAGCGGCCTTTCCTACAACCAGTGGCATGAATGACAACGCGATGAGCACTCTTTCCTTCCCCTTGCATCCGGATGAATGGCGGCGCATCCGTGAGGCTCTCCGCTACCAGGCCCGCGACCTGCACCATCGCTCCTACGCGGTGGATGCCGTGCGTCGGGAGTTGCTGTGGGAGGAGATGGATCGCTGCCTGCAGCTCGCCGATCGGATCGAGGTCTTGCTGGCGGAGCCGGAACCATGAGCCCGCCTGAGCCGCCGCAGGGTGCCCTTGCCTGGGACCATCGCTACCGGGAGGGAACCGATGCCTGGGAGCTTGGTCAGCCGGCGCCACCGCTGCAGGCGTTTCTTCAGCACCACGCGCTGGCTCCAGAACCTCCGGGGAGGGTGCTGGTGCCGGGCTGTGGGCGCGGCCACGAGGCGGCCCTGCTCGCTGCCGCCGGCTTTGCCGCGGTTGGCCTTGATTTCAGCGCAGCGGCGCTGGCAGAGGCCGAGCGGCTGCACGGCAGCGGCCCCGCGCTGCAATGGCTGCAGGCCGACCTGTTCAATCCTCCGGCGCTTGCCGCTGCAGGGCTCACGGCCGGCAGCCTTGAAGGGGTGCTGGAGCACACCTGCTTCTGCGCCATTGATCCTTCACAGCGGAGCACCTACCTCACCACGCTGCGGGAGTTGCTGGCTCCCGGCGGCTGGCTGCTGGGTCTGTTCTGGTGTCACCCGCGCCCGGGTGGGCCGCCCTACGGCGCCGAGGCCGGCGCCCTGGCTCGGCAGGTTGAGCAGGCAGGGTTCACCAAGGCCTGCTGGGAAGCGGCTGTGGGCTCCGCCAGTGGCCGCAACGGGCAACCACGCGATCATGAGTGGCTGGGCTTGTGGCGGCGGTGAACACGGCAATGGCAACGTCCTCGGCTCCGGCCCTGGCCTGGGGAACGCGCACCTATGTGATGGGGGTGCTCAACCTCACCCCCGATTCCTTCAGCGACGGGGGGCGCTATCCCACGCCGGAGGCGGCGCTGCGCCAGGCCCGGCGCATGGTGGCGGCGGGCGCCGATCTGCTCGACCTGGGCGGTCAGAGCACACGCCCCGGCGCCGCCGAGATCAGCGCCAGCGAAGAAATGGCCCGGGTGCTGCCGGTGCTCGCGCTGATCCGTGCCGCCTTTCCGGACGGCAGAGGGCCGTTGCTGTCGGTCGACACCTTTCGCGCTGCGGTGGCCGAAGCGGCCCTGGCCGCCGGTGCCCACTGGATCAACGACGTCAGCGGTGGGCGGCGCGAGCCGGAGCTGTTACAGGTGGTAGCGGCGGCCGGCTGCCCCTACGTGCTGATGCACAGCCGCGGCGACAGCCGCACCATGCACCAGCTCGCCACCTACAAGGCTGTGACGGCAGAGGTGGGCGAGGAGCTGCTGTGGGCCACGGAGCGGGCCGTGGCCGCCGGAGTGAACACCGCGCAGGTGATCTGGGATCCGGGCCTGGGCTTCGCCAAGACCACCGAACACAACCTCACCCTGGTGCGTGAGTTGAGCCAGTTGCGTGCCGCAGGCTTCCCCCTGCTGGTGGGCCCTTCACGCAAACGCTTCATCGGCGCTGTCCTGGAGGAGCCACGGCCGCGGGCACGCCTGTGGGGAACGGCGGCGGTGAGCGCCTTGGCCATCAGCCAGGGAGCCGATGTGCTGCGCGTGCATGATGTGGGCCCGATCGCCCAGACGGCCCGCATGGTGGACGCCGTCATGAGGTCGCAGGGACTCAGTCTTGAGGGGTGAGGAAGCGGCCGGAGAGGCGCACCGCCAACACCACCGCCGCGATCCCGTACGAGGTGAACGTGATCGCCTGAGCAACCGTGCCGGCGTCATACGCGCCGCGCTCCAGCAGCACGAAATCGGCCAGGGAAGACGCCGTGCCCCAGAGCAGCACCCAGACGCTCACGTAAGCCACACCTTTGAGGGCTGGAGACATAAAAGGACCGCGATGGATGGACCTTAGGCGGTGGTGACCCCTTCAATGCGATCTTCGATCTCCTGGTAAATCTCCTGCAGTTGGGCGATGTTTTCATCGCTGGTTTCCCAGTAGCCGCGGCCGTTAACTTCCAGCAGCGTGCCCACGATGCGGCGGAAGCTGTGGGGGTTGAGCTCCATCAGCCGCTTGCGCATCTCCTCATCGTTGATGAAGGTGTCGTTGGCCTCCTCGTACACGAAGTTGTCGACAGCGCCGCTGGTGGCACTCCAGCCCAGGGTGAAGTTGAGCCGCTTGGCCACCTCACGCACACCCTCGTAGCCGGAGTTGAGCATGCCCTCATACCACTTGGGATTGAGAAGCTTGGTGCGTGAATCGAGGCGGATCGTTTCGCTCAGGGAGCGCACCTGAGCGTTGGCCGTGGTGGTGTCGGCAATGTAGCTGGTGGGGGCCTTGCCGTCGTCGCGCAGGCCGGCGATCAGCTTGGTGGGGTCGGAGTCGAAGTAGTGGCTCACGTCGGTGAGCGAGATCTCCGCCGAATCCAGGTTCTGGAAGGTTACGTCGGCGGTTTTCATCGCCGACTCGAACACCTCCCGGTTCTGATTCATCTCCCCGGGGTTGTCGGCATTGAAGGCGAAGGTTTTGCGGGAGAGGTACATCTCCTGCAGTTCGCCCTCCTCCTCCCAGGTGCTGTTCTCCACCGCCAGGTTCACGTTGGAGCTGTAGCTGCCGCTGGCATTGGAGAACACCCGGGTGGCCGCCTCGCGCAGGCTGATGCCCTGGGCCGCAGCCTGCTCCTGGCTGTGCTTGCGCACAAAGTTCATCTCCATGGGCTCATCGGCCTCGGCGGCCATCTTCACGCCCTGATCGATCAGCCCCATCTGATTGATGAAGAGATCGCGAAACACCCCGGAGCAGTTCACCACCACATCGATGCGGGGGCGCCCCAGCTCCTCCAGCGAGATCAGCTCCAGCTTGTTCACGCGGCCGAGGGAATCGGGCACGGGGCGCACACCGATGAACCAGAGGATCTGCGCCAGCGATTCGCCGTAGGTCTTGATGTTGTCGGTGCCCCAGAGCACGCAGGCGATCGTCTCCGGCCAGGTTCCCTGTTCGGCTCGCTGGCGTTCGATCAGCCGGTCGACCACCACCTTGGCTGCCGCGATCGCGGCGCGGGTGGGAATCGCCTGGGGATCAAGGGCGTGGATGTTCTTGCCGCTGGGCAGCACGCCGGGGTTGCGGATCGGATCACCGCCGGGGCCGGGGATCACATATTCGCCATCAAGAGCCCGCAGCAGGCTCTCCATTTCCATGTCGGCGCAGATCTGCTCGAGACAGAAGCGCAGGTAGCCGAACAGGTTGTCGAGCTCGGCGGCATCCACCCCGGGAAAACCCGCCGCCCGGCAGGCACTCAGCCAGGGGCTGGGCAGCCGCACTCCGAAACGCTCCAGCAGATCGAAGAACCAGCCGAAGTTGCCGCGCAGGTTGACGCGGCCATCGCTGCCGGTGACGGAACGCACCATCGAGGCCACCGCCTTGCGGCACGCCTCGGTGATCGTCTGGTTGAGCTCCACATCCGCCAGCACACCGGCGTCATTGCCTTTGTAGACATCGGTGATCGTGCGGTCCAGGCTTTCGGCCAGCAGGGCCGGCAGGCTGCGGTAGCCCTCCTCTTCCCGCTCAAGGGCGGCGATGTTCACCAGGGTGGCGATCGCCTCCTCGGCGGTGGGGGGCTTGCCGATCGTGTGCAGGCCACAGGGCAGCAGCCGGCTCTCGATCTCCATCAGCTGGCGGTACACCGCCCCCACCACGGCGTCACGGCCATCGAGATCGAGCGCGCTGGCTTCCCCCTCCGGCAGGGTCACGTCCTTGTCGAGGTTGCACTGACGCGCCGTTTCCACGATCGCGTTGACGATCTGCACACCCCTGGAGCTCTCACGCAGCTGCTGGTAGGAACCCACCAGCTCGCCCAGCTCCTTGAGCCCCTTGTAGAGGCCGGCGTTTTCAGCTGGAGGGGTGAGGTAGCTGATTGTGGCGGCGTAGCCGCGCCGCTTGGCGATCGTGGCCTCCGAAGGGTTGTTGGCCGCGTAGTAATAGAGGTTGGGCAGGGCACCGATCAACGAATCGGGGTAGCAGGTTTCGCTCATGCCCATCTGCTTGCCGGGCATGAACTCCAGCGAGCCGTGGGTGCCGAAGTGCAGCACCGCATCGGCGCCCCAAACCTTCTCCAGGTAGGTGTAGTAGGCGGCAAAACCGTGATGAGGGCTGGCGCTGCGGGAATAGAGCAGCCGCATCGGATCGCCCTCGTAGCCGAAGGTGGGCTGCACCCCCACGAACACGTTGCCGAAGTGGCGGCCGTAGATCAGCAGGTTGGTGCCATCGGAGTTGAGGTTGCCGGGCGGCTTGCCCCAGTTCTCCTCGAGCCGCTCGGAATAGGGAGTGAGGCGCTCGTACTCCTCCACGCTCATGCGGTGGGCGATCGCCAGCTCCGGAGCACCCTGCAGCGCTTCGGGGTCATTGATCACCGCTTCCATCAGCGCCTTGGCATCCCGCGGCAGGTTCTGCACGTCGTAGCCCTTGCGCTTCATCTCCTCCAGCACCCGGTGGATCGAGCCGAACACGTCGAGGTAGGCGGCGGTGCCCACATTTCCCTTGTCGGGCGGGAAGCTGAACACCGTGATCGCCAGCTTCTTGTCGATGCGCGGCTTGGTGCGCAGCGAAGCCCAGCGGATCACCCGTTCGGCGATCGCTTCCACCCGGTCCTGCAGGGTGTGGGCCTTGCCGGTGGCGTCGTCGCGGCCGCTGAGCACGATCGGCTCGATCGCGCCATCCAGTTCGGGGATGGCGATCTGCAGGGCCACCTGCACCGGGTGCAGGCCCAGGTCGCTTTCTTCCCACTCCTGGGTGGTCTGGAACACCAGGGGCAGGGCCACCATGTAGGGCCGGTTGAGCTTGGAAAGCGCCTCGATGGCGCGGGGATGGTCCTGGCGGGCCGGGCCGCCGATCAGGGCGAAGCCGGTGAGGCTCACCACCCCATCCACGATCGGCTGCTCGGGATTGAGCGGGTCGTAGAAGAAGGCCTTTACCGGTTTGGAGAAGTCGAGACCACCGCAGAACACCGGGATCACGGTGGCGCCGCGGTATTCGAGCTCCTGAATCACTGCCACGTAGTGGGCGTCATCGCCGGTGACGATGTGGCTGCGCTGCAGCACCAGGCCGATCACCGGGCCACTGCGGGCCTTGTCGCTCAGATCCTGCCGGCTGGCCTGCCAGTTGAGGTATTCCTTGAGGTCTTCGAACATCCCCGGCGCCATCGGGTGCCAGATGCCGAGGTCGGGGAACACCACCGGTTCGGCCACCTCCAGCAACGGGCGGTCGCTCTCACCGCGGGGAAAGGCGTACTTGTCGGCCAGCATCAACAGGAAGTTGCGCAGGTTGTCCGGCGTGCCGCCCAGCCAGTACTGAAAGCTCAGCATGAAGGAGCGGGCATCCTGCGCCTTCTCCACCGGCAGGTACTTGAGCACCGTCGGCAGGGTGTTGAGCAGCTTCAACATCGCGTCCTGGAAGCCGGCCCCATTGGCCTCCTTCCGCTTCTTCATGAAGCTGGCGATGGCGCTCTTGCTCTGGCCCAGCTGCGCCATCGAGAAGGTGCCCAGCTTGTTGAGGCGCATCACCTCGGGCATCGAGGGGAACACCACCACGGCCTTGAGCCGGTCGCGGTGGGGGGCCACGGCCTCCACCACCTTCTGGGCCAGGTCCTCGATGAAGATCAGCGAGGCGATGAACACGTCGGCCGCCGCCACATCGGCGCAGAAGGCGGCGTAGTTCTCCGGATCACGCAGCTCCTCGATCAGGTAGCCGCACAGCTCCACCGCCAGGGCCGGGTTGTGCTCGTTGAGGCTGGTGGCGGCCGTGGTGAGGGCGTTCTGGTACTGGGGTTCGAGCACGACATACACCGCCTTCATCACCGGGCGGCCGTCCGAGCCCGCAGGGGTGGCGCATCCGGCCGGGCTGACCCGACGGCTGGCGGAGCGGACCTGCGTGAACATGGGCGTGCAGATTGAGCAATGTGAAGGAGCCTACGGAAAGCGGCGGCGGCAGGTGGGGTTTCCGGCCAAGGCGTAACAGGCCCGTGCCCAGCCGGCCTGCCCCGCGACGGCCATAGGCTCGCCCCAGCGAAGAGCCTGTCTGCGCCCATGACCGCCACCCCACCACCGGCGCCTGCGATGCCGCCCGCCACTTCGGCGGAGCCGATCCCCGTGGTGGTGGCCGGCGCCCTCGGCCGCATGGGCGCGGAGGTGATCAGGGCCGTGCTGGCCGCCCCCGATTGCGCATTGGTGGGAGCCGTCGACACCACCCCCGGGGCCGAGGGCGACGACGTGGGCGAGCGGCTGGGCCTGGGGCCGCTGGAGCTGGCGGTCACGGCCGATCTGGAAGGTTGCCTCTGCCAGGCCAGCCAGGCGGCCCGCCACCAGAGCGCCGGCGCCGTGCTGGTGGATTTCACCCATCCGAAGGTGGTGTACGAGCACACCCGGGCCGCCATCGCCTACGGGGTGCACCCGGTGATCGGCACCACGGGCCTCTCCCCCACGCAGCTGGAGGATCTGGCCAGTTTTGCCGCCAAGGCGGGCATCGGCGGTGCCGTGATCCCCAACTTCTCGGTGGGCATGGTGCTGCTGCAGCAGGCCGCCGCGGCCGCCGCCCGCTTCTACGACTTCGCCGAACTCACCGAACTGCACCACAACCGCAAGGCCGATGCCCCCAGCGGCACCTGCATCAAGACCGCCGAGCTGATCGAGGAGCTGGGGAAATCCTTCAATGCCGCCCAGGTGGAGGAGAGCGAAACCCTGGCGGGCTGCCGCGGCGGCCGGCGCGAGAGCGGCCTGCGGCTCCATTCGGTGCGCCTGCCCGGTCTGGTAGCCCACCAGGAGGTGATGTTCGGCGCGGCGGGCGAAACCTATACCCTTCGCCACGACACGATCGACCGCTCCGCCTACATGCCCGGAGTGCTGCTCACCGTGCGCCGGGTGCGGCAGCTGCAGGGGCTCGTCTACGGCCTCGAACGTCTGCTCTGAGGCCATGCTGGTTCCCGTCAAGCCCGCTGAGCTCCAGAAACTGATCCCGGCGGTGGCCAGCGGTCCGCAGTTCAACGCCTGCAGCGGCAACCCCCGCAAGATCCTGCAGCGGGTGCTGATCGCCGTGATCGGTGGGGTGATCTCGCTGCTGATCGCCCAGAGCCAGTTCTCCTACCGCTTCGGGCCGGTGTGGCTGGTGGCGGGCTTCGTGTTCCTGCTCTATGTGCTCTGGGGCCCGATCCTGGAGGCGGGGCGCAAGAACAGCGTGCTGCGCCGCTACCCGGCAGGGGCGATCTTCGAAGGGGTGGTGGCCGATCTGTTCACCCGCGAGCTGGTGGAGGAACGGAAGGAGCAGGCCGATGCCCGCGGACGGCTGGAGCTGGTGGAGAACCGTCGCACCTGGCTGTGCCTGGAGCTGGAAGACGACGACGGTTACCTGGGCCAGATCCGCTTCCCGATGGAAAAGAAGCACAAGGTGATCCGCCGGGGCATGGTGATCCGTTGCCTGGCCCTGAGCGAGCGGCCCGATTTCGTGCGCATCGGCGCCCTCACCGACGCCTGGTTGCCGCAGCTGAAGCTCTGGGTCGGCGAGTACCCCTATCTGCTGCGCCCAGCCTTCGAGGAGCTCTGCCTGCGGCGCCTGCGCTGAAGCCCGCCGGCAGCCAGCGCCGTGGCCGCGCAGACACCGGGTCGCCTCCACCGGGGTGCTTGGACTGGGGAGGGCATGCGCCTGAGCATTCGCGACATCCGTTTACGTTGCGCAATATTCTGTTACATTGATCCCATCACCACCGAGGAGCCCCATGGCCCAGGCCACCACCACCGCCCCCGTCTCCGCCACTGAGCGCGCCACCATTCGCGGCGCCACCGTCACCACCGAAGACGGCGGCCGCCTCAATGCCTTCGCCACCGAGCCCCGCATGGAAGTGGTGAGCGCCGAGAGCGGCTGGGGCTTCCATGAGCGCGCCGAGAAGCTCAATGGCCGTATGGCCATGCTCGGCTTCATCGCCCTGCTCGCCACTGAGTTCGCCCTCGGCGGTGAGGCCTTCACCCGCGGCCTGCTCGGCATCGGCTGATCGCCGGCCCGCACGGGCCGGTGGGGATCACCGGCCACGCCCCCTCAACCAGCCGCAGCAGAATTCTGCTGCGGCTTTTTTCATGGGCGATTCCCTGGACCGGCATTCCGACCATCTGACCAGCGAGCTGCAGGCCCGGGTCCGCGGCGCCGGTCCCACCGGCGCCCTGGCCGCCCTGGCCCTGGCCGAGGCCGGCTGGCAGGTGGAGCTGGAGGATCCGCTCACCGCCAGCCAGCTGCTGGCCCGCAACCGCGCCTACGCGCTCACCCATTCCAGCCGCCGTCTGCTGGAGCGCCTGCAGCTGTGGGAGGAGCTCGCTCCGGCGCTGGCGCCGTTCCGAGCCCTGGAACTCCACGACCTCGAGCTGGGCCTACAGGTGCCCTTCACCGCCCGCGATCTCGGCCGTCGGGCAGCGTCATCCTCCACCGCCGTGGCGTCCACAGGTTCAGCCTCCAGCGGCGACGCCGTGGGCTGGGTGGTGCGCCACACGCCCCTGATGGAGCTGCTGCTGAGGCGGCTGGAGGGTGATGGGCGCGTGCAGCTGGCGCTCGGCAGCCCCGGCAGCCAGACACCGGTGGATCTGCTGGTGGCGGCCGAGGGCGCCGCCTCCTCCACCCGTCAGGGCCTGGGTCTGGCCCACTGGCGCCTTCCTTACAGCCAGTCGTGTCTGAGCGTGCAGGTGCGCCTGCGCGGCTCCGCCAGCGATCAGGCCTGGGAGCTGTTCCGCGCCGAGGGCCCCTTCGCCGTGCTGCCCCTGGGCGGCGATCGCTTTCAGCTGGTGTGGAGCGGCCCGGCCCAGCGCATGCGGCGGCTGGAGAGCCTCGACCCCGTGGCCTTTCTCGACCGGCTGGCCGGCGCCCTGCCCGATGGCCTGCAGGCCGACGCTCTCCTGGACGCGCCGCGGGCATTCCCCGCCGCCCTGGAGCTGAGCGGGGGCTTTCACCGGGGCAACACCGTGCTGGTGGGCGAGACCATGCACCGCTGCCACCCGGTGGGGGGGCAGGGCCTCAACCTCTGCTGGCGAGATGTGGCCGTGCTGCACAAACTGGCGGCCCGCACCGCCCGGGGCAGGCTGCGCCTCAGCCGGCTGCCGGCGGCCTACGGCCGTCGCCGTTGGCCCGATGTGCTGCTCACCCTGCTGGCCACCGACGCCCTGGTGCGGCTGTTCTCGAACCGGCAGTGGCCACAGCGCAGCGTGCGCCAGATCGGCCTGGGTCTGCTGGGCCGGCTGCCGCTGCTGCGGCGCCTCAGTCTCCGGACCATGACCCTCGGTCCTTGCCAGCTACTGGCGCGCTGGTCAGAGTGATGGCGAACTCCAGCCGGTGCTTCCCTTCCGGGCCATGGTGAAGAGCACCTCCCCCCAACCGGTGCCGTCGTCCGCGCTGGTGCGTTACCTGCGCCGGGAGCTGGGTCTGAGCGAAAACGCCCTGGCCCTGGGTGTCAAGCAGGCCCAGCTGGAGCAGGCGCCGCTGCCGGTGATTCTCTGGCGGTTCGGGCTGATCAGCCTGGAGCAGCTCGATCAGGTGCTCGGCTGGCAGGACAGCCAGGATTAAGGACGGTTCAGACCTGCCGCCGTCCCTCAGCTGTAAATGATCAGCGACTCCACCGGATGTCCACCGGGCAGCCGCCGGCGGCCCTCCAGGCCGGCCAGCTCGGCCACGAACCCGAAGCCGCAGAGCGCCCCACCGGCCTCCTCCACCAACTGAGCGCAGGCGGCGGCGGTGCCACCGGTGGCGAGCAGGTCATCGACGATCAGCACACGAGCGCCATCGGCGAGGGCATCGTGCTGGATCTCCAGACGATCGGTGCCGTACTCCAGCGCATAATCCACGCCACGCACCTGCCCGGGCAGTTTGCCGGGTTTGCGCACCGGCACGAAGCCCAGCTCCACCACGGTGGCCAGGGCAGTGCCCACGATGAAGCCGCGGGATTCGATCCCCACGATCAGTTCGGGCTGCAACCGCTCGCACACCTCACTCAGCTGGCGCATCACCTCCTGCCAGCCGAGCGGATCACGCATCAACGGGGTGAGATCCCGGAACAGGATGCCGGGCTTGGGGAAGTCAGGAATGTCTCGCACCAGCTGGCGCAGATCGGGCGGCTGTGCCCTTTCGAGCGAAGGAGATAGGGCGGCCATGGCGGGGGCGGATGACGGATCGGCTCAGGCGCTGGCATCATCGCAGCCATGGCCGATGCAACCCTGACTGAATCCCGATCCCCCAGCCGGCTCAACCGGCGCGGACTGGAACGGCTGGATCTGATGCTGTTGAGCGTGGAAGCCCTCGATCTCAACGGGGGAGAAGCGATGGTGTTCATGGCCCGCCAGCTGGGCTTCGGCGACCTCTTCCCCAACCGGGTGGAGCTGTGGAAACGGCGTTGCTACAACCCACTGCGCCTGGCCTGCCGCCGGGGCGAACTGAGCGAAACCGAAACCGACGCGCTGATCTCGGTGCTGTGCGCCCTCGCCGAGCGCATCTATCCCATGCTCCGCCAGCTGCTGTCATCGTCTGAGCCGGATGTGGTGAGCGTCCAGCGCTGGGAATTGTTCCGCCAGCGCCTCGAGGAGCTGGTGCGGGAACGGCTGAACCCCCGCCGCGGGGGGGTTCAGAAGCTCCTTGACCCCGCGGAGGGCGCCCGTCGCCGTCTTCAGCTCGTGCAGAGTCTGGCCCTCGGCGCCGGTGCGGGGGGATTTGACCGTCTCAAGGCCAGCCTTATGGATGCCGCGGCATGAAACAGAGTTATCGCTACGAGCAGACAAGCTGCCGCCTGCGCCTTGATGGCCTTCCGGATCTGTCCGCCTCCCAGGACGGCGATGCGATCGGCATCCTGACGGGCTGGGAACTCGACCTGATCGGGCGGCCGTCGCTGGAGGGAAAACGCAACCATCTTGAGGCCCTGCTGAGCGTGGTGTTGCCCTATGCCCGCCACCTGGTGAGCGGGGTGCCGCGCCGCTTCGGTGGTGAAGGTTCACCGGTGCAGATCGAACCCCTCGGCTCTGGCGAACAGAGCCGGCACCGCCTGCGGCTGTTCAGCAGCCAGCCGGACACGCCTCCCCTCGAACTCGACTTCGACGACGCCGAGCTGGCAGATCTCGTGCGCTGCCTCGACCAGTTGCGGCTCGATCCACGTGTGCAGCTCGGCTTCACAATTCCCACCGAGCTGCCGCTGCAGCGCCGCGAAATCCTCGAGCGGGTACCGCTGCGGCGACGGTTGCTCTCCCCGGCGGCAGGGTTGGCAGCGCTGGTGATCACCTCCTCGCTCAGCCTGCTGGTGCCGCTGCCCAAGCCTGTCGCCCCGGGAGGAGAGACCCGACCGGCCGCCACCAGTGCACCGACGACCCCACCGGCCCAAACCGCCCCCTGAACCAGCAACGAGCGTTGCGATCCCAACACCTGGCCCCCAGAACACCCATTACTCTTTCAATGTGTGATCAACGGCACATGGGGAGACGGCTAGGTCCCATGACCGGAACTGGCACACTCCGCCGGCGGGATCCCATCCGTTGAAGGAAAGAACCAAGCCTTGAACACTGCCCGATGACAAAGAGCTGGTCGGAATTGCGGCGCCGCGTGATTCGCCTCGGAGCCTCCTTGGATGTGGTGGTGCGCAGCGATCCGGAAGTGTGCGGCCTCAGCGGCAAGGACTTCCACCTGTCGCTTCACCACGGCGGCCAGGGCGACTGCACTGTGGAAGGGCTCAGCCTGGTGGATTGTCCGAACGAACTGGTGTTGATTGAGTTCGAGCGCTGGATGCGAGGCGCTGGGTACTCCTTCGACACCTGAGCCTGTGGCGATGAACCGCAAACCCGATCCCGGGTTCACCCCCAAGTCGGTTCGCAAGGTGTTTCGCAAGCGACGCACCCGTTCAACCTTGCGCGAGTGCCTGCTCGCCTTGCTCAACGCGACTATCGGGCTGGGGTTGCTGGTGGCGCTGCTGCAACTTCCCTCTCGGCTGGATTCGCTCCTGCTGGTGAGCAAGGTCATCAGTGCCGTGCTCGCTGGCCTCGGCCAGATCGGGCTGGGCCTGCTGCAGTTGCTCGCCGGGCTGGCCCAGCTGCTGGGCCTGCTGGTGGTGGTGGCGCTGGCCGTCGGTGCCCTGTGGTTGATGGGCAACGGAGTGTTCCGGCTGGTGCGCCTGCTGGTTCCGGGTGTGGGCAACAGCCTGCGGCTACCGCCGGGCATGGGCCGGGCCATGGCCAAGCTCACCACGATCCGTCCGCCCACTCGACCGCCGCACTAACCCGCAAACCGCCTTCATACCCTGCCGGCGTCAATGTCCTGGGGACAGTGAGCGGCGCAACCACCACAGCTCCTCCAACGAAACGCTGCGATCGCGGTTGCGATCCGCTTCGGTGAACTGACGCCACAGCCATGGGAACCCCGCCGCCTCAGCAGGACTGAGCTGGCCGTCGCGGTTGGTGTCGGCGCGCCGAAAGGTGTCCTGCAGGCGGTTGCCGAGGAAGTGACGCTGGTTCGGGGCCAAGTCCGAGGGCAGTAAGTACCCCCGCCGGCCCTGATCAAGCCGATTGAAATTGATTTCCAGAAACGGATGTCCCCTCACTTCGGCCGGGGTCAGGCGGCCATCGCCATCCCGATCCAGCCGCTGAAACCAGGCTTCCAGCTTCTGTTGATACCTCAGCAGTTGCAAGGTCTCCTGGCACTGCACCGCAGCGGGGCTGACCACCAGGCACCACAAGGCAAGCAGGGAAAGCAAGCGCACCATGGGCCACTGCGCCGCAGGGTTGCATCGCGCCAGAACAACGGCGCGCTGGGGGCGGGATCGAGGGCCTGGCCGTGGCATGCGAGCACCTTATGGAGAAGGTGGCGTCATGGGGTGACCGCGAGCCAGCTGATTCTGAGCAAGCCATGACCGGATCCGACCGTTCCCGGCTTGGGTCATCTTTGAACATGTCCCTCGCCCGTGTCCTCAGGCTTGCTCTGGTCATTCCTCCATACAGTCGGTGCAGAACGGGACTTCTCCCAGCCATGAGCCGAGCCCACACCATCTGGGTGGTGGATGACGACCCCGAGCTTCGCCAGCTGCTCAGCAGCTATCTCACCGATCAGGGTTACGAGGTGCGCTGCCTCAACGATGGCCGCCAGCTGATCGCGCGCCTCGAATTCCAGCGCCCCGACCTGGTGGTGCTCGATCTGATGCTGCCGGGCGAGGACGGGCTCACCCTGCTGCGCCGTCTGCGCGACAACCAGGACGACCTGCCGGTGGTGATGCTCACGGCCAAGGGCGAGGCCGTGGACCGGATCATCGGCCTTGAACAGGGAGCCGATGATTACCTCGCCAAGCCGTTCCTGCCGCGGGAGCTCACCGCCCGGATCGAGGCGGTGCTGCGGCGCCGCGGCAACCTGCCGGCGGGCACTCCGGTGGCCGGCGGTGAGCTGGTGGAATTCGGCGACAACGTGCTGGATCTTTCGGCGCGAACGCTTGAACGGGAAGGCAAGAGCATCACGATCACCAGCGGGGAATTCAGCCTGCTGGCCGCTTTCGTGCAGCATCCCCACCGCCCACTGTCGCGTGAACGCCTGATCGAACTGGCCCGCGGTCCAGACAGCGACACCGACAGCCGCAGCATGGACGTGCAGGTGTCACGGGTTCGCCGCCTGATCGAACCTGATGCCAGCCGCCCTCGCTACCTTCAGACGGTGTGGGGCTACGGCTACGTGTTCGTGCCGGATGGGGCCCCACGGGGCCGCTGAGTCATGGCGGCCTCCCTGCGTTCGGCGGCGCTGCTCTGGCGCCTGGGGGGCTTCTTTCTCGGCGGCTGGGGGCTCAGTCTGCTGCTGCTGCAGATGTTGCTCGGCTCCACACTCGGCCGCTCTCAGATCGACCAGATGGGTCCGCAGGTGGCCCTGAATCTGCGCCTTTCGGAGCTGGCACTGGAGCGTTTTCCACCGTCCACGGTTTCCCAGCTCAGCGGCCTGCAGCTCGGGGTGGGGCAACCGCCCCGGCCGCGGCGTCGGCCTTGGTGGCAGGGCCAGGCCAGCGATGCCCTGCTCGACCGCCAGGCCGCCCAACTGCAGCTCGAACTCTGCCGCCGCCTGCCACGCTGTCCGGTGGTGGTACCCACCGAGGGCGAGAACCGCGGGGTGTGGATCGAGCTGGCCTCACCGCTGGAGCCGGTGTGGCTCTATGCCGCTATCCGTCCCCAGCTCGGTTGGCCGCCCGATCCGCAGCTGGTCACACTCTCGCTGGTGAGCGGCAGCATCATGGCGGGCGCCTTGTTTCTGCTGCTCGAAGTGCAGCGGCCTCTGCGGCAGCTAGAGCGGGCGCTGGGCCGCGTCGGCCTGGAAACGCAACCGGATCGTCTCTCCCAGCGGGGAGCGCCGGAGGTGCGGCGGCTGGCAGGGCACTTCAACGCCATGCTCGAACGGCTGGACAACAGCGAACGCGACCGGGCCACGATGCTGGCCGGCATTGCCCACGACCTAAAGAGTCCGCTCACCCGCCTGCGGCTGCGCCTGTCGCTGGGCAAGGGACCGGATCTGGTCAGCAGCGAGCGGGCCAAAGCGGAGGCGGATCTCGACGATCTCGAGCGGATCACTGGCCAGTTCCTGCTGTTCGCTGGCGGCGGCGGCAGCGAGCTGGCCGTGGAGGTGCCGCTCGAAGAGCTGCTGGCGGAACTGGCGGCGCGCTACGACGGTCGCCCGCTCGAGCTCGACCTGACCCCCGTGCAGGCCTGGGTGCAACCGATCGCCCTGGGCCGGGCCGTCGCCAATCTGATCGACAACGCCCTCAGCTACGGGGAGCCGCCGGTGCGGCTCCGGCTGCGCCCTTTGCCTCGGCAGGGTTTCGAGATGGAGGTCTGGGATCAGGGGAAGGGCATCGCCGAAAGCCAGCGTTCCCAGGCCCTCTTACCGTTCCAACGGCTCGATCAGGCCCGCGGCGGCCACGGGCACTGCGGCCTGGGCCTGGCGATTGCCCAGCGGGTCGCCCGCGCCCATGGCGGCGACGTGTCGCTGGTCACCGGCGAGCCCACCGGTTTCTGTGTGCGCTTCACGGGGCATTCGCTGAACCCGCGCCAGGCGAGCTGATTCCTGGCCGTGACGGGGCGGTGATGATGGGCAGACCATCGACTGCCTGCCTCCGCACCGCTGTCCCCCTGCCGCCTTCCCCATGTCCCCACCCCGGTCGTCCGATCTCCCCGATGGCGAAGCCCCCGATGGCGATGACCAAATTGGCGATGCATGGGAAGACGATCTGCAGGAACGGGACGGGGCCGATCCCACTCCGGCGATTCCAGCCACTGCGCCGTTACTGGGGCCTGATGGAACGCTGCTTTACACCGGCAGCGATGGAATGCAGTACATCGTCTGCGGCGACCCCGATGCGGCGGAGCGCGCACGGCTTCTGGGTGCCTTCGAAGCGCTGCGGGCTGGAGCAGGTCCGCTGGAGGAACTGATCCAGGCCAGCCGGAGCTGGCGGGATGCCGCCTGTGGCCGCGGCCTCAGCCAGGAGCAGGCCATCGAGGTGTTGCTGGGCCGGTTGAGGCAGGCACTGGGCGATGGGGCTGATCCTGCCGACGAATCCACTTGAGCATCGACGTGAGCGGCCGGTCTGGACAGGACTGGCCGGGCTATGGCCTGACTCCGCCTCAGTTCAGCCGGGCCAGCCAGAGCCCGGCCAGCTGCCACGACGACCAGAGGAACGCCAGCAGGAAGAGCCAGTTGAGCCAGGCCGGCCGGCGCTTGTTTTCCGGAATCATCTCCGCCGTCCCCACTGAGGCGATCATCGCAGGCGCTGTGAAGCCAGGGCCCATGCGGTGGCAGCGAGCTCAGGGCTCGGGGCAGGACACCAGCCGGTAAGGCAGCTCGCTGCCGGGACACAGCCCCCAGGTGCGCCCGGAATCGGCATGCAGCCAGCGCACCACGCGAGCACCACCTGTTGCACCTGGCGGTTTCGGCTCAACCTGGTCCGCATCGATCAGCTTCTGCGCCGGCATCACCTGCTGCAAGATCGCCTGCTCTGGCAGCGTGATCACGCTGAGGTTCACGGCATCGCGGCGGTAGTCGTAGCGGCAGAAACCCAGGCCCGTGCCCGAGCAGTCACTCAGGCTGGCCAGGCTGTTGCCGGCCAGCTTGCGATCAAGCGCATCCGGCTGGCGCCCGGGGGCCGGGCGCCAGCCGAGCCTGCGCAGATGCCTGTCGGCGGCCAATACCGGCCAGCCCACCCGCAGCAGACCCGCCAACGCCGGCGGCGAGGGAACTGGGGGAGCCGAGCCAGTGAGCAGGGCAGCCCCCAGCAGGCCCGCCAACCCCCCCGGCAGCAGAACAAACGCACGGGAGGAGCACCGGCGCGCGATCCCCTGGGACAGGGCGGGAAATGGAGGGGTGGATCTTCTGCGCATGCCGTGATGGCCACCCGAGCCGTTTTTTCCTTCCTGGGATTCCCTGGCTGGGGAGCCCTTCATCTGCACCTGCCCCATGCGGGCAACCCGGCCGCCGCTGCTCTGCGGTTGGAAACGGCAAGCCTCGACGGCGAGGCCGAACACCCAGGAGCAGGAGGCGCCGGCGGTGGGCTGCTCACGGGCTTTCTGCGTCGCTATGGGGAAGGAGAGCCCGTGCCCTCCCCTGATCACTGTCTTGGCTGCCTCTACCGCTATCGGATCGTGTTCAGGGCCTCAGGCCGCTGGCCCCTGCGGATCTCGATGTGGTCGCGCTCCGAGGATGAGTCCATTTGGAGCCGACGTTGCGGCCCGATGCCCCTGGAGGACTTTGTCAATCGGTTTCATCCGGGAGAGCTCCAGCAGGAATCGGCCCCGGGCGCTTGGCCCGCCTGAGGTCGTGGAGGCCTTCGAGCTGGTTGTACACCGCCAGCAGTTGCAGGCGGATGTGATCGGTGTTCTCGAGTTTGGCGAGGCTGGCCAGAGCCAGCTCAATCTGGGCTTTGCTGTCGATCAGCAACCGGCACTCGTTCGTACCCGGTTCGTAGCTCATGGTGTCGTTCTCTGATCAGGGCTCATGCGGATCGCCATCGGCAGGGTCCCTGCGTTAGCGCCATGAGAGACACCCTATTCAAGGGTCTGGGCACTCCCCTGCTGTCAGATCGGTTGCCATTTCCACAGCTGTTCGTCCGCTGGTCACACCTGGTCACGGGTCCAGGTCCGGGGATTCATTGACGCCCGGATCAGTAACACCACCAGCGTCCATGAGCTGGCCATCTTCGGCAGCAGCAGGCACCAGCACCAGGAACAGCCACCACCACGCCAGTACGGCGGCCACCACCGGTGCGGAGATCCACCAACGAGGCAGCAGCACAAGGCTGGCCGCGCCTATAGCAAGGCCGGTGCCGACGATCGACCAAGGCTGGCACCACCAGGGCTTGTGGCTCCAGAACTGGGCAGATGGGGTCATCAGAAAGCCCAAGAAACATGTTTTTCCATTCTGACGGAGGCCACCGATCACATTCTCAGGGAATGGTCATAGGCACGCGCTCACGGGCAGAGGCGCTTCGGGGGACAGGGCGAAGAACAAGCCCTGTTGACGGCATACAAGCCATCCTGAGGAGGCATGCGAGCGCACAAAATCAGCCGGCAGACGAGGCCCAGTAACGATCCATACGAAACTTGGCAGGCGCGTCAATCATGAAGCATGTATATTAAGTTTGGAGCCATTTCCTTCCGGAAAACACTTTTTGCCGGCCCGCCAACCACATCCCACGATCCCGGCCTTTGCCATACTCCTCTGGGGGGCCATCTTTGGCACCCTGATCAATGTTCCAATTACGATTGGCATTCATATTTTTTTTGGCTCGATCTTTGCCGTTCTTGCTCTCCTCATCTGGCAGCAGTGGTGGGGATTGGCCATCGGCGGGCTCGCAGCACTTGTTACCTGGGCCACATGGGGGCATCCGTGGGGAACAATTATTTATGTTCTTGAAATCACCTGGCTATCGGTTGCCACAAACAGGGAGTCCAAGGCCCAGGAACGCGTGATCAACGATCGCATCATCCTTCACGATCTGACGTTTTGGCTTCTTGCTGGCATCCCACTTACATTCGTTTTCTATCATCTATTCCTGGGAGTTGATCTTACCCCTACTACCCTTATCGCTCTCAAACAGGCCGTCAATGGGGTCCTCAATACGTTGATGGCCGTGTTGCTGGTCCTGGTTTATCGGCTGTGGATCCGACCAAGGCCGGATCAGAGCGTTTCCATACGAACGGCAATATTCGCCTTTGGCCTTCTCTCCTTGCTCACCCCTTCGCTGATTACATGGGGGCTATCTGCGAATCAACTCGTCAAAGTTTCGCAACGCGATGAACTGAACAACTTGGTCAACATTGCTCATGCCTCCCGATCCCTTCCCGATTCCTTTTTGAAAGACAGAGGATCAGATTTTTGGATTGTCAGAGAGCGCGTTGCAATTGAAAGAGAACGCAAAGTCACCACCCAATACAGCCAGACCAAAGTCAGCAGAGTCAATTCAAACCCAGCTCTTTTCCACATCCTGGATCACCAGTACGTGAATGGCAGCGCAAAATTCGTCACTCAGAATGGACTCACGATCTTGATCCCTCAAGACGGTGATGTTCCGCTCATGAAGCTACTGAATAGCTACTGGGAAACAAAAGTTCAAATGCTAAATGATGATACCCAAGGGGCCTCTCCCCTTGCCTCCAATGAGGTGATCACACGCGTTGTCTCTCCAGCGGCCCCACTCATCAGGAAGCTACAGAAGGAATCTTTGCATACTTTTGGCCTTCTTGGCTTGTTGTTGCTTGTGGGAGTCTTGATCACCGAACAGCTTGCAAGGATGTTTGAAAATGAAATCCAGAAGCTATTGAAGCCATTGACATCAGAGCCACGGGCCGAACTCTCAGGAGAATCGAACATGCTGATGCCAACCTTGGCGGTAACCGCAATCAGCGAATTCGCCACAATGATCAATCTGATCAACATGCGAATTCAACGAATCAATCAGCTTACGCTTGAGCTCGCTCGCTCTCGCGATCAGATGGCCGAGCTGAGCATGACAGATGCGCTCACTGGCTGCAGAAATCGGCGTGATTTTCATTTGCGCTTAGGAGAGGAAGTGGCCAGAGCCAAGCGAAGTCAGCATCCCTTGACGGGGATTCTTCTTGATATCGACCACTTCAAGGAGATTAACGATCGCTTCGGACACCCCTTTGGAGACAAAGCACTTCAGGCCGTAGCCCATGCGGTCAGCACCGGCATACGGGCGACCGACTATTGTTTTCGCTATGGAGGCGAGGAGTTTGTGATCCTGTTGATTGACTGCCCACAGGACCGAGCTCTGGTGATCGCTGAATCTTTACGGTTCAAAGTGCAGGAGCTAAGGATCTCTAGCGGAGATGTTGCCACCTCTGTGAGCATGAGTCTCGGAGTCGCTTCACTGCACCTTGAGGAAGACGACGCGGATACCTTCCTGGCACGCATGGACAAAGCGCTTTACACGGCAAAACGCAGCGGACGCAACAGTGTCGTGGTGGCCCCGGCTTCTGAGCACTAAGACCAACCCGGCTGGCTGCGCCCACGGAGAAATGACTCGGTAGCTTTCCGCAGGCCTCAGGAATGGAACAGCAGCACCAAGCCCTTGCGGAGCTGGTGAAACTCGCGCTCCTCCCGGCTCAGATCCAGACCCACCAGCAAGCCTTCCTTCAGTGCCACCTCGAAGGGCGGTACAGCTGGCGGTTGTCCCGCTCGCCAAAGCGCGGCGATGCCTACAGCCGTGGCATGCCACTGGAAGCAGTCGGTCTCGCCGATCGAGGGTTCCTCGAGGGCGTCTTCAAGCAGATCGCGAATCGGCATGGCGACCATGGACTGGGTTCAGCATCCAGACCAGCGGCAGGGATGGCAATCCACTGAGAGCTTTCGTGACCTCGCACGCCATCGGAGCGCCTACCGTGCCGCCATGCCCAGGGTGCCCGACCAGATCGCCCTCGTTCACGAGTGGTTCACCCCCCGGTCCGTGGGCGGCTCGGAGCTGGTGGTCCAGGAAATGGACGCCCTGCTGCATCCGCACCTGTTCGCGCTTGTGGACGGGGAAAGCCGTCGGCCCCAGAGCTGGCTGCACAGGCGCACGATCCGCACCTCCTTCATCCAGCAACTGCCCTGGGGGGTCAGTCACGTGCAGCAGTATCTGCCCCTGCTGCCCCTGGCGATCGAACAGCTCGACCTGCGGGGCTATCCGCTGGTGCTGAGCAGCTCCCATCTGGTGGCCAAGGGCGTGCTCACCGACCCCGAACAGCTGCATGTGAGTTACGTGCACACCCCGGTGCGCTACGCCTGGGACCAGATGCACGCCTACCTGTCGCGCTCCGCCATCGCCCGCGGTCCGCTGGGGCCGCTGCTGCGCTGGCAGCTGCATCAGCTGCGTCAGTGGGACGTGGTCAGTGCCGGCCGCGTCGATCGGATCCTCGCCAACTCCCGCTTCACCGCCCGCCGAATCCGGCGTTACTGGGGCCGCAGCAGTGCGGTGCTGCATCCACCGGTGGCGGTCGATCGCTTCGATTGCCACCTGCCCCGCGACGACTTCTATCTGTCCGTCTGCCGGTTGGTGCCCTACAAGCGGGTGGACCTGATGGTGGAGGCCTTCAACCGCACCGGTCTGCCGTTGTGGCTGGTGGGCGACGGGCCGGAACGGCAGCGCCTGGAGCAGCTGGCGGGTCCGAGCGTGCGTTTCCTCGGGCGCTGCTCCGAGCAGGAGGTGAACGATCTGATGGGTCGCTGCCGTGCGTTTCTGCATGCCGGCCTGGAGGATTTCGGCATCGCCCCGGTGGAAGCCATGGCGGCGGGAGCGCCGGTGATCGGTCTGGGGCAGGGGGGCCTGCTCGACAGTGTCCGTTGCCTCAACAGCGGCAGCACGCACCCCACCGGGCTGCTGTTCGACGCGCCCACCAGCTCCAGCCTCGTTGCAGCCCTGGAGCAATTCGAACAGCAACGCCTCTGGTCCCGGTTCCCGCCCGAGCGGCAACGGGCATGGGCCGAGACCTTCGCCCCCGAGCGCTTCCGGGAGCGGCTGATTGGGTTGCTGGAGCGCTACTGGCAGCAGCACGGGATCCGCCTCCGTCAGGGCCGTCAGCCCCTTCCGTGGGCCGAGGGCTGAGCCACGGCTCCAGGGGAAAGCACACTCTGAGTTGAGCCTGCCGGAGCCGAGCGGCTGGCTTGCCAGAGCGCGCAAAGGTAATCAACGCTCAGAGTTGAACAGAGCCCCATGGTGAGCAGGGCGCTGCGTCGTGCGGCAGTTAGGGTCCAGAACTGTGGACCTCAAGCGTGCTGGGAGGCCCTGGCTGTGCCTCTGGTCTGAGTGACCTTGCTGGCTTGTGGGAGAACAAAACGATTTTTAGAGTTTCAACACCAAGGGGCGAGATGGTGAACGCCAGCAGCAACCCCTACAGACCCGCCACCCTGCCACCGTTCCTGTCCGCATCAGCGACCCCTTCCACCCTTTCCCACTCCGCCGCCCTGTCCGCCACTTCCTCCGCCATCACCCCGCTGCCAGGCAGGAGATCCGCACTCACTGCCGTGCCGACTTCCAGCGAGCGGCCCACCGCGGCGCAATTGATCGAAGCCCAGAGCACCACATCCCGGGTGGTCAAGCGGACCGGTGACATCGTCTTTTCGCTGGCGGTGCTAGGCCTCGGTAGCCCGTTGTTCCTGATGCTGGCAGCCCTGGTAAAGGTGAGTTCGCCTGGGCCGGTGTTCTACGTGCAGCGGCGCATCGGACGGGGCTTCCGCGATTTCGGTTGCATCAAATTCCGCACCATGCGTAAAGATGCTGACCTCATGCTTCAGGCGTTGCTCGATCAATCCCCTGAACTCAAACGCGAATACGGCAAGGATTTCAAACTCAAGGCCGATCCCAGGATCACACCGATTGGCCGCTTTATGCGTCGCTCCAGCCTTGATGAGCTTCCCCAATTCCTCAATGTGCTTCGAGGTGAAATGAGCGTGGTGGGTCCCCGGCCGATCGTCAGGGACGAGCTCAGGCGCTATGGGCGCCGCATGAACGAGGTGCTGGCAGTAAGGCCCGGGATTACCGGCCTCTGGCAGGTGTCGGGGCGCAACAATCTCCGCTACGCCGAACGGGTGCGGATGGATGTGGCCTATGCCCGCCACCGCAGCTTCCGCGCCGATCTTTCGATCATTCTGCGCACTGTGGGGGTGGTCCTCTTCCCCAGAGACCGCGGCGCATACTGAGCAACCAGGAGTCAACGCGGTCTCAGGTCCGCGATGAGCACCAGCAGCGGCAACGCCACCAGCAGCCACAGCAGCTCCAGTTGCCGGGACAGCCGCAACAGGCGCTCCACGCCTGCCTGGTCTGCTGCCGGCCAGCCCGCCCCGAGCACCGGTTTGTCGATCCGCACACCGCCGTAGTGATTGGCGCCGCCAAGGCGCAGGTGGGCGGCGGCAGCGAAGGCCGCCTGTGACACCCCCGCATTCGGCGACGGGTCGGGGCCGCCCTCCCGCAAGGCCAGCCGCAGCTGGGCCACGGCCTGCGAACGGCCGGCCTGCAACAGCGGGAGGGTGAGTGCCACCAGGCGACAGGGCAACCAGGTGAGCAGGTCGTCGAGCCGGGCGCCGGCGGTGCCCAGCCAGCGCAGCCGCCCACGCCGGTACCCCAGCATCGAATCCAGCGTGCTGCTGGCCTTGAAGGCCCAGCCGAGCGCCAGCGGCCCGGGCACAGGCGGCACACCGTGGGCCAGGGTGTGCCCAGTCACGATCAGACCGTCTGCGGAGACCATCAGACCCGCTGCGGGCGGCATCAATCCAGCCATCAGCCAGAGGCCGGCGCCCACAAGGAGCCAGAAGAGCGGGGCAAACAGCCCGTCCACGCTGTTTTCGGCGGCGGTTTCTGCGGCTGCCCGCAGGATGCCGGCCTCGTCCAGCTGGTCGACGTCACGGCCCACGATCCACGCCAGGCGAGCCCTGGCCTCCGCCAGTGCCTCGAGAGAGAGCGGGGCCTCGGCCGGATGCCGCTCCAGCGGCGCCACCGCCGCCCGCACCGCCTGCTCCAGGCTTGCTCCCGCCAGGCAGCTGGTCAGGCCCAGCCAGAGCAGCGGCAGGCCCAGCGCCGGCTGGCGCCAGGCCAGCGCCTCCAGCAGCCAACCGGCGCCAGCACTGCCGCCCACCAAGAGCACGGTGATGCAGGCACCGGCCAGGCGAAGCCGCCCAGGCCGATCGCCGGCCCAGGCTTCGGCGCTCCGACGCAAGACGCTGATCCACCAACCCATCACCTGCACCGGATGCAGCCAGCCGGCGGGATCGCCGAGCCAGCGGTCAAGGCCGCAGGCCGCTGCCACGGTCAGCCAGGCCAGCAGAGCAGCAGCTGCATCGCTGCTGCTCAAGCCAGTCCTCGGCGGCGGCCCGCCAGTGACAGGGGCACGGCGGCGGCGGCGAACGCCAGCACCTGCAGGGGCAGCGCCAGAGGCAGACCAAGCAACTGGGCGGTGCCGCCCATCAGCAGGCTGCCGGCCAGGGCTCCGACACCACTGGAGCGCGCCAGGGTCTGCCACCGCAGCGGCTCGTCCGTGGCGGAGTCATCTGGGTGAGTGTCCAGCGTGGCCACCAGCCGGGCATCGCTCAAAGCGGCCAGGCCCCCCATCGGCAGGAACAGCACCAGGGAGCCCCAGCCCGGCAGCCACTGGGTGCCCGCCAGCGTGAAGGCCAGCAGGAGGTAGGGAAGGCCCCGGGCCGGATGCAGCCGCCACGGCCCGGCGAGCGCCGCTGTGGCAACGAGGGCAGGCGGGGACGGCAGGGAGCCAGCGGGTCCTGCGGCGGCCAGGAGGCGTCCCAGCCCGTAGGCGGTGAGCACCATGCCGAAATCGAAGCAGCTGCCCCCCCCGAGCTGACGCACCCAGAGGGGCAGCAAGCCGAACAGGCTGCCGAACAGAATCCCCTGCAGGCAGCAGCGCCAGTTCAAGGACACGCTGCCGCCAGGGTTGGCCCCAGCGGCCGCCGCCACTGCGGTGGAAGCGGCTACGGCGGTGGCGGCAGAAGCTGTTAAGGCGGTAGAGGATGCTGCTGAGGCGAGATCTGGGCCTGAGCGAGTGGGGAGGTGGCGATGACCCGGGCGACGCGAGAGCAGGGCAGCAGGCAGCAGCGGCAGCAGCAGCACGAGTGCCTGCGAGAACTGCAGCACCGCCTTGCCGATCGGAAACAGCAGGGCCGTGAGCAGGTGGCCCAGCAGGGCGCCGAGCTCGGAGCCGGAGCGCAGACGCCGCATTGAAATCCCCTGGACTCCCACCAGGAACCGCTGCAGCGGCAGCTGGCCGATCTGCAGACCCAGTCCGAACAGCAGCACCGCCAGCAAGGCCAGCGCCAGGGGCAGGACTGCACCGCCGCCGACTGCAGCAGAGGCTGCGCCAGTGGCTGAGGCAGTAGCCGTGGCAGGGTCGAGGTTATGGCGGTGCAGCCCGATGGCCAGCAGCAGCAGGGTGGCGAGCAGTTGAAGCAGGCTGCCCAGCAACGGCTGCTGCGGTAAAGGGAGCAGCGCCGCCGCCGTGGCCAGCACGGGCAGGAGGCTGTTGATCAGCGGCGAGGCCGTGAGGCCGCTCACCAGCCAGGCCGCGGACGCCAGGGTGAGGCTGGCGCTTGCCTGGGCACTTCCCCAGGCCAGGGAAAGCAGGCCGCGGCGCATGGCTGGCTGCTCAGGATCAGGCCACTTTGAGCCAGCTGAACATGGCGCGCAGCCCCTTGCCGACCTTCTCGATCGGATGGTGGGCATCGCGCTCGCGGGCGGCGGTCATGGCGGGCTTGCCCGCCTCACATTCGGCCACGAAGTTGCGGGCGAAGGTGCCGTCCTGGATGTCGGCGAGGATGCGCTTCATCTCCGCTTTGGTGTCGTCGGTGATCAGGCGCGGGCCGCTCACGTAATCGCCGTATTCGGCGGTATTGGAGATCGAATCGCGCATGGCGGTGAGACCGCCCTTCACCATCAGATCCACGATCAGCTTCACTTCGTGCAGGCACTCGAAATAGGCCAGCTCGGGCTGATAGCCGGCATCCACCAGGGTTTCGAAGCCTGCTTTCACCAGTTCGCTGAGGCCACCGCAGAGCACGGCCTGTTCGCCGAACAGGTCGGTTTCGGTTTCCTCCTTAAAGTTGGTTTCAAGGATGCCGGCGCGGGTGCCGCCGATCGCCTTGGCGTAGGCCATGGCCAGGGGCCGGGCCTGGCCGCTGGCATCCTGCTCGATCGCGAACAGGGCGGGCACGCCCTGGCCGTTCTGGTATTCCCAGCGCACGGTGTGGCCGGGACCCTTGGGGGCGATCATCACCACGTCAACGTCCTTGGGAGGCACCACCAGGCCGAAGCGGATGTTGAAGCCGTGGGCGAAGCTGAGGATCTTGCCGGCGCTCAGATGGGGCGCGATTTCGGCGTCGTAGACCTTCTTCTGGGTTTCGTCGGGCAGGAGCACCATGATCCAGTCGGCCCGCTCGGCCGCCTCGGCCACGCTGAGCACTTCCAAGCCATCGGCTTTGGCCTTCTCGGCCGAGCGGCTGCCTTCATAAAGGCCCACCACCACATTCACCCCACTGTCCTTGAGGTTCAGGGCATGGGCGTGGCCCTGGGAGCCATAGCCGATGATGGCCACCGTTTTGCCGTCAAGCAGGCTCAGATCGGCGTCGGAGTCGTAGAAAAGCTGGGCCATCCGGCGAATCGGGCAGGGCAAACAGCGACTTTACGGTCGCGCCCCACCCGACCTCGGGCTCAGACCTCGCTGGGGTGGTCGATCACCCGATCGATCAGCCCGTAAGCCTTGGCCTCGGCGGCGCTGAGGAAGTAGTCGCGGTCGGTGTCCTTGGCGATCTTCTCCAGGCTCTGGCCGGACATGTCCGCCAGGCTCTGGTTGAGCATGTCCTTGATGCGCAGGATCTCGCGCGCCTCGATTTCGATGTCGCTGGCCTGGCGCTGGCTGGTGCCGCCAAGCGGCTGGTGGATCATGATCCGCGCGTGCGGCAGGGCGAGCCGTTTGCCCTTGGTGCCTGCCGCCAACAGGAAGGCGCCCATGCTGGCCGCCAGACCCACGCAGATGGTGATCACCTCCGACTTCACATACTGGATGGTGTCGAAGATCGCCAGACCCGCCGTGACCGAGCCACCCGGCGAATTGATGTAGAGGTAGATCGGTTTGCTGTTGTCGTCGGAATCGAGGTAGAGCATCTGCGCCACCAGGCTGTTGGCGATGCCGTCGTTCACCTCCGAGCCCAGAAAGAGAATGCGCTCCACGCCGAGCCGCGTGTAGATGTCCACCCAGCGCTCGTACTGGCTGCCGGGGAGACGGTAAGGAACGCTGGGGGTGCCGATGGGCATGGCGAGGGAGTGGTGAGGGTGCGGAGAACGTTTCGGGAGCAGGAAGGCGGAAACAAGCAGGCAGGAGCCGGCCCGCACGGCATCAGACGGCGCCAGCCAGCGGCACCGGCACCTTCTGGGTGGTAAGGATGCGGTCGATCAGGCCGTATTCCAGGGCCTCGCGGGGGGTGAGGTAGGTCATGCGGTCGGAGTCCTTGCTGAGCTGCTCCACGCTGCGGCCGGTGGTTTCCGAAAGCATCTCCAGCATGGTGCGCTTGTTGGTGAGCACTTCCTGGGCGCGGATCTGGATGTCGCTGGCCTGGCCGCGGGCGCCGGAGCGGGGCTGGTGCAGCACGATCGACGCATGGGGCAGGGCCGCCCGGTGCCCCTTGGCCCCAGCCGAGAGGATCATCGCGGCGGTGCCCATCGCCTGGCCGATGCAGATCGTGTGCACCGGCGGCTTCACGTAGCGGATCGTGTCGCAGATAGCGAAGGCCTCGGTTTCAAAGCCGATCGCGTCACCGGAATACCAGCTGGTGCCGGTGGAATTGATATAGAAGAAGATCGGCTTCTCGGGATTATCGAACTCCAGATAAAGCATCTGGGCGATGATCAGCTCGGTCACGTCCACGCCCATCTGGCGCTTGGCGTCGTCGTCGGAGAAGAGGGGCAGGCCCAGGTAAACGATGCGTTCCTTGAGCAGCAGCGACGGCAGGTCGGGCGGCGGTGTGCGCATCACGGCGGAATCGCCGTAGTAGGGAGCCGACACCGACATCAGGGAACGCCCGGAAAACCTCTTGGGAGCCTAGCGGGGGCCTGCGGGCTGACGGACCTCGGCGGCAGGTCGGGGATCCTCATGGTCGCAGCGGGCGAACACCATGCGGCCGGTGGGCGTCTGCAGGGCGCCCGTAACGGTGACCGGCAGCCGCTGGCCGATGCGCTTGCGGGCAGCCTCCACCACCACCATGGTGCCGTCTTCCAGGTAACCCACGCCTTGGTCGGCCTCCTTCCCTTCACGCACGATCTTGAGCTGCAGGGCATCGCCTGGTTGCACCTCCGGCCGCAGGGCCACCACCAGGGCGCTGAGGTTCATCACCTTGAGTTCCTGCACCTGGGCCACCTTGGCCAGGTTGTAGTCGGCGGTGAGCAGGGTGCCGCCGGTGTCGGCGGTGAGCTTGAGCAGCTTCTCGTCGGCGCCGCTGCCCTCGTAGCGGGTGCTGTTCACCACCAGGCGGCGGCCGTAGGTTTCGCGCAGCGCCGCCAGCAGGTTGAGGCCGCGCCGGCCCTTGCCCCTTTTCTCGGCGTTGCCGGAATCGGCCAGTTGCTGCAGTTCGTCGATCACCGCCTGGGCAACGATCACCTGGCCCTCCAGCAATCCCGACTCCAGCAGCCCCCGTATGCGGCCGTCGATGATCACGCTGGTATCGAGGATCTTGGCGGTGGCGGGCTGCAGCACCCCTTCGGCCACCAGCAACGCCTCGGCGCTGGAGGGGTTGAACAGGCGCAGCAGGGTGCGGCCGTGCACCTCGGCCAGGTTGTAGCCCAGCACGCCGAAGAACACGTTGCTGAGGATTGCCGCCAACGGCTTGACGAACACCACCTCCCAGGGAAGCGGCAGCAGCAGGATCGGCGCCAGCAGCAGGTTGGCCACCAGCAGCCCCAGGATCAAGCCCACCGCCCGGCTCACCAGCAGGTCGGTGGGCATGGTGCGCACCTGCCGCATCAGCCGGCGGCGCAGCAGCTGGAAGAAGAAGCCCGCCAACAGACCGAAGAAGGCACCGAAACCGCCCAGCACCCAGCGCAGGCCCTCCAGATTGGTGACCTGGATCAGCAGGTTTTCCGGCAGCAGATCCACCCCCAGCCAGCCGGTGGCGGCGCCGGAGATGAGAAACAGCAGCAGGATGAGCGGATCCACCATGGGTTCGGTTGTGGGGTCCCTCAGCTCAGGACCTGCAGCATGCCCGATTCCGGTCGCTTTGACCGGGCGTCGTAACCGACCATTTGGCGATGGACATCCCCACCACAGGTGAATCCCGGGGGCCGCGCAGCGCCTATGTGCATATCCCGTTCTGTCAGCGGCGCTGCTTCTACTGCGACTTCGCCGTGGTGCCGCTCGGCGATCGGGCCGATGGTGCCAGCTCCGGCTCGATCCAGGCCTACCTGAAGCTGCTGCTGAGCGAAATCGCCGCCAGCCCGGCCGGCCCGCCGCTCTCCACGGTGTATCTGGGGGGTGGCACACCTTCGCTGCTCACCGCTGGCCAGATCCGCACCGTGCTGGAGGCGTTGAAGCAGCGCTACGGCATCGCCGCCGGGGCCGAGATCACCCTGGAGATGGATCCCGCCAGCTTTGATCGCCCCCGCCTCGCTGGCGTCCTGGCGGCGGGGGTGAACCGCGTCAGCCTGGGGGGCCAGAGCTTCGATGACGGGGTGCTGGAGCGGCTGGGGCGGCGCCACCGGCGCCGGGATCTTTTGGAAGCGGCCAGCTGGTTGCAGCAGGCGCGCCAGCTCGGTGACCTGCGCAGCTGGAGCCTGGATCTGATTCAGGGCCTGCCGCAGCAGGACCTGGCCCACTGGCGCGGGCAACTGGACCAGGCCCTTGCCCTCAGCCCGCCCCACCTCTCGATCTACGACCTGATCGTGGAGCCCGGCACCGTGTTCGCGCGGCGGCAACAGCAGGGCCAGCTGGAGCTGCCGGAGCCGGATCTGGGCGCCGATCTGATGGATCTCACCGGGGAGCGCCTGCGCGCGGCTGGCTACGGCCACTACGAGATCTCCAACTACGCCACGCCTGGCCACGCTTCCCGCCATAACCGCGTGTACTGGAGCGGCGCGGGCTGGTGGGGCTTCGGCATGGGTGCCACCTCGGCGCCGTACGGCCTGCGACTGGCCCGGCCCCGTACCCGCGCGGCCTATGCCGCCTGGTTGACGGAGGGGATGGAACAGGCCACAGCGATGGATCAGCCGGCAGTTGAGCCCAGCGGTGGCGGCATGGCGTTCGATGAACTGATGATCGTGGGGCTGCGGCGGCGCGAAGGGGTGGCCATGGCCGAGCTGGCCCGCCGCCATGGCCTCAGCAACGCCGACCTCGAGGATCTGCTGGCCCAGCTCTCAGGCGCCCACTGCCGCGAACTGTTGCGGATCGAGGGGGGGCGCTGGCGGCTCAGCGATCCCGCCGGCCTCGCCCTCAGCAATGCGGTGCTGCGGGTGATGGTCGAATGGTGGGAGCAGCGGGCGTCCAGTCTTCCGTCCATTGGCGCAGGGCCTGAACCGCCAGCTGGCGCCCATCGATCAGTGGCGGACTGAACGGCGGCTGCCGGCTGGTCAGCCCGAGCAGATCGGCCGTGACCCGCACCTGGCCGTCGCAGTCGTCGCCGGCACCGATGCCGATCACAGGAATCGCGAGCCTGCCCCGCAGGCTGGAAGCCAGCGGGGCAGGCACATGCTCCAGCACCAGGGCGAAGCAGCCGGCCGCCTCCAGATCCCTGGCCTGGCGCCGCAACCGTTCCTGGCTGATCGGATCGTTCGCCTGGCGCCGGTAGCCCAGCTGGTGCACCGACTGGGGGGTGAGACCGAGGTGCCCCATCACCGGCACGCCACTGCGCACCAGCCGGTCCACCACCTGCACGGTTTCCGCCTCACCGCCTTCCAGCTTCACCGCCGCAGCCTCGGTTTCCTTCAGCACCCGGCCGGCGGCAGCCATGGCCAGATCACCGCCGCACTGATAACTGAGAAAGGGCAGATCACAGATCACCATGGGCCGCTCCGCCGCAGCGCCCTGTAAGCCCCGGCCCACCGCCTTGGTGTGGTGGATCATTTCCTCCAGCGTGACCGGCAAGGTGGTGGCGTGGCCGAGCACCACCATCGCCAGCGAATCGCCCACAAGCACCGCTTCCACGCCGGCGGCCTGCACCAGCGCCGCCGAGAGGGCATCCCAGGCAGTGAGCACCCGGATCGGCAGACCAGCCTGCTTGCGTTGGATCAGATCTGCAGGGCGCAGGGGCACGCGAGCTAGGGCGCAGGCACTCCCTTGCTAGCATCGCCACGACTCGGACCCACGCGGCCCGGACGCCCAAATCTGGTCAGGCCTGGAAGGGAGCAGCCACACGGGATGCTCCAGGCAGGCGTGGTCTCCGGGTCACCCTCTTCAACCCAAGCGTTTCGGCTTTCAACGCAGGCCTTCCGCCGCTGAGACCCGCCGGCCAAGCTGCTACGCCGCTAGCCCTGGATAGAACGGGATCAGCTCGACTGAGATCCGCGCAGGCCGTAGCTCATCGCCAGACGCCCTAAGGAACCCTCGACCTGGCTGACGCTTCACTCCTCGCGGAGGTGGGACTGGCGGTTGAGCAGGAAGGGAGGAATCTTGGCGCCGCGGTGATCGGCGGGGGATTCGGCGGCTGGCGGCGTGGCGAAGGAGGGGGTGGAGCGTTCTGAGCGGTAAGGAGCACCACTCTCAAAGCCAGTGGCGATCACGGTCACGTGGATCTCGCCCTCGAGGCGATCGTCGACGACGGCTCCGATGATGATGTTGGCGTCGGGGTCGACCATGTCGTAGATGACCTCCGCCGCGGTGGTCATGTCCTCAAGGGTCATATCCTTGCCGCCGCTCACATTGATGACACAGCCCTTGGCGCCGTCGATGCGGGCCGATTCCAGCAGCGGGCTGCTCATCGCCGCCTGAGCGGCCTCGATCGCGCGGGAGCGCCCCGAGCCAACGCCGATGCCCAGCAGAGCGGTGCCCGCAAGGGTCATCACCGAGCGCACGTCAGCGAAGTCGACGTTCACCAGGCCCGGTTTGGTGATGATGTCGCTGATGCCCTTGACGCCCTGGCGCAGGACGTCGTCGGCGTGACGGAAGGCTTCCTGGAGGGGAGCGCCGGCAATGGCATCGCGCAGGCGGTCGTTGGGGATGACGATCAGGGTGTCGACGTGCTCCGCCAGACGGGCGATGCCCTCCTCAGCCTGGCGTAGCCGCTTGCGACCCTCGAAACTGAATGGCTTGGTGACGATCCCCACGGTAAGGGCGCCGCACTCCTTGGCCACCTCGGCCAGGATCGGTGCCGCACCGGTGCCAGTGCCACCCCCCATGCCTGCGGCGATGAACACCAGATCGGCACCCTGCATCGCTTCCTGGAGCTCATTGCGGGACTCTTCCGCCGCTTTCTGACCGATGGCAGGGTTACCACCGGCACCGAGGCCGCGGGTGAGTTTCTGGCCGAGCTGCAGCCGGTTCTGGGCCTGGGAGAGGAGCAGGGCCTGGGCGTCGGTGTTGAGCACTCGGAAGCCCACCCCCTGCAGATCGGAAGCGATCATCCGGTTCACGGCGTTGCTTCCTCCACCCCCGACGCCGATCACCTCGATGCGGGCCGTCTGGCTGGGAACGATGCCGTTGCTGCTGGGATGAGAAGAAGTCACGGCGTGTCCGTTGGAGCCAACGTGGTCGACGAGGGGGAGGCCTTCCGGTGCAGTCTCCATCAAGCGCGCTGAACCGTTCATCTCGGACAGCATTATGTCCTTCAGGTGCGGGAAAAGGATTGTCTGATCCCACACATTCGCCCGAATCTTCCATTCTCGCAACCGAGCCCGTCAGGTGAGGAGAAAGGCCTGAGCACACGGGCTGGCAGCTGCAACGGCATCGGTGGTCTCAGTTGGCAGTGGGTGGGGTACGGCGAGGGGCGGCAGACGCAGGCGTGCGCACGGTGAGGCCCAGTTCCGGTCGGTCGGGATCGCTCAGATCGATCGTGTTCACCGGCTTGCCCTTCACCCGGGCGGGAAGCTCCTCTTCCAGATGCTCCAGCACCTCGAGGCGACGGGTGAGCTGGCCGTCTGGGGGCCCCAGGCGCACCTCGCCCAGGTTGCGGGTGAGCAGCACGATCGTGCCGGTGGGCTCGAAACGGATCTGGCTGAGGTTTCCACCCAGCTGTTCCCGTTCAGCCAACACCTGGGCCAGGGGCGCTCGGTAGGCCGGCTGCCAGCCCAGCACCAGCAGGCTGCTGGGTGAGACGCCACCGGATTTGGCCGTCAGCTGGTGGGGGCCGCAGTTCATCCAGTTGCCGAGCCGGTCCACACAGCCCCGCTGGAGGCCGGCAGGGGTGCGGCGTTCAGCCATGGCCACCGCCTGGCGATCGACCAGATCGATGCGCAGACGGGGTGGCAGCATCAGGCGCTGGACGCCCACCTGCTCCACCGGCAACGTCGCCGCCAGCCGATCCTTGAGCTCCCGTGGCTGCAGGCTCAACAGGGTGAGTGGAAAGCGCAGCTGGGCGGCGCGGATCACCTCCTCGCGGCTCACCTGCTCACTGCCGATCACCAGCACCTGATCCGGCCCCCGTAGCGACCAGCCCTGGCGCAGCAGCCCGTACCCCAGACCGGCGGCACCGGCGGAGAGCAGCAGCAGCCGCCAGAAGTTGCGCAGGCGTTCATTGCGGCGCTGAAGGCGCAACTGGCGGCGCCGCTCCACCCCAGGAGGCAGAGGGGCCTGGCTCACAGCTCGCAACGGGAGCGGGCCATCAGGTCGTGCATCCAGCGGCGTGCACGCTCGGCATCGGAGAAGGGCACATCCTTCTGCACCCCGTTGCCCACCAGCCTGAGCCGGCAGCTGCCCTGGCTTTCTTCGGTAAGTGGCGCATCACCGGAACCAAGCGCCATCAGCTCAAGCAATTCCAGCTTGCTGATCTGGAACTCGCCCTGGGGCTTGAGTTGCCCCGCCTCAAACGTGCTCCAGATCAGCTGGCCGTCGCGCAGGAGCGCCGCCCCACAGCCATCGAGCTTGGCCAGCTCCGCCCCCGAGGCCCAGTCGCGGAAGAGGCGTTGCCGCCGGCGCTCCAGCCAGCCCAGCGCCGTGAGCAGCACAAACACCAGCAGCAGAGGGAGCCAGAGCAATCCGTGCGTCATGCCGCCTGAGCTCCTGCCTGCAGATCACGGCGTGATTCTCTCGCCAACTGAACCAACTCGTGCACCAGACCCTCCAGTGGGAGGTCAGTGGCCTCCCAGAGCATCGGATACATGCTCTGGGAGGTGAAGCCCGGCAGGGTGTTGATCTCGTTGAGCCAGAGATCGCCGCTGGCCTCGTCGTAGAAGAAATCCACCCGGGCGAGCCCCTCGGCCGCCACCGCCCGGCAGGCCTCGATGGCCATGGCCCGCGCCCGCTCGCTCACCGGCTCCGCCACCGGCGCCGGGATCAGGGTGTGGCTGAGCCCTTCGCTGTACTTGGCGGTGTAGTCGTACCAGTCGGCATCGAAACGGATCTCGCCGACCACCGAGGCGCGCAGCTGGCGTTTGCCCAGCACGGCGCACTCCAGCTCCCGTGCCGTCACGCCCCGTTCCACCACCAGGCGGTGGTCATGGCGGGCCGCTTCCCGCAGCCCGGCCAGCAGGCTGGGGCGGTCGATCGCCTTGCTGATGCCCACGGAAGAGCCGAGGTTGGCCGGTTTGATGAAGCAGGGGTAGCCGAGATGGTGCTCCAGCCGCTCGAGCAGCTTCAGGGGAACACCCTGGCCCTCCAGTTCTGCGGCATCCACGCCCTGGTAAGCCACCTGGGGCAGACCGGCGGCGGCGAAGGCGGCCTTCATCGCCAGCTTGTCCATGCCCACGGCGGAGCCGAGCACGCCGGATCCCACGAAGGGCACCTGCATCAGGCTGAACAGCCCCTGGATGGTGCCGTCCTCGCCGTTGGGGCCATGCAGCACCGGAAACCACACCTCCACATCAGCGGCGCCGGTGGGCAGGCCCTGGAAGCCGGCGCGCACCGGGGTGGCCGGCAACTGGTCGGCCGCCGGTGGCACGCCCTGGGCCAGCACCGCATCGGCCACCGCCGGCGGCCACCAGTGGCCCTGCAGGTCGATGTAGAAGCAGCAGAGGCGGTAGCGGCCGACGTTGGCGCCACGGCGCAGGGCACCGGCCACCGTGACCGCCGAGCGGATCGAGACCGCGTGCTCCCCGGAGACCCCTCCGAACACCAGTCCGATCGTGCACGGGGCTGAGGGCATGGCGTCAGTCAGGCCGCAGGGCCGAAAGCGAGAGGCCAAACGTATCAGTGCTGGGAAGACGCGGCCCGCCGGCTCAGCAGCTCAGTGCCGGCACACGCGGCAGGCCGGAGAGCGAAAACGCCCGCACCGACTCAATCTTGACCGGCACCAGCGACCCCGGTTGGATCGTCCCTGCCCCCGGTGCTGCTCCCCGCTGCGCCTGGGCTGCCGCAGGGTCAGCCTCAGCGGCGGGGAAAAAGGTGAGCCGATTGGTGCGGGTGCGGCCCATCCACTGATCGGGATGCCTGGGGTTGCGCCCCTCCACCAGCACCTCTTCGGTGCGGCCCAGATAACGCAGGCTCCGCGCCCGGGCGGTGGTCTCCACCAGGGCATTGATCTCCTGGAGCCGTTCCACCTTCACGCCTTCACTCACCTGGCCGGGCCAGCCGGCGGCGGGGGTGCCAGGGCGGGGCGAGTAAGCGGCGGTGTTGACCTGGTCGAAGCCGATCTCCTCGATCAGGGCCAGGGTGCGGCGGAACTGGGCATCGGTTTCGCCGGGGAAGGCCACGATCACGTCGGCACTGATCGCCGCATCGGGCATGCGTTCCCGGATGCGCTCAAGGATGCGGCGGTAGCGCTCCACCGTGTAGCCCCGCGCCATCGCCTTGAGCACGTCGTCGTCGCCGCTCTGGAAGGGGATGTGGAAGTGCTCGCACACCTTGGGCAGCACGGCACAGGCCTCGATCAACCGTTCGGTGAAGTAGCGGGGGTGGCTGGTGGCGAAGCGGATCCGCTCGATCCCCTCCACGTCGTGCACCGCATGCAGCAGGTCGGTGAGGGTGTGCGCGCGGCGGCCCTCCGGGGTGATGCCGGGCAGGTCGCGGCCATAGGCATCGATGTTCTGGCCCAGCAGGGTGATCTCCTTGAAGCCCCGTGCCGCCAGCCCCTCGATCTCCAGCCGGATGGCCTGCGGGGTGCGGCTCTGCTCCTGGCCCCGCACCGCGGGCACCACGCAGTAGGTGCAGCGCTCGTTACAGCCGTAGATCACGTTGACCCAGCCGCAGACGGCGCTGTCGCGGCGGGCGGTGGTGATGTCTTCGAGGATGTGGTGGTCGTCGGTGGCGACCACCTGCTGACCGCTGGCCACCTGCTCCAGCAGGGTGCCGAGCCGGTTGGCGTGCTGGGGGCCCATCACCAGATCAAGCTCGGGCACGCGCCTCAGCAGCGCCGCTCCCTCCTGCTGGGCCACGCAGCCTGCCACCACCAGGGTCAGGTGGGGATTGGTGCGTTTGCGCTGGGCCTGGCGGCCTAGATAGCTGTAGACCTTCTGTTCTGCGTTGTCGCGGATCGTGCAGGTGTTGTAGAGCACCAGATCAGCGGAATGCTCATCGCTGCCTGCGGCGTAGCCCATGGCTTCGAGGATTCCGGCCATGCGCTCGGAATCGGCCTTGTTCATCTGGCAGCCGAAGGTGGTGATCCAGTAGCTGCCTTTGGTGGGTGGGGTCGCGCTCATCGCACCAGTTTCGGCCATGGCATGGATCCCTGGGCAGGGTGCGTCTGCGGATCACGGCGCGAGGAGCCGGGGATGGCGCAAACCACCGGCCATGGCGGAGACTGCCTGTGGGGGGAACCGATGCACGCCCCTTTCCGAGCATGCACGCTCGTCTTCGCCGCTTTTCCCTCACCAAGGCCGTGCCGCTCACGATCAGCCGCGGCACCTCGCGTGGGGTGGAGCGTGTGCTGGTGGAGATTGAGCACGACGGCACCATCGGCCAGGGCGAGGCCGGCGGCTTCGACACCGGCCATCGACGGTTCAGCACCGATGACGTGGCGGCGGAACTGGACGCCCTGTTGCCGCGCCTGGAGAGCCCCGACGCCCTCGGCCGCCCCCGCGATCCGAGCGAGCTGCAGGCCCTTCAGCCCCTGCTCGCGGGGCTTTCGCCGCCGGCCCGCTGCGCCGTCGATCTGGCTCTGCACGACTGGTGGGGCCGCCGTCTGGGCGAGCCGCTCTGGCGCCTCTGGGGTCTCGATCGCCAGGCCTGTACCCCCACCAGCGTCACCCTGGGGCTGGGCACGGTGGAGCAGGTGCGCGCCCGGCTGGTGGGCTGGCAGGAGCGGCTCGGTGTCAGGCCGCGGCGGGTGAAGCTCAAGCTCGGCAGCCCTGATGGTGCCGACCACGACCGGGCCCTGGTGCAGGCGGTGGCCACCACTCTCACAGGGTTCCCCGGCGCCGAGCTGCAGGTGGATGCCAACGGCGGCTGGGACCTGCCCACGGCGCGCCAGCTGATTCCCTGGCTGGCGCAGCAGGGGGTGGTGCTGGTGGAGCAGCCGCTGCCCGCTCTGCAGGATCCGGAGGCCGATGCCGCCGCCTTCGCCGCTCTCGACCTGCACTGCCCGATCCCGCTCGTGGCCGACGAGAGCTGCTGGGATCTGCAGGACCTGCTGCGGCTGGCCCCCCATGTCGATGGGGTGAACCTGAAGCTGCTCAAGACGGGCGGGCTGTCGGAGGCCTGGCTGATGGCGCAGACCGCCCGACGCCTCGGCCTCGATCTGATGCTCGGCTGCTACTCGGACAGCGCCCTGCTCAACGGGGCCGCCGCCCAGCTGCTGCCGCTGGTGCGCTGGCCCGATCTGGACAGCCACCTCAACCTGGTGGACGCCCCCTTCAGCGAGCCGGAGCGGGATGGCGACATCCTGCGCCCCAGCTCCCGGCCGGGCCTGGGTCAGCCCCCCTCAGAGGGTGCCGTCCCCGATGGGACCGCCGCCGGCCCTTCCCCGCCGGAGCCGCCACGGTGCTGAGCGCCTCGGCCCGGGTGGTGCTGCTGCAGCACGATGGCCTCGACAATCTGTCCGGCAAGACGGGCCTGGCGCTGTTGCGCTACCGCAGCGGGCCGATCGTGGCGGTGATCGATCCGGCGCAGGCAGGTCTGCCGCTGGAGCAGGTCACCGGCATCCCCCGCGCCATTCCGGTGGTGGCCAGCCTGGCGGAGGCTCTCCCCTACGGCCCGGAGGTGGCCGTGGTGGGGCTGGCGCCTTCGGGCGGCCTGCTGCCGGAAGCACTGCGCCGCGATGTGGCCGCCGCCCTGCAGGCCGGTCTGCATGTGGCCAGCGGGCTGCACACTCGCCTGGCCGACGACCCCTCGCTGGCGGCCCTGCGCGGTCCCCAGCAGTGGATCTGGGACCTGCGGCAGGAGCCGCCAGGGCTGCAGGTGGCTGCGGCACGCTGCGCAGCCCTGCCCGGCCAGCGCCTGCTCGCTGTGGGCACCGACATGGCCGTGGGCAAGATGAGCGCCTGCCTGGAGCTGGTGGCCGCCGCCCGCCGCCAAGGCCTCGACTCCCGCTTCGTGGGCACCGGCCAGGCGGGCATCCTGATCAGCGGCGGCGGGGTGCCGCTCGATGCCGTGCGCGTGGATTACGCCGCCGGGGCCGTGGAGGGGGCGGTGCTAGAGGCCTGCCAGGCCGGTGGGGGCGGCGACCCGGCCGTGGCGGCCTGCAACGACGGCACCCTGGTGCTGGTGGAAGGCCAGGGCTCGCTCTGTCATCCGGGCTCCACCGCCACCCTGCCGCTGCTGCGCGGCAGCCAGCCCACCGGTCTGCTGTTGGTGCATCGCGCCGGTCAGCGGGCGATCTCGCGGCATCCGACCATCCCCATCCCCCCGCTGCCTCAGCTGATCGCGGCGGTGGAGCAGTTGGCGGCGCTGGGCCGTCCGGGCGGCCTGCCGCCGGTGCGGGTGCGGGCCGTAGCGCTCAACACGGCGCTGCTGGGGGAGGCGGAAGCGGCGGCGGCCTGCGCGGATGGGCAGAAAAAAACCGGACTCCCCTGCGGGGATCCGGTGAGGAGCCGCGCAGCAGCCGATCGACTGGTGGCGGCTTTGAGGGCGAGCGAGGGGACTTGAACCCCCGAATGGCGGCGCCACAAGCCGCTGCCTTAACCACTTGGCTACGCCCGCCGTGGTCTTTGCCAATGTATCAAGTAGCCCCGCCTGCTGCCCCTTGCCCGCCGCGCCCCCATCCGCCTCGCGCCTCTGGCCGCTGCTGGCCGGAGCGGCTGGCCTCGGAGGCACCGCCCTGGCCCTCCTGTTCACCAACCCTCCACCGAACGACTTCGAAAGCTTCGCCGGCGATCAGCTGGTGGAACTGGCGGTGGAGGAGGTCTGCGGCGCAGATGGGCTGCCGATGCCGTTGCGGCTTGTGGTGCAGAACTGCCCGGAGCTGATCCGCAGCCAGTCGCAGGTGCTTGGCGCCCTGGCCCGGCAGGGCACGACGCGGCACAACTTCGGCGTCTTCAGCCTGTACCAGACGGAGATCGGGGGCCAGGAGGTGTTGCCATTCCTGCGCATTCCCCGCTACCGGGTCATCACCCTGGCCGGCGCCGGGCACTTCGTGATCCTCTCCACCTCGAAGGACGGCAGAGAGGAGAACGACGCAGGCGCCACCAGCGACGCCAGACCGTGAGCGCCACACCCCTGCCGCCCCTGCGGCTGCCGCGCTGCCTTCTGGATCCAGGCGCCGTCCACCTGCCGGCAGCTGATGCCGAAGGCCTGGTAGCCGTCGAGCTGGAGCATGCCGAAGGGCGTTTCACCGCGATCAAGCCCTATCCAGCACAGGCCGAGGCACGGCTGCCGCTCGCCCTCACCCCCCTGCTGGAGCCCCACGCCCACCTCGACAAGGCCTTCAGCTGGGAGCGCCATCCCAACCGGACGGGAACGATGGCGGGCGCCCTGGCCGCCAACCAGCGCGAGCATCACGAACGCAGTGTGGAACAGGTGCACGCGCGCGCGGAGCGTGCCCTGGACCAAGGCTGGCGCTACGGCTTGCGGGCCATGCGAAGCCATGTCGACAGCCTCGGCCCAGGCGCCGAGGTGAGCTGGGAGGCCCTGCTCGATCTGCAGCAGGCGTGGGCGGAGCGGCTGCCGCTGCAACTGGTGGCGCTGGTGCCGGTGAGGCACTGGGCCACCGCGGCAGGCGAGCAACTGGCGCGTCAGTTGCTGGGCCGGCGGGGGGAGAGTGCAGCCGCGGCCGGCGGGGTGCTGCTGGGCGGCGTGCTGGGCGCCCCGTTCCCCCCCGACGGCGCCGATGGCGAAGGACTGCGGGCTCTGCTGCGCCTGGCCGATGGCCTGGGTTGCGGCGTGGACCTCCACATCGACGAAAGCGCCGATGGCGCTGGCGCTGGCGTGGCCCTGGCCGCCCGCCTCGTGATCGAGCTCCGTATCGGTGTGCCCGTGTGCTGCAGCCACAGCTGCAGCATGTCCCAGCTACCGGTGCGCCGCCTGCTGCCCCTCGCCGACGCCATGGCCGAGGCGGGGCTGGCGGTGGTGGCGCTGCCGACCACCAACCTCTGGTTGCTGGGGCACCGCGACGGCCACACCCCCGCCCAACGCCCGCTGGCACCGATCCGCCAGCTGCAGCGCGCCGGGGTGACGGTGGCGGTGGGGGGAGACAACGTGCAGGATCCCTGGTATCCGGGCGGAGACTTCGATCCCCTGGACCTGCTGCGCTTCTCCATGCCGGCCGCTCACCTGGCCCCATGGCAGCGCCAGGGCCTGATGCCCTTCACCACCGCCTCCAGCCGCCTGATGGGATTGGCCTGGGACGGGGTGGTGCGACCAGGGGCACCCGCTGATCTGCTCCTGCTGGGCGCCTCCAGCTGGAGCGACCTGCTGGCCCGGCCTGTACCGCGGCGGGTGCTGCGCGCGGGTCGCTGGTTGCCGGCCCCGTCGCCGTCGCCACTGCAGCAACTGCTCGAAGCGCTGCCAGCCTGAGAGCCTGAGAGCCTGCCAGCTTGAAACCACTGCCCCGTTCCCCGTGACCCGCTCCCCTGCCAGCGCACCGGTCGCGCTGCTCCCTGTCGCCCTGCCCGCCGGCCTGCCCACTCCCGTGAGCGCAGAGCGGATCGAAGCGGTGTCCCGGCAGCTCCGTGCCGCCGCCGGCCCCCCGGGCAGCGGCCCCGCTGCGGAGCTGGTGGGGCGAGGCAGCGAGCTTGAGAAACTCTCCCACGACTTCTTCACCTATTCGCCGGTACTCACGCCGCTGCTCAGCGGTCACCACGCCCAGCTGGTGGTGAAGGCCACGCAGCTGGGGCACGTGCAGCAGGTGGCGGCGGCCTGCGCCCAACAGCAGGTGCCGCTCACCGTGCGGGGCGCCGGCACCGGCAATTACGGCCAGTGCGTGCCGCTCGCCGGTGGCGTGGTGCTCGATCTCAGCGGCCTGCGACAGCTGCGGCAGTTCGATGCGGCCAGCGGCGTGCTCACGGCAGAGGCGGGCTGCCTGCTGGGCGACCTCGACCGTCAACTGGCGGCCCGGGGCCGCGCCCTGCGGCTCACCCCCAGCACCTCCCGCAGCGCCACGCTGGGGGGCTTCATCGCCGGGGGATCCGGAGGCATCGGTTCCCTGCGCTGGGGCTTCCTGCGGGATCCCGGCAACCTGCTGGGCCTGGAGATCGTGACGGTGGAGCCCGAGCCGCGGCTGCTGACGCTCGATGCCACCGGCAGCCGGCCGCTCAATCACGCCTACGGCACCAACGGCATCCTCACGGCGGTCACCGTGCCAACCGCCGCCGCCGAGACCTGGCAGCAGCTGGTGGTCGACTTTGCAGACTGGGACAGGGCGCTGGAGGCCGCCAGGCTGCTGCCCTGCGCTGCCCTGGTGCTGCAGGAACTCTGCCTGCTGGAGGCGCCCGCCGCCCGCCAGCTCCCCCTGCCCGGCGGCTGCCCGGCGGCCCGCGGCCACCGGCTGCTGCTGCTGGCCGCCCCCCATGCCCTGCCGGCCCTGATGCCGCTGCTGGATCAACTGGGCGGAGCCCTGGTGTGGCAAGCAGCGGAGGGGGAAAGCCGCGGGTTGCCCCTGCGCGAACTCACCTGGAACCACACCACCCTGCATCTGCGGGCGCAGGACAAGGGCTGGACCTATCTGCAGATGCTGTTGCCCCAGCCGGAAGGGCCGACGCTGGGCGCCTTGAAGCAGCGCTGGGGCGACGACCTGCTCTGGCACCTGGAGGGCGTGCGTCAGCAGGGCCAGCAACGTCTGGCGGCGATTCCTCTGGTGCGCTGGCGGGATCGGGCGGCGCTGCAGGCCTTGATGGAGCAGGCCAGGGACCTGGGCGCCCTGCTCTTCAACCCCCACAGCCTCACGGTGGAAGACGGCGGCTTGGGGGTGATCGATGCCGACCAGGTGGCCGCAAAGATGGCTTATGACCCAGCGGGGCTGCTCAACCCCGGCAAACTGCGCGGCTGGACCAGCTGCGGCTGATCACCCCGCCCACATTCAGACACGCGGACGCCCGGCCATCCCCGGCCAAACAGGGCGGGGCTGCCTGCGCTCAGCCGCACTCCAGGCTGGCCCGGGTGCTGATGCCGGTGAGCGGGTGGGTGCCGCTGGCCCGCTGGCAGAGAGCGCGCTGATCGGCGCGGTCCAGCAGGGCATCGGTGAAGTCGGCGTTCTCCACCTGCGCGCCGCTGAAGCTGCTGCCGGCGGCGATCACCCCGCGCAGCAGGGCACCGCGCAGATCGGTTTCACTGAAGTCAGCCCGGTCCATCAGCGCGTCGGAGAGATCGGCGCCACGGAAATCGGAGCGCGAAAACACTCCCTGCGTGAGGATCGAGCCGTGCAGATCGGCTCCAGAGAAATCGGCATCCCGCCCCAGCGCGCCGGCAAACGACGTGTTGGCGAGCTGCTGACCGCTGAAATCCACGCCGCTCTGGTTGGTGAGCGTGTAATCGACCCGGTCCTGAAACAGAGCGCGCTCCTGGAGGCCCACCCCGGCGGAGGTGTCGAGCGCCAGAGCCGGCAGCGGCCCGAGGCCTGCCCCCAGCAGCAGCGCCGCTACCAGCACGGCCAGTGCGGCCAAGCGCGTGTTCACGGCCAGGGCTGGGCGCACCGCCAGCCAGCGCCAGCCCGGCAGCGTGGCCGCTTCCACTGCCTCTTTACGCACCACCACCTCTCTATGCGTCATTCCCTCTTGATGCCTCACTGTCATCGCTCCAGCACGGACATGCCGTCCTCACTCTCCCCTGCTCCGGGGGCCAGGTCCAGCGTGCCAGCCGCCAGCAGGCTGCCCAGCAGGTAGAGCGAGCCCGCCACCACCACCGGCGGGGCCCCGGCAACGGTCTCCCAGACGGTGGACGCCGCCGCCAGTCCCTCTTCCAGGCTGGCGGCAGCCAGCAGGGCGCTGGCCCGCTCGGGGCAGGCGCTGCGCAGCTCGGCGGCGCTCCAGCAGGCGTGGCCGGGAACGGGCACCAGCCAGCAGCGATCCGCGGGGGCCAGCAGGGCGTGCACCATCTCCGGGCCCTGCTTGTTGGCCAGCATGCCCAGCACCCAGAGCCGGGGCGGCGCCGGCTTGCCCCTGCCGCCACCGTCAAGTTCGGCCCGCAGCGCCTGGGCCGCCGGCAGGTTGTGCGTCCCGTCCAGCAGCAGGGGCAGCTGGCCCCAGCGCGCCCGCTGCCGGCGGCCTGGCCAGCGGGCGGCGGCAAACCCCGCGCTGATCGCCCCATCGGGGAGGTGCCAGCCCTGGCGGCGCAGCACCTGGAGCATCTCCAGCGCCACCGCCGCATTGGTGCGCTGCATGTCGCCCGGCAGACCATGGCGCCAGCGCAGCCGACCCGCCACCAGCTCCTGCCCCTGTTGCTCCAGCGGTCTCACCCAGTGAAGTGGGCAGCCCTGCAGCTGCGCCCGCTGCGCCAGCACGGCCGCCACATCGGGCCGCTGGGGGCCAGACACGGCCGCAGCGGCCCCATGCAGCACGCCGGCTTTTTCAGCGGCGATCGCCGCCTCGCTGTCACCGAGGAATTCAGCGTGGTCGAGGCCGATGCTGGCGAATCCCAGCACGCGGCGATCAGGGTGGACCGTGGTGGCATCCAACCGTCCCCCCAACCCCACCTCCAGCACCACGATCTCCAGCCCGGCTTCGGCGAAGGCCACGAAAGCCGCCGCCGTCACCAGCTCGAACGGGGTGAGATCGTGACGGCACGCCAGCGGCTGCAGGGCCGTCAGCAGATGGCGCAGGTGGGCGGGAGCGATGGGACCGGCCCCCAGCTGGATCCGCTCGCACCAGCTCACCAGATGGGGCGAGGTGTAGAGCCCGCAGCGATGGCCGGCGGCCTGAAGCGCCGCATGGAGCAGCACACAGATCGAGCCCTTGCCGTTGGTGCCAGCCACCTGCACGGCGGCGAAGCGGCGTTCGGGATGGCCCAGCTCCGCCAGCGCCGCCCGCAGACGCACCAGGCCCAGGTCCACCCCGCGACGGCTGAACGGTTCGATCAGGTCAGCGAAGTCGTCGATGGGTGGGAACCGATGAGAAACCGAGGCGTTCGACAGCTTCAGGCGCCGGCCAACGCATCCAGCGTTTGCGCGAGGCGGCTGACCGCCAGGCGCAGGTGCTTGGGCCGGATCACCAGCGGCGGCACGAAGCGCACCACACGCGGGCCGGCGGGCACCACCAGCAGGCCGGCTTCGATCGCCCGCAGGGCAATCGCCGGCGCCGTGAGCTCGCTGTCGGCCTTGAGCACCAGACCCTGCAGCAGCCCCCAGCCGCGCACCCCCTCGAGCTGGTGGGGGCGCTGGTCCACCAGATCCCGCAACAGCGACTGCAGCACCATGCCCATGGCCGCCACATGCGGCACCAGGGTGCGCCGCTCCAGCTCCTGCACCACCGTGAGGGCGGCGCGGCAGGCAAAGGGATTGCCGCCGAAGGTGCTGGCGTGGTCGCCCGGGCGGAAGTGATCCACCGAGCACTTCACGGCCAGGGCTCCGATCGGGATGCCACCGCCGAGGCCCTTGGCGAAGGTGATCGCATCGGGCTCGACGCCGAGTTGCTCGTAGCCCCACAGCGCACCACTGCGGCCCACGCCGATCTGCACCTCATCGAAGATCAGCAGGATGCTGTGCCGGTCGCAGAGCTCCCGCAGGCGACGGAAGAAGGCGGGATCCCCAGGGTTCACCCCCCCTTCGCCCTGCAGCGGCTCGATCAGCACGGCGGCAACGCGGGGGCCGTCGGCCTCGCAGGCCGTCAGCAGCGCCTCGAACGCGGCGATGTCGTTGTAGGGGAAGAAGCGGAAGCCTTCCACCATGGGCTCGAAGCCGTGGTGGTACTTCGGCTGGCCGGTGGCGCTCACCGCCGCCAGGGTGCGGCCGTGGAAGCTGGCCTGGGCCGTGAGGATGATCGGCCGCTCGATGCCCCGCACGGTGTGGCCGTGTTTGCGGGCCAGCTTGATGGCCGCCTCATTGGCCTCGGCGCCGGAATTGCAGAAGAACACCCGATCGGTGCAGCTGCGGCTGGTGATCCAGGCGGCCAGCTCCTCCTGCTCGGGAATCCGGTAGAGGTTCGACACATGCTGCAGGCGGCCCAGTTGCCGTGACAGCGCCTTGCGCATCACACGGTCGCTGTGACCGAGGGTGCAGGTGGCGATGCCGGCGACACAGTCGAGGTAGCGGCGGCCGGCAGTGTCCTGCACCCAAACGCCCTTGCCCTTCGCCAACTCCAGGGGGAAGCGGGCGTACGTGTCCATCACCGGGTCGGGCACCAGCACCAGCGTGGGAGCGGGCCGCGGTGGAGCGGCGATCTCTACGGACATGGGGCTGAGGCTGGAGGGATGGGAGCGGTGGGACTCGAACCCACATGCCCGAAGGCGCTCGATTTTGAGTCGAGTCCGTCTACCAATTCCGGCACGCTCCCGCTCAACGACTGTAGGGGGAGGCGGGAATCAGCCCCTCGCCCGAGCAACGGGCAACCGCCCGAAGCTCCGCTCAGCCATTCACGCGGCGGATCGCCGCGCCGACGCTGTTGAGCTTCCCTTCCAGATCGGCGTAGCCGCGGTCGAGGAACTCCAGGCCCTGCACGCTGGTGGTGCCATCGGCGGCCAGACCCGCCAGCACCATCGCCGCCGAGGCGCGCAGATCGGTTCCCTGCACGGGAGCGCCGCTGAGCCGGGCCACCCCCTCCACGAACGCCGTATTGCCCTGCATGCGGATCGAAGCCCCCATGCGCTGCAGCTCAGCCACATGCTGCAGGCGGTTTTCAAAGATCGTCTCGACGACCATGCTCGTGCCCGAGGCCGTGGCCAACAGGCTCATGAATGGGGCCTGCAGGTCGGTGGGGAAACCAGGGAACGGCTGGGTGCGGAGGTCGAGGGCCTGAATCCGGTCGGCGCGGATGGTCATGCCGATCCCATCCGCTTCCAGCGAGCAGCCGGCTTCTTCGAGCTTGCTGATCACGGCACCGAGGTGGTCGGGGATCAGCGGGGCGACTCGCAGCTCGGAGCGCGTGATCGCCGCTGCCAGCAGAAAGGTGCCGGCCTCGATGCGATCGGGAATCACGGCGTAATCGGCGCCATGGAGCCGCTCGACCCCAACAATCGTGATCGTGGGGGTGCCAGCGCCGCGCACCTTGCCCCCCATGGCGATCAGCAGGCCGGCCAGGTCCACCACTTCAGGCTCGAGAGCGGCGTTGTGGATCACCGTTTCGCCTTCGGCCAGAGCCGCGGCCATCATCAACGTTTCGGTGGCGCCGACGCTGGGGCATTCCAGGTGGATGTGGCCGCCGTGGAGCCGATGGCTGCGGCCGGGCACCACGGCCGAGACCACACCGTGATCAATGGTGACCTGGGCGCCGAGCGCCTTGAGGCCCCGCACATGCTCAATGACCGGACGGGAACCGATCTGGCAGCCACCAGGAAGGGGAATCTTCGCCACACCCAGGCGAGCCAGCAGCGGGCCGATGCAGAAGAAGCTGGCCCGCAGGCTGTTGACCAGTTCGTAGGGGGCGGTGGAGTGGGTGAGATGGGCCCCATCAAGCTCGATCCAGTCGGGACCGCGCTTCACCTTCACGCCGAAGGCACCGAGGATCTCGCCCATCGCCGCGATGTCGGTGAGCGGAGGGATGTTCCGCAGGCGCAGGGGCTGGGTGCTCATCAGGCAGGCCGCCATCAGCACCAGCGCCGAGTTCTTGGCGCCGCTCACGCGCAGCTCGCCGGCCAGACGGTGTCCCCCCAGGATCTCCAGGCGGGGATTGACCATCAGCTGGGGAGCCACGGCGGCGGTCACGGTCATGGCTGATTACATAGCCGATGGTGCCGGCATCTTGACAATTCAGAGGCGCACCGTCTAGCCGTCCGCCCCCTGAACTGTCTTCCGGAGTACCCCGTGGCGTGACGCGGTAGCCGGTGGCCGGCCGTGCAGGCGATGATCTAGGGTTGCTCGGTCGCTGCGGCGGCACGCCAGCGGATGTGGCGGAATTGGTAGACGCGCTAGTTTCAGGTACTAGTGGCAGCAATGTCGTGGGAGTTCAAGTCTCCCCATCCGCATCATTTTTCAGCCCACTCCCTCTGTCCTGTAGGAACCTCCAATCCGGGTTCTCCTCCGTCGCGCTCCCGTTTCCATGATCGTCCTCAAGATCAGCAATTCCTCCGAGGTCGTGGCGGGGAAGATCGGGCGCTTTCTTGAACGCCTCACCCCTGGCGGTTTCGACGAAACCACCGTCGAGGACATTGTGCTGCAGAAGCTCGTTGAAAACCTCCGCGAGGAGGGCATCCGCGGCGAAGTGGCGGCGGTCAAAGGAATGGATCTTCATGCCACCGAACTGGTGATGAAGGATTCCATGCATGTCAGAAAACATCAGGTCTTCTGAACTCCCGCAGGCCGGCGGCCCCTGGCCAGCCCAAGAACTCCGGAAATCCGGTGACCCCAGTCAACCTGGTGAGCCACTGCAATCTGCGGAGCCAAGACAATCTGGCCAATCTGCCGAGCAGAGCCACTATGAGGCCACTGGCCAGCCCTCAGGGTCGCGGGAGCCAGCAACGTTCTTTCGTCCGCTGATCACCAGCCGGCGCAATCCAGTGGTGGGGCGCTTCCGCGCCTTGCATGAATCCCGTGGACGGCGCGAGCAGGGACGCGTGCTGCTGGAAGGCACCCACCTGATCGAGGAAGCCGCCCGACTTGGCCTGGCCGCGGGCGAACTGCTCGCCACACCCGCCTGGATCGAGGCCCATCAGGCCCTGCTGCACCAGCATCCGTCGATGGCGGCGGTGCTGCAGCCGGTGGATGAGGCGGTGCTGGCGGCCGCGGCCACCACCCAGCATCCCGATGGGGTGGTGCTGAGCCTGGCCCTGCCCCGTCCCGCCGCGCCCGCCAGGCCGGGGTTCGTGCTGGCCCTGGAGCAATTGCAGGATCCGGGCAACCTGGGCACCTTGATGCGCACGGCCCTGGCGGCCGGGGTCGAGGCGCTGTGGTTGGCCGGTGGCGCCGACCCCTGGCAGCCGAAAGTGGTGCGCGCCTCCGCCGGCGCGGCCCTCACCCTGCCGCTTGAGCGCCTCGAAGGCCTCGCCCTGCGCCTGCAGCAGGCCCGCGCGCAAGGGGCCCAGGTGGTGGCCACCACCGTGATGGCCCGCAGCGCACCCACCGCCTCTGAGGCCAGCGCCTCTGGGGCCGACACTGCCGCGATTCCCTATTGGCAGCTCGACTGGACGCTGCCAACCGTGCTGTTGCTGGGCAACGAAGGTGCAGGGCTGAGCGCCGACCTGCTCAGCTGTTGCAGCCACCGGGTCACGATTCCCCACAGCGCCGCCGTGGAATCCCTCAACGTGGCCGTGGCGGCCGGGCCCCTGTTGCTGGAACGCTGGCGCCAGCAACAGGAGAGAATGCCGGTCACTCCCTGAGACACGCCCCGGTGAGCGACAGCAGCGCCTCTTCCTTCGACTACGACGTGATCGTGATCGGCGCCGGCTACGGCGGCTTCGATGCGGCCAAGCATGCGGCCGACCATGGCCTGCGCACGGCGATCATCGAATCGCGTGACATGGGCGGCACCTGCGTGAACCGCGGCTGCGTGCCCTCCAAGGCGCTGCTGGCCGCCAGTGGCCGGGTGCGGGAGCTGGCTGATGCCAAGCACCTGCAAGGTTTCGGCATCCACGCCGCGCCGGTGCGCTTCGAGCGGCAGAAGATCGCCGATCACGCCAATCAGCTGGTGGCCACGATCCGCACCAATCTCACCAAGACCCTGGAGCGGTCGGGGGCCGTGATCCTGCGGGGCAAGGGGCGCCTCGACGGGCATCAGCGGGTGGCGGTGCGCCAGAGCAACGGGGTGGAGCAGGTCTTCACCGCCCGCGATGTGATCGTGGCTACCGGCTCGGATCCCTTCGTGCCGCCCGGAATCGAAACCGACGGACGCACGGTGTTCACCAGCGACGAAGCGATCAGCCTGGAGTGGCTGCCCCGCTGGATTGCCATCGTGGGCAGCGGATACATCGGCCTGGAATTCGCCGATGTGTACACGGCACTGGGTTGCGAGGTCACGATGATCGAGGCGCTCGATCGGGTGATGCCCACCTTTGATCCCGACATCGCCAAGATCGCCGCTCGCCACCTGATCGACGGCCGGGACATCGACACCCGCGCCGGTCTGCTGGCCCGCAAGGTGACCCCGGGGGCGCCGGTACGGATCGAACTGGCCGCCATGGCCACCAAGGAGCTGGTGGAGGTGCTGGAAGTGGATGCGGTGCTGGTGGCCACCGGGCGGGTGCCGGTGAGCAAGGATCTACACCTGGCCAGCGTGGGCGTGGAAACCAACCGCGGCTTCATTCCCGTGAACGACCAGCTCCAGGTGCTGGCGGGCGAGACGCCCGTGCCCCATCTCTGGGCCGTGGGCGACGTGACCGGAAAGATGATGCTGGCCCACACCGCCGCCGCCCAGGGCACCGTGGCCGTGGACAACATCCTTGGCCATGCGCGTGCGATCGACTACCGCTCGATCCCGGCCGCCACCTTCACCCATCCCGAGATCAGCTCGGTGGGCCTGAGCGAAGCCGACGCCAAGGCGCTGGCGGCGGCCGAGGGGTTTGAGCTAGGCAGCGTGCGCAGTTACTTCAAGGCCAACTCCAAGGCGCTGGCGGAACTGGAAAGCGATGGGCTGATGAAGTTGCTGTTCCGCAAGGACACCGGCGAGGTGCTGGGCGCCCACATCTATGGATTGCACGCCGCCGACCTGATTCAGGAGGTCGCCAACGCCGTGGCCCGCCGCCAGCGGGTGGGGGACCTCGCCACGGAAGTGCACACCCACCCCACCCTCAGTGAAGTGGTGGAGGTGGCCTACAAGCAGGCGGCCATGGCCGTGGCCTGATGAGGCCTGGCCCACTCACGGGCCGTCTCGGTGCCCGCCCTTACGATCGGCTCCTGTTGCCCTGAGGCTTTGGAGATTCGTCGCCGTCCACCCAATCCGCCGGTGAAGGTGGCCAATCTTCAGTTCGGCATTTCCCATCCCGAGCAGGAGCCCCAGCACATCCTCGAGCGGATCGTCTGGGAGAAAGATCGCGAGGTGGCCGCCGCCAGGGAGCGGGTGCCGCTGGAAACGCTGCAGCGCCAACTGCGCGACCTGCCCCCCACCCGTGATTTCGTCGCCGCGCTGCGGGCGAGCTGCCGCAAGCCCGCGGTGATCGCCGAGATCAAGAAAGCCAGCCCCAGCAAAGGCGTGATCCGCGCCGATTTCGATCCGGTGGCCATTGCCAGGGGCTATGCGGCCGGTGGCGCCAGCTGCCTGTCGGTGCTCACCGACAAGAGATTTTTCCAGGGCGGCTTCGAGGTGCTGGTTGAGGTGCGCCAGGTGGTGGATCTGCCCCTGCTCTGCAAGGACTTCATCCTTTCCCCCTACCAGCTGCACCAGGCACGCGCCGCCGGCGCCGATGCGGCCCTGCTGATCGCGGCGATTCTCACCGACCAGGACGTGGTTTACCTGATGAAGGTGGCCCGTGCCCTGGGGCTGGCCGTGCTGGTGGAGGTGCATGACGCCGACGAGCTGGAGCGGATGCTGCGCCTGCCCGTCTGGTCGGAGCCAATCACGGCGGCTCACACCCTGATCGGCATCAACAACCGCGACCTCACCAGCTTCCACACCGATCTCGCCACCACCGAGCAACTGATGGTCCGTTTCGGCGATCAGGTGCGGCAGCGGGGAGCACTGCTGGTGAGCGAATCGGGGCTGTTCAGCCGCGACGACCTCGACCGGGTGCAGAGCGCCGGCGCCGATGCGGTGCTGGTGGGGGAAGCGCTGATGCGCCAGCCGGATGTGACCGCCGCCTTGGAGCAGCTGATCAGCGGCTGAGGGCGGCTGGCCGCGCCGGCTGAGGCTGAGCCGTCGTCTGCGACGGCTCAGTGCAGTCCTGGCGGAACTGTGAGAGTGCAAGCCAGAGCTCGACCATGAAAAAACCCCGCCGAGGGCGGGGTGTGGTGAACCAAAGCTGGATGGGGAGGATCCCGAGGATCACACCTTGCGGGAGTAGTACTCCACCACCAGCAGTTCGTTGATCTCCAGCGCCACCCATTCACGCTCAATGCGGCCGTTGACCTTGGCCGAGAGCTTGGATTTGTCGAGCTCGAGGTTGGGGGGGATGTTGGAGAGGCCTGGGAACTCCAGGTTGCCTTCAGCCAGCTGCTTGCTGGCCTTGCGCTGACGCACGATGATCACATCACCGGCTCGGCACTGATAGCTGGGGATGTCAACGACGCGGCCATTCACGGTGATGTGGCCGTGGTTCACCAGCTGGCGGGCGCCGGGCACGGTGGGGCCGAAGCCGAGACGGAAGCAGACGTTGTCGAGACGGTTCTCGAGCAGTTTGAGCAGGTTGGTTCCGGTGGAACCTTCCTGGGCGCGCGCTTTCTTCACGTAGCGCACGAGCTGGCGCTCGGAGATGCCGTAGTTGAAGCGAAGCTTCTGCTTCTCTTCCAGGCGGATGGCGTATTCGGAGCGCTTGCGACGGGCTTGGCCGTGCTGACCGGGGGGATAAGCCCGCTTGGCGGACTTACGGGTGAGACCGGGGAGGTCTCCCAAGCGCCGCGTGATCCTCAGGCGAGGGCCGCGGTATCGGGACATCGGGGAAAGCTGTTCAAAGGGATGGACCGGCGCCGCCGTTGACCTGGGAGCATGCTGGAGGTTTCCCTCGGCAGCTCCCGGCAGTGGAACGCCATCCCATCACTCTATCTTTCGGGGCCAACGCCCTCTCCGCCCTGGTCGCGAGGGTGCTTATGGGCCTGATCCAGGCCTACCGGCAGTGGCTGTCTCCCCTGCTGGGGCCCCGCTGCCGCTTCATCCCCAGCTGCAGCGCCTATGGCCTGGAGGCCATCCAACGCCATGGCCCCTGGCGGGGTGGTTGGCTCACGGCCCGCCGCCTGCTGCGCTGTCACCCCTTCACCCCGTGCGGCTGCGATCCGGTTCCCGATTGAAGCTCTCCCCCCACACCCTCCCTTGCTGATGACCGCCACGGCCGGCCTGCCCCCTCTGACGCTCTACCGGCGCGACGGCTGTTGCCTCTGCGACGGGCTGGAGCAACGGCTGCGGGCGCTTGAACCCCGTCCCGACCTGGTGCTGGTGGATGTGGCGAGCGACCCCGCGCTCGAGGCCCGTTACGGGCTGGAGATTCCGGTGCTGGCTGTGCGGCGCGCTGATCAGCTGCAGGAATTGCCGCGGGCATCGCCGCGGCTCAGCGGGGCCGCCCTCGACCGCTGGCTGAGGAAGTGTCTGGCAGCGCTATCGGACGCCCCGGAATCCGCCTAAAACCCTGCGAACCCCGATCCCACGGCAGCGGCTGCCCCCCATCCCCATGACCCAGCCTCTCCATTCCCTCCTGCACCAGAGCGGTCTGGAGGTGCCCCGCACCCTGGGGGATGAGACCGTCACCGGCGTGAGCTGCGATTCCCGCCATGTGGGCGCCGGCACGCTGTTCGTGGGGGTGCCCGGTGGTCAGGTGGACGGCGGCGTGTTCTGGCCCAAGGCGCTGAGCAATGGCGCGGTGGCTGCGGTGATCGGCACGGCGGCCGCCGCCCAGTGCCCGCCCTCCGCCACCGACCCAGTGCTGGTGGTGCAGGGACCGCTGGCGGAAATCGCCGGACGGCTGGCCGCGGCCTTCTGGGGGGAACCCAGCCAGCAGCTGGCCCTGATCGGCGTCACCGGCACCAACGGCAAAACCACCACCACCCATCTGATCGAACATCTGGCAGCCGCCTGCGGCCAGCCGGTCGCCCTGTTCGGCACGCTCAGCAACCGCTGGCCCGGACACAGCGCCACCGCCTCGCACACCACCGCCTTCGCCGACGAGCTGCAGCGGCAACTGGCCGAGGCGGTGGCCGCAGGCGCCCGGGTCGGGGCGATGGAGGTGAGCTCCCATGCCCTTGATCAAGCGCGGGTGGCGGGCTGCCGCTTCGCCGGTGCCGTGTTCACCAACCTCACCCAGGACCACCTCGACTACCACCCGTCGATGCAGGCCTACTTCGAGGCCAAGGCGCTGCTGTTCGCCTCCGAGCGGCTGGCAGGGGGCGCCGTGGTGAACATCGACGACCCGTGGGGCGCGCAGCTGGCGGAGCGCCTGACGGACACCCTCGGCGCGCGACTCTGGCGCTGCTCCCTGGCGACACCGGCCGAAGCGCCGGCGGGGGCGGGCGTGGCGGAGCTGGGTGTGCGTGATCTGGTGGTCGGGGCCGATGGCGTCAGCGGCATCCTGGTGAGCCCGCTGGGCTCAGGGCCGTTCTGCTCGCCGCTGGTGGGGCGCTTCAACCTGATGAACCTGCTGGAGGCGGTGGGCGCCCTGCTGCAGCAGGGGCTGGAGCTGGCCCCGCTGCTGGCGGCGATCGACAGCTTCCGCGGGGTGCCCGGTCGCATGGAGCGGGTGGTGCTGGCTGATGGTGCCGGCACTGACCTGCCGGCGGTGCTGGTGGACTACGCCCACACCCCCGATGGGCTGGAGAACGCCCTGGCCGCCTGCCGGCCCTTCTGCTCCGGCCGGCTGATCTGCGTGTTCGGCTGCGGCGGTGACCGTGACCGCGGCAAGCGGCCCCAGATGGCGGCGATCGCCGCCCGGCTGGCGGATCGGGTGGTGGTCACCTCCGACAATCCGCGCACGGAAGACCCCCAGCGCATCCTCGACGACGTGGTGGCCGGCATTCCCGCCGGCACCGACCTGGTGGTGGAGGGAGACCGGGCCACCGCCATCGCCCTCGGCATCGCCAGCGCCGCGCCCGGCGATCTGGTGCTGATCGCCGGCAAGGGCCATGAGGACTATCAGATTCTTGGCACCACCAAGATCCACTTCGACGACCGGGAAGAAGCGCAGAAAGCGCTGCAGCTCAGAACCGCCTGAGGAGCGAGCGACCTTGCCAGGGGCCGGCAGCCACGCTGGCTGCCCCCCCTGAAAACTGTGCGTCTGAACACACAAACGGCCGAAAACAAGCATCAGGCGGTGAGAAGATCAACCCCGATACCCGCCGCCTGACCCGCATGGCCTCCAGTGTTCCACTGGCGAAGAAGTTCTTCGCTGAACTGATCGGCACCTTCTGGCTGGTGCTCGGAGGCTGTGGCAGCGCCGTGCTGGCAGCGGTGTTCCCCTACGACAACCCCGCCGCCAACCCGCTGGGCCTGGGCTTCCTCGGCGTCTCTCTCGCCTTCGGTCTGACCCTGCTGACCATGGTCTACACCTTCGGGCACATCTCCGGCTGTCACATCAACCCAGCCGTGAGCTTCGGGCTGTGGGCCGGCGGTAAGTTTCCCGGCTCCCAGCTGCTGCCCTATGTGATCGCCCAGGTGCTCGGCGGCGTGATCGCTGGCGGTGTGATCCTGCTCGTCGCCAGCGGCAGGGAGGGCTTCGCCCTCACCGGTGGCAATCCGCTGGCCACCAACGGCTGGGGAGCCCACTCTCCTGGCGGCTACGGCTTCCTGGCCGCGCTGGTGATCGAGGTGATCCTCACGTTCGTGTTCCTGCTGGTGATCATGGGCGCCACCGACCGCCTGGCTCCCGGCGGCTTTGCAGGAGTGCCGATCGGCCTCAGCCTCACCCTCATTCACCTGATCAGCATCCCTGTCACCAACACCTCCGTGAACCCCGCCCGCAGCACCGCCGTGGCGGTGTGGGTCGGCGGCGATGCCATGGCGCAGTTGTGGCTGTTCTGGGTGGCACCGATCGCCGGCGCCCTGCTGGCGGGCTGGGTTCACCGCAACCTGATGGCCTCCGACACGGTCGGCTGAACGCTCCTGGCTCACCGTCGGCGGAACCCTCCTGGGTCACCGCCGGCGCCGGCGCCTCACACCAGCTGACACAGGGCGTCGAGCAGCCGTTCCACTTCGGCTGCGCTGGTAGTCACATGGGTGCAGGCACGCAGACAGGACGGGTCGTCGAGGCTGCGCAGCCAAAGTCCCTGCTTCCCCAGAGTCTCCACCACCGCCTGGGGGTTCTGACCGGCCACGGTGAAACTCACAAGGCCAGCGGGTGGCGCCGCGCTCAGCAGCGGCGTGATCCCATCAATCGCCTGCAGCCCCTGCCACAGCTGGCTGCTGCGCTCCTGGATCAGTGAAAGCCGCTGCTCGCACGAACCCAGCGACTCCAGCAACGCCAGCGAGGTGTGCAACCCGGCCAGCAGCGGCGTGCAGGAGGTGGCCACCTCGAAGCGCCGGCTGTCTGTGTGCCAGGTGCTGCCCCGGTTGGCTTCGTTCGCGAGGCTGCGCCAGCCCCCCAACGTGGGCTGCGAGTCCACCAGCAGCCGTGCCGACAGCGCCACCCCACCCAGCCCTTCAGGGCCGCAGCACCACTTGTGGCCGGTGAAGGCGTAGATGTCGGCCTGGCTGGCGGCTTCAGCCACGGGCAGGCTTCCCACCGACTGGGCCGCATCCACCAGCAACCATGGCTGGCGCCCATGCTCCCGCAGCCGCGCGGCCACAGCCGCGATCGGCATCACCAGACCGGTGTTCCACAGCAGGTGGGAGAGCACCACCAGGCGGGTGCGCGGCGTCAGTGCGGCTTCGAGGGCCGCCAGCACAGCGTCATCCACCGCAGCGGCGGAATCGCCGCGGATCTCCTTCACCGCCAGGGTGTCGAGGCTGAGGCCCTCGCGGCGCGCCAGCTCGCGGCAGGCCGCCACGATGCCAGGGTGCTCGCAATCACTGATCAGCATGGCGTCGCCGTGCTGCAAGGGGAGCCCCCAGAGCGGCAGCACACAGCCACTCGTCACGTTCTCGGTAAGCGCCAACCGATCGGGAGGCACGCCGCAACCGGCCGCCAGAACCCCGCGCAGGCTGCTCAGTTGCGCTGACAGCCATGGCCAGACGTCTGTCGTGAACGGGCCCAGCTCCTGCAGCCGCTGCCAGCTGGCGGTGATCGCCGCGAGCGAGGGCGTCGGCAGCGGGCCCTGGCCGCCGTAGTTGAAGTAGGTCTTGTTGGCCAACGCCGGCATCAGATTTCTGAGCTGGTCTGGACTTAGCGACTCTTGACGTAGCCCAAAATGTGGCCCAAGCTCGGTGCTCAAGGAGGTTCTCGACGTGGTGTTCAGGAAGCATGCCAGCTACATCCGCCAGGGACGCGCGGGCTACCAGCTACAGAGGGGGGTCCCCAAAGCGCTACAGGAGCACATAGGTCGAACTCAATGGAAGGAACCAGGCGGCAAGACCCTCAGGGAGGCTCAAGCGCGAGTTTCGGGTTTTTTGGATCGAACAGACAGGGCTATCGCGGAAGCGAAAGGAGTGGTCAAGTATTCAACCGATGAGGTGATCGACCTAATCCCAAAAGCATTTAAGCTCACAACTTCAGAAGATGTCGAAGACCTAGTGGTTGGGATTGAAATACTTAAAGTCGAGGGGGGCTTGACTCGCGATCAGGCTGACCGGGCAATACGCATTGCCAGAGGACAGGAAGAGCCTCGAAAGTTTCTCACTGCACGAGAGTTGATCGAACAGGCCACACGCTTCAAGAGTCCAGCAGCTCGCACCAAGGAAGGCTGGGAGAAGGCCCTTTTTCGCTTTTTGGATTTCGCACAAGTCGCTTACCCAACGGAAGCAACAAGAGAACATGCTGTGGCCTTCCGTACTCACTTGCTTGAAAAGCTCGCACCTTCCACGACCTCGGTTACGCTCTCTTATCTAGCTGGTTTGTGGTCAATGTTATTAGAAATAGACCCTAATCATGAGCACATTTTCAAAGGTCTCACCAAGAGCATAAAGACAAGAAAGACGACAGGCTTAAAGCATATAGATGATCTAGAGCTGGTTTCACATCCACATGCCTGGAACAGTACCTCAAAATACCTCCCCATTTTTTGGATTCTGTATTTCACAGGCTGCCGCCTTGCTGAGGTTTGCGGGCTGAGAGCAAGTGACATAATGGATGATCGAATCCGAATCAGAAGCCATGAGAAACGTCCAATCAAGACATCTGCATCTGCAAGAGACATCCCGATCCACCCAGACCTCTTCGAGGTTCTTCAACCACTTAGGAGGCAACCGGGTTTAATCTGGTCAAACCTGCAGGACGGTAATCGATGGGGGCACAACCTTCCAAAGCCCTGCAAACAGATCACAGGCACCAACCCGCATGGCCTTCGCCACCGAGCAGCCTCGAAACTGAGGCTAGCAGGCATGAATGAAGCTGTTATAGGAAGGCTACTGGGTCACACGACAAACACAGTGACCGGAGGATATGGCTCCATTCCTTGGGAGATGCTTGTGGATGCTGTGAATTGCCTAGGCGATGATCGTGATCATGGAGACAGGATCACTTCCACATCTGCCTGACGGGAGATCGAGGATTAACGCAGAGAGGGTGATATTGCCCAGGTATTTGCCGGGTCTCTGCATGCAGTTCTATACGAACCAGCTGATGTACCGTGTCCGGCAGTACGACTTCAGCGGTAGTTCTCGGATCGAAAGGCGAATTTAGAACATCTGAAAACCATTGCCACCTCAGGCCTTTATCGAGTGTATAGCCTCTGACTCTAGTGCAGCCGCTAGTGTCTGCAGAACGGGGACGGGCCGAAGGAGAAGTCATTCCGCAGCGAGGGGTGCTGGGGCAGCTGCAGGATCAAGCAGCCGCCTTCCCACAGGGCCAGCAAATCGGCCAGGAACAGATCAGCCCTAGGTCCGTGGCCTGAACGTCCACATCGGTGAGAACCCGACCAAGCGAATCCGGCAGCACCTGCCAGACCAGCCGCGACAGCATGCCGGCGTAGGTGCACAGGGCAGCGCGGAAGAAGCACTTCGGCCGGGCTAATTCCAACCTGTGTTGATAACAGTTCTCCGGCTCCCCCACACCCCGGGGCAGATACACCTGCCGTCGGATGGTTCCATCGGGCAGTTCCAGCAGGATCCAGCAGTCGTACACCAGTTGCAGGCGTTTCCCGGCGTGAATAGCACGGAGAACGCGCAGTTGGAGGCACGGAAGCTTTCCGACTGTCAAAGAACTGATCACCAGGATTGAGCAGTTCGTGGCGGCGTACAACGGACCAAGGCCCCGTTCAGCTGGACCGCCACAGCGGATGTAATCCTTGAGAAGATCCAGCGACTTTGCTCGCAAATCACCGGGATGGGACACCACAGGACCTGCAGGAACTGCTGGAGCCCCCTGAGCCTGGTATGTGTGGCGTGGCATTAGCAGGGCGCACTGCGAACCAACCGGGTGGACGACTTGGTCCTGGGGATTGCGTACTTCACCAATCGACTCAACCTGAGCCAGTTCGAGGCGTCGAAGAGCATCAGCCGGGAGGCCTACGTCCGCATGATCGACCACGTGGAGGCGGGGATCCCACCAGGCTCGCGGACGAGCTGGTGCTGGGGGACACCCGGGAGCAGCTGGAGGAGCGGGGCAAGGCGGGAAGAGCAGGCGCAAAATCGGCCGGCCGGGGGGAGGGACATGTGTCCAAGCAGCACCGGAAGCTCACAAGAGCCGCCCAGAAGCGCCAGGGAAGGGCCTCCAGGGCATCGCGTGCGTGCAACCAGCAGCCCTAGAGGGGGCTTTCCGGGCCTCGCAGGGGCATGTGCCAGAAACTCGCACAGCCTCCAAGCGAGTCTCACGGGTCTACCACCACGAGACCACTCGACTCGGCAGAAGGGTCGCTTTACTCCTTTCGACCACCCAGAGCCTTGTCGACGCCAAGCCAGTCAGGCCAAGGGTTTTCAGAACTTTCCAGTGGCTTGGCGAAAAGAGGGACAAGGCGAAACTGCCGCCCACCTGGTTTCAAGGGATGGATGACGAGCGACCCATTTCCAACAGACCAGCCTTCCCTGAAGAGCTCACATACAGATGCGGGAGATTTTGGCAGAAAAATGCGAATGGTCTACGTCTACTGCCGTTCGTCTCGATCTCCCCCATGGGGTGGGCGGCCTTGGAAATGAGTCGAGATTTGACCCGATTGCGGCCGCACGGTCCGTATCCAAAAGGCCCCCTGCCCAATCCTTGGTGCGCTGTTATCCCAAGCTCTGCCAGCAAGTCAACCGATTGCTTCCAGCACCTCAGCCTCGGAGGCATCCAGGTACTCGCCCAGGCTGCCAAGGGACTTGTGCCCCGTCACCCTCTGCACCACATGAAGAGGAACGCCCCGACGCACCGCCGACTGCGCCAGCGAACGGCGGAAGCTGTGGGTGCTTACTCCCTGGAGACCCAGTGCTGAGCAAATTGAGCGAAGCGCCTTGTCTGCTGCCTGCCGGGTCATCGGCTGGGTTGTGCTGCCCATCGCCGGGAACAGCCGTTCGCTCGGGGCAGGCTGGTGACCGTGCTCATCCGTCCAGGCGATCCGGTAGGCAGCGAGTGCCTCGGCTAGCCGGGGGGAAGTCGGCACCTGTCTGGTGGTCTTCGTCTTCGTGGTGGCGCGGCGGAAGCAGACGACGCCGTTCAGATCCGCCCAGGTCAAAGCCAGGGCCTCACTGATCCGGGCAGCGGTCCAGCGTTGGATAGACCAGAGGGCAGCGTATCGGGGTGAAGGGGCGGCCTTGATCAGGGCGTCGAGTTGCTCATCACTGAGGGCGGCGGCTTTGCCGTTGCGATCGACCTTCAGGAGCGCCTCCCAGACCCTCCGACCCTAGTTGCTGTTCTCGTATAAGAGCAACCTCTAGTGGTGGGATGGGTTTCTGCCGCAATGGCTCAGGGACCGTGAACCAGCCGCCCTATTGCGTCTCAACTGGGCGCAACTACTGAGAATCAACCGAGGTCGCTCTCATCGCCATGGGCCATACACGTAACTGGATCTCCTATGCGCATGAGGCTGTTCCATGGACTGAACCAGCCAAAGCAGTCGAGCTTCACCTAAAGAATAGATATGGATTCTGCCAGTGCCCCTTTACCTAGTCTGCAACGCTTTCACAAGCCACGCAAAGAGACAAGAGACGAAGTAGGTGTAAGCACAGAAGGTGGAGGCCTGCTGCACCTAGCCTTTGGCAGATGTTGCATACTCATCCCCAATGGAGGAAAGTGATTGTGAAGACTTCCTCATCACAGACGGAGGTCGATCCTTGGAAAAAGTCACTGATGTTCGCCACCTTTCGGACTATCTCAAGCCAGACAAGGAGGGCAACACCCTCATCAGGAAAGAGTTGCCGAGAGTAAAAGCCGCTCTTAAGAAGATTCCAGATGGAACTCTTGAGCAGGTGACAGTTTCAAATCGATGGAAAAACCACTATGACACCACAACCCACCCAGCCAGGCGTGGAAGGAGAAACAAAGAACGGATAGGAGGCTATGGGAAAAAACGATCAGAAGAAGTGAAGATTGGCCTCCACAACCAAGAACTGAACATGATCAAAGCACTGGCGACCAAGTTTGGCTGCTCGGAAGCAGAGGCGATAAGGATTGCCATCCATGAGACACAAGCCCGCATGAGAGAAGGCAAGCTCCAGAAGCTATACAGTGACCCCCACTCAACCCTGCTAACAGCATCGGAATCCAAAGTTCTCTGGGTTAGGGATCAGATCGAAGCAGGAGACTGGCGAGAACCGAGTAGATGGAGGAAGGACAGGCAAGAAGAAGAGGACCGTTTCCTGAGTCAGCGGTGGGGGTGGGAGCTCTGAACAAGACACCCCTGTTGAAACAAGGGCCAGATGAACCAAGAACTACTCGGGCGCAGCGGGTTTGAGAGGGAGGCAAGAGAGGTTGCCACCCTAAGGGGAACAGTGCCCAGAGGAAGGCGAGCCGGCCAAAGGAGGGGCCTAAGTCGCCCTTGTCAGGTTTCCAAACCTCTGTTGCAGGCCCATCGACAGGACCTAATTCAACGACCACCGACTCCGAAGGAACCAACCCTTTAGCCAACCTCTGTCAGAGGCATCAAGATCCGAATCGGCAAGGCTGGTTCATCTCCAGTTTCACGGATCTCCTCATACGGGGCCCAACGATCCAAATCATCAACACGACAACTTAGTTTCTCCCCGGAATGTGGACGCCGGAAAAAGATCGCACTGATTACCAGTGGTTTCACCTAATCGGTGAAGGGGGTTCGGCTGGTCACCGGCCCCTTTTTCTTTGATCTGCCACTTCTAAGCCGCGAGATCGGGACTAGCGGCCACGCATCACGACCATCAATACGAAGCTGCACAGCGTGATGCCTGGGGTCGAACCCCTCTGCCTTCGATTCGCCCAACTCTCAGTAGCTGGGTGAACCACGACCGAAGCCAAGTGCCTATTCTATTTTCCTCTCAGCCTAGTGTAAAGAACAAGCCGGAGAAAGCCCCCGGCGCCCTCTTGGCTCAAGGTTGGCAGCCATCTTCAGAAGGAGCCAGCTTCCCTGACCTGCTGAGATGCCTCGAGAGCGGCCATGCCGTAGTCACAAGCCACCTGGATCTCGGCAAGCGTAAAACGGAGAACTGGAGGGGCAGCCAGCTGGTCTTCCTGGACTACGACAACCCACCCAACCTAACCTGGGACCAGGCAAAGGAGCACCCCTTCTTTCGTGAACATGCCATCTTCGGCTATACCACCCCCAGTCATAAAAAGCCGTGGAAAGGTGATTGGTTCCGAATTGTCGGACAGTTCCCCGAGGCCATCAGCGACCTGGACCAATACAAGCGGCTGAGGAAGGAGCTTCAGCCTCTCTTGCCTGCTGAGGATGACCCAGCGTGCCACAATCCCGTGCAGCCGATCTACGGCAACAGCGAAGGTGAATTCCACTGGTTCGATCTTAACCAAGGGAACACGTTTCCGATGGTGGAAACAGTGAACACCACCCAACGAGTTCTCACAGCTGCTGGGCCCTGGACTGCTAATGACAGACAGAAGGCCCTACTTTGCCTAAAGTCTCTGCCTACTCGTCAGATCGGGTGTAACACCTACCAAGTGGCGTTCAAGGCTCTGTGCGCTTTGGTCCACGAGTTCGGACCAGAGGAAGCGGAGCTAATCATTGATGAGGCCGATTGGCGCGGCGAATGGGATGAGGAGGGCGGCGGGTTAACCGCCAAGCTCCACGAGATCGCAACGTCGAGATCTGAAGGAGGTCTTCGTCTTGGCAGCCTGATCCGAATGACCCAAGAGCACCTTGGCACACAGATCGATGAGCTCCAGAAACAATCACGACCCACACCCACTCTAACTATGAGTATCGAGACCGACTTCCAATTAGAAACAGCGCGACGAGCTCAGATTGACAAAGCCCAGAGGCAAAAGGAGGAGCTCACCGCATCGATGGGAAAGATCAGCCACCAGCTGACGCCTGTCGAGGTTCTCAGGTCAGTTTCCAAGCACCTCCCGAATGTTCGCCTCAATATTCGAGATGGTTCGATCCTGAGCGATGCGGGGCTAATTTCTGCCAACCAAGTCAAGTACCTCTACCTGAAGTTCTCGACCGATGAGGAGCGGTGGCCCAAGGAAGGCACGACTGACGCGGTCTACTTCTTGGCACACGAGCACGCATTCGACCCTGTGGAGGAATACCTGAACAAGGTCCTGAAGGACGTGGAGCCGCTACCAAGTGAGCAGTGGAGCCACCTTGACCAACACCTCCTTGGCATTGAAGACCCCATCGCTGCGAGGTTCCTGCCGCGTTACTTGGTTGGCGCCGTTGCTCGGGTGTTCGAGCCTGGTTGCGATGTACGGCAGACACCCGTGTTGATTGGCCCGCAATGGAGAGGCAAGACTGCTCTAGGGCGAATCCTGTTCGGCAAGGACCTCTTTGTTGAGGGGATCGGGAAGCTCGACCGTGATGCCCTGATGAAGTCACACACAGCTTGGGGCGTGGAGCTGGCAGAACTGGATGGGGTCTCCCGACGCTCAGATCAGGAGAAACTGAAGGCCTTTCTCTCAGAGTGCTCGGACGTGTTCCGAGCTCCGTACGAGCCCAAAGATGAGCGCCACGATCGTCGCTTCGTGTTCTGGGCAACGTCGAATGCTCCACCACTACAGGACCCCACAGGCTCCACCAGGTTCGTGTGCATCTCCCTTCCCGATGCAATGCTGCCCCTTGAATGGGTGGAGGAGCATCGGGACGCCATCTGGGCAAGAGCGGCGCAGCAATACTTGGATGGCTTCGAGTGGAGGCGGGTGGATGAAGAAGAGCGCCAGTTGATTGCCTCCCGCAACGACGAGCACCGGGCCGACGACCCCTGGGTTGAGATCCTGGAGACGTTCTTTGCGGGTCGCTCCTCTGGCTGCGACTGGGAGGGAAGCTTCTTACCGGTCACGGCCAACGATCTCTTCAAGCACCTGGAGATACCCATCGAGCGGCGCAATAATCCTCTCTGCCGTCGCTTGATGCAGGCTGCTGCCGTGTGCGGCTGGGTGAAGGAACGGAGACAGGTGGAGGGAGTCAGGAAGGAGGGGTACTGGCCGAAGGAGATGTAAATCCGCAGCGAGGGGTGCTGGGGCCTGCTGCCATAGCGGTGGCACCCCTCTGCCACCCCTCTGCCACCCCTGTGACACATCGACAGATCCCTCTCGTTGCAGGGGGTTTGGCCCTCCTGCCACCCCTGCCACCCCTGCCACCCCTACTTAAGAAGAGTAAAAGAAGAGTAGATGGGATGGACCCCCAGCCACGAGGGGGCGAAGGGAGGACAAGCGTGGAGCCATTTCGGGGTGGCAGGGGTGGCAGCGCCTGAGATCCATTGCCCTGCAGTGGCTCTGCCGGATCGGGTCGGGGTGGCAGAGGGGTGGCAGAAACCCCCTGTGGCCTGGCAGTGCCGACCCGCGTGCCACAAACCGCATGATTCGCCACAACTTTGAGACCCTTCTGCTGGAGCGCAGCCATGTCAACCGCACAATCCAGGAGCTGCTGGAGCACAGCGACGTCAAGACGACCATGATCTACACGCACGTCCTCAATCGAGGGCCTGCGGGAGTGCAGAGCCAGGCGGTTCCTCTGTGAGCAATCGGAAGGATAGGCTGGCAGTGTTATGCAGGTATCCTCGGCTACACCTTTGAAGCCAAGGCCTGCAGCTGAAGGCAGCTGGGAGATTGGAGTACTTTGAGCAGGAGTGATGGGCTGAATGGGTCAAATGACTCGGCAGGATGGGCGTACCGTCGAAATAGAGTTGGGATGACCCTATGTACGATGGGCTTATATAAGCACTAGAGGAAGCGATGCAAACTGAGAAGCCCGTGAAGAAGACACCTTCCGGCCTGGCTCTACGTTTTGTTGCTGGAGCAGGCATGGGCGCTTTGATTACCGCTGTTCCATTCTCAGCTGGTTATGCATCTCAACTCAGCATCTTTCAGATCAGTCTCGCTGGGTTCGTAGTAGTCACTTCAGGGGTAATGAGCTGTCTTTGGGGAGATAAGTTTCTTGACACGGTTTCCAAGGCACTTGACTCCACGTCAGTGTGACTAACCTCTGTGGCTTGTTGCCATGTCGGTGACTAGGCGAGTCTCAGATAATTCTTGAATGTCAGTAATTTCTCCTCGACCGCCTATGGGCATCACAACATCAAGATTCAGCGGGCGCACCTATCTTGCCTTGCCAGAAAGTCTGGCTGTTCTGCGCCGCTGATCTTGGCGTTAGGCGGATAAATCGGCTCCGCTGACCGCGAATGAATCACTCACCCACAATTGTCTTTATACACAGCCCTAAGAGAGGTGCCGAACGCCCAGCACAGAGCGGCAAGGAGGCATGGCCAGATGATGCGGGTATGCATTGCTTATCGCGGGAGTTTGACCTCTTCTGCCGTGCGTTCACCGGTGATCGCAGCCAGCACCTCTTCATCACTGGTACTCAGGTATTCGCCAAAGCTGCCCAGCGACTTGTGGTCGGTCAGCTTTTGGACCACGTGCAGCGGCACTCCACGGCCCATGGCCGACTGGGCCAGGGACCGGCGGAAGGAATGGGTCGAGACGCCTTCAAGGCCAAGGCGGGAGCAGGTCTGGCGAGCACGGCAGCATGGCAGGCCTCGATGGCTTGGAACACCGGTTCCCACTCGACCTCGATCGCTAGCAACCTGCTGGCGAACCGGCCACCCACGTTGGCCTTGGTTTTGAGGTGAGCACCGAGAGCGGCGGCTGGCGCACCCTTCGCCATCCGCAAGGCTGAACCCTGCAAAGGTGAGCCCACAAGCCAGTCCCGCACTGCGCAGGGGTCAATATATCTCCTCAAAATAGCGTCAAAGAGCCACTGTTGCATTTCACTTGAAGAAGCTTGTTGGACCACTGCGTAGAGCATTGATCTATGGCCTGATCAGTTATGGCGGGCTTGTTCTGATCAACAACACAGAGCTGGACCTCCCGAATATGTGGATCGCATATCTGCTGATGTTTATCGGTGTCTATGTGTTGACGCAGTGGCTAGACAAGAAGCTTGGGGATTGAGTATCTCAGGAATGGGCTTCTCTTCATCAGTCGAAGACTAGACCGAGTTTGCAGATCACAACCATTCCACCAGACTCAATCGCGGTGCCGTTGGGGTGGAGCTGGGTCTTGAGGCCGGCCTCCAACAGCACTCGCTCGCAGGGAGCTAGGAGACAGTTGAAACGGCGAGAGAAGGAGCAACTTCTTCATTGCCAGCCAACGAGGTCGAAGACATATGCTTTCGTGTCGAAGCTCAAAAGATGAAAAAAGTCTGGCTATAGGGTCTGAGGACACCATTGTATTCAGGATTTCATCGTGAGTCTGTTTGGTAGAATGTTAGATCTAGTCTCCTCTTTCTCGGCCGTCTTCGTTTCGTTTGGTTGAAGGGTTTGGCTGTTACCGTTGAAGGATTGCTCATTTAACGCTGCGGCTCAGTCTAACCCCAAGCTGCCAGACACTTTGGTGACACCGAGGGCATTTACTGGAAATACTGCACGAGACTCTCTTTCCAGATTGTAACATGGGAGGATGCGCTGGACCCTGTTGTAGATGATTCGAAATCGAGGTGCTGGACATTGGCTGGGAATCCTGCTGTTCTCCCTGGGTGTCGTGCTCCTATCGGCGCTGCCTCTCTGGAGCGCTGGGCAGAGTGGGATTGTTCAGGAGCGGTCCTTGCCAGTCAATCCAGAACAGGAACTAGTTGCCACAAATGGGCTTGGAGTGACAGTCGGCGCTTATATCGAGAACTTACACAGTCTTTCCCTGAGACAGCGGATCTTCTCGGCTGAAGGATATTACTGGCTGGATTGGCCAAGGCCTGTTCAGGAACTTCTCGACTCAAATAAGATAAAACCTGCCGAGATGGTGGAATTAGTCAACGTGGTTAATTCATCAGCAGCGGTCATTGAGCCGGATACGGTTGAGTCAGTCGAACGACCTGATGGCCACTTCAATCAATTGATTCGGTTTTCCGCAAATTTCTACATTCCTACAGTCAACTTAAGGCGATCACCATTCGAGGAGTTGGTGTTGCCGGTGGTTCTTGAGGTTAAGCCGGATGCATTCTCACGCCAGCGCAGCAATCTGATCCTGTTGCCAGATCCGAATCCAACGAATAGCCGACTTGGAAGCTACGCATCAATAAATGGGTACGATATCAGAGATGTACGCTTCATATCATTTAATCACTCCTACGGAACGGATTGGGGCTTGGGCCAGGAAAATCTGAGCTTTTCACGTCTGGCAATTGCTGTGGCAATGAGAAGTGATCCATTTTCGAGCTTTGTAATCTGGATTCTGCCAGTCATCATTGTGATGCTGATTGTTCTGCTCGCGCCATCACTTGATGGGGAGCTTGGTGAGGTTCGTCTAGCAATCCCCTCGACCGCCTTGCTTACCTTAATTTTTTTGCAACAGGCGTACAAGTCTGAAATACCCTCGCTGAGCTATCTCACATTCCTCGATTCCATATATGCCTGCTCTTATGTAACTTCACTACTGCTCTTTATCCTTTTTGTATGGGGATCTAATGTTTACTCAGAAGCTGCAGAAGAGGACAAGGCTTCGGCCGTGATCAAGATCGACAAAATGGATTTAATTTTCCAAAGGGTAGCTCTCGCTGGATTCATTCTCGTAGGCATATTGGCCTGGTATAGCTGAATTTACAGAATTCTTTTGCATAAAACTAACTAGAACTTATTTCGGCCAACAATCTGATGTTCAGCCCTGTGATGGCAGCCCTTACATCCTCATGCATGCAATAAACGGCTGTCACTAGACATGGGTACGAATGGCTATTTCGAATGAGATAAATTCTCTTTTCCAAATCGCCCCAATGTCCCCTCAGGCACCTCCAGGAGGAGGCTCTGGCAGCTAAGCAGGCGCCCTGCCTAGGGACTCCTGAAAAACAGAGTATGCCAAATCGAGACAACTCCCCACGTACCCCTTGCTCCCAACACACTCTGTCCCGCACGATCAAGTCATGATCTTACACAGTTCCCTTCGGCCCAAGTAAATGTGTCACCGGACACCGGATGACCATTTGCGGTCAAGGCAGGGGATAGATTGAAATTGACTAAACTGTTAGCACTAGACGAGATGACCTATTGCATCGGTTACTGGCTGGAGCAGGGGCTGGTGCTTGTCTCCGATTCACGGACCAACGCGGGTGTGGACTACATCTCCAGCTACAGCAAAATGCATGTCTTCCAGCCAAGCCCTGATCGGCTGTTCGTGTTGCTCGCTGCGGGAAGCCTGGCCACAACCCAGGCCGTGATCAGTTGGATCAGCCGCGATCTCGACCGGCCTGCTGATCTTAAGGAAGGAGCAGGCAAGGATCTGCGCCACTGCGATTATCTTTTCGAAGCGGCAGCTTATGTCGGCCGCGTTAGCGTGGCCGTTCAGAAAGAAAACGAAGCGGCCCTGCGGGAGGCTGGGGCGAGCGGCGGAGCTTCCTTCATCCTCGGTGGACAGATCGGCAGCGAGCCCCATGGGCTCTATCTCATCTACTCGCAGGGCAATGCCATTAGGGCGACACGCGAAACGCCATTTCTGCAGATCGGTGAGAGCAAATACGGCAAACCGCCGCTCGATAATGTGGGGAATACCAACCTCTCCCTAGATGATGCCGCCCGGCTCTGCCTGGTCTCGGAAGTGCTCACCCAGCGCTCCAATCTCACCGTCGGTCCACCGTACGAACTGGTGATGATCCCCGCCGGCAGCTTGGCGATTTCCCACCAGATGAAGCTGGACGCCGACGCACCAGAACTTTCGGAGATGATCGAGACCTGGTGCGATGCCCAGAGGGAGGCTCTCTATCGGCTACCCCACTTTCCCTGGGAACGGGCCAAGCAAGCCTAAGCGCAAACGTCTGCACCATGATGAACGGGGCGAACTGCAGCCAATGGTCAGCATCAGAAACCTGGTTCATTATTTGCTCCTTGTGGCCTCTATCGGGATCACCCTGGTGATCTTCAATTTCTACTCCGGCACGATCGCAATTTTCACGGCCGCTGCCCTTCCGGCCGAGCTGCTCAACATTCCAGTCACCGCGCTGTGCCGGTACCTGCCCAGGGGATAGGCGATTGCAGCCGTCTTTCTTGGTGCATTGGAGCTCCTGAGCTACACCTTCCTGGCCCCTGCTGCTCCGCCCATGGCTGCCATTCGTACAATCACACCGATCCTGCTGACTGTCGTCGCAACGGCGGCGTCAAGCGTCTTCAGTGCGCAGGCCGGCTGCTGCTTCCTAATTCCGCTCGGTGGTAGTGGCGATACCGTCGTCTCGAAACGGATCGGGCCGGATCGGGCCCTCGGCAGCACGAACTGGAACACCGATTTCATTGTTGAGCTGCCGTTTCGCCGCTACCAATTCTTCTTCACTTCGGCTTCGAGCGAATGGCCACCTACCCGATCTCTGGCTTCATGCGTTGAACCGATAGAAGCAGTCTGCAGGTCATCAATGAAACGCCCACCTTTGAACCCGGCGTCGGCCGGAAGTTTGGGTCTTTCCAGGCCGTTTTTGGTAAACGTACGAATCTGATGAACTTGCGATTCGGCTCCGGCAGCAGGCCGGCAGCTCTTGGCTTCAGCTACCCTATCACGGTCCAGAGCTGTGAATGATGGTATACAGCCTGCCTGATCATTCTTTTGCCCTGATCCTGATCTCCCATGCACTTTGAGAGCTTCGCCACCTTCAACATCGCCATCGTGGTGTTGGCGATCGGTCGATGGCTGAATAGAAGAATCACTGTTCTACGTGAGTTCAATATTCCAGAACCCGTCACCAGTGGCTTGCTGGTCTGCATTCTGGTGGCCCTAATCCATGCCATAGCGGGCGTTGAGATCAGCTTCAATCTGCTCTCCCGCGATTTCTTGCTGCTCTATTTCTTTGCGGCGATCGGCCTCAACGCCGACATCAAGACCTTGCGCTCGGGTGGATGGCCCCTACTCATCCTCGTAGCGACCACCGTGGGCTACATGATCCTGCAGAACCTCACCGGGATAGGCATGGCCACGGTGCTGGGATTGAATCCACTGATCGGGCTGCTGGGGGGGTCGGTTTCCTTGCTCGGTGGCCACGGCACGGCCATCGCCTGGGCTCCTCGCTTCGCTGAAGCCCATGGCATCAGCAATGCATTGGAGATCGGCATTGCCTGTGCCACCTTCGGGTTGGTGCTGGCCTCCCTGATGGGCGGGCCGATCGCGCGGATCCTCATTCGCCGTCACAAGCTGAAACCCGCCCAGGCTGCGGGTTTAGCGCAGAGCAGCGAAGCGGTAGCTGAACGGGAGGCCGTGACCTATTTCAGCCTGCTGCGAACCCTTTTCTGGCTGAACATGAGCCTGGGTTTGGGGGAATTGCTGCATGAAGGTCTCAAGGCGGCCGGCAGCAACCTGCCCCTGTTTGTTTGCTGTATGTTCGCCGCGATCCTGCTCACCAACACGGTTCCGCGTCTGGGTCGCCTCCAGTGGCCCGCCGGCAGCTCATCCCTGGCGATCGTTTCCGACATTGCCCTGGGCATCTTCCTGACGATGTCCCTGATGAGCCTCCAGCTCTGGACGATCGCTTCGCTCGCGGGTCCCATCCTGGCCATCCTCGCCGCCCAGTTCGTGGTGTCCTTCCTGTTCGCCTTGTTCGTGGTGTTCAAGCTGATGGGCCGCGATTACGAGGCCGCCGTGATCTGCGCTGGCTTCGGGGGGATCTCCCTGGGGGCCACCCCCACGGCGATGGCTAACATGTCCGCTGTGGCCCAGAAGTACGGTGCCGCCAACCGGGCCTTCATCGTGGTGCCCCTGGTGTCGGGCTTCTTCGTGGACATCAGCAATGCCGTGGTAATCCAGCGCTTCCTGAACTGGTTCGGTTGATCCGGTTGCCCCCCAGGGGCGAAAGGATCAGAAGCGAAGCGTCGTCCGGATCAGTCCGGCCCACACCTCCAGACTGGCCCCTTCCGAGCTTCCAGTGAGGGCCCCACGCGGCCGGCTCAGCCAGAAGATCGCCGGCGTCACTGAGAGCTCATCACTGAGCTGGATTCGGTAGAAGAGCTCGAAGGCCAGCCCCCTGTCGTCGAGGCCGGCCTGGCTTGGCGTCTGGATCGCGACCACGTGCGCGGGGGAGCCGATGGCCCACCCCAGGCTGTTGCCCACCCCCAGCACATCGCTCCAGACCAGGCCGGTGTACCAGGAGCGGCTGCGCACTCCCGAGACGCCCGCCACCGCAGGGGTGCCGAAACGGAAAGTGTCCTGGCCCCAGCCGGCGCTGATCGAGGGGAGCCAGCCGGAGGTGCTGGGCTGCCAGTACCCCGCCAGCGACCAGGATCCGAGGTTGCCGTTACTGGCGCCGGCCGCCAGCTGGCTGGCCAGGGGGGTGCCCCTGAGCCTCACCTGGGGGCCGCTCAAGCTGTAGGCCCCGGTGATGTTCCACTGGGGACGGCTCAGGGCCAGCTGGAGGGTGCTGGTCTGGGAGGAGGACCCGGAGAAGAGGCCGCCTCCCTGCTCCGAGCCTCCGGCCCGGCCGGCCACGTAGGCGTAGCCGAGGCTCAGCCCCTGCAGCCCGCCCCTGGGTTGCCACCAGACCCCGAAGCCGCCACCGAGCCGTTTGCTGTAGGTGCCCGGCGATCCGGAGTACTGGAACAGATCCAGGATGGGGGATGGGGTGTAGACGCTCGGCCAGACGGGGAGCATGTCGAGCTGCATGATCCGGGGACCGAAGCTGACGCGGATCTCGGGGCTGAGCGGCAGTTGCAGGTACGCCCTGTTGATGCTCACCAGTCGGCCTGAGCACCCCTCCTCCCCGGCGTTGCAGGCCGGTTCCTGGAAGGCGACATCCAGCCGCGTCAGGGGGGTGGGTGGGTTGGAGAAGAAGCCGGAGGGGCCGAAGTCGCCACTGCGCAGGCGGATCCGGAACAGGTCCTGGCCCGTGAAACTCGTGTCGATCGTGAGCCGAGCGTCGTAGTTAACGCTGAGAGCGTTGAGGAGAGGGAAGCCAACGGCCTTGTTGGAATCCCCATCAACGGCGCTGCCGCCATAGTTAAGGGCTCCCATCACCGCATTCACCTGGGCATGAATGATGGTGGTGGGCGTGAAGTCCTCAGATTCCTGGGCCCTGAGCGGTTCGGCCGCCAATCCACCAGCCAGCCAGCTTGTTGTCAGCCACAGCAGCAGTCGGTAGATCAATGCATTCGAATCAGCAGGGCTGCAAGGGCCCAAGGCAGGGTAGGGGAGAACCATGGCATCCAGATCCGCTCCACCGTGCAGTTGATGATGAACCGCCCCGGTGCTTTCAACTCCGCCTGGGCCTTGCCGTGTGCCGCCTGGCTGGTGGTGTCGCCGTACTTCTCCACCATGCGCAATTGGTCGAGGTCATCACGGATGACGGGGACCTTCAAGAAGGCGAGGTTCATGGCGATGCTGGAGCTCTGGCAATGGCGCCAGCCCTCGGGCCCATCGTTGGACTGATCGAAGAACGGCTGCGCCACCGGATTGCCCCTCGCCGACGGCGGCTGTCCCGCAGGCTTCTCCCTGAACTTGAGCGCCCAGCTCGCCTGCTCATCGAGGATGTCGCCCCTGCCTTCCATCTCGGCGATCGAGCGATATAGGCCCCAGATGCCTGTCACCTGCTGGGGTTCACCCTTGAACTTCTCCCAGCGGGCCTAGTTATGTAGTGCCATCAAGTTGTTCCCGCTGATAAATGGGTGTGAGGGAGAGAGGGTGGTGGTGAACCGCTGGGTCAGACATCGGAACTCGCTGCCATTCCACCGACCTGGCAGGGCATGGCCAGTGGCTCAGAGGGCGTAACGCAGGATCGCGGCGACGCTGGCGTCTTCGGGCAGATCCTCCTGCCGAACCGCCAGCACCTCACCCCCCGAGAGCAGCACCCGCCGGGCGATCTCGTCGTACACGCCGTAGCTTTCTGCGCCGGCGGTCTCCGCCTCGTCAATGCGGCCGTCGGTCTCGTCGATCCGCCCGTTCATCACCCGGTCCATGTCCACCATCAGGCTCTGGACCGCTTCGAACGTCGCGGCTCGGGCGACTTGAGCCACATCGCTGCTGGCACGACCCTCGTTGCTGCGCACAGCGAACCGATCCCGCCAGTCGGCGATCCGCTGGCGGTTCAGCTCGTCGAGAACGTCGCGGGAGGCCTGGGCGAGCTCCGCATCGGAAAGGCGCTCCGGGCTGCCCTCGATGCCAACAGGCGCAAGATGGGGATATGTGTTCACTGAGCGGTAGATCGCCCCGAGGCTGTCGACAGCGGCAAGCACCAGCGGGATCATCTGGCCGGCCAAACGCTCCCGGAGCGCCTGATCCACCAGGCGGGCGTACTGGCGAAGCCGCACCTTCTTGCCTTCCGAGCCCGTGAGCCGGCCGCTGGGGGAACGGTCGTTAATGCTGGCCTTACCTGCCGCCGAGGCTGCATCAATGGGCAGATTTGCCAGCCGCACGTTCGCGGCCGGCAGATCGGCGGAAACTTCGATCAGCCGGACCCCGCCTTCCGCCAGCGCCAGCACGTAGCAGGTGTTGCCGAAGGTGGTTGCGCGGAGAAGGGGTTTGAGGTGGAACCGGTCAGAGACCGCCACCAGCGGTTCGACGGTGGTCGGTAGGCGGTAGCTGATCAGATTCTCCGGCGTGGCGTAGACCACCAGAGCGTGGGCCTGGAAGCGCCAGAACTCGTCGTCATCGATCAAATCATCGAAGGATTCGCTCAGGGCTTCCAATGCGGCCCGATCGGTGCCCGCGGCTTCCAGCTGGACGATCGCCTCACGGGCCAGGGCGCGGAACTCAAGCCGGTCGACGTCAGTGTCCGGGGTGATCGGTGTGGTGGGCAGCACGATCGACACGCTGGGATCGTTGCGGCGCCTGGCCAGCGCAGCGAGATCGTCGCGGGTGGGGAGATCGAGATGAAGCATGCCGCGCCAGGAAAAATCCAGTTCCAATTGTGACCTGTGATCGGTTTTCTGGCCGCTTGAATGGCGGAATGTTCGGTCGGCCGTGATGCGGATCCAAAACAGCTGCAATAGCCAGAAGGCACTGGGTGGTCTCACCCCTCAGCAGCGGCTGGCTCAAGTTGGAGGCATGAACAACATGGTGGGAAATCACAGCTAGACAAGAAGCTTGGGGATTGAGCACCTCAGGGTTGGGCTCCTATTCACCAATCGATGACCAGATCGATTTTGTAGATCACAACCTGTCGGCTGGAATCGCCTCCCAACCGGCGGGATCCCACGTGGCCATCAGCCCCTCCAGCGTCCGCAGCTCGGCTGCTGCTTCCGGCAGCAACCAGGCCTCTTCCAACCCATCAATGATCACCACCGGCATGCGGTCGTGGATCGGACGCAGCAGGGCGTTGGGGGTGGTGGTGAGGAGGCAGCAGGTCTGGAGTTCGCTGCCATCAGGTCCGATCCAGTGGTCCCACAGGCCGCCCAACCAGAACGGGGCGCCGTCCTGGCGGCGGATCCAGTAGGGCTGCTTCTTCCCTTTTGGGCCATGGCCTTCCCCTTCCAGCGGCGGCCGCCATTCGTAGAAGCCATCGGCCGGCAGCAGGCAGCGGTGATGGCGCCAGGGACCACGAAAGAATGGCTTCTGGCTCACCGTCTCGCTGCGGGCATTGATTGGCCGACTCTTGCCGCGGGTGTCCTTCAGCCAGTTCGGCACGAGGCCCCACTGCGCGTAGCCCACCTCCAGCCGGCCCTGCTGCTGCCGCTGGATCAGCAGCGGTTCGCCAGGCCGCACCTGCTGCCGGGGCTGGTACTGCTCGAGGAAACCCTCCGGCAGCGGACCCTTGAGCCTTGGCAGCAACTGATCGATCGTGCTGGTTAGCGAGTAGCGGCCACACATCAGCGGCGCCTGTGGATGCGGTTGGACTGCTTCCAATCTGCGTGCCCTGACTCCTTGCTGAGGGGTTTCGGGGGGAGCGAGTCTGAGGGGACCGTGCCAAACCCACGCTGCCTTGGATCGTCTGGACCCGCGACCGCTGGCGGCCCTATTCGCAGTCCTCTCGATTGGATGGTTGGGGCCGCTGCTAGGAGTTTGTTGCTCATACAGCAGCAGGCCAGCGATCGCAGCGAATTTCGTGCTGGCTGATCCTGGCGGCTACGGACTTTGGCTTCCTGCATTGAGCCCCATCGATGTGGAGCTGATGCAGCCCTGGCCAGGGCTTCTGTCTCTAAGCCCGTCGCTTTCACCAGCTCTTGCTGCTGTAAACGCGTGAACCGGAACAGCTTGAGCAGGTTGTGCATAGCGGCGATCAGGTGCCATTCACCGTCAACCTTCTCCAGGCCCCGCAACAGGAACCGCCGCTGGCCTCGGCCTTCCTTGATCTAGCCATTCACCGGCTCCACGATGGCCTTGCGTCGGGCGTAGATCGCTGCTCCCTTCTTGCTTCTCAGCTTGCGGACCATGCGGGTTCTGGCATCGGCATCCCTGGGGAGCGGCCCGCGTTTCGGCGGTGGAGGCTGGCCGTGAGGAAGTCGGCCGGTGGCGATATAGGCGTCGATGCCCTGATCGGCGCAGACCTTGACGTTGTCCTCGCTCCAGTAGCCCGCATCCATCGTCATCACCGTGGGCACGCCTCCGGCGCTGGCGCCGATGCGCTGCAGCAGGGGTTCCAGGTGCTCGACATCCGGCGGCTGGTTGCTCACGCCCACCGCCACGATCACCTGATGGTCGCTGTCCACCGCCACCTGACAGTTGTAGCCCTGCAGATGCGACCCGCCTGACTGCATCAGATGGCTGTCGGGATCGGTGAAGTTGCGCTGGGTCTTCCTGGTGGGGGTGCCATCGGCCTTCCTGGCCAGGCCACGCCTGGGCATCGCCTCCACAGCCAGAGGCTCCAGGTCCGGTGGTTCCACACCGGCGCTCTCGGCAGCCTCGATCGCCTTCGCCCTTGCAGCTTTGGCCTTGGCCTCTGCAGTCTCAGTCTTCTTGTTCAGCTCGGCCTGCTTAGCCGCTGGTGCATCCGATTCGCGGGCGGCAGTTGCGTTGCCCCTGGCCTCCTCAGCGTCATGTTGCCGCTGACGCGCTGTAGCCGCAGCGGTTTCTGCCTCCATCTCCTTACGGGCCTGACGGATGCGAGCCAGACGGTCCTGGCGCCGCCGAAGTTAATCAGGCAGATCACTGCCACGATTCCCCTTGCCGTAGCGACGATCCTCCTGGGCATCCAGGATTTCGGCCTTGCGCATCAAGGCGTTGATCTCCTGCTGGAGCTCCCTTTCCGCCCTGAGCATCCGCTCATGGCTAATGGCCTTTTGTTTCGAGGCATTGGCCTGAACCTTGGTGCCATCCAGCGCCACATGGCTCAGGCTCACCATCCCGGCTTTCTGACAGAGCCGCAGGATCCGAACGAACAGACCCTTGAGCGCGTCAAGGTTGCGACGCCGGAACTCACTGATGCGGCTGTGGTCTGGCTGCTGGTTGGCCGTCAGCACCCGGAAGGCCAGGTCCTCGTAGCAGCCTCGCTCGATCCTGCGGGAGGAGACGATGCCCACGCAGTACGCATCGAGCAACAGCAGCGTCATCATCCGCGGGTCAAAGCCCCTCTCCCCGCGGGGATCCTTGGCATGAGCAGGGATCATGATCGCGGAGAGATCCAGCTCATCCACCAGATCCAGCAGGAAACACACCTGATGGTCTTCTGAGAGCCAGTCACTTGCTGATGGCGGCAGCAGGGTGGTCTGCCCAGGCTGCCAGGGGCGGAAGGTCTTGGGCATACCCCATTCTCTCGCCCAGATCGATTGCAGCAACTCAGATCTGGGCGGTTACAGGGGCGTCTGTGGAGAGGCTGGCCGCGGTCTACGGGCAACAAACTCCTAACTTTTGGGCAGGTGCGTGGCCGTCTGTGGAGAAGGCGTAGCGCGATCAATGAGCAACATCCTCCTAGCTGCTCCCAATCCTTCCTTCATGGGGAGCGAAGGCGCAATGGCTGGTTTCGGGGAGTGCCCTGCATGGATCCACAGAAATGAAGCAGATCTGCTGATGATGCGCATCAATTCGCCCGGACCAGAAGATGGCTGAGGACTGTCAGCGATGCTGCAGATATAATGCAGGAGAACTAAAGGAAGACGAAAGATCATTGGCGAATCATCGCTCGTGTTCGTGAGCAGACTTAAAGAACACATCCATATCACATGGATGTGAACATCCACAAAGGAGTCAGTCATGGGTATGGGAAAAGACATGAAAGCCACCGCCAAGAACATCGAAGGCAAAGTTCAGGAGGCCACTGGCAACATCACCGGTAACAAGAAGGATCAGGTAGCAGGCAAGGTCAAGCAAGCCCAAGCAAGCGGTGAACATGCCGTGGAAGACCTGAAAGACTCAGTGCGCGACGCCACCAACTAAAAAGAGATCGCCCAGCTAGTTAACACCGCCTAGGAGTCCATCATGCTGAACTATGCCATAACCTTCTTTGTCATTGCAATCGTCGCTGCCGTCCTCGGTTTCAGTGGTATCGCCGGATCAGCTGCAGGCATCGCCCAGATCCTGTTTCTTGTCTTCCTCGTGCTTGCTTTGGTTTCATTCCTCACCGGCCGGCGCAGCGCGCTGTGAATAAGCATCTGAATCACAATGGTTCAATCAGATCATTGTGATAGGAGTTGATTTGTCGGCAACCCCTGATTATTGAACAATCCTGGGCAATCAGCATTGGTTGCCACGGACTTTCCTGCACTTGCGCCAAATCTCTTTCACCCCCTCGCCATCCTCACCATGATTAACCAAGCACGTTTTCTGCGTCAGCTGGCCGCCACTTGCCTTGGCTTGGCCTTCAGCCTGCTGGTGTTGATCGCCACGCCGGCTTTCAGCGCTCCCGCCCAGGCCTCAGGGGCCTTCACCCTCAGCGCCTTCGCCTTGCCGCTGGCCGCCACCGCCGGCCGCGTCAAGGCTGGCGCCAAGGACATTGAAGGCAAGACCCAGGAGTCGATTGGCAAGGTCACTGGGAACAAGGGAGATCGCCTCGCCGGCAAGGCGAAGCAAGCTGAGGCAAAAGGACGGAATGTTGTAGAAGACGTCAAGGGCAAGGCCGGAATGGGCTGAACCAGAAGCAGGAGCTCGGCCAGGCATCATCAACGATGATGCCTGGCCTCTTACATGTTGAAGCCTTTTGCGCATAGACCAACAGGCTCCTAGGCTGAGACCAACGATTCCGCGTGTGTTCCCGTCGACCCCTCAGACTTAAGCGACGGACAACCCATTCCCCAAGAGGCCCAGGCTTTGCAGATTCACGTGGGCTACGAGCTGATCTACCGGTGCCCGAAGCCCACGCCGATGATTCTGACGCTGAGCATCAATGACAGCCGCGCTTCGGACCTGATCCAACCGGACCTCATGGAGATCACCCCAGCGGTTCCGGTGCAGACCTACCGGGACTCCTACGGCAACCGCTGCAGCCGGATCCTGGCGCCCGCCGGCCTGATCACGCTCAGCGGCAACGGCGTGGTGGCCGACAATGGCCTTCCCGACCCGGTGCTGCCCTGGCTTGATCAGGAACCCGTGGAGGCCCTGCCGGAAGAGGTGCTTGTGTTTCTTTTGGGCAGCCGTTATTGCGAAACCGACCTGTTGTCGGAGACGGCCTGGCAGCTCTTTGATGCCGTGCCACCGGGCTGGAGCCGTGTGCAGGCCATCTGTGATTTCGTGCATCATCACATCAGCTTCAACTATTGCCAAACCAGTCCGACAAAAACAGCCCATCAGGCGTATCAGGATCAGGTTGGCGTTTGCCGTGACTTTGCCCATCTCGCCATCACCCTCTGCCGCTGCATGAACATTCCTGCACGCTATTGCATGGGCTACATCAGCGACATTGGCGAACCCCAGCCCTATGCGGAGATGGACTTTGCCGCCTGGTTCGAGGCCTACCTGGGTGGTGAATGGCACACCTTCGATCCCCGCAACAACAAGCCACGGATTGGGCGCATTCTGATCGCCAGAGGCAGGGATGCGGCCGACGTCGCCCTAACCACCAGCTTTGGCCGGGCAACCCTGGAATCCTTTAAGGTCTGGACGGAGGAGTGGAACGGAGAGGAAGGCCAGCTGGCCAACCTGCCAAACTGAGGGAGAAGCAACCAAGCAATGACCTACCGCGTCGACATCCTGCTGAAGGGTAAAGTTTGTTTGACATGGCTCCCAAGTTTTAGTGGAATGAAACTGAATCAATCGACAATGCCGTTGCAGGTGATTGAATCAAAAGCGAAGCAATCAGTGTTGCCGAAGACAGGACGCCACATTGTTTGAGAATTGCCAAGAGAGGCAGCAGCATCTTGACGCCTCACCACCAATCATTAAGAGCAGAAAGTGAGTGGCTCAATGTGCAGTTCACGATCAAAATCATTACTGTCGATCGAATACTCTCTCCCGGGACTAATAGTTGAGATGGGCCAGAGAGTTCTCAATCTGCTGGTCATCAAGTTGTCTGCATGCTATCGCGCTTCGGCGCTGGAGGCCGAGGGGCCTAATGCTGTTGGGCGGTCAGCATGCTCGCATAGGGCACTTGTGTGGACTAGTAAACATATAGTCCGAAATCTGATCTTACCTCGGAAAAAGGAACTGAAGCTGTGCCCTTAAACTCCAGTTTCCAGCACCATCCGGTTTGACCAGATTCCAGAAAGCCTGCACGGAAGCGTTCACTTTCTGGTCGCCGATCGCGAAAATCCGGCCAAATCCGCCACCAATTGGTAACGTTAGAGGCTCGTCACCCGATTCCGCTTCCCAGTTGGCGGTGATGATTGGAGAACTCACCAGATACCAGCCATTGGAGAGATTGTAATTGATGAAGGGTTGAACAAGCATCTGATTGACATTTCTGCGATCTGGAGATCCAGCAAAGGACCAGACATTGTTTCCCACCGCACCAAAGACCATGTGCTTGGTGGTTACAACCACGACCGCTGCTGGTCCTGCGCTCCACTTACCCTGACCAAGGACATCTTGTGTCGCTGTCGGCAGCACAATGGTTGGCCCCACACCCCAGGTGATTCGGCTATTCGTTAATGGAGTGAAAAAGAATTGGGGATTGATGTCACCCAGGCCAAATTCGCTCTGGCGACCAGTGGGCGACGTGGGTTGATTGATAACGGGAACGATGGTACGGGTGACCAGCAATAGACTCTTGCTGAGAGGCACCGGAATCACGGGCTGAATGTTGAGCACATTCAGAGTGCGCTCTCCCTGCGGACCAACGCCGAAAATAGTGTTGTTCTGCAGTGGCAGGCTGATCAAGTTGGAGATTGGATTTTGTGCGGCCTTGGCGAGGTCTTCCGTGGCTTCTGACTCACTGACCTTGCCCATAGACTGCGGGATCACCGGGTCGCTCTGCGGTTCGGCCTGGGCTGTGGTCACAGGTACTAAATCCCTGTTGATGGTCAGGGGCTGGCGCAGGTTTGCCGGGATGGGGCTGGCATTCGCTGCAGGCGTGAGCGCCAAAGCCATCAGCAGCATCAAGGGCCTGGTAAGTGCCATTTCTCCCTGGGATGATGGGGGCGTCTTCATCCGAATCTGTCCGAACATCAGTCTGGAGCAATGCATGTTAGATTACGAGAAATTACCAGTGGTGTACGCTAAAACAAACTGATGGCTGCATAATGCATCATCAAAAATCTACCAAATCCAAATGCTATCTTCTATTCTGTCTTGATGACAGCGGTCATGAAGCACATAAGTTGATCACATGACACATCTGCTGGCACGTCTCAGGGTCCGCGCTCTCGGAGTGGTTGCACGACTTTTGCCTGCGCCGACGCCGTTCATGCTGACGGGGCCGGGCTCGTCGCTCGAGCTCGCCCGATTGATCGCCGACTGCGGGGCTCGCTCCGTTCTGGTCGTGACCGATCGCGTGCTCGTCGAGCTTGAGGTGGTCGCCCCAGTGGTGAACGCACTGAAAGAGTCTGGCCTCGCGGTGACGGTGTTCTCGGAGGTCGAGCCGGATCCGACCATCGGCATCGTCATGGTGGGAATCGAGCAGCTCCGCTCTTCGGGGGCGACAGCGGTGCTTGCCATCGGTGGTGGCTCTCCGATCGATGCCGCCAAGGCCATGATCGCTTGCCATGCGAGCGGCCGCCGTCCGGAGGAACTGGATGGCTATTTCAAGGTGGGGCCTCCCGTGATTCCGTTTTTCGCCGTTCCAACCACGGCCGGCAGCGGTTCGGAGGTGACCGTCGCTGCCGTCGTCTCTGATCCAGGGACCGGGCGGAAATTCGCCATCGTCGACAACCAGCTTGTGCCGGCGGCGATCGCACTCGATCCGAACCTCATGGTCGGCCTGCCTGCGCGGGTGACTGCAGCCACGGGTATGGACGCGCTCACGCACGCGATCGAGTCGTACCTCTCCACACTCTCCACACCAGCGTCGAGAGCCCTGTCCACGGCGGCAGCGCGCGCGATCTTTCGCGATCTTCAACAGGCTTGGCAGAACGGTCGCGACATCCATGCGCGGCAGAGCCTTGCCAAGGCGTCCTGCCTTGCTGGCCTCGCCTTCACCAGGGCGAGCGTTGGCTACGTCCACGCCATCGCCCACCAACTTGGCCCGCTCTACCACCTCCCGCACGGATACCTCAACGCGATCTTGCTTCCCTACGTGCTCGACTTCTACCTGGATGGCGCCGCCTCGCCGATGGCGGAACTGGCTCGTGCCTGCGGACTCGGCCGCGACGGCGACGACCCCCGCTCTCTCGCCGCCAGTCTCATCGTTGCGATCCGCCAGCTGAACGCCGACCTCGGCCTGCCTCCAACAATCGAGCAGATCGCAGAGGCAGACATCGCAGAGATCGTCAAGCGTGCGTTGGCTGAGGCGCACGGGACTTACCCAGTGCCGACATACATGTCGGCCAACGACTGTGCGACCGTGGTGCGACGCGCAGCTGGCCGGGCCTTGGCCGCGAAGGGGGGGGACTGAGTCATGCAGGCCACTCCCCTCACCTTTGCCCAAATCCTCGTGCGGCAGCAGGCTGCCCAACGGGCCGATCCGTACCCAGATCTCCAGCGACGCAAGGGACATCTTGCAGCGCTGCATTGCTTTCTCCAGGAGAACGAAGCAGCGATCATCGCGGCCATCAAGGCCGACTTCGGCGACAGGCCGGAGACCGAGACACGCCTGCTCGAACTCTTTCCGGTGCGTCAGGGCATCCGGGACGCCACAAGGCATCTCGCTAAGTGGATGCATTCACAGCGCCGTTCGGTCGACCATCTCATCTTTCCCGGTGCCAGCAACCGTGTGGTCCCCCAGCCTCTCGGGGTGGTGGGCGTGCTCGTTCCCTGGAACTTCCCGATCCAGCTCTCGTTCGGCCCGCTCGTCGACATCCTTGCCGCTGGCAACCACGCCATGGTGAAGATGTCGGATCGATCCGGCCAGCTGGCGCGTCTCCTGATCGAGGTCTTCCCGCACTATCTGCCAACCGAGAAAGTTGCCTTCTTCGAAGATCTCGGACGCGGCCCAGAATTCTCGTCACTTCCGTTCGACCACATGTTGTTCACCGGCTCGGGCGGCGTCGGGCGCGCCGTGATGGCCTCCGCTGCGGCGAACCTCACTCCGGTGACGCTTGAACTCGGTGGCAAGGCCCCGGCAGTGGTCGCCCCCGACTTTCCCCTCGCGACCGCCGCCCAGCGCATCCTCTGGGCCAAGTGCATGAATGCTGGCCAGGTGTGCGTCAATGTCGATTATCTCTTCTTACCCGAAGGGAGCATCGACGCATTCGTCTCCCACGCGAAGCGTCTGGTCGCAGAGCACTACCCAGACCTGAACGGACCTGATTACACAACGATCATCGATCAGCCCGCCTTTGACCGGCTGCTCGCGACGCTTGAGGATGCACAGTCCCGTGGAGCAACCGTCATCAACCTGACGCCGGATCAACAGCTTGATGCAGCTCGCCACAAACTCGCTCCGCACATCGTTCTCGGGGTGAACGACGAGATGACAATCATGAAGGAGGAAATCTTCGGGCCGATCTTGCCGATCAAGCCGTATCGCGATGCCGCAGAGGTTATCGCCTACGTCAATGCCCACGACCGCCCGCTCGCCTTCTATCCGTTCACCAACGACGGACGCCTGGCCCAGCGCTACATCACCGAGATTCTCTCGGGCAGCGTCGGCATCAATGAAGCGATCGTACAGGTGGGGCAGCACGACCTGCCGTTCGGCGGTGTCGGCGCGAGCGGCATGGGCCACTACCACGGCTACGAAGGATTTCTGACCTTCTCAAAGCTCCGGCCGATCTTTCGCCAAGGGCGCATTTCTTCCATCCAGGCGTTCCTGCAGCCGCCCTACGGAAAGCGCGCAAAGAATGTCTTGGACTGGATGTTCAGGCTGCGGGGCTAGCAGCAAAAGCCGATGAAGAGACCCAGGCCATTGATCCGCCGATACCTGGGTCTCTTGAATCATCGCTGCGGTTGATGGGTCGCGCAGGTCAATGGTTGGCGCCGCCGCCGGCTGACTCCAAGTCGCGCATCACGGCATCCAGATTGAACGAGGCGGGCTTCTGACGCGGCGGGAACTTCACGAAGTTCTCGATCTGGCCGGCGACAACGGCCTGCATCATGTACATGATGTAGGCGTGTGAGATCAACCAGTCATTGTAGGTGTTCGAATTCTCGTCGGCCTGCTCGAACGGGTCACGCCGCAGATGGAAGATTTTCGGGATCCGCAACTTCACGAACGGCTCCATCCAGCACGACAGCTCTTTGGCACGTTGCTCCATCAGTACCGCTTTCCAGTCCTGCATCCGTATCGCCAGGATGTCACCGTCGTCGCTGATGTAGAAGAAGGAAGTGCGCGGACTCTCCTTCACCTCGCCCTTCAGGTAAGGCAGCATGTTGAAGCCGTCGATATGGACATTGAAGGTTTTCTCGCCAGCCTGATGTCCGTTCAGTAGCTTCTCTTTGATGTCCGGCTCGCCGGCGGCGGCGAGGAAGGTCGACAGCCAGTCCTGGTGCGTCACGATGCCGTTGAACACGGAGCCTGCCTTGAACTGTCCAGGCCAGCGCACGAAGCAGGGCACGCGCCACCCTCCTTCCCAGTTGGTGTTCTTCTCGGAGCGGAATGGTGTGATCCCGGCATCCGGCCAGGTGTTGTAGTGCACGCCGTTGTCGGTTGAGTACATGACGATGGTGTCATCGGCAATGCCCAACTCATCCAGCTTGTCCAGCATGAGGCCAATGTTCTCGTCATGGGCGACCATCACGTCGTTGTAGTCGCCCTGACCACCGCTCTTGCCCTTGTGCTTTTCGGCGCAGTGCGTGCGGAAGTGCATCGCCGTGGTGTTGTACCAGAGGAAGAAGGGAGTGCCCGTCTTGTGCGTATCGTCCATGAAGCGCAGGGCGCGCTCGGTCACCTCGTCATCGATGGTCTCCATGCGCTTCTTAGTGAGCGGCCCGGTGTCTGTGACGGTCTGGCCGCCCTTGCCGTCGGCCTTGCTGTGCAACACACCGCGCGGGCCGAACTTCTCCTTGAAGGCAGGATTCTTCGGGTAGTCGGGGTCTTCGGGCTCCTCCTCGGCGTTCAAGTGGTAGAGGTTGCCAAAAAACTCATCGAAGCCGTGCATCGTGGGCAGATGCTCATCGAGGTCGCCGAGGTGGTTTTTCCCGAACTGGCCGGTGGCGTAGCCCAGGGGCTTGAGCAACTCGGCAATGGTTGGGTCTTCCGGCTGAAGGCCATTGGGTGCGCCGGGCATGCCTACCTTGGTGAGGCCGGTGCGAATTGGGTTCTGGCCGGTGATGAAGGCGGCGCGGCCCGCCGTGCAACTCTGTTGCCCGTAATAGTCAGTGAAGGCCACACCCTCGTTGCCGACGCGGTCGATGTTGGGCGTGCGGTAGCCCATCTGGCCACGACTGTTGTAGCTGATGTTCCACCAGCCCACATCGTCGCCCCAGAGGATCAGGATGTTCGGTTGTATGGCTGGCATGGAATTTCTCTTTTGTGATGGAATTGTAGTCGCGAAAGGTTAAGGATGACAGCAACCGGATCGGTGGCTTTCGGCCTTGGTGGCGCGACTTCGAACTCGGCTGAGGATGACTTCAATTGTATCCCCAGGTACTGATTGGCACCAGCCGTAGATTTTGGATCTTTGGGGTGAGGCCTTCCTGACCTGCCGTGCTGCACCCTTGCGGTTTCTAATCCTCAGTGATTTTCCAGAGCACAGCACGTCAGCGGAATTTGTCTGCAGATCTACGGTCGAGCCACCAGCGGCCGATGCGCGTGATCGGACCACGCAGCAGCAGGTATGGCAGAAAGCAGAGCAAGCCGGCGATGATGACAGCCTCGGCTGGATGAAACGTGTCAAATACAAGGTATTGATAAATCAGATCCATACCTAGGCCGAGGAAGATGATCCGCGTTGTAGAGACCAGCCCATCTTGCAGTCGACTGCTGCGTTTCAGTGGGTTGGTCAGAACCGTCCAGAGGTAGGGATTGCGCCCAGTCTTTGCGTCGTTGACGCCATCTGCCAGCGCAGCAATCGATGCCATAACTGGTTGCAGAACAATGCGAAAGGCCATCGGCCCACTGGGACGGTCGAGCAGGTTCTGCCAGATCCGCTCTAACACCGAAACAGAGAGCCCGTGCATGGCCACCCCGAGAATAATGAATGCGACCATCAGCAAGAGCACCAATCGAGCCAAACGAATCTTCACTTTTGAAACTCTTTCTGTCATTGTCTGATCATCTCAACCTGCCCTCTAATAGCTGTTGTTCCTATCGGTAAGAGCAATGAGTTTCGGCACACTAATGCCCGCGTTCTTTGGTAGACCATAGCGTAGGGTCAGACAGCCTCCACCAGGCGCTTGAGCCGATGGACGACTAGAGAAACAGGAATCAACGATACGTTCTCCACTGACGTTGGATGAGCTGCAGCAAACGGGTTGTCGAGATCAGCGATCAGGAGCAGTAGCTTGATGAGAAGGAACGAAATTGCGCAAATAAAGAATAGAGACTCGCCGAATGGCTTGATTTCGGAAAAGAGAAGTCCTCCAGTGAGGAGGCCAGTTCCGAAGAAGGCCAATCCGTAGACAGTAGGTACGAAAGTGGTTTCACGAATCACCTCGACGCGGTACACGACTCGGCGTATGTTGGCCATTTCGAGTAGTAGGCGAGCCTGTAGCGGGGCGGCGTTCCAGATTCCCAGCCGCTCGATCGCAAGCTGCAGGTCATCAAGCTGATTCAGCAAGGTGGTGACCTGGCCTGCATCTTGCATCCAGGCCAGGAGAGCTTCACTGAGGCTGGCCAGCAGCACAACAGCCCCGATCACCTCAGCTTCCGGATGAAGCTGGCGCACACTTCTCGCTTCCGTGGCGAGGCACTCCAGAGCTGCGGCCAGTTCACCGGGAATCTTCTCGCCTTCCTTGTAATCCAGCAGCACCCCGTTCAGCAGGAAGCCGAGCAGGAACACTTCGGAGGCCACCAGCGCCGGGAACAGGGGATTGGGGGCCAGCACTTCCCAGCCAATTCGGTGCACCAGAACCTTGGCAACTGCGATGCCCAACAGCACCAGGCTCACCCGGAGGAAAAACCACACACGCCGCAGCCCAGGCCTGTCGTTGGAATTGATCTCAGGCTGATCGGTGTCCGTGATCATGGTCTGGGGCCTCCTGGAGTCACTTTGGCGGGCCGGTCCCTACTCATCGTTGCTAGCTGCCTGAGGCAGCGGCGGCAGCGTGGGTGGGGGCAGCACCTCCAGAGCAGCGGGATTGGGCGCGGTTTCCGGGCCGATCAGATCCACCGCGGTGCGTTGCATCACCAGACGGAAGCGCAGGGGTGCCTGGCTTTTGTTGATGAACTCCTGCACGGCGGCCACCTGTGTGGCCGTGGGCAGAGCCGGATCCGTCACCCGCACCCGGGCCCGGATCAGCGGCGGGTTTTGCTGCCAGTTGATGGAAATGCCCACCAAATCAATGGCGGGATCGCCACCAAGGGTGATCGTGCTGCTGCGCAGCCGCTGCTCGATGGTGGCCTCTAGCTGCTGGGCCTTGGTTTCCTGCTGGGATCGGTTCACCAGGGCGAAGAAACTGCTGCCCAGGGGGATCACCAGCAAGGCGGTAAGTGCCACGCTGGTGAGACCCAGCCGGCTGCGAAATAAGCGCCGCCGATACACCCGCTCCAGAGCGCCCAGTGCCGCCATCGCGCCCACCATGATTCCGAGCAGGTTGGTGGCGAACAGCAGCAACGCCCCGTAGGCCTGGGCCCAGAACGACGAAGCCAGCAGGATGCCCACCACACACATCGGCGGCACCAGGGCCACGGCGATCGCCAGGCCAGCCAGGGCCGAGATCGCGTCCTTGCGGAGCTTGGCGAACATCGCCACTGCGCCTGCCACCAGCGCCACACCCAGATCCAGCAGGTTGGGGCTGGTGCGGTTCATCACCTCGCTGCCGAAGCTGGGGAACGACACCAGGCGGCCCACCACCATCGCCAGCAGCACGCAGATCACCACGCCCAGCATCAGGGTGCGCAGCGCCCGCAGAAACATAGGCAGCCGCCCCCTCAGGATCTCGAACGCCATCGCCTGGAGCGGCATGATCCAGGGCGCCACCACCATCGCCCCGATCACCACGCCCGGGCTGTTGGCCAGCAGCCCCAGGGTGGCGATCAGAGTGGCCCCCACCGTGAGCACAACGAACACTTGGTTGAAGCTGGCGTCTTGTTCGAATTCCTCGCGCAAGGCGTCGAGCCTGATGTCGTCGGGCGCGGCAGTGGTTCTACTCATCGCAAGGGCCGGTGGGATTGGACAATGCTCATAATGTGACAGCCACCGCCAGCCACCGCCAGCATGATGCCTACTTCTTCTCTCGTGAGTTGAACTGGATTGTGCCGGCAAACGTTATGTCGGCTTCGTCAAGTCGCCACTTTGATCGTTGGCGACGCCTCACGAAGTCCAAGTTGGAACTGGCCATGAGCCGTCCCGATCATTCGCTGCTCGTCGCGGAACTGGCTCGACAAGCCGGGGTGCCTGAACGAACTCTCAGAGCCGCGTTTTATGGGAGCTACGGCCTCTCGCCCCACGAGTATCTTAACATCCAGCGTCTGTATCAAGCCCGTCGGCTTCTTCGCGCAAGCTGTCACCGCCAGACGACCGTCACCCAAATTGCCTTCGGACTGCGATTCTGGATAGGGCGGTTTGCCGGGTACCTACCATTCACTCAACGGAGAACGTCCTTCTGACGCACTTCGGAGGCCCGTTCAGTCATCAATTGGCGTACTATCCTACTAGAAACTGATGGTAGCATTCGCATAAGTATTATCGAGTTCGCGATGGTAAGTCATGCGACGATGCTCCACAAGATCAATTCGTGGAAGGAAGCAGCGGAGCAGACCGTCCATGCAATCTGATGTGCTGCTTGTCCGTGCGACAATGTGGTGTCACTAAAAAGATTACCAAGACTTTCTATGCTAGAGTTCGCTCAAGGATCTGATTAATGTCACGTTCCTGTTGACAATCCTGAAAGCGGAGAAACCCATGTCCACTTTGATCGCAATCGTTTACCCGACAGAGCAGAAGGCCGAGGAAGTGCGCAGCCTCCTGTTCGATCTCTCCAAGCGCTACCTCCTCAAGCTCGGCGACATCGTCATCGCCACCCGGGATCCGAAGGGACAATTGAAGCTCAATCAGCTCTTCAACACGACCGCTTCCGGCGCCGCTGGCGGCAGCTTCTGGGGATTGCTGATTGGCATGCTCTTCCTCAATCCGCTTCTCGGCGTGGTCGCGGGGGCCGCGGGCGGCGCGATCAGCGGCGCACTCACGGACGTAGGTATCAACGACAATTTCATGAAGGAGCTCGGAGCCGCGCTCAAGCCCGGTGATGCCGCACTGTTCGCTCTTGTGCAGGACATGACCGCTGACAAGGTCCTCGCGGAGATCCAGCCGCACGGCGGAACGGTGCTCCACACAACGCTCGACGAGTCTCGCGAGAAAGAGCTGCGCGACGCGCTCGCATCCGCCGCCGCAGCGGAGCCGGAAGCCTGATCTCCACCCGGGCGTGGCCTGTGGCCCTCCCGGGGGCGGCGCGATGACGCAACGTGATGATGGCTGTTCGCGCAGATCGTGCCATCCCGATCCGCCGGTCGCCGTCATCCCCGCGTCGATAACGGCGCTCGTCCGCGAGATGGCAGAAGGGCCTGCGCCGCTTGCAACCATACCCTTGAAGGCACGAGACCGACACGTAAACTTCGCTCAAAGTGGTATTGGATTACCTATCCTTCCGCCTGCGATTTATCTGAATCTGTCGCTGGGATTCCCTTTAGTCAAGGAACCTAGATGCGTAATTAAAATTAGTTTCTTTCAAGCAACGCCTACAGTGATAACGCCGCTATTGATAGATGCCGTTTTCACCGGCAAGCCGATGGACAACCGGAAGTTGGAACTTGAGGAATATATAAGGTCCGCCAAACGGAAAGGGAGGATTGCAGAATATGTAGGAGGAATTACCTTTTGGGGCTGGCTTCTTCTAACAGCTATTGCGGGAGAAAGCCCTGCGCTAGCCTGGCTTGTATCGGGCATCCATCGCTTCAGCTCCTTGGCATTGGTTGTCGTTGCCATCAGCTTTCAGCTCACATGCCTTGGTGTAGTTGTTCTTGCTCAAGCCGTAAGCAGGGTGGGAAAGCACGATCTCAAAAGGGCGATGCGTGGCTACATCCTCATAGGTGTAGGCCTTGTCATTGTCTTGTTTCTCATACCCTCCGTGACGGCGGTGCCGTAGACCCTCAACGGCTTCTAAAGCGTTGATCTCCGTCTCGCCCATCTCCCTCCCCTGGCTTCAGGAAAGATGTCACCCCCTTTCATCCGTACATCCGGGGGCTTGATGGGGTCGATAAATGCGTCCTTACTGCGAGGCCGTCAAGGCTGATTTGAGAAGACGGATGTGTCCACCTCACCGGCAGAGCGTGGCCCAGATCTCAGCAGAGCTGGGCATTCACGTGGTCACCCTCTACATCTGGAAGAAGGCCTGGTGGTTGCAGGGAGAAGTGGTGCCAGCATCCGAGAAAGACCCTGACGGTTGGAGTGCCACTGACAAGTTCACGGTGGTGCTGGAAACCGCAGGCCTCAACACCACTGAACTCAGCGCCTACTGCCGCGAGCGGGGCCTGTACCCGGAGCAGGTGGAGCGCTGGCGGCAAGCATCCCAGGATGCCAACGAAAAGCCAGTGCTCACCTTGAAAGAGCAGAAGGAGCTCGAGAATCTCCGCGCCCAGGACCAGCGAGAAATCAAACGCCTCTTGCCGAAGGTTTCTCCGTAGGAGTAGCAGGAGCTCAGGCGCAAAGGAGAAGGCTCTGGCTGAGGCGGCAGCGCTGCTGATCGCCTCAACAAAGATCAGGCCTTCTGGGGAGAGGACGGGGACGACTGACCTGCCCGGGAGACCGCCGGAAGGCCCTACAGATCCTTGATGAAGGAATTGTTGATGGCGCCAGTGCCCATGAGCTGGCTGTCCTTCTGGGCGTCGGGCTCACCACACTGCAGCGCTGGCGCCGGCGGTTCGCTGGTGCCGGTGATGGTGGGGACCGTCGCAAGGGCAGCCACCGCCACGCCGCTCACCGTCTCAGCGAAGAGGAACGCCAGCGGATTCTGCTGACCTGAAACGAGCCCGAATTCGCCGCGCTGCCGCGGGGGCAGATCGTACCGTTCCTGGCGGACCGGGGCCTGTATCTCGGTTCGGAGCGCAGCTTCTACAGGGGGTTGCACGCCAACGGACAAGCCCATCGCCGCGGCCGGGCCCGGCCACCACAGGAGCCCAGACCGGTTCCACGCCTGCGGGCCGCGGGGCCGAGTCAGGTGTGGAGCTGGGACATCACCTATCTCCCCACCACCGTGCGCGGCGTGTGGCTGTACCTGTACCTGGTGATCGACATCTGGAGCCGCAAGGTGGTGGTGGGAGGTCGCCGAACGCGAAGATCCAGCCATCGCAGCGGATCTGGTGAGCAGGGCTTGCCTCAGAGAGCGGATCAGTAAAGGTCGCAAACAACCGCTGATTCTCCACGCTGACAACGGCAACGCAATGCGTGCCGCAACGCTGGCGAGCCGGCTGGAGGAGCTGTGCGTGCTCAGATCCTTCTCCAGGCCACGGGTATCAAAAGACAACCCCTACTCCGAAACCCTCTTCCGCACGGCCAACTACCGGCCTGACTACCCCAGCCGGCCATACACCAGCAAGGAGGCCGCCTGCCGGTGGGTGACTTCGTTTGTGGACTGGTACAACCACCGGCACCGCCTCAGCGGTATCAAATTCGTGACGCCCCATCAGCGCTACAACGGTGATGCTGTGGAGATCTGCCGTCACCGGGCTGTCGTCTACGAACAGGCACGCCAAAGGCATCCCCTCCGGTGGTCACGATCCACACGCTGCTGGCGTCAACCGGAGGTGGTATGGATCAATCCACCACCAGCGGAACTTGGCCCCAATCCAGCTACGTTTGCCATGGCTGCCTGAACAGCAGCAGGGGCGTCATCTTTCCTGGCAGTCACCGGCCTCGCTGAGCACCTGAAACAGAACCTTGGGCGACTCCTTAAGCAGCTCGACCCAGTGGCCCAGATAGGCGTCATGACTTTCGATCTCGCTGCCGATCTCCAGCCGATCGACTGGCTACCCAAGCACCATCTGGCGTTCGTTCTGCTGGATCCGATCGATCAGCTGCATCTCGATCCGATCCTCCAGCTCTACCGCCAGCACGCTCTCTGGGAAGCAAGCCGAGCCCTACTACAGCAAGGCCACCGCCTCCACCAGCTTCTCCCAAGGCACCCCGCCATAGCTGGCCGTAATCCAAGAGGGCGTGTGACCAAGCAGCCGAGCAGCGACAGCCTCGTTCAGACCGTGGCTCCTCAGCACAGTGGCAGCTCGATCTCTGAGGCCCTTGGGACTGACACCACACTCCCTCTTGCACACATCTTGTAGACCCACCCCCCATCGCTGATGCTGCTCGCTGTAGAGGCCCTGGAAGAGATGACCACCGCCACTCCCCTTCCTGCGTAGGTCTGCCACCACCTCAACCAGCTTGGGGTGGATGGGGATCTCTCTGGTTGAAGCTGCCGTCTTCAGTGGCCGGAGCTTGTTGGGTCTGATCAAGATCCTGTCCTCCTGAAGGTCCACCGCCCTCAGGCCAGCGATCTCCGCAAGCCGGGCACCGGTGAAGAACAACAGCAGCAAGGGTGGATGGGAGGGTGTCCTCACCTCCACCACCTCTTTGACGGTCCTGGTTGTCTTGATCCGCTTGGCCACACCCGTGAAGGCATGGGACTCTTCTCCTCTCGCTTCGGCAAGGACACTGAAGAGTCCTGAGAGGTAAGCCAGTCGTGTCTTGGCAGTGGCAGGGCTCACAAGCCTCAGCAGATGGGTCCTGTAGGCCAGGGCGAGGGCCAGAGTAGCCAGGCCCCCCACAGCCAGCACCACGACACCGGAGATCAGGGCGATGACCTGGGAGCGCTTCATCTCAGCGCCTCAGGGCTACCACACAACCTCCCCCCCAGGGCCTATGTAACGGGGCATCCCAAAGCGGGGCTCCGAAGGAATGCTGGACACCCCGGGGATCGAGACCCCGGGCACGTTGCTGCGGATGTAGCTCTCCAGGGAGCTGAAGCCAGGCAGGGGGGATTTGAACCCCTGGAACAGGGGGCCGGTGAGCACGCTGGTGTAGTCGGCCGGGGAGAGCTTCAGCAGGGCCAGCACCACGCCAAGCGGCGAGAGGCGCACCTTCTGGCCCGCCTCCACCACGGTGGAGGCGGCGCCGGTGGGCTGCCCATTACGGCTGGGGGTCACCTCCACTGAACCCTCCAGCACCGAGAGCTCGGCCTCGCCACTTTCAGAAACGTCAATCACGTAATTGGTGCCACGCACGCTCATGCGTGACGACTTGATGCAGCCGTTCTGCTTACCGGACACCAGGATCTGCCCCTTGCCGAGCAGGAAGCAGTCGGCGCCAAGCTTGAGCTGGGAGAAACGGTTGAGGCGACCCGCCGCACCACTCTCGAAGGCCAGCTGACCGCGGCTGTTGCCCGTGCTCACCCGCTGGGGGGCATTTGCCTTATCCTTCACCCGCGCCGGTTTGCTGTCGATGTAGAGCTCCTTGCCATCGAGGATTTCCTGCACGGTGGCCGAAACGGCGGCCCGGGCGCCGGGGCAGGCGACACCGGCAAGGCACGCCGCCAAGGCCAGAGCGCTCAGGCGTCCCAGACGCAGAGGGAACAGCACCATCTGGGGCAAGCGCCGCGAGGGTCAGCTATTCTGCCCCCGGTTTTGGAGAAGCCACGTCGATTGGCACTCCTCAGTCTTCAGCCAGGAGCGCCAGCAGGGTATGCACCTCCAAAGGCATGGGCCAGCCCTTCACCCCATGGGGACCCTGGGGCACCACCTGCAGCCGACGCCGGTAACAGTCGGCGTCGGGCAGAGATGGAGGACTGGCGGCCGGTTCGCGGGAGGTCATGGGTATGGTCTGGGTCTCTCCAGGTCCATCAGCCTGAGGCTGCGATAGCAACGGACGGCAGGCATGCACGGGTTGCCAACGACGCTGAGCCGACTGGTCGCCGTACTGGAATCCCTGTCATCTTCGTCCTGGTCCGTTTACAGGATTAGAACGAGATCAGCCCCGATCGCCCCGCCATGGCTTCGTACACGATCACGCTCGAAGACGGCCGCAGCTTCCCCTGTGGCGATGATCAGTAAATCCTTGACTCCGCCGACGAGAAGGGGGTCGATCTGCCCTGTTTCTGCCACGCCGGCGCCTGCAGCGCCTGTGCCGGCAAGGTGCTGGCCAGCAGCGTAAATCAGGCGGATCAGAGCTTCCTCGATGACGATCAGATCAATAGGGCTACGCGCTGCTATCAGTGAGCTATCCCCTCAGTGATTGCACGATCCGCGCCTCAGGGCAGGCGGATCTTTAGGGCTTCGGCTCATCCACGCACTCGGTTGTGTCGCGGTCTCTATCAGTTATGCAGTTCTGCACTCGCACTTGGCCGGTGATGGGGTTGGTGGAGGTGCATTTCATCCTCATAAATCCCTGCCCAAAAATTGTTGGCACGACCTCCCCTGGTGGGACGTTGTCTGCGTCTATCCACAAGCAAACCACGGGACCACCACCCAGGTTGAAGTGAGTGGTACGCCCATCAGTGTTGACGCTAAAGGTATTGGCCCGCAGTGGCGTGACAGCGCTGGTAAACAACACAACCGCCGCCAGGGCCAGACGGGCGCGCCACGGATGGGGTTTAGGTCTGTTCAAGGCGGCGGCCGGCATCCTGGGCGGACCGATTCTGGCCGAAGCGAGTCCCCAGTATTGATTTAACTGAAACCATACCAAGGAAGGGCCAGGAAAAGGCCGGGGAAGTCACCTCCGCCGGCAAGGCCAGCTGCAGGCACTGGCGCATCACCGCCTCCAGCTCAGGGTGGAGGGTGGGTTCGACCGCGGCCAAGCAATCGATGACCGGGGCGGAGCGGATGCGGCCAAGCGTGGGCACCAACGCCACGGCACGAATGACAAAGCCACCTGATCGAAGCTCTCAGGGGCCACCAATCGCCAATGGGTTCCGTTGGACGGCCTTGAAGAGTCAGACCAGCAGCGAAGCCCAACCTCGTAGCCTAAGAATGTGGCCCAAGGCGTGGCCCAAGCCCCCTCGAAACCCAGTCAAATCGCTGTCAGAGACAGGCTTCCAAAATACGGCTTGCCTAGTTGAAGTAGCTCTTGTTCGCCAGCGCCGGCATGAGCTGCCGCAGCTGGGCAGGGGTGTGTGGATCCATGGGGGAGAACGATGCCGTCGTCAGGTGAGCACGGAACCCTTCAGGAAGGGGTGCGCCGCCGCCAGTGCCCGCAGGTTGGCACCGGTCACGCGGGCGATATCACCGAGCGCCTCATGGGTGAGGAAGGCCTGGTGGGCGGTGATCAGCACGTTGGGGAAAGTGAGCAGCCTGGCGAGCAGATCGTCCTGAAGCACATGGCTGGAGAGATCCTCGAAGAACACCCCCTCCTCTTCCTCATAGACATCGAGTGCCACGCCACCGAGCCGGCCCGACTTGAGTGCCTCGATCAGCGCGGAGGTGTCAATCAGGCCGCCACGGCTGACATTGACGAGAATCACGCCCGGCTTCATGCGCTCAATGGTTTCGCGCCGAATGATGTGATGGGTTTCCGGCGTGAGCGGAACGTGCAGGGAGATCACATCACTCATCGAGGCCAATGTGATCGGGTCGAGATAGGTGATGCCCTCCCGCGCCGCCCAGGCGGGGTCGGGATAGGGGTCGTAGGCCACCACCACCATGCCGAAGCCGTGAAGAATGCGTGCCACGATCTTGCCGATCTTGCCCGTACCCACGATTCCCACCGTCTTGCGATGCAGATCGCTCCCCACCAGTCCCTGCAGCGAGAAATTCATCTCCCGCACCCGGTTATAAGCCCGGTGCACCTTGCGGTTCAGGCTCAGTAGCAACGCCACAGCATGTTCAGCCACCGCATAGGGGGAATAGGCCGGAACATGGGTCACCGTGAGCCCCAGTTCCCTGGCTGAATCCAGATCGATGTTGTTGAAGCCGGTGCAACGCAGGGCCACCAGCGTGATGCCCCTGGCCACCAGCTGCTGGATACAGGCCCGGTCGACCACATCGTTGACGAAGACACAGACAGCCTGCGCCCCTTCAGCGGCGGCGGCAGTATCCGCGGTGAGGCGAAAGGCAAGAAAGCGAAGCTGCACATCCGCCCCGGTGGCTGCCGGAAGATGGAGCCTGTCGTAGGGCTTCGCATCAAAGACCGCCACGATCAACGCCGTGGCGGCAGGGTCCAGGGGGTCGTCAGAAGACAGCGCCTGTGTGGCTGCAGGCTCAGAGTGAATAGCCGAAGACCCGGCGGGTGCGGCCGAGGACTCGGGGTGAGTGACCGAGGGCTCAGCGTGAGAGACCGAAGGCTGAACGTGGCGGGCCGTGGCCTCAACGTTCAGCGAAGGCTTCGAAGCATCCATGACCAAACGAACCGCACTGGATGGATCATCCAGGCGACCCTAACCAGCCACAACGACCGTCAACCCTGGCCTGTGTGGGTTCAGAGAACCTGGCCCACCATCACAGCGGCGAGAGCGGAAAACAGGGTGATGCCGAGGGCGGTGAGGGGATTCTGACCCTGGGCCACGGCGAAGGTGGTCACCACACCGGCACCAAGACAAGCCACGGCGATCTGGGTAGCAACGGCGGGACGATCCACGGTGTTCTGTACAACTGCACGGCACCGTAGGGATGGAGATTGCGGAGACTTCGCCATTCCCTTGGTTTCGTTACCCGGCGTCGGGGTTCGTTACTCGGCGTCTGTTTTCGTTACGCCGCGCAATCTGGAGGCCGGGCGGGCTCGACCACTCTCGGCCCAGTGTTTGAGCGCCTCCAGCTGTTCACGCGCCGTGCGCGACAGCGGCACCAGATCACTGGCAGCGGCGATCAGATCGGGTTCGCCGAACTCCCGGTGGTCACCGAAGGCCAGGTGCATGGCCTCCACCACCACCTGCTCCAGTTCCGCGCCGGAGAAGCCAGCGGTGCGATCCACCAGCACATCCAGGGGGATGCGGTGGTCGGGGCGCCGCCGGCGCAGCTGCAGATCGAGAATCGCCAACCGCTCGGCCGCATCAGGCAGATCAAGCAGGAAGATCTCGTCGAAGCGCCCTTTGCGCATCAGCTCGGGGGGCAGGCTGTCCACCCCGTTGGCCGTGGCCACCACGAACACGGCGGAGGTTTTCTCCGCCATCCAGGTGAGCAGGCTGGCCAGCACCCGCTGGCTGGTGCCGCCGTCGCTGCGGCTGTCGCCACCGAAGCCCTTGTCGATCTCGTCGATCCAGAGCACGCAGGGGGCCATGGCCTCGGCGCGGCGGATCATGTCGCGGGTTCGGGCCTCGCTGGCCCCCACCAGGCCAGCGAACAGGCGTCCCACATCCAGGCGCAGCAGCGGCATCGCCCAGCTGTGGGCGATCGCCTTGGCGGTGAGCGATTTGCCCGTTCCCTGTGGACCGACCAGCAGCACGCCGCGGGGCAGCGGCAGGCCGTAGCGCTCGGCCTCGTCGCTGAAGGCCAGCTTGCGCTGCTTCAACCAATGCTTGAGGGCATCGAGGCCGCCGATGTCGGAGGGGGTGGCTTCAGTGGGGCAATACTCCAGCAACTCGCTACGGGCGATCGCCTGCCGCTTCTCCTCCAGCACTTCGTTGAGATCGGCCTCACCGAGCTGCCCCCGGCGGGCCAGGGCCCGGGCGGCCACCTGACGGATGCGTTGCTCGGTGAGGCCGCTGCAGCAGTGGGCCAGTTGCTCCAGCAGGGCAGGCTCCGGCGGCCGGCCGCTGGCCTGACCGATGTTGGTGAGCAGCTGGCTGATCTCGCTGGGACTGGGAAGGGGCAGCTCGAGCACGGTGATGCACTCCTCCAGTTCGCGCGGCACCTGCCAGTCGGGGGCCGTGATCACCAGGGTGCGGGGCTGGCGGCGCAGGCTGGTAGCCAGATTACGCAGGCGGCGCGAGATGCCCGGGTCCTCGCAGTAGCGGTTGAAATCCAGCAGCAGCAGGATCGCTGGTTGATCCGGAGGCAGGGATTCGATGCTGTCGAGCGCCGCCATCGGGTTGCGGGCTGCCTCCCCCCGCCGGTTAGGCAGGCCCTCCAGCCCCTGCACGAAATCCCAGCGCAGCAGCAGCCGCTGGCCCAGTCGCTCGGCCGCGGTGGTGAGCAGCGCCTGGATGCGCTCCTCTTCAGGGCTGCGGATCCAGAGGATCGGCGTGCGCGAACGGATCAGCAGATCCAGCTGGTCGATCCAGGGAGCCGTCATCGGCCGGCTTCAGGGGCGCTGAACGGGAAGGGAGCGGCGACGTGGGGCATGGGAGCGGATCAGCGGAGCTCACGCAACCGCGCCCAGCGCGGGTCGATCGCAGCACCATCCTGGGAAGCGGGATCTGGGCTCGGGGCCGCGTCGTGGGTGCCCCAGCTGGCAGGCCCGGGGCAGTCGGGGCCGCAATGGTTGCGCAGGGGCCATTGCAGGCTGAGCTGCTCGAACAGCCAATGGGCGGGATCGAAACTGCCCTGGGGATCGAGGCGCTCGCAGGGGCCATCGAGAGGGTCGTCATCTGGCTCGCTCGGTTCAGCCTCGCCGATCCAGAGCGGTTCACGCTCCTTGAAGGCGATCGGCTGGTTGTAGTGGCGCAGGCAGCGGTCGCAGCAGAGGGTGATGATCGTGTGGGCCGCACCGCTCACCTCCAGCACGCTGCCGCCATGCAGGGCAGTGATCGTGCCCCGCACCGGCGTGAGGGTGGTGAGGGCCGGCAGATGCTGGTCGACCTCCCAGTGACACCCCAGGGGCATCAGCCGCAGCTGCTGCAGGGGGATCGGCTGCAGCGGCACCGCCTGCGGAGGGTGGGAGGGGCAGCGCTGCGTCACTTCTTGCTCTTGGGCTCAAACGGCAGCCGGTCGAGGGAGGCGGCGCCGCTGGAGGCCACCGACACGGTCTGCTGAGCAAGCTGCTGATCAAGAATCTCCTGGAGGTTGTCCGGAAGGGCTTCGCGGGTGAGCAGGAAGGTCTGCAGGCCCTGGAAGATGTTCGCCACCACCATGTAAAGCAGGACCCCGGCGGGCAACGGGAAGAACAGGAACATGCCGGTGATCATCACGGGCGTGATCTTGTTGGCGGTGGACTGCTGCGGGTTCGGCGGCATGCCCATGCCCGAAAGGATCTGGGAGACGAACAGGCTGGCGCCGAAAGCTCCCACCAGGATGGCGATGTCCCAGTTGATCGCCCCATCGGTGTAGAAGCCCACCTGACCGAGCGCCTTGATGAACAGGAAGCCGCTGCGGGCTGCCAGGCCGGGCACCTTGGCCTCCACCGTGGCGTCACCGGTGCCGATGGCCGTGATCTTGCCGTCGTCGCTGACCGCCACCACGCCATCGCCTTTGGTGACCAACCAGGTGGGAAGGAAGGCCGAACCGTTCTCCACATCGGCGAGGACGGAGGTGAACGGCTTGCCGTCACGGGTGTGCAGCTCGATCTGGGCCGTGTCGCCGACGCCGAGCTTGGTGCCTTGCTCAAGGCTGGCTACCACCGGCACGTGGCTGGTTTCGGTGATGAAGATCGAATGACTGGCGCTGTTGAAGGGCTTCGCTTCCACCGCAGCGATCTGGTCGGCGGGGAGCACCTTGAGGTTCAGGGTGTAGGGCACATCGGCGAAGGGGGACCCCCGCAGGGTGGCGAACAGGGCAAACAGGATCGGCATCTGAACCACCAGCGGCAGGCAGCCAGCCAGCGGGCTGCCGAACTCCTTCATCAACTTGCCCAGCTCTTCCTGCTGCTTCTGGGGGTTGCTGGCGTAGCGCGATTTGATCTCCGCCTGACGCTTCTGCATCACCGGCTGGGCGATGCGCATGCGGCGGGCACTGCGGATGGAGCCGGCGCTCAGCGGGAAGAGCGCCAGCCGGATCACCACGGTGAGCGCGATGATGGCCAGCCCGTAGCTCGGCACCAATCCGTAGAAGAAATCGAGGATGGGGAGCAGCAGGTTGTCGGAGATGTAGCCGATCACAGCGGGGTGGGGACGGGGGGAAGGATCTGATCGGCCCAGTGTGCCCGACCAATGGGGCGGAGCGAGCGCACCGGGAGGGAGTGGGGGGCGTCAGGCCGTGGCCAGCTGGGCATCGCCGAATCCCTTCGTTCCTGCCGCGGCGCTGGTCTTGGCTGCCATGCGCTCAAGGATGTAGGCCTCTGTTTCGCGGAAGCGGGGCACGGAGCGCATTTCAAGCTTGGCGCCATCGTTGAGCACCAGCACCATGTCGCCCCAGGCGCCGAAGCCGCGGGGCACCGAGCGCAGCTCGCGGATCTGGCTGTACACCACCTGGCTGCGGTCGCGGCCCAGCCAGCCACCGCTCACGGAGATGCGCCGGCTGGTGATGCGGAAGCGCAGCCACAGCGCACGCACGATGGCCCCCACGGCGAAGGGGATGCCGATCAAGGTGAGACCGAGCAGGAGGTTGAAGATCAGGTCGCCCTTGGCCGGACCACCCTCATAAAAGACGGGTTCGGGAATGGTGGGGATCACGGGGAGACCATCGGCCGGGGTACCGCTCATGGGCTCAGACCTGCCTTGCGAAACAGCTCCGCACATTCTCCCAGCAAGGCCTCGGGGTCCGCGTCCGCGCTGCCCGGCTTGAGGCTGAGCAGCAGCCAGAGGGCACGGCCGGAGGGCTGGGGGCCGGCACAGCGCTGGTGGAGCCAGGTGTGAAGCTGGCGCCGCAGCTGATTGCGCCGCACCGCCAGCTTGCTGACCTTGCTGCTCACCACCACGGCACAACGCCAGCGGCTGGGCGGGTGTGGGCCACCGGTGCGCAGGAGGGCGGGGTCCGCCTCAGTGACGCGCAACACCAGGAGCGATCCATGCACCCTGCGGCCGTTGCGGTAGAGGCGGTCGAAGGCCCGGCGGCTCCGCAGCCTCAGCGCGGCGGGCAAGGCCATGGAGAAGGGCCTGAACGGCCTGGCAAAGGGAATCGGATCAGACGGCCAGGCGGGCACGGCCGCGGCGGCGGCGGGTGCGGATCACGCGGCGGCCGGTGTGGGAGCGCATGCGCACCCGGAATCCGGAGACGCGCTTGCGTTTGCGGCTGGTTCCTTCGAGGGTGCGCTTCGTCATGGTGCCGCTCTGGGTCTTGCTTGTGGTCGATTGGCCAACTTATCAGGCAGGTGCCCGTGGGCCCGGGCTCAGTTGTTGGTGGGGTCGATCTGGATCAGCCAGCTGCCCAGGTAGCCGGCAAATGGCACATCCCCTGGCGCCTGTGCCAGGGCGTTGAACTGATACATGCCCGTGTTGAAGGGATTGAACAGGTTCATGTACACCCCGATGGTGATGTCGTCGGGGATGGGGCGGTCAGGGAAGATCTCGATCGCCTTGCCATTGGCGTTCACCTCGATGGTGGCGGGGATCTGCTCCTTGCAGCGGGTGCGCGACATCACACCGCCTTCATGCATCACGCAGAGCTTGAGGTCCTTGGGATTGATCTGGGTGTCGAAGGTGGCAGGCACGGCCACGGTGAGCTTGAGAATGGCCGTGTTGCGGTCTTTGGGCCTCAGGATCAGGTAATACTCCGAGCGCTTCAGCCGTGCCGTCTCGGTCATGAAGAAGTAGAGCTTGCGGTAATCCCGGTTGTTGTCCCAGCGGAATTCCAGCAGGCCCGGCGTGCCCTGGGAGCGGGCTGCGGGCACATCGCCGATGGTGGCCGCCAGGGCCGTGCCGGCCAGGGCTAGAGCCAGCGCAGCGCCGGCCCGGGAGAATCGCCGCCGCAACGGGCTCACCGGACGCGCCGGACGGGAGCGGAGCGGGCCGAGCAACGGAAGGGTCATTGGGACGGGGGTGGGGGCCGAAAGGCTGTGGGTGCATTCTCCCTCCCCTGTTCCGGCGGTTCAGCCCAGGCGGGTGCAGCGGCAGAGCTGTCAGTTATGACCGGATCTGTCCGGACGCAACCGGGCTGCCTCGCGCAGGTACGGATGGGCCGGAGGGCGGGAGTCCTCCATCCAGGCGTGGGCCAGCAGCCGGATGCAGCGAGGAAGGTCGCCGGTCACCGCCATCTGCTGGCAGTCCAGCAAAGCCACCGCGTCCCAGCCGGGATAGCGGCGGGCGATCGCCGCAGGGAAGCAGGCGTTCAGGTCGGGGGTGACCGAGAAGGTGACCGAGAGCACCTGCGGGCCCTCCAGGCCATTGCGGGCAATCAGGGCGTCGAGCAGCTCGGCCACTGCCTCGGCGATGGCCGAGCTGGTGTTGGCCTCGACTGTGATTGCGGCCCGCAGCGCCCGCAGCGCAAGTGGCTGGTTCATGGCCGCCAGAGCCAGAGCGGCTGGCCGCTCCAGGCCAGTTCCAGGCTGAGCGCCTGGTGGAGGCCGGCGAAGAGGTTGCGGCCTGGCAGGAACGACAGCACCCGCTTCGCGGGCTTGCCGAAGGTAGTGGGACGCACCTCCTGTTCATCGAGGCCTGCCAACCGGGCCGCCAGCCGGCGGGCGGTGTCCTCGTCGCCCAGTTCATCCACCAGGCCCAGCTCAAGGGCCTGAGCGCCCGTGAACACCCGCCCATCGGCGAAGCCACGCACCACTTCCTCACTGAGGCACCGACCGGTGGCGACCGCCGCCACGAACTGGTCGTAGCTGGAATCAATCAAGCCCTGCAGCAGGCTGCGCTCCTCGGTGGTGAGGGCGCGGTCGGGGGAAAGGATGTCCTTGTAGGGGCCGCTCTTGACCGTCTCGAAGCTGATGCCCACCCTCTCAAGCAGGCGGGAAAGGTTGTTGCCCCGCAGGATCACGCCGATCGAGCCAGTGATCGTGCCCGGATTGGACACAATGCGCTCCGCCGCCACCCCCACGTACACCCCGCCGGAAGCGGAGATATTGCCGAAGCTGGCCACCACTCGGCAACCCTTGTCCCGCAGGCGGAGCAGGGCGGCGTGGATCTCCTGGCTGTCGCCGACGGTGCCACCAGGGGTGTCGATGCGCAGCAGCAGGGCCGGGCATTCCCGTTCCTCCACCTGGCGCAACGCCTTGAGCACCCGCTCGCGCGTGCCCCCGGCGATCGGTCCCTCGATCACGACGCGGGCCAGGGTTTTGCGGGACTTTCGGCGCCAGGGCCAGGGCATGCGCTGCGGCACGTAGTGGCTGGATCTTAAAAAGGTTGTTGGCGGCCGCTCCGATGACTCCCGTTTTCCGTTGGCTGCCGATGCTGCTTCCCTTCGCGCTGTGGGGAACGGCGATGGCGGCGATGAAGCCGCTGCTCGCCCACAGCGGGCCGCTCACGCTGGCCTGGATGCGTCTGCTGCCGGCCGGCGTGGCCGTGCTGCTGGCCGCCGTAGCGCTGCGGCGCCCGCTCGGGGTGGATCCCGCCGACCGGCTCTGGCTGCTGGCCTTCGCGCTTGTGGACGGCACACTGTTTCAGGGACTGCTGGCGCGCGGGCTGGAGGGAACCGGCGCCGGGCTGGGCTCTGTGCTGATCGATTCGCAGCCGCTGCTGGTGGCGCTGCTGGCCCGTGCCCTGTTCGGCGAAGCGATCAACCCGGTGGGCTGGCTCGGCCTGTTGCTGGGGCTGGCCGGCATCCTCTGCCTGGGCTTGCCGGCGCCGCTGCTCCAGCACTGGTGGCTGGAGGGTCCCATCAGCTTCGGGGCGCGGGCCTGGAGCCACGGCGAGCTCTGGATGCTGGGCGCCGCCGTGGCGATGGCGGTGGGCACGGTGCTCTGCCGCTTTGCGATGCGGCGCAGCGATCCGGTGGCCATCACCGGCTGGCACATGGTGATCGGCGGGGTGCCGCTGCTGATCGGTGCTGCACTGGGGCCCGCCCTCGATCCGGCGCTGCCGCCCTTCTGGCCGACCTGGACCCTGCAGGAATGGGGCTGGATGGCCTACGCCAGCCTCCTGGGCAGCGCCCTGGCCTACGGCCTGTTTTTCTGGTTCGCCAGCAGCGGCGATCTCACCGGCTTTTCGGCCCTCACCTTCCTCACCCCGGTGTTCGCCCTGCTCTGCGGTCTGCTGCTGCTGGATGAGCACCTGCGCCCGCTGCAGTGGCTGGGGGCCGCCCTGGCGATGGTGTCGGTGCTGCTGATCAACCGGCGCCGCCAACTGTGGGTGCCCGCCAGCGCCACACCGGAGCCGGCCCCATGAGCACGGGTTTGCGGCTGTTGCTGGTGAGCACGCCGGTGGGCACGCTCGGCAGTGGCCGGGGTGGGGGCGTGGAGCTCACCCTGGCGGCGCTGGTGGCAGGACTGGGCGGGCGCGGCCACCGGCTCACGGTGCTAGCCGGTGAAGGTTCCCGGCTGCCCCCCGGCAGCGGGGCGGTGCAGCTCTGGACCTGCCCTGGCCACGACCAGCCCAGCTGGCAGCACCAGAGCCACGACAGTGCCGTGCAGATCCCTGCCGACGGCCTGCTGCCGGCCCTGTGGGACCGGGTGCTGCAGGAGCAGGGCAGCTTCGACGCGGTGCTCAACCTGGCCTACGACTGGCTGCCTCTCTGGCTCACGCCCCACTGCGCCACGCCGCTGTTCCATCTGGTGAGCATGGGCTCGGTGGCGCGGGTGATGGATGCGGTGATCGCCGATGTGGCGCGGCGCTGCCCGGGGCGGCTGGCCTTCCACACGCGCTCCCAGGCGGCGGATTTCGACCTGCCCGGCCCGCCGCTGGTGCTGGGCAACGGTTTCGATCTGGCGGCATATCGCTTCCGCGCCGAGCCCGACCCGGAAGCCCCCCTGGGATGGGCCGGACGCATCGCTCCGGAGAAGGGGTTGATCGACGCGGCGCGGGTGGCCGCCGGGCTGGGCCGGCGCTTGCTGGTGTGGGGGGTGGTGGAAGACGCCGCCTACCGGGAAGCGGTGGAGGCGGCGGTGCCGGCCGGCACCGTGCACTGGCGCGGCTTTCTGCCCACCGGGGAGCTGCAGGCGGAGCTCGGCGGCTGCCGCGTGTTCCTGAACACGCCGAAATGGAACGAAGCCTTCGGCAACGTGGTGGTGGAGGCGATGGCCTGCGGTGTGCCTGTGGTGGCCTACCGCCGTGGCGGCCCCGGCGAGCTGGTGGTGCCCGGTGTCAACGGCCTGCTCGTTCCTCCCGACGACCTGGAGGCGATGCAGGCGGCCGTGCTTGCCGCCGAAGGCCTCGACCGGCTGGCCTGCAGGCACTGGGTGGAGCGCCATGCCTCGCGGGAGGCATTCGCAGGGCGCGTGGAGGCCTGGCTGCTGGCCGGTCTGGAGCCAGGCTCCCCCGCCGGTCATTCACTACAAGGTCAAACGGCGGGCCGGACGCCGGACGCCGGGACGTAGGTTTCCCACGATCGTTCCGGTGCTCGTGCCCCCTGCCAACCCGCCGGCCGCGGTTCGTCGAGGCAAGGGCTGGCGGCTTGCGCTCCTTGTCACGGCAGTGCTCGGGCTGGGGATCTTCGTTCTGCAACTCGGCGAGGCTGGGCTGGTGGACGAAACGCCACCGCTTTTTGCTGGCGCCGCCCGGGCGATGGCCGAGACCGGCGACTGGCTGACCCCGCGGGTGAACGGACTGCCCCGCTACGACAAGCCGCCGTTGGTCTATTGGCTGATGGGGCTGGTGTACGCCCTGCCGGATCACGCCCGCTTCGACCCGCTCGGCAGCTGGGCCGCCGGCCTGCCGTCAGCCCTCTCCAGCATCGGCGTGATGCTGGCCCTCTGCGCCACCCTGCTGCGCTGGCCCCAGCCCAGCCTGGGCCCGGGGGGAGAACGGCTGCCCCGGCGGCCTGCCCGCAGCGCCGTGGTGGCGGCCCTGGCCTTTGCGCTTTCTCCGTTGGTGCTGCTGTGGGGGCGCATCGGCGTCAGCGATGCCCTGCTCAGCGGCTGTCTGGCCGTGAGCCTGCTGCTGCTGTGGCAGGCCTGGGCCGACCCCGGCCGCCCCTGGTGGCCAGGCTGGCTGGTGCTGGGCCTGGCGGTGCTGGCCAAGGGGCCGGTGGCTGTGGTGCTCGCCGGCCTCACCCTCGTCGGCTTCGGGTGGCATCAGGGCAGTCTGCCGGCCCTCTGGGCACGGCTGAAGGCCGGGCGCGGCCTGGTGATCACAGCGCTGGTGGCCATGCCCTGGTATGCCGCGATGCTGGTGGTGGAGGGGCAGCCCTTCTGGGACAGCTTCTTTGGCTACCACAACCTGCAGCGCTTCAGTTCGGTGGTGAACGACCATCTCCAGCCCTGGTGGTTTTTCCTGCCGGTGCTGGTGATCGCCAGCCTGCCATTCACACCGCTGCTGCTGCTCGGCCTGAAGCGTGGCCTGGCCAGGACCCCGAGGGCGCCCCAGCACTCCTTGCGCAGCTTTGCCGCCTGGTGGTTGCTGGCTGTGCTGGTGTTCTTCACCATGGCAGCCACAAAACTGCCGAGCTACTGGCTGCCTGCCACCCCGGCGGCGGGCCTGCTGATCTCCCTGGCGGCCCAGGACGGCGAAATCGGCAGGCGGGACGGCGAAGGGCGTGGCGCTGGGGCCGGCCGCTGGTTCCTGCTCGCCCAGGCCACCACCGTGCTGCTCACCACCACGGTGGCGGTGGCGCTTTGGGTGTCCAACACCTGGATACCCCTGATCAAGGATCCAGAGATGCCCACCCTGACGGCGGAGCTCACTGCCAGCGGGTTCGTCGAGAGGGCAGCCCTGTTCTGGACCCTGGCGGCCCTGGTAGGCCTGCTCTGCCTGTGGCGAGTGGTGCCCGGCTGGCTGCTGGGGCTGCAGCTTCCCTTGGTGGCATTCCATCTCTTCGCCCTGCTGCCGCTATGGCAACTCGGTGATGGCGTGCGGCAGCGACCGGTGCGAGAAATGGCCGCCAGCGTGCAGCGGGAGATCCGCCCCAGCGAGGGCCTGGCGATGGTGGGGGTACTCAAGCCTTCGCTGCACTACTACACCGGTCGAGTGGTGATCTACGAGGGGGTTTCCGTCGACGGCATGGTGAACCTCAGCGATCGCCTGCGCCACGAGCAGCGCGAGGGGCAGCAGCCCAGTACCCGCGCGGAAGCCCCCACCGTGCTCGTGGTGATCGATCACAACACGAGCCAGCTGCCCTACTGGCGCGCCGTTCAGGGGGAAGAGCTCGATCGCGCCGGCATCTACCGCCTCTGGCGCGTGGACCGCGCGCGGTTGGAGAGCGCCGCCGCGGCGCTGGTGAACAGGGGGGCAGGCCGTCCTAGCTGGCGGGATCCAAGGCCGGAGCGCTATTGAGCTCCGGCCTGGCGCACGCAGAAGCTGCAATGCCCCCAGCGCTTCAATTCACCAGCTGGAGCGGGTGCGCCGCAGCGGGGGCAATCGGTGAGGCCTTGCACATCGATGCGGCTGGGGTGGGCAGCCCAGACCTCTGCCTCACTCTCGCTGCCAGCGCTGGCAGCGGTGGCTGGGTGGTGGTGCTGAAAGCGCAGATCACGGATCTGGAAGCCCGCGCCCCGCAGCGCTCCCAGCAGCTGATGGCGGTTGAAGCGGAGCGCCTGCAGCCACTGCGGGTGGTTCGCCCCCACCCACAGCACCCCGGCCTGCAGCGACAGGGGGCGGCAATGGGGCGCCAGCTGAGCACCCGCCACCTTCGGCCAGGCCTGCCACAGCGCCGCCAAGCTGCCGTTGCGGCGCCACTGGGCAGAGAGGGCGGTGAGACAGGTGCCCACCGCGGTGGCAGGCCGCCGCTGCGGCGCCACCAGCACCTGCAGGGAGCCGAAGCGACGGGTCTGGTCGCGGGGGGCGATCGCCATGGGGCCAGGTTAGGTGCGGGCAACCGGCGGAGCCAGGGCCGCCCGCCACCGCTACCCTCGGACGTGCCCCCTCCATGATCCATGGGCTTCTTCGATCGGCTCAGCCGCCTGCTGCGGGCCAACCTCAACGATCTGGTCAGCAAGGCGGAGGATCCGGGCAAGATCCTGGATCAGTCGGTCGCGGACATGCAGTCCGACCTGGTGAAGCTGCGCACGGCCGTGGCCACCGCGATCGCCAGCCAGAAGCGCATCCAGAATCAGGCGCAGCAGGCGGAAGCCCAGAGCAAAACCTGGTACGAGCGGGCCGAGCTGGCGCTCAAGAAAGGCGAGGAGGATCTGGCGCGCGAAGCGCTCAGCCGCCGCAAGACCTATCAGGACACCGCCACCGCGCTCAACAACCAGCTCTCCAGCCAGGCAGGCCAGGTCGACGCGCTGAAGAAGAGTCTGCTGGCACTGGAAGGCAAGATCGCCGAGGCCAAGACCAAGAAAGACATGCTCAAGGCCCGCTCCCAGGCGGCGCAGGCCCAGGAGCAGTTGCAGAGCGCCGTCAGCGGGTTGGGCACCAACTCCGCCATGGCCGCCTTCGAGCAGATGGAGGAGAAGGTGCTGCAGCAGGAGGCCCGCAGCCAGGCCGCGGCCGAGCTGGCCGGCGCCGACCTGGAAAGCCAGTTCGCCTCCCTGGAGGGCAGCGAGGTGGACGACGAGCTGGCCGCTCTCAAGAACCGGCTTGAAGGCGGCCCTGCCGCCACCCCCCTTCTGGCCGCCGACAGTCCCACCCCCCTGCTGGAACCCGTGAAGGCCGCGGAAGTGGATGCCGAGCTCGAAGAGCTCAAGCGCTCAATCGACAAGCTCTGAGCTCCGGCGGTGCGGCAGGATCCCCGCCAGGGGATTCCTAGACTTGGACTCTCCCGATCCCTGCTCGTTCCCTCCCGTGGCCGTTGCCCAGTTCACCGACGCGAACTTCGCCTCTGACGTGCTTGAGCGGCCCGGCGCGGTACTGGTCGACGTCTGGGCCAGTTGGTGTGGCCCCTGCCGCCTGATGGCGCCGCTGATGGAGGCGGCCGCCAGCGATTACGCCGGGCGCCTGGAGGTGGGCAAGCTGGAGGCCGATGGCAACCCCAGCGTGCGCGATGCCCTGAAGATCCAGGGGCTACCCACCTTGATCCTGTTCAAGGGCGGCGAAGAAGTGGCCCGCCATGAAGGGGCGATGGCCCGTCCACAGCTCAACGCCTTCCTTGATGCCCATCTCTGAGCGGGTCGCCCGCCTGGGCAGCGGAGTCTTCGCCCGCAACGATCAACGCAAATCCGACTACCGGCAATACTGCAGCGCCTTGAGCGCTGCCGATCCCAGCAGCAGCCCCGCGCCGCTGCTGGATCTCTCGCTCGGCTCCACCGATCTGCCGCCGCCGCCGCAGGCGCTGGCGGCCATGGCGGCGGCACTCACCGAGCCGGGCAGCTCCTCTTACTGCCTGCACGCTTCCACGCGTCCGTTCCGGGAGGCGGCTGCCGCCTGGGCCCGGCGCCGCTTCGATGTGGCCGTCGATCCCGACAGCGAAGTGCTGCTGCTGGTGGGCTCGCAGGAAGGCACCGCCCACCTGCCCCTGGCTGTGCTTGACCCGGGCGACCGTGCCCTGCTGCTGGATCCCTTCTACCCCTCCCACCGCGGCGGCCTGGAGCTGGCAGGCGCGCGCTCCCTGCTGCTGCCCCTGCAGGCCGAGCAGGGCTGGCGGCCGCCGTTCGAGCAGGTGCCCTCCACACAGTGGGAGCAGCTCAAGCTGATGGTGCTTGGCTATCCGCACAACCCCACCGCCACCACGGGCGAACAGGCCTGGCTGGAGGAAGCGGCCGCACGAGCCGTGCAGCACGGCTTCGTGTTCGCCCACGACAACCCCTACGTGGACCTGGCCTTAGAGGGCGAAGCGCCCGCCTTGCTGCGCAGTCCTCACTGGCGCCAGTGCGGGATCGAATTCTTCTCGCTCTCCAAGAGCTGGTGCCTGGGCGGCTTCCGGCTCGCCTTCGCGATCGGTGCCGCCCCCTTGATCACCGCCCTGCGCCAGGTGAAAGGCGTGGTCGACTTCAACCAGTCGCTGGCTTTGCAGGCCGGGGCGATCGCCGCCCTGGAGCAGGCGCCGCAGTGGCCGCAGCAACTGCGTGCCACCTACCGGGAGCGCCGCGACCGCATGATGGGGGCGCTCGAGGCCCAGGGCTGGCCGGTGCAGCGGCCCTCCATGGCCCTCTACCTCTGGCTGGAGCTGCCGCCCGTGGCCCGCGCCATGGGCTCGGAAGCCTTCTGCGCGGCCCTGCTGAAGGGCAGCGGTGTGGCGCTCACCCCGGGCAACGGCTTCGGCGACGGCGGCGAGGGGTGGGTGCGGCTGGCGCTGGTGCATCCGGCGGCGGAGCTGGAGGCCGGCGCGGTGCGAATCGGGAACTGGCTGCGTTCCTTCTCCGGGTGAGGTGGTCGCTGGCTGGCCGCACCGGCCCATGATCGGCCGCATCGCCGCTGCCCGACGCGAGCTGCTGCTGCGGGAGGGGTACCTCGCGCCACCTCTGCCCTGGAGGCTGGCGATGGTGCCGGTATGCGGGAGCACGGAACGGCTGCTCGATCAACGAAAGGCAGGGTGGGGCTCCGGGCCACTGGCACTGCTGGCGCAGCGGCAGCGCTTCGGCCATGGCCAGCAGGGTCGCCCGTGGGTCTCGCCCCACGGTGGGGTCTGGTTGAGTGCGGCGCTGCCGTGGCCGCCTCAGGGGGCTTCCCTCGCCATGGCGGCGGCCGTGGGTCTGGCGCTGCAGCTGGAGGCGCTAGGGCTGGCGCCCACGCTGAAATGGCCGAACGATCTGCTGCTGCACAACTGCAAGGTGGCGGGACTGCTGCCACGGCTGCGCCTGCGCGGAAGCCGCATCCAGGCGGCCCGGGTGGGCATCGGCCTCAACGGGGAGAACCCTGTACCGGCTGGGGCGATCAACGTGGGCCAGGCGCTGGCGCTCAGCGGCCAGGCTCGACGGCAGGGAGCCGATGCCATCCGCCTGGCGGCCCGGGTGCTGCTGGCGCTTGACTGGGCCGTGGCGGCGGCCGTTGAACCGGAGCGGGTGTGGCAAGAAGCCGACAGGCGACTGCATGGCCGCGGTCAACCCTTGCTGTGGCAGGGAGAGACCTGGATGGTGGCCGGGCTGGCCCGCGACGGCGGCTTGGAACTGCGACGTGGCGCGGAGTCCACTATCTTGCGCCGCCGCTTCGCAGAACTGTCGCCCCAGGTTGCCTAAGCTGAAGTCGCATTTTGCCACCTGGTGTGAACCGCCTTCGTCATCTGCCCGTGCTCGCGATCGGACTGGCCTCTGTGATCGGAGCGCCGCTCGCCCTCGCCGAGCTGCGCGATGCCGCGGCCGGTGCCCCAGCCGCCATCGCACCAGCGCCCACAGCTCCTGCTGCGCCCCTTCCCGCACCCCCGCCGGCGGTGCCCCAGGCGCTCACGCCGCCAGCCCCGCCCCTGGTACCCCAGGCAGGCTCCAGCGACACCTCCCCCAGCCGCTACGACCCAGCCTGCAGCGTTCCCAGACCCCAGCCCTCTCCTTTGACCAGGTGCTGGATCGCTTCGAGCGTGAGGGAGTGGTGACACCGGCCGAACGGCGGCGGGCACGCCTCGGCGCCGTGGTGCGACCTGAAAACATGCCGGCCCATCGCCAGGCTTGCAGCGAGGGCGCCCTCTCCCCCTCCGAATGCCGCGGCGTGGTGGTGAGCTGGCCTGGAAGTGATTCTGTCACCGGCTCCGGCGGGCTGCTCCCCGATGGCACCTATGCCAGCGGCGGGCCCGGATCCATGCCGCTGCCTCCGATCACCGTGCCCGTGTCGGCACTGCTGGCCGGCCAGGGGGGCAACTTCAGCCTTGCCAGCGTGTTCCGCATCACCCCCAGGCCTGCGCCGCTCCTGGGCAACGGCAACCGCAGCCTGCTGTTTCCGCTGATCGGCTCGGCTGTCACTACTAGCGAATTCGGCTGGCGGCTGCACCCGGTGATCGGTAGCTGGCTGATGCATGCGGGCCGGGATCTGGCGGCGCCGGAGGGCACCCCAGTGGTGGCGGCCCTGGCCGGGCGAGTGGTGAGCAGTGGCCTGGCCGGCGGCTACGGCCTGGCGGTGGAGGTGGAGCATGAGCGTCCCCTTCGCCGCACCCTCTACGGCCACCTCTCCGAGCTGTTCGTCAAAGAAGGGGAGTGGGTGGCCCAGGGCGAAGTGATCGGCCGGGTCGGCAGCACCGGGCTGAGCACCGGCCCTCATCTTCACTTCGAGTTGCGCCAGCCTGCCAATGGCGGCTGGGTGGCGGTGGAGCCTGGAGAATTCGACCCGGGCCGTCAGCTGCTGGGCGGCAGTGACGCAATCGCCCTGCTGATGGGCCAGTTGCTGGAAACGCTCGAGCGGCCCAGCGCACCGGCCACCGCCAGCGCAAGCGGGCCTGGCTAAGGGAAGGCGTCATCAAGGCGGCCATCACGGAAGTGCACGATGCGATCGGCACGCGCAGCCACGTCGTCTTCGTGGGTGACCATCACCACGGTCATCCCCTCCTGATGCAGCTGATCAAAGATCTCCAGCACCTCCTGAGTGGTCTGGGAATCCAGTGCCCCTGTCGGTTCGTCGGCCAGCAGCAGGGCCGGCCGGTTGATGATCGCCCGCGCGATCGCCACACGCTGCTGCTGGCCGCCGGAGAGTTGGTTCGGTTTGTTCTGCAGGCGATGGCCGAGCCCGACACGTTCAAGGGCTTCAATGCCCAGGTTCCGGCGCTGCTCGGCGGGGATGCCGGCGTAGATCATCGGCAACATCACGTTGTCGATTGCGCTCATGTGGGCCAGCAGATGAAACTGCTGGAACACGAAACCCAGCTTGCGGTTGCGAAGATCGGCCAGCTCGTCGTCGTCGAGATCCTCCACCGCCGATCCGCTGAGCCGGTAATGGCCAAACGTGGGACGATCAAGGCAGCCGATGATGTTCATCGCCGTGCTTTTGCCTGAACCGGAAGCTCCCATCACGGCGAGATAGTCGCCCTCCATCACCGTGAGGCTGAGTTCATCAAGGGCACGCACCTCGGTGTCGCCTGAGCCGTACACCTTGCTCACGCGATCAAGGACGGCCACAGGCTCATGGGCCCGGGGCCGTGAGAGCTCCGCCGGGGCGGTGAGCGTCATCCCAGCAGGGCAGGCGTTGGAGGAACGGGGGCCACGGCGATGGCGGTGGCTTCACGGGCGGCGGAAGAGGCAATCGACTGCTGCAGCATCGGCGTGCCGGTGACGGCCTCATTCGCCCAGCTGAATAGCGGATTGGAGAGCACACCGCCCACCGCCGTGATCAGCACGCAGGCCACCAGGGCGGTGCGCAGGGTGCCCATGCCAGCCAGATTCCAGGTGATCGCCGGGTAGGCCTTCACCACATCAGAGGCTTCCTGCGGCTCCTTCACCACCATCATCTTGATCACCGAGATGTAGTAGTAGATCGACACCACGGACGTGATCAAGCCAACCACCACCAGCAGATACTGGTGGTCGGCCCAACCGGCAAAGAACAGATAGATCTTGCCGAAGAAGCCGAGCATCGGCGGGATTCCCCCCAGCGACAGCAGGCAGAGACTGAGACCGAGCGTGATCAGTGGATCTTTCTGATAAAGGCCGGCGTAATCGGAAATGCGGTCGCTGCCGGTGCGCAGCGAGAACAGGATGATGCAGGCGAAGGCGCCCAGGTTCATGAACAGGTAGGCCGCCATGTAGAGCACCATGGCGGCATAGCCGTCTTCGGTGCCGCACACCAGGCCGATCATCACGAAGCCGGCCTGGCCGATCGAGCTGTAGGCCAGCATCCGCTTCATGGTGGTCTGGGCCAGGGCCACCACGTTGCCCAGGGTCATGCTCAGCACCGCCAGCACGGTGAACAGCAGCTTCCACTGCGTGTCGAAGGTGTCGAAGCAGCCCACCAGCAAGCGCAGGGCCAAGGCGAAGCCGGCGGCCTTGGAGCCCACGGAAAGGAACGCCACCACCGGGGTGGGCGACCCCTCGTAGACGTCCGGGGTCCACTGGTGGAAGGGCACCGCAGCGATCTTGAAGGCCACGGTGGCCAGCACGAACACCAGCGCCAATGCCGTGACCGGCGTGGCACTGGTCTGAAGGGCAAGTCCGACAGCGTCAAGGCCGGTGGAGCCGCCAGTGAGGCCGTAGAGCAGGGAGGCGCCGTAGAGAAAGACCGCAGCGGCGGCGGAACCCACCAGCAGATATTTGAGCGCTGCCTCGCCGGAACGGGCATCCCGCTTCATGTAGCCCGAAAGGAGGTAGCTGGACACCGAAAGGGTTTCCAGCGACACGAAGATGCTGACCAGATCGGTGGAGCCGCACAGGAACATGGCGCCGAGCGTGGCCGCCAGCAGGATCGCGGCGTATTCGCCAACCGGGCTGCCAGAACGCTCCACGTAGCGCCAGCTGATCATCAGCGAGAGCAAGGTGGAGGCTGCCACCACGGCGCGGAAAGCCACCGCCAGATCGTCCGCCAGGAACGAGCCAAGGAACGAAGGCTCCAGCGGCGCGTTCCACTGCAGAGCCAGGAGCACCAGAGCCGTGCCCAGGCCGGCGTAACAGATCGGCGGCACCCAGCGGATCGCCGCTTCCTCGCCGGCCAGATCAACCAGCAGGCAGATCAGCAGGGCGATGAGGATGGCAGCCTCGGGCGCAATGGCGCCGGAATTGAGCTGGGCGGCTGTGATTCCCAGGCCGATCGCGGGCGCTGTGGCCAGGGAGGCGACGGCCAGGTGGGGCAGTTCCGTCAGGGCGGGAAGGGCGCCAAACAGATCCATGTCGGCTTCAAACGATCGCCTTGTCGAGCGGACTGTAGCGGCGGCGCCGATCATTCTCAGGCGGGGCGGGCCGCCGATGCGATAAAGAGGGAACCGGTTCATCGCCTGCCTGTGGCGCACACCCTGGTCATCGTCGAGAGCCCCACCAAGGCCCGCACCATCCGCGCCTTCCTGCCGAAGGAGTTCCGGGTGGAGGCGTCGATGGGGCACGTCCGTGACCTGCCCAACAACGCCAGCGAGATTCCCGCCGCCTACAAGGGCGAGAAGTGGGCGAACCTGGGCGTCAACACCAGCGAGGATTTCGCGCCGCTCTACGTGGTGCCGAAAGACAAAAAGAAGGTGGTGAAGGAGCTGAAGGACGCGCTGAAGGGCGCCGACCAGCTGCTCCTGGCCACGGATGAAGACCGGGAAGGCGAAAGCATCAGCTGGCACTTGCTGGAGCTGCTCAGCCCCAAGGTGCCGGTCAAGCGGATGGTGTTCCACGAGATCACCAAGGACGCCATCCACCGCGCCCTCGACCAGACGCGCGAACTCGACATGGAGTTGGTGCACGCCCAGGAAACGCGACGGATCCTCGACCGGCTGGTGGGCTACACCCTCTCACCGCTGCTGTGGAAAAAAGTGGCCTGGGGGCTTTCTGCCGGCAGGGTGCAATCGGTGGCGGTGCGGCTGTTGGTGCAGCGGGAGCGTGCCCGGCGGGCCTTCCGCAGCGGCAGCTACTGGGACCTCAAGGCCGAGCTGGAGCAGCCGGGCGGCCGGTTCGAAGCCAAGCTCACCCACCTCGCCGGCGAGCGCATCGCCCAGGGCAGCGACTTCGACGAAAGCACCGGGGGGCTCAAGCCCGGCAGCACAGTGAAGCTGCTGGCGGAGAGCGAAGCGCGCGCCCTGCGCGAAAGCGTGCTGGCCCTGCCCTGGCGGGTGGAGCAGGTGGAGGAGAAACCCACGGTGCGCAAGCCCGTGCCGCCCTTCACCACCAGCACCCTGCAGCAGGAAGCCAACCGCAAGCTGCGGCTCTCGGCCCGCGAAACCATGCGCACGGCCCAGGCCCTCTATGAGCGCGGCTTCATCACCTACATGCGCACCGACTCGGTGCACCTCTCCGAGCAGGCGATCAGCGCCGCCCGTGCCTGTGTGGCTGAGAAGTACGGCGACAGCTTCCTAAGCCCCGCCCCGCGGCAGTTCAGCACCAAGAGCCGCAACGCCCAGGAGGCCCACGAGGCGATCCGCCCCTCCGGTGAACGCTTCCGCACCCCCAAGGACACCGGTCTCGACGGCAAGGATCTCGCCCTTTACGAGCTGATCTGGAAACGCACCGTGGCCAGCCAGATGGCCGATGCACGGCTCACGATGCTGGCGGTGGAGATCGTCGCCGGGGACGCCCGCTTCCGGGCCAGCGGCAAGCGCATCGATTTTGCCGGTTTCTTCCGCGCCTATGTGGAGGGCAGCGACGATCCCGACGCGGCGCTGGAGGGGCAGGAACTGCTGCTGCCCGCCCTGGCGGTGGGCGATGCACCGGTCTGCAAGGCAGTGGAGGCGCTCGGCCACCAGACCCAGCCGCCGGCCCGCTACAGCGAAGCGGCACTGGTGAAGATGCTGGAGAAGGAAGGAATCGGCAGGCCGTCCACCTACGCCAGCATCATCGGCACGATCACCGACCGCGGCTACGCCACCCTCGCCGGCAACGCGCTCACCCCCAGCTTCACCGCCTTCGCGGTGACCGCCTTGCTGGAGGAGCACTTCCCCGACCTGGTGGACACCAGCTTCACCGCGCGGATGGAGAACACACTCGATGAGATTTCCCACGGCAAGGTTCAGTGGCTCCCCTATCTGAACAGCTTCTTCAAGGGGGAGAAGGGGCTCGAAGCCCAGGTGCAGCAGCGCGAGGGCGACATTGACCCCACTGCCTCACGCACGATCGTGATGGAGGGTCTCCCCTGCGTGGTGCGGATCGGGCGCTTCGGCGCCTACCTGGAGTCGAAGCGGGTCGCGGACGACGGCAGCGAGGAGCTGGTGAAGGCCACCCTGCCCCAGGAGATCACCCCGGCCGAGCTCGATGCCGAGCATGCCGAACAGATCCTGCGCCAGAAAACCGAGGGGCCTGAATCACTGGGGGAAGACCCCGAAACCGGCGATGCGATCTACCTGCTGTTCGGCCAGTACGGCCCCTACCTGCAACGGGGGCAGGTGAGCGAGGAGAACCCCAAACCGAAGCGGGCCTCCCTGCCCAAGGGCGTCAAGCCGGAGGATCTCAGCCTCGATGATGCCCTTGGCCTGCTGCGTTTGCCGCGGCTGCTGGGCGAGCACCCCGATGGTGGACGGATTCAGGCCGGCCTGGGCCGCTTCGGTCCCTACGTGGTGCACGACAAGGCGAAGGGAGAAAAGGACTACCGCTCGCTCAAGGCAGAAGACGACGTGCTGCTGGTGGGGTTGTCGCGCGCCATCGAGCTGCTGGCCACCCCCAAGCGGGGCCGGGGCGGCCGCACGGCCCTGAAGGACCTGGGCATCCCTGAGGGGGACGAGGAAACCATCCAGGTGTTCGACGGTCCCTATGGCCTCTACGTGAAGCAGGGCAAGGTGAACGCCTCGCTGCCGGAGGGCGCCACGGCGGACACAATCACGATCGAGCAGGCCGTTGAGCTTCTGGCCGCGAAGGCCGCCAGCGGCAAGGCCAAGACCCGCAAGCCCGCCGCCCGCTCCGCCGCCAAGACAGCCGCTGCCAAGACCACCGGAACCAAGCCAGCCGCCACCAAGACCACCAGCAGCCGCAAGGCCACCGGCACTTCGGCAGCGAGCAGCAGGAGCGGCGCGGCGGAGGCCAAGGCTGCCAGCGGAACCGCCAAAGCCAAGCCGCCGGCCACCACCAAGACTGGACGTCCACGCGCCAGCGCCGTGCGGATCATCAAGGCCGCCTCCGGCTGATGGGCCACTACCCCCGCCGCCCCCTGCTCCTGCTGGCGTCGCTGCTGCTCACACTGGCCGGCTGTGCCGGCACGCCCTTCGGCCAGCAGCTGGCGGCCGGGTTCGATGCTCCGGCGCCACCGGCCGCCACCACATCCCCCGCCTCCGGTGACGCCCGGCCGGGTGCCTCTTCCGGCACCGCCATTTCCCCCACAGGCTCGAATCCCACCACACCGGCCACAGGCGCGAACGCCACCACCGCGGCCACGGCTTCCCCCGGCACTGCCACGCCGGCCACCGCCGCCCCGGGCGCGTCGCCAGCAACACAGTCACTCTCCCCCACGCCGGCGGTCCCTGGCCGCGCCGCAGGACAGGCAGGCGATGCCGCCCGCAGCCCCACCGGCGGCCCCAGCGCGGGTAACCGAGCCGCTGGGAGACAAGGACAGGCACCGGCCGCCGCTGTGCCCTACAGGATCACTCTGAAGCTGCCCGGCGCCGATCCTTCCGCCCCTGCCGAAGCGGTCACCGAGGCACTGCGGGCCGCCGGCCTGCGCTTTGAGGTGGAGACCATCGAGCGGATCCCAACGCCGGAAACCGGCGCGGCAGCGCCGAAGGCCACGCCGGCGCCGGCGCCACGCTGAGCCGCCGCCATGCCCCCTTCCCCCCACCGCCTCAGTCGGCGCCAGGCCCTTCAGCTGGTGGAAACCGCCTACATGGCTGCCGCCACCGCCCTGCTCTGGGCAGGCCTCTATTACCTGCCGGTGGGGGGCGCCCTGTTCCGCCTGGCTCTCCCCCTGCCGATCGCCCTGCTGCTGCTCCGCCAGGGCTGGCGCTGCGGCTGGGAAGGGATGGTGGTGGCCTCCCTGCTGCTGGTGGCTTTGATGGGCCCGATCCGCGGGCCGCTGGTGCTCTTCCCCTACGGAGCGCTGGCGCTCTGGCTCGGCTGGGGTTGGCGCAGCAACTGGAGCTGGTGGCTCACCTGGGGCGTGGGGCTGGTGATCGGTGCGGGCGGCTTCCTGGTGCGGGTCACCGTGCTGTCGGTGCTGGTGGGCGAAAACCTGTGGGTGTTGATCACGGCCGCCGCCGCCGGGCTGCTGGAGCGCATTAGCGCCCTGCTGAACCTGGGTGGTGGCCCCGACCTGCTGCAGGTGCAGGCCCTGGCCCTGGGGTTGGTGGTGGTTCAGAACCTGATCTACGTGCTGGCCTTGCACGCGGTGGCCTACTGGATCTTTCCCCGGTTGCAGGCGCCGATCCCCGAACCGCCCGAAGCCCTGCGGGCCCTGGTGGCCCTTGACCCTCTCTGAGCTGGTGGTCGACCCATGCGCGTGCCAGCAGGCCCGGGCTGAGACAGCGGCCTGCAGGCCTGCAGTGAGGCGCTTACCTGGAGGCCCATGGTGTTGAGGCCCTTGCCTGGAGGCCCACCGTGCTGCAGCTGACGGGCGACGCTGCTCAAGCCGATCGCTGGACCATGCAGATGACCGCCGGCTGGCAGGACGCGCTGGTGCTGCTGCTGCTGGCCGGCACCGACACTGCCGCCGTGCCGGGCATCTCCGCAGCCGGAGCCACCCCGGACTCCCGTCGCCGCACGGCCGCCGCCGATGCTGAACTGCTGCTGCTGGGCCCTGGCACAGCCCGGCCCCATGCCCTGCCCCCCCTGCCGGCGGGCGTCAGTCCGGCGCTGATCTCCCATGTGGTGATGCAGGGGCTGCAGCTCACGCCCCTGGTGGTCGACCTGGGCTGTCCAGTGGCACCGGCGGTGCCCCACATCTGCCTGGGGCAGCAGCCAGCGCTCTGCCTCAGCAGCGGCCGTGCCATGGGCGAAGAGCGGGTGCGGGCACTGCTGGCGCTGGGGCGCCGCTGGGCGCAGAGCTGGCAGGAGCGTTGGCGGACGGCCCCGCAGCTCCCGCCGCTGGTGCTGGCCGAATGCGTGCCGGGCGGCACCAGCACCGCCCAGGCGGTGCTCACCGGTCTGGGCGTGGCGGCCGGCGGGCTGGTGAGCGGAAGCCTGCGCAGCCCAGCCCACGACCTCAAGGCTGCCCTGGTGGACCAGGGGCTGCGGGCAGCGGGCCTGGCCGGAGCCAGCGCCGGGGAACCAGATCCCGTGCGGGTAGTGGCAGCGGTGGGGGACCCGATGCAACCGCTGGCGGCGGGGGTGCTGCTGGCGGCGGCCGAAGGAAGCTGGCCGGTGCTGCTGGCCGGTGGCAGCCAGATGGCGGCGGTGCTGGCCCTGGCCCTGGCCCTGGCCGATGCACCGCTGCGGGGCCGACTGGTGGCGGCAACGGCCCTGGGCACTACCGGCTGGGTGGCGCGGGAACGCAGCAGCGATCTGGCGCTGCTGCTGCAGCGCGTGGCAGACCGCTGGCAAGTGGCGGCACCGGCCAGCTTCGCCACGGAGCTTTGCTTCAGCAACTGCCGCAGCCCGGCCCTGCAGGACTACGAGCGCGGGTATGTCAAGGAAGGGGTGGGCGCCGGCGGCCTGGCGCTGCTGTGGGAGTGGAGCGGCCGCAGCCCCGCCGACCTGGCTGCCGACTGCGACCGGGCCCAGGAGCGCCTGATCGCCTCCCTCTAGGGTCCAACCATGCAGGAACGCCCTCCCCTTCCCGCCCGCTTCAGCCGCCGCCACCTGCTGCAGGCCGGCGTTCTGGTCGGCAGCGGCTGGCTGGCGGGTTGCGCCCGTGGCGCGTCCTCTTCAGCCACCCTCCTGTACAGCCGCGGCCAGCTGCCCGCCGCCTGGGGCAAGCAGCTTCCCTCCCCGTGGCGAGGCAAGGCGCTGGAGGGCCCCGAGGCGGTGCTCGCGCAGCACAGCGATGCCGATCTGCTGCAGCTCTCCGATGGCTGGCTCGGCGCCCTGAAAGCTGACGCCCTGCAGCCGTTCAGCGCCAGCAGCACCGCTACTGCCATGTTCGAGCAGCTGGCTCCGTTCAGCGCGGCGGTGCGCGATGGGTTCCGGAATCCTGTGGCGGCGCCCGAAGACTCCGCCGCAGCGGCGGCAGCGGCGCCGATCGCCTATCCGTGGGCCTTCGGCACCTGGGTGCTGGTGCTACGCAACCGCACCGACCTGAGCCGCCGCAGCGCAGAGGGCTGGAACCTGCTGCTCGATCCGAGCCTGCACCGTCAGCTCGTGCTTCCCTCCAGCCCCCGCGTCGTGATCGAGCTGGCGCTGCGCACCCTCAGCCCCGGCGCCACTGCCGCCGGCGTTGATCGCCTGGCAGCGGCGGCGTTGCCCGGCCAGCTCAAGCGCCTGCGGGAGCAGGCCCTCGCCTTCGACGAGAAGAATGGCCTCAACCTGCTGCTGAGCGGCGATGCCGAGGCGGCCGTGTTGCCCAGCCAGCGGGTGCTGCCACTGCTGCGCAGCGATGCCAGGCTCACCGCCCTGTTGCCGGCCAGCGGCTCACCACTCTGGTGGAACCTCTTGCTGCGGCCGCGCCGCAGCCGTGAACCAGCTCCGCTCGCCTGGATCGCCCGCTGCATGGAGCGGCCCACGCTCGATCGCCTGCTGGCGGCCGGCTGGGTGCCGCCAGTGAAGCGCCAGCTGCTGCAGGCCGCCCTGGCGTCATGGCCCGAGCACGTGGCGCGCCTCCTCTACCCCGACGATTCGGTGCTCGCGCGCTGCACCAGCCTGCCGCCGCTGAGCAGCGCCGAACGGCAGCGTTACCAGAGCCTCTGGGACGCAGCCGCCTGAGCCGGCAGGCCCACCCCCCTGCCCTTCAGCCCCACAGCCGCCGCCGTGGTGGCGCGGCGAGGAGTTGATGGGTGGCCGCCAGCAGGTCCGGGATCGGCAGGCCGTGGGGACAGCGGGGCAGGCAGACTCCGCACTGCTGGCAGGCGGAGGCATCGAGCGCCTCCCACCAGTGGCCGGCCCTGCCGATCAGGTTGTAGCGCTCGCTGGCGAAGGGGGTCATGCCATGACCGAGAGCCAGGTTGCGCAGGCGCAGCAGCGCCGGAATCGGCACCCCGCTCGGGCAGGGCAGGCAAGCGCGGCACTGGCCGCAGGCCCCCTCCCCCAGACGACCACGGCCCGCCTCCGCCAGCCGTGCCAGCGCCGCCTGCTCTGCTGCGCTGAGCGGTCCATCGGCGCCGGCCAGGGCCACGGCCCAAGCGAGATCCTCCGGCCGGGCGGCGCCGAGGGTGAGCGTGGACACACCGGCGGCCAGCAGAAAGCGATAAGCGAGCTGCAAAGGCGCGAAGGGCGCGCAGTCCTCCACCAGCTCGGGGGGTGGGTCGTACAGCCGCCCCCCCTTGTCGGCGGGGGAGATTGCCATCACGCCAATGCCGGCGGCGAGGGCCTGGCGGGCCAGGGGCAGGCGCTCCTGATCGAACAGATGCAGATGCAGGCTGCAGAAGCCGAAACGGCCACTGGCCAGGGCCCGCTCGATCAGATCTGTGCTGCCGTGGCTGCTGAACCCCACCTGCCCCACCAGCCCTTCGGCCTGCGCCCAGCGGAGCAGGGCGGCCCCATCCCCCTGCAGGGCCCACTCGAGATGCTCCGGCCGGTTGATACCGTGCACCGCCAGGTTGTCGAGACGGGCCAGCCCCAGCCGCTGCAGCGAGGCCCGCAGCTGGACCTGGCCTGTGGCCAGATCCACCCCCGGCAGGAGCTTGCTGGTGAGCAACAGCCGCTCCCTCGGGATGGCGAGCTGCCGCAGGGCGGCGCCCAGGTGGGCCTCCGCCGGGCCGTAGGCGGGGGCGGTTTCCAGGTGGTTGATGCCCGCCACCAGAGCCGCTTCCACCACTGCGCCCATCTGGGCGGCCGAATCGACCGCGCGCATGGTGCCGAGGGTGAACAGCGAAACGGCCGGGCCCCGTCCGAAGGGGCGGCGGCAGGCTTCAGCTGGGAACACCGTCAGGCCCGCTGGGCTTGGGTCCGCTGCCTGCGGGGCCGGCCGGCCCCATGCCTGGAACGGTCGGAGGGGGGTCGGTGCCACCGCCGCTTTCGCCATAGCCCTCCTGCTGGGCACGGCGCACGTTGCGGATCAGCTCCGCCGGGCTCACCTGATCCAGGAAGCGGCGGAAATCCTCCTGGTCCTCGGCGTCGGCTTCGGCATCCACGGGGATCGAGGCTTCGGCCACCACCTCCTCCAGCATCCAGATGCCGCTGCCGGTACGCAGTGCCAGGGCAATGGCATCACTGGGCCGGCAATCCAGCTCACTGGGCTCCCCTTCGTTGTCGGTGAGCTTCAACACAGCCCGGAAGGTGTTGTCTTCGATCGTGTGGATGATCACCCGCTCCAGCTGCACGCCTCCCACCGCCATCAGGTTGGCCATCAGGTCATGGCTGAGCGGGCGGGGCGGTTGGTGATCACCCATGCCGGCCAGGATGTTCTGGGCCTGGGATTGGTCGATCCAGATCGGCACCTGACGCCGGCCGTTCGGGTCCCTGAGCAACACGATCGGACTCCGGCTGGCCGCGTCCAGGGCGATCCCGGCCACACACATTTCCACCATGGTTGTGCCACGCACGCCCGATATCCGATTATGGCCAGGCCTGCGAGACCGCGAATGTTCACCGGTCTGGTCCGGGCCGTGGGGCAGCTCAGGCGCCACCCCCGGGGGGTGCTGGTGGAAGGCGTGGAGCACCTGCAGCCCCTGGCCCTCGGCGACAGCATCGCGGTCGATGGGGTGTGCCTGACGATCTCCGAGCTGCACCCCGACGGCCGCAGCTTTCGCGCCGACGTCAGCGACGAGACCCTGAGCCGCAGCACCCTGGCGGCCAAGGCGGCGGTGGGCGCGGCCGTGAATCTGGAGCCGGCCCTGCGGCTGAGCGACCGGCTCGGCGGTCACCTGGTGAGCGGCCATGTGGACGGCCTGGGCGAGGTGGTGGGCGTGGCCCGACAGGGGGAGTCCTGGCGACTGGAGCTGCGCTGGCTGGATCCCAGCTACGGCCGCTATGTCTGCGACAAGGCGAGTGTGGGCATCGATGGCATCAGCCTCACCGTGGCGGGCTGCAGCCCCCAGGGGGAACGCTTCTGGATGGCGGTGATTCCCCACACCTGGGAGGTCACCACCTTGAAGCTGCGGCGTGTGGGTGACCGGGTGAACCTCGAAGCCGATCTGCTCGCCAAGTACACCGAGCGGCTGCTGGCGGCCGGCGCAGCGTCGCCCGCCGCCACGGCTGGCCGCAGCCCGCAGCTGGAGCGCGACTGGCTGGCGCAGCACGGCTGGGGCTGACTCCGCCACCGCCTTCATCGGGCTCCCCCGCCGCGGGCTGCCCTGGGAACCCGGCCTAGGGTTGAAGAGACCGCGCCGAGGGCGGCGGCTCGGTTCTCCCCGCACGCCCTTGCGAGCCATGGCGCCTCAAGACACAGCCGCTGCTGAAGCGCCTGGGGGCCTGACGCCCCGGTTCGACCCCCGCCGCATCGCCGCGCTGCGCAGCTTCACGCTGGCGGAAGGGGTGCTGATGATCGTGCTGGGGGTGCTGGCGCTGATCTTTCCAGTGGTGGCCTCCTTGTGGGTCACCGCGATCGTGGCGGTGGCCTTCCTGGTGGGGGGAATCGTGAGCTGGATCGACAACCTGGCCCGGTCGCCACACCTGAGCCGCTCGCACACCTTCTGGCGGCTGGTGGTGTCCACCCTGTTCGTGGTGACGGGCGCCTGGATGATCCAGCAGTTCCGCGCCGGTTTTCCCAGTGCCGCCGCCCAGGTGGCGGCCTTTGCGCTGGCGATCGGCGTGGTGTTCGTGATCGAAGGCCTGGTGGCGATCCTGGTGGCACTGGCGCACCGGGCTGCCCGCGGCTGGGGTTGGGGCCTGGCCAATGGGGCCGTCACCCTGCTGCTCGGCGTGCTGATCCTGACGATGAAGTTCTGGAATCAGCTGTCGGTGATCGGTGTGCTGGTGGGAGTGAGCTTCCTGTTCAGCGGCATCGATCTGATCGGCTTCAGCACCAGCTTTCACGCCCAGCCTGCGGATGGCCTTCCCGCAGACAGAAAGCCTGCCGATGGCAGGCCTGCAGACGGTCAGGAATCCTGAAGCCAAGCGCGCGGCTCAGGCCGGCGGCCGAGTGCGGCTCACCCCTGACGGCCGACGTGCACGGCCCGGCTCAGGCCGAGGCCTCCTCCTGCAGTGGCAGCAGCCAGATGGAGCCGGTTTCCTGATGGATCTGGATCCTGAATTCCTGCCCGGGGGTGAGCCCCATGCGGCGGGTGTAGGCGTTGCCGATCAGCAGGTTGCCGTTGCCATGCACGCGGGTGCGGAACTCGGCCTGTCGCCCTCTGGCGGCCGCGTGGGCAGCGGAATCACTGGAAATTCTGTAGCCCTTCGCATCCACCAGGGCCTTGTAGAAGCTCTTCTTCAGCAAACGGCCGGCAGGGGAGACATAGCCGCAGCCACGGGCGATCTCGTCTTCGGAGCGGCTGCTGAGCGAACGGGCCTTCTCGAGCAGAGCATCGCCAACCAGCATCGGGGGTCTGCCGTTGGAGCTGAGGCTCGGCGTGACTTGATAGTTCAAGATGAACGGGCCTGACAGACAACAATTCTGCCGATTGGATTGGTGATCCGGCAAGGGCCGATTACAGCAGATAGAGAATTCCGAAGAGAATCAACCAGATCACGTCGACGAAATGCCAGTAGAGCTCCGCAGCCGCCAGGCCGAAGTGCTCGCTGGGGGTGAAGCGGCCGGGCTGCCGCGCCTGCCACCAAACAATCATGATCATCAGGGCCCCCAGACACACGTGCAGGCCGTGAAACCCGGTGAGCGCGTAGAAGGTGCTGGCGTAGAGGTTGTCGGTGAGGCCGAAAGGCAGGGAGAAATACTCCACCATCTGCCCGCCGAGAAAGGCGAAGCCCAGGCTCGCCGTCACCAGCAGCCACCAGCGGCAGCGGCCCATGCGCTCCTGCTTCAGCTCGGAGGCCGCGCGGTGGAAGGTGAAGCTGCTCAGCACCAGCAGGGCGGTGTTGATCGTGGGCAGGATCAGCTCCAGCTCATACACCGCACCGGCCGGCAGCGGATTGACAGCCCGAAAGGTGAGATAAGCGGCGAAGAAGCCGGCGAAGGTCATGCCATCGGCCAGCAGGAAGGTGGCCAGCCCGAACATGCGGTAATCGCCGTGCCCCTCTTCAAGAACCGGTGCTGCAGCTCCAGCAACGGCCGGCAGCGAATCGGTGCTGGGGGAGAGGATGGTCATCGGGGAAAAGGCGTGGGGGCGGTGGCCGTAACGGATGGGAGGGGAAAAACGGAGATGAGCAGCTGGAGATCAGTGAACAGGAGGCGGGCTGGGGATCAAAGGCAGCTGGTCGGTGAGGGCTACAGCCACCGGTGACCGGGATGAACGTGAGCCGGGGGAAGGCGGGCCGGTCCTGTGCGGCAGAAGCGTGAACTGGTCATCCATCAGCTGCCTGAGGTCCAGAGTTCCCTGCCAGACGCTCCCTTCAGATCAATCTGCCCTTCGGGAACGCCATAGCCGTAGGGATGGGTGACAAGGGGGGCCGGACCCTTCCAGTTCTCCACCGGGGGCGGCGAGCTGGTGAGCCACTCGGGGGTGAGTGCGTTCCAGGGGTTGTCGCCGGCCACGGGACCACGGAAGGCGCTCCAGATCACGTTGATCAGCAGGGGCAGGGTGCTGATCGCCATCAGCAGAGCCCCCACACTGCTGATCTGATTCACGAGGGTGAACTGGGGGTCGTATTCAGCGACGCGGCGGGGCATGCCGTTCAGGCCCAGCCAGTGCTGGGGCGCAAAACAGAGGTTGAAGCCCACGAAGGTGAGCAGGAAATGCAGCCGGCCCAGATCTTCATTGAGCATGCGGCCAGTGAACTTCGGATACCAGTGGTAGAGAGAGGCAAACACTACGAACACCGTGCCGCCATAGACGATGTAATGGAAGTGGGCCACCACGAAGTAGGTGTCGTGGACGTGGATATCAAAGGGAACCTGGGCCAGGGCCACCCCGGTGATGCCCCCGAACACGAAGTGAACGATGAAAGCACAGGAGAACAGCATGGCGCTGTTGAGGGCGATCTTGCCGCCCCACAGGGTGGCCAGCCAGTTGAAGAACTTGATGCCGGTTGGCACGGCGATGAAGGCCGTGGCGATCGTGAAGAACAGGCGCATCCAGGGCGGTGTTGCACTGGTGAACATGTGGTGAGCCCACACGATCAGTCCGAGAAACACGATGCCTAGGATCGAATACACCATGGTGGTGTAGCCGAACAGGGGCTTGCGGGCATGAACCGGCAGAATCTCACTGACCAGGCCAAAAGCCGGCAGCACCATGATGTAAACGGCCGGGTGTGAATAGAACCAGAAGAGATGCTGGTACACCACCGCATTGCCGCCCAGGGCGGGATTGAAGAAGCCAGTGTGGGCGAGGATGTCGAAGCTGAGGAGCACCAAGGTTCCGGCCAGCACCGGCGTGGCCAGCACCACCAGAAAGCTGGTGCCGAGCATGGCCCAGCAGTACATCGGCAGCTGCATCATCTTCAGGCCGGGCCGGCGCATCTTCAGCACGGTGGCAATGAAGTTGATGCCGCCGAAGATTGAGCTGCCCCCCAGCAACAGCACACTCAGAATCCACACCACCTGCCCGGCTGCCGGAGTGGTGAGGCTCAGGGGTGGATAAGCCGTCCAACCTGATTGAGAGGCGCCGGCAATGAAGTAGCTGGCGATCAGCAGGATGCCCGCGGGGGGGATCAACCAGAAGGCCACCGCGTTGAGCCGAGGGAAGGCCATGTCCCTGGCGCCCACATAAAAGGGGATGAGGTAATTGCCGAAGGCCCCGTTCACGACAGGCACGATCCAGAGGAAGATCATCACCGTGCCGTGCAGGGTGAGCACCTCGTTGTAAGTGTCCCGCTGAAGAAAGTCCGACATCGGACTGACCAGCTCAATGCGGATCATGCCGGCCAAGGCGCCGCCGATGAAATAGAAGAGGAATCCTGTGACCAGGTACTGGAGACCGATCACCTTGTGATCCAGGCTGAAACTCAGATACCGAAGCCAACCCTCGGGCTGGAGGCTCGGCGGAGCTGAGCTGGTGGTGGGCGGCAGGGCCAGGGTCATCGGACGAGGGAGCGCGTGGAGGGGAAGCGGAAGACGGGTGAGCTGGGGAGAAGCCAGAAAGGAGGGGATTCAGCGTCAGCAGGTAAAGGGAGGAGCCGGAAGCCTGGGGGCTGAACCGGGGTGGCGCCAGCGCTCAACCGGTCGCTGATGGCCCCGGCACGGCACTGGCCACGGTGGCAGGACGGTTCTGATCCAGCCAGGCGTCAAAGGCATCGGGCTCATGCACCACCACGGTGGAGCGCATGCCGCCGTGATAAGGGCCGCACAACTCGGCGCACACGATCGGATAGCTGCCAGCGCGGGTAGGCGTGAAGGTGAGGATCGTGGGTTGGCCTGGAATCACGTCCTGCTTGAGGCGGAATTCCGGCACCCAGAAGGCATGGATCACATCACGGGCCTCCATGCGTAACTCCACCTGTTGCCCCTCTTTCACATGCAGCTCGCCGCTGATGAAATCACCCTGGGGATAGTGGAACAGAAAGGCGAACTGAAGGGCGGTGACGTCAACGGGCAAGGCGCCGCTGCTGCTGCCGGGCGAACCACCGATGCCGCCCCAGGTGCGAGCCTCCACGCCTTCTGCCGCAGAAGGCACGTTCGCCGCCATCACCATGCCCGGTGGCATCGGATCGCTGGAGGCAGGCGAGGCGGTTTGCATCGCCATGCCGCTGTGCATGGCGTGGGGGTCGCTGAGAGGAATCATCCCGCCCATGCGGTCATAGATGTCGTAGCTGTAGATGCCCACAAACAGGACCACCACGGCGGGAACGGCCGTCCAGAAGATCTCAAGCTGGAGATTTCCTTCCACCGCGACCCCATCGCCGAGATCGCCGTCCTTGCGGCGAAAACGAATCAAGCTATACAGAAGTAGTCCGAGAATACCGAGGAAAAGTATGGTTCCAATCACGAACAGCACGGTGAAGAGCTGGTCGTAGAGGGGGGCGTTGGAGCTGGCGGCAACCGGCAGCAGGTTGACGTTCTGACCAACCCAGAGGCCAACGAGGACAAGCAGCATCCCCACCACCAGGGTGACGATGGTTGAAGGAATCGGCACGGAGCAAGCCAGGCTTTCACCACCCTATGGGGAGCCGCCACAGGGGCGCTTGGCCAACGTGAGAACAGCGAAACAAACGCAATGAGGCGTCAGGAATTCAACACAGACCCCCACTGTTGCGACTCCACCACACCGGGTCTCGAAGCTTCAGAAGTGATGGCTAACTTGATCGCCATGAGGCGAAGTTTGCTCTTTCTCACTTCTCACCTGGTCGTAGCCCTGGTGGCCCTGGTGGCGATCGGAGGCGCCACCAGGGTGATGGAGGCCGGTTTGGCCTGCCCTGACTGGCCACTTTGTTATGGCAGCTTTCTGCCGGGCGGACGCATGAACCTCCAGGTGTTTCTGGAGTGGTTTCACCGCCTTGATGCCTTTCTGGTGGGGATGGCTCTGCTGGTGCTCGCTGGCTGGAGCGTGCTGCGGCGCCTGGCGCTGCCGGCGTGGCTTCCCTGGGCCAGCGGCGCCGCGCTGCTGCTGGTTGCCGTTCAGGGCCTGCTGGGCGCGCTCACCGTCACCCAGTTGCTTCGATTCGATGTGGTGACGGCCCATCTCGGCACCGCCCTGGTGCTGGTGGCCCTGCTCAGCGGCGTCCACCAGGGCCTGATCCCCAAGCCCTCCTTCCCGGGGGCCAACCCCATCACGGTCGGCACAGCCGTCACCCCTCCTGCTCTCCTCTTCGTCCGCGCTGCAGGTGCGGCCACGGCGATGGCCGCTCTGGCGGTGTTTGCTCAGGCGATTTCCGGAGCGCTCATGGCCACCCAGTGGGCCTCAGGCCGTTGCCTCAGCAGCGGCGAAGCCTGCAGCCTCCTGGCCACCCACCGCCAGTTGGCGGCGCCGGTGGCACTGGTGGTGGTGCTTTGCTGCAGCGTCACCCTGCTCACGCCTGCCACCCGCCGGCGCAGCTGGCCCTTTGCCCTCGGTGGGGTTCTGCTTGTCGTTGTGCAGGTGATGCTCGGGGTGCTCACCCTGCGTCTGTCGCTCGCCGTCCCGCTCATCACGGTCGGGCACCAGATCACGGCCGCCCTGCTGCTGGGTCTGCTCACTGCCCTGGCGGTGCGCAACTGGAGCCTGGCCCCAGCCCAGCCTGCGGCGGTCCAAACGCTTCGTTCTTCCACCCTGGAGAGTTGTCATGGTTAGCGCCACCGCAGGGAGCGGCGCCTCCCCCACGCTCCCCCGCAGTGAGGCCGTTCCCTCCCGCGCCAAGGTCAAACTGCCGGCCTGGCTGGAGATCGCCAAGCCGCGGCTGATCCCGCTGCTGCTGGCCACAACCCTCGGCGGCATGGCCCTGTCGGAGGGTTGGCCGCTGCCGGCCCCGCGCCTGGCCTGCACGCTGGGCGGTGGTGCCCTGGCCGCTGCCGCTGCCGGCGTTCTCAATTGCCTCTGGGAGCAGGACCTCGATGGCCGCATGGTCCGGACCAGCGGCCGGGCCCTGCCCTCCGGCCGACTCTCTCCCGCCACTGCCTTCTCGGTGGCTGTCTCGCTCACGTGCGTGGCGGCCGCCCTGCTGGTGAGCGGCGTGAACTGCCTGGCCGCCGGGCTCTCCCTGCTGGGTCTCTGCAGCTATGTGCTGCTCTATACCGCCCTGCTCAAGCCGCGCACCTCCCAGAACATCGTGATCGGCGGCGTGGCCGGGGCCATCCCTCCCCTGGTGGGCGCCGCGGCCGCCACCGGCCACCTGGGCCTGAGCAGCTGGTGGCTGTTCAGCCTGGTGATGCTCTGGACCCCCGCGCATTTCTGGGCCCTGGCCCTGCTGCTGCGCGAGGACTACCGCTCTGTGGGCATCCCGATGCTGCCGGTGGTCAAGGGCTCCCAGGTCACCGCTGAAGCGATCGTGCACTACGCCCGCGCCACGGTGCTGGTGAGTGCCCTCGGCGTCGTGGCCCTGCCCAGTGGAGGGCTGCTCTATGGCCTGCTGCTGCTGCCCTTCAACAGCCGCCTGTTGCAGATGGGCCGGTCCCTGGCAGCCTCACCCGACGACCCTGTGCGGGCCAAGGGCCTGTTCCGTTGGTCGATCCTTTACTTGTTCGGCATCTGCCTGCTGCTGCTGATCTGCCGGCTACCGGCTGCGGCTGCCTTCTCTCATCAGGCCGGTGACCTGATCGGCTGGGCGACCGGTATGGACGGGCTGCCTGTGTTCAACGGCCTGCGCGGGTTCGCACCCCTGGGATTTCCGCAGCTGAGCGGCTTGCCGCTCCTGAATGTTGTAGGCAGCCGCTGATCCTCACCAGAGCCGCTTGATGGGGCTCCTTTCTAGATTGGTTCTCCTTTCCAACGGGCGCAAGCCTGCTCAGCGGTGCCAGACGCGGTGATTGAGCTGCAGCAACTCACCAAACGCTATGGACCGGTGGAGGCCCTCCAGTCGCTCGATCTGAGTGTGCCGCGGGGGTGCCTCTACGGCTTGCTGGGTCCGAACGGAGCCGGCAAGACCACCGCCCTGCGCATTCTGTGCACCCTGCTGGCCCCCGACAGCGGCAGGGTGATCGTGGCGGGCCACGACGCGCTCAAGGAACCGCGCCAGGTGCGGGAACTGCTGGGCTACGTGGCCCAGGAAGTGGCGATCGACAAGATCCTCACCGGCCGGGAGCTGCTCCAGCTTCAGGGGGCGCTTTACCACCAGCCCGCCCGCCTGCTCGCTCCTCGCATCGAGGAACTGGTGGAGCGCATGGGCATGGGCGACTGGATCGACCGGCGCTGCGGCTCCTACTCAGGCGGGATGCGTCGACGCCTCGATCTGGCCTGCGGCCTGCTGCACAGCCCCGAGCTGCTCGTGCTCGACGAACCCACGGTGGGCCTTGACATCGAAAGCCGCGCTGCCATCTGGCAGGTGCTGCGTGAGCTGCGTCAGGCCGGCACCACCGTGCTGCTGAGCAGCCACTACCTGGAGGAAGTGGATGCGCTCGCCGATCGTCTCGCCATCATCGACGGCGGCCGCGTGATCGCCGAAGGCAGCCCCAGCTCGCTCAAGGAGGCCCTGGGCGGCGACCGGGTCACCCTGCGCGTGCGTGAATTCAGCGACGAGAACGAAGCCGGCCACGTCAGTGAGCTGCTTCAGGCCTGTCCCGGCGTGCGGCAGGTGGTGGTGAACCGGGCCCAGGGCCACTCGCTGAACCTGGTGGTGGAACACCAGGCCGTGATCGAGCAGTTGCGCCGCCAGCTGGAGGCCGCCGAACTGCCCGTCTTCTCGCTGGCCCAGAGCCAGGCCAGTCTTGATGATGTGTATCTGCAGGCCACCGGCCGCACCCTGATGGACGCAGAGCTGGCGGTCGCCGGCAGCCGGGATGCCAAAGCCGAGCGCAAACAGGCCATGCGCTGACCCGCCACCCCCTCGTCCCACCCTCCGACACCCTTCGGCCATGACCAGCGCCTCCACCCTCCCCACCCAGCCGCCCCTGCCAGCCCTACAGGCGGCCAACCGTTCCGCCCTGGCCGACGTGACGCAGGAAACCCTGGCGCTCACCCGCAGGCTGTTCCTCCAACTGGCCCGACGGCCCACCACGCTGGTGGCCGGCGTGCTGCAGCCGCTCATCTGGCTGGTGCTGTTTGGGGCCCTCTTCGCCAAGGCGCCGGAAGGTCTGCTGCCCGATGGCATGAGCTACGGACGCTTTCTCGGTGCGGGGGTGATCGTGTTCACGGCGTTCAGCGCCGCTCTCAATGCCGGCCTGCCGGTGATGTTCGACCGGGAATTCGGCTTCCTCAACCGGCTGCTGGTGGCACCGCTGCGCTCCCGCAGCTCGATCGTGCTGGCCTCGGTGCTCTACATCACCAGCCTGAGCCTGGTTCAGAGCCTGGCGATCATGGGCACCGCAGCCTTGCTCGGTTATGGCTGGCCCGGCACCGCCGGGCTGGCGCTGGTGCTCGTCACCCTGCTGCTGCTGGTGTTCGCCGTCACGGCCATGAGTCTGGGGCTGGCTTTCGCGCTGCCCGGCCACATCGAGCTGATCGCGGTGATCTTCGTGGCCAACCTGCCCCTGCTGTTCGCCAGCACGGCCCTGGCCCCGATTTCCTTCATGCCCACCTGGCTGGGCTGGCTTGCCGCCCTGAATCCTCTTACCTTCGCGATTGAACCCATTCGTGCGGCCTATGCCGGCCACCCCTCCCTCGGCGACGTGGTGCTGATTGCTCCTTACGGGGAGCTCACCGGTGCCACCTGTCTGGGCGTGCTGGCTCTGCTGGCCATCGGATTGTTCCTTCTGATCCGGCCTCTGCTGGATCGCAAACTCAGCTGAGCCCCGCTGTGAACCCGTCCCCTTCCCTGCCTGCGCCCGTTCTGCCCCGACCCCAGCAGAAACGGCTCTCCGAGCGCCTGGTGCTGAAGGGTGCCCTCGACCGCAGGGATGAGGGAGCAGTGGCCTGGCTGTCGCTGCGCTGGGTGCACCGCCATGGCGTCGAGGCTCTCTCGCCACTGATGCAGGAGCTCACTGCCGGCGATGCCTCACTGAAAGGTTGGTGGCACGACCACCTGCATGCCACGGCCGTTCCTGCTGCTGCTCCTGGCCCCGCCGTTGCTGTGGTTGATGGAGGGTCTCCAGAGGGGGCCGTGGATGCTGCTGCTGGTGCCTTTGCTTCTGCGCCGGCTGCAGGGGCAGTGGCTTCCGAGGAGGCAGCTCCAGTGGTGGCCTCAGCGGTGGATTCGGCCTCCCCAGCCGATTCGACGTCTGCAGCAGTAGCAACACTTAGCGTTGCATCGGTGCAGGTGGCGCCTGGATTTTCCTTTGCGGAGATCACCCTGGAGGCGGAGCCGCAGGAGGTTGAGGAACCTTCGACAGAGCTGGTGCTCAGCTTTGCGGATGTTGCCGGCCTTGAGCCCGCCATCCCCTGCGAGGGAAGTACGAGCACGGAGCCGGTTCCCAACCTTGACGTGAATGCGGGCGTGGATTCTCAGATCAGCCCGGCAAGCAGCGATGGCGGTGATCCCGGGATCGCCGGCGAAGGTGCCGCTTCCGCAGAGCCAGCTGCTCAGCCCGGCGTGCCTGCGCAGGCACCGATTGAATTCCTGGGCCAACCACTCGCCTTTGATCCCTGGCTTGAAGCTCCCGCCGTTTCAATCCCCCCGGTTGAGAACCCAGCGGAGCACCCGGCCTCACGCACCAAACCGCCTGCGGACGATCTGGCCTCCAACGCCGAGCCCTCTGCGATCGGAGCTGGTGCGGTGCTGGGCGCTGAGAGCCATCTCACGGACATCCCGCCCACCGAGAGTTCCATCAACGAAGGCCTGCTCAGCAATCAGCTTGCTGCCAGGGAGCTGGTGGGCCAAGACGGTTCCATCGAAGCCGTTGCTCCCGCAAACGAAACGCCTCCGAGCGTTTCCACCGCCGCGCCCGTGACCGATGACCCTGGCGCAGAGACACTCTCTGCCGCTGCTGCAGTCCCGGGGGATCAGGCCCTCGATGGCTTAGCCCAATGGCCACGTCCTGTCCCGGAGTTCTCCTCCGATCCAGGGACGCACGTTCCTCCCTTCATCCCGGCTCGGCCTGCGGCGGCAGGGGTGTTCAGCTTCGGAGCCGAGTCTCTGGTGACGGCCCCACAACCCGTCTGGCCCCCGTCGGGCGAAGCCACTGCTGCCGTTCCAGGGGCTGACCCAGTGGCCGTTGCTCCCGCTGCTGACCTCCACGAGGTTGCTCCTGCTGCTGAACCTGAAGGTGCTGAGGCGCCTGTCGCGCTGGTGGCCTCGCTCCCCGCCGAATCCAGCCCCACACAGCCGGAAGCCCCCGAACCAGAGCAGGCTCCGATCTGGCAGCGCCCACTGGCCCGGGTGAAACACCTGGTCCGCGTCTGCGTGGAAGAAGTGGTGAGCACCTTCCAGACCATGGACAGCGACCGCAACACGGTGTCAGGCAGCGAGACAGTTTCCGCCAGCGACAACGCTTCAACCAGCACCACTGCTGCGGCCCGCGGCCCTGCTCAGTTCGGCGACACGTTCCAGCCCCGGGGCAGCGGCCAGGCCCGTGGCTCCGCTCCCGCCAGCACCTCGCCAACAGGACAACGTCCGCCGCTGGAACCGGACCGCCCTGCCGGCCCAGCCCGCCGCAGCGCCACGGAGATCGCCCCGGAGCTCACGCCCCAGGGCCGCACCCCACCACCCCTGCGCGAGCGGGCTGCGGCTGCCGTCGCCGGCCGGCCGGCCCCCGCTCCTTCCCATCCCGGTCTGGCCTCGCTGCGCTCCTGGCTGCCGGATGACTCCTCCTCAGAGGACACCCGCAGCAGCTGACGCGGCCGTCAGTCTGGGCTGCGGCAACCGGCCCCTTGCCCCTTTTCAGCTCCCACCATGCCCCCTGCCTCTACGCCCCTGGGGGCCCCTTCTGCCATCACCGGCGTCACACCTGCGGAGCGGCTGGAGAGAGCGGCCGTGCAGGGTGGGTTGATCGTTTCGGTGCAGGCGCCTGAAGGCTCGCCGCTGCGGGATCCGCTGGTGATCGCCGCCATGGCGGAGGCCAGCCTTGCCAACGGAGCCATCGGCGTGCGCCTTGAAAGCCCCGAGCACATCGGTGCCGTGCGGCGCCGCTGCCCACAGGCGCTGATCGTGGGGTTGTGGAAGCGCAGCTTCCCTGGCAGCCCGGTGTACATCACGCCCGGCTGGGAAGAACTGCTGGCGGTGTGGGCAGCAGGAGCCGATGTGGTGGCGATCGATGCCACCGAGCGGCAACGGCCGGGCGGACAGCCACTGGCCGAGCTGATCGAGCGAGCCACGACGGAGCTTGGCGCACCGCTGATGGCCGATGTGGACAGCGTGGCCAACGGGGTGCAGGCCGCGGCCCTCGGCTGCCGCTGGGTGGGTACCACCCTGTACGGCTACACGGAGAGCACGGCAGGGCTGCGGCCGCCGGCCTGGGATCTGCTGGGGCCGCTGCGCTCTGCCCTGCCGGCAACCACCACGCTGATCTGTGAAGGCGGCATCGCCAGTGCGGAGCAGGCGCAGCGGGCGCTGCAGCGGGGAGCCGACGCGGTGGTGGTGGGGACCGCCATCACCGGCGTGGATCTTCAGGTAGCCGCCTACGTGCAGCAGCTGAGCCGCTGAACGGCTGAGCTGCTGCTGAGCTCTCAGGGAGCAGGGCTCACATCATGCCGGGCATGCCCATGCCGCCCATGCCACCCATTCCTCCCATGCCGCCCATTCCCTCCATACCGCCACCACCGGCAGGGGCGGGAGGTTCGGGCTTGTCGGCGATGACAACTTCGGTGGTGATCAGCAGCGCAGCGATCGACACCGCATCCTGCAGGGCCAGGCGCACCACCTTGGCGGCATCGAGAATGCCGGCCGTCATCAGATCTTCGTAGGCACCGGTGAGCGCGTTGTAGCCCTTGCCCAGCCGCAGCACATCGGCCACCACCACATCGCCGTTGGCACCGGCGTTCGCGGCGATCTGACGCAGGGGAGCGGAGAGGGCACGGCAGAGGATCTCGGCGCCGGTGCGCTCGTCGCCCTGGAGCCCGGCGATCCAGCCTTCGAGTTCAGCGGCCAGCTCCATCAAGGTGCTGCCGCCGCCGGGCACGATCCCCTCCTCCACCGCCGCCCGGGTGGCATTGAGGGCATCTTCGATGCGCAGCTTGCGGTGGCGCAGCTCGGTTTCGGTGGGGGCCCCCACCTTGATCACCGCGACGCCACCGGCCAGCTTGGCGATGCGCTCACTCAGCTTCTCGCGGTCGTAGTCGGAGTCGGTGACGGACAGTTCACGGCGGATCGAGGCCACCCGCTCAGCCACGGCGTCGCGGTGATCTTCGGTGCCCACGATCGTGGTGGAGTCCTTGCTGATCGTGATCCGGCGCACGCGGCCCAGATCGGCGAGTGTCGCCTTGTCGAGCGACATGGAGCGGTCTTCGCTGATCAGCGTGGCGCCGGTGAGCACGGCGATGTCCTGCAGGGCGGCCTTGCGGCGATCGCCGAAAGAGGGGGCCCGCACCGCCGCCACCTGCAGCACACCGCGGGTCTTGTTGACCACGAGGGTGGCCAGGGCTTCACCTTCCACCTCTTCCGCAAGGATCACCAGCGGGGCGCCGGCGCGCGAGACGGCCTCCAGCACCGGCACGAGATCGGTGATCGCACTGATTTTGCGGTCGGTGACCAGCAGCAGGGCGTTCTCGAATTCGCACACCTGGCGCTCACCATCGGTGACGAAATAGGGAGAGGAATAGCCGCGATCAAAGGCCATCCCTTCGGTGACCTCCAGTTCGGTGGCCAGCGAGCGCGATTCCTCGACTGTGATCACCCCATCGGTGGTGACCAGCTGCATGGCTTCGGCCACCATGCGGCCGACTTCCTCATCGCCACCGGAGCTCACCGTGGCCACCTGACGGATCGCTTCACCGGCCACCGGGATGGCGCGGGTCTGGATGCCCTCCACCACCCGGGCCAGGGCTTTTTCCATCCCGCGGCGCAGGCCGACGGGATTGGCGCCGGCAGCCACGTTCATCAGGCCGTCATGAACAAGCGCCTGGGCGAGAACGGTGGCGGTGGTGGTGCCGTCTCCGGCCTGGTCCTTGGTCTTGCTGGCCACCTGCTGGATCAGCTTGGCGCCGATGTTCTCGAAGGGATCCTCGAGCTCGATCTCCTTGGCGATCGTCACGCCGTCATTGACGATGTCGGGGGCGCCGAACTTCTTCTCGAGCACCACATTGCGCCCCCGGGGGCCGATGGTGACCTTCACCGCATTGGCCAGGGCGTTCACACCCTTTTCAAGGGAGGTGCGGGAAGCATCCGAAAAGCTGATCAGTTTGGCCATGGGCGTGGAAATAGGCGCGCCTGGGGCAAGCCCTGGAAGTGCGTTCAGATTCCCATAGCGCCCTGTGGCCAGCGGGATGGCTGCGGTGGGGAAAGCCGAATGCGTTTGCACATTCCCATGGCACGGGCAACGGCGGCTGACCCCCGATAGGGTCGGGGCATGGAGGACTCCCTCAGCACCAGCCTCGCTGACGCGCTCAGCGACGTGACCTCGGACCCGACCATGGCGGGCACCAGCGCCATGGCCTTCCTGCTGATCGCCGGGCTGGGGCTGCTGATGGCCCTGGTGTACGTGCCGATCCGCCTGTTTCTCACCATCACCGCCCGCAGCCGCCGGCTGCGCCTGCTGCAGCGGATCCGCCGGCTGCGCGATGAGCTCGTGCAACCGATCGAGAGCTAAACCTCCCCGGCCCGCTCAGCCCATCACCATGCCGCCATCCACCTGCAGCACCTGGCCGGTGATGTAGGCAGCGGCGGGATCGGCGGCCAGGAAACGCACAGCCCCGGCCACCTCCTCCGGCTGGCCCATGCGTCCGAGCGGGATGGCGGCCAGGATCGGCTCCTGGTTGAGCTCGCTGGTCATGTCGGTGGCGATGAAGCCAGGGGCGACGGCGTTGACGGTGATGCCCCGGCTGGCGAACTCCGCTGCGGTGCTGCGGGTGAAGCCGATCACGCCGGCCTTGGCGGCGCTGTAGTTGGCCTGGCCGGGATTGCCTACCAGACCCACCACCGAGGTGATGTTGATGATGCGGCCGCTGCGGGCCTTGAGCATGGAGCGGCTCACGGCACGGGTGCACAGGAACACGCCGGTGAGGTTCAGATCGATCACGCTCTGCCAATCGCTGGTCTTCATGCGCAACAGCAGGCCATCGCGGGTGATGCCGGCGTTGTTGACCAGCACATCCAGCCGGCCGCTGCGTTCCAGCACGGCTTTCACCAGCGCGTCCACCTGCTCTTCCACCGACACATCGGCCGCCAGGGCATAGGCGCGGCCACCGGCGGCGGTGATCGCGTCCACCACGGCCTCGGCAGCAGTGGCCGAAGCGGCGTAGTTCACCACCACCTCGGCGCCGGCCGCAGCCAGCTCCAGAGCGATGGCACGGCCGATCCCACGGCTGGCACCGGTCACCAGGGCGACCTGATCGGCCAGGGGAGCGGCGCTGGACACGGGCATTCGGAAGCTGGCGATGGCGGCGATCGTATGCGGCCGCCTCGCCAGGCCTACCGCTCCATGGCGTCCATGCTCACCAGTGCCGGCCCCAGCAGCGCACCGAAGCGGGCCAGCTGCTCCTTGCTGCCCAGCACCACCAGCAGCTGCCCTGGCGCCAGGCGCAGATCACTGCCGGGGTTGGCGATCAGGCGGGGCTGATCCTCCCGGTAGGCCACGCCGCGGTAGTAGCTGATCACCGGCTCGGCAGGGGCCGGCTGACGGATCGCAAGCACCAGCACGCCGGTCTGGCGGCCCAGCTGCAGTTCCGCCAGGCTGCGGCCGTTGATGGAGACCATGCGCTGGGGATCGTCCGTGAGCTGGAACTCCTCCACCTCGCAGTCGGAGCCGGCCAGCAGCTCCATGAAGCCCACCGCCAGCGGCCGCAGGGCGGTGGCCGCCATCGTGCGCCCGCCTGCCACATAGGGGCTGACCACCTGATCCGCGCCGGCCAGCCGCAGCTTGCGTGCCGCTTCCTCGCTGTCAGAGCGGGCGATCAGGCGGCAGCGGGGGGCGATGCCGCGGGCGCTGAGCACCACATACAGATTGGCGGCGTTGTTCGGCAGGGCGGCCACCAGGCTGCGGCACTGATGAATGCCAGCCTCCACCAGGGTTTCGTCCAGGGTGGCATCGGCCTGCAGCACGGGCAGACCCCGCTCCTCGGCGGCCTGCTTCTGGGCAGTGTCCATCTCCACCACCACCAGCGGCACGCCTTCGGAGACGAGCTGATCGGCGATCTCGCGGCCGATACGGCCGTAGCCGCAAAGGATCACATGGTTGTCCATCATGCTCAGCCAGTTCTTGAAACGTCGTTCGCGCAGCCGGCGGAAGTAGCCCGATTCGCTCAGCCCCAGCAGGCTCTGGATGGTCACCTGCACCACCACCAGGCCGCCCACGATCGCCAGGGTGGTGACGACCCGGCCGGCCGTGGAGAGAGGCTGCGTGGTTCCGTCGCTCCAGCCCATGGTGCTGAGCGTGACCACCACCATCCAGTAGCAATCGCCCCAGTCCCAGCCTTCGGTGAGCCTGTAGCCGGCGGCAGTGACGTTGATCAGCAGCGACAGCGCCAGCACCGGCGTGCGCCAGGGCTGCCGGGAGGCCGTGGAAGGAGCCGACCGGCGGCGGCGAGGTGAAGGGATCATGGTTCGCCACCAGCAGCCTGCTGCCCCTTGGCCGCAGGATCAGGCCATCCCCAACGCCAACAGCACCTCGGCAACGCTCAGCTGATCAAGGGATCCAGGGCTGCCGACCCCTTTTACCCCCTGACGCGGCGGCAGGCTGTCGCTGCTGCGACCCAGCGCCACCAACGGCGTAGCCGTGAGCAGGGCCAGTTCGGTGATCACCGGGTCGCTGCTGAGCACCACATCAACGGCAGCCACCTGGGCCGCCAGCTCCTGCGGCGTGGCCCCAGCCGGGGGCGTCACCACGCGCAGGTTGGGGAGGCGGGAGCGGATCGCCGCCGGCAACGCCTGCCAGTGGGCGGCAGGCCAGTCGGCAGCGGCGGCCGCCGGCCTGGGCGCCAGCAGCAGCAGTGGACCATCCCCCACCGGCAGGGCGGCGGCAGCGCCTTCCAGCGCCTTGGGCTTAAGCCGCAGACGGAAGGCCTCGGCATCGAGCGGGATCTCCAGCGGGCGCAGCCAGCTCTCGTACTGCTGGTTGGGCCAGCCGCCGGTGGGCGACTGGCTGCCGTTGACGGATCCGGCCGTGCCTGGGGCAGGCACCCGCACGGTCGCGGAGAAGCCGCCGGCGGCGATGCGGGTGGGGATGTGGGTGAGGGAAAGCAGCAGATCGATCGGCCAGCCGGAGGCGAGGTTGAGGCAGAGCTGGAAATCGGGCTCGCGCACAGCGCCGAGCAGGTTGGCCCAGTCCGCCAGGCTGACGCCGGTGTCAAAGCTGTAAGGGAGCACCTTCTCCACGGCCGGCAGCAGCTTCCAGATGGACACCTGGGCCGGGGGGCAGGCCACCTGAACGGTGGCCCCCAGCTGGCTGGCTGTGGCGGCCACCGCCGGCATGGCCTGAAGTTGGGTGGCGCCGCTGCCCGGGATCAAAAACAGAACTCGCATCAGGCGGCAGCGATCGGGTTTCGGGCGGGCTGATTGTATGAATCTGATCCGATTTCGATGTGTTCGGGAGCCGCTTGTGCATTTGCTGATCGCCGCGGCCGGCAGCGGCAGGCGTATGGGGTCGCAGCGCAACAAGTTGCTGCTCCCCGTGGCCGGGCGCGCCGTGCTCGCCTGGACCCTGGACGCGGTGCTGGCCTGTGAGGCGATCCAGTGGATCGGGGTGGTGGGCCAACCCGTGGATCAGGCGGATGTGGAGGCGATGATCGCGGCGGCGCAGCCCGATCGCCCCGTGCGCTGGATCGAGGGGGGCGACACACGCCAGGAATCGGTGAGCCGCGGGCTGGCGGCCCTGCCCGCCGCTGCAGGCGCCGTGCTCATCCACGACGGAGCCCGCTGCCTGGTGGAACCGGAGCTGATCCGCCGCTGTGCCGCGCGCGTGCACGCCGGCGAGGCCGTGATCGCCGCCACCCCCGTCACCGACACGATCAAGCGGGTGGACGGGCAGCAGGTCATTCTCTCCACCCCCGACCGCAGCGAGCTGTGGGCAGCCCAGACCCCCCAGGGCTTTCCGCTCGAGCGGCTGCGCCGGGCCCATGCCCAGGCGGAGCAGGCGGGCTGGAGCGTCACCGACGACGCGGCCCTGTTCGAGCGACTGAGCTGGCCGGTGGGGGTGATCGAGGCGCCCCCCTCGAACATCAAGCTCACCACCCCCTTCGATCTCACCATTGCTGAGGCGGTGCTTGCCGCTAGGGCAGCAGGCTGAGCGCGCCGTCACCCAGCCGCGCGCGTACGCCCAGCGGCAGGGCCCCATTGCCGGGCGCATGCCCCAGCGGCAGGCCCGCCAGCACGGGAATGCCGAGGTCGGCGGTGCGCTCCCGCAACACCTGCTCGAGGCTGAAGCGCTGGGACGCAGCCTGGGGCCTCTGAAGGTCAGGGCCCTCGGCTTGCGGTTCCATGTCTTGCAGTGCCTGCGCCTGCGCCACCCCCGCCGCCGGCGCCTCGCTCTCGGGGTCTTCACATGCCTCGAAACTGCCGAAACCGATGCCAGCCAACCGCTGCAAGGCGCCGCACAGGCGCCAGTGGGTGAGCATGCGCTCGATCCGGTAAGGCGCTTCGCCCACGTCCTCGAGCACGAGGATGGCGCCGTCGAGTGCCGGCAGGTGGGGCGTGCCGAGCAGGTGGGTGGCCACCGTGAGGTTGCCCACCAGCAACGGACCCTGCGCCACCCCCGCACACCAGGTGTCCCCGGTCAGGGGGGGCACGGGCTCGCCGAACAACAGCGCCCGCAGGCGCTCGCGGCTCCAGTCGGGTTCAGCCGCCAGGGTGGTGACCAGCGGCCCATGCACCCCGCCCGCCTGGCCACGGGCCTGGCGGGCCCAGAGCAGGGAGGTCACATCAGAAAAACCCAGCAGCCAGCCGTCGGCCTCCGGCAGGGGCTGCTCCAGCAGGCGGGCGGCTCCCCAGCCGCCCCGCACGCAGGCCAGCAGCGGCGCCGGCTGCAGATCGGCGCGGCGCTGCTGGTCGTGGCCGGCCAGATAGCCCCAGCGACGGGCGGGATCGAAGGGCATCTCCACCGTGAGGCCCCAGCTCTGCAGCACCGCCACTCCCTGCTGGAGGCGGCCCATGTCAGCCAGGGCGGAGCTGGCCGCCACCAGACGCACGCGATCACCACGCCGCAGGGCTGGCAGCGGGCCGGCGGCGCTCACGGCAGCCTCCCGACCACCAGCGCCAACCAGAACACCCCGCCCAGCAGCACCTGGCGGCTGAAGTGCTGCGCGAAGCGGGAGCGCGGCGGCGTGCCCCGCAGGCGCCAGGCTTCGCTCTGCATGCCCAGCGAGGCGGCAGCCCACAGCAGCCAGAAGGGCCAGCTCACTGTCTGCAGCGCGGCAGCGGCGGCCAGCAGCAGCGACGTGAGCCCATAGCAGAGGGCCACGGCGCCGGGGGCGGCCGCACCCAGGGTGAGCGCACTGCTACGGATGCCGAGCGCCGCGTCATCGCTGCGGTCCGACATGGCGTAGACGGTGTCGAAGCCGAAGGTCCACAGCAGGGTGGCCAGCCAGACCAGCAGCAGCGGCCAGCCGCCGGCCAGATTGCCGCTGGCGGCGGCCCAGGGGATCAGCACCGCGAAGCCCCAGCACAGGGCGAGCACCAGCTGGGGGAAGGGGAACCAGCGCTTGGCAGAGGGATAGAGCAGCACCGGTGGCAGGGCGAGCAGCGCCAGCTGCAGCGACAGTTGCCGCCCGGGCAGTGGCAGCAGCAGCACCACCGCCAGGGCCAGCAGCAGGCACAGCAGCAGCAGCAGCACGGCACTGGGCACCCGCACCCGGCCACTGGCCAGCGGCCGCTGCCGGGTGCGCTCCACCAGCGGATCGATGCGGCGGTCCCAGAGGTCGTTGGCGACACAGCCCGCACCGCTCACCGCCAGGCCTCCCACCACGATCAATCCCACCAGCGAGGGGAGAGGCGGGCCCTGCGGCAGCAGCCAGAGGGCCCAGCCGGCCGGAATGAGCAGGATCAGTCGACCGCTGGGCTTGTGCCAGCGCAGCAACTCGATCCACCCCCGCAGGGCTCCGAGGATGTGCATGGAGGGAGCGTAGAACCGGGGTTCACCGGCCCTGCAATGGCAAAGTGACGCCGACTGCGCCGGTTCCGACGGCTGATGGCCCGTTCCGATCCTTCTCCCGCAGCGGCGACGCTGAGCGCCTCAGCGACTGACTCGGCTCAGACAGAGGCGCCGGCTCAGCCGGCCGCTCTGGAGGCCCTGCCGGAGGCCGCCGAGCAGCGCCCGGAAGGGTCTGGTCTGCGCCATGTGGCGGCCATCGACATCGGCACCAATTCCATCCACCTGCTGATCGCCGCCGTCGATCCGGTGTTGCGCACCTTTCGCGTGGTGCAGGCGGAGAAATCCACCACCCGCCTGGGCGAGCGCGATCCGGAAACGGGCGACCTCAGCACGGCGGCGATCGAGCGCGCCTTCCTGGCCCTGCGTCACTGCCGCGAGCTCGCCACCAGCCACGGGGTGGAGCAGATCCTCACTGCCGCCACCAGTGCCGTGCGAGAGGCCCCCAACGGCCGCCAGTTCGTGCAGGCGGTGCAGGAGCAGCTCGGCCTCGATGTGGAGCTGGTGAGCGGCCCTGAGGAAGCCCGGCTGATCTACCTGGGCGTGCTCTCGGGCATGGCCTTCGGCGATGACCCCCACCTCATCCTCGACATCGGCGGGGGATCGACGGAGCTGATCCTGGCCGACGGCCGTGATGCCAGGGAGCTCACCAGCACGCGGCTGGGTGCGGTGCGGCTGCAGCGGGATTTCATCACCCAGGATCCGGTGACGCCGGAACGGCTCAGTTTTCTGCGGGCCTTCATCCAGGGCTCACTGGAGCCGGCGGTGGACCGGGTGAAGCGGCGGCTACGGCGGGGGGAGCGACCGGTGATGGTGGCCACGAGCGGCACGGCCCTGGCCCTGGCCTCGCTCTGTGCCGCCAGCGAGGAGCGCCCGCCGACGCGGCTGCAGGGCTACCGGGTGAGCCGGGAGCGCATCGACGCCCAGGTGAACCAGCTGGCCACGCTGACCCTGGAGCAACGCAAGGCGCTGCCACCGATCAATGAACGCCGGGCCGAGATCATCGTGCCGGGGGCCCTGGTGCTGCAGCAGGCGATGGCGATGCTGCAGGTGCGGGAACTGGTGATCAGTGAGCGGGCCCTGCGCGAGGGCCTGATCGTCGACTGGATGCTGCGCCACGACCTGATCGTGGACCGCTTCGCCTACCAGAGCGGCATCCGGCAGCGCACCGTGCTCGATCTGGCGCGGCGTTACCGGGTCGACCAGCGCCGCGCCGAACACGTGGCCAAGCAGGCCCTGCTGCTCTACGACAAGACCCGCGGCGTGCTGCACGACGACGCCGGCAACGGGCGGGCACTGCTCTGGGCCGCCGCCCTGCTGCACAGCTGCGGCCAGCACATCAACATCAGCGCTTACCACAAGCACAGCTGGTATCTGATCCGGCACTGCGACCTACTGGGCTATTCCGAAAGCGAGCAGTTGATGGTGGCGGCGATCGCCCGCTACCACCGCAAGAGCCTGCCGAAGAAGCGCCACGAGGCCTGGCTGCAGATCCCCGGCCGCGACCAGCGGCGCACGGTGAATGCGATGGCGCTGCTGCTGCGGCTGGCCACCTCGCTGGATCGGCGGCCCGTGCCGGCCGTGGACGACCTGCGCATCCGCTGCCGTGGCGGCGAGCTGCGCATCGGCCTGATCTCCGCCGATCCAGCCCAGGATCTCAGCCTGGAGCGCTGGAGTCTGGCGGCCTGTCGGGAGCCGCTGGCGGAAGCTGCCGGCCTGCGGCTTGTGGTGGAATCCTGAGCTTGGTGGCACTTGGTAGCGGAGCTCACACCACAGGCCCCAGCCGTTCGCCATGACAGATGGAGGCCTGCCTGAGCGGCTGCAATGGCGTTGGCTTCGATCACCGCCATGACTCCGCTGAAGGCAATGGCGCAGCTCCCAGCACTGGACGTGATGAACGCGATGCAACCAATGGATTCACCCACCGCCTTCGTGGCCGTGGCGCTGGCGGCCGTGTCCTGGGATGGGGTGCTCACCAAGGCAGGCTCGCGTGCTCTGCGCCATGCGCTCGATTACCGCGAACCCTTCCGCAATATGTCGGACGCTGAAATGATCCAGCTGTTCGACCGCCTGCTGGCCCAGCTGCGCCTGGAAGGCTCCCGCCAGCTCATGGAGCATGCCTCCGCCGTGCTGGATCCGCGGCAGCGACTCACGGCCTTCACCGTGGCTGCCGAGATCATGCGCTCCGACGGCGAGTTGGTGGCCGAGGAACAGCGGATCCTCGAGGATCTGGCCAGCCACCTCACCATCTCCGCCAACCAACATGACCAGATCCTCCAGGTGATGGATCTGTTGCACGCCAGCCTGGTAGGAAATCCAGTGCTGGCTTGACTGAGCTGGCCTCTCCCGGACCGAAACAATTGAAAGTTTCCGGAGAATTGAGTAAGGAAATAGTGGAGAAGTTATGGGCGATACTGGACTCGAACCAGTGACCCCTTCCGTGTGAAGGAAGTGCGCTACCGCTGTGCTAATCGCCCGCACCCCTGGATCTTAAAACACGGGCGGCGCCACCCAGCCTGTCCTTCCCCCGCTTCCTTTGCTGCTTCCCTGGCCCGCCTTGGCCCTGCTCACGGCCTGCTGCGAAAGCGGCCGCGATCTGGCCGTCCGCCGCCTGCTGCAGCGCAGCGGCTGGACGGCGGCGCGGGTGATGGGCCTCAGCTGCCTGATCAGTGCCGCCCTCACCCTGCCATGGCTGCTGCTGGCCCCAGACGGCGGGCCCAGCGACGGCACCCGTCTGCTGCTGGCCCTGGCTGCCGGGGGTCTGGTGAACGCCCTGGCCTTCTGGGCCTACGGGCGCGCCCTCGCCCGCGGCGACCTCAGCCTGGTGCTGCCCCTGATCAACCTCTCGCCCCTGGTGCTGCTGTTCAGCGGCTGGTGGCTGCTGGGGGAGCGGCCAGCACCGGCGGCCCTGGCGGGTGTGGCGCTGCTGGTGCTGGGAGCCCTGCTGCTGGGCCGCGGCACGGGTGGTGGCCTGCCCCTGCTGAGCAGTCCGGGAGCACGTTCGATGCTGGTGGTGGCCGTGCTGTGGGGCCTCGGCGCCGCCTTCGACAAAGTGGGGGTGAACGCTGGCGGCTCGCTCACCTGGGTGGTGCTGTTCAACCTGGTGGTGGCTGTATCGCTGCTGGCCCCCGAGCTCACCGGATCAGGAGGGAGCACCGCACGGCTGGCTGCGGCAGCGACCTCTGAGGGGCTGCTGTTGTTGGTGTTGCTCTGCGGTCTCACCGGGGCGGTGGGCATGGTCTGCCAGATGGAGGCGCTGCGCCAGACCGCCGTGGTGCATGTGATCGCCATCAAGCGCCTGAGCACGCTGATGAGCGCCACGGTGGGCGTCACGCTGCTGGACGAACCGCGGGGCGGGCTGCGGCTGCCCGCCGCCGCATTGATGCTCGCCGGCGCCATTGCGGTGCTCAATGCAGCCCGTTGAAGCGCTCCGCCAATGGCCACGCCCGCCTGCACAGGATCGGCGAACATGGCCTGCGCACCCTCTGTTTCGCCGCTGCCGCGTGTCTTCTGTCTCTCCGATCCGTGCGTCCGCCCCGGCCTCAACCTCCCCCCAGCCTGCGGGGCAGGGAACGGAGGCCGCCGAGGCTTCGACCCCGCGGGAGGTGGACGTGCTGGTGGTGGGTGGCGGGGTCTGTGGCACGGCCTTGCTCTTCGAGCTCGCCCGCTACACCGACCTGCCCCGGCTGGCGCTGATCGAGCGCTATGAGCAGCTGGCCCAGGTGAACTCCAAGGCCACCAGCAACAGCCAGACGATCCACTGCGGCGACATCGAGACCAATTACACCCTGGAGAAGGCGCTGCGGGTGAAGCGCACGGCTGAGATGGTCGTGCGCTTCGGCGATCTGCTGGAGGGCGAGGAGCGTGAGCGTTGCCTGTTCCGCACCCCGAAAATGGTGCTGGGGGTGGGCGAGCGGGAATGCGCCAGCCTGCGCCAGCGCTTTGAACTGTTTTCGCCTCACTTTCCGGCGATGCAGCTGCTGGAGAAAGAGGACATCGCCGCCTGGGAGCCAGCGGTGGCGCTGGTGAATGGCGTGCCACGCAGCGAGGAACTGGTGGCGATCGGCATCCGCGAGGCCGCCACCGCCGTCGACTACGAAGCGCTCTCGGCCGCGTTCGTGCGCCAGGCCCACGCCGCTGTGGCGGGGAGCGCGCGCTGCATCGACCTGGCCCTCGGCACCAGCGTGGAGACGATCACCCCCGAGGGCGAGACGTTTCTGGTGGAGACGCAGAGCAAGGCGGCGGGCCGCCAGCTCTGGCGGGCGCGGCATGTGGTGGTGAATGCCGGCGCCCACAGCCTGCTGATGGCCCAGCGCATGGGCCACGGGCTGCGCTACTCCTGCCTGCCGGTGGCCGGCAGCTTTTACTTCACTCCCGAGCTGTTGAACGGCAAGGTCTACACGGTGCAGAACGACAAGCTGCCCTTCGCCGCCCTGCACGGGGATCCCGATGTGGGAGCTCCCGGCCAGACGCGCTTCGGCCCCACCGCGCTGCTGCTGCCCCTGCTCGAGCGCTACCGGCTCGGCTCGTTCTTCGAATTCCTTGAGGTGCTCAGGCTCGATCTGGCCGTGCTGGCGGTGTTGTGGCAACTGCTCGGCAACAGCGACATCCGTGCCTACATCGTGCGCAACCTGCTGTTCGAGGTGCCCTGGCTGCGGCGACGGCTGTTTCTGCGCGATGTGCGCAAGATCGTTCCCGGCATGGCGCTCAACGACCTGAGCTTCGCCGAAGGCTATGGAGGGGTGCGCCCCCAGCTGATCGACAAGCAGGCCCGCAAGCTGATGCTCGGGGAGGTGAGGATCGAAGCCGGGCCCGGGCTGGTGTTCAACGTGACGCCATCGCCGGGAGGCACCTGCTGCCTGGGGGTGGCAGCACTGGATCTCGAGGCGATCGTGGCGCGCAGCGGCTGCCGCTTTGCCCGCGACCGCTTTGAGGCCGAGCTCTACGGCAAGGACGCGGGGGAGGATTCAGCCAGCTGCCCGCAATCGTTGGCGGCCTGATCGACAGACAGCCCCTTGCCGCCGGGGCGAAACAGATGGGTGTGGGAGGAGGAGTACAAACGCGAGCGGGCCTGCTGGGGGGCGTCGAGAGCGGGGCTGACCACATAAAGGGTGGTGCGGATCAGCTGGCGTTGGCGGCTCGTTTCCGCCATCTGGCTCAGAGGCACCACGGTGATCCACTGGTCGGGCCAGCTGACGCGGTAGCCGATCGCCACCGGGGTGTCGGCGGCGTAGTGCGCCAGCAGCACCTCCTGCACCTCTTCCACATGGCGTGCACTGAGATACAGGCAGAGGGAGGCCCCCAGGGACGCCAGGCGCTCCAGAGATTCCTTCTCCGGCACGCCGGTGCGTCCGGAAGCCCGGCTGAGCACGATGGTCTGCACCAGGCCAGGGATGGTGAGCTCAGCCTGCAGCGCTGCTGCCGTGGCCTGATAGGCGCTGAGGCCCGGAACCACCTCCACCGCCAGGCCCGCCTCGCTGAGCCGGCTGACCTGCTCCGCCAGCGCTCCGTAGAGGCAGGGGTCGCCGTCGTGGAGGCGCACCACCCGCTTGCCGGCGCGGGCCCGCTCGATCAGCACCTCCAGCACCTGCTCGAGGGTGAGGGTGCTGGTGCGGATCCGCTCAGCACTCGCCGGGGCCAGAGCAGCGATCTGGGGCGACACCAGGGAATCGGTCCAGACGAGCACCTCGGCCGCTTCGATGGCACGGGCTGCCCGCAGCGTGAGCAGATCAGGGGCGCCGGGCCCTGCTCCCACGATCGTGACCGCCGCCGGTTCCGGCGGGGTGGCTTCCGGCTGGCTGGGGAAAGTGGTCAAGGGTTGGTGCCCTGGAAAGGTTCGCTGGGGCCAGACTCGCTCTGAAGGCGACGGGCTCCGCGGTAGAAACAGATCAGGCCGATCGATCCGGCCGCGATCAGCAGCAGGCTCATCAGCTGCGCCATGCGCAGGCCGCCTTCGCAGAAGGGCGGGGTGGAGAACAGGCAGAGCGGATCGATGCGCAGTCCTTCGATCCAGAAGCGGCCCAGGCTGTAGCTGATCAGGTAGACGCAGCTGAGCGCCCCGGCAGGCAACGCGATGCGGCCCCGCGAGCCAAGCTGGAACAAGGTGAGCAGCAACGCCACCACCGCCAGGTTCCAGAGCGATTCGTAGAGAAAGGTGGGGTGGAAGAACTGCTCGTCGATGAAGGTGGCCGGCCTGTTCACCGCTGGAATGAACAGCCGCCAGGGGAGATCCGTGGGCAGGCCGAAGGCTTCGGAGTTGAAGAAGTTGCCCCAGCGGCCGATCGCCTGGCCGAGGGCCACCGAGGGAACGAGCACATCGAGCAGATTCCAGAAGGCGAGCTTGCGCCAGCGGCAATAGACCACCACCGCCAGTGAGCCGCCGATCAGGGCGCCATGGATGGCGATGCCCCCCTGCCAGATGGCCAGGGCATCCAGCCAGTTGAGCTGATACTGGCGCCACTCCAGCACCACGTAGTAGAGGCGGGCACCGAGCACAGCAGCCAGCACCAGGATGGGCAGAAGATCAGCGATCATGGCCGGCTCGATGCCGCGCCTCCGGCCCAGCCTGGTGGAGAGCATCAGGCCGAGCAGCACCGCCACGGCGATCAGCAGGCCATACCAGCGCAGGGAGAAAGGCCCCAGCTGGAACAGCAGGGGCCCCGGTGAAGTGAACATCGCCGCCGGCAGGGCTGGGGGAAGAAGCGCCAAGGGAAACGGCTCAGCAGATGGGGGTCAGCCTCAGACGCCTTCGGCAGCCTGGACTTTCTCTACCTGCTTCTTCTTCAGCACCAGCATGATCTGGGCGAGAGCAACGGCGGCGAAGAAAGCGAGCATGCCGTAGATGCGCACAGGGTTCTGCAGCACGATCTCGGAATCCAGCTGACCGAAGCCGCCCACATTGGGATCTTCCGAAAGGGGTCCGTTGAGCACCACGTCATCGCCCACAGCAACAGCAAGGGCAGGGCCAGCCGGAATGGTTTCACTCACGGTGGTGCCGTCGGCGGTGCGGATCTCCACGACGCTGGCGCCGTTCTCACCGGCGGTGATGGCACTCACGGTGCCGGCGGCAGGAGCGGTGAAAACGCCGTTGTTGCTCTTCTCACCGGTGGGGTAAACCTGGCCACGGCCACGGTTGCCACCCACGTGCACCGAATACTTACCGAAGTGGATGGCGCTGTCGGTGGCGGGATCGGGGGAGAGGATCGGGAAGACGATCTCCTGGTGCTGATCACCCGGCAGGGGGCCCACCAGCAGGATGTTGGGGTTGTCGTCGCTGTACTGGGTCACGTAGACCCCGGCGGTTTCCTCTTTCAGCTCGTCGCTGAGACGATCAGCGGGGGCAAGGGTGAAGCCATCGGGGAGCATGAGCACCGCACCCACGTTGAGGCCCGTGCGGCTGCCATCGGCGGCCACCTGCTGAACGCTGGTGTCGTACGGGATCTTCACCACCGCCTTGAACACGGTGTCAGGCATCACGGCCTGGGGCACTTCCACCTGGGTGGGCAGCTTGGCAAGGTGGCAGTTGGCACAGACGAGCTTGCCGGTGGCTTCGCGGGGGCTCTCGTAGTTCTGCTGGGCCCAGAAGGGGTAGGCCCAGGAGGCAGAAGGCGCCAGGAAGAGGGCGGCCGAAGCCAGGACGGTGGAGAGCAGCAGGGAAAGGGTGCGGCGCATGGGGTGGGCGGACGGGCGACGGGAGGAAATGGACGGTCGGACGATCAGGCCCACCAGGGCTTTTCACCGGTGCGGAAATCGGTGTCGGTCCATGTGCTCAGGAAAACGTTGTCGCTTTCGACGGAGACGTTGGCCAGGGCAAGCGACAACGGAGCAGGACCACGCACCACCTTGCCGGTGGGGTCGTACTGGCTCCCGTGGCAGGGGCAGATGAATTTGTTGGCACCGCTGTTCCAGGGCACCACGCAACCCAGGTGGGTGCAGATGGCGTTGATGCCGTAGCTGCCGATGGCGTCGGGTCCTTCCACCAGCAGGTAGGTGGGGTCACCTTTCAGGCCCTGCACGAGGCTGCGATCACCCTCCTTGTGGGTGCTGAGCCAGCCCGAGGCGGTGACGTTGTTGCCCAGTTCATCCTTGGCGGTGGTGCCACCGCCACCGCCGGCGGGCCGGGGGGGAATGAAGTAGCGGGCGACGGGGTAGAGAGCACCCAGTGCGACACCAGTGACGGAGCCGAAAGTCAGCAGATTCATGAACTGACGACGGCCCATTCCGGGCACATCGCTCACTGGGATCTGGGTCATACGGAACGTTCCTGGGTGCCGAAGCAACGAGGCGCCCATTATGGACGTTGCCCTGGCCGTCACGTTTTGCCAGGACGCAGCTTGCGCCTGCGGCGCAACATGCTGTTGTGGAGTGTCCTCACCCTCGCTGCCGTGTCCCTGCCTGATCCGGCTGCTGAGCCCGGCTCCAGCGGCCGCTTCGCCCCCCTCCGGCTCGATGAAGTGCTGCAGGTGCTGCGTGAGCGCTGGCACGCGTCCTACGACCTCCAGCTGGTACAGCGGCGCGGCCGCCTCTACCTGCAGGTGATGTGGGCCTACCTGGAGCAGCAGTCCTTTCCGCTCGATGCCGAGGGCTATGAGGCCAAGCTGCAGGAGCTGATCGAGCTGCTCAACGGCCTCGGGGTGGCCAATCAGGTGCGCCAGTGGCTCACCACCACCCGCGACAAACCCCGACTGGGACGGGCGATGAGCCTCACCCTGGAGCCGGCCGAGGGCGGGCGCAGCAGTGAATTCCTGCTCTGAACCTGGCCTCAGGCGCCGCTGGCCGCAGGCCGGAGCCGCTCGGTGAGGGCCACCATGGCCACACCCACCAGGAACAGGGCCGTGATCGAGCCGGTGAGCAGCAGCATCGTGACGGGGTCGGTGGAAGGAGTGAGCACGGCGCCGGCCAGGGCCGCCACCAGCACCACCCAGCGCCAGGCTTTCAACATGGCGTCGGAGCGGATCAGGCCGAAGGCACCCAGCAGCAGTTGCAGCACCGGCAGCTGAAAGGCCAGGCCAGTGGCCACCATAAGCAGCAGCACGAAATCGAGGTAGCGCTCGATCGACCAGATCGGCTCGACCACATCCGCGCCGTAGCTGACCAGGAACCGCAGCGCCGCCGGCACCAGCGCCCACCAGGCGAAGGCAAGCCCTGCGGCGAACAGCACCGCCGACCCCGCCACGGCTGGCGCCACCAGTCGCCGCTCCCGGCGCGTGAGACCCGGCAAGACGAAGGCCAGCGCCTCGTAGAGCACGTAGGGCAGAGCCAGCGTGAGGCCGGCATAGCCGGCCACCTTGATCGACACAAACAGGAATTCACCTGGGGCGAGCTGGAGGAAGCGCATGCCCACGGCGGGCAGTTCCAGCAGCCGAACGAGCGGTTTCACCAGCAGCAGACAGCCGCCGGCCGCCACCACCACCGCCAGCAGGCTGCGCAGTACCCGCCGCCGCAACTCCTCGAGGTGGTCCACAAGGCTCATCTCCACCTCGGCGGGAAACTCATCCGCCGGTGGCACCCGGATCGGTGGGGGAGGTGCGGGGAGGGGGGAATCGCTCATGGCGCAGGCGCTGGAGCTGAGCCTAAGGAGCGACTGCACAGGATGGCGCCGCGGCCGGGATCGCCCCAGAGCACCTCACCACCCCGGTGGCGCACGGTGCCGGGCCCGACCCCGGCAATGCGCTGCAGTTGGTCGCTGGGCACCATCACCACGGGCACACGGGCATTGCCGCGAGCACGGCTGAAGCGGGCGGCCAGATCGGCCGCCGCCTGCAGGTCGGCGTCGGTGGCGGGAGCTTCCGAGCTCTTGAGCATCACGTGGCTGCCCGGGCACTCCTGGGCATGGAACCAGAGATCACCGCGCCGCGCCTGCCTCAGGCTGATCCATTCGTTCTGGCGATGGTTGCGGCCCACCTGCACGCGCAGCCCTCCGGCAGTGAGGAACTCCAGCGGTTGGCATGGCAGGGGCTGCCGCCGGGCGCGCGCCTTGCTTCGTCCCTTGTCCCGCTCGCGGCCGCCGACGCTGAGCAGTTCCTCCACGTCGTCTTCGAGGGCGGCGAGATCCTCCAGCGCCCCGCGCAGGGCATGGGGGGTGGTCTCCTCGGGCCGGTGCAGCTCCAGAAAGGCCAGGCTGGCCTCAATGCGCTCCAGCTGCTGGTCGTGACGCTCCAGCAGGGTGGTGATCACGGCGGAGGAGCGCTGCAGGCGGCGCGCCTTTTTATAGAGAGCCTGTGCCTCAGCCACCTGCTCGCGGCTGGGGTCGGCCAGGCAGAGCAGGGCATCCGCCTGCCGCCGCAACTGGTCGCAGCCGGCGGCCTGCTCCAGCAACGCCTGCTGCTCGGCCCGCTGGGCACTCTGGCGATCCCGGGCCGTGAACAGGCGCCGCTGCAGCTGATCGTGGCGCAGCTGGAAGGCCTGGGCTGTCAGCTGCCGCTCGTAGAGCTGCGCCAGCGGGCGCCCCACCGGGCCGGCAAGCTCGGCGCCCCAGCAGCGGTAGGCGGTGGCTCCACCGGTGACGAAGCCAAAGCGGTCCGCCGCCAGGTCGCCCAGCCATTGCTGCCAGGCCACCCAGAGGGCACTCCACTGCGCCTCACTGAGCTGCTCCACCGGCAGCTTCAGCAGCGCCGTGGATGTGTCGGGATGATCGCCGGCCAACTGCAGGGCAAGGGCAGGACTGATCCCCTGGTAGCTCTGCAGCAGCGCCTTGCCCAGCGGCAGCGGCAGGAGCTGCAGGCGCCGACGCCAGTGCCACAGAGCTTCGCCGGCATCGGGGGGATCGGCCTGCAGGGGCGGCGGCGGGCTGTAGGTGTCGCCGCTGGCAATCGGCCGCAGCCGGGATTCGTTCGGCTTCACCTGGCGGCCCAGGGCCACCACCCGACGCTGGCCATCCAGGAGGAAGAGGTTGCTGTGGCGGCCCATCAGCTCCACCACCAGCGTGCGGCAGATCGCCTCACCGGGGCGGGGGGCAAAGCCCAGCTCCACCACCCGTTCCCAGCCGTGCTGATCGATCGCCACCAGCGCCAGGCCGCCCAGGCCGTGCTGCAGTTGCTGGGCCAGAGTGCTGCCCTCACCCCGCCGGGCGGGAGGGTCGATCGGCAGCAGGCGCGGCGCATCCGCCCACCAGCTCAGCTCCAGCCAGTGACGACCATCAAGCGCGCGAAAGCCGAGTTGGAGGTTGTGGGCGCTGGGCTGCTGGGCCTTCTCGAAGCGGCTGGGCAACAGCTGCGGCCGCAGCTCGGCAAGCACCGCCCGCAAGGTGGTGACGTCCATGGGTTGGAGCGTCCGGGAGGTCAAGGGAACCGCGTGGACAGGGAATCCCCTTACTCTGCTGGCTCATGTGCGAGGGCCTGATGGCGGAGGCAGCGGCAGTGGCAATGGCAGCAACAAAGGCAGCAGCGGCGGGTCCGGGACAACTCACGGTGATCACCGGCCCCAGCGGCGTGGGCAAGGGCACACTCGTGGCCGCGCTGCGCCGGCGCCATCCGCAGATCTGGCTGTCTGTGTCCGCCACCACGCGCGCGCCCCGCAGCGGCGAACAGGACGGGGAGAACTACTTCTTCATGAGCCGGGAGCAGTTCGAGCAGCAGGTGGCTGCCGCAGGGCTGCTGGAGTGGGCGGAATTCGCCGGCAACCTTTACGGCACGCCACGGGCGCCCGTCAGCGAGCATCTGGCCCAGGGGCAACCGGTGCTGCTGGAAATCGAACTGGAGGGGGCCCGCCAGGTGCGGCGCAGCTTCCCGCAGGGATTCCAGGTGTTCATCGAACCTCCGTCGCTGGAGGAACTGGAGCGGCGCATCCGCGGCCGCGGCACCGACGACGACAGCGCGATCGAACGGCGCCTGCGCCGGGCCCGGGAGGAACTGGCCGCCGCCGCTGAGTTCGACGCCGTGGTGATGAACGGCGACTTGGACACCGCCATCGGCGAGCTGGAAGCCCTGCTGCAACTGGCCGGCAGCTGAAGCACCAGCGCCAGCCACAACGTGCAAGTCAAAAAAAAGCGGCCTTTACGGCCGCTTGTGACGTTCAGAGCCTCCGGCTGGAAGCCAGCGGATTAAAGGGGATGGAACAGAAGATCCGGGAAGAAGCGATTGAATTCGATCATGATTCCGGCGGTGACGGTGAACCAGATCGCAGCGAAAACAGGGGCTGTGGTGAGGAATTTCTTCATGGACGTGCTCCGGATGGAGAACAGAGGGGTGGGGCGACTGAACCGGGATTCAGCGCGGTGAAACGGTGACCTTGGAATCGGATTCCAGCAGCTTGCCGCTGGTGAATTCGCTGAAGGCCGCCAGAGGCCAGGTGGCCGCTGCGATGGTGCTCTTCAGGGCCAGGGGCACATCGATCTGGATCTCGCGCATGGTGGCGTCCTTGCTGCCACGGATGGCCTGCAGGTACACGCGACCGGCCCAGCCGATGCAACCGGCGATGTAGAGGAAGGCGATGCCAGGGATCATGAAGTCGCCGGCATGGCTCCAGCGGCCATCAACGATCAGGTGGGGCAGGCCATCGGTGCCACACACGGCCTGGCTGTACATCTCGAAGCGGGCTTTGGCCTGCGGAGTGGCAGCGGCGGCGGCACGCTGCTGAAAGCGGGGGCTTTCGGAGCAGGGGGTGAGCCCGGCCACATCGGCATGGGCCACAGGGGCGAAGCCGAAGATCAGCAGGGCGGAAATCAGAACGGCGAAAAGACGGCGCATCGTATCCGGATCCGGGGAAAGGCCTGCCAGCGGGCAGGATGTCACTTGCGGAGAGTAAGGGAGGCCATGGAGGCACTTGAACACCGTTCTGGCCGTCGAAACAAGTTGTGACGAGTCAGCGGCGGCCGTGGTGCGCGGCGAGCAGGTGCTCGCCAGTGCCGTGGCTTCCCAGATCGCCGAACATGCCCGCTGGGGAGGCGTGGTGCCCGAGATTGCCTCGCGGCGGCACGTGGAGGCGCTGCCCCAGTTGATCGCCAGTGTGATGGCCGAATCCGGCCTCGGCTTCGCCGACCTCGACGGCATCGCCGCCACCGTGGCGCCGGGCCTGGTGGGGGCCCTGCTGGTGGGCTCGGTCACAGCCCGCACGCTGGCGCGGCTGCACGATCGTCCCTTCGTGGGGGTGCACCACCTCGAAGGCCATCTCTGTTCCGTCCACCTGGGAGACCCCCTGCCGGAGGGTCCGTTCCTGGTGCTGTTGGTGAGCGGCGGCCACACCGAGCTGATCCGCGTCGACGGCGCCGGCCACTACCGACGTCTGGGCCGCAGCCACGACGACGCGGCCGGTGAGGCCTTCGACAAAGTGGCACGGCTGCTTGGGCTGGGGTATCCCGGCGGTCCAGCGATCCAGGCGGCCGGAGTGCTGGGGGATCCCCTGCGCTTTCCACTGCCGAAAGGGCGCGTGTCGAGGCCGGAAGGGGGCTACCACCCCTACGACTTCAGCTTCAGCGGCCTGAAGACGGCCGTGCTCCGCCTTGTGCAGTCGCTGCGCGCTGGCACCGGTGCCGCGGGCCCGGCGGATCCGCCTTCAACTGGGGAATTGGCTCCACGGGATCTGGCTGATGTGGCCGCCAGCTTCGAACTGGCCGTGGTCGACGTGCTGGTGGAGCGCAGTTGCCGCTGCGCCCGCGACGAGGGACTCGGCACCCTGGTGCTGGTGGGCGGGGTGGCCGCCAACCAACGCCTACGCCAGCGGCTGGAGGAACGCTGCGGCGCGCTGGGGCTGCACTGGCGCCGGGCACCACTTGCCTATTGCACCGACAACGCCGCCATGATCGGCGTGGCAGCAGCCCAGCGGCTTGCCGCCGGATCCAGCAGCAGCACGGCCCTGGGTGTGGCGGCCCGCCTGCCATTGCAGCAAAGCGACGCGCTCTACGAGCAACAGCCTTGCTTTTGATCCCTTTATGGTGGCCGAACCCGTTGTTAAGGGGGTGGATGGCTTCAGCTGACACCACAGAGAATGCACTGCTGCCGAACAGCTCTCTTGCAGCATCACCTGCCGCTGCTGAGGGGCTCGGCTCCAGCCAGCCCGTTGAAGTGGGGCCGGAAGAGCTGAACGCCTGGCGCCGGGGCTTCACCCCCCAAGCCGAGATCTGGAATGGCCGCCTGGCCATGCTTGGGCTCTCGCTGGGCATCGCCACCCTGCTGCTTCTCCGCCTGGCCAGGGCCCACTGAGCCAGGCCAGGTCAACAAACGTTTTGCCAGTGGACTCCGCCCTATTCGCGGCCTCGTAGGGCCTGGGAGAGCTCACCACGCTTGAGGCTCACGGCCAACGCCTCATCCGCACTCACTTTGCCTGCCACTACCAGCTCAAGAAGGGACTGGTTCAATGTTTTCATGCCTTCAAACGAACTGCGTTTCATGATTTCCTCCACCTCGTCGAATTCGCCGCGAAGGAGGTAATCCCGGCAGGCATCGGTGTTGATGAAGATGTCGTGGTAAGCGATTCGGCCACCTTCAATCGTCTTGAGCAGCCCCTGCGAGATCACAGCCAACAACGATTCGGCCACACTTGTGCGGATTGATTTTTGTTCTTCGGACGGGAACATACCCAGCATCCGCTCAACGGTTTTTACGGCGGAGTTAGTGTGGAGCGTGCCGAAGACCAAGTGGCCGGTCTGAGCAGCCTCCAAGGCAGTGGAGAGGGTTTCCTGGTCGCGAATCTCCCCGATCAGCAACACATCAGGATCTTCCCGCAATGCCGCCCGCAAAGCAGTCGAGAACAACTTTGTGTGGTGGCCGATCTCACGCTGCCGCACCAGACAGGATTTGCTGACATGTACGAATTCGACTGGATCCTCAATGGTGAGGATGTGCTTCGACTGAGTTGAATTCATCCAATTGATCATTGCGGCTAGAGTGGTGGATTTGCCGCAGCCCGTGGGGCCTGTCATCAGGATCAGGCCCTTGGTGTACTTGAGAAGATGCTTAAAGACATCCGGAAACCCAAGGGATTCCAGTGTGGGGACCTCAAAGGGGATAAGCCGCAGCACCATGGCTGGACCAAGAAGCGATTCAAAGAGGTTGATCCGCACCCTCACGAAACCGAAAGAATGTGATCCGTCGAATTCCTTATCGCTGCGAAAAGCCTGACGATCCTCCTGAGAGAGAATCTCATTCAGCCACTCCGAGAACCGTTGGTTCGTGATGATCGGCCAACCGGTCATCTGCATATCGCCGCGAAAGCGCAGCCGCGGTTCCTCACCGACGCCGAGGTGCACATCTGAGCACTTGGCCTCAAAAGCCACGCGCACCACCTCCTCCAGTGTGCAGGGCGTAGCCACGGATGGCCGTGGTGGCGCTGGGGCCGGATCTACACCATCCACGGCGGCGGGGTGGGAGTCGGGCGCAGGCACCGAGCTAGGGGGAAACAGGGAACTGGTCATCGGCTGGACAGCATTGCAGCCATTTTGGGGCAAGTACTCGCCTGAGTTCCCATGCAGCTGCTGATCGGTAGGGGGATGCTCCGCCACGTGAATGCGACACCGGCTCTCCTTAGGATCGACACCCCCGCATGGGCTCTTTGATCACCACCGCTCCGCTCGTCAGCATCGTGCTGGGAACCAGGCCCGAAGCGATCAAGCTGGCACCGGTGATCCGCGCCTTCCAACAAGCCGAAGGCTTTCGCACCCGGGTGGTGCTCACCGGCCAACATCGGGAAATGGTGGCGCAGGTGATGGAGCTCTTCAGCCTCACCGCTGATCGCGACCTGGCCTTGATGACGCCCCGCCAGACGCTCACCCACGTGACCTGTGCCGCCCTGATGGGGCTGGAGCAGGACTTCACTGAGCACCGGCCGGATCTGGTGCTCGTCCAAGGCGACACCACCACCGCCTTCGCTTCCGCTCTGGCGGCGTTCTACCAGCAGATCCCCGTGGGGCACGTGGAAGCCGGCCTGCGCACTGACAACCTGCTTGACCCCTTCCCCGAGGAAGCCAACCGCCGGCTGATTTCCCAGATCGGCCAACTGCACTTCGCCCCCACCTCGGTGTCGGAGGCGAACCTGCTGGCCTCCGGGGTGGTGGGCCGGGTGCTGGTCACGGGCAACACTGTGATCGATGCGCTGCTGCTGATGGCGAAGCAGGCGCCGCTGCTGCAGCTTCCTGGCCTCGACTGGACCCAGCAGCGGGTGATCCTGGCCACCGTGCACCGCCGGGAAAACTGGGGAGAGCGTCTGCTCGCCATCGGTGATGGCTTCCTGCGACTGCTGGAGCAACACCCCGACACCGCCCTGCTCCTTCCGCTGCACCGCAACCCCACCGTTCGGGAACCCCTGCAGCAGATGCTGGGCGATCACCCGCGGGCCTTTCTCACCGAGCCGCTCGATTACGACGAGCTGGTGGGAGCGATCCGCGGTTGCACGCTGCTGCTCACCGACTCCGGCGGCCTGCAGGAAGAGGCCCCAGCCCTGGGCAAACCGGTGCTGGTGCTGCGGCGCACCACGGAACGTCCGGAAGCGGTGTCTGCGGGCACGGCGCGCCTGATCGGCACCGATGCGGCAGCGATCGCCACGGAAGCCGGGCGCCTGCTCGACGACCCTGCGGCCTACGCGGCCATGGCCATGGCTCACAACCCCTTCGGGGACGGCCAGGCGAGCGGCAGGATCGTGGCGGCCTGCCGTGCCTTCCTGGCAGAACGGAACTGAGCTGGCCACTGGCCTGATCTGGCAGCTGGCCTGATCGGAGTGGGATTCAGCTGCCGGGACGTTTCTTTGCCCAGGGAGGCAGATCGATGAACACCTGGGTACCCGGTTTGAGGCCGGAGAGGATCTGGGTGTTTCGGCCGCTGCTGGAGCCGAGCGTCACCGGCTGGAAGGTGGGCTGGTTGTTCTTGCCCACCAGCAGCACCCCAGGCCGCCCTTCCTCGGTGACCACTGCCACAGTGGGGACAAGGGTCTGAGCCGGCAGGGTGCCGGTCTTGAAGTCGATGTCGGCGGTCATGCCGATCCGCAGCTCGCTGTGGGGATCGGTGAACAGCAGCTTCACATCGAAGGAGGTGACGTTGTTGATCTTCACCGCCCGGGGGGCGATCTGGCGCACGCGCGCGGTGAAGCGGCGGTCCGGGAAGGCATCCACCCGCACGGTGGCGATCTGGCCGAGGCGGATGCGACCGATGTCGCTTTCCGGCACCTTGGCCACCGCCTCCAGGCCGCGGGCGAGCTCCACCACCGATGAGCTGGAGGCGCCCGCATTGGCGGAGGCGGAGGTGGTGGGGGTGACGAAGGCGCCGGGGTCGGCGAAGCGCTGGGTGATCACGCCGTCGAAGGGGGCGCGGATCGTGAGCTCGCCGCGCTCCACATCCCGCTGAGCGTTGCGCTGCCGGGCTGCATCAAGGGCCGCCTTGCTGGTGAGCATGCGGGTGCGGAAGCTGACGATGTCGTCCTGACTGATCGCGCCCTGCTGATACAGCTTCTGGCGACGTTCGAACTCCGAGCGGCTGCGGGCGTACTCGGCGGCCGCCTGCCGCTCTTGGGCCAGCAGTTCATTCTCCCGATCGCGAAGGTCACCGCTGTCCATCAGAGCGATCGGCTGGCCGGCCTGCACGAGATCGCCCTCATCCACGAACAGGTCGGCGAGCACGCCGCCCCGCTTGGGGCTGACGTTGACGCTGCGGGCCGCTTCCAGCTCCCCGCTGGAGGTGACGATGCCCGGCAGGCTGCCGCGCTCGGCCTTCACCACATAGGCGGCCAGCGACTTTTGCTGCTGGGTGGTGCTGCGCTGGCGCTGCCAGAGGGCCACACCGCCGATCACGAGCACTGCCGCGGCCACCCCTGCCCAGAGAGGCCAGCGCCGCTTTTTGGGACCGGGCCGGCGAGGGGCGGCCGGGACCGGTTGTTCCTGGGGCGGTGTCAGCACCGGCGCAGGGCGAAGGTCGGAGCGGGGAATGACAGTCAGCGGTCGCTGTAACCAGTCTTGATGGTCGCGGCGAAAAACGTGGCCATGGGAGGCCCGGGGGGCGCCGTTTAGATTTAGCCCCATGCTTAAAGCCGGAATCGTGGGGCTGCCCAACGTGGGCAAATCCACCCTCTTCAATGCCCTGGTGGCCAACGCCCAGGCCCAGGCCGCCAACTTTCCGTTCTGCACGATCGAGCCGAACGTGGGCTCCGTGGCGGTGCCCGACGGGCGCCTGAAAATGCTCTCAGACGTTTCCAGTTCCCGCGAGATCGTGCCCACCCGGGTGGAGTTCGTCGACATCGCCGGCCTGGTGAAGGGCGCCAGCCAGGGCGAAGGGCTCGGCAACAAGTTCCTCGCCAACATCCGCGAGGTGGACGCGATCGTGCACGTGGTGCGCTGCTTTGAGGACGACGACGTGATCCACGTGGCTGGTCAGGTGGATCCCGCCCAGGACGCCGAGATCATCAATCTGGAACTGGCTCTCGCTGACCTGACCCAGGTGGAGAAGCGGCGGGAACGGCTCAAGAAGCAGGCTCGCACCAGCAAGGAAGCCCAGGCAGAAGATGAGGTGCTGGGCCGCATCGCCGCTGCGCTGGAAGCCGGCGCACCGGCACGCGGGGTTGCCCTCGGCGCCGACGAGCGCGAGACGATCCGTCCGCTCGGCCTGCTCACCCTCAAGCCGATCATCTACGCCACCAACGTGTCGGAAGACGACCTGGCGGCAGGCAACGGCCACAGCGAGGCCGTGGTGGCCCTTGCCCAGCGTGAAGGGGCTGAGGTGGTGCGGATTTCTGCGCAGGTGGAAGCGGAACTCGTTGAACTCGGCGAAGCCGAGCGCGCCGACTATCTCGACGGGCTGGGGGTGAGCGAGGGCGGGTTGCAGAGCCTGATCCGCGCCACCTATCAGCTGCTCGGCCTGCGCACCTACTTCACCACCGGCGAAAAGGAAACCCGGGCCTGGACGATCACAGCCGGCATGACCGCGCCTCAGGCCGCCGGCGTGATCCACACCGATTTCGAACGGGGCTTCATCCGCGCCCAGACCGTGGCCTACGCGCAGTTGATCGAAGCGGGCTCCCTGTCGGAAGCACGCAACCGAGGCTGGCTGCGCAGCGAGGGCAAGGAGTACGTGGTGGCCGAAGGCGACGTGATGGAGTTCCTGTTCAACGTCTGAAGCGGTTTCAACTTCAGCAGACGTTTCGGCGGCTGAGGCAGGCGCAGAGCATTGAGCCGCCCTCCTCTTTGGCTTCCGTGACCGGGACGGCGGCCGCCTTCGGCGAGAATGGTGTCCGACGAGGCGAAGCCTGATGAACCCCTCCCAGGAGCCCTCTGCTGGCAGCGCGGCAGCGCCTGCAAATCTGCCTGCCGCTGAGCCGCCGCTGGCCGAGGTCACGAGCGCCACCGCGGCGACCCCTGACCGAGGTGCGGGATCCGCCACCGGTGCGCGCAATCCCGGCGCACACAACTTTGAAATACAGAAGGAACTGCACCAGCGCATCCGCAACGACCCCGACTACGACGACTGGGAGTACGGCACCGAGCCCCTGCCTCACGAGCAGCAGGGCTGGATCTCCCGGCCCGCCCCTGGCGGGGCCGGGGCCTCAGATCACACTGGAGGGGCTGGCGTGGGGGTGGACGCGGGCTAAGGGACGCACCAGGGTGAGGCCCAGCAGGCAGAGCGCCGCCATCGCCAGCCAGAGGCCGCCCCCATGCCGCTGCTGATCGAGGAACAGGCCCGCCACCTGCGGCGCTACGAAGGCACTCAGCGCAAAACACTGCGAGAACAGCGCCATGGCCATGCCTTGATGGGCGGGGGGCGTGATCTCCACCACCGCTTCGGTGGCCGTGGGCAGAAAGGCGGCCACAGCCGCCGCCAGCGGCAGCTGGGCCAGCAGCAGCACCGTGAGGCTGTGCCAGCCCAGGCTGGAGAAGGCCAGCAGGGAGCTGCCGAGCGCGAAACCCAGCAGGCTCAGTCCGAGCCCGAAGGCCACCGACCGCTCTGACAGCCAGCGCCCCAGCGGCCATTGCAGGGCCAGCAGGAGCCCCAGCTGCAGGGCCAGCAGCAGGGCACCAGTGCTCTCCGGCAGGGGGGGGCGGGCCAGCCCGCCGCGCACCAGATCCAGGGGCAGGGCGCCCTGCAGCAGGGCCACCATGCCGGTGGACAGCACCGTCATCGCCAGCAGGGGCAGCAGGGGACGCACCCATCCCTGCCAGGAATCGAGTCGGCTGTCGGCACTGCGGACTGGTGCCGGCGGCAGCGGCCGGCGCAGCAGCAGGCTCAGCAGCACGACCATGCAGGCGATGTCGACGAGGAAGATGCCTCGCAAGCGGCCAAGGGCCGCCAGCCCGGAGCCCAGCAGCACGCCGGTGGCGATGCCAAGCGCATCAGCGGTGCGCACCAACGCAAAGGCGCGGCTGGAGGGCAACGGCGCGCAGCTCTGGGTCACGGCAAGCTCGATCGCGGGCCACCAGAGCCCGAGGGCCAGTCCGATCAGCATCTGCCCGCTCACGTAGGCGGGGAAGCTGGTGGCGCTGTACAGGCGCGTGTCTGCCAGCACCGAGATCAAGGCGGCCAGCACGATCGGGCCATTGCAGGAGCGGCCGCGGTCGAGCCACCAGCCGCAGAGCAAGCGACCGGCCGTACCGGCCAATGCGGCTGCCGCCAGCCCCTGCCCGACCGCAGTGGCGGAGAATCCGGCGTTGTGGAACACCACAGCGGTGAGATAGATCACGCCGCCGCCGCCAAGGCCGCTCAGCAGCCGCATCCAGCACAATTGCTGCAGGGGCGCGGGAAACTGGAGGAACCAGCCGAGGCCGCTTGCCCCTGCTCGACGTCGTGTCAAACCGGTTCCGACCGCTGTTCGTGCTTCTCACCAGTCTGCTGGTCGGGGGGGGCAGTCCGGCCAAGGCCGCAGATCAACTGATCGTTCGGCTCGACGGGTTCTCGCTGCCGATCGACATCGGCCAGCTGGAGGCTTGGAGCCGTGATCCCGGCTCCCGGGGCAACGACCTGGGCGTGTGGTTCGAGTTGCTCGACCCCCGCAGCCGCGAGGATCTGCGCCGCCTGTTGCTCACGCCGATCCTGGAGGAGCGCGACCTGGCTCTGCAGTTGATCCAGAGCTGGGCGGGCCGGCAGGTGGTCGAGGAGATGGGGGCACTGCTGAGCACCGACCAGAGCGGCAGCGGCCCTCTGCTGGTGAACACACTCCGCGGCCTGCTGCAGCGCCCGGAACCGGTCACCCCGCTGAGCCTGCTGCGGGCTGTGCCCACCCCCCGGCTCACCCTGGAGGTGGATGAGGTGCTGAAGCTGGCGCAGCAATGGCGCCGGCAGGTGGAACTGCAGGGCCAGGCCCTGCGGCAGTTGCGTCAGCTGCGACTGCCCCTGACCGCCACCCCCAGCACCGCACGGGCGCCGGCCCTGCAGCCCACCGGCGCCGTTCCCATGCCCCGCCTGCTGGAACTGGCGGTGACCCACCGGCCCGACCCCCTCAAGATCGAGCTGTGGGAGGCGGTGGGGCCCGCTCGTGGCACCTACTTGCTGGTGATGCCGGGGCTGGGCAGCAGCGGCGCCCAGCTGAACTGGCTGGCCCGCGGGCTGGCGGAGCACGGCTACCCGGTGCTGCTGATCGATGACCCCAGCAGCGACGAACACGTCGTGCGGCAACTGCTCGATGGGCAGCGCCCGCCCCCCGGCGCCGAGACTCTCCCCGCCCGCCTTGCGGATGTGGAGGCGGTGCTGAAAGCCGAGCAGGACGGCCGGCTGCCGCCCCTGGGCTCCTCCGCGGTGCTGCTGGGCCATTCGCTCGGTGGGCTGTCGGCTCTGATGGCCGGAGGCGCCCGGCCCGTGGCGGGCCTCGACCAGCGCTGCAAGCAGGCGATGAGAGGGATCCCGCTCAACAACCTCTCGCGGCTGTTGCAATGCCAGCTGCCGGAGGTGCCCTTGCCGAAGGTGGGCAGCGGTGACGGGCGCGACCCGGTGGCGGCGGTGGTGAGCTTCAATCCCTTCGGAAGCCTGCTCTGGCCAGGCCGCGGCCTCGATCGCCTCAACGGCACGCCGCTGCTGATGGTGGGTGGCGGCCTTGATCTGGTCACGCCGCCGGTGGGCGAGCAGCTGGAGCTGTTCCTGCAGCAGCACAACCCCCGCAGCCGGCTGGTGATGGTGGAGGGAGGCAGCCACTTCTCGGTGGTGCGCCTCGGTGACGACAACCCCGCGCTGCTGCAGCTAGGCGAGGAGCTGGTCGGGGTGGAACCGCATCAGGTGCAGGAGCTGCTGCTCAACCTCACCGCCGACTTCCTCGGCTCCCTCGACGGGTCCGCTGCCCTGGCCAGCCAGCAGCGCCTGCAGGGCACCGTGCGGGCCTACGTGCTGGACCGGGAGGCAGCCCGCCACTGGCACCGGCGCCTCGACGGCTGAACGGCAACAGCGGGACGGGGCAGACCATCCGCTCCCACAGCAGGGCGCAAAAAGGCACCAGCGGCAGCGTTCAGCACCGGCTTCAGCAGCAAGCGTCAGAAACGAATCCGCGGATCCAGCAGGGCCACCAGCAGATCCACCACCACGCTCACCACCACCACCAGCGCCGCCACCACCACCACGATCCCCTGCACCAGGGGGTAGTCGCGCTGGGCGATCGCTTCCTGCAGCCGGAAGGCGATGCCCGGCCACGAATAGGTGACCTCAATCAGCAGGGCGCCACCGATCAGGGACGCCACGGTGATCCCGGTGATCGTGAGCACAGGCAACAGGGCATTCGGCAGGGCGTGGCGCAGCACGACCCTTGGTTCGCTCAGGCCGCGGCTGCGGGCCGCTTCCACGTAATCGGAGCGGAGCGCCCGGCGCAGGTTGAGCCGCAGCGCGTTATCGAAGATGCCGCTGAGCAGCACGCCGAGCGTGGTGGCGGGCAGCACCAAATGCCGCACCGTGCCGCTGAACTGCTGCCAGTTGCCGGCCCGCAGGCTGTCGAACAGGTAGAAGCCTGAGCCGCTGGGCGGCAGCAGCGTGACCGGGAAGCGCCCACCCACCGGCAACCAGCCGAGCCAGACGGCGAACACCAGCTGCACCACCATCGCCGCCCAGAACGGCGGCAGGGCGTAGGTGCCGATGCCGTAGAGGCGGCCGGCCAGATCGAGCTTGCCGTCGGGACGGGCGATGCCGGAGAACCCCACCGCCAGCCCCAGCACGGCGGCGATCAACAGCGCGCACACGCCCAGCTCCAGGCTGGCCGGCAGGCTCTGGCCGATCACCTGGGCCACCGGTGTCTGATTGGTGAGCGAGGCGCCCAGATCCCCGCGCAGCAAACCCAGCAGGAACTGGCCGTACTGGGTGAGCAGCGGCAGATCAAGCCCGAGTTGCTGGCGCAGGGCGGCGCGGGCCTCCTCCGGAGCGCGGATGCCGAGCAGGGCATCGATCGGGTCACCCGGCGCCAGCCGCAGCAGCAGGAACACCAGGGAGGCGATCAGCCAGAGCATCACCGGGCCAAGCAGCAGGCGGCTGGCGCCGTAGCGCAACAGCTGGGAACGGCGGCTCATGGGTGGCGCTCCTTCTGCAGCCGGCTGAACACCACCCGGCCGGCCCCATCGAAGCGGGGCGTCTGCAGGTTGGGGCGGGCCCAGGCGCGCGGGGCCACCAGCCACACCGGGATGTAGGGGGAAGCCTGGGCCACCTGTTGCTGCAGGCGGCGCACCAGGGCGACGCGCTCCTCGCCCTCCAGGCTTTCGCTGCGCTTGAGATCCTGCTCAAGACCCGGCTGGGTCCAGAAGCTGCCGCTGGCGGCGCTGGCCCCCTTGAGGCAGCGGTTGCCCTCCGCCTGCTCGCACCCCAACAGGGGAATCAGGTAGTTGTCGGCATCGGGGAAATCCCCCATCCACTCCAGCAGGATCGCTGTAAAGGCACCCTCGCCGAGCTGCCGGTAGGCCGTGGTGGATTCCATGCCGCTGATCTCCAGCTGCACGCAGTCGCCGAGGTCACGGGCCAGCTGCTCCTTCCAGGTGAGCGCGAACAAGCGGTCGGAGGGGATGTTGGAGCGGAAGGTGAGGGGCACGCTCAACCGCCGGCCGCTGCAGTAGCCGGCCTGGCGAAACAGCGCGCGGGCCTGGGCCGGATCGAAGGCAGGCCAGGCCTGCGGATCGGAACCGGGGATTGTGGGGGGCACCAGCTCCCGGAGGGAAGGGCGCAGCCCGTGGCTGACCCGCTGGCTGATCAGCTCACGATCGAGGCCGAAGGCCAGGGCGCGGCGCAGGCGGGGATCCTTCAGGGGCGGCTGGTCGCTGAGCAGCGTGAGGTAGCCGATCTCCAGAGCCGGCCCCCTCCCTTCGCGCAGGGCGCCGGCCGCAGCCAGGCGGTGCAGCGACAGCTGCTGGTCGCCCTCCAGGCTGGTGGAGAGCAGCACATCCACCTCGCCGCTGCGCAGGGCGCCGTAAAGGGCGGTGGAGTTGCTCAGGTTCACCATGTCGATGCCGCTGTTGGCGGGCTTCGGGCCCCAGTAGTCGGCGAAGGGCTCCAGCCGCTGCTGCTGATCGTTGAAGAAGGTGAGCCGGTAGGGCCCGGTGCCCACGAAGCGCTCGTTCAGAAAGCGGCGGCCGTGGGCGCGGTAGGCCGTGGGGGACAACGGCGTGAGATTCACCGCCGTGAGCAGCTGGGGCAGGGCCGTGAACGGGCGCCGCAGGCGCAGCTCCAGTTCGTAGGGCCCGCTGGCCCGCACCGAAGCGATCCGGTCGCCCAGCAGGTAGCTCAGCTTGCCGATCGCCAGGAAGCGCTCCAGCGTGAACACCATGGCGGCGGCATCGAAGCGGCTGCCGTCGTGGAAGCGCACGCCCTGGCGCAGCGGCACCCAGGCAGTGAGACGATCGGCGCTGAGGCGGGGCGGTGCCACGGCCAGGCGTGGCTGCAGCTCGCCCTCGGGACTGATCGCATAGAGGGGGTCGCCCAGCGCGCTCAGCAACTGCATCGCGCCGATGCTGAAGGTGGCGGCTGGATCCACTGAATCGATGCGGCTGCGCCCCGCCACCACCAGCCGGTCCACCGGACGGACGGGCTGGCAGGCCGACAGCAGACCCAGGCTCAGCACTCCCACCAGGGGAAGCGTCAGCCAGCGCTTCAGATCAGGAAAGGGGGCGATGGGGGGCGGTGACGCTCGCTGCGGCCATTCAAAGGCTCGGCTGGCCATTCAGGGCCAGGGAAGGCGGCCTGTTGTGAACCTGCTGCAAGGACACCTCGAACACCGGGGAGCCCTCCCGCGCCAGCGGCCAGCGGCGCACCCAGCAGCGGTCATGGGGTGGATCCACGGCGATCACCTGGTACAGGTTCGAATCCGAGGCGAGGTGAATGCAATCACCCTGGTGGAGGCTCATCGGGCTGGTGCGGATGGGGGGGGTGTCGGGAGGAGGGGGGGTGGCGGGGGGGGATGGGGCCGGACGGCGCTGCGGGTCGCCCGTGGTGGGGGCGTGTGTCGACAGCATTTCGGGGCTGGAGAGGGGAAGGCGTTCGCTATGAACCTTAAGAAATCCCGGTGAGGGGATCGCGACCGAAGGATCGGTGCTGCTGATCACTCCCATCAGGTGAGGCCGCTCAGCATGTCCCGGCAGAGGGTTCGCGGATCATTGCCTCAGAGGGTTCGCAGGCAGGCCGCCACCGCCTTGACGTCGGGCAGGGCGGCGATCGCCGTGAGCGCCGCACGGAAACGGGCCTCCTGCACGTCATGGGTGATCACCACGATCTCAGCCTCCCCGCCGGAGGCCTGGAACTGCACGATCGACTGGATCGACACCTCCTCCTGGCCGAAGCAACTGCCGATCCGCCCGATCACGCCCGCCTGGTCGGTGGTCTGCAGGCGCAGGTAGTTGCGGTGGCGGGTGACGGCGGGATCCACCAGGCGGCAACGGCGCCAGCTGCCGGCCGCCAGCAGCGGATCAAGCCCGGCGGAAGGGCCGCCCACCTGGCGGATGCCGGCGATGTTGAGGATGTCGGCCACCACAGCCGAAGCGGTGGGCCCGGCCCCGGCACCAGGCCCATAGAACATCACCCGCCCCACCGGATCCCCCTCCACGAGGATGGCGTTGTTGACGCCGTTGACCCCCGCCAGTGGGTGATCCTTCGGCACCAGGGTGGGATGCACCCGCACATCGAGCTGCTCGGTGCCGTCGGGATCGGTGCCCTCGCTCTGCGCCACCGCCAGCAACTTGACGCGGAATCCCAGCTGGTCGGCGTAGCTCACATCCCTGGCCTGCAGGCCGCTGATGCCTTCTGTGGGGATGGCGGAGCGTTCGACGCCGCCGCCGTAGGCCAGTCCCGCCAGGATGGCGATCTTGTCGGCGGCATCGCCACCCTCCACATCGGCGGCCGGGTCGGCTTCGGCGTAGCCGAGGGCCTGGGCATCGGCCAGCACCGTGCCATAAAGGGCCCCCTCATCCGCCATGCGGGTGAGGATGTAGTTGGTGGTGCCGTTGATGATGCCGCTCACCCGCTGGATGCGGTTGGCACCCAGCGACTGCTTCAGCGGCTCGATGATCGGAATGCCGCCGCCCACCGCGGCCTCGATCAGCACGTACACGCCCCGCGCGGCGGCCGCCGCGGCGATCTCCTGGCCGTGGCGGGCGATCACCGCCTTGTTGGCCGTGACCACCGATTTCCCGGCGGCGATGGCGCTGAGGATCAGGCTGCGGGCGGGTTCGAGTCCGCCCATCACCTCCACCACAATGTCGACGGCCGGATCCTGCACCACCGCTTCGGGGTCGGTGGTGAGCAGGGCCGGATCCAGCTCCACCGGGCGCGGGCGGCTCAGATCCCTGACAGCCACCCGTTGCAGCCGCAGCTGGTCCACCAGCGGATGGCGACCCGCCGGGGCGGACAGGATGGCGGCTACGCCCGCTCCCACCGTGCCGAGACCCAGCAAGCCGATGCCGATGGTCATGCCTGTCTCGCCTGGAAACGTCCGAGCCTAGAAACCTGGCTGCAGCGCGGCTGCTCCTGCAGGCCGGCGCCGCTCGTCATCAGGAGGGGGCGCCGGAAGCCGCACCGGCGGTGGACTCGCCGCCGGCGAGACTGCGGGCCTGGGCCTGCATCATCTTGAAGATGTTGAGGAAGCCGTTGGCCCGCGATGGGGTGAGGCTGGCCTGCAGGCCCGTGTCCGCCAGAAAGGCAGGATCAACGGAGGCAGCCTGCTCGGGCGTCAGACCTTCGAGCGCTTCGATCAGCAGGGCCAGCAGCCCTTTGGTGATCTGGGCATCGGAATCCCCACGCCAGTGCAGCCGCCCCTCCTGAAGCTCGCCCACCACGTACACCTGCGACACGCAGCCCTTCACCTTGAAGGGGTCGACGCGGAACTCATCCGGCAGCGGCTCCAGCTTCTGGGCCAGCCAGAGCACGTAGGCGTAGCGGCGCTTGGGGTCAGTGGTGCCGCGCAGTCGCTCAACGATCCGATCGAGCGCTTCGGTGCCGGCGCTCATCGAAGGCGACGGCGCGCAGCAGACCAGCCGCTCAGGCCGGCGATCACCCCGCCGACGCTGCCGAGGCCGCCCAGCACCAGGGTGCCGATCAGCCAGGGGGAGGTCCAGGGCGCCGTCGGCTCGGCCGGTCGGCCGCTGAGGCTGTCGATCAGAGGGCGGCCGCTCTTCACCGTCAGGTCGAGGAAGTCGCGATGGCCGGGGCCGTCGTCGACCTGGAGCTCCCACGTGCCATCGGCGCCGCTCGGCAGCACGAAGGACAGCTTGCCGTCGGCATCCAGCTGGCCCACCGTCACCGGCGCGCCGCCTCCTGGCGGCACCACGCGCACCTGGGCTCCGGCCGCCGGTTCACCGGAGGAGAAGCGGCTCTCCAGCAGCAGGGAGTCGTTGAGGGAGCGGAGCTGATCGAGGCTGCTCTCGATGGCATGGGCCCGGGCTGCCACCGGCAGCAGGGCCAGGGCCACCGCTCCCAGGCATGGCACGACCAGGCGTTGGCAGGAGGTCACGGGCGATTGAGCAAACAGCGGAGGGCCGGCCGCGCTTCAGGTGGGCCAGGCATTCCAGCGTAAGTGGGGTTCAGGAGGCCGACCAGCGGTTGCCGGCGGCATGGGCCTTGCCCGCCTGCACCATCCGTACCATCGAGCTCACCATCATCGAGAGGGCCTCGCTGGGCTCGGAGCGGTGGCCGAGCTCGGCGGCCATCACGCGATCGGCCACGGTGCGGCCTGCCGCTGCGGCGGTTCCGGCGCGCAGCGCTGGGGAAAGGCGCCGACCACTGGTGCCATCGGCATCCATCCGGGCCACCGCAGGCTGCATCAGGCCCATTGGCGATTGAGCGGACGAATCCGAGGAGAGCACCACAGGAAGGCTTCAACTGCGGGGATCCTGGCAAATGCAGCCCCGTCAGGCGGGCTGGGGTGGTCATCACTCAACAGGTTGCAACCATTCCAGGCCCCGCTCGCTCAGCCATCCGTCGAAGGGAATGTCCCAGGGGTCGGTGGGCAGGGCCTCCACCAGACAGCCGTAGGGCGCCACGATCACAGCCGGCACGGAGCGCCAGGCCGGGTGCTGCCGCAAGCGGTCGTACCAGCCGCCGCCCGAACCCAGCCGGAAGCCGCGGCGGTCGAAGGCCAGCGCCGGCACCAGCAGCAGGCCCAGGGCGCTGGGCTCGAGGCTGGGCCCCTGTGGGGCCGGGATGCCGCAGTGATCAGGGAGCAGCGGCGCGCCCGGGTTCCAGGCGACGTAATGAAGTGCGGCGGCGCCCCTCCCCGACGCTCCTGCGGCCGGGTCTCCTTCCAGGCCCGCTGCCGGCCGCACCCCCGGCAGGGCGAGCGAAGCCGATCCCAGCTCCTGAAGCGGCCTCAGGTCCGCTTCGCCGCGGAGGGGCCAGTAGAGCCCCAACCGCTGCGGGCGATCCAGCCAGGGCGCCAGCGCCGCAACGGCCTGTTGTTGCAGGGCAGGGTGCGCCTCCATCAGCAGGGCCAAGCGCTGCTGCCGCCAGTGGCTCCGCAGGGCTGCCTTGTCGGCACCTGCCCCACTGGCCACAGCGTCACCGGGAGCAGCACCACCGGCAGCGGGCTGCTTCACCGCTGAAACCAGCCAGTGAGCGCCACAGCTAGGGCATCGGCAGCGTCGTCGGGGCGTGGGGGGTGATCCAGCGACAGTTCGCGCATCACGGCGTCGAGCACCTCCTCCTTGCCGGCATGGCCCGAACCGGTGAGCGCCAGCTTCACCTGCATCGGCGGAAACTCCACCACCGGCACCTGCAGCCGCGCCAGGGTCATGATCACCACGCCCCGGGCCTGTACCACCGAAATCGTGGTGCTGGAGCGGTAGAAGAAGAATTTCTCCACCGACGCCAGCTCCGGGCGCCAGCGCCGCACCAGCCAGCGCAGGTCACGGGCGATCTCCACCATCCGCGCGCCATCGGAGCGGCCAGGAAGGGTCTGGATCATGCCGCAGTCGAGCATCCGCTGGGGCGGGCCGGACTCGATCACGCCGTAGCCGACACGGGCGAGACCAGGATCGATACCGAGGATGCGCATGGGGCGAATTATCCGCGCCCTGCGGGAGTTGAGCAGCCGACAGGCTCAGGCCGCCAGGGCCAGTTCGAAACCGTTGCGGTCGCTTGGCTCAGGCCGCTCGAACACCTTGCAGAACACTTTGATCACCCGATCGCCTGTGTCGATCTGCTCCAGTGGATCCTTGCGCAGGCGATGGCGCAGGCAGCAGGCCACCACCCGGGCCACATCGTCGTCGGTGACCTCGTTGCGGTGCTCAAAGGCGGCCAGGGCCCGGGCCGCCCGGTTGGTGACGATGTCGCCGCGCAGACCATCCACATCCAGTTCGCCGCACACCGCCGAGATGCGCACCCGCAGGTCGTCGTCGATCACCACCGACGGCAACCGGTTCTGAGCCTCCACCACCCTGGCCTGCAGGGCTTCCTGAACGTCCTGCACCTGGGCACTGAAGGCCTCGGGGTCGGCATCAAAGCCGGTGCGTTGGTCGACCACCTGCACGCGCAGCTCGGGATCGCGCACGGTGCGCACCTCCACGCTCATGCCGAAGCGATCGAGCAGCTGGGGCCGCAGCTCCCCTTCCTCCGGGTTGCCGGAGCCGATCAGCACGAAACGCGCCGGGTGCCGCACGCTCACTCCTTCCCGTTCCACCGTGTTCCAGCCAGAGGCGGCCGAGTCGAGCAGCACGTCCACCAGGTGGTCGTCGAGCAGGTTCACCTCATCGACGTAGAGCAGACCGCGGTTGGCCTTGGCCAGCAGGCCCGGCTCAAACGCCCGGATGCCCTCGCTGAGGGCTTTCTCGATGTCGATCGTGCCGCAGAGACGGTCTTCGGTGGCACCCAGCGGCAGGTCCACCATCGGCACCTGGCGAGGTTCCACCGGCAGGGTCTCGCCGGATTCGGCCCGCGCGCGCACCTCGCTGCTCTGCAGGTCGGGGTCGGTGGGAGAGCTGTTGTAGGGGTCGCCGGCCACCACCGGGATGGCTGGCAGCAGATCGGCCAGAGCGCGGATGGTGGTCGACTTGCCCGTGCCCCGGTCGCCCATGATCATCACGCCGCCGATGCGGGGATCGATCACGTTCAGCAGCAGGGCGAGCTTCATCTCCTCCTGGCCGACGATGGCGGTGAAGGGGAACACCCTGCGCTTGCGGGTCTGACTCACGGACGACAGCTCGGCACGGGTTCGGATTGTTTCACAGCTGAGGTTTCCGCCGGAGCGGCGGGCACCGGCAGCAGGGTGAGCACCTGGGGTGGGGTGGCATCAGCTGGGTAGACCAAGCGCACGCGCAGCTCGCGCCGCTCTCCAGGCTGGAGCCGAACGCGGCCCAGCTCAGGCCCCTGCTGCCCCTGGCGCTGCACCAGGTGGAACCAGCGCCGGCCCATCCGCCGGCCCTGAGGATCGTCGAGGCCACTCACCTCCACGGTGCCGCGGAACATCACCGGCCGGGCCTCGGTGGCGTTGAAGCTCAACCCCCCCAGCGGCTTGTCCGTCTTGCGGGGCGACTCCAGCGCCAGCGAAAGCACGCTCGGCTGATCGCTGTCGTTCCGCAGCGGCAGGCGCAGGTCGTACTCGACGCCGTAGTTGCCGTGGGCGGCCCAGGCAGTGCCGGGATAGAAGGGATCGAGCTCGGCGGTCTGCACCTGGCCGGTGCCAAGGGTGCCCAGCTCCAGCCCGGCGATCGGCCACGACACCGGGGCGCTGCGCACCGACAGCACCGGGCTGCCGGGATCGGTGAGCGTACCGGTCCAACGGCTGCCCAGCTGCACGCCACTGACCCGTGAATAGATGATCCGCCCCTTGGCGCCGCGCGGAGTGGGCTGGTGCTCCTTGGGGCTGAGCCCGCCCCGCAACAGCTCCAGCCAGGTGGCGTCCGATGGGGGCTGGTCACCGCCGAAGGCGGCCAGGGTGGCGACCTGCACCGGCCCGTCGCTCACCAGCCGCAGCTGCAGGTTGCGGCCGTTGAGCAGAGGGTCGAGTCCGCGCACCGGGATCGGCAGCGCCACCAGGGTGGTGAGTTCTCCGGCCGGCAGCTGCCATTGGGCGGGAATCTCAGGGCTGCGGCGCTGCTGCAGCAGTTCAGCCGCCACCCGGCTGCCGGGGCCGGAAAACGCAGAGGTGCCGTCGTGGGGAACCAGCGCCGGCAGGGGCAGGAAGGGGGCGTCCGCCTGCTTCGGGTCGGTGGCCTGCGACAGCGCCGTGGAACCGCTGATCAACTGCAGCCGCACCGGCCGCGGGCCGCTGGGCGCCGCCACCACCCCCAGCCAGAGGGTGGAATCCACGGTTTCGGGCCGTCCGGCATAAACGTGATGGCTGAACAGATCGAAGCGACCTTTCAGGGGACGGTTGAGGTGAGCCGCCGGCACACCGAGGGGCTTCCCGCCCAGGGTGGCGGCCCCATCGAAGGTGGAGAGCAGGATGCCGGGCCCCGTGATCAGCTCGGGGTTGTTGTCATTGATCAGCGGCACCTGATCGAGCTTTCCGGGCAGCGGCCGCACCTGCTGGGGCCGCAGCACGGTGGTGGGAGCCGCAGCGGGGGCGGGAGCAGGGGCAGGCGCCGCAGCTGGCTTGGCCGCGGGAGTGGCCGCCAGAGTGGTCACCGGATCGGCGGCGGCCCCGCCACTCGCGCCCAGCGCCAGGACGCCACCGGCAACAGCTGGCAGCAGGGAGCTCAGCCACCGACAGCGGCGGTTGCGGGGAGCTTGCGGATTCATCGCGGGGTGGGAGCAGGGGAACGGCCGATCAGGGTTTCGCTCATGGTCGCGGCCATCGCCCGGATCAGATCGGTGGAGCGGGGATCGTTGAAAGGGCCCTTGACCATGAAGGCCGCCACGGCCCGCTGACCGTTGGGCAGTTCGATCAGTCCGGCATCGGAGTAGGCGATGCCGATGTCGCCGGTCTTGTTGAGCACGGTGATGCCGCGGGCGAGCAGTTCGCTGTCGGGGTCGCTGGAATCGCCACCGATCCCCTTGAGCACCCCGGCGGGCAGGAGGGTATTGGTGCGGGAGGTGCCCAGAATCGTGCGGAAGTGATCCCGTGCCCGTGGACTGAGCTTGGCGCCGGTATCCACCAGGGCGATGGAACGGGCGAGGTCGTGGGGGCTCGTGGTGTTGGTGCCCTCCAGATCGGGAAGCCAGTTGTTCACCACGGTGGCAGGAAGGCCAAGCGCCTGGAAGCGGGCATTGATGGCCAGCTTCCCGCCCACCCGTTTGATCAGCAGGTTGGTGGCGCTGTTATCGCTGACGCGGATCATCTCGGTGGCCGCTTCGTAGAAGGGGAAACGGGTGCCGAGCGGACGATTGGCCATCCAGCCGGCACCACCGCCCACCACCTCCTTGGTGAGTGGCAGGGGTTCGCCCCAGCGCAACTTGCCGCGGTCGAGGTCCTCAAGCGCCGCCAGCAGGATCGGGGTCTTGATCGAGCTGGCGGCAGGCAGGGGCGTGTCGGGATTCAGCTGGGCGAAGCGGCCGTCATCAAGCACCAGCAGGAACCCTCCCACCTTTAGATCCTTCTGGGCCGCCGCCAGGGCCTTCCAGCGGGCGCTGAGAGCCGTGAGCTCCTTGCGCGGTTCGAAACTGCCCAGCGGGATGCCCTGCTGCAGGGGCGACACCGGCGTGGTGGCAGCTCCCATGCGCGGCGTGTCCATCGCTCCCTGGGCCATCCGGGGGGCGAGCTGTTTCAGCACCGTGCCAGTGATGACGCCGAGACCGACGCCCATCACCAGCAATCGCAGCACCAGAGCCAGGGGCTGGAACCAGCCGGTGGATCCGGATCGGGGGGGGCGGCCCGAGCGCACAGACAAAAGAAATGGATTGGCAGGACGTTAAGGGGTCCGGCGATCGGTGGCCCAGCGCAGCTGCCGGACCATGCCGCGCACCATGGCCACTTCATCGGCATCGATCTGGGCCCGCTGCAGCAGGCCTCGCACCTTGGCCATGCGGGCATGGGCCGTGTGCGGCAGCAGAAAACCCACCTCCAGCAGCAGCGCCTGGGCATCGGCCAGCGCAGCCTCCAGGTCGGCGCGCCGAACCGGGGTGGGCAGCGCCGTGGTGGGCCCGGGGCCTGGACCAGACGGGCGGGCGTGGAACCGGTGCCACTCGTACAACACGATGGCCAGCGCATGGGACAGGTTTAGCGAGGTGTAGGCGGGATCGGCGGCGATGCGCAGCACCCGTCCGGCCTGCAGGAGTTCGTCATTGCTCAGTCCCCGGTCTTCGCGGCCGAACACGAGGGCAGCCACCTTCGGCACCGTGGCCGGGACAGGGGTATCCGCAGGGCTGTGGTGGCGGCCAGGGCTGTCGGGACCACGGGAGCCGCCGGGGCCGCGGGCCGCACTTGAGGCCCCGTCGCCATCGCCTTCTCCGTCACCCGCCGCCAGCCAGGCAAAAGCCTCGGGCGGGTCCACCACGGCCACCGGTGCCGCCTCCGGCCGGCCACTGGCGGCCACGACGCGGCGACAATCGGCGATGGCGGCGGCCAGAGCGGGAAAAACAACGGCCCGCTCCAGCAGCGGCTGGGCATGCACGGCCATGCGGCGGGCTTCATCGCCGAGGTGATCGCAGCGGGGCGCCACCAGGCGCAGCTCGACGATGCCGAAATTGGCGCAGAGGCGGGCGGCGCTGCCCACATTCAGAGGCCCAGCAGGTTCCACCAACACCACCACCGGTGGGCAGGGAGGGGGCGCAGGGGCCGTCACGCCAGTGCGTGGAGATGGGCGATCAGGTCGGCCATGGCCTGGGGATCAGGCTGAAAACGGGGCATGGGCGGAGTGCGACCGCTCACCACCTGCTGCACGAGCCGGCGGTCGTTCTTGCGCTGGGTGACGCCATGCAGGCTCGGGCCCACCAGCCCCTGGCCGGCAATGCCATGACAACCGGCGCAGTTGATCAGGAACAGCCGGCTGCCGCGATCGGCCGAGCCGACCAGATCCAGGGTCTGGCGGGTGTAGGGGTCGCCCTGGATGGAGGGGAGCAGCCCCAGGGCCAGCAGCGCGCAGGCGGCAGCCGCCATCAGCGCCATCGCTGTGATCAGACCCTGACGGCGGAAGGTGGCCTCCGCTGCCCCCTCAGGAGCCGTTGTCGGGGTCAGATCACCTGTCAAGGAACGCCACGCTGCTCCCTCCACACTGCCGCAGACGTGAAACAATTGCGTCACTTCTGTGTGGCTGGCTCTCCATGATCGAACCCCTGCTCTGCGGCATCGTGCTGGGCCTGATTCCCGTCACCCTGTTGGGGTTGTTCGTGGCGGCCTGGAACCAGTACCGCCGTGGCAGCGCCCTCGGCGGCTGAACCGGCGCTGCTTGCCTGAACCAAGAGGCTGGGGCGGCCTGAACATCCTTCAAGCTGGTCATGAGGCCAGCAGGTGATCAGACCACTGGCTCAGGAGGCCAGCGGGTCCGGGACTCCCAGGCCATCACTCGCAGCCCCTCAAAGGCGCTCCTCTGGACCCTGTCCCATTGAGGATTCTGCGGGACTCTCTTGCTGGCTAAGGGGCCTCAGCACCACCACTTCCGAGCTGCCGTAGCGGCGTTGCTGGCTCAGCTCCCAGCCGGGCGGTGCTTCAGGCACACGGCCGCTACCGCACTCCCACACCAACAACCCACCGGCGGCCATCCAGCCGTGCTCAAGCACCGCCGCCGCGATCGGTTGATGCAGACCCGCGCCATAGGGCGGATCCACATAGATCAGATCGAAGGGTCCACCAGCCGTACGGCAGGCGCCACCGCCCTCCAGCCAGCGCGGCAACGGCCGGCAGAGCACCTCCACCGTCACCGGCCGCCTCAGCCCCGCACGCACCGTTTCCAGGTTGGTCCGGGCCGTGGACGCCATCCCCCGGTCCTGATCCACCGCCACCACCGCCGCCACACCACGCTGCAGCGCTTCGCAGCCCATGACCCCGCTACCGCAGCAGAGATCGAGCCAGCGCGCTCCCTCCAGCCGCGCGCTGAGCAGGTTCATCACCGCGAGCCGCACCCGCGAGGTGGTGGGTCTGGCCGCCGAACCCGCTGGGCTGATCAGCCGGCGGCCGCCACTGATCCGCAGGGTCATGCGGCGGCATTCTCCACCCAGCCCAGCCAGCGGCGCAACATACGCTGACCCACCGGCCCGGATTTCTCCGGGTGGAACTGACAGGCCGCCACGTTCTGCTGCCATACCGCGGCCGTGACCCGGGCATCGCCGTAGGCCACCTGGGCGGTGATGCAGGCGGCCTCCGAGGGATCGGCGGCGAAGGAATGCACGAAGTAGACCCAGGCAGGCGGCTGGTCCGCTGGCAGCAGCGGTGATGGCGCGCCCGGCAGCAGCGGCGCCCAGCCCATGTGAGGAATCGGGTGATCGGGCGTGCGCGGCAGGGCCCGCACCCGTCCGGCCAGCAGACCCAGGCCCTCGCGCTCCCCCTCCTCACTGCTCTCGAACAGCAATTGCAGCCCCAGGCAGATCCCCAGCAGGCGTCCACCGGAGCCGCACCAAGCTTTCAGGGGTTCGATCAGATCCGCCTGCTTCAGCCGCTGCATGGCGGGGTCGAAAGCGCCCACGCCCGGCAGGATCAAGGCATGGCAGGCCTGCATCGCGGCGGCTTCCTGCACAGGCACCACCTCGGCACCGAGGCGCTCGATCGCGCGGCGCACGGAATGGAGATTGCCCATGCCGTAATCGATCAATCCGATCCTGCTCATGGCAGCGGACTCTCCAGTAAAGGCGAGCGAAACGCCGGCAGCTGTGTCCTGAGCAGCAGAAGCTGCAGGGGATCAGTCAGCAGCCGATGTGCCCCCGGCAGAAGAACTGGGGGAGGAAGAAAGAGAAGAAGGGCCATCAGGAAGTGAAGGTACAGCGACGTTGTTCTGGGTGGTGCGGTTCCGGCGCGCCCTGAATGTCGAGACCGTTGAGATGCTCGATCAGCTGATAGAGCCGGCCCACCTTGCGGTCGTTGAAATCGAAGCGCAGCGAAGGTCGGAGCTGATCGGAAAGATCACAGACTTCATCGTGCTCAATCTGCCCGCTGTTCAGCAGATCGGCGAAGCGCTGGTTCAGCATGGCCAGCTGCGCGGGCGTGAGGGGGGCGTGCAGCAGCAGCTCAAGGCGATCATTCACCAGCCTGGCGGTATGGAACACGCGGTAGAAGCGGCAGATCTGCGCCATCGCCTCGGCGGCGCTGCTGGCATCGCAGAAGAGAGCAGCATCCGCCTCACTGACGAGCCCACGATCGATCAGGTCGTGGCGGAGCGTGTGCCGCCAGTTGGCCCAGAAGGGATCACCCGGAGGGGCCAGCAGCACCACGGGAATTGGAGCAATGCGGCCGGTCTGGATGAGCGTCAGCGACTCGAACAATTCATCAAGCGTGCCGAAACCTCCCGGCAGCACCACCAGCGCATCGCACTCGCGCAGGAAGAAAAGCTTGCGGGTGAAGAAGTAGCGGAAGTCGACCAGGCGATCGCTACGACCGGCGATGTAGGGATTGGGCTGCTGCTCGAACGGCAACTGCACGTTCAGGCCGAAACCGTGCTCGCTGCCGGCGCCACGATTGGCCGCCTCCATCACACCGGCACCAGCGCCGGTGATCACATCGAAACCTGCCGCGATGGCACGGCCGGCCAATTCTTCGCTGAGCCTGTAGCAAGGGGTGCCCGGGGCGGTGCGGGCTGAGCCGAAGACCGTGACCTTGCGGGTGCGCCGGTGCTGCTCGAACATCTGCAGCGCCTGCTGGATGTCCTGAAGCGTGCCACTGATCAGCCCCCAATCTTCCCCATCGGCGCCGCTATCGGCGATCCGCATCAAGGTGGCGATCGACCGATCGATCAGCAGCCGCTGGGGGTGGTTGCTGAGCTCTGGGGCTTGATGCTCCCATGCTCTCTCTGCCTCTGGCTGGCCGACACTGAAGAGCGGCGGAGTGGAGCCGACTGAGGGTTCCGCCGCCGTGGAGAGCGAAGGACGTGGATCCGGCGTGGCGGCGGAGGCAGGCTGCGACAACACGCCGGGAGGGGCGAGGGGAGAACTCAGAGGTATTTGGTGATGGTGCCGGAGAGGGTGTTCTTCGGCACGGCACCAACGACGGTGTCGACTTTCACACCACCCTTGAAGACCATCAGGGTGGGAATGCTGCGAATGCCGTACTGGCTGGCGACGTTGGGGTTTTCGTCGGTGTTGAGCTTGAAGACCTTGATGCGGCCTTCGAATTCCTTGGCGATTTCATCGACGATCGGGGCGACCATGCGGCAGGGTCCACACCAGGGAGCCCAGAAATCCACCAGCACGGGCACATCACTCTTGAGCACATCAAGCTCAAAAGAGGCGTCGGTGACGGCAGTGGCGCTGGACATTCGAGGGAGGGACAAGGTTTTGCCAATGTAGCAACGGCCTTGGCATCATTCCCGGGACCGCCACCGAACGTTGGAAGAGAAAATGCCCGGACGCGCCGGGCGGGGTGGTGTGAGGAGTGTGCGAGCCGTAGCCCCCACGGCACGAGACTAGCCCCCGTCTCGGCCTGTCCAGCGGCGTCTCATTGCTGGAAAACCGCCGGAAAGTCCGCAGCGAATCGGGCAATGCGAAAGGGCTCTACTTGCCCATGCCCAGCTGCTGGGCCTTCTGGTACACCTTGCCTTCGGTGAGCAGGGAAGGGGCGACCACCACCTCCACCTGCTGCATCTCACGCAGGGTGCGGGCGCCCAGGGTGCCCATCGATGTCTTGAGCGCGCCCAGCAGATTCTGGGTGCCGTCATCGAGGCTGGCGGGGCCACGCAGGATCTTCTCGAGGCTGCCCGTGGTGCCGACGCTGATGCGGGTGCCGCGGGGCAGCACCGGGCTCGGTGTGGCCATGCCCCAATGAAAGCCGCGGCCCGGTGCTTCGGCCGCCCTCGCGATCGGCGAGCCGATCATCACGGCATCCGCTCCGCAGGCGATGCACTTGCAGATGTCACCACCCGTGACGATGCCGCCGTCGGCGATCACCGGCACACGGCGCCCGGTTTCCCGCTCGTAATCGTCGCGGGCGGCGGCGCAGTCGGCGACAGCGGTGGCCTGGGGGATGCCCACCCCGAGCACCCCGCGGGAGGTGCAGGCGGCACCGGGGCCGATGCCCACCAGCACCCCGGAAGCACCGGCGCGCATCAGCTCCAGGGCCACGTCGTAGGTGACGCAGTTGCCGATCACCACCGGCACGCCCATATCGCGGCAGAGGGTGGCGAGATCGAGCCGCTCGCGGCCCTCCGGGCCGATGTGCTCGGTGGACACCACCGTGGCCTGCACGAAGAAGAGATCAGCACCGGCTTCCGCCACTGCCTTGCCGAAGCGCAGCGCTGCCGCAGGGGTGGCACTGACTGCGGCGATACCGCCCTGTTCGCGGATCTCGGCGATGCGCCGACGGATCAGCTCTTCCTGCACGGGCTGGCTGTACAGCTCCTGCATCAGGGGAACGAAATCCTCTTTGCCCACCGCCGCAATGCGGTCGAGCGCAGGGTTGGGGTCTTCGTAGCGGGTCTGGACGCCTTCGAGGTTGAGCACCCCCAGTGAGCCGAGGCGGGAGAGCTCAACGGCCATCGCCACATCCACCACCCCGTCCATCGCGCTGGCGATGATCGGAATCTCGCGGTCGATGCCTCCGAGGCTCCAGCGGCTGTCGGTGACCTCCGGGTCAACCGTGCGACCTCCGGGAACCAGAGCGATCTCGTCGATCCCGTAGGCACGACGGACGGTGCGCTTCCCGCCTAACTGAATGGTCACCGGTGGATGGTCGTCGCAGTCGGGCCAAGCTATCAACAGGCCTGTCAGCCTCCCGATCCGGCACGGCCCAACCCGACGGGCGGCCTCATTCGTTGCCGCGGAATGCCCGCCAACGCTGCTCCAGCGATGCGATCAGTTCCTGACGGTCGCTGCTGCGCACCAGACGGGTGGCCGCAAAGCGGCTCAGCCAGATCACCCCGGCCAGCTCCAGAAGACCCGGCAGCAGGGGCAGGCTGTCGATCGCGCCGATCACGGCGCCGTAGAGGCGCAGCACCAGCACCAGGGCAAGCGCCAGAGCAACCGCACGCAAGGGCCCCTGGTACTGCACCAGCATCTGCTGGAGGCGTCCGCTGCCGATCCATTCGCGCAGCTTGGCCAGCAGCAGGTCCCATTCGCCACCGCCCTCAGCGGTGTCCGGTGCAGCCGGTACGTGCACGGTGGCCGCCACAGCGGGTTCAGGGGTGGGGGCTGGTGCGGGGGCTGGCTTGGGCTCCGGCAGGAGCTCGGCGGGCGTGGCAGGCGGTTCGGCAGAGGCTTGACCACCTGCTCCAGTAGGTGCTGCAGCAAACGCGGCAGCGTTCACCGGGTCTGCAGCTGGCGACGCATCAACCGGAGCCGGCTGGGAGCCAACCTCCGAATCCACGGGCGCGCCCGTGGGCAGGAGAGGAGAGACTTCAGCTTCCACTGCCGCCACAGGCTGGGTCAGCGGTTCAGGCTGCAGCATCGGCTCCGGGGCCGAGTGCCACATGGGCGCGGCATCAGCATCCACGCCAACGACAGCGGCGGGGTCAGCCGGGGGCAGATCAGCGGGGTCGGCAACGCCGTGCTCCCCGCTGGAGGGCATGGGAGCGGCGACCTCCCCGACGGGCTCGTGCGCCGGCGGTTGCTCACCGGGAAGGAACGGCGCGTTGGAGGAAGCGGAAGGCTCGGTCATCGACTGCCAGAAAAACCGCACCGGGAGCCTACGGCGCTTCCGGCAGGGCGAGGCCTCGCTTCGGCAGACCGTTGCAGCGGGCCGGCACAACAGCCCCTGGCAGGGCGATCAGCCCTCCAGAGGGATCAGGCCCGGGCGCGCCGACAGCGGCTCCAGCGGGCCGCGCAGCGGGAAGCGTCCCTGCCGCAGCAGCTCGATCAAGCAGGTGCCGATCTCCCGGGCCAGGCGCGGGCTGTGGGCCGGCGCGCAGGGGATGCGGCGACCATCCACCTGGATCTTGCCCGCCAGCAAGTGGCTGTAGGGCACAAAACCGAACCCGGGGCGGATACGGCGCGGGATCGAGAAATCGAGCACGGGCGCTTCCAGCTGGTCGTCGCCGATCGACGCCCGGTGGGCCATGGCGAGATCGAGCAGGGGCACGGGAACGGCGATCGGCACCATCAGGGCACTGCCGTGTCCCTCGAAGAAACAGGCGCGGATCCATTCGGGCCGCAGCCCGTGCAGGTCGACGCTCACGGCCGCGACCGCCCCGGGAGTGCGCGCATGCCCGCTGGGCAGCCGCCGCGTGCCGGGCTGATGCCCATGGCCGGCCCCGATCACCCAGCCCACCGCCCCCGCCACCAGCACGGGCGAGCCCGGACCGAGCCAGGCCAGTGAGGGCATGGTGAGCCCGATGCTGCTGCTGCCCGAACTGCTGTACAGGGCGTTGCCGTAGGGACCGAGCAAGGGTCCGTAAGGGCTGCGCACCACTCCCTCTGCGCTGCTCACCGCCACCACCCCGTTTTCGGCGATGGCGCGATGCAGGAGCAGGCGTGCTCCGCCCAGGCGCTCCAGCGAGAGGCGGCCCCGGTATTCGCGGCGCGGGTGGGAGGCGGTGGCCTCACCGGTGAGTGTCAGCTCCAGTTCGCGACCGGCCAGCAGGGCGTCCAGCACCTGAGCGCCCCCCTGGCGCAGCGGTTCGCCCAGCCCGCCGCCGATCGGCAGACACAGGCCCGCGGTGCCACCCGCCCCCTGGGCGAGCACCCCGTCGAGCCGGGCCTCACGGATGCGCAGAGGCGGATCCACCGGCCCGAGGCTGAGCTGCAACGTGGCCTGGTCGGTGAACTCCGCATTGGCGGCCACCACCACGTCGGTGGCGGCGTAGGCCGCTTCCAGGCCGCCTGTCGCCACCAGCACCCGGAAATCGGCGGCAGCAAGCACGCGCAGATCACCGCTGCGCTGGCGCTGCTGGAGATCGGCTTCGCTGCGGGGAGCCAGGGACATCGGTGGCCGGGTCAAGGCTGAGGAGGGCGTCGGAAACCGGAACCGAACAAGGCGGCTGGGCCTCGATTAAAGTGGCTCACGGATAAGTGGTGAGAGATGGCGGACCCAACAGGACCCGGCGAGTCCGACGGGCGGATCATCCAAACCGACCTGCGAAACGAAATGTCGCGCTCCTATCTGGAGTATGCGATGAGCGTGATCGTGGGCCGGGCGTTGCCCGATGCCCGCGATGGCCTCAAGCCGGTGCATCGACGCATTCTCTATGCGATGTACGAACTCGGCCTCACCAGCGACAGGCCTTACCGGAAATGCGCCCGTGTGGTGGGCGAAGTGCTCGGCAAATACCACCCCCACGGCGACACCGCCGTGTACGACGCCCTGGTGCGCATGGCCCAGGACTTCTCCATGCGCATGCCCCTGATTGATGGGCACGGCAACTTCGGTTCGGTCGACAACGACCCACCGGCGGCCATGCGGTACACGGAATCGCGGCTGCAGGCCCTTACCACTGACAGCCTGCTGGAGGACATCGAGGCGGAAACGGTCGATTTCATCGACAACTTCGATGGATCACAGCAGGAACCCACCGTGATGCCGGCGCGGGTTCCTCATCTGCTGCTCAATGGGTCCTCAGGGATCGCGGTGGGCATGGCCACCAACATTCCGCCCCACAACCTCACGGAATTGATCGATGGGCTGCTGGCCCTGATCGACAATCCCGAGGTGGACGATCGCTCGCTGATGGCGATCATTCCCGGCCCGGATTTCCCCACCGGCGGCCAGATTCTCGGCCGCAGCGGAATCCGTGAAACCTATCTCACGGGCCGAGGATCGATCACCATGCGCGGTGTCGCGGCGATCGAAACCCTTGAAGTCCCCGGTCGGCCAGATCGGGATGCGGTGATCATCACTGAGCTTCCTTATCAAACCAACAAGGCGGCGATGATCGAGCGCATCGCCGAGATGGTGAACGACAAGAAGCTCGAAGGAATCTCTGACATCCGCGACGAAAGTGATCGCGATGGCATGCGCATCGTGATCGAACTGCGGCGTGATGCCTATCCGCAGGTGGTGCTGAACAACCTGTTCAAGCTCACGCCGCTGCAGTGCAATTTCTCCGCTCACATGCTGGCGCTGGTGAATGGTGAGCCGATCCTGCTCACCCTGCGGCGGATGCTGCAGGTGTTCCTCGATTTCCGCATCGAAACGATCGAGCGGCGCACCCGTTATCTGCTGCGCAAGGCCGAAGAGCGCGACCACATCCTGCTGGGCCTGCTGCTGGCGCTCGAGCAGCTCGATCCGATCATCGCCCTGATCCGCGCCGCCGCCGACACCGCCACAGCACGGCAACAGCTGCAGGAGCGCCACGGCCTCAGCGAGATCCAGGCGGACGCCATCCTGCAGATGCAGCTGCGCCGGCTCACCGCGCTGGAAGCCGACAAGATCCGGCTCGAGCACGAGGATCTGGTGGCCAAGATCACCGACTACAAGGACATCCTTGGCCGGCGTGAACGGGTGCTGGGCCTGATCCGGGAGGAGATCGGCAAGATCCGCGCCCGCTACGACTCCCCCCGTCGCACCGAGATCCTCGATCTCGAAGGTGGCCTCGAGGACATCGACCTGATCGCCAACGAGCGCTCGGTGGTGTTGCTCACCGAAAACGGCTACCTCAAGCGCATGCCGGTGAGCGAATTCGAGGCCACCAGCCGCGGCACCCGTGGCAAGGCCGGCACCCGCAGCCAGGGAGAAGAAGCGGTGCGGCTGTTCATCAGTTGCAACGACCATGACACCCTTCTGCTGTTCAGCGACCGGGGCGTGGTGTATGCCGTGCCCGCCTATCGCATCCCGGTGGGCAGCCGCGCTGCCAAGGGAACCCCCGTGGTGCAGTTGCTGCCGATTCCACGGGAAGAGCAGATCACCACGCTGCTCGCGGTCAGCGCCTTCGAAGACAACGTGCAGCTGCTGATGCTCACCAGCGGCGGCTACATCAAGCGCACCCGTCTTTCGGCCTTCGCCAACATCCGCTCCAATGGCTTGATCGCTATCGGGCTGGAGGAAGGCGACGCCCTGCGCTGGGTGCGTCTGGCCCTGCCGGGCGACAGCGTGCTGATCGGCTCGCTCAGGGGCATGACGATCCACTTCCGCCTCACCGACGGGGAACTGCGTCCGCTGGGCCGCACCGCCCGCGGCGTGCGGGCGATGGCACTGCGCGCCGGCGACGAACTGGTGAGCATGGATGTGCTGCCGGCCGAGCTGGCCGACCGCATCGCCAGCAGCAGCGCGGAGGAGGACGGCGACGAAGCCGATGGGGATGCCGACGCCGAAGTGGCGGTGAGCGAAGGACCCTGGGTGCTGGTGGCCTCCGCCAGTGGCCTGGGCAAGCGGGTCCCGGTGAACCAGTTCCGCCTGCAGCGGCGCGCCGGTCTGGGGCTGCGCGCGATCAAGTTCCGTCGCGATGGTGATGTACTCGTGGGGCTCAAGGTGCTCGGCTCCGGCGAAGAGCTGATGCTGGTCAGCGAAAAGGGGGTGATCGTGCGGATGCCTTCCGACGCCATTCCGCAGCAGTCACGGGCCGCCACGGGGGTGAAGCTGCAGCGGCTCGATTCCGGCGACCGGCTCACGGAAGTGGTGCTGGTGCCGCCTGCCGCCGAAAACGACGGCAGCGAAACGCTGGAGCCTGTCAGCGACACCCTGGCCCTCACCGCCGAAAGCGTGGCGCCCACCGGCGAACCCATGGAACGCACCGATGCAGCCGCGGAACTGACCGGCGAGGAAGACAGCTGAGCGCCGACGCCCTGCTGATCGGCTCCGGCCCGGCCGCTCTGGCCATCGCCGCCGAACTGTGCCGCCAGGGGCTGGAGGTGGAGGCCCTGGCCGCCACCGATCCGCTCAGCCCCTGGCAGAACACCTATGGCATCTGGGGCCGTGAACTCGATGCCCTCGGCCTCGGCGATCTGCTCGGGCATCGCTGGTCGGATTGCGTGGCCGATTTCGGGGCGGGCCCCCTGGCCCTGCATCACGACTACGGCCTCTTCGATCGCCAGCGGCTGCAGCGGCACTGGCTCGAGGCCTGCGCCGGACAACTCCGCTGGCATCGCGGCCAGGCGACGGCCATCCGCCATGAGTCCCACAGCTCGGTGGTCACCACCGCCGAGGGCACCAGCCTGACGGCCCGGCTGGTGGTGGATGCCAGTGGCCATGCGCCGGTGTTCGTCCGCCGCCCCGAGCGCGGCCCGGTCGCCCAGCAGGCCGCCTTCGGCCTCGTGGGCCGCTTCTCCGCCGACCCTGTGGCGGAAGGGCAGTTCGTGCTGATGGATTACCGCAACGATCACCTCAAGGCAGAGGAGCGGCTGGAGCCGCCCACCTTCCTCTACGCGATGGACCTGGGGCAGGGGGAGTTCTTCGTGGAGGAAACCTCCCTCGCCCTCGCCCCGCCGCTCTCGTTCGGCCTGCTGGAGCGGCGTCTGCACCAACGGCTGGCCCACCGGGGCATCCGGGTGGAGCAGGTGCGGGAAACGGAGCGTTGCCTGTTCCCGATGACTCTGCCGCTGCCGGATCTGACCCAGCAGGTGGTGGGTTTCGGTGGGGCCGCCAGCATGGTGCACCCTGCCTCGGGCTACATGGTGGGGGGGCTGCTGCGCCGCGCCCCCGGCCTGGCGGCCGCGATTGCCGCCGGCCTGGCCAACCAGACCACCTCCTCACGCGAAGTGGCGCAGCAGGCCTGGCAGACGCTCTGGTCTGCCGAGCTGGTGCGCAAGCAGGCGATCTACCGTTTCGGGCTCGAAAAGCTGATGCGCTTCTCGCACGCGGAGCTCTGCCACTTCTTCGACACCTTCTTCCATCTGCCCCAGCCGCAGTGGACCGGTTTTCTGGCCAACACCCTCACCGTGCCGCAGCTGGTGCAGGCGATGCTGGGCCTGTTCGGGCAGGCCCCCAGCGATGTTCGGCTCGGCCTGATGCTGCCGCAGGGCAAGGAGCTCGCCCTGGCCTGGCGGGCGCTGGCGGGCTGAAACTGCTGGGCTGACACTCCCGAGCCGAGACTTTGGACTGACCCTGACGGGATCAGCGGAACACCAGCACTGGCTGCTTGGCCTGGGCGAGCACGCGCTGCGTCTGACTGCCGATCAGCAGCCCGGTGAGGCCGCGCCGCCCATGCGAGGCCATGAAGATCAGGTCACAGCCGTGGCGGTCCGCCGCCGCCAGGATCGCCTCCGACGGCGAGTCGTTGACCACGCTTTCGCTTGCCGCCTCCACGCCTTCCTCTGCGGCGAGGCTCATCACCTCCGCCAGGGCCCGCTGGGAAGCCTCCCTGCCCACGTCCTCGATTTCCTGCAGGGTGCTGGGCTGGATCCATTCACCGGCGCCGTAGGTGAGCCCAAGCGGCGCATTGGCCCGCACGTTGAGGACGGTGAGGCGGGCTCCGGCCTCACGGGCGAAACGGCAGGCGGCAGCAGCGGCGGCCAGCGAAAGCCGGGAGCCGTCGGTGGGAACGAGCAGATGCTGAAACATGGCCAAACTCCACGCAGAGCGGAACGGCTCCGCTCTGATTCGAGCACGGGTTGTGGGCCCTGGTCAGTGGGCTGCGGGCTGTGCGTTCTGGCCTCTGAGCTGCGAGCGCTAGCCCTCGGGCGGCGGTGCGGGCTGTCGGCTGTGTTCTGCGAGCCTCGGGCCGTTGGCCGGGCTAACGCGGCGGCCGTGTGGCCCAGTCGGCGGCGTTGATGAGCGGGAACAGCGGATCTTCCCGTTCCACCGCCGCCAGCCAGCCACCGGGGGGATCGTTGCCGCTGTCGATCGCCGCCAGCAGGCGCCAGAAGCGATCCAGGTGCGTGCGGATCCGCTCCTTCGCCAGTTCGGTGGTGGTGCCGGCCCTGAGAATGAAGCTCCAGTCGGAGGACTGGGCCAGCAGCAGCTCACGGCCCGCCTGGTTGAGGCGCTGGAGCTGGGAGGCACTGCCCACCCCCCGGTTCACCCGCTCCACCATGGCCGCCGAGGCCCGGTTCCACTCGGGCACCACCCAGGCATTGCTTTCGTTGAGCCAGTAGTGGTGGTACCCCCCCTGGCCCCAGCTGGAGGGAGAGGGGCGGCAGATCTGCAGCCCGTCTCCGCGGCGCAGCACATCGCGCAGGGTGGTGAAACCGATGCCGAGGGCAGGCGCCTGCAGGAAAAGCTGGGCCAGGAAGCGGGGCCCCTCGTACCACCAGTGGCCGAACAGCTCCGCATCGAACGGCGCCACCAGCAGCGGTGGCCGGTCCATGGCGCTGCTCAGATGGTCAAGCTCCCCGGCGCGCCCGCGCAGATAGGTGGCGGCGTGCTCATCGGCCCGCTGCTCGGCCGGCCCCGGCAGGTAGGGCAGCTTCCGCTCCAGTGGCGTGCCCCTGGCGGACACCCGGTGCAGCTTGAGACCGAGCGGCCGGGGGGTCTCGATTCCCACCGCAGTGAGGGCCTCGCTGGAGAGATCCCAGCCCAGATCCCGGTGGAATTCCCGGTAGGCGCCATCGCCTGGGTACCCCTCCGAGGCCGACCACACCGGCAGGGTGGAAGCCCCATCACGGGCGAAGAAGGCCACCCCGGCGGGCGAACAGATCGGGGCATACACGCCATAGCGCGGACGGGGCAGGGCGTGCAGCAGCCCATGGGCATCGAGCACCGCGTAGCGCAGACCGCAGGCCACCAGCTGCTGATCGAGCCCTTCGAAGTAGGCGCACTCCGGCAGCCAGATCCCCTGCGGGCGTGCGCCCAGCAGCCGCTCATGTTCCCGGATGGCGGTGAGCAGCTGGGCTCGCACCGCCTCGGGGGTGGCCCGCAGCAGCGGCAGGTAGCCGTGGGTGGCGGCACAGGTGAGCAGGTCGACCACGCCCAGCTGCCAGAGCCGCTGGAAACGAGCCAGCAGATCACCGCCGCAGGCCTGCCACTGCTGGCGTGTGTGGGTGAGCTGGGCCTCCAGAGCCTCGGCCGCCTCCAGATGCGGGGGAAGCGCCAGTGGCAACAACGCCAGGCGTTGATCAATCCAGGCGGGGAAACGGGCCTGCAGGTCAGGCGCGCTCAGCAGCGACAGAAGCGTGGGGGAAAGGCCGAGGGTGAGACGGGGCGCCTGGGCGGGATCCTCAGAGGCAGCTTCGAGCAACTCGAGCAGCGGCAGGTAGCTCTCCAGCAGTGCCTGAAAGAACCAGTCTTCCTCCAGCGAGCCGGGCTGGCTGCTGCGGACGTATGGGAGATGGGCATGGAGGACCAGGGCCAGTTCGCCTGTGGCCATTGCCATTCCAGCCGTTCACGGGAGTGTACGGGGACGGTTCCACCACGACGCCCTCCGCCACGAGCTTCGCCATGAAAATGGTCAGCGGCACGGCCGGGGTCGGGGTCGGCAGGGACACAGCTGGCAGAGGGTGGTCTCTACAGTTTTTGTTTAACGAAACGAGTGATGCGTCGCTGTCTGGCAGTTGACGGGCACGGCATGTTCTACGCCCAGCAGAAGCTCGGCTGGTTCTTCGATCCACGCCGCCTGCTGGAGCTGGCCGCGGAAGGCGTCACGGATCTTGGCAGCGCCTTCTGGTACACGGGGCTGAAGGATCCCACTGACCAACGCCCCTTCCGGGACGCACTCACCAGCCTGGGCTTCACCGTGCGAACCAAACCGCTGCGGGAGTTCGGCACCGACCCCGACCAGCGGCAGTTCGCCCGCGCCAACCTTGATGTGGAGATCTGCCTCGACCTGATGGCCGTGGCCCACCGCACCGATGAGCTGTGGCTGATGAGCGGAAGCCGCGACCTTGAACGGCTGGTGGAGATGCTCCGCACCCAAGGCCTGAAGATCACCTTGATCAACGCCGATGGCATGGTGCCGCGCGAGCTGCGCAATGCGGTGGATCGCTTCATCGACCTGGGCAAGCTCAAACCCCAGCTCGAGAAGATGGAAGCCGTCCAGGCACCTGTGTTCCAGCGCAGCATCCCGGAGGCTTCTCCGCGATCAGAACCGGTGCGCCACCAGGTGATCCGCCCGGATGCTGCCTCCCTTGAGCCCTCACCTCGGGAAGTGGTGATCGGACCCTCGGTCTAGGATCCCCTCTAACACGTACTCACTTCGACCTGCAGCGGCCATGGCCAAGGATCCCGGCCGGGTTCTGATTTTTGACACCACCCTGCGGGATGGTGAGCAATCGCCGCGGGCCAGCCTCAACCTCGAGGAAAAGGTGGCCATCGCCCAACAGCTGGCGCGCCTACGGGTCGACATCATCGAAGCGGGCTTCCCCTTCGCCAGCACGGGCGATTTCAACGCCGTGCACCGCATCGCCGAAACCGTCGGCACTTCCGACGGCCCGGTGATCTGCGGGCTTGCCCGGGCCACGCGCGGCGACATCAAGGCCTGCGCGGATGCGGTGGCGCCGGCGGCGCGGCGGCGCATCCACACCTTCATCGCCACCAGCGACATCCACCTGGAGCACAAGCTGCGCAAGAGCCGGCCCGAGGTCGTGGAAATCGCCGCCGAGATGGTGGCCTATGCCCGCTCCCTGGTGGAGGACGTGGAGTTCTCCTGCGAAGACGCCGGCCGCAGCGACCCGGAGTTCCTCTACGAAGTGATCGAAGCCGCCATAGCCGCCGGGGCCACCACGATCAACATCCCCGACACCGTGGGCTATGCCACTCCGGCGGAATTCGGTGCCCTGATCGCCGGCATTGATCGCCACGTTCCCAACATCGCTCAGGCGGTGATCTCTGTGCACGGCCACAACGACCTGGGGCTGGCCGTGGCCAATTTCCTTGAGGCGGTCAAGAACGGCGCCCGCCAGCTCGAATGCACGATCAACGGCATCGGTGAACGGGCCGGCAATGCTTCACTCGAGGAACTGGTGATGGCGCTGCATGTGCGCCGCGCCTACTTCAACCCCTTCCTCGGCCACGACCCCGCCAGCACCGAGCCGCTCACGGGCGTGCGCACCGAGGAGATCGCCAAGACCTCCCGGCTGGTGTCCAACCTCACCGGAATGGCGGTGCAACCCAACAAGGCGATCGTGGGGGCCAACGCCTTCGCGCACGAATCCGGCATCCACCAGGACGGTGTTCTCAAGAACCGCCTCACCTACGAAATCATCGACGCCCGCACGATCGGTCTGAGCAGCACCCGGCTGTCGCTCGGCAAGCTGAGCGGCCGCAGTGCCTTCCGCGCCCGGCTGGAGGAGCTCGGCTACGGCCTCGAGCGCGAAGACCTCGACGACGCCTTCGCCCGCTTCAAGGAGCTGGCCGACCGCAAGCGCGAGATCACCGACCGGGATCTTGAGGCGATCGTCAGCGAGCAGGCCCAGCAGCCTGACGCCCAGTACACGCTGAAGTTGGTGCAGGTGAGCACCGGCACCAACCTGCAGCCCACCGCCACGGTCACCCTGGTGACGGCCGATGGCGCCGAGCTCACCGGCGCCGCCATCGGCACAGGCCCGGTGGACGCGGTCTGCCAGGCGCTCAATGCGCTGGCACGCGTGCCCAACGAGCTGGTGGAGTTCAGCGTCAAATCGGTCACCGAGGGCATCGATGCGATGGGGGAGGTCACCATCCGGCTGCGCCACCAAGGGGTGCTCTATTCCGGCCACGCCGCCGACACCGACATCGTGGTGGCTGCCGCCCAGGCCTTCATCCACGCGCTCAACCGGCTGGTGCAGGGCACCGAACGGCTGCCTCTGCACCCCCAGCGCGCACCGCTGCCGGTGGCGGAACGCCCCCGACTGTGAGCCGCTCTCCCCGCAGGCTGCAGCCCCAGCGGAGCGCGGGGCTGCCGTGGCTGCCGGCCCTGCAGCTGGGGCTGCTGCTGCTGGTGGCCCTGATGGTGCTGGTGCCCCTGCTGTGGCTGGTCAGCACGTCCTTGAAGGGTCCGGCCGAAGACATCTTCGCCTCGCCGCCGTCGTTGTTTCCAGCCCAGCCCAGCCTGACCGCCTATGGGCGCCTGTTCGCTGAACATCCGCTGGGCCTTTACCTGTTCAACAGCACGGTGGTGAGCCTGCTGGCAGTGGTGGGTAACCTGCTGTTCTGCTCCCTGGCGGCCTACCCGCTGGCGCGGATGCGCTTCGCCGGCCGTGGCCTGGTGCTGGCGCTGGTGGTGGCCACGATCCTGATTCCGTTCCAGGTGGTGATGATCCCGCTCTACCTGTTGATGGTGCAGCTGGGCCTGCGCAACACCCTGCTTGCCTTGATCATTCCCCAGGCCGCCACCGCCTTCGGCATCTTTCTGCTGCGGCAAAGCTTCATCGGAGTGCCCGTGGAGCTGGAAGAGGCCGCCCGCATCGACGGCTGCACGCCGCTGGGTGAATGGTGGAACGTGATGATTCCCGCGGCCCGGGCCGATCTGATCACCCTGGCGATGTTCGTGTTCATCGGCACTTGGAGTGATTTTCTCTGGCCCTTGATCATCCTCGATGATCCTAATCTCTATACACTGCCGCTCGGATTGCAGCAGCTTGCCAGCAGCTTCTCCCTCGACTGGCGGCTTGTGGCTGCGGGTTCAGTGGTGTCGATCCTGCCAGTTTTGGTGTTGTTCATTGCGCTTCAGCGTTATATCCTTCCTAGCTCCAGCGGCGATGGTGTGAAGGGTTGAATCCAGCGCTCGCTTTTCCGGCACTTGCTGTCCCTTCGCTCACGATTACGGCGCTCAAAATTCGATCCCCCACCGTCCCCGGTCGCCAGGATCCCAGCGCCTAGACCTGTAGCCTGCCGGTGCGCCATTGATCGATCACGGGAACCTCGATGCAGACCGGACTGATTCTGCAGAATCTGCTCTCTCCGCCGGTTCTTTTCTTCGCCCTTGGGGTGATTGCGGTGCTGGTGCGATCGGATCTGGAGATTCCCGCCCCCCTGCCCAAGCTCTTCTCGCTGTATTTGCTGCTGGCGATCGGCTTCAAAGGAGGGGTGGAGCTGCAACACAGCGGCCTGGGCGTGCAGGTGATCGCCACGATCGCCGCCGCTGTGGTGATGTCGGCCGTGGTGCCGCTCTACAGCTTCCTGGTGCTCAGGCGGCAGTTCGACGCCTCCAATGCGGCCGCTGTGGCCGCCACCTACGGCTCGATCAGCGCCGTCACCTTCATCACCGCCGAAACTTTTCTGGTGGTGTCTGACATCCCCCATGACGGCTTCATGGTGGCGGCCCTGGCGCTGATGGAATCACCGGCCATCATCGTGGGGTTGCTGTTGGTGAAACTCACCAGTCATCAACGCCACGCCGGCGGCATCGGCACGGGCGTGGCCTGGGGCAGCTTGCTGCATGAAGCCTTCCTGAACAGTTCGGTGCTGCTGTTGATCGGCAGTCTGGTGATCGGCCTGCTGGTGGCGGCCTTCAGCCCCTTGGGGGTGGAAACAATGGAGCCCTTCACCGGCAAGCTGTTTTACGGCGCCCTCAGCTTCTTTCTGCTCGACATGGGCATCGTGGCGGCACAGCGGCTCGGCGATCTGCGGCGTGCCGGCAGCTACCTGATCGCCTTCGCCGTGCTGATGCCGCTCTTCAATGCCGCGGTGGGCCTGCTGCTGTCCCGTTGGCTGGGCCTGCCGCAGGGAAATGCGCTGCTGTTCATGGTGCTGTGCGCCAGCGCCTCCTACATCGCCGTTCCCGCCGCCATGCGGATGACGGTGCCGGAAGCAAACCCAAGCCTCTACATCTCCAGCGCCCTGGGTGTCACCTTCCCCTTCAACATCGTCGTGGGGATCCCGCTTTACTTGGCGGTGGTGCAGCGCTTCATCCCACTCGTGGTGCAGCCGTGAGAAGCCTCAGACAGGTGCACGGTGCAGGCAGCGCTCGCAGGGGCCTTCAGGCAAGACAGCGCAGCGCAGCAGCGGGGAGCGGGCATTGAAGCGGCAGCTGGGGTCGCCGATCACCCAGTGGTTGTTCCACCAGGTGGCATCCGCCGGTTGCCGTTGTGGTTTGACCTGCAGCGCCACCTCGGTGAGCTCGTAGCGTCCGTTGCGGAGCTGGTAGCGGTGGTGGCGTTGCAGCACCAGAAACGAACGCTGACCCCGCTCGATCCAACGGCCCGGCTGGGGCACCTCGCCCAGGTGGGCCACCTCAAAGCGTTCCAGCAACCGCTCGGTGCCGGCCTGGCGCAGATCCACGTGCAGGGGCGTCAGGGGCTGACCTCCCCGGTCTGCTGCTCACTGCGCTGCGAGAAGCCCCAGACGAACAGGCAGGCCACCACAAGCAGCAGCGCCCATTCGGGGGGGACGATCTGGGGCAGGGCCAGGCGCAGCAGCAGGCGAACCCCCACCAGACCCACGGCCAGATAGCCGGCCCGCTCCAGATGCCGGTACTCCTCCAACCAGCGGATGAACAGACCGGCCGTGAGGCGCAGGGCCACCACACCGATCACGCCGCCGGTCATCACCAGCCAGAGCCGGTCGCTGACCGCCACCGCCGCCGCGACGCTATCGAGCGAGAAGGCCAGATCGGTGACCGCCAGCGTGGCCACCACGGACCCCAGGGTCTGACCGTGGAGCCGCTGGACCGCCGGTTCCACGTGGCTGATAGCTGCAGCGCCTGCCGCTTCACCGCCGGCCTCGCTGGATCCGGCCAGGTTGGTGATGCACAGCCAGAGCAGGTAGACCGCCGCCAGCAACTGCAGCGGCCAGAAGACCAGCACCCAGCGAGCCGCCACGATCAGGGCCATCCGGAACACCAAGGCCAGCAGCAGGCCGAGGTTGAGGGCGCGCCGCTGGCGGGCCGGATCGTCGAGGTGACGCGCGATGGCGGCCAAGGCGATGGCGTTGTCCGCGGAGAGCACGGCCTCCATCGCCACCAGCAGGGGAAGCAGCAGCAGAATCTCCCCCCACTGGTCTGCCGATTGCAGCAGCGGTGTGAGTGACTCGATCGACTCCGCTTCCATAGGCAGTGGCGGCGCGCGAATCGGTCACTCTAGGAAAGCCAAACCAAGCGCGAGCCGGGATGCAGCTGCAGGCGGAACTGGTGCACGCCGAACCCGGACAGCGGGTGGTGAAGGTGAGCGCCTGGGACCAGGGAGCCCTGATCGGCAGCGCTCTGGGCGAGGCCGCCACGGCGGAACTGGCGGAAGACCGCGCCATCGAGCGCCTGCAGAGGCGATGGTCCCCAAGCGGCGCCGCTGCCCTCGCCAGGCCGGAGCCGGTGGGTGCGGCGAAGGCACCACCCCAGAAGCCAGCCATCAGCGCGGTTGAGGCAGAGCAGCCGCTGTTGGCGCTGAGCCGTGGGGGTGCGCCGGCGCAGGCGGCAGTGATGCCTGTGGTTTCGCAAGCTCCGCTTCCAGCGCCACCCGCACAGGTTCTTGGGCCCATGGAGACGTCCCCGGCACCCGATCAGGCTTGCGCCTCGCCGGCCACACCAGCAGCGCCAGCCCGTGCCTCTGCGGCGCCCACGCCCCAGGGCCTTTCCCCATCGGAGCCGGAGGTCACAGCCGATCCCGAAGACTGGAGCGATGAACTGGCGCAGGTAGAGCTGGAACTCAAGCGACTGGGATGGGGCCGGGAGGAGGAAGCGGCGTACCTGGCGCGGGCCTTCAACCATCCGAGCCGCAGCCGCCTGGTGCGCTACCTGGATCTGATGGGCTATCTGAATGCCCTGCAGCAACTGGCACCCGGCAGCAGGCCGGAGCAGGCCGCCACACCCCTGCGTCGCCGCGACCTGCTGGATCAGAGCGACCAGCTGCTCGGCCAGCTGCAGTGGGGAGCGGCAGAGGGGCGCGTCTTCCTGGAGCGGCATTTTCAGCTCAACAGCCGCCAGCAGCTCAATGATCAGCAGCTGCTGCAGTTCAACATGCTGCTGGAAGATCAACTGGCCACCAGAGCATGAACGCCTAACCCGGTCCGTCGATAGGCACGGGCACGCCGCGGCCCCGCAGTGCTGCGGGCTCTGGATTCCAGAGATACAGCGAGCGGAGGCCGGCGCTCGAGATGACAAAGCGCTTGTCATGAGGCACTCTCGCCTGGCGGGTCGCTAGCGGGAGAACGCTCCTGCGGATGGGCTCGGTTGCACGGGCTTCACCTTGAACACCGTTCCCGTGCCGGCCCCCTTGCCGGTCCTGGGCGCAGGCATCGCCTTCGGCTGGAGCCAGACCATCAGGCGGCGCCTCAGCTCCAGTTCCCGGCGATACTCCCTGTTGGCAGGAGCCAGAGCGCCACTGCAGTGGGTGCCCCGCTGCAGTGCGGGTCCCTTCCAACTGAATCCAGAGTCCGCTGCCCCAAGCTCGGTGAAACCGCTGCCTGCCGCTCAGCTGGGCCAGGCAGTTGACCAACCCACCGGTGGGCGGCATTCCTGGCTGATCAGGCCGGCCCCCTTCTCCAGCTGGTCCTGATGGGCATAGGCCTCCTGCTCGAGCTGGCGCTCCAGGGGCGAGAGATTGGCGTAGATCGGGTCGTTGAGCTGCCCCTGGGCCTGGGGCCTGGCGGTAATGGAGAGCCCAAGCTGCTTGGGCGGGGCCGACACCCCCCCGCGGCGGCAGCTCTGCGCCACATGGATGGCCTCATGGTTCAGCACCAGGGCGAAGGTGGCACTTCCCTGGTCCACCACCTCCGGCTTGATGCGGATTGTGCGGGCGGCAGGGTCCCACTCACCGGCGGCGCCGGCCTTGCGGGGCGGGCCCAGCACCACCCGTACCCCCACCCGCTGCAGCTGATCGAGCAGATCGCGGATCGCCTGCCGCTCGCGCTCGAAGCGCGGCGGATCGAGCATCAGCGCGCGGATCTGCTCGATCGAGAGCTTGGGGTCTCCCTCGCGGCGGCGGTAGCGGTAACGCACACCGCCGTCAGGCAGCACCTCGGCCTGCGGCTGCCAGTCGACATCGGCCTGCTCCAGCCGCGCCATCAGATCGCCAGCCATGAAGGCATCAAGGGCCACATCGCCCGGCCGCAGGGGGGCCGGGGGCCGGGCGAACAGCGTGTCCGACACCTGAAACGGCAGCGCTTCCAGAGCGCCGAGGGTTTCGCCCCTGCGCTCGGGCGGCGCCACCGCCAGGCCCGCCAGCAGCAGACCAGCGGCCAACAGCGTCAGCGGCAGCACGGGAGCGCCCGATCCACGCGGGGGATGGTGCCGGCTCACTCCCAGAGATCAACGTGACCTTCATGATGGTCGATCTGCACCACCAAAGCAGCGGCAGGAGTGCAACTGCCAGGATCGGGATCCCTGCGCCTCACGACCCAATGCCCCTCACCGCCCTGGTGCGCCAGCTCGAGCAGGTGCCCCTCACCGGTGAGGTGCTGCAACGGATCGAGCGCCAAGAACGGCTGAGCCTGCGGGGCGCCTCCCGGGCCGGCCGTGCCCTGATCGCCAGTGCCCTGGCCCGGCAGCGGCAGACGCCTCTGCTGGTGATCGTGCCCACGCTGGAAGAGGCGGGCCGCTGGGCGGCGCTGCTGGAACTGATGGACTGGCCCACGGCCCAGCTTTATCCCACCAGTGAGGGCTCGCCCTACGAACCCTTCGATCCCACCACCGAGATCACCTGGGGGCAACTGCAGGTACTCGCTGAGCTGGTGGATGCGGGAAGCGCCGACGGCAACAGCCACCCGTGGCAGGGGGCCGTGGTGGCCACCGAGCGGGCCCTGCAACCCCACCTGCCGCCGCCCGCGGCCCTGGCCGCCCGCTGCCTGTGCCTGCGCAAGGGCGACACGGTGGACCTGGAGCAGCTGGCCGACACCCTCAGCCGCCTCGGCTACGAGCGGGTGCCCACGATCGAGCAGGAGGGCAGCTGGAGCCGCCGCGGCGACATCGTCGACGTGTTTCCGGTGAGCGCCGAGCTGCCGGTGCGGCTGGAGTTCTTCGGCGAGGAGCTGGAGAAGCTCAAGGAATTCGACCCCGCCACCCAGCGTTCGCTCGATGCCACCGAGGCGGTGCGGCTCACCCCCAGTGGCTACGGCCCGCTGGTGGCGGATGCCCTGCGGGAAACGATGCCGGTGGGGCTCGAGGGGCTGTTGCAGCCGGAAGCGCTCGATCAGCTGCTGGAGGGCGGCACGCCCGAGGGGATGCGGCGGCTGATGGGTCTGGCCTGGGCGCGGCCCGCCTCCCTGCTCGATTACCTGCCCGCCAGGACGTTGATTGCGGTGGATGAGCGGCGCCATTGTCGCGCCCACGGCCAGCAGTGGTTCGATCACGCCGACAGCCACCACGGCGAGGTGCAGGCGGAGCTGGCGGCAGCCTGCGGCCAGCCGGTGCTACTGCCCGCCCTGCTGCACCGGCCGCCCGAACAGGCCCTTGAGGATGTGGAGGCGTTCGCCGGTTTCGATCTGGCTGAACTGGCGGAAACCGACCGCCACCCCAACGCGTTCGATCTCTCCAGCCGTCCGGTGCCGGCCCATCCGAACGCCTTCGGCCGCCTGGCGGCGCTGGTGAAGGGCTACCAACAGGAAAAGGCGAAGGTGTGGCTGCTTTCGGCCCAGCCGTCACGGGCGGTGGCGCTGCTGGAGGAGCACGACTGCATCGCCCGCTTCGTGCCCAACCCGCACGACTTCCCGGCGATCGAGCGGTTGGTGGAGCAGAACACACCTGTGGCGCTCAAGCTCAAGGGCACCGCCGAGCTGGAAGGGCTGCAACTGCCGGCCTGGAAGCTGGTGCTGCTCACCGACCGGGAGTTCTTCGGCCAGCACAGCCTGGCCGCCAGCGGCTATGTGCGGCGGCGCCGCAAGGCGGCCAGCCGCACGGTGGATCCGGGCAAGATGCAACCCGGCGATTTCGTGGTGCACCGCAATCACGGCATCGGCCGCTTCCTGAAGCTGGAGAAGCTGGCGATCAGCGGCGAAAGCCGCGATTACCTGGTAGTGCAGTACGCCGACGGCACCCTGCGGGTGGCCGCCGACCAGCTGGGCAGCCTGGGCCGCTACCGCGCCAGCACCGACACACCGCCGGAGCTCAACCGCATGGGGGGCGTGGCCTGGGCACGGGCCAAGGAGAGAGCGCTCAAGGCGGTGCGCAAGGTGGCGCTCGACCTGGTGAAGCTGTATGCGGAGCGCCATCAGGCCCCCGGCATCGTGTTTCCGCCCGATGGCCCCTGGCAAAGCGAGCTGGAGGATTCCTTCCCCTACGAACCCACGCCGGATCAGCTGAAGGCGATCACGGAGGTGAAACGCGACATGGAGACCGCCAAGCCGATGGACCGGCTGGTGTGCGGCGATGTGGGCTTCGGCAAGACCGAGGTGGCGATCCGGGCGTTGTTCAAGGCGGTGACCGCCGGACGCCAGGCGGCGCTGCTGGCCCCCACCACGGTGCTGGCCCAGCAGCACTGGCGCACCTTGAGCGAACGCTTTGCGCCCTACCCGCTCAAGGTGGCACTGCTCAATCGCTTCCGCACAACGCTGGAACGCAAGGCGATCCAGGAAGGGCTGACCGCCGGCACGATCGACATCGTGGTGGGCACCCACCAGCTGCTGGGCAAGGGCACCAGCTTCAAGCAACTGGGGCTGCTGGTGGTGGATGAGGAGCAGCGCTTCGGTGTCAACCAGAAAGAGAAGATCAAGGCGCTGCGAAAAGACGTCGACGTGCTGACGCTTTCCGCCACGCCGATTCCACGCACGCTCTACATGAGCCTGTCGGGGGTGCGGGAGATGAGCCTGATCACCACGCCGCCACCGCTGCGCCGCCCGATCAAGACCCACCTGGCCGCCCGCGACGATGAGGCGGTGCGCAGCGCCATCCGCCAGGAACTGGATCGTGGCGGCCAGGTGTTCTACGTGGTGCCGCGGGTGGAGGGAATCGAGGAGGTGGCGGGCCAGTTGCGCGAGATGCTGCCGGGCCTGAAGTTGCTGGTGGCCCACGGCCAGATGGCCGAAGGGGAACTGGAGAGCGCGATGGTGGCCTTCAATGCCGGCGAAGCCGATGTGATGCTCTGCACCACGATCATCGAAAGCGGCCTGGATATCCCACGGGTGAACACGATTCTGGTGGAAGACGCCCACAGATTCGGCCTCGCCCAGCTCTATCAACTGCGCGGTCGGGTGGGCCGCAGCGGCATCCAGGCCCATGCCTGGTTGTTCTATCCCGGTGATGGCGCCCTCAGTGAGGCGGCACGGCAGCGGCTGCGGGCGATCCAGGAGTTCGCGCAACTGGGCAGCGGCTACCAGCTGGCGATGCGCGACATGGAGATCCGCGGCGTGGGCAACCTGCTGGGGGTGGAGCAGAGCGGCCAGCTCGAAGCGATCGGCTTCGACCTTTACATGGAGATGCTGCAGGAAAGCCTGGCGGAGATCCAGGGCCAGGACATCCCCGTGGTGGACGACACCCAGATCGATCTGCCGATCACCGCCTTCATCCCCGCCGACTGGATCACCGAAGCGGACGAAAAGATGGCCGCCTACCGGGCCGCCGCCGCCTGCACCGCCAAGAGCGAACTGCTCCAGCTGGCTGCCGACTGGGTGGACCGCTACGGGGCCCTGCCGGCGCCGGTGCAGAGCCTGCTGCAGTTGATGGAACTCAAACTGCTGGCCAAACGCTGCGGCTTCTCACGCCTCAAGCCCGAAAAGCCCAACATCGTGCTGGAAACCCCGATGGAGGAGCCCGCCTTCCGGCTGCTGCGCCAGGGACTGCCCCAGCACCTGCACGGCCGGTTGGTTTACCAGGGCGGCGCCGGCAGCACCGCAAAAGTTCTGGCCCGCGGCCTCAGCGTGCTCCCCGCCGAGAAGCAGCTCGACACCCTGATGGAGTGGCTTACCGCCATGGCCGGCCAGATCCCTGCCGCTGATGGCCTCACCGACGCCCAGCGCCAGGACCAGGCAGCCGCCAGGAATGCGGCGGTGTTGGTGGTTTGAGGGGGGGGTGTTGCTTGGCCACCCCCCCGACAAGCTTCCGATTCTCTTCACCCTCATCCCCGCAAAACTTCGTTACAGTTCCGAAAAGGTTTGGGCTAAATGGGCGAATTCGTTGCTTCCGGTGGGGTTTCGGCAGGGCTGCAGAGCGGTTTGGGCCTTGTTTCGGCCCTGATCAGCGTGATCGCTCTCGGTTTGTTCGCCCTGTTCCAGGACGAAAACCAGAACAACGACGATGACGACTCCAACCCCGGCGGCGGCCTCATGCAGCCGGTGGCCTGAAGCTCCGATCCACAGCGCTTACCGGCCTCAGAGAAAGCAAAAGCCCTGTTGCGAGAATCCCCGCAGCAGGGCTTTTTCTATGGATTTATTGGTGCGCGCGAATGGCGCACACAAGTTGGTCTTCAGCCGTTGCTCCGCAAGACTTGCCCAATAAACGTTGCCACCGAAGACTTACCCATAAACCTTGCCAGTTAAGCCTTTCCCTATAAACCTTGCCCCGTAAAAGGGGTGCGCAAATGCCTGCCCGTGACATGTGCCTCGGAAATAGTGCCCCTTGGAAGGATGGCGCGCTCAAGGGATAACCCCTGATCAGTTAGTGGGTCCGAGAGCAGCCGGCAGGTTGGCACTTGAGGGGTTGTAGGGCTTGCCGGGCGCCTTGCCCACTGTGCGCAGTTGCTTCACCAAGGTGTTTTCAGCCACCCGGTACTGAGGATCGTTGCGGGTGCCGATCTCTTCGAGCTTGAGTGATCGGGCCTCCTGTTCGCTCAGTTTCACCGACACATCGGGTTTGATGCCGTGCTTGTGGATGTCGCGGCCGCTGGGGGTGAGGTATTTGGCGATGGTCACGGTCATGCCGGAGCCATCGGAGAGCCCCCGCACTGACTGCACCAATCCCTTGCCGAAGGTCTTCTGACCCACCAGCACCCCTCGCTTGTTGTCCTGCAGGGCACCGGAGAGGATTTCGCTGGCACTGGCGGAACCCTCATTCACCAGGATCACCAGAGGAGCCTTGGTGAGTGCCCGGCCGTTGGCGCGCCGCACGTCCTGGATGCCGTCGCGGGTTTTGGTGGACACGATGATGCCTTCATCGAGCCACTGGCGGGCGATCTCGATGCTCGCCACCAGCAGGCCACCGGGGTTGCTGCGCAGATCCAGCACGTACCCCTGCACCCCCTTGCTCTCCAAGTCGCGCAGAGCGGCACGCATGTCCTTGGAGGCATTGGCGTTGAACTGCTTGAGGCGGATGTAGCCCACCTTGAAGCCATCAGGGGTGGTGTTCACCTGATGTTCCACCGCGTGCAACTCGATGCGATCGCGGGTGAGCGGCATCTCGAGCACCTGATTCTTGCGCCGCACCTGCAGGGTCACCTTGGTGCCAGCCTGGCCGCGGATCAGCTTTACCGCGTCTTCCGTGCTCATCCCCTTGGTGCTCTTGCCGTCGATCGAGATGATCACGTCCTTCGGCATCACGCCGGCCCGCGAAGCTGGGGAGCCGTCAATCGGGGACACCACCACCAGTTCCTTGGTGTCCTTGTCGAGGCTCAGCTGGATGCCGACACCGGAGAGTTCCCCCGAGGTGTCGATCTGCATCTCCTTGAACTCCCGCGGATCCATGAAGCGGGTGTAGGGATCATCGAGGGTGCCGAGCATGCCCCGGATGGCCTCGTAGCTCTCTTTGGTATTGCCGTAGGTTTTGGCGAGGAGGTCGCGGCGCAGCTTGCGCCACTGCTCCGGGGTGTATTTGCCGGTGGTGTCGAGATAATCGCGGAAGACGATCTGCCAGGCCTGATCCATCACCTCCTTGGGGCTGTCGGTGATCAGGGAGGCAGCACTGGGCGCCATCAGCCATTCGCCACCCACCACGGCTGCGGCCGCACAGGCGCCGAGCCCAGCCAGGACGAGAATGCTGGTGCTACCCCTGGACATGCTCTCGGCCTCGTGAGCGTTTGTGCTGTGTTCAAACTAGCCCGTGCCAGGGGGCACAGGACAGGGTGGGTCAGGGATCCAGGGGCTTCCGAATGTGACTGGCAGCGTGGCGTCAGGCGGCCAAGGCCTCAGGGGTCGACCCAGCGGCCGTCTTCCTTGATCAGAGCGATCAGCGCTTCCACACCCTCCGCTTCCGGCACACGGCGGATCTCTTCGCGGCCGCGGTAGAGAGAGATGGTGCCGGGGGTTTTGCCCACGTAGCCGTAGTCGGCGTCGGCCATCTCGCCGGGGCCGTTGACGATGCAGCCCATCACGGCGATGTCGAGGCCGGTGAGGTGGGCGGTGGCGTTGCGCACCACGTGCAGCACCTCCTCCAGGTTGAACAGGGTGCGGCCGCAGCTGGGGCAGGCCACGTACTCCACCATCGTCTTGCGCAGGCCCAGCGCCTGCAGGATCGAGTAGCAGACTGGGATCTCCTTCTCTGGGGCCTCGGTGAGGGACACCCTGATCGTGTCCCCCAGGCCCTCGGCCAGCAGGGTGGCGATGCCGGCCGTGCTCTTGATGCGGCCGTAGTCGCCGTCACCCGCCTCGGTGACGCCCAGATGCAGCGGGTAGTGGAAGCCTTCGGCGTCCATGCGGTCGGCCATCATCCGGTAGGCCGCCAGCATCACCGGCGCCCGCGAAGCCTTCATCGACACCACGATGTTGTGGAAGTCGAGGCGGTCGCAGATGTGGATGAACTCCATGGCGCTCTCCACCATCCCCAGCGGGGTGTCGCCGTAGGTGAACAACATCCGCTCCGCCAGGGAGCCGTGATTCACGCCGATGCGCAGGCCCTTGTCCTGATCTTTCAGCAGGCTCACCAGCGGTTCGAGCGTCGCCTGGATGCGCTCACCGATCGCGGCCACCTCCTCGGGGGTGAACTCCGTGCGGTTGGGGTCGGGTTTGTCGAACACATACAACCCGGGGTTGATGCGCACCTTGTCGACGTGCTGGGCCACCTCAAGGGCGATCTTCATACCGTTGTGGTGCACGTCAGCCACCAGCGGCACGGGGCGGTAGCTGTCTTCGAGGCGCTTGCGGATCTCTCCCACCGCCTTGGCGTGGGCCAGGCTCGGCACCGTGAGCCGCACGATCTCACAGCCGGATTCATGGAGGCGACGGATGCCGGCGGTGGCACCCGCGATGTCGAGGGTGTCCTCATTGATCATCGACTGCACCACCACCGGGTGGTCGCTGCCCACCCACACATCGCCCACCCGCACGCTGCGGGTCTTGCGGCGGCGGATCACCGTGTCGTAGCGCGGGTTGCTGGCCCAGTCAGTGGGCAGACCTGCCGGGGCGGTCTGGGGACGGGCCACGGTGCCGGTCATCGGAGCTGGAAGCCGGGGAACTGGCCCCAACACTGCCACAGACAGGCGTGCAAGCGGGGTGCTCAGTCGGCGGTAATGTCCGCTGCCGGAGTGGTCGCGGGGGTCGCCCCAGCTGAGGCCCCGTCTGCATCCAGATAGGGAGAGCCTGCCTCCAGCTGATTGAGACGGCGGCGCACGTCCTGGAGGTCCTGCCAGGTGAGCCATTTGGGGGTGCCGCGCTCGCGCGATGGGTTGCGCAGCAGATAGGAAGGATGAAAGATCGGCAGGCACCACAGCCCCCGCCACTGCCGCCACTGGCCGCGCAGCTTGGTGATCCCCCCCTTCAGGCCCAGCACCCCCTCCATCGCCGTGGCACCGGCCAGTACCAACACCTTGGGCTGCACAAGCTCGATCTGCTCCAGCAGCCAGGGCAGGCAGGCGGCCATTTCCTCCGGGGTCGGCTTGCGGTTCTCGGGTGGACGGCACTTCACCACGTTGCAGATGTAGGCGTCCTGGCGGGTGTCGATCGCCACGCTGGAAAGCATCTGATCGAGCAACTGGCCGGCGCGGCCCACGAAGGGCGAGCCGCTGGCATCTTCCTGGGCGCCGGGACCCTCGCCGATCACCATCAGCGAGGCGGCCGGATTGCCGCGGCTCACCACCACCTGCTGCCGTCCCAGGGCCAACCCGCAACGGCGGCAGGCTTCGCAGGCGCCGTGCAGAGCGGACAGGGCCGCCGTTGGATCGGGGGGCTCAGCGGCGGCATGACGGGGGGCGCTTGCAATCACGGCCTCAACCAACGGCATCCCGCCGGACACTTGCCCTCCGGCATCCACCGCCCTGCCGCCGAACAGGCTGGGTTGCACCACAGCTCCAGGCAGGGGTTCGCTCGGTTCCATCCCCGCCTAACCCCAGCGTGAACGGAATCCTATGGAACGGATGCAGGGGCCGCTGATGACAACCTGCGCGGGGACGAAGCCAAGCGGCCACTACGTCAGGCAGGATGTCTAATCCCCTTATCGAAGGCATTCCAACGCTGGAGTGCCCCGGCGCCCATGTCGCGGCCGATCGCACCGCCTCCGCTGATGACCAGCCCGTTGGCACTTTCAGCCCGGGCCCGGGCCCTGCAGCCGTCCCTGACCCTGGCGATCACCGCCCGTGCGCGCGAGTTGCGGGCCGACGGCCATGACATCTGCAGCCTCAGCGCGGGTGAACCGGATTTCGAAACGCCCGCCTTCATCCGCCAGGCCGCCAGCCGGGCGCTGGAGGAAGGTGCCACGCGCTATGGACCCGCCGCCGGCGAACCCCTGCTGCGGCAAGCCCTGGCCCAGAAGCTGAGCGAGGAAAACGGTGTGCCCACCGCGGCCGATCAGGTGCTGGTCACCAACGGCGGCAAGCAGGCGCTCTACAACCTCTTCCAGGTGCTGCTCGACCCCGGCGACGAGGTGCTGCTGCCGGCCCCCTACTGGCTCAGCTATCCGGAGATGGCGCACCTGGCCGGCGCCACGGTGCGCGTGCTGCCCACCGCACCCGCTCAGGGCTTCCGGCTCCAACCCGACCAGCTCGAGGCCGCCATCACGGCCAACAGCAAGCTGCTGGTGATCAACAGCCCCTCCAACCCCTCGGGTCTGGTGCTCAGCCGGCAGGAGTTGGAGCAGCTCGCTGCCGTGCTGCGCCGCCATCCGCAGGTGGCGGTGGTGAGCGATGAGATCTACGAATTCCTGTTGGCACCTGGCCTGGAGCACCACAGCCTGGCGGCCCTGGCCCCCGACCTCGCCGACCGCATCTTCATCGTCAACGGCTTTGCCAAGGGCTGGGCGATGACCGGCTGGCGGGTGGGTTACCTCGCCGGCCGCAAGGATGTGATCGCCGCCGCCAGTGCCCTGCAGAGCCAGAGCACGAGCAACGTCTGCACCTTCGCCCAGTACGGCGCGCTGGCGGCGATCACCGCCCCGCGTGACTGCGTTCATGCCATGGCCCAGGAGTTCAACCAGCGCCGGGCGCTGCTGAGTGCCGGCCTGATGGCTCTGCCCGGCCTCACTCTGCAGCAGCCTGAAGGGGCCTTCTACGCCTTCCCGGACATCAGCGGCCATGGGCTTGATTCCATGACCTTCTCCAACCGGCTGCTAGAGGACCAGGGGCTGGCGGTGGTTCCCGGGGTGGCCTTCGGCGACGACCGCTGCATCCGGCTCTCGTGTGCAGCGTCTCCAGCCACCATCGACGACGGCCTGCAGCGCCTCAGCCGTTTCCTGAACCGTCTCTGACTCTCCCGGCACCCGGCACTGCGGCCTCACCCCCGCCCCGCAAGCTGATCGTGCTGGGCGACAGCGGGGTGTACGGCTGGGGAGACCCCGATGGGGGCGGCTGGTGCGAGCAGCTGCGGCGCCACTGGATGGAGATCCCGGGCGGGCCCGTGCTCTACAACCTCGGCGTGCGCGGCGACGGCCTGGAGCGGCTGGCGGCACGGTTGGAGGCGGAAGTGCGCTGCCGCGGTGAGCTGCGGCGCCAGGGGCCCCAGGGGATCCTGCTGGGCATCGGGCTGAACGACACGGCCCGCGTGGGGCGCCCAGATGGGCGCCACCAACTGGCCCCGGAGGCGTTCCTGTTCGGCCTGCAGCAACTGCTGCACCAGGCCGGGCAGCTGGCGCCGGTGATGGTGATCGGCCTCACCCCAGTGGATGAGGCGGTGATGCCCTTCGCCGGCTGTCTCTGGTACGACCTGGCCACCGTGCGCCACTACGAGGGCCTGCTGGAGGAAGCCTGCCTCGAAGCGGATGTGCCGTTCCTACCGCTGCTCGATGGCCTGCTGGAGGATCCGCACTGGCTGCGGCTGCTCGACAGCGACGGGCTGCACCTCAACAGCGCCGGACACCGGCGTCTCTATGAGCGTCTGAAACACTGGCCGGCCCTGTTGCGCTGGGCCTCACTGGAGCCGCAACAGAGCCGCACCCCTGCCTGAGCGAGCTGCTCATCACCCGCCTGACTGCCCGCCAGAGCAAGCGGCAACCTCCTTGATCTCACCCCTACGGGGGAGGCGAAATCACCGGGAGTGGGGATGGTGGGGAAGGGCCACCCGGCGAGAAGGTGATTCCAAGGACTTCCCATTGGCACCTCCGGTTCCCCACCATGACGCTCACCATCTTTCAACGCCGCAATCCCGAGCTGCTGGCGCAATACCAGCGCAGCGGCCATCCACGCGATCGCAACAAGATCGTGGAATTCAACCTGCCCCTGGTCCGGCAGGTGGCCAACCGCCTCCGGCCCCACACCGCCGTGCCGTTCGACGATCTGGTGCAACAGGGCTCGATCGGTCTGATCCGCGCGGTGGAAGCCTTCGATCCGGCCCAGGGCACATCCCTCAGCAGCTTCGCCGTGCCCTTCATCCGCGGGGCCATGCAGCACCACCTGCGCGACAACGAACAGCCGCTGAAAGCCTCACGCCTGCTGCGCGACCTGCATCAGCGCGGGCAGACCCTCCAGCAACAACGCCTTCACCAGCAGAAGCCCGCGCTCCGCGACGCGGAGCTGGCGGCCGCCCTGGGCTGCCCTGTCGCCCAGTGGCAGGAGGCCTGCAGCCTGCACTGGGCCCTGCAGTGCTCCAGCCTCGATGCGCCGGTTGGCACGGCTGAAGCCTCCAGTACCCCTCTGGTGGAGAAGCTCAGCGCCCGGGAAGCCCCCCATCCCTGCCGCGCCGATCGTCTGAGCGAATCCTCCTGCTCCGAGCCGGAACCGCAGCATTGGCTCAGGCAGCGGCTGCAAGACCTGGAGGTCAGCGAGCGGCGATTGCTGGAAGGGCGGGTGCTGGATGGGGCCTCCTGGCGCCAGCTGGGCGAGGAGCTGGGGATCCGGGCGCGGGTGGCCCAACGCCGCTTCGAACGGCTGGCGGCGCGGCTGCGCCAGGAACTGAGCAGAGAATGGGGGGATCTGTTCGCCCAGGCCTGAGTCAAGCGCCCCTGAATCAGGCGGCCAGGCCCAGCGCCACGGCGCCCCAGGCCAGCCCCATGGCGATCAACGCCGCCAGCAGCGTCTGGATTCCGTTCACGAGCTCGTTGGTCAGCCAGGCGAGCCGCGCCTGCAGGGTGGCGCCGATCCAGCTCTCCAGCAGGGTGGCCAACACCCCCACCAGCAACACCAACAGCAGCGCGGGGGGCGATCCCAGCAACCCCAGCAACTTCAGCACCAGCACCATCACCGCGCTGCCCACCAGGCTGGCACCCGTCCCCTCCAGACTGACCGCCCCTTCCGTACCGGCGGGTACCGGCCGCAGGGAGGTGATCAACACGGTGTGACGCCCCCAGCGCTTGCCGATCTCACTGCCGCAGGTGTCGGCAAGTTTGGCGACGAAACTGGCCCCGAAACCAAGCAGCAGCAGCGGCACCGGCGCTCCGGGCACGGTGGTGAGCAGAGCCAGCACGGCCCCGGTGGCTGCGGAGCCCCACACGTTCTCCGGCCCCCGGCGTCCACCCCGCGCTTCGGCCAGCCCCTGCTGCTGCTTCTGGCGAAAGCCCAGCCGGGTCACCAGGGAGCCCAGCACCAGATAGCCCACCACCGCAAGCCAGCCGCGCCAGCCGAGCGCGCCCCACAGCAGTGTGCCGAGCACACCCGCGTGTACCCAGCCGGAGCGGGTGAGCAGGGGGAACCGCTGTGCAGCGCTGATCAACAGGCCATGCAGCGCCAGCGCCAGCAGCCAGTGCTGGAGGGTCTGGGCCGGCAGCAGCGGTGGCGCCCCCAGCAAAGCCTCCAGGCCCGTGAAGGGGGACACCGGCACAGGCACGGCAGACAGCAGCAGAACGCTCAAGGGGGCAGACCGCACAGGCCCCAGTCTCTTCAGCAGCGGCGTGGCCTGCCGCTCTCTGTTGCACTCCCCTAAGCGGCGTCGGTCCCCTGCAGGTGCCGGCGGATAATCACAGCCAACGTTCCGTCTTCGGATCACCATGCTGTTCAAGCGCAAGGGCTCGTTCTTCATCGACTTCGACAAGAACGCCACCGCTGAGCCGGTGACAGTGGCCCCTGTGACGGTGGCTCCGGCGGCTCCTGTGGCTCCATCCACCAGCGCGGATCCCGCTGCAGCCACCGCAGGGCCAGCAGCAGAGGCCGGCGTCGCTGCAGCGGGCAGCGTGCTCACCACCGCAGAAGCGATGGCTGCCGAGCTGCGGCGTGAACAGGACAACCTGCCGCCTCCTTCGCTGGTCACCTTCTCGCCCGATTGCCTCACCCCCGCCGGCGCCCTCTCCCGCCGCCGCCGGCTGGCCGGGGCCAACATCGGCCCGTTCAAGGCGATGGCCGCCAGCCTGATGAAGAGCTGAGCGTGGCAATCTGCGCCCCAGGGATTCAGCCGCCGCTCGATCTTGCTCGCCTGGATCCCGCTCGCCAGGCGCTCAGCAGGCTCAGACCTGCCACAGCCGCCGTTGAGGTGCGCAGGATCGTCGGGCCCAGGCTCACCACTTGCCAGCCCGCGTCCACCGCCACCTGCTCCTCCGCCGGCGTCCATCCCCCCTCAGGCCCGATCGCCAGGCGGGCGATGCCAACACAATGCGCACCCTGGGCTTGAGCGCCACCCAGCTCTAACCCGGTCCGCTGTACTGCTCCACCGCCCAGCTCTGCCACGCCGCGCAGCTCTGTGCCAGCAGGCAGGGCTCCCGACCCCAGCAGCTCACTCAGCAGCGGCAGGTCGGCCGCCCGGGTGGTGGCCAGCCAGCAACGCTGGCCGGGCTCTGAGCGCGCTGCAGCGCTGGACGGCGAAGCCGGATTCCGGAACCAGGCGGCGGCGGCCATGGGCTCCAGCAGCTGCGGCAGCCACAGACGCTCGCACTGCTCACAGGCCTCCCGCACGATCGCCTGCCAGCGTTCCCACCGGCCCGGCCCACCGGTTTCCGCCCCCCGCACGCCGCGCTCGGCCAGCAGCGGCTGAAGGCGGTCGACCCCCAGTTCGCAGCTCATGCGCAGCACGGTGTCGAAATCGCGGCGCGGCACTGCCACCGCCAGCTCCAGCAGGGGGGAGGGCAAGGGCTCGACCGCAAGCGGTGCCTCCAGGGGCTGCTCCAGCCGGGCGCTGCTGCGGTCGGTCAGCAGCGCGCTCCACAGCTGGCCGGCACCGTCGACCACCGCAAAGCGATCGCCGGGGCCAAAGCGGAGCACCCGCGTCAGGTAGCGGCTTTCGCCGTCTTCCAAGCGGAGGATAGGCAGAGCACCCTCGCAGCCGGGCGCTGCAGCTTGCCCGCTGGCAGCGACTTCCGCAGCCGAGGAATCTGGCGGCTGAGCCGCCGCCCGGGCGAGGCGCCCGGGCTCGATCAACAGACGACGCAGCTCCCGGGTCACACCGCGCTCAATTGACCCCGGGGGCGAACATCGCATCGGGCTGGTCTTCCACCGGCCAATCGTCGTTGAGACCGCCGATCACCAGTTCCTCAATCTCCACCACGTCGTTGTCGAGCTGCCGCAGGGCGTTGATCAGCACATCAAGGGCAACGCCATCGCTGGTGCCGAGATCCACCCAGCAGCGGGCCCAGTCCTCCTGGTATTCCAGTTCGCCCATGTTGTGCATCAACGCCGGCAGGGCCCGTTCAGCGTCGTCGCCGTCGTAGGTCATCCAGCTGAGATCCACGCCCTCCTCATGCACCTGAAGGTTCTCGGCATTGAAGCCGCCCAGCTTGCCGAGAAAGAACCAGCTCTCAAAGGTCGTATCGATGTAGCCGCGCTCCCCCTGCCCGGGCGGAGCAGCAAAACGCACCCAGATCCAGCAGTTGAAGGGATCCACATCCCGAAAGCGGACGTCCATGGGAGAAGGCAGCGTGCTTGCCCCCATCAAACACGCATCCAGCAAGCTGGGGGAAGCGAAACCCGCCATGCTCGAGCTTCGATCCCTGCACTACCACCCGGCCACCACCCCAGCCGCCCTGCTCGACGGGGTGGAGCTGCGCCTGGAGCCGGGCCGGCCCGCCCTGGTGGCCGGGCAGAGCGGCTCGGGCAAGACCACCCTGCTGGAGCTGATCTGCGGTCTGGCGGACCCCGATGGCGGCGCGATCCTGTGGGAAGGGCAGGCGTTGAACGCCAGGCAGCGGCGCGGGCTCTGCGGCCTGGTGTTTCAGTTTCCCGAGCGCCATTTCCTCGGCCTCACGGTGGGCCAGGAGCTGAAGCTGGGTCAGCGGCGGCTGCCGTCGGAACGGGTCGAACAGGTGCTCACCCGGGTGGGGCTGCAGGGGCTGTCGCTGCAGCAGCCGCCGGAGCGGCTCAGCGGCGGCCAGCAGCGGCGACTGGCGCTGGCGGTGCAGTTGCTGCGCGATCCGCGTGTGCTGCTGCTGGATGAACCCACCGCCGGCCTCGACTGGTCGGTGCGGGAAGAGGTGCTGCAACTGCTGCAACTGCTGGCGCGGGACCGGGTGCTGCTGGTGGTGACCCACGAACCGGAGCTGTTCAAGGGCTGGGTGAAGGAAGGCTGGCGGCTGCAGGGTGGGGCGCTTCAGCCCCTGCCGAGGCTCCGTACGATGCCCTGAGTTGGGGCGGGGCGATGCCCGATCGATTGGTACGGGCCACGGCCGCCGGTGGCGGCATCCGCATGGTGGCGGCCCTCACGACCGTCACCACACGCTACGCCCGTCGTCGCCACGGCCTCTCGTACCTCACCACCGCCGTGCTGGGCCGGGCGATGACCGCCGGCCTGCTGCTGGCCAGTTCGATGAAGGTGGCCCACGGACGGGTGAACCTGCGCATCCAGTCGGACGGACCGCTGCGCGGCCTGATGGTGGATGCGGGCCGGGACGGTACCGTGCGCGGCTACGTGGGGGCGCCGGGCCTGGAGCTCGATCTGGTGGAAACGCCCGAGGGCCTGCACCGCTTCGACTTCCGCAAGGCCACGGGCACCGGCTATCTGCACGTGGTGCGCGACCAGGGCAAGGGCGAGCCGTTCAGCAGCACGGTGGAGCTGGTGAGCGGCGGCATCGGTGATGACGTGGCCTCTTACCTCCTCCATTCCGAGCAGACCCCGTCGGCGGTGTTCGTCGGTGAGCAGATCGACAGCAGCGGTGTGCGTTGCGCCGGTGGGGTGCTGGTGCAGGTGCTGCCCAAGGCGGCCCGGGAACCGGCGCTGGTGGCCCTGCTGGAGGAGCGCTGCCGCGAGATTCAGGGGTTCAGCCAGCGGCTCGCCGACTGCAGCGGCGATCTGCAACGCCTGCTGGAAGACATCTTCCCGGACCTCGATCCCCAGCTCCTGGAGGATGCGGAGGCCAGCCAGAACGTCACCTTCCACTGCCCCTGCACCCGCAGGCGCAGCGTCAATGCCTTGCGGCTGCTGGGGCGTGACGAGCTCGACACGATCCTGCGCGAAGACGGCCGCGCCGAGCTCACCTGCCATTTCTGCAACGAGGTGTACGGCGTGGAGGCGCCCGAGCTGCGGGAACTGATCGAGGAGCTGGCGGCTGTCTGAAGGCCACAGGCGCCTGAGCCGGAAGCGGACTGCAGCCTCACAGCCCTCAACTGGGCGTGCGGAGGCAAAGTCTGCACCCGGCAGGCATGGAAGCCTGCACGGGCTGTGAGCGTGCCGTGCCCTAGGGGCATCACTGGCGTGACCCCACCAGACTCAACCAGGGGGGCGACACAAACCTTCGGCAGCCGTCAGGCCAGCAGCAGGGCACCCAGCAACAGCAGGATCAGTGCCGGCAGGCTCTGAAGCTGTTCGCCCGCCAGCGGCAGCCCGAGCGGCAGGGCCGGATCAACGAGCTGGGCGAGCACGCCGCCCATCAGCAGGCCGAGGCCCAGCAGAGCGAAGCTCCAGCCCACCGCCGCCAGAAACCGGCCGTTGCGCCGCTGCAGGTTCACCACCGTGAGCAGGGTGGAGAGGGCGAGCAGCACGGTGTCGGAGGACGGGGGGGACACCAGGAGCAGCAGCAGGATCGCCCCCTGCCCGGCCAGGGGCACCCAGCGCTCACGGCCCTCGGCCAGGGCCAGGCGGGGCATCGAGAACTTCGGCCGCGTGAGTTTGCCGCCAGAGAGCTGGGGCAAGGAAGGCATGGCCGGCAGGGCAGGCCTGGAGGGGGCCCGGGCGATCACGGCCGGCTTCACCTCTTCCCGCTTCGAGGCACTGAGGGCGGCGCTGCTGACCCGCCCCTGTTGCCGCTCCCGCAGCCGTTCCATCAGTACGGCGTCGTAGGCGGCTTCCACACGGGCGCGGGCCTGGGGGTCGTCTCCTACCGCATCAAGGCAATGCTGACGCGCTCCCTGAACTTCGTCGAAGCTGGCATCAGAAGCGATGCCGAGCCGTTCGTAGGGGCTGGAACCATCGCTGGGGCCGCCGGTCGCGCCGGGGGGCAGGGCAGAACCGTTGGTCATGGCCTCCGGTGCGGTGAGCAGGATCGTGGTACGAGCGTATCGAGGCGCGCCCCATCCGGAGGCCTCCGCTGCCACCGAACCAGTGGTTCAGAACAAAGGTTCGCTGGAGTGGAAACCGCCTTCCTGCTGAAGATGCCGGCGGCAGGCTTCTGCCTCTTTGAGCGGCAACCACTGGCGCCGCTTCAGTAAAGGCATCTGGGGCGGGAGGTGGCTGCCTTCGCGCACCTCGACGGCTTCCTGGCTGGGGAGGAAGCGCACGTAATCGGAGCCTCCGTCGTGGCGGGGGCGAACCAGCCAGAAGGGCTCGGCCATGGCTGTGATCTTTCGTTGCAAAGATTCTGGCGGGCCGGGAGCAGCGCCGTGGGCACCCGCATCAGCAAATGCTCAGAGGGCGATCGGCTCCACGCCGCTCACCACCGGCGCCACGGCGCTGAGCTCGAAGGCGGGGTGGTCTTCCCGCAGCTGGTTGAGATTCCACTCGTTCTTGAACAGCAGCACCGGCCGGTCCCAGGCGTCGCGCACGGTCTTGCAATTGAAGATGCGCCCCACCGCCTCCAGCGCCGCCCAGCCGCCCACCACCCAGCGGGCCACGCTGAAGCCGAGGGGCTCGAGGCGCGTTTCGACTCCGTATTCGTTCTGAAGCCGGTATTGCACCACCTCCATCTGCAGCTGGCCCACGGCCGCCAGGATCGGGTCGCGCTTGCTGGCATCAGTGTCATACAGGATCTGCACGGCTCCCTCCTCCCGCAGCTCGTTCACCCCCTTGCGGAAGCTCTTGAACGCCGATGGGTTGGGGTTGCGCAGCCAGGCGAACAGTTCAGGGCTGAAGCAGGGGATACCTTCGTATTCCACCTTGCTGCCGGCATAGAGGGTGTCGCCGATGGCGAACATGCCGGGATTGTTCAGGCCGATCACATCACCGGGATAGGCGTCCTCCACCACCTCACGGTCCTGCCCGAACAGCTTCTGGGGGCGAGAGAGGCGAATGGTGCGGCCGCTGCGGGCATGCCGCACGCTCATGTCCTTCTCGAAGTGTCCGCTGCAGACCCGCACGAAGGCAATGCGGTCGCGGTGGCGTGGATCCATGTTGGCCTGCAGCTTGAACACGAAGCCGCTGAACTCCGGCCGTAGCGGATCCACCGGGCCGTCGCTGCTTAGCCGCGCCACCGGCCGCTGAGCCAGTTCCAGGAACGCATCCAGGAAGGGACGCACGCCGAAGTTGGTCATCGCCGAACCGAAGAACACCGGGCTCAGTTCACCGGCATGCACCAGCTCCAGATCGAGCTCGGCGCCGGCACCATCGAGCAGCTCCAGTTCCTCCAGCGCCGCCGCCAGCAGTTCCGGTTCCACCAGCCGAGCCAGCTCGGGGCTGCCGGCCGCCAGGCGCTTCTCCGCCGACTGGCGGCCCCGCTCCGCCCGCTCGAACAGGATCACGTCCTTGCTGCGGCGATCGATCACGCCACGGAAACGATCACCGCTGCCGATCGGCCAGTTCACCGGCCAGCAGGTGAGGCCCAGCTCACTTTCAATCTCATCGATCAGCTCGAGCGGCTCGCGGCCCGGCCGGTCCATCTTGTTGATGAAGGTGAAGATCGGCACCTTGCGCAGCCGGCAGACCTCGAACAACTTGCGGGTCTGTGGTTCGAGGCCCTTGGCGGCGTCTTCCAGCATCACTGCGTTGTCGGCAGCGGCGAGGGTGCGGTAGGTGTCTTCCGAGAAATCCTGGTGGCCTGGCGTGTCGAGCAGGTTCACCGTGCTGCCGGCGTAGTCGAACTGCAGCACGGTGGAGGTGATCGAGATGCCGCGTTGTTTCTCGATCTCCATCCAGTCGGAGGTGACCTTGCGCTGCTCTCCCTTGGCCTTCACCGCACCGGCCTGCTGAATCGCCCCCCCGTAGAGCAGCAGCTTCTCGGTGAGGGTGGTCTTGCCCGCGTCCGGGTGGGAAATGATCGCGAAGTTGCGCCGCTTCGCCACCGCTTCAGCCAGGGCAACCCCGGCCAGGTCGTCGCTGGGGGAAACGGGTGGGGGGGAGGCGCTGGTCATGGTCTCAGCCTGCCAGGCCGAGGCGGCTGTCCGGCCGGCAGAGGCTGCGCAGCAGGTGGGCGCCGAGGGCCAGATCCCGCTGATGACTGAAGGCCTCCAGCTCCAGCTGGCGCACCAGGGGGGGGATGCGGGCGTAGAGAGGCTGTGCGAGCAGTTCCCGCGCTTCCGGCGACAGGCGTACCGGCAGGCCCAGGGGGGTGGGCGGCCGCCTGAGGCCGCCGGCTCGGCAGCTCTGGGCCACATGGATGGCCTCGTGGTTGAGCACAGCGGCGAAATCAAGGGTGCCGCGGTCGGGCACATCCGGCCGGATCCGGATCACCGCCTCACGGGGCACCCATTCGCCGGCCGCCGCCGCCACCCGCGGGGTGGTCAGCTCCACCCGCACCCCCAGGCCCCACAGCTGGGCGAGCAGGGAAGTGATGGCGGTCCGCTCGGCGGTATAGCGGGGCGGATTGCGCAGCAGGTCGTGGATCTGGGCCATGGTGAGATCTCTTTCACCACGGCGCTGCCGGTACACGTAGCGGAGTCGGCCATCGGGCAACCGTTGCGGGCGGGGCAACCAGGCCTGATCACCGGCATCGAGCCGGACGAACAGCAGCGCTTCCCAGGTGGGCTGGATCGGACCGATGCTGGCCGGAGGCGCCTGCAACCAGGCGGGGGGGCGCAGAGCCTGTGCCACCACCGGCGCGCTCGCCAGTGGCACAAGGCCCATGGCTGCTGCCGCGATGGCAAGAACAGCCGCGGTGGCGGCGCCGGTGGCTGGGGCCAGCGCCAGGGCAGGCCCCCAGGGCCGGCGCCAACGGCGGGCGTGGGGCAGCACGGAGAGAAGTGCAGCAACGACGGAGCCCCTTTGGTTTAGCGGCAGCCGGTGGCTCCCCGCCGTTCAGGCCAATCGTCCCCAGACCTCCAGGTAGCGGTCGTCGAGCTCCCGCACCGCCAACCCCTCGATCCCCGCCTGCTGGAGCTGCGCCTCCACCTCCACGCGGCGAAAGGCCGCCCGCAGCGACTGGGCGTAATCACGCCGCAGCACGGGCGGAGCACCTGCGGCATGGCGCTGCACCAACTCTTCCAGGGCCGCTGGATCCGACGGACGGCGCAGATCCTTGATGCAGATGGCCGCTCCGGGGGCCGCCAGCCGGCGCACCGCCTGCCACAGCACCAGCGGATCGTGCAGATGGTGCAGAAGGCTGTTGCTGACCACCGCCGTCCAGCGGCCCTCCTGCGGCAGGGCACCCCCCGGCGTCAGCAACAGGTACTGAAAGCTCAGCCCTGGCAAGCGATCCGGGGTGGCCTGCAGGCGCGCGGCGGCGATCGCCAGCATGGCGGGGGCGCCATCGAGGCCCAGCACCCGGGCCGTGGGATAACGCTCCGCCAGCAGGAAGCTGATGTTGCCGGGTCCGCAACCCAGATCGATGATCCGCGGCCCCAGCTGTGGCCCGAACAGGTCCTCGGTGCGCTTGAGCAGGGCGCGGTCACCGGCAGCGAAGTCGGCGTCGGCATAGGCGCGCGCCTGCTCGGCGTCGTCCATCAGCTCGGGCTCGCAGATCCGCTCCATGGCCACCACCGCAGCGCCGCCAGCCTGGCGCAGCCCCGGCGGGGCGGCAGCCGGCGCTGGTGGGGCGGTCAGCCCCTGGCGAGCCGTACAGACACTGCCGCTGGTGCAGGATGAACCTTGCGCACCCCACAGGTGGGGTTAAGGTTTCTCCACGCGCCACGCTGCCCCTGTTTCCGTGACCCTCTCCGCCACGCCTGCCACCGCAGCCGAGCTCACCCGGCTGGCTGGCCTGCCAGAAGCCGCCGCTGCGGATTTCCCCGTCACGGCGCCGGCGGCGAACCCGGTCTTCTACCGCACCTACAGCCGCAAGACTCCGAACGGGCGCGAAAGCTGGCAGGAGGTGAGCGAGCGCAACCTCGAAGGGCTGCGCAGGCTCGGCAACCTCAACGCCGAGGAAGTGGCCCTGTTGCGCCGGATGCATAAACGGCAGCAGGCGCTGCCCTCAGGGCGTTGGCTGTGGATCGGTGGCACCGACTGGATCGAGCAGCCCCAGAACTTCTCCGGCGCCTACAACTGCACCTCCACCAACCTGATCGACTGGGAAGCCTTCGGTCTGATGATGGACCTGGCGATGATGGGCTGCGGCACGGGCGCCATCATCGAGCCTCGGCTGATCGATCGCTTGCCTGCGGTGCGCAACCGCCTGCGGATCACCTCCGTCACCGACATCGGCGCCACTCCCGCCGGCCAGCGCCAGGAGCACACCACCCACACGATTACGGGCCACGACGTGGCGATCAAGGTGGGCGACACCCGGCGCGGCTGGGTGGACAGCTACCAGCTCCTGCTGGAGCTCAGCAGCGATTCCCGCTTCGACGGTGAGGTGACGGTCAGCGTTGACCTCTCCGATGTGCGTCCTGTGGGCGAAACGCTCAAGGGGTTCGGCGGCATGGCCAACCCGGTGAAGCTCAAAGACCTCTACGGGCGCGTCGCCGAGATCCTCAACAAGGCCCATGGCCGCCAGCTCAGCTCAGTGGAATGCTGCCTGCTGATCGATGAGGCGGCCGTCACGATCGTGGCCGGCAACATCCGCCGCAGTGCGGGCATGCGGCAATTCTGCGCAGACGACGCCTCCGCGGCCGGCGCCAAGGAGAACCTCTGGCAGCAGGACGCGGACGGCAACTGGCGCATCGACCCCGAGCGCGATGCGCTGCGCATGGCCAACCACACACGCGTGTTCCATACCCGCCCCAGCCGCGAGGTGGTGCGGGAGGCGGTGCTCAAGCAGTTTCAGAGCGGCGAAGGCGCCATCCAGTTCGCCCCCGAGGCGATCGCCCGCTCGAATGCCGACCTGCTTTCCACCCCTGAACTGCGCAGCGAGTTCATCACCATCTACTGCGATCAGGGCCGTGAGGAAGCGGGCCGCTGGCTGCAGCTGAACCATCCGCAGATCACGGACGCCGAACTTGAGCACCGCCTCAGCCGCTACGGCCTCAACCCCTGCGGCGAGATCCTCGGCGCCGATTTCCACTGCAACCTGGCGGAGATTCACCTCAACCAGATCGACCCCGCCGACCACGAGGGCCAGGCGGATGCCTTCCGCGCCGCCGGTCTGGCGGTGGCCTGCCTGCTGAACCACCGCTTTGAGGTGGAGCGTTACCGCCAGAGCCGTGCCTGGGATCCGATCGTGGGTGTGAGCTTCACGGGCCTGTTCGATTTCTTCGTGCATGCTTTCGGCACCCCCTGGCTCAATTGGTGGGAGGAGGGCCGTCCGGACAGCGAGGCCGGGCTGGCGTTCAAGCAACAGGAAGCCGCCTACCTATCGCGCTGGAAGACGGCGGTGAACGAGGCCGTGTGGGACTACTGCGACCGCCATGGTCTGCGCCGCCCGAACCGCTGCACCACGGTGCAGCCCGCCGGCACCAAGAGCCTGCTCACCGGCGCCAGCCCCGGCTGGCATCCGCCCAAGGCCCAGCGCTTCATCCGCCGCATCACCTTCCGCAAGAACGATCCGGTGGCACTCGCCTGCATGGATTACGGCTACACGATCGTGCCGAGCCAAAGCGACAAGGATGAACACGGCCGCCTGCTGGATGATCCGTTTGATCCCCGCTGCACCGAGTGGCTGGTGGAAATCCCCACCGAAGTGAGCTGGGCCAACCTGCCCGGCGCCGACGCCGTGGAGATCAACAGCTTCTCGGCGCTGGCCCAGTTTGACTTCTACATGCAGGTCCAACAGCACTACACCGCCCACAACACCTCAGCCACGGTCGAGTTCCGCGAAAACGAAATCGAATCTCTCGCTGAAGCCATTCACGCAGCGATCGATCAAGGCAAGGGATACATCTCGGCGGCGCTTCTGGCCCGCTTCGATGCCAACGCCACCTTCCCCCGCCTGCCGTTCGAGCCGATCGACCAGACCACTTACCAGCGCCTACAGGAGGAGGTGGCGGCGCGGCGCCGCGAGTTCGATTTCTTCGCCTCCCTGCAGCGCTACGACAACGGCGAACTGGTGGAGGCGGGTCCAGCCGGCTGCGACTCCGACAAATGCCTGCTGCCGCTGGCCAAGCCCCAGAAACCATGAAAGAGCTCTACTTCGCAGACAGCACGCTCGCCGGCCAAAAAGTCGCCACGGTTCTCGCTACCGTTCGGCGGCTGTGCTGGGAGGCGGCGGCCATCCTGCGGGCTTATGCCCGCGGCGACACCCCTCCGTTCGGCTATCCGCCGATCCTCTCGGTGGATGAGGATCCCAAAGGGCCAGTCACGGCAGCCGATCTTGCCGTCAACGAGCATCTGATCAAGGGGCTGCAGAGCGACTTCCCAGCAGCCTCCTGGGCCATCCTCAGCGAGGAGACCACGGGTCAGTGGCCCGCCGATCAGGCCATCGCCAACGACTGGCTCTGGATCCTCGACCCCCTCGATGGCACCAAGGACTTCCTTCAGGGCACCGGCGAATACGCCGTGCATCTGGCCCTGGTGCACCAGCAGCGGCCTGCCCTCGGGGTGGTTCTGCTGCCAGAGCTCGATGAGCTCTGGTTCGGGTGGCTCGACCCCGACGGGATCGAGCCACCCGTCGCCTGGAAGGAAGCGCCGGACGGGGAACGTCATGCCCCTTCCCTGAGCGGGCGCACAGCACTGTCGAGCCTGATTCCGGTCACCAGCCGCAGCCACCGCGACGACCGGCTGGAACAGCTGATGACCTCACTGCCGATCGCCAGCGGCATCGCGCGCGGGAGTGTGGGGGGGAAGGTGGCGTCGATCCTGCGCGGCGAAACCGACCTCTACATCTCCCTGTCCGGAAAGACAGCTCCGAAGGACTGGGACATGGCTGCTCCCGAAGCGGTGCTGCTGGCAGCAGGTGGCGCCTTCACTCACGCCGATGGGCGGCCTTTGCTGTACAACACTGGGGACTTCCGCCAGGCCGGTTGCCTGATTGCCAGCCACGGACCCGCCCACCAGGTTCTCTGCGATGCCGCGGCAGCAGCCATGGCCCGCATTGATCCGGCGGCAGCGCTCTGAACTGGCGGTGCTCTCCACTCCTGTACCCTGCAGATCCTTCCATGCCTGTGAATGCAAGCGGTGAAGCCAGCAACGTGATCAAATCCAGCAACATCGTCTGGCATCAGGCCTCGGTGGATCGCAGCAGCCAGGCGGAGAGGCAAGGTCACAACAGTGCCATCCTCTGGTTCACCGGGCTCTCGGGCAGCGGCAAGAGCACCCTTGCCAATGCGGTGAATGCGGAGCTGTTCACCCGCGGGCTCAGCAGTTACGTGCTGGACGGCGACAACATCCGCCACGGCCTCTGCAAAGACCTGGGGTTCTCGGATCACGACCGGGAGGAGAACATCCGGCGGATCGGAGAAGTAGCAAAGCTGTTCCTCGACGCGGGCGTGATTGTGCTTACGGCGTTCGTCTCCCCCTTCCGCGCCGATCGCGACAAAGCCCGGGGGCTTGTCGGTGAGGGAGATTTCATAGAGATTCACTGTGCCGCCGACCTGCAGGCCTGCGAAAATCGGGACCCGAAGGGGCTTTATGCCAAAGCACGTGCCGGTGAAATCAAAGAGTTCACGGGAATATCCAGCCCCTATGAGGCTCCGGCTGCCCCGGAACTGCGCGTGGAAACCGGAACATTAAATGTGGACCAGTGCGTAGATCTGGTGATGCGCGAGCTGGAATCCCGAGAGATCCTGTCATCACCAGCTGGCAGTTGACACCACAAGCTTGACTCTGATCCTTATCGCTCTGCACGCTGCTGGGGTCATTGACACTCTGTAGCAAGCACAGCTTGTGCAGCCAATAAAGATCACGCCGCAGCCCCCATGGCGACTCCCACGAAATAATCATGCGTTGATTTCCAGCGACGCAACACACATAAAGCATGCTTTAATACAACAATGACACTGTAGAACACAAGCAAAGCTCAATCAACGCATCAACAAGCTCCACCTCATCCAAACAGAAAAGGAATCATTCTTGCCGGTGGAAGTGGAGCTCGCTTGGCGCCGCTGACCACAGCCATCAGCAACCAACTGATGCCTGTTTATGGCAAACCCATGATCTACTACCCACTCAGCACCTTACTACTGGAAGGAATCACTGAAATCCTTATCATCACCACCCCCAACGACCAGGAAGCTTTTCGAAGGCTGCTGGACAAGTAAAAACAATGGGGAATCACGATTGAATACGCCATTCAACCCAGCCCTGGTGGGTTAGCGCAGGCTTTTTTATCGGCGAGCAATTTCTGGGCAACTCTCATGCCGCGTTGGTGCTCGGGGACGACCTCTTCCACGGACACGACCTAGTGCCACAACTGTTGTGCGCAGGGGTCGGAGAACCTGAAGCCACCGTGTTTGCCTATCCAGTTAGCGACCCTGAACGCTATGGGGTTGTGGAGTTTGAAGCCAACGGAAAGTGCGCTCCATTGAAGAGAAGCCGGCCAAACCAAAGTCACGCTACGCGCTGACGGGGCTCTATTCATTTGACAACACTGTGGTTGAACGAGCCAAGAGTCTGCACCCCTCCTCACGTGGCGAACTGGAAATCACAGATCTAAATCTGCTCTACCTCAACGACGGCATGTCATTGCAGCCAACCAAAGGAAACCCCAAGGATGGTCACTCATCAATGTGAACTCATTCGCGATCGAAGGCCCACTGCTGTTCACTCCAAAGCTGATCAGTGACGAGAGGTTTTTTCTCCAAAAGCTGGAAGATCAAGAGTTTTGCCATCTGCCTGGGCATGGACATGGACCCCAACGTGACCCCCTTTATCGGTCCAGGCCTTATGAGAGTGGATGGTTGTGGTCATGCGGCAGCTCCCTGTTGAGCTGCCTCCAGGGGCGTACGCCCCTGGAGGGCCGAGTGTGGCCTGTAGACGAAGTCGAGCAGAGCTCATACGACTCCGCAAACCCGTTCTCCCACGGGGATCCTGGCTCGATGGTGGCCGTGGTTGTTCCGCTGGTCTCGCACCAGCCACGTAAGGCCTGGGAGATGAATTCCGGGCTGTTGTCTGACCGGATGAACGCTGGTGCCTGGTAGAGGCCGGTGAGCTCCTTCAGCACCGCCACTACGTCCTTGGCCTTGCAGCGCCTGCGTACCCGGATGGCCAGGCAGAGGCGGCTGTGCTCGTCGATCACGTTCAGGAATTTGAGCCGACGGCCATCGGCGGTGGCGTCGAACTGGAAGTCCATGGCCCATACCTGGTGGGGATGTTCCGCCCGGTAACGCCTCACCGAGCCGTCGGCGGGCCGTGCCCGCTTCCGTGTCCTGGGAATGGGCACGCTGTAGGCCTTCCTCCCACCAGAACCGTTGCACCCGCTTCTGGTTCACCGCCCAGCCCTCCCGCCGCAGGAGGCGGTAGGTCATGCGGCGGCCCCAGCGAATGTGGTCAGCCGCGATCTGCCGCAAGCGATGCCGCAGCTTGACCTCCTCCAGTTCGATCACCTTGCCCCCATGGCGATGGGTGCTGCGGTGCTGGCCCACCACACGGCAGGCCAGCCGCTCCGAAACCCGGAAGCGTGCGCGCAAGACCTCAACAGCCCAGCGCCGACGTTCCGGGCTCAGAAGTTTCCCGTCGCACCGCAAGGTCCTACTGCTTCTCTTCGAGAAGGCTTCGCCTACGCAGAAGCCAAGGGCTAGAGCCTCGCCTTCTCCAGCTACGCCTCCGCCAGAAGCATCCACTCCTTCGGAGAAGCCTTCGGCTAGAGCCGGGCGTTCTCCTTCTCCAGCTGAGTCAGCCGTCTGGCTTCCTCGGCCTGCATCCCCCGTACTGCTTGCTGTCTCCAGCGGTGGTACGTCGGCTGCGTCACCTCGATGACGCGGCAGACCTCCGCGACGGTCTTGCCCTGGGCGATCAGTTGCTCCGCCGTTTTGAGCTTGCGGATGATCTGCTCGGCTGTGTGCCTGGTGCGTTTCATGGTCGAATCCCCGGCCCAGTCTGGCCGGCTGAGGATCTCATTCACCCTGGACCGGTTTTCGGGGTCCACGTCACTTCCTCCATTTGTAGGGGGTGACCACATGAATGCACAGCTCCTGGGAAATCCTGACCACGCTTTGCCGGTGCGGCGGGATCATCCGTGTGGAGAGGTGTCATCTCTACTGGCAGAGAGGAGTCCTGTGGGTCGCTCAGATTGTTGGACGTTTTCTGATACGCCACCAGATCCATCTCCGCCAGAAACATCTCGCGACAGAGGCTTCGCCAAGCCCTCGACCACAGGAAGCGTGCGCGTCTTGGCAGTAATCTGATCAGAGTTACCGTAGGCGCAGACTTCCAAGAAGCGGATCCGGAGCTATTGCCACCGATTGAGCCCAGCTCTCATCTGCAATCACAAGGGGGATTTCGAACGAGTGCCTGGAATTTGCAGGTTCTCCCTAAGCACGTGTAGGCGATGGTCACGAAGCTGATCCCACAGAAGCTTATGATTGCCGTTGATCGAGATGAATGGAAGTCTTACCCACCCAGGCCACTATTCCACCCCTTTAGATCATTCATCTGTAAGCGATGGGGGAGAGGGTGCTGCTGGAATGGTGATGGCTGGATTGGGGGCTGCAGAGGCAGTGGCACCGGGTAGATCCTGAAGCTCACACACCGGGAAGCGGTTGATGGCATTCAATGCCTTTCGCGCCGTTGTTCTCAGTAGTTCACTGAGGGCTTCGGCGTAAGGCACCTGGGCGAGCAGATCCACCGTGCGGCGCAGGATGCGCACCACATCTCCCTCGTCCAGCGAGGTGTTGGCCATCACATCGACCCAGCTGGTACCGGACGCCCAGGCATGCACGAGGCCCATCAGCTCCGGCTCCCACCAGGCCGGAACCACCACAGCCGCCTTCTCCTGCTGACGCAACAATTCCCGCCGCAGGCCGCCAAGGTCGCGCAGAGCTTCCTCCGCCAGCGGTGGCGGGTCGTAGGCACTCCAGAGATCGGGGCGGTTCACCTCGGTGCTGATCGCTTCGAACACGGCGGCCAGCTCGGCCGGACTGAGTTCGTCGAGATGGCCGCTCATCAGTGACAGCCCGAGCCAGAGCTCGTTGTCGCCGCGCAGGGCCGCAACGGTGCGGCCCACCTCCGTGGGCACCAGACCATCCGGCCCCGCCAGCGCGCCGAAGAAGCGCAGGATCTCGATCAAGGACAGGAAGGTGTCCCAGTGACGGTTGGAGCGGTGATGGAGCAGCCGCTGCCGCTCCTCGATCTCCGCGTCCAGCTCCTCCATGCGGCGCCGCTGCTTCTTGAGCTGGCGGCGGTCACCCCAGGCGTGAGCAGGGTGACGCTCCAGCTCCGCTTCCAGCTGCTGCACCCGCAGGGCCTGATCGCGCACCTCACCGGCCAAGTCGTACTGGGGTGTGGTCATGTCGTGGCGGCGGGCCATCGATCCCACCGCCAGCGCCAGACCGCCACTGTGCTGATCGCCATGACGAAGCTCGCCAACGTGGCGCAGCTCCGGGGCCTCGATCGTGGTCACCTGCAGGCAGCTGAGCTCCGCATGCAGGCTCACGACCGCATTGCAGGGCACCAGGATCCAGATGTTGTCGTCAGTGAGGCAGAGCAGCAGCGGAAACTGACCGGGCCCCATGGGTTTCTCCACGATCACCGCCGGGGTGACCCGGCCCCTGAGCTGCGGGCACTTCAGGCTCACAAGCGTCCCTTCGCTGGCGAACTGCAGCGCCAATGTGAGCTCGTGGGCAAGGGTCTCCTCGGCCTGCTGCTGCAGGATGCGCAGCAGCCGGCGCTCCTCGCGCAGGTGGTCGCGTTGTTTCTCATAGGCCTCAAAGGCCTCCCAGGGGACGTCGTCGCCGAGACCCGTGAGCTGCTCCAGCTGCTGGCGCAGTTCAGCGATGCGGGCCTCGTCTTCTAACAGGTCGATGTTGGCGAGATAGCGGCCGAAGCTTCGCTCAACCAGCTGCCGGGCTTTGGCCAAGTCGTAGCGCTGCAGCAGGTTGAGCACCATGCCGTAGCTGGGCGTGAACTGGCTCACCAAGGGATCCGCGGGGCTGGTGGCCAGCGCCCCCGCCTCACGCACCCCCTCGAAACGGCTCTGCACCGTGACCACATAGCCCTGCACATCGAGGCCACGGCGGCCGGCCCGGCCCGCCATCTGCAGGAATTCGCTGCCCATCAGAGGTCGATGACCCCGCTCGGTGCGCTTGGAGAGCGCAGAAATCACCGTGGTGCGCGCCGGCATGTTGATGCCCGCCGCCAGGGTTTCGGTGGCGAAGACCACCTTCACCAGACCCTGCTGGAACAATTCCTCGATCAGCTCCTTCCAGGCCGGCAGCACGCCGGCGTGATGGGCGGCGATGCCGCGCAGCAGGGCCTCGGCATGGCCCCCCTCTCGCACGGCCTCCGGGGTAACGGCCACAAAGGCGTCGAGACGGCGGCGCACCACCTCCGCCTCCTGCGCGTTAAGCAGATTGCTGCGGCCAAGATCCCGCACGGCCTTGTCGCAGCCGCGGCGGCTGAAAATGAAGTAGATGGCCGGAAGCATCTCGCGCTCGGCCAGCTGGGCCACCACGAAAGGCAGCGGCGCTGGCTCCGGCTGGGGTGGCCGGGGTGTTTTGCCCTTGCGGCGATCGCCCTTGGGGGCACGCCACACCTTGCAGTTCGGGTGGAGCCCGGTGCCCTCGTCGTTGAGCAGCGGATGGAGGCCCTTGGCGCTGCAAAAGCTGAAGGCCAGCGGCACGGGCCGGTGGTCGCTCATCACAAGCGTGGTCGGACCGTGCACCCGCTCGATCCAGTCAGTGAGCTGGCCCGCGTTGGCCACCGTGGCCGACAAGGCCACCAGCTGGACCGCCGGTGGACAGTGGATAATCGACTCCTCCCAGACTGTGCCGCGCTGGCTGTCATTCATGTAGTGGCACTCATCAAGCACCACCGCCTCCACGTCAGCGAGCGGATCGTCGCCCCGATCCACCTCCGCATAGAGCATGTTGCGGAAGATCTCCGTGGTCATCACCACGATCGCCGCTTCCCGGTTCACACTCAGATCGCCGGTCATCAGGCCGACGCGCTCCTCGCCGAACTGCTGGCGGAAATCGCGCAGCTTCTGATTGGAGAGGGCCTTGAGCGGCGTCGTGTAGAAAACGCGCTGCCCGTGGGCCAGCGCCCGATGGATGGCGTATTCGCCCACCAGGGTTTTACCGGAGCCAGTGGGGGCACTCACCACCACCGAATGCCCCTGGTTGAGAGCGTCGATCGCTTCCAGCTGGAAGGGATCGAGCGGGAACGGGAACAGCTCCTCCACCGGAGACACAGGCTTCGGCTCGTGGTGGGGCTCCGGAACAGGCACCGCGGGGGGAACCGTCGTCGCAGCGGACGGAGCGTCGGTACCGGCAGTGAGCATGCAGAGATTCTATGAGCCCCGGCGCGGCTGGGCAGACTGGTGGGCCCCGTGGCCCCCAGTGGGTGGTGAACGTGCTCCCGGCCGGCGATCCTGCCGATCCCCTCAGCTCCCTGTGGCCATCCCTCAGCCGCGTCCCCCCCGACCGGCGCCGGCGGCTGCGCAGCTTTGCCACCACGGCCGGCGGCGGGCTGAAGGCCGTGGTGGGCGCCGGTGAGGCGGCAGCGCCACTGCTGGACCTGGCCAGCAACGACTATCTGGGCTTCAGCCATCACCCCCTTCTGCAGCAGGCAGCCTGCGACGCCATCGCCAGAGACGGCACCGGCTCCGGCGCCTCTCCCCTGGTGACGGGCACCCGGCCGGTGCACACCCTGCTGGCCGAAACCCTCGCCAACTGGCTCGGGCGTGGGCAGGTGCTGCTGTTCCCCAGCGGATTTCAGGCCAATCTGGCGGCTGTGCTCGCCCTCACAGGGCGGCACGGGGTGGTGCTGGCGGACCGGCTGATCCATCACTCGCTGCTGCTGGGGGTGCAGGCCAGCGGCGCCCGCTTGCTGCGGTTCCGCCACAACGACAGCGCAGACCTTGAACGGCGGCTGATCCAGCAACGGACAGCGGAGCCCCAGCGCCCGACGCTGGTGATCACCGAGAGCCTGTTCAGCATGGAGGGCACCAGCCCGGATCTGGCGGCCATCGCCCGCATCTGCCGGCAGCAGAGGTCGAGGCTATTGGTGGATGAAGCGCACGGGCTCGGCGTGTTGGGGCCGGGCGGACGGGGCCTGGCCCATGGCCTGGCAGGGGTGAGCCTGGTGAGCGGCACCTTCGGCAAGGCCTTCGGCAGTGGCGGCGCCTTTCTGGCGGCTGATGCCCCCCTGGCCGACTGGCTGCTGCAGAGCTCAGGCGCTTTCCGCTACTCCACGGCCTTAGCGCCCTGCCTAGCGGCGGCTGCCCTGGCGGCCCTGGAGCTGCTGCAGCAGGATCCCGGCCTGGGGCAGACCCTGCTGACCCGGGCGGAGCGCTGGCGCTGCGGCCTGGCCGCAGCAGGCTGGCAGCGCCCGGAAGGGACCGGGCCGGTGCTGCCGTTGCTGGTGGGCAATGACGGGGCCGCCCTGGCGCTGCAGGCACAGCTGGAGCGGGCCGGTCTGCTCAGCGTGGCGATCCGCCCGCCCACGGTGCCTGAGGGCACCTCCCGCTTGCGGCTGGTGCTGAGCCGCAGCCTGCCCACCGGCACGCTGGCGCGGTTGCTGGCCGCCCTCGGCACGCCGGTGGCCGGTGTCGGCCGATGAGCGGGCAACTGCTGGCGATGCATGGCTGGGCCGGCGACAGCCGGGCCTGGGAGCCGTGGCGGGCGGCTGCCGAGCCACGCGGCTGGAGCTGGCACTGCGGCGAACGGGGCTACGGGCCGCTGCTGCCCCGGATCCCCGCCTGGGAGAACGGATCGCCCCCCGGCAGGCGCGGTGTGCTTGTCCATTCACTCGGGCTGCACTTACTGCCTCCAGCCGTGCTGGCCTCCGCCGATGCGGTGGTGCTGCTGGCGAGCTTCGCGGCCTTCGTGCCGTCAGGGAGGGAAGGCCGCCCCCTGCGCGCTGCCCTGGCCGGCATGGAAGCGCGGCTGGCCGGCGGGCAGGCCGCGGACCTGCTGGCGGACTTCCTTCGCCAGGCGGCAGCACCCGATCCCGCCGACCTGCTGCCACCGGGCCCGGGGAGCGAGCCACTGACGGCAGCGGGCATCGAGCGCCTGCGCAGCGATCTGGACCTGCTGGGGCGGGTCGACAGGCTGCCGGCAGCGTTTCCACCCGCGGCCCGGGTGCTGCTGGTGGAAGCCGAGGATGACCGGATTGTCGCCGCCGCCAGCCGGGCCGCCCTGCGGCGGGGTCTGCCCGCGGCCACCGTCTGGCAGATCGCCGGAGCGGGCCACAGCCTGCTGCGCGCGCCCCTGATCGAGCCGGTGCTCAGCTGGCTGGAGGCGCCATGACCCTGCAGGAGCAGGTGCGCAAGGCGTTCGGCCGCCACGCCGGTACCTATGAGCAACGGGCCAGCCTGCAGCGGGCGGTGGCCTGGCGGCTGGCCCGCCACTGCCGCGAGCTGCCGTTGGTTGCCGGCCCCTGCGCCGACCTCGGCGCCGGTAGCGGCCTGCTGAGCAGGGCGGTGCAGCAACTGCGGCCGTCACTTCAGCCCCTGCGCCTCGACCTCTGCGCCGAGCTGCTGCACCAAGGTGCAAGGGACGGGGGGGAATCGCTGCTGTGGGACCTCAACACCGGCCTGCCGCCCCAGCTGGAGAACGCCTCGTTGCTGGTGTCGAGCTTTGCGTTGCAGTGGCTCGAGTGCCCGCAGGATCAGCTGGAGCACTGGTGCCGCCGCCTGGCCCCGGGCGGCTGGCTGGTGCTGGCGGTGCCCACGGCCGGCAGCTTCCCCCAGTGGCTCCAGGCGGCGGCGGGGGCGCGGGGGCCCTGCAGCGCCCTGCCGCTGCCCGATGCCGGCGCCTTGGTGCATGGCGCCCAGCGCCACCTGAAGCTCAAGGCACAGCGGCGCCTGCGCTTCAGCCGCTTCGCGCCGACGGCGCTCACCTTTCTGCGGCAGATCCAGGCGCTCGGTGCCGGCAGCACGCCTGCGGCGCCACTCACACCCGGCCAGTGGCGCCGGCTGGAGGCCGCCTGGCCGGCGGAGCCCGCCCTGAGCCCAGCCGGCCGGCCGCGCAAGCTCCTCACCTGGGAGGTGCTGGTACTGATCGGTCAGCGGCCCGTTCCCAGCCCGTGGCGCCACGCTGGCACTGTGGCGTCATGAAGCAACCCCGGCAGGAGGCAGCAAGCTCATGCACCAGCAGCATCTGAACGAGGCAGCACGTTCATGAAGCAGCAACTGATCGTCTGCGGCACGGACACCGACGTGGGCAAGACGGTGGTCAGCGCCCTGCTGACCCTGGGGCTGGGCGCCCACTACTGGAAGCCGGTGCAGTGCGGGCTCGAGGGCGGCGGCGACCGTGACCGGGTGGGCCGGATGCTGGGGCTGACCGCCGCGCAGATCGAGCAGCGATTACTGCCGGAGGCCTACCGCTTCGCCGCGCCGGTCTCGCCCCACTGGGCTGCCGAGCTGGAAGGGGAGCATCTCGAGCGGGAGCGGCTGGATCTTCCCGCCGTGGACGGACCGTTGGTGGTGGAAACGGCCGGCGGGCTGCTGGTGCCCCTGCGCCGTGACCTGATGCAGATCGATCAGATCCAGCGCTGGGGGTTGCCGGTGGTGCTGGTGGCCCGCAGCGGACTGGGCACCCTCAACCACACCCTGCTGTCGGTGGAGGCGCTGCGGAGCCGCCAGATCCCCCTGCTGGGCCTCGTGCTCAACGGCCCCCCGCATGCCGACAATCCCGGCACCTTGGGCGAGCTGAGCGGTGCGCCGCTGCTGGGCTGCCTGCCGCCGCTGCCGCTGCTGGGGGCCGCCGCGCTGGCCGAGGCCTGGGAGACCAGCGGCCTCAGCAGCGCCCTCAGCAGCGCCCTCGGCGCCCCGTAACCTTGGCGCATGACCCGAAAGCACGCGCTGGTCAGCACTGTGGTGGCAGCGACCTGCACCGCCGTGCTGGTGATCTTCACCGACATCGAGATCTCGGTGGTGCGGTGGGTGAACTGCGGCCCCCTGGCCGCCGAAGGTGAGCGCGAAGCCCGCCGCTGCCGGTGAAGGCCGCCGTTCCTGCCCGATGAGCTGGCATCCCCATCTCTGGCATCCGACCACCCAGGTGGCCACGAGCGAGCCGCCGCTGCGGGCTGTGCGCGGCCGGGGCGCCCTGCTGGAACTCGATGACGGCCGCCAGCTGATCGACGCGATCAGTAGCTGGTGGGTGACCCTGCACGGGCATGCCGAGCCCACGATCGCGGCAGCGGTAGCCAGCCAGGTGGCGGAGCTGGAGCAGGTGATCTTCGCCAACTTCAGCCATCCCCAGGCCGAGCAGCTGGCCACAAGCCTCAGCGCCGCCAGCGGGCTGGAGCGGCTGTTCTTCTCCGATGACGGCTCCACGGCCGTGGAGGTGGCCCTGAAGATCGCCTGGCAGTGGTGGCTGAATCGTGGCGAGGACCGCCCGCAGTGGATCGCCTTTGACGGGGCCTACCACGGCGACACCTTCGGGGCGATGGCGATGGGGGAGCGGTCCCTGTTTTCGGCGCCCTTCGACCCGCTGCTCTGCCCGGTGGCGCGGGCCCCCTGGCCCTCCACCTGGTGGCACGATCCGCTGGTGGCAGAGAAGGAAGAGGCAGCGTTGCAGGCGCTCGAAAGCCTTCTGGAGCGTCCCACGGCGGCGGTGATCCTGGAGCCGCTCGTGCAGGGGGCCAGCGGCATGGCGATGGTGCGTCCCGGCTTTCTCCAGGCGGTGGAGCAGCGGGTGCGCCAGGCGGGCGCCCTGCTGATCGCCGACGAGGTGATGACCGGCTTCGGCCGCACCGGCGCGCTGTTCGCCTGCCGCAAGGCGGGGATCCGCCCCGACCTGGTGGCGCTCTCCAAAGGCCTCACCGGAGGCTTCCTGCCGATGGGGGTGACCCTGGCCAGCGAGCAGCTTTACCAGGGGTTCATCAGCGGGGACCCCACCCACACCTTCTTCCACGGCCACAGCTTCACGGCCAACCCGCTGGGCTGCGCCGCGGCCAACGCCAGCCTGGCCCTGCTGGCCGGAGCTCCGGAGCGGTATGCGGGCTTCGAAGCGCGGCACCGGCCGCATCTCGAAGCGCTCGCCGCCGATCCGCGCGTGGAGCGGCCGCGCCTGTGCGGCACCATCGCCGCCTTCGACCTCAAGGTGGCCGACCCCGGCTACCTGAACCGCAGCGGGCGGGTGCTGCAGCGCCTGGCGCTGGAACGGGGCGTGTTCATCAGGCCCCTGGGGCAGGTGGTCTATCTGCTGCCGCCCCTGTGCCTCACTGACGACCAGCTGGCCCACTGCTACGCCGTGATCCAGGAGGGTCTGGCCGCCCTGTGAGCGCGGCTCAGGGCCCGGCCAGGATCGCTGATTCCACATCGGCGCGGGTGAGGCCATAGGGAAACAGCCGCACCGTGCTGCGCCCGTCCTGGTGCCAGGTCACGCGGATGTCCTCGACCGCGAACTCGATCAAGGCACTCCAGTGCGGCTGATGAAGATCCCAGGAGCTGCGGTCACTGCGGCTGGGGCTCGCTCCCAGCTGCCGCAGCCATTGCTCCAGGGCCGGCAACGGATGGTTGTAGAGGGGCGTCTGAAGCGGAGGCAGGGCGTTCATCCCCAGCGGTATCACCGGATGGAGGGGCAGTCTGCACGGACACGGGCAACACCAGCAGATCAACTCCACGCCACCAGGCCAGACCAATCCCCAGCACCAGGCTGCACACCAGGGCGGCACCGAGCAGCACCAGCGCGAACCACTCACCGCCCGAAAGCGCCCGGCGTGCGGAGAGGGCGCGCTGCCCAGCGGGAACCCCCAGGCCGGGGGCGGCGGGGGCGGCCGTGGCCTGCTGGAGCGCTGCGGCTTTCTGCAGCTGCAGCAGCCGCAGCTGCCGGTCGTAGGCGTGGCGACTGTCGGGGTCGCTGAGGGTGGTGTAGGCCGTCTGCAGGCGCTGAAACTGCTGCTCTGCTTCCGCAGCCGGCAGAGTGGTGGTGTCGGGGTGGTAAAGCTTGCTCAAGGTGCGGAACGCCAGGCGCAGCTCCTGAGCCGTCGCCGTGGTCGACAGACGCAGCAACTGGTAGTGGGTCTGCCCCCCTCCTGGACGTTCGCCTGCAGCCACCAAGCCCGCACCGGGTCTGCGAGATCCTAGAGATCTCAGTCGGTTCTGCCGGCGCGGATGGTGACCTCCTAGGGAATGAACGCTCCGCTCGATCCCCCCAGCCCCCCGGTACAGGCCAGAGACCTGACGTCGATCTGGCCCGCACTCGGCTGGCAGCCCGACGCGGCGCAGTTGGGCGCACTCGAAGCGCTGCAGCAGGAGCTGCGCCAGTGGAATGGCCGCCTCAACCTCACCCGGCTGGTGGAGGGCGACGACTACTGGATCGCCCAGGTGTTCGACAGCCTCTGGCCCTGGCGCTCCCTGCTATGTAGCCCGGCGGCGCCGCTGCAGCTGGTGGACGTGGGCACCGGCGGCGGCTTCCCCGGCCTGGTGCTGGCGATCGCCCTGCCCCAGGCGCGGCTCACCCTGGTGGATTCGGTGGGCCGCAAGGCGGCGGCCGTACAGGCGATGGCCGCCGCGCTGGATCTGGGCGAGCGGGTGGTGGTGCGGTGCGAGCGGGCGGAGCTCACAGGCCACAGCCGTGATTGCCGCGGCCGCTTCGACTGGGCCCTGGCCCGCGCCGTGGCCGCGGCGCCGGTGGTGGCCGAATATCTGGTGCCGCTGCTCGGGCCCGGGGGCCAGGCGCTGCTCTACCGGGGCCAGTGGGGCGCCGAAGACCAGCAGGCCATGGAGCGGGCCGTGCTGCCCCTGCGGGCCGAGCTGCGGCGGGTGGAGCGGCAGGAGCTGCCGTCAGGCCGTGGTGTGCGCCATGCCGTGGTGGTGGCTTCCACTGGACCGTGCCCCAGGCTCTACCCCCGTCCCGTGGGCGTACCCGCCAAGCTGCCGCTGGGCTAGGCGGCCGCCTCCCCGGCCATCAGCCGCTGGTGCGGGGTACCTCCGAGCCGACGCCGCAGTCGGCGCAGCAGCTCGGGGATCTGGGCGGCCCAGGGGCTGGCCCGGAGAGCCGCCAACAACGCCGCCTCGCTCACCTCGGCATCGAGGGCATCGGCATTGGCACCGGGGAACCAGTGCCCCCCCTGCCCCAGCAGGCCGTAGCGAGCGCGGCCGAAGCTCTCGAGGTCCCAGGCTTCCAGCAGGTTGTACAGCCAGAGCAGCACCGGCACGTTGATGCCACCGGGGGTGTCGCTCCAGTCGGGCAGCCCCTCCTGCCAGCTGGCCAGCCAGGCAGCGCCGAGCGCATCGAGCCGCGCTTGTTCCAGCCGCTCCAGCACCGGCGGCAGCAGCTGATCAGCCTCGGGGAGCCGCTGCACAGCCTCCAGGTGCAGGTCGAGGTCCTGGGGGCAGGCCGCTCCGACGCTGAGTGTGTGCACGTCGGCGTTGGCGAGGCAGAAAAGATCGTTGAACACGATCGGATGCAGTGGCGCGCACAGCTCACACAGCCGCTCCGAGGGGCTGTGCAGGTGCCCCCCCTTGTCGGTGGGGCTGATCAGGAACACGCCCATGTCGTGGCGGCGGGCGGCCTCGATCGCCGCGCTGTTCTGCTGGCGGATGAAATACCAGTGCAGGTTGATGTAATCGAAGGCATCACTTTCGATCGCCTCCAGGATCAGCGGCAGCGGAGCATGGGTGGAGAAGCCGACAGAGCCGAGCCTGCCGTCGCGCTGCCAGCGGCGCACCACCTCCAGGCAGCCGCCCGGGCGCAGGGTCTGCTGCAGGTGCTCCGGCAGGTTGACGCCATGGATGGCCAGCAGATCGAGCCGCTCCACCTGGAGCCGCGCACAGCTGAGTTCCAGCTCAGCATCGAAGGCGGCGGGATCCTCGTGCGGCGGCACCTTGGTCTGGAGGATGCGCTGCGGATCCGGCGTGGGCCCCAGCAGCCAGCCCAGCTGCCGTTCAGAGGTGCCGTAGTGGCGCGCCGTTTCGATGTGATGCAGGCCATGGGCGCGGGCCCGCTCCAGGGTGGCCGCCACATTCGCCTGGCTGGCCGGGGTGATCTGGTCGCCGGGAAGGTCGCTCCAGCTCTGCTGGTAGCGCATGCCGCCGAGGGAAAGCACCGGCATGGGCAGACCGGTGCGGCCGAAACGGCGCGTGGGGATGGGCGGCATCACCGGTGCTGCTGCGGGACGGGTGGGGAGATTCAGGGCCGCGGCAGGGTGCGCTTGACCCGTGCCGCGCAGGGCAGGCCCAGAGGGTGAAGCTCCTGCTGGCGCAGTTGCTCCTCCAGCGCCGGGATCTCCTCGTAGGCCACCCAGTGAATGCAGTCGACCGGGCAGGTATCGATCGCTTCTTGAATCGTCTCGGTGCTATCACCGTCCTGACGGATCGCACGTGAGCGTCCCCACAGGGGCTCCACCAGAAAGGTGTTGCCGGCCACGTGGGCGCAGTAACGGCAGCCGATGCAAACGGCCTCGTCGACCCAGACGGCCCGCTGACGCAGACGCCCGCCCAGCAGCGGTTCACGCCCGGTGGGCACAGGGCGTGCCGTGGCCGCGGCCGTGAAAGCCAGCGAAGGATCAGCAGCTGCAGCAGCGCCCGGGACTGCAGCAAAGCTGGTGGCTGCCGTGGCGGACTGGGGCCGGTCAGGCGGCACGGACTCAGGCGTCCCAGCGGGACACGACCAACTCGATGCTGCCGTCGACGGCCTGGGTCTGCTCCGTGACCTGGAAGCCTTCCGCTGCCGAAGCGGCAAGAATGGAACGGAGTGCGTAGCGCTGGGTGACCTGGGCCAGGAAGCGCTCCACAGGCACGGGCTGCTTCCACAGATCGAGGTCGGTCACCAGCTCGTAGCTGTTGCTGGTGGCATTCCAGCGGAAGCCGATGTCGCCGCCACCACTTTGCGCCACGCAAAGGTCGGCGAGGACGGTCTGGCCGCGATAGCCGCGCACCGGACGCTCGCTCGGATCGGGCTCATGGCCGAGATCACGCAGGGCGCCGAGAAGGGCCTCACGGTCGCGGAGCTCGGTCTTGACGGTGCTGAAGTGCGACATCGAAACAGGGGGCGAACGGTGAAGGGTTCAGGCGGAACGCTGCTCGACCGGCAAAGCCGCCGAGGAGGTCTGGATCTGGCTCTGGAAGGCTTCCGCCGTGCTGCTGCGTTGCTGAACGCTGCCGAGGCTGGATTCGATCCGCTCGGTCAGCTGCTGGCAACCCTCACCACGAAATCCATGGACCAGCTCCTCGACGGTGCCGTCGGGCCGGATGCGAAATCGGATGGTGTGCTGAGCCATCCTGCGGCAGAAAGCGTGGCCGGATGCTAGCCGGATCGATCAAACCGTGCGGCGCTTCAGTTCAGCAGGCCCTCATCGACCAGTGTCTGCAACCGTTCCAGCACGGAGGGATCCTCCAGTTGCTCCAGGGCCACGCGGGCCTCGTCGCGCACGGTGGCGTCGTTGTCGTTCAGCAACACGTCCACAAGCACACCCACCAGCTCCGACTGGCGTGGGGGGACGAGATGGTCGTACAGGCGGCCGAGTGACCAGGCGCTGTTGCTGCGCACCACCGGCTCGCTGTCGATCCGCAGACTCAGCAGCAGCTGGGCAGCCGCCTGATCCGCCTTGGCCGCTCCCGTGCTGCCGGCGTCAGCCAGCGACCCGGCTGCCCAAAGGCGCACAGCGGCGATGTCGAGCTGAAGCGCCCGGATCAAGGGGTTGAGCACCGGCGCTTCCGGGTAATTGCCCAGACTCCAGGCCACCGCCTTGCGCACGTAACCGTTGGCATCGTCCTGAAGGAGGGCCAGCAAGGGCTCCACCGCCCGCGGATCGGGGTTGCGTCCGAGGGCGTACACCGCGCTCATCCGCAGGATCGGGCAGGTGGAAGCCAGCAGCGGCAGCAGCCGTGGCACGGCGCGAGGATCGCGGTGTTCGCAGAAGATGCGCAGCCCCTGCATGCACTGGTCGTGGCTGCCGGCCAGCAGCTCCAGGCCCAGATCGCACTCAGCGGCGATGTCGCCTTGGCCAGGCTCGAGCGTGTCGATGGCATCGAGCGGATCGAGAGCCAGTTCCTGAGCCAGCTCGCCGGCCAGCAGCTCCGGATCGAACGCCAGTTCCGCCGGGCTCCTTGAGAACGGCGGCACGGATTCGCTGCTGGCTTCGTCTTCCATGGGCACCAGACTGCCCCTCCTCATCCAATCGGCGCAGGCGCTGCCATGTCGCCGGGAAGCCAGATCCTCGCACTCACGGCGAACAGGGCCAGGCCGAAGAGCAGCACGATTCCGGCCGGCAGCAGGGTGGAGCGAAAGAACGACACGGAAAGTCCTGGTGGTGTTGGCATTCTGAAGGCATAGGGTTCGCCCAGTCGTGAACGGGACCCTTGCCGCCTGTTTCCAGCCCTGCCCCCACCATTCCGTCCTGGCGCCGGCTTGTGGCCGTGGCGGCCGCCGGTGTGGCCAGCGGTGCTCCCTACATGGTGGGCAGCCGCCTGCTGCAGGGCTGGCTGAGCGCCAGCCAGGTACCGCTGGGGTTGATCGGCCTGATTCCCCTGGCCGAATTGCCCTACACCTTGAAGCTGTTCTGGGCGCCGCTGCTGGATCGCTGGCCGATCCCCTGGCCCGACCGGCGCCGGGGCTGGTTGGTGCTGCTGCAGCTGGTGCTGGTGGTGGTCACCGCCGCGATGGCGCTGCTGCGGCCGAGCACCGACGCCACCAGCCTCGCCGCCATCGGCGTGATGGCGCTGGTGCTGGCGATCTGTAGCGCCACCCAGGACATCGCCGTGGATGCTTACCGGACCGACCTGCTGTCGGAACTGGAGCGGGGGCCCGGTGCGGCCGCCGCCTCGCTGGGCTACCGGGCGGCGATGCTGGCAGTGGGGGCAGGGGGATTCCTGCTGGCAGGGCGCTTCGGCTGGCCGGCGGCCTTTCTCGGCTCGGCGGTGCTGATCGCCGCCATGCTGCCGTTCACCCTGACGGCACCGCGGCTGCCCGCCATCGACCATCCGGTCACCAGCCTGCGCCAGGCGGTGCTGGGCCCAGCCCGGGAATTCCTGCGGCGCAGCGGCCCGAACCGCTCCTGGCAACTGCTGCTGCTGGTGCTGCTCTACCGCTGGCCGGATGGCCTGCTGAGCGCCATGGCGATCCCGTTCCTGACCAGCCAGGGCTTCAGCCCCGCCGACATCGGCCTGGTGCAAGGCGGCTGGGCGGTGGCCGCCACGATGGCGGGCACGGTGCTGGGGGGCGTGCTGTTCAGCCGGCTGGGCATGAACCGCTCCCTGTGGCTGTTCGCCGTCGCCGGGGCGCTAGGCAATCTCAGCTACTGGGCACTCGCCCAGTTCGGCGGCGGGCTGGCAGGGCTGATCACGGTGGTGAGCCTGGAGAATCTCTCCGGCGGGATGGTGGGCGCGGTGTTCGTGGCCCTGCTGATGAGCCTCTGCAACCCGCGCTTCTCCGCCACCCAGTACGCCCTGTTCTCCGGCGTCTACGCCATGAGCCGCTCGGTGCTGGCGGCACCCGCCGGGCTCGTGGCCGAGCGGGCGGGATGGGGACCGTTCTTCCTGTTCACCGTGGCGGCAGCGCTGCCAGCCTTCCTGCTGATGCTTCAGCTCACGCCCTGGAGCGAAGCGGAAGCCCGCGGGGCGTTCGATCCCTCCCGCGATGCCACCTGACGGGTGACCCACGGTCGTTGTTGGCTGGGGGTGAGAGCGGCCCTGATCCAGCGGCTTCAGCGTGCCTGGGTGAGGCCGTCTGCAAAAGACGCGCTGGCATGCCGTACAACGGCGGCGCGCCTGTCTCATCCACGCGCCACAGCGGCGTGGCCTCAGGGGAAAGGCCTCAGCCGGTCGGTGCCAACCGTCGCCGCAGTTGCCCGCAAGCGGCGTCCTGATCCAACCCCCGACTGGCCCTGACGCTCACGGCCACATGGCGGTCCTGGAGGGCACGCCGGAAGGCCTCGACCCGCTCCAGGCTGGGGCGTTGGAACTGCTCTTCCTCAATCGGGTTGTAAGGGATCAGATTCACGTGGCTCTGGAAACCGCGCAGCAGCTGGGCCAGGGCCACTGCCTGACGCGGGTGGTCGTTGAGCCCGCCCAGGAGGATGTACTCGAAGCTCACACGCCGACCGGTCAGAGCCACGTAGCGGCGGCAATCGTCCAACAGCCGTTCGAGTGGGTAGGCGCGGGCCGTGGGAATCAGCTGCTCCCGCAGCGACTGATCAGGCGCATGCAGGCTTACCGCCAGGGTGAACTGGGCGCGGCCGAGCCGTTCGAGGGCCCGCTCGGCCAGCTGCGGCAAGGTCTGGGCGACCCCAACGGTGCTCAGGGTGATCTGGCGCTGGGCCATGCCGAGATCAGTGCACAGGCAGTCGATCGCGCCGAGCACGGCCTCGATGTTGAGCAGCGGCTCACCCATGCCCATGAACACCACATGGCTGGGGCGCTCCCCCATCACCTCGCGCACCGTGAGCACCTGATCAACGATTTCATGCACCGCCAGGGAGCGATCAAGGCCGGCCTTGCCTGTGGCGCAGAAGCGGCAGGCCATCGGGCAGCCCACCTGGCTGGAGACGCAGACCGTGAGCCGGTCACGGCTGGGGATGCCGACGGTCTCGAGGCTCAGCCCATCGGCGGTGGCCAACAACAGTTTGGTGGTGCCGTCGCTGGCCACGCTGCGAATCAATTCGCGCGAACGGCCGATCGGATCGGCCTGCTCGACGTCGGGATTGCCGCCGAGCCGCTCACGCCAGAGCTTCGGCAGCACGGTGACATCGGCAAAGCGCCGGGCGCCCTTCGCGTAGATCCACTCGTGAAGTTGGCCGCCGCGGAAGGCGGGCTGGCCCTGGGCCACCGCCCAGGCTTCCAGGGCCTCAAGCTTGAGGCCCAGCAAGGGAACTGTGGGAGGAGCCGTCAGGGCCACACCAGCAGGCCATGACCCAGCTTCCACTCCACGGCCAGCAGGGCGATGAAGCCAAGCATGGCGAGGCGGCCGTTCAGCAGCTCGGTGTGGTGGTGGAAGCCGAAGCGCGGCAGGCGGCGCTGCGGGACGATCGGGGGTTGGAGAACCATGGATCAGTCGTCGCTCAGGAGACCTTCTTCCAGCAATCCTTCCACGGCGGCTGGATCAGGAATCAGCTCCTCTTCCAGACCTTCCTCGACACTGGGCCGGGCGAAGGCGGCAAAGGTGCTGGCCGTGGCTTCGATGCCCCGCTTGCTGCGCACCGCATCGAGCTCGTCCTCGGAGGGGTCATCGAGCACCGCGGGGGCGGCGACAGCCGTGGCGGCCGGCATCTCCACGGTGTAATCGGGACGCAGGTTGGCCACGCGGCGGTAACCGCCGGACTCCTCATCAAGAATGTCGGGATGGGGGCCAGCTTCGCTGCGCAGCTCTTCCTCGAAACCACCGAAGCCAGTACCGGCGGGGATGAGCCGACCAATGATGACGTTCTCCTTGAGCCCGCGCAGCCAGTCGCTCTTGCCTTCGATCGCTGCTTCGGTCAGCACCCTGGTGGTTTCCTGGAAGCTGGCGGCAGAGATGAAGCTGTCGGTGTTGAGCGACGCCTTGGTGATACCCAGCAGCACTGGTGTGAACTCCGCGGGAGCACCACCGGTGATCGCCATCGCCTGGTTCACCTGCTCCACCTGGCGCAGTTCGATCAGTTCGCCCGGCAGCAGGGTGGTGTCACCGGCATCTTCGATGCGCACCTTGCTGGTCATCTGACGGACGATGACTTCGATGTGCTTGTCGTCGATGGTGACGCCCTGGGATTTGTACACGTTCTGCACTTCCTGCACCATGCGGAACTGAAGCTTGGAGATGGCTTCCTGAGCCGCTTCCATCGAAGGCTTGCGGGAACGCAGATCCTCGAAGTAGCACTCGAGCAGTTCGTGTGGGTTGATCGGGCCGTCGGTGAGCATCTCACCGGCACTCACCTGCTGCGCGTCGTTGACCATGGCATTGCGGCCATGGGAGAGCTGGTAGTCGGTCTGGGCGTCGTCGGATTCGATCACCGTCACCGTCACAGTGTCGTCGTCTTCGCCCTGCTTGATCTGCACCGTGCCCGACCTGCGCGAGAGCACCGCTGATTCACGTGGACGGCGGGCTTCGAGCAGTTCTTCGATGCGGGGCAGACCCTGAACGATGTCACCCGTTTTCTGGCGCTCAAACACCAGCAGCGCCAGAGCATCACCGCGCTGCACCAGTTCACCGTCGCGGACGTGCAGGACCGAATCGGGGGACACCATGTAGGGGCGGCCGAGACGGATCGTGATCGTGCTGCCGCTGATCGCCTCCACCTGGCCGCAGCAGTCGGCGCGGATGCCTTCGGCGAGGAGCTCACCATCGACGAGGCGCTGACCGACCGTGACTGCGATCGCGGCCGAGCCGCAGTCGACGTCTTTGGTGTCGTGAGCACGCTCGACGATCAGACGGCGGACGGGCTCCCCATCCACCGGGTCAGGCAGCTGAACCAGGCCGTTCTCCTTGCAGAGGATCTGGGTGGTGGCGACCACGTCGCCGCTCTTGACGGCCACGCCGTCCTCAACCTGGAGCTTGGTGTGGGTGGAGCCGTGGCTGGCGTCGGAGAGGGTGTCGCGGCGCACGAGCAGGGTTTCGAGAATCACCAGCTGCAGGCGTTCGATCGTCTTGGCACGTTTGTCGGGCACCACTTCCACATCCACCGTCATCTGGGGGGTGGTGTCGAAGGTTTCAAGAATCAACTGGGTGCGCAGCAGTTCTACGCCCTCCACCGACTTGATCACCTCACCGTCTTTGTAGGTGAGACGCTGGGTGGCTTTGAGACCGAGCGACGGTCCGCCGTTCTGCTTGATGGTACCCAGTTCAGGAAGGTGGGCCTGATCGGGAATGGTGTATTCCTCCACCGGACGCAGCAGCAGCGCTCCTCCTTCGGGAGTATCCACTGCCTCGACATACACCATCGCCTCGGTGACAAGGCCCGGAGCGATTTCCTCCCCAGGATTGTGCAGCTTGCCTTCATCGGCGTAGCGGCCCAGCACCTTGCTGTCCGAGACAAGGTGGAGAGTGCCGGAGCGAACGATGATCTCGCGAAGGATGTCGTTCTTCTGGGTGACGGTGACGATGCCAGCGATCTGGCTGAAGATGTCCTTGACGACTTCAGTGCCGGCTTCAATCCACTGGCCGTCCTCAATCATCAACAGGGAGATGTCCTTGTTGATCTCATGGGTTTCGGTGGGAATCCACAGCAGGGTGCCGCCTTTGGACACCTCGTAGCCGTTCTTGGCCGACCGGGCCTTCTTGATCGAGAGGCCGGGGGCGTACTTCACCATGCCGCCCGTCTGGGTACGGAAGCGGTCATCTGCCAGCTCGGCAATCACTTCGCCGGTGCCGATCTTGCTGCCAGGGTGGGTGCGCACCACGTAGCGGGAATTGTCCTTGCCTTCCAGGTGCCAGGTTTCCCCCGAATGGGTGGATTCATGCACCAGCTTGCAATCCTTGAGGGTGAGGCTCGCGGTGACGATCTGCACTTCACGCGAATCGCCCGCCGATTCCCGCAGGCGCACAGCACCACCGTGCTCACTGACGAGCCGGCTCTCGGCGAGCACATCGCCGGTGGTGACGGGCTTGTTGCCGGCCACCACGGGCTGGGCATTGGGAGGAAGGTTGTACACATCGCCGGCCAGCACCCACATCCGGCCCAGGCGCTGAGCCTTGAGGGTGATGTTGCCCTGGCGGTCGGTGACTTCCCGAGGTTGGATCACGTCCTCATAGCGCACCTGCCCGGCCAGGTCACAGATCACGTCTTTGGTTCCCTTCTCCACGCTCTTCTTGACGGACGTGCCGGCCGAGATCTGGGCCAGGACCGTGTCCGCCGGGATCGATTGGCCGTTGGAGACGAACAGGATGGAGCCGCTAGTGACATCCACCTTCTGCACCTTGCCCTTGGCACTCGGAATCACCGAAAGGGTGAAATCGGTTTCGGCGATCTGAGCCTCCACGCCATGGGGCGTGCGGTGCTGACGCACCCGGGCCTTGGGGCCGAATTCCGCCACCCCTTCCAGCAGCGAGCGCACCACGCCAGTTTCGGCCGTGGACACACCACCAGTGTGGAAGGTGCGCATGGTGAGCTGGGTGCCGGGCTCACCGATCGACTGAGCAGCGATGATGCCGACGGCTTCACCCAGATCCACCAGCTGGTTGTGGGCCAGAGCCCAGCCGTAGCACTTGCGGCAAACCGAACGGGCGGCCTCACAGGTGAGCGGAGAGCGCACCAGCACGGTGCGCACACCGGCGGCTTCGATCAGCGCCGTGATCGGCTTATCGATTTCGCCATCACGCTCGACCAGCACCTCGCCGGAGGAAGCCACCACGGGCTCCGCGGCCAGGCGGCCGACCAGCTTGGCCTGGAAACGGCCCTTTTCATCGGCCTGAATGGGGATGCCGCGGGTGGTGCCGCAGTCGTCTTCCCGCACGATCACGTCCTGGGCCACGTCCACCAGACGGCGGGTGAGGTAGCCGGAGTCGGCGGTACGCAGAGCCGTGTCCACCAGACCCTTGCGGGCGCCGTAGGACGAGATCACGTACTCGGTGACCGTGAGCCCTTCGCGGAAGTTGGTGCGGATCGGCAGGTCAATGATCTCCCCCTGAGGGTTGGCCATCAGGCCGCGCATGCCCACCAACTGCCGCACCTGGGACATGTTGCCCCGGGCGCCGGAGTTGGCCATCATCCAGACGGAGTTGAGCGGGTCGTTGTCGTTGAAGTTCTTCTTGACTTCCTCGACCAGACGCTCGTTTGTTTCGGTCCAGGTGTCGATCACCTTGGTATGGCGCTCCACCTCGGTGATTTCGCCGAGCCGATAGCGTTCTTCGGTATCGGTGATCTGCTGCTCGGCTTCCTCGAGGAGGCGCACCTTCTGAACCGGAATCCGCAGATCTTCCACCGAGATCGACACGGCCGCCTGAGTGGCGTAGTGGAAGCCAAGGTCCTTCAGCTCATCCGCCATCGAGGCGGTGGCCGCTGTGCCGTGGTGCTTATAGGCCCACGCCACCAGGTTGCGCAACGCCTTCTTGTTGATCTCCTTGTTGATGAAGCGGGGGGCTTCTTTGGTCAGGGGAGCGTTGCGGCGACCCTGATCGGACGTGGAGGTGGAAGGTGTGCTGGTCATGGGGGGGCGCGGAGGAAGGCGGGTGGAGGAGGGCAGAAACAACTCGGGCGGAACTGAGCCTTCAGACGGCGGCCACCGCATCGATGATGGTGACGTTCATCACGACGCGGCCGACAGTGGTGAGCAGGTAGCGGCTGATGAGAGCACCGTCTTCATCGAAGCGGTCGCGGCGGTATTTCCATTGCTCGATGCGGGTGCCATCGCTGAGCGTTTCCTGCTTGAGGGGAACATCACTTTCGTCCTCGTCGTCGATCTCACCGGAGAAGCGAACCCACACCCAGTTGTGCAGGGCGAGGTGCTTCTCATCGAAGGCATTGAGCACATCGGCCAGGCCAGCGAAGGTGCGGCTCCTGTCACCGAAGGCCGGCTTCGCCTCATTGCGATCGAGAGCCGTGAGGTAGTAGATGCCCAGCACCATGTCCTGGGAGGGGGTGATGATCGGCTCGCCGGTGGCCGGCGAGAGGATGTTGTTGCTGGCCAGCATCAACATGCGAGCCTCCGTCTGAGCTTCGATCGCCAGTGGCACGTGCACGGCCATCTGGTCACCGTCGAAGTCGGCGTTGAACGCAGGGCACACCAGCGGGTGCAGCTGGATGGCGCGACCATCCACCAGCTTGGGCTCGAACGCCTGAATGCCGAGACGGTGCAGCGTGGGGGCCCGGTTCAGCAGGATCGGGTGACCTTCAATCACCTCCTGAAGCACCTGCATCACTTCGTCGTCGGCGCGCTGAATCAGCTTCTTGGCCGCCTTGATGTTATTGACGATGTTCTGACGGATCAGCCGGTGGATCACGAACGGCTGGAACAGCTCGATCGCCATCTCCTTGGGCAGACCGCACTGATGCATCTTCAGCTTGGGGCCCACCACGATCACGGACCGGCCGGAATAGTCGACCCGTTTGCCCAGCAGGTTCTGGCGGAAGCGCCCCTGCTTGCCCTCAATGATGTCGCTGAGGGACTTGAGCGGCCTGTTGTTGGCGCCCACCACGGTGCGGCCCCTGCGGCCGTTGTCGATCAGGGCATCGACAGCCTCCTGCAGCATCCGCTTTTCGTTGCGGACGATGATCTCGGGAGCCAGGATCTCCTGCAGCCGCGCCAGGCGGTTGTTGCGGTTGATGACCCGGCGGTAGAGATCGTTGAGGTCGGAGGTGGCGAAACGGCCACCATCGAGCTGCACCATCGGGCGCAGATCCGGCGGAATCACGGGGATGGCATCAAGCACCATCCACTCCGGCCGGGCATTGGTGGCGATGAAGTTGTCGATCACCCGCAGGCGCTTGATCAGCTTGGCCCGCTTCTGACCCTTGCTGCCGGCGATGTCCTCGCGGAGCTGTTCAGCGATCTCGGTGAGGTTGAGGTCGACAAGCAGCTGCTTGAGAGCTTCCGCACCGATGCCCACGATGGGCTCGTTCTCGATCTCCGAGTCCTCGGCGTAGATCTGATCCTCGATCTCCAGCCACTCATCTTCCGTGAGCAGTTGCTTGTAGGTGAGGTCCTTGTGGTCGCCCTTTTCGAGCACCACGTAGCAGTTGAAATAAACGATCTGCTCCACATCCCGCAGGGGCATGTCCAGCAGGATCGCCACGTAGCTGGGGATCCCCTTCAGATACCAAACGTGCGACACCGGAGCCGCCAGCTTGATGAAGCCCATGCGGTGACGACGCACCCGGCTCTCGGTGACCTCCACCCCGCAGCGCTCACAGACGATGCCGCGGTGGCGCACCCGCTTGTACTTGCCGCAATGGCACTCCCAATCCTTGGAAGGGCCGAAGATCTTTTCGCAGAACAGCCCGTCCATCTCGGGCTTGAGCGTGCGGTAGTTGATCGTCTCAGGCTTGGTGACCTCACCGACCACCTGACCGTTCGGCAGGGTGCGTTGCCCCCACTGCATGATCCGCTCGGGGGAGGCGAGCGTGATCTTGACGTAGTCGAAGTGGTTTTCGGTGCGGAGGTTGCTGTTGGTCATGGCCGGGGTGTCGCGCGGACGTCAAGGAGTACGGAACGGATCAGGCGTGGATCTTCAGTCGTCGTCGAAATCCGCGACGCCGAGCGACTCGTAGGTGGGCCGGTTGGGGGTGCTGCGGCGAGGATTGACGTCCTGCATGAGGTCAACCTCGACGCCTTCGTCGGTGTACACCGCGATGTCCAGACCCAGGGACTGGAGCTCGCGCATCAGCACCTTGAACGACTCAGGTGTGCCGGGGCGAGGGATGGGCTTGCCCTTGACGATGGCGTTGAGCGCCTCGTTGCGGCCCTGCATGTCGTCGGACTTGACGGTGAGCAGCTCCTGCAGCGTGTACGCGGCGCCGTAGGCCTCCAGGGCCCAGACCTCCATTTCCCCGAGCCGCTGGCCGCCCTGTTGGGCTTTGCCGCCGAGAGGCTGCTGGGTGACGAGCGAGTAAGGGCCGGTGGAGCGGGCGTGGATCTTGTCGTCGACAAGGTGCACCAGCTTGAGGATGTGGGCATAGCCCACGGTGACCGGTTGGTCGAACTTCTCGCCGGTGCGACCGTCGATCAGCTGGATCTTGCCGGGGTTCTCGGGGTCATAGACCCAGTCTTTGCCGGGTTGATTGGCAGCTTCTTCGAGGTACTTCTGCACGGTGTTCTTGGAGGTTTCATCCCCGTGCATCTCATCGAAGGGCACCACCTTCACGCGGCAACCCAGGTGGGAGGAAGCCCAGCCCATCAGGCACTCGAACACCTGGCCGACGTTCATCCGGGAGGGCACACCCAGCGGGTTCAGCACGATGTCGATGGGGGAACCATCGGGAAGGTAGGGCATGTCTTCACGGGGAAGAATGCGGCTGATGATGCCCTTGTTGCCGTGGCGACCGGCCATCTTGTCGCCCACCTGAATCTTGCGGCGCTGGGCCACATAGACGCGCACCACCATGTTCGCGCCCGGCGGCAGTTCATCGCCCTGCTCGCGGGTGTAGATGCGCACGTCCACCACGCGGCCCCGTTCGGTGTTGGGCACCCTCAGAGAGTTGTCGCGCACATCGCGAGCCTTCTCACCGAAGATCGCACGCAGCAGCTTCTCTTCCGGCGGCTGATCGGATTCCCCTTTGGGCGTGACCTTGCCGACGAGGATGTCACCCGATTCGACATAAGCGCCGATACGGATGATGCCCATTTCATCGAGATTACCGAGGCTCTCTTCCGCCACATTGGGGATTTCCCGCGTGATCTCCTCGGGTCCGAGCTTGGTCTGGCGGGCTTCGATCTCGTACTTCTCGATGTGCACCGAGGTGTAGAGGTCGTCCTGCACGAGCCGTTCGCTCACCAGGATGGCGTCTTCGTAGTTGTAGCCCTCCCAGGGCATGTAGGCGATCAGCACGTTCTGGCCCAGGGCAATCTCACCCCCCTCGCAGGCAGATCCATTGGCCAGCACCTGGCCGGCGATCACCGCATCACCCTGCTTGACGATCGGGCGCTGGTTCAAGCAGGTGTCCTGGTTGGAGCGCTGGTACTTCTGCAGCAGGTGGGGATGGTCGACACCGTCGACATCGCGGATCACGATCGCCGTGGCATCCACGAAGGTGACCACACCGTTGACACGGGTGATCGGCACCATGCCGGAGTCGCGCGCGACCTGGGTTTCCAGACCAGTGCCCACCAGCGGCCGCTCGGGCCGGAGCAGGGGGACCGCCTGACGCTGCATGTTCGAGCCCATCAGGGCACGGTTGGCGTCGTCGTGCTCCAGGAAGGGGATCAAGGAGGTGGCCACCGAAATCACCTGCACCGGCGACAGCTGGACGTAGTCCACCTGGGTGGGAGGAACGGTTTCGAAATCCTGGCGGTAGCGGACCGGAACCAGTTCGGCCTGAATGCGTCCCTCGGCGTCGGTGGCCACGTCGCCAGGAGCAACGCGACACTCGTCTTCGAGGTCGGCCGAGAGATAGATCGGGTCGCCCTGCTTCAGGACGATGCCATCCTCAACGCGCCAGAAGGGAGTTTCGATGAAGCCGTATTCGTTAACCCGCGCGTGGGTGGCGAGCGAGCCGATCAGACCGGCGTTCGGCCCTTCCGGCGTCTCGATCGGGCAGATGCGGCCGTAGTGGGAGGGGTGAATGTCACGCACGGCGAAGCCGGCGCGCTCCCGCGTGAGGCCCCCAGGGCCGAGGGCGCTGATGCGGCGTTTGTGGGTGAGCTCGGCCAGAGGATTGGTCTGGTCCATGAACTGGCTGAGCTGGCTGGAGCCGAAGAACTCCTTGATCGCCGCCACCAGGGGCTTGGGGTTCACCAGCTGAGCCGGGGTGAGCGACTCGGTCTCACCGACGGTCATGCGCTCCTTGATGATCCGCTCCAGCCGGTTGAGGCCGACGCGCACCTGGTTCTGGAGCAGCTCGCCCACCGAGCGGACACGGCGATTGCCGAGGTGATCGATGTCGTCGACTTCGTAGCCGGGCTGTCCGAGCTGCAGGCCGATCAGGTAGTCAAGGGTGGAGAGCAACTCCTCCTTGGTGAGCACCCGGGTTTCGTCGGGAACCGTGAGCCGGAGCTTCTTGTTGATCTTGTAACGGCCGACCCGGCCGAGGTCGTAGCGCTTGGCATCGAAGAAGCGGGAATCCAGCAACTGCTGGCCACCGCTTACCGACGGGGGCTCGCCTGGACGCAGCTTCTTGTAGAGCTCCAGCAGAGCCTGATCCTGGGAGGTGATCAGCTCGACGTTGGTGGCTGTTTCGATCGTCTTGCGGTAATAGTCGGGGTGCCGCAGTTTGTCGAGCACGTCGACGTCTGAGAGGCCCATGGCCCGCATCAGCACGTGAGCGTTGATCTTGCGGGTCTTGTCGACCCGGACGTGCATGAGCTCGTTCTTATCGGTTTCAAACTTCAGCCAGGCACCGCGGTTGGGGATGACACTGGCGTTGTAGGTCTTGCGACCGGTCTTGGGGTCGGGCTCTTCCTTGAAGTAGACGCCGGGGCTGCGCACGATCTGGTTGACGATCACGCGCTCAGCGCCGTTGATGATGAAGGTGCCGCGCTCGGTCATCAGCGGCAGCTCACCGATGAAGACCTCCTGCTCCTTGATCTCACCGGTTTCCTTGTTGACCAGCCTGCAGGTGACATACATCTGCGAGGCGAACGTGGCGTCACGACGCTTGGCGTCTTCCACATCGTGGCGGGGGCGCTTCAGCCGGTATTGATCGCCGACGAAATGCAGCTCAAGCTTTCCCGTGTAGTCGGTGATCGGGGAGAAGCTGTCGAGCTCCTCGATCAGCCCTTTCTCCAGGAACCATTTGAAGCTCGCCCTCTGTACCTCCACGAGATCGGGCAGGTAAGTGGCGGTCTTGGCGACCTGGATCGCGCTGCTCATGCGGGGACCTGCAGTACGGAGGGGGAGGAGTGACCTGGAACGGGGGCGTCAGCGGCTTGAAATGCCCTGGGGGGCTCAAGACAAGGGGGAATGAGCCGCCTGCGCGCTGGAAACGGGCGGATCAGGCGGGTGGGGCCGGAAGGGGCGGCCCGCCTGAATCCGGCCTATGGAGCTCGGTTCAAGACTGCTGACGTCGACAATGGAGCGCTCGCTCTGCCAGACCAATAAAACATCATACACATTGAGGAATGGATGTCACAGGAAGTCGAAAAAGACCTACCGCATTGGCGGTGCTGCAAGCCGCCACTTCTGTGAGGGTTTCCCCGCGCAACACAGCCATCCGCTCGGCCACTGAGGCCACAAAGGAGGGTTCATTGCGCTTGCCCCGACGGGGGACCGGTGCGAGGAACGGGCAATCGGTTTCCACCAGATAGCGGTCGGCCGGCACCTGGCGGGCACAGGCGTGGGTGGCTTCGGCTTTGGCGAAGGTGACGGTGCCGCTGAAGCTGATCAGCAGCCCCAGCTCCAGAAAACCTTCCATTTCTTCAGGGGTTCCGCCCCAGCAGTGCATCACCCCGCGGGGGCAGCGTCCTTCGCTCTGCCGGGCTCGCAGCTCGGCCAACATGGGTTCGGCCGCATCGCGGCAGTGGATGATCACCGGGAGATCCAGCTCCACGGCCAGGTCCAGCTGCGGACGCAGGATGTCAAGCTGCACCTGAAGATTGGTGGCGCGGAAGCTGTCAAGGCCCAGCTCCCCGATCGCCACCACCCGCCCATCGGCCTGAGCGGCAGCGCGCAGCACCGCGGGGGTGTCGTCCTGCCAATGCTCGGTGTCGAGCGGATGAACCCCCACGGAGTAGCGCAGCTCAGGGATGCGATCGGCAAGGGCGCGAATCGCCGGAATCTCGGCAGGTTCGACGCAGGCGTGAAGCACGGAGACCACCCCGGCCTGGCGCCAACGCTGAATCACTTCCTCGAGATCGTGCTCGAAGTTGCGAAACACCAGATGGCAGTGGCTGTCGATCAGTGCTGGCGTGGTCAGTGCTGGCGCGGACTGGCCTGTCATGACGGCGGCGTGGAAGGGCAGCGGCGTAGACCGGACAGAGAGGTGGAGACGAGGTAGTGCCCTGGACTGCAAGGAGCCCTGCAGGGGAGGGCAGCTTGGAGGAGGGGGTGGCACCTGTAGGACATCTGCCGGGGCTGCAGTGCCTGCAAGCTCAGGCAGTGAGCTGCGCTGATGGACAAAGGAGAGAAACCCCGGCGGGCGATCAGGCCTTCGGGGCTGTCGCCGGCTCGATCGCCTGTTTCACGGCGTGGCTGAGCCGGGACTTCTGGTTGGCGCCGGTGTTGCGGTGAAGAACGCCGCGCTTGACGGCCTTGTCGATCTTACTGAAGGCCGCATTCATGGAGCTGCGAACCGCTTCCTTGGCCTCATCGCCAGGCTGCTGCTCGTAGCTGGAGACGGCGGTGAGGCAGCGCTTCATGAGCGTGCGCACAGCCGACTTATAGGAGCGGTTCTTCAGCCAGTTGCGCTCGGCAACCAGGATGCGCTTCTTCGAGGATTTGTTATTGGCCACAGGCGGGTTCGGCGCTGAATCGGCAGTCGCTGATCCTACCTTCAACCCTGCCGACCTGCCCAGGGGCGGGGATCTAGCCTCAACCGACACGCACGAGGCCCCCGGTGACCAACGCACCAGCAGCTCTGGCGATGCAGGTGCTCCAGGAACCGGAGGCGATCGGCAGCCGGCTGGAGGAGATCGCCCAGCGCACCGGCAGCGCCGAGATGAGCGAGGCCGCACGGCAGGTGGACGCGATCCTCGAGCGGGTGCGCCTGGAAGGGGATCAAGCGCTGCTGGATCTCACCGAACGCTTCGATGGTGTGCGGCCCGACCCCCTGCGCATTCCGGCGGAAACGCTCGCCGAAGCCTGGCGCACCTGCCCCGCAGACCTGCGCAGTGCCCTGGAGCTGGCCCATCGCCGCATCCTCGATTTCCACCAGCGCCAGCTGCCCCGCGACATCAGCGTCAGCGGCGTGCATGGCGAGCGCCTGGGCCGGCGCTGGAGCCCGGTGGATCGGGCCGGGCTGTATGTGCCTGGCGGCCGGGCCTCTTACCCCAGCACCGTGCTGATGAATGCGGTCCCCGCCACTGTGGCGGGCGTTCAGCGCCTGGTGATGGTGACCCCACCGGGTCCCGACGGCTGGCCCAACCCGATCGTGCTGGCAGCGGCCCACCTGGCCGGCATCCGTGAGATCTACCGCGTCGGAGGGGCCCAGGCGATCGGGGCGCTCGCCTACGGCACGGATTCGATCCCGCGCGTGGATGTGATCACCGGCCCGGGCAACCTTTACGTGACCCTGGCCAAGAAAGCGGTGTACGGCCGGGTGGCGATCGATTCCCTCGCCGGCCCGAGCGAGGTCCTGGTGATCGCCGACCAGAGCGCCAATCCCACCCATGTGGCGGCCGATCTGCTGGCGCAGGCGGAGCACGACCCGATGGCGGCGGCAATCCTGCTTACCACCAGTGCCGCCGTGGCCAAGGCCGTGCAGCATGAGGTGGAAGCCCAGTTGCGCAACCACCCCCGGGCGGAACTGGCGGCCACCGCCCTGCGCGACTGGGGGCTGATCGGCATCTGCGCATCGCTGGAAGAGGCGGCTCGGCTCAGCGACCGCTTCGCTCCGGAACACCTTGAGCTGCTGGTGGAGCGGCCAGCCCCACTGGCCGACCACATCCGTCATGCCGGAGCGATCTTCCTCGGCCCCTGGAGCCCTGAGGCGGTGGGCGACTACCTGGCCGGCCCCAACCACACCCTGCCCACTTCAGGCACGGCCCGCTTCGCCGGCGCCCTCAGCGTGGAAACCTTTCTCCGCCACACCAGCCTGATCCAGTTCAACCGCCAGGCCCTGGAGGCCACCGGCCCCGCCGTGATCGCCCTGGCGGACAGTGAAGGCCTGCACAGCCATGCGGAATCGGTGCGGCTGCGGCTGAACTGAAGCCCGCCGCAACCGCTCTTGTCACACCGCCACAACCGCTGACGCCGGTCAGCGCTTCGGCAGGTCTTTCACCTCGGGCACGCCATCGGTGATCTGACCCACCAGCACCTGGTCGGCCAGGTTGACGAACAGACCGTTTTCAAGCACGCCGGGGATGTTGTTGATCTCCTGCTCCAGCGAAACCGGGTCGCCGATCCCGCCGGGGAACTTCAGGTCGAGCACGAGATTGCCCTGGTCGGTCACCACCGGGCCGGCCTTGCGCACGGCCATGCGCAGCTCCACCTCCGCGCCGATCACCTCCAGCTCCGACTTCACCTGACGCCAGGCGGCGGGCAGCACCTCCACCGGCAGAAGAAAACCCAGATTGAGCCGTTCCACGAGCTTGGTGGAATCCACCACCACAACGAAGCGCTGGGCACGGCGCGCCACCAGCTTTTCCTGCACATGGCAGGCACCGCCGCCCTTGATCAGCTGGAAGTTGGGGTCGACTTCATCGGCACCGTCGATCGCCAGGTCGATCCGCTCCACCGCGTTGAGGCTCTGCAGCGGGATGCCGAGCTCCGCAGCCAGCACTTCGCCTTGAAACGACGTGGTCACGCCCACGATGTCGGTGAGTTCACCCCGGCTGAGCTTGGCGCCCAGCTCCTTGATCATCAAGGCAGCCGTGGAGCCTGAGCCCAGACCCAGCACCATGCCATCCCGGATCTGGTCAACGGCCGCAGCAGCCACCGCCTGCTTCATGCGGTCCTGCAGATCTGACATCGAAGGCGCGCCAAAGGCCGTGACCGTAGCAAGGGCGCTGCCAGGCTCAGGCGGGGTGGGGCAGGGCGCCGGGACGGATCGAGAGCTGCAGTTCGCGGGCACCACGCACCACTTTCAGCGGCAGGCTTTCTCCGACCTTGGAAGCCTCCACCTGCTCCAGCAGGCTGGCTGGATCCCGCACCGGCCGATCGGCCGCCGCCACCACCAGGTCGCCGCGGCGCAGGCCGGCGGTTTCGGCCGGGCTGTCGGGCAGCACACGCTGCACCAACGCGCCATCGCGCTCCGGCAGCTGGAGAATCGCATCGGGATCACGGTTGTTGTCACGGGCGCGGCGGGCAGTGAGCGGCACCAGCTGGAGGCCCAGGTAGGGATGCACCACCTGGCCACCGGTGCGCAGCTGGTCGGACACCCGCCGGGCCAGGTTGATCGGGATGGCGAAGCCCAGACCCGCACCGGGACCGGAGCGCACCAAGGTATTGATGCCGATCACCTCTCCGCTGGCATTGATCAGTGGCCCCCCGGAATTGCCGGGATTGATGGCGGCGTCGGTCTGGATCAGATCAAGCCGCTTGTCGGCGAAGCCAAGGCTGGTGATGTTGCGGTGCAGGCTGCTGACGATGCCGAGTGTGACCGTGCGCTCCAGTCCGTAGGGGCTGCCCAGGGCGATGGCCCAGTCACCCACTTCCAGGGCCTCGGAATCACCAAGGGGAGCGGCAACCAGATCGGGCGAGGCGTCGATGCGCACCACCGCCAGGTCGGTGACCGGATCGGCGCCCACCACCCGGCCATCCAGCTGGCGGCCGTCAGCGAGGGTGACCTCCACCAGATCGGCCCGATCCACCACATGGGCGTTGGTGAGCACCAACCCGGAGGCATCGATCACCACGCCGGAGCCCTGACCCCGCTCCCGGGTGCTGCTGGAGGGGTCACCGAAGAGATCACGCAGCAATGGATCGAGCAAGGCGGGGTCGAAGGCCTGGCGCGCCACACTGCGCTCGGTGTCGATCCGCACCACCGATTCCCCCACCCGCCGGGCGGCCTGCGACACGAAGCTGTGGGGTGGAACCATCGCAGCCGCTGGGGACGGGGCACTGGGAGGCGCGGCCGTATCGGCTCCGGCTGTGCTGGCTGCAGCCGTGTTGGACGTAGCTGGGACCGGGACGGTGGCCGCTGGCGCCGCCGCTGAGGGGGGGGCGACGGCCAGGGCGGATCCCGGGCCCGCCGTGATCAGCAGCAAGGCCAGCGGCAAGGCCAACAGGCGCAGCCACAGGGTACGGAGCACGCTGGAGTCGGAGGACACGGGCCCGAGACGTGAGGCCACTGACGCTAGGGGGGTGACGCTTCACTCGCTGGCGCCGAGCCGGGGGCGGCGGCGGCAGGCCAGCGCCGCAGTTGCTGCTGCCAGCGGCCGTCCGGGGCCAGCTCCCAGACGCGCCCGCCGGGATCGCAGGCACGGCCCAGCGGGCAGGCCTGCACCGCCTCAAACTGGCGGTGGGTGGAAGGACACCCCAGCAGCTGCACGTCGGGCCGGCCGGGCAGCACCCCCCGCCAGTGCTGATGGATGTGCCCGAAGGTGACCGCCCTGAGCCAGGGGCAGGCCGCCAGCAGCTCAAGCAGGGCAGCAGGGTGCCGCAGGGCGATCCCATCCATGACGCCGTGGCCGATGGGCACCGGCGGATGGTGCAGGGCCACCAGCAGGGGGCGGTCGGCCGCTTGCAGTTGCGCTTGCAGCCAGCGCAGCTGATCCGGGCCGAGCCCACCATCGACGCGGCCAGCCAGGTGGGTGTCAATCATCAGCAGCCGCCATTCACCCAGATCGACGGCGGCCGGTGCGATCACGGCCTGCCGGCCCAACGCTGCCCGCAACAGGGCCGGGTGGTCGTGGTTGCCGGGCAGCAGCGCCACCGGCCAGCCCCGGGCGCTCAGCAGCTGGCCCAACCGCACATAGCCACCCCACGACTCGTCCTGGCAGAGGTCGCCGCTGATCAGCAGCAGATCGAAGGGAGCTTCGCCCGGCGCAAGGGCCTGCTCCAGCGCACTGGCCAGCGACGCGTTCGGCTGAAAGCCATGAAGCCAGCCGTGCGGATCGGCGAGCAGATGGGGGTCACTGAGCTGAAGGAGGCGCACAGCTGGCAACGGGAACTTTTTGACGTCGCACCTTTTCGACGTCGCAACAGTGGGGCCCGGGCCCGCAGATAGCAGCCTAAGTTGCCTCCAACCGCCGCCATGCCATGGCTTCGATCCCCCCCGGCACCCGCGTGCGCTGCGCACTTTGTCAGGTGGAGATCCAGGGGATGGTCGGTGGCAATGACCAGGTGCTCTTCAGCCAGGGCGCTCCCGGCACCCGCGCCAAGCTCTGGGCGAGGGTCTGCCAATACGTGAAGGAGCCGCAGCGCTGCATCAACCAGGACGCGGCCCTGCGCGGTGAAGCAGGGGTGGACGACTTTTACGGGGAGGCCCCCAGCCTCGGCCTGTTCGGCGGCGCCCCGAGCACCAGCCTGGGCACCACGGAGTGAGGCGTCGCCTGGCCGCTGGGCGGTGCTGGAGCACCGACCTCTAGGATGACGAAGTGCCCGGCGGGCATACCCAGGCGCACGAGCTTGCTCCAGCGTCCGGGGCAGTTCTCTGCAGGAGCCGGTCGGGCTCGCTCCACTGCTCCTGACCCGGCCCGGTGCCCCACCCCCTTCTTCCCGCACTGGAATCCCTCGCGCGCCGGGTGGCTGACACAACCGGATTTCGCGTGGTGGAGGCGCAGATCCAGACCCATCGCCATCCCTGCATCGTTCTGGTGCAGATCCGCACTGGTGATGGCGGCGATGTGACCCTCGACGATTGCGCCGCATTCAGTGGTGCCCTGGCTGAGGCGATGGAGGCCGAAGAGCTGCTGAGCGAGGCCTATGTTCTCGAAATCAGCAGTCCTGGTCTCAACGACACGCTGGTTGAAGACCGTGACTTCCACAGCTTTCGGGGTTTCCCGATCGAGGTGCGGTTCCGGGATTCCAGCGGAGCTGAATGCACCCGTGCCGGGCTGTTGCTGGAGCGCGACGACGCCTTCCTGCACCTCAACGTCCGTGGCCGCCGCCAGCGGATTCCCCGCCAAGACGTGCTGACCGTCAGCCTCACCCGGCCGAGCGAGTGACTCCGCCCGCAGCCTGAGCGGCGCGCCGCTTCCCAACCCGATTGTTGTTCCAACCCCTCTTCCCATCCCATGGCGCTCGTTCTTCTCCCCGGTCTGCAGAACCTGATCGAGGACATCAGCGATGAGAAGAAGCTGCCCACCCAGGTGGTGGAAGCGGCCCTGCGCGAGGCGCTGCTGAAGGGCTACGAGCGTTACCGCCGCACCCTCTATCTCGGCATCAGCGAGGACCCGTTCGAGGAGGACTACTTCAGCAATTTCGATGTGGCCCTCGATCTTGATGAGGAGGGCTACCGCGTGCTCGCCAGCAAGATCATCGTCGAGGAGGTGGAGAGCGAAGACCACCAGATCGCCCTCGCCGAGGTGCAGCAGGTGGCGGAAGACGCCCAGATCGGCGACACCGTGGTGCTCGATGTCACCCCCGAGAAGGACGATTTCGGCCGCATGGCCGCCTCCACCACCAAGCAGGTGCTGGCCCAGAAACTGCGCGACCAGCAGCGCCGCATGATCCAGGAGGAGTTCGCCGATCTGGAGGATCCCGTGCTCACCGCCCGGGTGATCCGCTTCGAGCGCCAGTCGGTGATCATGGCGGTGAGCTCCGGGCTTGGCCGGCCGGAGGTGGAGGCGGAGCTGCCTCGTCGCGACCAGCTTCCCAACGACAACTACCGCGCCAATGCCACCTTCAAGGTGTTCCTCAAGGAGGTGAGCGAGGTGGCGCGCCGCGGGCCGCAGCTGTTCGTCTCCCGGGCGAACGCCGGCCTTGTGGTGTACCTCTTCGAAAACGAAGTACCGGAAATCCAGGAAGGTTCCGTGCGCATCGTGGCGGTGGCGCGGGAAGCCAACCCCCCGTCACGGGCCGTGGGGCCACGCACCAAGGTGGCAGTGGACAGCGTGGAGCGCGAAGTGGACCCCGTGGGGGCCTGCATCGGTGCCCGCGGCTCCCGCATTCAGCAGGTGGTGAACGAGCTGCGGGGCGAGAAGATCGACGTGATCCGCTGGTCTCCCGATCCGGCCCAGTACATCGCCAATTCGCTCAGCCCGGCACGGGTGGAGATGGTGCGGCTGGTGGATCCGGAAGGGCATCACGCCCACGTGCTTGTGCCGCAGGACATGCTCAGCCTGGCGATCGGCCGGGAAGGCCAGAACGTGCGCCTCGCCGCACGCCTCACCGGCTGGAAGATCGACATCAAGAACGCGGCCGAATACGACCAGGTGAGCGAGGACGCCCGCGCCGCCGAGCTGATCGCCCTGCGCGAGGAAGACGAGCGCCAGCAGGCCGAGGCGGAAGCCCGCCTGGCGGTGGAGCAGGCCAACCGCGCGGAGGAGGATGCGCGCCTGCGGGAGCTCTATCCCCTGCCCGAAGACGAGCTCGACCTCCAGGAAGAAGACGAAGAGCCTGTCTATGAAGGTGAAGCCGAGCCTGGGGAAGACGCTGAAACAGAGGCCGACGCGGAAGCGGCAGCTGACCTGGAGCCCGAAGGCGAACCCGATGCGGAAGCTGAGCCGCTCAACGGCTGAGGGTCACCCGATGGCGACCTCCCCCACCCTGCGGCTTTGTGTGAGCTGCCGCCTGCTCGCCGACCGGGACCAGTTCCTGCGGGTTATCCGCCTGGCGGGTGGCGGCATCGCCCTGGATCAAGGCATGGGCCGCTCGGCCTATCTGTGCCCCACCCGGGCCTGCTTTGACGAGGCGAAGCGGCGAAAGCGGCTGCAACGCGCCCTGCGCTGCGCGGTGGCGGAATCCACCTATGCCGCGCTTGAACAGCGGCTGAACCGCTCTCCGGCAGCAGCCTCTGAGGCAAGATGATTGATGGCTGCACCGCGTGTGGGGCCCGGCGGCACCTGCGGCCCCGACCGATCGGAGACCTGAATGACCAGCAGCGGCAAAGTGAGAATCTATGAGTTGTCCAAGGACCTGGGCCTGGACAACAAGGACGTGCTCGACGCTGCCGAAAAGCTGTCCATTGCCGCCCGCAGCCACAGCAGCTCGATCAGCGATGACGAAGCTGCCCGCATCCGGAAGCTGATCCGCCCCAACGGCAGCGGCATCTCCCGACCCACGCCGCCCTCCATGACCGCCCCGAAGCCCGCGACACCGCCGCTGGCGGAGCCTGGCAAAGCGATCCTGGCCGTGAAGAAAGCGGCTCCTGTAACGCCGCCGGCCACCGCGGCCGCCTCATCTGTTGCCGCACCTGAACCCCCCCCGGCCCGGCCGCCAGCTCCTCCGGTCATCGTTGCCCAGCCGGCCCGCCCTGCGGTTTCCCCGCCAGCGCCGGTGAAACCTGTTCTGGTGCAATCTGCCGCGCAGCCTGCGGCTCAGAAGCCCCCCTCCACCACTCCGCCACCAGCCAGGCCCACGGCGCCGCTGCCCACACGTGCGCCGGCCGCCGGCACATCGCCTCCCTCCCGGCCCCCTGCCGCGCCCCCTTCGGCTGCCGCACCTTCGGCTGCCGCCAAGCCGGCACCCTCACGGCCGGTGGCCCCTCCCGCGCGCCCTGCCACCCCGGTGAGCAAGGCCCCGGCCATGCCGGCACGCAAACCCGAAGCGCCTGCGGCCAGCACGCCCACCAGCCCCCGTCCGGTCGCCGCACCCGCCACCAGCCCCCGGCCCAGCACCAGCCCCCGGCCCGTGCCCGTGCCCCGCGGCAATGCCCCGTCGAGCCGTCCGGCGCCGCCCCAGCGCCCCAGCGTGCCGACCCGCGCCGACGGTGGCGGCAAACCCCAGGTGATCGGACGGGTGGCACCCGGTCAGCCCCAACCACGCCCGGCCGCGCCCAGCCCTCCGCCGGCACAAGCAACCGGCCGGCTCCGCCTTCGGGGCGGCCAGCCCTCAGCCAGCGCCCGGCCGGCGCCCCGCAGCGCACTCCAGCGCCGAGCCCCCGGCCGGTGCAGGCCCGCAGCCCCTTGGAGCTGGTGGGCAAGCCGATCCGCCGCGACGCTGCCGGTCCTGGTGCTCCCGGCAAGCCGGGCCCGCCGATCCGGGCCGGCGGCATGCCTCAGGGCATGCGCAAGCCGGTGGCGCCCGGCGAGCTCATGCAGCTGCAGAAACCCGGCACCCGCCCCACTGCCCCGCCCCCGCGCCGGCCTGAACGCGGCGAGATCGCCAGCCCTGCCGATGCCGGCCCACGGCCCACGGCCACTCCACCGGCCGCGCCGCGGCGCCCGGGATTCCGCACGCCCCAGCCGGCCGGGAAGGCCCGTCGCCCGGAATGGGACGACAGCGCCAAGCTCGAAGCACTGCGCAGCAAGTCGCCGCAGAAGCTGCGCCAGAAGGTGCACATCATCGGCGAAAACGATGATGCGCTCACCGCTGAAACCGGCGGATTCGCCGGCGAGCACGAAGCCCAGGTGCTTCAGGCCAGTCTGGCCCGCCCTGCCAAACCACGCACCCGCCAGAGCGCCCCGGCGGCCAAGCCGGTGGTGGCGATGCGCAAGCGCAAGAAGGAAACCACCCGCCAGCGCCAGCGGCGCCGGGCCATGGAACTGCGCGCCGCCCGCGAGGCCAAGGCCACCCGGCCGGAAATGCTGATCGTGCCCGAGGGCAACCTCACGGTGCAGGAGCTCGCCGACCGCCTCGGGGTGGAGAGCTCCGAGATCATCAAGTCGCTCTTCTTCAAGGGCATCATCGCCACGGTCACCCAGACCCTCGATCTCTCCACGATCGAAACGGTGTCTGAGGAGTTCGGCGTTCCCGTGCTCGAAGACGACGTCCAGGAAGCCGCCAAGAAGACGGTGGACATGATCGAGGAGAGCGATCTCCAGCATCTGATCCGCCGACCACCCGTGGTCACCGTGATGGGCCACGTCGACCACGGCAAAACCAGCCTGCTCGACGCCATCCGCAAGACCCGCGTGGCCGCTGGAGAAGCCGGTGGGATCACCCAGCACATCGGCGCCTATCAGGTCACGATTCCCCACGCCGGCGAAGAGCGCCGCATCACCTTCCTCGATACCCCGGGCCACGAGGCGTTCACCGCCATGCGTGCCCGCGGCACCAAGGTCACCGACGTGGCCGTGCTGGTGGTGGCTGCCGATGACGGCGTGCGCCCCCAGACCCTCGAGGCGATCAGCCACGCCCGCGCCGCCGAGGTGCCGATCGTGGTGGCGATCAACAAGATCGACAAGGAAGGCGCCCAGCCCGACCGCGTCAAGCAGGAGCTCTCCGCCCAGCAACTGGTGGCCGAAGACTGGGGCGGCGACACGGTGATGGTGCCGGTGAGCGCCATCAAGCGGGAGAACATCGACAAGTTGCTGGAGATGATCCTGCTGGTGTCGGAGGTCGAAGACCTCCAGGCCAACCCTGACCGCATGGCCAAGGGCACCGTGATCGAAGCCCACCTCGACAAGGCCAAGGGCCCGGTGGCCACCCTGCTGATCCAGAACGGCACCCTCCGTGCCGGCGACGTGGTGGCCGCCGGCCCCGTGCTCGGCAAGGTGCGCGCCATGGTCGACGACACCGGCAAGCGGGTGAAGACGGCGGGTCCGTCCTCGGCCGTTGAAGCCCTCGGCTTCAGCGAAGTGCCCACCGCCGGTGACGAGTTCGAGGTCTACCCCGATGAGAAGACAGCCCGCTCGGTGGTGGGGGAACGGGCCACCGAGGCCCGCGCCACCCGGCTGGCCCAGCAGATGGCCTCACGGCGGGTGTCGCTGGCCTCCATGTCGGGTCAGGCGAGCGAGGGCGACCTCAAGGAGCTCAACTTGATCCTCAAGGCCGATGTCCAGGGCAGTGTGGAGGCGATTCTCGGATCGCTCGAACAGCTGCCCCAGGGCGAGGTACAGGTGCGGGTGCTGCTCTCGGCACCGGGCGAGATCACCGAAACCGACGTGGACCTCGCTGCCGCCTCCGGTGCGGTGATCGTGGGCTTCAACACCTCGATGGCACCAGGCGCCAAGCGCGCCGCCGATGCCACCGGCGTCGATGTGCGCGACTACGACGTGATCTATAAGCTGCTCGAGGACATCCAGCTGGCCATGGAAGGTCTTCTGGAGCCGGAGATGGTGGAGGAAACACTCGGCGAAGCGGAGGTGCGCGCGGTGTTCAGCATCGGCAAGAGCGCCGTCGCGGGTTGCTATGTCACCAACGGCAAGCTGCAACGCAACTGCAAGGTGCGCGTCCACCGCGGCAAGCAGATCGTGTTCGAGGGCGACCTCGACTCCCTGCGTCGCAACAAGGACGACGTCAAGGACGTGGCCACCGGCTTCGAATGCGGCATCGGCTGTGATCGATTCGCCAACTGGCAGGACGGCGATCGGGTGGAGGCTTACAAGCTCGTCACCCAGCGCCGCACCCTCAGCACCAACTGACCATGAACCCCCGCAGCGAGCCTCTGCTGTGGATTCAACTGCTTGGCCTGGCAGCACTTCCCGCCGAATTGCTGCTGGCCTTCCTGTTGCTCGCCGGGGCTGACCCAGGCCCGCTACCCGGCCTGGAGAGGCTGCTTTGCTGGTCGCTGGGAGCGTTGCTGCCGGCGGTGCTGTTCTGGCGCCAGCCACCCGATGTGTGGTCGGTGCTGGTGGTGCAGATCCCCCTGCAAGGGCGGCGGGAGTTGCAGCGGCGCCTGAGTGCCTTGCAGGCACCCCTGGCAGTGAAGGTGGTGGGGGCGGCCGGCACGGTGTTGCTGCTGGCACTGGTATGGCTGATGGACGATCGCGCCGGGCTGGCCATGGCCGTGTCACCACTGGCGGGCAGCTCCAGGCTGGTGACGCTGCTGCTCACGATCCCCCTGCTGGCCGTCTGCCTGTGGCAGTGGCAGCAGCTGTGTCAATCCGCCTGGCTGCTGAGCCGGCCAGAAGCGCTGGTTGCATGTGCGGCGCCAGGTGGCCTCAGCCTGGAGGCCACCGCCAGGGAGCGCCTCTGCCTGGGTCTGCCGCTGCTGCTGCCCGAGCCCCTGCTGCTGGCCGAGCTGCTGCCCGCTCAGCCCCTCGTTATTCCTGCTCCAGCCACCAGCTCCAGCTCCTCACCCACCACCACTTCCATCACGGCCAGCGAGGTGGACTCAGCGATCGCGCCAGAGCAGCACGCCGAAGAGGAGCAGGGCTCCGCTCTGGATGATCAGGTCTCCTGAGGCCAGCTCTCCCCCCGCCGAGACCCGCATCGCCATGGTGGCCAGGCCGATCGCCGCAGATGCGCTGAAGGCAAACCACAGGCCTCGGCGCAGCCCGCGCCAGGGCGTGCGTGCTTCCTCCAGCAATCGGGCCCGCAGTTCGGGATCGAGCGGCCTGGGCGGGGTGGGTGGCATCGGCAGGCGCTGGGGTAGGGCTCGATGCTAGTTTCCATGGATTGCCGGTGTAGCTCAGTGGTAGAGCAACTGATTCGTAATCAGTAGGTCGTCGGTTCAAGTCCGATCACCGGCTTTCTCTTCTCGTTTCACTCGCCGCAATTTCGGCGGCACCTCTTTATCTCTGACGACTATTCAGGCTCACCATTGATCTGAGCAGCAATTCGTCAGGGTGACGATCAGCCAGCGTCACGATGGGCGTCATCCAGGGCGCCAGCGGGACGATCAGTCAGGATCACGATGTCCGCCGCCAGGATTGGTGTCACCACGATTGGCAGGGTGGCGTTCGGCGGCGTCGATCAATCGGGCTTCCCCACCTCCACCTCCATTGGCTCTGGCTTTTGACTTTGTTCTTGACGTTCAGTCGTTGGTGTCGCGTCGCGAACGCCAGAGTGTTCGTGTCAGGGACGAGGGGATAAGTCTCGGCAGTCGCGAAGGAGTGCTCGTAGCGCAGATGTGTCAGGGGGTGATCGTGCGGCGCGGCGTCGCCGGAGGGAAGGGAAGGCCGTCAGGTCGGGATGGGTAGGGAAAGTCCGCCAGGGCGGGATTGGCCGTGAGCAGCATCAGCCGCTCAGTCTCTGCTGGGGTCACCAGCATCCGATCGAATGGATCACGGTGCGGCTGTGGGAAGGTTCCGGTCCGAAGCCGATGGACGCGGCGAATCCACAGAACCTGAACAAGGAAGATGGTGCGCTTCCTCGTTGCGCTGCGGAAAGGACAGATCCAGCACCACGCACCCCTCATCACTGCGGAAGGGGCCGTGCAGTTCCCCCGGAGGACGGCTGGCGTAATGGCCCGCCTCCAGCCAGATCCCGAAGGCGGCGTCGTGAAGGCGGCCACTCACGATGAAGATCTCCTCTGGAAACGTGTGGGCCTTGGCGCCGAAGGGGGTGGTGTCGGCTCCCGGCAGAAAGCGGGTGAGGCGGGTGATCTCGCCGCTGCTGGGGTCGTGGCTGAGGATCAGCTCCTGCACCTGGCCTTCCAGTCCTTCGATCCAGCGCCAGCGGTGCTGCTCCGCCGGCAACAAGGGATTCCAGTAGGTGGTGGTGGATTTGCTCATGGCTGGAGCTGCAGGTGGTCGGCGATCAACGCAGCCACGAGCGCGGCGTGGGTCATCGCCAGATCGTGATCGCCCCCGGGGATCACCTGCAAGCGGCTGCGGGGGATCGCCTGCGCCAGCGCCTCGCCCACACCCACGGGACTGATCGGATCGGCATCGCCCCAGAGCAGCAGCACGGGCAGGCGCAGCTTGGGCAGCTGGCCGGTGAGGTCAACCGCAGCCTCGCTGAACCAGGCCGGCAGGTCGGGGTGGCTGGCGCGGAAGCCCGGACGCCAATCGAGTGCGCCATGGCGGGCCATCGGCAGGCCGCCGGAGGTGGCAGCGAGCACCAGATGGGTCACTTGGCGAGGCCGCTGCAAGGCGGCCTGAACTGCCAGCACCCCGCCCATGGATTGGGCGATCAGCGCGCAGGGACCATCCAGCTGGGCCAGCACCCGTTGCAGCAGATCCGACCAGCCGTTGATGGCGGGGTCGCGGGGCGTGCCGCCGAAGCCTGGCCAGCCCAGGTGGCGGTGCGGCAGGCCAGCCGCGCTCAACCGTTCAGCGACGGGATGCCAGAAGCAGATGTTGCCGGAGGCTCCGGGGAGAAACAGGAGCCGCTCGGGCGCTGCTGCCGGGATGCATTCCATGCGGCTTCTCCCCACCACGCTTGATCCTGCCGGACGTTCTCATGGGTGCCCACGCGCTGAGGGAGCGAATCCGCAGCCAAAACCGCGCTCAACGCCGAGGCCGGTGGGTCTGTTCTGGGCTGGAACTGTTCTGGACTGGAACGACTCAGGCCTTCAGGGCGGCCGGACCGTCGGCCTGACGGCGGTGCTCCTCGCGGGCAAGGCGCAGATCGTGGCGGGTGACGGCGTAGCCAAGTTTGCGCGCCACCAGCAGGAATTCCTTCAGGGAGCGGCAGTGACGCAGCGGTGATCGCAGCGCCGGATCCTGCTCCGCTTCGGCCACCAATCGCTCCAGTTCGCTCCAGCTCATGGCGCCCGCTGCATTTGCTTCAGCGTTACCGCAAGCAGCGGTGGCGGCAAGTGGCCGCGCAACAGTCCGACGTCGTCAAGCCAGCACCGACTGCGCGTAGAAGCTCAAGGGGACGCGGCGCAGTCGTCGTGGCTGACTTCCAGCTGCAGCGTGCTCTGCCGGATTCCCAACGCCTGTAACCGCTGGCGGGCTTCTGTCAACAGAGCGCGGCCATCGTCGGTGGATGCATGGTCGTGGCGCACCAGATGGGCCGTGAGTGCCAGCCGGGAGGTGCTGACCCCCCAGACGTGCAGATCGCGCACATCGACCACATCCGGCAACTCCAGCAGCGCCGCGCGGATCGCCGCCAGGTCGGTGCCACGCGGCGCGGCATCGAGGCTCACGGCAATCGCCTCACGCAACAGAGAAAGGGCGCTGATCATCACCACAATGCCGACCCCGATGGCGGTCAGGGGATCCAGCCAGGCCCACTGGGTGAGACCGACCAGCAGGGTGCTGACCAGCACGGCAACGGACACGGCCGCATCGGTGAGCAGATGCAGCACAGCTGCGCGCTGATTGAGGTCGTGGTGATGGTGCTGGCCGAACAGGCGCGCCGAGAGCAGGTTGATGACCACTCCGGCCGCCGCCGCCCAGGCCACTGGCGCAGGATGCAGCGCCACAGGCGCAGACAACCGCTCGATGGCTTCCACCACCACCACGCCACCGGCCACCAGGATCAACAGCCCGTTCGCCAGCGAGGCCATGTGGGTGGTGCGGCCATAGCCGAAGGTGAAGCGTCCTTTCGCCGGCCGCTGACTCAGCCGCTCCGCCCCCCAACCGAGCGCCAGACCCACCACGTCTCCGAGGTTGTGCAGGGCGTCACCGACCAGGGCCAGGGAGCCGAAGCTCAGGCCGATCACCAGCTGCAGGCTGGTCAGCACGGTGTTGAGCAGCACGCTCCACTTGAAGGCGCCGGCAGGGCTGCGGCCGTGCTGGTGGCCGTGGGAACGGCCGTGGGATTGGTTGGGGTTGGGGTGGTGGTCGTGCTCGCTCGGAGCGATGGAGGGTGAGGAACGATTCGCGTTCACCGGTGGCCCCTGCGGTCGTAGGAAAGCTAAGCGGCGCTCAGGCGCCCATCACGGGCGAAGGCTTGCTGAAGGGGTCATCTGATGGGGTTCTGCAGAGCCGTTCCCGGTGTGAATGCTCAGAGGCGTACAGGGATACGGCTTCTGATGCGTGAAGGCAATGATGCCGGTGGATCATTTTTGCGGACGATGCTGAAGGGTCCTTGCTATGGGCAATGTCTGCTGATCCTTGCTCCGTGCTCCCTGCGGAGGCTTGCTCTGGATGTCCTGCCGTTGCAGGATCCGGGTGAGAGCCGCGGATGGTTGCTCCTGATCCTTCCGTGTGCTGACTGCTGCTGACAGAGCCATGGCACTTTCCACGTGTTGAAGCGAGGTAAATCCGCTGCACATCGCATCAGACTGCACGTGATTGCAGCGCCTGAAGAGCTCGCTTACCAGTCATTCTGTCGTTCCGATTCGAACGCTAAAGCAAGCGATCTGAAGCCTCTTCCTTGTGAAAGAGTGGAAACATCGGGAGCCAGTCATGGGGCAGCAGCAAGCCGTCACAGGCATGGGAACCATTCTTTGCGCGGATGGCGTGGCGTTCCGCGTATGGGCGCCCAATGCCAGGGGGGTGGCCGTGATCGGCACCTTCAACGATTGGGACAGCCGCGTGACTCCAATGCAAGCGGAGGAGGGAGGCTATTGGTACGCCAAGGTGGCGAATGCAGGGATTGCTGATCAATACAAATATGCCATTGATACCGGCAAAGACACAGTTTCCCGTATCGATCCCTATGCCCATGAGGTGACCAACTCCGCAGGGAATGGGGTGATTCATGATCCCAGCTTCCACTGGGGAGAAGAAGGCTTCTCCATGCGCGGCTGGAACGAGCTCGTCATCTACGAGCTGCATGTTGGCACCTTCAATGACGAATCCAGCGGCCCAGGCAAATTCTTGTCGATCACAGCTCGGCTGGAGCACCTGAAGCGGCTTGGCATCAATGCGATTCAGATCATGCCAGTGAGCCAGTTCGCAGGGATGCGCTCCTGGGGCTACAACCCATCCAACATCTTTGCAGTGGATTCGGATTACGGCGGATCCCTGGGCTTCAAGCAGTTCATCAAGGAATCCCATGCGGCTGGCATCGCGGTGATCCTTGATGTTGTTTACAACCATTTCGGCCCCAGCGACCTCGATCTCTGGCGATTTGATGGCTGGTGCGAAAACGATCAAGGAGGCATCTACTTCTACAACGACCACCGCGCGCTCACGCCCTGGGGGGCAACCCGTCCGGATTACGGCCGCGGGGAAGTGCGTCAATACATCCTCGACAACGTGCGCATGTGGATCACGGAGTACCACCTCGATGGCCTGCGCCTCGACAGCACGCTGTTCATCCGAAGCATCGATGATGCGGGCACCGAAGATCTTCCGGACGGTTGGAGCCTGTTGCAGGCCATCAATGAAACCACTGCTCAGCTTCAACCCGGCTTCCTAACCATCGGCGAAGATCTGGAAAGCAATGCCTGGATCACCAAGGATGTAGGCGCTGGAGGCGCTGGCTTCGGTTCGCAGTGGGATCCGCGTTTCGTGCGAGCGATTCGCCAGGCGATGATCACAACGCAGGATGAAAGCCGTTCCTTGCACAGCATTCGAGAGGCCATCCTTTACCGCTACAACGACGACGCCTTTGAGCGCGTGATCTACAGCGAATCCCACGATGATGTGGCCAACGGCCAGTCACGTGTACCGCAGGATGTCAACCCCGACGATCCCACGGGTTGGTTTGCCCAGAAGCGCTCCACCATGGCAGCAGCCCTGGTGCTGACCTCGCCGGGCATTCCCATGCTCTTTCAGGGGCAGGAGTTTCTGGAGGGGGGCTGGTTTCGTGATTCGGTGCCCGTCGACTGGGACCAACGTGATGAGTTCCGGGGGATTGTGCGGATGTACCGGGATCTGATCCGCCTTCGTCTCAACCGTGAAGGTGTGTCACGCGGGCTGTGTGGGCAGTTCACCCAGGTGTTTCACCTGAATGAGGAGCGCAACGTGATCGCGTTTCACCGCTGGGATCAAGGTGGTGCGGGAGATGATGTGGTGGTGATCGTCAACCTCCTCAACGGCTTCCAGGACAACTACACCGTGGGCTTCCCTGGAGCAGGCACCTGGGAGCTGCGCTTCAACAGCAACTGGCAGGGCTACAGCGATCTGTTCGATGATCACCTCTGCGGTGACGTGGAAGCAGTGGCCCAGAGCAGAGACGGGCTTCCCTGGTCAGCCGCCGTGGCGCTGGCGCCCTACAGCGTGCTGATCTATTCCCAGGCGACGGCCAGACCTTGCCACTGAACCCTCTTCTGGAGGCGGCGGATCCGCCGGTGTTCCGCGTCGTTCGCCCCACCGGCCGCTCGGCGGTGCTGCTCACGGCCGACCATGCCGGCCGTGCCATTCCGCGTCGTCTGAACCGCCTCAACCTCAGCGACACCGTGCTTGACACGCACGTGGCCTGGGATCTGGGGGTGGCCCAGCTGGGGCTGGGGCTGTCGGCGCGGCTCGACGCCTTTCTGATCCTGCACAACTACTCACGGCTGGTGATCGACGCCAACCGCCCTCCAGAGGCGCCCGATTCGATCGTGTGCCTCAGCGAGCACACCCTCATTCCCGCCAACGCCGACCTCTCCGCAGACGAGCGGCAGCAGCGGCTGGAAGAGCTGTTCCAGCCCTACCACCGGCGCATCGGCGCCGAGCTGGAGGCCCGCCAGCAACGGGCCCGGCCCAGCGTGCTGGTGGCGCTGCACAGCTTCACGCCGGTGCATGCCGGCGACGTGCGTCCCTGGCATGTGGGCGTGCTGCACGGCCGCGATGGCCGCCTGGCCGGACGGGTGCGTGAGCGGCTGGAGCGGGAGCAGGGGCTGTGCGTGGGCAACAACGAGCCCTACGCGGTCTGCGACGCCAGCGATTACACAGTGGTCGTGCACGGCGAGCACCGCCGGATTCCGCATGTGGAGCTGGAAATCCGCCAGGACCTGCTGGCCAGCGAAGCCGGACAGCGCGAGTGGGTGGAGCGGCTCGCCGCTGTGCTGCTGGATGCGCTGACAGAGGGATTCCCGCCGCTTCCCTGAGAGCAGACGTTCTTAAGCTGGGACATGGAAAGACCTGAACGCCCCACCCCGACGCCAGCGGAACCACTCCCAGCGGAACCGACGCCAGCGATTCAGCCGCTGCAGATTCGCGTGGGGTTTGATCTGCTGCTGCGCTGCCAGCGGCCCACGCCGATGATCGTGATCCTGGGGGTGCATGACTCCCGCGCCTGCGATCTGCTGGAAGCGGACCCGCTGCAGTTATCGCCGCAGGTGCCCTGCCAGTCGTACGTGGACACCTACGGGAACCACTGCAACCGGCTGCTGGCCCCCGCCGGGCCCATGCGCCTGCGGGGCCGTGGCCTGGTGGCCGACAGCGGCCTGCCGGATCCGGTACTGCCCTGGCTGGAGCAGCAGCCGGTGGAGCTACTGCCGGATCACGCCTTGCTGTTCCTGCTGGCCAGCCGCTTCTGCGAGAGCGACCTGCTCACGGACTTCGCGTGGTCCCAGTTCGGCCAGGCGCCCGAAGGCTGGGGGCGGGTGCAGGCGATCTGCGATTTCGTGCATCAGCACGTGCGCTTCGACTACAACCGCTCGAGCCCGACAAAATCGGCCCTGCAGACCTTCGAAAGCCGCGTGGGGGTCTGCCGTGATTTCGCCCATCTGGCCATAGCCCTCTGCCGCTCCATGAACATCCCGGCGCGATACTGCACCGGTTATCTGAGTGACATCGAGGTGCCACCGCCCCATACCGCCATGGATTTCTCGGCCTGGTTCGAGGCCTATCTCGGCCAGGGCTGGCACGTCTTCGACCCGCGCAACAACACCCCGCGGATCGGGCGGATCCTGATCGCCCGGGGCCGGGATGCGGCGGATGTGGCCCTCACCACCAGCTTCGGGCCGTCGGTGCTGGAGTCGTTCGAGGTATGGGCGGCATGACTTACTGCGTGGCGGTGCTGTTGGAGAGCGGCATGGTGTTCGCCTCCGATTCACGCACCAATGCAGGCCTTGATGATTTCGCCAGCTTCTGCAAGATGACGGTGTTCGAGCGGCGCGGCGATCGGGTGCTGGTGCTGCTCAGCTCCGGCAGCCTGGCCGGCACCCAGGCGGTGATCAGCCTGCTGCGTCAGCGCGCTGACGCCGACGACGGCACGCCCAACGTGTGGACGGCCCGCACCATGTTCGACGTCATGGGCCTCGTTTCCGATGCGGTGCGGGCGATCGAAGAGCGCGATGGCCCTTACCTCAAGGGGGCGGCCGGTGGCTTCAATGCCTCCTTCCTGGTGGGCGGGCAGATCAAGGGGGAAGCGCCACGCCTGTTCCGCATGTACGCCGAAGGCAACTTCATCGAGGCCAGTGAAGGCACCCCGTTCCTGCAGACCGGCGAGGCGAAGTACGGCAAACCGATCATCGACCGGGTGATCGACCGCGACACCACCCTGGCGGAAGCGGCCAAATGCGTGCTGGTGTCGTTCGACTCCACCATGCGCAGCAATCTGTCGGTAGGGATGCCGATCGACCTGCTGCTCTACGAGCGGGACAGCCTGGCGATCCAGCAGCGCCGCCGCTTCGCGGAAGGAGATAGCTACTTCAAGCAGCTGAGCGGCGAGTGGAGTGCGGGCGTGCGCAAGGTGTTCCGGGAGCTGCCAGAACTCGCCTGGTAAGCAGGTCAACCCTGCCGCGCTGTTCTCACCATGGGGCGGCCTACCTAGCTTGGAGAGATACCGCCGGAGCCGACCGTTGGACCTGGTGGCGATTTCTCTTGTGGTGCGCTGGTTGCTGGGCTGGGCCCTCTGCCAGCGGCTCACGCGGCTTCCCGAGCGCCGGCTGCAGGGCGAGCAGACGATTTCCGTGCTGATTCCCGCCCGCGACGAGGAGCGAACCCTGCCCAACCTGCTGCCAGCCCTGCAGGCTCAGAGCCTCAAGGGGTTGGAGGTGATTGTGGTCGACGATCACTCCAGCGATCGAACGGCAGACATCGCCCGTGCCGCCGGCGTGAAGGTGATTCAACCGCCGCCGCTGGCCGAGGGCTGGTGCGGCAAAACCTGGGCCCTGCACCATGGCGTGCGCGCCAGCACAGGCGACATCCTGGTGTTTCTCGACGCCGACACCGAACCGCGGCCCGAGTTTCTGGAGCGGCTCCTGGCCACCCGTCAGGCTCTGGGCGGGCTGGTGTCGGTGCAACCGTTCCACCGCACCGAAAAGCCCTACGAACAGCTGTCGATGCTGTTCAACCTGGTGGGGTTGATGGCGGTGCCGATGGGGCCGGGGTGCGGGGTGGCGTTCGGTCCGGCGATGGCCACCAGCCGCGCCGACTACGACCGGGTCGGCGGCCATGAGGCGGTGGCAGGCAAGGTGGTCGAAGACTGGTTCATGGGCCATCTCTACGAAAAGGCCGGGCTGCCGGTGAGCGCCTACATCGGCGATGGGCTGATCGAATACCGCATGTACCCCGGCGGCCTCCACGACATGGTGGTGGGCTTCGCCAAGAACTTCGCCACCGCCGCCGGTGAGGTGCGCTGGCTGTGGATGCTGGCGGTGTTGCTGTGGCTGTCCGGTCTGTTCTGGGCGGCCTGGTGCCTGCCGGCGGCGCTGCTCGGCTGGCCGATGGTGGGGGATGCCACCCTGGCACCCAACCTGGTGCTCTACCTGGCGTTCGCCCTGCAGCTGCTGGTGATCACCCGGCGGGTGGGGGATTTCGGCTGGATCTGCCTGATCTTTCCGCTGCCGGTGCTGTTCTTCCTGGCGGTGTTCCTTCTGGCCATCCTGAATCTTGAGCGCGGCACGATCGAATGGAAAGGCAGGCGTTTTCCGACGCGCTAGCGGCCCTCGCCTGTGCGTTGGGCTGGTTGCTGTGGTCGCTGCTGATCGGCTGGCTCGCTCAGCGGCTGCCGCTGGCGGCCCTTGAGCGTGACACCTGGCTGACCGCGCGGCGACCCTGGCCGGAAACGACCCAGGGCTACGAGCGCCGGCTGGGAATCCGGCGCTGGAAATCCCTGCTGCCCGATGCCGGCGACGCCTTGCCGGGTGGAGTGCGCAAAAACACCCTGGTACGGCGGGATGCCGCCACCCTGCAACGGCTGGTGGCGGAAACCCGGCGCGCCGAGCTGGTGCACCTGGCGCTCTGGCCCTTCTGGCTGCTCACGGCCCTGTGGTTGCCGCCGCTGGGTGCGTGGATCAGCCTCGGCTTCGCCACCCTGTTCAACCTGCCCTGCCTGTGGCTGCAGCGCTACAACCGCCTGAGGCTGGAGCCCGTGCTGCGGGCGCTGCAGCAGCAGTCATGAGAAAGCCCGATGGCAAGGCCACCGGGCTTCGCTCCTCTGGGGTGTGACGATCAGGCCAGGGTCAAGGACAGGCGTGATCTCAACACGGGTGAATCAGATGAACCAAGGGCGAATCAATCGATTCGCAAAAGATGAAGTTGTGGGACGGAGTTGCTGCCGCTGGCACCTGGGGCCATGGTGATCAACGGAATGGCTTCATCCATACCCATGGGCACCTGAAACGATGCATTGGGTGGCTGCAAAGAGCAACCATAAAGCCACGATGTCCTGCGAGACTGTTGGAGCAGGGTCCGAAACGTCAGCGCACTCCTGATCGATGTTCAGGGGGAGTATCTGCCAAATGGTGCCTCCGAATCCCAACAAATGAATCATGGAACGGTGGGCCGAAACCGTCCATCGCTCTGTACATCTGTTCATGCTTGCGCCGGTCACTGCCGGATCCACACCTCCGCCAAGGCGGCATCCGTGGAATCGAAGAAGCGGGTTTCGGCGGTGATGAAGCGGGAGGTGGCCTTTTCGGCCAGCTTCTGCCACACCTTGTTGCCCACCAGGGCCACACGCCGGATCGCCCGCTGATGGTCGCGGATCAGCCCCAGGTGGCGGCTCAGCGCCGCCAGCCCAGCCCAGCCGTCAAAGGCGCTCAACTCGAGCAGCAGCCGCACGCCGTCGAGGCCGGCGAAAGCCGCCGCGATCTCCTCGTCGGCGTGGGCGTAGGCACCGGCATCCAGCGAGCCGATCAACCGCACCGTCACCACATCGGCGTCACGGGACACCTGAATGAGGCCGAGAGCCTCGCTCAGCCAGCGGCGCGCCTCCTCAGGTTCGGCAGTGCCGAACACCCGCACGGGGTAGGGCAGGGCCACGGCGATGGCCGGCAGGCCGTGCCGCATCCAGGCCACATCGGTGACCACAGCCAGCCGCTCAAAACCGTCCCAGTGCCGCAATCCCTCTTTGGTGTCTTCCCAGGCGGCCCCCAGGCTGAAGCCTTGAAAATCGTCTCCGAGGCAGGCCAGCGCCTTGATGCGGTCGTGCTCCTCCAGTGCTCGATCCAACGCCGGAGTGAGCACAAGATTGTAATCATCGGCCGTGATCTTTCCTCTGAACTGAAAACCAAGTGTGCCTTCCGGCAGATCATCGATGGTTTCAATCATGGGGCCTACAGCCAGGAAGATCCATAGCAACCGTAGCCATCGCTCAGCAAACGGCCCACGCACCGAGCGGCAACACACGCCTGCAGCGAAAGCGCTGCAGGTTGCAACAACCAAGGGAAGGCGCTGCTCAAGCAGGGATGGCGCGCCTGAGTGATGGGGCACGCGCTTGGGAAGCGCATTTGGTACAACAACGCCGTGGCCAATCAAGGCACGTTGCAGGAACGGACGTGCGGATTCTCTGTTGCTTCGGAGGCTGAAGATCGAGCTCAGCTTGTGCCTCCTTGCACCAGCAGCAGAAACGGGTTGCCCTCCGGATCGGCCATCCAGGCTTCCGCTCCGAACGGCTCCAGCCGCGCCGGCTCCAGTTCAGCGGCCCCCCGGGCCTGCAGCTGCAGCCGCCAGTCGTGCAGCACCTGCAGGGCTGGCTGTGCTCCGGCCGCCCGTATCGCGCAGATCCCCAGCCGGCCGTGCTGTCGCGGCCTGGGCCGCCGTGACGACGGGGCGTAGATCTCCAGCCGGCCGCCGGAGGGCAGCGGCAGGCGCCAGTGCCGCGCGCTCAGCCCCGGTTGCGCCGTGCTGTCGAGCAACAGCCCATAGAAGCCGGCGAGCTGCTTGGGATCGTCAGCCGCCAGCACCAGCGAACTCTCGATCGGGCCCGCCTGAGAACTGGAAGTCACCGGATTGTGAGCAACACACCGCCGCCAGGATGCCGTGGCCGCTCGCGGCAGGAAGGCGCCGCTGCCAGGCTGCGCCAGCCATTCACAGCAGGCGGACATCGCCATGGTTCAGCAGGTGTTGAGCGCAGCCCAGCGGGTAAAGCTCGATGGCTCCGACGACGCCCTGTTCTATGCGGAGCCCCGTTTCGTTCAGCATCTCGATGCCAGCTTCCGCAGCAGGCTCACGGCGCTCTACCGCGAGCGGATTCCCCCTAGCGCGGTGGTGCTGGATCTGATGAGCAGCTGGGTGAGTCACCTGCCCGAAGGCCTCACCTACGACGAGGTGATCGGCCATGGCCTCAATGCCCGGGAGCTGGAAGCGAATCCCCGGCTGGATCGTCACTGGGTGCAGAACCTCAACCGCGACCAGATGCTGCCCCTGGCCGAGGCCAGCGTGGATGCGGTGCTGATCGTGGCCGGTTGGCAATATCTGCAGCAGCCGGAAGCGATCGCCGCCGAGTTGCTGCGGGTGGTGCGTCCGGCCGGGCAGGTGATCGTGGCCTTCTCAAACCGGATGTTCTTCCAGAAGGCCCCCCAGGTGTGGACCGACGGCAGCGACCGGGACCACCTGGAGATCGTGGCCCGGGTGCTGGCCGCCCAGGGCTGGACGGTGGAAGCGGTGATCGCCGAAGACACCCCTGCCCAGGGGCCGCTGGGCTGGCTGGGCGGCAAGGGAGATCCCTTTTTTGCGGTGATCGGCCGCAAGGCCAGCCTCTGAAGGGCGGCCGGCGGTGATGCAGCGCTGGGCCGTGTTCAGTCCGTGCCGAAGCTACCGGTATGCGCTCGGGCGCCGCTGGTCGGCCGCGCCGGTAGTGCTCATCGTGGGCCTCAACCCCAGCAGCGCCGATGGTCACAGCGACGACCCCACGGTGCGGCGCTGTATGGCCTTCGCGCGCAGCTGGGGCTATGGGGGGCTAAGGCTTGGCAACCTGTTCGCCTTTCGCGCCACCGATCCCCGCAGCATGCTGACGGCCACCGATCCGGTGGGTCCTGCCAACGACCGCTGGCTGCAGCAGCAAGCCGAAGGCGCCGCTCTGGTGGTGGCGGCCTGGGGCGTGAAGGGCCGCTTCGCCAGCCGTGACCGGGCGGTGTGCCACCTGCTGCCCCCGCTGCAGTACCTGAAGCTCAGCCGGCAGGGCTGCCCCATGCATCCGCTCTATCTGCCTGCCCAGCTGCGGCCACTGCCCTGGCCAGGCCGTTGATGTGGTGCAAGGCAGGTGGTGGGCTCAACCGGCCGGCGGGGCGGGGGCAGGGCGGGCATGAGAAAATCTGACCACCCCCGCGGGGCACCTGGAGAGGTGGTCGAGTGGTTGATGGCTCTGGTCTTGAAAACCAGCGAGGCGAAAGCCTCCGTGGGTTCGAATCCCACCCTCTCCGTTTCCAAAAGCTCCTGGCCTGGCGCCCGTTCCCCCCGGTCGTGCGCAGTTCAGCGCCGCCGGCCCGTGGCCATCACGCCCAGCCCCGCCAGGCTGAGCAGCCCGCCGGCGGCCAGAAAGGCGAGCGTCTGCAGAAGCAGCAACAGCACGCCGAGGGCAGAAAAGAAACGGATCTGGATGCGCGCCTTGATCAACAGAGTGAGCAACAGCAGCACCGTGGCCTTGAGGCTCAGCACGGCAGCACCCCTGAGCGGGCAGAAAGGGTTGGGAAGCATCGCCGAACCACGGATTGTTCCAACTCTGGACGAACCCAGCCCACAAACGCGAGCGGAGATCTGCCCAGCGGTGGAGCCTGGGGGTGCGAGGCGGCGTGTCGCGCGCGGGGCCACAGGCGTCGCCAGCACGGAGCAGGCCTCAGGCGCGGCGTCAGCTCACACCCCTTGCGCCGCAGCTGTTTGGGAGGAAAAAGGGATCGCGAGGAAGACTGTTACGATAGTCACAATCCCTGCAGCGAAGGATTCCCATGGCCATCACGCTTGAAGACGCTCGCGGCATTTTTCCAACAACGCTTTCAGCGGATGTCGTGCCAGCCACGATTGCGCGATTCAATCAGCTGAGCGCTGAAGATCAGCTCGCTCTGATCTGGTACGCCTATCTGGAAATGGGAAAAACAATCACCATTGCGGCTCCCGGCGCCGCTCGGATGCAGTTCGCCGAGCCCACCCTCAACCAGATCCGCCAACTCAGCTTCCAGGATCAGTCGCAGGTGATGTGCGATCTGGCCAACCGCGTGGATACTTCGATCTCCCGCACTTATTCGATCTGGTCGCCGAACATCAAGCTTGGCTTCTGGTATCGCCTCGGCGAATGGATGGAGCAGGGCACCGTGGCCCCGATTCCCCAGGGGTATCAGCTGTCGGCGAACGCCGCCGCCATCCTCAATGCCATCAAGGGGCTGGAAGGCGGTCAGCAGATCACCGTGCTCCGCAACGCGGTGGTCGACATGGGCTTCGACCCGAACAAGATCGAAGATGCCGAGCGGATCGCCGAGCCGGTGGTGCCCCCCACCGAGCCCGCCCAGCGCAGCGAAGTGAGCATCAAGGGAGTGAGCAACACCACCGTGCTCTCCTACATGAACCTGCTCAATGCCAACGATTTCGACGCGTTGATTGAGCTGTTCCTTCCCGACGGTGCTCTTCAGCCCCCCTTCCAAAGGCCCATCGTGGGCAAGGCAGCTGTGCTGCGCTTCTTCAAGGAAGATTGCCAGAACCTCAAGCTGCTGCCTGAGCAAGGCGTCACTGAGCCCGCTGCCGATGGTTATACCCAGATCAAGGTGACGGGTCGGGTGCAGACCCCCTGGTTCGGCGCCGGCGTGGGTATGAACGTGGCCTGGCGCTTCCTGATCGATCCTCAGGGGAAAATCTTCTTCGTGGCGATCGATCTGCTGGCCTCCCCCAAAGAGCTGCTCAATTTCATCCGCTGAGCCCGTCGCGGAGCACTCCGCCTGATACCACCGATGAACAGCCTCCGGGCAGGGCCCAGGAGGCTGTTCATCGGTGCACCGGTCCTTGATCAGGCCGAAACAGCCTCGTTCAGCGCTGCCAAGCCTGCGCTCTCTGAAATCCCCCTGGCTACGCCATGGGGGCTGAAGCTTTCAGGGCGGTGCCTTTCCAAGGTGGCCATCACCGCCGCCATGGAACTGCCTCCAAACAGAAGGGCGGCGGTTAAACCGCATGTGGTGGGATTTAACGCGCTGCAGCTTCCATCCGGAAGCGCCTGAGAGCAGCTGCTGCTCCAAAGCGGCAGCCGCACCAACGGACAGGCCAACGGCTTGTCACATCACACCATCAAGCCTCATCGCAACGGCACGCTGGCCTCACAACAACCAGCGAGGATCCTCAAGTGCGCTTGTTTCGGCCGATCGTCATGGGAACCGATGCCTCGGTTTCGGTCCCGCCGTCCATGGGCGCAGAGCAGCGGTCATGGGTGGGGCTCGCCCTGGCGGCACTGATCGTGGTCGCCTGGCTGGCCAGCCTCTTGCTGCTGCTGCAGGTAGATCTCACTGCGCTGCTGGCCACGGGCCGCCTCACTCCAGCCCAGGAGCTGGCTCCCTGGCGCCTGCCGCACACCTGGATCGCGGCGGCTGGGGTGGGCACCGAGATTCTGGTGCGCACCTTTCTGCAGACCGGGCTGTTCATCGTCGCCCACGACGCCATGCACGGCAGCCTCATACCGGCGCGCCCACGCTTGAACCACCGCCTGGGCCATTTGGCGCTGACGCTCTACGCCTGCCTTCCCTACGGCGACTGCCTCAGGAAGCACCGCCAGCATCACCAGGCTCCCGGGAGCCCAGGCGATCCCGACTTCCACGACGGTATCCGCTCCCATCCTGTCAGCTGGTACCTGCACTTCATGCGGGGATACCTTTCAATGCCCCAGATTGTCAGCCTGGCGGCAGCCTGGATCTGTACTGCAGCAGTGATGCCATCAGCAGCGCCAACACTTCCACTCAACATCGTTGTGTTCTGGGTCGTGCCATTGATGCTCAGTTCCGTGCAGTTGTTTGTGTTCGGCACCTATCTTCCTCACCGCCACGGCCAGGCGGGTGATGGTGTCACTCACAGGGTGGAAAGCCTGCCGCTGCCTGCATTGATCTCCCTGGTGAGTTGTTATCACTTCGGCTTTCACTGGGAGCATCATCAACATCCAGAGGCTGCCTGGTACGAGCTGCCTCGCCTGCATCGCAGACACTGGTCGCACAACGGTCACCCACGGCTACAGGGTGAGTAATTTTACCTAGCACCTGCGAGCAAAGTAGCCTCCGTCGCGTGCCTCTCAGTCGGATTTTTGATGTGTTAGGGTCTCAATATCACAAAGTCAATTCTGAAGAAAGGTGGAAGTGAGCCACTCCGGCTGGACGCCCGAGGAAAAAGAAGCAGCCCAGAAAGCAGTGGAGTTGGCTTATCAACGCGAAGTGGCTGCGTTGATCGCCACTCTCCAGAATCGCGTGGAGCAGGCAGCCTGTCCCAACGACGTGTGGAGCTTGCATGATTTTCTTAGTGCTAAACGTCACGAGATGGATGGCAAGTTTGACCTCAGAGATTCCTCCCTTATCTTCATGTTTGCCACCCTCGTGAAAGATGGGCTTCTCCATGTGGGTGAACTTGAAGGCATCGAGAAAGAAAAGCTCGTGAAGATCTCCGCCTTGGCCCGATTCTGAGCCCCTATGGCTACAGAGCCTGGCCTGGTTTCGGCAGCGGTCAGCTGAATCCGGGATCCCCGGCGGTCACCAGAGCTCCAGCCACCACATGCCACTCGTGCAGGATCCAGCTCACGCTGCCGGCCTGAATGAGTGGATCGCTACGCACGATGGCTTCCGCTTCCTCCCAGCTACCCGCCTGGAACAGCAACATGCCTCCTGCCCCAGGTTGGCCTTTGCACTCCTGCCAATAGCCGGTGCTGGGGCAGTGGCCACGGACCTTCAGTTCCCGCACCCAGGCGAGATGCGCCTGAAGGTGCTGGTCGAAATGGCGGCGATCCACCGTGCCCTCTTCCAGCTTCACAAACCAGCGCATGTCAACTCTGAGGTGGTGAGGCGAACAGGTAGCCCTGAAAATGGGTGACACCTTTCTGCCGCCAGTGGCTGAGCTGGCTCTGCGTTTCGATTCCTTCCATGATCACGCGGGTGGGATAGCCCACCTCAAAACTCAGCAGAAACTCCACCATGGCATTCACGCGCCGGTCGCAGGTGAGCCGGGCATAGTGCAGGTCCACCTTGATGAAGTCGGCCGGGTAGCGGAACAGATAGGAGAGGGCGGCATAGCCACAACCGAAGTCGTCGATTGCCACCCGCACCCCCAAGCGGCGGAGGCGGCAGAAGAAATCCAGCCACACAGACTCCTCACCCAACAACTCCGTTTCCGTGATTTCCATCACGATGGTCTGACGGACCGGAGCAGGGGCGGCCTCAAGGATGTCGAGGATTCCGTTGCGATGCAGATCTGATTGGATGGTGAGCGCAGAAAGGTTGGTGGCAATCAGCGGCAAAGGCTGAGCCTCCGGCGCTGGCGTACGCACCAGTCCCACCCCACCAAGCTGCCGAGACTCAACGGGCAACTGGCACTCCCCCGTCAGGGGCGCAACCTTGACAGCTTCAGCGCTGAAGGAGAGGGCCTTGCGCAACATGGAGCGATCGATCAGATGAATGGCCGACGTTCGCTCCAGCGAACGAATCAAATCCTGGAGCGGCACATCGGGCTGATGATTCCCGGAAGGCGAGAAGAGCATTTCGCGATAGGCAATGCGCTGCTGATGGCCATCAAAAAGAATCACATTCTCCAACCTGTAATGGTGGTCAATGAAACGCTCTGCCAACTGCACAACTTTAAAATCCTGGCTGCTCTGGTACCGCAGCAAAGCGGGCTGCTCAGCAGCATCCGCATCCAGGAAAGCTGGCGGAAAGTGATGCTTAATCTGCCGATTCATGGAAATGAGATCCAGAATCTGTTCTCCGATCCGATCAGGCTTCAGCCACGTCAGGTTGGAATTCACATCCGCCCGAATGACCGCGTGGAGGTTGTCGGTAGCCCGATCGATGATGGCCTGCACCTGCGCCACCAGCTCCTCCCGGGTGGCTGCCAGGTGGCGGTCCAGCGCTTCCGGCAGCGGCACCACCGCCACCAGGGCGAGCTCCTGGCTCCTGCACAGCAGCGCTGCCGGAAATGCGACGCTGAACCCTTCTTCCAGCAGCACCAGGGTGCGGTTCAGAGCCTCCAGACCGCTGGGCACAGAGCCGTCGAAGGCGCGAATCAGAGGAGAGAGCACCACCAGCAGGGGCAGGGGGTGGGCTTTCACCAACGCGGGCAGCAGGGGCAGGGCATCGGCTAGATCCGAGCTCGGCTGCAGGGTGTGCGGCAGGCCCTTCGGCCGCGCGACACGGAAGGCACGCGGGGCTGTGAGCAGCCCCCGCCGCTTGCGGTGGGAGCTGCTGCGCAGGGATCTCAGACGTAACAGACCCACCACACCGAGCCCGAGGCAGAGGGTGAACCAGGGGACGAGCACATCCAGCCAATAGCCCACCAGCAACTGCCTCCAGGGGACGGTCTGTTTGAGGCGCCACGGCGCGGTGGACGGCTCAAGATCGCTGATCGCAAACACTGGGGCAGAGGAGATACGCAGCCCCTCAACCCCAGAGCCCAGCAGTGGCACCGTGTCGACCGCCACGGAAAGGTTGTCGCGGATCTTGCCGAAGGCGCCGCGAAGGTTCGGGTCGTCATCGTTGACCATCACCTGTCCGAAGTGGAAGAACCAGCCCTTTGGCGAGTTCTGCGCGCCTTGATCGAGCACACTCGCAACAGCTCCGATCGCAAACACGTGAGCATCCAGGCAGATCCAGCCATAGGCGGTGGCAGGCTCAAAGCGACGGAGCGCGATCACCCTGCTGAGCTTCTGGGCAACGCACCGCTGCAACTCCTGACGGGCCGCCGGACCCATGGCCTCTCCCCCGGGTCCTGACAACGAATCGAACAGGATCCGGCCATCCGCATCGGCGATCAGCATGTTCTGGCCGCCTTGGAGAATCTCTGAACCGGCCAGCCTTTCCTTCAGGGCATCCGCCGGACCACCAGCAACAGCGGCGTTGATCTGATCGTTTCGGCCCCATTCCTTGGCCATGAGCTTGTGCCATTGCACGCGCAACTGCAACAGATTGCTTTCCGCATGCCAACTGCGTTGCGCCTGCTGTGCTTGGGCATCCATGAAAAGGATGGTGGACACCACCAACACACAGGCGCCGGTGGCAACAAGCCCGAAGGCATCGGTAGTGATCGTGCGCGAATCCTCAACGGACAATCCCGACCAGCCCTTGCTGATGCTGCCCAGGACATTGCCCAGAACGGTGTGCGCTCTGCTCAGGCTTCGAGGCACAGAGAGGAACAAGCGCTCCGCTGGGTGATGGGTTCAATTGTGCCCGAGAAACGTCCCAAGGCAAGCCAGAAGCCGTGGCTCTCCTGAATGAGAAAAAGCTAAACGCGGCACGCAAGCCTGCAGGCTTTCAGGTACGAGGACGTTCAGGCAGAGGTGCACGTCCTGGGTGCCTCATCACCATGCAGCAGCAGGGAAGATCGGGATTCGACGATGAGGCAAAACAACGCCATCGTGCCATGCACAAGCGTGAATCATTAGCCCCGCGCGCTACGCATTGACCCCGCTTGATGCCGCCGGGGAGGAATGGCAACCCTGAGCCGAGGGATAGAACGGAGAGGGTGGGATTCGAACCCACGGAAGGTTTCCCTTCAAACGATTTCGAGTCGTTCGCTTTCGACCACTCAGCCACCTCTCCAGGTGGTTCCAGGGAACCGATGGCCCTCCCCATGCCAACGAAGGCGCCGGAAGAGGCAGGGATCCAGGGAATGCAGAGCTGCCACTCCGGTGGGAGCCGCGATCTGCATCGACTTAGCTTACGAAGCGGTCAGCCGGCAGCCCCAGCGAGGAAACCACTGGAACCGCTGGCCCTCCAGCCCGCCGGTGGGGACGCCCAGGCACCGCTCACCCAGCGCCTGGCTGTCCCCACCACCTCCAGGGCCTGTCGTTCAGCGTGCTGTGGCGCAAACCCAAGCCAGAGGCCGGCCAGATGAGGCGGCAGCGCTGGATGGCCCTCCGCCAGCTGCTGCTGCCAGGCCCACACCGATTGGCGGTCGGGCAGCAGCAACCAGGGATGGCGGCCCACCGTGAGCACATGGGCGGCGCTGCTGGCGGTGAGCGGCGCCAGACGCAACCCGCGGCTCTCCAGCCGCTGCCCGGGTTGCAGCGAGGTGCTGCCGTCCCCTGCATCCAGCACCAGGGCACTCAGCCCCCGCCAGCAATCCCGATCCTCTGTGGCCACCGGATCCAGCAGCTGGATCCAGTCGAAGCGCTGCACCCCCAGGCCCACCGCCAGCCGGGCGGCGCTGGCGCAGCTCATCCCATCGGCGCGGCTGCTGAGCAGGGCGGCCCGGCCCTGATGGCGCGCGATCAGCAGATCACCGCCCCATTGGTGCACCACCAGCAGCTGATCCCCCGCCAGCGCCGCCATGTGCACGCCCATGGTGAGCGCCATGGCGCCCAGGCCCAGCGGGCGGGCCCAACCCCGCAGGCGCCGCCCCAGTGCTGGCACCAACCAGGGCAGCAGACCGAGCGTGAACAGGGCCACCAGCAGCGGCTGGGAGCGTCCCACCTGCCACTGCGCCATCGGCAGGGCGGCGAAGGCCTGGGCCAGCCAAAGCAGCAGGGCCGTGAGCTGCCCGAGGGGCCAGGCGAACAGCGGCAGCAGCGGCGGCACCGTGACGGCCACCACGGCCGCCGCCATCGACCCGAGCGTGAGCGGGGTGAGCAGCGGCGCCACGGCCAGGTTGGCGGGCACGGCCCAGAGCGGCACCGTGCCGAAATGCAGCAGCTGCAGCGGCAGGGTCCAGAGCGAGGCGGCCAGCGGTACTGCCACGCCTGCAGCGGCCCAGACCGGCAGGCGATGAGCCAGCGCCTGCTCCAGATCCCGGGCCGTGAGCATCAGGCCGGCGCAGGCGGCCACCGACAGCTGGAAGCCGATATCGAGCAACCAGCCGGGCTGGGCCAGCAGCATCAGCAGCACCGAGGCCAACAGGACACCCAGCGGGCGGCTGCGCTGGCCGCTCTCCAGCACAGCAAAGGCCACGGCCCCCATCAGCACCGCCCGCACCACCGAGGGCTGGGGGCCGGCCAACAGCAGGAACAGCAGCATGGCGCCGGCCGCCAGCAGGCAACGGGGCAGGCGCGGCAGCCGCCGGCCCACGGCCATCACCGCGCCCAGCAGCACCGTGAGGTGAAAGCCGGAGGCTGCCAGCGCATGCGAAAGCCCCGCCACGCGGAACGACTCACGCACCGCGGCCGGCAAGGGCACCACGGCGCTGCCCAGCACCAGGGCGGCCTGCACCCCACCCCGTTCCGGGCCGTCCTGCTTCAACAGTGCAGCGGCCATGCGGCGGCGCAGATCCGCGGCCGGGGTGGCCGGACGGGCAAGCACCCGCACCGCATCGGGGCTGGCCGCCACCGTGAGCCGGCTCCACACTCCCTGCCGGGCCAGGCGCTCGGCGCCACTGCCCAGCAGGGGGTGGGCCGGTGGGGCGGGGCGGCTGAGCACCCCACGGACGCTCACCCGCCAGCCTTCCTGCAGGGGCAGGCAGGAGGGCAGACGCAGCTCGGTGTTACCGCCGGCGCTGGCCAGCATGACGCTGCAGCCGCCCCCCTCTCCCCTGGCGCGGGGGTCGGCCAGCAGGCGTCCGCTCAGTTCGGCCGGACGTGACCGCTCAGTCCCCAGCAGCCGCACCGGATCGGCCGGGCCTGGCTGGGGCAGACGCAGCTGCACCCAGAGCATCAGCAGGGGCAGCAGCGCCAGCACCAGCAGCCGGGTGTGCAGCGCGGCGCCCTGCCGCGCCAGCCACCACCAGGCCACCGCGGCCAGAGGGATCGCGCCCAGCCAGCCGTGCGACCAGAAGCCGAGCGCCAGTGCCGCCAGGGCCACGCTCACCACCACGAAGGGCATGCCGGCCACTCCTGATCGCCTGTGTGCGCTTAGGGTTCCCCGCTTTGGCCGGCTTGTGGCGGGGCTTCAGAAGCTGGGCAGCCGCTGGATCAGATCGCAGACCTGCTCACTCGGCATGGTCTGGCCCAGCAGGGGCGCCACCAGGGCGGCCACCGGCCGCAGCCGGCAGGGCCAGATCGCCCGTTCGGTGAGCCGACCGGCCTGAAAGCTGCCGGCCAGCAGCACCACCACGAGCAATGTGCGCTTCAAGGCTCAGCGCGAGGCGGTGCCAGCCGCCGCCGGCAGGGGCGGCGCGGCCGATCCGGCCAGCAAGGGAAAGCCCAGAGCCTCCCGTTCCTCCAGCCAGGCCTGGGCCACCTGGCGAGCCAGGTGGCGGATGCGGCCGATCGTGGCGGTGCGTTCCGTGACCGAGATCACGCCGCGGGCCTCCAGCAGGTTGAAGGTGTGGCTGCACTTGAGCACGAAGTCGAGGGCTGGGGCCGGCAGTTTGCGGGCCACCAGATCCGTGGCTTCAGCCTCGTAGAGCGCGAACAGCTGCTGCAGACGCTCGGGGTTGGAGGCCTCGAAGTTGTAAGCGCACTGGCCCTTCTCGAACGGCAGCCAGATCTCGCCGTAGGAGCGCTGCTCGTTCCAGCGCAGCTCCCAGATGCTCTCCACATCCTGGAGATACATGGCGAGACGCTCAAGGCCGTAGGTGATCTCGATCGACACCGGCCGGCAATCGAGGCCGCCGCACTGCTGGAAGTAGGTGAACTGGGTCACCTCCATGCCGTCGAGCCACACCTCCCAGCCCACGCCCCAGGCGCCGAGGGTGGGCGATTCCCAGTTGTCCTCCACGAAGCGGATGTCGTGGTCAGCGGCGCGGATGCCGAGCGCTTCGAGCGAGGCCAGATAGGTTTCCTGGATGCCATCCGGTGACGGCTTGATCAGCACCTGGTATTGGAAGTAGTGCTGGGCCCGGTTGGGGTTGTCGCCGTAGCGGCCGTCGGTGGGGCGGCGGCAGGGCTCGGGGTAGGCCACGGCCCAGGGCTCGGGCCCGATCGCCCGCAGCACCGTGTGGGGGCTCATCGTGCCGGCGCCCTTCTCGGTGTCATAGGGCTGCAGCAGCAGACATCCCTGCGCCGCCCAGAACTGGTTCAGGGTGGAGATGATGTCCTGAAAAAGCATGGCCGGGTTCTGAGGTGCGGGGCGAAGCGTGAAGAGGCGCGGGCAGAGCACCGGCCACCGATCCTGTCAGAACGCAGCCGTGCGCTGCCTCACGCCACCAGCTGCAGCAGGCCCATCAGGCCGCCCATCAGCGGCCGGTGGCGCACCTGAGTGAAGCCGGCGCGGCGGGCCATTGCCTCCTGATCCGCCGCCCTGGGGAACTGCTCCAGGCTGGCCTCCAGATAGGCGTACTGCTCGGGCAGGCCGAAGCGGCGGGCCGCAGGAACCACTAGGCGGCGGAGGTAGAGCTGCTGGAAGCTGGCGGCGGCGGCACCGGCCGGGGTGGCGGGATCGGGGCGGTTGAAATCCAGCACGGCAGCGCGGCCACCGGGGCGCAGCAGCCGCCGCAGCTCCTGCAGCCCCGGCCCAGGGGCGTTGAGGTTGCGCAGGCCGTAGGCCATCACCGCCCCGTCGAAGCGGCCGCTGGCCAGGCCGGTGGCGAGGGCATCGCCCTGCTGCCAGCACACAGGCAACCAGGGCTGGCGGGCGCTGCGCCGCTGGGCGATCGCCAGGGGCGCTGCGGCCGCATCGAGGCCGAGCACGCGGCCTCCGGGCCGCAGCTTTGCGGCCAGCAGCAGGGCAAGGTCGCCGGTGCCGCAGCAGAGATCAATCAGCTGCTGGCCCGGAGCCGGCTCCAGCCAGCGCACCGCCTGACGCTTCCAGACGCGATGCAGGCCGAGGCTGAGCAGGTCGTTGAGCTGGTCGTAGCGGGGGGCGATGCTGTCGAAGAGCTCACGCACCGCCTGGGGATCACCGGGCTTCAAAGCGAACCGCGCTGTGTTGGCTGCTCAGGAGGATGGCAGGGGGGCGCAGAAGCGGGCATCCACCAGGCAATCCAGGGAGTCGTCGAAGGGCAGGGCCACGGCGTTGAGGCTGATGCCGGCATCGGCCTCGCTGCGCGCCACTCCGGCAGCGGGGAAGCGCTCAGGGCTGGTGAGGGTGATCACCATCACCGTGGCCAGACCAACGGCAGCGGAGCACACCATGCAGCCGGCGAGCATCAACGAAAATTCACGGCGTGCGTTGGCCGCCTCCATCAGCTGAAGCGCCCAGGCCACCAGGCCGACCACGGCCAGCACCATCACCAGGCAGATCACGGTGGTGAAGGGAGACAGAACGACCGGCACGGCGAAACGCAAACGGGTGACCGGCAAGCGAAGAGGAATCTCCTTAATGTAACGACCCTTTACAGCGCCCCGAGCCCGGTTTCCGCTTCCGGCTCCAGCTAACCCTCCATCAGGCCGTCCAGCGGCGGAGCGGGCGGGCGCAGCACCAGCCCCCGGCCAAGCAGATCGGCCTTGATCGCCTCCACCGTGAGCACGCCGTCATGCAGGAGGGAGGCCAGCAGGGCTGCCGCCGCCTTGCCCTCGCTCAGCGCTGCGGCGATGTGGTCGATGCAGCCGGCGCCACCGGAGGCGATCACCGGCACCTCCACCGCCTCCACCACCGCACGGGTGAGTGCCAGGTCGTAGCCCGCCTGGGTGCCGTCACCGTCCATGGAGGTGAGCAGGATCTCGCCGGCGCCCAGCGCCACCACCTGGCGGGCCCAGGCCACGGCGTCGAGCCCGGTGTTCTCGCGCCCCCCCTTCACGTACACATCCCAGGCAGGCGCGGCCCCCTCCGGCAGCTGGCGGCGGCGCGCGTCGATCGCCACCACGATGCACTGGGAGCCGAAGCGGCGGGCGCCCGCGGTCACCAGCTCGGGCGTGCGCACGGCCGAAGAGTTGAGGCTCACCTTGTCGGCGCCGGCACGCAGCAGTTCGGTGATGCCCTCCACGGAGCCGATGCCGCCGCCGACGGTGAAGGGAATGGTCACCGCCTCAGCGGTGTGGCGCACCAGGTCCACCAGGGTGGTGCGCCCCTGGTGGCTGGCGGCGATGTCGAGGAAGACCAGCTCGTCGGCGCCGGCGGCGTCGTAACGGCAGGCGAGCTCCACCGGGTCGCCGGCATCCCGGAGGCCCACGAAGTTCACCCCCTTCACCACCCGTCCATCGGCCACGTCGAGGCAGGGAATGATGCGTTTGGCGACCATGGCGGGCGGCGGCGCAGGGCCGTCAGGGAGCGGAGGGTGATGGCTCCAGTTTCAGCCCGTCGCGTGCTGCGAGGGCGCTGGTAATGTTTCAGGGCTTTTTTGGCCCGGCTTCATGTCGCAGAACGCCATCACGATCGGCTCGAAAGTGCGGATTCAGCGGGTGCGTGACCGCATCCCTGCCGAGATGGTGGGCCTGCTGCAGAGCGATGCCTCGGGCGTGGTCAAAGAGTTCAAGATGACGGATGGCAGCGGCATCGGCGTGGTGGTGGAGCTGAGCAACGGCAGCACCGGCTGGTTCTTCGACGACGAAATCACCCCGGCCTGAGCGTCCCCTTCGCCTCTCTCACTTGAGCGACACCCCCGATCCCAACGCCAGCAAGGCCGCCGAGGCGTCCGGCAGCGCCCGCCAGCTGCTTGGCATGAAGGGTGCGAGTGGCACCAGCAGCCTCTGGAAGCTGCGGCTGCAGCTGATGAAGCCGGTCACCTGGATCCCGCTGATCTGGGGGGTGATCTGCGGTGCGGCGGCGTCGGGCCGTTTTGAATGGACTCTGCCGAACGTGCTGGCCTCCTTCGCCTGCATGCTGATGAGCGGCCCCCTGCTCGCCGGCTACACCCAGACCATCAACGACTACTACGACCGCGAGATCGACGCGATCAACGAGCCCTACCGGCCGATCCCGTCGGGCGCCATTTCGCTGCCGCAGGTGAAAACTCAGATCTGGGTGTTGCTGCTGGCGGGGCTGGCGGTGGCCTGGGGCCTTGATCGCTGGGCCGGCCACACCACCCCGGTGCTGCTGCTGCTGGCGCTGGGCGGCTCCTTCGTGAGCTTTATCTATTCCGCTCCGCCGCTCAAGCTCAAGCAGAACGGCTGGCTTGGCAACTACGCCCTCGGCGCCAGCTACATCGCCCTGCCCTGGTGGGCCGGTCAGGCCCTGTTCGGACAGCTCACCTGGCCCACCGCCCTGCTCACCCTGGCCTACAGCCTCGCGGGCCTCGGCATCGCGGTGGTAAATGATTTCAAAAGTGTGGAAGGCGACCGCACCCTGGGCCTGCAATCCCTGCCGGTGGTGTTCGGGATCGAGCGGGCCAGCTGGATCAGTGCCGCGATGATCGATCTGTTTCAACTGGCGATGGTGGGCGTGCTGATCGCCATCGGCCAGCATTTTGCGGCCGTGCTGCTCGTGCTGCTGATCGTGCCGCAGATCACCTTCCAGGACATCTGGCTGCTGCGCGATCCTGTGGCCTTCGATGTGAAATATCAGGCCAGCGCCCAGCCCTTTCTGGTGCTCGGCATGCTGGTCACCGCCCTTGCGATCGGGCACAGCCCGCTGACGGTGGGAATGTGAGGCGCCGCCAGCGCCAGCTTCTGGTCACGGCGCTGCTGGCTGCCGGTGCCGGCGGGGTTGTGGCCGTGGGTCAGGTGTTCGTGGTGCGCACCCTCGACAAGACCCTGCCTGATGTCAGCCGCATCGGCACCTTCAACCGGCCTGGCACCGTCACGATCCTTTCGGCCGATGGTCAGGTGCTGCAGAAGCTGGGCCCGGCCACGCGCGAAAAGCTGGTGGGCGGCCAGATGCCCGAGCTGGTGCAGCAGGCTTTCATCGCCGCCGAAGACCGCCGCTTCTACGAACACAACGGCATCGACGCCTGGGGCATCGGCCGGGCCCTGTGGCGCAACGTGCAGCGAGGCGCCGTGGAGGAAGGGGCCAGCACGATCACGCAGCAGCTGGCGCGGCTGGTGTTCCTCAGCCAGGACCCCACGCTGGTGCGCAAGCTGCAGGAAGCGCTGCTGGCGGGAAAGCTGGAGCGTGAGCTCAGCAAGGACCAGATCCTTGAGCAGTATCTCAACTATGTGTATCTGGGCTCCAGCGCCTACGGGGTGGCGGACGCCGCCTGGATCTACTTCTCCAAGACCCCGGAACAGCTGACGCTGCCTGAAGCGGCACTGATCGCCGGCTTGCCGCCGGCGCCGTCGGTGTATTCGCCGCTGGTGAATCCGGAGCTGGCCCAGCGGCGCCGGGCGGTGGTGCTGCGCCGCATGCGTGAGGCCGGTTTCATCGACGCCAGCGAGGAGGCCGAAGCCAACGCGGCGCCGCTGGCACTCAAGCCGGCAGAGCCCAAGTACTGGACCAGCCGCGCGCCTCACTTCACCAGCTGGGTGGCGCAGGAACTACCGAAGGTGCTGACCCCGGAGCAGCTTGAAGTGGGCGGGCTCACGATCCGCAGCAGCCTGAACCTCGCCTGGCAGAAGGAAGCCGAGCAGGTGATCGAGGGCAGCGCCTACGGGGGCATGGAGGGAGCCCTGGTCACGATCGAACCCGGCACTGGGCTGGTGCGGGCGATGGTGGGCGGCAAGGACTACAACGAAAGCCAGTTCAACCGCGCCACCCAGGCGCTGCGCTCACCGGGCTCCACCTTCAAGCTGTTCGTGTATCTGGCGGCGCTCAAGGCCGGCATGAAACCGGAAGACACGGTGCTGGATGCGCCGCGCTGCTTTGCCGGCTATTGCCCGAAGAACTTCGGCGACCGCTACATGGGCCGGGTTTCCATCGCCACGGCCCTGCAGAACTCCCTGAATGTGGTGGCGGTGAGCCTGCTGCAGCAGGTGGGCTTCGACAAGGTGATCTCCGTGGCCCAGGGCCTGGGCATCACCCGCCCGCTGGGCCGCTTCTACCCGATGGGCATTGGCGCCTACGAGCAGACCGTGCTTGACATGACCGCCGCCTACGCCGGTGTGGTCAACCGCGGCATCTTCGTGCCGCCCACCCCGTTCGAGGAGATCAGCGGGCCTGAGGGGCAGCTGCTTTGGAGCCGCCGGGTGCAGGGCGATCGCGGCCGTCGCGTGGTGAGCTCCGATGTGGCCGACGCCATGGTGTGGATGCTGCAGCGGGTGGTGACCGGCGGCACCGGCGGCGCGGCGTCCTTGCCGAACCGGCCGGTGGCCGGCAAGACCGGCACCTCCGAGGGTGCCCGGGATCTGTGGTTCGTGGGCTCGATTCCCCAGCTCACCACCGGCGTCTGGCTGGGCTACGACAACAACCGCAAGACCAACAGCGACAGCGGCGCGGCGGCAGCCGCCTGGGGCCGCTACATGGCCGTGATCACGAAGGATCTGCCGGTGCGTCAGTTCCCGCCCAAGCCCACGCTCACCTCCACCTTCAACGTGCGGGGCGTCAAGCCGCAGGCGCCGCCCAGCTCCGGCGATCGGGGCGCGGAATCCAGCCGGCCCTGGGAGCCCGCGCCCGCCAGCCCGGAGGAGGGCCTCGGCGACGACAGCCGCTTCCAGGGCGAACCGCCAGGCCCCTCCGCCCCATCGGGCCCCAGCGAAGCCCCTGCACCCTCCACCCCCACGGTGCCGTCGCGGCCCATTCGCCCAGCCAGCCCGCACCGCCAGCGGCCCCTCCGCCGCCGGTGAGCGCACCACCGGCCCCCCCCCGCCCGTGGCGCCACCGCCGGCGCCAGCTCCCGTAGCGCCGCCGCCGCCTTAAGCCGCCTCGAGAACGGCGGCATAGAAGCCATCGCCGCCTTGGGGGCGGGGCCAGAGCTGCTGCTCGAAGCGCAGCTGCCAGCCAGGGTGGGCCTCCAGAAAAGCGCTGATCTGCTGCTGGTTCTCGCGGGGATGCACGGTGCAGGTGGCGTAGACCAGGCGACCGCCGGGCCGCAGCAACGGTGCCACACCAGCCAGCAGGCTCTGCTGCAGCTCCACCAGCGTGTCGATGGCCTCGGGGGTGAGGCGCCAGCGGGCATCGGCGTGGCGGGCAAGGGTGCCGAGGCCCGAGCAGGGGGCATCCAGCAGCACGCGATCGAACGGCGCCTCGCCCAGATCCGCTGCCAACGCCGCCGCATCACCTTGAACCGGCTGGATCGTCCGCAACCCGAGCCGCTCGGCGTTGTCACGCACGCGCTGCAAGCGGCCGCTGGAGCGATCAACAGCCACCACGGTGCCCACATCGCCGATCAGCTCAGCGATGTGGGTGCTCTTGCCACCGGGGGCGGCGCAGGCATCAAGGATCCGCTCACCCGGCTGCGCCTCCAGCAGGGGGACGATCGTCTGGGCGGCGCGGTCTTGCACACACCAGTGGCCTTCCGCGTAGCCGGGCAGGGCACGCAGATCGCTGCTGCGGGCGCTGAGCGTGAGGCCGGCGGGCAGATCGGCGAGCGGCTCGGCGGGCACCCCTGCGGCCTCGAAGGCGGCCAGCACGGCAGCGCGGCTGCTGCGCAGCCCATTCACACGCAGATCCAGCGGCGGCGCCTGGTTGGCCGCCAGAGCGAACGCCTCGGCCTGCTCCGCCGGCAGCCAGACCAGCAGATCCGCCGCCAGCCAGTCGGGCAGGGAATGGCGCAGCGCGAAGGCGGCGGCGGGATCCGCCGGCAGCGGCAAGGGGGCGCTGCGGCGCAGGAAGGCGCGCAGCAGACCGTTCACCACCGGCGCCAGCCGGGCGAGGCCGTCGCGTTTGGCCAACTCCACCGCCGTGCTCACCGCCGCCGAGGCCGGCACCCGCTGGGAGAACAGCAACTGGTAGAGGCCAAGGTGCAGCAGCCAGCGCAGCGGCGGTGGCTGCTGCACGGCGGGAACCTTGCCGAGCTGATCCAGCCAGGCGTCGAGCAGGCGGCGCTGGCGAATCGCCCCGTAGGCGAGTTCGGTGGCCAGGCCCCGGTCCTGGGGGGCCAGCGGCAGGCGGCGCAACTCCCGCTCCAGTGCCAGATCGGCATAGGCCCCCGAGGCCACCGCCAGCAGCACCCGCCAGGCCACCCGCCGGGCATCAAGACCCGGTGCCGGCGCGCTGGGGGGCGGGGTGGAAGCGGGAATGGCGGCGCTCAATCGGCAGGCAGCGGTGGAACCCACAGATAGCGCCGCAACGGCAGGCGTCCGTCGTCCGCCACCGGGATGCCTTCTGCGAGCAGCAGGTCGCGCTGAATCCAGTCGCTGCCTTCCCGGCCCAGGCTCATGCTGATGCGCCCCTGCGCATTCACCACCCGGTGCCAGGGCACCGCCGACGGCAGCGGCAGCCGCCGCAGTGCCCAGCCCACCTGCCGGGCACAGCCATAGGCACCGATCCGATCGGCGATCTGCCCGTAGGTGGCCAGCCGCCCATGGGGAATGCGCTCCACCTCGGCCCAGACGCGTTGATCAAACGGGTTCGCCATGGCAGGAGATTCTGGCTCGCCCAGCCGGAGCGAACGATGACAGGATCCCCCCGCAGGCCGGTGGGGAAAGATCCTGTCATCAGGCGTGCGGAGGCCAGTGAGAGACAGGGGAATCAGGCGACGTAGGACGAAGGCATGACCTGGATCGTCTCCTGACGACTGCCCCGATGACCTTCCCCCACCAGCCCTCACCCAACCAGAAACAGCACCAGCCCCCGACCCCACACCGCCGCTCCTGGAGCGCCGCGGCGGCGGGCGCTGCTGGCCTGGCGCTGCTGCTCTCCAGCTGCGCGGCGGTGCGCAGCAATGCCACCGCGCCCACGCCAAAGCTGGCGGCGGCGGCCACGGCCCCAGGCCCGGCGGGCCAGAGCTGCAGCAGCACCAGCCAGAGCGCCGAGCAGGTGTTCAACGCCGCCAAGCAAGGGGTGGCCGTGGTGACGCGCGGCGACGGCATCGGCAGCGCCTTCGTGGTGGCCCATAAGGACGGCCAGACGTTCCTGATCACCAACGCCCACGTGGTGCGCGGCACCGAAACGGTGCGGCTGAAGTGGGTGGATGGCAAGAGCGACGGGGCACGGGTGGTGGCGCGCGGCCGGGGTGACACGCCCACCAGTGACCTGGCCCTGTTGGCGGTGCAGGGCACCCGGGGTGAGCCGCTGCGCATCGCCGACCAGCCGTCGGCGGTGGGACAGGAGGTGTTCGTGATCGGCGCGCCCAAGGGGCTGGAGTTCAGCCTCAGCCGCGGCGTGGTGAGCAGCCTGCGCGACAGCGACGAGATCCTGCAGGTGGATGCCGCCATCAACCCGGGCAACTCCGGCGGTCCGGTACTGAATGCCGGCAACTGCGTGGCGGGGGTGGCCACCTTCAAGTACAAGGACAGTGAGGGCCTCAACTTCGCCATCTCCGCAGCGGTGGTGCGGGAGTTCCTGGCAGACCTGCCGCCCGCCTCGGCAGCGGAGCCGGCACCTTCAAGGCCGCCGATCGCCCAGGCCCCGGATGACGCTGGCGACGCCACGCTCTGCCTGTTCAAACGGCCCGACGAGGAGGCAGCTGCCTCCATCCCGTGCCAGCTGAGCCGCGGCGAAACCGCTGAAGGGCAAACGTTTTATCAGCTGGCCTGGGCCGATGGCGCCCGCAACGCCTACGCCTTCTTCGGCGATGGGCGGGTGGCGATCGAGGCGCGCAGCGCGGATGGCCGCCGCGTGCAGGACGCCGGCCGCTTCCGCGTGTTGCGAGACGGGGTGGCAGTGCGCAGCAGCAGCGACGCGATCGCCGTGATTCCGGGGCTGGACCCGGTGCTGAACTGAAGCGAGGCCGGGGCACGTTGCTGCTGGAGGTGGTGGACAAACCCCACAACCTCCCGGCAGTGCTGCGCACCTTGAACGACGCCGCCAAGGGCAGCCAGAAGTGGGTGGCGCTGCAGGCGCACAACCGCGGCGCCGCAGGGGTGCATGGAGTGAATGACCGTGATCTCCTCGAGTGTCTTGCGACCACGGATCACTGCATCGCGACCCTCGCCTTGAACTCGGGCTAAGGATTCGGCGTTTGCACATGGGCGGAAGCCCCTTCTCAGGGGCAGTGCCCCGCCGCAAAGGTTAACGATGGGCCCTGCTTAGGAAACAACCCAGACCACCTATCAATGAGTGGCTTCTGCAGATGATGATGACGCCAAGTGCAATCCATCAGGAGAAGGCACACGTCATCACGCCTCTCTCGGAAATCGTGATCGTAGCGGTGCCATCGGTTGCGGCAGAACTGGAGGAAAGGCACTGAATGCCGGCAGCGCCCGGTGTGAATGCAACGGTGACAGTGCCTCCAGCCATGGTGCAAGCCACGGTGACATTCGTTGATCCCGTTGTAACGCCAACGTCCAAATCAGAAGCAGCAGTGGTGGCACATTCTTTGGCGAAGCCGACGGCTTCACCCACCAGGGCGCCGGCGGTAGTGGCATTTCTGGCATTGAGGTAAGTGGGCACTGCCACAGCAGAAAAAACGCCCACAATGGCCACAACAATCATCAACTCAGCAAGCGTGAAGGCTGTGGCCATGCAATCCCGGGCCCGGAGAGAGGCTTTCAGCTCAAGCTTGGCTCCCAAGGAAAGTCCCATCAGACCCCAAGCCGGCCTACCGAGCATCTGAACGCTAGCAGTCTAGCGGGATCCAGACATAGTGAGAAGCAGGTTGATTCCTCAAGGCAATTCTTCACCGAACTCCATTGTCCATCTGAATGTCCATGCCATCAGGAGGGGGGTCTGTCACCCTTCAGGGCTCAACTGGCCAGCACTTTCATGGAAGGCCGCCGCAGTCCGCAGAGGCCAGCTGCCTCAATCGGATGCTGAACTGAAGCGGTAACAGCCGTCGCCCATGCCCCTGCTCCCCCGACGCTTCGAACGGCTCCAGGCCGTGCTGAACCGCCGCATGGCGGATCTCACGGTGCTGCTGGAGGCGGTGGATAAACCCCACAACCTCTCAGCGGTGCTGCGCACCTGTGATGCGGTAGGGGTGTTGGAGGCCCATGCGGTGAGCCTGCCGGGCCGCACCCGCACCTTCAACGACACCGCCCGGGGCAGCCAGAAGTGGGTGGCCCTGCGCCCGCATGCCAGCGGCGCCGAAGCCGTGGCTGTGTTGCAACAGCAGGGCTTCAAGGTGTACGGCACCCACCTGGGGGTGAATGCGGTGGATTACCGCAGCTGCGATTTCACCGGCCCCACGGCCTTCGTGCTGGGGGCAGAGAAATGGGGCCTGGGCGAGGCCACGGCGGCGGCGGTCGACCAGGCGCTGTTCGTGCCGATGGGCGGCATGGTGCAGTCACTGAATGTGTCGGTGGCGGCGGCGGTGCTGCTGTTCGAGGCACTGCGCCAGCGGCAGGCGGCGGGCCTGCTGCCCACGGCCGGCGAAGGGGTGCCGGCGGAGCGGCGCCAGGAGCTGTTGTTCTCGTGGGCCTACCCGGAGGTGGCGCGCTGGTGCCGGCAGCAGGGGCGGCCCTATCCCCCGCTCGATGCCGAGGGCGCCATCACCGAACCCTTGCCGCGCACCGTGAAGATGCGCCATTGAGCGCGTCACGTGCTGAGCGATGGGTTCAGCAGGGCATCAGAACGGAATCAGCACATCGTCGCGGTGGGGGATCGGCGGCGGCGCCTGGTCGGCACGGGCACGGGGCAGCCAGAAGGCCAGCACTACACCGGCGATCTCCAAGGGCACCCCCCGGCCCACCATCACCACCACCAAAAGGGCGGCCACCGAAAGGATCCGCTCCAGCAGACCGATCACGTCGTCGCGGTTGCCGGAACCCGACAGCCAGAGGATGGCGGACACGGAGAGCAGAAGCAGGGTGAGCCAGACGGGCACAGGCAGGGCGGCTGAGCAGCCGTTAACCCTAAGGCGGGTTATGGGCACCAAAGAGCCGCCGCCACTACCAAACCCACACACACCGAAGCGCCGTTGCAGCGAGTGGACGCAAACGAGAGGCCATGGAGCGGCGGCAGATCAACAACGCGCCCACGGACAGCCAGCGATGGAACGCCAAAGGAGGCAGGGTCGTACAGCGGGCTGCATGGGGAGCGGGGTTGCCGTCCATGGAAAAGCAAGGTTCTCCACCAGCGGCTGATCAGAAAGGCGTTATCTCGCACCGGCGACCTGATGTCCCACCACTCATCCTCCTGACCAAAAGCAAGCAGCTCGCGGGAGTGCCGCATCTAGCGGGGATCAAGCACCTCCACCTGGCGCAAAACCCGCAGGCAACAGCTCACCTTGCGCAACGAGAGGCCTCCGATACTCACGAGGGGCTGCGTAACCCATGGCTGCGAGCCCGTCAGACTGAGATGGTCTGGCTTTTCTGGACAGGGTCCATCGTTAACCTCTGAGGCGGGGCACCGCCCCTGAGAGGGGGCTCCCACCCATGAGCAAACGCCGCACCCATAGCCCCGAGTTCAAGGCCAAGGTCGCCATGGAGGCGATCAGTGGCCGCAAGACGCTCCAGGAGATTGCCGCTGATCATTCGGTGCACCCGATTCAGGTGAGCCAGTGGAAGAAGCAGCTGCTGGAGGGTGCCAGCGACCTGTTCACCCGGGGCAAGAAGACCCAGGCCAAGGACGAAAGCCAGGCCAAGGAGGCTGAGCTGTTCCAGCAGATCGGCAAGCTCCAAATGGAGCTGGAGTGGCTGAAAAAAAAGTCTCAGCTGCTCTGACGCCCGTGAACTGCGCAAACTGGTCGATCATCACCACCCTGAGCTCACGGTTAGCCGCCAGTGCGAACTCCTCGGATTGGCACGATCGACCCTCTATTACAAGCCCGTGCCTGTCAATGAGTCCACTCTGCGGATCATGGCCAGGATCGATGCCTGTTACCTGGAGGATCCAACCTCCGGTAACCGTCGGATGGTGCAGTATCTGGCCAGAGACGGTATCCCGATCAGCCGTGACCGTGTCCGAAACCTTATGCAGCGCATGGGTTTACGGGCGATCTATCAGAAACCAAGGACGACAGTTCCTGGTAGCCCATCCGAGCGTTTTCCCTGCCTTGAGGACCTCCAGCAGCTCACGGCCCCAGATCAGGTCTGGGCGACGGATATTACCTACATTCCGATGCGGAAGGGCTTTCTGTACCTGGTGGCCGTTGTCGATCTGTTCTCACGGCATGTGCTCAGCTGGAAACTCTCCAACAGCCTTGACACGGAGTTCTGCCTGGAGGCCCTGGAGATGGCCCTGGTCAGTGGCCGCAAGCCCCAGATCTTCCATTCCGATCAGGGCTGTCAATTCACCTCATCGGCCTTCGTTCAACGACTCAAGGCAGAAGACATCAAGATCAGTTGGTCAGGAAGGAGGCGGTGCTTTGACAATATCCTGGTGGAGAGACTGTGGCGCACCGTCAAGTATGAGGAGGTGTATCTGCGTGCCTACAGCGATGGCTGGGAGGCGGAGATCAGCCTGGCCCGCTTCTTCTGGAGGTATGGTCATGTAAGACCACACAGCGCATTGGGAAGCAAAACTCCCCATGAGGTCTACACTGAGACCAAACCCTGTTCTTCCCGCCCGGGGTTAACGATGTCAGGGGCCGAATCTGTCCAGTAAAAGCCATCCACATCAGACAGGAAGAACTGCAGAGGTCATAAGCCTAGGCAGACCACGCCTGCAGATCATGACGAACCACAAGGGAATCCAGCTGATAGATGAGGATGCAGTCAAAGGCCGTGAACTGTTCATAGAGGGCTGGGTTGGTCATCATCAACCCATAGGTTGTGCCAGAAGAAAACCAACCATCCTCCATGCTGCAATTGATGAAGCCATTAATACAGAGTTCAAGCGCTCGGAGCTTCAGCAGAAATGTGGGAAACCTGGAAGAACCGCTTTGAGGCAATCAATCGACAGCCACTCACTTGTCGTTGACTGGAGATAAGCGGGTGCCACGGTCGCACAGGTGAGCGTTGTCATGGCAGATAGCACGAATGTAGGATTTCGGTCGAGTCAGAGTCCAGTGTCTTTCTTCGCTCGCTTACCGCAAGCCAGTGGCGTCGTACCGAGTGGGGCATGAACAGTCAGGCCGAGCCAGTCAACAGCCAGGCGGGAAAGCTCGCCACGCAGAACCAAAGAGGCAACACAGTTAGGAGTCGATTCGACAGCCGCACCGGAGGTTCATGTGGTGACCTGCCATTGAAACACCAGGAGGAATACTCAACATGTGGAACGCCTCCTGGCAACGAGCTGCATCGTGGGTTCCGATCTGCATACCGCGAGTTATTAGCCCGCAATTGGGCTTGAAGTATCAGGGACAGCAACAAAGTCCAGCTTGCAGGCACATACCTTTAGTGTGTGGCTGCTTCCGAGAAGCACGTTGGCGTGCCGTCAAAACCGGGAAGGCAGATCAGCGGGGTTCATTCAGCCTCGGTAGCAATGGAAACCCGATAAAACTTGGTTTTTGACCAAATCATTCTGTAGCTTGGTCAACTAGCGAACAACACCACTCATGGCAAACCAGGCGCCCACCATCATGCTTGAACTGGTGGATGGCACCAAGGTTGTAGTACCTGACTCTTTGGACAACATCACGTCTTATGTGCTTCAGGAACAGGGCGACTGGTTTGAAGATGAAATCAAGTTTTTACGTGCGCTGGTTAAGCCTGGCGATACAGTGGTGGATATCGGGGCAAATTACGGGGTCTACGCCCTGTCTTTAGCAAAGAAAGTGGGTTCATCCGGGCAGGTGTGGGCCTTTGAGCCAGCCACAAGCACAGCAGAGTTGCTTGCTGAAAGTGCATCAGCCAATCGCATCAACTGGCTGAAGGTAAGGCAACAGGCCCTTTCCAATCGGCAAGGCACCGCCTGGTTGCAGATGCCAGGGCAGTCTGAGCTCAACAGCCTGGCCAGCTTGGATTCAAGCGGCGCTGCTTCGGAAGCAGGGCCCGGAGAGGAGGTGCCAGTGACCACACTGGATGCCTGCCTGGAACAATTCGGCTGGTCCGAGGTGGATGTACTGAAGATTGATGCTGAAGGAGAGGAGGAGCGCATCATTCTTGGCGGAATGCGCTTCTTTGAGGATCTCTCACCGTTGGTGATGTTTGAAGTGAAGGCTGGAATCGAACTGCATCTTGATCTTGTTGACCGATTCCAGGAGATTGGCTACCAGTGCTTCTATCTCATTCCAGGGCTGGATGCTTTGGCTCCCTTTGATCCCACCAATGGCGTTGATGGATACCTACTCAATCTATTCGCAGCAAAACCCGACCGGATCAAGCTGTTAGCTGCCGCCGGGAAGCTTGTTGAGGACAGGGAAATCTGCGAGGCTTATCAGGTGGATGAGCATGAGTCATGGAGCCGTGGCGGAAAAGAGCAACCTTACGTTCAGAGGCTTTGGCAGCAGTGGCTTGCAACGGTTGATCAGCCTGAACAGGCAACGATTCGCCAAGCACTGGCGGCATGGAGAATCTCGCAGGATGGCAGCGAACCGATTGCCAGGCGCTATGGCGCGCTCACTCGAAGCTTTGCCTTGCTTCATGAAGAATGCCAAATCAGGGGCACTGTCACGCGCTGGGCAAGCCTTGCAAGAGTGGCGTTGGCACTTGGACAACGCCAACAAGCAATGCAATCTTTGAGCAAGATGCTTACAGAGATCAAAAGGGGAAAAGATGCTTTGCGGGATGAACCTTTTCTCTGTCCCGACCCACATTTTGACACGGTGGATCCCGCCAACGAGCTCAATGCCTGGCTTGAAGCTGCTGGCTTGTCAGCAGTAGAACAATTCGGAAGCTATTCTGGCTTTTTCACAGGTGCATCGGCAGCCCCAAACCTGGAACGGTTATCGCGCCTCGGATTTGACCACCAGGCTATCCAGAAGCGAATTGAATTAGTACAAAAGCGCTTTGGCCCATCAGACTCATATACCACCGATTCTCTACTTGAGCAAACAACCACGCCGTCAAGCAGCGCTTCGGAACAACCTGATGAATCCAGTGCATCCACTCTTGCCTGGTTTCAGTTTCTAGGCCTGGAGCAACGGCTGCGCTGTATTGATGTAGGCGCTTTGACAATAAAGGGTGGTGGTTTCCCTTGCTGGGAGAAATGGGCACACATTGGATGCGCAGAAGTACTCGGGTTTGAGCCTTTACAAGACTCATGTGATCAGCTGAATGCAGGAGCGAAAGCGAATGGAGCGGCCATGCTGTATTTTCCATGGGCATTGGGTGATGGAAATGAGCATACGTTGTACATCACCAATGAACCGATGACAACCTCTCTGTTCAAACCAGCCAGATCAACAGTTGATCTGTTTCCAGCCCTTGGCTCATTGATGCAGGTTGTCAGAGAAGAAGCCGTACAAACACATCGCCTCGATGCCATCAGCGAAGCACATGGTGCAGATTTCATCAAGATAGATACCCAGGGAGCCGAGCTGATGATTCTCCAGAATGCACAAGATGTCTTGCGCAGTGTCTCAGTGGTTCAATGTGAGGTTGAGTTCGTGGAACTCTACGAGGGCCAGCCTCTCATGGCCGAAGTGGACACCTTTCTGCGCTCACAAGGATTCGTCTTTCATCGCTTCTCCTACATGATAGGAAGGCCATTTATGCCATTGAGAATTACAGACGCACCGCTTCAAGCGATCAGCCAAAACCTGTGGGGAGACGCCATCTATGTTCGAGACTTTAGACACCTCAGCGACTGGAACACGCGGCAACTCAAAGCCGCGAGCTTCCTCTTGCACGAGCTCTACAACTCTGTGGACTTGGTTGCTCTGTTGCTTGCCGAGCTAGATCAGCGCTTTGACGCAGGCTTTTGCGAGCCATACTTGGGCTCGCTACTCTTTGGAAATCAACAGTTAAGTCTCAGCAGTCCGCAATAGCAAGGCACCAACTATTCAATTCGCCCAAAGATGAGCCCTGTCCATTCAACCTTTTGAGAGGGAAAATAGTTGGACCCCATTACGATCGGCCAGGGATCACAGAGGGATTGAAGTCATGGGTTCGACATGCAGCGCAAGGCCACTATAAGGATGGAGATCAGTATTGATTGATTTTGACTTTCTGGAATCAGCATGTCTTGGCAGGATCTATGCCAGTTCTCCCTGAGACAACGGCGGCTGCGTTGGTCACAAAACACTCACCAGGGAATTAACAACTCTTCTCACCATCTGCTGCGGCCAGAAGAGCAGTGATGAGAGGAGAGAATCACAACCCAAAAGTTTATTCGCAGCTGCGGCACGACGCGCAGCTGCGAGCCAAGCGTCCCAGGCCCCACCGCCAATGGCGGCAAGTCTTTGGCAATACGGCACCAACCGAACAGCATTGAGTAGGTTATTGGCGAGATGCAGGCCATGACGGCCAGTTTCATCAAAGAGCTGGGGCCGGTGAACTCCCACTTCGAACCGCACGGTTCTGCCAAGAGCTGGACCAGATAGATGTGCGCGCTGGATTCAGAGGTTGTGTATTCGTCAATGGCGCCTGCTTGGCAGAAGAAGCTGGCCGCTGCAAACGTGAGGACCCGAACCTCCCCGCTCGATCCAGAACAACCAGATCGCCTCAAACCTGACGGCGACAGGGGCACTGCTGACCGGCGTCAAGGCGGCTCTCGCTGGTCTCCAGTCAGGGCAGACTGGAGACCACGGCCCACGACGCCACGCGCCTGGCTTATGCAGAGGTCCTTTCCAACGGCCAGAAAGCGTGGCCCCTTGAATGCCCGGCCCGGGCAATGGGCTGGTTCGCTCAGCAGGGAATTCAGTGGTCGGTGAATCCACTTAGATATCAACCCTCGTGGCAGGCAAAAGACTCAGGAAAAGTAGGCCAGGCAAAGGCTCTGACAACAGTTTGAGGCAAGATCAATTCAGCTCAGATCAACGGAGGGCAGAACATCCCATCTACAAGATCTTGCGGCATGGGTGTCCATGACTGCCATCCAGACATAGTGTGGAGAGAACCAGTGGCTGTTCAGCAGTCTTGGGATGTGCAGACTCAGGGCCGATGAAACATGTGGCAGTTTCACACCTCAACTGTTCCTCCAACGGCGGCTGGTGGCGCAAAACCCTGACAGGAAATGACATTGAGCAATGGACACCTCACTTTGCCGTGCAAAACTAGGCCCAGTTCCAGTCAGGCAGACACCCTTTCAATGGCGGTGGATCAACATCACGATCATGTCTCTGGCAACAGCCACCCATCAGGCTCAGGCGATGCCAGCCCAGAGATCCAGCCGGAGGAAGGCAGTTGTCAAGAGAGCTGGTTGGCCTCCAAAGCCACTGCCCTGGAGCTGTGCCAGGGCGGGCATTACGAGGAAGCCGAGCAGATCTACCGCCAGCTGATTGCAGAAGGCTTCAGCGATGCCAGCGTGTATTGCAACCTCGGCAATCTCTGCCGGTTAAACGGCAGAAAGCAAGAAGGGTTGGAGCTCCTGCACAAGAGCATCAGAGTAGATCCCCACCACGCCAATGGTTTCTTTAACATCGGCATCGTCTACCAGCAAGATGCCAACAATCCCATAGAAGCAATCAGATCGTACCGAAAAGCGCTCGCTTGCAACCCGCAGCTCAAGTTAGCCTTGCGCAATCAGGGTGTTTCTTTCTATTCACTGGGAAGAGCGTGGGGAGCCTTCATCTGCTTTAAGCGATATTTCAGCTTGACCTCCAGCGAGCCTGCACTACTCCTTGATACAGCACGCCTCAACAATAAGCTCTACCCAAATGTAATTGCGGCCTATCAAGGCAGGCTGGAGGTAGAACCCAGTGATTCCAGCACCGCCATCTGTCTTAGCATCGCACTGCGGGAAGTCAGGTTGTTTGAGCAGGCGGCACTTGCCAACGCTGTTTGTCTATCTGCTTCGCCGAATTGTGCTCAGCTATGGCTAGAGCAGGCCTGTTGCCTGATGGAACTTGGTGACATGACTCAGACAATTGCGGCCTGCGACGAAGTGTTGAAGCTGGAGCCTGAAAACTTCAACGCCTACTTTACCAGAGGCAATGCATTTAGAAATACTGGCAACCTTGTGGAGGCAGAGCGGAGCATGCAGAGCGCCGTAACTTTGAACCCGGAGTTTGCCGATGCACTCGTGAATCTCGCCATCTACAAGCGAGATCAGGGCCTTCTGGACGAAGCCATTGGGATGTTCAAGCAAGCCATTTCCCTGAACACAACCCATCCAGAAGGATGGGAAGGCCTGCTCTTCTCCTACTCCATTGGCGGCACAAGGTATCGAAATGAAGTATTGAGTGCCTCGGAAGCATACTGGGGCATACTTGCCCAGGAGGCTGCTGCAACCCCCAAAGACGCATCGAAAGCAGCACGATTAAAGAGAAGAACATCCAAGGTAAGCAATCAAGCCGTCTCGAGTTCCAAGGCCACACAACAATGCAGCAAACCAAGGATCGGCATTCTTTCTGCCGAGATTGGGCACCATGTGGTGAGCACCTTTCTGGATTCGTTCCTCTCCTATTACAACCGAGAAACCCTGGAAGTGGAGCTCATTGTTCCAAGCCAAAGGAAGGAATCTGGCACGATTGAACTGGCCAGCAAAGCTAGTGCTTTCATCAACTTGCAGGGGAAGGACGAGGAAGCCGCACGAGAGCTCCTTCGCTCAAGAAGCTATGACATTCTGATCGAAACCTCTGGCCACACCGAACATAACAGTCTCAAGCTGTTGTCACAACGTTGCGCCCCCATTCAGTGCCATTACATCGGATATCACGCTACTACCGGCCTTGCCACAATCGATTACATTCTTGCCGATTATGAGTTACTACCTCATGAATTGGATCCGTTTTTCATTGAAACCCCCTGGCGACTCACCCGCCCCTGGCTGGCCTGCATGCCCTACGCAGAGCCGCCTCTAGCCATCTCAACAGCACAATCAGCAGCGCCTGTATGGGGCTCGTTTGGTCAGGTAGCAAAGATCAGAGAGGAAACCCTGGCTCACTGGGCCTGCGCCCTTCGAGCGGTGCCTACCGCCACGCTGGTGATCAAAGACAGAAACACCGTGTTTGAGGTGGCCCGCGAGCGGATACTGGAATCACTTGAGCGGCAGGGCGTGGCGAGAAACCGCGTGTGCTTCCTGCCATGGACCAAAACCTGGCTGGAGCACATGCTTTGCCACAACCAGATTGATATCGCGCTGGACACCACGCCGTGGAGTAGTTCCACTACTGCGTTCAACGCACTCGCCATGGGGGTGCCTTTGGTGGCCATTCGCGGCCAAACAATGGCGGCCCGCATGAGTGCCTCAATCGTGAGCGGATTGGGGAAACCGGAGTGGATCTGTGAGACCGAAGAGGAATTTGCAGCAACCCTGGTCAAGCTCTCCAACACAGTGCCCGCCCTGCGCGCCAGCAAACAACTTCTCCAGGCAGATGTATTAGGGAGCCAACTCTTTGATGGCAAAGATCTTACCCAACATCTGGAGTCGGCCTTCAGCCAAATGATCACTAGCCACGCCCAGGCCAATCCGCTGTTAATTGAGCTGTAGAAAGGTCAAGAAAAGATGCAAGTGGTCAAACCCGCATCAGAAATAGTGATCGTTGCTGTGTTATCTGTTGCAGCAGAGCTATCGGCAAGACACTGGATTCCGGATGCCCCAGCGGTGAATGTAACACTGACGGTTCCTCCAACGGTGGTGCAAGCTACGGTGATATTCGTAGAACCGGTAGTGATACCGGTATCTATATCAGAAGCTGCAGCAGTGGCGCACTCTTTGGCAAAGCCGATGGCTTCACCCACAGCGGCACCAGCAGCAGCGGCGCTTCGAGCATTGAGATAAGTGGGCAAGACCGCGGCAGACAGGACACCGATGACGCCCACAACGATCATCAGCTCAACGAGCGTGAAGGCTCTAGCGATGCCACCGTGGGTACCTAGAGAGCGAATCAGAGAAACATGGGGCCCGGAGGCAAGACTCATTGGGCTCTATGCGAAAATGACTACCAAGGCAGGCAAAGCCAATAACAAGGATTTGGCCTATGAAAGAGTCATCGCAATGACCTTATGCCTTGACTGACAATTCTTCATTAACCTGTCATGATCGCAAAACGAATCGCCAGTACTTTGGAAACAAAAAAGCCCCGTTAGGGGCTCGGTAAACAAGCTGCGTGATGCAGCAATCAAGCACCAAAGGCGCAGGAGATCCCACCTGCGTTGGTTACGGTGAGGGTGGCCTTGGTGTTAGCGGCAGCACTCGTGGCGGTGAGGCAGCGGACACCGGAAGAACCGGAAGCAAAAGATCCGATGACAGTGCCTCCAGTAATGCCACATGCCACTGTGACATTACCAGAAGTTGAGGTGACACCGGTATCAATATCGGAGGCAGCAGCAGTAGCGCACTCTTTGGCAATACCGATCGCCTCACCTACCGCTGCACCGGCGGCGGCGGCGTTACGGGCGTTCAGATAGGTGGGCAGGGCCACGGCGGACAGTACGCCTACGATCGCCACAACGATCATCAGCTCAACGAGCGTGAACGCCTTGGCGATACCGCGGCGGGTGTTGAGAGAGCGGATCAGCTGAAGCTGTGTTCTGGAAGAGAGTTTCATTGGCCTGGATGGGGCGTTGAGCTGGTGAATAACCACGCTTATCCTAGCAAAGGATTGGCCAAAAGGGGAGTTTTTCAGAGGGATGGTGGCTTGATGAGGAGATCTTCACACACAGGAACACACCGGAAATTGCCAGCACGCCACGCAGCCGGCAGGCCCACGATCTGCCCAGTTTCAGCTGTGCCCTGCCCCTCAAATATGCCGGGATCAGCTGACACCTTCAGCGCCCCCAAAAGGAGTTGGCAACTGAAGAAATCAGGTGGCTTCTCCGCTCAACCAGCTCTCCAGCCCTTCACCCAGAAACGACAAGCCCAGCACCAGCAAAAACATTGCCAGGCCGGGGTAAAGCGCCGTCCACCAGATGCCGGTGGGCACGGCAGTGAGTGCCTGCTGCAGATCACCGCCCCACTCGGGAATGGATTCGGGCAACCCCAGGCCAAGAAATCCAAGCCCGCCCAACACCAGCACCGCATCAGCCGCATTGAGGGTGAGCAACACCGGCACCGAGGTGATCACATTGCGCAGCAGATAGTGGCGCAGGATCCATAACGGGCCAGCCCCGAGCGAACACGCCGCCTCCACATACAGCTCGGCTTTCACCTGGGCCGTTTGGTTGCGCACCACACGGAAATACTGCGGCACATACACCACACACAACGCCGCTGCCGCATTCGGCAGGCCGCGGCCCAAGAGAAAGGCCAGCACCACTGAGAGCAACAGCACCGGCAGGGTGTAGAGCGTGTCCATCAGCAGCACCAGCAGCCGATCGATCGGGCCACCCAGATAGCCGCTCACCATGCCCAGGGGCACACCGATCGTGAGCGCCACCACCAGCGCCAGCAGCACCACCTGCAGGGCCACGCCGCTGCCTGCCAGGGTGCGGCTGCACACATCGCGGCCAAGGCGGTCGGTGCCGCACCAATGGGCCAGAGAAGGGCCCGCATAGATCGGGTTCTCCAGGCCGGCGTTTGGATCCGGCAGTATCCCCGCCTGAACCAGCAGCGGCGTGAGCAAGGCCACGAGCGCGTACGCCAGCACAACCACCAGGCCCCAGCGGGCAATGCGCCCCGACAGCCCACTTGGCCGCCCGTTGAACAGCCGCAGGCCCAGGGATAGGGAGGAGAGGGGGGTCACTACCGGCTCATCGGCATCAGCAGCAAAGCTCCAGGGCTTCTGGCTGAGAAGATGCACTGAGTATAGGGTGAGGAAGGGGTGAGAGCCACCGGTCAGCGGCAAAGTGCAGCGGCCGCTACCCATTACGTTTCCGTGGTGGAGCGCCGAGCTCCCGGCCAGGCCTTTGCAGGGCACACTGACCAACACGGGATTGTTTGCGATGACCGACCTGGTGGACCCCCAAAACCATCGTGTCCTGATCGTCGATGACGATCCCGAACTGCGCCGCTTTCTCAGCCAGGAGCTGAAGGTGGAGGGCTATAGCCTCGAGCAGGCCGACAGCGGCCAGAACGCCCTCTCGCTGATTCGCGACCAGGCCTTCGATCTGGTGATGCTCGACTGGACCCTGCCTGATTTTTCAGGCGTGGAGGTGTGCCGTCGCATCCGCCGCAGCGGCATCAAAACCCCCGTGCTGATGCTCACCGCCCGCGATGACGTGCGCGAGCGGGTGGAGGCGCTCGATTCCGGCGCCGACGACTACGTCACCAAGCCGTTTTCGATCGAGGAGCTGCTCGCCCGGGTGCGGGCCCTGCTTCGCCGCTCCATCCCCGCCGAGGAAGCCACCAGCGACGACGTGGTGGTGAGCCTCGGCAACCTCAGCGTCGACACCGGCAGCCGCGAGGTTTCCCGCAACGGCATCCCGATCAACCTCACCGTTCGTGAGTACGACCTGCTGCTCTGCCTGCTCTCGGAGCCCAACCGCGTGCTCAAGCGCGAAACGATCCTGCAGGCCGTGTGGGGCGACAACCACTTCGGCGACGACAACCTGCTCGACGTCTACATCCGTTACCTGCGTCGCAAGCTTGAGCAGGAGGGCCAGCCCACCTTGATTCAGACGGTGCGAGGTGTGGGCTTCATGCTGAAGGAGGGTCCTCCGGCAGGTGCGGGCTGATGCGCCGCAACTTCAGCTGAAAATCGGCGCCGCCACCCGGGGTTTCCGCCACCCGCGCCCTGCCGTCCATGCGTTCCATCAGCAGCTTCACCACCGAGAGCCCCAGGCCACTGCCGCTGCCCACCAGGTTGGCCGGCACTCCGCTCGCCGGTGCCCCCCGCACGAACCGCTCAAAAATGCGGCGTCGGTCGCCCGGATGCACCCCCGGGCCGTGGTCGCGCACATGTACCACCACCTCGCGCTGGCTGCCGGCAGCGAACAGCTCGATCGGGCAGCCCACCGGCGTGTGCTTGAGCGCGTTCTCCACAAGGTTGGTGAGGCACTGCTGCAGCCGATCGGCGTCACCCCAGGCCCGCAGCGGCTCCCGCTCCTCTGAGGGGATCAGCCGCAGGCGACCGGTGGTGTAGACGGTGAGACGTTCATAGGCTTCCAACAGCTCCTGGTCGAGATCCAGTTCCCGCAAGGCCAGATCCAGACGGCCGGCATCGTCTCTGGCGATGTCGAGCAGGTCGGTCACCAGGCGTCCCATGCGGGCGGATTCGCTCTCGATCAAAGCCAGAGGCCGGCTCTCCGGGGCGCTGGTGGGGATCTGGCGCCGCAGACGCTGCGCATACCCACTGATCAGCGTGATCGGCGTGCGCAATTCGTGAGCCACGCCATCTGCAAACGAGGTCTGCCGCTCCCAGGAGGTGGCCAGCCGGTCGAGCAGGTCGTTGAAGGCGGCGGCGATCTGCTGCAGTTCCCGCGGTTGCTCGTCCACCTTCAGGCCCTCCGCCGAGAGGCTCTGGTTCGGCAACGTCACGTCTTCCAGCCGGGCGCTGAGCCGGCCCAGCGGGCTGAGGCCCCGATCCAACGCCAGCCGCATCAACGCACTGGTGAGCAGAGCCGTGAACACCGCCACCGCGATCAGCAGGTCCTGGGCACTGATCTGGCGCCTCACATCGGCGGTGAAATCCTCCATGTAACGCACCAGCGCGCCACCGCCAGACAGGCGCACCGGCTGGGTGGAGAGCAGAAAGGTGTTGCCGCTCAGCCGCAACGACATCGCATTGGGCTTCCCCTGCGCGATGAGCGCCAGCTGGGCCGCCAGGGGCCCCAGCGGGCCGAGTCCGAAGGTGTTCTCCCGCTGCGTCACTTTGTAGGGCTTTCCGGCGGCCGTCTCCACCCAGATCAGCAGTCCTGGAGTGAGCAACTGATCCAGCCGCGCCTGGATCTCGGCCGCATTGCGGGGCACCGGGGCGCGCAGCAGCGCCTGATGCACTTCAAACACCGTCTGGCGGTGGCGGTCACGCCGCACCTTGCTGGCGATCAGCCCGTTGGAGAAGACCAACACCGCGTAGCCCACGAGGATGGCGAGCAGGCTTGTGATCTGCAGCTGGCGGCGGATCGAGGTCCGCGAGCGCCGCCGCCTTGGTGCTGGATTCTTAGCCAACGCGCAGACCGGGCGAGGGGCGTCTCATGCCGGAGCGGGCCTGACTGCCAAGTATGAAGAGAGTGTAAGTGTCCCTCTACGGGCCCGCTATGGCGCTCAGCAAGGAAGACTCCAGGATTCTGGTGGTATCCAAGCCGGCCCGGCAACGTCATCAGCACACGATGGCTTGCGTGTCCGGAACACATCAAGCTGAACACATCACCAAGTTTTCGCGCTTATGTTGAGAAAGGTTTTAGCCATTCGACGCCCAACTCTCATCTATTTCCAAACTTCGCCCATCTTCTGCCGCTTTTCTTCCCGATCTTTCAGGTTCATACGTTTCGGCCCGGTATGACCACAGCCCTCCTGTGGATGCGGCTCCTGCGGATGCGGCGCCAGCGGCTCATTGACGCGGCAGGCCATGGAGCGGCCAGCGCCAACGAAGGCTTCAGCCTGATGGAGTTTCTGCTGGCAGCCATTCTGATCACCATCGTGGTCAGCGGCACCACCGTCACGTTGATGGCGAACAACCGCTCTGGTCGCACCATGGACAACGCAGATGAGCTGGAGCGCCTCATCGCTCAGGATCTGGCCTTGATCCGCGAGCTCAACAGTCGCTTCAGCTGCTGTGGCGAGGAGTGTGCCGAGGCGGCCCTTCCCGGCGGTACCTCTGGCGCCTGCGGCAGCGCCGCCCTTGCAGCGGCCGAAAACCAGCACGACGCCTGCCCGGACGGGGGGCATGGCGGAACGCATGATTGCTGCCTTCCCGGAGCCGCCCACCGCACCGCCGGGTGTTTCCCTCACCCGCACGGGCCCCACCGTCTCCGACACCGACCTCAACCGGTTGCAGTGGACCTATACGGTCTCGGTGGACGGCGTCACGATGATGTCAAGGGTGGTGAACCTGATTCCCGATGCAGCTACTGGCTGCCGCTGAAGCGAGTGGCCCATGAACCCAGTGGCATGTGCACCGGGCCGGGGCTCAGGGTGTTTACTCAGTGAGCTTCGCCACAGGGTTCGCTTCGCCGCTGCCCCCTGAGGGCAAGACCGGCAGGGTCAACGGCTGCTCAAAGGCCACACCTGCCACCGAGATCAGCGAATTGATCTCGACCCAGCGCACTGTGAAATTGAAAATGCACGGTGGGTCTGAACGCCGAAGAATCAGGCTGATAACCCCCTCTTGCCCTTTCTCGAGGCTGAGGCCAGGAGGCAGGGCGATCTGAAGGCGCAGGCCACCTTCGCTCAAATCCAGCACATCCACGTTGAAAAAGGGCTTGCCCTCCAGGGACGGGAAGCTGATGATGGCGCTCAATGGCTCCGGCAAGACGCGGCGCTCACTGGCGCGGTCTAACGGGAGATACCGCTCTTGCTGGGGAAGTGCCGCCTGGCCGGAAAGCTCCTCGCCAGCAGGCTCACCGTGGAGAGGATTGTTGGTGACTCCTTCCACAGCTTTGCCGGTTATTAATGGCCCAACATTTAGATCAATCACGACGCTTGCGCCGCCGCCTCCCTGCTCAGGCGCCGCTCGCTGTGGCCCATCATGCAGCAACATTAGAACAATTACCCCGCTCCGGCAGCCGCCTGCGTGATCAGGCGCTGCTCGCTGCGCCCCGCTCCGCCCGGAAAGCTCTGCTCCAGCCGCAGGCCAACCACCTCGCTCTCGCGATCCAGGCAGGCAGAGAACGGCAACCGCGAAGAACCGGCAAGGTCGTGGGGATGGAGGCCCCCGGCTGGCGCCGCCGGTCTTCCCAGCAGGGCGGCGCATCCCTTCCATGGCGTGGCCTCAGCAGCAAGGCGGTCGAGCACCACTCGGCTCTGGAACACACTGCCGGGGTTCACCTGGCCATGGAGGCCGTAGGCGGGTCCGCAGCGCACCAGCACCCTCCCCTGCCAGATGCCGCTCGGCGCGGCTCCCACGCTGTAATCAATCGTGCCCTCGGGCGTGTGCAGGCGCAACACTGCGGTACGTCCAGCCAGGCCACAACGGCTGGTGCCCTTGGCAGGGTCGTCGGCAATTGAGAGGGCCCGCACAAGATCGCTGCGGATCAACGCCAGCGCCCGCTGTTGGTTGCCGCGTTCGCGCAGCGCACGGGTGAACTGCTGGGCATGGCGACCTTCTCCCACCAGGGCCTGGATCACCACCCCGCAGAAGCCCAGGCCCAGGGTCATCGCCAGCAGCATCTCCACCAGCCCGAACCCCCAGCGGGTCGCGGCAGGGCGGCGGGTGCAGGCGACAGTCAAACGCAGCGTCATTGGGCTCAAAGCGTGGGGTCGGGGCCGCAGGAGGCACTGTCAGGAGGGGCCTGACCCGGGCCCACATAACGGCCAAGGCGCACGAACCCCAGGGGAAGGGCAATCACCAGGCAGCGACGCAACTCCGTGCCCTCGCTGCTCAGCACCACCGTTCCCCCATCGAGCACCAGCCCGGTGCTGCTGAAGCGCAGGGCGTCGGGCAGGTTGTGGCTCAGCTCCACACCGGCCTCTTGCCCACCGTCATCGAGGCCCGTGATGGGCTGCGCGCAACCGGGCAGCTCGCCGCCCATGGGCGCCTGCCAGCCCTGCTCGCCCAGCTCCAGAGCACAGGGTTGGCCGCTGGCCTCAGCAGCCGCACGGCCGTGCTCGATCGCCAGGGCGATCCGCCGGGTCGCCGCCTCCAGCCGCTGGCGGGCCAGCGTTTCGCCGCTGTCGCGCAGGGCCAGCGCCGCCAGCACAGCGAGGATGAGCGCCGTGATCACCCCCTCCAGCACCGTGTACCCGGCCTGCGGCCGTCGCGGGGTCATGCCCCCACCTCCAGATCCGTCATCGCTGGCAGCTCGGGAACCACCGGGCAAAGGCCATGGGCTGCGGCAGTGAACAACCGCCGCCGCTCCAGCTGCCCTGCGGCAGCGGTGTAGATGAGCCACACGGCACCGCCATCCGGAACCAGCTCCAGCTGCTTGTGCACGCCCTGCGGCAGGGATGAGGCGCCGCTCGCCAGGCGGGAGACCATCCATGCCGCCGCCACTTCGCAAGAGGCGGGAGCGGGCTGGTCGCGCGCCACGCTTGCCCGCAGGTGGTGGGTGCGTCGCAGCAGATCCGCCTCGATGCCGCTGACCAAGGCCTCGCGTGCGGCGGCGGCCTGGCTCCAGACGGCACTGGAGCCCCATAGCCGCACCGAGCTGGTGGCGGAAAGGCTGAACACCGCCACAGCCATGATCCCTTCAGTGAGCGTCACAGCCCCATGCCCCGCACGGTGCTGATCGGAGCCGCGCCGGCCTCCTCGGCCAGGCTCACGGCAAAACGACGTTGCATTCCATGGGCACCCTGCTCGCCGACGAGCTGCAGCAGCAGCTGGGCCGGCTCCGCAGCAGCGGCGGGTCGCCAGGCCACCACCCGATAGCGGAGCCCCGCCACCGAGCCGGTCACGAGCGCAGAGGTTGTGACACCTTCAGCGCACACCTGCCCCGACCAGCTCTCCGAGGGCAGGTGGAGCAGGCAGGCGAACGGCCCGCTGAGCTGGGCCACCACCTGCTGGGCGGCGGACGCCAGGGCATCTTCGGCCCGATCGCGCTTGAGGTCGGCCTCCAGCCTTGCCCGCGCCTGCAGCGCGGCCGTCTGCACCGACAGACCGCTGAGCAGCAGCACCAGCGAGGCGGCAAAGCTGAACGGCATCAGAAAGCCCTGCGAGGGCGCGGGCCGCTGGGCCCGTTGCAGCGTCAGTTGCCGTCTGCCGCAGCGTGTTCTCCTCGGCTCCATGGGCATGGATGATCACGACCCTGGGAGTGTTCCCGGCCGTGGCTCATTTGCTCCCCGGCAGCGCAGAAAACACCCGGTAGGCTTCGCCCGCTACCCAACAATCACGCAACCGGGCGCCACCGAATGGGCTGGGATCACGGCTACTACTCCAGCGATTACTACACCATCGGGTACTACCGGGAGATGGCGCCGAACTGGCTCGATTTCGCTGCGCTGGTGAAAGGGCACCGCCCGCCCCGCTCGGTGGAGGGCGAGCCCTTCAGCTATCTGGATCTCGGCTGCGGCATGGGCTTTGGGCTCTGCATCCTGGCGGCCCTCTACCCCGAAGGGGAGTTCACCGGCGTGGATTTCCTGCCCGATCACATTGCCCACGGCCAGTGGCTGGCCCGCCGCCTGGGGCTCGCCAACATCACCTTCCTGGAGGCCGATTTTCTTGATCTCCAGCACGATCCCTCCCCGCTGCGCCCCGCCGCAGCGGGGGCCACCACACCAGGAGGAGCAGCCCAGTTCCACTATGTGGCCGCCCATGGCATCGCCACCTGGGTGATCGAACCGGTACAGCAGGCACTGTTTGCAGTGGCCGCGGCGGCACTGAGGCCCGGCGGCCTTTTTTACTGCTCTTACAACACCTATCCAGGCTGGCTGCCGCTCCAGGCCTTTCATCAGCTGGTGAAGGTGGAGCGCCAGCAAGGGGCGGGCGGCGATGTAAAGGGCGCCCTGCAACGCGCCAGCCAGCGCATGCTCACCCTGGTGGGCCCTGCAAACGAGCCTGCCGTTCTGGGGCTGGCACTGCCCACGCTGCGGGCGGAAATGGAAAAAGCGCCAAGCAAGGATCAGCGCTATCTCTCGCAGGAGTACGCCAACGACGGCTGGCAGCCGGTGTATGTGGCCGACATGCACCAGCGCCTGATGGCCCATAAGCTCCGCCCCCTGGCCAGCGCCACCCTGCCGGAACTCTTCGCTGATCTTGTGCCTACGCAGCTGCAGGCCGTGGTGATGGCTGAGCAGGATCCGCTGGTGCGTGAAACGCTGTTGGATCTGGGCAGCAACAAATCCTTCCGCCGCGACATCTTCGTGAACGGCCAGCTTCACCTCAATGAAGCCCAGCGCCAGCAGGCCCTCGGCAGGGTGAGCGTGGCGCTCCAGGCGGCGCCTCCCATCAACGACTATCTGTTCCCCACCAGCTTCGGCACCCTCACTGCCAGCCAGGCCTCCTGCGCCGGCATGGAGGCCTGGCTGGCCGAGGCCGGCCCCTGCAGCCTGGAAGACCTCGCAGCCAGCGCCAACCTGCCACCGGAGGAAGCCATCCGGCTGACGGCCCTGCTCCTCCATGCCAACCGCCTCGGTCTGCACCGAGGGCCCGCCTGCGAAGCGGCCCTTGCCAGCTGCCAACCATTCAATGCGGCGGTGATCGAGCTGCTGCTGGAAGGCGCCCCGCTCGCTTACCTGGCCAGCCCACTGATTGGCAACGGCGTGGGCTTCAGCTCGATCCAGGCCATGGTGGTTCAGGGCCTGGAGCAGGGCATGGAGGGGGAACTGCTGGCGGTGTGCGTGCAGGCCGGCTTGGCCGCGCTGGGGGGCACCATCAGAGATGCCGAAGGCCAGCCGCTCGAGGATCCAGCCGCCCAGCTGGAGGCCTTGCAAACGGTGGCTGTTGATCTGCAGACCACCGGGCTGCCAGCCCTGCGCCGCCTTGGGGTGCTGGCCTGAGCTACTGATTGAGCTTGAGCACCGCCATGAAGGCCTCCTGGGGCACGTCGACGCGGCCCATGGCCTTCATGCGTTTCTTGCCCTTGGCCTGCTTCTTGAGCAGCTTCTTCTTGCGGGAGATGTCACCGCCGTAGCACTTGGCGAGCACATCCTTGCGGATGGCGCTGATGCTTTCGCTGGCGATGATGCGGCTGCCGATCGAGGCCTGGATCGGAATCTTGAACTGCTGGCGTGGGATCAGCTCCTTGAGCTTCTCCACCAGCCCCTTGCCTACGTTGTAGGCCTTGTCGCGATGCACGATCGTGGTGAGCGGATCGGCCTTCTCACTGTTGATCAACACGTCAAGGCGCACCAGCTCGTTCTTGCGGTAGCCGATCAGGCTGTATTCCATCGAGGCGTAGCCCTTGGTGCGGCTCTTCATCACATCGAAGAAATCCGTCACCACCTCAGCCAGGGGCATCTCGTAGTGCAAGGTGACCCGATCGGTGGTGATGTATTTCATGTCGATGAACTCACCGCGGCGCTCCTGGCACAGCTCCATCAGGGCGCCATTGAAGCTGTTGGGGGTGTAGATCTCCAGCTTCACATAGGGCTCCTCGATCGATTCCCGTTTCTGCGGGTCGGGCAGGGTGGCGGGATTGTCCACCATCTGGACACTGCCGTCGATCATGTTCACCTGATAGATCACCGATGGCGCCGTCACGATCAGGTCGAGGTCGTATTCGCGCTCGAGGCGCTCCTGCACGATCTCCATGTGCAGCAGCCCCAGGAAGCCGCAGCGGAAGCCGAAGCCCATGGCGCTGCTGGTTTCCGGCTCGTATTTCAAAGCCGCATCGGAGAGCTGCAGCTTGTCGAGCGCTTCGCGCAGATCTGGGTATTGATCGGCATCGGTGGGGAAGAGGCCGCAGAACACCATCGGCTTGGCTTCGGCGTAACCCGGCAGCGGCTCGGCGGCTGGATTGGCCGCCAGGGTGATCGTGTCTCCCACGCGGGCATCCGCCACCGCCTTGATCGAGGCCGCCATGTAGCCCACCTCGCCCGCGTGCAGGCTGTCCACCTGCCGCTGGTCGGGCGCCATCACGCCCACTTCATCGAGCTCCACCGTCTTGCCGCTGGCCATCAGCAGCACCTTGTCCTTGCGGGCGATCACGCCGCTGATCACCCGGAAGTACACGATCACGCCCCGGTAGGGGTCGTAGTAGGAGTCGAAGATCAACGCCCGCAGCGGCTCGCTCACCCGGTCGGCCGGCGCCGGCACCCGGTCCACCACGGCCTGCAGGATGTCGGGCACGCCCAGGCCGGTCTTGGCGGAGCAGTCGATCGCCTTGGAGGTGTCGAGGCCGATGATCGCCTCGATCTCCTCCTTGATCCGCGCGGGATCGGCGCCGGGCAGGTCGATCTTGTTGAGCACCGGGATGATCTCGAGATCGTTCTCCAGGGCCAGGTACACGTTGGCCAGGGTCTGGGCCTCCACCCCCTGGCTGGCATCCACCACCAGCAGGGCCCCTTCGCAGGCCTGCAGGCTGCGGCTCACCTCGTAGGAGAAGTCGACGTGCCCTGGGGTGTCGATCAGGTTGAGGATGTAGAGCTCGCCATCGGCCGCCCGGAACTCCATCCGCGCCGCCTGCAGCTTGATCGTGATGCCCCGTTCCCGCTCCAGCTCCATGTTGTCGAGGAACTGGGCCTGCATGTCGCGCTCCGCCACCGTTCCGGTTTCCTGCAGCAGGCGGTCGGCCAGGGTGGATTTGCCGTGGTCGATGTGGGCAATGATGCAGAAGTTGCGGATCCGCTGAACGGGAACGTCGGTCATCGCAGCGGGTCAGCCCGTTCAGAGGAAGTGTCCGAATCTTAGAAAGCGGCCCCTGCGTCGCCGGAGCAGCAAGCCGGCCGTGCCGAACAGCCCTGCCTTCGGCTGCCCTGCCTAAGCTGGACCCATCCTTGAACCCGATCCATGTCCAGCGAAACCACCGCCCCCACAGCTGACGCACCGGCTGCCGATCCCCGTGCCCTCACGGTCGAGAACGTGGAGCGTGTGCTCGATGAGCTGCGCCCTTATCTGATGGCCGATGGCGGCAACGTGGAAATCGTGGAAATCGACGGGCCGATCGTGAAGGTGCGCCTGCAGGGCGCCTGCGGCTCCTGCCCCAGCAGCACCATGACGCTCAAGATGGGCATCGAGCGCAAGCTGCGCGAATCGATTCCCGAGGTGAGCGAAGTGGTGCAGGTGCTCTGAGCGGGGGACCGCGCAGAACTAACCTGCGCCCCATCTGCAATCCCCTCCGTGCTGGATCAGCGCCTCCTGCGCGACAACCCTGCGCAGATCGCCGAAGGCCTGAACCGCCGGGGCGCGGTGGCTGATCTTGACGGCTGCCACCAGCTCGCCCTTGAGACGCGTGATCTGGAACAGCAGCGCAGTGAGTTGCAAGCGGAAGGCAACCGCATCGGCCGTGAGGTGGGAGAGCTGATCAAGGCCGGCGCCGCCCCCGGCGGCGAAGAGGTGAAGGAGCTGCGCCGGCAGGGAGCGCAGATCAAGCAGCGGGTGGGGGACATCGAGGAGCAGGAGAAAGGCCTCGAAGCGCAATTGATGCAGCAGCTGATGGTGCTGCCCAACCTGCCCTCGCCCCTCTGCCCCACGGGCCGCAGCGAGGCCGACAACGTGGAGCTGAAGCGCTGGGGCACCCCGCGGCTACCCGCCGTGGGAGAGCAGCTCGAAGAGCACTGGCAGATTGCCGAACGGCTCGGCATCGTTGACACCGAACGCTCGGTGCGGATTGCCCAGAGCCGCTTTGTGACGCTGATGGGCCAGGGTGCGCGGCTGGAGCGGGCGCTGATCAGCTTCATGCTGGATCGCCACTCCTCCAGGGGTTACACCGAAGTGTTGCCGCCGATCCTGGTGAACACGGCCAGCCTCACCGGCTCCGGCCAGCTGCCGAAGTTCGCCGAGGAAAGCTTCCGCTGCGCAGAGGACGACCTCTGGCTCACTCCCACGGCTGAAGTGCCCATCACCTCCCTGCATCGCAGCGAGGTGATCAACGCCGAGCAATTACCGCTCAAGTATGCGGCTTACACGCCCTGCTTCCGCCGGGAGGCCGGCTCCTACGGCCGTGACACGCGTGGACTGATCCGCCTGCACCAGTTCAACAAGGTGGAGCTCTACTGGTTTTGCCTGCCCGAGCAATCCGAACAGGCCCACGAGCAGCTCACCCGGGATGCCGAGGCGATCCTGGAAGCCCTGGAACTGCCTTACCGGCGCCTGGAACTGTGCAGTGGCGATCTGGGCTTTTCGGCCGCCCGCACCTACGACCTGGAAGTATGGCTGGCGGGTGCAGGCACCTACCGGGAGATCTCCAGCTGCAGCACCTGCGGTGATTTCCAGGCGCGCCGCGCCTCGATCCGCTACCGGGAGGGCAAGCACACACGCCTGCTGCACACCCTCAATGGCAGCGGCCTGGCCGTGGGCCGCACCATGGCCGCGCTCCTGGAGGCGGGCCAGCAGAGTGACGGCAGCGTCAGGATTCCTTACGCGTTGGTGCCTTACTTCGGCTCCGAGTGGATCGGGAAGCCGTGAGCGGCGCGGTTGGCACGCCACCCAAACGGTGGAGCAGGGGCACTTTGCTGCCCATCACCACGGCAGCGATCTCCTGGATCCTCGCGATCTGAGCGGGTGCTTCCACAACCACCTGATGATCACGGCCAAGCAACTGCACATCGAGATCCTTGAGCCCCAGCAGCACACAGCTGCTGAGCATGGGCTCCTGAAGCTGTTCGCGCTGGGCCCGGTAGATCAAGGCCTCAAGCACGGAAAAGGGAACGGCGGAACCCACTGCAGGCAAGGCCAGCTGCGTGTAGGAACGACCCTCCTGCATGCGACCCAGCAGCAGCAGATTGAGGCGCTGAACCTGCGCAGCAGCCTTGGCACCGGCGGGCCCACGATCCAAGCCGATCGCTCCAGCTTCAAGCAAGAGCGCAAGCATCACGACGAGCTCACCGTGCGGTTGCTGGCAGATGGGCAAGAGGGAGTCAACCGATGCTGGTGAGGCCGAGAGGGCGGAGAGAACGGGTCCATAAGCCTGCGGATCTCCCTGGATCTCACCAAAGCAGGCTCTGAAGCGCAGGGCCTCGGGCGGCTGCGACAACCAGCCCTCCGGCGGCTGCAGCAGATGAAACGACATCGTGCCGAGGCGCTGGCTCCATTCCTGTGGCGTGAGCCGCACATGGCCCTTGGTGAAGAGATCCCTGCGGAACGCCTTGTTGGTGGCAAGATCAGCCAGCAATTCACGGGCCTCTGGTCTTGGCTCCTTCATCACCACGTCGCGCATTGGAGCTGGCAGGAGCTCGATGAAGGATTCGGAATAGGTGGCCGAACCCAGGAAAGACAACTTGTGCTGCTTGCAGCGCGCACTCATCTGGGTGAAATACAGCGGGGACCAACCCGCATTGGCATACTCACCAAAGAGATAGTCGACAGGTGCAAACTCAACGGATTGCAGCTCTCTTCTCAGGTTTGGATACGAGGCGCCCAGCTGGGAGGGTTGCGATTCATCGCCAAGCAGTTGGGTGAGCATGCGCGCTGCCTCATGGAAGTGGAGCCCTTTGCCCCCCTGGTGCGCTGCAGAAACCTCGAGCGTAAGAAGCTGTTGAAAACTGCTCCTTGCCAGCCAGCCGGGGTAGGTGTTGTAAGAGCAGTAAAACAACCCGCCAGAACGCAAGGAAGCGGCCGCCACAGCCAGCAGGGCCTGCTGAACGGGCTCGGTGACCCAGGTGGCGATGCCATGGGCTAGCACGTAATGGCAGCCTCCAACAGACCAAGGAAAGAGCGCACCTGGAGCCGCCAGGTCCAGAAAATCTGCTTCGATGATCTCCAAGTTCTTCAGCCCGGCGCGGCGGGCCAGATCCAGGCCGTGGGCCACATGATCAGGATGGAAATCCACCCCAAAAAAGCGGCCTTCTGGATAGAGCGCGGCCAGCAACACCAGAGAGAATCCTGTGCCGCAACCAAGATCGAGAAAGATAAAGGGCTCACCTTCAGATTCTCTGGGCGGCAAGTGGCCCTTGAGCAAGGCTGCAAAATCAAGCCAACTTGGCGTAAGCTCCCGGTAAAAAACACTCGTATAAGAACTTGAAGAGTGATAGCCGTGATCCCAGCCAGCTTGAGCCAATTCAGTGAATGCTCAGGGAGGCTCCAGAATAGAGATCCAGCGTGCGTGTGACCACGTTTGCAGAACCCGGCACGGTGAGCCCTACGTTCAACCTCACCCAGGTGCAATCGGCTGAAACGGTGGCTGAGAAAGCGGAAACGTTGGTAAGAACCAGGCTGCCGGTGGCTGCTGTTGCCGTTAGCAGGCCATTGGCTCCCACCTGGGGGCCATCGCGTAGCAAATCGGATCCGTTGAGGTAATACCTGAGCACGGTATACGTGATGGCGTTAGAACCTGGGGCCTGAACCGGAACCAGCAGACGGAGATCCGCAGCGGCGGCAGCTGGCGCGCACACAGAAGGATTCTGAGGTTTGCAGGGGGTATCGGGCAGGGTGGCTGTTGTGCGTGGATTGGCCCCACCGCGCAGCAGGCAGGCTTCACCCACCTCCACTTTCAACAGATCGGATACGCGCCTGAAGCTTCGATCGATGGTGCTGGTCGCATAGACATTGTCAGCGATGCGGATCTGCTGGACAGCGAGGATGGCCACAGATCCCATCGCGAGAATGGAAAGCACCGCTCCGACAAGCAGTTCAACCAGGGTGAAGCCACTGGCTTGCCTGGGTTTGGCGGCGGCAGATCTGATCATGTGCGCTCCCAAACGGTGCAGGTTTGAGCCACATTCCCTGTGGTGTTGTTGATGCCGGTGCTGATCGAGCCGAATGAAATCCTTACACAACGCAAGGGCAATTGATTGCTTACAGCAATCTTCACGGTGGCTTCCACATTGCCGGCCACAACTCCACCCCGAGGAGTGAATGCCAACGATGTTGTGCCCACGGGGGTGTAGGTCACGGCAACGTCGTAGGTGCGATCACCGTAGACGGAGGGGAGCCTCAGATTGGCCTCTGGGGTGCATCTGGCATCGCCTGTCTGGAGGGAAGCAAACGTGTCTCCTGGTGCCAGCGCATTGCCCGTTGTGAATTGCACGCGGCATGGCCCAACGGAACCTGAGCGTGCCGAAATGGCCTCCAACCAGCCAACCAACTCGACGGCGGCTGTGTTGGCAAAATCCCGGCGGGCGATCACCTGGGAGGAGGCATACACACCCCCCAAGGCGATGACGCCGATCACTGCCACGGTGATCATCAGCTCGGTGAGCGTGAAAGCCTGCCTACGGGATTTCCGGTGGGAGCGAGCAACGTTGAACTTCATGGGCAGAAATACGCCATCTGGGGGATGATATTTTCAACACGAACAACGCGGTTGCTGAGGTTGTTATCCGTGAAGGTGACCCTCAAGATGCGCTCGGGTTGGATGGATGTGGTGCGGGTGGCGTTAGCAGGCTGCGGAATGGCATTCACAGCCGTTTGAAAGGGTGTGAGGAAGGCTGTGTTGTTGTTCGCCGCACAGAGTTGCTCCACAGCGAGGGGCTCAGAAGGGGTGGTGGTACTCGGAAAGTTTGCGGTGGTGGAGGCGAGATCAACCTGAGGGAAGTAGTAGCGATCGTCCAACGGATTGTTGGTGGCACAGGGCTGGGTCACCCCTGACACCACCCCGAAGGTGGTGGGGGGGGTCGTTGAGCAAACGGCAGAACAGCAGGTGAATCGGCGGGCCAATGTCTTGATTTCGCGCAGATTGTCGTCGATGCTCGATTGCATCACCACCTGCTGCCGCGTGGAAACGGTTCTGCGGCTGATGCCATTGAAGATGGCACCCGTGGAGACCAACACAATCGTGATCATCACGGTGAAAACCAACACCTCCACGATGGCGGATCCCTGTGCTGCAGAGGAAGGGCCATGGCTGTTGTGATGGCCTCTGTGATTGAGTGGGTTGCGCATCAGCTCAATCCAGGGATCCTTTGCGTGCAGCCGTTGAGGAACGCGCCACCCAGTCGATTCCATCCCAGCGAATGAACGTGAGATCCGCGGAGTTGGAAGCGCCCACCAATTGCGTGAGGTCGGTGGATGCCGAAGGCGGAACCCTGAAGTGGTTTTGTCCGCAGGCGTAGATCGTGCGGGCCCAGAGCCTTCCGCCAAAGTTCCAGCTGTCATCGCCGGCAAACTCTGCAGCGGGAATGGCAGGAATGGTGTCGCACCCATTCACAGCAAAGGAGAACAGGCCCCAGGGGAAATAGAACCATGCTCCTGCAATGCGCGAACGATTTGCAGCGCTGGCGCTGGAATCGGCACCGATGGCGATGATTTGATTGCAGGGCTGGTTGCTGAGATTCAGATCTGTGCAGTTGTTCGCAGGGGCAGTATCCCGCCCAAACATATTGAAGCGATCATACTCGCCCACTGGATTGAACGCATTTTCAGGCACCAGGGTTTTGCAGTTTTCAACGGGAGCTGTTGTAAGGGGATTGGCCCTTGAGCAGATCACGTTGGCCATCGTTGCACCACCGATCAGATTGATCAATGGATCGTTGCCGTTGATGCCGCGCGTATCTTCCGTTCTGTTGTAATAGAAGGTAGTGGAGTGATCAGTTGTGTCAATCCAGAGCACATTACCAAGATTGATCATGTCCACACTTGGGCCGAGGCAATGGAATCCGCCTGTGAAATTCGAGGTTGCCGGAAAACTTGAGCTGTATTCACACGTGTTGCGGTACTGCGGATCGAGCCCAGCAGAGGAGCTCTTGATGGCAACGGTATCCAGGGTTACCGTGTTGATTCGGTTCGTGCCTGTATTGAAGTCGCTGTTGGCCCGCAGCCTGAACTTCACAAAATGGCTGAAGCGATTGGTTGAGGTGTTATCTGCTGCAGGCGTCAGTGCCGCCGGCGGGAAAGCGATCCGGCAGGTGTATGTGGATCCCGAAAGCACACAGTTGCTGCCTGTGGCACCGCCTGAGTGAGCAACATTGCCGTCCGCCCTCACTGTAGCTAGCTGCACCCAACCGGCATCCGTGTTGATGAGCTCGTCAGTGGTAATGCCTGACGCAAAACTATAATCCAAACGCAGCGCCGAGATGGTCGAAAAACTGCCTGATCCTGTGCGGGCAAAGGTGAACTCCAGCCAGGGAGTTGCCAAGCCGAAAAGATTCACGGCACGGGCCAAGGCCGGTGCATTGGTGAAGGTGGTGCCGAAATCACCACCAACATCCTGGAAGGTAACCTGGCCGCCGGAAATGGTCAGATCCCCTGAGGTGAGGGGGAGCGCACCGTTTGATGTGTCACGCTCCACCCATTCGGTGGGCCAGCGTGGCGTGCTGCCTAATGTGCGGCCAGAAAAGCTGTTGGAAGCAAAATCATCGCCGATTCCGCCATTCACGGGACCTGGCCTTGAAATCACAGCCCAGGTGTGAACGGTTGAGCCACTAAACACAGAGGCACAAGCGTTACCAGCCAGATACTTCGTGTTGCAGTACTCCAGGAAGGGGCCCGGCGTTACCTGGCCAAGGCCAGTGGCACCGTTGCCACGAATCCACACATTGACAGTGTTATCAGCAACCGAGTCCGCCCGGATCTGGGGATAACCGCCAAGGCTGGCAGAGTTCACCGTCTGCTTGCTGACCGTGTCGGGGTAGTCACCGGCCGTCCAGTTGTAGGTGTATTTACTCGTGATGCTGGGGAGACCCGCCGAGAGGAAAAGCGGCACCACCGGGATGCAGGAGGCCGCGCGACCAGCGATCGATGCCGCATCGCCCCAGCTGATCGGGCAGGGGTTGGGCGCACCGCTTGGCACACCAAAAGCAGCAAGATTGCCAGCCGGCACGCCTGGCATCAAATCATTCACTGTGTCTCTGGTGTTGGGAACCATGCGAAAGCCAACCTGCCGGCCGCCGACCACCTGATCCGTGGTTCGGTCCCAGGTGTGGGTGGGAGCGGCAATGATGCCCAGGATCGATCCAATGTTGACCACCTGATTGTTCGTGTTTCTACGGGTATAGCGGTCGTTGGCCAGCTGGGAGAAAAACCTGCCACCGTTGATGCCGGTGATGATGCCGAATTCAATGCCGCAGAACCGGCTATCGGCCCCCAGATCACCAGCCGCAGAAGCACCGGAGGTGGATCCACCGGAGGCATTGGTTCCGAACGAACCGCCACAGCACTTCGGCACCACCTCAAATTCCTTGGTGATGGTTGAAGAAGAGAAAGTGCCATCCGGCCGGTACACCCGCCCCTCCACAGTGACCGCAATGAATCCTGTGTTCGTGCCCGGCCGGAGTGCACCACTGCCGTCGGGATCATCCAGGTTCAGCAAAGCGTTGAAGCTGGTTCCTGCGGGGATGATTCCGTCCTGGCTTAAGGCTGTGCCATTGGCTGCGAACGTTCGAAACACCGATCGACGATCCAGAGCGCCCTGATTGCCCGCGGAATAACGGATCGACTGAAGGGCAAAGCGACGATTGCCCTGGTTCACCTGGGCAAGGTCTTCAAGGTTGCGGAACTGGCCATTGGCCAGGCCAACGGCTCTGGCAGAAGGAAAGCCGTTGACGCCAGGGCGCTCATTGCTGGTGGAGATGCAGGGGCTCTGCAGGGCCGCGTTGGTTGTGGTCCATTGGTTGGGAGGCGTGCTCCCCGCCACCAGCAGTTGGCGGTTTTCCGGTTGGTTGAAGGTGGCAATGATCTGATCGGCGCCTGCCTCCGCCACCTGCTGGGCATCACGGCTTTCACCACTGCCCAATGACGCCAGGTTGGAGCCGGTGACCACCGCCACCAGACCCAGCGAACCCACCAGCAGCGCCAGGACGACAAGCATCCCCGCCACCATGACGGAGCCCGTTTGCCTGTCCGCCCGGGCGGAGCCACTGAGGAGATGAAACAGCAATCGGGCCTTGAGAACCCGAGCATGGGGGGGGGTGACAGTACGCACGCCGCGGCGCGAATTCCTACCAGGCATCCCGGGACGACCCACTCAGTCGAAAAACTCTAGCAAAGCTCTGGGGGATCTCTCACCATTTCATAAGATCTCCTGCAACGCAGTGTGTTCCTGGGTCCGCGAGCCCGAAGCCACCCTGTTGTGGGTGGGCTGGCGCAGCAAGCCATCAGGGTGTGGGAGGAGCTGGGGGAGGGGTTTCCGGCACGCACGCAGCCCGGCGCACCCCGCACAATGGACAAATTGCCTGAAGCCAACGGAATGGGTGTGCTCGCGGCCCTGGCCATCCTTGCCGGCCTGATCGTCGTCCACGAAGCGGGGCACTTCTTCGCAGCCACCTGGCAGGGGATCAGGGTCAGCGGCTTCTCGATCGGCTTCGGCCCGGTGCTGCTGGAGCGGCGGCGCCGTGGCGTGCAGTTCGCCCTGCGGGCCATCCCCCTCGGCGGCTACGTGGCCTTTCCCGACGACGACGAGGACAGCGACATCCCGGCCGACGATCCGGATCTGCTGCGCAACCGCCCGCTGCCGCAGCGGGCCCTGGTGATCGCCGCCGGCGTGCTGGCCAACCTGCTGCTGGCCTGGGCCGTGCTGGTGGCCCAGGGGGCCGTGGTGGGCATCCCCGCCGGCTTCAGCGCCACCCCCGGTGTGGTGGTGGCGGCGGTGCAACCCGGCCTGCCGGCGGCAGCCTCCGGCCTGCGCCCCGGCGACCGCATTCTCAGCCTGGCGGGCACCTCCCTGGGCGGCGGCCAGAGCGCCGTGGAGGGCCTGGTGGCCGACATCAAGGCCGCTCCACAGCGCTCGCTGCAGCTGGTGGCTGAACGCGCCGGCAGCACCGTGAAGCTCACGCTCACGCCCGATGCCCAGAACGGCATCGGCCGCATCGGCGCCCAACTGCAACCCAGCGGCAGCGAGGCCTTCCGGCCTGCCCGCAGTCCGCTGGAGGTGATCGGCCATGCCAACCGCACCTGCCTCAAGCTGATCCGCCGCACCGTGGATGGCTTCGTTTCCCTCGTCACCCACTTCGGCGAGACGGCACCCCAGGTATCGGGGCCGGTGAAGATCGTGGAGATGGGCGCCTCCCTCGCCCGCGACGGTGGCGGCAGCCTCTTTCTGTTCACGGCGCTGATCTCGATCAACCTGGCCGTGCTCAACGCCCTGCCGCTGCCCCTGCTCGATGGCGGCCAGTTCGTGCTGCTGCTGCTGGAGGGCCTGCGCGGCCGGCCGCTGCCGCAGCGCCTGCAGCTGGCCTTCATGCAGTCGGGCTTCCTGCTGCTGGTAGGCCTCAGCCTGGTGCTGATCGTCAAGGACACCAGCCAGCTCTCCGCGGTGCAGCAGCTGCTGGGCCGCTGACGTGCCCCGCTTCCCCACCGCCCGCCAGCGGGCGCCACTGATCCTGGAGCGCCTGGCCACGCTTTACCCGGAGGCCACCTGCTCGCTCGACTGGCGCACCCCCTGGGAGCTGCTGGTGGCCACCATGCTCTCGGCCCAGTGCACCGACGAGCGGGTCAACAAGGTGACGCCGGCCTTGTTCGAGCGCTTCCCCGACGCGGCCGCCGCTGCAGCCGTGGACAGCGACGCGGTGGAGCCCTATGTGAAATCCACCGGCTTCTTCCGCAACAAGGCCAAAAACATCGTGGCCGCCTCCCGATTGCTGCTGGAACGCCACGGCGGCCAGGTGCCGGCCTCGATGCCGGAGCTGCTGGAGCTGCCGGGCGTGGCCCGCAAGACGGCCAACGTGGTGCTGGCCCATGCCTTCGGCATTCATGCCGGCGTCACGGTGGACACCCATGTGCGGCGCCTCAGCAACCGGCTCGGCCTCACCCGCCAGAGCGAACCGGTGAAGATCGAGCCCGACTTGATGAAGCTGTTTCCGCAACCGGAGTGGGAAAACCTCTCGATCCGGCTGATCTTCCATGGCCGCGCCGTGTGCCGCGCCCGCAACCCCGGCTGCGGCAGCTGCCCGATGGCTGATCTCTGCCCCAGCCATCCCGACCACGGACCGGGCGGCAGACGCACCGTTCCTGCCGCAGGGTAGGGTTGATCCTCATCCGCAACAGCAAAGCAGCCGCATGGCGAAGAAGTCGATGATCGCGCGCGACGTGAAGCGCAAAAAAATCGTGGCTCGTTTCGCTGTCAAGCGCGCCGCTCTGAAGGCCGCGTTTGAAGCCGCCGCCGATCCCATGGAACGGCTGGAGATTCACCGCCAGATCCAGGGCCTGCCCCGCAACAGCGCCCCCAACCGGGTGCGTAACCGCTGCTGGGCCACCGGCAAGCCCCGCGGCTATTACCGCGATTTCGGCCTGTGCCGCAACCAGCTGCGCGAGCGCGCCCACAAGGGCCTGCTGCCGGGTGTCACCAAGTCCAGCTGGTGAGCCGCTGAACCTGCGCCGGCTCTCCTGCACCACCGCTCCACGGGGTTAAGGGAGGGCCGGATGCGAGACTGCCTTTCGACAACAAAACGGACATAAGACGACGTGCCAGGAAAAATTCAGTCGGTCTCCTTCGATGGTCGGGAGATCCGGCTGACCACAGGGCTGTATGCCCCCCAAGCTGGGGGATCGGTGTTGATTGAATGCGGTGATACGTCCGTGCTGGTCACGGCCACCCGCGCCAAAGGCCGCGAAGGCATCGATTTCCTGCCCCTCACCTGCGATTACGAAGAACGGCTGTATGCCGCCGGGCGCATCCCCGGCAGCTTCTTTCGCCGGGAAGCACGCCCCCCCGAGCGGGCCATCCTCACCACCCGCCTGATCGACCGCCCGCTGCGGCCCCTGTTCCCCTCCTGGCTGCGCGACGACATTCAGGTGGTGGCCACCACCCTCTCGCTGGATGAGCGGGTACCGCCCGATGTGCTGGCGGTCACCGGCGCTTCGATCGCCACCCTGCTGGCCCGCATGCCCTTCTATGGCCCGATGGCGGCCGTGCGCGTGGGCCTGCTGGGCGACGATTTCGTGCTCAACCCCAGCTTCCGCGAGATCGAGCGCAGCGACCTGGATCTAGTGGTGGCCGGCACACCGGCAGGTGTGGTGATGGTGGAAGCGGGTGCCAACCAGCTTCCCGAACAGGATGTGATCGAGGCCATCGACTTCGGCTACGAAGCGGTGGGTGAACTGATCAAGGCCCAGCTCACCCTGCTGAGCGACCTCGGCATCGAGCAGGTGATCCCCGAGCCGAAGGTGGAAGATCCCGCCCTGCCGGCCTTCCTCGAGCAGGAATGCGGCAAGGGGATCGGTGAGGTGCTCAAGCAGTTCACGCTCACCAAGGCGGAGCGCGATGCCCAGCTCGATGCCATCAAGGCCGAGGTGGCCGTCAAGATCGGCGCCCTCAGCGAGGACGACCCGATCCGCATGGCCGCCGCCGGCAAGGCCCTGGGCAACACCTACAAGGGCATCACCAAGAAGCTGATGCGCGCCCAGATTCTCAGCGAAGGCAAGCGGGTGGATGGCCGCAACCTCGACGAGGTGCGCCCCATCACCGCCGCTGTGGGTGTGCTGCCCAAGCGGGTGCATGGCTCGGGCCTGTTCCAGCGTGGGCTCACCCAGGTGCTCTCCTGCGCCACCCTCGGCACCCCCAGCGATGCCCAGGAGCTCGACGACCTCAACCCGTCGAGCGAGAAGACCTACCTGCACCACTACAACTTCCCCCCCTATTCGGTGGGCGAGACCCGGCCGATGCGCTCCCCCGGTCGCCGCGAGATCGGCCATGGCGCCCTGGCGGAGCGGGCCATCACCCCCGTGCTTCCCCCGAAAGAGAAATTCCCGTACGTGCTGCGGGTGGTGTCGGAGTGCCTCAGCTCCAACGGCTCCACCTCGATGGGCTCGGTGTGCGGCAGCACCCTGGCGCTGATGGATGCCGGCGTGCCGCTGCAGGCTCCCGTGAGCGGCGCCGCCATGGGCCTGATCAAGGAAGGCGATGAGGTGCGGATCCTCACCGACATCCAGGGCATCGAGGATTTCCTCGGCGACATGGACTTCAAGGTGGCCGGCACCGAGAAGGGAATCACCGCCCTGCAGATGGACATGAAGATCACCGGTCTGGCGGTGACCACCGTGGCCGACGCCGTGAACCAGGCCCGTCCCGCCCGTCTGCACATCCTCGAGAAGATGCTGGAGGCGATCGAGAAGCCCCGCGACACCATGTCGCCCCATGCGCCGCGCCTGCTCAGCTTCCGCATCGATCCCGAGCTGATCGGCACCGTGATCGGTCCTGGCGGCCGCACCATCAAGGGCATCACCGAGCGCACCAACACCAAGATCGACATCGAGGACGGCGGCATCGTCACGATCGCCAGCCACGACGGTGCCGCCGCCGAGGAGGCCCAGCGCATCGTGGAGGGTCTCACCCGTCGCATCAGCGAAGGGGAGCAGTTCAGTGGCACCGTCACCCGCATCATCCCGATCGGCGCCTTCGTGGAGATCCTTCCCGGCAAGGAAGGCATGATCCACATCTCCCAGCTCTCGGAAGCCCGGGTGGAGAAGGTCGAAGACGTGGTGAAGGTGGGTGATCCCGTCACCGTGCGCGTGCGTGAGATCGACAACCGCGGCCGCATCAACCTCACCCTGCGCGGCGTTTCCCAGGAACCGGTGGCGGTCTGAGGTCAACGGGGCTGCCCCTGGCAGCCCACTGCCCCCAATCCACCGCCAGCCATGGCCGCACCATCGGGTGATGAAGAGCTCCCGGCCGGAGCGCTTCCTCCAGGAGACATTCACCGAGGAGAGCCTCCCCTGGGAGCCCTTCCTCTCGGCGCACCTGAGGCAAAGGCGGCATCCTCAAGGGGCGCGCTTGGTGCCGAACCGGCCGCCGGCGTGCTCTATCTGGTGGGTACTCCGATCGGCAACCTCGCTGATCTCTCCCCCCGGGCCCGGTTGGTGCTGGAGCAGGTCGATCGCATCGCCTGTGAAGACACCCGCCACAGCGGTCAGTTGCTGGCGCGGCTTGGCATTCGCCGGCCGCTGCTGAGCTTTCACCAGCACAACCAGGCCACCCGCCTGCCCGAACTGTTGGAGGCGCTGCAGCGCGGTGAGCGGCTGGCAGTGATCAGCGACGCCGGTCTGCCAGGCATTTCCGATCCCGGCGAACCGCTGGTGGCCGCCGCGCGGCAGGCGGGGCTGGAGGTGGTGTGCATTCCTGGCCCCTGCGCCGTCACCACCGCGCTGGTGAGCAGCGGCCTGCCCAGCGGCCGCTTCTGCTTCGAGGGTTTTCTGGCCGCCAAGCCCAGCCAACGCCGGCGTCAGCTTCAGGAACTGGCGGCCGAGCCGCGCACCTTGGTGCTGTTCGAGGCACCCCACCGGCTGATCGCCCTGCTGGAAGATCTGCTGGAGCTGCTGGGCGATCGCCCGCTGCGGGTGGCACGGGAGCTCACCAAGCGGCATGAGCAGCAGGTGGGGCCCACGGTGGCCGCCGCCCTGGAGCACTTCCGCCGGGTGCCGCCGCTTGGGGAGTGCACCTTGGTGCTGGGCGGCGCGCCCCCAGCGGCGCAACCCGCCTGGAACGAGGCTGCGCTACGGGCCGAGCTGGAGGCCCTGCTGGGGGGTGGGCTCAGCAAGCGGGAAGCCGCCCGCAACCTGGCGGAACGCACCGGTCACAGCCGCCGCGACCTCTACGCCCTGCTGCACCACGACAGCGCCAGTGGCGACCACGAAGGGAGTTCGCACGCCTGAGCGCTGCTGACCCGCAGGCCGCCGGCGCGTCACACTCAGGGGGCGACCCCTTCAACCACCGCCGCCGCCATGCTGGTGCGCCTTCGACTCCTGGCCGGCAGTGTGGCCGGCGGCCTGCTGCTGCTTGTGGTGCTGTGCCTAGGCGGGCAGAACCTCAACGACCGGCCCCAGCTGCGGCTCGGCTTCGGCCGCAGCGCCCCGCTACCCAGCGGCTTTCTGGTGGGCCTGGCGCTGGTGGTGGGCGTGATCAGCGGCGGGGCCGCCACAGCACTGCTGATGCCGGGCGATGATCAGGATCCGGGCAGGGAGTAAAGCGCCCCTTCGAGCACCACACGGGTGATGCCCTTGCGCAGCAGGTAGGGGGCGGTGCGGCGGATCACCTGGCTGTCAGGCACCTGGATCACCCGCTGGGTGCGGCCGCAGTGGCGTTTGGCCTGGCGTGGGTTGCTGAACACCACCAGGGCGCGGCGCCGGGATTCCTCTTCCGGCAGCAGGCCGAGTTCGGGGAAGTCGCTGAGGGGCCGGTCCTGCAGCTCCACGGTTTTGTCGACCAGCATGTAGAGGCTGTCAGGCAGGGGCGCCGCCTCGAACGGCAGGCAGGTGGCGGCAGGGCGGTCGAGCATGGTTTCGCCGACCGGCACGGGCGTGAACAGGTCGGGCTCATCGTCAGCGTCTTCGCTGTCGCTGTCGGCATCGTTGTCGTCGGCGTCATCGCCGAAATCATCCGCATCGTCGATCGCCAGCACCTGGGCATCGTCGTCGTCATCGCCGTCGGCGGCCGGATCCTGCCCGGCGGGATCGCCAAGGGTGGCAGGGGCAAATCCGGAGCCGAAGGGAGCAAGGGGCTCACTGCCGGGCTCCGCAGTGTCTGAGGCTTGGGGAAGGACATCCCCGTCGTCCGCAACCCCGCCAGTGGCGGCGGCCTGGTCTGGGGCGTCGCCGCTGGCGGCAGGCTCTGCGGCGGGCCCTTCAGCCTGGACCTCGGCCTGCTCAAACAGGGGCCCGGCGGGGATCGCGGTGGCGTCGAGCGTGTGAGCAATGGCGGCCCTGCGCATTGCCGGCCCCTTGCCGCGCTCCAGCTTGATCTGCTCGTAGCGCTCGGCGCCGATGGCGGCCTTCACCACCCGGGTGGCGGTGGCGGCGCTGCAGCCAAAGGCAGCGGCCAGCGCCTGGGCAGTGTCCCCCTGCTGATAGCGGGCGACGAGCTCCTGCCGATGAGCGTCGCTGAGCCGGGTGGACGCCATTGGGAAGGTTTCACAGCAGACCACCTTAGGCTGTGCCGGTGGGCCGTTAGCTCAGTTGGATAGAGCATGCGACTTCTAATCGCACGGTCGCTGGTTCGAATCCAGCACGGCCCGTTTTTCCTGCCGTTCGGCCACTCCTGAGCTCAGGGGGCAAGGGTGAGCGGTTTGTCGCGCTTACGGCGCAACGGCTAGCGGAGTGCCACCGCTGGCCCGCTGCAGCAGGGTGTCGTCGGAGGGCTGGCGCAGCTGGTCGGCGAGGCCGAAGCGTTGCAGCAGCCGGATGAAGCGGAAGGTGGGGTCGGGCCGCAGCCGCAGCTGGCCGTCGCGCACGGTGTAGCCCTGACGCACCGCGAAGGGGAAGGCGTGATGCAGGTTGTGCCAGCCCTCACCGAGCGTGATCAGTGCCACCAGGGCGTTGTTGCGGCTGTGGTCGTCGGTGCGGAAGGGCTGATCGCCCCACACATGCGCCACCGAATTCACCGTGGCCACGCCGTGGAACAGCACGGTGGTGCTGAGGAAGAAGGCGCCCAGATACATCCAGCCACCCACCAGATAAGACAGCCCGGCGAGGGCCAGCAGTGGCAAGGAATGGAGCCGATCGAGGCGGCGCAGCACCGGATCCGCTTCCACGTCCGCCGGCAGCTCATCGGGGAAGAAGCTCGAGCGCAGCAGCCAGCCGGCCTGGGAATTCCACAGCCCCCGCCAGCCATGGAGCGGCATCAGGGGGGTGTGGGGGTCGGCGGCGGTGTCCACGTGGCGGTGGTGCTGCAGGTGGTGGGCCTTCCACCAGCTCGGGCCCATCTGTCCGGCGGAAGCCGCCACGGCGCAGCCGATCCAGAGCACGGCACGCGGGGCGCGGTAGCTGCGGTGCACCAGCAGGCGGTGATACACCGACGTGATCGCCAGCATGCGCACCAGATACAGCCCCACCGCCCAGAGCAGGGCTCCGAGGCTCAGGCCCGTGACCAGCAGCAGCAGGCAACCGATGTGAAAGGAAACAATGAAGATCGGTCCCAGCAGGTACAGGGAACGGTGCAGGCCGGAATTCAGAAGGAGAGGTGAGCGCTGGCTTCAAGCTAGTGGGCGCCCTTGCGCGCTGTTCGCGAAGAAATCCCCCAGCCGCGGGCCACCGGGCCGGGGCTGCCTACGTTGAAGCCGGCGGAGCGGTGGTTCCATGCGCCCAGCACCCGGGCCTGAGGGCAACCGGCTCGAACCCGGTTCAGGGCAAGTCGACCAGCCCCCGGTGCCGTTCGCCGCGCTGGAGCCGCTGCTGCGTCGCCATCACCACAGCGCCGGTGGCCTGATCGAGGTGCTGAACGGGGCGCAGGAGATCTATGGCCACCTCAGCGAGCCGCTGCTGCGCCATGTGGCCCGCAGCCTGGCGTTGCCGGACAGCCAGGTGTTCGGCACCGCCAGCTTCTACCACCTGTTCCGCTTCCAGCCCCCGGCGCGGCACAGCTGCGTGGTGTGCACCGGTACGGCTTGTGAAGTGAACGGCGCGTCTGCGCTGGTGGCGGCCCTGGAGGGCGCCCTAGGGCTTCGCCTCGGTGGACGCAGCGGCGACGGACTGGTGAGCCTGGAGGGCGTGCGCTGCCTGGGCACCTGTGGCGCCGCTCCGGTGCTGGTGATCGATGGCGTGGCATTGCCGCAGCAGAGCCCGGCCCGTGCCCTTACGGCCCTGCAAGCGCTGACGCCATGAGCGCCATCAGCCCCGGCGGTGAGGCGATGCAGCAAGTGCGCTGTTGCAGCGCTGCCGGCTGTCTGGTGAGCGGGGCGGGCCCATTGCGCGAGGCGCTGGAAGCGGCCGTGGTCCGCCGCGGCCTTGAGCAACGGATTGCGATCACCCCTGTGGGCTGCCTGGGCCCGTGCAGCCAGGGCCCGCTGCTGGCGGTGGACCCTGAGGGCGCCCTGTTCAGCGGCGTCGAGGCGGCTGAGGCCGACGGGCTGATCGTCGCCCTGGCCCGGCGCTCGCAGGTGGCGGCACCCGAACAGGACGGACCGCTCCGCTGGCAGCCGGCCCACGGCGAACGGCTCGACACCGGCGCCCCCTTCTTTGCGCGGCAGCGGCGCATCGTGCTGGAGCACTGCGGCCGGATCGACCCGGAGCGGATCGAGGCGGCGATCGCCTGCGGTGCCTACACCCAGCTCTGCCGCGTGGTGCAGACCCTCAGCCCGGCCAAGGTGGTGGACACGCTGCGCCGCAGCGGCCTGCGCGGGCGCGGCGGCGCCGGCTACCCCACCGGGCTGAAGTGGGCCACGGTGGCCGCCATGCCGGGCGAGCACAAGGTGGTGGTGTGCAATGCCGATGAAGGCGACCCCGGCGCCTTCATGGACCGCAGTGTGCTGGAAGGCGACCCCCACCGCGTGCTGGAAGGAATGGCGATCGCGGCCCATGCGGTGGGAGCAGATCAGGGGTTCATCTACGTGCGCGCCGAATACCAGCTGGCGATTGCCCGTCTGCGCCGGGCGATCGAGCAGGCCCACCAGTGGCAACGGCTCGGCCAGCAGCTCTTTGGCACCTGCTTCAGCTTCACGGTGGAGCTGCGGGTGGGCGCCGGGGCTTATGTGTGCGGCGAGGAAACGGCACTGATCCGCTCGATCGAAGGTGGACGCGGCACGCCCCGCCCCCGCCCCCTACCCCGCTGAACGGGGGTGGGCAGCCTGCCGACGCTGATCAACAACGTGGAGACCTTCGCCAACGTGGTGCCGATCCTGCGGGAAGGCGCCGACTGGTTCACCGCCATCGGCACGGCCGGCAGCACGGGCACCAAAGTGTTCAGCCTCACCGGCAACGTGCGCCGCGGCGGGCTGGTGGAGGTGCCGATGGGCACCAGCCTGGCCACGATCGTGGTGGAGATGGGCGAGGGCACCCCGGACGGGGCAGGCATCAAGGCGGTGCAGACCGGCGGCCCCTCTGGCGGCTGTGTGCCCGCCGCCCATCTCGACACCCCGGTGGATTACGAGAGCCTGCAGGCGCTGGGCACGATCATGGGCTCCGGCGGCATGGTGGTGCTCGACCACGCCACCGACATGGTGGCTCTGGCGGCCTTCTTCATGGCCTTCTGCCGCGAGGAATCCTGCGGCAAGTGCGTGCCCTGCCGCGCCGGCACCGTGCAGCTGCACGGGCTGCTGCAGAAGCACCTGGCCGGCGAGGCCACAGCCGCCGACCTGAGCCAGCTGGAGGCGCTGTGCCACATGGTGAGGGACACCAGCCTGTGCGGGCTGGGCCAGAGCGCCCCCAAGCCGGTGCTCAGCACGCTGCGCTTCTTTCGCGGCGAGTACGAGGCGCGTCTGCGATCCAGCCCCGCCACGGTGCCCACCACCGCCGGAGGAGCCCCATGAGCGTCTGCACGCTCACGATCGACGGCCAGGCGGTGGCCGCCGCCGCCGGCACCACCGTGCTGCAGGCGGCGCAACAGGCGGGGATCACCATCCCCACCCTCTGCCACCTGGAGGGCCTGAGCCCGGTGGCGGCCTGCCGCCTCTGCCTGGTGGAGATCGCCGGCAGCGACAGGCTGCAGCCCGCCTGCGTCACCGCCGTGGCGGAAGGGCAGGTGGTGCACAGCGCCACGCCACGCCTGCGCGATCACCGGCGCACCGTGATCGAGCTGCTGTTCACCGAGGGCAACCACGTGTGTGCCGTGTGCGTGGCCAACGGCCACTGCGAACTGCAGGACCTGGCGGTGGAGGTGGGCATGGACCACGCCCACCTGCCTTACCGCCACCCCCAGCGCTCGGTGGATCTCTCCCACCACCGCTTCGGGCTCGACCACAACCGATGCATCCTCTGCACCCGCTGCGTGCGTGTGTGCGATGAGGTGGAGGGGGCCCATGTGTGGGACGTGGGCTGGCGGGGTGAGCACTGCCGGATCGTCGCCGGGCTCAATCAGCCCTGGGGCGCGGTGGACGCCTGCACCGACTGCGGCAAATGCGTGATGGCCTGCCCCACCGGCGCCCTGTTCCACAAGGGCGACGGCGCCGAGGAGAAACACGAGGAGGCCTGGCGGCTGGCCGTGATCCTGCGAGCCCATCGTGCGGGGACGGCGCCATGAAACTGCGTCTCGCCACCGTGTGGTTGACGGGCTGCTCGGGCTGCCACATGTCGTTTCTCGATCTGGACGAATGGCTGATCGAGCTGGCCACCATGGTGGAGGTGGTGTTCTCGCCGATCGCCTCCGACGTGAAGATCTACCCGGAGCACGTGGATGTGGCCCTGGTGGAGGGGGGTGTGGGCACCAGCGACAACCTGGCGCTGATCCGGCAGGTGCGGCAGCGCACGCGTGTGCTGGTGGCGTTCGGCGACTGCGCCATCACCAGCAACGTGCCTGGCCTGCGCAATTCCCATCCCGGCGCTGACACCGTGCTGGAGCGGGCCTATCTGCAGCTGTCGGACGGCAGCGGCTGCCTGCCCCACGCCCCGGGGATCGTGCCGGAGCTGCTGGAGCAGGTGCTGCCGGTGCAGGCGGTGGTGCCGGTGGACGTGTATCTGCCCGGCTGCCCGCCACCAGCCGCGCGCATCCGCGCCGTGCTGGAGGCGCTACTGCGCGGCGAGACGCCAGTGATGGAGGGGGCGGAGCTGATCCGCTTCGGCTGACCCATGGACCTGAGCCCCACCCCACCGGCAGGGACACCACGCACGATCCTGATCGATCCGGTCACCCGCATCGAAGGCCACGCCAAGATCACGATCCACCTCGATGCCAGCGGCAGCGTGGCGGCCGCCCGTTTTCATGTGGCCGAATTCCGCGGCTTCGAGGCCTTCTGCGCCGGGCGGCCGTTCACGGAAATGCCGGCGCTCACGGCACGCATCTGCGGCATTTGTCCGGTGAGCCACCTGCTGGCTTCTGCGAAGGCGGGCGACCAGCTGCTGGCGGTGACGATCCCGCCGGCGGCCGAGCGGTTGCGGCGGTTAATGAACCTGGCCCAGATCATCCAGTCGCACGCGCTGTCGTTCTTTCACCTGAGCAGCCCGGATTTCCTGCTCGGCTGGGACTGCGATCCGGCGCGACGCAACGTGTTCGGCCTGATCGCCGCCGATCCTGAGCTGGCCCGCGGCGGCATCCGGCTGCGTCAGTTCGGCCAGACGGTGATCGAACGGCTGGGCGGGCGCAAGATCCATCCGGCCTGGGCGGTGGCCGGTGGGGTGCGCGCGCCCCTCAGCACCACCGACCGCGACGCGATCCGTGCGGGACTGCCCGAGGCCTTCGCCACCACCCGCGCGGCCCTAGCCCTGTTCAAACGCCTGCTGGATGGGCCGCTGGCGGCGGAAGCTGCTGTGTTCGGGGATTTTCCCTCCCTGTTCATGGCGCTGGTGGGGGCGAACGGCGCTTGGGAGCACTACGGCGGCGGCCTGCGCCTGATCGATGGCGACGGCACGCCGCTGGGCGGTGATCTGCCAGCCGATGGCCTGGGTGCCGGGCCGTTCGACGCGCTGCTGGCCGAGGCGGTGGAACCGTGGACCTACCTGAAATTCCCCTACTACAAGCCGCTGGGGCCGGAGGCGGGCAGCTACAGGGTGGGGCCGCTGGCGCGGCTGAACGTGTGCGATCACATCGGCACCGCCGGCGCCGACATCGAACTGCTGGAGCTGCGCCAGCGCGGCGGGCGGGTGGTGACCAGCTCCTTCCACTACCACCTAGCCCGCTTGATCGAGATCCTCGCGGCGCTGGAGGCGATCGAAGCCCTGCTCGATGATCCCGCCCTCTGCGACCCCCATGTGCGCGCCCGCGCCCACCTCAATGCCTTCGAGGCGGTGGGGGTGAGCGAGGCGCCGCGCGGCACCTTGTTCCACCACTACCGGGTGGATGGCGACGGCCTGATCGAGGCAGTGAACCTGGTCATCGCCACCGGCCAGAACAACCGGGCGATGAACCGCACGATCACCCAGATCGCGCGCCACCACATCCAGGCAGGCCCCAGCGCCGGTGCGGAAGGCGGGGCTGAAACCGCCCTGCCGGAGATCGCCGAGGCCCTGCTCAACCGGGTGGAGGCGGGCATCCGCTGCTTCGATCCCTGCCTGTCGTGCTCCACCCATGCCGCCGGCGAAATGCCGCTGCACGTGCAGCTGCTCGGCCCCGGCGGGGAACTGCTGCGGGAGCGGTGGCGGCCGTGAGCGCCGCCCCGGGCGGGCCGGCACCACAGCGGCGCGATCTGCTGATCGGCTGGGGCAATGATCTGCGGCAGGACGACGGCGTGGGCCTGGCCATCGCCGCTGCGGTGCAGGGCTGGCACCAGCGGCAGCTCACCGTGCTGGCCACCCGGCAGCTCACCCCGGAACTGGCACCGCTGCTGGCGGAGGCCCGCCGGGTGCTGTTCGTGGATGCCGCGCTGGCGCCGGCCTGTCCGCCGCCGGGCTGGCGGCTGGAGCGGTTGGCGGCTGATGCCGCAGCAACGGCGGCCGGGGGCCCGCCCTTCAGCCATCACGCCAGCCCCGGCGCGCTGCTGCAGCTGGCCGGCCAGCTCTATGGCCGCACCCCCCCGGCCTGGCAACTGCTGGTGCGCGCGCACCGCTGCGGGCTGGGCAGCCACCTCACGCAGGCCACCGCCGCCCTGCTGCCCGAGGCCCTGGCGGCGGTGCGGCGCTGGTGCGGCGATGCATGAACTGGCGCTGATGGAGGAGGTGCACCGGATCGCCCTGGCGGCCGCCGCGGCCGAAGGGGCCGCGCGGATTCATGGGCTGCGCCTGCGGGTGGGGCAACGGGCCGGGGTGGATCCCGACGCGCTGCGTTTCGCCTTTGAGGTGGTGATGGCCGGTGGCATCGCTGCGGGGGCCATCCTGGTGTTGGAACTGTCCGCAGGCCGGGAGCTGGAGCTGATCGGGCTGGAGGTGTCGTGAGGAATCGCCAGAACCGCCGTGCCAGATCCCTGGGAGCCGGCAAGGATGGCGCCCAGGCGTGCTGCCGTGCCCCTCCCATGCCTGTGAGCTACTCCGCCATGCCGCTGGATCCCGCCCTGCTGCGTCCGTTCTGGTACCCGGTGCTGCCGCTGGATCAGCTGGGCGACGCGCCGGTGGCGGTGGAGCTGCTGGGAGAAGCGCTGGTGCTCTGGCGCGGAGCCGATGGGGAGCCCCACGCCGCGCCGGATCACTACCCGCACCGCTCAGCCAGGCTCTCAGGCGGCAGCCGGGCGATCTCCCAGGGGCCCACCGGGTAGCGGTAGTGGAACAGGGGCAGGGGATCGGTACGGCTGGAGCAGCTCAGCTTCAAATTCCCCCGGCAACCGCGCCCCCTGCAGGGCGGCCTCCACCTCGGGCGTCTGCCAGGCGGCGGGATCGGCCGCTTCGAACAGGCTGCGCCCCGCCGGCAGCCAGAGGGATCCCCCCCACTCCCGCAGCGGCAGGGACACCAGATGCTCGGCCGAGCCGGCCTCGCCATGGAGGGTGCGCACGCAGCGGCCGTCCTGATCGAACTCCTGGAAGTGGTAAGGGCAGCGCACGACCGAACCCTTCACCTGCGCCGGCGTGCCCGCACAGGAAAATGACACGAGCCGGTGGGGGCAGGCATCGATGTGGGCTGACACCCGCCCATCGCACCCCGCACCAGCAGGACCGGCAGGCCGAACACCCGCACGCTCAGTGCCGACTCCCGCAGCAGCTCGCGGCTGGCGAGGATCGGCCAGGCCACCAGCCGCTCCGACAACCAGGGCCGCTCGAGGCCAAGGAACCCATTCACTGGATCACTCAACAGCTGGTGGAGTTTAAGGAGGGTCTTGGCGCCGGCTGCGCTCAGGGATCGGAGCGCAGGGATCGGGAGGCGGGGGGGGGTTTCTTGGGACTTGGCGGTAGTGCAACAGGAGCAGGGTGGGGTGAAGCAGCCCTGGCCGAGCCCGACGAAGCCCCCTGCAATGAAGCGGCATCACGATAGAAACAATTGGTCGACACAGAAGGTTGATCAGAGCGAACGATTGCTCGGCATAGGCGCTGAATTTTTCCTTTCACCCACGACTCCGCGCCAGCCACAAGACAGCGCATAGTTGCAGACTGCAGCAGCAATGAAACCATGGAAGCCGAAGCTTCCTCAACAGCGAAGGGCTTGAATGGGGGATAAGCTGGCCTGATTGAAGCCCTGACATGGGCAAAGGTTTTGGCAGCCTCAAGTGCTGAACAGTCAGAACGTTCAGCGGGCAAGAACGTCACCAGCCAGACAACCTCCCCGACTCCGAAGCGCTCTATACGACAATTGGAGCGAGCCAATGCATTTCCTCTGCCGCACTGCCGCCCCACCGCCTCCTCGGCATTGTTCCTCGTGCCATTCCCACGGATCGGGCGTGATACTCACCGAGAGCACACCGCCAAACCCCTTCTCTTTATGTCTCAGCTCAGAAAGCTTCCGGCCGTTCTGCTTGGCGCGTTCGCCCTCTACCTGCTCGCTTATGCCTATGCCAGAGCGGTGGTCTTTCATGCTGTGGAGCGCTATGCGGGCGCAGAAGGCAAAGGCTCGCCGCGCCAGGATGTCATCGCCAAAAAGGATCGGTCTGCTGGAGAAGGGTGGGAATACGCGTTGTTTCTGCCGGCGATCAAGTTCGAGGAAAGCCTGAGAGCCGCCAGCCAGAAGCGCTGACTGGCTGAATCGTGCGCTATTGCTGGAACGGGAGCAGTGCGCTGCTGGTTGAGTGATGGCAGTGCGCAGTTGATCGAGCAGGGCCGTTTGGGTGCAGCAGCTTCTGCCTCGTCAAGCAGCAGCCCTCTTGCCCGGCGCCGGTCCACGGTGAGGAAGGGCTACGCCGGTGGGCCGGGCTGCGGCCGTCTCTCCAGACTGGAACCATCGCCGCCGGCTGCGCCATGTGCTCCCACTGCTCCTGCGGCCAGCCGATGACCAGCGTGACGGCAGCCTCCGCGCCGCGAAGCCTGCTGCTGCGCCACAACCTGCTGGAGCGCAACGACAGCAACGCCGCGCGCAACCGCGAGCGCTTCGCGGCCGCCGGCCTGCTGGTGGTGAATGTGCTCTCGGCTCCCGGCGCCGGAAAGACCGCCCTGCTCGAAGCTGTCGCACCCCGGTGGCGGCACGGCCCGGTGGGGGTGATCGTGGGCGATCTCGCCACCGACAATGACGCCCGCCGCCTGCAGGCCGCCGGCGCCCGCGCCGTGCAGATCCAGACGGGCGACCTGTGCCACCTGGAAGCGTCGCTGGTGGCGGGAGCCTTCGATCAGCTCGACAGCGGCGGCATGGAGCTGCTGCTGATCGAGAACGTGGGCAACCTGGTGTGCCCCACCGCCTTCGATCTGGGCGAACAGCTGCGGATCGCCGTGCTCTCGGTGACCGAAGGGGAAGACAAGCCACTCAAGTACCCGGCCCTGTTCCACTCCGCCGATGCGGTGGTGATCAACAAAACGGACCTCGCCGCGGCCGTGGGCTTCGATCGCGCCGTCGCTCTGGCCCACCTGGCAGTGGTGGCGCCCCACGCCCGCCTCTTCGAACTCTCGGCCCGCACCGGTGCCGGCCTCGAGGCGCTGCTGCACTGGCTGGAGCACCAGCGCCAGGGTGCAGTCCCGGCCTGCGCATGAGCGGCGCCCCCCGGCGGCGCCTGAGGCTCGACATTGAGGGGGTCGTGCAAGGCGTGGGCTTCCGGCCGTTCGTGCATCGGCTGGCGTCGCAGCAGCAACTGGCCGGCTGGGTCACCAACACCCCAGGCGGGGTGTCGATCGAAGTGGAGGGGAGCGCCGCCGCGCTGGAGGCCTTCCTGCAGGCGCTGGAGACCCGCCGCCCGCCGCACAGCCGCATCGACCGCCTGGCGCGTCGCTGGTTGGCGCCCCTGGCTGCGCCTGCGGGGGCGCCGAGAGAGGAGCAGCGCGAGATGCTGGGGGAAGAGCCGGACGTGTTCAGGATCCTGCCGGCAGCCCCCGCCAGCGGGCCGCACCCGGATTCCGCCTGTGGCTCCGACCCCACCAGCGCGCTCACGGGCCTGGTTCCGGCCGATCTGGCCCCCTGCGGCGCCTGCCGCGCCGAGCTGCGTGATCCACGCAACCGCCACTATGGGTATGCCTTCAACAGCTGCGCCCATTGCGGGCCGCGCTACAGCCTGCTGCGCGCCCTGCCGTTCGAGCGGGCCCACACCACCCTGGCCGGATTTGAACTCTGCGCCGCCTGCCGCCATGAGTTTCACGATCCGGGCGACCGCCGCTTTCACGCCCAGACGATCGGCTGCCCCGCCTGCGGACCGCAGCTGAGCTGGCGGCAGCGGGACGCCGGCGGGATCGGCAGCGACTGCGAGCCTGGCGCCGCCGCGCTGGCGGCAGCGGCGGCGGCGTTGCAGTGCGACCAGGTGGTGGCCCTGCAGGGGGTGGGGGGCTTTCAGCTGCTGGTGCGGGCTGCTTCAGCGGTGGCCGTCGCTGAGCTTCGGCGCCGCAAAGGGCGCCCTGAGCAACCCTTTGCCGTGCTGGTTCCCCACCTGGCCTGGGCGCGGCGTCATTGCCAGGTGTCGGCGGCGGAGGCGCGGCTGCTGGTGGGGCCGGCGGCACCGATCGTGCTGCTGCGGCGGCGCGCCGCCCCCCTCGCCGACGGGGTCGCCCCCCACACCCCCTGGCTGGGGGTGATGCTGCCGGCCTCGCCCCTGCACGCCCTGCTGCTGGAGGCGGTGGGGGAGCCGCTTGTATGCACGAGCGGCAACCGCTCGGGCGAACCGCTGGGCTTCAGCGAGGCCGATGGGCTGGACCTGCTCACGGACCTCGCCGATGGTCTGCTCAGCCACAACCGGCCGATCGCCAACCCCGTCGACGACGGCGTGGCCCAGGTGGTGGCCGGAACAGTGATGGTGCTGCGCCAGGCACGTGGCACCGCACCCACCGCCATCGCGTTGCCGGATCCGACGCCGCCACCGGCCAACGTGCTGCTGGCCATGGGCGGCCAGGTGAAAAGTGCCATCGCCATCGGCCAGGGCAGGCAGGCACTGCTGGGGCCCCATCTCGGCGATCTCGGCACGCTGGCCGGCGAACGGCGGCTGACCGGCAGCCTGCTCAGCTGGCTGGAACGCCAGCAGCTGCGCCCGGCGCGGCTCGCCGTCGACCTGCACCCCGGCTACAGCGCGCACCGCCTCGGCCGCGAGCTGGCGGAAGCCTGGGGCGGTCTTCCGGTGCTCGCCGTGCAGCACCATCACGCCCACCTGCTGGCCTGCCTGGCGGAGCACGGTCTGCCGCTGCCGGCCACAGGCGTGGCCTGGGATGGCGCCGGCTTCGGCCCCGACGGTCTGCTCTGGGGCAGCGAGTGCCTGCGGCTGGAGCCCCCGCGGGCGGGCGCCGCTCTCGGCTTCACGCACCTGGCGCGGCTGCGGCCCTTCCCCCTGCCCGGCGGCGAACGGGCCCTGCGGGAACCGCGCCGCGCCGCACTCGGGCTGCTGGTCGCCGCCTTCGGGGCGGACAGCCAGGCCCACACCCCGCCGGCCACCCGGGCCGCCTTCGGCGACGGGGAGCAGCAACTGCTGGAGCGCCTCATGGAGACAGGCCTGAAGGCGCCGCTCTGCACGAGCATGGGCCGCCTGTTCGACGCCCTCGCCTCGCTGCTCGGCCTGGTGCAGCGCTGCAGCTTCGAAGGGCAGGGGGCACTGCGGCTGCAGGTGGCGGCCGAGGCCGCGCGCGATGCACCGGAACCGCCAGGCTGGCCGGCCTACAGCCTCCCCATCTGCGCCGCAGCACCTGCTGCCGCTGCCAGCGGCGTGGCCGCACCGTGGCTGCTCGACTGGCACCCCCTGCTGACTTCCGTGCTCGACGACCTCGCCCGCGGCCGCCCCGTGCCGTCGATCGCGCTGGCCTTTCACCGCGCCCTGGCGGCCCTGCTGGTGGAGCTGGCGCAGCGACTGCAACTGCAGCGCCTGCTGCTGAGCGGCGGCTGCTTCCAGAACCGCCTGCTGCTGGAGCTGGCCGTGGCGGCGCTGGCGGACGCCGGCGTTGAAGCGGTGTGGCCCCAGCGGGTGCCCTGCAACGACGGCGGCCTCGCCCTCGGCCAGCTGCTGGCGCTGGCCTGGTCGGCATGTGAGGAAGGCACAGAGCCGGGGGTTCAGGCGCCGTTTCTCGCTCTATAGAGGAGAAGCAGACCCTGCGGAGGCCGCCGCTGGCGGCGGAGGTGCGTGATGTGTCTGGCTGTGCCGGGTGAGCTGATCCGGATCGAGCACCGCCGCCCGGCCGACCTCGCGCAGCACGCTGGCGGCGACGGCGAAGACAGCGACGACGACGCGCTCTGGCGGGTGGGCGTGGTGGAGTTCTCCGGCGTGCAGCGGGAGGTGAGCCTGGCCTGTGTGCCGGAGGCCCGCCCCGGCGATCTGCTGCTTGTGCACGTGGGTTTCGCGCTCAGCGTGGTGGTGGAGTCATGAGCCTGCCCCGCACTGATGGCAGCGTCACCGTCGATGGCAATGAAGCCGTGGCGCGCGTGGCCTACCGGCTGAACGAGGTGATGGCGATCTACCCGATCACCCCGGCCACGCCGATGGGGGAATGGGCCGATGGCTGGGCCGCGGCCGGCCGCCCCAACCTCTGGGGCAGCGTGCCCACCGTGGTGGAGATGCAGAGCGAGGGGGGGGCCGCCGGTGTGCTGCATGGCGCCCTGCAGGCCGGAGCGCTCGCCACCACCTTCACGGCGTCACAGGGGCTGCTGCTGATGCTGCCCAACCTCTACAAGATCGCCGGTGAACTCACCAGCACGGTGGTGCACGTGGCTGCCCGGGCCCTGGCGGGTCAGGCGCTGTCGATCTTCGGGGACCACAGCGACGTGATGGCCACCCGCGGCAGCGGCTGCGCCCTGCTCTGCTCGGCGTCGGTGCAGGAGGCCGGCGACTTCGCCGCCATCGCCACCCTGGCCAGCTTGAACACGCGCCTGCCCTTCCTGCATTTCTTCGACGGCTTCCGCACCTCCCACGAACTGCACACGGTGGTGCCGCTCTCCGATGCCACCCTGGCCGCCCTGATTCCGGTGGGGCTGATCGCCGCCCACCGGGCCCGGGGGCTGAGCCCCGACCATCCCGTGATCCGTGGCACCAGCCACAACCCTGATGTGGCCTTTCAGGCCCGTGAAGCGGCCAACCCCTTCCACGACGCCGCCCCGGCGCTGGTGCAGCAGGCGATGGACCGCTTCGCCGCACTCACCGGGCGCGCCTACCGGCTGTTCGAGTATCACGGCGATCCGCTGGCGGAGCGGGTGCTGGTGCTGATGGGCTCAGGCTGCGAGACGGCCCAGCTCACGGTCGATGCCCTCATCGCCAGCGGCGAGCGGGTGGGGGTGCTGAAGGTGCGGCTCTACCGGCCGTTCAGCGCCGAGCGGCTGGTGGCGGCGCTGCCGGCCAGCGTGCGCGCGATCGCCGTGCTGGATCGCTGCAAGGAACCGGGCGCCGGCGGCGACCCGCTGTACCTCGATGTGAGCGATGCGGTGCGGCGCTGCTGGGGGCGGACCGCCGCCACCGACGCCAGACCGCAGCCCCGGGTGGTGGGCGGGCGCTACGGCCTGGCCTCGAAGGAGTTCAACCCGGCGATGGTGAAGGCGGTGCTGGAGGCCCTGCGCGGCCACGCGGCGCCCCATTCCTTCAGCGTCGGCATCGAGGACGACCTCACCCACCGTTCCCTGCCGGTGGACACCAGCTTCCGCGCCGAAACGGAGGGGGAGTTCCAGGCCGTGATCTACGGGCTCGGCGCCGACGGCAGCGTGGGCGCCAGCAAGAACACGATCAAGATCATCGGCGAGGGAACAGACCTGCACGCCCAGGGCTACTTCGTCTACGACTCGAAGAAATCCGGTTCGGTCACGGAGTCGCATCTGCGCTTCGGGCCTCGACCGATCCACGCCACCCACCTGGTGGGGCGGGCCGATCTGGTGGCTTGCCACCAGTGGGATTTCCTCAGCCGCTTCGACCTGCTGAGCACGGCGCGCCCCGGCGCCACCCTGCTGCTGAACAGCCCCTGGGAGGCCGGACAGATCTGGGAGCTGCTGCCAGCGGCGGTGCGCGCCCGGATCCGCGCCAGGCAGCTGCGCGTGTTCGCCATCCATGCCGCCGCGATTGCGCGCGACTTCGAGCTGGGCGAACGCATCAACACCGTGATGCAGACCTGCTTCTTCTCGCTCGCCGGGGTGATGCCGCTGGAGCAGGCGCTGGAGGCGATCCGCGCCGCGATCCGCCACAGCTACGGCCACAAGGGAGAGTCGGTGGTGCAGCGCAACCTGCAGGCCGTCGATGCCGCCCTGGCACGGCTGCTGCCGGTGCCGATTCCGGCGGAGGACCCAGCCGGCCCGCCCGAGCCGGAGGCCGATCGCTTCGCCGCCGCCCCCGCCTTCGTGCGCAGCGTGATCGTGCCCCAGCTGGCCCGCCAGGGCGATCAGCTGCCGGTCAGCGCCCTGCCCGCCGATGGCACCTACCCCTGCGGCACCGCCCGTTGGGAAAAGCGCAACATTGCCGACAGCGTGCCGGTCTGGGAGGAGCAGCTGTGCGTGCAGTGCGGCAAATGCGTGATGGTGTGCCCCCATGCAGTGATCCGCGCCAAGGTGGTGGAGCCAGCCGCGCTGGCGGCGGCACCGCCGGGCTTCCTGAGCGCGCCGGCCCGCGAACCGCACGGCAGCGCCAACCGCTTCACCCTGCAGGTGGCGGTTGAGGACTGCACCGGCTGCGCCCTCTGCGTGGAGGTCTGCCCGGCACGCGAGCGGGACACGCCCAGCCACAAGGCCATCAACATGGCGCCGCAGCGCCCCCTGCGCGAGCAGGCCCGCGGCGCCTGGGAGTTCTTCCTGCAGCTACCCGACACCGAGCGCAGCCAGCTGAACCTGCGCCACATCGGCCAGCAGCAGCTGCAGGAGCCGCTGTTCGAATTTTCCGGCGCCTGCGCCGGCTGCGGCGAAACCCCCTACATCAAACTCGCCACCCAGCTGTTCGGCGACCGGATGGTGGTGGCCAACGCCACCGGCTGCTCGTCGATCTATGGCGGCAACCTGCCCACCACCCCCTGGAGCTGCAACGGCGAGGGCCGCGGGCCGGCCTGGTCCAACTCCCTGTTCGAAGACAACGCCGAGTTCGGGCTGGGCTTCCGCGTGGCCTACGACCAGCGGCACACCACCGCCGTGCGCCTGCTGCGTCGCCTGGCCGAACCCGGCGACGGGGGCAGCGAGGCGCCGGTGCCGCCGGAGCTGGCAGAGGCTCTGATCCAGGCGGATCAGAGCGGGGAAACGGGGATCTTCGAGCAGCGGCAGCGGGTTGTGGAGCTGCGCGGGCGGCTGGGGCAGGTGCAGCAGGCGCCGGAGCGGCAGGCGGAGATCGAGGCGCTGCTCGCCCTGGCCGACGATCTGACCAAGCGCAGCGTGTGGATGATCGGCGGCGACGGCTGGGCCTACGACATCGACGCGGGCGGCATCGACCAGGTGCTCGCCAGCGGCCAGGACGTGAACCTGCTGGTGCTTGACACCGAGCTCTACTCCAACACCGGCGGGCAGATGTCGAAGGCCACCCCGATCGGTGCCGTCGCCAAGTTCGCCAGTGGCGGCAAGCGCACCGCCAAGAAGGATCTGGGCCTGATGGCGATGAGCTATGGCAACGTCTACGTGGCCAGCGTGGCGATGGGCGCCCGCGACGAGCACACCCTGCGGGCCTTCCTGGAGGCCGAATCGTTTGCGGGGCCTTCGCTGATCCTGGCCTACTCCCACTGCATCGCCCACGGCATCGACATGGCCAAGGGCATGAGCCAGCAACGGCAGGCCGTGGAGTCGGGCCGCTGGCTGCTCTACCGCCACGACCCGCGCCGCAGCGCTGCGGGCCTGAATCCCCTGGTGCTCGATTGCCGCACCCCCTCGCTGCCGGTGGCTGAAGCGATGGCCCGCGAGAACCGCTTTCGCAGCCTCAGCGACAGCGATCCGGAGCAGGCAGAGCGCCTGGCGCTGCTGGCCCAGCAGCAGGTGGACGCCCGCTGGGAGCACTACCGCCAGCTGGCCGCCCTGCCGGCGCCCGGGGCCGGGTGAACCCACTCGCCCCCTACCGCCAGCCGGAGGCGGTGCAGCAGCTGGTGGGGCAGTTGCAGCAGGCCATCAGCCGCCCCTGGACCCTGATGGAGGTCTGCGGCGGGCAGACCCACGCGCTGCTGCGCCACGGCCTCGACCGGCTGCTGCCCGAGGGGTTGGAGCTGATCCACGGCCCCGGCTGCCCGGTGTGCGTCACCCCGGCGGCCACGATCGATCGCGCCCTGGAGCTGGCAGCCCGCCCGGGGGTGATCCTCTGCTCCTACGGGGACATGCTGCGGGTACCCGGTTCCGATGGCCGCAGCCTGCTGGATCTGCGGGCGGCGGGGGCCTGCGTCCGGGTCGTCACCTCGCCCCTCGATGCGCTGGCGATCGCCCGCGATTCCCCAGGGCAGCAGGTGGTGTTCTTCGCGGTGGGCTTTGAAACCACCGCACCGGCCACGGCGCTGCTGGCCCATCAGGCCTGGTGCTGTGGCAGCAGCAACCTGGCGCTGCTGGTGGGCCACGTGCGGATTGCTCCGGCGATGGAGGCCCTGCTGGCCTCCCCGCACAACCGCGTGCAAGGCTTCCTGGCCGCCGGCCATGTCTGCGCGGTGATGGGCAGCGAGGAGCTGGAGCCGCTGAGTGCCCGCTTCCATGTGCCGGTGGTGGTCACGGGCTTCGAGCCGGTGGATCTGCTGGAGGGGCTGCTGCGCTGCGTGCGACAGCTGGAGCGGAGCGAGGGCCGGGTGGAGAACGCCTATGGCCGTGCCTGCCGCCCGCAGGGCAACGCGGCAGCCCGGGCCCTGATCGCCCGGGTGTTCGAGCCGGTGGATCAGTTGTGGCGTGGCCTCGGCCTGTTTCCCGCCAGCGGCCTGCGGCTGCGCCCCCCCTACGCCGCCCTCGACGCCGCCCGGCTGCCCAGCCAGGCCACCGAGCATCGGCCTGGGCCCGATGCTGCCGCGGCCTGCATCAGCGGCCAGGTGCTGCAGGGTCTGGCCCGGCCCACCGCCTGTCCGGCTTTCGGCCGCACCTGCACGCCGGAGCGCCCGCTCGGAGCGCCGATGGTGTCATCGGAAGGGGCGTGTGCCGCCTACTGGCACCACGGCGATCGGGCGGAAAGCTCTGCAGCAGCCAGGCCCCTGGCCCGGGCGGTGGAGGCCAGCAGCCTGTCCGACAAGGCGGAGCCCTGACCCATGGCCAGCGCCAGCCCCGACGACAGCGAGGCCATTGAGCGGGTGCAGCTGGGTCATGGCGGCGGCGGCAGCCTCAGCCAGCAGCTGATCGCCGAGCTGCTGGTGCCGGCCTTCGGGCCGGGCGATGGGGTGTTGCATGACGCGGCCACGTTCAAGGCCGGCCCGGGTCCGCTGGCCTTCAGCACCGATGCCTACGTGGTGCGGCCGCTGATCTTCCCCGGCGGCGACATCGGCCGGCTGGCGGTGATCGGCACCGTGAACGATCTGGCCATGGTGGGGGCCCGGCCGCTGGCGCTCAGCCTGGCCCTGATCCTGGAGGAAGGCCTGGCGATGGGCACACTGCGGCAGGTGGTCGCCTCGATCCGCACGGCCGCCGCCGCCTGCGGTGTGCCGGTGCTGACCGGCGACACCAAGGTGGTGGAACGGGGCAAGGGCGACGGCCTGTACATCACCACCAGCGGTGTGGGCAGCCTGGGGCCGGGTCCGGCCATCGGCCCGCCGGCGGTGCGGCCGGGCGACGCCATCCTGGTGAGCGGCGATCTGGGACGCCATGGGGTGGCGATCCTGGCGGCACGCCACGAACTGGGCTTCCGCACGGAGCTCTGCAGCGACCTGGCCTCGCTGCTGCCATCAGTGCAGGCGCTGCTGGGGCAGGGGCTGGAGGTGCACGCCCTGCGGGATCTCACCCGCGGTGGGCTGGCCAGCGCCCTGTTTGAGATCGCCCGCGACACAGGCCTTCTCCTGCAGATCGAAGAGGAGGCGGTGCCGATCGCGCCGGCGGTGGCGAGCGCCTGCGAGCTGTTGGGCCTGGATCCGCTGGCGATGGCCAACGAAGGGCGGTTGGTGCTGTTCCTGCCCGCCGCTGAGGCGGCGCAGGCCCTGGCCGTGCTGCAGGGCTTCCAGCCCGAGGCCGCGATCATCGGCGCGGTGGCTGACGCCGGGATGCCTGGAGACAGCGAGTCCGGGGCTGGCAACCGCCTGTTGCCCGCCATCGCCAGGGGGACAGTGCTGCTGCGCAACGCCTATGGCGTGCAGCGGCGCCTGGCTCTGGGCCGGGGCGAGCAGCTGCCGCGCATCTGCTGAGCGCCAGGCAAGGGGCGCGGGCCTGGGGGTGGCGCTGGGTTTCAACCCTTGCGTTCTGCCCTTCCCGGAAAGCCGGCTGCGGCTCAGGGCCAGTAGCCGTCGCCGAAGCCATCGCCCATGCCACCATCGCCCGCCGGGTCGAACTCAGGCCAGCCCGGATCGCCGCCGTCAAGCAGACCGAAGCGGGCGGCTTCGTCATCCATCAAGGTGTTGCCCTCCGGCCGGGTGTCGCAGGTGACGCTCCCGTCGCTGCCGGTCACGCAGTCGTCGAAGCGCACATCAGCCCGGACGGCGGCGGGCAGGAGCAGGCCGGCGCCCAGACCGAGCAGCAGCGCCGTCCGGCCCAGGCGGCGGGTAGCAGCCATCACAACGGCCTGCGACCGCCGCGTGGCAGGGCGGCTGGAATGATGGATCAACGTTCGTCCTGCAGCGATGTATACCGATTGGACCGCCGTCATCCTGCTCCTGCTCACCGCAGCGCCGTTGGCCGTTGTGGTGGCCACTGCCGCTTTCTTCATCTGGCGCCAGAAGACAGCGGGTCGGCGTTGAGCGCCCGGGCGTCCTGACGGCGCAGCCTGTACTCCAGCGAGGGCTCGACGCTGAACTGGGGCAGTCGGCCCTGGCCGAGGCAATCCAGGCAGGTGCGGAATTTCTGGTCGCTGAGGCGCAGCACGCCACTGCCGCCGCAACGCGGGCATCGCTGCGCCTCCACCTCTCGCCGCGCTGACGGCAGCACCGCCTTTGGCAGGCCCGCCTGTGTGGGTTCGCCCATCAATCCCCGTTTTCGTGTTGATTTCAGTGTGGACGGCCCGCCCCCCCGGATTGACGCCACTTCCTTAAGCCTTCCCGCATAAACGCCGTTTCAACGCCTCGTTGCTCAGGTTCTGCAGCAACTCCGCGGCACTCAGGCGGCTTCCCGCCGGCACCAGGCCCAGGCTGGCGGCCAGCAGGCCGATCACCGCCGCCGCATCGAGCCCCTGCGCGCGCAGCCCCGCCACCCCCTCCGCTCCCGATCGCTTGGCCAGCCGTTCGCCGCGGGCATCGCGCCACAGCGGCACATGCCAGTAGGTCGGGGGCGTGGCACCGAGGCACTGCATCACGGCCACCTGCGGCGCCGTCGCAGCCCAGAGGTCTTCGCCGCGCACCACCGTGGTGATGCCCAGCGCCAGCTCATCGACGGCGGTGGCCAGGTGATACGCCAGGAAGCCATCTGCGCGGCGCAGCACCACATCCCCCACCTGGCGCGCCGCCTCAAGCCGGCCGGGAGCGGCGATCGCCTCCGGCCAACAGAGCGGAGCGTCCTGAAGACGTAGGCGCCAGCTGGGCAGGCGGCCGTTCTCCACGCCCCAGCCGTGGGTGCGCGTGCGGCAGAAGCCCGGATACACCGACACCGCCCCCTGCGGCGCAGACACATCCGCCAGCAAGCGGCGGCTGCAGCGGCAGGGATAGAGCAAACCCCGGCGGCGCAGAGCGGAGAGCGCCGTGGCGTAGAGGCCGGTGCGCTCGCTCTGGCGCACCGGCGGGCCATCCCAGTGAAGGCCCAGCCAGCGGAGGTCGGCCAGGATCGCCTCTTCGGCACCGGCGCGGTTGCGCGGGGTGTCGAGATCATCGATGCGGAGCAGGAGCTCACCCCCCTGAAGCCGGGCTTCCAGCCAGGCCACGAGGGCGGTGCGCAGATTGCCGCGGTGCAGGGGGCCCGTGGGAGACGGAGCGAAGCGCCCGCGGTGGTGGCGGCTTCGCTGTTGCTCTCCCGTTGTGATCAGCCCCTGAAGGTGAGAGGGCAGACCGGTGGAGGCGGGAGGAATCAGCCCTGAACCTGATCCTTGAACTGCTTGCCGGCCGTGAAGGCGGGCACGCGCTTGGCGGGGATGGCGATTTTCTCGCCGGTCTTGGGGTTCAGACCCTGACGGGCGGAACGCTCACGGGCTTCAAAGGAACCGAAGCCGAGGATGGATACCTTTTTGCCTTCGACCACCGAATCAATGATGGTTTCGATGGCGGCGTCGACGACCTTCGACACTTCGGTCTTGGTGAGCTCGGTGCGAGCCGCAACGAGGTTGACGAGGTCAGCTTTGTTCATTGGGCGGGAATCTGGGGGCAGAAAACTGGAGAGGGGCGGGAGTGGGGCGGAGCGGAAGAAGCCGTTCCCGCCATGCGGTGAAAACGAACCGACCACGGAGACCAACCAACGGCTGGACACTCGGCCGGATCATCTGGCGGGCTAATCGTATGGGGGAAGGGCGACCTGGGCAACCGAAACCGCTTGCTTGGCCAAGGTTTTTCCCGATTGGCCGCCCTTGATCACCTCTCATTGTGCCGCTGGAGCGGTGCCGGGCACCAACTTCTCGCCGCGCAGGGCACCCAGGCCGGCACCGGTGGCGATCCAGCGGGGCGACCCCGCCGGCAACCAGTGCTGCAGGCGCTCCAGGCTGCGCTGCTGCCGCGGCCAGTGGAACGTGTGGGCGGTGGGCAGCGGCCCCAGGCGCCCGGGGGCGAGCGGCACCAGCAGCCGTCCGCAGAACAGCAGGTCGTGGGCGCCGGTGGCATGCAGCACGCAGGCCCCGGGTGAGGGGCCCGGGGTCCACAGCAGCCGCAGGTCGTCAGCAAGGTCATGGGCGGCGCCGAAGGGCCGCAGCTCCGGCAGCCCTGGCAGCAGGTAGGCCTCCTGCTCCTGTACCAGCACCGGCCAGCCGATCGCCTCCTGCAGGCGGTGGCAGCGGCCGTGGCCGGCGCGGCCGGTGAGCACGATCACACCCGGCGGCCCCGCCAGCGCCGCCAGGTTCGCCGCCGTCAGCGCCGGGCAATCGATCAGCACGGGCGGGCGCTGTGGCAATGCCAGCAGCCAGGCGGTGCCCCCCTGGGTGTCGCGGTTGGGGGGAAACACCCACAGCCCGGGCAGCACCTGCTGCGGCGGCCGCCCCTCCTCCAACGCCGCGGGCAAGAACGCCGACATCCGCACCAGAGGGGCAACACACGACTAGCTTGAACCGCAGCACTTCACAGCCCGTGTCCTCGACCCACCTGGGACACCCCTGGCCCCTCGGCGCCGCCGTCACCGTGCGGGGAGTGAACTTCTCAGTGGTGGCACCGCTGGCCACCCGGGTGGAGCTGCTGCTCTTCGCCGACGGCGACGCGCCCGAACCCTTCCGCATCATTCCGCTCGATGCCCGCCATCGCTCCGGCGATCACTGGCATGTGGAAGTGGTGGGGGTGGGCATCGGCTGCTGCTATGGCTATCGCGTGTACGGGCCGCTGCAGCCGGGGGCACACGGCTTCAACCCTTCCAAGGTGCTGCTCGATCCCTGCGCGCGGGCGATCAGCGGCTGGTCGCGGTACCGCCGCGCCGACGCCACCGGCACCGCGCCCAACACCGCCTCCTGCCTGAAGGGGGTGGTCACGGAACGCGACCTGTTCGACTTCAACGCCGCGCCCCGCCCGCGCCACAGCTGGCAGCGCACCGTTGTTTATGAGCTGCACGTGGCCGGCTTCAGCCAGGGCGAGAGCAGCCCGGTGGCACCGGAGCGGCGCGGCAGCCTGCTGGGCCTGATCGACACCATCCCCTATCTGAAGAGCCTCGGGGTCACCACCCTGGAGCTGCTGCCGGTGATGGCCTTCGACCCGCAGGATGCCCCGCCCGGCCGCCACAACTACTGGGGCTACAGCCCGATCAGCTGGATGGCCCCCCATCACGGCTACCTGCTGGGCGACGACCCGCTGCAGGCCCGCGACCAGGTGCGGGCGCTGGTGCTGGCCTGCCACCAAGCCGGCCTGGAGGTAGTGCTCGATGTGGTGCTGAACCACACCAGCGAAGGCAACCAGGATGGCCCCACGCTCAGCTGGCGCGGCTTCGCCGATCGCCTCTACTACCACCAGAACCCCGACGGTGACTACCTCGATGTGACCGGCTGCGGCAACACGGTGGCGGCCAACCGCCCGCTGGTGCGGCAGCTGATGATGGAAGCGCTGCGCTGCTGGGCGCTGGAACTCGGCATCGATGGCTTCCGCTTCGACCTGGGCATCGCCCTGTCGCGCGGCGAGAACCTGGCGCCGCTCGACCAGCCGCCCCTGTTCGAGGAACTGGAGGCGGATCCGCGGCTGAGCGATCTGAAGATGGTGAGCGAGCCGTGGGATTGCGGCGGCCTCTACCGCCTCCACGATTTCCCGGCGCGGCGCATGGGCACCTGGAACGGACGCTTCCGCGACGACGTGCGCCGCTTCTGGAAGGGCGACGAGAGCTGCTGCTGGGCGATGGCCCAGCGCCTGTCCGGCAGCCCCGATCTCTACGGCGGTCGCCCGCCGGCGGTGGGGCGCAGCATCACCTTCATCACCGCCCACGACGGCTTCACCCTGGCGGATCTGGTCAGTTACAACGGCAAGCACAACCTCGCCAACGGCGAAGACAACCGCGACGGCGACAACCACAACAACAGCTGGAACCACGGTGTGGAGGGTCCCACCACCGACCACGGGGTGAACGATCTGCGCAACCGCCAGCTGCGCAACCTGCTCGCCACCCTGCTGCTGGCCCCGGGCGTGCCGATGCTGCTGATGGGGGATGAAGTGCGCCGCAGCCAGGGGGGCAACAACAACACCTGGTGCCAGAACAATCCACTCGGCTGGATGAACTGGCGCCCCGATGGCGAAGACCTCGGCCTCAGGCTCTTCCTGCAACGGCTGGTGCACCTGCGCACCCATCTGTTCAGCCTGCTGAACCCGGAAACCCCCTACGCCGAAGGGGTCCAGGGGGCCGGCCTGCCCGGCGATCACCTGTGGCGGGAGTGGCACGGCGTGGCGCTGCAGCAACCCGACTGGGCCAGCTGGTCGCACACGCTGGCCTGGAGCCTGCACGACCACGCCCACGGTCCCCTGCTCTGGTGCGGGCTGAACGCCTACAGCAAGCCCATGCACTTCGAGCTGCCCACGGCGCCGGAAGGCTGGCTGCGGGTGATCGACACGGCCCTGCCGGCCGGTCAGGACATCCCCCATGAGCCCAGCCGCTGGATGCACGACGGCGCGCCGCTGGAGAGCCGCAGCCTGATGCTGATGCTCGCGCCCCACCTGCTGAACGGGAAGGCGCTCTGAGTTATGCGGATGGCGGGTGCGCCACGGGCGCTGGTCCGCCGCCGGCGATCACCAGGTCAGCCATCCCCACCCAGGCGGCAGCACCACTGCTACAACGACAACGATTCTCACTCTGATGGGGCTCTGCGGTACCCGCCGCGCCCCCGCCCTCGCCTTGGCCTTCACCAGCGTCGTTCCAGCGGCCGATCGCCAGCCGGTGACCGTGCTCACCGGTTATCTCGGCGCCGGCAAAACCACCCTGCCGAACCGGATCCTCACCCACGAACACGGCCTCAAGGTGGCGGTGATCGTGAACGAATTCGGTGAGGTGGGCATCGACAATCAGCTCGTGATCGATGCCGACGAAGAGATCTTCGAGATGAACAATGGGTGCATCTGCTGCACCGTGCGTGGCGATCTGATCCGCATCATCGGCAATCTGATGAAACGGCGGGATCGCTTCGATCACCTAGTGATCGAAACCACCGGCCTAGCCGATCCCGCCCCCGTCATCCAGACCTTCTTCGTGGACGAAGACCTGCGGGATGAGCTGCGGCTTGATGCCGTGATCACCCTGGTGGATCTGGTGCACGTGCAGCAGCACTGGGAGGCGGAGGAGGTGCAGGAACAGCTGGCCTTCGCCGATGTGCTGCTGCTCAACAAGGCGGATCTGGTGGAGGAGGCCGAACGCCAGGCGATCGAGCAACGGGTGCGGGCGATCAACCCGATGGCGCGGCTGCTCACCACCCGCAACGCCGATGCCCCGATCGATCAGCTTCTCGGCGTGGGGGCGTTCGAGCTGGAGCGGGCCCTGAGCCTCGATCCCGGCTTGCTGGCCGAGGAGCATGCCCACGCGCACGACGACGCCGTGGGCTCGGTGGCGTTCGTGGAGGAGCGGCCGATGGATCTCGACAAGCTGGGCACCTGGCTGTCGGATCTGGTGGCCGAGCGGGGACCCGATCTGTTCCGGATGAAAGGCATCATCCAGCTGGAAGGCAAGGAGGAGCGCTATGTGTTCCAGGCGGTGCACATGCTGCTGGATGGCGATTTCGATCGCCCCTGGAAAGAAGGCGAGCGGCGCTGCACCGAATTCGTGGTCATCGGGCGCGATCTCGATGCCGAGGGCCTGCGGGCGGGCTTCACCGCCTGCGTGGCCTGAGCGGCAACGCGCCATGACCTCAACGCAGCCCCTGTTGCGGGAGCGGCTCTGCGGGGAGCTGCAGCAGGCGATCACGGCGCTGAGCTGGTCGGCGGATGGCGAGTTTCTGGCGATCGCCACGGCCGGCGGCGAACTGCTGCTGCTTGATTTCCGCGCCGGCTGCGAAGAGCTGCTGCAGGGCCTGAGCGACACCAGCCTCGATGCGATCGGCTTCAGCGCCGACGGGCAGTTCCTGATGGCGGTGGGCCAGGCCGGCGAGCTGTTGCTGTGGGAACTGGGCGGCTCCGGGGTGCGGCCGATCGCCTTCGCGCCGCAACCGCTCGGCGCCGGCTGGCTGGATGCGGCGGCCTGGCAGCCCAGAGGGCTGCTGCTGGCAATGGCTGCCGGCCGCCGGGTGCGGCTCTGGGATGGGGCGCTGCGCCAGTGGCGCCCCGACAGCCTCGAGCTGCCCGGCACCGCCCAGTGCCTGGCCTGGAGCGCCGACGGCAGGCGGCTGGCGGCCGGCGGCGACCAGGGCCGCTGGTGGCTGTGGCCGGTGACCCTGCCCGGCAGGCCACGTCAGCGGCGCTCGGGCAGAACCGGGTTTGGTTGAGCGGCTGTTGATCCTGGCTCTCATTGCGCTGGCCATGATCACGCTGGCCCTGATCGTGCTGCTGCCGTCGCTGGTGATCCGCACGCTGCTGGCGCCGCTCAACCCGGCGGTGGTGTTCTGTGGCGCGGGCCGGCAGCGGCGGCTGGCGCTCACGATCGATGACGGGCCCAGTGGCGCCGGCTCACAGGCGCTGCTGGAGCTGCTGCGGGAGCTGGAGGTGCCGGCCACCTTTTTCCTGATCGGCTCCCATCTGCCCAACGACCCGCACTTTCCCCGTCGGGCCCTGGAGCAGGGGCATGCCATCGGCAACCACCTCTGGCGCGATGTGCGCTCCGCCGGGCTCGATCAGGCGGCGTTCCTGGGCCAGCTGGGTGACACCGAAGCGGGGGTGGAGCGGGCTGCGGCGCCGCAGACGCTGCGCTGGCGCTGGTGCCGCCCGGGGCGGGGTTGGTTCCACGCGGCGATGCTGGGCTGGCTGGCGGAGCGGGGCTACCGGCTGGTGCTGGGCTCGATCTTTCCCTGGGACACCTATCAGCCACCGCTGTGGTTCGTGCAGGCCTTCGTGCGGCTCAACGCCCACCCCGGCGGCATCCTGGTGCTGCACGACACACCGGAGCTGAGCCCGCGCACCCAGGCCAGCCTGCGCTGGATCGTTCCGGCGCTGCGCCGGCGCGGCTACAGCTTCGTGCCGCTGGCGGAGCTGCTGGAGGCGGCGGGCTGAGCCAGCTCCCACCAGCGCTCCACCGCCTCCGGGCTGCCGTACCAGCACGGCCCGAAGGCACCGCCATGGGCCACTCCCGCCAGCACCAGCGGGGTGGAGCCGGCCAGCAGGGCGGAGGCCACCGGCACCAGACCGTCGCCGCGATCGGCGGCATCACCGGTGCTGTTGCGGTAAGCGGTGGGGGCCAGGCGCTGGGCCAGCGGGCTGGCGGTGGCCAGATCCAGATCTCCCGCCACCGACACGTACTGCACCCGATCGGCGAAGGGCGAACCGGGCAGGCGCTGCTGCACCAGCTCACGCAGCACCGTGGCCTTGAGGGCGGTGTGGGGACTGCCCAGCATCACGAGCGTGTCGGCAAGGGCCTTGCCGTCGTAGGAGCGGCCCTGGAAGGGGGCGTGATCGAGGAAGAGCCGCAGCATGATGCCGCCGGAGCTGTGGCCGATCAGGGTGATCCTGCCGGTGGGGGATTGCTGCGCCAGGTCCGCAGCGGCGGCGGCGACCCGATCGAGGATGCGCGCCCAGGCGAAGGCGAACACGGTCAGCAGCCATTCGGGCTTGCCCACCGCCACCAGCTGCACGGGCTGACCGCTCAGCTGCTGCAGCCGCGCCACCATCGGCGCATAGGCCTCGGCGCTGATCAGAAAGCCGCCGAGCAGCAGGATCGGTTGGCCGGGAAGGGGCATCGGCGGGGCGCGCAGGCGTGGGGTGCGGCTGAACAGCACCACGATGCCAAACGGGCGCTGCAACGCAGCAGCGAGATGTTGACGTCTCAGCCACAACGAATAGGTTGAAGCTAACGAGCGCGCCAAGCGCTTCCGCCGTTTCAAAGGCTTCGTTCCCTTTCATCCGTTCAGTGCTCGCCGAATGGTCTGACAACCATCGCCTGAGCATCTGAACCAACGGCCCCGCCCTGTTGCGACCCTCAAGCGCCGAGCCCCACAGGGGCCGGTGTCACTGAACGGCGGAAAGGATCTCCCCTCCGATTCCGCCGAACCGCGGCACTTCCGGTGCAGCCAGCGGAGCAGCGCGTTCGATGTTGCCATCACGGAGACACGCACCATGACGACCACCAACGCACCGATGAACAACGCACAGCTGAACGATGCACCGATGAGCAACGACAGCCGCAACGATCAGGACCGGGCCAATGCTCAACTCAAGGAAGCGGTTCTGAACAAGAAACGCGTGCAGATCGAGGCCTGGTCGGCGCAGATCGAGCAGCTGCAGGAGGGCATGAGCGGCCTGGCCGACTCCGTGCGCAGCACCACCCGGCAACGCCTCGACGATCTCAGCAACGCCCGCAACCAGGCCACGGCCCAGCTGGAGCAACTGCAGCAGAGCAGCCAGGAGAACTGGGACGCGCTGCTGCAGCAAAGCGATGCCTTCTTTCACGACCTGGCTGATCGCTTCCATCGCTTCGCCAGCAAGAACGACTGACCGCGGCGCACAACCAGCCGCCAACGCCACGAACACATTCCCCTCCCTTCACCCACACCCAGCCATGACCCTCACCACACCCCAACGTCCTCACGCCCACACCGAAGTGGTGGCCTTCTCCCAGGCGCTCCATGACGCAGAGGAGACCCCCACCGCAGACGCTCACACCCCACAGGCCCGCCACGAAGACTCCGGCAACGAAGACACCAGCAACCAGGACGCTCCCGGCCCGGGCGGCCACACGCCGGCCGGCCTCACCGAAGCGATGCTGCCGGAGATCAACGAATCGTTCTGGCTGCTGATCACCAGCGACGCCCTGCTCGGCGCCAGCCAGCACCAGGTGCTGCGCATGGTGCTCAACCGCACGGCACCCAGCAGCGTGCTGGTGGCGCTGGATGTGAACTGGCAGGCGGAGCACTGGGGTCTGCCCCCTGAAGCGGGGCCCACGGCGGAGGTGCTGCGGCGCTTCCAGCCGCTGGCGGAAGCCGCCGCCTTGATCCGCTGCACGTCGCAGGAGGCGGAGGCCTTATTCTTCAGCCGTGATCCCGAGCGCATCAAGGAGCGGCTGGCGCACCGCCCGGCGGTGCTGGTCACCGATCCGGCAGGTGTGATCCGCTGGAGCATTGGCGGCCACTGCGGGCGCATCGCGGCGGGGCTGGTGCAGAACCCGGACATCTTCCTGGCCGAGATGCTCGAAAACCTCTGCGCCAACCCCCAGCTGCTCGCCACCGCCGGCCGGGGCATCCAAGCCATCGCCGATCCGGATCGGCTCTGCGAGCAATTGCGCAAGGCGGCTGCCGCCTCAGGGGAACGCCGCCAGGAGGCTCGCCCCCTGGTGGCCATGGCCTGAACCGGCGCAGGCGGGAAGCGCATCGCTGCGAAGTGCCTGGGTGAGCGCACCCAGGCCTGGAGCGCGGCAGCACCAACCTCCACCTAACTTCTGTCTGCCCGCTTGAGCGCTGTCCCCATGACCATCCGCCGGGTTGCCTCGATCGGGTTGCTGGCGATGGTGCCGGTCTCGATCGCGGCGGAAGCACTGCACTGGGGTGACTTGGCGGTGTTCGTCACCTCGGCGGTGGCGATTCTGCCCCTGGCTATCTGGCTGAGCACCGCCACCGAAGAGCTCTCGCTGGTGTTCGGCCCCTCGATCGGGGCCCTGCTCAATGCCGTGTTCGGCAACGCCACCGAGCTGATCATCGCCCTGGTGGCGCTCAAGGCCGGCCTGGTGGACATCGTCAAGGCCAGCATCACCGGCACGGTGATGGCCAACCTGCTGCTGGCGCTTGGCCTCTCGATGTTGGTGGGGGGCATCGGACGGCAGGAGCAGGAGTTCAAGCCGGTGGTGGCCCGGGTGAACGGCTCCGCCATGACCCTGGCGGTGCTGGCGATCCTGATTCCAAGCCTGGCGGTGCTCTCGGGCGGCCAGGAGGCGGAGAGCACCGAACCGTTCGGGGCCTTCGTGGCCTGGGTGCTGCTGGGCGTGTACGCCCTCACCCTGCTGTTCTCGCTGCGAACGCACCGTGGCCTCTATGAGGTGGCGGAGGCGGATCTGGGCGAAGACCAGCCCCATGCCCCGAATCCGTGGGTGTGGCTGACGGTGCTGGTGGCGGCCACCGTCGCCCTGGCCTACGAGTCGGAGCTGTTCGTGGGCGTGATCGAAACCGTCACCGAAGGCTTCGGCCTCTCCGCCCTGTTCACGGGGGTGGTGCTGCTGCCGCTGCTGGGGGGCACGGCCGAATACCTCACGGCCGTTTCGATGGCCCGCAAGAACAAGATGGATCTGTCAGTGTCGGTGGCGCTGGGGTCCACCCTGCTGGTGGCACTGCTGGTAGTGCCGGCGCTGGTGCTGATCGGCCCCCTGCTGGGCCACCCCCTGCCTCTGAGCTTTGATGTCTACGAGTTGGTGGCGGTGATCACGGCGGTGGTGGTGAGCAACCTGGTAACCATCGATGGTCGCTCCGACTGGCTGGAAGGCGTGCTGCTGCTGGCGGCCTACCTGATCCTGGCGGCCGGCTTCTACTTCCAGTCGGCCTGATCCGATGACCCCGCCGGCTGATGAACGCCCAGCGATGCCCTTCCACAGCCATGCCTTCTGGGCGGGCGTGAGAGATCTGCCGGCGTTGCAGCTGCTGATCGCCGCGGGGATCACCCTGCTGGCCCTGGTGCTGGGCTTCTCCTGGCTGGCCCTGGCGGCGGCGCTGGTGAGCCTGGTGTTGGCGCTGGTGCGATTGGCGCCTCCTCTATGGAGCCAGCTGCGCGCCCGCCTCGACGACGAGGCCACGGTTCAGACCGTGGCGCTGCTGACGCTGGTGCTGGCGCTGGTGGTGCTGTCGGTGCTGTTCGGCTGGTGGGATCCGTTGGTGCGGGTCTACCGCAGCGGTGACTGGGAGGCGATCGGCGCCATCGGGGAGGGGGTGATCGGCGCCTTCGGGCAGATCCTGGTGGCGTTCGTGGCCCTGGTGATCGCCTGGCGCCAGTTCCAGGTGGATCAACGGCTCACCACCCAGCAGAACCGGATCACCCAGGGGCAGACGATCGACAGCTTCATCCAGGGCATCTCCGAGCTGATCAGCGATGAAGACGGACTGCTGGAGGACTGGCCGTTGGAGCGGATGCTGGCGGAGGGGCGGCTGGCGGCGGTGCTTGGCAGCATCGAAAGCCAGGGCAAGGCCCGCATCCTGCGCTTCCTCTCCCACGCCCGCCTGCTCACGCCCCTGCGGCGCGACCACCGCCTCGGGCGGGCCATCCTCGATGGCGAAGGCAACTACGAGGAAGACCGGCTCGCGGGAGTGCCGGTGATCAACCTGCACCAGGTGCTGCGGGGCGTGGACCTCTCCGACACCGACCTGCGCGGCATTGATTTCAACGGCGCCGACCTGCGCGGCACCAACCTGAGCAACTGCGATCTGAGCGAGGCGAATCTGGCCGGCACCAATCTGTGCGGCGCCAATCTCGACGGCGCAAAGGTGGAGGGCACCCGCTTCTTCTTCGGCCAGCCGGCCAGCGCCACCCCCACCGACGGCCAATGGGCCCTGAACCTGGAGACGGGCGAAGGCTCGGGGGCCCAGGTGATCAATGCCAACTTCTCCGACCTGCGCCAACTGGGCGACGAGGCGCGGATCTACCTCGCCTCCTGGAGCGGCCCCCGTTCCCGCAAAACCCTGCCCGGTGGCGTGAAGGGCATCCCCAACCGGCTGGAACGCCCGCTGCCGGCGCTGCCATCTGATCGGTGAAAGGATGGGCAGTTGCGCCTTTGTGCTGCAACCCACAGAAGGATGGCAGGCGTGGTGTGAGGCGCTACATCCGACAGACAAGAGCTAAATCTTGGCGCCTCAGTGGTACAGCCTGGTCGCTGGCGGGGCAAGTGGCAACTGCAGAATCCAGCCGCCTACTCTGGCAGCCAAAGAGCAGATGATTTGGGTCGCCTTGGACTCAGCCAACCTGACCAGAAACCTAAAGCGAGTAACGATCAGCTTAGTCGCGACATCGAGCATGTTGCTGCCACTTCATGTTCGCGCCGACATTCGGGACAAGCAAAGTTACTGGTATGGCTTTCTTGTCGGAAGCGGTATCACGGTATGTGCGCTGTTGGATATCGGTTTGCTCTCCCGCAACGACGCCACTGATTGGTTAACCGAGATTTTCACGCAAAGATCCGATATCCCCAGTGCCGCCATGGAATCAGCCAAGCAGCATCTTGCCGAAGAGTTAGGGCCCAAGGGCTGTCCCGTCCCCCGCTGAACGGGAAGGAATCCGCATCTTCGTTGACGGGTTCAATTCATTTCGGCTAGCCGAGGTCAGCTTGATCGCTGCAGTGCCAATCAATGGCTGCGCAGATCAAGCCTGTGCGATGGCGCCTCATGCCCGTTCTCGTCAATCAGGCAGTTGTCTGCTCCGCATAGAGTGCCTTCCTCTTCTGCCTGTGCTAGTGCCACTTGGTTGGATGATTGCTCCTACTTGCTGATCGAATCCATGCAGTGACGTCCAGCTGGCTGCTCGTCCTTTGCAGCAAGCGCCTGATAGATCCCCGGTCGATGGCGAACCTCCCGCGGACCGGCATGATGGAGTTATCAATAATGTCAGCTAGTGCCATCAGTGACAAGCGAAGCCAGTGTTGATCTCCCTCTCGACGACTGCTGCAGCCGCTGGGGGATTAGCCGAAAGGCCGTCAAATCCCGTGCTTCCGCCTTGGGGGTCGATCTGATCAGGGAATCGAGCACACGTACGGTGTGGCCCGGTGATCTCATCCGCCTGGGCGATCAGCTGCACCAGCACTTACAGAGGAAGGGCTGCACCCTCTCCAATTTCATGGCCTCAGTACAGCCAGAAGCTACCACCAGTGTGAGCATTGAGGCCCTGTCAGTGATGGCATCAAAAGGCACCAATGATCAGCGTAAAGCCCTAACGTTGCCGCCAGCAACAGCTAGCAGCGAAAGCATCCTGGCCCTAGCCGCCTTGGTGGCAGCCATACAGCCGACGCCCAGGTCGAATCCCCTGGCGGTCGCCCGTGGCTTAGCTGAAGCGGCCAAGCTGGGAGCCTGGATCACCAGCGATGAACTGGCTCACCTGCTCGGCCTATCTCGCAGCACTGTTTCCAGCTGGAGCACCAGCCATAGCCCTCGCCCTGGCTTCATGCTGGAGCGCCGCAAAGTAGGCGTATCGGTCTGGTGGAAGGTGATACCTGAGCCAAAGCCGAAGAAAGGAAAGCCGTCGAGTTAGTCGTGCGAGTAGCTATTGCCATGAATAGGAGCCCCAGGTCCAGTGAGGCGCTTTCTGCACTGCTCTTCGAAAGCCCTGGCCAGCATCACCAATCCAGCCAACCTATTCAGTCAACGCAACGGATCACCAGGCATTTTCCCTTAGAGCTGGCAATCACAGCAGCAGGATCCAAAGCGAAGTCGCAAAGCAGGGCTTGCGCATCACCAGGAGATCCTTCTGGCTGAAAGTGGCGGAACCCCGTTCGCCGAACCCCGCACGACTGCACCACTCCCATCACCTCTAGATCCCCACTCCCCTCCACAAGCGCCAGAGTGGGTTCATTCACTTCCCCTCCCATGGCCCCCACCCGTGAGCAGATCCTGGCCGCCTCCGCCGGCTGGGTGGCGGTGGTGCTGAACGTGGTGCCGGGGCTGGGCGCCGGCTACCTCTACCAGCGCCGCTGGAAGGCCTACTGGATCACCTCGGCGCTGGCCACCGCCTGGTTCGTGGCCGGGGCCGTACTGGCGCAGGACGCCGAGGCGGCTGCAGAAGCTCAGAACCAGCTGGTGGGGCTGCTGGGTCTGGTGCTGCTGGCTGGGGTCACCGCCACCGAGGCGGGCCTGGCCGTGAAGCGGGTGCGCCAGGACGGCTGACGCGCCTCAGCGCAGATACCAGCGCAGCAGCGCCAGCAACTGGCCGGCGGGCCCCAGGCCGGTGATCGCCTCACCGATCAGGGCCGCCGCGAAGCCGAGCATGGCCACGCGGCCATTGAGCAGTTCCACCCCGGCCAGGGCCGCCGTGTTCCAGGGCCGGCGGGTGGTAAGCCCCTCGCCGAAGCGCTCGAGTGGCTCGTACTGGAAGGAGTCGGGAGCCATCGGGGAAGCGCACACTGCGATTGAGCCTATGGGCGCTGGGCTGGCCTCTGCCTCAGCTCACTCTTTTCACGATGGATGAACAGCTTTTCAAGCAGGGTCCGAATAGGTTTAAGTCTATAAGTGACTCAAATCGTGTTCCTGCGTCGAGTGCTCTCGGCACTTGCAGCCCTTGCCATCGGCGTGACCGGCTGCCAGGCAGCGGATCGCGTCACCATTCCAATTGCCAGTTGGGCTGGCTTTCAGTACTTCCACCTCGCCCACGAAAAGCAGCTGGATCAGAAGGCGGGGCTTCTGATCGACACCCTGGGCTTTCCCGATCCGCCTGAGATTGTCAAGGCCTTTGAAGAGGGCCGTTTCCCGATCGCCCAGCTCACCACGGTGGAAGCCGTGGACATCTGCAGCCGCCAGCCAAAACGCTGCCCGGTGGTGGTGCTGATCCTTGATGAATCCCGTGGTGGCGACAAAGTGGCCGTGCGCCGCTCGCTCGGCACGATCGCGGCCCTGCGGGGCAAGCGCGTGGCCGTCACCCCCAGCACCCTCGGCCCATTTGTATTGAGCCGGGCCCTGGCCCGTCATGGCATGAGCCTCGCCGATGTACGCATCGTGGCTGTGCCCCTGGCCGACATGGGGCGCCGTCTCGTCAGCGGGCAGATCGACGGGGCGGCCTTCTACCCTCCCTTCAGTGATGCGGTCCTGGACGGCGGCGAGGCCGTCACGGCCTTCACAAGTGCAGAGATTCCCGGTGAAATTTTTGATGTGCTTGTGGTGGATCCGCAGTACTACCGCACCAACGTGAAAGTGCTAGGGCGCCTAGTGCGGGCGTGGCAGCAGGCCCACGATCTGGCGGATCGCGATCCCGAAGCGCAGGAAATCATGGCCAAGCGACAGGGTGTGAGAGTTGAGGTGTTTCGCGAATGGGAAAAAGGCCTTCTCTATCTCTCACTCTCGGAGCAGCGGCCCATGCTGTTGCCCGGCGGCAAGCTCGAACGCAACCTGGCCTTCGTGCTCGCCGTGCAGAAGCAGCTGGGTTTGATCCGTGGCCGCGTGCCCCTGCCGAGGGTGAGCACGGAGCCGATTGATCTCGCTCTGAAATGACACGGCCGGTCCGCACCGTCCAGACCTGGCGTGAGCGGTTTGGCACCCTCACGCTCTCCAGCCGGCTCACCGTGCTGCTGCTTGGTGTGGGTCTCACCCCGATGCTGTTCTCCCAGGTGGTGGCGCTCAGCGCCTACCGGGAGCGCATCCTCAGCCACCACCTGGATGCCACCGAGCAGATGGCCAACGGCAAGGTGGAGCAGTTGCAGGCCATACTCACCAGCAAGGGCCTCGAGCTTGATGCGTTGGCTATGGAACTCCATCGGCAGCCCGTCCCGCCCCAGCGGATTTTGGCACAGCAGGCTTCCCGGCTCAGTTTTGAAGAACTGCTGCTGATCGATCGCGGCTCAGGCCGGGTCATCGGCGCAGCGGTGAATCTCGCCCTGATCGGCAAGTCGCTGGCGGGTCCGCTCCTGCGTAACTGCGGCCTCAACAAGCTGGTGGAAGGAATGGGAACCTGGAGCCACCTGACGGTGCTGCCCCTCAAGCAGGATCCCTGCACGGAGGAACCAGCCACCTGGATGGCCGTGCCGCTCAAGGACCACGCCAATCAGAATCTGCTGCTGGTGGGGCGGTTGGAGGCCGCCTCCTTCCGCGAGGTGATCAACAGGCGTTATGAGCGACTGAGTCACGGCGCTGAGGCGGATCTGGTGATCGAACAACGCCGGGGCGACGGGTGGCAGTTCCTCTCCGTGCCGATGGGGCAGGCCACCAAGGACTCCGAGGCTCTGAGCTACCAACCTTCTTTGAGCGGTGGTCTGACGTTTTCGGAGCGCCAACTGGGCAACGGCGGGGCCGGCTACCTGCGCACCGGCAGCGGCACATTGAAGCTCGGTGCCTGGCGGCAGATCCCGCAGAGCGATGTGGCGGTGCTCGTCACCATCCCCGAGGCAGAACCACGGCTCGACAGCCAGTTGCTCACCCAGCAGTTGCTCATGTTGCTGGCGACCACCGCCATCCTGGTGACGATGGCCGGCGTGGCGCTCGGCCGGCGCCTTGCAGGTCCGATCCAGAAGCTGCACCAGGCGATTCAGGGGTTCGATCCTGCCGATGAAGCCAGCCTCACCCCGGTGGTGGTGAGAGGCCACGATGAGATCGCCTCCCTGGCCAGCACCATCAATGCGCTGGCCCTGCGCATCAAGGAGCGCACCAGCAACCTGCGCAACACCAAGGAGCAACTGCACGCTTACATCCAGACGGCGCAGACCACCCTGCTGGCGCTTGATTTCGAGGGCCGCGTCACCCTGCTCAACAGCAACGGCTGTGCGCTGATCGGCATCGCCTCCGATTCCTGGAGCGGCCTCAACTGGCTCACCGATGTGGTGGATCCCGCGGATCAGCCCTTGCTGCGCCGCTGGCTCAACGAGGCGGCCGCCTCCAGGCTTCCCCCAGAGGGAGCGTTGGAGTACCGCGTCTGCACCAACCAACGCGGCACCCGCTTGATGCGTTGGCACCTGAGCCTGCTTGATGGCGCTGAGGGCCAACCGATCGCTCTTCTGGGCTCCGGGGAAGACATCACCCGCCTGCGCGCCCAGAAAATCCAGCTGGAGCAGGCGCGCCAGGAGGCGGAGGAGGCGAACAGGGCTAAGAGCGAGTTCCTCTCGCGCATGAGCCATGAGTTGCGCACACCCATGAACGCGATCATCGGCTTGTCGCATCTGGCGCTGCGAACGGGGCTCAACCCGCACCAGCGCGACTACCTGCAGAAAATCAGCAACGCAGGCCAGGGGTTACTGGGGATCATCAACGACATCCTTGATTTCTCCAAGATCGAGGCCGGCAAAGTCACGCTTGAGGCCGTCGATTTTCAGCTCGATGCGGTGCTCTCCGATGTGGCCACCCTGATCGCCGACATGATCTTCGCCAAGGGCGTCGAACTCCTCTTCCGCGTCGACGACGACGTACCCACCTGCCTCAACGGCGATCCGCTGCGCCTCAACCAGGTGCTGCTCAACCTGCTCTCCAATGCCGCCAAGTTCACTGAGCAGGGCCAGATCCAGCTGCAGGTGAGCGTCGGCGAACAGCAACCTCAGCAGCTGGAGGTGGAGCTGGTGTTCCGCGTGCAGGACACCGGCATCGGCATGACCGAAGCCCAGATGGGCAACCTGTTCCAGCCCTTCACCCAGGCAGAGCTGTCCACCACGCGCCGGTACGGCGGCACCGGCCTGGGCCTGAGCATCTGCCAGCGGTTGCTGGAGCTGATGGACGGCTCCATCGCGGTGAACAGCGTGCCTGGTGAGGGGTCCTGTTTCACTGCCCGCTGCCGTTTTCGTCTCGGTGCTTGCGCCACTCCGCAGGCGTTGCCGGAGGCCCTGGGCCAGATGCGCGTGCTGGTGGTGGATGACAACCCCTTGGCCCGTGAGGTGATCACGCAACTGCTGCACCCACTCCCCCTGCGCTGTGATGCCACTGGCAGCGGCGCCGAAGCCCTGGCCATGGTGCACGAAGCCAACGCCCACCAGCAGCCCTATGGCCTGGTCCTGCTGGATTGGCAACTCGGCGATCAGCTGGATGGCCTGCAGGTGGCCGCAGACATCCGCGCCAACCCGGGGATCCAGCAGCCGAGGATCTTGCTGATCACGGCCTACGGCGGCGAAGACGCCTGCCAGCTCACCCCTCCGGGGCTGCTGGATGGAATCCTGTGCAAGCCGGTCCGCTCCTCTGAGCTGATGGACCATCTCACTGCCATGTTCGATGGCGGCGACAGCGCGGGATCGGCGGCGGCGGCGTCAGCCTCCACACAGGGCCAGGAGTTGGCGTGGGGTCTGCAAGGCCTGAAGGTACTGGTGGTGGAGGATCACCCGATCAATCAGCAGATCGTTTCTGAGTTGCTCACCATGGCCGGTGTGGAGGTGAGCGGCGCCAGCAATGGTGTGGAGGCTCTGGCCTGGCTGGAGCAGCAGCCGTTTCCCCCCTGCGACCTGGTGCTGATGGATCTGAACATGCCCGAAATGGATGGCTGGGAATGCACCCGTCGCCTCCGTGCCGATGCCCGCTGGCAGCAGCTACCCGTGCTCGCCATGACCGCCCACGCCATGCGGCAGGAGCGCGACCGTTGCATGCGCATCGGCATGCAGGACCTCATCACCAAACCGATCGATCCGGACCACCTCTACGAACGGCTGCACCACTGGAGCGGCCGCCACTGTCAGGGCCCAGGTGAACCAGCTCCAGCCTCTGCCCAGCCGGCCGTCCCCCAGCCCGCGCCAGCCGATGAAGAATCACGGCCGCAGAATCCGGGACTGGATAGCTCGGAGCTGAATGGTGCGGAACAGGGAGGTCCGCAGCTGAATCGACTGGCCTTGGAAGGCTTTGATCTGCCCGGAGCGCTCAAGCGGGTGGCTGGCAACCGCGCTCTTTACTGTCAGCTGCTGCAGAGCCTGGTGCACAGCCAGGCGGATGCGGCCCAGCGGCTGGAGGCCGCCCTTAACAGCAACAATCTGAAGGAGGCGGCACTGATCGTGCACTCCCTCAGAGGGGCGTCCGCCAATCTGGGGGCCACCTCCCTGGCGGAGGCCGCCACGCGGCTGGAGCTCGAACTCAACCAGCAGCTCTGCCACAGCCACACCAGGCAGACCTTTGAGGTTCAGCTGCAGCTCACCATGGCGTGCATCCGCGCGGCCTTCGCGATGGAGCCGGCAGAGGGCACCGCCCCCTCACAGGAAGGGCCGGCAACAGCAGTGCTGAGCCTGGAGCAGCAGCACCTGCTGGGGCAGCTCGATGCTCTGCTGGCCGCCTTTGATGGGGAAGCCCTGGAATTCATCAGCCAGCACCGCGAGGCCCTGATCACGACCCTGGGATCGGCGGGCTTTGAGCGCATGGCCGCGGAGCTGATGCGCTTTGATTTCTCGGCGGCGCGCAGGGCCGTGCAACAACGCGTTCCTCCCTTGCTGCAGGCCTGATCCATGACCCATCTCGCCGACAGCCTTGGGCAAAGCAAGCCCACCGTGCTGGTGGTGGATGACACGCCGGAAAACCTGCAGGTGATGAACGGCCTGCTGCGTGGGCTGTACAAAGTGCGCCTGGCCACCAGTGGCGGACTTGCCTTGGAGTTGGCCCTGCAGACGCCCCAGCCGGATCTGATTCTGTTGGACATCATGATGCCGGATCTTGATGGCCATGAGGTATGCCTACGGCTCAAGGCTGATCCCGCCACTCAGGACATTCCTGTGATCTTCCTCACAGCGCTGAACCAGGAAGTTGATCAGAAGCGAGGCTTTCTTGATGGCTGCGTGGATTATATCACCAAGCCCTTCTCCCCCGACATCGTGCTGGCCAGAGTGTCCACCCATGTGGCCCTGAAGCGCGCCAGCGACCTCCTCTCTGATCACAACCGTTACCTGCGCGAGGAAGTGGAGCGCCAGACCCGCGAGGTCCAGAAGGTTCAGGACGTCACGATCCTGGCGATGGCATCACTGGCGGAAACCCGCGACAGCGAAACCGGAATGCACCTGCGCCGCACCCAGAACTACATGAAGATTCTGGCTGAGCACTTACACCGGCACTCCCCATACGCCAGCCAGCTAAACAAAGAGATGATCGAGTTGCTCTATAAATCCACACCGCTTCATGACATCGGCAAAGTGGGCATTCCTGATCACATCCTGCTGAAGCCAGGCAAGCTCACCCCTGAAGAATTCACGGTGATGAAGAAGCATTCGGAGCTGGGTTCCCACATCATTGCGCAAGCAGAAGGTCTGCTGGATGTCCCCAGCAGCTTTCTGCGCTATGCCCGCGAGATCGCCCACTACCACCATGAGAACTGGGACGGCAGCGGCTATCCCGAGGGGCTGCAAGGAGAAGCCATCCCCCTGTCCGCCCGTCTGATGGCCGTGGCCGATGTGTATGACGCCCTCATCTCCAAACGCTTCTACAAGGAGGCCTTCTCCCATGAGGAAGCCACCCGCTTCATCGAAAGCCAGGTCGGCCGAAAATTCGATCCTGTGATCGTGGAAGCCTTCCGCCAGGTAGCCGATCGCTTCGCCACCATCGCCGCCACCTTCAAAGACAACAATTCCGCGCCGCCCCTGGCCGCCCTGCCTCCGCCCGCGCCGTCCCTTTCCCCATCGCCGGGCATGGCGGACGAAGGGGAAAACAGCCCGGCGTTCTGCTGAGCAGCCAGGAAGCCTGCCGAACAGAGAAGAAGCTTGGTGAAAAGAAAGCGGGCGGCGGGAATCGAACCCGCATCATCAGCTTGGAAGGCTGAGGTTTTACCACTAAACTACGCCCGCAGGGATACAGGTGTATCACTCGGTTGCCGTCCTGGTGTGGCCCACGGTGCCACTGCCTTTGCGGCTGAAGCATTATGGCCTGCGTGAAGCCACCGGCCGTTGACCGTTGTTCCTGATCCGGTCGTCCCTTCCGCCAACCCTGCGGCCATGAGCTCCACCACCGGCGTCAGTGACGCCATCGATGCACCCAGGGGGTTCCAGCGCCGCATGTTGGTGGCCTATGGCCTCGGCGATGCGGGCACCGGCATGGCGGCGTCGCTGATCGGCTTCTACCTGTTCATCTTCTATACCGCCGCCGCCGGGCTGCCCGCCTGGATGGCGGGGCTGGTGCTGATGCTGGCCCGCCTCTGGGATGCCATCAACGATCCGGTGGTGGGCTGGCTCAGCGATAAGACCCGCAGCCCCTGGGGCCCGCGCCTGCCCTGGATCCTCTGGAGCGCCATTCCGCTCGGGATCGCCATGGCGATGATGTGGTGGCTTCCGCCCGGAAGCCTCTGGGTGAAGTTCGGCATCTTCCTGGCCATCTCGGTGGTGGCCAACAGCCTTTACACCTGCGTCAACCTGCCCTACTCCGCCCTCGCGGCCGAGCTCACCACCGACACCGGCCTGCGCACCCGCCTGAACACGGCGCGGTTCACCGGCTCGATCATCGCCGGGCTGGTGGGCATCGTGCTGGGAGGGCTGCTGCTCCAGAACCACCAGGACCCCGGCAGTTACTTCAAGGTGGGCGTGCTGTCGGGCAGCATCATCGCGGTGTTCACCCTGGTCTGCGCCTGGGGGATCGCCCCGGCGGCCCGCCACTGCCAGCGGCCCAACAGCCAGCAAGGGTCCACCCGCCGCATGCTGCGCCGGGTGCGCGAGAACGGTCGCTTCATCAAGGTGCTCGGCCTCTACCTGATGCTCTGGTGCGCGCTGCAGATCATGCAGACCGCCGCCCTCATCTACCTGCCGGTGGTGATGCGGCTGCCGGAGAGCTGGAGCAACTGGATCCTGCTGCCCTTTCAGATCAGCACTCTCGTGGGGCTGCAGATCTGGAACCGCTTCTCCCACCGCTACGGTCGCATCCAGGCGCTGCACCGGGGCACGGCGCTCTGGATCGGCGGATGCCTGCTCGCCATGTTGCTGATCCCCCTCGATCCCGACCTCTCGCCCGTGGGCTCCTGGATGAACGGGCTGCGGCTGGTGGCGCTGCTGGTGGCCATCCTGGTGGTGGGTCTGGGCGCCTCCACCGCCTACCTGATCCCCTGGGCGCTGCTGCCGGATGCCATCGACGCCGATCCTGAAAAGCCCGCCGGCCTCTACAGCGCCTGGATGGTGTTCACCCAGAAGATCTGCATCAGCCTGGCGTTGTTCTTCTTCGGCAACCTGATGAGCCTGAGTGGCTACGTGGCGGCCAGGGGCATCGTCCAACCCGACACGGCCCTGATCGCGATCCGCCTGTGCATGGGCCTGATCCCCGCCACGCTGGTGGTGCTGGGGCTGATCGTGATGCGGCGCTGGCCTGAGCGTGGCGCCCACCTGCTTCAGGCCCAGCCATGAAGTCACCGCGCTGGCTCAACCGCCTCGGCAGCAGTTGCCTGATCGGCGGCCAGACCGTGGCGGCGATCGGCAGGGGGCGCATCAACGTCAACGACCTGTTCGAGCATCTGCTGGAGGCAGGGCCCGGCAGCTTTCTGATCGTGTTCATCACGGCGCTAGCTGCAGGAACCGTGTTCAACATCCAGGTGGCGGCAGAGCTCACCAAGCAGGGGGCCAGCGTGGCCGTGGGAGGCATCCTTTCGGTGGGGCTGGCGCGCGAGATCGCACCGCTGCTCACCGCCACCCTGCTCACCGGGAAGGTGGCCACTTCTTACGCCGCCCAGATCGGCACCATGAAGGTGACCGAGCAGATCGACGCCATCACCATGCTGCGGACCGATCCGGTGGAGTACCTGGTGGTGCCGCGGGTGCTGGCGATGGTGGTGATGGCCCCGGTGCAGTGCCTGGTGTTCTTCGTGGTGGGGGTCTGGTCGGGCCAGGTGAGCAGCACCTTTCTCTTCTCGATCCCGCCCACCGTGTTCTGGAATTCCGTGCGCAGCTGGATGACCGCCAGCGACCTGCCCTCGATGCTGATCAAGGCGGTGGTGTTCGGCCTGCAGATCGCCGTGATCGCCTGCGGCTGGGGCCTCACCACACGCGGCGGCCCTAAGGAGGTGGGCACCAGCACCACCGGCGCCGTGGTGATGATTCTGGTCACGGTCAGCCTGATGGATGTGCTGCTCACCCAGCTGCTGTTTGGCGCTTAGGCCGCCGGCTGCCCAGCATGGAACCTCCGCCTCTCTCCGCCGCCGCCATGACCTCCCCCGCCGCCACGCTCGATCCCGCCGCCGGAACGGTGCTCGCACCCCGCTACGGGGTGCCGCTGGGGGTGGTGGTGCTCGGGCTGGCTGGCCTGGCCCTGCTGCCGCTGTGGTCGGGGGCGCTGTGGCTCAGCGGCGTGGTGGTGCTGTTCGGGCTGTTCCTGCTGCTGCAGGCCGTGCTGCTGCGCCTGCAGTTCAGCGGCGATGCCCTGCTGGTGTGGCGTCAGTCCACGCTGTTGCGCCGCTTCCCCTACGACGAATGGATCGCCTGGACCGTGTTCTGGAACCCGGTGCCGGTGCTGTTCTATTTCCGTGAACAGCGCAGCATTCACCTGCTGCCGGTGTTGTTTGATGCCACCACCTTGCGCCAACAACTGGAGCTGCACGTCAGCACCTCGCCATGACCGATCCCAGCGTGCCGCCGGACCAATCCCCGCCGCCCCTGAGCGTGCCTGAACCGCCTGCGGCCGAGCCCTCGCCTGCGGCCGACCCGGCCCCTGTAGCCAAGCCATTCGAGCCCTGGCAGGCGCTCGCCCTCAGGGAGCTGCAGGAGCGGCGCGCGGCACTGGAGGCGGAGATCCAGGAGCTGGAAACCCGCCGCAACCAGCTGCAGAAGAGCCTGGTGAGCAGCTTTGATGGTCAGGCCGATGCGATCGCCCGGCGCCTGAAGGGCTTCCAGGACTACCTGGTGGTGGCGCTGCAGGATCTGGCCGGCCAGGCCGAGCAGATGGAGCTGGTGGTGCAGCCGGTGGTGTTGCAGCCCTCGCCACTGGATCAGCCGGCGGAAGTGGCCGCCGCGGCTGCCCCTTCCGCCCCGGCGGCGGCGGGGCTGTTCAGCGAGGACGAAGACCTGATCCGCAGCCAGCTGGAGCGCTTCCAGGGCCAGCCCGATTTCTACGCCGATCCCTGGAAACTGCGCCGCAGCCTGGAAGCCCCTGCCGCGGCTCTGCTGGAGGAGTGGTTCCTCTATCAGGGCGGGCGTGGCGCCCACGCCAGCGCCGGCAGCCGCAGCCGCAATGCGCTCACGGTGGCGGCGGCGGTGGCGATCCTCGGCGAGCTCTACGGCGAGCGCTTCCAGACCCTGGTGCTGGCCGGCCAGCCGGAGCGGCTGGGGGAATGGCGCCGCGGCCTGCAGGATTGCCTCGGGCTCAGCCGTGAAGATTTCGGGCCCAACAGCGGCGTGGTGCTGTTCGAGCGGCCTGATGCCCTGATCGAGCGCGCCGACCGGCTCGAGGAGCGCGGCGAGCTGCCGTTCATCGTGATCGATGCGGCCGAACAGGTGGTCGACGTCCCGGTGCTGCAGTTCCCGCTCTGGCTCGCCTTCGCCGCCACTCCAGCGGAACTGGCCATCGACGAGGAGCTTCTGTGAATCCCTTGCTGATCCTGTCCGTGCTGCTGGCGGGCTACCTGCTCGGCTCGATCCCCAGCGGCTGGCTGGCGGGGCGATGGTGCGCCGGCGTCGATCTGCGCCAGCTGGGCTCCGGCTCCACCGGCGCCACCAACGTGCTGCGCCAGGTGGGCAAGGGCCCGGCGCTGGTGGTGTTCCTGGTGGATGTGCTGAAGGGAACGGCCGCCGTGCTGCTGGCCAAGGCGGTGGTGGAGCCACTCGGCGTCTCCGCGGCCGGCGATGCCTGGGTGGTGGCGGCGGGGCTGGCGGCCCTTGCCGGCCACATCTGGCCGGTGTGGCTGGGCTGGCGGGGGGGCAAGGCCGTGGCCACCGGGCTGGGCGTGCTGCTCGGTCTGGTGCCCGCGGTGGGGCTGGCCAGCTTCGGGCTGTTCCTCGTCACCCTCACCCTCACCCGCATCGTGTCGCTCTCCAGCGTGGTGGCGGCGGTGGGCCTGCCGCTGCTGATGCTGGGCTCCTTCCAGAGCGCCGGCACCGGGCTGCGGCCCGCCTATCTGGCCCTTGCCCTGCTCACCACCGTGCTGGTGCTGTGGCGCCATCGCAGCAACCTGGCCCGGATCATGGACGGCACCGAGCCACGCATCGGCGCAGACAAACCCAACACCCCGACCTGAGGCAGGAGCTGAGAGCCTGGAGCCGAGAACCGGGCGCCGCTTCAGCCCAGCGCCCGGCTGCGTTCAGCGGCCGCCAGCACCGCCTCGATCAGTGCCGAACGCACCGAGCCCCGCTCCAGCTGGCGCAGAGCCGTGATCGTGGTGCCGGCCGGGCTGCTCACCATGTCCTTGAGCTGGCCGGGATGCAGGCCCTTCTGCTGCAGCAACGCCACGGTGCCACCCGTCATGGCGAGCGCCAGCTCCTGAGCCAGCGCCCGCGGCAGGCCGGCGGCCACGCCGCCATCGGCGAGGGCTTCGATCACCACCGCCATCAGGGCCGGCCCGGAGGAGGCCACCGCCAGCAGCCCATCGAGCTGAGGCTCCGGCAGCTCCAGCACCTGCCCCACCCGGCCGAACAGCTGGCGCACGCAGTGACGTTGCCCATCGCTGAGCTGCTCTCCCCAGGCCAGTCCAGTGATGCCGGCCCGCACCAGGCAGGGAGTGTTCGGCACCGCCCGCACCACGCGCCAGCCGGGAAATGACGCCTGCAGGCGAGCCAGGCTGACCCCCGCCAGCACGGAAATCAGCAGGGGGCACTCGTCGCGGTGCCCTTGGGATGTGGAGCCGTCCTCTGAGGAGGAGGCTGCGAAGGCGTCACCGTGCTCTGAGGGCGCTGCTGGGAAGGCGGAGGCTGCTGAACCAGAAGCTGGGGGTGTGGCCGATGCCGCGGCGGACGCCCCTGATCGGCTGTGTGCCGCTCGAACTGCCGCCGCCGCATCTGCAGCCGCCGTGGCCGCCGCCGCGAGCTGTTGCGGCTTGACGGCCAGCAGCACCACCGGCGCCTGCCAGGCCGCAGCCGCCTGCCCATCGGCGGCGGCAGAGACAGCCACCTGCAACTGCTGCTGGAGCCGCTCGGCGGAGGCAGGGCTGGCCACCACCGCCCGCACGGCAGCAGAACGAACATCCCCCTGCTCCAGCAGCGGCAGCAGCAAGGCCTGGGCCATCTGCCCCAGGCCAATGATCCCGAGGCCCGACAGGAGGGGCTCAGAGGCCCCGGCGTGCTCGGTCATGGACCGGTGGCGGTGGCGGGAAACGTGCTCAGGAGACGTGCTCAGCCGCCGACGGCGAAGTCGGAGCGGCCCCAGGCCGGACTGGGGGCCGCATCGGCATCGGAGCCGGTGTCGCGGGTGGAAACGATGGTGGGAGAGGAGGGCTCCTCCATCGAGGCGGTGGTGACCGTGACGCAGCTGGGCGCGAACAGGAAGATGCTTTCGCCCACCCGCTCCTGGTGGCCGTCGATGGCGAAAGTGCCGCCTGCCACGAAATCCACGGCCCGCTGGGCCTGATCCGGCTCCATCATCGTGAGGTTGAGGATCACGGTCTTGCGGTCACGCAGGGCCTGGATGGCACGGGGCATCTCATCGAAGCTGCGGGGCTCCATCAGGGTCACCTCCGCGGCCGTTGCCGACAGGCCCGGCATGCCGATCACATTGCTGCCGGGGAAGAGGTCGTCGGAGCCGAAGGGGGAGGACAGGGCCAGGGCGCTGCTGCTACCGACCTGCGTGGCGCGCGACTGGGCGGTCTGGGCCTGGTCGTCACCGGGGTCGTAGTCAAGTTCGTCGTACTCGCCATCGAGATAGTCGTCACCGGAGACGACGGCACGGAGGCGGGAGAACAACGACACCTTTGGTTCCTTCGTGAGGTCAGTACCTGAATAGCGTCCCACGCTCCCAGTTGCAACTGGTCGCAACCCTTGAAATCACTGGATTCATGCTTCCGCCGGGTGGCGAACGCCCCCACCGCCCCCAGCGAAGGCGGCCTCAGGCCCCCGCCGTGATTGGCCGGGGCAAGCGCGTTGCGCAGGCCCGGGGCGGCCCCGAAGTCCCCGTGGGGCCCCGGTCAGGCCCCACGGGGGCCGAACAACACCGAGCCGAGCCGCACCCAGGTGCTGCCGGCCGCTACCGCCTCGCGCCAGTCGCCGCTCATGCCCATCGACAGCTCCGGCACCCCCAGCCGGGCCGCCAGCGCGGCGCAGGAGCTGAACAGGGCACGGCTACCGGCTGCATCCAACCCAAGCGGCGCGATCGTCATCAGGCCGACCACCTGCAACGGCGCCAGCGCCTGCAACTGGGGCCAGAGCTGGTCGAGCTCCTCGGGCTCAAACCCGGCCTTGGTTGGATCGGGCAGCAGCTTCACCTGCAGGAACACCCGCGGCTGCAGGCCCTCCTCGGCGGCGATGCGCTGCAGGCGAAGCGCCAGCGGCAGGTTGTCGAGCGAGTGGATGGTGCCGAAGTGGCGCAGCACCCCACGGGCTTTGTTGGCCTGCAGGCGACCGATGAAGTGCCAATCCAGGGGGGGAAGATCCGCCAGCTCCAGCTGCTTGGCCTCGGCCTCCTGCAGGCGGCTTTCGCCGAAGCTGCGCTGCCCGAGCGCGGCCAGGTCGCGGATGCGCTCGGCCGGCTGCCCCTTGCTCACCGCCAGCAGGCGGGAACCGGACGGCAGCTGCTCCTGCAGGGCCTGCCACCGCAACGCCAGGGCCGCTGGAGCGTCAGCGCCCATCTCAGATGAAGGTCTGGTCGAACAGCTGGCGCCAGTGGCCGAGTTTTTCGCTGCGGTCACGCCGGGCCCGCGCCAGGTTCTGCTCGGCGTAGTGGCGGGCATCCATCAGCGGAATCACCTCGAAATGGGCGCCGCGCGGCTGCGCCGTGACCAGGAAGAACATCCGCTGGGCGTAAAGGGTGGCGAACAGATCGCGGCCCTCTCCGGCCGGTGCCACCCAGTAAAGGAGCCCGAAGGTGGGATGGTTGAGATATCGCTCGGTACTCGACTCAGCGCTCACTGATGGTTTGTTCGGCTACCAATCACAGCGCACCGTACTGCCACCGCAGCCCAAGCAGCAGGAGCAGCAGCAAGCAGGCCATGAGATTCAGACGTCGGGCCACGGGCACCCCCAGCCGCAGCTGCTGCGGCGGCACCCAGCGGCCGCCCCTGGCCACCAGCGCATCGGCCCCCTGCTCGGCGCGCAGCAACACGTTGGCCAGCAGCCGTTCCGCCACCGCCAGCCCCAGCCCCAGCACTCCCTTCCAGCCCAGTCGCCGCAGGTTGAGTGCCCGGGTGGCGATCGAGCGCAGAAGGTTCTGCAGTTCCTCCTGCACCAGGGGCAGGAAGCGCAACGCCAGCAGCAGGATGAAGCCGAGCCGCTCCACCGGCAGCCCCAGCCGGCCCAGGGGGGTGAGGCCCCAGCTGAGCGCCCATACCAGTTCTTCCGGCGGCGTGGTGAGCAGCAGCAGGTTGGCGCTGTGGATGAGGGTGAACAGCAGGGTGGCGCTGTTGAGGCCGAGTTCCGCCGAGCGGCGGTTGATCACCAGTGGGCCCAGCGGCAGCGGCCCCAGCTGCACGGGCCCCCAGCGCAGCACCTCCCAGGGCTCACCGCTGCGTTCGACCGGCGGTGCCCCCGGCGGCGCCGGCGCCAGGCGCAGCTCGGCCGGATCGCGCGAGAGCTGAGCAGTGCCCGCGCCACCGGCCGGCAGCAAGGCAGAGAGCAGCCCCACCAGCAGGCTGAGGGCGAGCAGGAGAGGCAGGTTGCGGCGCCACAGCCGCCACGGCAGCCCGCAGAGCGCCGTGATCAGCAGCAACGCCCCCACCAGCGCCAGCCGCCAGACGGGGCCGGACAGGATCGGTGTGATCAGGAACGCCAGGGTCCAGGCGAGCTTGAGGCGCGCATCGACGCGGCGCAGCCAGCCGCTGTCACCATCGACGTACTGGCCGATCGGGAGCTGCTTCAGCCAGTCCATTCAGTGCTGCAGGAAGTGGAGCCGCTTCACGGGGTGGCGGAACGAGCCTGCTGACGCGCCTGTTCCTTCTCGGCGTCGCGCTGCTGCTTGCCGCGCCAGAACAGCTTGATCGGCGAGCCATCGAAGCCCAGACCCTGCCGGATCTGCCGCTCCACGTAGCGGCGGTAGGTGTCGCCGAACAGCTTGGGATCGTTCACGAACAGGGTGAAACTCGGTGGCCGCACCGCCACCTGGGTGCCGTAATAGATCCGGCCCTGGCGGCCACCGCGGCTGGTGGGCGGCGAGCGCCAGCTCACGGCCTCCTGCAGCACTTCATTCACCACCGAGGTGGTGACGCGGCGCCGGTGCTGCTCGACCGCCAGCAGGGCCAGCGAGAAGATGCTCTCCACCCGCTGACCGTTGAGAGCGGAGGTGAACAGCATCGGTGCCCAGTCGAGGAAGTAGAGCTTGGCCCGCAGATCCTTTTCCATCGCGGTCATGGTGTGCGAATCCTTCTCGATCGCATCCCACTTGTTCACCACGATCACGCAGGCGCGGCCGTCTTCCTCGATGCGGCCCGCCACGCGCTGATCCTGTTCGGTCACCCCATCGAGTGCGTCGATCACCAGCACACAGACGTCGCTGCGCTCCACCGCCTTGAAGCTGCGGGTGATGCCGAAGTATTCGGGCCCGTAGCTGACACTGCGGCGGCGGCGGATGCCGGCGGTGTCGAGCAGTTTCCAGAGACGACCCTCCCGCTCGATCGTGGTGTCAATCGTGTCGCGGGTGGTGCCGCGGATCGGGCTGACGATCGCCCGGGGCTCACCGCAGATGGCATTGAGCAGGCTGGATTTGCCCACATTCGGCCGGCCGATGATCGCCAGCTGGATCGGCTCCTCCGTTTCCTCCGCGTCAGCGGGAGGCAGGAATTCGATCACCTTGTCGAGCAGATCGCCGGTGCCGGCACCATGGATGGCCGAGATCGGAAACGGCTCACCCAGGCCCAGGCCCCAGAAGTCGGCGGCCATCGCCAGGCCCTGATCGGGCGACTCGCACTTGTTCACCGCCAGCAGCACCGGCCGGTTCTGGCCGCGCAACCATTCGGCGATCGATTCATCTGCCGCCGTGACCCCCGCCTGGCCATCGACGATCACCACGGCCACCACCGCTTCGGCTAAAGCAAGGTTGGCCTGTTCGCGGATCTCCGGGAGAAACTCACTGTCGTCGTCGAACACCAGGCCGCCGGTGTCGACCACCTTGAAGGTCCGATCGCCCCAGAACCCTTCCTGGTAGGTGCGGTCACGCGTGACACCGGGCTCGTCGTGGACGATTGCCTCCCGGCTGCGGCACAGCCGGTTCACCAGAGTGGATTTGCCCACGTTGGGGCGCCCGATGACGGCGACGACTGGTAGCGCCAAAACGTAATATCCCGATCAACGATCTCTTTTCGACCTTACAGGCTGACTCAGCTGTGGCCGGCCTGGAGAAGTGTTGGCGGCGTCACCCCGCAACTCCGAGACCTGGAAGCAGGAACCTTGCACGTTCGAACCTTTCAACACCGTTGAGCCGCTGTGGCGGAGGCGCCACCCACACCAGACTGCGGCCTGACCGCCAGAGCCGCGCGCTGCCATGGCCAACCCTGCCTTTCTTCATCGCCGCTCGCCCGTGTTTGCCGGGCATGCCATGGTCACCTCCAGCTCGCCGCTGGTGACCCGCGTGGGCCTGCGGGTGCTGGAGCAGGGCGGCAACGCCGCCGATGCCGCGGTAGCCATGGCCGGGATGCTGGCGCTGGCCGAGCCGATGATGAGCGGCCTCGGCGGCGACACCATGGTGCTGGTGTGGTCGGCACAGGACCAGCGGGTGCTGGGTCTCAATGGCAGCGGCATGGCCCCGAGCGGCGCCAGCCTCGAGCGCATCGGAGCGCGCCCCTTGATGCCGGAGCACGGCGCGGCCTCGGTCACCATTCCCGGCGCCGTGGATGGCTGGTGCACCTTGCTGGAGCGGTTCGGCACCCAGTCGCTGCAGGAGCTGTGGGAACCGGTGATCGCTTATGCGCGCCAGGGCTACCCGGTGGGCGAATCGATCGCGGGGTTCTGGGCCGTTGGCGCCGCGATGCTGGGGCAGAGCGCCTCATCGGAGCTTCGCGAGGTGTTTCTTCCCCATGGCAGCCCCCCGCAGCCGGGCCAGCTGATGCGCCTGCCGCAACTGGCCGACTCCCTGGAGCGCGTGGCCCGGGAGGGCCGCCAGGGCTTCTACGAAGGGCCCGTGGCCGAGGCGATCGCCACCACGATCAGCGCGGGCGGTGTGCCCAGCACCACAGCCGACGTGGCCGCCCAGCAGCACCGCGCCGAATGGGTGGAGCCCCTGAGCGTGGGCTACCGCGGCCGGGAGGTGCTGGGCCTGCCACCCAATTCCCAGGGGGTGGTGGCTCTGCATGCGCTTGGCCTCCTCGATGGCCTGCCCCTCGCCGCGATGGACGAGGCGGAGCGGCTGCACCATGAGATCGAAGCGATCCGCCTCGGCTTTGAGCTGGCGATCGATGGGGTGGGGGAGCCCACCCCATCGATGCTCGAACTGGTGCGGCAGCAGCTCAGCCCGGACGGACTGGCCGCCGCCCGCCGCCGCATCACGGCCCAGGCCCGGCCGGCCACCCGGCCCCAGGGCGGCCATTCGGGCGACACCAGCTACGTGTGCGCCGTGGACAGCGAGGGCAACGCCGTGTCGTTGATGACCAGCATCAGCGGACTGTTCGGCTCCGGGCTGGTGGCGGGCGACACGGGCGTGCTGCTCAACAACCGGGCCGCCCAGTTCTCCAGCCAGCCGGGCCATCCCAATGCCCTGGCACCCGGCCACCGGCCGCGCCATTCGATCCTGCCGGCGATGGTGCTGCGCGAAGGGCTGCCTGAATTCGTGATGGGCGTGATCGGCGGCAACGCCCATCCCCAGGGGCTCACCCAGATCCTGGTGAACGCCCTCGATCTGGGCATGAATCCCCAGCAGGCCGTGGATGCCCCGCGCTTCAAGCTGATCATGCAGAGCGGTGCGGTCCACATCGATCCGCAGTTCAATCCAGACGTGGGCCACGAGCTGGTGGCCCGCGGCCATCAGCTCGGCGATTCCTATGGCTTCGTGGGTTTCAAGGGGGGTGCCCAGATGGTGCGCCTCCATCGCGACGACTCCGGCCACTGCACCAGCCTGGAGGCCGGCGTGGATCACCGGCTCGATGGGGTGGCGATGGGGATCTGAACGGGCGGGGCCTGCATGGCTCGGGGGCGGTCCGCCGGCTACTGCACCGGCAGATCTCCCGGGTGCCCCGCCACCGGATCGGCCGGCTGCGGCAGCAGCGGTGGCAGCGGCCCTGTGTCCGGCAGCGGTTCGCCCCGCTCGGCCAGGTGAGCCAGCAGCCAGTTCACCGCCGTGGCGCGGCGGGTGCGGCGGGGAAACAGCTCGCCGATGCGGTAGCCGGCGAAGCCCAGCTGGTGTTTGAGCAGTTGCTTGTGGGCGGCGGCAATCGAGCGGGTGAGCCGCACACTGGCCGGACGCTCCGCGATCAGCGGCGGCGCCTGCGGGTAGGCCAGGGCCCAGTCGTCCGGTGTGGCGGCGGTGGCGCGCCACGGCGCTGGCCCCTGTGCGGCGCTGGTGGTGACCTCTGCCCCGATGGTGGGCTGTGCCATGACGTCAGCCTCAAAAGCCAGCCCATCCACCAGCCCGTCAGCGGGTGCGTAGCCCAGCCGCTGCCAGACCAGTTCGCAGACGAAGCGGTCGCTGGTGCGGTCGTCGAGGATCAGCTGCAGCAACTGGAGACTGAGCGGATGGGGGGAGGGGGCAGTCATGGCGAGGCGGCGGGTCAGCAGGTCAGCGAGGCCGTCGTCGGGCGGGTCAACGAGGCAGTTGTTCGGCGGGTCAGGGCGGCCCTGGGCAGCGGGAAGATGAACCTCTGATGACCCTGCCACCGCTTCCACTTCAGCTTCAGGGCCGCGGCCAGCCGCGCCAGCTCCGCTGCCGGGTGTTCCAGTCGCCCCTGGCGGGGGTGAGCGACCAGATCTTTCGGGGCTTCGTGCGCCGTTGGGCTCCCGACGCCCTCCTCTATACGGAGATGGTGCACGCCACCTGCCTGGAGCGGGGCCACGGCAGTGAGAAGTTCGAGGCTCTGGCCGGCGAGAGCGGGCCGATCGCGGTGCAGCTGTTCGACCACCGTCCCCAGGCCCTGGCCGAGGCCGCCCGGCGGGCGGAGGCGGCGGGCGCCTTCCTGATCGACATCAACATGGGCTGCCCGGTGCGCAAGGTGGCGCGCAAAGGCGGCGGCAGCGGCCTGCTGCGCGAGCCCGCGCTGGCGGCGGAGATCGTGGCGGCGGTGGCGGCTGCGGTGCGCGTGCCGGTCACGGTGAAGACGCGGCTGGGCTGGTGCGGCAGCAGCGCCGATCCGGTGGCTTTCGCCCTCGGTCTGCAGGAAGCCGGTGCCGAGGCGCTCACCCTGCACGGCCGCACACGGGAGCAGGGCTTCTCCGGCAGCGCCGACTGGGCCGCCATCGCCCGGGTGAAGCAGGCCCTGCGCATTCCCGTGATCGCCAACGGCGACGTGACCTCCCCCGAAGAAGCCCTGCGCTGCCTGGCCATCACCGGCGCCGATGGGGTCATGGTGGGGCGAGCCACCCTGGGAGCCCCCTGGCTGGTGGGCCGCATCGACGCGGCCCTGAGCGGCCGGCCGGTGCCACCGGACCCCTCGCCGGCCGAGCGGCTGGCCCTGGCGGCCGAGCACCTGCAGGCGCTGGTGGCCTACCGAGGGGCGAAAGGCCTGCAGATCGCCCGCAAGCACATGGGCTGGACCTGCCAGGGCTTCGCCGGCGCCGCCCAACTGCGCCATCAGCTGATGCGCGCGCCCACCCCTGCGGAGGCCAGGGCACTGCTGGAAGCGGCAGCGGCTGACACCGTCGCTGTGTTGGCTGACGGGGCAGGAGCGTCAACACTTGACTGGGCCGGTGCTGGGCAGGTGCGCAGCTCGAAGTTGCAGGAATAGATCGCCGGTTTCTGCCAGCTGAGTGGGATTTCCAGCAGGTCGCGGGTGCCGGTGATCGCCATCACGGCAAAGAGCACGGAGGCGAGCACGTTGGCGGTGATGTGCAGGCGACGCATCCGCAGGGAGCGGAAGATCTCCGCCTTGGAGGCCAGCGAGAACAGCATCAGGCCCGTGAGCAGCACGCCGGCCCAGTAGTGGGAGCTCCAGAAGGCAGGGCTGAGCGGGTTGTCGCTGAGGCGCCAGATCTCCGGCTGGCTGCCGAGGCCCAGCAGGCCCACCCAGGTGAGCAGGGCGAAGCTGGCCCGCAGCGGCGCTTTCTTCGCCCGCCAGAGCCCCAGCAGACTCGCGAAGGTGCCGGCACTCACCAGCAGCAGCAGCGCCAGACGTCCGGCCCCGCCAGTGAAGGGGGGTTCCGGCACCACGAACTTGCTGATGAAGGAATAGAGGAGGGCGATCAGCACCGCCACCACGATGCCGGCGGTGAGCCAGCGGCCATGGTCGGCGTGCTCCACCCCCACGGTGGGCGGCTGTGGGTGGATCTTGAGCCGGCGCTCACGGGCCAGCAGGCCGAGGCGGATCGTGGCACCCACCACGGGATACACAAACAGGATGACCAGCACCGGATGCAGCAGCGAGAACCAGTCGATCGGGGTCATGGAGCAGGTGGTGGGGGGTGGGGAAGCCAGCCAAAGGCTGTCACAGCCGAGGGGCGCCGGCGCTAGGGAAGTACCGACGGCCAGCCGGATCGGATCAGCAGAAGCGAAAAGTAGGGCCGCTGCTCGGAGGGCACCGCATCGGCCGGCACCACCAGCTGATCGGGCCAGCCCACCCGCTGGGCGAACAGGGCGTCCCCAAGGAGCCCGCGCCGTTCCAGCAGGGGCCGCACCCAGCTCCAGCGGTGGCCCAGCTTGAGCAGGGCCAGGCCGGTGCGCGCCTGCGGGGGCTCCAGGGCGATGGCGTCGAGCAGGGTATCGAGCACCCCGGGCGCATCGGGCGTGGGGCGCACCAGCAGCCCCTGCCCCTGCAGGGCCAGAGGCCAGTGGCCTGCGGCCGCCGCCGCTGCCACGGCGGGGATGCCGGGGATGAGCCGCACTGGGCAGGCGGGGTGGGCATCGCGCAGAGCCAGCAGCACGTACGAGGCGCTGGCATAGAGCGACACATCCCCCTCGCAGAGCAGCACCACCCGGCGGCCAGCGGCCACCGCGGCCGCCAGCGCCTCAGCCGCAGCCCGCCAGGCCTGACGGCGCGGCTCAGGCTCCGCCACCATCGGAAACACCAGCGGCAAGGTGGCCTGCTCCGGATTCAGCCACGGCGCCGCGATCGCCGCGGCCATTCCCTCCCCACCCGCCTGGGCCACCGGGTAGGCCACCAGGTCGGCAGCGGCGATTGCCCGCACCGCCGCCACGGTAAGCAGATCCGGATCGCCCGGACCCACACCCACCAGCGTGAGCCCCGGCAAGGCAGCGGCGCCGGTGGGGTCGGGCAGGCCTTGAAGGCCTGGCAGGCCGGGAAAACCGGAAAAACCGGGGGAGCCTGGGGGCACCGAGGGGGCCTCGCTCATTGGGTGCTGCCACCACATCCGTGGGGTTCATCCCATCACGCCGTGGCGCCAGCGGCTCAGCCCATGGGCCACGCGCCAGTGGCGTGCTCAGGCCTTGCGGCGGCGCCGCAACACACCCGCACCTCCGGCCCGCAGGGCTTCCATAGGCTGGAGCCATCGCCCGTGCCGCACCCCGATGACTCTGCTTGCCATTCACCAACTGCCCAGCGATGGCAACGCCGCCCCTGACGCCACCCCCTGCCCGCCCACGTTGCGCACCAGCGACGGCGACCGGATCCGCCAGGAGCTGGAGGCCCGCGGCATCCGCTTCGAGCGCTGGCCGGCCCGGGCCTCCACTGGCGAGGCCACCACTGCCGACGCGCTGCTGGCGCTCTACGCCGAGGAGATCGCCCGACTGCAGAGCAGCGGCGCCTATCCCACGGTCGATGCGATCCGCCTCACGCCCGACCATCCGGATCGGGTGGCGCTGCGGCAGAAGTTCCTCTCGGAGCACACCCACAGCGAGGACGAGGTGCGCTTCTTCGTTGAAGGGCGCGGCCTGTTCTGCCTTCACCTCGGTGATGAGGTGCTGCAGGTGGTGTGTGAGCGCAACGACCTGATCTCTGTTCCGGCGGGCACGCCCCACTGGTTTGACATGGGGCCCGAGCCCCACTTCGCCGCCCTGCGCTTCTTCGACAACCCGGAGGGGTGGGTGGCCACCTTCACCGGTGAGGCCATCGCCGAACGGTTCCCCCTGCTCGACGAACTGCTGGCCGCGGTCTGAGGCGAGGCGAGCCGGAAGCGGCAGCCCAGCAGGCTCAGGCCACGCCCACCGAGTGCATCCGAACCAGCCCTGGATCGGCCAACACTCCTGTGAGGGCCTGAACCTCCGCCAGCGCCAGCTGCTCCAGCCGCTCCACTGTGGCTTCGCGGCTGAAGCGCGCTTCGGCCAGTACCCAGTAGACCCCGAAGTGGCGCGCCTCGCTGGCCAGCAGGTCGCCGTAGAGGGCCGCCAGCTCCGGATCAGGGCTGTGGGCAGCCAGCAGAGCCATGCGTTCGTGGCTGCGGGCCTCGATCAGGCCGGCCACCAGGAAGCTGTCGAGCATGCGCTGCGGCTCGCCCCGCCGCACCTGGCCGGCCAGGGCGGCGCCGTAGGGCGGGGCTGCCAGGGCGCGCAGGGCATGGCCTCGCCGCTCCAGCAGGGCCTGCACGCGCTCGAAGTGTTCGAGCTCCTCACGGGCCAGGGGGCTGAGCACCGCGGCCAGCTCCCCGTCGGAGGGGTAGCGGAACATCAGCTGCAGCGCCACGCCCGCCGCCTTGCGTTCGCAGTGGGCATGGTCGATCAACAGCAGCTCGGGGTGGGCCAGGGCCTGCTCCAACCAGGCGTCGCTGCTGGGCGCCGTCAGCCATTTCACCCGGGCAGGTGCGGCCACGGACACGCCGGCCGCCAGCGGCAGGGAAGCGGTGGTGCTCATGCCGGCTCCTGGGCGCGCAGGTGGGCCACCAGGCCGTCGAGGCCGAGGCTGTAGCTGGCGGGCCCGAAGCCACAGACCACGCCCACCGCCCGGTCGGCCAGGGTGGAGTGGTGCCGGAACGGCTCGCGGGCGTGGACGTTGCTGAGGTGCACCTCCACGAAGGGCAACGCCACCCCCAGCAGCGCGTCACGGATGGCGATCGACGTGTGGGTGTAGGCACCGGCGTTAATGACGATGCCGTCGCAGACGCCGGCTGCCTCGTGGATGCGGTCCACGAGGGCACCCTCGTGGTTGCTCTGAAAACAGGCCAGGTCCACCCCCTGCGCCGCTGCCTGGGCCGTCAGCGCCGCGTTGATGGCTTCCAGGGTGCTGACCCCGTAAAGCCCAGGCTCACGGCGCCCCAGCAGGTTGAGGTTGGGGCCGTGAAGCACGAGCAGCTGCATGGGGAAGGTCGACTGGTAAGTTTCTCGGGTGGAGCGGGTCGGTGCCCGAGTGGTTAATGGGGGCGGACTGTAAATCCGCTGGCTCTGCCTACGTTGGTTCAAATCCAACCCGGCCCACCTTCCACATGCCCTTGTAGCTCAGCGGTAGAGCACTCCCTTGGTAAGGGAGAGGTCACGAGTTCAAGTCTCGTCAAGGGCTTCCTCCCAACCCTTTCCGGCCATTCACTTGGACCTTCGGGCTGCAGATCCCCTTGGCAAGGTGTGGCCAGGCGGTCCCCATCGCCGGGAGCGCCCGGGCGGCAAACTCTCAACGGCTGCCACCCCGCCATGGGCGCGATCCTGCTCACCGTTCTCACCGCGCTGCTGGGCTTTGGCCTGGGCAAGGGCGTGCCTCGGCTGGTTCAGCGCTCGGGCAGCCTGGCTCGCCGTTCGCGGCTGAGCCAGCTGGCCTTCGGCAGCCTGCTGCTGCTGCCCTGGCTGGTGGGGATCGCCCTGCTGCTGCTGTTGCCCTTGCGCCCTGCACTGCTGCTACCTGCGATCGGCTACGGCGTGGGCATGTGGCAGGGGCGGCGCAAGCTGGGGCTGTAGCCGTCGGCGCGGCTGACCGCCTCGGCCGAAGACGCGGATCCCCCAACTGCAGCACGCTGTGTTCAGCCATAACCGATTGCGCAACACCGGCCCACCGCACCCTGCGTCTCTGCACGCGTTGAGTACACCCCGGAACAGCATCAGGCCACTGCCCCAACATGATGGCGACGCTTGCACTGCAACCGCAGAGGAGCAGGAGGATCGTCCCAGTGGGGGCGACGGGCGGAGTTGGGGCCGGATCGCTTGGGGAGGATGGCCCGCTGCTGGCGTTGCCAGGTATCCGTGGTGGTTCCTGCCTGCTTGTCACAGAGGGCAACCATCGATCCGCAATGGCGTTGATTGAAATGCTGTCGAATGCCTAGGCGCACTCACTCACGAAGTCCCTGCCAAAGACTCAGCTCAACACCCTTGCAACCACACCCCCCGATCGAGATCACCGCTGTGCAATCGCTCCCCTTCGAATCACGCGGAAGGTGAGATTGATGCGGTCACGTGCGACCCGCCGTCGCTGGGGCACCTGATGCAACCAGTGCTGTTGCGTGGGTGGATCCATCACCAGCAGATCGCCTTCGCCCAGTTCAAAGCTCAGCGGTGACTCTGCATCTGCGGAAGGTTGCCGGGGCTTGAGCCGAAAACTGCGCGCCGCCCCGAGGCTGAGGGAGGCAATCGGTTGATCGGGATCAAGTTCGGGCTCGTCGTCCGCATGCCAATCCAGCTTGTCGTTGCCGTCGCGGTAGTGATTGAGCAGCAGGGAGTTGAAGCGGCAACCGGCGGCGGCCTCCACCTGCCGGCGCAGCTGCCGCAGCGAGGCGGTCCAGGGCTCGATCGCCTGGTGAACACCGCTGTAGGCGTAGTGGCAACCGGGATCGCCCATCCAGCAGGTGAGCCGCGGAATCGGATGGGTGCGGCCGAACAGGGTGATGTGCTCCTGGCGCCAGGGCACGTCGGTCCGCAGCTGAACCAGCCAGGACGCCGCATCCGCCAGCCACAAGGGCCAGTAGCGCAACGCCAGTCCCTCCCGCGTCACCGTCTGAGGGGTGCCGGCCGGCGGCGTTGACTGCAGGAGATCGAGTTGCTGTTCCATCCTTCTCGCCCTCACCATCGCGCTGGAGGTGTGGCCGCCAGCCGCTCCCACACCCGCTCCAGCCGGCCCCGTGGCCGGGTAGCAGCCGCCATGCTGGAGCTACTCTCGCTCGCCCGCTCCCATGACCGCCTCCACCGCCATGCCCATGGCGGACATGCCCGCCGTGGCCATGCCCGCCGTGGACAGCCTGCGTGAGCCGGTCAGCCAGGGGCTCACCCGCCCGCTGGCCTGGCGTCGCGAGCAGCTCGCGCGGCTCACGGCACTGCTCGATGGTGCGGAGGAGGCGATCCTTGCGGCGCTCGCCGCCGACCTGGGCAAGCCTCCGGTGGAGGCCTATTTCGAAGTGGTGGCCGTCCGTCAGGAGCTGCGCCTCTGCCAGCGCCAGCTGCGGCGCTGGATGGCGCCCCGGCCAGTGCCGGTGCCGCTCAGCCAGAGGCCGGGCCAGGCCCGGCTGATGCCTGAGCCGCTCGGCTGCGTGCTGATCATCGGCCCCTGGAATTACCCCTTCTCGCTCACCCTCCAGCCGCTGGTGAGTGCTCTGGCAGCGGGCAACAGCGCCGTGCTGAAGCCGTCGGAGCAGGCCCCGCACACCTCGGCCCTGATCGCCCAGCTGGTGGCGCGCCACCTGGAGCCCGATGTGGTGCAGGTGGTGGAAGGAGACGGAGCTGTGGCCAGCGCGCTGCTCCAGCTGCGCTTCGATCACATTTTCTTCACTGGCGGCGGCCGGGTGGGCCGGCTGGTGATGGAGGCGGCCGCGCGTCACCTCACCCCGGTCACCCTGGAGCTGGGCGGCAAGAGCCCGGCCATCGTGCTGGCCGACGCCGACCTCGACACCACTGCCCGTCGCCTGATCTGGGGCAAGGGGCTCAACGCCGGTCAGACCTGCATCGCCCCCGACCATCTGCTGGTGGAAGACTCAGTGCGGCCGGCGCTGGTGGAGCGGCTGACGCGGGAGATCACGCGCTGCTACGGCGACGACCCGCTGGCGTCGCCGGATCTGGCCCGCATCGTCAACCGCCCGCAGTTCGAGCGGCTGTGCGGCCTGCTGGAGGGCGCCAGGCAGCGGGGGCAGCTGCTGGCCGGCGGCCAGATCGATCCGGAGCGCCTGCGCATCGCCCCCACTCTGCTGGCGGTCGATGCGGCCGACGATCCGCTGATGCAGGAGGAGCTGTTCGGTCCCCTGCTGCCGGTGCTGCCTGTGGCTTCGCTGGATGAGGCAATCACCCGGGTGCGGCGTGGAGCCAAGCCGCTGGCGCTCTATCTGTTCAGCAGCAGTGCCGCCGCCCAGGAGCAGGTGCTGGCAGGCACCAGTTCGGGGGGCGTCTGCTTCAACGACGTGGTGATGCAGGTGGGGGTGCCCGAGCTTCCATTCGGTGGCGTCGGCCCCAGCGGCATGGGCCGCTACCACGGCCAGTCGGGCTTCGACACCTTCTCGCACCTGCGCAGCGTGCTGCGGCGCCCGTTCCGCTTCGATGTGCCGCTGCGCTATCCCCCCTACGGCGACCGTCTCGGCCTGATCAAGCGGCTGATGGGCTGAACCGGACCAACGATTTGGCGCCGGGGGACTGGCGCGCCAGAGGGTTCTCCTTAAGGTTCATCCAGCTGACCGTTGCCCATGCGCCGCGCCATCGTCGCCCTGGCCCTCGCCCTGCTGCTCCCGTTGCCGGGACTGGCCGCCCAGCACGTGGTGAAGCCCGGGGAGACGCTCTCGGAGATCGCCGAGCGCTATGGCGTGTCCCTCAACCGCCTGATGCAGCTGAACGGCATCAAGGATCCGGATCTGGTCACGGCCGGCACCCGCCTCACCGTGCCCGGTGGAGCCAGTTCCGGCGCCGGCTCTTCCGCTGGCGGGCGCGGCAGCTACACCGTGAAGCCGGGCGAAACCCTCTCCGAGATCGCCGACCGGCTGGGCACCACGGTGCAGCGCCTGATCGAGCTCAACGGCATCCGCGACCCGGACATGGTGGCCGAGGGCACCCGCCTGGTGGTGCCCGGCGCCCCCGCCGCCGCCCGTCCCGCAGCGGTGAACAGGAACGCCCGCGAACACACCGTCCAACCAGGTGAAACCCTCTCCGGCATCGCCGATCGCTACGGGGTGCCGATGTCGCGGCTGATGGCGCTCAACAAGCTCAGCCAGCCCGACGAGATCCAGGCCGGCAGCCGCCTGGTGCTGCGCGCCAGCACACCCGCACCCGCCCGCGCCGCCGCCAAGCCCGCGCCGGCCAAGCCCGCAGCTGCCAAACCCGCACCTGCGCGCCCGGCACCAGCAGCGCCACAACCCAAACCGGCACCAGTGGCCGCCAGGCCGGCGCCGACAGCGACAGCCCAACCCAAACCGGCACCCTGCAGCCCAGCCGGCGCCCGTGCGCCCCGCACCTGCTGCCACGGCTACAGCAGTCCAGCCCAGGCCGGCAGCGGCAGCCGCCACCCAACCCGCGCCCGCTGCCACCCGCCCGGCCCCAGCAGCAGCAGCCCCCAACCCAGGCCAGCGGCTGCGGCAGCACCCGCCCCCGTCCCAAACCGGCGGCCACTGCGGCCAGATCGGCCGGCCCCAAACCGCCGGAATGGCGCACCTACGGCCCGCTTCAGGTTGACTTCGCCAACTGGCAGCCTTTGGGCGGCAGCATGGTGGCCCCGGCCCTGAACAGCGCCGGCCAATCGATTTTCCTGGCGGTCAACTGCACGGCCGGCAAGCTGAATGCCACCGGCGAAGCCGGCGCCTGGAAGAGCTGGGATGCCCCGCAGAGCGAGTTTGAACAGCAATTGGTGAGAGACCTCTGCAGGGTCGGCGGCGGCTGAGCCCCGTCCAGCCCACGCGTGCCGGCCCGCCTGCCGCTCATGCCGCCCAGCGCAACGGCCATGGCTCCTGCAGATAGCGGCGTCCGGCCTCCCGGATCCAGAGCCGCTGGCTGCCGTCGTCGCTTTCGCTGATCAGCTCCTCCTGCACCAGCCGGCGCGCCAGCCAACCCCAGCGCTCTCCCTCCGCAGCGGCGGTGTCCTCGGCACCGGAATGATCGGCCAGGTCATCGGCCAGCCGGGGGAGATCCAGGCCCCGGCGCTCCTGCAGCAGGGTCAGCACCTGCGCCGCGTGCGCCGACCAGTCGATCGACACCCCACGGCTGTGGCAACGGTCGCAGCGACCACAGGGGGGCACCAGCTCGCCCACGGCCTCCAGCAAGGCCTGCTCGCGGCAGCCCGTCCCCTCCGCCACCGCCTCCATGCGCCGCAGCTGCTGCTGGGCCAGTTCCAGCCGCAACTTCTCCTGCTCCTGCTGCTCCGGCGCCAGCTGCCGGCCGGAGGCGCGCATCGCCCAGCCCAGCGAGCGCCGGTCCATCGGATCAAAGAGCACCAGGCAGCGGGCGGGCTGGCCATCACGCCCCGCCCGCCCCGACTCCTGCAGGTACCCCTCCGCGCTGGCAGGCAGATCCAGATGCAGCACCAGGCCCACATCCGGGCGGTCCACACCCATGCCGAAGGCCACCGTGGCCACCAGCACCGGCCGTGGATGGTGCTGGAAGTGTTCGAGCGCCAGCAGGCGACTCTCAGGGTCCATGCCGGCGTGATATGCGATCGCCTCCACCCCGGCAGCCGAAAGCCGCGCCGCCCAGTGCTCCACCGACCGCCGTGTGCGGGCATAGATCAGCACGGCTCCAGACGCCGCCGCCACCGTGTCGAGCACCAGCGGCAGCGGATCCGGCGGGCGCCGCTGCATGGCGTACACGAGGTTCGAGCGCCGGGCGGAGCGCACCTGCACAAGGGGGCGCCGCAGCTGCAGCAGCCGGATGATGTCGGCGCGGACCCGCGGCGCGGCCGTGGCGCTCAGCGCCACCAGGGGCACACCGGGACAGAGGCTGCGCAGCTGCCCGAGGCGGCGGTAATCCGGGCGGAAATCATGGCCCCAGGCGCTGATGCAGTGGGCCTCGTCCACCGCCAGCGCCACCAGCCGGCCCTGCTCCAGCACGTCCTCCAGTAGGGCGCGGGTGGCTTCCGCCTGCAGCCGCTCCGGTGCCAAGTAGAGCAGGCGCAGGCGATTGTCGGCGAGGCGATGCAGAAGCTGCCGCCGCGACCCGGCATCGAGCCCCTGGTGCAGGCAGGCGGCCGGGATGCCGCGGCGCTGCAGCTGCGCCACCTGGTCCTGCATCAGGGCCACCAGCGGCGACACCACCAGCACCAGGCCCTGCCGCACCAGGGCGGGCAGCTGAAAACAGAGCGACTTCCCGCCACCGGTGGGCAGCACCGCCAGACAGTCGCGCCCCGCCAGGAGGGCCTCCACCACCGGGCGCTGACCGGGCCGGAAGCGCGACCAGCCGAAATGACGCTCCAGGGAATCCTCGAGCGCTTCCATCGCCAAACCGACCACAGCCCTGGTGCGGCCCGACCTTAGCGGCCCCAGATCTGGTGGCCAGGCAGGCTCATGGCAAGGGCGGTGCGTCCAGCTGGTCGGGGCTCTCCTCCACCAGCTGCAGCCGCACCCGTTTGCCGCCGGCCAGCTCCCCCAACGACACCCGCAGGGTGCTTCCGCTCAGGCTCTGGAGAACGGTCAGCATGGCCCGCAGGTGGGGCGTGCTGCTGCCGCTCTCCACCCAGAGGCGCTCCTGCAATCCCCCCAGCCGTCGCCAGCTGGTGTGCAGCTTCAGCACGGCACTTTCGAGCTGTTGCGCCTGCCCCACCGCATCGGCCAGCAAACCAAGAGCGTCGAGCCGCTGAGCCTCCTGCAGGGCTTTCTCCAGTTGCAGCTCCCCTTGCTGAAAGGCGCGCACCGCAGCCCCGGCCTCGGCCGCCTTGCTCAGCCAGCGGGCCGTGCTGGTCACGTCCCTGACCCGGTCGAGCTCGGGTTCATCCCGCAGCGCCTGGCGCAGATCGTCCTGCTGGGCCTCGGGCAGCTTGGCCAGCTCCTTCACCAGTGGTGCAACGGCCCGCGGGGGCAGCAGGTTCTCCTGGGTGCGCTGGCGGATCTCCTCCGGCAGCAGCGGGCTCGTGGCCGCTGTGAATTCATCAGAGAGGCGCCGCACCTGCTTGCGGGTGATCTGCTGCCCCTCATTGGCCGCTTCACTGATCATCAGCTGCACCTCCGGGTCGGCCTGGGCCGTTTCGAGGAAGGCGCGCTTCGAGAAGTTGTTGACGCTGCTTTGCTCCAGCGGCCCATCACCCACCAGGCTTTCGGCAGACTCCGCCAGCTGGATCAGGCCATAGGCCCGGGTCTTGCTGATCTCTCGCTCCCTGAGCCATTGCAGGAAGCCGGTACCCCGGCCCTCACCGCCGCGAACCTCGCGGTCGCGCACAGCGCGCAGGATGCGTCCCCGCCAGATCTCCGTCTGCAGGTCGAAGCGGTCGCACACCCCCCATGCTTCCTCCAGCCGCGCCAGGAACTCCATCGTGCTGATGTCGTCGCGCTGGGGATCTGGGAGCTCGAGATCGAGGATGGGAGGCTCCAACAACAGCGGGGCGGCAGCAGCCGATCGTGCCACGCTCCGCCCGCCCCCATGGCGGCCCTGCTCCGGCGACGACGATTCATGACACGGGCACCTTTGGGCCCGCCGGCCTCGGGTATCTTCCGACTGGCAATCAACCTTCTCCAGCGCAGCGATGGCCATCTCCCGCGGCGACAAAGTGCGCATCAAGCGACCCGAGTCCTATTGGTTCAACGACGTCGGCACCGTGGCGTCGATCGACACCTCCGGCATCCGCTACCCCGTGGTGGTGCGCTTCGAGAAAGTGAACTACACCGGATTCAGCGGTTCGGAAGGCGGCATCAATACCAACAACTTCTCCGAAGCCGAGCTCGAGAAGGCCTGAAGCCCAATCCCGGGGGCACATCCAGCATCTGCAGGGCTGCCCCCACACACGGTCTGATCTACAGGCGATTGCTTCCCAGGCCAATCCAACACGTCGGGCCCCACTGCTGGGGCCGCCCCTATCCAGCAGCTGGCTTGAGTGGTCTATCCACCATTCTCCAGCTGCACAACAGCAGATCAGAGACGTCACTGCCATCTCGGGCTTGATTCTTCAGCTCGATCCATCAGTCCCCCTACAGCCTTGGGCTGTTCTGTGCGTGGGCGTTCCTCTGGCCGCCTACTCCCCCTCGACGCGGGCAACCCCAGAGGCAGCCCCGCACCTGTGGGCTCGGCAGGTCGGCATGGGAGCCTGAAGCAACGCGCCAGAAACCGTCTTGCCGGAGCTGCCTGAAGTCGAAACCGTGCGTCTCGGCCTCGAGCGACAGTTGGCGGGCTTCACGGTGGAGCGCGTCAGTGTGCTGAGAGCAAGGGCTGTGGCCCATCCCGCCGACCCCGAAGCGTTCTGTCGTGCCCTTGAAGGCACCCTGGTGGGTCTGTGGCAGCGCCGTGGCAAGTATCTGTTGGCCAGCCTCAGCCGCGATGGCGAGCCCGCCGGCCGGTGGGGTGTGCACCTGCGCATGACAGGCCAGTTTCAGTGGCTTGATCACGAGCGCGAACCATGCAGCCACACGCGCGTGCGGTTCCACGACTTCCAGGGTCACGAACTGCGCTTCGTGGACACGCGCAGCTTCGGCCAGATGTGGTGGATTCCTGCGGGCAGCGAGCCCAGCCAGGTGATGCACGGCCTCAGCCGGCTCGGTCCTGAACCGTTCAGTCCGGCGTTCAACGTCACCTATCTGCAGCAACGCTTGAAAGGGTCGCAGCGGCCGATCAAGAACGCGCTGCTGGATCAGGCGCTGGTGGCCGGCATCGGCAATATCTATGCCGATGAATCTCTGTTCACCGCGGGCATCGATCCGCACACCCCCAGTGGCAGGCTTGGAGTGGCGCAGCTCCGCCGGCTCCACCAGGCCGTGGTGCAGGTGCTGCAAACGAGCATCGGAGCGGGAGGCACCACCTTCAGCGATTTCAGAGATCTCAGCGGCACCAATGGCAACTACGGCGGCATGGCCTGGGTGTACCGACGCGGCGGCCAGCCCTGCCGGACGTGCGGAACACCAATCCAACGGGAGCGGCTGGGTGGGCGAGGAACCCACTGGTGCCCGTCCTGCCAGCATTGAAGTGCTGCGATCTGCCGATGCCTTTCGATCCACCCACAACCGCTGAGGCCCTGGCAAGCCTGATCCGGGACCTTCATCGCCGCGGCTGGTGTGATGGCACCGGTGGCAATTTCAGTAGCGTGCTGAACAGGGATCCTCTGCGCCTACTCATGGCCCCCAGCGGGATCCACAAAGGTTCTGTTCGTGGCGCCGACCTGGTGCAGGTGAACGAAGCAGGCGCTGTGGTGGAGGGCAACGGACGGGCCAGCGCAGAGACGCTCTTGCACCTGGAGATCGTGCAGACCTGTGGCGCGGGTGCGGTGCTCCACACCCATTCACCGGCGGCAACCCTGCTCTCGCGCCTGGCTCTCCAGAGCCAACAACCAAACGAAATTTGCCCTGCAGGGGTTGTATTTGAAGGACTCGAGATGATGAAGGGTCTTGAGGGCATCACCACCCATCACAGCCGTGTGGTGCTCCCAGTGGTACCGAACGACCAGGATCTGCGTCGGCTCAGTGACCTTGCCTCCCCTTTGCTCAACGACGCCCCCCATGGCCTGCTGGTCGGCGGCCATGGGCTCTATGCCTGGGGCAGCAATCTGTTCACAGCCCAACGGCACGTGGAAATTCTTGAGTTCCTGCTTGATCAGACGTGGCGAGATCTCCTGCTCAAGTCTCTGCAACCAGCAGCGGCGGAGCTACCAGTCCAGGCTCCTCAACCTTGAAATCCGCTGACAGCTACCCAATTCATGCAGGCGCTCAGAGCCTCATCTACACCCTCTTGTAATGGATGCCAGAGCCATCGATCCTGCTGCCGCGGCACCCGCTTTGAGTGGCTGTCGGCGTCCTCCCTAGAAGTAGTGGCTGTCGATGTCCTGCCTATAAGTGGCTGTCGTTCTCCTCCCCATAAGCGGCCTGGCCATGGCTCTCTCCGAGCCAGCGCGGCTGCCGCGAAGCTTGCTCTCTCGGCATCGCGGCCATGACACATTCGCCCCGCCGCTTCCGCCGCGGTGGCAGTGCATATTCCCCGACTCCAACATGAGGCCACTGGCAGAGGCGACTCACCGATCACGTTCATCCAGCAGACTCATGGATCAACAAGCCCCACACTCTCCCGCGACAGAGGCAAAATACCTCAATCCGAAACGTTAACCATGCCATCCCTCATCCCAGCCGGAGTGGCCATCAGCCACATTCTTCTCGACATCGAAGGCACCACCTGTCCCTTCGATTTCGTCAAAGACACGCTTTTCCCCTATGCCGCAGACCAGCTGGACAGCTTTCTTGGCAATGAAGCTAATAACCCCAAAGTCCAGCAGCTGCTGCAATCCATTGAGGAAGCATGGGAGGAGGAAAAAGATGACGAAGCTCGTCGTCTTCTCATTTCTGCACGCATGGAGGGCAAGGGTTCACCCGCCAAGCAGCTGCGGCCCTACCTGAAGTGGCTGATCCGCAATGACAAGAAACTAACTCCACTGAAGGATCTCCAAGGCCTCATCTGGGAACGCGGCTATCAAGACGGCCACCTCTGCGCCCCCTTGTTTGAAGACGTCCCGCCTGCACTTCGGCGGTGGAAACTCATGGGAATAGAACTGGGTGTATACTCCTCAGGGTCGGTGAAAGCCCAACAGTTGCTGTATTCACACAGCACTGCCGGCAATCTTCAGCCGCTCTTCTCGACTTGGTTTGATACCCGCATAGGCACCAAGCAGCAAGCTGACAGCTACGCCGCAATCGCCAACCAACTTGAAGCGAAGCCCGCCCACATGTTGTTCATCAGCGATGTCATCGAAGAACTCCACGCCGCCAACGCAGCAGGCATGCAGCCCCTCCTCAGCGACCGCCCTGGCAATCCGTCCCGTGAGGCCGGCGCCTATCCAGTCGTTCAGTCTTTCGCCGCCATCCTTGCCTAGCAGCGTCCGGACAGCCACCTAATCACGACCAGTAGCACAGCATTCCAGCCGTTCAGAGATGTGCTCTATCGGGCATCCTGACACCAAGGTCGACAAGGTGCTCATCGCTCCTTGATCCCCCGTGATTCCCCCTTGATTCACCCCAAGCGTCATCGCTGACCAATCATTTCATCCTTCCCGCAATTCATCAATCCAACAAACCAGCGATTCAGCAATTCACCCAACAAGCCATTCAGCCACCAACACCCCTTCAGTACAGCCTCCAACCATTGAGCACACTCCATCACAACCCACACCCCTTCAAACCGCTGCACCAATCCAGCAATCCATCATCCAGCCAACACGCAACCAACAAAAAAGCCACCCTTTCGGGTGGCTTTCAGTGTTTTGCTTCTCTCGATTCATCATCATCAGATGACAAGCTCGATCAACGCAAAACTTGGTAGGAATGAAAAGTTTTATCCTGGCATTGAGCTATTTTTGCAGGAAGCTACCCTCCAACTATCTTCGCCGCTACTGCGTTTCACAACCGAGTTCGAGATGGATCGGAGTGGGGCCACAGTGCCATGAACACCAGGAAATAGACTTTTCATCCTCAGGTGAACCCTGAGAACTGCATAAGCTAGTCATCCTATCGAAGTTATCTCATTGCTTACAAGCACAAGCCTGCTGCAATGAGTCATCTCAAAGTGACGTCTGGAAACAATGCATCCCTGGTCTCCTCAGCAAGGAGCCAAGTGTTGGTCAAGCCCTCGGTCTATTAGTACTCCTCCGCTTCACCTGTTACCAAGCTTCCACGTAGAGCCTATCAACGGGTGTTCTTCCCGTGACCTTACTGGCTTAAGCCATGAGAACACTCATCTTGAGGTGGGCTTCCCACTTAGATGCTTTCAGCGGTTATCCTCTCCGCACATGGCTACCCAGCGTTTACCGTTGGCACGATAACTGGTACACCAGAGGTGCGTTCCTCCCGGTCCTCTCGTACTAGGGAGAACTCCTCTCAATGTTCTTACGCATGCACCGGATATGGACCGAACTGTCTCACGACGTTCTGAACCCAGCTCGCGTACCGCTTTAATGGGCGAACAGCCAAACCCTTGGGACCGACTACAGCCCCAGGATGTGATGAGCCGACATCGAGGTGCCAAACACCGCCGTCGATATGAACTCTTGGGCGGTATCAGCCTGTTATCCCCGGAGTACCTTTTATCCGTTGAGCGATGGCCCTTCCATACAGAACCACCGGATCACTAAGACCTACTTTCGTACCTGCTTGATCCGTCGATCTTGCAGTCAAGCACGCTTATGCCTTTGCACACAGTGCGCGATGTCCGACCGCGCTGAGCGTACCTTCGTGCTCCTCCGTTACTCTTTGGGAGGAGACCGCCCCAGTCAAACTACCCACCATACATGGTCCCCGACCCGGATAACGGGTGGCTGTTAGAACCCTAGCTCTGAAAGAGTGGTATCTCACCGTTGACTCCGCATGACCCGCAAGCCATGCATCAATGTCTCCCACCTATCCTGCGCATTCAGAGCCCGGGCACAATACCAAGCTACAGTAAAGCTTCATAGGGTCTTTCTGTCCGGGTGCACGTAGTCCGCATCTTCACAGACAATTCTATTTCGCCGAGCCTCTCTCCGAGACAGCGCCCAGATCGTTACGCCTTTCGTGCGGGTCGGAACTTACCCGACAAGGAATTTCGCTACCTTAGGACCGTTATAGTTACGGCCGCCGTTCACCGGGGCTTCAGTCGCCAGCTTCGCTTTCGCTGACCAGCTTCCTTAACCTTCCGGCACTGGGCAGGCGTCAGCCCCCATACATCGTCTTGCGACTTAGCGGAGACCTGTGTTTTTGGTAAACAGTCGCCTGGGCCTCTTCACTGCGACCACCTTGCGGTGGCACCCCTTCTCCCGAAGTTACGGGGCCATTTTGCCGAGTTCCTTAGAGAGAGTTACCTCGCGCCCCTCGGTATTCTCTACCACCCCACCTGTGTCGGTTTCGGGTACAGGCCGTCATGCCTTAACGGGTATAGGGCTTTTCTTGGAAGCTTGACATCACCCACTTCGCTGCCGTAGCAGCTCGTACTCACGCCTCAGCTCGGGATGTTTTCACCACCCCTCAACGCCTCGAACGCTTGAACCAGTAACCAACATCTGGCTGGGCTAGCCTTCTCCGTCCCCTTCCCAAAACATGACAGGTACAGGAATGTTGACCTGTTGTCCATCGACTACGCCTTTCGGCCTCGCCTTAGGTCCTGACTAACCCTCCGCGGACGAGCCTGCCGGAGGAACCCTTAGGGTTTCGGGGCATGGGATTCTCACCCATGTTTTCGCTACTCAAGCCGACATTCTCACTTCCATGCAGTCCACGCCCGCTTACGCTAACGCTTCACCCCACATGGAACGCTCCCCTACCATTTAACAAGTTAAATCCGCAGCTTCGGTACAATGCTTAGCCCCGTTCATTTTCGGCGCAGGATCGCTCGACCAGTGAGCTATTACGCACTCCTTTGAGGATGGCTGCTTCTGGGCAACCTCCTGGTTGTCTGGGCAATCCCACCTCCTTTATCACTCAGCATTGATTTGGGGACCTTAGCTGGCGGTCTGGGCTGTTTCCCTTTCGACCATGGAGCTTATCCCCCACAGTCTGACTGCCTAGTTTCACACAGGGTATTCAGAGTTCGTCTCGATTTGGTACCGCTCTCGCAGCCCGCACCGAAACGGTGGCTTTACCCCCTGCTATAGCACTAGACGCTACGCCTCAACGTATTTCGGGAGAACCAGCTAGCTCCGGGTTCGATTGGCATTTCACCCCTAACCACAGCTCATCCGCTGATTTTTCAACATCAGTCGGTTCGGACCTCCACTTGGTATCACCCAAGCTTCATCCTGGCCATGGTTAGATCACCCGGGTTCGGGTCTATAAACACTGACGATCGCCCTATTCAGACTCGCTTTCGCTATGGCTCCACCATTCCCGGTTTAACCTGCCAGTGCCTATAAGTCGCCGGCTCATTCTTCAACAGGCACGCGGTCACCCGATCAGTCGGGCTCCCACTGCTTGTAAGCTCACGGTTTCATGTTCTATTTCACTCCCCTCCCGGGGTTCTTTTCACCTTTCCCTCGCGGTACTGTTGCGCTATCGGTCACACAGGAGTACTTAGCCTTACGAGGTGGTCCTCGCAGATTCACACGGAATTCCACGTGCTCCGTGCTACTCGGGATACAGCTAGGCCAGTTTCGCTTTCGTGTACGGGGCTTTCACCCTCTATGGCGCGCCATTCAAACGCTTCCACTAACGTCCCTGGTCCACATTGCTGTCCCACAACCCCGATGGTCGAGACCATCGGTTTAGGCTCTTCCCCGTTCGCTCGCCGCTACTTAGGGAGTCGTTTTTACTTTCCTTTCCTCCAGCTACTAAGATGTTTCAGTTCGCTGGGTTGGCTCGAGCCGCCCTATGTATTCAGGCGGCCGTTCTAGGGGTTGCCCCATTCGGAAATTCCCGGATCAAAGCGTGTTTCCAGCTCCCGAGACTTATCGCAGGTAACCACGTCCTTCATCGCCTCTGTGTGCCAAGGTATCCACCGTGAGCCCTTTGTAGCTTGACCAATGTATCCCAACATTGCATTGCTGCCTTGAATCGCAGATTCTCTCGGATTCACCTCTTCATGACAAAATAAAGACAACTTTCATTGCCTTTGCCTTTGTCATGAACGGTTTGAATGCCAAAATCAAACCCCTCTCATCTCGGCGATGATTGAGGAACAATGCTGGGTCTCGGCTCTTGCTCAAGAACTTCTCGATTCACACTTCAAAAGTTTCTCTCGAAACCTTTCAGCAAAAATCGAGCATCCATGAGATGCTTTCATTTCCAGACTTTACTTATGCAGTTGTCAAGGTTCGGCTGAACATCAGAGCATGATTTTAGACTTATTCAGTCTCAATTCATGCTGCTAGAGCTCAGCGTCTTTTCAACTGGATGGCAATTCCATCTCAAATGAAAAGAAGCTGAATTCTCGATCAGCGGACATGTCTCGTCACACCGTGGCATGGCTCGGGTTCCTCCTCCTGCTTTCGCTGTGAAGGGTTTGGTCAGTGGAGGTTAGCGGACTCGAACCGCTGACATCCTGCTTGCAAAGCAGGCGCTCTACCAACTGAGCTAAACCCCAAACACGAATGGGCCATCCTGGACTTGAACCAGGGACCTCACCCTTATCAGGGGTGCGCTCTAACCACCTGAGCTAATGGCCCAGGAGTTTTACCTTTCCATTAAGCGCCTCCCTTTCGGGATTCACTCTCTGTGGGGTGTGACCTAGACAAAGTTTAGGAACTGAAAAGACGCCTCAGACAAGTCTTCAATCACATCCATCATCCTGGATATAATTTCTGCTTTCTGATTTGTCAGCTGAGGTACCGATCGACCTTCGAGATGACAGGATTGTGGCCTAAGACAAAGTTGCTACTCAGATTTTCATCCTCATAGCGCTCAGACATCACAATCAGTTTTGTCTCCCTGTTAGGAGGTGATCCAGCCGCACCTTCCGGTACGGCTACCTTGTTACGACTTCACCCCAGTCATCAGCCCCACCTTCGGCGTCCTCCTCCCTTACGGGTTGGAGTAACGACTTCGGGCATGGCCAACTTCCATGGTGTGACGGGCGGTGTGTACAAGGCCCGGGAACGTATTCACCGCAGTATGCTGACCTGCGATTACTAGCGATTCCTCCTTCACGTAGGCGAGTTGCAGCCTACGATCTGAACTGAGCCACGGTTTATGGGATTTGCTAGCTCTCGCGAGTTTGCTGCCCTTTGTCCGTAGCATTGTAGTACGTGTGTAGCCCAGGATGTAAGGGGCATGATGACTTGACGTCATCCACACCTTCCTCCGGTTTATCACCGGCGGTCTCTCTAGAGTGCCCAACTGAATGCTGGCAACTAAAGACGTGGGTTGCGCTCGTTGCGGGACTTAACCCAACATCTCACGACACGAGCTGACGACAGCCATGCACCACCTGTCACTGCGCTCCCGAAGGCACTCCCAAGTTTCCAAGGGATTCGCAGGATGTCAAACCCTGGTAAGGTTCTTCGCGTTGCATCGAATTAAACCACATACTCCACCGCTTGTGCGGGCCCCGTCAATTCCTTTGAGTTTCACACTTGCGTGCGTACTCCCCAGGCGGAACACTTAACGCGTTGGCTACGACACCGAGGGGTCGATTCCCCCGACACCTAGTGTTCATCGTTTACGGCCAGGACTACAGGGGTATCTAATCCCTTTCGCTCCCCTGGCTTTCGTCCATGAGCGTCAGTTATGGCCCAGCAGAGCGCCTTCGCCACTGGTGTTCTTCCCGATATCTACGCATTTCACCTACACCGGGAATTCCCTCTGCCCCTACCACACTCTAGCCCAGCAGTTTCCATTGCCTGGATGGAGTTAAGCTCCACTTTTTAACAACAGACTTGCTGGGCCGCCTGCGGACGCTTTACGCCCAATAATTCCGGATAACGCTTGCCACTCCCGTATTACCGCGGCTGCTGGCACGGAATTAGCCGTGGCTTATTCCTCAAGTACCGTCATGTCTTCTTCCTTGAGAAAAGAGGTTTACAGCCCAGAGGCCTTCGTCCCTCACGCGGCGTTGCTCCGTCAGGCTTGCGCCCATTGCGGAAAATTCCCCACTGCTGCCTCCCGTAGGAGTCTGGGCCGTGTCTCAGTCCCAGTGTGGCTGATCATCCTCTCAGACCAGCTACTGATCGAAGCCTTGGTGCGCCATTACCACACCAACTAGCTAATCAGACGCGGGCTCATCCTCAGGCGAAATTCATTTCACCTCTCGGCATATGGGGTATTAGCGGCCGTTTCCGGCCGTTATCCCCCTCCTGAGGGCAGATTCCCACGCGTTACTCACCCGTCCGCCACTAGCCCGAAGGCTCGTTCGACTTGCATGTGTTAAGCACGCCGCCAGCGTTCATCCTGAGCCAGGATCAAACTCTCCGTTGTATTCACTGTTCCTTTAAATCAATTCATCAAAGCCTTTAGCATTCGCTAAACTCTTAAACTCGTCGATCGCAAACAATGCCGTCTACGTCCAAAATCATCAACCTCTTCAAAACCACACTCGCGTATCGATTCTTCAAAGCTCATGCTTTCAGTCGTGACCTCCTTCCTTGGAAGGGTTCGAGAGCGCATCTACAATCAAGCAATCTTGCTTTCGCCTCATTGCTCGATGTTCAATGACTTTCCAAATCACTCAGATCCGGTCGCTTCCTCGTAAACCGAAACTTGCATCCCTATTCACATCGTGAGAACGCAAATAGAAACATCTCAGCTCACTCAGTCGCTTGTTTCTTTTTGACGGGACCTCACACCTTTGCTGCACGTTCGTCACTTCCTCCAAAGGCAGCGCTTCCGCGCTCTCCTCCTTCGGTCATGACGCAGCAAAAGCGTCAGTTCCTAAACTTTTTAGTTGTCCAGGTGCGCCTCCCCCTTCTTCAGGGTTCGGCTCTCGCGGCTTCCTCAGCCGCTTTCAAAACTTACAGCATCGTCGGCTCGCGCCTCCTTCTCCGTAAGCCCTGCAGCGCTCGCCTCTCGGCTCCCGCGCAGTCCAAAAAACTAGCACACAAACTCACCCCCCCGCTTCAACCAATGCCTCCGCCCATGGCGCGAAGCGTGCCAGCTGCTCGCTATTGCTCGCCGCAAGCACGGGAAAGTCTGTGCTCGCAAGGCTTTCGCCAGCTACTAGAGGGGTGGGACTGCGTTGCAGCCACTGCAGAGAGCAGCCCAGCTCTGTAAGCACAAGCCAGGCCGCGGCCAGATCCCAGATCTTGGGCGTGGCCTCCAGAGCTGAGACGGTCTGGCCCATTGCCACGCTGACGAGGTTCAAGCTGGCCACACCGAGCAGGCGGATCTTGCCGGGAAACCTGCGGTCGGGGAGCTTCTGCAGCACGCCGATCGACCGGCTGCACAGGGACGCACAACCGGTCTGCAGCTGCTGGGTGGACGGCGGCAAGAGACGTTTGCCGTTACGCCACGCTCCCTGGCCCCGCACCGCCACGATGCGTTGTCGCAGCGGAGGGACATCAAGGAGGGCCAACACGGGAACCCCTGCCTCGAAGCGGGCCATCGAAATGGCCCAGTAAGGGATGCCCGCCGCGAAGTTGGTGGTGCCATCAAGGGGATCCACCACCCAGAACGCCTCTGTGGCAGGGACAAGATGCCTCCCCTCCTCGCTCAGCACCCCTTCGCCGGGATAGAGCTCAGCCAGGCCCTGCACCAGGGTCTCGTCACTCCAGCGATCGCAGGCGGTGATCAAGCTGCCATCGGCCTTGGCTTCGAATGCCATGTGGCCAAAATCGTTGCGTTGCCGCTCTGCCACCGCATCAAGCAGGGAGTTGAGCCGCAGCGCATCCGCCGGCAACGCGTGGGCAAAGGTCATCCGAGCTCCATGGCAAGCACCTGGGTGAGGCTGCGGCTGGTGTCCTCGCGGAACCGGTGCAGATTGACGCGGCTGAGCATCAGCAAGGCAGCCAGTGCGACCAGTGCCTCGATGCCCAGCACAAGAGCGAAGGGGGGGAAGGGTCCCTGCAAAGGGAAGAGTGCTCGACCAAGGTCGAGCAGGCCACCACCGAGCAACTTGGCGATGGCCCGGGACAATGCCTGGGCCAGGCCCCACACCCCGACAAAAGTGCCGGCCGCCTCGGGCAGGGTGAGATCAAGCATCAGGCAGAGCGCACTGTTGGTTCCGATGCCGGAAGCCAGGCCGAACAGGATCATCAGCCCTTGCAGAACTGCCACACGGGCGGTGAAGCCGGCCAGCAGCAGGAGCAATAAGGAGATCAGGATCAGTCGACAGCCAAGGCGGGCCGCCGCGAATTTGCCTAGACGCGGCACGATCCACAAACCGGCCAGGATCAGACCCACCAATGTGCCGGACCCCCAGAGCGCATTGAGCGACGCGGTGGCGGCGATGGGCATGCCGAACACATCAGCTCCATAGCTCTCCAGGATCGGGTCCTGGAGGAACAGGGCCAGGGTGAAAAGAATCAGGAAGGTGAAGAAGATCGCCACCTGCGCGCTTGATCGGATCAGACGCCAGGCCCGCGACAGGGTGATGGCGTCGTCGCGATCGGCGGCGCTGCTCAGTGATTCACCAGCCCGGGCGGGCTCGATCCCCCAGGTGGCCACGAGCGTGAGCAGGAACACCAGCCCGGCCGATCGCAGCATGAATGGCCTGAGAACCGTTTCGAGGGTGGCCCGATCTGTGATGCCATCGAGGCCGCGGAGGCTCAACGAAATGGCAATGGCACCGATCACAATGCCGATGGTGAGCATGCACCAGATGATGCTCACGGCCCGGGGGCGTTCCTGCTCCTGGGTGCGGTCGATCACCAGGGCGAGATACGGGGTGGTGGCCATCGACACCGCCAGCCCATAGAAGGCAAACAGCCCGCACAACAGCACCACCCCCAGCAGAACCCCCTGGCCGTCAGCGCTGTCCATGGCCTCCGCCAGGCGGAAGATCAAGGGAACCACCAACACCGCCAGAGCGCAGAAACAAGCGCTGCCCGCCCAGATGTAAGGCGTGCGATGCCGGCCGGCGATGGCGTGGCGATCGGAAATCTGGCCGAAAAGGATGCGCGACGGGGCAACGAACTGCTCGAAAGCCAGTGCTCCGCCCACCAACAAACCGGGGAAGCCCAGTTCGCTGAGCATGATCCGGTTCAGCAGACCGGCAAACACAACCGCGAGAAAACCGAGCGATCCCTGGAACAGACCCAACCGAATGGTGGTGACGAACGAAAGGCCTGGCGGCGCCGTCGCTGCTTGGGTCATCCGGGTGGTCGGCGACGACACCGTGACCCTATCAACGGAACCAAGTCAGCCAAAAGGGAAGTGGCGATCAGGGGGAAAGCGGTCCTGCACCACCGGGTCCTCGGACCTCCGCCTGACAGGCAGGTTGGAGCGGCTGGGGATCGATTGGAATCTGGGTGGCGGGATCGACGGCCGGCTTGACCGCTGTTAATGCCGGAGGCTTGCAGAAGGCCACCTGATCAAGGCCCGTACGACGGCGCAGTTCCGCCAAGCGCTTGTTGTAGTCGGTGACGGCGGTGGCGTACCTCACCTCCGCCTGGGTGAGGTCGCGCTGGCTGTCGACCACTTCCCGCTGGGTGGTGACGCCGGCTTGAAACCGCAGCCTGGCCAACCGCAGCGCTTCACGGGAAGAGATCACCTCCCGGGACGTGGTGGTGATGTCGCGGTTGTTCTGCAGCAGCTGATAGAAACTGGTTTCCACCTCAAAGCGGATGGCATCCCTCCGGCTGGCGAAATTGAAGCGGTTCTGCTCTGCAGCCTGCTTCTGCTGACGGAACTCGGCGGCAGCGCGTCCGCCATCGAAGAGCGTCCAGCGAAGATTCAGACCAATGGCGTTGTCAATGGAGTAAGAAAAATTGTCGAAGTTGATAGACTGACCCTCCGGGACGTTGGTCTGACCATTGCTGCGATCCCAGCCAAAGTTATTGACGATGCTTAAGAATGGCTGCGTTGAGCCGAGGGAAGCGTTGGCATTGCTGTTCGCAATCGAGATGTCGAGCAACACTTGATCGAGCTCCTCGCGGAACGCAAAAGCCGCCACGATGCTCTCCTGCAACGAGGGAATCCAGGTGGCAAGAACCCGCGCAGGCTCCTTGGCCGTCGGGGTGATGTCTTGAGGGAGGTCGAGCAGAGCGGCCAGGCTGCGGCGGGCAATCGCCTGGGAGGACAACTGGTTGGTGAGTAGCTGCTGGTCGCGGGCAAGCTGGGTTTCAGCCTGAAGCACATCCAGCTTGGTAGAGACACCCGCTTGGAACCGTGCACGAGCATCCTTAAGGCTGACGAGGGAGGCCCGCACAGACTCCTGACCGATCCTCACACCCTCGTCGGTGAGCTGAAGGTCGAAATAAGCCTGGGCAGCCTGCAAACGAAGATCTCGTAGAGCAATCAGGTATTGGTTCTGCGCTTTCTCGAAGGAATCGCGTGCTGCGGAAATCTGGGGAACCCGCTGCGGATTGATCAGATCCCAATTGATGCCGATATTCATCGAGGCACCGATCCGAGCACCAATGGTGGCACCGGTAGGAGCAAACAGTCCGGTGGCGGAGTTCTGGAAGCTGTAGCTATTACGGAGTGACGGGAAGTTGTTCTGGGTGGTGAGGTTGATTGTGGGATACCAGGCCGATATCTGAGCCCTGAGATTGGACTGCGCCTGCTCAACCTGTGACGCCACTGCCTTGAGGTTGGGGTTGTTCACCTCTGCCAGGGTTTCCACCTCCTGCAGGCCCAATGGACGGAGCTGCTGGATTCTCACTTGGGAAGGAAGATCCGGGAGTGCAAGCGGCGGCGGGGCAACCAACGGTTGCAGCGCTTCGGGCAACTGGCGAGCCGCCGGTGCAAGCACCGAGGGATCGGACCGCGGGCGCTCCCCCTTCAACTCGGTAGCCGTGGGCAGGGCGCCAGAGCCGGCAGTGGAAGGCTGGGCAGGAGACGGAGCAGTGCCCGCAGCCTTGGAGCTTGGCTCAGCGGTGGTGGTGGGTTTCTGAGCAGTGGTGTCTGGGCCAGAAGAAAGGACTGGGGTGCTCTGTGCGAGCGATGGACGGGCGCCCAGCGGAAGGAACACCATCCCTGCCAGAGCACACGAAGCAAGGAGGGAGGGGCGCACGCGTCGTGAGACCTGATAACCAGCTGAGTTTAAGGAGGATGGGCAAGAGCGCCGACGCAGGCAGACACGAAATCATCTGCCCCATCCACGACCCGGATCGGCACCCCCAGACGGTCTTTGATCACACAAAGGGGGAGGTCGTCGAGGAACACCGGCTCTCCCTGCCGCAGCATCACCCCGGGTAGCAGAAGCATGTCGCCGAGATCCGCCCCGGCCAGCCCCGCCAACAAATCAGAACCCGTTAGCAGGCCGGTGACCACCAGATCCTGCCCCCAGTAGGGGCTGGGCAGGCCGAACAACTGCAACGTCAACCCCTGCACTGCGTTGAGCCGCTCCACCACAGGCGAGAGCGCACCGGCCACAAGTCCACCCACCACCCAACTGACACGCCGTGGAACGGCGAGGCGCTTCGGCAGGGAGGTGGTGGCCCGATCCAGCGCTTCGAGGAAGGCGCGAATGCTGCCGACGCCGTTTTCCTGCTGCGGCAGATCCTCGTAGTTGAGGCGCTCCGGCAGCGGCTGACCTGCCATCAGGTACCACTCATCGGACAGCCAGGCGAAACGAGTGTCGAGCTGCTGCTGGAAACCCTGCTGCAGGCGCTCCACCAAGGCGATCACCCTCCCGGCACAGGCAGGATCAACAGGCCTGAGGCCATCACCACTGGGGCGGAAGCGGGTGAGGCCAACAGGCACGACTGCGGCAGAGAGCACGGCAGGCCAGGACCCCGACGCAAACCCCGCCAGATCCTTGAGGGTGCGCTCGAGGGCAGGGCCATCGTTCAGGCCAGGGCAGACGACCACCTGGGCATGGATCTGGAGGCGACGTTCGGCGAACCAGACGAGCTGTTCCAGCAGCAAGCCCGCACGTGGATTCACCAACAGGCGGCTGCGCAGAGCCGGATCGGTGGCGTGGACGGAGACGAACAACGGCGACAGCCGCTGCTGTTCGATCCGCTCCCAATCGGCAGCAGTGAGGTTGGTGAGGGTGAGGTAGGAGCCGTAGAGAAAGCTGAGGCGGTAATCGTCGTCCTTGAGGTAGAGGCTGCCGCGACGCCCCGGCGGCTGCTGGTCGATGAAGCAGAAGGGGCAGTGGTTGTTGCACTGCCGCAGGCCATCAAACAGCGCCTCGGTGAAGCCGAGCCCAAGCCCCTCATCAGCCTCCTTCTCCAGCTCCACCCGATGACGCTCGCCGCCAGGATCCTCCACTTCAAGCACCAGCTCCTCTTCGCCCACCAGTACCTGCAGATCGATCAGGTCGCGTGGACGCACTCCATTGATGCTCAGCAGCCGATCACCGGGTTGGAAGCCCAGGTCTTCGCCGATCGAACCGGGCTCCACAGTGGCCACAACGGCGGGCTGGGGCTGACGGCCCGGGGTGGCATCGGCCAACGCCAGGCCGGCGGATGGTTCGTTCCACATCGGGCGGTGGGCATCAGGCTCCAGTGTGGAACCCAGCAGGCGGGGCTGGTGGGCCTGGTCGCAAGGGCCCTGCTGGGCACGCGGGGCTGCTCTGTGCAGCAACGCTCCTGCCAGCTGCCTTCAATTGAGCAAGGCCGGGGCTGCCTGACGAGCCCAGACCAGCAGTGCGACGCCGAAAACGAGCCGGTAGGCCACGAACACCCAGGTGCTGTGGGCCTGAAGGAAACGGAGCAACCAGGCGATCGCCAGCCAGGACACCACCGCCGCCGAGAGGATTCCGACCAGCAAAGGCAGAGGGCCCAGCGAGGCGCTGGCGGCAAACGCCGACTTCAGCTCCACCAGCCCGGCCAGGGTGATCGCCGGTATGCCGAGCAAAAACGAGAAGCGCGCGGCGGCAGGGCGCTGCCAGCCATCGAACAGCGAGGCCGTGAGGGTGCTGCCGGATCGGGACACGCCGGGGATGATGGCGAGCATCTGGGCAAGCCCGACCACCAGGCCATCAACGGGACGCACCTGGGGCAGTTCCTTGCGGCGACGGCCGACCACTTCGGCACAGGCCAGCAACAGCGCCATCACGATCGAGACGATCGCAATCGAGGGGATGCTGCGCAGCACGGAGGTTTCGTAGCCGCTCCAGAAGCGCTTGATGGCGCTGCCGGCCGCCACGATCGGCAAGGTTCCAACGGCCATGGCCAGTCCAAGTCGGGCGGACGGATCACGCCATTGCCCATGGCGGAAGGCCCGGGACATCCCCACCGCCACATCCAGCAGATCGCGGCGAAAGTAGAGCACCACGGCGGTAATGCTGCCGAGCTGGATCACGGCCGTGACGGCGACGCCGGGATCACCCCAACCCAGCAGCACGGGCACGACCTTGAGGTGGGCGGTGCTGCTGATCGGCAGGAATTCGGTCAGTCCCTGGACCACGCCCAGCACAAGGGCCTGCCAGCAGGCCTCCAGCAGTCCCGGTGCCTGGGACGGAAGGACAGGAGGCATGGGGACGGTCGTCAGGACATGACGTGACCTTATGGCGGGCGGCTCCCGCCAGCCACCCAGCAATCCCCTAAGGTTGGCAACCTTTCTTCATACGTGCAGGTGCCCGGGGTTTCGCTCTACCTTGCCCGCGTCTCAACCCTGGAGCGATCCCCCGAGGTGGTTCTGGCTGTACCACTGTCATCGGGGGCCACCTGGCCAGCGAAGCACGCCCCTGCCACGCGCGAGCTGGGCTGGCTCCTGCCGGTCGCCGTGGGGATGCTCGTGGCCCTGCCGGTGTTTTTGCAGGCGCCATGGGTGCGGTTGCATCCCACCAGCGCCACCGCCTTCACAACCGTGCTGCTGAGCGCCGGGCTGTTGCTCGGTTGGCGCGGCCAGGGCCAGTGGCGCGAACTGGGCGGCGTGCTGGTGGGCTTCAGCGGCAGCTGGCTGGCTGGTTGTCTGTTCTGGGGGTGGTTCCGTCTGCACCCGGCCTGGCATCTGCCGGTCGAAGCCTTCGCTGTGCCGATCGCCTGGGCCGGACTCTCGACCCGCTGGCGCAGCGCCGGGGCTTTCTACCTCGCCTCCCTGCTGGGAACGGCCTGCACGGATGGCGCCATGCTGCTCACGGGCGTGATGCCCCTCTGGCCCCAGGTGCTTCAGGCACCAGCCGAGCAGGCCCCCGAGCTGCTGCGCAAAGCCGCGGAGCTCGTGTTGCAGCCGCTGGCGCTGATCGAAATCGCCACGATCGCCACCGGGCTGATCCTGCTTGGGCGGCGCTGGTGGCCGCAGGGAGCCAGTGGTCGGGTGGCGGCAGCCGCCTTGATCACCACCCTCGCGGTTGATGGGCTTTTCCTGGGTGCAGCGCTGTTGAGCCCGCACCTGAGCGGACTGATCTGATCCCACCTGCTGAGCGGCTCCGGCTGGGCCTTTCAAGCAGGGCCAAGGCCAGGGAGCTCTGATCTGGAGCGAAGCCTCCCGCCCGTTCATGGGCCGATTGAAGAACTGCAAAAGCCAGGGGGCTGCGGTGCAGGGATCGCAGTGGGCCGCTGTAGCGTTGCCGCGGTGCCGACCGGCTGCCTCAAAAGGAGATTTTCGATGAAACGGGTGGTTGCCTGGCTGATGAGTGGTGTGCTTCTTGCGGGCCTGCTGATGGCCATGGCTCTGCCCCCTGCGGCCTTCGCTGATGCCCCGCGCAACGTGGCGGACGACAAGATCGCCGCTGCCGTCGGGAAGGTGGACCTCAACAACTCTCCGGTCCGTAGCTTCCAGCAATTCCCTGGGATGTACCCCACGCTGGCCGGCAAGATCGTGCTGGGCGGCCCTTACGAATCCATTGACGACGTGCTCAGCCTTGACCTCACGGAGCGCCAGAAGGAGCTGTTTGAGAAGTACCGCGATAACTTCACAATCACTCCTCCTTCCATTGCCCTCAACGAAGGCTTTGACCGCATCAACAATGGTGTCTACCGCTGATCCAGCTCTCTTCTGATTCCCATCTGGCCGCCGGGGTTCATCCGGCGGCTTTTTTGTCGTTCCGTTGACTGCATCGACCCCCAGGCCGTCGTCTTTCCAGCCACCGCTGGCGACCACCTGGGATGTGGTGGTGGTCGGCGGGGGCGCTGCCGGCCTGATGGCCTGCCTGGAGCTGCCGAGTGAACTGAGGGTGCTGCTGCTCAGCAAAGAGCGGGGCCCGCGCTCTGCAAGCCGCTGGGCGCAGGGGGGTATCGCCGCCGTGACACGCCCCGAGGACAGCTTTGCCAGCCACCGGGAGGACACACTCAAGGCCGGTGCAGGGCTCTGTGATCCTGCGGCCGTGGAGTTGCTCGTTCATGAAGCCCCCCGCTGCGTGGAACGCTTGCTCCAGCTGGGGATGGATTTCGATCGGGATGGCGCCAGCCTCAGCACAACACTTGAAGCAGCCCACAGCCATCGCCGCGTGCTGCACGCCCAGGACCGTACCGGCGGCGCCCTGGTGGATGCGTTGGAGCGAGCGGTTGAGCGGCGTGCCCTGCTGGTGCGTTGCCAGGGGGTGATGGCGCTGCAGCTCTGGGTCGAAGCCGGCCGTTGCCAGGGGCTGCAGGTGCTGGAGGGCGACCAGGTGCGCTGGCTGCGTGCTGGGGCCGTGGTGTTGGCCAGTGGCGGCGGCGGACATCTGTTCGAGAAAACCACCAATCCCAGCCAGGCCACCGGCGACGGCGTGGGCATGGCCTGGAGGGCGGGAGCCCAGGTGCGTGACCTGGAGTTCGTTCAGTTCCACCCCACGGCGCTGATGCTCCCCGGCGCTCCTCACTTCCTGATCTCTGAGGCCGTGCGGGGTGAAGGCGCCAAGCTGCTCGACAGGCAGGGCCGCAGCCCGGTGCGCGCCCTGGCGGGCGGGGATCTGGCGCCTCGCGACCAGGTCAGCCGGGCGCTGGTGCGCACGATGCACGAGCAAGGTGTGGACCATCTCTGGCTCGATCTGCGCCCCATCGGCGGCGCACGGATGGAGAAGCAGTTCCCCACGATCCTGGCCCGTTGCCGCCAACTGGGCCTTGAACCGGCCGATACACCGATCCCGATCGCACCTGCGGCCCACTACTGGATGGGAGGCGTCAGCACTGACCTCAACGCCGCCACCAGCCTTACTGGCCTGTATGCCGTGGGGGAAGTGGCCTGTACGGGGGTGCATGGGGCCAACCGACTCGCGAGCAACTCGCTGATGGAATGTCTTGTGTTCGCCCGCCAGTTGAGCCGGATCCAGCTGAACGACACCTTCACGGCACCGCGCCCTGTTACTGCACGAAGTGGAGCTCCTGGGGCGATGTTGTTCTCCGGATCTGTGGGAAGCTTCGGGGGCAACGGGGCCGGGCCCGCCGGCGTGAGCCCCGAGCTAAGCCGCAGTGTGAGCGCTGAAACGATTGCCGCTCAGGTGGCGTCGCTGCGACGCCACTGCTGGCGGGTGGCCGGCGTTGAGCGACGCGGTACGGCCCTGCGTCAGGGCCTGGCGGCGATCCAGGAGCAACGCAGCGCGATGGAGAGGCTGGCTCTGCTGGCCGAGGTGGCGCAGCTGGCGCCTTCAGATCAGCTGGAACTTCCCGCTGACCAGCTGGGGCTGATCCGACCGCTGCAGGATCTGCTGCGGCAGCTGGAACTGGGAGAGCTGTTGATGGAGGCCGCCCTCTTTCGCACCGAAAGCAGGGGGGGGCATTTCCGCACCGATTGCCCCGGCTCCCAACCCTTCTGGCAACGCCACACCGTGCAGCAGCAGGGGCAGACGATCAGCACGGCGCCACTGGCGAAGGCCCTGGCCTTTGGCTCCTAGCTGTTCAGCCCCTGGCCTCAGCACCTCGAGCTTCAGGGACAGCAAGGGGAGCTTTGCTTTGGGGACAGCTCAGCAGTTGGTGGGCGGAGCCACCGCTCAGAAGTTAGGATCAAAAGTCAGTCGGTCCGGTGTAGCCAGAGGCATTGGCAAGGCCGGCGAGCGGCTTCACGCCGGATGTGATCTGGCCGCGGATCTCCCAGGAGGGGAAGCCCTGCACATTCTTCTCCTTGCAGAGGGCGGTCTGGCTGTTGGCGCCATCGGGGGCGCACTCAATGATGGTGAGCGATTTGGTCGCCTCCTTTCCGAACAGCTCCTTCTGCTCGTGGCAGTGGGGGCACCAGTAGGCCGAATACATCACCGCTCCCTCCGCCTTCAGGTGCTTGGCGAGGGCGATCGTGGCCGCCGTGCTGGGCCTGACCACTTCGGGGGGCATGCCCTGGGTGCTGAGGGCAGCCGGACGGTCGACTGAGGCGGCCCAGCCGAGGCCCGCCAGACCCACCACCAGCAGCACCAGCACACCGCGGAACACCAGCTGGCCAGGATCCTCCCAATCACCACCGATCAGGCTGAGCACCAAGGCTGAAACACTCAGCAGCGCGGAAAGCACGCAGAAGAAACAGAAGGCCTGGATCTTGAAGATCAGCAGGCCCATCAGCACCAGGCTGAACACCGACATGGCGCCGCTCAGCAGGAACAGGCCCCACCAGCTGCGACTCTGCAGGTCGCTGCCACGCTCGCCGCGCACCACCAGCGGCACCACGGCCAGCAGCAGCAAGGCCGCGTAGGCCAGAAAACCGAACAGGGAGAGGGGTTGGCCGAACAGGCTGCCCCAGACGCTGCTGAGCACCTTGTCGCAGCCATCCCCACCACCAGGACAGCTGAGGGGGCCGATCAGGCCCCAGCGCTTGAGGGTGATGGCACCGGTATCAATCACACCGACCGTGGCCAGCACGGCAATGGCCACCCGCGCCCAGCGGCTGCCGGCTTCACCGCGGCGACGGCTAGTGAGTCGGCTGGTAAGACGGGAGGGGGTCAAAGAACTGACGCACGCTTCAGCGATTGTGGCAGCTTCCGTTTCGGGGCGCCCACCGGCGGGCTGGAGGTCACCACCCGCCCATCTGAGCGCGGGGCGTGTGCCGGGGAACGGCTCTTCTCCCATAGGGTGTTCCATTGGCCCTTCGACGGCCCCGGTCTTCCCTCCCCCATGCGCCAAGCCGCCGTCAGGGCCGGCATCGATTCCTCGCTGGTCGGTTCCGCCCCTTCCCTCGCTCCGGATTCGCCGGCCGGCGCTCCTGTCGAGGCCAGCCGTCCGCCCACCGTGGCCTTCGCGCACCTCGGCTGCGAAAAGAACCGGGTGGACACCGAGCACATGCTCGGCCTGCTGGCAGAAGCCGGCTATGGCGTCAGCGCCGATGAGAGCGAGGCCTCGGTGGTGGTGGTGAACACCTGCAGCTTCATCCAGGACGCCCGGGAGGAATCAGTACGCACCTTGGTGGAGCTGGCTGAGCAGGGCAAGGAGCTGATCATCGCGGGCTGTCTGGCCCAGCACTTCCAGGAGGAACTGCTGGATGCCCTGCCGGAAGCCAGGGCGATCGTGGGCACCGGCGACTATCAGCACATCGTGGAGGTGCTGCGGCGGGTGGAGGCAGGCGAACGGGTGAACCGGGTGAGTGCCACCCCCACCTTTGTGGCCGATGAGCACCTGCCCCGATATCGCACCACCTCAGAGGCGGTGGCTTACCTGAAGGTGGCCGAAGGCTGCGACTACCGCTGCGCCTTCTGCATCATTCCCAAGCTGCGCGGCGATCAGCGCTCCCGCACGATCGAGTCGATCGTGGCGGAAGCGCAGCAACTGGCGGCTCAGGGGGTGAAGGAGCTGATCCTGATCAGCCAGATCACCACCAATTACGGCCTCGACCTCTACGGGCGTCCGCAGCTGGCGGAGCTGCTGCGCGCCCTCGGCGAGGTGGAGATTCCCTGGATCCGCGTGCACTACGCCTACCCCACGGGCCTGACGCCCCCGGTGCTCGCCGCCTACCGGGACGTGGCCAACGTGCTGCCCTACCTGGATCTCCCCCTGCAGCACAGCCATCCGGACGTGCTCCGAGCCATGAACCGCCCCTGGCAGACGAATGTGAACGGCGACCTGCTGGATCGCATCCGCGAGCTGCTGCCCGAGGCGGTGCTGCGCACCACCTTCATCGTGGGCTTCCCAGGCGAAACCGAGGAGCACTTCGAGCACCTGCTCCACTTCGTGACCACGCAGCGCTTCGATCACGTGGGGGTGTTCACCTTTTCGCCCGAGGAGGGAACGGCGGCCGCCGATCTGCCCGATGCCGTGCCCGCCGCCGTGGCCCAGGAGCGCCGCAACCGGCTGATGGAAGCGCAGCAGCCGATCGCCGCCGAACGCAACGGCGCCTGGGTGGGGCGGATCGTCGATGTGCTGATCGAGCAGGAGAACCCTGCCACCGGCGAACTGATCGGGCGTTGCGCCCGCTTCGCGCCCGATGTGGATGGCGATGTGCGGGTGAAGCCGGGCGAGGGCGGCCTGACCGCCTCCCCGGGCCAGATGGTGCCCGTGCGGATCACCGCGGCCCATCCCTACGACCTGGATGGGGAAGTGGTGGGCTCGGCGGCAATGGTGCTTCAGGCCCGAGCCTCGCGCGGCAGCAGCGATTGAAGAGCTGGATCCGGCGGCATCAACGCACCACCTTCCTGATCGCTTCAGGGTTGAGCACGGCCGGATCCTTCGCCGGCATCACGGCCAAGGCCTGGATCCTGATGGACGGCACACGCAACCCCTTGCTGCTGGCCGTCAATTTCGCGGCGCTGGCCCTGCCCAGCCTGCTGGTGAGCGGCCCGGCCGGGGTGCTCACCGACCGCCTCGGCAGTGAGCGGATCCTGGTGCTGTCCCAGTGGGGGCTGGTGGGCGGCGCTGCCCTCGGGGCGATCACCATTCCCCTGCTCACCGGCACAGCCCAGGTGGCACTGTTGATGCTGAGCACGCTCGTGGTGGGGCTCGCCAGCGCCTTTGAGCTCACGGCGCGCCAGAAGTACTGCGCCCTGCTGGTGGAGGAGCCCCAGCAGCTGGCCCCCTATCTGGCCAGTTTCGCGGTGGTCTTCAACGTGGGGAAGCTGGTGGGTCCACCGGTGGGAGGCATGTTGCTCGCCCTGAGTGGTCCGACGGCCACGCTCACGATCGATGCCGCCTCCTATCTGCTGCCGATCGCCACGGTGGTGTGGTTGCTGGCACCGCACCGGGACGCGGAGCAGCGCAGTGGCGGTGGTTCGGGCTCCAGCCTGGGAACTGCCTGGCGGGAGTGCGGGTCGCCGCTGCGCCACGTGCTGGTGTTCACCGGGCTGGCCTGCCTGGCGGTGTTCTTCCATCCGGGGCTGGCCCCATTGATCGCCGCAGAGGTGCTGGGGCCAAGCCCCCAGGAGCTCGGCCTGTTCACCAGCGTGCTGGCGGCCGGCAGCATCTGCGGAGGATTGCTGCTGCAGCGCCACAGCGCCTGGCTCAGCCGCCGCCCTTCCCTGCTGCTGGGTGGCGCCACACTGCTCACGGCCCTAGGCCAATTGCTGATGGCCGCGCCGCTGGGCAGCGGCTTCCACCTGCTCACCACCTTCCTGATCGGTGCCGGTACCGCCTGCCTGCTGGCAGGGAGCAGCCTGATCACGCAGGTGGCAGCCCCGGTGGTGCTGCGCGGCCGCATGGCCGGGCTGGCTCAGATCGCCTTTCTTGGGGGTGGGGGCCTCAGCGGTCTGCTGGCCGCGGCCCTCAGCCTGCGGGTGGGACTGCCCGCCACATTCGCCCTGATGGGGTCGGTGGGACTCACACTTGCCGTGCTGGAACTGGCCCGAGGTCGGGGACGGCTGCTGCTCCAGGAGGCCTGAGGGGCCTCAGAGCCGCTGACTGCCTTGAGCTGCTGAAGGCTGTGGTGTCGCCTCAGATCAGCTTGATGCCGCGCAGCACGGTGGTAAGCGCGAAGGCGGTGACCAGACCACCAGCCACGAGACCCAGATACAGCGCAATGCCCATGGCGATGGATGCGAAATCGTCCACCCATTAGAGCAGAACAAGCCTTCTTCCTTGAGGAGCCCCTAGGGTGGCTGCTACTCACGGCAGTTCCCTGCCGCCTCCAGCGGCGTGGGTTTCGTGTCTCCCCCTCACCCGGAACGGCATGCGCGCCCTGCTCATCTACCCGGAATTTCCCAAGACCTTCTGGAGCTACGAGAAGATCCTCGAGCTCGTCAATCGGAAGGTTCTGCTTCCCCCACTCGGCATGGTGACTGTGGCGGCCCTGTTGCCGCAGCACTGGGAGTTCAAGCTGGCCGACCGCAACGTGCGCGAGGTGACCGAGGCTGAGTGGGCCTGGGCCGAGCTGGTGATCATCTCGGGGATGATCGTGCAGAAGGCCGACATGGCCACCCAGATTGCCAAAGCCAAGCAGCGGGGCCTGCCGGTGGCCGTGGGCGGCCCCTTCGCCAGCTCCACACCCGACGCACCTGAGCTCGATCTCGCCGACTTCAAGGTGCTTGACGAGGGGGAGATCACCCTGCCGATGTTCATCGAGGCGATCGAAAGCGGCGCCTCCAGTGGCCGGTTCAGCTCCAACGGCGAGAAGCCGGATGTGACCGGCACGCCGATCCCGCGCTTTGACCTGCTTGAGCTGGATGCTTACGACTCCATGTCGGTGCAGTTCTCGCGGGGCTGCCCATTCCAATGCGAGTTCTGCGACATCATCGTGCTGTATGGGCGCAAGCCACGCACCAAGACCCCGGAACAACTGATCGCCGAACTTCAGTTCCTCTACGACCTGGGCTGGCGGCGTTCGATCTTCCTGGTGGATGACAACTTCATCGGCAACAAACGCAATGCCAAATTGTTGCTGCCTGCACTCAAGCAGTGGCAGATCGAACATGACTACCCCTTCAGCTTTGCCACTGAAGCCTCTGTCGATCTCGCCTCCGACGAGGAGATGATGCAGATGATGGCGGAGAGCCGCTTCGACAGCGTGTTCCTGGGCATCGAAACACCGGACGAAGCCAGCCTTGAAACGGCGCGAAAACTCCAGAACACCCGGAGTTCTCTGGAGGAGTCCGTCGACAGGATCACCTCGTATGGCATCCGGGTGATGGCTGGCTTCATCATCGGTTTCGATGGTGAAAAGACCGGCGCCGGCCAGCGCATCGTGGAGTTCGTGACTCGCACCGGTATCCCCGCCGCGATGATGGGCATGCTCCAGGCCCTGCCGAACACCGGGCTATGGCACCGGCTGGAGAAGGAAGGCCGTCTGATTCAGGACAAAGCCGCCGCCAAGGGCGTGAACCAGACAAACCTGCTCAACTTCGTGCCCACCCGGCCGATCCGTGACATCGCCAATGAATACGTCGATGCGTTCTGCGCGCTCTACGAGCCCAATGCCTACATGGACCGGGTGCACAGCTACTACCTCAAGGTAGGGGCGCCGCGCTGGCATCAGTTCCTGCGACCGTCGACAGGGTTGCCCAAACTTCCCGCCATGAGTGACGTGCGCGCCCTGAGCATCGTGGTGTGGAGGCAAGGCATCAGGCGCAACACCCGCACCCGCTTCTGGCGCTACATGCTCGACATCGCCCGTCGCAATCCGAGCCAGCTTGAGCAGTTCCTGGTGGTGCTGGCCCACAACGAGCACTTCCTGGAATATCGCAGCGTTGTGACGATGGAGATCCAAGAGCAGCTCAAGACACTGCCGCCCGAACTCCCTCCCGCCACCAGCGTGGAGAAGGAGCTGCAGCCCGCCTGAACTCCGGCAGGCTTCCCCCCCAGGGCTTCAATCCTGAACATACGGAAGCCCGCTGCGGAGGCAGGCTTCCGCCTTCTGCAGTTCGCGCCCGATATAGAGGGCGTGGTCGAGGCGACTGAGCGGCAACGGTTCCGTGCTTTCAGTGAGCCGGATGCCGAGTTCCTTGGCGCTCCGGCCCCGGTAGGTGGCCACTGGCGTGCGCGACCCGTTGCCGCGGCAGCTCAGCACCTCACCGGTGTCGGGGTCGGTGGCGAGGCCGCGATCATCGATGCCGTTGCTGTAGTGCTCGGCCACCAACTCACCAGCCACGGCATCCACCTTGATCAGGAAGTAGCCGGCGGGATCGAGGGCGATGGAGCGCTGCGACAGCCGGTCATCGAGGCTGTCACGCTCGCTGAGGAGAGTGTTCATCGGCTGATCGTAGGAATCAGGCCGCTGCCAGGGGCAACTCCCGCCGACAGAACGGCAGCTCCGCGTTGACGGCTTCGATCTCCTCCAGCAGCTGGGCGTTGGCCTGCGGCAGCCACTGGCGCACGAGGCGGTCGAAGCGGGGGTCGCTCCAGCGGTGCAGGCTGGCCCGCGGCTGAGCCACGAAGCCGCGGCGGCGCTTGTGGCTGCCGCCCGCACCGGGATCGAACCAGCGCAGACCCTGACCGATCGCCCACTCGATCGGGGCGTAGTAGCAGACATCGAAGTGCAGGTTCTCGATCTCCTCGTTGCTGCCCCAGTAGCGGCCCCACAGCCCTTCCTGGCTGCGGACGCACAGGGACATCGCCACCGGCACCAGCGGATCGCCGCGGTGGGCGCTGAACAGGACAAGGTCGTGGCGGAGGTGTTCGGCGGCGTAGCAGAAGAACTCCTCGGTGAGGTATTTGCTGCCCCAGGCCCCCCAGCGGGCGCAGTGCTGCTCATAGAAGCCATGCATGCGCTCCAGCATCACCGCCGGGATCTCCTCTCCCACCAGTGGGCTCACCGTGAGGCCGGCGTCTGCCACGGCGCGGCGCTCACGGCGGATGTTGCGCCGCTGGTTGGCATTGAAGCCGAGCAGATAGTCGTCGAAGCTGGCGAAACCGGGGTTGCTCCAGAGGCTCTGCTGGTTGAGCCAGGTGGCCCAGCCCGCGGCCTCCGCCAGCGGTTGCCAGCTCGGATCGACGTACAGCAGGTTGCAGCTCAACAGCCGCTGCTCCCGGCAGAAGTGATCGATCTCCTCGAGCATCAGGCGGGTGAGCGCGGCCTCGTCTTCGCCGGGGGCCATGTGAAAGCGGTACCCCTGCACCGGGCTCACCGGGCTCATCCCCACCAGCTTGGGGTAGTAGCGCAGGCCCATCTGTCCTGCGAGCTGCGCGAAGGATTGGTCGAAAACGAACTCCCCGTAGCTGTGGCCCTTCAGGTAGAGCGGCGCCAGGGCCACCAGCGCGTCGCCGCGCCACACCCCCAGATGGCAGGGTTGCCATCCTTGACGGGGAACGATGCTGCCGGAGGCCTCCAGACCATGCAGCCAGCGCCAGCTGAAGAAGGGGATCCCGGCAGCGCCGCAGAGTTCCTGCCACTGGATTTCGCTGAGCCCGGCCGTGGAGGGGTGCCAGCGGGTCTCAAGTTCAGCCATGCCGCCGGACCACGCTCGTGCATCGCGCCGGACGCAAAACTAACCACAGGAGCCGGATGACGGTGCGCCACCGAACCATCAAGGGTCATCCCCTGGCCAGGCTGTTGGGGCTGGGCCTGCTCGTTGCCACCGCCGGCAGCGGCCAGCCGGCGCAGGCGAGCCTGCTGCAGCCCCTGCTGCTGCTGATGCGTCCCCAGCTGGAGAACCGGCTGGCCGATTTGTGTGTGCGCCTGGGCGCAGGGGGCGAGGCCAGGCTGGAGCAGAGCCTGCGCCAACCCTGCCGCCAGCTGGCAGGGCCCGTGAGCACCTGCCTGATCCGGGAATCAGAAGCCACCGGTCGTACCCTGGGGGTGATCACCGAAATGGTGGGAGGCCGCTTCGGCGACGACAGCGAGGTGGTGGCGAAGCGCTGCGCCGCCAGGCTGCTGGGCCTGCCGCCCGAAAGCCTGAAGGATGTGTCGCTGGAGGATCTCGGGCGCCGCTTCAGCTCTCAGGGTTCCCCCTGATGGGAGGCCAGGGGAGCTGTGCGCCGGTAGCGCAACAGCAGTTCCCCGCCACCGAGGTCGCGGTGCTCCAACAGCTCCCAGGCCGAAGCCGCGCCGGGCGCCGCCGCCGGCAGCCAGCTGTGGGTCCCGCCCAGCAGGAGCGGGCACAGGGTGAGGTGCAGCTCGTCCACCAACTGGGCAGCCAGCAAGGCTCCCGCCAGTTCGGCACCCCCGAGCAACACCAGACGCTCCAGCCCCAGGGCGCGCAGCTCCGCCAGACAGGCGGGCCAGTGGCGCAGCTGCAGACGGCGCTCAAAGCCGGCAGGCAACGGCGCCAGCGGCTGAGCTGGGCCGGCGGCCTGCAGCAGCCAACGGCTCAGCGGCTGGCTGAAAAACGGCAACGAGGGCTCGAGCTGGCCGCTGCGGCTCACCACCACGGCCAGCGGCTGCGGTGAACGGCCCTGGGCGGCGCGCCGGGCCAGCAAGCCGGGCTCGCGGATCAGACAGGTGCTGCCGTGCACACGCAAGGTGCGGGCTCCAATCAGGCAGCCATCAGCCCAGCCGAGGGACTCTTCCAGCACAGCGCGATCGCCGGAACCGCCGAGCTGGGCAGCACCGCCCCCGGCGGGAGCCAGGCGGCCATCAAGGCTGATTGCCAGCACCAACCGCAGCTGGGGCAGCGGGAGGGTGGCGGCGGAGTGGCTCAGGCGCAGGCGAGGGCTTCGAGCGCCAGCGGGCGCATCTCCAGCTGCGGCACCTCGGCATAGACCTCGGCAGCGTTGTTGGGGCTCTCCTGCAGCCGCACCTTGTGGAGCGTGGCACCGGTGGCGGAAACGGGAGCGCTCAGCAGATCGGCGATGTGCAGCGCGATGTTCTCGGCGGTGGGCACGCAGTCGGCGAAATGGGGCACATCCTTGTTGAGGAAGGTGTGGTCGAAGGGCTCGACCACCAGGTCATTCACCAACCGCTGCAGCTCGGCCAGATCGCAGACCATGCCGGTGCGGGGATCGATCGCGCCGCGCACGGTGATGTCGAGCAGGTAGTTGTGGCCATGGCCGTGCGGGCGGGCGCACTTGCCGTAGATGGCTTCGTTTTCAGCCATCGAGAGCTCGGGCCGGGCCAGACGGTGGGCTGCGGCGAAGTGGGTGCGGATCGAGAGGAAGGCTTCCATGGAATCGCCGAGGACATCGGCCCAGAGGTTGGATTGCTCGTAGAGGCGCAGACCCACCACGGGGAGGTGGGGAGCCAGCCGCTGCCAGATCACCTGGCAGAGGGCTTCGGTGGTGGGCAGGCGGCCCTCGGGCCGGCGCAGATCGAACTCCGGCCAGCACGCGTTGAGGAACCGGAAATCGAGCGCATCGGTGACCTCACGCCGGATGGCGTGCTTCACCTCGGAGAGGTTGAGCACCATGCCGTCACCATCGAGCGGGCCAGCCATCGCCACGATCAATTCGTAGTTGTGGCCATGGCCGGGAGCCAGGCTGCAGCGGCCGAAGCGCTCCTGGTTCTGCTCGGGCGTGAGTTCAGGCAGCGAATACAGATGGCTGGCACTGAAGGTGGCCCTGCGGGTGATCACGCAGCCGCGGCCGCGGCCATGGCGCTGGGATCTGGTGGCAGGTGCCGTCATCACCGGAAAGCCTCAGGAGTCATCCTAGGGATCTCCTCCCTGCATCGTTCCAACTCCTCACCATGTCCGCCTCCCCTGCGCATCCGCACCAGGCCCTGAGGAAACGGCTCAGCGGCATGAACATCTACCTGATCGGGATGATGGGGGCGGGCAAGAGTTCCGTCGGCCGGCCCCTGGCCGAAGCGCTCGGCTACCGCTTCATCGACGCCGACCAGGTGATCGAGGCAGCGGCCGGACGCTCGATCGCCGCGGTGTTCGAAACCGATGGAGAAGAAGGGTTCAGACAGCTGGAAACGCAGGTGCTCGGCAGCATCGCCAGCTGGCACTCGCTGGTGGTGGCCACCGGCGGTGGGGTGGTGACACGGCCGGCCAACTGGGGACAGCTGCGGCAAGGCGTGGTGGTGTGGCTCGATGCCCCTGAAGGACTGCTGCTGGAGAGGCTCGCCGCCGATCCCACCCCCCGCCCGCTGATGCAGAGCGTGGATCCGAGCGCTCGGCTGCGGGAGTTGCTGCAGCAGCGCCGGCCGCTCTATGCCGAGGCCGATCTGCAGGTGCTGCAGGACGGCCGCGCGCCGCAGACCGTGGCCGACCAGCTGCTGGCGGCCCTTCCCGCTGTGCTCAAGGAGCCGCCGCAGCCGCCGGAAGCACCTGAGGGTCCGTCAGATCCGGCCTCCTGAACCCGGGGGACTCAGTCCGGGCGGCTGGGTGCCTCCAGCCGCACCGCGAACCATTGCACAGCCACGCCCGGCTCCACCTCCAGCTCGCAGGCGGTGTCGAGCAGGCGCTGGGCGCGGGCCGCATCACTGGGCAGGTGGGCGAGCTCGGCCGGTGGTGTGGCCATGGCGGCCAGGGTGGTCTCCAGCCAACGCAGCGTTTCAGCGGCCGTGAGACAGGTTTCCGCAGCGGACGGCTCCAGCACCACGTAATGATCGAGTTCGCGCAGCAGGGGATCGGACATGGCAGCCGCACTGATGGGCCCCATCCTGGCGGTGCTGCTGGCGATCTGGCCCCCGGTTGCTGCCTTGGGGCTGGACGCGGGGACGGGTTTGAACCCTGCCGGGGGTGGAGTGCTGGCGGAACGGCTGGCCGACTGGCCCGAGTGGAGCCTGCCGGCGCCGTTGCCGCGCCCCGGCCGCCGCGACCTGGTGTACCCCGACGTCTTTGAAGGCACCTGGGAGGTGCGCAGCGAGGAGGTGGCGCCCGGCAGCATTGCTCCACTGACGTATCGGGTGCGCTTCGCGCGCAACCGGCGCGGCGAGCTGGTGGGGGATCGGGCCTTCAATGCCGCCCAGGTGGGCAAGGCGCTGCTGGGACCCCAGTTGCTGACCGTGGCCAACGACCCGGCCAACCCCAACCGGCAGCTCGCCACTCTGCAAGGCGATCTGTCACTGGAATCCACGGTGGTGGGGCGGCGGACCGAGGCGGCAGCTGGCGACCCTTTCATCGCCGATGAGCTGGCCCTGCAGGTGGTGCATGGCCCCGGCGGCACCCGGATCAGCCGGGTGGAAACCCTCACCCGCTACGAGCTGGCTGCGCTCCCGTCAGGTCCTGGGCCCAGCGGCACCGCGAGCAGCGCAGGGTTCGATCAGCCAGGCCGCTTACGCGCGCTGCAGTGGCAGGCCACCTACCCCTCGCCGGAGGACGGGCTGGCGGCCGTGCCGCTCAGCACCCACCGCTTCAGCCTGGATCTGCAGCGGATTCCTACGACGCCGCTGCCGGCGTCTGAGGGTCAGGTGAGTTGACCGGTTCAGGCTGCCGACCCACCTCGGCGTAGATGGCGTCACGCCAGCGGAACAGCCCCTCCAGCAGGGGATGGTCCGCCACACCGGCGACGCCGCGGCCCGCCAGCGGCGCACCGGCGCTGGCGGGAAACAGCAGCAACGACAACTGGGCCGCCACCGCCAGATCGGCCAGCGAGAGCTGATCGCCGATCAGGTAAGGGTGGCGGCTCACCAGCGCCGCCAGTTGCTCAAGGTTGGTCTGCAGTTGCTGGCGCTCCGAGCGGCCCATCACCTCGCCGACGCCGGCGAACAGATCCGCCGGCAGGGCACCCAGCAGGGAGCGCAGGGGGGCCGGGGTGGCGTCGGGCAACAGGGCGCCGCGCACCACGCTGTCGGTGCCCATCGCCTGCAGGAGGGCCATGCGGCCTCCGGCCGCCAGCGCCGTATCGGCCCAGTCTTCGAGCAGCAGCACCTGGGCGCGGGCGCGGGGGTCTACCGGCAGCAGTGAGGGCGTGGGGTAGTGGGCCTCCAGATGCAGAGCGATCGCGGAGGAATCGGCAATCACCTCAGTGCCGTCCACCAGCACCGGAACCTGGCGCTGGCCAGAGAGGCGGAACAGGGCCAGCTGGCCGAAGCCCGGCGTGACCTCGACCACGGTGTAGTCCAGCCGTTTGGCGGCCAGAATCAGCCGCACCTTCTCGCAGAAGGCGGAATGTCTGAACTGGTGAAGTTCCAGCATCGGCGGCCCTGACCCGGTGGCGGCAGAGTAGCCATCGAAACGAGACCCGCGTGCAGATGGGTGCGTCGGCTTCGGCTTCAGCACCCCCTGAGCCAGGCCCAGGCCCGCGCCTCACTGCCCCGCACCCCGCGCCCCTGCTCCTCACCATCGTTCCAAGGCCTGCCCCATGAAAGAGTTCTTCCTCAACGTCACGCGCTACCCGCGTTATCTGATCGCCTTCAGCCTCGGGGTGTTCAACTCGGTGCTTGAACCGCTGGCCCGGCGGCGCAGCAACCCGGTCACCGCCGTGGCGCTGGTGGGGGCGCTGGTGAGTGGGCTGGTGAGCCTTTCGCTGGTGCTGCGTGCGATGGTTGGCTCAGCACCACTGGCTTAGCAATGGCACAGACCCGACGGGTCGAGCGGGTCGCAGCTCTGATCCGGCGTGAGATCAGCGAGCTGCTCGTGAACGGCATCAAGGACGAGCGGGTGTCGCTGGGCATGGTGAGCGTCACCAATGTGGACGTGGCCGGCGATCTTCAGCACTGCAAGATCTTCGTGAGCATCTACGGCAGCGACGCCGATCGCGAACAAGCCATGGAGGGCCTGCGCTCCGCCAGCGCCTATGTGAAAGGCGAGCTGGGCCGTCGCCTGAAGATGCGCCGCACGCCTGAGGTGGTGTTCCATCTCGACCGGGGCCTGGAGCGGGGCACCACGGTGCTCGGTCTGCTCAATGAACTGGGACGCGAACGGGAGCGGCGGGGCGAGGTGCCCCCAGGCAGCGATCAGGAACCGATCAGCGGCGATGCGGTGTCCGGCGGCAGCGACGCCGACGACCGGGGTGACTGAGGCCCCTTCCCCCGGCCTGCGGGAGCAGGTCGCCCGCCTGCTGGTGGTGCGCGGCAGCGGCCATCTCAGCGACGGCCAGCGCCGCTATCCCCGCTGGGAGCTTCCCAACGGCGAGCTGAAGGACCTGCTTGCCGCCGGTGTGGGCGGCGTGATCCTGCTGGGCGGCAGCGCCGCGGAACTGCGCCTGCGCACAGAGCAGCTAAGCGGCTGGGCCCGCCATCCCCTCCTGCTCTGCGCCGATGTGGAAGAGGGGGTGGGGCAGCGGTTCGAGGGCGCCACCTGGCTGGTTCCTCCGCTGGCACTCGGTCGCCTGTTCGCCAGCGCCCCGGAGCAGGCGCTGCTGCTGGCTGGCCGCTATGGCCGCTGCACAGCCCGCCAGGCGCGCGCCCTGGGCCTGAACTGGCTGCTGGCCCCCGTCTGCGATGTCAACAACAATCCCGCCAATCCGGTGATCAACGTGCGGGCCTGGGGGGAGGATCCCGCCACGGCAGGAGCCCTGGCCGCCGCCTTTGTGGGGGCGGCGCAGGCGGAAGGAGTGCTCTGCTGTGCCAAGCACTTCCCCGGCCACGGCGACACCCTTGTGGATTCGCACCTGGCTCTGCCGGTGCTCCCCCACGACCGCCAGCGGTTGGAGGCGATCGAGCTGCCGCCCTTCCGCGCCGCCATCGCCGCCGGTGTGGGCGCGGTGATGACCGCGCACCTCCAGCTGAGCGACCTGGACCCCGAACGCCCTGGCACTCTCTCGGCCCCGGTGCTCGAGGGCCTGCTGCGCGTGGATCTCGGCTTCGGTGGTCTGGTGGTGACCGACGCCCTGGTGATGGAGGCGATCGCGGCGCGCTGGGGAGCGGGGGAAGCGGCGGTGCTGGCCTTTGAAGCCGGAGCCGACCTGCTACTCATGCCGGCCGATGCCCACACCGCGATCGATGCGCTGGTGGCGGCCCTCAGCAGCGGCCGGATCGGCCTGACGCGGCTCACCCAGAGCCTGCACCGGCGTGACGCCGCGCTGGCCCGCCTGCGCCCGCCGGTCACAGCCGCTGACAACCCGATGGCAGCCAGGCCCCTGCTCCAGCTCGCCCACGCGGTGGCTCATCTGGAAACGGCAGAGGATCTGGAGCTCAGCCGAGAGCTGGTGCAGCTCAGCACCGGCAGCCAGGGGCCCAGCGGCCTGCCGCCGGGGCCCGGTGTCAACCTGATCCGGGTCGACAGCGCCCTGGCCAATCCCTTCCTGCCCGTACTGGCGCCGGCGCTGCAGCGCCCGCTGGGCAAGGGCTACGCGCCGGTGCTGATCGATGGCCGCGCCCCGAGTCCCTGGCGCGCCGACCCGGAAGCGCCGCTGGCGATCGAGCGGCTGCCCCAGGGGCCGGTGCTGCTCCAGCTGTTCGTGCGGGGCAATCCCTTCCGGGGCAGCGCAGGCGGCGAGGAAAACTGGGCCGCCGTGGTGCGGCAACTGCTGGCGGCCTCCCGCCTGGCCGGCCTGGCGGTCTACGGCAGCCCCTACCTCTGGGAAACTCTGCAGCCCCTGCTGCCGCCCGACCTCCCGGCCGGCTTGAGCCTGGCCCAGATGCCCCTGGCCCAGGCCCAGCTGCTGGAGCAGTTGGGCCTGCCGCGAAGCGCCCTGGAGGGGGGCTTCACCGACTGAACCCGTAAGGGAGGGGCACTAGCCTCGCACCCAGACCCGAGCCGCTCCCATGCTCAGCCTGTCGATGATCGTGCGGGACGAGGCCGAGCGGCTGGCGGCCTGCCTCGACTCGGTGGCGGGCTTCGTGCAGGAGATAGTGGTGGTGGACACCGGCTCCAGCGACGACACGGTGGCCATCGCCCGGCAGCAGGGGGCGACCGTGCATGCGCTGCCCTGGCCGGGCGACTTCGCTCCGGCGCGCAACGCGGCCCTTGAACTGGTGCAGGGCGACTGGGTGCTGGTGCTGGACGCCGATGAGCAGCTGCTGCCGGAAGCGCGGCCGGCCCTCAAGGCGCTGATGGCCCAGCCGGACGTGCTGCTGATCAACCTGCTGCGCTACGAGCGGGGCGCCCGGCAGTCGCCCTATTCGAACGTGAGCCGCCTGTTCCGCCGCCATCCAGGCATCCGCTGGAGCAAGGCGTATCACGCGATGGTCGACGACAGCGTGGCGGCGGTGCTGACGGCCGAACCCCACTGGCGCATCGCCGATTGCTCCCAGCCCTGCCTGGTGCATGACGGCTACCGCCCCGATCTGCTGCTGGCCGGCCGCAAGGCGGAGCGCCTGCGCCAGGCGATGGAGCAGGAGCTGATCGCGACGCCCAACGATCCCTATGCCAGCGCCAAACTGGGCGGCCTGGAGATCAGTGAAGGGAACCGGGAGCGGGGCCTCGCCCTGCTGGAGGCGGCCCTCGCCCACTGCCCCGCCTCGGCCCGCGTAGAGCGCTACGAGCTGCTGCTGCATCTGGGCATCGGCCACGCCAGCACCACACCGGCGCGGTCCGAGCAGCTCTACCAGGAGGCCCTGGCCCTCGGCCTCAACCCCCGCCTCAGCCTGGCGGCGCGGCTGAACCTTGCTGCCCTTCTGGTGCAACGCGGTGCGCTGGAGGAGGCCAACCGTCTCTGTGACGCGGCGGTGCGACTGTGTCCCGAGGTGGCGCTGGGTTGGTACAACCTTGGTCTGGTCCGCCGGCGCCAGGGAGACATCGCCGGTGCCCTCGAGGCCTACGAGGCGGCCCGCCAGCTCGCCCCTGACCACGCCGAAACCCACCAGAACCTGGCAGCCGCCCAGCTGCTGGGTGGCAACATCGAGGCGGCGCGCGGCAGTTTCCGCACAGCCATCAGCCTGTTGCGCCAGCAGGGCCGCGCTGAAGAAGCCGACCGGCTGCGCCAGCAGGCCGGCGCCATCGTGAAGCTGGAGGGCTGAGCCGTGCCGGAGCCGCTGACACCACCGCCCATGACGTCGCCGCCGCTGCAGCAGCGCTGCGTGGTCGTCACCCGCGCGGCCAGCCAGCTGGGAGAAGCGCGCCGGTTGTTCGAGGCAGCCGGCGCCCGGGTGTTCGACCTGCCGGCGCTGGTGATCGGCCCACCGGACAGTTGGGGCCCCCTGGACGACGCCCTGGCCGAACTCGAAGACTTCCATTGGCTGGTGTTCTCCAGTGCCAACGGCGTGGAGGCGGTGGAGGCGCGGCTGGAGCGGATCGGCAGCAACCTGGCGGACCGGCCCCGGGGCGTGAAGATCGCCGCCGTGGGGGCCTCAACAGCCAGCCGGCTGGAACGGCTCGGTACCCCGGCCGATTTCGTGCCGCCGGCCTTCGTGGCCGACAGCCTGATCGAGCATTTCCCCGTTTCAGGCTGGGGCTTGCGGCTGCTGCTGCCCCGGGTGCAGAGCGGCGGCCGGACCATCCTGGGCGACGCCTTCGCCGCCGCCGGCGCCCGCGTGGTCGAGGTGCCGGCCTACGAATCGCGCTGTCCGCAGGAACTGCCCCTGGCGACGGCAGCCGCCCTGCGGGCCGGCCAGGTGGATGCCCTCACGTTCAGCAGCGGCAAGACCGTCCAGCACACCTGCGCGCTGCTGCAGCACAGCTTCGGCGACGCGTGGCGGGAGGTTCTGGTGGGGGTCGCCCTGATCTCGATCGGTCCCCAGACCAGTGCCCGCTGCCTGGAGCTGCTGGGCCGGGTCGATGCGGAAGCTGACCCCCATGACCTTCAGGGGCTGGTGCGCGCCTGCGTGGCGGGGATCAGCGGACCGTTCAGGAGGGCCTGAGCGCTGCGCTGATCGTCTGCTTGCCCTGCCGCATGCGCAGGCTGCCGTTCTGGACATCGATGGAGGTGACAACCCAGCCGTTGGGAAGCAGGCGCGTGGAGCGACCGCCTTGGTCACCGACCACCACGGTGCCGCTCTGTTCAGAGCGCTGAACCAGGGCCTGGGGCACACCCGAAATGGCAATCACACCGCTGAAGCGAAAATCATCGGGAAGGCGCAGGGGCGCCGGAGCGGCCGGCCGGGAGGGATCACCGCCGGCAGCAGCGGCCGCTCCCGTGGGCCGGGGCCGGATCACCGGGGCGAAGGGATCAGCGCGATCGGCTGGAGCAGCCGCCAGCACCTGTTGCCTGCTGGGCAGGGGGGTGAGGCCGGCGAGCACGCCTGCTCCCGCCGTGGGAGCAGGCGCAGCACCAGGGGCGGCTGCGGCCGCGGCGGGTTGGGCCGCTGGTGCCGGGGCGGGAGGCGGCGGAGGCGGTGCACTCGCCTCGGGCGCGCCGCCGCACCCCATCAAGCTGGAAAGCAGCAGCAGGGCTGCCGAAGCCAGGAACGTCTTCCCAGGCTTATTGGACAAACGGCAAGCCCCGAAGCAGGGACCGGAAGCGGAAAGCTGATCAGGACTGGCCATCGTTTCCACGCTCAACAAGATCCCTGAAGCGATCGAGATTGGCCTGCAATTCCTTGGTGACGATGCCACCAAGGATGGAAGGCTCCATCAGTGGTGCGAGCACCCCAGGGAGTTCGTAGCTCACCGTCAGTCTGACGACAGTGAGCGAATCGCCCTGAGGATAAAAGCGAACGGCGCCTTTTGTGGGAAGCCCCCCCACCGATTCCCAGTGCAGTTGCTGGGCCTCGACACGCTGGGAGATGCGGGCCTTCCAGTGGAAGCGGAAGCCCTGGGCTGCCAGGGTCCAATCGGTGATGTCCGGATCGTCGAGGGTGACCACCGACTCGATCCAGCGCATCCAGCGGGGCATGGCCTCCAAATCACTCCATACCTCCCAGACCCGCTGCACCGGGGCCTTGATCTCCGTGGTGACGCTGTGCTCCAGCCAACGGCCCATGATCGTCAGGCCGCCGCGCCGATGGACGCCATAGCCACCGGCTGACCAAGAATCACCCCGGCCGCCAGGCGACCGCTCATGGTGGCCCCCTCCATCGAATCGATGTAATCCTGCTTGGTGTAGCTGCCGGCCAGGAAGAAGTTGCTCACCGGCGTGCGTTGCTCAGGCCTGAACGGTTCCATGCCAGGAGCCTCCCGGTAGAGCGATTGGGCCAGTTTGACCACATTGCTCCACAGCAGCGTGAGTTGGCTGGCGGACGGAAACAACTCCCGCACCTGGGCATCGACGGCCGCCACGATCGTCTCGTTGCTCTTGGCGATCCAGGGATCTCCCGGAGTGAGCACGCACTGCAGCAGGGAGCCCTGGCCTTCGCGGCGGTAGTCGGCAGGGCTGGCCAGGGCAAGATCGGCGAAGCAGCTGAAATCGGCGTCTGCGGTGTACAGCAGGTTGTTCAGCCCGCTGGGGTGCTGAAGATCGGAGCGGGCGGCAGTCTGGGCTTCGCCGTCCCCCAGTTCGGTCACCCAGCCGTCGTAGCGCAGCTGCACGGTGGCCACCGGCACGGCCTCCAGCCTGTAGATGTTGTCGAACTGCTCGTAGCGGCGCCAGGCGCTGGGCAGCAGTTTCTGGATGCCCGGCACATCGCAGGCGGCCAGGTAGGCATCGGCTTCCACGTGGATCTCTCCCTCGGGCGTGCCCAACCGCAGACCCGTGACCTGCGGCGCCGCCGTGGCAGGGCTGTTCTGCCCCTCAGCGTTGGCTCCGTCGCTGGTGCAGAGCTCCAGCACCCGGTGACGCAGGTGGAGCCTGGCGCCGCGGGCAACGATGTAGTCGAGGATCGGCTGATGCAGCCAACGGTGCGGCGAGCCCTTCAGCAGGTTGAGCTTGGAGGCCTCGGTGCGGGTGGCGAACATCAGAAAGATGGTGAGCATGCACCGGGCCGAGATCGAGGCGCAGTCGATGAAACCGAGCGCGTAGGCGATCGGATCCCACATCCGCTCGATGCTCTTCGGGCTGCCGCCATGGCCGACGAACCAGTCGCGGAAGCTCATGCGATCCAGCGCCCGGATCACACCCATGGCGCCGTCGGGATCCACCAGGCCCCGCACGATCGGGCTGGTGCCAAGGGCCAGGGCATTGCGCAGCTTGTCGATCCAGTCGAGCTGCGGTGTGGTGAAGAAGGCCTTGAGGCCGTTGAAGGGAGCCCCTACGGGGAAACGGAAATCGAGCGCGCGGAGGTCGCCGCCCTTGTTGACGAACAGATGGGTGTGCTCCTTGGGCAGCAGGTTCTCGAAGGCCCCCACCTTGCGCATCAAGGCGAAGAGGTTGGCGTAGTTGAAGAAGAACACGTGCAGCCCCATCTCGATGTGGTTGCCGCCCGCGTCTTCCCAGCTGCCCACCTTGCCGCCCACGAAAGCCCGCGCCTCGTAGAGGTCCACCTGGTGGCCGGCGTCGCAGAGATCCACTGCAGCCGCCAGACCGGCCAGACCCGAACCCACGATGGCGACCCGCACCCTTGACCTCCCGTACCCGGCGACTCTATGGAGCCGGAGTGGGCGGCGGCGTTCGGATGGCCGCTCCCGCCAGGGCTGCGGCGGCCCGGGCGTCAGCGGGACGGGGCTTCGAAAACCGGCCACCCTCCATAGAGTGATCGCACGACGTTTCCCTTTCCCCCAGGCTCCGCCCATGAGCAGCTCCACCCCAGCGGCCCCAGCCGCTCCCCTCACCCACACCGGCCGCGATGGCAAGGGGATCCTGATCACCGCCCCGGCCATGCTGCAGCTGGCCACGTTGATGCGGCAACAGGGTGAGGAGAAGCTGCTGCGGGTAGGCGTGCGCTCCGGTGGCTGCAGCGGCATGAGCTACACCATGGATTTCATCGAAGCCGCCGGCATCCGCGCCGACGATGAGGTGTATACCTACGAACCCAATGGAGCCCCCAGCTTCCGCGTGGTGTGTGATCCAAAGAGCCTTCTGTACATCTATGGCATGCAGCTGGATTTCAGCTCCGCTCTGATCGGTGGTGGCTTCAACTTCACGAACCCCAACGCCAGCCAGACCTGTGGCTGCGGCAGCTCCTTCGCGGTCTGAGCCAGCGGCTTGATGGCACGGCCTGACCACAGCACACGGAACCGACCTCCGGCACCACGACCTGCAGGCCTCCTGCGGGGCTGAGCTACTGCTCCATGCCGTGGGAATCTGAGGGGCTCTACCTCGCCGCAGTGTCCACGATGGCCACGGACGCTTCCACCGAATCCGCCTTCGAGCAGGCCATCCGCCGCTATCAGGAAGGTGCCGAGCCCGCCGATCTGATCCCCGAGTTCCAGGCGATCACGGCCGCCGCCCCACGGCTGGCCGCAGGGTGGACCTGCCTGGCCTGGCTGCAGCTGCTCGACGATCAGCCCGTGGCGGCGCTGCGGTCGGCGCGTACGGCCGTGAAGCTCAACCCGCAGGATCCACAGTCACGCGTGAACCTCTCAGTCGCCATGCTCGAAACCGGCGCCAAAGGCGTGCGCGAGCACATCGACATGGTGCTCAGGGTCACGGCGGTGGCGCCGGAGCTGGGTGAGGAGCTGCAGGAATCGATCACCGATGGCCTGCGGCGTCGTCCCGGCTGGACTTCTCTGGAGAAAGTCAGCGCCTGGCTGAAGGGGTGATCGGGACGGTGCCGGCCCCAGCCATGCTCCCGAAACGCGTCCTGCTGATCAGCAATGGGCATGGGGAAGATCTCAGCGGCAGCCTGATCGGCCAGGAACTGGTGGCGCATGGGGCCGAAGTGGCGGCGCTGCCCCTGGTGGGCCACGGGAACGCTTACCGGCAGGCGGGGATACAGGTGCTGGGCCGCACCCGCACCTACAGCACCGGCGGGCTGGGCTACACAAGCCTGGCGGGCCGCCTCACGGAATTGCTGCAGGGGCAGGTGAGCTACGTGCTCAGGCGCCTTGCCCTTTTCCTCTGCCAGGCGCGGCACTTCGATCTGGTCGTGGTGATCGGCGATGTGCTGCCGGTGGTGGCAGCCTGGCTGAGCTGCCGGCCGGTGGTCACCTATCTGGTGGCCTACTCCAGCCATTACGAAGGGCGTCTGCGCCTGCCTTGGCCCTGCGGCTGGTGCATGCGCAGCGGCCGCTTCCAGCGGGTGTACAGCCGCGACAGCCTCACCGCCACTGACCTCACGGCCCAGCTGGGCCGCCCGGTGCACTTTCTTGGCAATCCATTCCTGGACCGGGCGCGGGAGCCGGCGCCCCCGCTGCAGCCGTTGGAGCCGCACTGCAGCCCCGGGGCCAGGCTGCTGGGGCTTCTACCTGGAAGCCGGCTGCCGGAAGCGCTGCGCAATCTGGAGCTCATGTTGAAGGTGCTGGTGCGGCTGCCGCCGTCCTGGCAGCAACAGCAGCGGCTGGAGCTGGTGGCGGCGCTGGTGAAGGATCTTCACCGGGAGCTGGTGGGCCGCTGCGCCGCCCCGCTGGGGTGGACCCTGCAGGGCGATCGGCTGGAACGGGGCCCGCTCGTGCTGCACCTGGTGTGGGGGGGCTTCGCGGCGGTGGTTCAGCAGAGCGATCTGCTGCTCTCGATGACAGGCACGGCAGCCGAACAGGCCGTGGGTCTGGGCAAACCGGTGCTGCAGCTGGTGGGCCACGGACCGCAATTCACGGTCAGCTTCGCCGAGGCGCAACGCCGGCTGCTGGGCTCGTCACTGGCCTGCAGCGATGGCGAGCCCGGTTCGGAAGACAGCCTGGCCGGCACGGCGGAACTGGCCACCGGCCTGCTCTCCGCCCTTGCGGATCCTGCCTTTTCAGAACGCTGTCGCCGCAATGGCCACGAACGTATCGGGGGTCCCGGGGGCGCTGCCAGGATGGCCCGAGAGATCCATGCGGTGTTAAGCGATGTCTGAGCCGCAATCCCTGAGCGTTCGCCTGAAGGGCTGGCTCGACAGCCTCCTGGTGGCCAATGTGTTTCTGGTGATCGCCGGAGCGGTGTGGTTCGGCCTGGCGATCGCCCTGCACAGCCGCAGCGTCGACGCCCCCCTGAAGCTGTTTCAGCAGCTGTGGGAGCCCCTGTTCACCCCGGCGATCGGGCTGCTGATGGCGGCGGCCGTGCTCAGCGGGATCCTGGGCTGGTGGCAGCGGCGAGCGCAGCGGCAACATCCGGATAGTGGAAGCTGAATCCCTGCTGCTGCAGGCGTTCGGGCACCACATGCTGGCCCTCCAGCACCACCTTGGCGCCATCGCCGAGCATGAGCTGCAGAACCGGGGCCGGCACCGGCAGCAGGCTCGGGCGACCCAGCACGTCCCCGAGGCTGGTGGCGAAGGACTGCATGGTCACCGGCGTGGGCGCCACGGCGTTGTAAGCCCCCACATAGGCCGGGTCCACCAGGGCGGCGGCGATCAACCGGCAGAGGTCGGTGCGCTCGATCCAGCTCATCCATTGGCGGCCCGAACCCACGGGCCCCCCGAAGCCGGTGCGGAACACCGGCAGCATCTTGCCGAGGGCGCCGCCGTCAGCGCCGAGCACGATGCCGATGCGCAGCTTCACCACGCGGATGCCCACTGCGGCTCGATCAGCCGCTGCCTCCCACTGGGCGCAGAGCTGGCCGAGGAAATCAGCCGCCGGTGGTGAGGCTTCGGTGAAACTTCCGCTCGGGCTGCTGCCGTAGTAGCCCACGGCTGAACCGTTCACCAGCACGCGGGGCGGGGTGCCCAGATGGCCCATGGCCTCAACCAGCTCTGTGGTGGTCACCAGCCTGCTGTCGAGCAGACGCTGGCGGTGTTGTGGCGTCCAGCGGTGGTCGGCGATCGGCTCACCGGCCAGGTTCACCACCCCTTCGGCAACCGCCAGAGCCTCGATTACTTCGGGGCGCCTCCAGGTGGCCGGCTCAGCAGGATCCCCCTGCAGCCGGGCCACATCCGGAGGCCCTAGGCCACTGGCGCAAGAGCTGGCCGGCTGACGGCTGAGCAGCGTGCAGCTGTGCCCTTCCCGCTGCAGCAGGGGCACCAGTTCACGACCGATGAAGCCGGTACATCCGAGCAGAAACAGCCGCACAGCAGGGAGGACGCACGTTGATCAACGGTAGGGCTGGCACCGGTGGCAAAGGCGACCGAAGAGGGGCACTAACCTGCGCGCATCGATCACTGTCGTGATGGCTGACACTGCACCCGCACCGACGAAGCCCGCACCGATCAAGAAAGGCAGCCTGGTCAAGGTGAGCGCGGCGCGCTATGCCAGCAGCCTGGAAGCGGCGGCCAGCGATCCCCAGCCACCGGCCTACCTGTTCGAGGGTCCCGGCGAAGTGCTCGCCGTGAAAGGCGATTACGCCCAACTGCGCTGGCGCCTGCCTGTTCCCGACGTGTGGCTGCGGCTCGATCAGCTCGAAGCCTGCTGAACCGTTTCAGAGATCCAGCCGGTTCAGAGATCCAGCCGGCGCCGCTCCTCCTTCATGAGGGAGCGACGTTGCTTGGCCTCCCGTAGCATCTCGCGACCGTCGTGGAGGTAGCTGTCCACGTAGCCGAGCGTGTAGCGCTCCAGTTCCGCCAAGGCATCTTCCACCTGGCTCAGGCAGTGGTAGAGGCTGAGGCCAAAACCCTTGGCCGCCGACGGGCAGGCCATGGACCTGTAGAGCGTCTGTACTCTGTCGAGCTTGGCCTTGCTTTGCTCCAGGAAGGCGCAGAACGCCTCCATCAGCACGTCGTCGTAGGGATCGGCCGCGAGGGCGCGCAGCTCAGCCGGGAAGGCCAGGATCACCTGCCCCAGCAGACGATCGATCGGCGCATACACCCGTTGCAGCCACACCAGCAACTCCCCGTCACGGGCCGCGCCCCTGCTGCCTGCGGCTGGGGTCTGCACACGCGCACCTCGCGCTGGCGGCGGCCCTCCATCCCCGAGGGCCGGGCTGTGAGTGCTGTCGTAAAGCCGGCGACGCTCATGGTCTCCCAGCACCTCCCAGGCGGCATTGAGCGCCACGATCGTGGCCGCATCGCCTCCCGCATCGGGATGGTGCTGCTTCACCAACTGGCGATAAGCCGCCTTGATCTCCGCCGCGCTGGCCTGAACGCCAACGCCGAGCACGGCATAAGGGTTAGCGGAGGTGGGGGAAGCGGCCATCCAACAGCCCGGTAGCGGAGCCATCATCTCCACGCCGAGGGCGGAAACGCGAAAAAAGGCCCCCCGTTTCCGGGAGGCCGTGAGGTGGTGTGTGAGGGCAGGTTGAACCGAGTGCCGGTCTTCAGAAACGGAAGGTGGTCTGCACGAGGCCGCCGAACACGTTGAAGGTCTGGTCGGCGCCGGTTTGCTGGCCGAGCGGGCGGCTGAGGTAGAAGATCGCCGGGGTGACGGAGATGTTGTCGGTCACCTGGAACTTGTACCACCATTCCCAGACGTAGTTGCCGTCGTTCGGGGTGGTTTCAAGGCCCTTGGTGGTGCCGGACTTCAGCTGGGTGGCGAACACCGGCTGGCCCACGGCCATACCGGCGGCGTTGCCCTTGGCGAACACATCAGACCATTCCAGGCCGACGAACCAGCTTTGCGACTCGCTCACGAAGGGGGAAGCGAACTCAACGCCGCTGGCTTGGGTCTCGTTGCCGGAGAGGCTGTTGAGACCCCAACCAATGCTGATGGAGGGGATGAAACCGCTCTTCTTGGGCTGCCAATAGGCGTTGACTGCCACGCTGTTGGAATCACCGTTGGCCAGGAACCAGCTGTTGGAAGCGGCGAAGTTGGTGCCGCGACGGAAGTTGGTGGCCGCTTGGCCGTAGCGGTAGGCCGCTGAGATGTTCCACTGTGGGGTGGTGTAGTTCAGCTGGGCGAGGAAGTTGCCGCGGGCGCAATCGGTGCCGATGCCACCTTCATCGCTGGAGCAGCTGAAGGGGTTGCCATCGAACGAAGTGCCCGAATCTCCCTGCTGCGCCACATAGCTGGCGCCGGCGCTGAAGCGGCCTTTGCCCTTGGGAACGTTCTGCCGCCAGGTGATACCTGCAGCGGCACCAGTGGCCTTGTTGTAGACGCCGGGAGCGCCGTGGAGGGTGAAGAGATCAAGGATCTTGTCGCCCTTGCCGTACACCGACGGAGTGACCGCCAGCATTTCGGTGTTCCGGGCCTTGGGACCAACGGTGATCGCTACGTCGCGACCAACAGGGAAGCGATACCAGAGACGGTCGATGCCAACCACATCAGAGCAGTTCCGGTTGCCGGTGCAGCTCGTCTGGCCAAAGCCGTTGCTGGCGATGTCCAGAGCGGTGAGGTTGACACCGTTGCCATTAAAGGCGTTGTTGAAGTTGCCGGAGCGCAGGCGGGTATAGAGCTGATCTTTCCCCGTGAAGCTGGTGATGAAGTTCAGGCGAACGTCATAGTTGAAGGTGGTGGCACCGAAGCGAGCGTTGTAGTTCTCGCTGTCATTGCCACTGGTGATTGAGGATGTCCTGAAGCGCCCACTCGTGCTGTTGCCACCGGCGTTGACAGCACCCAGCACGAAGGTGGCTTGACCCTGGAGCTTGGTGGTGGTGGAGAACTGGGTAGCTTCCAGCTCACCCACCTTGGCTTCGAGGCCATCCACCCGGCCCTTGAGCACGGCCAGTTCGGCTTCGAATTCCTTGAGCAGGCGGCGCAGCTCGTCGGTCACCTCGGTGATGCGATCGAGGCAGGCGTTGAGCAGAGCGGCGGCTTCCCAGCGGCTGAGGGCCTGCTTGCCGCGGAAGGTGCCGTCGGGATAGCCAGCGACGCAGCCGTAGCGCTCGATCAGGTTCGAGAGCGCCTGATAGGCCCACTCGGTGGGCTGAACATCAGAAAACTGATTGATGCTGGTGACTTGTTCCTTGACATTGGCATAGCGATTGACGCCATCCATGTTCAGTTCTGAGGCCGAAGCCGCCACGGGGGCGAGCAGGCCAAGAGCGGCAGGAGCCAGCAACAAGTGCTGAATGCGATTCATGAGAGTCCTCACACCAATTGAGGGGATGCTTCTGTAGTGAAGCCTGCAAATTGTATGAAATAACAACGCGGATAGCCCGGCTTGAGCTACCCGAGCATGTATCCCAGGCGACATTCCATGCCTCCCCTGAAGTGGGGCCCAGTCTGGAATCCAGCCAACAAAAAGCCCCACCAGATGGCGGGGCGAAAGAACTGAATGCTTCGTCAAGGTTCACTTGAATCGACGTAGTCGCCTGAGCAATGTGTGAGGGGCTCAGAGGAGAGGATTCAAGTGAAGGAAGGCAGAATCAGAACTTGAAGGTGGTCTTGACGATACCGCCGAAGTTGCTGAACGATTCGTTGTTGAACTTCTGATCTTGGCCGAGAGGAGCGCTCAGGTAGTAGATCGCAGGAGTCACGCTGATGTTATCGGTGACCTGGAACTTGTACCACCACTCCCAGGCATAGTTGCCGTCATTGGGTGAAAGGGTGTCGTCGTCGCCCGACTTCGTGAGGAAGGTGGGCTGACCAACGGCCATGCCGAGGGAGTTGCCCTTGATGAACACATCGCTCCACTGAAGACCGACGTACCAAGACTGAGTCTGAGCACCGTCGATCACACTCTCGAGAGAACCAGCGGAAGCAGAGTCAGCGCTGTGGCCGTTGATGCCCCAACCGGCGCTGATCGAGGGGATCCAGCCGGAGTTGGAGGGCTGCCAGTAACCGCTGATGCCCACCGAGCTCACCGAGGTGGAGAGCCCGAAGCCGGTGACGGCCAGAGGGGTGCCATTGCCGCTGTAGAGGCCAGCCTGACCACCCTCAGGCGTGGTGTAGACGTAGGCCACAGCCAGGCCCCAGTTGGGCTGGGTGTAAGCAATCTGGGCAGTACCCGTTTGGGCCGCGCCAGAGGTGCCGATGCCACCTTCGCTCGGGTTGCCCGAGTCACCGTTGGCAGAGACGTAGTTGGCGCTGATGGTCCAGCCACCGCTCTTCCACCACAGACCGGCACCTGCACCCAGGTTCAGGCTGTAGGCACCGGGAGCACCGGCGTAGGTGAAGATGTCGAGAACGGTGTCAGCGGGGTACACGCTGGGCCAGACGGCCAGCATGTCGTCCTGACGGACACGGCCACCAACGGTGGCGGTGAAGCCGGTGCCGATGGGGAATTGGTAGAAGAGGCGGTTGATCGCGACCACGTCGCCGCAGTCAGCGCCGGAGCCGCAGTTCTCTTCAAAACCAGCCTCAAGGGCGTTCAGACCGACAACCGGGCCGCCAAACCAAGGGCCATCAGCAAAGTTGCCGGCGCGCAGGCGGGTGCGCAGCAGATCCTTGCCGGTGAAGCTGGTATCGAAGTTGAGCTGGATGTCGTAGTTGAAGGCCGTGGCGCCTTGCAGAGCGCGGGCTGAGTCAACAAGACCGTTGTTGGAGCCGCTGTAGGAGTTGGCGCCGACGACGAAGGTGGCCTTACCGTTCAGCTTGGTGGTGGTGGAGAACTGGCTGGCTTCCAGCTCGCCCACTTTGGCTTCGAGGCCATCAACCCGGCCCTTGAGCACGGCCAGTTCAGCTTCGAATTCCTTGAGCAGGCGGCGCAGCTCGTCGGTCACCTCGGTGATGCGGTCGAGGCAGGCGTTGAGCAGAGCAGCGGCTTCCCAGCGGCTGAGGGCTTTCTTGCCGCGGAAGGTGCCGTCGGGATAGCCAGCGACGCAGCCGTAGCGCTCGATCAGGTTCGAGAGCGCCTGGTAGGCCCACTCAGTGGGCTGAACGTCGGAGAACTGGTTGATGCTGGTGACTTGCTCCTCAGAGGCGTACTGGTTGACGCCGTCGAGGTTGAGCTCTGCAGCAGACACGGCCATCGGGGAGAGAAGCCCCAGAGCGGCAGGTGCCAGCAGCAGTTGCTGGAACAGTTTCATTGTGTCCTCACACAAAAGGGGCGCAATGCGCCGACCACATCTTCACGGCAGTTCAAGCAGCCACCAGGCCGGATGTGACAGAAATGACAATGGACAGTGAGCGCCATGGCTTGCCAGGCCGCCATCGGGCGAGCAGCGGCCGGTCCAGAGTGAGGGGCCCGGCCCGAAGACCCTGGCTTCCCGTTCGTCTCGCCCCTGGCCGTGGTGGCTGGGTCTGGGCCTGATCTGGCTGGCGGCCACCTTCGCCGACCGGCTCTGGCTGCAGCTCGACCAGCGGCTTCCTGCCTGGGATCAGGCCGAATACCTCAACAGCGCCGTGGACCATGGCCGGGCCCTGGGACTGCTGGCCGGCGGCGGCTGGCAAGGGTGGAGCGCCCTGCTCGATCTCTCCCCGAAGATTCCCCCGCTGGCCAGCCTGGTCAATGGCAGCGTGATGGCCTTCAGCGGCGACAGCCCCGATCAGGCCAGCTGGGCGCTTGCTATCTGGCAGCTGCTGTTGCTGGTGGTGGTGGCGTGCTGGGGCCGGCAGCTGGGCGGGCCGCGCTTCGGCCTGCTGGCCACCGCGCTCATGTGCCTGGCGCCGGCCCTGGCAGCGCTGCGGGTGGATTTCACCCTCGACCTTCCACTCACCGCCACCGCCATGCTTGCCCTCTGGCGGCTGGGGTGCTGGTACGCCCCCGCCCCGAGGGGCGGACGCTGGAGCCAGGCGCTGGTGGCGGCAGCGGCGGTAGCCACTGCGGTGCTGGTGAAGCAGAGCGCCCTGCTGGTGCTGCTGCTGCCATGCCTGTGGGCGGCGGGCGCCGGGCTGGGCCAGCCGCAGCGCCGCCTGCAGACCCTGGCCGCCCTGGCCCTGGTGCTGACCGTGGCCCTGCCCTGGCTGAAGCACAACTGGATCACCACCCTCGGCGGGACCAACCGGGCGGTGATCGAATCGGGCGCCGCCGAAGGGGATCCATCGCCCCTGAGCCTGGCCAGCCTCTTCTGGTATCCCAGGCTCTTCCCGGCCCAGCTCGGTGCGCCGATGCTCGCTGTCGGTGCAGCCGGAGGGGCACTGTCCCTTTGTCAGCGCAGACGCCGTGCTGATGCTGCTACTGGTGCTGCTGCTGAGCCGCCCGATCAGGACTCAGGGCCGCCTACGGAATCCGGTGGCACGGGCTCCGGCTGGGGGTGGCTGCTGGGTTGCGCCCTCGCCGGCTGGTTGGTCACCAGCCTCAGCCCGAACAAGGATCCGCGTTACATCGCGCCGGTGCTGCCGCTGCTGGTGCTGCTGCTGGCACGGGGTTGGTGGGTGCTGCTGCAGGCGGCCCGTGCCCGCTTCGGACCCTGGCTGGGGGCCGTGCTGCTGGGGGTGGGCCTGCTGGGAACGGGTGCCACCACCGCCTCAGAGCGTGTCGGCGAGCTGGAGCGGCGCGCGGAGTCCCCGGTGCCTGAGGCGATCGAGGCGGTGCGTCAACGCGTGGGCACAGCTCCCACCACCGTGCTTGTGATCCCCAGCACCGCTGAGGTCAACCAGCACAACGTGAGCACCTTCGGACGCCTGGGGGGCGGGCAGATCCTCGGGCGGGAAAGCGGGAAGCAGAAACGGGAGCATGCCCTGGTGCTGCAGCAGGCCCAATGGCTACTGCTGGCCAGCGGCGACCAGGGCACGAAGCGCAAGGAATCCAGGCAGCTGAGCCGCAGCGTGCGCAGCGATGGCCGCTTCGAGCGCGTGGGCAGCTGGCCGTGGACCAAGGGCCGCCAGCTCGAACTCTGGCAACGTCGCGCCGCTGCGCCCGCGGCCGTGCCGTTCGATCGCCGCTTCATCACACTCGCCCGCGGCCTGGAGCAGGGCCCGGCCGGCCTGGGTGCCGTGTTCGACGCGATCGGACCGGAACACCAGCTGGACGGGCATTTCCTTTACCAAGCACGTGTGCGCCGCTGGGCGGAGGCCCGCCTCAGCGCCAACCCCAACGACCGCGAGGCGCTCTGGGCACTGGCGCTGCTGGACGTGCTGCTCAACCGGCCGGCCGCGGCGGAAGGCTGGTTCAAACAGCTGGAGGCGGTGGAACCGGCCAACCCATGGCCGAGCGCCTACCGCTCCGTGGTGCTGCTGGCCGATTGGCGCCCCTGGCAGGCGGCGGCGGTGGCCGAGGCGGCGCGCCTGCACCACGACGAACCGGTGCTGGACGGGCTGATCCATGTGGCCGGCGTCCTCGGCGGCGATCTGCGCCGCATCCCTGGCACCCGCGCCGCCGTCGAGGCGGCGATCGCCTCGGTGGAGGCGCGCATCGAGGCCGGCGCCAAAGAGGGCCGGTAGCCTCCTGCCCACGCCAGAACTCTGCTGATGGCCCCTGCGGCGCCAGCTTCCCCTTCCAAGCCCGGCGCGGCCCTGCCGTTGTGGCTTCCCCTGCTGGTGGGTGCCGGGTTGCGGCTGATCCAGATCCAGGCCCCGGTCCTCGGGATCCACAGCTGGAGGCAGGCGGACACGGCGGCGATGGCTCGCAACTTCGCCGAGCAGGGCATGAACCTGCTCACGCCCCAGATCGACTGGGGCGGCGCCGGCAGCGGCGTGGTGGAAGCGGAATTTCCCTTGTATCCCTACAGCGTTGCTCTGCTCTACCGCCTGTTCGGGGTGCAGGAGTGGCTGGCGCGGGGCCTCTCCGTGCTCTGCAGCCTGCTCACGATCGTGCTGGTGGTGCGGATCGGCCGCCAGCTGGTGGGGGAGCGGGCCGGCTGGTGGGGCGGGCTGTTCTATGCGGTGCTGCCGATTTCGGTGTTCTACGGGCGCACGGTGCAGCCGGAGGCGGCGCTGATGCTGCTGGCGGCTCTGGCCCTGGAGCGCTTTCTGGCCTGGCTGCGCACCGGCAGGCTGGCAGCCCTGGGAATCTCCTGGCTGGCCTTCACCGCCGCCTGTCTGATCAAAGTTCTGCCGTTCGTATGGCTGGGCCTGCCGTTGCTATGGCTATGGGGCCAGGCCCACCAGTGGAGGATCCTCCGGCGATCAGGCAGCTGGGTGTTTGCCCTGTCGGCGGTGGTGGTGACGGCGGCCTGGTACTGGCATGCCCACAAACTGGGGCAGGCCAGCGGCCTCAGCTTCGGCTTCTGGGGCGGCGAGGCCAACCGTTACAGCTGGGCCGACCTGTTCGCGCCTGGCTACTGGCTCGGCCTTGGCCTGAGGGTGGCCGTGCGCAACCTGGCGGTGCTGGGGGTGCCGTTGCTGGTGCTCGGCCTGCTGCCGCGCGGGAATGGCGACGCCGCTGCCAATCGAGGCGCCGCTGCCCCCCCCGACGCCCTGCCGGGGCCACAGGCGCACGTGCTGCCGGTGGGGCTGGTGGCCGTGCTGCTGGCCGGAGCTCTGGCGCCTGAATCCAGCGTGGTGCATGAGTATTACCAACTGCCGCTGATGCTGTTCGCCTGCCCACTGATGGGCCTGGGCTGGGTGCGGCTGCGGCGCCAGGCCGATGTCTGGGGGCGGCAGGGGGCCTGGGCACTGCTCACGCTGCTGGTCGTGGTGAGCCTCACGGTGCTGGCTGTGGATTACTGGAGTCGGGAGCGGGTGGCCGGATCCCCGGTGTGGGAGCTGGCGCAGCAGATCCAGGCGCGCACACCGCCCGGGGCCAGAGTCGTGGTGATGAGCGGTTCCGACCCCACTGTTCTTTATCTCGCCAACCGCAAGGGATGGCTTGTGAGTCCCAAGCGGCTGATGCGGCGTGATGCGGCGGCCTGGCGAGCCGACGGCGCCGATGCCCTGGCCGGCAGTTATGCGGTGATCGAAAGCTATGCGCCCTTCCCCGAAGGCGAGGCCAAAACGCGCTTGAAACGCTGGGTCTGCGACCAGCCACCGGGCTGCCAGAGCGGGCCCGGTTTCGTGATTCCGCTGGCTCCCGGGGCCGAGCGGCCGGCAGGCTGAGCCCATGACCGCCCTGCACCCCCAGACCCCGCCCCGCGCCATTCCCTGGCGGGGCCTGCTGCTGCTCTGGCTGGCCGCCGTGGTGCTGGCTGTCGTGGGTCTGGGCAACCTGCCCCTGCGCGACTGGGATGAGGGGATCGTGGCGCGGGTGTCGCTGGAGATCGCCAACAGGGGGCTGCCGGAAGGCTGGCTGCCCACGATCTGGGGCAGCCCCTACCTCAACAAGCCGCCCGGGCTGCATGTGCTGATCGCTGCCGCCATCGCCGTCTGGCGCCAGCTCAGCCAGGCGCCGGCGGAGGCGCTACCGCCGGAATGGGTGGTGCGGCTGGTGCCGGCAGTGCTTTCCTCCCTGGTGGTGCCGGTGGGGGCCCTGGTGCAGCTTCAACTGCGGCCAGGCGACAACCGCGCCGCCCTGGCGACCGCGGCGATCCTGCTCACCCTGCTGCCGGTGGCGCGCCACGGGCGGCTGGCGATGCTGGACGGCGCGCAGCTCACCGCCATGGGGCTGCTCTGGTGGGCACTGTTGCTCAGCCGTTCCGGCCGCACTGGAGCGGGTTGGCGCTGGGGGCTGGTCGCCGGCCTGGCGGGCAGTGCGCTGCTGATGTTGAAGGCCCCGATCCTGTTGCCGGTGCTGGCCGCCGGCCTGGCCGCCCTGGTGCTCGATCCGGAGCGGCCGCGCCGTTCGCTGGCGCCGCTGCTGGCGGCCCTTGGCGTGGGCCTGCTGCCCGGGCTGGCCTGGCACGGCTGGCATGCACTCAGGCGCGGCAGCGATGCGCTCTGGCTCTGGGGCGGCGACGGGGTGACGCGGGTGCTGCTGGATGCGGGCGAAGGCAGCCAGCTGGGCTGGCGGGTGCCGGTGATCGAGGTGCTGGAAGGTGGCTGGCCCTGGCTGCCGCTCTGGCCCCTGGCGGTGGTGATCGCCTGGCGGCAGCGCCACCGCAGCTGGGGGCGCTGGTGCCTGGTGCTGCAGCTGGTGATCGCCGGGTCGATCCTGCCGCTGCGCACCCAGCTCCCCTGGTACAGCCACCCGCTCTGGCTGCCGTTCGCCCTGCTCTGCGGGCCGCTGCTGGCGCAGATGCTGCAGGCTCGGGAGACCCGTCCGCCTCTCCAGCTCGTTCCAATCCTGTGGTCCTGGCTGGGTGGCGGCCTGATCCTGCTGGCCCTGGCGGCCGCAACAGCCCGGACCGGACTGCCGAGTGGGATCAGTCTTCTTGTTCTGCCGGCGGGCGTGGGGCTGCTGGGGGGAGGGCTGCTGCTGCTGCGCCCGGCCGAACGGCAGCGCCGCCGCGGCCTGGTCCTGCTGCTCGCGGGCTGGTGCCTCTCCCTGCTGCTGCTCTTCCATAGTTCCCTCTGGAACTGGGAGTTGAACGAATATGACGACGTTCGCCCCGTGGCCAGCCTGGTCAGGGGTGCGGCGACCGAGCCGGACCATCGCCCGATGCCGATCTACATGGCCGGACAATCCGGGCGACGTCCAAGCCTGAGCTGGTATGCCCAACGGCCAATCGAACGGTTGCCGTCCCGGGCAAGCCCCGGTTCTCCGAGCCCGTTCCTGTTCATTGAGAAAGCCTCCGCCCCCCCTCCGCCCATGCTTCTCCAGCCCGGCGTCCGCTGCCGCCTGAGCGGGCTGGGCGAGCAGGACTGGCGCCTCTGGCGCTGCACACTCGCGTCTCAATCCGATGACCCTCGCCCCTGAACGACGCTCCTGGAGCCGCGCGGTTCTGGCTGCCGCCGTGCTTTTTGCCGTGGTTGGCCTGGCTCTGCAGGCATGGCGCCTCCAGGTTCTCGCCGCTTCCTACGACCAGGGCATCTTTCTGCAGGTGCTCTGGAACAGCCTGCGGGGCCACCCCTTCGAGAGCACCCTCTCCTCCCAGCTTTCTGCCAGCGTGGTCCACGACGGCCAGTTGCCTGGCCTGGGCTATCACCGCCTGGGGCAACACTTCACCCCGGTGCTGCTGCTCTGGGCTCCCTTGGTGGGTCTGCTGGGAGCGGCAGCCTTGCCCCTGGTTCAGGTGGGGCTGATGACGGCGGCAGGTCTGGCGCTGCATCGGTTTGCCCTCGAGATCCTGGGGAGCAACAACGATCGGCTGGCCGCTCTGCTGGCCTGCTCCTTTTTCGGAGCCAATGCCGTACTCGGCCCCACCTGGGGCAACTTCACGGATCTCTGCCAGTTGCCCCTGGCCTTTTTTCTGCTGATCTGGGGATTGCGGCGACGGAGCTGGTGGCTGGTGGCGCTCTGCACCCTGCTGATTCCGTTGATCCGGGAGGACACCGGCGTGCTGCTGGTGGGGGTGAGTCTGTGGATGCTGCTGCGACGACGCAGGGAAGAGTGGCCTTTGGCGATCCTGATTGGTGGGGTGGGGGTCAGCTGGGTCCTGATCGTCACCAATGTGTTGATGCCTCTGTTCAGCGAAGACAATTCACGCCGGTTCATGGTGGAGAACTTCGGCCACTTCCTCGGTGATCAGGATCGCGCCAGCAGCCTGGAGGTGGCGGGAAGGATCCTTTCAACGCCAATGGCGCTGATCAAGGAACTGTTCAGCGAACCTGGGCACACGCTTCGCTACCTGCTCGCCCAGAGTCTGCCGCTGCTGTTCATTCCCGTGATCTCCCTGGACAGCTGGCTGCTGATGGGGTTGCCATTTCTAGGTTTGCTGCTGGCAGACGGGAAGCCACCACCACTGGCCATCAATGTGCGCTACGCGCTGCTGGTGGTCCCGGGCTTGTTTGCAGGGGCCGTGCTCTGGTGGGAGCACCATCAGGACACCTTCCGTCGACCGAAGTTTCGTGCCGTTTGGATCGGGGCAATCGGGCTTTCGATCCTGCTGACGATCAGCAGCAACCCCAATCGCAGCCTCTCGTTCGTCATTCCCGACAGCGTGCAGCCCTGGATTTACTCCAACCCAGCCCAGCTCTGGGCCCATGGCCAGGCGGCCCGGCGCGTACTCCAGCAGATCCCTCCAACGGCAACCGTTTCAGCCACCACCCCGCTGGTTCCTTTGCTTGCTGAGCGGGAGGTGCTGGTGCGTTTTCCCCGCAGTTGGCGCTATCTCGACAGGCAAGGGAAGCCCAAGGAGGTTGACTGGATTGCTGCAGATCTTGAGATGCTCAACAGGAATCTCAGGGTGTCTGATGGTGATCGCAAAGAGCTGGGGCGCATCCTTGAAATGATCCCCGATCTTTCGCCCAGCTATGGGGTTGTCGATGTTGATGGGGGCATCGTGTTAATGGCCAGAGGCGCGGTGGATCATGCCGATGCCCAGGAGCGCCTTGCTCGCCTGGTGGGATCATTCAAGCTGGAGCGGGAATCCAAAAAGTGAATTCCCTTGAACAAAGAACCCGCTCGAAAATGAACAGTCTTTCTCCATAGAAAGACTGCTCTTCAATCAATAACCTGTCTCCAGAATGAACGATGCCCCCATTCAGCCGATTGCTGAATGGGGGCATCGTCGGGTCCGCTCTGGCGCGGAACCGAATGAACTCAGATCAAGCTGCCTGGCATCAGACGGCATTCTCCGCGATCAACAGACCCTTGCACATGGAACTTTGGCTCACAAGCACCTCCTCCCTTGGGGGATAACGCCAGCCGGTGACGCCTTCGGAGCGAAACAAGGGAGAAAACTCCGAAGCCTCGCCCCACGGCACTGCTGACACAACCCATTGATCTTAGAAGAAAACCTGAGAGATCGGCAACAGTTGGGGACCCAACAAAAAAGGCGCCCCGAAGGACGCCAAATTTGAATTGATCCTCTGGAACTGCCTGATTGACTTAGGGCTCAGAGGGCGTTACCACGGGGCAGAACCTCTTCAGGGAAGACGAAGTTTTCATGCGGCTGGTCAGCCGGTGCCATCCAGGCACGCAGACCTTCATTCAGAAGAATGTTCTTCGTGTAGAAGGTTTCGAATTCAGGATCCTCAGCAGCGCGGATTTCCTGGCTCACGAAGTCGTAGGCACGCAGGTTCAGCGCCAGGCCGATGATGCCGATGCTGCTGGTCCACAGACCCATCACCGGCACGAACAGCATGAAGAAGTGCAGCCAGCGCTTGTTGGAGAAGGCGATCCCGAAGATCTGGCTCCAGAAGCGGTTGGCGGTGACCATCGAGTAGGTCTCCTCTTCCTGCGTGGGCTCGAACGCCTTGAAGGTGTTGGCCTGCTCGGAATCCTCGAACAAGGTGTTCTCCACCGTGGCACCGTGGATGGCGCACAGCAGCGCACCACCCAGGATGCCGGCCACGCCCATCATGTGGAACGGGTTCAGCGTCCAGTTGTGGAAGCCCTGCAGGAACAGCAGGAAGCGGAAGATCGCCGCCACCCCGAAGGAAGGCGCGAAGAACCAGCTGCTCTGACCCAGCGGGTACATCAGGAACACGCTCACGAACACCGCGATCGGGCCGGAGAAGGCGATCGCGTTGTAGGGGCGGATGCCCACCAGACGGGCAATCTCGAACTGACGCAGCATGAAGCCGATCAGGGAGAAGGCACCGTGCAGGGCCACGAACGGCCAGAGGCCGCCCAGCTGGCACCAGCGCACGAAGTCACCTTGAGCTTCCGGACCCCAGAGCAACAGCAGGCTGTGGCCCATGGCGTCGGCAGGGGTGCTGACGGCGGCGGTGAGGAAGTTGCAGCCTTCCAGGTAGCTGCTGGCAATCCCGTGGGTGTACCAGGAGGAAACGAAGGTGGTGCCGGTTAGCCAGCCGCCCAGAGCCAGATAGGCCGTGGGGAACAGCAGCAGACCGGACCAGCCGACAAACACGAAGCGGTCGCGCTTGAGCCAGTCATCGAGGACGTCGAACCATCCCCGAGCCGAAGGCGCGCGCCCTACAGCAATCGTCATGATGAAGAGGCTTCATGAAGCTTTACAATGGCACTGTACGGAAATCAGCCGGCGGCCGGGGCTTCCGCCGCCCTGGCCCGGGGGCAATGAGTACTTGCACTCACCGGCTCCGTCAGCCCCAGGTCTGGCGGCCACCCCGCTCGTCTGAACCGCACCGGAATCAGCCCTGAATCCAGCCCCGAGCCAAACCGGAGCCAACCGGGAGCCAACCGGGAGCCGGCCGGCCCTTCAGCGGAAACCGCCGCGCCGCGCCATTCGCCAGAGTGGCGGCTGCCCTCACCGAAACCGCCGTGTACGTCGTCGAGCTCTCGCTCAAGCTCAGCCCCATGCCCGTCTCGGTCCAGCGCAAGGAACTGGCCGACGCCCAGGCCCTGTATGGCCAGATCAAGGCGGTCCTGGAGAGCGGTCAACCGCGCGTGCTCGAACTCAGCTGCGAGAAAGCCGAGGAGAAACGGGTCAGCCTGCTGAGCAGTGAGCTGGTGGCCGTTCAGCTCTACGAACGTTCGGCCGCGGGTGGCACCGGCACCAAACGTCCCGGCTTCAGCGTCGACAGTTGACCAGCTCGCCACCGGCCCATGCCAGCGCCGGTTTCTCCGCCCCTGATCCTCCGCTGGTGGTGGAGAACCTGGGGTTCCGCTGGCCCAACGGCAGCCTCGCCCTTGACCACATCAACCTCGAGGTGCCCCGTCCAGGGCTGTGGATGCTCGTGGGGGGCAACGGCAGCGGCAAGAGCACCCTGCTGCGGCTGATCGCCGGGCTGCTCGATCCGCAGCGAGGGCGGATTCACCGCCAGCGCACGCCGGCTCTGGTGTTCCAGAACCCCGACCACCAACTCTTGCTGCCCAGCTGCGGCACCGACCTCCAGCTCTCGTTGGCGGAGGGCCTCAGCCGTGAGGAGCGGCGCTGGCGGGTGGCCGAAGCCCTGGCCCAGGTCGGCTTACCTGGCCTGGAAGGGCGGCCGATCCACACGCTCAGCGGCGGCCAGAAACAGCGGGTGGCAATCGCCGGTGCCCTCGCCAGCGGTGCCGACCTGCTGCTGCTCGACGAACCCACCGCCCTGCTCGATCCAATCAGCCAGACGGAGGTTCTGGAGTTGATCCATCGCCTCTGCCACCGGCAGGAGCGACCCCTCACCGCCCTCTGGATCACCCACCGGCTGGAGGAACTCGAGCGCTGCGACGGGGCCGTGCTGATGGAAAGCGGGCGCATGGGCCGCTGGCAGGACGGGCCGGAACTATGCCGGCGCCTTCGCGGCAGGGTCTCCCTCTTGCCTGGCGGCGCGACCGAGGGGTAGGTTCACCGGGTTGCCATCCTCGGTAGCTCAGCGGTAGAGCGGTCGGCTGTTAACCGATTGGTCGCAGGTTCGAATCCTGCCCGGGGAGTTCCTCTTCGCCTTGCCGCAGCGCTGCCTGCTGGTTGTTCACGTTCCAGTTGGCGCGGTTGCCAGGATCGTGTCCCATACTTCTGCGAAAGCAGCTCATACGGCCTCTTCGAATCCAACGGATTGCCGCTGTCACCCGCCCTGCGCCGCCCATGAAGCCCTGCATCCTGCTGATCGAAGACGACAGGGACATGCGTGAGCTGGTGGCTGCCCATCTGATGCACGGCGGCTTCCAGGTGGAATGCGCCGAAGACGGCATCAAGGGCCAGGCCCTGGCCCTGCAGGCCCATCCCGATCTGATCCTGCTCGATCTGATGCTGCCCAAGGTGGATGGCCTCACCCTCTGCCAGCGCCTGCGCCGTGATGAGCGCACGGCTGGCATCCCGATCATGATGATCACGGCGCTCGGCGGCACCAAAGACAAGGTGAGCGGCTTCAACTCCGGCGCCGACGACTACCTGACCAAGCCCTTCGATCTCGAAGAGCTGCTGGTGCGGGTGAAAGCACTGCTGCGGCGCATCGATCGCGCCCCTCTGGCCGAAAAACACAACGAGATTCTCAATTTCGGGCCTCTCACCCTGGTGCCCGAGCGGTTTGAGGCCATCTGGTTCGATCAAGCCGTCCGGCTCACCCACCTGGAGTTCGAACTGCTCCACTGCCTGCTCCAGCGTCACGGTCAGACCGTGGCCCCCTCGCTCATCCTCAAGGAAGTGTGGGGATACGAGCCCGACGACGACATCGAGACCATCCGGGTACACGTGCGCCACCTGCGCACCAAGCTCGAACCCGAACCGCGCAAACCCCGGTTCATCAAAACGGTCTACGGAGCCGGCTACTGCCTGGAACTGCCCACTGGCCCCCAGCTGGAACAGCAGGAGCGGCTGGTGCGGGAGCTTCGGCAGGACACCCGCGACCAGCTGCGCTCGCTCGAATCCGCCTGATTCCACCGACCATCTGCTGCTGAAGCGGCACCGACACAGCCGGACCGCTGCTTCAGCGACTCCCCAGGCGCCTGTCAGAGCTTCGCGCTGTTGTCCGTCAAGGGGCGCGTGGCGCAGGTGGCGGTCAGATCCCCCTGGAACTCCAGGCTCACACCAGCGATCCGCCCAGCTCCAGCAGCGCCACTTCCCAGGCCAGCCGAGGTTGCACAGCCCCCTGCAACTGGCGCCGGAGGCGCTCGATCCGCTGCTGATCGGCCTGGCAGAGATCGCGGCGCCAGCTCTGCAGTTGCCACCAGTCGAGCAGCCACAGCTGAAGATCCAGATCCAGGGCTTCGGTGAGCTCACGGGCCAAGGCCAGCGCCTCCAGCGGTTGGCCCGGCCGCTCCAGCAGCCGCTCCGCCAGCCCCGGTGGCAGGGCCTGCCATTGCTCCCGGTGACGCAGCAACGCCCCCGGCGAGCCGGCCGCCAGCGCGATCAGGCCGGCGGCCTCTGGCCCCTCCGCCACGGGTGAGAGATCGGCGCGGCGGTGCAGCACCGCCTGCAGGGAGGCCGGATCCAGCCGGCTGAACACGATCTGCTGGCAACGGGAGCGAATCGTGCTCAGCAGGCGCTCGGGCGCGCTGGTCAGCAGCACGAGCAGCCCGTTGCCGGGCTCTTCCAGGGTTTTGAGCAGGGCATTGGCCGCCCCCTCCGCCATCATCTCCACCGCCTCGATCACCAAAAGGCAGTGGTCGCCCTCCAACGGCCGACGGGCCAGGAAACGGCTGATCGCCCGCACCTGCTCCAGGCGCAGCTGGGGCAGCGACCGCTTCGCCACTCCCTGGGCGATCGCCTCCGAACGGGGGATCAGCTGGCCCTGGTGCTGGTAGGTGGGCTCCACCCAGAGCAAATCCGGGTGGTTGCCCTCCTCCAGCCGGCGTCGCAGCGGGGCTGAGCCAGCGACCCCGGCCAGAATGCCCTCGAGGAAGCGCAGAGCCGCCAGGCGCCGTCCCACCCCATCCGGCCCGCTGAACAGGTAGGCCGGCGCCAGCCGCTGGCGCTGCAGCGACGCGGCAAGCAGGGCCACGGCCTGGGGCTGGCCGATCAGGTCGGCGAACAGATCAGCCATCGCAGCCACCAGCAGCGGCGAAACGGCACCGCAGCAGTGCCGCAATCGCTTCCGCCACCTGTTCGGGAGCAGCGGCAGCCTCCACCCGCGCCCAGCCCTGCTGCGCCGCCAGCTGGGCGAATCCTCCAGCCACCCGCTGCAGGAAGGGCAGTCCCGCCGACTCGATCCGATCGGCGGGCCGGTGGCCGCGACGCTCCAGTGAGAGCGGCAGGGGCAGGTCCAGCCAGAGGGTGAGGTCGGCCGTCAGGCCGGCGGTGGCGATGGCCTCCAGCTGGTCGATCAACGCGAGATCCAGCCCACGGCCATAGCCCTGGTAGGCGGCCGTGGAGCCGGCAAAGCGGTCGCTGATCACCCAGTGGCCCGCCGCCAGAGCGGGCGCGATGCGGGCCTCCACGTGCTGGGCGCGGTCGGCCGCATAAAGCAGCAGTTCCGCGGTGGGGCAGGGGCTGGCCGCCTCCGGCGGATGCAGCAGCAGCTGCCGCAGCGCCTGGCCCAGCGGCGTCCCTCCCGGCTCGCGGCACACCACCAGCTCCGCCCCGGGCGCCAGCAGGCCGCTGCTGGGCAACCAGGCCTTCAGGCGTTCGAGCTGGGTGGTCTTGCCACAGCCATCAATACCCTCCAGCACGAGAAAGCGCCCCCTGGGGCGATCGGGGTCAGGCCGGACCATGCAGCAGCAGCGCATTCACCACCACGGTGATCGAGCTCATCGCCATCAGCAGGGCCGCCAGGGGTGGGGAGAGCACCACACCGAAGCCTGGCAGCAGGGCGCCGGCGGCGATCGGCAGCACCACAAGGTTGTAGCCGAAGGCCCAGAAAAGGTTCTGGCGCACCTTGGCCAGGGTGCGCCGCGCCAGCTGCAACGCCAGCACAAGCGAGGACAAGCGGTCGCCAAGGATCACCAGATCGGCGGTGTCCTGAGCGATCTGGGTGCCGGTGCCCACGGCGATGCCGAGATCGGCCGCCGCCAGAGCGGGCGCATCGTTGATGCCATCGCCCACCATCGCCACCGGCCCCAACTGCTGCCAGCGCACGATCTGGTCGAGCTTCTGCTCGGGGCGCAGTTCCCAGGCAAGGGCGTCGTCCGGCAAGCCGAGCCGTTCACCGAGGAGCCGCACGGCAGGCTGCCGGTCACCGCTGAGCACGCCGAGGTTCAGCCCCATGGCACCGAGCTCCTGCACGGTGGCGGCCGCATCGGCGCGCGGTTGGTCGTGCACCGCCACGAGGCCCAGCAGGCGGCTGCCGACCGCCACGGCCAGCACCGAGCCGCCGTCGGCCTCCAGTGCTGTGAGCCGCTGGCGGAGCGGAGCGCCCAGACCAACCCCTCGCTGCTCCAGCCAGTCGAGGCGACCCACCCGGCAAGGGCCGCTGACCCCTTCCAGTTCCCCCTCCACCCCGGCCCCGGCGAAGGTGACGCAGGTGCTCACCGGCCAGAGAGGAAGCTGACGGCGCTCCGCCTCCTGCAGCAGGGCATGGGCGAGCGGGTGGCGGGTCTGCTGCTCCAGGCTGGCCGCCACACGGATCAGGGCATCGGCGTCGACCAGCTCGCCCGCCAGCTGGTGAGCTGGATCCGTGGGGGACAGTTCGATCGCCACCACCAGGGGACGGCCCAGGGTGAGCGTGCCGGTCTTGTCGAACAGCACCGCCTGCAGACGCGCGGCGGTCTCGATCGCATCGCCGCCCCGGAACAGCACACCGGCCCGGGCCGCCAGCCCTGAGCCGACTGTGATCGCCGTGGGGGTGGCCAGGCCCAACGCACAGGGGCAGGCCACCACCAGCACGGAAATCGCCAGCTGCAGGGCCAGGCTGAACGGGGTCTCGGCGGCGGCCCCCGCCAGCCCGTGGCCGGAGCCTCCCATTCCCATACCACCAAGGCCGTGCCCACCGAAGCTGTGAGCAGCCCCGGCCCCATGGCCCAGCAGCGGAGCCACCATCAGCACGTCCGGCCACAGGCGGGTGCCCCACAGCCACCAGAACAGGAAGGTGGCCAGGGCGAGAACAAGCACCAGAACGGTGAAACGGCCGGCCACCCGGTCCACCAGGCGCTGTATCGGCGCCTTGCGGGCCTGGGCCTGCTCGACCAGCGCAATGATCCGGGCCAGGGCCGTCTCCGCACCGGCGCGGGTCACCTCCAGCACCAGCGGCGCCTGCAGGTTGAGCATGCCGGCCGCCAGCTCACAGCCCGGGCGGGCCTCCAGCGGCAGGGGTTCGCCGGTGAGACTCGACACATCCACCGCCGAGCAGCCCTCCAGCACCACCCCATCCACCGGCACCCGGTCGCCCGGCAGCAGTTGCAACCGATCTGCGGGCCGCAGCCCTCCCACCCGCACCTCTCGCGGGGGGCCATCGCCCACCAGCAGCAGCGCCGTTTCGGGTTGGAGCTGGGCCAGCTGCTCCAGCGCCCGGCCGGTGCGGAAGCGGGCCCGTTCCTCCAGGAAGCGGCCCAGCAGCACGAAGCCGAGCAGCATCACCGGCTCATTGAAAAAACAGGGCCAGCCCGCCGCCGGCCAGAGCAGGGCCGCCAGGCTGGCGAGGTAAGCGCTGCCCATGCCCAGGCCCACCAGGGTGTCCATGCTGGGCATGCGGTGCCAGGCGCTCAGGGCGCCGCGCACCAGGATCGAACGACCCGGCAGCGCCAGGGCCAGGGTGGCCACGAGAGCGTGGAACCAGAGCGCCGCCAGCAGGGCTCCGAGCGGGGACGCCAGCAGCGATGCCGGCAGGCTGCCCGCCTCCGCCAGATGGCCCAGCACCGACACCACCAGCAGCGTCAGCGCCGCGATCAGCTGGCGCCACTCCAGCCACCAACGATGGCGCTGGGCCAGCTCGGCCGCCGTGGGTGCCGGCAGCGACTGATCACGCAGGCGTGCCGCAAAGCCGAGCCCCTCCAGGCTGGCCAGCAGGGCCGCCACCTGGGTGTCGAGGCCTGGCTGCGCGGCCTCGACAGGAGCGGCCAGGCCCACCCAGGCGGTGTGGGTGAGCAGGTTCACGCTTGCCTGGTGCACACCGGGCACGGCCAGCAGGCGCTTCTCCACGGCACGCACGCACCCCCCGCACTTCATGCCGTCCACCTCGAGCAGCACCGGCACCAGGGGGCGGGGAGACGGTGCAGCCGGAAGCGGTGAGACGGCGGGGCCGGGGGAAACCTGAACCACTGGGATCGGCAGCTGGGTTTCAGGCTAGGGATGGCCTCCGGCAGAAGCTGGCTCGCCGCGCAGGCGTCAGGATGGGTCCACAAACCAGACCGTTCCCGTGCCCCGCAGCCAACGCAACGACAACTTCATCGACAAGAGCTTCACGGTCATGGCGGACCTGATCCTCAAGGTGATTCCCACCAACCGGCGGGCGAAGGAGGCTTTCGCGTACTACCGCGACGGCATGAGCGCCCAGGGTGACGGCGAATATGCCGAAGCGCTGGAGAACTACGAGGAAGCCCTGAAGCTGGAGGACGACCCCAACGACAAGGCCTTCATCCTCTACAACATGGCTCTGGTGTTCACCAGCAACGGCGATCACCAGAAGGCGCTGGAGTTCTACGAGCAGGCGCTGGATCTCAACCAGCACATGCCGCAGGCCCTCAACAACATCGCGGTGATTCACCACCACCTCGGCTCCCTGGCGGAAGAACGGGGCGACACCGATGAGTCGGACCGCTGCTTCTCCCGCGCCGCCGACTACTGGACCAAGGCGATCCGCATGGCGCCGAACAACTACATCGAAGCCCAGAACTGGCTCAAGACCAGCGGGCGCGGCAACGTCGACGTCTACTTCTGAGCCTCGTCGGGGCGCCTGGGCAGGGCGTTGCCCGGCGCGGGGTGTGGCCTGGCCGGGGCAGGGTGGAGCCGCCGGCCCGGCTCAGTCGGCTGCAGGGTCAAACCCCAGCCCGGCCACCAGGGCCTCCGCCACAGTGGCGGCTTCCAGCAGCTGGAGATCAAGCCCGGCGGCGATCGCCCCGAGGCCGCTGCCGCGCGGCACCACCGCCCGGCGGAACCCCAGCCGCGCCGCCTCCTGGAGGCGCAGCTCCAGCTGGCCCACCGGCCGCAGCTGCCCCCCCAGCCCCAGCTCCCCTACCAGCACTGTGCCGGCCGGCAGGGTCAGATCGCGGTAGCTGGCCACCACCGCCGCGGCCACGCCGAGATCGGCCGCAGGCTCCTCCACGTCAAGGCCACCGGCCACCGCCAGGTAGCAATCGAAGCGGGAGAGGGGCAGCCCCATGTGCTTTTCAAGCACGGCCAGGATCTGATGCAGCCGGTTGATGCCGATGCCGGTGGCCGTGCGGCGTGGGCTGGCATAGCTGGTGGTGCTCACCAGGGCCTGCAGCTCGACCACCAGCGAGCGGGTGCCTTCACAGGCCACGATCGTGGCGGTGCCGGCGGCGGGGCCGTCATGGCCGAGGAACAGCTCGCTGGGATTGGTGACTTCCGCCAGCCCCCGGTCGCGCATCTCGAACAGGCCCAGTTCGTGCGTGGCACCGAAGCGGTTCTTGACCGCCCGCAGCAGCCGGTGGCTGGCGAAGCGGTCGCCCTCGAAGGTGAGCACCGCATCGACGAGGTGTTCGAGCACCTTGGGCCCGGCCAGCATCCCCTCCTTGGTGACATGCCCCACCAGCAGCAGGGCGGTGTCCTGGCGCTTGGCCAGCCGTTGCAGGGCACCGGCGCATTCGCGCACCTGGGCGACCGATCCCGGCGCGCTGCTGAGCTGGTCGTCATGCAGGGCCTGGATGCTGTCGATGATCGCCACCGCCGGCCGCAGCGCCTCAAGCTCCTGCAGCACCAGCTCCAGATCGGTTTCCGCCAGCAGCTGCAGCCCGGCACCCGCCGGCACGGCCCCATCGGCCCCAACCGGCTGCTCCGCAGCGCCGGCACCTGGCGGGGCGAGCCGGCTCCAGCGCAGGCGAACCTGCTGCGCCGACTCCTCGGCGCTCACGTAGAGCACCGAGGTGATGGCGGCCAGCGCCTGGGCGCTCTGCAGCAGCAGGGTGGATTTGCCGATGCCGGGATCGCCCCCCACCAGCACCAGCGCCCCGGGCACCAGCCCGCCGCCCAGCACCCGATCGAACTCGGCGAAGCCGCTGGGCAACCGCTGGAGCGGCCGCTCCACCGCCATCAGGATCGATTCCGAGCGCCGGGGACGCCCTGGCGCCAGGGCCACCTTCTCGCCCGCACCGGTACGGGCAGGCGCGCCCTCAGGGGCGGCGCGGCGGCGGCGGCCATCAGCGGCGGGGCCGCTCTGTTCCACCAGCGTGTTCCAGGCACCGCAGCCATGGCAGCGGCCGAAGAACTGGCGGGTCTGAGCTCCACAGGCCTGGCAGATGAACAGCGGTGCGGATCGGGCCACGGCGGTGTGTGAAGAATGGTGGCGTTGGGTGAATTTGCCGCCCCTCCGACCAGTTCAGTGGTCAGGACTTGTGTACCCAGGCCGGCGCAACCATGACGGCTTCCTCCTCCGCCAAGGAAACCATCCTGGTCGTTGACGACGAGGCGAGCATCCGCAGGATTCTCGAAACCCGCCTCACGATGATCGGCTACGACGTCGTCACCGCCTGTGACGGCGTGGAGGCGCTTGAGGCCTTCCGCCATTCCAGCCCGGATCTGGTGGTGCTCGACGTGATGATGCCCAAGCTCGACGGCTATGGCGTCTGCCAGGAGCTCCGTAAGGAATCCGATGTGCCGATCGTGATGCTCACCGCTCTGGGCGACGTGGCCGACCGCATCACCGGTCTGGAGCTCGGTGCCGACGACTACGTGGTGAAGCCCTTCAGCCCGAAGGAGCTGGAGGCCCGCATCCGCTGCGTGCTGCGCCGGGTGGAGAAGGAGCAGGTGGTGGGCATCCCCAACTCCGGCGTGATCCAGGTCAACGAGCTGCGCATCGACACCAACAAGCGCCAGGTGTACCGGGGCGAAGAGCGCATCCGCCTCACCGGCATGGAGTTCAGCCTGCTGGAGCTGCTGGTCAGCCGTTCGGGTGAGCCCTTCAGCCGCGGCGAGATTCTCAAGGAGGTCTGGGGCTATACCCCCGAGCGTCACGTGGACACCCGGGTGGTGGATGTCCACATCTCACGGCTGCGTTCCAAACTGGAAGATGATCCAGCCAACCCCGAGCTGATCCTCACCGCACGGGGTACGGGTTACCTGTTCCAGCGCATCGTGGAAGCCGTTGCCTCCGAAGGACTCTGATTCAGAACTGAGACAACGCCGCGCCAAACCCAGCCGCGCGATCCGCCGGCTGGTGGTCTGGTATCGCCGCAATGCGACGGTCACCAGCCTGGTTGACACGGCCACCTCCTCAGCCAGCACTGCCGCCTCCGCTGCTTCCGCCGCCGCCTCGGTGGCCGGCTCGATGGCCTCGGCGGCAGGTTCGGTGGCCTCCTCCGCCGGCACCATGGCGGGATCGGTTGCCGGCACAGTGCTGCAGCCGCTGATGAGCTACCCCCGCCGGCGCCTGCAGACCGGTGGCGATGGGTCCGCTCCGATCCGCGACCGTGACCGCATCTGGATGGCCGTCGACGGCATGGGGGGAGACCATGCCCCCGGCCCGATCCTCGAGGGCTGCCTGGCCGCCGTGCGCTGCCTGCCGGTGAAGATCCGCTTCGTAGCCGAAGCCGCGGCGGTGCAGCAGGCCGCGGCCGCCCTGAACCTGGAAGACGACCTGCGCGAGAGCCTGCAGGCCGGGCTGCTGCAGCTGGTCGCCAGCGGCTCTTCGGTGGGCATGGACGAGGAAGCCACGGTGGTGCGCCGCAAGCGCGACGCCAGCATCAACATGGCCATGGACCTGGTCAAGAGCGGTGAGGCGGCGGCGGTTTACTCCGCCGGCAACTCCGGTGCGGTGATGGCCTCGGCGATCTTCCGGCTCGGCCGGCTCAAGGGCATCGACCGCCCCGCCATCGGCGCCCTCTTCCCCACCAAGGACCCGGGCCGGCAGGTGCTTGTGCTCGACGTGGGCGCCAACATGGACTGCAAGCCGGTGTACCTGCAGCAGTTCGCCCTGCTGGGCAGCATCTACAGCCGCGACGTGCTCGGCATCCCCCAGCCCCGCATCGGCCTGCTGAACATCGGCGAGGAGGCCTGCAAGGGCAACGAGCTCACCATCAAGGCCTACGCCCTGCTCGCCGCCGAGCAGCGGCTGCGCTTCGCCGGCAACTGCGAAGGCCGCGACGTCCTCTCCGGCAGCTTCGATGTGGTGGTCTGCGACGGCTACACCGGCAACGTGCTGCTCAAGTTCCTGGAGTCGGTGGGCAGCGTGCTGCTCGATGTGCTACGCGCCGAACTGCCTCGGGGCAGGCGCGGCAAGGTGGGCTCCGCCTTCCTGCGCAGCAACCTGGTGCGGATCAAGAAGCGCCTCGACCATGCCGAGCACGGCGGCGCCCTGCTGCTCGGCGTCAATGGGGTCTGCGTGATCGGCCACGGCAGCAGCAAGGCCCTTTCGGTGGTCAGCGCGCTGCGGCTGGCGCACCTAGCCGCCAGCCATGGGGTGATGGAAGATCTGCACAAGCTCAGCAGCGAGGAGAGCTCCGTTCCTGCCTGTGGTTGACTGAGCCGAACCGTGGGTGAGTCGGTGGCGCTTGGCCGGATGGGCGCAGGCATGGCGCTCGTGGGATGCGGCAGTTCGCTCCCCGCGCTGATCGTCAGCAACGACGCGCTGAGCCTTCGCGTCGACACCAACGATGAGTGGATCCGCAGCCGCACCGGCATCGCTGCGCGCCGTGTGGCCGGGCCCACGGAAACGGTGACGTCGATGGCCACAGCCGCCGCCCGCAACGCCCTTGATCACGCCGGCTGGTCGGCGGAGACGGTGGATCTGATCCTGCTGGCCACCTCCAGCCCGGACGATCTGTTCGGCACCGCGCCGCGGGTGCAGGCGGGGCTGGGGGCCACCAACGCCGTGGCCTTCGATCTCACAGCCGCCTGCAGCGGCTTTCTCTTCGCCCTGATCACCGCAGCCCAATACATCCGTGCCGGTAGCGCGCGCAAGGTGCTGGTGATCGGGGCCGACCAGCTCAGCCGCTGGGTTGACTGGGACGACCGGCGCACCTGCGTGCTGTTCGGCGACGCCGCCGCCGCCATCGCTGTGGAGGCCTGTGAAGGCGAGCGGGATGGCCTGCTGGGCTTCCGCATGCGTTCTGACGGCCGCCGCGCCGCCTGCCTGACCCTGGCGCAGCGGGAGGAGCGGCAGGCGCTGCTCGACGGCCACACGGCCCAGCGCGGAGGCTTCGCGCCGATCCACATGAACGGCCAGGAGGTGTACAAGTTCGCCGTCAAGGAAGTGCCGGCCGTGCTGCAGGAGCTGCTCGCCGCCACTGGCACCACCGCGGCCGAGCTCGACTGGCTGCTGCTGCATCAGGCCAACCAGCGCATCCTCGATGCGGTGGCCCAGCGTTTCGCCATTCCCAACCAGCGGGTGCTCAGCAACCTGGCGGCCTACGGCAACACCTCTGCCGCCACGATCCCGCTGATGCTCGATGAAGCGGTACGGGATGGCCGCATCCAGCCTGGCCACCTGATCGCCAGCAGTGGCTTCGGCGCCGGGCTGAGCTGGGGAGCGGCGCTGCTCCGCTGGCGTGGACCCGGCGGCTGAGGGGGCTGGCCAGGGCGTCGCCGTAATCTCAGATTCCGTTCAAGACGAACAGGATGGGCATTGCCTGGGTGTTTCCCGGCCAGGGATCGCAGAAGCTGGGAATGGTGGGTGATCTGCTCGATCTGCCCGGAGCGCGCGAGCGGTTTGCTTCTGCTTCGGATCTCCTGGGCAGGGATCTGCTGGCGATCTGCGCCGGTGAACCGCTCAGTGATCCCACCGCACCGGCCGACCTGAACGACACCCGCAACAGCCAGCCGGCCCTGTTCGTGCTGGAAAGCCTGCTGGTCGATGCGCTCAAGGGGATGGGCCGCTGCGCCCATCTTGTGGCCGGACACAGCCTTGGGGAGCTGGTGGCGCTCTACGCCGCTGGTGTCTTCGACCTTGAGGCAGGCCTGGCCCTGATGCGGCAGCGAAGCGAGCTGATGGCCGCCGCAGGTGGCGGGTCGATGACCGCCGTGATCGGCTTCAACCGGGAGGAGCTGGACGAACGGATCGCCGCCAGCGAAGGGGTGGTGATTGCCAACGACAACAGCGCCTCCCAAGTGGTGCTCTCCGGCAGCACCGAGGCGGTTCAGGCCCTGTGCCAGAGAATCAACTGCAAGCGGGCGATCCCCTTGGCTGTGTCGGGGGCCTTCCATTCCCCCTTCATGGCAGAAGCCGCGACCGCCTTTCGCCACCTGCTGGAGCAGGTCCCATTCGCCAATGCGGCCATTCCGGTGCTCAGCAACACCGATCCCACCCCGACCACTGACGGCGCCCTGCTCAAGGAGCGCCTGAGCGAGCAGATGGTCACGGGGGTGCGCTGGCGCGAAACCATGGACCAGTTCCCGCGGCTAGCGATCGAAACCGTGGTGGAGGTCGGGCCGGGCAACGTGCTGAGCGGCCTGCTGCGCCGGGCAGTCCCCGGCCTCGCCACCGCCCAGATCGGCGCGGCGGCCGACCTGGCGCTTTGAGCGAATCCAAAGGGCTGGATTCCTCCGATCCGCTGGCGCTGTTGAATCCCCGCCCCAGCCTTACCTACCGGCTGATCAGCTATTTGCTGGTGTTCCCGCTCTACCGGATCCTGTTCCGTGGGCGCACCAGCGGCAATCGAAACGTGCCCACGGAGGGTGCACTGGTGGTGGTGGCCAACCACGGCTCCCACTTCGACCCGCCGTTGCTGGGCCACGCCTTGGGCCGACCCGTGGCCTTCATGGCAAAAGCAGAGCTGTTCAGGGTCCCCCTGCTGGGCCCGATCATTCGCGCCTGCGGGGCCTACCCGGTGCAGCGAGGAGCCAGCGACCGCGAAGCCATTCGGGTCGCCACAGCACGGCTGGCCCAGGGCTGGGCCACCGGGGTGTTCATCGATGGCACCCGGCAGCTGGACGGCCGCGTCAACCAGCCGCAGGCGGGCGCTGCTCTGCTGGCGGCACGGGCCGGCGTGCCGCTGTTACCGGTGGCGATCGTCAACAGCCACCGGGCCATGGGCGCAGGCCGTACCTGGCCACGCCTGGTGCCGATCCACATCCGTATCGGCCAGCCGATCCCGCCGCCCGCCTCCCGCCGTCGCGAAGACCTCCTGGCGACCACCCAGGCCTGCCAGGACCAGATCAATGCCTTGCTGAATGAGGGCCTGATCAGGCCCGGGTCTGAGCGTGCTGCGCTTGCGCCCAGTTCTTCAGATCCCGCCCGCTGAGCACCCACACCACGGCCCGCAGGCCGTCGCCCCAGCGCTTGGAAAGGCTCTCAGGATGGCAGAGCTCCCCGCAGGACACCGCCACGGGCGTCAGCTGGATGCCGCGGCTGCCGGCCACCACCCGGCCGACCAGCAGGGCCCGGTCCATGTGATCACTGCTGGTGACCAGCAGCACGTGACGGATGCCGCCACGGCGCAGATCATCCACCACGGTGGTGAAGTTGGAAAGCGTGTCATGGGCGCGGTAATCCAGCCGGTATTGCTGCTGCCGCAGGCCTTCCTGATCGAACAGCCAGCGGGCGTATTCCGGGTTGCTGCCGCCGCTGACCACCACCGGCAGACGGTATTGAGTCGCCAAGCGCCCGGCCACCTTCTCGCGCTTCACGTCACCGCCCAGCACAAGGATGAGCTGGGGCGGCGAAGCCGGCGGCAGCAGCAGGGAACGTCCCAGCCAGAAGCTGCCCGCCGTCAGCAACGTCAGCAGCACCAGGCGGCGCATCAACCCTCTCCCCCCACGGGGCTGGTGGGATAGATCGGCAGCACCGTGCTCCAGGGGGCCGGCCCGCCGGCCAACGCCGCCGCCTTGCTGAAGGCGAGCAACTGGGCCACATCGGCTCTGGCTTCCACCACCGCCGGCAGCCGTGGGCCAGGAGGCACGGCATCGGCGTCGGCGAACAGGCGCGGCGGCTGGCGCTCCACCACCCCCCCTGGAGCCCCTGCATCAAGCACGTAGGCACCCGCCACCACTCCTCGGCGCGGCAGCTCGTGCAGCAGCCAGAACGGATCGGCGGCCGTCAGCGGCTCTCCGTCCTGCCAGAGCCGCCGCGCCACCAGCAGGAAACTGCTGACACCATCAAGGGGCAGAGCCAGCTGCTGGGCCAGCGTGCGGGCCATCACCACGGTGAGCCGAGTGCCAGTGAAGCCACCGGGCCCGGTGGCCACCGCCAGCCGTGCCAGCTGCGGCCAGCGGCAGGCTGGCAATACCTCCTCCACGCAGGCGAGCAGATCGTTGGAGAGCCGGCGCCCCAGCGGGAAGGTGTGGATCAAGGGCGGCGTCTCCGGCTCCAGCAGCGACTGCAGCGCCACTCCCAGCACCTCGCTGCTGCTGTGCAGGGCCAGGCCCCAGGCAGGAGCGTCCATCACCGCGGGATCGCCGCCAGAGGACGCAGCCGTTGCCAGCGGCCCGGTTCAGCCTGGAAGCTGGCGCAGGACCGCACGTCCCATTCCACGCCCACGCGGTTCTCCGGCAGATCCATCACCTGCACATGGATGCGTGGATCCACCGGGCGGAAGTCGGGGGCAACGGCGAGATGCTTGACGCCGTGCTGGCGCTCCACCGCGTGATAGGCCTGGCAGCGGTCCACCCAGTGGCAATCCACGCAGATGCACATGCCTGAGTGGTCTCCGAATGCAGCCATTCTGGCGGGCCAGGCCAGCGTGCCTCTGGATCTGGCCGCCGCCACGGCTCTGCTGCGCCGCCGCCTGGCGATGGAACGCTGGCCGGTGCCTCCGGCGGCCTTCCCTGCGGGCACCGCCCTGGTGGGAGGCGCCGTGCGCGATGGCCTGCTCGGGCGGCTGGGGGAGCGGCCCGACCTCGATCTGGTGGTGCCGGTGGAGGCCATTGCCCTGGGCGAGCGGCTGAGCCGGGAGCACGGTGGTCGCTGCGTGGTGCTGGATCAGGAGCGCTCGATCGCCCGGCTGGTGATCCGGGGCTGGAGCGTGGATCTGGCCCGCCAGGCCGGCGCGGACCTGGCCACCGATCTGCTGCGCCGCGACTTCTGTCTCAACGCCCTGGCCCTGCCCCTGACGGCGAGCAGCCAGCTGCTCGACCCGAGCGGCGGCCTGACCGATCTGGCGGCGGGACTGATCCGGGCCGTGAGCGAAGCGAACCTGCTGGACGACCCGCTGCGACTGCTGCGAGGTGAGCGACTGGCCGCGGAACTGGGCTTTCACCTCGACGCCACCAGCGCAGCCTGGATCCAGCACCACAGCCGCCGGATCGACCAAGTGGCCGTGGAGCGCGTGCGGGTGGAGCTGGAGAAGCTGGCGGCGTGCGCCAGCGGCGGCGAAGGGCTGGCCCGGGTGCTGACGATCGGCCTGCTGGACGCCTGGCGCCAGCCGGACGCTGTGGAAGGCGGTGCAGCCGGCAATGAAGCCGCCGGTGCCGCGCTGAGACAGCTCACCCCGGCGGCGGCCGCAGCCAGGGGTCTGAGCGAAGACGAAGCCCGCTTGGCGCTGCCCCTGGCACGCCTGGCCACGCTGCTTGATGCCGCCAGCTGGGGGCGGCTGCACGCCAGCCGGGCGCTGCAGCGGCGCTGCGGACTGCTGCGGAGCTGGCGGGCGCAGCTGGAGGGGCCCGGCGGGGTGCGAGATCCCGCCGCCCCGTTCGGCTCGGAACGGGAGCAGGTGCACTTTCACCGCGACCTGGAGGACGACCTGCCCGCCCTGCTGCTCATGCTGCCGCTGCCGTTTGCGCGGGAGTGGCTGCCCCGCTGGCGTGATCCGGGCGATCCTCTCTTTCATCCCAGGCCCCCGCTCGACGGCACGGAACTGCAGCAGCGGCTGGGGCTGGCCCCGTCACGGCGGCTGGGCGAACTGCTGGCCCACCTGACGATCGAGCGCGCCTTCGGCCGCCTGGAGAGCAGCGAGGAGGCCCTGGCGGCGGCGCGTCGCTGGCTGGCTGGACCGGCGCCGTGATTGACTGCTCTTTGTACAGGCATCTTCCATCGCTTCATCGAAGCCCGAACGGCAACGGTTGACGTCCAGTTCCTGAACGTCAGAAACACCTCCCCGATCGCTCTTTGGCGCCTCCTGCGCTGCCCTGCGTTTCGCCGGTGCGTTCACCCGATGGCGCAGGCCGCCACCTCCCTTCTCTCCCCCCCCTCCTCCCATGAGTGTTCGTCTCTACGTCGGCAATCTGCCGCAGACTTTCGATGCCGCCGAGCTCGATGCTCTGTTCACTTCCATCGCCGAGGGCGTGCGCTTCAAGACCGTTCAGGACAGGGAAACGGGTGCCTGCCGTGGTTTCGGTTTCGCCAATGTCGAGGATGAGAAACTGGCCGACACCGTGATCGAGCAGCTCAACGGCCACGACTTCGGCGGTAACAGCCTGCGCATCGAGCGCTCCGAGCGCCGTGACAGCCGCCCCGGCACCGGCGATCGCCGGCCCGCCGCCGGCGGTGCCGCTCCCGTGGCGGCCCGCAAGGCCGTCAACAAGGTGGTGCACAGTGACACCATCACCGAAGGCGCCCCCGATCCGCGTTGGGCCGGTGAGCTCGCCAAACTGAAATCCCTGCTGGCCAACCAGACAGCCACCACGGTCTGAGCCAGCGCCCCGTTCCGCCGGTCGGCGGCGATGCTGCCTTGACCCACCCGCCGGCTTCCACCACGCCCAGCCCTGCCTCCTCCTCCTGGACCTGGCAGGGTCACACCATCCGCTACCGCTGCCTCGCCGGCCCCGAACCGGCGGGGCTTCAACGTGTGGTGCTGATCCACGGGTTCGGCGCGAGCCTGGGCCACTGGCGCCACAACCTGCCGGTGATCGCCAGCCGCTTCTCGGTGTGCGCCATCGATCTGCTCGGATTCGGCGCCAGCGACAAGCCGCGCTCCCGCCTGGCCGATGAAGCCGAGCAGCCCGGAGCGGTGCGCTACTGCTTCGATCTGTGGGCCGAGCAGGTGGCGGATTTCGTGCAGCAGGTGGCCCTGCAGCACGCTCCCTCCGCCCGCGTGCATCTGGTGGGCAACTCGATCGGCGGCGTGGTGGCCCTAAGGGCGGCCCAGCTGCTGGTGGCCCGCGGCGTTCCGCTGGCCCAGGTGATCCTGATCGACTGCGCCCAGCGCACGTTGGATGAAAAGCGCGTGGCGGAACTGCCGCTGCTGGAGCGATGGAGCCGTCCCCTGGTGAAGCAACTGGTGCGGCAGCGCTGGCTGGTGGCTCCCCTGTTCCGCGCCTTGGCCCGGCCCGCCTTCATCCGTCAGGTGCTGGAGCGGGCTTACCCCAGCGGCGCCAACATCGACGACGCCCTGGTGGAGCTGCTGCACCGGCCCAGTACCGATGCCGGAGCGCCCGAGAGCTTCCGCGGCTTCGTCAACCTGTTCGACGACCACCTGGCACCGGAGTTGCTTGCCGAGCTGACCGTGCCGGTGCGCATGCTGTGGGGAGCAGAGGATCCGTGGGAAGCGCCAGCCGAAGCCGAATGTTGGGCGCGCCTCTTCCCCTGTGTGCAGGAACTGAAGGTGCTGCCGGGGTTGGGACACTGCCCCCACGACGAAGCTCCCGAACGGGTGAATCCGATCCTGCTGGACTGGCTGAAGGCGGAGGCCGGGGCCACTGCAGAGGTTCAGCGGGCCTGGGAGATCACGTAGGAGAGCGGCAGGTCGAGCAATTTGAAGGGCTTGGGAACGTAGGCCCGGTGGTTGAAAACGTCGTAGTTGAGTTGCTCGATCACTGTGAGAATGCCGCGATACAGCCGCAGCGAGGCCCACACCGGCCAGCGGGCATCGGCCGCCAGCCAGCGCACCCCCGCCTCCGAACGGCCGAACCAGTAGCGGGCGCGTTGCAACTGAAAGGCCATCAGGGCCCGCCAGTTTTCATTGAGCAGCCCCGCCATCAGGTCGGATTCCGAGTAGTTGAAGCGCTGCAGATCTTCCTGCGGCAGATAGATGCGGCCACGGCTGCGGTCTTCGCCCACATCGCGCAGGATGTTGGTGAGCTGGTTGGCGATGCCAAGGGCCACCGCCGCCTCGGAGGTATCGGGCCGTTCGCTCCAGGGGGCCGTGGTGTAGGCCGGATCAAGCCCCATCACTTCCTGGGTCATCAGGCCCACGGTGCCGGCCACCCGATAGCAATAGAGCTGCAGTTCATCGAAGCTGGCGTAGCGATGGCAGACCAAGTCCATGCGCTGCCCCTCGATCATGTCGAGGTAGGGCTGGAGCGGCTGAGGATAGCGCTGGATGGTGTCCACCATGGCCAGATCGAGGGCATCGTGCACCTCGCCGGCAAACAGGCGGCGGGTGCGGGCTTCCCAGCGATCGAGCCGCTCGGCGAGTTGGTCAGTGGGCAGCCGCTGCGCCTGGGGGCTGTCCATCAGTTCGTCGGTGCGGCGGCACCACACGTAGATCGCCCAGATGGCCCGCCGCTTGGCGGGGGGCATCAGCAGGGTGCCGAGATAGAAGGTCTTGGCCCATTGGGCGGTTTCCTGGCGGCAGGCCTCGTAGGCGTGCTCCAGGTTCAGGCCGGAGCGGAGGGAAGCGGCGGTGGGTGAAGCGGCCAGCACGCTCACACCGCCACCGGCTGCACCAGCGCGGACGCCTGCCGGCTGACCGCCTCGGCGCACAGCTTGCCGCTCAGCACTGCCCCTTCCATCGAAGCCAGATAGCGCTGCATCGTGTAGTCGCCGGCCAGGAAGAAGTTTGCGATCGGCGATTGCTGCGAGGGCCGCAACTGCTGGCAGCCGGGCACGGTCTTGTAGACGGAGAGGGGGGTTTTTACCACCCGGGCCTTGCGCAGCTTGGCCTGGTCGTCGCCGTTGAAGTGGTCGGGGAAGAGGCGGCGCAGCTCCTCGAGCGTGGCGGCCACGATGTCGTCATCGCTGCGGCCGATCCACTCCGCCGCAGGGGCGAAAACCAGCTCGAGCATGGAGCGGTCGGGGTCGGCGTACTCGCGGCAGGTGTTGCTCATGTCGGCGTAGACGCTGAGCAGGTCCGAACGACTGAACAGAAGATGGTCGATCGCGGTGAGTTTTCGATCGAACCAGAGATGAATGTTGATCACCGGCACCCCCTTGAGCCCGTCGAGCTTCTGGAAGTAGGGCAGCTGGCGCCAGGGATCCGGCAGCAGGAGCTTGAGCGGATCCACCGGCAGGGCGCTGACGTAGGCATCCGCCTCCACCTCACGGCCAGGCTGGCCCTGGATGCCGCCGATCCGGAAGCTGCGCACGCTGCCATCGGCGGCCAGGCGGATCTCGCGCAGGGGGCTGTCGAGGTGCACCTCGCCACCGCGCTCGCGGATCGAGGCCACGATCGGCTCACAGAGACGCTCTGGGGGGTTGCCGTCGAGGAAGGCCATCTTCGAGCCGTTCTTCTCCTGCAGGAAGCGGTTGAGGGCCGTGAGGATCACCGTTGAGGAGATTTCATCGGGATTGATGAAGTTGAGCGCCTTGCTCATGGCGATGAACACTTCATCGTTCACTCGCTGAGGGATGTTGTGAAGGCGCAGCCATTCCGACCAGGAGTATTTGTCGCACTCCTCCACGTAGTCCTGGCCGCGGAGCATGGCGGGCACAAGGCCGAGCCCGAAGGCGATCTTCTCGGGCCAGGTGAGCATGTCGTTGTTGCCGAGGATGGCGGCAACACCGTTGAGAGGGGCGGGAAGGTCGGGGAAATCGAAACGGCTGTAGCTGCCTGGCGCCTCCTTCTGGTTGAAGATCATCGCGTGATCCTTCCACTGCAGGCGATCCTCGATGCCCAGCTCCGCGAACAGCTGCAGCATGTTGGGGTAAGCCCCAAAGAAGATGTGCAGGCCGGTTTCGTACCAGTCCCCGTCTTCGTCCTGCCAGGCCGCCACCTTGCCGCCGAGCACGTTGCGCCCCTCGAGCAGCACCGGCGTATGGCCGGCATCGCAGAGGTATTTGGCACAGGACAGGCCGGCGAGTCCTGCTCCGGCAATGGCGACGCGCATGCAAAGACGAAAACCAGACGCCAACCTAAAAGGATGCCCCCTGCCAACGTCGGGCGCCTGGCTGCGGTGGCCCTGCCCGCACCGGCGGTTCCTAGAGTTGCGGCGGCCCATCTCCGTCCGTTCGCCTTCGTTCCATGGCCGACGACCTGCTGCTCAAGTCCACCACCCGTCATGTGCGGCTGTTCACGGCACGGCTCGAGGGGGGTGAACTGGTCCCCGACCCGCACCAGCTGACCCTCGACCTCGACCCGGACAACGAGTTCCTCTGGGACGCCGGCGTGCTGCAGAAGGTGCAGCAGCGTTTCCGTGATCTGGTGGCCGGTTTCGCCGGCGCCGAGCTCACCGAATACAACCTGCGCCGCATCGGTTCGGAGCTGGAGGGCACGATCCGCCAGCTGCTGCAGGCGGGCGAACTCCGCTACAACCCGGACGCGCGGGTTCTCAACTACTCCATGGGCCTGCCCCGCAGTGCCGCTTCCACATGACCCGCTCCCGTGATGGCAGCGCCTTCTCCAGAGGCGATGGCAGAGGCAGCCGCGGCCGCTCCAGCGCCGATTACGCCGGGTCGGACTACGCCAGCTCCGACTACGCCTACGACCGCCGCGGCTCCCGCTACGACGCCGCCCGTTACGACGCCGCCGATGAGCGGGATCCCGGCGACCGCTCCCGCGCCGCCCGCCCCACCCGCAACGGGGGTGGCGGCGGTGGCGGTGGTGCCACACCGGGTGGGGGGGGTGGCAAACCCGGAGGCGGCCCCTTCGTGTTCAACGTGGCCACGATCGCGGTGCTGGCCGGGGTGCTCGTGGTGGGCATCGGCATCGGCACGGCGCTCTCCAGCAACACCGTGGGCAACCAGGGGAACATCGCCAGCAGCCAGCAACTCGACCTGGCCGTGCCCGACCCCGAGTTCTGCAAGCAGTGGGGTGCGAGCGCCTTCGTGATGGACGTGGAGCTCTACACCACCATGAACCCAAGCAGCAGCTTCGTGACCCAGCCGACGCTGCAACCGGGCTGTGTGATCCGCCGCGAGAACTGGAGCGTGCTGCAGAAGGAGGGCGCCGTCACCTCCGAGCAGATGCGCCAGTGCAAGCAACGCATGAACACCTTCGCCTACATCGGCTCGATCCGCGACAAGCCGATCGTCCGCTGCGTCTACCAGACCGACATCAGCGGCAACAAGTTCCAGACCCGGGGCATTGCCGGCGCCGCCGACGACTCCGTGGGCATCACCCCGGAAGGCGACCAGTTCTGAGTGTGAGTCTCCGCCTTTAGGAGCCTCCGGGCTCGTGCAGGGGGCTCACGGGGCGGGCTGAAGCACCGTGGTGGCGGCTTCGGCCGGCGGGCTGGTGCGGGGGGTCTGGCGCAAGGGGCTGTCGGGGCTGGCGAACACCGGCAGCACCTCGCGGCGGAAGGCTTCCGAAGCCCTGGAGCAGTAACGGGCCGGATGGGTGATCAGCTTCAGCTGGCGGCGCACCAGCAGGTCGGTCACGTTGGGACGGTGCAGCGATCCGGTCGCCAGTTCCCGCTCGATCGACACCACCGGCAGGAAGGCGGCACCCAATCCCGACTGCACGGCGTTCTTGATCGCCTCAAAGGAATTGAGCTCCATCTCGATCTTGAGCCGCTGCACTTCCAGGCCAGAGCGGGCCAGCAGCTGGTCCACCATCTTGCGGGTGGTGGACTGGGCATCAAGGCAGACGAAGCTGAGCCGGTAGAGGTCGTCCTTGTGGAGTTCCGGCAGGCGGGCGAGGGGGTGGTTCACCGGCAGCACCAGGGCCAGTTCATCGCTGGCGTAAGGAATCACCTGGAGCAGGTCGTTGAGTTCGCCGGGCAGCTCACCGCCGATGATCGCCAGATCCACCTGGCCGTTGGCCACGCTCCAACTGGTGCGCCGGGTGCTGTGCACCTGCAGCTGAACCGATACGTCGGGATACTTCTGCCGGAACAGGCCGATCATGCGCGGCATCAGGTAGGTGCCGGTGGTCTGGCTGGCGCCCACGATCAGGGAACCACCCTTGAGGTTGTGCAGGTCGTCGAGGGCGCGGCAGGCCTCCTGGCACTGGCCCAGGATTCGGTCGCAGTAGCTGAGCAGGAGATGCCCCGCCTCGGTGAGCTGGGCCTTGCGGCCGCCCCGGTCGAAGAGCGACACATCGAGCTGCTTCTCCAGGTTCTGGATCTGCAGGCTCACCGCCGGCTGGGTGACGTAAAGGCTGTCGGCAGCCTTCTTGAAGCTGCCTTCGCTGGCAATGGCCCGCAGGATGCGCAGCTGATCGAGGGTGAACGGCAGATCAGCCATGGAACGACCCCGGGGCTGGACGCCGGCATGAACGGAGAACTTTAGGAGCAAAGCCCGGTCCGCCCTCCACGCCATGCCGCGGCGGACGAAGCAGAATCGCCGCTGCCGCTTCTGCCCCGTGCTTTCCCCGCTCCACCACACCAGCCTGGTGATGGTTGCCCTGCTGGTGGCCTTTGCGGTGCTGCACAGCGGCGGGGCCGCCCTGCGCGTGTGGGGGGAGCAGCGCATCGGGGCCCGGGCCTGGCGCCTGCTGTTCGCGGCTGTGAGCATTCCGGCCGCTGTGGTGGTGGTGGGGTACTTCCTCGCCCATCGCTATGACGGGGTGCAGCTCTGGACCCTGCAGGGCACCCCCGGACTCATCCCTGTGATCTGGGTGGGAACAGCGATCAGCTTCTTCTTTCTGTATCCCGCCACCTACAACCTGCTGGAGATTCCCGCGCTGCTGCAGCCCCAGGTGCGCCTCTACGAAACCGGGATCATCCGCATCAGCCGCCACCCCCAGGCCGTCGGTCAGATCCTCTGGTGCTCCACCCACCTGCTCTGGATCGGCAGCAGCTTCATGGTGGTCACCTGCGCCGGATTGATCGCCCACCACCTGTTTGCCGTCTGGCACGGCGACCGACGCCTGCGGGCGCGCTTCGGCGAGGCCTTCGAGCAGCTCAAGGCGCGCACCTCCGTAGTGCCGTTCCTGGCGGTGATCGACGGACGCCAGACGCTGGAACTCACAGAGTTCCTGCGGCCTTCCCAGCTGGGGATCGCCATCGCCATCGGCCTGTTCTGGTGGAGCCACCGCTACATCGGCCCTGCCGCCAGCGCCTTTCTGAACGGACCCCTGGGACGGACGCTGGGCTGATCGCACACCCACACACAGGCCGGCCGTGCCCAGGAAGCTGCCTACACTCGCGGGGCCGCTGACTGGAGCTGGATGACATCGGCCGCTGAAATCGCCTGGTTGATTCCCGTTCTGCCCTTGGCGGGGGCGGCGCTCACCGGTCTCGGGCTGATCAGCTTCAACCGCACCGTCAACCGGCTGCGCAAGCCCGTTGCCCTGCTGCTCATCACCCTGATCGGGGCGGCAGCCGTGCTGAGTTACGCCGTGCTGGCGGAGCAACTGGCCGGAGCGCCAGCCACCGAAGTGCTCTTCAACTGGGCCAGCGCCGGCACCTTCAACCTGCAGATGGGGTTCCGGGTTGATGCTCTCGGCGCCGTGATGCTGTCGCTGGTGACCACCATCGCCTTGCTGGTGATGGTGTATTCCGATGGCTACATGGCCCACGACAAGGGCTATGTGCGCTTCTTCACCTATCTCGCCCTCTTCAGCAGCTCGATGCTGGGGCTGGTGATCAGCCCCAACCTGCTTGAGATCTACGTGTTCTGGGAGCTGGTGGGCATGTGCTCCTACCTGCTGGTGGGCTTCTGGTACGACCGCGAGGGTGCCGCCCATGCCGCCCAGAAGGCCTTCATCGTGAACCGCGTCGGCGACTTCGGCCTGCTGCTTGGCATCCTCGGCCTGTTCTGGGCCACCGGCAGTTTCGGCTTCGAGGAGATCGGCGCCGGCCTCTCCGCCGCCGTGGCTGAAGGCTCGCTCTCCAACGGCGTGGCGGTGTTGCTGTGCCTGCTGGTGTTCATGGGCCCGATGGCCAAGTCGGCCCAGTTCCCCCTGCACGTGTGGCTGCCCGATGCGATGGAGGGTCCCACCCCGATCTCCGCCCTGATCCACGCCGCCACCATGGTGGCCGCCGGCGTGTTCCTGGTGGCCAGGCTGCAGCCGGTCTACGAACCCTTCCCGCTGGTGCAGGCCGTGATCGCCGTGATCGGCACGATCACCTGCTTCCTGGGGGCCTCGATCGCCCTCACCCAGATGGATCTCAAGAAAGGCCTGGCCTACAGCACCGTGTCACAGCTGGGTTACATGATGCTGGCGATGGGTTGCGGCGCTCCCGAGGCGGGCATGTTCCACCTCGTCACCCACGCCTTCTTCAAGGCCATGCTCTTCCTCTGCTCCGGCTCGGTGATCCATGCCATGGAAGAGGTGGTGGGCCATGAGCCGGTGCTTGCCCAGGACATGCGCCTGATGGGAGGGCTGCGCCGCTTCATGCCGGTCACCTCCACCACCTTCCTGATCGGCTGCGTGGCGATCAGCGGTATTCCGCCGCTGGCGGGCTTCTGGAGCAAGGATGAAATCCTCGGCCAGGCCTTCAACGCCTTCCCGCTGCTATGGGCGGTGGGCTTCCTGACTGCCGGCATGACCGCCTTCTATATGTTCCGGCTCTACTTCCTCACCTTCGAGGGCAGCTTCCGCGGCGGTGACCTCAGCGTCCGCAGTGCCCTGCTCCAGGCTGCCGGCAAGGCCCCGGAAAGCCATGAGGAGGGCCATGGCTCCCACGCCTCCCACCCGCACGAATCGGGCTGGCAGATGGCCGCACCATTGGCGGTGCTTGCCGTTCCCTCGGTGCTGATCGGCCTGCTCGGCACGCCCTGGAACAGCCGCTTCGCCGCCCTGCTCAACCCCGGCGAGGCCGCCGAGATGGCCGAACACTTCAGCTGGGGCGAGTTCCTGCCGCTGGCCGGCGCTTCGGTGACGATCTCCGTGATCGGCATCACCATCGCGGTGCTGGCCTACGCCCTGCACAAGCTGGATCTGGCCACCGCCGTGGCCGCCCGCTTCCCCACCATCAATGCCTTCCTGGCCAACAAGTGGTACCTGGATGCGATCAACGACCGCCTGTTCGTGAAAGGCAGCCGCAAGCTGGCCCGTCAGGTGCTGGAGGTGGACGCCAAGGTGGTGGACGGGGTGGTGAACCTCACCGGCCTGCTGACCCTGGGCAGCGGCGAAGGACTCAAGTACTTCGAAACCGGCCGCGCCCAGTTCTATGCGCTGATCGTGTTCGGCGGCGTGATCGCCCTGGTGCTGCTGTTCAGCAGCTTCTGAGTGCGCTCCGTGCGCCCCTCGGCGCGGGCTCTGTGTGTCATCCCATATCTGGGCGGTACTGGGCAGTTGAGCATTTCTACACTCCGTCCAGAACTGAATTCCCTGGCCAGTGCCGCTTGACCCTGCCGTTGCTCCGGAGGCCCTTGCGGCCCTTGGCACAGCCTCCACCGGGGCCTTCCCCTGGCTGAGCGTTTCGATCCTGATGCCGATCGGAGCCGCGCTGCTGATCCCCTTCATCCCCGACCCAGGCGACGGCAAGACAATCCGCTGGTACGCCCTCGGCGTGGCCCTGCTCACCTTTCTGGTCACCGCAGGGGCCTACCTGAACGGCTACGACCCCTCGGTGGCGGGGCTCCAGCTGGTGGAACGGGTGGAATGGCTGCCCGATCTGGGGCTGGCCTGGTCGGTGGGCGCCGACGGGCTGTCGATGCCGCTGATCTTGCTCACCAGCTTCATCACCGCGCTGGCGGTGCTGGCCGCCTGGCCGGTCACCTTCAAGCCGCGGCTCTTCTACTTCCTGATCCTGGCCATGGATGGCGGCCAGATCGCCGTGTTTGCTGTGCAGGACATGCTCCTGTTCTTCCTGGCCTGGGAGCTGGAGCTGCTGCCGGTGTATCTGCTGCTGGCGATCTGGGGCGCTAAGAAGCGCCAGTACGCCGCCACCAAGTTCATCCTCTACACAGCTGGCGGCTCAGTGTTCATCCTGCTGGCCGCCCTGGCCATGGGCTTTTATGGCGGCGGCACGCCCAGCTTCGAATTCACCACTCTGGCGGCGAAGGAGTTCGGCACCCGCTTCCAGATGCTGGCCTACGCGGGCCTGCTGATCGCCTTCGGGGTCAAGCTGCCGATCGTGCCGCTGCACACCTGGCTACCGGACGCCCACGGCGAGGCCACAGCACCGGTGCACATGCTGCTGGCCGGCATTCTGCTGAAGATGGGCGGCTACGCCCTGCTGCGCTTCAACGTTCAGCTGCTGCCCGAGGCCCACGCCCAGTTCGCGCCGCTGCTGGTGGTGCTGGGGGTGGTGAACATCATTTATGCGGCACTCACCTCCTTCGCGCAGCGCAACCTCAAGCGCAAGATCGCCTACAGCTCGATCAGCCACATGGGCTTCGTGCTGATCGGCATCGGCAGCTTCAGTGCCCTCGGCACCAGCGGCGCCATGCTGCAGATGGTGAGCCACGGCCTGATCGGTGCCAGCCTCTTCTTCCTGGTGGGCGCCACCTACGACCGCACCCACACGCTTCAGCTCGATGAGATGGGCGGCGTGGGCCAGAAGATGCGCAAGATGTTCGCCCTCTGGACGATCTGTTCGCTCGCGTCCCTGGCCCTGCCTGGCATGAGTGGCTTCGTGTCGGAACTGATGGTCTTCGTGGGCTTCGTGAACAGTGAGGCCTACGCGCTCAGCTTCCGCATCGTGATGGCAGCCCTGGCGGCCGTGGGGGTGATCCTCACTCCGGTGTACCTGCTCTCGATGCTGCGCGAGATCTTCTTCGGCAAGGAGAACGTGGAGCTGGCGGCCCACACCCGCCTGGTGGATGCCGAACCGCGCGAGATCTACGTGATCTCCTGCCTGCTGGTGCCGATCATCGGCATCGGTCTTTACCCTCGTCTCGTCACCGACAGCTACCGCGCCTCGATCGAAGCGCTCGTGGCCCGTGAGGACGTTGCCCTCACCAAGGTGGTGGGCCCCACGCCCAAGGGGCTGATCCGGGGGGCGGTGGGCAAGCAGCTGGCCTTGGCGCCGCCCCTGCTCCATGCGCCCGCCCTGGGCTGAGCGAATCGAGATCCTGCCGGCTGCCCAGCACCATCACCAGCACTGTGCGACGGCTTGCGCCCAATTCCGCTCAGGTGCCGCAAACTGGTCGACGGGATCGCTCCGCTGAGGCTGCCACCGGCCTGCCAGCCATGCGCTCCCGATTCAGAGCCTCGACCCACCACCCGCCATGCGACAGCTGAATTTCCTGCTGATCTTCAGTTTTGGCCTCGCCACGGTGATGTTCACGCTGGAGAACACCGATCCCACCACCGTGCGCTTCCTGCCGGGAGCGGCGGTCACCCTGCCGCTGGCGGCCTTGCTGCTGGTGGTGGGTGGCATCGGCGCCACCGCCGCCTGGGTGTTCGCCGTGTGGATTGGCGTGGTGAAGAAAGTGGAATTGATGCAGGACCGCAGCGAAATTGACGCCCAGCAGGTGCGCATCCGCGAGCTGGAAGACGACCTGCAGCGTTACCGCGCCACCGTGGACGCCCAGCTGGCCCTGTTGCCTGCCGCCGGAGAAAGTTCAGGGGGATCCGCGGCAGCGGATGCCGCTGGCTGAGTCGCCTCAGACCGGGTACGTTTCCGGCAGATCGGGGAGAAGTGTGCCGAACGCAGGCGCCAGGCTGGCGATCCGCCTGCTGCAGGAGGCCGCCGAGCGCGGTGACCTCGACCCCTGGGATGTCGATGTGATCGCCGTGGTGGACGGTTTCCTCGATCAGCTGCGTCAGCGCATCGAGGTGCCACGCCTGGTGGCCCTCAGCTCCGGCCAGGGCGGCAGCTATGAGCAGGATCTCGCCGCCACCAGCGAGGCGTTTCTGGCGGCGTCAGTGCTGGTGGGCCTCAAGGCCGAAGTGCTGGAACGCCAGACCTTTCCGCCCATTGCCCTGGTCGCCGATCCTTGCGAGAGCGAGGATCCGGGCGAGGACAGCTGGTCGCTGGGAATCCAGCTGCCCCATCGGCCGGAGCGGCAACTCTGGCGCAGGCCCGTGGCACCGCCGCCGCTGCAGCGGCCCGTGAGCCTCGGCGAGTTGATCCGCCAGCTGGAAGACATCGCCGAGCGGCTGGAGAGCGATAGCGGCCCGCGGCGCCACAAGCCGCGCAGCCGCCCCTACAGCGAACGCGACGCGATCGAACAGGTGAGCGCCCTGGCCCACCGGGAGAAACTGCCTGAAACCACTGCCGCCCTGAGCTTCTTCCTGCAGCAGTGGCCAGAGGCCCTGGAGTGGGTGAACTTCGATGCGCTGGTGGAGGCCTGGAAAGACGCAGCGCCCCCCGATCTTGATCACGACCGGGTGGGGGTGTTCTGGGCGCTGTTGTTCCTCTGTTCACAGGGACGCATCGATCTGCGGCAGGAAGGGGGCCTGTTCGGGCCGCTGCATCTGCGCCGCGCACGCGAGGCCGAATGCACGCTTCCGCTTCCCAGTCAGAGCGCTGCCGCAACCGCCACAGGCTCCTGGCCGGCCGTGCCAGCTCCCTTGCCGGCTAGGCCGGCACTGGCAGCCTGACACCCTTAATTAGGGTGCATGCAGAACCAACCGAGCAGTAAGGCGCCCATGAAGGCGATGATCCTCGCAGCCGGCAAGGGAACACGGGTGAGGCCCATCACCCACACGATTCCCAAGCCGATGATTCCGATCCTGCAGAAGCCGGTGATGGAATTCCTGCTGGAGTTGCTCCGGGAGCATGGATTCAACGAGATCATGGTCAATGTGTCGCACCTGGCGGCAGAGATCGAGAACTATTTCCGTGATGGGCAGCGCTTCGGCGTGGAGATCGCCTACAGCTTCGAAGGCCACATTCAGGACGACGGCGAACTGATTGGCGAAGCCATGGGTTCTGCAGGCGGCATCAAGAAGATTCAGACCTTTCAGACCTTTTTCGACGACACCTTCGTGGTGCTCTGCGGCGATGCCCTGATCGACCTCGACCTTACCGAAGCGGTGAGGCGGCACAAGAAGAAAGGAGCGGTCGCCAGCCTGATCACCAAGCGGGTGCCGAAAGATCAGGTGAGCAGCTACGGTGTCGTGGTCACTGACGACAACTCTCGAGTGCTCTCCTTTCAGGAGAAGCCCTCGGTGGAAGAGGCCGCCAGCGACATGATCAATACCGGCATTTATATTTTCGAGCCCCAGGTGCTCGACCACGTTCCCGCCGGCGTGCCCTTCGACATCGGCGCTGATCTCTTTCCCCGTCTGGTGGCGGCAGGGGCACCTTTCTACGCGCTGCCCATGGATTTCGAGTGGGTGGACATCGGCAAGGTGCCGGATTACTGGCAGGCGATCCGGAGCGTGCTGCTGGGGAAGGTTCGCAAGGTTTCGATCCCTGGCCGCGAGGTGCGGCCCGGCGTGTTCACAGGCCTGAACGTAGCGGCCGACTGGGACAAGATCAACGTGCAGGGGCCCGTTTACGTGGGCGGCATGAGCAGGATCGAACCGGGGGTCACGATCATCGGCCCAGCCATGATCGGCCCCAGCTGCCACATCTGCGAAGGCGCCACGATCGACAACTCGATCATCTTCGATTACTCCCGCATTGGGGCCGGAGTCAGGCTCACCGAGAAGTTGGTGTTTGGCCGTTATTGCGTGGACAGCAATGGTGACCATTTCGACCTCCAAGAGGCCGCCCTCGACTGGCTGATCACCGATGTGCGCCGCCAGGATGTGGCTCTACCCTCCCCCGAGCAAAAGGCCCTCGCCGATCTGCTGGGCAACGATCTCACCGCCAGCCAGCGCGGCGGCTGAACAACTCTGGCTGCGCCTGCCCCAGTGTCAGGCGGATGGGCATGCCGTGAGCGGATCGATCGCCTCGATGCCGGCGAGGCTGAGGATGTTGGGGATCCGCTCTTCGGCCTTCACAGCCATCAGGTGCACGCCCTGGGCGATCTCACGGAAACTCGTAACCTGCTCCGCTGCGATCCTGATCCCCTCACTGGCCGGATCTGCCGCTGCCGCAAGACGCTCGATCACGTGCTGGGGAATGGAGGCGCCGGGCACCACACGGTTGATGAATTCGGCGTTGCGGGCGGATTTGAGCAGAAACACCCCCGCCAGCACCGGGAGGCCCAGCGGCGCGGCGATCTCCTCGCAGAAGCGGCGCAACACGCTCGCCTCCATGACCATCTGGGTCTGGAGGAACTTGGCGCCAGCAGCCTGCTTGCGGCTGAGGCGGCGGCGCAGGCCGCTCCAGCTGGGGGACTGGGGATCGGCGGCGGCGCCGGCGAACAAGGCGGTAGGGCCATCAGGAAGCGAGCCTCCCAGCGGATCACGGCCGGCATTGAAATCGCTCACCTGCTGCAACAGCCGCACCGCCTCCAACTCGTTCACCGGCCGGGCGTTCGGCTGATCGCCGGCCCGCACCGGGTCGCCCGTGAGGCAGAGCAGGTTGCGGATTCCCAGCGCATGAGCACCCAGCAGCTCTGCCTGCAGGGCAATGCGGTTGCGATCCCGGCAGGCCAGCTGCAGCACCGGTTCGAGCCCTGCGTCGAGCAGCAGGCGGCAGAGGGCCAGGCTGCTCATGCGCATCACCGCACGGCTCCCGTCGGTGACATTGACCGCGTGCACCCGCCCCTTCAGCAGCCTGGCCATCGCCAGGGTGCGGCTCGGATCACCGCCCCTGGGCGGCATCACTTCCGCCGTGACCGCGAACGCTCCACGCGCGATGGCCCGCTGCAGCAGCACGACAACCGGGAAACAACCAGCGCCCATCATGCGTGAAGAGCGGCACCATCCAGGCCCCCCAGCCGGCAGCAGCCCCGGCTGGCTCGAGTGCGGCCTGACCGTGGCGGTGGGCGTCCGTGGGGAGGTGTTGGAGGGGCTGTCTAGGATGCATCCAGTCAGGCGGAGTGCGTTGATGTCCGTTCGAGACGACCTCAGCGCGCCGCGAACCGGCTTATCCGAACGGGAGCTGGAGATCATCAGCCTGGTGGCCACCGGCCTCACCAATCAGGAAATCGGCGAGCAGCTGATGATCAGCAAACGCACCGTCGACAATCACGTCAGCAACATCTTCACCAAAACCGGCGCGAAGAACCGGGTGGCGCTGCTTAACTGGGCGATGGACAACGGCAAGATCTGCCGGGACGGCTTCAACTGCTGCAATCTGCCGGCCCCGTCGCCGGGGCTCTGAGGCCCATCGCCCCCAGTACGGCCCGGCGCTCGTCCTCAGGCCACTGCGACAGCGGCGTGATCGACAGGGAGGCATTGCTGAGCTCCAGGCGGCCGGTGACCTCCAGGGCGCACCAGGGAGGCACCACCAGGGGCTGATCGGCCCGCTCCAGCTCCACTTCCGCCAGCACCAACGGCGCATTCGGGGGCTCGAACACATCGAGTACCCAGTCGCCGCCCGGCAGATCGAGGCCATAGCGGGTCTTGCCGAGGCGGTGGGCCGCCAGGTTCAGCAACGCCTCCCCATCGGTGGCGGGAATCGGATACTCGAACTCGTGGCGGGCGATGCCGGCGGCGGCCGCCTTGATCGTCAGCCGGGCCTGGTCAGTGGCGGTGTCTTCCCCGAGGCGCACCCGCACGGTGACACCAGCGGCGTCGCGCGTGAGGTAGCCCTGCCGCAGCGGGCGGCTCCAGCGCACCTGCGGCCGCCAGCCGTCGCCATGCACCAGGAAGCGCCGCTCGATCTCCAGGGCCAACGCGGTTCTCCGGGGCTAACCCCTCCAGCATGGGCCGCAACAGAGCCGTTGGGCGACGGCCTAGTTCGGCGACGGCTCCGCAGCGGTGAGGTCGCCGGCCCAGTGCAGCTTGTGGCTGAGGGTGCGGTAATAGGAGGGGCTCTGATCGAGCACCACCATCAGTGCGTCGTGGCTGGAGCGCTGCACCACGCAGCGGTCACCCGGTTCGAGCACAGTGGCATGGGCGCCGTCTTTCCAGAGCTTCACCCGGCGACTGGTTTCCCCCAGTGGCCACACCGCCAGCATCGCCCGGGGTGGCACCACGATCGGCCGACTGGAGAGGCTCATCGGGCAGATCGGGTTGACCACGATCGCGTCGATGCCGGGATGGAGGATCGGGCCGCCCGCCGCCATCGAGTAGCCGGTGGAGCCGGTGGGGGTGGCGATGATCAGGCCGTCACCGCGGAACTGGTCCACCACTTCGCCGTCGATCTCCAGCTCCAGCACACAGGTGGGCGACACCTCATCAAGGCTGGGCCGGAAGTAGAAGTCGTTGAGGGCGCGGTGGATCGGCTCGCCATCCACGCTGCCGTCACTGCGCACCACCCGGCCCTCCAGCATCATGCGCCGCTCCAGGGCGAAGCGGTCATCGCGCAGCCGCTGCCAGAGGTTGTCCTCACTGGAGCCTGAGCTGAGCACGAGCCGCTTGCGCTCGTGGGTGAGGAAGCCAAGGTGGCCGCCGATGTTGAAGCTCAGGATCGGCACCTGCAGGGGCGCCAGATGGCGGGCCGCCCCCAGCACCGTGCCGTCGCCGCCAAGCACGACGGTGAGATCGGGCAGGAGCGGTTCGCTGGCCAGGAGCCCCGGAAAGGGGTTGGAGGCCAGACCACTGGCGGCCACGGCCACATGCACGCCCTGGTTGCGCAGATCCTCCGCGCAGATGCGGGCCTTGCGCTGGGCGGCCTGGCTGTGGGCACGAACAATCAGCCAGACCCGCTGGAGCTGCATGACGGAACGGTGCCGCTACCAGCGCAGCAGGTTGAAGCGCTCCATGTCGACGGTTTCGCGGTTGCGGTACAGGGAGAGCAGGATGGCCAGCCCCACCGCCGCCTCTGCGGCCGCCACGGTGATCACGAAGATGGCGAACACCTGGCCGCGGATCTCCTGGCCATCGATGTAGCTGGAGAAGGCCATCAGGTTGATGTTGACGGCATTGAGCATCAGCTCGATGCTCATCAGCACGCGTACGGCGTTGCGGCTGTTGATCAGGCCCCACACCCCCGTGCAGAAGAGAACGGCCGCCAGCACCAGGTAGGCCTGGAGCGGCACATCGATGGGTGTTTCGATCGGCATCAGAGGGTCTCCTGAAGAGCGGAGGGAGATGGGGTGGGGGGATCGAGGAGCAGGGGCGGGCGAACCTTCTCGATCAGGCCCTGATCGACGTCTTCGCCGGTTGTGAGGTCGGTGCCGAACACATCGCGGCGGGCCAGCACGATGGCGCCGATCATCGACATCAGCAGGAGCACCGAAGCGAGCTCGAAGGGCAGGAGGTAATCGCTGAAGAGATGCTCGCCGATGCGGACCGTGGCCCCTTCCCCGAGAGAGGCCGGGCCTGGAACCGCCCAGGGGGTGGTGAGATCGACCCGTAGCAGCAGCAGGAACAGGCCGAGGCAGACGCCACCGGAGAGCAGGCGCCGCAGGGCAAGACGGGGGATCTCGGAGAGGTCTTCCTTTTTGTTCACGAGCATGATCGCGAACAGGATCAGCACGTTCACTGCGCCCACATACACGAGCACCTGGGCGGCGGCCACGAAGCTGGCGTTCAGCAGCAGGTAGAGGCCCGCCACCGAGAGGAAGACACCGCAGAGCAGGAAGGCTGAATAGACGATGTTCGGCAGCAGCACGACCCCGAGGGCTCCCAGCACCAAGGTGATGGAGAGCGCCACGAAGCAGATCAGCTGGGTGGTGGAGGCGATCGTCATCAGGCCCCTTCCTCGCTGGCGGTGGTGGTGGAGCTGGACGCGGCCAGCACCTGTTCAGGCAGTTTGCCGGCCCGGGGGCTGGCGGGATCCACCGTGTGGGGATCGAGCTCGCCGGCGGGCAGATAGGCCAGCTCGCGCAGAGCCACCACGGCAGGGTCGCTGGTGACGCTGGTGGGCAGGCGACCGAGGGCAACGTTGTCGAAGTTGAGGCTATGGCGATCAAACGCCGCCAGTTCGTACTCCTCGGTCATCGAGAGGCAATTGGTGGGGCAATACTCCACGCAGTTGCCACAGAAGATGCACACCCCGAAATCGATCGAGTAGTTGCGCAACTCCTTCTTCTTCGTTTGCTTGTTCATCGCCCAATCCACCACCGGCAGATTGATCGGACAGACCCGCACGCACACCTCGCAGGCGATGCACTTGTCGAACTCGAAGTGGATGCGGCCGCGGTAGCGCTCCGAAGGGATCAGCTTTTCGTAGGGGTACTGCACCGTGATCGGCCGGCGGCGCAGGTGATCGAAGGTGACCGAAAGCCCCTGGGTGATGGCGCTGGCGGCGCCGACGGCGTCCTTGGCGTAGTCGCCGACCTTTTGGAGAAAACCGAACATGGGCGTGGCGGAATTCGAGGGGAGGGACGGAGGAGGAAAGCGGTGGGCTCAGGGGGCCTGGATCAAGGCCTGAGGGCCGATGGGGTCATGATGGCTGGCCCCAGGCTCAACCGCCGAAAAAGGCGGGAAAGGCCAGTTTGAGCCCGGCGGTGACGAGCAGATTCACCAGGGCGATGGGCAGCAGGAACTTCCAGCCCAGATCCAGCAGCTGGTCGATGCGCACCCGTGGCAGGGTCCAGCGCAGCAGGATCGCGATGAACACCAGCAGATAGGCCTTCAGCACGGTCATCACGATCCCGACCGATCCGGTGATGACCTGCACGAGCGGAGCGTCCACCGACTGGCCAAGGGCGCCGGCCAGCCATTCGACCGGCAGGGGGAAGCCCCAGCCGCCCAGGTAGAGCACCGCCACCAGCAGGGCGGAGAGCACCAGGTTGATGTAGCTGCCCAGGTAGAAGAGGGCGAACTTCATGCCGGCGTACTCCGTTTGGTAGCCGGCCACCAGCTCCTCCTCGGCCTCGGGCAAGTCGAAGGGGAGGCGCTCGCATTCGGCCAGGGCACAGATCCAGAAGATCAGGAAGCCCACCGGCTGACGCCAGATGTTCCAGCTGAGGATGCCGGCGCCGCTCTGCTGGTTGACGATGTCGACGGTGCTGAGCGAATTGCTCATCATCACGACGGCCAGCACGGCCAGGGCGAGCGGGATCTCGTAGCTGATCGACTGGGCCGCCGCCCGCAGGCCGCCCAGCAGCGAATACTTGTTGTTGCTGGAGTAGCCGCTCATCAGCAGGCCGATCGGCTGGATGCTGCTGAGGGCGATCCAGAGGAAGATGCCCACCCCCACATCGCTGATCACCAGGTGCTGGCCGAAGGGAACCACCAGCCAAGAAAGGATCACGGGGATCAGCACCAGCACGGGGCCGAGCGTGAACAGCAGGCTATCGGCCCGCTTCGGGATCACGTCTTCCTTGAAGAGCAGCTTGAGACCATCGGCCAAGGGCTGCAGCACCCCGAGGGCGCCGGCGTATTCCGGGCCGATGCGCTGCTGGACGGCAGCGGAGATCTTGCGCTCCAGCCACACGTTCACCAGCACGCCCACCACCGCGGCCACCAGCACCAGCAGCATCGGCAGGGGCAGCCAGATGAGATGGGCGGCGGCAGGGCTGAGGCCGAAGCCCTCCAGGATGGTGGTGAACCCGCTCTGCAAGTCGATGCCGGGGGGCACCGCCGCCTCGAGGACCGGGGGAGGCGACAGGGTCGCGGCTGTGGTCATGATCTCCACGGCGTCTGAACTCGAAACAGAACCGACGAGGGCAAGTTAAGCGCCCGCACCGCTGGATCGGGTGTCGATCGGCAACCAGGTCTTGCCGGACGCTCCCGTGTAGATCTGCGTGGGTCGGTAAATCCGGTTGGCACCGAGCTGCTCTTTCCAGTGGGCCAGCCAGCCGGCCACCCGCGCGATCGCGAAGATCGGCGTGAAGAGGTCGCGGGGGATGCCGAGCTTGCGGTACACGAGCCCGGAATAGAAATCCACATTCGGATAGATCCCCTTGGCGCCGAGGCGGCTTTCAGCGGCCTTCTCGAGCCGCCTGGCCACGTCGTACATGTGGTCGTGGCCGAAGCGGTCGAACAGCTGCTCGGCCAGCTCCTGCAGGATCACGGCACGGGGATCCTTGACGCGGTACTCGCGGTGGCCGAAGCCCATGATCTTCTGCTTCTCGGCCACCGCCCGCTCCAGGTAGGCCTCCACCCGGTCCTCGCTGCCGATCTGGTCGAGCATGGTGAGCACGTCTTCGTTGGCGCCGCCATGCAGCGGGCCGGCCAGGGTGCCCACTGCCGAGGCCACCACCGCGTAGGGATCGGTGAGGGTGCTGGCGGTGACGCGGGCACTGAAGGTGCTGGCGTTGAGCGAGTGTTCGGCGTGAAGGATCAGGCAGGCATCGAAGATGCGGGCCGCCATCGGGTCAGGCACCCGCTCGGTGATCATGTAGAGGAAATTGGCCGAGTAGGACAGGTCGTCGCGGGGCTGGATCGGGTCCTGGCCTTTGCGGATCAGCTGGAAGGCCGCCACCATCGTGGGGATCTTGGCGATCAACCGCACCACTGCACCCTCGATGTACTGGGGGTCGTCGAGGGCGCGGCGCGAATAGAACAGGCCCAGTGAGGCTGCGCTCGACTGCAGCGCGTCCATGGGGTGCCCGTCGGCCGGGAAGCACTTCATCATGTCGCGAATGCGGAAGCTCACCCTCCGGTGCATCTGCACCTCGTACTCGAAGCGCCGCAGCTGCTCGCCCGTGGGCAACTCACCCCAGATCAGCAGGTAGGCGGTTTCCAGGAAGCTGCTGTGGTTGGCGAGCTGCTCCACCGGGTAGCCCCGGTAGGTGAGCACGCCGTTGCGGCCGTCGATGTCACAGATGGCGGACTGGGTGGCCGGCACCCCTTCAAGGCCAGGGCGGAACGCCGGCATGGCCGGCTGGGCCGCGACAGGTTCGCTGGCCACCGGGGTGGCCGCTGGAGTTGTGGCGGAGTCACCGGCCGCTGAGAAATCCGTGACCGCCGGCGCCCCATCCGTTGCCATGCCGAGCTTCCACGCTGTTGATCGAAACCTAGATCCATTCCTCACAGCCGCGCCGTAACACCGCCGACCGGCCACCAGGGCCCCGTTTCAGCGGCGTCCGCGCCTCAGCCCTCCCCCAGCAGAGCGCGGGGGGAGAGCAGCAGGGTGAGCCGCGTGCGGCCCAGGGCAGCCTCCCAGCCGCGCGCCTCCCCGGAACCACCGGAAGGTACCGGAGCCTGCCAGGGAAGCTCCAGGACCACCACACCGGCCTTGCGCAGGCGCAGGGCGCCGGGAGGGGCGCCGCAGAGCCGGCAGGCCAGCTCGCTGAGGTCGGGTTCATGCCCCACCAGCGCCAGGCGCTGCCAGGGGCTGGGCCGCTCGGCGCCTTCGCCCCCGGCGCTGAACCAGCGCTCCAGCAACGGCGCTGGGTCACCACCCGGGGCCAGCTCCGCGCAGACCTCGAAGCGGTGGAGGGCCAGTCCGCCCTCGCGGGCCAGCTCCGCCGTCTGATGCGCACGCAGCAACGGGCTGGTGAGCAGTGGATCCACAGCCAGTCCGAGCGTCACGAGACGGCGCACCACGGCGGCGGTGCGCCGGCGGCCGGCGGCGGTGAGCGCCCGTGCCTCGTCGTCCAGGCCGCGATCGGCCGCCAGCTGGCGATCGATCGCGACCCCATGGCGCAGTAGCAGCAGCTCCGCAGCGGCCATGGCCTCAGCCCAGCTCCAGGCGCCCATGCAGCCGCAGTGCCGGGGCCGCGGCTGCAGGATCGCTCTCCAGGCTCACGGCCAGCCCCTGCACAGTGGGAGCGAGCGGCTCGCCGGCCAGGCCGGTGAGCAGCAGCCAGGGGTCCCAGCGGGCCAGCAGCGCACGGGCCGACGGGGCGGCCATGGCCCACTGCAGGGGCGCGGCATGATCCTCCAGGCCCTGAAGCTGGGCCAGCCTCTCGCTGGGCGGCGCGGCCCCCTCCAGCAGACCGGTGAGGGCGGTGATGCCCTCACTCCACCAGGCCACACCGCGCTGGTCGAGGCGGGCGCCGGCGATGGCGGCGTCCAGTTGGTCGGGGTGGCTGCGGGAATTGCCGGCGGTCAGCTGGGTCCAGAGCTGCAGCGTTTTGCCATTGCGGCTCAGCGGAGCAGCGATCAGGCCTTCGCGCGCCAGCACGTCGCTGATCGAGGCGATGGCGGGGCTGTCAGGAGCCGTGGCCAGCAGCCAGCCGCGGGAGCTATGGCTCAACAGCAGGGGGCCTGGATCCTGGGCAACAACCAGCGGTGGCAGCACCCCCGGCAGGGTCGCGAGGGCTTGGGCGAGGACAGGTGCCACCAGCTCCGACCAGACATCCGGAATGTCGGCGGGGACGCTGCTGGTGGCTTCAGGGCTGGGGATGGTGGTGTCTCCGACACCATAGGCAGCGGCACTGTCCGTGGCGTCCCCATCGGAGCCGGCGGAATCCGGGCTGGAGGCGGTGGCCTCAGCGATCGGCTGGGCGACGGCGATGGCTGCCGCTGAGGCAGCTGTTCCTGGTGCAGCCGGAGCTGAGAGCAGGGCGGGGTTCTGGATCATCGCCAGGCTGTCCGAGGGACCCTGCAGGCCCGCCAGCAGATCCGGCGTGGGCGTGAGCGCCAGTGCTGCGGGGGCGTGGCGCAGCTCGAGGCGGCCGTTGAGGTCGAGGGTGCGGCCTCGGGGTGCCAGAGCTGCCACCAGGCCGAGCACCTCCTGCTGTGCTGCGACGAAAGGGGAAGCAGCCAGCCAAGGGGTGAAGCTGTCGGGGCGGGCCACCACCAGGGCCACGCCCTGGCCGAGGGTGGCCACGGCGGTGGCGAGGCGGGGGTCGCCGGCCTGGTTGAGTTCATCGATCTGGGAGACATCCAGCGCCTGCTCCAGCACCCCCCGACCCGAGGCGATCAGCACCAGCCGGTCGTCGATCAAGGCGGTGGCCAGGGGCAGGGCGTTCTGGCCCAGCAGGGCGCCCCGGCCGCTGATCAGCCCCATGCCTCGATAGGTGCTCACCTGCAGCTCGTTGCCGGCCAGGCTGCGGGTCTGCCAGAAGCGCTGCAGAAAGCGCCGAGCCCCCTCCGACTCACGGCTGCGCAAGGCCAGCAACCAGCCCGCCGGCTGTGACGCACCCGCCGGGGTGAGCAGCGCGACACTGGACTCCTCCCCCACCCAGCCGGCCAGTTCCTCGGCGTAGTCGAGGCCGGCGGCGGCGAAGGCCCCGTCCCGCAGCTGCTCAAGGGCGGCGGCGGCATGGCGACGTTGGCGGGGCGGCGCCACGGCCCGGGCGTAGGCCCCGAGCTGGTCGGGCGGGACCAGCAGGTGCAGGCTCAGCGAGGCCTGCCGGGGGATGAAGCGAGCCGCCAGCGGCAAGGTCAGGGGTTGGTGCTGCAGGGCGAGAGGGCTGCTGCGCCAGAGCACCACCCAGCCCGCCGCTCCGATCAGCAGCAGCGTGACGGCCACGGCCAGGATCGCCGCCAGGAATGGGCGGATCTTCATGCGTAGCGCGCAGGAATGGCCTCATCCTTATGCATGAAGCCGCCTCCGTGCATCGTCAACGCACACCCGGCCAGCCACCACGCCCATGCCCGCACCCATGCCCCAGGAAAGCCAAACCACCCCCACCCCGGCCCCGCTGCAGGCACGGGAGCTGCAGCAGCGGCTCAACGAGGGTGCCGATCTGCAGCTGGTGGATGTGCGGGAACCGGCAGAGCTGGCCATGGCCGCGCTGCAGCAGAGAGTGATCCATCTGCCCTTGAGCCGCTCCTCGGAATGGGTCAGCCGGATCGACGCGCTGCTCGACCGCGAGCGTGAGGTAGTGGTGCTCTGCCATGCCGGCATGCGCAGCTGGCAGTTCGGCTGCTGGTTGATGGAGCAGCAGGGTTTCGAGCGGGTCTGGAACCTGGAGGGGGGCATCGATGCCTGGAGCGTCCAGGTCGATCGGTCGGTGCCGCGTTACTGAGCAGCGCTGCCAGACCGATGGCGCTGTACATGTCCTCGTCTTACCGCAGTCAGCGGAGCTGCGGCGGACGACGGGCTGGCCCAGATCGGCTCCAGCCTCTGACGCCGGAGCAGCTCCACAGTTTGTGGCGGTGATGGTGCTGAGCTGCGCAACAAGCAGGGACTGGCCGACCCGGCAGGTTCGGACCCGAACCAACACCTAGCGGCCTTGTTGCCCAGACGAAATGGTGTTCCTGTTGGCCAGCGACGTCGTTGGTATCGGTTACGGTTCGCGCACCATCCGTTGACTAGCCCCTCGTTGCCTCACCTCAGCCGCCGCCATCAGCAGGTGTTGCAGGCAACGGTGCAGCATTACGTGGACACGGTCGAGCCCGTGGGGAGCCGCACCCTGGTGCAACGCTTCGGCTTCCAGACCTCACCTGCCACGGTGCGTTCGGCCATGGGGGCGCTGGAGCAACAGGGCCTACTTGTGCAGCCGCACACTTCCGCCGGGCGTATTCCGAGCCAGCGCGGCTACCGCCTCTACGTGGACAGCCTGCTGCCACCCCCCGGTGCCGGAGCGCTGCAACTGGAGCAGGAACTGCTGGGGCTGAGCCTGCGCTGGGCTGCCCTCGACGATCTGCTGCTGCATCTGGCGCGGCGGCTGGCCGATCTCACCGGCCTGCTGAGCCTGATCACACGCCCCCAGGGTGATCGCTCCGCCCTTCAGGCCGTGCGCCTGGTGCCCAGCGGCGACCGCCTGCTGGTGTTCCTGGTGGAGAACGCCGTGATGACCAGCTGCCTGAACCTGCATCTGCCACCGGCGGCGGCCCCCGAACTGCTGCCGCTCGAGCGCTGGGTGATGGATCAGCTCAGCCTGCATCCGGGCCAGCCAATCCCCTGGAACGCCCTGCCGCCTCAGCTGCAGCGCAGCGGCTGGCTGCTGCGCGAGGCGCTCCGCAGCCACCGCATGGCCCGACCGGGCGATGCCGACGGCGCCCTCGCGCTCGGGCTGGGGGGATTGCTGGGGCAGCCGGAATTCAGCCGCACCGCCACGCTGCGGCCGCTGGTGCAGCTGGTGGAGGAAGACCCCCATCTGCTGCTGCAACCCGACGGCAGACCCAGCGAAGGCGTCTGGATCGGTGCCGAAAATCCCCATCCCGCCCTGCAGGACTGCGCACTCGTGCAGGCCACTTACCGCACCGGCGACGGCAGCCAGGGGCACGTGGCCCTGGTGGGGCCGATGCGGATGGCCTACGCCACCGCCCGGGCGGCGGTGCGCTCGGTGGCCGCCAGCCTGCAGCGGTTGCTCAGTTGAGCGGCCGGCGGCTTGAGAGCATGGCGCCATGACTTACTGCGTCGGTTTCCTGCTCAAGGAGGGTCTGGTGATGTGCGCCGACTCCCGCACCAATGCGGGGGTGGACTACATCTCCAGCTACCGGAAGCTGCACGTGTTCCAGCCGGCGCCTGACCGGCTGTTCGTTCTTCTGGCGGCGGGCAACCTGGCCACCACCCAGGCGATCCTCAACTGGATCCGCCGCGACCTCAGCGCCGCCGCCACTCCGGCGGCGGTGGGGGCGGCGGCCAGCGCTGCAGCTGATGACCGGACCGCCGGACCGGACCTGCTCAGCTGCCGCCATCTGTTCGAGGCGGCGGCCTACATCGGCCGCCTGAGCGTGGCGGTGCAGAACGAGAACGAGAGCGCCCTCAAGCAGGTGGGCGCGAGCGGTGAGGCCACCTTCATCCTTGGCGGCCAGATCGCCGGCAACGACCACGGCCTCTACCGGATCTACGCCCAGGGCAACGCGATCATGGCCACGCCGGAAACGCCGTTCCTGCAGATCGGCGAGAGCAAATACGGCAAGCCTCCCCTCGATGTGGTGGGTGACTACGGGATGTCGCTGGAGGATGCCACTCGCCTCTGCCTGATTTCCCAGGTGATCACCCGGCGCTCCAACCTCACGGTGGGGCCCCCGTTCGAGGTGGCGCTCTATCCGCGCAATTCGCTGGCCATCTCCCAGCACCTGCGCCTGGAGCGGGGCTCCAAGCTGCTCGGCGAGATGGCCCGGATCTGGGCAGACAGCCAGCGCGATGCGCTCAGCAACCTGCCCCGGCTGCCCTGGGAGCCTCAGCCGGCCAGCTGATCCCCCAGCCGGTCAGCCACGGTGTTCACGTCCTTGTCGCCGCGGCCGGAGAGGTTCACCACCACTTCGGTGCCCGGCGCCAGGGTGGGGCAGAGCTGCTCCAGCCAGGCGAAGGCGTGAGCGGTTTCCAGCGCCGGGATGATGCCCTCGAGCTCAGACACCAGGCGCAGGGCAGTGAGCGCCTCGTCGTCGGTGACGGCGGCATACTCCGCCCGGCCCACATCCCGCAGGTAGCTGTGCTCGGGGCCGACGCCCGGGTAATCCAGGCCGGCGCTGATCGAATGGGCCTCCTGCACCTGCCCTTCGCCGTCCTGCAGCAGCAGGCTCATGGCGCCATGCAGCACGCCGATCCGCCCTTCGGTGATCGTGGCGGCATGGCGGCCCGTGGCCACGCCCTCGCCGGCGGCCTCGACGCCGATCAGCCGCACGGAGGTGTCTTCCACGAACGGGTGGAACAGGCCCATGGCGTTGGAACCACCACCCACGCAGGCCACCAGCACATCGGGCAGACGGCCGAAGGCCTCCTGGCACTGGCGCTTGGCCTCCTGGCCGATCACGGCATGGAAATCACGCACAAGCATCGGGTAGGGGTGCGGGCCGGCCACCGAGCCGAGGATGTAGTGGGTGGTTTCCACGTTGGTCACCCAGTCGCGGATGGCTTCGCTGGTGGCGTCCTTGAGGGTGGCGGTGCCGGCGGTGACCGGCTGCACCGTGGCGCCCAGCAGGCGCATGCGGAACACGTTGAGCGCCTGGCGGCGCATGTCTTCGGCGCCCATGTACACCACACACTCGAGGCCGAAGCGGGCACAGACGGTGGCGGTGGCGACGCCGTGCTGGCCGGCGCCGGTTTCAGCGATGACCCGCTTCTTGCCCATGCGCAGGGCCAGCAGGGCCTGGCCGAGGGCGTTGTTGATCTTGTGGGCGCCGGTGTGGTTGAGGTCTTCGCGCTTCAGCCAGAGGCGCGGGCCTCCTTCCGGGCGGGCGTAGTGGGCGGTGAGCCGCTCGGCTTCGTAGAGCGGCGTGGGGCGGCCCACATAGGTGCGCAGCAGGTGGTCGAGCCGGCTGGTGAAGGCGGGATCGGCCCAGGCCTCCGCAGCCGCCAGCTCCAGCTCCGCCAGGGCGGGCATCAGCGTTTCCGGCACGTATTGCCCGCCGAAACGGCCGAAGCGCCCCTGGGGAGTGGGCCGCACGGACACCTGAAGGTCGGCGGGATTAGGGGAGAGCGGGGGGAAGGTGCTGGTCACCGGTGCCGGGCGGTATCGGGCCAGCCTAGGAAGCGGAAGTCGCTGCCACACTCCCGGGCGTCAGCGCTGCTGACCAGCTCAGGGGGGAAGCGGTGGTGGCGGCGTCAGCCGCGGCCAGGTCGACGGGGCACGCTGGCTGGGGGGACCGGCCGGCGGGACGCAGGGGGCCTGCCCGGGCACCACGAAGCGCAAGGCCCGCACCTGGCCCGGCGCCGGCGGCCCGGTGCCGCCGATGGCGGCGTCAGGCGGCGGCGAGGGAGTCAGCCCCGCCGGCGGGCAGGGCAGGGGTTGGCGCGTGTCCAGATCGAGGCGAAGCATCTCCAGACGGAGAGGTGGCAGGTCCATGCCCGGCAGGTGCGCTGTGATGGAAGCGTCGCCACCACGATCGCCATGGGCAAGGGAAGCTGGCAGGAATTCAGCCGCGCCGAGAGCACGGCACGGCCGGCGGGCCCGGTGTCCCCGGCCGCGCCCCGCAACCAGCAACGGGTGCGGGTGCAGCGCACCAAGGCGGGCAAAGGCGGCAAGACCGTCACTGCCATCACCGGCCTGGAGTTGCCGGAAGATGACGCCCGCACCCTGCTGAAGCAGCTCAAGGCCCGTGCCGGCACCGGCGGCACCCTCAAGGACGGGGTGATCGAGCTGCAGGGCGATCAGGTAGGGCCGGCGCTGGAAGCGCTCACGGCAGCGGGCTTCCGACCGAAGCAGGCGGGGGGGTGAGCGGCTGGGGCTCCGGCAGCCCCAGCCGCCGGGCCAGTTCATCGAGAAAGGTTTTCAGGCAGCTCGCCACCGGCACCGCCAGCAGCAGGCCCAGCAATTCACCGAGCCCCAGCAGGCTGCCCACCCGGGCACCCACCGGCAGGCTGAGCAGCAGCCAGGCCGGCTGCAGACCCACGATCTGGCCCATCAGCCGGGGCTGAATCACCTGATCCACCACCTGCCCCACGCTGATGGCCGCCACCAGCACCTCCACGCCTGTGCGGGGGTCTTCGAGCACCAGCAGGCCGCTCACCAGCAGGATCGTCAGCGCGCTGGCATAGGGAACCAAGGTGGTGAAGCCGATCGCCACGGCAAACAGCACGCCGTAGGGGATCTGCAGCAGGGTGAACACCACGATCTGCGCCACGCTGAGGATCAGGGCCAGCACCACCTGGCCGCCGAAGTAGCCGCGAAAGGTGGTGACCAGGGTGTTCAGGACCATCGCCCGCCAGCTGGAGGGCAGCCAGCGGGCCAGACCGCGTGGGATCGCCTCGCCGCCCACCAGCAGAAAAACAGCCAGCACAACCACGATCAAGGTGTTGATCGTGAGGTTGAGCGTGGCGCCGAGCAGCCCAAGCAGGCGCTGGCTGAGCTGGCTGGCGAACTTGGTGGAGCCGGTGAGCAGTTCGCTGCTGAAATCGCTGAAATCAGCGGGCAGGCCATGGGCGGCGGCCCAGAGCTGGGTCTGATCCAGCAGCATCTGCCCCTGCACCAGCCAGCCGGGCAGGGCATTGAGCAGATCGCCGAGCTGCTGCACCATCCGCGGCAGCAGCCAGAGGCTCGCCAGCACCAGCAGGGCAAGCCCCAGCCCGAGCACCAGCAGGGCAAGCCCCAGCCCGAGCACCAGGAGCAGCGCCAACACGCGCGGCATGCCGCGCTGCGTGAGCCAGCGGCTGGGGATGTCCAGCAGGAAGGCGATCAGGGCAGCGCCCAGGAACAGGGAGGGGAAGGGCGCCAGCGGCACCAGCACCTGCCGCAGCACGAACATGTTCAGCACCAGCAGCGGCAGTGTGAGCCCGAAGCGAACCCAGAGCGGCAGCGGCATGGTGAAGCGTTCAGCCATCGATCAGCTCCCCATGCCCTGCAGGTAGGCCGCGCTGCCCAGCTCCTGCAGACGCCGGTCCTTTGTGGTCACCTGGTCGTGGAGAGCACGGCGATGGGCGAGCACACGGTCAGCCAGCTCGGCATCGGCGGTGGCCAGGATCTGTGCCGCCAGCAGGCCCGCATTGGTGCCGCCACCGATCGCCACGGTGGCCACCGGGATGCCGGCCGGCATCTGCACGATCGAATGGAGTGAATCCACCCCAGACAGGGCGCGGCTCTGCACCGGAACGCCGATCACCGGCAGAGGCGTGAGCGCCGCCACCATGCCGGGCAGGTGTGCGGCACCGCCGGCGCCGGCAATGATCACCTTGAGCCCCCGGCCGGCGGCGGCTTCAGCGAAGGCCACCATCTCCAGCGGCGTGCGATGGGCGGAGAGCACGCGCACCTCCACCGCCACCCCGAACTGCTCCAGCACGGCCACCGCCGGCTGCAGCGTGGGCAGGTCGGAGTCGCTGCCCATCACCACGGCCACACGGGGACAGGCGGCCTGCCCAGGGCCGGCGGCAGCAGCGGAAGCAGACACAGCAACCACAGGGGGCAGGGCAGCGAGGATGGCATTCTCCCGCCGACCGCGGCCCGCCGCTGACGTTGATGCGCTGGCTCAGCAACGTTCGCCTCCCGGAGGCCGTGCCGCCCTGCAGCCCAGGGCGCTGGCGCGTCGGCGTGGACACGGCCGGAACGATCGCCTGCCTTGAACCACTCGATGCCGGCAGCGCCGCCGCCGGCGACGACTGGAACGGCGACTGGCTCAGCCCGGCCGGGGTGGACCTGCAGATCAACGGCGGGCTGGGACTGGCCTTTCCGGAGCTCACCGACGCGGATCTGCCCCGCCTGCTGGAGCTGCTGGAACTGCTGTGGCGCGATGGCGTGGAGGCGATCAGCCCCACCCTGGTGACCTGCGGCGTGGCGCCGCTGCGCCAGGCCCTGGCGGTGCTGCGGACGGCCCGCGCCCTTCCCGCCCCTGGCCGGGCCCGGCTGCTGGGGGCGCACCTGGAGGGTCCGTTCCTGGCGAAGGCGCGGCGGGGCGCCCACCCGGAGGCGCACCTGGCGCTGCCCAGCCTCGCGGCTCTGCAGGCGCGAATCGAGGGGTTCGAATCCGAGATCGCCCTGATGACGCTGGCGCCGGAGCTGGACGGGGCCGAAGCGGTGATCGCCGCCCTGTGTGCGCAGGGGATCGTGGTGAGCCTGGGCCACAGCGAAGCCAGTGAGCGGCAGGCGCAGCACGCCTTCGAGGCGGGCGTGGGCATGCTGACCCACGCCTTCAACGCCATGCCCGGCCTGCACCACCGGGCGCCGGGGCCGGTGGCGGCGGCGGTGCTGCGCGGCGACGTGGCCATGGGCCTGATCGCCGACGGGGTGCATGTGGCGCCGTCGCAGGCGGTGCTGCTGCAGCGGCTCGCACCCCAGCAGGTGGTGCTGGTGAGTGATGCCCTGACGCCCTACGGGCTGCCGGAGGGGCGGCACCGCTGGGACAGCCGCAGCCTGCTGGTGGAGAACGGCAGTTGCCGGCTGGAGGACGGCACCCTGGCGGGGGTGACGCTGCCGCTGCTGGAGGGCGTGGTGCGGCTGGCGGGCTGGAGCCGGGCGCCGGGCGCGGCGATCGCCGCGGCCACCGTGCTGCCCCGGCGCGTGCTGGGTGATCACCGCCCCGTGCAGGAGCTGCTGCTGGGTCAGCCGCTGGCGGAGACCCTGCGCTGGAGCGGGGGCGACGTAGACCCCCTGCGCTGGCGCCGTGCCGGCGAAGCCACCCGCACTCCTTAGGATCCGGCCACCCACACCCCCCGAGCGCATGGCCGCCGAACCGCTCCTGGACACTGACGCGGCGCCCACCACCAGCGAGAAGGCGGCGGAGAAGCTGGAGGTGCGCGACTACTTCAACAGCACCGGCTTCGAGCGCTGGAATCGCATCTACAGCGACAGTGACGACGTCAACAAGGTGCAGCGCAACATCCGCATCGGCCACCAGAAGACGGTGGATCAGGTGCTGGCCTGGCTGCAGGAGGAAGGCGACCTGGCCGGCCGCAGCTTCTGCGACGCCGGCTGCGGGGTGGGCAGCCTCAGCCTGCCGCTGGCCGGCCTGGGGGCCGGCAGCATCTCGGCCAGCGACCTCTCGGACGCCATGGTGCAGGAAGCTGGTCGCCGCGCCGCCGCCGCCGGCATCGATCCGGCCCGGCTGACCTTCCACACCTCCGATCTGGAGAGCCTCAGCGGCCGCTACGACACGGTGGTGTGCCTCGATGTGTTCATCCACTACCCCCAGGCCGCCGCCGAGGAGATGGTGCGGCATCTGGCTGGTCTGGCAGAGCGGCGGCTGATCGTGAGCTTCGCCCCCTACACGCCTCTGCTGGCGTTGCTCAAGGGGATCGGCCAGCTGTTCCCCGGCCCCAGCAAGACCACCCGCGCCTACACCCTGCGTGAAGACGGCATCGTGGCCGCCGCCGCCGCCGCCGGCTTCCAGCCGCTGCGCCGCAGCCTCAATCAGGCGCCCTTCTACTTCTCCCGCCTGATCGCCTTCGAGCGGGCATGAGGGCCGCCACCGAGGCTGCGCCGCCAGCGGCGTCAACGCCGAAGCGGGAGCCGGTGGCCTTCATCGGCCTCGGCGCCCTGGGAGCGCCGATGGCGGCACGGCTGCTGCAGGCGGGTCACCCGCTCACCGTGCACAACCGCAGCCGTGAGCGGGAGCTGCCGCTGGCAGCAGCCGGCGCCCACCGGGCCGCCTCGGTGCCACAGGCTGCCGCCACTGCTGCGGTGCTCTGCCTCTGCCTCAGTGACGACCGGGCCGTGCAGGCGGTGCTGCTGGAGCAAGCGCTGGCGGCCCTGACCCCCGGCGCCTTGGTGATCGACTTTTCCACGATTGCTCCCGCCACCAGCCGCGCCCTCGCCGCCCGCCTGGAGGCCGATGGGATCACCTACCTCGATGCACCGGTGACCGGCGGCACCGAGGGGGCCCGCGCCGGCAGGTTGGCGGTGCTGGTGGGCGGCAGCGCGGCGGCGCTGGAGCGGGCACGGCCGCTGCTGGAGGCGGTGGGGAGTTCGATCAGCCACTTCGGCCCCGTGGGCGCCGGCCAGCAGGCCAAGGCGGTGAACCAGGTGCTGGTGGCCGGCAGCTATGCCGCCGTGGCCGAAGCGATTGCCCTGGGCCGACGGCTTGGACTGCCAATGGCAGCGGTGTGCGCCGCGCTTGAGGGGGGTGCGGCCGGCTCCTGGGCCCTGCGCCACCGGGCGGGCAACATGCTCAGTGATCACTACCCGCTGGGCTTCCGGCTCGCCCTGCACCGCAAAGACCTGGCGATCGCCCTGGCGGAAGCGGCCGCCGCCGGGCTGGAGTTGCCGCTCACCGCCCAGGTGGCCGCCATGGAAGACACGCTCATCGCCGCCGGCCACGCCGAAGAGGATGTATCGGTGCTGGCCCGCTGGTTCGAGGCCGGCCACTGAGCGCCGGCCACTGAGCATCAGCCGCCAGCTGCCGGGGCGAGCTCCAGAGCTGGCGGCAGCGGCGCCTCCAGCTCCAGCCAGGTGCCTTCGGGCCGGGGCAGCACGAGCCGATGGGCGTGCAGCTGGTAGCCCCCCAGGCCCGGCAGGGCCTGGGGGCGGGCCTGGCCGCCGGGCAGGTAGAGGGGATCGCCCAGCAGCGGCGTGCCGACGCTGGCGGCATGGATACGGATCTGATGGGGGCGGCCACTGCGGATCGCCACCTCCACCAGGTGGGCCTGCGGGCGCACCTGCAGCAGGTGCAGTTCGCTCCAGGCCGGCAGGGGCGCCGCGGCAGAGTCCGCAGCGGAGGCGGCCGCCCACACCTGGCCCAGCAGTGGATGGGGCCAGCGGCCGATCGGCGTGTGGATCTCCAGCCGCTCGCCCACCGCGATCGGCAGGGGGCCTGCCTGCGTGAGTGCGCGGTAGAGCTTGCGACAGCCGCTCTCGGGTGCAGCGGTGCTCTCGCGCAGCAGGGCGCTGAGCCAGGCGCGGCTGGCCGGCTGGCGGGCCAGGACCAGCAACCCGGAGGTGAAGCGCCCGAGCCGATGGACGGGCCGGGGCACGCCAGTGGTGGCAGTGGCGGCCGCGTCCCGATGTCGCCGCTCGATCAAACGCAGCACGGTGTGCTCCAGGAAGCCGCCGGCCGGCAGCACCGGCAGGCCGCTGGGCTTGTCGATCACCAGGATGTCGCCGTCGTCATGGACGACCTGCCACTGATCCGGCACCGGCGGCTCGTGCCAGGGGGGCCGATGCCACGCCAGCCGATCCCCCGGCGCGAGGCTGCCATCGGCCCGGAGTTGCTGGCCGTTCCTGTGGATCTCGCCGGCCTCCAGCCGCGCCTGCCATACCTGTTGATCGGAATGGCGGTAGCGGGCGGCGTAGAAGGCGGAGATGCATAGGCCCGCCTCGCCGGAAGCCACTCTGTCGGTGTAGATCCAGCCCTGGTTGAGCGACCCTGCAGGCACGGGCTTCAGGGGGATGGAGGTGGAGGAGCAGCTGGTCGAGGCGTCAGCTGGTGGTTGAGCCGCAGCCTGCCGGACGGCAGCCGGAGCCGGGTGGTGGCGGCCGATAGCTACCTCATTCCACCAGGCTGTTTTCGAGGGCGTAGCGGACCAGTTCGGTGCGGCTGGTGGTGCCGGTCTTGGTGAACAGGCGGCTCACGTACTTCTCGACGTTGCGGATCGAGGTTTCCAGACGGCGGGCGATCTCCTTGTTCATCAGGCCTTCGGCCACCAGCTGCAGCACGCTCGCCTCGCGGGGCGTGAAGTCGAGCTTGACGCCGGTCGGCGCCTTCTTGCCGCCACCCCCCTGCAGCAGCGAGCGGATCTCGGTGATCTGGCGCGCCATCTGGCCGATGTCGGCATCGGCGTAGCGGGCGGCCTCGGCCAGCAGCCGCTCCTGGCGCCGCACCATGTTGCGCACCCGGGCCACCAGCTCGTCGGGATCGAACGGTTTGGGGATGTAATCGTCGACGCCCGCCTGGAAGCCCTCGATGCGGTCGGCGGTCATGCCCTTGGCGGTGAGGAAAATCACCGGCGTACCCCCCAGCCGCTCATCGCCCCGCAGGCGCCTGAGCAGGCCGTAGCCATCGAGGCGGGGCATCATCACGTCGGTGAGCACCACATCCGGCACGATCTCCTGCGCCACCTTCCAGCCTTCTTCGCCATCGTTGGCGGTGACCACCTCGAAGCCTTCGTCCTGCAAGTAGGCCTGCACCGCGGTGCGCAGCCCCGGCTCGTCGTCGACGAGCAGCAGGCGCGGCGGCTGGGCGGCCACGGGGGCAGCGGTGCCGGCCACTGCGGAACTGGCAACCGTGGAGCTGGCCTCGCCGCCGGCGGTGGACTCCAGACCCTGCGCCAGGGGCTGGTCCGGGGCGGCGTCGCCGTCGGGTGCGGCTGCTGGGATGGCTTGGCTCATGGACCCACCGGTGGTGCCGGAAATCTATCCAGGGCCGCCAACCCGGCTGCGAGGCGGCTTCAGAGCGATCCCGCCGGCAGGTATTGCTCCCGTTCCTGCAGGTTGCCGCTGTAGCCCAGCTGCAGCGCCACGGCCCGCAGCCCGGCCGGGTCCTGGCCCGCATGCTGCGGGTGGCAGGAGGCCCACCACACCAGATGGTCCTTGCGGTTGACGCTGGTGATCACCCCGCCCGGGTTGAGCTGGCGCAGGATCAACTGGCGGCCGTCGTTGGTGACCCGCATCGGCGCCGTGGCGGAGCAGCCGATCGTTTCACTGCGCACCTTGACGTCGTTCGGCAGCTCCTCCCACACCTTGATGCGCAGCAGGCCGGGGCGAGCCGGATCAGCAGTGACTGCATAGACCCCCAGCGCCTGCACGCCCCCGGGCACCACACGCTCCACCAGCAGCGCCATGCCCGGCGGGCGGTTCTGGGAAGGGATCAGCACCGGCAGGCCCTGGCCATGGGCCGCGGCCACCACCAGGACCATGGAGCTGAGGGCCAGTGCGCAGCGAGGCATCAGCAGGAGAGCGCAGGGGCAGGACAGCAAGCCAAGGATCTGGCGCCTGCCGCCATTCTCCACGCTTCTTCCCGGCCAGCGCGCCCACATCGAAGCCACAACGCCGCTGTGATCGTGCGGCGCCACTGCTACAAGGGATGCTGGGTCGCCGCAGCGTCCCGACCCTTCTTCCCAGCCCCAGGCGATCCCGTGACCCATCCCTACCTGGACTACCAGGCCACCACCCCCTGCGAGCCGGCGGTGGTGGAAGCGATGGCGCCCTACTGGAGCGAGCTGTTCGCCAATCCGTCCAGCCGCCTGCACCGGCCGGGGCTGGAGGCGGCCACGGCGGTGGAGCGGGCGCGGGAGCAGCTGGCGGCGCAGCTGGGGGTGTCGATCGAGCGCGTCGTGTTCACCAGCGGCGCCACCGAAGCCAACAACCTGGCGCTCAAGGGGCTGGCGGAAGCGCGGCAGCACCTGGGCCGTCACCTGATCACGGTGGCCACGGAGCACAAGGCGGTGCTCGACACCATGCGCGAGCTGGAGCGGCGCGGCTTTGCTCTCACCGTGCTGCCGGTGGGCGCCGATGGCCTGCTGGATCTGGGCGATCTGGTGGCGGCGCTGCGCCACGACACGATCCTGGTGAGCGTGATGGCCGCCAACAACGAAATCGGCGTGCTGCAGCCGCTGGCGGCGATCGGTTCGCTCTGCCGCGCCAGCGGTGTGGCGTTTCATTGCGATGCCGCCCAGGCCTTCGGCCACCTGGCGCTGCAACCCGACGCCCTCGGCATCGATCTGCTCAGCATGAGCGCCCACAAGTTCTACGGGCCGAAGGGCATCGGCGCGCTGGTGGTGGGCGAAGGACTCACGCTCAACCCTCAGCAGCACGGCGGCGGCCAGGAAGGGGGCCTGCGGGCCGGCACCCTGCCGGTGCCGCTGATCGTGGGCATGGCCAAGGCCGCCACGCTCGCCCTGGCCGACCGGGAGGAGCGCGAGGAGCGGCTCGGCGCCCTGCGGCAGCGGCTGCTGCACGGCCTGCTGGCGATCGAGGGCGTGGCGGTGAACGGCAGCCTTGAGCAGCGCCTGGCTCACAACCTCAACGTGCGCATCGCCGGTGTCGATGGCAACCGGCTGCACAGCCTGTTGCGGCGCCAGCTCACAGTGAGCGGCGGCTCGGCCTGCAGTGCCGGCAGCCCCTCCCATGTGCTCGCCGCCTTGGGGCTCGACCGCGCCGCGGCGGCGGCCTCGGTGCGCTTCGGGCTGGGCCGCGGCACCACCACGGGCGACATCGATCAGGCGATCGCCGCTGTGGCCGCCGCCGTGGCGGAGCTACGCCAGGCGCCCGCCGCGGTGACCGCGCTGGAAACGGAGGCGCTCAAGGCGCCAGCACCGTGCTGAGCAGCACAAAGCCCGCCACCCCCAGCAACGCCAGCAGGAACTGAGCCAGCCGGCTCACCAACATGCCGGCCACCACCGCCAGCCCCACGAGCAACGCACGGCGCAGCCGCTCCAGCCCCAGCGGCCCCAGCGCCGACGACGCCGACACCAGCTCCCCGAGGGTGGCCCCCAGCAGCGGTCCCACCAGGGCACCGAGCAGCGGTCCGCCCACCGGCAGGGCGGGCAGCAGCCCCAGCAAGCCCACCACCAGCCCGAGGCCGGCGCCGATGTAGGCCCAGCGGGTGGCCTGCAGACGGGCCGCCCCCAGCACCACCCCGAGCGCGTCGGCCCCCCAGCCCAGCAGCAGGATCAGGCAGGCCAGCAGCAGGGTGGGCCAGGCGGTGCTCCAGCCCGCCGCCCACACCCACAGGCCGGCCCCGAGCGGCAGGAAGATCAGCCCCGGCAGCACGGGCAGCAGGGTGCCGGGAATGGCCACCAGCTGCAGCGTGAGCGCTACCCACCACAACGCATCGAGCGAAGCCATCAGCGCCTTGCCGCCAGCCGCAGCTTGGCGGAGCGGCTGCGGGGATTGGCCTCCTGCTCTGCCTCCGTGGCGATCAGCGGCTTGCGCGTGCGCCGCTCCAGGCGTTCATCGCTCAGAAAGGCCGTCTTGACGCGGCGATCTTCGAGCGAATGGAAGCTGATCACCGCCAGGACACCGCCCGGCAGCAACCACTGCGGAGCCTGCTGCAGGAAGCGGTCGAGGGCGCCGAGCTCATCGTTGACGGCGATGCGCAGGGCCTGGAAGGTGCGGGTGGCGGGGTGAATGCGGCCGCGCCGGGCCGCTGGCGGGTAGCAGCCGGCCACCAGGTAGGCAAGGGCGCTGGTGCCGCCGCCCGTTCGGTCAGCGGGGCTCCAGGGGCGCTGCTCGACGATGCGGCGGGCGATCCGCCGCGAGAGCCGTTCCTCGCCGTAGGCATAGATCAGATCCGCAAGGTCCTTCTCGTCGAGGCGGTCGAGCAGCTCGGCGGCACTCTCGCCGGCGCTGGTGTTCATGCGCATGTCGAGGGGGCCATCGGCGCGGAAGCTGAAGCCGCGCTCCGCCACATCCAGCTGTGGACTGCTCACGCCCAGATCGGCCAGCACCCCGTGCACCGGAGCGGCGGGGGCGTAGGCGGCGAAATTGGTGGCGATCAGGCGCACCCGCTCGCCGAACGGGGCCAGCCGCGTGGCGGCGGCGGCCAGGGCGGTGGCGTCCTGATCCAGGCCGATCAGCTGCAGGTCGGGGTACGCCTCCAGCAGCAGGGCGCTGTGGCCGCCACCGCCCACGGTGGCATCGATCACGGTGGCGCCAGGAGGCAGGTCGCTGAAGGCCGCCAGCACGGCATCGGCGAGCACCGGCAGATGGTGGAACCCGGAGGGGGCGTCTGGCGGCAAAGGCCCTGGTTGCGGCGATCCCTTCCTAAGATCCTGCGGATCGCTCGCCCGCCCCGGCGCCATGACGCAGCTCGAAACACGCACCGAGCCGATGGTGGTGAACTTCGGGCCTCACCACCCCTCGATGCACGGGGTGTTGCGGCTGGTGGTGACCCTCGACGGCGAGGACGTGGTGGACTGCGAACCGGTGATCGGCTACCTCCATCGCGGCATGGAGAAGATCGCCGAGAACCGCACGAACGTGATGTTCGTGCCCTACGTGAGCCGCTGGGACTATGCCGCCGGCATGTTCAACGAGGCGATCACGGTGAATGCGCCGGAACGGCTGGCCGACATCCCGGTGCCGAAGCGGGCCAGCTACATCCGGGTGCTGATGCTGGAGCTCAACCGCATCGCCAACCACCTGCTCTGGCTGGGCCCGTTCCTGGCGGATGTGGGCGCCCAGACCCCTTTCTTCTACATCTTCCGCGAACGGGAGATGATCTACGACCTCTGGGAAGCGGCCACCGGCCAGCGGCTGATCAACAACAACTACTTCCGCATCGGAGGCGTGGCTGCCGATCTTCCCTACGGCTGGCTGGAGAAGTGCCTCGATTTCCTCGATTATTTCGGCCCAAAGATCGACGAATACGAAAAGCTGATCACCAACAACCCGATCTTCAAGCGCCGGATCCAGGGCCTCGGCGTGATCAGCCGTGAGATGGCCATCAACTGGAGCCTGTCGGGCCCGATGCTGCGCGCCTCCGGCGTGCCCTGGGATCTGCGCAAAGTGGATCACTACGAGTGCTACGACGACTTCGACTGGGACGTGGCCTGGCGCACGGAAGGCGATTGCTACGCGCGCTATCAGGTGCGCATCGAGGAGATGCGCCAATCCCTCAAGATCCTGCGGCAGGCCTGCAAGGGAATCCCCGGCGGCCCCACCGAAAACCTGGAGGCCAGGCGCATGAGCGAGGGCAAGGGGGGTGAATCCTTCGGCTTCGACTATCAGTACATCGCCAAGAAAGTGGCCCCCACCTTCAAGATCCCTAGTGGTGAGCTCTACGCGCGGCTGGAATCCGGCAAAGGGGAGCTGGGCGTGTTCATCATGGGCAACGACGACGTCACTCCCTGGCGCTGGAAGATCCGCGCCGCTGATTTCAACAACCTCCAGATCCTGCCCCACATCCTCACCGGGGCCAAGGTGGCCGACATCATGGCGATCCTCGGCTCCATCGACGTGATCATGGGCTCAGTGGATCGCTGAGCAGCTCCCGCCGCCGTGATCTGCAGCGGAGCCGGCGCCAGCGCTGGCTCGATCAGCTGCGGCGCTGCGGGGTGGCCCTTCCTGCCCTGCTCACCGGTTACCTCTGGCTGAAGGGCTGGCACGCCGGCCTGCCGGGACTGTCCTGTCCGCTGCGGGCGCTCACGGGAATTCCCTGCCCCACCTGCTTCCTCACCCGTGCCACGGCAGCCGCTCTGAACGGCCAGCTGGCCACCTCAGTGCAGCTGCACGGCTTCGGGCCGCTTGCCGCAGCCGCCCTGGTGGTGTGGTCGGTGGCAGCGCTTCGCAGTGGTCAACTGGTGCCCCGGGCTCTGAACGGACGTCATCTGGTGCTGGCCGCCGCGGCATTGCTGCTCTACTGGGCCGCACGGATGGTGTTCAGTTACGGGCTCGGTCTACCTGCGTTTCCAAGCGGGTAGCCCACTCCACCTCAGCGGATATGGGCGTGATGCTTCCGGGGAGCTAGCTGATGGCTCCCTGGTGATACGCGGAGTTCTGGATGTAGAAGGTTCCCACCGGCACGGCCACGAGAGCTCCGAGGCCACAGGTGCAGACGGAAACAAGCAGCACCACTAGCCAGGTGAGCAGCTGGATGCCGGCAAACGTGCGACCGCGCGGTGAGCGATACACCGCCTGGAACGAGGACGCGAAGGCCTCCACGATCGGCTGATCACTGAGGAAGATCCTGTTCACGAACACCGGCGTCACCAAGGCCACGGCAATACCGGGCAGGATGCAGAGCAGGAAGCCCACGGTGGTCACGACCGAAAACAACGCACCGGCGAGGAGGTAACGCAAGGGCCGCTGCAGCAGGGCGCGGAAGGCCACCTGAGAGGAAATGTTCTCGCCGCTGTCGTAATGCATGGCGGGCACGGCCACGAACAGCACCCCCACCAGATTGGAGAGGATCGCGAACGGCACCTGGGAGAGATTGCCCAGCCAAACGGCCAACGACCCCACGGCTTCAGCATCGGTATTGCCGCCGGCCAGACCGATTCCGATCAACGAAAAGATCACCGATACGACAAAGCCGATCACAGCGATGACGATGGTGGCCACCCAGATCAGCAGGATGGTGGGGATGTGGGCCACAAACGCCGCCCAGGCCTTGTTGATGCTGGGCGGCTCGTAAGCGATCTCGGCGGCCAAAAGAAAAAACAACGCACTGAGGGGAACGTAGTCGTGGTGACCACAGCCGACAACAGACCTGTCATGAACGGCGGAAATCTCCCGCCCACAAGCAAGCACGACACGGCGCTGCAGGCCTCGTCCGCCACTCCGGCGGCGTGCGTGGCTTGACCACCACGCCGGCTTTATGGGGCGGCCCACCAGGATGGTCAGACGGCGGGATGGATGGAGGAAGGTGGTGCAGCCAGGGGAGGGTGCGATCAACCCGGAGGTGGGGGAACCCGGCACCCGCCAGGATCCCGCCGACTGGCTGGAGCTGCGGCGAATGGTGCGCTTCGGCGACACCGATGCCGCCGGCGTGATGCAGTTCCACCAGTTGCTGCGCTGGTGCCACGAAGCCTGGGAGGAAAGCTTGGAGCGCTTCGGCATTGCGGCCGCAGAGATCTTTCCGACCCCCGCCACCACGCCCGCCCGCGCGCTGCCGGTGGTGCACTGCGACGCCGACTACCGGCGGCCCCTCGTCTGCGGCGCGCCCCTGCGGATCAGGCTGGAGCCGCAGCGCCTGGAGGCATCGAGCTTCGAGGTGGCCTTTCGCTTCACTTCTGAAGGGCGTGAAGTGGCGCGGGCCCGGCTGCGCCATGTGGCGATCGATCCAACGGTCCGGCAACGGCAGGCACTACCGGAAGCGGTCGAACGGTGGCTTGCGGCCTCAGCACCGGCTGCGTCATCAGCTTCTGCAGCGCCAGTGGAGCCGGCAACACCACCAGCGGAGTCCGCTCCGGGCTAGCGGCCGAAGACCCACAGCAGCCCCGCCAGCTGGAGCGGCAGCAGGGAAGCGATCAGGGTGAGGGGATGGAGCGGTACCAGCGCGAGCCCGGGAGCCAGGCTGACGCTGGCCACGCCTCCCACACCAAGCACCACGAGCAGCAGGGCTCGACGTGCTGTGCCGGCGCGTTGCTTCGCCATCAGAACCACTCCTTCTGGGCATCGATATAGGTGGCCTTGAAATCCTGAGGGGTGGCGGCGAGATAAATGATGCCTTCGATCAGGCCGATCACACCCATCACGAAGCCGCCGAACCCGCAGGTGAGCACAGTGACGAGCAGCATGATGATGCCGGCCTTGGTGTAACCGAGCATGAACTTGTGAATGCCAAGCGCACCAAGAAAGAGCCCCAGCAGCCCTGCAACCAGTTTCTTGTTGGCGATTTCGGAATCAGTCAGGTCAGCCATCGGTGGCAGTCAACGCGCACCCTCTTTAGCGGGGTTCGGGGTTGATTTCATGCTGTTGCCGCAACCATTCATGCCAGCGCGGCCGCTGCCACTTGCCCGTGGCGGTGCGCGCCAGGGATGTGCAGGTCCACCAGTGCAGCGGCCGCTCGGCCGGCGGCAGGCGGCGGGCGAGCTCCATCAGGCCTTCGCGCAACGGCGCAGCAGCTCCGACTGGCAGCGGGCGGACCAGGGCCACCAACCGCTCCCCCCAGAGAGGATCCCGCACCGGCAGCAACAGCAGATCCGCCAGCGGCAGGCCGGCGGCGGCGGCCAGCCGCTTCAGCCGCTGCTCCACCTGCTCGGGAAACACGGTTTCGCCGCCGCTGTGGATGGCGCCGTCGAGCCGGCCCAGCACCTGCAGACCGGCCGGTGTGAGCTGCCCGGCATCGCCGCTGGCCCACCAGCCATCGCCGCCGGGTTCAGCGAACGGGCGCAGGCCGCTGCCGTCGGCGGCCAGCCAGCCCGGGCTGAGCCGCCCGCAACGCAGTTCGATCGCGCCATTGGCGGGGTTCAGGCGCAGGGTCACATCGTCGAGGGGGTGGCCGCAGCCCCCATCGCCGGCCAGAAAGCGCTGCGGCGGCAGCGCCGTGACCATGGCGGCGGTTTCGGTGGCCCCATAGCAAGGGGCGAGGCGGATCTCCTCGCGCCGGGCCCAGGCGGCCAGATCCGGAGCCAGGGGAGCCCCACCCGTCCAGATCACTGCCAGGCCCCGCAACCAACGCCGCCCTGCCGGATCCGCCAACAGGCGCTGCAGCTGGGTGGGCACCAGCGACAGCAGCACCGGACGATCCGTCGGCAGAGGCACCGCCTCCGGCAGCTCAGCGGGCGCGCGCAGCAGCTGCGGCGGCAACCAACGCCACTGGCCGCCCCACTGCCGGGCACGCAGCACCGGCATCAGGCCGCTCGTGTGCTGCAGCGGCAGCGGATTGAGCTGCAGGCAGCCGGCGGGATCGAGGCCCAAGGCCTGCAGCCAGGCGGCCGTGGCGCGGGCCGAAGCCTGCAGATGGGCCAGCGGCTGCACGCACCAGCGGCGCCCGCCACGGCTGCCGCCGCTGCCGATCACCACCCCCGGCGCCGCCAGCGGTGGGCAGCCGGCCATGGCTGCCACCAGCTCTTCCCCTTCCCCTGCCGCACACAACCCCACCAGCTGCCCCCGCTGCCAGGCGGCCAGCAACCGGGCCACCTGCGGCTCAGGCGCCACCTCGGCGTGCACTTCGATGCTGAGGGCCATCGTCTGCCCGATCAGGCGTCACAAGCTATGGCCTCCCTCGGCCCGCTGGCCGGCGCCAGCCGCCTGCCACACGGTTTCCGGATCGGCGGCGCACAACGCTGAGGCCTGCGCCCAGCCGGGCGCCAGGCCGGGAGCGGCGGGGGTGGCGCTCCGGCTCTGCAGCGCCGCCAGATGCCCCATCAACCGCTGCGCGATGCCCGTTTCAAAGGCCGTGCTCAGCACCACTGCACTGGCGCCGCCGTCGCCCTGCTGCAACGCCGCCAGCAGCTGCCGGGGATCCCCTTCCACGGCAGGGCGCCGCACCTGCCAGCCCGGCCAGTGGCGGCGCAGGGCGGGATCGAGCTGCAGCGACTCATCCAGCGCTACCGGCACCCGCCGTGCCAGCTCCATGAGGCCGGGAAGGTCAGGGGGAGCCAGGGGCTGCTCCAGCCACTCCAGGCGCGGATCCTCCGCCAGCCGGTCGGCCCACTGCCAGGCCGTGGCGCGGTCCCAGCCGCCGTTGGCATCCAGGCGCAGGCGGCTGCCGGCAGGCAGGCGCGCCAGCAGCTGCTCCAGCAGCTCACGCTCGACCTCATCTCCAGCGGCGGCCACCTTCCACTTGCAGGTGAACGGCGGCGCAGCTGGCCGCTCGAGCGGCACAGGCGGCCGATCGAGCGCCGCGTCCAGCGCCGCCACCGCCGCTTCCCCTGCCGGCAGGAGCACGGCGGAAGGGGGCGCCGCCAGCCAGCCGCCGGCGGCCGCGCCCAGCAGCCCATCGGCTTCCGCCAGGGCCAGGCCGAGTGCGAAAGCCAGCTCGGGCGGCAGGGAAGACAGGGACGCCTCCAGCTCCTGCCGGGGCAGAGCGCTGCCGAGGGCCTTGATCGCCGCGGCCAGCGAGCGCTGGCGCTCCTGGGCGGTGACTGGGGTGAAACACAGCGGCGCCGCTTCTCCCCAGCCAAGGCCCGCCAGGGCGGCCAGGCCGGAGCTGGTGCTGCCATGGCTGGAGGCGTCGATGCTGGAGTTGCCCGGGCCTTCGGCCTGGAGCCGCAGCAACCAGCCGTGCTTTTCGGCCATGGCGCCCTGGGCCGTGACGAGCGGACGCGCCAACGGCAGCCGGAAGGGCCGCCAGGTCAGCGTCACCAGCGGCTCAGCCATGGCCCCACCGCCAGTCCACAGGCCAGGCCGAGTCCGTTCAGGGCTTGAAACTGAAGCGCCAGGAACTTGCTGCTGGTGATCCGCTCAGGGGCGGCGTGGTGCTCCCGCAGCAGCTGGATCAAGGCGCGGGCCGGCGGCAGGCCCACCACCCCGAGCAGGGCCGTGAGCGGCCAGCGACCCAGCAGCACCGGCGCCCACTGCAGCGCCAGGGTGAGGGCCACGAACCAGGGCACCAGCGCCGCCGCCGGTGCCGTGCCGAGCCGCACCACCGGTGAGTGCTTGCCATTGGCGGCGTCTTCCGCCACCTGGTGGAAATGGGAGCAGAACAGCACCAGGGTGGTGGCGATGGCAGGCCCGCCGCCAAGCAGCAAGGCGGTGCGCCAAGGGATCGCTGTGGCCGTCGCGGCGGGGGCGAGTGCCAGCAGGGCGGCGGCTGTGGCCAGCGGCCCGAAGGCCAGCCAGCACAGCGGTTCCCCCAGCCCCCTGTAACCCAGGCGCAGCGGTGGCCCCTGGTAGGCGTAGCCGAGGCCGCAGCAGGCCAGCACCAGCGCCAGCACCGCCGGACTGCTGCGGGCCGCCACCACGGCGATCAAGACCAGACCCAGCCCCAGGCAGCCATTGGCCAGCACAGCCACCTGGTCGCGGCGGCCGGTCAGGTTCACCACTGAATGGGGCTTGCCGAGCCGGTCCACGCCGGTATCGGCATCAAAGACATCGTTGGCCAGATTCTCCCAGCCGAGCAGGAGCACAGCCGCCACAAGGAACCCCAGCAGCTGGTCCCAGCGCGGAACCTGTCCCTGGCCGGCCAGCCAGCCAGCGGCCAGCAGCACGGGCATCACCGCCACCGAATACATCGGCCACTTGATGGCTGCCTTCCACAACCGGCGACGGGCGGGATCCGCGCAGGCGTAACGGCTTGCGACGACCTTGGGGTCGGACATGGGCAGCGGAGACGTCGGACCGAAGAGGACCCATACATTTGAGCAGCTTCCGCCCGCCGCTCCCGGCCCTCCCCCTGGTGCAGGTCGCCCCTTCCTTCACCGATCTGCTGGCAGCCGCCGCCCTTGGGGCACGGCAGCTCGAGGAGGAGGGCGTGCTCAGCCTGGCCCTGCCGATTCCCGCTCGGGACCCGCTGGCGCTACTCCCCCACCTGGGAGATGGCCATCGTTTCCGCTTCCTCTGGGATGGCGCCCCCGGGCTCTGCCTGGCGGCAACGGGCCACACAAACAGCCTTGTTCTGAGCGGTCCACGCCGCTTCGAGATGGCCCAGCGGTTCAGCGCCGTGAGCCTGAGCCGGCTGGTGACGGTGCCCCAGTTCTGCCCCGCCGCGGCGCGGCCCCGGGTGCTGCTGGCCTTCTCCTTCTTCGACAGCCCGCTGCAGGAAGGCAATGGTGTAGCCGGTGTGGAGGCGGTCCTGCCCCGCTGGCAACTCAGCCGCCAGGGCCGCCATTGCTGGCTGAGGTTGCAGCGCAATCTGGGCGGGGATGTCACCACCCGAGCGATGGCCGAAGAGCTCTGGGAGCAGGCCCGCCGTCTGGAACAGCTGCCGACGGATCACGAGGCGGAGCTCCCCCTGGGCAGGGGCCCGGGCATCGCCAGCCGTTCTCCCTGGGAAGCGGGCTACCGCGAAGCGGTGACGCGTGCCCTGGAACTGGTGGAGAGCGGTGCGCTGCGCAAGCTGGTGGTGGCGGTGCGGCAGCAGTTGCAGCTCGACCGCCCGCTGGATCCACTCCAGTTGCTGGCCCATCTGCGACGCCATCAGCCCGGCAGCTGTCGCTTCCTGTGGCAGCAACGGGAAGGTGCAGCCCTGATCGGCGCCTCGCCGGAGCGGCTGCTGACCGTGCGCCAGGGCCAGCTGCGCAGCGACGCCCTAGCCGGCACTGCCCCCTGCGGGCCGCTGGCCGACCAGCTCAGCCGATCCGTCAAAGACCGGCACGAGCACGAGCTGGTGGTGGAGGCGATCACTGAGGTGCTGGCTGGCGCCGGACTGTCGCCGCGGCGACCGCGCCATCCGCGGCTGGCTCGACACGGCCAGCTGGTGCATCTGCACACGCCCATCACCGCAGCCCTCGGGGACCAGCAGTTGCTGTCCCTAGCGGCGGCACTGCACCCCACACCGGCGGTGGCGGGGCTCCCCCGGCGGGAAGCGATGGCCTGGCTGCGCAGCCTGGAACCGTTCGAACGAGGCCACTACGCCGCCCCGATCGGCTGGATCGACAGCGCTGGTGACGCCGAGCTGCGGGTGGCCATCCGCAGCGGGCGCCTGCACGGTGACCAGCTGGAACTCACGGCGGGTGCGGGCCTGGTGCGGGGTTCGGAACCGGAGCGGGAGCTGCAGGAAGTGGCCCTGAAACTGGGTGTCCTGCAACAACAACTCAATCTGCCGCTGGATCCAGCGATCCCGCACATACGCAGGCCCGCCAGTAGCAGCCTGCAGGGGTAGAGGGATAATCACACGCAGTTCAACAGTGCCGCACAGACGGGATGACGACGAGGGAGCGGCTGCAGAAGGTCTTCAAACACTCCCGGATGTTCAGAAGCATTCCATCCAGCTGCATCGAGGCTCTGAACCCGCAGACAGGCACGATCAAAGAAGGCGATCTTCTCTTCCGAGAAGGGGAGTCAGCCGACTTCGCCTATGTGATTGAAGCAGGAATTCTCGGCCTGTTCAGCGGCGGACTGGAGCACACAACCTGCTGCTTCCGCAAAGTGGTGCAGGGGGATCTGGTGGGTGAATACGGGTTGTTCTGTGATCAGCCACGATCCGCTTCTGCGATCGCGCTGACCGATCTGAAGTACTTCCAGTTCGGCAAGGAAGATCTCCAGCAGATGCTGCATCAATCGGCTGATTTTCAGACTCAGCTGTTGGCATCGCTGGCCGAAGCCGCCTCCATCGGCAGGGATCCAAGGCAATCTCCTCTCAATACAATTCTGATACACAATGTCCACCCGGAGTCCTTGCTCACACGCGAGGTCCTGGTGGAGCTGGCCAGCCATCTACGTAGCCAGGCGGGCAAAACCATCGCCTTAGAAAGTCCTGTCATCACACGTCATTGCAGCAGCGAGGCTGATCTTCACCACCAGCTGACGGAAGCCACCAAAGCGCGTGATCTTCAGGTGTTGATCACGGACGATCCGCTGGCAGTGAGCTGGAGGAATCAGAAGTTGATCGACCGGCTGGTGATTCTCAGTGATGGCACCGTTGACCATGCCGATCTACCCAGCCGTATGGATTCGGAGGCGATTCTGGTGCGGCTCTGGCCCATGGAGCAGGATTGCCCCAGCACGCAGGGCTGGTTCAGCAACAAGAGTTTTGCCTTCGTGCTCAACATCAAAGCGGCCAAGCAAAGCCATATGGAACGGCTGGCCCGCACGGTGCTGCGTCTCCAGAACATTCTGGTACTGGGCGGTGGTGGTGCCAGGGGATTTGCTCATGTTGGAGCGATCGCGGCCCTACAGGAACTTCCGGTGGACGACATCGACATGGTCATGGGCGTGAGCATTGGAGCGCTCGTTTCCTCCTTGGCAGCCTTTGAGCTGACCGCGCAGCAAATCCTCGGACACCTCGAGCGAGTGATCATCGACGCCAAGCCCTACACCATCACCATTCCCCGCGACTCCCTGTTTTCGTTGTCCAATTCCCAGCGTGAGCTCGCCGCCTTCTTCGGTTGCTCGATGATTCAAGACAGCTGGTTGGTGCTGCAGTGTTTCTCCACCAATCTCTCCACCAATCAACTTCAAGCCTGGACGGCTGGCGACATTCCCACGGCTGTGATCGCCAGCATGTCAGTGCCGGGAATCTTTCCACCCGTTGAAGATGCCACTGGCGAACTGCATGTGGATGGCGGAATCCTGAATAATCTTCCCATCGCTCCGGCCCGGCACCTGACCGATGGCAGGATCATCGCCATCTCGCTGGATGTAGAGCCAGATTCCGCCAATCAATATGGTGTGAACCGGCAGCGGCGCAGACCATCCCTCGGCAAAACCATCATCAACGCCATGATGTGTGCCTCCCACGCTGCTTCCCAGTCACAGGAACAGCTTGCCGATGTGGTTCTGAGGCCTGAGATCGGGCACTACCCCTTCATGGAATGGAAGAGTTACAGCCAGATCTTTGAAGCTGGCTACAACCATGCGCGCAGCCAACTCCCCAGTTCACTCGCTTCGGGAAACACCCCCCAAACGCCGAGCAGCCTCTGAGCGAGTCGGTCGAGCGCTGCGCGCTTAGCCATCAGCCACACACCAAGTCAGCTTGGCCATTGGATCGGCATCCAGCGGATCGGGATTCCACTGGTGCTGGTCTTCCTGCCCCGCTTGCTGCCAGGGTTGTGAAGCACGGCATCACATCAGCAAGGCCAGTCCCTCGATGTAGTTGTCCACCTTGGGCAGCGGTGGCTTGCCATGGCTGAGCAGTGTCTTCTCTGCGATGGCCGTGGCCTCGGGTAGGCGGTCGTAGGGGATCGACGGGTAGGCGTGATGCAGAGAGTGATGCGGCAGGCCTCCCATCAGCACGTTCACCAGCGGACCGGCGGCAATGTTGCGCGAGGTGTACAGCTGAGTGAGCTCATAGGTGGTGTTGGCGTGCCAGAGCCTGTGGTGCTCGATCATGCCGCGCACCTGCATCAGTCCGCCCACGAGGCGCTCCACCACCACCAGCATCAGGATCAGCTTGATCACCTCGCCCTGGCTGATTGCCCAGGCGAACATGCAGGTTTGTACCACCAGGATGCCGATCAGGTCGTTGACCATGCCGGCGACAAGGCGTGAATGGCTGTCACGCAGTTTCCAGCCGAACCAGAACATCGACACAATCAATTGCAGGCCGCCGAACACGAGCACGCTGATCCAGAAGGGGTGCTGAAAGTGGAGACGCCGAAGCGCACCGGCCCTGGCCTCCTCCTCCTCGGACGGTTCCCGCCGCTCCGGGTCGCGCAGGTCCATCCCATTCATGCGGTGATGGAGCTGATGCAGATTGCGGTAGGTGCGATAGGGCCAGCCGATCGGCCAGCTCAGCGCGCAGCCCACGGCCTGTTCAATGTCACCGAGGTCAAGCAGGGTGGAGTGGCTGATGTCGTGGGTGCTGATCATCACGAAGGCGTAGAGCAGCGTGCTCGCCACCAGCCAGGGCAGGGCCAGAAGCAACCTGGGTTCCTGCCAGTACATCCACAGACAGGCGAGCGAAGGCACCAGCAGGGCGAACAGACGCAGCCAGCCGAGGCCTTGATTCACCTTGAACAAGGGCTGAACCAGGTCCTCGATGCCTTCGGTCATCAGGCGGTCAGCGCGACGCTGCTCCTTACTGAATCCGGTGTCCTGATTGGAATCGCTACCCGGGACCAGGCTGGCGTCGGACGTCATGGTTCCGGTCGCGAAGATGGACCCAGAGACTAAACCCGATCCACGAATCAGCAGCAACGGCTCCTCTGGTGGACTGGCCCTGGCGGATGGCCAGGCCTCAGGCCTTCAGAAGCCGCTCCATGGTGAGATCGGCCACGGGCACACCGCCCAGCCGTTCGATCTCGCGGATGCCTGTGGGGCTGGTCACGTTGATCTCGCTCAGGCGGCCGTCGATCACATCGATGCCCACGAAGAACAGGCCTTCCGCCTGTAGCACCGGCGCCAGTTCGGAGCAGATGGCGGTTTCGGCGGCGTTGAGGGCCGTGGGTTCAGGGGCGCCGCCCACCGCCAGATTGCTGCGGAACTCGCCGGGCAGGGGCCGGCGGTTGATCGCCCCCAGCGGCTCACCGTTCACCAGCAGGATGCGTTTGTCGCCGGCAGTGACGGCCGGCAGGAAGGCCTGCACCATCACCGGCAGCGTCTGCTGGTGGGTGACCAGCTCCAGCAGGGCACGCAGGCCCGGTGCGGCGGCGGCGGTGCGCACCACGCCCTGGCCGGCGCGGCCCCCCAGCGGCTTGAGCACCACCTCGTGGTGCAGAGCGGCGAAGGCGGCCAGCTGCTCGGCATCGGCACTCACCAGCGAGGGCGCCATCAGGTGGCTGAAGCGCAGCGCGCCGAGCTTCTCGTTCCAGGCCAGCAGGGCTGCGGGCCGGTTGAGCACGCGCACGCCCTGGTGCTCGGCCCGCTCCAGCAGCAGGGTGGCGTAGAGGAAGGCTTCATCGACGGGGGGATCCTTGCGCATCCACACCACCGGGAAGTCGCAGAGCGGCAACCAGAGCGGTTCCCCGGCGCTGAACCAGGGATCGGGCACCTGCCAGCCGTCACCGTCGGGGTGCATGGGGGCGAAGGTGACGGGGCGGGCGCGCACCAGCGGCGTGCAACCGGGGCCAGCGGCGCCGGCCCGCTCACCTTCCACGGCCAGCTCGGCGATGGTGCAGACCCACACCTCCTGGCCGGCCCGCTGGGCCGCCTGCATCAGGGCGACGCTGGAATCCTTGGCCGGCCGCAGCCGCTCGATGGGGTCGACGACGAAGAGCTGGGAAGCGGGCGCCGGGGTGCGTGCTGTGGCCCCCACCCCTCAGGCTCCCTGCAGCAGGGGATCGAGGCGACCGGTGCGTTCGAGGGCATGGAGCTCGTCGCAGCCGCCGATGCCCCGATCGGCGATGAAGATCTGGGGCAGGCTGGTGCGGCCATCGGCGCGGTCAGCCATGGCGGCGCGGGCCGCGTCATCGCCATCGATGCCGTATTCGGTGTAGGCGACCCCTTTGCGATCGAGCAGCGCCTTGGCGCGCATGCAGAACGGGCAGAACCGCCAGGTGTAGATCTCCACGCTGGGACTGGCGGAGGAGGGAGCGGGGGATGCCGCCATCAGGCTGGACCGGTGCTTTGGCTGGATCTTAGGAGCGGCCCCGGTCGGGGAGCGCCGACGCGGGCGTGGCAAGCAGGCGCGGCTGATACGGTCGAATCCACCACGCCCCAGGCCCGCCGGTGCTCGATCTCACCGATTTCAAGCGCGATCTCTCCGAACTCACCGACCGCCTGGGCCATGCCCAGGACTGTCTTTGACGTACCGGCCCTGAACGCGCGCCAGCAGGATCTCGAGCAGCTGGCCTCCCAGCCCGGCTTCTGGGACGACCAGCAGCAGGCCCAGAAACAGATGCGCCAGCTCGATGAGGTGAAGGCTCAGCTGGAGCAACTGCAGCAGTGGCAGGCGGCGATCGATGACGCCCGCGCCACGCTGGAGCTCTACGACCTGGAACCCGACGAGGAACTGCTGGGCGAGGCCAACGGCGGCCTGCAGAGCCTCAAGGGCGCCCTCGACCGCTGGGAACTGGAGCGGCTGCTGAGCGGCCCCTACGACAAGGAAGGCGCCGTGATCTCGATCAACGCCGGCGCCGGCGGCACCGACGCCCAGGACTGGGCGCTGATGCTGATGCGCATGTACACCCGCTGGGCCGAAGACCACGGCATGAAGGTGTCGGTGGACGAACTCTCGGAAGGGGAGGAGGCGGGCATCAAGAGCTGCACGATCGAGATCGACGGCCGCTACGCCTACGGCTACCTGCGCAACGAGAAAGGAACCCACCGGCTGGTGCGGATCTCGCCCTTCAACGCCAACGACAAGCGCCAGACCAGCTTCGCGGGGGTGGAGGTGATGCCGAAGCTGGACGAAGACGTGAAGCTCGACATCCCCGACAAGGATCTGGAGGTGACCACCTCCCGCTCGGGCGGCGCCGGCGGCCAGAACGTGAACAAGGTGGAAACAGCGGTGCGGATCCTGCACATCCCCACCGGCCTGGCGGTGCGCTGCACCCAGGAGCGCTCCCAGCTCCAGAACAAGGAGAAGGCGATGGCGCTGCTGATGGCCAAGCTGCTGGTGATCGCCCAGGAGCAGCGGGCGTCGGAGATCGCCGACATCCGCGGCGACATCGTGGAGGCGGCCTGGGGCAACCAGATCCGCAACTACGTGTTCCACCCGTACCAGATGGTGAAGGATCTGCGCACCGCTGTGGAAACCACCGATGTGCAGGGGGTGATGGATGGCGATCTCGATCCCTTCATCCAGGCGCTGCTGCGCCAGGGTGTGGAGATCGCCGCCGATGAGGCCGCCTGAGCCCCGTTGATCCCCTGATGGCCAATCCCCAGATGCCTGAGAGCAACCCCCCGGACGCCCCCGGCGCGACCACGGCAGCTCCCGCAGTGCCGCCGCCGAGCTTCGTGAAGCTGGCGATGCGCAACATGGTGCGCAAGGGGCGTCAGAGCCTGCTGCACTTCGGGCTCACCGCCGTGGGGCTCAGCTCCCTGCTGCTGCTGCTGGCCTGGTTCGGCCGCCCCACCCTGCCGCAATGACGCTGCCAGCCGCCCACGGCAACCTGCCGCTCCCGCCCGACCTCGACCTCGCTTTCTCCAGCGACGACGACCTGCCGGACGATCTGCTCGCCGCCGCCGGAGATCTGGCCGATCCGCTGGCGGGGGCCGATCTCTGGCACGGGGCTCTGAGCGTGTGGCTGGCGCAGCTGCAGGGCGAACTGCCGCCCGAGCTGGCAGCGTCCTCCTACAGCCTCGGGCTCACCCTGGTGAACGATGCGGCGATGGCGGAGCTGAACGCCGACTGGCGCCAGAAGGAGGGCCCCACCGACGTGCTGGCCTTCGCGGCCCAGGAGGAGGCGCCACCGCTGCCGACCGGCGGCGACGACGACGAGGACAGCGAGCCGCTCGAGCTCGGCGACATCGTGATCTCCGTGGAGACGGCCGCGCGGCAGGCCGAGGCGGCGGGCCAGAGCCTGGCGCGGGAGCTCACCTGGCTGGCCAGCCACGGCCTGCTGCACCTGCTGGGCTGGGACCACCCCGACGACGCCCGCCTGGAGGCCATGCTCGCCCGTCAGGACCAGCTGCTGGAGGGCATCGCTGCGGCGGCGCCAGCAGGAAGCGGCGACGCCGGCCCGGTGTGCGAGCCGTGACCGGCTGGGGGAGCGTGCCAGTGAAACCAGCGGTATGGTTCGACGCAGGCCCGAGTTGCGGCGCCCATGACCACGCTGCTGCCACGCTCCACCGAACCGATGGCGAGTGAAGCTCCTCGCCGGGGGCGCGGCCGCCGGGGCGGTGCCTGGAGGGTGGCCGGCGATCTGCCGCTGAGCCTGCGCTACGCGATGCAGGGGCTGGGCTACAGCTTCGTCAGCCAGCGCAACTTCCGCATCCATGTGATCACCGGCGCGGTGGTGTTCGGCCTGGGGCTATGGCTGCAGCTGAGCCTGGATCGCCTGGCAGTGCTGGTGCTCACGGTGGCGGCGGTGCTGGTGCTGGAACTGCTGAATACGGCGATCGAATCGGTGGTGGATCTGGCGATCGGGCGCCGCTTCCACCCGCTGGCCAAGATCGCCAAAGATTGCGCAGCCGCCGCCGTGCTGGTGGCCGCCCTGGCTGCCGTGCTGATCGCGGCGCTGCTGCTGGTGCCAGCCCTGCTCCTGCGGCTGGGGCTTTGAGCCGCCCAAACCGCCGCTCCCTGGCGCGGGTGGGTTGAATGGCGGCTGGTCCGGCAGCCGGGATGCTTCTCGTTCTCGACAACTACGACAGCTTCACCTTCAACCTTGTGCAGTACCTGGGTGAGCTGGCGGCGCAGCACCCGCTGGCGGCCGAGCTGCGGGTGGAGCGCAACGACGCGCTCACGCTGGAGCAGATCCGCCAGCTGGAGCCGGCCGCGATCCTGATCTCGCCGGGCCCCGGTGATCCGGATCAGGCGGGCGTGTGCCTGGAGGTGCTGGCGGCGCTGGGGCCGACGGTGCCGATCCTGGGGGTGTGCCTGGGGCACCAGTGCCTGGCCCAGGTGTACGGCGGCAAGGTGGTGCGCGCCCATGAGCTGATGCACGGCAAAACCTCACCGGTGCTGCATGCAGAGGTGGGGGTGTTCGAGGGGTTGCCCAACCCGCTCACGGCCACCCGTTATCACAGCCTGATCGCCGAGCGCGAGAGCCTGCCCGACTGCCTGGAGATCACCGCGTGGCTGGAGGACGGCACGATCATGGGGCTGCGGCACCGGCAGTACCGCCACGTGCAGGGGGTGCAGTTTCACCCGGAGAGCGTGCTCACCCAGAGCGGCCATCAGCTGCTGGCCAACTTCCTGCGGCAGGCCGCCAGCACGACGAGCGGAACCAGCCGGTAGGGCTCGCCCCGGCAGCGCTGCTAGGTTCCGCCAAGATCCGGCGCCATCGGGGCGCGAAGCAGCCCATGGCGTCCGACTCCCCGGCACCGGCCCCGTCCCGGCGCCGCCTGCTTGCCCAGCTGCTGGTGGGGGGCTTGGCCCTGGCGATGCCCCTGGCCCTGGCGATGCCGCCGGCCGGCCATGCTGCCGGTGGAGTGAGCATCACCAGCTACGGGCACAGCGCCCTGCTGATCCGCGGCGGTGGCGCCACGGTGCTGCTGAATCCGTTCAAGGCGGTGGGCTGCGCCGCCGGGCTGCCGGAACCGAGGGTGAGCGCCGACGTGATCCTGGCCAGCAGCCGCCTGCTGGATGAAGGGGCGCCGGTGGCCACCGGTCGCTTCCTGGCCAGCCCGGGCTCCTACCGGGTGGCGGGGCTGCGCATCGAAGGCTTCGCCGCCCCCCACGACCGCCTCGGCGGCCGCCGCTTCGGCATGGCCACGCTGTGGCGCTGGAAGCAGGGAGGACTGGAGATCGCCCACCTCGGCGGCACGGCCGCACCGCTGAAACCGGAAGACCGCGTGCTGCTCGGCAAGCCCGATGTGCTGATCATCGGTGTGGGCGGCGGCGCCAAGGTGTACACGGGCGCCGAAGCCGCTGAAGTGGTGCGCGAACTGCAACCACGCCGCGTGATCCCGGTGCAATACGTGAGCGGCACCACCCCAGCCAGTTGCGACCAGGGCAGCGTGAAGCCCTTCCTTGATGCCATGCCCGGCACCCCCGTGCAGCGCCCGGGCCGCACGGTGACCCTGGGGGCGCCCCTGAGCGACGCCACGCAGATTCTGGTGTTGCGCTGAAGACGGGCGTCCTGCTGACCAGCGAGCCTTAGGCCTCAGCCATGGAGCCCATGACCACCGGGTGCTGCGGAGTTGCTGACTCCGATCAGGCGCCGAGCCCGCTCCAGCAGCTGCGGAAGTTGTTCCGCCAGAGTTGCAGTCCGCTCATGGTTGGCCAGGAAGTGGTCGAGTTCACGCTCCATCTGCAGCAGATAGCCCTGCAGCACCCCCACATGCTCCTTTTCCAGGTCAAGGGAGCGTTCAAGCTGTTCACAACGCTCCTCCAGCTGGCGGTGTCCTGCGCTCGCCTTCAACCCCTGGCCTTCCAGCGCTGACAGGATCCGGGCCAATGGCATTGGTCGGCGCCAGTCGACACCCTCGGCATGGCCGCTGGCATCGGCCCATTGCTGGGCGTCAAGCCAAGCCTTCAGAAGGCTCGGTCGGGCCTCCAGCAGTGCACGCGTGGCCAATTCCATGGCGCCGCTCGATACCCCGCTCGCCAGGATTCCGCGGCGTTGCCCAGTGGCCAGTTCTGGCAGTTCTGCGGCCAACAGCGCTGCCCCATCGCCACAGATGTTGATCAACTGGATCCGTTCCCGCCAGCGCCGCTTCAGTGCCGCCGATCTGGAGAGATCTGTCTGCCATTGATCAAGTGCGGCCTCCAGCTCCTGGGGATCGTCAGTGCGCATCACCACGTCCGCCAGTCCGTCCGCCAGTTCCCCGTAGCAGATCCAGATGCGTGTGGACTCCCCCACTGCCGCAGGTTCCTGACAGGCAAGCTCCTGCAGCGAAGGAGCCCCAGCGGCCTGGCTGTACATCAGTCCGCTGCCGGGCAGGCCATACAGCCAGAGGGCGCCATGGCCGTCGTAGGAGATGGTCTGGGGCGATAAACCCATGGAGTGGTGGCTATCGCCGATCCCGTGGCTCCATCCTGCCGCCCTTGCCTCACGGCTGCCCGGCCAGCCCTTCGGCGGTGGGCTGCTGGCCAAGGCCAGACAATGGGAGCACACCACCAGGGGCTCGCCTTGCGGAGGGAAACACTGCTGGAGAGTCTGCGCCGGTTTCCCGGTGATGCCGGGATGATTCAGCGGCTGGGGCAGGAGCTTGAGGCCAGCGGCGATTGGCCATTGATGGTTGAGGCGCTTCAGCCCCAGCTCCAGCACGTGAAGGCCGGCACACCGCTGGAAGCGCAGATCACTTACCTGCTGGCGAAGGCCTCCCTGGAACTTGGCGACGAGCGGCGCTCCTTGGCGCTGATTGGTCGCTCCCTGCTCGGACGCCCGGATTTCGCCTTCAGCCACCACATCAAGGGTCGGGCGCTCGCCCGGCTGCAGCGCTGCGCCGAAGCGATTGCCGCGCAGCAGCGCTGTGTGGAGCTGGCTCCCACGTTTTGCTGGGGTTGGTTTGAGCTCGGTTGCCAGCTGCGGCACCAAGGCGATCTTGAGCAGGCCATGGGCAGCCTTCGCCGCGCCCTGGCTCTGCAGCCTGCTGAGAATCAGCACCACCACCGCCTCATTGAACGGGCGCTGGGAGAGGTGGAAGCTGAGCTCGCCCAGCGGGAACGCCAGGAAGCGGCCTTGTCGCTCTGGCCGGATCGTGCGCTGGTGCCACAGGGACAACGGCTCCCGTCACTGGACGAAATCGAGCTGCAACTGGAGCAGTTCCGCCTGTTTCTCCATCGCCACGAAGCCCGGCGAAGCCGCTGAACCGGCAACACGTCAGTCCCAGCCGGGGATCTGCAGTTCGCGGGGGCGGCCATCGTGGTGCAGTGCACTGCTCGCGCCCGGCCAGCACAGGCCTGGGCCGGCCATGGCTGCGGGCCAGCGTTGCCGCAGACCGGTGAGGCCGGCATGGCGGGCCGCGCGGTCGTCACCACGGCTGTGGCGGCTGCTCCCCTCTGCATGAACAAGCACCGCCTCCGGGGTGAGCACATGCCGCAGGCCGAAGGCTCCAAGCCGCAAGCAGAAGTCCACGTCGTTGCCTTCCACCGGCAAGGCTGGATCGAATCCACCCGCCTCAAGAAACAGCGGCCGCCTCACCATCAGGCAAGCGCCGGTGAGGGCGGGCCAGGTGGTGAGAAAGGAACTGCGGGAGCGGTGCACGTGATGGTCTGGCGGCAGATCGCGGTAGGGGTGGGCACAGCCATCCCTGCCCAGCCCCGGCAGCACCCCGGCGTGCTGCAGGCGCCCTGCAGGCGTGAGCAACAGGGCGCCTGCGCAGCCCACCACCGGGCGCAGCGCCTGGGCCGCCAGGCTTTCGAGCCAGCCGGCGTGGTGCCCACGGCGCTGCAGAGGGCGCACATCGTTGTTGAGAAACAGCAGCAGATCTCCACGGGCGGTGCGGGCTGCCCCGTTGTTGAGCAGGCTCCAGTTGAACGGGCCATCGCCATCCAGCCAACCGGCCCGCAGACCTGGCCGCTCCTGCCATCGGCGCTGCAGCTCGGCGCTGGCCTGCTGGCGTGAACCGTTGTCGACCACCCACACCTCAAGGCGCAGCCGGGGCGTCTGCGCCCGGTCAACCCCATCGAGGCAAGCCGCCAGCAGATCGGGGCGATCGCGGCTGGGCACGATCACGCTCACCAGCGGTGGCGAGCTAGGCAGGGCCCAGGTGAAACGGAAACCGGCCACCCCGCCAGGCTGCGCTGATCCCGGCGGCTCCACCGTGTGGGGCGTGACGGCCGTGACCGCCTCACCCAGCTCACGCAGGTGGCGGTGCAGCAGGTCGGAGCGAGCGATCGCCGGCATGGCGAAGGGCTGGCCGCCTGCGGCAGCACGGCGGTGCACCAGGATCCGCGGCAGGGCAACCAGGCGCGGCTGGCAGGCGAGGGCCTGCAACTGCCAGGCGAACAGGGCGTCGGGTGCGGCAGGCGGTGGTGGCAGGTCGGCCTGCTGCAGCCAGTCGAGCCGCCACACGCTCAGCCCATCCAGCCAGGGGGTGCTCCAGAAGCTCTCCGGCTGCCAACCCGGCTTGAACCAGGGCCCAAAACGCTCGCCGGTTGGGCTGATCAGGTCTTCGTCGGCGTAGAGGCCATCGGGGAGCTGTTCACCAGCTTCCAGCCGGCGCTTCAGTTCGGCCGCCATCCAGCCCAGAGCCCCCGCCCGCAGCTGGGCGCCGGCACCGACGCAGACCTGCCAACCGGGCAGCGGATCAGCCGGCTCGACAGGGGGCAAGGGCAGCTCCAGGTGCCGGCGCCAGTAGCGGTAAGCGGCGGGGCCCAGCCCATCGGCGAGGGTCTCGCCGTCGAGAGCGGCGAGGCCCTCCAGCCGTTGCCGGCGGCGAGCGATCCAGGGCTGGTGTGGCAGGGCTGCCGCGGCTGCGGCCATGGCCCCGGCGGCAGCCGGCCAGTCGTTCTGCTCTTCCAGCAGTTCCGCCAGAGCGAAAGCGTTCCAGCCGAGGTCTGGATCGCAACGGGCACTCTCACGCTGCAGGCGGATCGCCTCCGGGCGCCGCCCCTGGCGCGCTCGCAGGCGGCCCAGCAGATGCAGGGCTGCGCCATGGCGCGGATCCAGCGCCAGGCATTCCCACAATGCAGCTTCCGCCTCAGCCCAGTGCTCCCGCTCGAGGGCCTGCTCGCCGAGGGAATACCAGTGCTGCGGTGTGGAAGCCAAGGGGAGGCCACACTGGATGGGTTGCCACAGCTCAGTGTCGCCCCTGGTTGTGAATCTGTGGGGCCATCTCGGCGGTGGGTTCGGCCTGGGCGAGGGTGCGCTGTGCACGGCGCGAGCCCTGCGTGCCGCCGGGCTCACGGTGCAGCTGCGCCACCTGCCCCTGGCGACCCATGCCGATGGAGCTGAGGGCGCCGCCGCGGGGCCAGCCGCCGCCGCGATCGATCTGGTGCACACCAACCCCAATGTGCTGCGGCAGACCGATGGCCTGGCGGAGCGGTTGCAGCTGGAGGCACCGCTGCGGATCGGCTTCTGGGCCTGGGAGCTGGAGGCCTTCCCCGACGGCTGGGAGGTGGGCTTCTCAGGCCTCGATCAGCTCTGGTGCCCTTCGCCCTTCTGCGCTACCTCCCTTGGTCAGCGCAGCCCGGTGCCGGTCACGGCGTTGCCGCATCTGATCGATTGGCAACGCGCCGACCGGCTGGCGCAGTTGCGCGCCGGCCGCAGTGGCGGTGGGGAGCCCTTCACCGTGCTCTATGCCTTCGATTTCTGGAGCACCCGCGGCCGCAAGAATCCCGACGGCGTGATCGAGACCTTCCTCGCCGCCTTCCCGGCAGGCGGTGCGCTGGAGGCGCGGCTAGTGCTCAAGCTCGCCAGTGCCAGCCAGTTTCCGGAGGCCACCGCCCAACTGGTCGAGCGCTGCGCCGGCGATTCCCGCCTGCAGCTGATCACCAACCACCTGTCTGCGGGCGCCTTTGATGCCCTCTACGCGCAAGCCGACGTGGTGCTCAGCCTGCATCGGGCCGAGGGGTTCGGACTGCTGTTGGCCGAAGCCATGGCCGCTGGCATCCCGACGGTGGCCAGTGGCTATGGCGGCAATCTCTGCTTCATGCCCCCGGGAAGTGCGGTGCTGGTGCCTTGCCGCCGGGTGGCGATCCAACGCAGTGAGGGCGACTACCGGGCCGGTTGGTGCTGGGGCGAACCGGATCTGGAGGTGGCGGCGGCGGCCCTGCGGCGGCTGGCCGAGCATCCGGACCAAGCGGCCCAGCTGGGCGCGGCGGGGCGGCGGGCGGTGCGGCAGGCCCTCGATCCAGCGGCCCTCGCCGCAGTGGTGGCCGAACGGATCGGCTGCCTGCTGCGCTGGGGGGGCCGGGCCGAACTGGTGAAGGCCCTGCCGCCCGATCACCCGCTGCGCCGGCTTCAGTGACCCTCGGGCTGCGGCAAGGGCGACTGCAACCGTTCGAGCCGCTGCCGCAGGGGAGCTGACCAGGGGGTATCGATGGCCTGCAGAAGCTGCTTGGCACTGTCGAGATCCAGGCAGCTGAGGCGCCGCATGCAGACCAGGGCCCGCACCGTCTGATCGGCGGCGCCATTGGCGCAGAGCCACTCCGCCAGTTCGGGGGCCAAGCCGGAGCTGGCGGCGGCGCAGGCGCCCTCCTGCCAGCCGGGTTGCTGCTGGCTCGCCAATTGCTGAAGACGCTGCAGCGCCCGCGCCGGATCGAGGGGCACCAGCACCTCCAGCAGGTTGCGCACGGTGAGGGGGCTGTCGCTGCCCCAGGTGAGAGCCTGCTCGTAGGCCGCGGCCGCGGCCGTCAGGCGCTGCCTGCCGCGATGGGCGTCGCCGAGCTTGTGGGGCGTCCAGAAGCTGCGGCTGCCGGCGGCCAGGGCCCGCTCCAGGGCAGCTTCGCAGGCATCGAAGCGCCCTTGCATCAGCATCACGTAGCCGAGCAGGTCGAGCAGATCAGGGGCCTCGGGGGTGAGCAGCAGCAGCCGCTGCAGGGCACCTTCGGCCACGGGCCAGTCGGCCTCGGCCAGGGCGCGCCGCAGCAGCTCCGTCCATGACGCCGACGGGGTGCTCATGGTGAGGGGAGCTCCTGGCCACGGGCCACCGCATCGAGCAGCTCGATCTGGGCGCTGACGCAACGGCGGTGATCGAAGTGGGCGGCCACATGACGGCGGGCACCGAGCCGCAGCGCAGCGGCAGCAGCGGGCTGCTCCAGCAGGGGCACGAGCAGGTCGAGCAGGGCCTGCGGATCGTCGGCGGGCAGCAGCCGGCCGTTCACCCCCTCCAGCACCAGCCCCTCCACGCCGGCATCCTGGCTGGCCAGAACGGGAGCGCCGCAAGCCATCGCCTCCAGCAGGCTCCAGCTGGGCACGTAGGGGCGGCTGAGGTAAACGTGCAAGCGGCTGATCTGGAACAGGCACCTGAGCTGGGAACGGGGCAGCAGGCCGGGTGTGTGCAGGCGGCTGCGGTCGATGCTGTCGCCGAGGCGAGCCAGCAGATGGGCCAACCAGCTCTCGCTGCCGGGGGGTGCGGCGCCGTAGCAACCGCGGTCGCAGGCACCGGCCAGCACCACCTGCAGGCGGGGCAGGCGGCGTTGCAGGGCCGGCAGCACGGCCAGCAAACGATCGAGGCCCCGCAGTGGTTCGAGACTGCGGGCCGCAAAGCTGAGCACCATCGCTTCGGGGCCGAGGTTGACGCCGCCGGGGAGCTGGAGGCGGGCGAGCGGATCGGGGGCACAGGCCTGCAGGTCCACGCCTTCGTGGATCACCCGGAGGCGGGGGTGAAGCCAGGCCGGGTAGCTGTCGCGCTGGAAGCGGCTGGCCGTGAGCCCCACTGCCATGCGGCGGATGGCCAGAGCGTCAGCCCACTGCTGCAGCTGCCGCCTGCCTGGCGAGGCCGCCCCGCCCCACACCTGGGGGGAGCTGAGGTCGAGTTCGAGCAGAGCCACCAGGGGGGCGGCGGGGAAGAGGTCGTCGAGCAGGAGCGCATCGCCCCAGAAACAATGCGCGAGCACCACATCGGGCCGCCATCCCGACGCGGCCAAGGGCGTGAGGCAGGCCACCACCCGGCGTGCCTGGTGCCAGGGAGCCAACAGGCGCCGCTCGGGATCGCCATGGCGCAGATCGTTGTGCACGTTGCCGCCCGTGGCGAGCCAGCGCAGACGGCCAGCCAGGGCCGGATAGCTGCCCGTTCGGCGGCCCACCACCACCACGTCGTCGCCGCGGTTGACAAGGGCGGGCGCCAGATGCTGGAACTGACCAGGAAAATTCTGGTGCAGCAGCAGCACGCGCAGCGCCAACGTCAGCGGATGGTGCGCAGGGCCCGTGCACCGCCGGTAAATCTGGAAAACAAGAGTTCGAGGATGCTGACTTTGTCGAGTTTGAGGTGGGCGGTGAGTGCCATGCCGGCCTGAAGCGAGTAGCGCTGGCCATCGGCTTCGAGGTATTGGCGGCTGAGCTGCAGCTTTGCTGGAAAGCGTGGGGTTTGCACGGGGCTGTTTTCGGCGGGCGGCAGTGCATCGGTGCCGATGGAGACGACCTCGGCGGGCAACCAGCCGTAGCGGTCACGCGGGTAGGCGGAAAACTCGACTTCGGCTCTCTGGCCGGGGCGCACAAAGGCAAGGTCAGCATCGGGCAGGTCGACCTCGGCCCGGAGGTTGTCGCTGGGCACCAGCTTGAGCAGGGGTTCGGTGCCACGGGCCACCAACCCGGGCTTGGCCTGGAGATCGAGCACCGTGCCATCGAGAGGCGCCTTGAGCACCGTCTGCCGCAGACGGTTGCGGGTGGCCACCAGACTGGAGCGGTTGGAAGCCAGCTCCCCTGCCAGCAAGGCTTCCTTCTGTGCCGATTCGGCCTGGAGCTTGGTGATCTCGGCGCGGGTGGAGCGGATGCTGGATTCCAGTTCCACCCGCTTCTTTTCGGTGTCGAGCACGTTGAGCTGGCCGTATCCGCCCTCCTGGGCCAGGGGCCGCAGGCGGGCGAGCTGCTCGTTGGTGATGGTGAGCTGCTCCTGGGCGCCGGCCAAGCGGGCATTGGCCTCGCCGATCGCGGCCTCCAGCCGCTGCAGCTCGGCGATGGCGTTGGCCTGAAGGGATCCCTGCCTGTCGACCAGCGAGGCCGATTCAGCCGTGAGGGTTTCAGGATCGAGCACCACCAGGGGCTGGCCCGCCCGCACCAGCTGGTTTTCCTTCACCAGCACCTTGCTCACCACCCCCTGCTCCGTGGAGGCCACATCCTGGGTGGAGCGCAGCGTTTTGAGGCGGCCTGGCACGGTGACAACCCGGTCGACCTTGATGAACACCGCACTGGCCAGCAGAGCCAGCACCAAAACGGAGAGGGCCGAGCCGATCGCCACGGGCATCCAGGAGGCCGGCCGGCTTTCGAGGCGGATGTCTTCGCTGGAAAAGCCGGTGTCTTCGATGGAGCCCAGCATCCGGTTGTCCGACCGGACGGGGTGGTGGGCCGCAGCCTGCCAAGCAAGGAGCGGGATGGCGCGGCGGGGGCTTGGTGGGCTGCATGACGGGGGCGCGGGTTGGGTTCAGGCCTGGCTGCCCTGGTTGGAATCGAAGGGAATCCCCACCTGCTGGTAGTAGAGGGTGGCGTAGGAGCCAGCGAGGCGCATCAGATCGTCGTGGCGGCCATCCTCAATGATCTGGCCCCTGTCCATGAAAAGGATGCGGTCAGCCTCGCCCAGGGTAGTGAGCCTGTGGGTGATGAACAGCACGGTGGTGCCTTGGAACCGTTGCCGCAGCCTGGCGAACACCTGCCGCTCGGTCTCAGCGTCAAGGGCGGAGGTGGCCTCATCGAGGATCAGCAACGTGGGGTTCTGCAACACCATGCGGGCCAGGCAGAGCCGCTGGCGCTGGCCACCGCTCACGCCGGCGCCACGCTCGCCCAGCCGGGTGGCATAGCCATTCGGCAGGGCGCAAATGAACTCATGGGCGGCGGCAACGTTCGCGGCGGCGACCACGGCCTCCATGTCGGCATCCGGGCTGTTGAGGCAGAGGTTTTCGAGCACGGTGCCCTCGAACAGCAGGCCGTCCTGGGGCACGTAGCCCACCTGGGTGCGCAGGCTGGCGAGCTGAACCTTGCCCACATCCATGCCATCGAGGAACACCTTGCCCTGCTGGGGAAGGTAGAGGCGATCAATCAGCTGCACCAGGGTGCTCTTGCCGCTGCCGCTGAGGCCCACGATGCCCACGAACTGGCCCGCCTTCACGCTCAGATCAAGGCCATCGAGCAGGTAAGGGGTGCGGGTGCCGTAGCGGAACGACACCTGCTCAAAGCGGAGGTCGCCACGCAGGGGAGGCAGCGGTTGCTGCTGCTGGTCTTCAGGGCCGGCCTCCGGCATGCTCTCCATCACTTCGCTGATCGCGGCCAGGGAGATCTGCAACTCCTGAATTCCCTGCCAGAGCCCACCAAGCCGCACCATCGAGCTCACCAACCGACTGGAGAGGATGCGGATCGCGAAGAGGGCACCGATGCTGAGGTCGTTGGCCAGGATCATCACGACCGCCACACCCATCAGCACAACATCGGTGAGGTTGCCGACGGTTTTACCTGCCTGATTGAGCAGGGTGGAGAGGCGCGTGAGCTGGTAGCGGGCATTGGTGTAGCGGCGGTAGCGATCGAGCCAGCGCCAGCGGGCCTCCACCTCAAAGTTCTGGCTCTTCACGGTGCGCATGCCCGAGAGCAGCTCCACCAGATAGGAGTTGGCCGAAGCCATGTAGCGGTTGCTGGTCTTGAGGTTGCGGCTGATCAGCGGGCTGCCGATCAGATTGAGGCCGATCATCACCGGCACCACCGCCAGGGTGAGGTACGTGATGGTGGGGCTGATGAAAAAGAGAACCACCAGCACCACCAGGCCGAGCACCAGGTCGAGGCCAACGCCGAGCACCTGATCCACCACGAAGCGGCGGATCGAATACAGCTGGTTCACGTTGTAGAGAATGGCGCCCACCTGGCGGCTCTCGAAATAAGGCAGGGGCAGGCGCAGCAGATGCTCCACCACCGACGATCCCAGGCGAACATCGACCCGATCGGAGAGATCAGCGGTGACCAGGGCCCGCACGCCGCCAATCACGGCGTTCACCAGCGTGGCGGTGACCAGTACAAAAAGGATGGGCGCCAGCAGTGTTGGATTGTTGCGGGCGACCACCACATCGATCACCAGCATCACACTGAGCGGCAGCACCATGTCGAGCAACTGGTAAACCAGGCCCGAGAACACCACCATGGTGAGCATGCCGGGATAGCGGGAAAAGGCACTGAGGAACCAGCCCAGGCCAGCCTTTTCCACCACATCACGGCCGGCCCTGCCCTCGCGCACCACCAGCACATCGAGGCCTTCGGGGCAGCGCTTCTCCAGCTCGGCCAGGCTGAGCCGCACCGGCCCGCGGCGGGGATCACCGATCAGCACGCCGCTGCCGCGGCCGGCCAGCAGCAGCAACACGAACTGGCCGTCGAAATCCAGCACCGCCGGGGGCTCCAGCCGGGCGAGCTCCCAGGCGCGCGCCCGCAGCGGCCGGGTATCGAAGCCGAGGGCTTCCAGCTGCAGCCCCACCTGCGGCAAGCGCAGGGCACCGAGCCGTGCTTCCACATCGCGCAGATTGCGCATCAGCTGCTCGTTGGACAGCACCACCTGCCGCGCCTGGCAGAGCTGCTGGATACAGAGGAAGGCCTGCTCCACCCGATCAGCAGAGGGATTGGTGGTGCTGCGGGCGCCGCTGCCCAGCGGACGGGTGTCCACGAAGCCCAGCTCAAGGGGATCGACGGGCAGCATTGGCGCCCGGTTGGTCAGGGGGACCAGGGCGGAACTGCCCTCCTGGGGCAACTGGGCGTTGAGGGCCGCTTCCGGGATGGCCACCACCCGGGGCGGCAGCTGGTTCACCGCGCCGCGCCAGCCTTCCGAATCCGATTGGAGCCGATCCCCTGGCAGCAGCCCGGCCGGCTGCCGCGGCCCGCTATAGAGAACGAGGTGACCAGGGGGGAGCTGGTCGTTGGGGCCGAGCAGCAGGGCCTCACCCAGCAACTGCTCCAGCCGCGCCTGCGGCCGCTCAGGCCGCAGGCCCTGGGCCTGCCACCACACCTCCATCAGGCTGGCGAGCTCTTCGAGTGAAGGCCGGCCGGCAACGGCCTGGCGCAGGAGCGGCTCCTGCTGCAACAGCCGGACAGCCAGGGCCGCCGGCAGCACCAGCAGGGCGCAGGGTTGAGAGGCGACCAAGCCCAGTTCCGGCTCACCGCGCCACAGGGAGGTCCAGCCCAGCCAACTGCCAGGGCCCACCAGACCGAGGCTGGTGGGTGGCTCCCCCGGCCGCACCTGCAGCCGCCGCAGCCGCCCCTCCACGAGCAGCGCGGCGCCGGGTGGCAGCTGACCGGCCCGCTGGAAGGGCTGGCCCACCCCCAGCTGCAGGATGGAGGCTTCAGCTGCCATCCGGTTGATCAGATCGTCAGGCAGGTCGGCGAGGAGCGCCGAGTTGCGCAGAAGCTGGTCAAAACGCATCAGGGCTGGTCCTCCAGGGAAGGGGAAAGCTGCATCAGCCGCTCACGCAGCTTCTTGAGTTGATCGCGCTGCCAGCGGCTGCGGCATTCCTCCAGGAGCTGGGCCCGGAGGCGGTCGTCGAGCTGAGCGGGTTTGAGCGATTCCACCCGGATCAGATGCACCACCCCGCCGATATCGAGCGGCGGAATCAGTTCACCGGGTTTGTAGCGGCGCACCACCTTCATCAGCAGCGGATTCAGCCGGTTCACCGGCAACGGACCCACCACCCCACGCCGCAGCCGATCGGCTTCGTCGGCATGGCGCTCCACCACTTCATGAAAAGAACATTCCCCGTCTTGCAGCTGAAAGAAAAGCTCAGTGGCCAGGTCGGGATCGCGCACGCGCACCAAGGTGAGCACCACTTCATCAAGCTGACCGCGGCGCTTCAGGAAGAGGCCAGGCACCTCCTGGCTCCAGATCCACTGGCTGGCACGGGCCACCCGGGTGTCGAAGCTGGCCAGGGCTTCCAGCTCTTCCAGCGAAAGCCCGCGGGCCTCGCGCCAGGTCTGCAGGGCGTCGAGGTTGTCGAGGCCACAGCGGCGGGCGTAGCCGAGCAGCAAGGCTTCATCGTCGTCGGCCTCGGCCTCGGGATCGGCCTGCAGCGGCACGGGGGCAGCGGCCAACTCCTCGAGCAGACGCCGCTGGCACCAGGCGCTGAGCAGTTCATGCCGGGCCAGGAACCGCACGGTGGCCTGATCCGGCAGAGGGAGTGTGTTGCCGAGATCCTGCAGCTGGGGCGGCAGCAGGGTGTTCATGGGCTACCGGTGCCGGCGGCGAGCTCCCGGTACACCAGGGCCGCCTGCTGATAGTCACCCCGCCGTTCGAGCAACTCGGCCAGGCGGCGGTTGAGGTCGGGCTCGCGCAGGCGGGTGCGGAGATGCTGAAGCAGGTCGATGGCCGCCGTGTCGTCGCCCATCTCCTCGAGATGTTTGGCCGCCACCACGAGTTTGTCGGGCTGAAGATGATCGGGCTTGATGCGAAAGATGCGCAGCACCAACTGGGCGGCATCGATCGGGCGGCCCAGCTGGGTTTGGGCCACGGCCAGGTTGGTAAGGGCCGCCAACGACTCAGGCGATCCGGGGCGCGTGTGCTGGAGTGAGCTTTCCAGCAGCGGCACCGCCTCCTCGATCCGGCCGGTTTTCAGCAGCACGCCGCCCAGATTCACCAGGCTGCGGAAATGATTGCCGTCGTATTTGAGCGCTTCACGGAAGGCGCGCTCCGCCTCCGCCGGCTGATTTTTCAGCAGGTGGCACATGCCCAGCAGGCTGAAGGAATCAGCACCACGGCCTCCCGCCACAATTAACTGGCGCACTTCCTGCTCAACTTCGGCGGCGTTGGCGCTGCTGAGCTTCTGGCGCAGAGCCGCGAGGGGGTTGTACGAGGGGGGAGCAGGAGGTTGCGGCAGCCCCGGCATGGGCTGGCCGGAAGTGCGATCCGGCAGGGCGAGCTGGGTGTAACCCGCAAGCTGGGCCGCCGCAGGCCCGGCCAGCACACGCAACATCACATAGGCCTGCCGGTAGTGGGAAACGGCGAGATCAGGCCGCCCTTGATCGTTGAGTTCTTCGGCGTAGCGAAACTGCAGCTCCGGGGAGGCGGGCCCGGCGCTGGCCGGGGCATGGGGGGGTGGGGCAGGAGGCTGATCCAGGGAGAATGAACCGCTGGGGCCGGCAGAGCTTTTCTCCCCGCCGAGCATGCGGATCAACGCCGTACGCAAACCCATCAGCCAGCCTCAGCCTGCATTTGCTTCGCCATATGTTGCCACGCGTTTCCGTGATCCTTCCGTTCCGCGATGCGGAACGGTGGCTCCCGGCCTGCCTGGCGTCGCTACGGGGCCAGGAGCTGGCCGACTGGGAACTGGTGGCGGTGGATGACGGCAGCACGGACCACTCGGCCGGCTTGATCGCCGCGTGGTCACGCGGAGGTGTTCAGCCGGTGCGGCTGATCCGCCTGGCGGCGGGGCGAGGGGTGGCCTCGGCCCGCAACATCGGCTGGGCCGCAGCGCGTGCGCCTCTGGTGGCCTTCCTCGATGCCGACGACATCGCCCTGCCCGCCCGGCTCAGCCACCAGGCGGCTCGATTCGAGGCCGACCCCAGTTTGCAGCACCTGCTGTGTGGTTGGCAGCGCCTGGACACCTCGGGCCAGCCCCTGCATGACGTGTGCCCCTGGCAGGAGGGAGCGGGCTGCGAGCTGGAGGCGGCCTTTGAGCACAAGGCCGTTCTGCCGAGCGCCTGGATGCTGCGGCGCTCGCTGCTGGCCAGCAGCGGCGGCTTTGATCCCGCCCTGCGGCACGCGGAGGATGTGGACCTGTTGTTGCGGCTGGCCGCCGACGGCCAGCGCGGCGCCTGGCTGGAGGAGGTGCTCTGCGGCTATCGGGTGCATGGCGGCGCGGCCAGCCGCCAGGCGGCCGATCAGGCCCGTGCGCTCCTGTGGGTGATGAACCGGCGCCTGGAGGCCCTGCCTGCGGGCCATCCGCTGCGGGCCCGGCGCACGGCCCTGCTGTTTGGAACCCGGGCCTGGGCGGGCTGGCACGCCTGGCAGGAACAACAGCCTCAGCTGGCCCTGGAGCTGTGGCGCACCGCCTGGGGCAGCCGCCCGCACGGAGACGCCCACACCTGGCTGCACCTGGCCGAAAACGCGGGACGCAGCTGCGCGCGCATCGGCCGCCAGGTCAGCGCTGAACAGTGGCTGAGCGATCCCACCTGGTACGCCCTGGAAGCGCAGGTGCTGGAGGATCTTGCCCACTCCGGCCGCGGCCGTACAGGCCGCCGGCTGCAGGCCCTGGCCAGCCAGCTGAGGGCTGAACTGGAGAGCAGCGACCCGCTGTGGCGGCCGGAAGCACTGACCCGCTGGTGGCAGACTCTGCCCGCCGGCGCCGACCCGTTGGCCAGCCTGCGGCTTCGGGTGCTGGCCTGGTGCGAGGCGTTGCTGCAGCCGCAGTCCACCGCGGCCGAACTGGCGGAGGAGCTGGCGGAGCTGCTGCGCTGCTGGGCCCTGATCAGCTGGCCGGAAAACGCCGAAACGGCGCGTCAGCGGTTGCAGGAGGTGTTCGAACTGCAACCCGGTGGCGAACTGGCCCGGGCCATCGCGCGGCTGGCAGCCCCCCGCTACCCATGGGGTGCAGCAGCGCTGGAGCAGCTGGCGGCCCACCTGCCCCCCCAGCCCAGCGATGGCGCGGATGCCGCTCGCTTCCGGGGCCTGGCGGCGCCAACACCAGCGGCGGACTGCCGCGGCACCGACTGCCTCCCCTGTGCCCAGACCCTGCAGGAGCAGGGGTGGCGGGAGGAACGCTTCCAGCTGCATGAGCTCCAGCAGGGCCGCGCCTGGTTGCGCCCACCCAGCAGCAACCCCTGGGGCACCACCCACGGACTTGGTGTGGCCGATGGTGCGGGCGAGCTGCTGCCGCAGCTGTGCCGCCGCTATCCCCAGCCCTGGCCCACCTGCCCCAACCCGCCCAGCAGCACCGAGCCACCGCCGGCCGGAGCGCCGCTGGTGGTGGCCGGCACGGTGCTGGCCGTGGTGGACCTCTCCGCCGAGATCCACTACCACTGGCTGCTTGACAGCCTGCCGCGCCTGGGTCTGGCGCTGGCTGGCGCAGAAGGGTGGCCGGCCGCCTGGCACCTCTGGCACAACGGCGGCAGCAGCGAGCGGGTGCGCCGCTGCCTGGTGGACGACCTCGGCATTCCGCCCGAGCTGCTGATCGATGCGCGTGAACATCCCCATCTGCAGGCAGAGCGGCTGTTGGTGCCCGCTGCACTGCACCCATTCGGCTGGCCGTCGCGGCGGGCCCGCGCCTGGCTGCGCCACCGCTACCTACGGCCTGAGCAGCGGGGCCCCCGGGGCGGGGCTGGCCGGCGGCTGTGGCTGGTGCGCGGCCCATCAGGCCGCCGACCGGTGTTCGGGGAGGCGGAGCTGCTGGCCCACCTGGAGCAGGAGGGGTTGGCGCTGGAACCCACGGTGCTGGAAGGGCTGCCGCTGGCGGAACAGGCGGCCCTGATCGCCGACGCCGAACTGCTGGTGCTCGCCCATGGAGCAGCGTTGGCGGGCTTGGCCTTTGCACGGCCGGGCACCCAGGTGCTGGAGCTGCACCAGCCGCGCTATGCCCCTCCCTACGGCCATGCCCTGGCAGCAGCGGGCGCCCTGAAGCTGGTGCGCTGCCTGCAGCCCGCTACCCCACCCAGGCTGTACAGCCAGTTGCTGTTCGAGGCGCCGATCACAGAGCCGATCCTGCTCGATCCAGCCCGTGTGGCGGCCGCCCTGCGACGGATCCAGCAGGACACAGCGACGGATGATCAGGGCCGGCCTGCCTAATCTCGCCGCCATGGTGCAGGCCAAAGCGAACGGGCTCAAGCAGGCGGCGGCGGCACGGATGGAGGGCCGACCCGAGGCTGCGGCTGCCGCCTACCTGCAGGTGCTGGCGCTGGATCCGGCGGACGCCAGCAGCCTGCGGGGCCTGTATTACCTGCAGATCGATGCCTCCGCCCGGCAGGAGCTGTTGCCCCAGCTGCGCCAGCTGATCGAGGCGGCGCCCCCCTATGCCCTTGGCTTGTCGCTGTTGGCCCATTGGCTGCGGGACGACGACCCCGAAGCGGCGATGGCCCTGAACCGCCGGGCCGCCCGCCTGGACCTGCCGTCCTGGCGCCTGGCAGCGGGATCGGGCGGTGGGCTGCCAGAGGTGTTGATCCTCGGCGCTCCCAAGAGCGGCACCACCTCCCTGGCGGCCTACCTGGCCGGTCATCCGCGGGTGTGGCTGCATCCGCTCAAGGAACTGCACTTCTTCGACAACCACTGGCAACGGGGCGAGGCCTGGTACCGGGCCCAGTTTCCGGCGCTGCGCAGCCCGGGGCTGCTGCGGCTGGAAGCCACGCCTGATTATCTGCAGAACCCGGAAACGCCGCAGCGGATGCGAGCCCTGGTGCCGGAAGCGCGGCTGATCGTGCTGCTGCGCGAACCGCTGGATCGGGCACTCAGCTGGCTGCGCCACATGCACAGCCTGATCGGCCTCGCAGGTGACGCCGGAGCCCTGCTGGCGGATGAAGCCGACCGGCTGGAGGCGATGGGAAGGGCGGAACGGGAGACGCTGGGCTGGTTTCGGCCCAATGCGCTGAGCGGCAGCCTCTACGCCGAGCAGCTACGCCGCTGGCAAGCGGCGTGGCCGGCCTCCCAACTGCTGGTGCTGCGCTTCGAAGACCTGGCCCTCCACCCCGAGCGGGTGGTGCACCGCTGCCTGGCCTTCCTCGATCTGAAGCGCGAGGACCTGCCGGCGGGCCGCAGCTATCCGGCGCACAACGTGGGTGTGGTGCCCAGCCAGCCGATCGATCCGGCGCTGGCGCGCCGCTGCCGGGAAGGGGTGCTGGCGGAAGCGCTCGAGCTGTGGACGGCGCTGTGAGGGCGTTGTGAGTGGGAGGCCCAGCGGCGGCGATGGCTGGGTTGCCCTCTCGCTGGAACGAGGAGCTGCAGCAGAGGCAACTGTGACCTGAAACTGAGCGTTATCGGCCTGGACCGCCAGCACCCATCTCCATCCTCGTACCAAGAAAGGCCCTCTCTGGTGAGACTCCCCGAACGATCTTCACTGGAGAGCTTCCAGGGGGATCGCTGATCACCTCATTCGCCGTGATCATCATAAAAGGTATAACGCTCCAGCACTTGCTCCAGCAGGGGGTAATCCGCATGCAGCCACATCAGAAGTGACGGGAAATACTTTTTAATCAATGAAACGCGGCCATGGTGATGCACACCGAATCCATTGGTCACGTAGCTCTGATTCTCCATCCAATGGAATAGATTTTGATTCAGGCGGTTGTCAAGCACCGATGCCTCGGTGAGCCGAGAGGCTGGAGAAAGGCTCGCCATGGCCAGCGGCAAGGCGATCTGATCCAGATAGGGCCAACGTTCGGGCACCCAGGGCAATGCATTGATGGCCAGGCAGATCTTCTCCCACTCCGCCCCCAGGGCAGCGGCATTGGGGGCATGCACCAGCCCGGCGTTGAACCAGGGCGGGCTGGCTTCGCCACTGCCACAGAGCACCTGGAACGAGGGAGGCAGGAGGTTGAAGTGGGCGTAGAGGCGCTCCCAGGGGAAATAGTGCCGACCGTGCTCGGGCGTCGCTGAGGGCACCGTGCGGCCGATTAAGTATGCGGCTGGGATCGAGCGCAGGAAGAACAGGTCAGAATCACACAGCATCACTGGGCGAGACCCGAAGGCCGCCAGCGCCCTCACTTTGTTGAGGATTCGGTAGCCCTTGCCCTCCACCTGCAGATCCCTGAAGGTGAAGGGCACCAGATCCACATCCAGAGCCTCCAGAGTGCCTTCCGGCAAGCCGAGATTGAAAGGAACATCCGAAGGCACCGCGAAAAAGAAGCGCGCCTCTGGAAAGGATTTCCTGGCGATGATCGCGGCAACCATGCAGCCGAGCGAGAGCCGCTCGCCATCTGCCACCATCAGCACATCGATCTGCGCCACTCGAGTGCAATCAAGTTTGGCCTTAGATTAGGCTACGCGATTTTGCCTGCTTTATGGTGGTTGTTTTCACGTGACCATCCTCAACAGCAACTCCAAACCCTTGATTCGAACATTGTGATTTTGCACGGGCTTGAAACCTCTCGCTCTGGAGTCGTTCCTTGTTGAGAGGCCAGCCTGAATCTGAGGCGGATCCCCCTGTGGCCATGCCTTCACCCCCAGCGGCCGATGTGTCCGTGGAGTTGGGGCTGGCCGCGCATCGCCGCATGCTGGAGATCGGTGAAAGCGATAGCGCCGCCGCCGTCACCCATGCGCTGGAGGGGGCGCGAATCTTCCAGGCACTGAGGCAAGAGAACCCCGTGCAGCCCGATTGGGTCTTTGTGCATGAGGAACAGTGCTGCCGCAATGGTGCCATCTGGATCCACCGCCAGGCGCTCGTCGATCCGCAGGCCACCGCGATGGCCCGTGATGGGCTGAAGCTGTTGGCCCGGCTGGAGGAACTCCATCTTGAGCCGATTGCCTGGTTGGCGGCGATGCGTGCCGATCTGATCCGCATCTGCGAGCAAGCTGTTCGAACAGCGGGCGGATCACTGGCGGATGTGCTGCACCTGCACGGCTTCAAGTGTGCCGGATCCACGTTCATCTGGTCGCTGGAGCATGCCAGCAAGGGCGGCGTGGCCTATGTGGAATCGGAGGCCTCGAACCAGCGGCTGGCCTGGGAACGGGTGCGCGATCACTTCGCCACGGTCCCTGCACACCCCCGGCTGATCACCTCCCACCTGATCACGCTTCCGCCGCCGGGGGCCCTGGCGCGACTCAAGGTGGCGTTTCTGCGGGATCCACTGGCCCGGCTCGCCTCGGCATACCGCTTTCAGCTGCACCGGCAGGGCACCATCGCCGCCATGCCCTTCCGGGACTACATCGAGCAGTTCTGTCGCGGTCTGCTGGCCAACTTCCAGACGCGCCACCTCTCCCCGCAAGACCCAGACAACTGGAGGCTGCAACAGGGCTGGGCAGCACGGCCGGAGCTGATCGATCTGGAGCGGCAGGATCTGTTCGTGGGGCTGGTGGAGCGCTACGACGAATCCATCGTGGCGCTGGAGCACGCGCTGGAGCAGCTCGGCTGCCCGCTCGATCTGGCCTATCCCCAGCGGATGAACACCACCGAGGGCATCAACGGCGACGGCGACACCACCTCAGCACCTTCAGAGCGGCTGCTGGAGATCACGGAACTGGACGCGAACCTCTATCGCAGAGCCACAGCCCGGCTCGATGCCCGCCTGGCGGCCATCCCCGATCTCAACGGCCGGTTGGCATCCTTTGCGGAGCGCTGCGACGCCCTGCGCCAGCAGCGACCCGACGTGCGGCTCAAGCCCCGTGACCAGTGGACCATCCTTGGAGCTGAGGGCAAGCTGGGGGCGATTGGCGCGGGGAGCTGATGCCGGCAGAACAATGGATCGCGCAGGCCCGTGAGCATCTGAGCAGCCTCACCCCCGACCTTCAGGGCCAGGTGCTGCGCCAGCAGGCGGCACTGGCGCTGATGCAGGCGGAGCGCGATGGTGCAGCGAGCGAGCAGCTGGAAACCGTGCTGCAGGGATGTGTGCTGCAGCAGATGCAGCAGGCCGTCAAGGAACTGGGGCGCTGAGGCGTTCCAGGTTCTGCCACACATCGAGGGCGGCACGGCCCCGGAACACTGCCAGCTCCAGCGCCTGCCTGGAGGGCTCCGGCAGCTGGGGATCGGCTCCCATGGCAGCGCAGGCTTCCAGCAACACGCCGAGATGCTGGGGATCGGCGAGCGACTCTGGGTGGTTCAACGCCTGCACGCCTTGAAGCAAGCGCTCGCGGATGGCCGGCAGCGCCCAGTTGCGGGACTTGGGTTCAAGCTGCAGCAGGCGTTGCAGCAAGCTGATCGCCCGCCCGCTGGCGGCAGCACCTGGCTGGACCAGCCAGGCAAGCACCGCGTGGCGGCAGATCTGCTCCGCCATCACCTGCTGCTGGTGTGTGTTGTCGCTGGGCAGAGCCTCCAGACGCCGCATCCACTGATCCGCCAGCCAGAGCCGTTCCGTTCTCTGCGGGTCGGCCAGGACCTCCGGCGCTGGTTTGGGGCCGACCTCCCGGACCAGGCGGTGATGCAGGCCGGGCATCAGGCGATGGAGCAGGGCCGCCAGGGCGGTGGGATCGAGGCCAGCGGCAAGGGCTTCGAGCCGGCTGAGCCCGGCATCGATCTCCCCGGCCTCGCAGAGGGCTTCAACACGGCGCAGCTCATGGGCCTGCAGGGCCTGCTCGAGGGCCTCGCGTTCGCGAACAGCGGCGGCGGGCAGGCCACGCAGCAGCTCGCGCCAGAGGCTGGCGAGGGGCTCGGCCGGCAGTGGCAGCGCGAGCAGTTGATCGAGCGGGATCCATACACCCGCCTGTGCGCCAGGGTTCATTGGAGGTTGTAGAAGCTGAGCAGGCCTTCAGGACCGGCGCCCAGGGGGAGCGGCCAGTGGTCCTCCGGCAGAGGCCTGGGCACCGGAGCCACAGGCAGGCCCACAGCGCGCAAGGCCTCCGCCAGGTGTTCACGCACCACGTCGGCGCCCCAGCCGGCTTCGAGGTGGGCGGTGGCTGCCTCCACCTGGCGCTCCCACAGCTCGGCGGAGGAATGCAGAGCCAGCACATCGCTCGCGAAGGCCTCGGCATCCTCGGCCAGCAGGGCCGTGAGGCCATGGCGCAGCCCCAGCCCCTCGGCCGCCACACCGGTGGCCACCAGCGGCAAGCCTGCTGCCATGGCGGTGAGCATCTTGCCCTTCACGCCGGCACCAAAACGCAGGGGCGCCACGCACACCCTCAGGCGGCTGAGCAGGGGCCCCAGATCGGCCACATAGCCATGCACCGTGACACCCTCGCCGGCGAGGGCCTGAATGGCGGCGGGGGGATTGGCGCCCACCACATGGAAATGGGGCACGGCGGCATCACCAGCCAGGTGACGCAACACGGGCAGCACCTCCTGCACGTACCAGAGCACGGCATCGGCGTTGGGGGGGTGGCCAAAGCCACCGAGAAACAGCACCCCCTGCCGCTCGTGAAAGGAGCTGGGCAGGGCTTCACGGCGCACACGGGGCGGCAGCACGAAGCCGGCGGCACGGGGGCTGAGCCGCTCCACGGCCTGACGGCGCTCCTCTTCGCTGAGGTAGAGCACGGCATCGACGATGTCGAGGATGCGCTTCTCGCAGGCGCGCATGCGATCGATCGCTTCGCGACTGATCGCCTCGGGCTGCACGGCGAGCTGCCGCTCCATGCGCAGGTGGTGCAGATCGTGGGTGTAGTAGAGGAGGCGCGCCAGCGGAGCGTGGGTCTTGATGGCTTCCAGCCAGCGGTCGGCCACTTCGGGCCGGGCGATCAGGATCGCCTCATAGTGATCGCCGCGTTCTTCGAGCAGCTGGGTTACGGAGGGCACCCAGGGGTGCACCAGCACTTCCACACCAAGGCGCTGGAGTGGGGTGCCGTAGTCGGGCTGCCAGAGCAGGTTGTCGGTGGGGAGATAGCTCACATCCCAGCCGAGGGCGAGCAGATCGGTGAGCAGGTGAAGGATGTAGAGGGAGCCGGCGTCGCGATCGGGCGTGGGCAGGCTGGCCTCCATCACCAGGATGCGGCCCACCCGGCCGCGGTTGCGTTCGTGCCAGACGGCCGTGCCGTTTTCGGCATGGCTCTGCAGGCGCCGTTCCCACTTGCTGCGGAACAAGCGGGCGTTGCGTTCCTGAAAGCGCTTGGGGCCACTGTCGTGGTCGCGGCCACTGGAGAGGCCTTCGTAGTGGATCACGCGGGCAAGGGGCTGCATGAGCACGCGGTAGCCGAGATCCCGCACCGCCATGGCCAGGTCGGTGTCCTCGTAGTAGGCGGGGGCATAGCGGCTGTCGAAGCCGCCGATGCGGCGAAACAGCTCGGTGCGCATCAACAGGCAGGCACCGGACACGTAGTCGACGTCGCGGCAGAAGCCGTAGGAGGGGTCGGTGGGATCGCCATCGCGGCCGTAGTTCCAGGCGCTGCCATCCCGCCAGACGATGCCACCGGCTTCCTGCAGCCGGCCATCCGGGTAGAGCAGCATGGGGCCCACCAGGCCAGCATCGGGAAAGCCTTCCAGGCTGCCGATCAGTTCGTCCAACCAGCCGGAGGTCACAACGGTGTCGTTGTTGAGAAAGCAGAGCAGTTCGCCGGTGGCGTTGGCGGCACCGCTGTTGCAGGTGCGCAGATAGCCGAGGTTGTCGGGCTGGCGCAGCATGCGCAGGTGCTTGCTGTCGAGTTCGGCCACCAGGGCGACCAGCTGATCGATGGAACCGGCGGGGGAGGCGTCGTCGAGGAGGAGGATCTCGAGGTTGGCCGGTGGATCGGGCCGGCGCAGCTGCTCCTGCACCAGGCTTTCGAGGCAGCGCAGGGTGACGGCCTCCTGGCCGAACAGCGGCAGCACCACACTCACGGTGGGAGCGGGCTTGAGCCGTTGCAACAGCAGCGGCCAGAGGGTGCGAAGGCGGGCCACGCTGGCTTCAGCGGCGGGCGGCTGGAAGCGACCATCGGCGAAGGGCCGGCCTTCCAGGGGGTGCGGCGCCAGCACGGGACGGGGCCGCTCGGCGAGCCAGCAGGCGTAGCGCTGCCAGAGGCGGGTGAGCGCCTGGCTGGGAGGCAGGGGCTCCAGCTGGCGGTGGAGTTCAAGGCAATCGTGAAAGAGGGTGGCCGGATCCTCGGCACAGAGCTGGCGGGCCATGGCGAGGCCTGCCAGCCGCGGCGTGATGGGGCGCCAGGACACCTGAAGCGGTGAGCCAGGCCGATCCGGCACAACGGCTTGCACCCCGAGGGGCTGATCCGCCAACGGCAGCACCACCATCCCCGAACAGGAAGCCTCAGCAAGACGCACGTGATGCTGCGCCTTGCTGCCGTCGTTCAGGTTGAAGCTGAGCTGCAGCGGCAAGCCAAAAGTGGGTGCAGCTGCCCGGATCTCAAGGGAAAACCAGCGGGCTGAGGGAGGGCTAACCAAAGGGCCGCAAACCGGCTGATTCGGCTATCAAACCACGAAGAGAATGTCGTCCTGCTGCCAGAGATAGCCGTTGCCAGCCACCACTTGAGTGGTGTTGCCGTCGACGGTGACCGAAAGGGTGGAGGTGTTGAAGCCAGCGAATGCGCTGAAGTCGGATTCATCAATAGGACCAACAGCACCAACAGCAGAAGCGTCGAAGGCCAGCCTGTCGTCGCTAAAGGTAAAGTCGCTGACGGTGTCGACGTCGCCGCCGCCGAGCTGATCGGAGGTGTAATAGAGGGTGTCGTTGCCACCGATACCCAAGCTGACGAAGTCAGACCCTGAACCACCGCGGACGAGATCGTTGCCACCGAAGCCGTAGAGCTGGTCATCACCGGAGCCGCCGCGGATGAAGTCGGAGCCGCTGCCGCCGTAGATGGTGTCGTTGCCGGTGCCGCCGTGGGCGTAGTTCTGGAAGTCGGTGCCGAGCTGGCCACCACCAGCCGCGTCAAGGATGGAGGTTGTCGTGCCGATCTCGTTGCCGGCAGTGGTCTTGTTCAGATCAACCTTGACGTTGGGGTTATTGGAATCGCTGCCAGCGCCGAAATCGCCAAGGCTGATCACCTTGGGGCTGTCAATCACACCAATTTCCTGCCGAGCTTCAACAATGTTGCCGCTGCCCTGCACCTGCACATTGGTGGCGCCGGCACCAAGGATGAGGGTATTGCTCTCGCCCGTCAGAAGAATTTCGTTCGTTTCGCCGGTGGGAACTGGGATGGTCGCCCACGTTGCGCCAACACCACCAACTTCAACAGGGCCGTTGGTTCCGTCAACCAGGGTGCGCTCCCCGACAAAATCATCAATAGTGTCTGGATTGACTGGCTCCAAGGGGAGTATTCCCCCTCCCTCTTCATCGAGCGGCCTCGTGCCAAAGATGCTTGAGGGAGGAGGCGCAATGAAGGACATGGCTAGGAACGGACCAACTCGATAGGTACATCTTACGCCATGCGCACATGCCGATAGCTGTATCGCTTACAACTTTTTTGATCCGGAAATGGTATTAAGGATTGCACTTGAGAATCAAAAGCATGTGCTGGACATGCTCCACGCTCGTATAGGTTCAGTCACAACTGGCTTGAAGCGAGCAGCTGCCAGCCGCCCAGGGAGGCCACAGCGCTGAAGCCCGGCGGCTCCACCAGCCCCACGGGCGTGAGCAGATGGGCCACCTTCGGCCAGAGGAGGCCCAGGGCTGTAGGGAACTTGCTGCCGCTGGGCCGCTGGATCACCAGCAGCGCCACGGCTTGGTTTGCGTCAGCAGCCAGTTGGCGCAGCAGAGGGGAGGATTGTTCGCTGCGGCTGCGCAGACCCGCCGTTGCCAGTGCCTCCGCCATCAACAGGGGCTCACGGCTCGCCACCGGTTGCACCTCAAGGCCCTCGGGCAACAGTTCCTGGGCCAGGCACCAGTGCAGGGCGCCGGTGGGATGGCCGTGCAACACCACCACCAAGCCATCGCGCGGGAACAGGTGGCGCAACCGCAGCCGCTCGCCCAGGGGCAGATCGGCCGTCGGTGCGTCCGCCGCCGTGCGGTGGTTCAGGCGCTGGCGCTGGGCGTTGTCCTGCAGATCCTGCCGAAGCGCCGGATCGCTCGGCAGCCCCTGGGGGTCGGCTGTGAGCAGGTCGTAGCTGCGCCAGCTGCCCCCGGCCAGCAGGATGCGGGCGCGCAGGTTGCGCCCCCAATCGCTGGTGGGATCACGGGCGAGGCCCTGCTGCACCGCTTCGAAGGCCTCATCGAGCACGCCCTGCTGCAACAACAGGCGGGCCAGCAGAAACCAGGGCCGCGGCTGGTTGCGCTGCTTGCTGAGGCTGGTGCAGAGCCAGCGCTCGGCTTCCCACCACTGCTCCAACTGCAGCAAGGCGGAGGCGATGGCGTTGCAGTGATCCGGCTGGAGGCCACCGGCCACGGCCTGCCGCTGCAACAACTCCACGGCGGCAGCACCATCGCCTGCCGCCAGCAGGGCCCGAGCCCAGGCCGCCACCTGTGAGGCCGCGGGTAACTTGAGCTGCAGCGCCAGCACCTGGCGGGCCGCCGCCACGGGATCGACCGGAAGCTGCCCATCCGGTTCAGGCCCAAAGCGCACCAGCTCCTGGCGGACCTCGGCGATGGCCGCAGCAAGCTGGGGTGGAGGCGGTGGCAGCAGGGCCCAGGTGCGCCAGCGGGCGGCGTAGGCGGTGAGGCCCAGCCCAAGCAGGACATCCGCCACCTGTTCACAGACCTCGCTGAGCGGATCGGGGGCCTGATCAGGTGGCTGATCGATGGGCTGTGCGTTGCCCTGGCCAGCCTGGGGGGCCGCAACCGCCTGATCGAGGCGGTGGAGCAAGTGCTCGAGCTCAAGCATGCTGAAAACCCTAGGGGCCAGCAGCCGGGCTGGCATTGGCCCCCGATCGGCGCAGCTGACACCGCCGATCGGGGGCCAGGCGCGCCATCAACGGGAGGAGCGAGCCGAACAAGACAGCAAAACCAATAGCCAGCCAGTAGCACGGAACATCAACGAAGTCAACTTAGGTTAACTTTTTTAAAGAATTCTTGCGGGAACTTGGAGGCCGGGTAGCTTTGCGAAATCTAACTTTGACATTATGGCAAAGACTAAAGAAACTAAAGAAATTCAAGAGACGTACAGCTTTTTCTACCAGATCAACTTCACTAATGAGAGTGGAGATTCGTTCACGGTAGAATCCAGACTGGGAAAAGAGATCCAGCTTGATGAGCCAAAAGAATCTAATAATGGCAAACTCACCATTGGAGAGACGGTGACTCCCAGCGACGGGAAGGAAAGCTATACTTATACAGGATATTCCTATGAAGGCTATCCTATTTTTGTGCTCGATGTGCCTGGCTCCGAAGGCGGCAAACCCTCTAAAGGCGCACCTGAAGGCCTGGATCCTGGTCGCACCTATGTTCTTGCTACGAACGACGAACTCGTACAATTCAAAGTTGAATACAAGACATCTTCATCGACAGAGCCTCTGGTTCTGTGCCTCGTTGAGGGCGCAAGTGTGCGGCTTGCGGATGGCAGCAGCAAGGATGTAGCGGCCTTGGAGGTGGGCGATGAGGTGCTTACGCCATCGGGCACTCATGCCGTGCGCTTTGTAGGGCAAACCACCCGCACGCTGTGGCAATTGCGCTCCACTGGCCGCATGCCGATCTTCATCGAAGCCGGAGCGTTGGGGAGTATGGGGCCGGAGCAAGCGATTCATTGCACCCCCAGCCACGCCTTCTTGATTGAAGGGTGCCTGGTGGAAGCTCAAGGGCTGATCAATGGCCGCACGATCCGCCAACTTGAGCAGTGGCATGCCGGCACGGTGACGTACTACTCGATTGAGCTGGAGCGCCACGCACTGGTGTGGGCCAACGGCCTGCTGTGCGAAACCTATTTCGCAACGGCGCGCGGCAATCAGTTCAGCCGTGAGAGCTGGGACAACTTCTCCGCTTATCAGGCGCTGTATGGCAACGGCGCGGCGATGGTGGAGCTGGCGCTGCCGCGGATTCCGTTCGCACGCCAGCTGCCTGTGGAGATCCGCCAGCGGTTGGTCGCTGGTGCTCCCAGCCGTTCAGAGAAGGCACTGGCCCTGCGCTAAGCCCTGATCGATCGCTATCCATGGCGTTGTGGTGACCCTGTGGTAGGCGATCAAGCCGCGCTGCTGAACGATCTGCAGCAAGCGTCGGCGAAGCTGCTGCCGGAGGCAGACGCCCTGCTGGCGCGTTACTGCGCCCTACCGGCGGCCGAGGGCGCCGATCCGCTCGGCAAGCTCTGGCAGGCGGCGGAGCTGGCCCAACGGCGGGGCCGCCTCACGGTGGCGATGGGGCTGTTGCGCACGATCGATGCGTTGAGTGTTGCCGAGCAGCTCACGCCATTGCGCCGCCGGGCACTGGAGCGGGCAGAGCGGCTCGCCTATCTGCAGGCCGATCTGGAAGCAGCGGGGCAGTTGCGGGAACGGCTGCGGCAACTGCTGGCCGCCAGCAACCACCCCGACGACCACGCCCAGGTGAAGAGCGAACCGCTGCGCCAGTGGCGGCTGGAGCTGGCGGCCGACCAACAGGCCCTGCGCGCGCTGCGGGCGCTGGAGCAGCAGGACCACGACCCTGCCACGGCGGTGCGTCAACTGGCGGCGCTGGTGCAGCGCCATCCCCAGGCCACCGCGGTGGCCTTTGTGCTGCAGCAGCGGCTGCGGCACGTACTGATGGAGGAGGCCGCACCGCCATTGCCAGCAACGGCCGGCAGGATCCCCGCCAAGCTCTGGCTGCTGCGCCGCTACCCGGGCAGCAACGCCGAACTGGAGGCGCTGGAAGGCCACTGGCGCCAGCAACTGCCGGACTGGGAGCTGGCATGGCTGGATCACAACGCTGTGGAGGAAGCGGCGCAGGTTGAGGTGCCGCCGTTGGTTCGGGCGGCCTGCCACGGCGTGAACGACCCGGCGGTACGGGGCGATCTGCTGCGGCTGGCGATGCTGTGGCTGCATGGCGGCGTGGCACCGGAGTGGAACACGCGCCCACTGCAACCGCTCACGCCGCTGCTTGATGGGGCGGAGCTGCTGCTCTGCCAAGACGATGATCTGGGCATCAGCCTGGAGCTGGTGGCTGCCGCGCCGCAGCATCCGTGGGTAGGGGCGGCACTGGAGCAGGCCTGCCTCCAGGCGCTCGACGGGCAGGCCTACAGCCGCTGGGACCTCACCGGCGCCTGCCTGCTGAGCGGGGTTTTCGCCCGCTGGGCCGCGCCGACACTGGCCCAGGGGGCGCTGCCGGCAGGCCTGCAGTTGGTGCCGCTGCCATCGCTGCGCCGCCAGCTGGCGCTGGGGGTGGCGCTGCCCCGGCCGGTGGGGCTGCCGGAAGAGGAACCGGTGACGCAGCTGTTCCACCACCGACGGCGCCGGCAGGCCCGCCGCTGGCTGGAGCAGGGTGAGGCTGCGCCTGAGGAACGCCAGGCCTGCTAGGGCTGGAGAGCTCCCATAGGCTGGCGTTGTGCCGTGCCGGGGGCCAGCGCGATGACCCAGCAGGCCTCCGGGCAGACCCGCGACCACGGGGCCAGCCACGCCGAAGAGCAAGCGGCGGCGTTGCAGGTGGTGCGGCTCAACCTGGCGGCGGCACTGGAGGTGTTGAACATCCCCCATCCGCAGCTGCGCCCCCCCGCCGTGGTGGGTCCACCGGTGACGCTGACGGCGATCAGCGGCAGACTGGCCAGCCTGCCGGCGGTACTGGCCTCGCTGCGGCAGCAGACCTACCAGCCCGCCCGGGTGCACCTGCACCTGTCGCACGAGCCGCATCTGCTCGATCAGGGGGTGGCCGGCGACGAGCCGGTGTTGCGGGAGCTCACGGCGGATGGCTGGGTGCAACTGCACTGGGTGCCCAACCTGGGGCCCTACCGCAAGATCGCGCCCTTCCTGCAGGCCGGTGGCTACGGGCAGGCCAGCAGCTCCGGCGCGGCCGAGGCAGGGAACGACGATGACCTGTTCATCACGGTGGACGACGACACGCTCTACCCGCCGCGGTTCATCGAATATCTGGTGCGCAACCACGCCCGCCATGGCTGCGTGGTTGCGCACCGCGGCCGGCGCATCCGGCTGTTGGAAGGGGCACTGGGCGAAGCGTTGAGCGGCGGCCCATTCCGGCCCTACAGCGAATGGCACGACGGCGTGCGGGAGCCACGGCTGGCCAACCTGCCCACCGGCCAGAGCGGGGTGCTGTACCGGCGCCGCTGGTTTCCCGAGGATCTTGAACTGGAGGCCGCGCTGGCGCTGGCCCCCACGCACGACGACCTGTGGCTGCGCTGGCTGACGGCACGCCAGGGGGTGCAGGCGGTGATTTTGCAGCCGAATGCCGCCGCGAAGACCGACGAACTGGCGTTTCCGCCGGCAAGCCCGGAGCCGCTGGCCCAGGAGCAGACGCTGTGGCATGCCTTCAACGGGCCGAAAGGCGGCAATGACCATGCGGCACTGGCGGTGCAGGCCTACTGGCAGGCGCGCGGTTTTGACCTGGCGGCGCTGCTGGCGGAGGAGATGGAGCGGGAGGCGGATTTTTATTGAGGGCTGATGGCCTGAGGATTGGGATCTCTCACAACCGTTCAATCGTCATTGGCTTTGCCGTCGTCACAGGCCCTGCTGCCCGCGTGGGGTGATGCCCGTTGGCAGGCTGCCGCCCACACCCCCTACGGCCATGCCCTAGTGGCTGAACTCAAAGCGCTGGAGGTGGCTGACTGCCGCGCGCCATTGCCATTGCTGACGGCCGAGCTCTACAGCCAGGTGCATCGCAGCGGCGAGCGGCTGCCGTTTGAGCGGGTGTGGCAGGAGCGGCGGCGGCGGCTGGCGCGGGCCGCGGTGCGGTTGCTGCTGGATCCTGAGGCCACTGTCAACCCAGGGGGCACGTGGTGGGGCCAGCTGTTGGCGGCGATTCAGGAGCTGCTGGCTGAGCCCTCCTGGGCCTGGCCGGCCCACGTGCGTGATCCGAGCGGGATCGATGCCGGGGTGATCGATCTGTTCGCCGCAGAAACGGCCAATCTCTGCGGCGAGCTGGTGAGCTTGTTCGGCCACTGGCTGCCGCCGGCCTGGGTGGCTCAGATGCGTGAGCGGGTGCTGGCGGAAATGGTGGGCTCATTTCTGGCCAAACCCGAGGCCAGTTTCTGGACGACCCAGGCCAGCAACTGGAACGCGGTGTGCCATCAGGGGCTGCTGGGGGCGGCACTGGCACTGGCGCCGGAAGCGCCATGGCTGCAGGAATTGGTGGACGCCAGCCAACGGAATCTGCAGGTGTTTCTCGAAGGCTTCAGTGCTGAGGGCAGTTGCCTGGAGGGGATCACTTACTGGGAATACGGCTTCGGCTGGTTTGCCCTGCTCAATGAGCAGCTGGAGCGTTGGAGTGACGGTGAGCAGAGCCTGGTGTCCGGGCAGGACGATCGCACCCGGGCGATCGCCTGCTTCGGGCCGGCGATGCTGCTGCGCGGCGGCCAGATGGTGAATGTGGCTGACAGCCGGCTCGGCATGCCGCCCCGAGCGAGTTTGCTGATGCTGCTGGGACGGCGGCTGGATCTAGCGGAGTGCACCCAGGCGGGAGTGCGGCTCTACCAGCAAGCTCTCAACGGGCGATTCGATGTGCAACATCAGCGTTGCGATCTCTTCTATCTTACACGCATGCTGCTGGAGGCCCCCAGTGCGGACGTGCAGGCCACGGCCACGGAACCGGCGTGCGGCGACTGGATCGACAGCGACGCCGGCCTGGTGGTGGTAAGACGGCTGGACAGCCAGGGCTGCTGCTGGGAACTGGCGGTGAAGGGGGGCCACAACGATGAACCGCACAACCACAACGACTGCGGCAGTTTCCTGCTCAATGTGGATGGCGAGCGGCTGGCGATTGAACTGGGAGCACCGGAATACACCGCCGACACCTTCGGCCCAAAGCGCTACACACTGCTGGCCACCCGCAGCAGCGGCCACTCCGTGCCGATCGTGAACGGCCACGAACAAGCGGCGGGGCGCGCCTATGCCGCCCAGCTACTGGCAGTGGAGACCGGCGCCAGCCTGGTGCGGGTGCAGCTGGACCTCACCCGCGCCTACCCGACAGCAGCGGGACATCAGAGGTTGTTGCGCACGATCGTGCTCGACTGCGCTGCAGGGTGCCTCAAGGTGGAGGACGCGCTGTGGGGAAACGCTGGGATCGAGCTGGAGAGCGTGCTGATCACCGACAGCGATGACCCTGAAGCTCTGGGGATTGAGCCCTTGGCGAGCAGCGCGCTGCAGCGCAAGGAGTGCGTGCGGTTTCGGGATAACCGTGGCGAGGAGGTAAGCGCCTACCGCTGGTATTGGACGCCATCCACTGCTGAGCCCAGCACCGAAGCAGACAAACCGCTGCTAGCGGGTTACAGGATCAGCCCCAAGCTCAAGCATGGTGTGGATGTGGGCGTGGCCAATGGGATCGAGCAGACCACTCTCTGAGCCTCGACACCGAAAGGCAGTGAGCTGGCGGTCTTCGATGGCCTGAATTGGGGCCGCCAATGGCACGAACAGACCGTACGCATCCCCTGCAGGGGATTAACTGCATTTACGCCCCACAGGGGATGGGTTGAATTCATTCCTTGTGGGGGATGCGATTTGTGGCACGTGGTACGCCTTCCGGCGCAGCTGGGCGTTGCGCTGCGCAGTCGCCGGAAGGAGCTGGGGCTTTCCCAGGCGGAGGCGGCCGCGCGAGGAGGCCTGCAGCAGAAAACGGTGTCCTCCCTGGAGAACGACCCCCAGCGCTGCACGATCCACAGCCTTTACCGCCTGCTGGCTGCGTTGGGGGTCGAACTGGTGCTCCAGCCCCGTGAGCTGCCGTGCTGATGGGCGAAAGCGCTAAGCCTTGCCGTCGGTGGCGTCGTGGTCAGGCGCAATGGTGAGGAAGCGGCTGAAAGCCCCCATCCCGGTGGCTAGAGCATCCGCTCGTGGCTCATAGCCATGTGCTTTTGGCCTCGGCGTTGCGGATGTTGATGGCCACGGCTGGAGGCGCGTAGACAGAGCTGTATCCGTGTGGCCCGCCGGGCGAGTGAGCGCATCACTGGCGACATCAGATGACGCTTAGATTGATTCCTGCAATGGGCGGGACCATGCGCACCACAGTGACGCTCGACGATGAACTACTGGCCAGAGCAGAGCAGCTGTGCGGCCACCTGGAACGCAGTGGCTTGCTCAAGGAGGCCCTGCGTGCCCTGGTGCAGCGGGAAAGCGCGAAACGCCTGGCCGCACTTGGCGGCAGTGAACCGGCTCTGGAGCCGATCCCCCGTCGCCGGAGCGCCGCTTGATCCTCGTCGACACCTCCGTGTGGGTGGAGCATCTGCGCCATGGACTGACCCGCCTCGACACGCTCCTGCAGGAGGGCGAGGTACTGATCCATCCCTGGGTGATCGGCGAACTGGCGTGCGGCCAGCTGCGCAACCGTCGTGACGTGCTCGAGCTGTTGCAGGGCCTGCCAGCGGCAGTGGTGGCCAGTGATGCGGAGGTGCTGCTGCTGATCGAGCGCAACCAGCTGATGGGTCGGGGGATCGGCTATGTCGATGCTCACCTGCTGGCGTCCGCCAGGTTGAGCCATTGCCGCCTGTGGTCCCTAGACCGGCGCCTGGCCGCACTGGCCCAGGAACAGGGGCTGGCGGATTCAGCGCACCCCTTCCAGAGCGGTCAACCTGTTGACAGAGAGGCTGATCAGGAGTGAGCGGAATGAGCCTCAGGATTGAGATGGCCTGATCTCTTCCATCAGCACAGCCTGTGAACGGCTGGGTGGGTGACAGGGTCCGCTCGGTAGCTTCAGCGATCTGTTTCGAAGGGATTGAGTAGTGGCACCTCAAACGTTTGAAAATCTGCCCCATTGCGGGTCACCACGGTGAGGTGGTTCACCTTGGCGATGGCGGCGATCATCGCGTCTTCATAGAGGGTGTTGGATTGGCGATGCATCAGCCGGGCCCAGCAGCGAAAGGCTGATCCATCCATCGGCAAAACGTTGTAGCTGAGGCTCACCAGATCCAGCCAGGCTTCGAGCTCGCTGGCTTTGCCAGGGTCTTGCTCACGGGTGATCTCAATACCTGCCTGGATTTCGCCCAGGGTCACCGTGGCCAGATGCAGGTTGGCGTCGTCTACGCCATCGAGCCAAGCCAATACCGCGCCATGGGGGCGTGGTTTGCGCAACTCTGAAACCACGTTGGTGTGGAGGAGATACATCGCAGCACCTACAGGCTGATCAGCTCACGCCGCCGTGCCTTCCCCCGGGGCGGCACCAGGGTTTCGCTGCGTGCTGAGGGGGCCAGCAAGAGCTCTTTGAGGGAAGGGCGGGCCGCAGCCTCAAGGCGGCGCCACTCCTCAATCGGCACGAGCACGGCGGTTTCCGCCCCACGGCGAGACACCACCTGGGGCCCCTCCCGCACGCAGGCATCGAGGAGCTCACTGAACCGTGCCTTGGCGTGCTGCACCGGCCAGATCGCCATCCCTGCTCCTCCCTGGATAACTAGTCATCTGACTAGATCGTACGTGCTCCTGCTCACGGTTGGGGCTGTATGGCGATCTTGAAGCGGCGGTGAGGGAGCCGATCCTGTCAGGCCTTGAGAAGGCTGTCCTGCCGCTCTCGAAGGCCATGGCGGCGTAAGGCCGTTCCTCGATCGACCGGCACTAATCAGGAGGGCCGAGTGGGATAACGACGCCCCAGAAGGGGCGAGGGTGGGCGAGGCGGCCGACATCGATCAGGCCTGGTTGCGGGCGGTGGCGGGCTGGAGATCGGTGTGGCAGAAGTCGTCACCTTTGAAGAGCAAGGGTTGATCGAGCCACTTGGCCAGGGCATAGGAAAAACAATCGCCGAAGTTGAGCCCGGCCCGATGACGCCCTTTGCCATAACGACTGAAGGCCTGGCGAGCGAGTTCAGCCTGTTCACGATCCAGGCTGATGATTTCGATCAGCGCCGTGCTTAGAAACAGATCAAGATCTCCCTGGCCATCAGCACCAAAGCGTGCCTCCATCACAATGGAGAGCTCTACCAGGGAAGCAGAAGAGAGAGAGCACTGTTCTGCTGCGGCGATGGCTTCGTTGAAGGCGTGACGCTCCGGTTCGTTCTGCAGGATGGCCAGCACTGCCGAGGAATCGATCACCATCAGGTGGGCAGGCCCGTGGCGTCGTAGCCGAGGATCTCCTCTGCGCTGCGGCGATCGCTGATCGGCCGCCCAGCACAACGCAGGGCGATCTGGTCGAGCCGGTTGACGAGGCCGGCTTGCTTGTTCGCTGTGGTATGGCTCTGGCGCTGCAGGCGCCGCAGACGCTCTTTCAGGGCCAGGATCACTGTGGATGGCCACCAGGTTGTTCATGCCAGCAGCTGATCGAGCCACTGTTGGGGTTGAGACAACCCAGGGCAATGCGGCACCTTCGGCTGTTGTCGATCCGCAGGTAGACCGGCAACAGGCGTTCTGGGTCGCCGAGGCGCCGGGCCTCACATAGGGCCACTCCTCCATCAGAGTCCACTGCTTCTCTTCGAGAAGGCTTCGCCTACGCAGAAGCCTGCGGGTAGATGAATCGATCAGCCTTGTCGGTGGTCCGAGGGGATGGCCCTCAAAGGCAGCAGGCCCCGATCCCTGTGGTCGAGTCTGCAGCCACGCCATACAGGAACGGCTGCAGCTGATGGGGCCACTGGGCTGGGTCGAGCAAGGCCTCCTTACCGCAAGGACGCATTCCGCCTAGGTTGGGTTCAGATGGACGAGGGCTTGCGATGGACGTCGCGACACTCACTGCCAAGGGGCAGGTCACGGTGCCGAAGGCGGTGCGAGACGCCCTGGGTTTGCGTCAGGGCGATCAGCTCAGCTGGGAGCTGGAGGATGGCGCGGTGCGGGTGCGGGCTGTGGCTCCGTTGGATGTGGCCTATCTGCGTGGGCTGGAGGGAACGCTGAGCGAATGGAGCAGCCCGGCCGATGAGCAAGCGTTTGCCGATCTATGAGTGCTTTCGAACAGTTCGCGGTGGTGCGGGTGCCGTTTCCGTTCACGGATCGCCAGGCCCAGAAGCGGCGGCCAGCGCTGGTGCTCTCGCAGCCTGGCTTTCAGCAGGCCTGCGGCCACCTGTTGCTGGCCATGATCACCTCGGCGCGCCAATCCTCCTGGCCCCTGGATTGGCCGATTGAGGATCGGAAGGCGGCCGGTTTGCCTCACGACTGTGTGGTGAGGCTCAAGCTCTTCACCCTTGATGAGCGACTGGTGCTCGGCAACCTCGGTGCTTTGGGGGTTAGCGATCAGGTCGGCGTGGCAACCCAGTTGGCCAAGTTCCTACCGACAGGCCCCTGAGCCGATCACTCGCTCGGGCTGCCGCCTGGATTGAACGATCAACGTGATGGCGGCCCAGGAATCGTTGCGCTGATGACGCTGCTGGCCCGCATTCAGCCGCCATCGACGGCCATGCCAAGAATTTTTTGCTGTCGCTGAGTGTCGGTGGTGCCTTTCGCCTCAGCCCTCTCTATGACATCCTCTCTGCCTATTCCGTGATGGGGAGAGTTACCAACCAAATCGCTCCCCAGAGGGCAACGGTGGCGATGGCCCTCAAAGGCAGTAGGCCCCGCTGGAGATGGCAGAGGCCACCTCCAGCGTGATAGCAGCGGTGAGTGAGCCGATGCTGCCCTGCCTGGAGAACGCCGCCCCACGGCTTTCGAAGGCCATGGCCGCCTAGCGGAGATGCGGCGTTCGTTGAGATCGACGCCGGTGACCTGGATGTGGGGACAGCGATCGGCGATGACCGCCATGGTGGGTCCGCCGACGTAGCCCGCGACGATGCAGGAGATGGTGCGCTGCAGGCCGTCAGCCAGGGGGATGGCGGGCTGCCAGCCCAGCTGCTGCTGGGCCAGCTCGATCACGGGCTGGCGCTGGAGGGGATCGCCGTGGGGCTTAAACCAAAGGCCTGGTGCCGCCCCGGGGGAAGGCCCCTGCGGCGTGAACTGATCGGGTTATAGAGCTGCGCAAAACACGCCGCCTTCATCTTTCCGCGGTAACCCACTAGGCGAAATACAGGCATAGCAAGCGAGATTGATATCTGGCTAGCTTTGGCGGGTCTCACTCATAACATTCTATCAATGCATGGTCAAGCCTTTCACTGGTGGGCCCTGATGATGCAACGCGATTCAGACACCCTCTAAGTAGACGCGATGATCGAGCCATCGCCAAGGCGAACCACTTCGCAAGTGACTCAATCTATGCAACACTTGATTGTCATTTTTTAACAGCTCTTTTGATAAGACGGAAGCATTTTTTTCAGAGACTCAGGCTCGTGGCGTTGTAGCCGAGGATCTCCTCTGCGCTGCGGCGATCGCTGATCGGCCGCCCAGCACAACGCAGGGCGATCTGGTCGAGCCGGTTGACGAGTGCGGCTTGCTTGTTCGCTGTGGTGTGGCTCTGGCGCTGCAGGCGCCGCAGACGCTCTTTCAGGGCCAGGATCACGGCTGGAAGCGTGTAGACAACGCTCCATCAGTGTAGCCCTGCAGGCCAGGGCCGAGCACGGGCCCTGGTGCAGCGCAAAAGTGCACAGCACCGCTTGATCCTCGCCACACTCCTGCAAGAGTCTGAGAAGACTTCGTCTTCGCCAAGAAGCGCCGCCACGGCGGCAACTAGGAAAGGAATGCCGATTTGCTGGTTGACGGGGAAACGGATGTCGAGGAGATCGACATGGCTGCAGGAGGTGAAGCGGATCGGGCGGATCCGACGAAAGCGGCGCTTCGTTCTCTGCCATGACCGTAGCGGCACTAGCCCGCGTGTTACTTACGGCAGGTAGGCAGCCCGCCCATCAGGTTGCAGAGGGGTTCATGCAGCGGTGACGACGGGGGCAACCACAGCGTGCTGGCTCCCTTGAAGACAGAGAGACCGATCAGGAGTGCCCAAAGCCAGCTGAGGCGGCGGCCACCGCGCCCAAGGATCGGCACAGACTTGTGAGTGTTGCTTTGGGCAGTGTGGCACCGGTGCTGGCGCCGAGGGGAGGGAACGGCGTCAGGGCGGAGCAGCAAGACCTTCAGCCTCTGCTCAGGGGCACAGGGTTACCGGCAGCAGGAGACCGAATGGGAAGACTGGCGTTGGATGGAGATCGGCTGACTCGCTTTGGTATGTGAGGCGGCAAAGCCACCTTGGTGGTGTGCCTCTACTGCAAGATCCCTACCCCTCACCCTTCCCCACCACCCAGAGGCGCAGGCCCGCAGCCCGCACTGCGGCGGCTTCCGCGATCGCACGGGTATCAAAGACCCAGGCAGGGTGGCGCATCACCGCTGCGATGGCAACCCAATCGATCTGCCGGAAAGCAGGCCACTCGGTGAGCATGAGCACTGCATCGGAACCACGGGCAGCATCAAGCGGCGTGGACACCCGTTGCCATACCCCTTCTGCACCCTGCGCCTCCTCTTGCCCGAGATTCAAGGAGATCTGCTCGACCGAGACTTTGGGGTCGTGAATGGCCAGAAAAGCGCCTTCGTTCAGGAGGTCTTGGCAGATGCGAATGGCCGGCGATTCACGCGTGTCGTTCGTATTGGCCTTGAAGGCGAAGCCAAGCACTGCAAGGCGTTTACCGGATACCGTGCCAAACAAACGGTTGACCACCAGGCGCGCGATGCGGTGTTGCTGCCAGGTGTTGATCTCCACCACCTGCTGCCAGTAGGCGGCCACTTCATGCAGGCCGTAGTAGTCACAGAGATACGCCAGGTTGAGGATGTCTTTCTGAAAGCAACTGCCGCCAAAACCAGGGCCTGCGTTGAGAAATTTGGCGCCGATGCGCGAATCGGTGCCGATGGCGCGGCCCACTTCCTGCACATCGGCACCGGTGGCTTCACAGAGGGCAGCGATAGAGTTGATCGAGGAGATGCGCTGCGCCAGGAAGGCATTGGCCGTGAGCTTGGAGAGTTCAGAACTCCAGAGGTTGGTGCGCAGCACGCGCTCAGCTGGCACCCAGTGGGCATAGAGGCCCGCGAGCGCCTCGATGGCGGCGGGATCCTCACCGCCGATCAACACGCGATCGGGATGTTCGAGATCTGAAATGGCCGTGCCTTCGGCAAGGAACTCGGGATTGGAGAGCACAGAGAACGTTTTGGGCTCGCCGCTGGTGCTGGCTTCGCCCTGAGCGGCGCCAAGGATGGCCGTGATGATGGCGGCTGTACGCACCGGCAGGGTGCTCTTTTCCACCACAATCGTGTGCCCCTGGGCGCAAGCCGCCACCTGACGCGCGGAGGCTTCGATCCAGCGCAGGTCGCTGGCTTGGCCGGCGCCAACACCGCGCTTCTTGGTGGGTGTGTTCACCGAGAGAAACACCATGTCCGCGCTGGCGATGGCCGCCTCCACAGCGGTGGAGAAGTGCAGATTGCGGCCCCTGCAACGGGCCACCACAGCATCGAGGCCAGGCTCATAAACGGGGAGGCAAGAGAGATCGGCAGCGTTCCAGGCCGCGATGCGGGCGGCATTGAGATCCACCACCGTGATCTGGATCTGGGGACAGCGATCGGCGATCACAGCCATGGTGGGCCCGCCCACGTAACCGGCGCCGATGCAGCAGATCGTGCGAATGGGCATGGTCATCGGCCAAGGGCCTCTCTGGAGTAAGTGATTGTGGGCGCCAGAGCCTGCTCCAGCACAATGATGGGCTGCATTACCGGTTCCCGTGGCGCTGGGTGGGGTCGGCGGCAGGAAGCGGCTTCTCAATGAGCGGAAGTTCAGGGTTGATGCGCGCCCGTACCAACGCGGCCAGCTGGCGGATCGTGAACTCGCCTGGGTTGCCACGCGAGGCCGAATGAGCGTTTTCGCTAGCAGGATGCTGAAAACGTATCTGGCCTCCCATCGCAGAACGGTGAGCCTAAAAGGATGGTAATCCCAGCAGCATCTCGGCTCGCTCAGCTGCATGCATGAACAACCTCGTGAAAAACCACGCCTAGACCCGCTAGCAGCGGTGGGACCTGCAGCCAAGCCATTGGCTGGCCACCGCCAAGGCGTGCGACATCGGTACGCTCGCAGCCTTCAAAGCAATGATCAATCATTGCGGAAGCCACCTCCAACCGAAGGATGGCGTCCATTTAGATCATTTCTAAACATACTCACGTGATTGAACCTCAATGTCTGCCGTGTAGCACTCAATCAGTGGCACGAACATTGATCCATTGTATTCAAAACCAGGATCCCTGGTAATCGTCCGATCCGGGGGATCTGCGTTCACTTCAATTAAAACTTCAGCACGATCAGTCGCTGCTTGCCAAGGAGCCAAGATCGTGTAATACATCTCACGCTCAAAGTGACACCACTGGTCAAAGAGGTTGATAGATCTTACAAGCGTTTCATTATACGAAATATTGATCACCGGAGAATAAGGACCCACTTTGATACGCAAAACAATTTCCGGAAATGAACCAGACGCAACAGTCAATAGCTTTAGCGCCCGATGCGGACTAATGGTAGAATCAACTCTAAAGCTGGAAAGCTTGTAAGGATGATACTCGCTAATCTTGCTTAGGGTTGTTGCGGGTGGACAGACAACCTCACCTGACAACAAGAAATCAAAGATCGCCTTGGCATACAAGATTGCTCCTTCCTTATTTGTGTGCACATTATCCCGAAGATGCACGCTGTGATCAATTGACTTTCTCAAGTCAAGAAAAGGAAGATTATAGTCTTTTGATAAAGTCATGACCTGCCTTTCAGCTTCTCTGTCGCCAAGAAGATTCGTGTCAGTCCGCGGAAAAATCAAAAAGACCGGCAATGTATCATTGTTCAACAGACTCGCCAGCACATAGTGAAGCTTGTTTGAATCAAACTCGCCCATGCCAGTCGTATTCCAGTCAAAGAAGCAAATATTCGCCATGTTGTTGATAACTTCATCTGCCTTAAAAAAGCCTGCATCGTTAAAATGACACGCTGAATAAGCAAAACATTCAAGGCCAATGTTGTGCTGACCACACAAAGACCTAAGATGAGTAATGTAACCTGAATCTTTGCCCTGTGCAGTCACACTTGCCCCAAAAAACGAAATCCTCATCATGATAACAAACGTGGAGGCAATTGATCGATGATATCGCTTAACTTTTTTGGCACGATTAGCTTATCGTTAAAGACTTTACTCAAAGAGCTCTTAAATACAGAGGCAGAGATTTTCAGGTATTCAGATATACTAACAACAAAATGATCTATATTCATGTCAATTTTTCGCAAAGTCTCAGATCGGATAAACTGTGGATCAATACCTTCGCTTGTCAGTGAGCGGACAGCATTGGACACATCACTAGGTGTATCATTCACCCACCGAACAAACCTTCCATCGAAATAGAAGTCGCGTCCGCCTTGATTGATGGTTGTTACAATAGGAATGCCGGCAAGGAGATATTCCATACTGGCATGCATCGCACCTTCTTGCTTGGATAGACATAGGCCGCAGTGGGAACTATTATAAATTGCATTAACCTGATCTTGGGGCAGCCATCGCTTGCTTCCATTTTCATCAAGATTAGCAATTCTTACATTAGGCAGAAGCTCGCGAACGTATTTGAAGTGCTCATTTTCAAAATTATATCCAATTAGCACAAGGTTGGAAATCTCTGTACAAAGCTCATGCCGTTTAAAGCTCAGAAACTGTGCGTTGTAAACGGCATCATAGATTTTTGCACTTTTTGGAACAATCGGCTGAAACAACCTTCTGTCTACAAACATGTTTTGGTTATGAAGAAGCACCTCCGCACCTAGCGACCTAAGATTTACTACTTCAGCATGTGTATTTGCCAAGAAAATCATTCTATGATTGCTGTGGCTAGCTAAGAAATGATCACGCCATGCAGTTATAGTAACCGCAGATGCTGAGTTCTCCTCAGCCGTCCAAGCCACAAGAACAAGCCAAACAACCTCTTCTGAACTTAAGCAATCGGCTAGTATTGTAAACGGATTTGGCTCTTGCTGGCCAGCATACATTCCGGAATAGACCAGAACAGGCTCTTCGAGTAATAAGGTTCCCCTGAACGATAAATCAAAAAGACTAGAAGAATCTGAGAGAACCATCAGAATCGCCTCCGAATCATAAATGTATCAAACTCTGCCTTGCAAGCATCATAGCTGGAACCTACATGAGATAAGATTGTCTTAAACTTTTCATCGCTCAAGTGGCAATGCTCAAAGATGATCAGCTTAGGAAGGAACCTATCAAAACTAACGGACTGGAATACTTGAGGCTCCCACCCTTCAGTATCCACTACTAGTATATCGACGTCAAACAAATAGTACTTGTCCACAATGCTTTGCAATGTGACAACTGAAACTGGCTCGCGGTCTATGTTATCCTCGCGAATGCCATGTCCGAGTAAATGACTTAGCTGAAAACTTGCTATACCCTTAAGCTTTTGATTGCCTTCATGAACATCTTTAACATAATAGAGATCTTTGGTGCCATCAGACTCTAAGCCGATGGCTGCATTCTCAAAGAAGCATCTAGTACAGGCGCTGTAATGTTGTTTAAGTTGCTGAAAATACAGAGGATGAGGCTCTACAAAAACACAATACCAATTATTCTTTATGGCCCTAGGACTAATGAAATCAGCGTTCACCCCATCGTTTGCACCAATTTGGAGAACGGAGCATTGAAACTTTCTTGATTCCAGAAAGTCAGTGAAAAGTGCTTGCGTGATTGACGAATGATAGGCAGTAGTCATGGTCGCATGCTCTGATAAACAAAGGAAATGCCTGAGCCAGATTACGATCTAAACGTTGCATTTTTCCCAAACAAGAGCAATTAGTTCTTGTTTATTCATTGAGTCCAGCCTTGAGCTTGTGTCGTACCAGCCGGCAACTATTCTCAAAGCCTCCATTTCCGCATCGGAACTAGAATCGTCTGTTGCTGGCATCTTTCTTATTAGGCATATGCAAAGAGAAGAAGAAGTGATTGCAACTGTTGCAGTTGCGCTAGGCTCTGTAGAGCTCCAAAATCTTTGTCTAAGTGATGCAATTCGATTTTGATAGGTCTTGACCATTGGGTGGACAATGTTTTGATTATCGCATCGAGCCGACTGATCATGCTCTTGATGATGCATTAAATCATAATTGAAAACTGATTTATGCAGAGAAGACAGCACCATCCGATCCTTGAGATTTGTATCGTCCTGTCCGTAAGCAAGGAATCGCTCGTCGTATCCATTGACTCTGTTGAAATCTCTTAGGAAATAATAGGTCTCACCATGCAAGTGGCGCTCATTAGCATCTCTTGCTTGATGCCAATCCCCGACCCAGAATTCGCCTGGCTCCAATGGGTGAGCGGCAAAGAAATCGCCCTGGAATTCCACATCGGAATCACATTTGAAGATGCGTCGATGCCGTGCCATGCGGCTGGCAAGATTCTGCGCCAAAGTGCGGATGAACTTGGTTTGCCCGTCTACCCGCACCACTCGCACCCGAGGATCGCCAAACACTCCAGGAATCTCAGCAACCGGATCGTTTGAACTCCAATCAAGCAGAATCAGCTCATTGAAGTCCTGCTGCAACCAGTTCGGCAGATTTTTCTGCACGTTCTCGTTGCGATTCATCAGATGCACGTACATCGTAATGCCATCTTCCAGGGGCTCCCCAATCAGATTCGTTATCGGTTCCGCCACCGGCGGGAACAACTGGTTACCGGGCACCACATCTTCCGGCCATGCCACCACCGGCAACCGGTTCAGAATCTCTCCGCTGTTGATGTGCTTGGTGTCAAAGGTGTCGTCCTGCCGGTCTGCATTGCGATCCGATGCCGCCTTGAGAATCCCGGCCCGATCCAAGCGCCGTGCTTCCCTTGCGAAGGCATCCTTCTGGCTCCATACAGCCAGCTGCAGATGCGCTGGGGGCCGTGCTTCGGCGCCTGGCTTCCACTCGGCCGTGAGCTTCAGGCCCATCGCCCACCACCTCTCCCCGCTCGGCAACCCCAACCAGGCGCTCTCCCCCTTCTTGCCCTCCGTCTCCAAGGGCAGCTCGTCGAACTTGTTGAATTCCCGGTAGCGGCTGAGCGTGAAGCTCACCTGCTCGAGCGAGCAACCCTTTCCTGTGAGCTGGAATCCCAGCAGCTGCTCGGTCTGGTCCAGGTGCACCACGATTGAGCTTGGGCCTTCAGAACACATCGCCAACCTCGCCGGCACCAGCCGGGCCACGCCGGTGAACTCCGCTTTCGTTTCTCCCGGCACCTGCACCTGCTGAGGCTTGAACAGCTCCTGCAGGAGCGGTATCGGCTCCGCTTCCCGCTGGCTGCTTCCAAAGCAGGTCATCGCCACACTGGCCTCATACAGCCGCCTACACAGCCGCTGGCGCCGGTGCCGCTCAGCAGCATCGATAGCCTGCAGCCGCTCATCCAACTGCTCCAGCTCGGCTTCCGGATGGAGCACGATCACTTGGCCCCAGCTCAGCCCCTCCCCCGGCAACAGCCGTTCCAGCTCCGGCAACTCGTGCCGATCCGAGAGCACCACCGGAATGGCCCCAACCGCCAGCGACTCCCACAGCCGCAGAGTATTGGGCCCTGCCCCCACCGGACACAAGGAGAAGCGGGTGTGACTCAGCAGCTCGTTGTAGCTGCGCACCTCATCGGTTTCGATCGCATCCTTCTTGCTCTCGTCACCGAAAACCTGAAAGTTGTACACCACCTTGTTGAAGTGCCACATGTCCTTGATGGTCACCCGGTAGCCCTCTAGCTCGGCCAAAGCGGCCATGCGCTGGCGCACGTCGCTGAGGTAATGCTTCATATGGGCACCACTGAACGAAGCAAACACTGGCCGCTGCTCAATCGGCACAAACGCAAGCCCCTGGCGACGCTCCGGATCCCGATCATTTACCGCGTAAAGGCTCCAGCTGTGAAGCCGCATGCCTTGCGCCTCATCAAGGCCCTTTTCCTTGTGGGAGAGCCACAGATCGGTGATGCCCGCCGCTCGGATCCAGGAGGCGGCTTCCCTCCAGAAGATGTGCTGACAAACGCTGTGCACCTGCAGGGTTTTATGCCAGCGGCTGAGAACAGCCGCCAATGCCTCAGCACGCTTGGCGTGCGCAAGGAGGAGTGCCTCCGGATATGGGTTGCCGCTCAGTTGTTGATTCACGCCACGGTCGATGAAGGTGGCCCAGGGCAGGCCCACATACACCTGATACGCTTCCCCCTCACGCTGGGGCCCGCTCAGCTCGCTGTGCACAAGGTGTGCATCTTCCTCCGTGCGGCAGGGATACTGCCAGAACAGCAGCTGGTTCTTGTGCTGCTTCACCGAGGCGATCTGATCAGGCTTCCACTCCTGCAAGGGCTGGAGAAAACCCACAGCAAAGAGCGCCTCCTCCCCCTGCTCAAGAGCTGCCTGGGCTGAACCCTGGAAGGGAACCTTGCCCACCATTGGCCAGAAGCGATCCACGAAATAGAGCGCCTCCCCATCGCTGAACACCGCAAAGCGGCTGCCGAAGCGCTGCACCAGCTCGCAGCCTTCCGCCTTGAACTCCGAGCGATTGATCAAGGAGAACTGGCCCGAGCCAGCATTTGCCGACGGTGCACGGGTTGCGGCAGCCAAGGCAGGCTCTGCCGGACCGGTGGCCGAGACGCTCAGGTTGCCACCATCCACATGGCTCTGCTGCAGGGGCAATGGGGATGGAAGGCAAACACCCTCAAGCACAGAAGCTTCTCCGGTGTAAAGCATGCCAACAGAGGTTGAAGGGGCATAGTGCTCAAACCAGATGGAGGGAGCCTGCAAGAACGACAGCGGCTCGACAAACGCTGCGGCAATACTGCAGCGAAACCAACCATCACCGACGGATTCAATCGCACTGCTTGCACCCGTGGCCGATCCGCTATTGATCGCAGGCCCCACCACCAGGCCTGTGGCGAGGTCAAAGGCTTGCCTGGCGTCGTTGTTACCCGTTTGATCGTTGATGCGCAGAACAATCCGCCTTTGCGTTCCCGCCTTGATCATTACCGAGGCTGTATAAGCACCACTCTCGGTGGTGGCATACTTGTTGAAGGCGTATCTCACCGCAGAATCGCCATCTGCACTGGTGATCACAGCAGCCCTTGAATCTCCATCCGGCCCTGCGGTTTCTGAGTGCTCAAGAGCAAGGTTTCTGAGCTCAACGTATTCAGAATCTGCAAACTGAATGGTGCGGAGTGGCTTGGCAGCCTGTGCTGCCTGGCCCGCTTCAGCGGTGGATGAGGAATTGGCTTCTGGCTTGGGATCTTCTGCGATCACATTCAGGCTCTTCGCTTCAGCCAGGGCGCCCGCTTCGCCAAACAGCACCAGCTCGGCGCCTTCTTCAGGGCGCCAGGCAGGCTCGGCAGCGGCAGGCGCGCCAGTGAGCTTCAGGCGCAGCTTGCACCAGGGGGTTCCTTTCAACTCCGCCGGTTGCCAGAAGCGCCGCTCACCGCCTGGCTTCAAGGCGAGCGCCCCATCGCCGCACAGCTCTAGCCAGGCCTCTCCTTCGCCTTCTGCCTGCAACGCCAGTTGATGGCCGGCCGAGGCCCGCCTTGGCAGGCGAATCGTGAGGCCCTCCAGCTGGGTGGGTCGCTTCAGCCTCAGCTCCACCCCATCACCCAGCAGCTCCGTCATCGGCAGAAACACCGTGTCTTCACTGGCGAAGGGAGACCCATCCCCCTGCAGGTGCGCCGAACCCACCGCCTCATGCACCCAGCTGAGGCCGGTGAACTGCTGTTGATCGAGGAATCGCTGCGCCACTTCGGCCTCCCCGTGGCGCAGCTGGTGCACACCCCGTTCAATCGCCTGTTGGTTGATCAGCACCCCTGCTGGCCGCTGCTCAGAGCGTGTCCACAGCGTGAACTCCAGCTCCGCCTCCTCATCGGGTGCCAGGCTCGGATGCACATAGCTCACGCCGCCATAGAGCCTGTCGCTGGTTTTGTGATAAGCGCGGGCGGTGCTGGCCTGCAGATGCACGCTGCGCACGTGATAGCAGGGATTGCGCACGCGGAAGCCGTGGCTCCACATCACATAGGCGATGCGGTTGTCGCAACCGGGGAAGCCGAGCGGGAAGCTGCTGGCATACAGCAGGCTCTCGGGTAGCTCTGCATCGCCACGCACGCCCCACACGTCCTGGGTCCAATGGGGATAGTCGTTGAGGTGGAAGCCGGCATGGCCCGGGTTGTAGCGCGTCAACGCCAGGAAGGTGTCCGCACGATCGAAGGTGGTGGCCAGGTGCTCCAGGCCCTCATCCAGGTAGATATCGGCATTCAGCAGCAGGCCGATGCCCGTGCCCTGGCGCCGCACCCAGCGAAACCATTCGGCATAGGTGATGCGTTCATCACTCACCACCACTTCCACGGGCACCGTGCCCTGCGGCACCGGCGGCGCATCGGATTCGCAGAACAGCACCACCCGGCTGATGCCTGGATGGTTGAGATTGCGCCGCAGGCATTCATCAATCTCCAGCTGCCGGTCTGGGGTGCGCGTGCGGTAGTACTGGCTGTAAACGACGATGTCCATGGGTCAGCCGAGTACTCCAGTGGGCACGATCAGGCCGGCACCAGCTCCATCGGCGTCAACCCCGAAAGGTCGAGCCGCTGCCGGGCCTCCCAAAGCTCGTAGCTGTCCTGCAGCGCCAGCCAACTCTCGGGGCTGCGACCCAGCACCTTCGACAGCCGCAGCGCCATATCCGGTGTGACCCGGCTTTTGCTGGCAACGAGCCGCTGAAACGTGGAGGCAGACACCCCCAGCCGCTCCGCCACTTTCCGTATCGAGAGTTCGCAGGGCTCCAAATACACCCCAGCGATGAACTCGCCCGGATGCGGCGGCTGATGCATCGCGATCGTTTGTGCCATCAGTGGTAATCCTCATAGTGGAGATCAAAGACGTGGCCCTCGCGGAACACAAAGGTGAGCCGCCAGTTGGCGTTCACCCAGATCGCCCATCGCCCCTTGTCGGCTCCCTTGAGAGGGTGTAGCCGGTAGCCCGGCAGATCGAGATCGTCGATCACGGCTGCCGAATGGAGCGCCGCCAACTGCAGGCGCAACTTGCGGCTGTGCTCCGGCTGAATCCCGGCGCTGCTGCCTGCTACGAAAAATCGACGCAGGCCCTTGTGCCGGAAGCCTTGAATCACCCCGCAGCCCAGGACCACAACCCTGATCGTAGCGCGTTGCGCAACGCGCAATAGCCTCTTGCTTCATTGAACTGTGGCCGCGCTGCTGGTCGGGCGCGGATCCAGCGGTCAGTGCTGCCGTTGCGTATGCCGTTTTCATAGCCGGGTGCTCCCAAGGGCAGCAAATTCAGCCACCGTGCCCGCCAGCCCCTCCGCCAACGGGATGCGGGCATGCCAGCCCAGGGCCGCCAGGCGGCTCACATCCAGCTGCTTTTTCGGGGTGCCGTCGGGCTTGGTGGTGTCCCACTCCAGGCTGCCGTTAAAGCCGGTGGCCGCTGCCACCGCTTCCGCCAGCTCGCGGATCGTGAGATCCACGCCCGTGCCCACATTCAGAAACTGCAGCTCTTCCGGCCCCGGCTGCCAGCGTTCCAGCGCGAACACACACGCCTCGCCCAGATCATCCACATGCAGGAATTCCCGCAACGGCGTGCCGGTGCCCCAGCAGGTCACGCACGGTGCCTTGGCCAGGGCCGCCTCATGAAACCGCCGGATCAAGGCCGGCAGCACATGGCTGTTGGTGGGATGGTAGTTGTCGCCAGGCCCATAGAGATTGGTGGGCATCAGGCTGATCGCATCGAAGCCGTGCTGGATCCGCAGCGCCGCACACAGCTTGATGCCGGCGATCTTGGCGATCGCGTACCACTCATTGGTGGGCTCCAGCGCGCCGGTGAGCAGCGCCTCTTCCCGGATCGGCTGCTCAGCGAACTTCGGGTAGATGCAGCTGCTGCCCAGGAACAGCAGCCGCCGCACGCCGCTGCGCCAGGCGTTTTCGATCACGTTGTTCTGGATCTTGAGGTTGTCGAGCAGGAAATCAGCCGGATAGCTGCTGTTCGCCGCAATGCCGCCCACCTTCGCGGCCGCCAGCACCACCACCGTGGGCTGGTGCGCCGCAAACCAGGCCGCCACCGCCGCACCGTCGAGCAGATCGAGCTCCTCGCGGCTGGCGGTGAGCAGGGCGCCGCCCTGGGCTTCATCCCCATAGCCGGCGCGCTGCAGTGCCCGCACGATCGCGCCGCCCGCCATGCCGCGGTGGCCCGCCACGAAGAAGCGGTCGGCTGGGGTGATCAAGGGTGTGGTGGAGGTGTTGGTCATGGCTTGAACAACCTGTTCAAGAGCTGCACTCCACGCCTGCGGCCACAAGCCCGACCTCCCACTTGGTCCACCAGTGGACTAAGTTTCTTAGGTTGGCAGCCGCCGCTCGTCGCCATGCACACGCCTTTCACGCGGATCGTGAACGTGCACGAGGCCAAAACCCACTTCTCCCGGCTGATCGATGCCGCCCATGCTGGTGAAACCATCGTGGTGGCCAAAGGCGGACGTCCCTGGGCGCGGCTGGTGCCTCTGGAGCAGCCCACACCCAGGCGCAATCCCGGCGTGTTGCGCGGGATCGTCACCCTGCCTCCGCCGGAGGTGCTGCTCGAACCGCTGCCGGAGCTGGAGCTCGCCGCCCTGGAAAACCCCCTCCTGTGAGCGCTGCTTTGCTGCTCGACACCCACGCCCTGCTCTGGTGGCTCGCTGAACCCGATCGCCTCTCGCCGGCAGCCCATGCCGCCATTGCCGATGCCACGGCACGGGTGCTGGTGAGTGTGGCTTCCGGCTGGGAGATCGCCACCAAGGTGCGCTTGGGCAAGCTTCCCGCCGCCACTCCCTTGCTCGAGCAGCTGCCCGCCGTGTTGGCCGCCCAGGGGTTCGACCTGTTGCCGATCGAGCTGCGCCATGGCCTGCGGGCGGGCAGCTAGGGGATGGCCCATCGCGATCCCTTTGATCGCTTGCTGGCCGCCCAGGCCGAGCTGGAGGCCCTCACCCTGTTGAGCGTTGATCCAGCTCTCAGGGCCTTTCCCTGCAACCTGCTCTGGTAAGCGCGCCATCACCCCTTGCCTCCGGCCGCCGTCGTCGCCGACGGGTTGGTGGGCGGGTTCTCCATCGATCCCACCACCTTGAAGCCCTTCAGCCGCAGGATCGCCTCCTTGCGCGCTTCCTCCTTATCGGCCGCCACCATCTCCGCCACCAGCTGCTCCAGGGTGCTGGTGGGCGTCCAGCCCAGCTTCTCCCGCGCCTTGGTGGGATCACCCAGCAGCGTTTCCACCTCCGCCGGGCGGAAATAGCGCGGGTCGATCCGCACCACCACCTCGCCGCTGCTGCGCTTGCCGATCTCCTCGGTGCCCGTGCCCTCCCACTCGAGCTCCCCCCAGCCCAGCTCCAACGCCGCCAGCTCGATGAAGCGCCGCACCGTTTCCTGCCGGCCCGTGGCAATCACGAAATCCTCCGGCGGCCCCTCCTGCTGCAGCATCCGCCACTGCATCTCCACATAATCCCTGGCGTGCCCCCAATCACGCAGCGAATCGATGTTGCCCATGTAGAGGCAATCCTCCAGCCCTTCGTTGATCCGTGCCAGGCCGCGCGTGATCTTGCGCGTCACAAACGTTTCACCCCGCCGTGGTGATTCATGGTTGAACAGAATCCCATTGCAGGCATACATGCCGTAGGCCTCGCGGTAGTTCACCGTGATCCAATAGGCATAGAGCTTCGCCACCCCATAGGGGCTGCGCGGATAGAAGGGTGTGGTTTCCTTCTGCGGTATCTCCTGCACCAGCCCATACAGCTCACTGGTGCTGGCCTGGTAGATGCGCGTTTTCGGCGTGAGCCCCAGCATCCGCACCGCCTCCAGGATGCGCAGCGTGCCCATGGCATCGCTGTTGGCGGTGTACTCCGGCGCCTCAAAGCTCACCGCCACATGGCTCTGGGCGCCAAGGTTATAAATCTCATCCGGCTGCACCTGCTGGATGATCCGGATCAGATTCGTGCTATCGGTTAAATCGCCGTAGTGCAGCGTGAGCCGCGGATCCTCTTCATGGGGATCCTGATAAAGATGATCGATGCGCGCCGTATTGAAGCTGCTGGCGCGGCGCTTGATGCCGTGCACCGCGTAGCCCTTCTCCAGCAGCAGCTCGGTGAGGTACGAGCCGTCCTGGCCGGTGATGCCTGTGATCAGTGCGGTCTTGGCGGCTGGGGGCACCGGCGGGCTTCGGCGTGGATTTGATGCCAACAAACTACGCCGAGAAGGCAAAAATGTCTGGCCTGGTCCGGTGGGTCACGTGGCTACTCACACACGTCACGATCGCGCAGGCCTGCGCATCAAGGAATAGGGGACATTGCTGTTCTTGCTGTTGGGATGGCTACCGCCATGGCGTTTCGGCCAGGCGCTGCAGGCACCACGCCCCGAAACTGCCATGGAGCGCTGCTCCGTGGGGGGCAGCCGCCGGCAGCGCCTCAGCCGCCGCCGCCAGCGCCGCCAGCCAGGCAACTCCATCGTCGCCGTCGGGCCGCTGCCAACCCACCCCCAGCTCCACCGCCTCCGTCGCCAGCCAGCCCTCGCCGTAGCCGGCCGCCGCCGCCGGCAGGCCCAGCGCGGCGCGGCTGGCGGCCCATTGCCACACCATGCCGCTGCTGCGCTGGCCGTAGCGCCGTGGGTCGTAGGCCAGCAGCGCCACCGGGCAGCGCGCCAGCCAGTGCTGCATCGCCCCGCTCTCGATCTCCCCCTCCAGCAACACCAGGCCGATGCCGGCCGCCTCCGCCCGCTGCAGCAGCTGCCGCTCCTGCGGCTCCAGCCCCGTGTGGCTGTGACGGTGAAACAACCAGCCCCAGCCGGCCAGCGCTGGCGGCACCCCTTGCTCCACCAGGCTCTCCAGCACCGCCAACGCTTCCGCCCGGCCCTTGCCGGCTTTCAGGTCACCCCAATGCAGCAGCACCAGCGGCGGTGCTGCCGCCGGCAGCGGCTGCGGCGTGCACCCAGCTCCCACCACCGCCGGGTGCACGCCGCCATCGCTCAGCCCGGTGGCCGCCAGCAGTGGCGCATACAACCCCTGCTGCTGCCGGCTGGGCAAGGCCAGCGTGAGCTGGTGGCCCTGCTGCGCCGCCGCCCTGGCCAACGCCGCCAGCGCCACCCGGCAGCAGGCCGTGGCCTGGGCGTCGCCAGCGGCGCCATCCAGCCGTTCCCCCGGCGCAAACATCAGGCTCACCAGCACCCTCGCCGCCGGCGCCCCTGCCAGGTAGCGCGCCAGCCCCAGCAACTGAAACGGCAGCAGGCTGTGGGCCAGCCAGGCGCTCACCGGCGCAGCCGGCGCCGCCGCCGCCAGCGCCAGCTGCTGCTCCAGCCGCCGCGCCAGCTGCAACGCCCCACCCAGTTCCAGCCACAGCCGCGGGTCCACATAGCCGCAGCCGCTGAACACACCCCGCAGCGGCTGCGGTGCCGTGGCCTCCGCCTCCAGAGCCACATCCGCCCACAGCTCCGCCTGCCACCCGCCCTGGCGCAGGGCCGCCAGCAGCGGCCGGTTCACTTCGCCGTGGTGCCCCACCGTGCTGGCGTAGGCCGGATCCACGATCACCAACCGGGCCATGGCGGTTTAACCCCGTCGCCGGCAACGTAGGCGACAGAATCCTGTTCATCCATTCCGGAGTGCCGATGGCCGATCTGCTGGAGCTGGGCCGGCGCGGCCATCACACGGAACTGGCCCAGCACGCTGCCGCGGCACGCTCCAGCGCGGCTTGGTCGGCGGCTGCCGCGCTCGAATTCGCCTGCGCCTGGCTGCTGGCCGGTGATCTGCGCCAGGCGGATCTCGCTGTGCTGGAGGCCGATCAGTGCGACCCCTCCCTCGGCCTGGTGCCGGATGTGTGGGGCCTCTGGCCCGCACCACCCGCCCAGGAGGGTGCGGAGCGCCAGCAGGCGCTGGCCTGGGCGGAGCGTTACCGCGCCTGGCGCCGGCCCGATCCCCAGGCCCTCTGGCAGCAGCTGCTGCCCCGCCTGCAGGCCCATTGGAAGCTGGCTCTGGAACCCGATCTCGGCGATCTGCTCCTGATCCTTTCCCGCACCTCTGAGGCGGCGTCCGCGCCCCTCGATCCGCCCCTGCAGCCGGAGCTGGCGCTCTTGGTGGGCGATGCCGAGATCGCCGCCGAACCCGCCGCCAGCAACCGCTACTGGCAGCTGCTGGCCAGCCTCTGGCCCCAGTGGGCCCTGGCCCGCATCCGCGCGGCCGATCTCGCCCTCGCCCGCGGTGAAGTGGAGGCCAGTGGCCGCTGGCTGCAGGAGCCATCAGCCGCCGCCCAGGCCAATCCCTGGTTCCACGATGTGGTGGCCCGCCACGCCGTGCAGCGCGGCGCCGTCGACGCCGCCCTTGACGCCTGGGCGGAAGCGATCCGCATGGCCCAGGCCGATGCCAGCACCACCGGCCTGGCGGAGCTGTTTGAGCAACGCCGCCGCGAGGCCCGGCGTGGTCCGGGGGTGCTGCAGGTGCGCAGCCTCGCCAACCGCGGTGAGCTGGAAGCCGCCGGCGCCCTGCTGGAGCGGCTGCTGACCGACGATCCCCAGTGGCAGCCGCTGCGCAGCCTGAAGGAGCAACTGCGCGCAGGGCTGCCCTCAGCCGCTGCGGCCGGGCCGACTGACCCGCCTGGTGGGATGGCGGAAGGAAGAGAGGCAGGCCCCGATTGGCTCGAGCGGGCCACGGAGCGGTTGCAGGCTCTTGGTGTGGCCCCGCCGCCCCTGTCCCCGCTGGCGCCTGACGCTGACATCGACGCCATCACGCGCCGGTTCAGCGACTACGAAGCCCGCTTCGCACTGGCCTGATCAGGCACTGGCCTGAACACCATCAGCCCTGCCGTTCCACGCGTTCCAGCAGCGCCTCAATCAGGCCTTCCGCCCGCTGCAGCTGTTCGCGCTGGCGCTGCACCAGCTGCTCCTGCTGCTGCTGGGCCAGGTAGGTGGTTTCCAGCTCTTCCTGCACCTGCTGCAGCATCAGCAGATTCAGCTCCGCCTCATCGCGGGCCTCCTCCAGCTGGCTGCGGAGGCTGACGATCTGCGCCTCCAGGTGCTGGGGGTCGGCGGCCGTGGCGTGGGTGGGTTCGCTCATCGGCGATACCTTAATCAAGTTCACCGAGTAACAATCGATTGGAGCCAACGGTCGCTGTTGCCTCATCCCCCTCCGCGGCCGCGCCCCATGTGGAGGTGCAGCGGTTCACCGATTTCGCTGGCTTTGAAGCCTTCATCCAGCGCAACCATCACCTCTGGAGCCAGCAGGTGCAACAGGCCCTGCGCCTGATCGCCCTCAACGGCATCCTCGATCCGATCAGCGGATCCGCCCTGCCGGCCAGCGCCCTGCAGCTGAAGGGCAGCAATTACCGCGAAACCCTGGAGGTGCACGGCTGCCTGGCGCGCCATCGCGCCCTGTGGTTGTTGATGCAGGAGCTGATCAACAACGGCGAGGTGCCCGCCGCCGCCGAGCTCGACCTCTACTGCCCTGAAGCGATCACCCCGTTCGCCCAGCTCCTGCGCCAGCGCTTCCCCCGGGTGATCTGCAGCGAATACCTCCCCGATCCCGGCGATCCGCAACGCGAGCACTTCTCCCATCAAGACCTCTGCGCCCTCACCCTGGGCGATGCCTGCGTGGATCTGGTGCTCTGCAACGAGCTGTTCGAGCACCTCTACGACCTGCCCGCCGCTCTGTCGGAAATCGCCCGCATCCTGCGGCCCGGCGGCCATCTGGTGGCCACCTTCCCCTTCGCTTACAACCGCTACGACACGATCGTGAAAGCACGCCACCGCCCCAGCGCGGCGCCAGGCGTGGCGGCTGAAGCCGAACTGCTGGAAGAAGCGGACTATCACGGCGATCCCGTGCATCCCAAGCAGGGCAGCCTTGTGTATCAGATTCCGGGTTGGGAGTTGCTCGATCAGGCTCGCAAGGCCGGTCTCGCCACCCCCACCATCCATTGGGTCGCCGCCCCCAGCTATGGCATCCTCGGCCAGGAAATTCCCGCCGTGATGGTGCTGGTGGCGGGTCGAGCCTGATCACTGGCCCCAAGCACATCAACAGCGGCGCTGGTGCTCCAGATACCAGCGCACTGTCGCCGCCAGGCCCTCTTCAAAGTTGTGGCGCGGCTGCCAGCCAAGTTCTGCGCTGATGCGGGTGGGATCAATGGCGTAGCGCCGGTCATGTCCAGGCCGGTCCGTCACCGGTGTGATCAAGCGGCTGTGAGGAGCTCCAGTTGGCTTCAGCTCATCCAGCAGGATGCAGATCGCCTCCACCACCTGCTGATTGGTGCGCTCTCCATGGCCTCCCACGCAATAGCTGCCGCCCAGCTCCCCACGATTCGCCGCTAGCAGCAGCGCATCCACGTGATCCTCCACATACAGCCAATCACGCACATTGGCCCCATCGCCATAAAGCGGAATCGGCTCGCCGGCCGCCGCCTTGAGGATCACCACCGGGATCAGCTTCTCGGGGAACTGCCAGGGGCCGTAGTTGTTGGAGCAGTTGGTGAGCACCACCGGCAGGCCGTAGGTGTGGTGCCAGGCGTTCACCAGGTGGTCGCTGGCCGCCTTGCTGGCTGAATAGGGGCTGCGCGGGTCGTAGAGGGTGGTCTCCGAGAAGCGCCCCGCGGGCCCCAACGAGCCGAACACCTCATCGGTGCTGATGTGGTGGAAGCGGAAAGTGTCGCGGCGTTCAGCCGGTAGCTGCTCCCAGTGGCTGCGCACCGCCTGCAGCAGGTGGAAGGTGCCGTTCACGTTGCTGGCGATGAACGCCGCCGGGCCCTCAATCGAGCGGTCGACATGGCTCTCGGCCGCCAGATGCAGCACCAGATCCGGATCCGCCTGGCGCACCGCCGCCTCCGTGGCCGCCGCGTTGGTGAGGTCCACCCGCAGCAACTGGTGGCGGCTCTGCCCATCGGGGCAGAGGGCCCGAGGGCCGAGCTCCGCCAGTACCCCCTCGATGCTGGTGAGATCGCTGGCGTAGCCGCACTTGTCGAGGTTGAACACCAGCGCCTCGGTTTCGCGCAGCAGCCGGCGCACCACCGCACCGCCGATAAAGCCGGCGCCGCCGGTCACCAGGATGCGGTGGCGGCCGGCGAGGAGGTCTGAAACATCGGGTGGGCTGGTTGCAGACATGGGTGAAGCGGCCAAGGGATGATGTAGTACAGGTGTACAAAACTGGCGGCGATCGGAATCGGGCCGCACTGCTTAGGGCGAATCAAGCGTCTCAGGATCTGGATCCGGCGCCGCCCTGGTGGCGGCCTGGGTTTGCTGAGCTGGTCACGATTCCAGCTCCGCTTGCCAGGGATTGAGGGTCGCCACCCCGGTTGGTGTGAAGTGCCGCGGATTGCGTGTCACCACCGTGAGGCCCCGCTCCAGCGCCGTTGCAGCGATCAGCAGGTCGGCACCGTCGTGGCCGATCTCGGCTGAGAGCTGCCCCCAGCGACGCGCCACGCCCACGTCCACAGGCAACAGCCGATCGCCATACAGCCGCAGCAACTGGTCTAGCCATCCCGCCAACTGCAGCGCAAATCCGGCATCGGTGGTGCGCTTGCGGGCAATGCCCCGTTCGATCTCGCCGATGCTCACCACACTCAGAAAACAATCCTCCTGCCGCTGCCTGCCGATCCAGGCCACCACACCCGGATCACGCTGGCGCAGCCGCAGTTCGGAGAGCACCATCGTGTCGATCAAGAACACGGGAACTCCCTCGGCGTCAGGGGCATCCGCTCGAAGCCCTCGTCGTCTTGCGGCATCTGCAGCAACAGTTCGGACAGCGAGGGCGCGTTGGCCACGTCGAGGCGCTGCAGTCGCTGGTAGTCCTCGGCCGACAGCACCACACTCACCCACTTGCCACGGCGCGTCACCTTTTGTGGTTGGCCCAGGGCGGCCGCATCCACCACCGCGCTGAAGCGGTTCTTGGCGTCCTGGAGGGTCCAGATGGCATCCATGGCCGTGGTAGCTAGCTGATCCAGCTAGCCTAATGCTGGCGATCACGCCACGGCCTCCAGCAGCTGACGCAGCGCCTGACGCCAGTGCAGCGCAGGCAGGGCAAGCACCTGGCGGGTGCTGGAGGTTTCCAGCAGCGAATAGCTGGGGCGTTGCGCCGGGGTGGGGTAATCGGCTGTGGTGAGCGGGTTCACAGCGGCCATTCGCTCCAGCAGCCCCAGCTCCACGCCCAGCTCGCCCACCGCCACGGCCACGTCGTACCAGCTGGCGGCACCGGCCTCGCTCCAGTGCAGGATCAGCGGCAAAGGCCTGGCGGGTGGTGAACCGGCCACCTCAATCAGCCGCCAGCAGGCCGCCGCCAGGGTGAGCGTGCTGGTGGGGCAGCCCACCTGATCCGCCACCACACCGATCTGCTGCTTCTCCCGGTGCAGCCGCAGCATCGTGAGCGCAAAGTTCCTGCCCACCGGCCCCATCACCCAACTGGTGCGCAGGATCACGCCCTTGCCGCCACGGCCCAGCACTTCTTCCACCGCTTCTTCGCCGGCGGCCTTGCTACGGCCGTAGACCCCCAGCGGCGCACGCTGCTGCTCCGTGCGATACGGACTGCCCTGCTGGCCGTTGAACACAAAATCAGTGCTCACCTGCAACAAGCCTCCGCCGCTTTCCAGCAGCGCCTCGGCAAAGGCGCGCGGCGCGGCGCCGTTCACCGCCAGGGCCAGCTCCGGCTCGCTTTCGGCTTTGTCCACCGCCGTGTAGGCGCCGCCATTGAGCACCCAATCGGGACGGTGTGACCGCACCGCCGCGCGGCAGGCCGGGGCATCCGCGAGATCCAACGCCATCACGCCCTCGCCGCCGCTGCGGCTGCTGGCGATCAACTCCACCCCCGCAGGCACCTGCTGGCGCAGGGCCTGGCCCAGCTGGCCGGCAGCGCCGGTGAGCAGCACTTTCACGCGAACACCTCCCCGGCGGCCAGCGCCTGCGCCAGCGTGGGGGCGGCGGCATCCTTCACGGCCAGCAGCGGCTCGCTGATCCCCAGCGGCGCCAGCGGCCAAGCGATCGCCACCTCTGGATCGTTCCAGCGCAGCGAGCGCTCGCAGGCCTTGCTCCAGAAGCCGCTCGCCTTGTACAACACCTCGGCTGTGTCGCTGAGGGTGAGGAAACCGTGGGCAAAACCCACCGGCACCCACAGCTGCTGCTGGTTGCCGGCACTCAGCTCGGCAGCCACCCACTGGCCGAACGTGGGCGAGGGGCGGCGCATGTCGACCGCCACATCAAAGATGGTGCCGCTGGTGCAACGCACCAGTTTCCCCTGGGGCTCAGGTTCCAGCTGGTAGTGCAGCCCTCGCAGCACGCCACAGCTGGAACGGGAGTGGTTGTCCTGAACAAAGGTGGTGGGCGTACCCACCGCTGCATCAAAGCGGCGCTGGTTCCAGCTCTCGAAAAAGAAGCCCCGCTCATCGCCAAACACCTGCGGCGTGATCAGCAGCGGCCCCTGCATCACCACGCCGCTGGCCGTGCTGAGCCGCTCAACCTGCATCGCTTCTCTCCTGCAGCAGCGACAGCAGGTAGCTGCCGTAGCCGCTTTTCTTCAGCGGCAGAGCCAGCCCCTCCAGCTGCTCGCCGCTGATCCAGCCCTGCCGCCACGCCACCTCCTCCGGACAGCCCACCTTCAAACCCTGCCGGTGCTCCAAGGTGCGGATGTAGCTGGTGGCCTCGTGCAACGAATCGCAGGTGCCCGTATCCAGCCAGGCCATACCGCGGCCCATCAGCTCCACCTTCAGCAGCCCCTCCTCCAGGTACTGCCGGTTCAGATCGGTGATCTCCAGCTCACCCCGCGCCGAGGGCTGCACCCGCTCGGCCCGCTCCACCACGGTGTCGTCATAGAAATACAGCCCCGTTACCGCATAGCGCGACTTCGCACGCTTCGGCTTTTCCTCCAGGCTCAGCACCTGGCCCTGCGCATCGAACTCCACCACCCCGTAGCGCTCTGGATCACGCACCGGGTAGGCAAACACCGTGGCCCCCACGCCGCTTGCACAGCAGGCCTGCAACTGCACGCTCAGGTCGTGACCGTGGAACAGGTTGTCCCCCAGCACCAGCGCCACCGGCGCCCCATCCAGAAATCTGGCACCGATCAGAAACGCCTGGGCCAACCCATCCGGGCTCGGCTGCACCGCATAGCGAATGGCCATCCCCCAGGCGCTGCCATCGCCCAGCAACCGCTCGAACGACGGCTGATCCACCGGCGTGGTGATCACCAGCACATCGCGAATTCCCGCCAGCATCAACGTGCTCAGCGGGTAATACACCATCGGCTTGTCATACACCGGCAGCAACTGCTTGCTCACCGCCTGGGTGATCGGATGCAGGCGCGTGCCACTGCCACCGGCCAAGATAATTCCCTTACGCATCATCCCTTGAGGCCATGGCCAGCAAGCTCACGGGGCAACAGTTTAGGCGTGAAATCAGAGGAATTCAATCCAGGATTCTGCCAATCAAAACGCCACCAAACCCGTAAAAGATGATGGGTACAGTTTCCACATTCATAACGCGGGGGATCTGATTTCTGTTGGCTCAGAAGCTCCAGCATCAGCACATTCAGCCCTCCGAACCGCAGCATACTCACGCGCGCCAATGTACAGCGCTTCGGTGGTAATGCTCACTATCGCCATGGCCGCCTCCAGCAGGCTCCAGTGAACCTGCTCCACCCCAAAAGGGCACACCCTTCGGGCGCAGTCACCTGGATGGGGGCTAAAGCCTCGCGCTGCCACTGTTGGCAAATTCGGCCACCGTGCCCGCCAGCCCCTCCGCCAACGGGATGCGGGCGCGCCAGCCCAGGCCCGCCAGGCGGCTCACGTCCAGCTGCTTTTTGGGGGTGCCGTCGGGCTTGGTGCTGTCCCACTCCAGGCTGCCGGCAAAGCCAGTGGCGGCCGCCACCGCTTCCGCCAGCTCGCGGATCGTGAGATCCACGCCCGTGCCCACATTCAGAAACTGCAGCTCTTCCGGCCCCGGCTGCCAGCGCTCCAGCGCGAACACGCACGCCTCGCCCAGATCATCCACATGCAGGAATTCCCGCAGCGGTGTGCCGGTGCCCCAGCAGGTCACGCACGATGCCTTGGCCAGGGCCGCCTCATGAAACCGCCGGATCAAGGCCGGCAGCACATGGCTGTTGGTGGGGTGGTAGTTGTCGCCAGGCCCATACAGATTGGTGGGCATCAGGCTGATCGCATCGAAGCCGTGCTGGATCCGCAGTGCCGCACACCGCTGCGCCAGGCACTCTCGATCACGTTGTTCTGGATCTTGAGGTTGTCGAGCAGGAAATCAGCCGGATAGCTGCTGTTCGCCGCAATGCCCCCCACCTTCGCGGCCGCCAGCACCACCACCGTGGGCTGATGCGCCGCAAACCAGGCCGCAACTGCGCTTCTCGCGTGCCTTGGTGGGATCACCCAGCAGCGTTTCCACCTCCGCCGGCCGGAAGTAGCGCGGGTCGATCCGCACCACCACTTCGCCGCTGCTGCTGCAGCATCCGCCACTGCATCTCCACGTAATCCCTGGCGTGCCCCCAATCACGCAGCGAATCGATGTTGCCCATGTAGAGGCAATCCTCCAGCCCTTCGTTGATCCGTGCCAGGCCGCGCGTGATCTTGCGCGTCACAAACGTTTCACCCCGCCGGGGTGATTCGTGGTTGAACAGAATCCCATTGCAGGCATACATGCCGTAGGCCTCGCGGTAGTTCACCGTGATCCAATAGGCATAGAGCTTCGCCACCCCATAGGGGCTGCGCGGATAGAAGGGTGTGGTTTCCTTCTGCGGTATCTCCTGCACCAGCCCATACAGCTCACTGGTGCTGGCCTGGTAAATGCGGGTTTTCGGCGTGAGCCCCAGCATCCGCACCGCTTCCAGGATGCGCAGCGTGCCCAGGGCATCGCTGTTGGCGGTGTACTCCGGCGCCTCAAAGCTCACTGCCACATGGCTCTGGCAGCTGGGTGAGGTACGAGCCATCCTGGCCGGTGATGCCTGTGATCAGAGCGGTCTTGGCGGCTGGGGGCACCGGAGAAGTTCAACGTCGTTTCTGATTGACGAACTACGCCAAGCAGCCGACATCGACGTGACAACTGCTCCGGCCGCGCCGATCACACGATCGCCAGGGCCGTGAGCGAGCCGGTGAAGCCGGTGATCTCCACGATGGCGTCGTTGGCGGATTGGAAGCCAGCCAGCCCATCATTGAGCGCCAGGAAGGTGCGGCTGCCGCCGCTGGCGCCAAGGCTGAAGGTGGCGGCACCGTTGGCAGCGAACGCTGTGGGGGTCAGCACCGCCGCCAGTGCCGTGGCGCTGAGGTCAGCAACGCTGCCCAGCTCACGCAGATCGGCGGCCGACACCTCCCGGGGGCCATCGATGCGATCGCTGCCGATGGCCAGATCTGTGATCTGATCACTGGCGTTCAGCAACGAATCGCGCAGGCTGGTGATGCGGAACGTGTCCGCGCCAGCCAGGCCGGTGAGCGCATCAACAGCGGCGCTGGTGCTGATCACATCGGCGGCGGCACCGCCTGTCTTGAAACTGGGGTTGACACTGCTGAAGCCAACCCGGCCACCATCACCGAACAGCGCCGTCGCCGTGAGCGCGCCACTGTTGCCCAGGGGCCTTCCCTGGCTGGCGTTGAAGCCCACGTTCACGCTGCGGCCCGGCTGAATCGTGCTGGCCCAGGCATCACCGGTCACGGTGTGGCGAAACAGGCCGCCCGCCAGCGCCGTGCTGCTGATCCGCACCCCCCAGGGTGTGCTGGTGGGACGGTGCGGGCTCTCGAAGCTGAAGTTCCAGCTGTTCAGCGGCACCGTGCCGGTGTTGGTGAGCGTGAGTTGCACCGTCATGCCACCCGTCCAGATCGATCCGCCCACGGACACCGCCAGGTTCGGGTTGGAGGTGAGCGGAATGCCGTTGAGGGTCTGGGGCAAGGGAGAGCCCGGCACAGGCGTGGGTATTGGCGTTGGAGTGGGTGTCGGGGTGGGCGTTGGGGTTGGTGTTGGCGTTGGCGTAGGAGTCGGGGTTGGAGTTGGTGTCGGGGTGGGTGGCACCGGCGTTCCGCCGCCGCTGGTTCGCACGTAAATGCCCGGCAGCGCGTCGAGCTGGGCATCGGTGAACGCCTGCCCGCCGCGACGCTCCACGCTGCGGGCGAAGGCGCCGGCCAGGCCAGCGTTGTAGTCGATCGCCACCTCATTGGCGACGAAGTCGTCGCGGCGGTCCTGATAGGAGAAGTCGTCGGAACTGGTAGGGCCACCCACCAGGGCGCCGTAGAGGATGTGGGCGTTGGGCAGGCCGTTGCGGAACCCATCCCAGCCCACGCCCGAGGCGGCCCGGTGATGGGGCTGCCGGGGTGAATTGGCCCCAAAGCCCACCAGATAGCTCGACCGGCGCGGATTGGCACCAAGGATGTAATCCACGGTCCCCTGCGACAGCCGGCTGAAGGACCCACCCGGGTCCCGCACGTTGTCGGCATACACATCCGCCAGGAAGGCCGTGTTGGCGGCATAACGCAGCGAGCCCCACTGGCTGATATGGCGCAGGCCGCCGGCACTGATCGTCACGCCGTTGCCGCCGTTCACCCAGTTGTTCAACCAGAGCTCCACGTCCTGCTGCACGCGGGTCGAGCCCGTGTCCTCCGCCAGGATCACCGCCGTGGCATAAGACGCATCGTCCCAGTTGCCGGTCCAGCCCCGCGAAAGGCCGCCGATGTTGCTGGTATAGATCGACAGGGCCTTGTCGCGGTAGGCCGTGCCACTGCCGCCCGCCGCCGTGACCGCCCGCGACAGCCAGGCCGCGCCATAGGCCAGCTCATCGTTGAACCCACTCCAGGAGTTGTAGTAATTGCGTACCTCCGGAATCGAATCGGAGTAGCGGCCCCGGTAACGATCGGCGAAGTCGTACAGCGAAATGGCGCGGGTCAGCAGCACATCGGCGTAGGCGGCTTCGCCGTTCTGGCGGAACAGCACCGAGGCGGAAGCCAGCGCTGCGGCTGAGCCGGCCGCCACATCGGAGCCGGGCTTGCTCGGTGTCACCGCCATGGCCGGACGGGCAATGGTCTGGCTCTCCGGCGAGCTCCACAAGGCGTGGTCGGCCTCCACATTGCCCACCTGCGCCACGAAGAAGCGCGTCGCTCCCGCCGCATCAACGGCGTGGGCCTTGAGCAGGTAATCCGTGCCCCAACGCACCGCATCGAGCAGTTCGTCGGTTTGCCCCGAGAGGGCATAGCCATCGGAGAACTCGATCCCGCCCCAGGAGAGGGTGGCCAGGGTGGAAGCGAGCGGCAGGCTGAACTTGGAGTGATCGCCGGCATCGTGATAGCCGCCGGTGAGATTCAGCGTCAGCCCGGCCTGGAGGTTGGCGGCGGTTTGCCCACCGAAGTACACCCCGTCGGCGCCGTCGCGCAGGCCGGAGTCACCGCGCCAGTCGATCCGCTTTCTGGCTTCGTCAAGGTTGCCGGAGCGCTGCGCCTCGTAAAAGAGGAAGTTCTTCTGCAGCGCCTCGGCGTAATTGAAGCCCATACCTGTGAGTGGATCGACGCTGGACATCGCGCAAAACAAATCGCTGCAACGGTCCTACGCCGGATGTCCCCGCCGGGGCGACCCCCATCGGAGGGTGGTTGGCGGCTCCGCTGAGGGTGGTCGCCACGGCAGCCGTGCGGGCTGCAGCCATCAGCGCAGCCGGATCAGCCCCTGCCGCAGCGCGATCACCAGGGCCTGCAGACGGTTGCGCGCCCCCATGTTCTGCAGCAGCCGCTTGGTGTACGACTTCGCCGTGTTCGGGCTGATCATCAGCCGCTCGGCGATCTCCCGGTCGGTGAGCCCATCGGCGAGGCCCTCCAGGATCTGGTAATCCCGCGGGCTGAGTTCACTGATCGGCTCTGGCATCGGTTGATCACGCATCGAGGCGCTGCGGAAGTGGCAGCCACCCAGCGCCGCCAGCACCGCCGCCTGCAGCGCCCCGCTGTGGAAGGTCATGTCGCATTCCGCCACCAGCCCATCGATCCAGGCGGCCCGCACCAGTGCCGGCTCGGGATGGCCCCCCGTGCTGATCACGATCACCTTCAAGGCGGGGTACCGCTCCTTGGCGGTGGCGGTGAGGCTGAGCACGTCACCGCTTTCGAGGCTGTCGGAGCACACCAGCAGCCCGTGCGGCTGTTGCGCCAGCCGCTGGAGGCAGCTCTCGGCATCGGTCACCGCACAGCCGATCAGGCCATAGCCGAACAGGCCGATCGTGTAGCGCAGCAGCAGCGGCTCCTGGCCCATCGCCAGGGCCACCCGCGGTGGGATTGCCGTGGAGAGCAGCGCCCGGCGCATCACCGTTCGCCGGATCTGCACAACGGGGAGATCGGCGGTGAAATCCAAAGCGGCCGCAACGGGAGCAGAGCAAGGGCAGGCTATGGGGATGGGCGGGCGATGGGCGGGCCTGCACGCCAGCGAACCAGCCCCCAGACTGCCCAGCGAGAGATGCCCGCCGCCCCGATGGCCCTGCAGGTTCAGAACAAGCGTCCGCTGAGCGGCTGTCGGCCCTGGCTGGCCCTGTTGCTGCTGGGCGGCAGCCTGCTGCTACCCGTGCCGCCCGCCCTCGCCGATGGGGAGCCGGCGGCGGTGAAGGTGCGCACCCTGGTGAAGGCCGGCGAGGCCTGGAACGGCACACGGCTGCCCGCCTATCCCAAGGGCGAACCGGAAATCACCGTGCTGCACATCACCATTCCACCGGGGGTGCAACTGCCGATGCACACCCACCCAGTGATCAATGCCGGCATGTTGATCCGCGGCCAGCTGCTGGTGACCAGCAAGGAGGGCGCTCGCCTGCAGCTGAAGGCGGGTGAAGGGCTGATCGAGATGGTGAATCAGCCCCACTACGGCACCAACAACGGCAACGAACCAGCCGAGATCGTGGTGGTCTACGCCGGAGAGAAAGGCAAGCCGATCACCGTGCTCGAGCCGGCCGCCGGCAAGGCGCCCTGAACGCCGCTCTTCAGCCCTGGGGCTCGATGCACCGGTACGCCGCCCAGAACTGCTCCATCTGCTCGGTGGTGCCCAGGCTCACCCGCAGCGCGCCATCGATCAGCGGCTTGCCGGCCATCGAGCGCACCAGGATGCCCGCCGCCCGCAGTTCGGACTCCACCACGGCCGCCGGCCGCCGCGGCCAGATCAGCAGGTAGTTGCCACCGGCGGCGTGATGGCGCACCCTGGCGGCCACCAGCTGCTCCAGCAACCAGGCCCGCGCCCGCAGCACCTCGGCCACGTAAGCGTCGGTGTAGGCCTGATCAGCCAGGGCCGCATGGGCGGCGGTCACGGCAAAGCTGTTGACGTCGTAGGGGCCGCTGACCCGGCTCACCCGGTCCACCAGGGCCGGCGCACCCACCGCAAACCCGAAGCGCAGCCCGGCGAGCCCGGCCGTTTTCGCCAGCGAGCGCAGCACCAGCAGGTTCGGGTAGGCCGCAAAGGGATCGGTGCCTGCTGCTGTGTCCAGCAGCAGTGGCAGCACGCTGTCGCCGGTGAAGGCCTCGTAGAGCTCATCCACCACCACCAGCGTGTCTGGGGCAGCGGCCGCCAGCTCCAGGATCCGCTGCGGCGCCAACCGGGTACCGGTGGGGTTGTTGGGGTTGCAGATCAACAGGATCCTGGCCGGTGGGTCGGTGTCGAGGGCGGCACGGATCTCGCTGAAGGGGAAAGCGAAGTCGGGCGACCGGTAGGGGATCGCCTCGATGGTCATCCCCTGCATGCGGGCACAGGGGGTGTAGTAGCCGAAGGTGGGGCTGGTGGTGAGCAGACGGTCGCCCGGGGCCGCGAAGGCGTGAAAGATGGCATGGAGCGCGTCATCGACGCCGTTGAACAGACCGATGTGGCCGGGGCTCAGGCCCGTGCTGCCGAGCGAGGCCACCACCGCCTCCCGCAGACCGTCGTACTCGGGATAGATGGCGTAGTGATCGGCGGGAATGGCGCGGATCGCTTCCACCACCCGGGGGCTGGGCCCCACGGTGTTTTCGTTGAAGTCGAGACGCAACAGGTTGCGCCTGCCCTCGAGGGGAGCGCTGTAGGCCACCAGGGCTTCCACCTCGGGGCGGGCCCTAGGAGCGTTCCCGGCCGCCGATGCCGTGACAGGCGCCTGGGCATGGGAACGATCAAGGACCATGGCGTGGCGGCGGCCATCCCGTAGGGGAGCCCAAGCTAAATGGGCAGCTGGCCTCGACCCTCGGCGGCCTGGCCGGAGCGTCCGTTTCGGCCCGATGTGACTGGATGCTTCCCAACCGAATGCAGGACGGCTCCGCTGGGTCCGGACCGATGCCCCTCCAGCTTCCGCCTGGGACAGGTCCTGCCAGGGGAGCGATCACCGAAGAGCACCCAGCCGAAGCCAACGCCACGGCAGGCAACGGAATCCGGCCAGTTTCTGTTGACCGGATGCGACCGGATCATGACTCCGGTCGGGTTGTTCGAGTGCGGACCTCAGATCTGCCAGATCCCCCCGCCCAGCCGGGACAGTCTGGAAACCGCTCAACAGCCAATTGGCACAACCGGGGAAATAGTCGGAGGGCTTGTGAATAAGTTGCCAGCGATTCTCTCCATGCCATGCAGATCTTCAGTTCATGGCCTGAGCGTCAGGCACAGATCATCCGTTGGCTGCTGTTGTCCGGCTGGATCTTCCTGATCGTCAGCCTGCTTGCCGGCATCGATCTTTATCCATTTAACGTCAATCGTTGTGGTGGCAGTCCTGATTGTCATTCCCTCGAAGGCAATCAGATTTTCTGGGGGATGGTTGTACCCGGCTGCCTGTTGCTGCTGGTGGTGTTCAGCCATGAGCTCTGGCGCAGGGTCTGTCCGCTGGCCCTGGTGTCCCAGCTGTTCCGGATTCTGGGGATGCAGCGCACCGTGGGCGGACGGGGAGGCCGGCGCGCGGTGGCGAAGGTGGAGCCGGGATCCTGGCTGGGCCGCCATCACGTTGCGCTGCAGTGGAGCCTGTTCATCGCAGGGCTGTGTCTGCGCCTGCTGCTGGTCAACAGCAACACCCTCGGGCTGGGTCTGCTGCTCCTGTTCACGGCGGTCGCCGCCCTGGTGGTGGGCTGGGCCTATGGGGGCAAGGCCTGGTGCCAGTACGTCTGCCCCATGGGCCCCGTCCAGACGATCATCACCGGCCCGCGCAGCTTCTTCGGCAGTCCGGCCCACATCGAGACCACCGCCAAGGTGACCCAGTCGATGTGCCGCACGGTGAGCGACTCCGGCAAGGTCCAGAGTGCCTGCGTGGCCTGCCAGACCCCCTGCATCGACATCGACTCGGAGCGCAGCTACTGGTCGTCGCTGAAGGGCAAACGAGGCCTGAACTGGGCCTGGGGGTCCTATCCCGGGCTGGTGCTCGCCTTCTTCCTGATCATCAAGCTGGAATCCCGTGGCGGGCTCGACTACCTGCGCAGCGGCATGTGGGCCTACGACAACGAGGTGACCGAGTACGCCTGGAGCCCCCTGGTGACGGGCCCATGGATCCCCGTCGTGCCGCGCCTCGTGGCGATTCCGGTCCTGCTGGTGCTCGCGGCCTGGATCTCGGTGGCCCTGCAGCGGTGGCTGCAGCAGTTGCAGCAGCGGCAACTGACCCCGGACTTCGGGGAGCGGGCCCAGGAGGTCGCCATCCATCGCACACGGCTGCTGGCCTCGTTCCTGGCCGTGAACATCTTCTTCTGGTTTGCCGATCCCACCCTCGGTCTCCTGGGGCCGGCGGGCGGGCAGGTGATCCGCTCCGTCGTTCTGATTGTGAGCGGCATGTGGGTGCACCGAGGCTGGTATCGCGAACGGGCCACCTATCTGCGGGAAAGCACCAGTGCCAGCCTGCGCAGGCAGCTGGAGCAGCTGATTCCCGACCTTTCGCCCTATCTGGACGGCCGCTCGATCGACGAGCTCAGTGCCGCCGAAGTGTTCACCCTGGTCAAGGTGCTGCCCGCCCAGATCAGTCAGACCAAGCGAAGCCTCTACAAGGGGGTGATGGCGGAGCTGTTGGTTTCGGGTCGGTTGGAGCAGGCCACCGCCCTGGTGCAACTGGAGGAGCTGCGCCAATCCCTGAAACTGGACGACGACGACCACTGGGCCGCGATCCAGGAACTGGCCCTGCAGGATCGGCGGATTCTGGAGCTCACGGGCCAGCAGAGGGAAATTCGCAGCCTGCGCCAGGACGCCGCCAGAGAGGCCATGCTCGAGCTGCTGCGGTTGGCGCGACTGGACGATCTCCAGCAGCTCCTGGCAGACCCCCACGTCCGTGACAATCTCAGCAGGATCCGCAGGGACTTCCTGCTGGATGAGGCCAGCTGGCAGGAGCTGGTCGACAGCTTCGGGCCCGGTTCCGATCGGGCATCGAACACCGTGCGCAGGCCAGCCATCACGACCGGTGAGCAGGCGGCCTGATCCAGCGGGCCGACTTAGTCTGGCCATGGCTGATCAGAGTGTTCGGTGGCGAGTACGGAACTGGCCCTGCGGGCCCTGGAGCGTGGCGACCTGCGATTCATTCACGACCAGGTGAACAATCGGAGCGTGATGGCCTATTGGTTCGAGGAACCTTATGAATCATTCGACGAACTTGAGGAGCTGTACAGCCGCCATATCCACGACAATGCCGAGCGTCGCTTTGTCGTCGAGAACAAGGACAAGGAACTGGTCGGCCTGGTGGAACTGATCGAGATTGATTACATTCATCGCCGCGCTGAGTTCCAGATCATCGTGGCCCCTGCCCACCAGGGCAAAGGCTTCGCACGCTTCTGCATCCACAAAGCCCTCGACTACTCCTTCACCATCCTGAACCTGCACAAGATCTACCTGTCCGTTGCCGTTGACAACGCCAAGGCCCTGCACCTCTATCAAGAATGCGGCTTTGCGGAGGAAGGCCACCTGGTGGGCGAATTTTTCATCGAAGGCCGCTACCGCGATGTGAAGCGCATGTACATCCTCCAGGAGGATTACCTGGCCAGAGCCCAATAGCCGCTCACATCCGCTCCAGGGTGGGAATGCCGAGCAGGCCAAGCCCCAGCTTCAAGGTGGCCGCCGTGAGGCGGCAGAGCGCCAGCCGCGAACTCCGCGCCGGTTCTTCGGCCTTGAGCACCGGCACCTGATCGTAGAAGCGGTTGAACATCTGGCTCAGTTCGAACAGATAACTGCACAGCCGGTTCGGCAGCAGTTCCTCCTCCACTTCGGCGATCACGCCGTCGAACTTGAGCAGCTCCCGCACCAGCGCCCACTCCTGCGGCTCGCTGAAACTGAGCATCTCCGGCAACGGTGAATCTGCGGCACCGGCGGCCGTATCGGCCCCGGCACCACCCTTGCGGGCGATGCCGGCGATGCGCACCACCGCATACAGCAGGTAGGGGGCGGTGTTGCCGCTGAGGGCCAGCATGCGATCGAAGCTGAACTGATAGTTGGTGATCCGGTTGGTGCTGAGGTCGGCGTACTTCACCGCCGCCAGGCCCACGGTGGTGGCCACCTCAGTGATGAAGTCCTCCTCTTCCTGGCGTTCCTCCTCCGCCAGCCGGCGGCGCAGGTCGGCCTCGCAGCGCTCCACCGCCTCCTCCAGCAACTCCTTGAGTCGCACCGTGTCACCGGCGCGGGTCTTGAGCTTCTTGCCGTCTTCCCCCTGCACCAGCCCGAAGGGCACGTGCTCCAGCCGCCCGTCCTCGGGAATCCAACCGGCACGGCGGGCCACCTGGAACACCCCGGCGAAATGGCTGGCCTGGCCCGCATCGGTGACGTAGATCACCCGCCGCGCCCCATCGCCGGCGGGGGGTGCCGCAAAGCGATAGCGGATGGCAGCCAGATCGGTGGTGGCGTAGTTGAAACCGCCGTCGCTCTTGCGCACGATCACCGGCGGGGCCTTGCTGGCGCTGCCGTCCTCCGCTTCGAGGAACACGCACTGGGCGCCGCCATCGCTCACCAGCAGTCCGGTGGCGGCCAGATCCGCCACCACCGCCTCCAGGTAGGGGTTGTAAAAGGATTCGCCGCGCTCATCGAGGCGGATGTCGAGGGCGTCGTAGAGGCGCTGGAATTCCCGGCGCGACTGATCACACAGCAGCTGCCAGGCGCGGCGGCTGATCGGATCGCCGCTCTGCAGCTTCACCACCTCCTCACGCGAAGTGGTCTGGAAGGCTTCATCGCTGTCGAAGCGGGCCTTGGCCTGGCGGTAGAAGGCCACCAGATCGCCCAGGTCCACCGCATCGGCGGTGGTGAGCGCCTCGGGCGCCTCCTGCTTGAGGTGGGTGATCAGCATGCCGAACTGGGTGCCCCAGTCGCCCACGTGGTTGAGCCGCAGCACCGGATGGCCGCGAAACTCCAGCACCCGCGCCAGCGCGTCGCCGATGATCGTGGAGCGCAGATGCCCCACGTGCATCTCCTTGGCGATGTTGGGGCTGGAGAAATCCACCACCACCGGCGCCGGCGCCCCGTTGCCGCTCTGCTCGGCCACCGTGGGCACCCCCAGACGCGGATCCCTCAGCCGCCCTGCCACCTCCACGGCCAGCCGCTCCGGCCGCAGAGTCAGGTTGATGAAGCCTGGGCCGGCGATCTGCGGCTCCAGGCAGAGCGCGGTGAAGGCCGGATCGGCCGCCAGCTGCTCAACGATCGCCGTGGCAATGGCCCGCGGCGCCTGGCGGAGCGGCTTGGCGAGGGACAGGGCACCGTTCGCCTGAAAATCACCGAATTCGGGCTTGGTAGCCGGCGCCAGCTGCGGATCCAGCCGCAGGCCCCCTGCCCCGAACATCTCTGAGATCTCCTCGCCCATGGTTTCCACGGGGAAGGCCCGCTGCATCGCCGCGCGCAGCTGGCTGTCGAGGGCTTGGGCGAGGCGGAGCATGGGCAGCGGGGCAGAAGCAGGGCGCTCCCTGCAGGGGGGAGGCACCCTGATCATCCCCTCTGGACCGATGGCAACCCGCCGGGCAGGTTCTGGAAGCATGCACAAATGGAGCGAGCAGCGCTACGGGGCTGCCCGCGCCATGGGTGGCCCGCCAGGATGGCGGAACACGCTGGCGGAGCAGGTGAACGCCCCGTTCACCGCACAATCCCACCGCCTCAAAACCGCATGCAACTTGCCTCCGTGATGTTCTACGGGCGTCTGGGGGAGCAGGCCCTGGCGATGTTCAACCTCAAAGGAGACCTGGAGCAGTGGCGCGACGCCCGCGTGCTCGACTGCCCCGGCGGGCCCGGTTCGCTCTCGGCGCGGCTGCGCGGCCTGGTGGGGGAGGTGGTGGCGGTGGATCCCCTCTACGCCCTGCCGGAGCAGGAGCTCGAACGGCGGGCCCTGGCCGATCTGGAGCGCACCATGGCAGGCCTGCTCAGCAGCGATGCGCTGCGGCCGGATTTCGATCTGGAGGCCTGCCACGAGGAGCACATTCAGGCACTGCAGGCCTTTCTGGAGGATCGCCGCCGCCATCCGCAGCAGTACCGCAACGCCTCCCTGCCGGAGCTGCCCTTCCCGGACCAAAGCTTCGATCTGGTGCTCAGCGGCCATCTGCTCTTCGCCTATGCCCCCCTGCGCGATGGCGGCCTCTCCAGCAGTGGCGGCTTCGATCTGGCCTGGCACCGTCGGGCCCTGAGCGAGCTCTGCCGCGTCAGCCGCCACGCGGTGCGCCTCTACCCCGCCCACACGATCGAGCGGGTGGCCCAGCGCCATCCCTACGCCGTGTCGCTGCTGGCCGAGCTGCCGCCGGGCTGGCGGGGCGCCTTCTGCTCCAGCCACTACAACCAGGGCCACGACGGCTGCACCGATGCCCTGCAACTTGAGCGGATCACGGCGGCGGAGAGCGGACCGTCGGCGGCGGGCAGCGCTTGAATGGCGGGGTGCGGCCCCACCGTCGATGCTGCAACCCTTCCCTCCCCCGCTGACGCGCACCTTGGTGGGCGGGCTGCGCGATCTGGTCGCCGTGGAGGGCGGCGCCACCAGCGAGCAGGCGCGGCTGCTCAGCAGCCTGGCGGTGCACCTGCTCGGGCTCACCCCAGACGAACTCACGGCCGCCGCCCCACTGCCGCCCGAGGAGCTGGCGGCCCGGCTGCCAGACGACGACAGCCGCCGCCGCTTCCTGCAGCTGGCGTTGATGCTGGAGCTTTGCCGCCATCCCCGCAGCGCCGCCCAGCTGCAGCGGCTGGAGGCCTTCAGCGACGCGATCGGCATCCACGGCGTTGAGCTGCGCCTCGTGCAGGACCTCTTCCACCGCACCGCCGCGGAAGCCACCGCCAGCTTCGTGCGCTGCTACGCCGCCTTCATGCCCGAGCTGTCCGCCCGCCACGGCGCCCTGATGGCGGATCCCAGCAAGCAGCCTGGCAAGGATCAGGGCGGCGCTCCCGGCGACGCCTTCTTCGCCCAGGTGCAGGGGCTGCGCGACTGCCCCCACGGCAGCCTTGGCTGGGCCTTCGTGCAGTTCTACGCGCGCAACGGCCTGCCCCTGCCGGCCCGCGACACCCCGAACCCCGCCTACTACATGAGCCATGACATGAACCACGTGATCACCGGTTACGAACCGACGGGGCCAGGCGAGATCGCCCTGGGCGCCTTCAAGCTGGCGCTCCGCAACGACGACGCGAACTGGATGGCCTCGCTCGCCAACTTCCTCATCCATGAGGTGGGCCTGTTCGTGCACGGCAACGACAGCCAGTTCGTGCCCTACGGCGGCGACGGCGAGCCCTACAACGGCCTCAACGGCAAACGGGGGGCCCTCGATCTGCCGGGTGCGCCCGAGCTGCTGGCGGAAGCCTGGCGTCGGGGGGCCGCCTGCAGCGGTGATTTCAGCCGGCTCGATCACCTCGCCCTCGCCAGCGAGCCCCTGCTGGAGATCCGCCGCCGCTTCCACGTGCTGCCGCTGGAGCGGCCCATGCTCGACGAGCCGGAGTTCTGGCCCTATGAGGGCTGAAGGCTCTGCTCCGCCAGTGGGCGGTTGAAGCCTCCGCTCAGCTGGTGAGCTCCAGTTCCCGCTCCAGGCCCGCCATCACCACATCGGCGCTGAGCTTGATGCGGTAGCGGCAGGCCTGGGTCTCGCTGCAGTCGAAGGTGCCGCGCTCCCAGTACTTGTTGCTGCCGGCGCCTCCGCCGCAGAGGCCGAAGTACTCGCACTCGGCCCGGCAGCGCTCCACGCCGGAGCGGATCTCGCTGTACACCTGCTGGAACTTGGCGCTATCCACCACGGATTCCAGGCTGTCGGTGATCACGTTGCCGAAGGCGAAATCGCCGTAGGCGGCGGTGGCCACCGACAGCAGCTCGGGGTCAAAGGTGGAGAAGTTGCCGCGCGCATCCACGTTCACGATCGCGAACGGGTGGTTCATGTCGGTGCGTGCCAGACGCTGATCGCCGCAGGCGAGGCCGGCGATCTCATCGAACTCCCTCAGGCGCAGGGCGCCAGGCTCGGCTCGCAGCCGCTCCCAGAAACGCTCCAGAAACGCCTGGTAGCGCGCCTCCGAGCGGGGGCGGGACAGGGTGGAGCTGAGATTCTCTCCCTCGGTTTCCTCCATGTTGAAGGCAAGATTGTCCATGCCATGGCCGTTGAAGAAGTCGAACAGGGTGTCGGCGTGATCGAGGGCGTCGTCGGTGAGCACGGCGATCACCTGGAAGGGGATGCCGCGGCGCTGCAGCCAGCCGATGCCCCGCAGGCTGGCGGCATGGCTGGGCAGGCCGGTGCGGGTGCGGCGGTGGGCGTCGTGCAGGAAGGCGGGGCCATCCAGGCTCACGCCCACGTGGATGTCATTGCGCTCGAAGCAATCGCACCAGGCGGCGTCGATCGTCATGGCGTTGGTCTGCAGCGACTGCACGATCCGCAGCGGCGGACCGTCCCGGCGCGCCAGTACGGAGCGGATCAGCGCGGTGGCCTCGTCGTAGAAGGCGATCGGCATGGTGAGCGGCTCGCCGGCATGCCAGAGCAGGGTGAAGTCGTCGTTGGCGAAGGGGCTCTCCAGCACCCGCTCCAGCGTGCGCTCCAGCAGCTCCAGCGGCAGCCGGCGGCGGTCGTCGCGGCTGGGCAGGTAGCAGTAGTCGCAGTCGAGGTTGCAGAACGGGGTGGGCTGCACCACCAGCAGCCGCAGGGGACCGAACGCGGGGAAGGTCAACGGCTCACCAGAAGTTGCGGAAGCCGCCGCCATTGCGGAACCCCCCATTGCCGAAGCCGCCGTTTGACCAGCCACCTCCGTTGCGGAAGCCGCCGTTCCAGAAGCCGCCATTGCGGAAGCCACCGTTATAGAAGCCGCCATTGCGCCAACCGACCCGCGGCCCGTTCACAAACACGTAGGCCAGCACATCGTCGGGGATGGCCTTGGCGGCTGCCGGCTCCTGGCCATCGACGGTCTGATCCTGGTCATGGATCGCGCCGGTTTCCAGCTCGCGAACCGCCCCGGCGATGCGGCGCAGACGGGCCTCCACGCTGAGGCTGTCCGGTTCAGGGCCGTCGCGGCTCGGGCTGGCGGCACCAGCGGCCGCCAGCGCTTCAGCGGCCGGGATCAACGGCAGGATCGCCAGGAACAACAGAAAGCCGAACTGCCTGGGACGCGGAAGGAAAGCCATCGGAAGTGAAACCTGGAGAACGAAAGAAGCGGAGGGCGAGGGCGTGGGCGGGGTGACTCAGGGCGCGGACGGGGCGGAAGACGCTGCCGCTGGACCCTGGGGCCGGATCGCCTCGTAATTCAGCAACACCGTTTCGAAATAGGTACGAATGCGCTCAGACGGCACCCCCAGCACCCCCTTCGGACCCACCCAGCGGTCCACGCTGGCCACTGCCTCGGGATCGCCATCCACATAGCCCTGCAGCAGTCGGGCGATCGCCAGATTGGTGAGGTCGCGGAAGGCGGAATCGTTTTCAGGCACCACGCAACCCACCGCGTAGCGCTCATAGGGCAGCTCCGGCGTGACCACCAGGCCGGTGGCACCGAGGCTGCTGGCCTTGCCCATCAGCAGAGTGGTGTCCCCCATCACGCCGTCCAGCCGGCCGGCCTGCAGCGCGGCCACCGCCTCCCCCAGCCCGGCGAAGGGAACGGCGCGTGCCTGGGGTTGGATGCCCTTCAACACCGCCTCACCGAGGGAACCCGGCACCGCACCGATGCGGCGGCCCAGCAGCGAGGCCGCTGAGCCATCGATCCGGCCCGCCGGGGCCAGCACGCGGATGCCGGAGAGCCCGATCGGCAGGGTGTAATCCACCTGGGCATCGCGGGCCCAGGAGAAGGGCACACCGCACGCGAGGGACAGTTCTCCCTTACCCACACGACGCACCAGCTCGGCGGGATCGCTCACCGACTCGAACCGCACAGTGATGGGCCGCCCCAGCGCTGCGGACAGCTCTGCCTGGATCCGGCGCACCACCTCCACCCCATAGCCGACGGGCTGGCCACTGCTGTCTCGGAAGCTGAGGGGGGGCAGCAGCGGTTCGCTCCCCACCACCAGCTCACCGGTGACGGCCACCCGCTGCAGCACCCCCTCGGCACGAGCCGCTGCAGCCGGCATCACGGCCGCCAGCAAGGCAAGGACCACCGAGGTGAGCCGAAGGCTCGGGCTCGAGAAGCGGCAGAACGGCATGGCTCACGGCATCGATAACCCGGCATCACTCTGCTGCCACTGGGCCAGGCGCGCCACCAGCCTGGAACCAACGCCATAAAGTCACAACGCCAGGTCCACGATGCCAGGCCCGGGTGGTGGCCACGCTCAGCCGCCGCTCGATAGGTAGCGCATGCTCAGATCCAGCCAGCGGCTGCGGGTGACCGGCGCGCTGGTGGAGATCAGATCGATACCGGTGGCGGCGTAATCCCGCAGCTGTTCAGGTTGGACCCCCGACGCTTCCAGCACCACCGCCCGCCCCTGCACCGCCGCCAGAGCCCGCAGCTGCGGCACCAACGCCTGCAGGGCCTCGGGGGCGAATTCATCGAGCAGCACCGCATCGGCGCCGGCACGCACGGCGGCTTCGGCCTCGGCGGCGGTTTCCGCCTCCACGATCAGCCGCGCCGGCCAGGGCGCCGCCGCCCGCACCGCCGCGATCGCCGGCCCCACCCCGCCGCTCCAGGCCAGGTGGTTCTCCTTGAGCATGGCCGCGTCATCGAGGCCGAAGCGGTGGTTCAAGCCGCCGCCGCAGCGCACGGCGTACTTCTCCAGCAGCCGCAGGCCGGGTGTGGTCTTGCGGGTGTCGGCCAGGGCCACGCCGCTGCCAGCCAGCTCAGCCACCAGCCGGGCGGTGGCGGTCGCGATGCCGCTCAGGCGCATGGCCAGGTTGAGGGCCGTGCGTTCACCCGCCACCAGGGCCGGCGCTGCCCCCTCCAGCTCCAGCAACACTTGCCCGGCCCGCACCGGCGTCCCCTCCGCCAGCCGATCGCGCACCACCACTCCCGCATCCAGCAGCCGGAACAGGGGCTGCACCAGCACGCCGCCGCAGAACACCCCATCGGCCTTGGCGATCCAGTGGGCTCGGCCCCAGGCGCCCGTCAGGGCCGGCGCGGTGAGATCGCCGCGGCCGAGATCCTCCGCCAGCCAGCCACGCAGCTGCTGTTCAAGAGCAGGGCTGAAAGGCAGCAGGGGCGGAGGTGTCACCGGGAAAGGCGGGGGGAGGCGGAGGAAGGGAGCCGCAGGCAGCGGCAGGCAGGACAGCTCAGCGCGTGATCGACGCCGGCCATTCGGGCTGCCGGCCGCGGGGCAGCACGTTGAAGCGCTGGCGCACCAGCTCCAGCGGGTCGGCGAAGTGGTCCCAGGGGTCGATGGCGGCGATCAGATCCACCGACACCTGGGCGCCGTGGGCCATGCCGGTGAACAGGCGCTCCACATCGAGCGCCTCACGCTCACCCGGGATGAACGGGGTGGCGCCGATGCCCAGCTCGAACTCCGCCAGCGCGAACATCAGCACATAGAACGGATCCACCCGCTCGAAGCCCGCCTGGAAGCCGAGCACAGCCCCCTCTTCGGCGGCAGTGGTGCCGTAACCGCCCAGCACGTGGCAGCAGTCGTGGTGCATCACCGGCGGCGGCGGGCCGCCCAGCTCTCCGGGGAACCCGAAGCGGTTGCGGTCGATGAAGGCGGCATAGGCCAGGCCGAAGCTGCCGGCGGGGTAGTGGCGCAGGGCGCGGTAGCGCTCCGCCATGGCCGTGTCCTCCTGCCGAAGCAGCACCCGCGCCACCCCCAGGGCACCGCGCAGCCCCTCCTGCTCCAGGGTGGCCCGCGCCGCCGACGCGATGAAGCCGCGCCGGGCGATGTCGAGGCGCACCATGGCCAGCCGCTGTTCCATCACCTGGCCGAAGGTGCGCACCGGCGCCGGGTCCACCGCCAGGGCTGCCGCCGCCTGCTCCAGCAGCTGCTGCTGCGCAGGGGAGGGCGTGCCGTCGAGCAGGGCCACCAGGGTCATGCCGCGCAGGATGCGCTCGCGCCACTGGGGATCGGCAGTGACGGCCCGCACCCGTTCAGCCAGCTGGTCGGGGCTGATCGGCGCCAGCGCCTCCAGGTCGCAGTCGATCTGCAGCAGGTGATCACGCACGCCCCGGATGGCGGCGAGGGCCTTGGCCGTGGGCGCGCCCTTGCAGCGGGCCACCGTGAGTAGGGCCGCCAGAGCGGCGGCGCCGATGGCCTGGCGTTGCTCCAACGGAAGCTGAGCCCTGGGATCGATCACCGCACAGCTCCACGCCATGAGGCCATTGTGCTCAGCCCTCTTTCCTGTGCTCCGCCCCGTTTCATTTGCCGATGCAGAAGCGCGCGAACACCCGATCGAGCACGGCTTCGCTCACCTCCTCGCCGGTGATCTCACCGAGGCTGCGCACGGCGGCGCGCAGATCGATCGTCCAGAAATCCCACGGCAGCTGGGCCGTGGCGGCCTCCAGGCTGCGGCCGAGGGCGGCGGCAGCGGCGGCGGCCAGCTCGCGCTGACGGCCATTAAGCGCGACCTGCAGGCCCTGCAGCTCGGTGGCCCCGCAGCGCTGCAGCAGCGTCTCCACGAGCACATCGCAGCCCTCGCCGGTGCGGGCGCTGATGGCCACCTCGAGCGGAAACCCGGGGCCGGCCGGGGCCACCGCACCGGTGGCAAGGCCGGCGCCATCGGCCTTGTTGCCCACCAGCAGCAGCACCGCACCTTCCGGCACCAGGTCGCGCAGCTCCTGGTCGTCGTCGCTCCAGCCGGTGGTGAGATCGAACAGCAGCAGCACCGCATCGGCGGCGGCCAGGGCGGCACGGCTGCGCGCGATGCCGAGGCGTTCCACCGCATCGCTGGTAGGGCGAATGCCAGCTGTGTCGAGCAGGGTGAGCGGCACACCCTCCAGCACCAGCTCGCTTTCGAGCAGGTCGCGGGTGGTGCCGGGGGTGTCGGTCACGATGGCGCGCTCCCGGCGGCTGAGCCGGTTGAGCAGGCTCGACTTGCCCACGTTGGGGCGTCCCACGATCGCCACCCGCAGCCCATCACGCAACAACTCCCCCTGGCGCGCCTCGGCCACCAGAGCCTCGAGCGCCTGGCGCACCGCCGTGAGCGCCGCCACCACGGCGGCGGCATCGAGCGGCGGCAGGTTCTCCTCGAAATCCACCCGTGCCTCCATCTCGGCCAGCTGGTCGAGCAGCTGCTCCCGCAAGGCAGTGATGCGGCGCTGCAGGCCGCCATCGAGGCCCGCCATCGCCAGCTGGGCGGCCCGTTGGCTACGGGCGGCGATCAGGTCGCCGATCGCCTCGGCGCGGGTGAGATCGAGGCGACCGTTCAGAAAGGCCCGCTGGCTGAATTCACCGGCGGCGGCACGGCGGCAGCCGTGGGCCAGCACCAGCGCCAGCACGCGCTGCACGGCGATCAGGCCGCCGTGGCAGTGCAGTTCCACCACGTCCTCGCGGGTGAAGCTGCGTGGTGCCTTCATCAGCAGCAGCAGAGCCTCATCCACCCGTTCGCCGCTGGCCGGGTCCACCACATGGCCATAGAGCACGCGGTGGCTGTCCCAGACCTGCTGCCCCGGGGCGCGGAACAGGGTGCGGCCGATCGACTCCGCCGCCGGGCCGGACATCCTGACGATCGCCACACTCCCCAGACCCGGTGCCACGGCCGTGGCGATCGCAGCGATGGTGTCGTCCCAATCCAACCGGCCCCGGCGGCGACGGACGCTCCAGTCTCGGCTGCGGCGGAGCCCGGCGTTCAGCCGCGGCTGAAGCCGGGGCAGAGCATCAGGTCGATGTGGCCGCCACTGGGCTGGCGCCACTCACGGAATTCGGCGGCCAGCGCCCTGTGCTCGCGGCCCTGGCGGTCAGCTTCGAGCGTCTGGAGCCGTTGATGCACGAGGTCGAGGGTGTCGTCGATCAGCTGGGCGGCCTGTTCGGAGGTCATGGCGAGGCATCGAGACGGAAACCGGTGACTGAATTCAGACAGAGCCCCGCTGGGGCAGCTGTAGCGCCAAACACCCGTAGACACCTGAGGTCAGGGGACGCCAGCAGAGGCCACACAGCCGTCCAGCCACTGCTGGAGGGGGTCCCAGTCGTCCGCCGTGTCGATCGCCTGCCAGAGGCGCTCGATCTCGCCCCGCACCGGCGTGACCGGCAGATTCCAGCACCGCAGGGTGGCGGCGATGCCCTGCTGCTGCTCTGGAGGCAGCGCCGACGACCAGCCCCACCAGGCCTCCCGCCAGGCGGCCCAGCGATCGGGCGGTGGCGCAGGGGCCCCAGGCACGAACGGCGCCAGGGCTTCGGCTTCTTCCGGCAGGCCGCCACTGGCGATGCGGGCGGCGAGGGCGGCGAAGAAGCTGCCGTAGGCCACCGGCCAGGCGGCCAGCAGCTGCAGGGCCAGCGGCACCGGGTCAACCAGATCGCCGCCGCGATCGACCACCGCCGCCACGGCGCCGGCATCAAAACCAAGGCGGCGCATCAGGCAGTGGCGGTAGTGGTGGTCGTAGGTGGGCACGAACCGCTCCAGCCGCGCGTCCAGCTCGGCGCGCGGCAGCAGCATCACCAGGGGCTCCTGCAGCAGGCGCAGGTTGTGGTGGCAGATCAGCGGCTGCTGGCCGTAGGCGTACAGGCCGCTGTGGTCGAAGTAGGCGGCGGTGAAGCCCGGATCCCAGGTTTCGAGGAAAGCGAAGGGGCCGTAATCGAAGCTTTCGCCCACCAGCGACATGTTGTCGGTGTTGAGCACGCCATGGATGAAGCCGGCCGCCATCCATTCGGCCGCCAGGCGCGCCACCCGCTCCACCAGTTCGCCGTAGAACGCCAGCAGGGCCGCCAGGGCGCTGCCATCGGCAGCGGGGGGATGGGCGGCGGCGATGTGGGGGTAGTACACGGCCACCACATGGCGCAACAACCTTTCGAGCTGGCCGGGCTGGCGCAGGTGCAGCAGCCGCTCGCAGGTGCCGAAGCGCAGGTGGGTGCGGGCCACGCGCACCATCACCGCACTGCGGGTGGGGGAGGGCTCATCGCCGCGCCACAGCCCCTCGCCCGTTTCCACCAGGCTGAGTGTGCGGCTGGTGGTGACACCGAGGCGGTGCAGGGCTTCGGAGGCGATCACCTCGCGCACGCCGCCCTTGAGCGTGAGGCGGCCATCCCCGCCACGGCTCCAGGGCGTGGTGCCGGACCCCTTGGTGCCGAGGTCCTGCAGGGCACCGTGGCGATCGCGCAGCTGGCCGTAGAGGAAGCCGCGCCCATCGCCGAGAAACGGGTTGTAGGTGCCGAACTGATAGCCGTGGTAGCGCAGGGCCAGCAGCGGCGTGCGCCCTTCGAAGCGCCCGTAGGCCGCCTCCAGATCAGCGTCGCTCACCGTGGCCGGATCCACCCCGAGCTGCTGCAGCAGCGGATCGTTGCGAAAGCGCAGGCGGCTCTGGGGGAAGGCGGCCGCCTCCACCACATCCCAGTAGGCCTCACCCAGCGCCTCGATCGAGGGCTCGAAGGGCAAGGCGAGCAGGGGATTGGGGCTGGCGGACATGGGCAGCAGGCGAAACTGCGCGTGGCGCAACGAGTGGTCTGCCGCCGGGTCGCCCGGTACAGCTGCTGCAGAATCGCGCAGCCGGAGAGGGCTTCACCGTGTGTGGCGCACCATCCCCGAAGCCGCGGCTGCGCCGATCCCCATGAAGCCCCACCTTGAAATCCGGCCCATCCGCAGCGAAGAACTGCACCTGATCGCCCACTACATCACGGGGCTGCAGCAATCGCTCATGCCCCTCGATCCAACGCACAGGTGTGGTCAGCCGTTGCCGGTGCGGCAGAGATCCAGCACATCCGCCATCGAGCGGATCTGATCCATGGTGGTGCCCATCTGGGCGGCGCTCACGAATTCCACCTTCAGATCGATCGTGGCCGGTTTGCCCACGCTGGTGCGCACCCGCGCATCGCTCACGTTGATGCGGTGATCAGCCAGGCGGGTGAGGATGTCCTTCAGCACCCCGACCCGATCGAGCACCTCGATGCGCAGCCGCACCGGATAGCGCCGCTGCTGCGCTTCACCGATCGGGTTCCAGCGCACCGGCAACCGCCGCTCCACCGGCACCTGGGCCACATTGCCGCAGTCCTGCCGGTGAATCGTGATGCCGTGGTTGCCCAGCGCCACCGCGCCCACGATCGGCTCCCCAGGCAGTGGGCCGCAGCAGCCACCAAGCCGGTATTCCAGCCCTTCCACCCCCAGAATCGGGCTGCCCGAGGCCGGTGACGCCACGGGCGCTTCCGGCCGGCCAGCCGAAACGGCGGCGGCCACCTGCTCATTGGTGAGCGCCGGTGCCGCCGCTTCGGTGGCGAGGCGAATCTCCTCGCGCAGGCGGTTCACTACCTGATGCAGGGTGACGCCGCCGAAGCCGAGCGCCGCCAGCAGGTCTTCAGTGCCCACCAGGTTGCAGCGGCGGGCCACCTTGGCCATCGCCTCGCCGCTCAGCAGCGCCTCGAAACCGTCGCGGCCCAGCTCCCGCTCCAGCAGATCGCGGCCACGCAGGATGTTCTCATCGCGGTGGCTGCGCTTGTACCACTGGCGGATGCGATTGCGGGCCGTGGGTGTGGCCACGAAGTTGAGCCAGTCGAGGCTCGGGTGGGCAGATTTCGCCGTGATGATCTGCACGAAGTCGCCATTCCTCAGCTGGGTGGCGAGGGGGCAGAGGCGGTCGTTGATGCGTACGCCCTGGCAGTGATTGCCCACTTCCGAGTGAATACGGAAAGCAAAATCAACCGCCGTGGCGCCCTTGCGCAGCCCCACCACATCGCCATGCGGTGTGAACACGAACACCTCCTCATCGAAGAGGTCCTCCTTGATCGAGGCGAGGTAATCGCTGCTGTCGTCACCGCCGCCGTCCTGCTGCCAGTCAACGAGCTGCCGCAGCCAGTTGAAGCGTTCCGTGGTGCCGCCATCCGCAGGTGAGCCGCCCTCCTTGTATTTCCAGTGGGCGGCGATGCCGTACTCCGCCACCTGGTGCATCTCTGTGGTGCGGATCTGCACTTCAATGGGCCGGTGCCGGTCGATCACAGCCGTGTGCAACGACTGATAACCATTGGGCTTGGGCAGGCCGATGTAGTCCTTGAAGCGGCCGGGAATCGGGCGGAAGGTGTCATGCACCACGGCCAGGGCGCGATAACAGCTCTCCAGATTCGGCGTGAGGATGCGCAGCGCCGCCACGTCGAAGATCTCGTGGAAGGCCTTCTGCTGGAGCTGCATCTTGCTCCAGATGCCATAAAGATGCTTCGGCCGGCCACTCACATCGCAGTTGGTGAGCCCCACCGCCGCCAGCCGTTTGCGCAGCAGCGCCACGGTCACCGCCAGGCGATCCTCGCGGTCGCTGCGCTTGCTGGCCACCTGCTCCTTGATCTCCTGATAGGCGGCAGGTTCAAGGATCTTGAAGGCGAGATCTTCCAGTTCCCACTTGAACCGCCCGATGCCGAGACGATTGGCGAGCGGGGCATAGATCTCGCGGGTTTCCCGGGCGATGCGTTGCTGCTTCTCGGGCCGCAGGGCGCCGATCGTGCGCATGTTGTGCAGCCGGTCGGCCAGCTTCACCAGCACCACGCGGATGTCACTGGCCATCGCCAGGAACATGCGGCGCAGGTTCTCCGCCTGGGCTTCGGTGCGGTCAGTGAAATGAATGCCGCCCAGCTTGGTGACCCCTTCCACCAGCGCCCGCACCTCAGCGCCGAACTGGGCTTCCAGCTCCTCCGGGCTCACCTCCGTGTCCTCCACCACGTCGTGCAGGAAGCCGGCGGCAATCACACCGGGGCCGGCGCCGATGTCGCGCAGCAGATCGGCCACCGCGATCGGATGAATGATGTAGGGCTCGCCGGTGGCCCGCACCTGGCCGTCGTGCAGCTGGAAGGCGAAATCGAAGGCGTTGGCGAGCAGCGATTCGCCATGGCTGGGGGGCACGGCGGCAACGGGCTGGTCGTCGCTGGTCCGCACCCGCTCCAGGCAGGTGCGCAGCCAGTCGGGCAGGACGACGCCGTAAGCCTCGGCGTCGCGCAGGCGGCGCTGTGTGGTGCTGGCCGCAGGGGAAAGAGCGCCTCCAGCGGCCCCGGCCTCCTTCGAGCGGTCAGGAACAGCGGGGAGTCCGTTGACCTCGATCGGGGCGATTCGGGTTCCTGCCGCCGCTTCGAGCATCTACAGGTTTCCTCTGGCGTTAAGAGTAGGCAGGCGCCACGCGGAATGAGCAGATCGGGCGCGGATCCCCCATGCTGGGCCCGCTGCCCGGTCACGATCCGCTCACACCATGGCCAGCTCCCGGTCCAGCGCTCCAGTGCTCCAGATCCACCAGCTGACGGTGCGCTACCCGGGCGCCCCGGAGGGTCCTGCCACCCTCGATGGCCTGGATCTGCGCCTCGACCCTGGGGACCGTCTGGCGCTGGTGGGGCCTTCCGGATGCGGCAAGAGCACGGTGGCCCGCGCCGTGGTGCAACTGCTGCCGGCAGGAAGCCAATGCAGCGGCGAGCTGCTGCTGTGCGGCCAGGACCCGCGCCGTCTGCGCCGTGCCGCCCTGCAGCGCCTGCGGGGCGAAGCCGTCGGCCTGGTGTTCCAGGACCCGATGACCCGGCTCAACCCACTGCTGCGCATCGGCGATCACCTGGGCGACACGCTCACCGCCCACCGGCCGCTCTGGGGCCGTCGCCAGGTGCGGCGCCGGGCCCAGGAGCTGCTGGAGCGGGTGGGCATCAACCCGGAGCGCTACGGCAGCTATCCCCATGAATTCAGCGGTGGCATGCGCCAGCGGCTGGCGATCGCCCTGGCGATGGCCCTGGAGCCGGCACTGGTGATCGCCGATGAACCCACCACCAGCCTCGATGTGGCGGTGGCGGGCCAGGTGATGGCCGAACTCACGGGCCTCTGCCGCGAAACCGGCAGCGCCCTGTTGCTGATCAGCCACGACCTGGCGATGGCCGGGCGCTGGTGCGACCGGATCGCCGTGCTCGAAGCCGGGCGGCTGGTGGAGGAGGCTCCCGCCCATACCCTGCTCACCCGGCCGCAGGCCCCCCTGTCCCAGCGGCTAGTGGCGGCGGCGCGGCGGCGCGAAGGCGGCCTCACGCCCCCACCGGCCAGCGGCCCACCCCTGCTGGCGGTGGAGGAACTGCGCTCCTGGCACCCGCTGCCCTCGCTCCCCTTCCGGCAGCGCTGGCTCAAGGCGGTGGATGGGGTGAGCCTGGAGCTGCGTGAAGGCGAAACGGTGGGGGTGGTGGGGGCCTCAGGCTGCGGCAAGAGCACCTTCTGCCGCGCCCTGATGGGGTTGGCGCCCGTGCGCGGTGGCGCCGTGCGGCTGCAGGGCCGCGACCTGCTGCAACTGCGGGGGCCGGAGCTGCGCCGCCAGCGGCGGCGCCTGCAGATGGTGTTCCAGGATCCATTGGCCTGCCTTAACCCCGTGATGACGGTGGGTGCGGCGGTGGCCGACCCGCTGCGCATCCATGGCCTGGCCAGCCGGCCGGAGGCACGCGCCAGGGCCCGCGCCGGGCTGGAAGCGGTGGGGCTGAGCCCGGCCGAGGCCTTCGAAAACCGGCTGCCGCGGCAGCTCTCCGGCGGCCAGCAGCAGCGGGTGGCGATCGCCCGGGCGCTGGTGCTGGAGCCGAGCGTGCTGCTCTGCGACGAGAGCGTGAGCATGCTGGATGCGGAAGTGCAGGCCGAGGTGCTCGCCCTGCTGCGCGCCCTGCAGCAGCGGCTGGGGCTGGGGCTGATCTTCATCACCCATGACCTGGCCCTGGCCGGCGGCTTCTGCCAGCGGGTGATCGTGCTCGACGGCGGCCGGATCGTGGAGGAAGGGCCTGGCGATCAGCTGCTGGCAGCACCCCAGGCGGCGATCACCCGGCAGCTGGTGGCGGCCAGTCCACGCCTGCCGGCCCTGACCTGACATGGCGCTGACAGCCCCGGAGCGCCGCCAGGCCGTCAGGCGTCTGCTGCGCCTGCTGCTGCTGGTGAACGCCATCGGCATCGGCGTGGCCGTGGCGATCCGGTTGTACAGCGGCGAAACCCAGCTGCTGAACAGCCTGCGGCTGCAGCTGGCGGCCGTGCTGCCCCGCTGGATCGTGCTGCCGCTGATGGGCGGCCTGGGCGGCGCGGTGGCCGGTGGCCTGATCAGCGCCTTCGAGCCGGAGGCGAAGGGATCGGGAATCGTGCAGGTGATGCTCTGGCTGGAGGGGGTGCCGATCCCGATGACCTGGCGGTTGGCGATCGTCAAGCTGCTGGCCAGCGGCATCGCCATCGGCAGCGGCCTGCCGGTGGGGCCGGAGGGCCCCTCGATCCAGATCGGCGCCGTGGTGGGCCGCGCCACCGCCGACGGCCTGCAGGCCCCACCGCGGGAACGCAGGCTGGCCGTGGCGATCGGCAGTGGCGCTGGCCTGGCGGCGATCTTTCACGCGCCGCTCGGCGGCCTGGCCTACACGCTCGAGGAGATGTTCAAAGGCAGCACGGTGCGCAGCAATGCCGTCGTCGCCTTCGCCATCTTCGCCACGATCACCTGGACCCGGCTGTTCGATGGCCATGAAAGCGGGCCGCTGTGGTTACGGCAGCTGCTGCCGGTGATCGAGGACCCCTCGCGCCTCACCGATTTCCGCCTGGTGGACATCCCCCTGCTGATGCTTCTGGGCGCGACCGCCGGCGCGCTGGCGATGCTCTACCAACGGGGCATCGTGCGCCTGCGCCGGGGGTTCTTCCGTCTGCATCTGTCGCTGTGGCTGCAGCTGGGTCTGGTAGGGCTGGGGATCGGCCTGGCCTCCTCCCTGCTCAATCCCAGCTTCGACAATCCCGATCGGCTCGGCTTCAGCGCCCTGCTCGGGTTGAGCACGCCGCTGAATGCCCTGGTGGCATTGATCGTGCAGGCGGCCGGCACTGCCCTGGCTGTGGCGGCCGACGCCCCCGGAGGCTTCCTGGCACCGGCGCTGGTGGTGGGAGCCTCGCTGGGCACATTGGTGCAGCAGGTGTGTCAGGTGCTGTTCGATTACGCCCCATCCACGCTGCTGTTCGCCGGCGGCGGCGCCTTCCTGGGGGCCCTCACCCGCACGCCGCTCACGGCGATCCTGCTCACCTTCGAGCTCAGCAAGGATTACGCCCTGCTGCTGCCGATCGGCTTCGCCGTGAGCACGGCGATCGCCGTGGCCGATCTGTTTGAGCACAACACCATGTACGAGCTGATGCGCGACGAATCGCTGCGGGAGCGGCGGCGCCGGAGTTCCGCAGACGCGGGCCCCGGCTAGGGCAACGGGTCTGCGGGGCTGTCGCCGGTGGCGGCTGCCGGCTGGGCCTGGTGCGCGGGCTGACGGCGGCGCAGCACCGCGAGCAGCGCCGTGAAGGCGGGCGGCAGCGGCGCCTCGAAGCTCAGCCGCTCGCCGCTGATCGGGTGGTCGAGGCCCAGGGCCACCGCATGCAGGGCCTGGCCCGGCAGCTCGATCGGCAGACGCCGGCAGCGGCTGTAGGTGGCATCCCCCACGATCGGGTGGCCGATGTGGGCGCCGTGCACACGGATCTGGTGGGTGCGGCCGGTGTCGAGCTTGAAGCGCAGCAGGGAGTAATCGCCCAGCCGCTCGATCAGGCGCCAGTGGGTGCGGGCCAGCCGGCCCTTATCGTCGGCCACCACGGCGTACTTCTTGCGGTCGATCGGGTGGCGGCCGATGGCGGCCTCGATCGTGCCGGACTCCGCCTGGGGCGCCCCGTGCACCACACCCAGGTAGTCGCGGGAGGCCACGCGCTGCTGGATCTGGCGTTGCAGGTTCACCAGGGCCTGCTGACTCTTCGCCACCACGATGCAGCCGGTGGTGTCCTTGTCGAGGCGGTGCACGATGCCCGGCCGCCGCTCGCCGCCGATGCCCGGCAGGTCGGGGCAGTGGTGCAGCAGGCCGTTCACCAGGGTGCCGTCCTTGTTGCCGGGGGCCGGGTGCACCGTGAGCCCGGCAGGCTTGTTGAGCACGATCAGGTGGCTGTCCTCGTAGAGGATGTCGAGCGGGATCGGCTGCGGGATCAGGTAGGGGAGCGGTTCCGGCGGCGGCATCCACAGCTCCACGCAATCTCCAGGCCGCAGCGGTGTCTTGGCGCGGCCCGGGCTGCCGTTCACCCGCACCAGGCCGGCATCGATGAATTTCTGAATGCGGGCACGGCTCTGCTCCGGCCGCTGGGCCACCAGCCAGCGATCGAGCCGCATCGGCAGGGGCCGGGGGTAGTGGAGCGTGATCAACTCCCCTTCACCTGCCCCGAACGCGCTCATGCCTCCACAGCGGCGGCGGGCTTCTGGGGCGGGCGCTCCAGGGCGATCGGGCCGAGCACGGCGCGGCGGAAATCATCGAGCAGGCGCTGGGCCATGCGCGCGGTGTCGCCGCTGGTGTGGCGGGCGGCAGCGGCCTCCAGCCAGGCCAGCCCATCCGGCAACGACTCCAAGGGCTCAGCTCCATCACGCTCGCGATCCCCGTCCGAGGCGTCGTCGTGCTCGCCATCGGCATGGCGCCGCCCCTGACGCCGCGGCAGTGCCACGCCGTAGCGCTTCTCCAGCAGCTGCGCCGGCAGCCCGGCCTCCGGCACCGAGGCCAGCGCATCGAGCAGGTGCAGGAAGGCCACCGCCACCCCCTCTCCGTCGTAGGCGGCCTGGCCGATGTCGTCGCAGAGGGCCAGCAGCAGGGCAGCGCGCTGGTCTTCCAGGCGGGGAGGAAGCACGCCGGGGGCATCGAGCAGATCCAGCGCCTGGCCCAGCCGGACCCAGCGCAGCGTGCGGGTGACCCCGGCCCGCCGGGCACTCTCCACCACCTTCTGGCGCACCAGCCGGTTGATCAGCGCCGACTTGCCCACGTTGGGGAACCCGAGCACCAGGGCCCGCACCGGCCTCGGGCGCATGCCGCGGCCGGCGCGGCGGGCATTGAGTTGCTCGCCCGCCCGGATCGCCGCCTCCTGCAGCTGCTTCACGCCCGTGCCGGTCTTGGCGTCACACCACCAGGGCACTTCGCCTTGCTCGCGCAGCCAGCGGTCCCACGACAGGCGGGCCGTTTCATTCACCATGTCGCGGCGGTTGATCACCAGCAGGCGGTGCTTGCCCTCCATCCAGCGCTTCAGACGCGGGTGGCTGGTAGCGCGGGGGATACGGGCATCACGCACCTCGATCACCAGATCCACCTTGGCGAGCTGGGCCTTCAGCTGGCGCTCCGCCTTGGCGATGTGGCCGGGATACCACTGAATGGCGGGCTGCATCAGGGCACCACCAGCACCGGACAGGGAGCCAACTGGATCACCCGGGCGGCGGTGCTGGGCTCATCGGCTGCGAGCGTGAGGCCGCGGGTGCTCATCACGATCACATCGGCGTTGATCTCATCGGCCACGTCGCCGATCACGAAGGCGGGATGGCCTTCCCGCTCGATCACTTCGCAGGCCACCCCCGCCTGCTCGAAGTGGCTGCGGGCCTGCTCCAGCAGGCTGGCAACGGCGGCCGCATCGTGCATGGCACCTTCCGGTTCCACCACAGAGAGCACCACCAGCCGCCCGTTGTGCTGCTGGGCCAGGCGCAGCGTGAAGGCAGCCGTCTCCATGGTCTGACGGCTCTGGTCGATGGGGAACAGGATGGTGGAGAACATCGGTCACATCCCCGACGGAACAGAAGGGGCAGGCAGGTTGCTGACCTTGTCCTAGCGCCCGCTGTGCCCGAGACAACCACCCCCTTCAACACGGGCAGGGCCACGGGTTAATGTCGCGCATCTTTCCTTACATCTTGAATCCATGACGAAGCGCTCCCTGGCCAGCCTCTCCGCCGATGAACTGAGCGGCAAGCGCGTTCTGGTGAGGGTCGACTTCAACGTGCCCCTCGACGGTGACGGTGCCATCACCGACGACACGCGCATCCGGGCCGCCCTGCCCACGATCAACGACCTCACCACCAAGGGAGCCCGGGTGATCCTGGCCGCCCACTTCGGCCGTCCCAAAGGCCAGGTGAACGAAACGATGCGCCTCACCCCGGTGGCGGCCCGCCTCGCCGAGCTGCTCGGCAAACCCGTGGTCAAGACCGACAGCTGCATCGGCCCTGATGCCGAAGCCAAGGTGGCCGCCATGGCCGACGGCGATGTGGTGCTGTTGGAGAACGTGCGTTTCTTCGCCGAGGAAGAGAAGAACGACGACGCCTTCGCCGCAAAGCTGGCCGCCCTGGCAGACGTCTATGTGAACGACGCCTTCGGCGCCGCCCACAGGGCCCACGCCTCCACCGAAGGCGTCACCAAGTACCTGAGCCCCAGCGTGGCCGGCCATCTGATGGAGAAGGAACTGCAGTACCTGCAGGGCGCCATCGATGAGCCTCAGCGGCCGCTGGCGGCGATCGTGGGCGGCTCCAAGGTGAGCAGCAAGATCGGCGTGCTCGAAGCCCTGATCGACAAGTGCGACAAGGTGCTGATCGGCGGCGGCATGATCTTCACCTTCTACAAGGCACGCGGTCTGGCGGTGGGCAAGAGCCTGGTGGAAGACGACAAACTTGAGCTCGCCAAGGAGCTGGAGGCCAAGGCGGCCGCCAAGGGCGTGCAGCTGCTGCTGCCCACCGATGTGGTGCTGGCCGATGCCTTCTCCCCCGACGCCAACAGCCAGACCACCGCGATCGACGCCATCCCCGACGGCTGGATGGGCCTCGACATCGGCCCCGATTCGATCAAGACCTTCCAGGAGGCCCTGGCCGACTGCAAGACCGTGATCTGGAATGGCCCCATGGGCGTGTTCGAGTTCGACAAGTTCGCTGCCGGCACCAACGGCATCGCCCACACCCTGGCCGATCTGAGCGGCAAGGGCTGCTGCACGATCATCGGCGGCGGTGATTCAGTGGCGGCTGTCGAGAAGGTGGGCGTGGCCGAGCGCATGAGCCACATCTCCACCGGTGGTGGCGCCAGCCTTGAACTGCTGGAAGGCAAGGTGCTGCCCGGCGTGGCTGCCCTCGACGAGGCCTGATCTCAGGTCACCGGGGCGACGCAGGAGAGGCTGGGGCGGCTACTGCCCCCACGCTGGCTCAGATCAGAGCGCCTGCCTGCTGCCCCGGCCGCGGCGGCCACCTTTGTCTTCCCCGTTCAGCTCCGGCATGGGAAGGCCGAGCTTTTGGTTGAAGGCTTTTGCCTGATCGCGGTTTTTGGTCATCAGGGCGCGACGGCTTGCCATCGCCTTGCGGCGGCACGATTGCAAGTCGTCCAAGTCGGTCGCGGCGCTGACGCAACGCTCGCTGCTCTGCAGGATGGAAATCTGCTCGGCATGGGTTTTCAGGGACAGGCTTCGCTGGAAGCTGAACAGTTCCTGCTTCTGGCTAGGGGTGAGCTTCTCGACCGACTCGAGCCAGGCCCTGCGACCAGCGCCGGATCCGTCGGCAGGAACGGCCTGGGCCTGGCCGGCGGCCAGATGGACGATCACCGCCAGGGTGGCGACGACGGGGGGTAGCAACAGTCGTTGCAAACGGGTGGAGGACATCAGGAAGATCATGTGCTCAGGCGCCCTCATGCTGTCGCCGATCTCTGTCTAAACGCACACTCAGCAGCCACCGAAGATGACCGGATGTGGCTGGCGGACGCGCTCAGGGCGTGAGCGCGTCCCGGTTGCCCACCACCCGCACCCGCTTGGTGGTGCTCACGATGCCATCGGGATGCACGAGCAGCACGGCCCAGGTCTGGCTGCCGGGCTGCTGGGGCGCCTGCACCACTTTGAATACCCCACCGCCACCGAGCGCCGTGAGTTCAAGGTCGGGGCTCTGGAAGGAGCGGATCTGCTCCTCGCTCACGGCGACAATGCCACCGGCGGCCACCGCCCCGTCAAGCGGGTCATCGAACACCACGTCCACGTCATACCGCTGGCCGGTGAGCACCGCATCAGGGATCAGCACACTGACTGGCAGGTCAGTGCTGCCGCTGCGCAGGGTGGCGTTCTCGGAAATCAGCTCCTGACCATCGAGCCGTCCATCCCGGATGCTGAGGGCCAGCAGCTGCTCCGCCTGCAGGCGATAGAGGAAGGCGCCCACCTGGCTGGTGCCACTCACACTGATGCGCACAGTGCTGCGGCCGTCCTTGAGGCTGTCCCCCGGGGTGATCTGCCAGCGGGCATCAGGGAAGCGCGTGCGGAGGCTGCGGTAACGGGCTTCCAGGTCAGCCGGATCGATGCCGTCGCCAGCCTTGAGCAAGGCAGCCACGCTGCCGGCGGAGCCGCTGTTGAGGGCGGTCTCCAAGCTGCGCAGCAGATCGGTGCCGGGAGCGGCCGCCATCGCCGTCGGCGCCCAGCAGGCGGCTGCCAACATCAGGGCCGAGAGCAAGGCGTGTGGCCTGTGCGGGCGCGGGAGCGAACGGCGAGTGAACGACAGGCGGTGCAATGACAGGGAGGGCAGCGACAGGCGGTGCAACGGCATGGGCATATGGCGGTCGTCGGGGTGCTTTTAAGTTAGGCGCGCCCGGAGAGGGCACTCCCGCCCGTCCTTGAAGGCTGATGACCCACCTGTTGATCGCCGCCAGCGGCACCGGTGGACACCTCTTCCCTGCTCTGGCGGTGGCGGAGGCCCTGCCGGCCTCCTGGACCGTGAGTTGGCTCGGGGTGCCCGATCGGCTGGAGACGGATCTGGTGCCAAGCCGCTATCCGCTGCACACCGTGCACGCCGGTGGGCTGCAGGGGCAGGGCCTCTGCAAGCTTTGGCAGCTCCTGCGCTTGATCGCCGCCAGCCGTGAGGTGCGGCGGGTGATCCGCCGCGAGCGCACCCAGGTGGTGTTCAGTACTGGCGGCTACATCGCCGCCCCCGCCATCCTGGCTGCCCGTTGGTGCGGCATTCCGGTGGTGTTGCACGAATCCAATGCGATCCCCGGGCGGGTCACCCGTCTGCTCAGCCGCTGGTGCACCCGGGTGGCGATCGGCCTGCCGGCGGCGGCGGAACGCCTGCCTGGCAGCACGCCGCTGCTCACCGGCACCCCCGTGCGCCGCGCCTTTCTCGAGCCCACGCCCGTACCACCCTGGGTGCCGGCAGGGGAGGGTCCGCTGCTGCTTGTGATGGGAGGCAGCCAGGGCGCGCTGGGGCTGAATCGCATGGTGCGGCCGCTGCTGCCGTCCTTGCTCAACGCCGGTTGTCGGGTGGTGCATCTCACCGGTAGCAACGACCCGGAGGTGGGAGTGTTGCAGCACCCAGCACTGGTGGAGCGCACGTTCAGCGATGAGCTGCCGGGGCTGCTGCAGCACACCGACCTGGCCATCAGCCGCGCTGGAGCTGGCAGCCTCAGCGAACTGGCGGTCTGCGGCACACCCGCCCTGCTGGTGCCCTACCCGCAGGCCGCCGACCAGCACCAGGAGGCCAATGCGGCAGCTGCCGCCGCCGCCGGCGCGGCCGTGATCGTGCACCAGCACGCTGCTGGGCATCCGGCCCTGGGCCGAACGCTCTGGCGACTGATCGGACCAAGGCTGCGGGGCAGTGCTCCGGCCGCCGATCCCCTCCTGGAACTGCGCAGCGGCATGGAGCGTCTGGCGGTGCGCGATGCCGACCGGCAACTCGCCCACCTGCTCGAGGCGCTCATTCCCGCCACTCACAACGCAGCGCCCTGAGGATGCGGCGGTTACCGCGGCGGTCCTGCAGGCCGATGCGTAGCCAGCACTCCCCCAGACCCGCGAACGAACGGCAGTCACGCAGCAGGATGCGGTGACGTCTCTCCAGACGCTCGCGCAGCTCCAGCAGCGGCCGGTCGCTCCTCATCAGCAGGAAGTTGGCCGCCGCGGCCTGCGGGCTCAGGCCCGGCAGACCGTCCAGCTGACGGTGGAACCAGGGGCCTTCCCGCGCCACCCAGCGCTGCACGCGTTGCTGCCAGCGCCAATCGGCGATCACAAGCGGGCCGACGGCAGCGGCCAGGCCGTTCACCGGCCAGGGATCCCGCCACTCCTGCCAGCGCTGTAAACGTGCTGGAGCTGCTACCGCGTAGCCGAGCCGAAGCCCGGCGATCGCCATCAGCTTGGTGAGGCTGCGAATCACAACCAGCTGGGGATGGTCTGCCACCAGCGGCACCAACGAGTGCCGCTCGCCATCGGGCACCAAGGGAAGAAAGGCCTCATCCACGATCACCAGCGCGAAGCGGTCAAGCAGCAGCTCGAGCGAACGGCGGTCCCACAGCTGGCCCGAGGGGTTGTGGGGATTGGTGATCCACAGCGCCGCGCCGGGGCCAGCAGGGGCGGGGAACGGAGCCGGACAGGCCCAGGCCGGCTGTGCGCCATGGCGACCTGCCGGTAGCTGCGTTGAAGGGAATGGCGGCGGTAGCGGCAGAGGTTCGATGGCCCCGTCCCAGCAGGCCAGGGCGCGTCGGTAATCGGCGAAGCCGGGCTCGGGCAGCAGGCTGGGGCCCGCCTCCGCCGCCTCCCGGGCCGCCCAGGTGAACAGTTCAGCAGCCCCATTGCCAGGCAGCACCGCCGCCGGGTCGATGCCGTGGTGGGCAGCGATCGCCGACCGCAGCCGGGAATAGCTGCGGTCGGGATAGTCGCGCAGGGCCGTGCCGGCGGCACCTCCCTGCAGGCAGACCCGCAACGCCCGCCGCAGGGAGGCGGGGGGGCCGAACGGCACCAGTGAGGCGCTGGCATCGAGCACCTGATGCGGCTGGCAACCGAGGCGGCTGGCCGCCGCCTCGAGATTGCCGCCGTGCCGGAGCTCCAGCTCGTGGCTGCCCGGCGTACTGGTCATCGTCCCCTGCTCCCAGACTCAGAATCCTTTAATCTGATAGGTGGAACTGCTGGTGACGGTCCAGTCTGTGTCGCCGCAACGGGTCGTCCAGCATGTCAGCAAGGTCCTGCTCGGCAAAGACCAGCAGATCCGCTTGGCCGTGGCCTGCCTGCTGGCACGCGGCCACCTGCTGATCGAAGATCTGCCCGGCATGGGCAAAACCACCCTCGCCGAAGCTCTTGCCCGTTGTCTTGGGCTGGAATTCAAGCGGGTGCACTTCACCAGCGATCTGCTCCCTGCCGATCTCACCGGCATCGGTGTGCTCGATACGGCCAGTGGCAACTTCAGCTTCCAGCCTGGCCCCCTGTTCAGCCAGGTGCTTCTGGCCGATGAGATCAATCGGGCCAGCCCACGCACTCAGAGTGCGCTGTTGGAGGCGATGGCCAGTGGCCGGGTCAGCGTTGATGGCACCAGCCATGAGCTGCCCTCGCCCTTCTTCGTGATCGCCACCCAGAACGGCCTCGATCAAACCGGCACCGCCCCGCTGCCGGAGTCCCAGCTGGATCGTTTCCTGATGCGGCTCACCCTTGGATTCCCCGAGCGGGAAGCGGAGTTGGCCCTGCTCAGCGGCCAGGCGATGCGGCCCGACCAGCTGCCGGCCCTGCTGACAGCCGCCGATCTGCTCGCCCTGCAACAGCAGGCGGCGGCCCAGCATGCCGAGCCTTCTCTGCTCGCTTATGTGCTCGATCTGGTGCAGCTCAGCCGCCAGGACAGCTTCGGTGCTTCGCCGCTCTCTCCGCGCGCCGCCCAGTCGCTGTTGGCGGCAGCCCGGGCGTGGTCGTTGCTGGAGGGGCGCGATTTCGTGATTCCCGCCGATGTGCAGGCCGTACTTCCCAGCGTCTGCGAACACCGCATGGACAACGGCGAGCCGATCGCCACCAACGGTGTCGGTGCCTGTGCCTCCGGCAGTTGGAGCCACCGCTTACTGGCGGGCGTCGATGGTCTCCGCTGACCACCCAGCTGTCCCCAAGGCGAAGCGCAATGGCCTGTTCCGGCCTCACGCCGGGCACCAGCTGCGCCTTGGCGCCCGAAGCATCTACATCCTGCCCACTGGATTCGGCGCCCTTTGGTTGATGGCCGTCGTGCTGCTGCAGGTGGTGGGCATCCAGCTGCAAAGCAACGGCACGCTGATGATGTCTTATCTGCTGCTGGGGCTCTTCCTGTTGGCGATGCATCTCACCGCCTTCAATCTGCAAGGCCTCGAACTGAGCTGCAGCGATCCCCCGCCAGGTTTCGCCGATGCCCCACTCAACTACCCGGTGGTCGTGCACAGCCAGTGTCATCGCGATCAGCTGCGCATCGGCTTCATCCTGGGCTCTGCGCTGCTGCAGGACAGCAGCACCCAGAGCCGCGATCAGGAGATCCAGCCGGGCCGGTCCGAGTTGTCAATTCCCTGGCAACCGCAGCAGCGGGGGTTGCAACGGCCCGGCCGACTGCGTATCAGCTCCAGTGCTCCCCTCGGTCTGTTCCGCTGCTGGAGCCTGTGGGAACCGCCCACCGCCCAGCTCGTTTACCCAGCCCGCCGCGAAGGGCCGGTGGCCGAAACCTTTGCTGATGCAGAGGGGAACCGGCTGAACGTGAGCGGCCGCCCCAGCGCCCTGGGCCATGACCACTGGGTCGATCTGCGGCCACACAGGGCCGAGGAAGGGGTCAGCCGGCTGTTCTGGAAATCCATGGCGCGGGGCCGGGGCGCCCACTCCAAGGTGTTCGGCGGCTCCCCGCCGTCGGAGCCCCTCCTTAGCCCCCAACCGGACGTGCCGAAGGAGCAGGCGCTCGAACACCTCAGTGCCCGCATCTGGGCGCTCAGTGCTGCCGGTGACAGCTACGGCCTGATCCTGGGCGGCACCACGATCGCTCCGGGCAGCGGCAGCCGCCATCGCGACCAGTGCCTGGCGGCCCTGGCCCTGCTTCCGTGAGCGGGCACCGGCGGCTGCAATGGGTGGCGCTCGGCCTACTGGCCGCCTTGCTGCCAGCGATCGACACCGGCATGCCGCTGAGCTGGGGGGCGATCTGCCTGATCACGCTGACCGCCCTCAAGCTGCGCGAGGCGCACTCCCGCAGCGAGTTGCGACGCGCCTCGCTGCTGATTCTGGTGATCACCGGCGTGATGGCGGCCCTGCTGCCCGGTCTGGGGCCCAGCCTGATCCAGCTGCTCACCACGCTGCTGGCGCTCAGCAGCCTGCTGTCGCTGGAACTCGGCAGTGCTGTGCAGCTGCGGACCCTGCTGGCCCGCAGCCTGCGCCTGCTCGGCGCCGCCCTGCCCCTGGTGCTGGTGCTGTTTCTGCTGGTGCCGCGGGTCGGTCCGCTCTGGACGGTGCCCATGGGACAGACTGCCCGTACCGGCCTCTCTGATCAGCTCGACACCGGCAGCATCGCCGATCTGGTGGCGGTGGACACGCCAGCGGCCCGGATCAGCTTCACGAACGAAGAACCGCCACCGCCGGAGTCCCGGTACTGGCGGGTGCTCACGCTGCACAGCTTCGATGGCCAGCGCTGGGAACGGCTGCCCGACGAAGACAACCTCAATGCCTTACTCCCACAGACTGCCGGCGCGCCACCCACCGGCAGCCGCGAACAGTTCTGGCTGGCCGAGCCCATGCTGCTGCCGGTGCTCCCCTGGAGCGGCCAAGGCCAACCGCTGGATCCGGAGCTGCGCATCAGCCCCGATGGCGTGCTGCTCAACAACCGGCCACCGATCGAACGGCGCGCCTATGGCTTCACCAACCTGAGCGCGCCCGCAGCCTGGAAGCTTCAGCCGCCCAGGGAAGCCGCCCTGGAGCTGCCGGTCGGCATCAACCCCCGCCTACAGGCCCTCGGCCGTGAGTGGAAGGACACCCTTCCGCCTGCTGATCGGGTCGCTGTAGCCCAACGCTGGTTCCGCTCACAGCCGTTTCGCTACACCACCCAGCCAGGCTTGCTGCCGGGCCCTGATCCGGTGGACGCCTTCCTCTTCGACACCCGGACGGGCTTCTGTGAGCACTTCGCTTCCGGCTTCACGGCCCTGATGCGTGCCGCCGGCGTGCCTGCCCGCATCGTGCTCGGCTACCAGGGGGGAGATTGGGTGCCCCAGGTGGGCGGCGGCGGTTACCTGGATGTGCGTCAGAGCGATGCCCATGCCTGGAGCGAAGTCTGGCTGGCAGACCAGGGCTGGGTCCTGGTGGATCCCACCGCCTGGGTTTCGCCGCTCCGAATCACCGCCGGCCAGCCGATCTCTGCCGGGCAAACCCCCCGCCAGTTCAGCCCACTGGGCTGGGCCCTGCTCCAGTGGCGCGGCATCGATCTGCGCTGGACCGGGTGGGTGATGAGCTTCAACCGCCAGGACCAGATGGCGCTGATTGAGCGGCTGTTGGGCAAGCGGCATGAATGGCTGGGCGCCTTGCTGGTGGCAGCACTGGCCCTCTGCCTCGGCCTCGTGCTGCCCTTGATGCACTGGAGCCAGCGGCGGCGCGACACCGATAGCCTGCGACGCGAGCTCGATCACTGTCTCCAGCGCCTGCGGCTGCTGGGGTTCGAACCACGCCCCGGCGAAGACCTCGGCAGCTTCTGCCGCCGAGCCGGACAGCAGCGCCCTGATCTCGCTTCCGCACTGGATGAACTGGCCTGCACCTACCTGCGGCAGCGGTTCGGGCCAGCGCTGCCGCAGGACCAGCGCCAGGCCTCCAGAAAGCGCCTGCGCCAGCTGCGGCAACAGCTCGGAGCCTTGCCCGCCGCCTCGAGCTCACAGGCATGAGCATCCGGGACAGGATCCGGCCCCGTTCCAGTCCAGTAAGCCGTGCTGCTCGATAGAACACATGGATCCATGCGAGCAGCGGATGATGGGCGGTCTCCAGCCAAGGCTGGCTGTGCTGCTGCTGGGTTCACTGACGGCCTTCGGGCTGATGCCCCCAGCCGGCGCCTCCTCATTTGATGCCGTCGTGCGTCTGCTGGACACGCGTTCCTGCAAGCGCTGCGAGCTGCAGGACGCCGATCTGGTGCGGGCAGACCTGCGCGACGCGGATCTGCGCAACGCCCAGCTGCAGCGCGCCAACCTGAGTGGCGCCCGTCTGGATGGCGCCAAGTTCGGCGGGGCGAATCTCAGCTTCACCAGCCTCCAGGGGGCCTCGCTCAGGGGAGCCGATCTGAGGGGGGCCACGCTGGAAGGCACCGACCTGCGGGAGGCCGACCTCAGTGGCGCCCAGGTCGACACGGGCAGCCTGGCCACGACCCACTGGCAGGGGGCCCGGGGCATCGATCCCGCCCTTCAGGGACACGCCGAGCTGCACAATGCCGGCGTCGCAGCGGCCAAAGCAGGGCGCCTGCCGGAGGCAGAACGCTTCTTCGACGCGGCCATTCAGCGCGACCAGGAGGCGGCGATCAGCTGGGTGGCACGCGGAATCGTGCGCGGAGAGCAAGCCAAGACCGAGCAGGCCGCCGCCGATTTCAGCTATGCGGCTCAGCTCTACGCCACCAGCGGGGATCTGGCCACGTCCGAGCAGTTGCTGGAGGCCTCCGCCAAGCTGAAAAAAGATCCCCGGCAAGGAAAAGACGGAGGCAATGCCTTCGGCAGCCAGGTTGTGGGCGGGGCAATGGGTGTGGTTCAGTTCCTGTTGCCGTTGGCCGCCAAGGCGTTCATCCCCCTGGCGTTCTGAGCTCTCACCGCTGCGATTTCACTGCGGGTTGCTCATGAATTGGCGGGATTCCGGCGTAGAGGGCTGGAAGCCATAGCCGAAGGTGGCGCCGTCATTGTCGGAGATGATTCGCGGCGTCACCATGATCACCAACTCACGCTTTTCACGTCGGTTGGAGGAGCCGCGGAAGAACTGGCCGACCAAGGGAAGATCACCAAGAATGGGCCATTTTGTTACCTCGGCGATATCCACATCGGAAATCACACCGGTGAGGATCAGGGTCTGGCCGTCGCGAACCCGCAGAGCGCCGGTGTCCAGCCGCCGCACGCTGAGAATGCTCACCTGGCTGGTGCAGGAGGGTGGGCCCGGCACCGAGTCGGTGACGGCGGAAATGCTGGGGGAAAGCGAGAAGGTCACGAAGCCGTTGTCATCGATTTTCTCGACGCGGGCGCCCAGCACCAGACCGGCTGTCGAGAGTTCCAACGTGCATTGGGTACCACCATTTTCCTGCTGCTCCACCTCAACATTGGTGATCACATTGGTGCCCACCCGCACGACCGATTCGTTGGCACGGCTGCGGGCAATGGGCGAATCAATCGTGTAGGAATCAAGGCCCTGGTTGGAGTTGCCGCTTTCTCCCGCGCCTGCGCCGCCATCGCGCAGGCGGGAGGGATTTTCTTGCAGGATCAACGTGGGACTTGCGATCAGCTTGGTGTTGCGCGAAACGATCTGGGCCTGAACAAAGTCGAAGAAACTGTCTTGCGGGAAGTTCTGGCCGGGATTCCGGCGGAAGCCATCGGTGAGGGAAGCGCCGACCGACCGACCGCCATTCAATGCTGCCGCACCGGTGGCCACCAGCCCTGGCAGATTGGTGCCGCCGGTCGTAACGGTTCCCGGTGTTGTGCCTTGGGCAGGCGTGAGTTCAACTGTCAGATCGTTGGGAACACCACGCCGGAAATCACCAGCCGTGGGCGGGAGCCGCGACCCGAAGGCACCCAGAAGCTGGCCATTGTCATTGACGATGAAATTATTGCCCCAGCGGAACGCAAAGCTGTTGGCGATATCCTGGGAGTTCTCCAGGTTGATATCAAGGATGCGCACAGCAAGGGCCACCTGCCGCTGGCGCAGATCCAGCTGCTTGAGATAGGCCTCAGCGATCGCCACCAGAGAGCTTTCCCCCACCAGGGTGATGGTGCCGAGCCTGGTGTCGGTGGTGCCGATCAGCCCCACCAGCGGCCCCTGGCTGGCGCCGAAGGAGTTGATCTGCGTGGTGGTGGCAGTCGTGGCGGTGGAAGCGGCCGTGTTGTTCGCTGGTGTGCCTGTGGAAGCCACCTCGCTGGAGGTGGATGTGGTGGTGAACGTCTTGTTGATCGTGGCCCCGAGGCTCGCCAGGTAGTCAGCAGCAGAGTTGGCTGACGCCTGATTGAGCCGGTAGACCTTGGAGAGCTGAGATCCGAAGGTTTTGCTCAGCGCGCTGGGGCCAGCAACGATCAGATTGCCTTCCAACTTTCCCTGCAGGCCAGAGGCCAACAGGATCGCGTTCACGGCTCTGGAATAGGGCTCATTACGGAAGGCGATCGACACGCGCCTGGTGTTGATGGCCGTGTCAGGTGGAGCGGGGGTCGCGCCAGGGGCAGGCGAGTCGTCAACGTAGACGAAGCCATAACCACCCATTTGGGCCACGGCCATCAGCGCGTCCTTCGCCGGGGCATTGCGGAGGGTCATGGTCACACTCGGACCCCGCAGATTCACGAAGCTGCGGTTGCGCAGGAGCATGCTGCCAACGGCCATGTCGCCCACCGGCGGTGCCACCGCCCTGGGTTGCAGCGGTGGCGCAAAGCGCGGCTGATCCACCCGGCCCGGTGTATTGAGGTCAAGCCGGCCGGTCTGGGTGGAACTCTGGCGGGGAGCGGGGAAGGTGAGGATCAGGTTGCGGCCGTCTGCGCTCACCACCGGGCGGGGCATGGATCCCCCACGACTTGGAGACACCTGCAGGAAGTAGCGGGTGCCTTCGCCTTCAAGGCTCACCGACTCGAAGCCCAGATCCGGCAGGCTCACCCTCTGGGGGCCGCGCCGCAGGCTGTTTGGCCCGGTGAGGAGGATTTGCCCCTCCCAGCCCCGGTTGTTGGTGAACTGCTGCAGCTGCGGAGCTGCACCGGTGCCTTCGATCACAAACTCCACCGAATCGGGCAGGCGGCGGATCTTCAGCTCCACTGAGCCGGACTGGCTGGCGGGAGGGTTCGTTCCGGCGGCAGGAGTCCCTGGCTGAAATGGACCCACCTGGCCGGGCGCTGCCATGGCTTCGGCAACCGGCAAAAGGGTCAGCACTGGAAAGGCTGCCGAAAGAGCCAGACTTCCAACTCGTCGCACTGACCGGTTCTCCGCAAATTTCATCGTTGGGGGATCTTATGTGTAGAAGTGAACGTGTGCGACGCGATGGGCATGAATGGGGAAATCAGGGCGTCGTGGGCTGAGCGGGCTCGGGCGGCTTAGGCGGCTTGGGCGCTGGATCTCCCTCTCGATAGAGAGAGAGATTGAGCTTGAGATCAGCAAGTGGAGGAGAATCAGCAGCAGCAGGGGCACTTGCCTCTCGAAGCGCCACGTTCAGATCGCTCTGCACAACCAGCAGCCCCAGACGCTCCAACCGGCGCAGGAAATCAAGCAGGTTGGGATAACGCCCGCGGGCACTGAGCAAGGTCGTCGCTTTCACCAGGCCACTGGCTTCCAATGGGTCCTGGGGCGGGGGCGGCGGAGCCTTGGGGTCGGCGGCCGCCTTTCCTTGGGCCGGTTGGCCCGGTGCGGGAGGGGCGCCCTCGGCAGCCGCCGGTGCGGCAGGCGGGGCAACGGGTTCAAACACATCCAGCTGGATACCGGAAGCACTCGCTTCCCGGTTGAGCTGCGCCATGAAGGTATCGAAATCGCCGCTGCCGGCGATGAGCTGCAACAGGTTGCTCTGCTGCTTGCGGATTTTTTCGGTGTCCTCGATCTGGCGCAGCCGCTGAACGCGCAGCAAGGGAAGACGGCGCTCCATCTCGCGCAATTCATCAAGCTGGACCTGGTTTTGGCGCAGGCTGCTCCAGGGCTGCCAGACCCCGCCGAAGAACACCAGTCCTGAGAGCAGGGCACCGGCGGCGATCGGGAGACCCGCCAGCAGTCCGATCCGCAAGGCAGGGGATGGCGGTTTGATGCCTTCCTGGAGGTTCGTCATGGCAGCACTCCCTCACGGCGGAGCTTCTGCAGCCGCAAGGCGAGGCCTTCAGCGCCGAGGCTCTGCAGCAGGGCCAGGCGCTGGTTGAGTGATTCGGCCGTAGCGCGGAAGCCCGCAGAAATTTCGAAGGCCACCAGATTGGCCTCTGGGCTCGACCCTGACCCACCAGCTGAGGGCCGGCTTGCTCTGGCCAGGGTGATCTGGCTCGGATCCAGCAGGGGTGAGCCCTGGAGTTGGAGCACCAGAGCATTGATGCGCTCAAAGGCACCCGGATCAGCGCTGCGGCCTTTGATCAAGAGGGCCTGCTTCTCCACCGTGAGTTGGGTCAGCTGCAGGCCGCGAGGGGTGCGCTGGCTCACATCCGTCATCAGCGCTGAACCGGAGCGCAGTGTGACCAGTCCGCCGGCCAGGGACGCGTTGCTGGCGCGGGTTTTGTCATTGGCGGCCTTCTCGGCGGCCAGTTCCTGCTCCAGCTGGGCCACCTGCCCCCGCACCGGTGCCAGACGCTCCAATTCCTGAGAGATCATCTGCTGCTGAATCCGCAGCAGCAGCGAAACGGCCAGCATCGCCACCACAAGGCCACCACCGACGGCGGCGCCGATCAGCAGTAGCCGCCGAGCGTCAAGAGGTGGCGGCCCATCCGCTGGCAGGCCCAGTTCAACCCGGCGTTCGCGCAGCAGGTCAACGGGGGGTAAGGAGGCGCTCATCGGGACAGGTCTCCGGCAGCCAGGCCGCACATCCGCACCAGGGACGCTCCACCGACCGCGTCGGCAGCGGAAGGATCAGGATCGCTCTCGGTGCCGACAATGCTCAGCCACCGTTGCTGCAGGGGGTCGACGATTTCCACGCTCCACGACGGCGTCGGCGAGAGCGTATCGGAAACCTTCGCGCAGTCTTGAGCGGGGCCGTAAACCAGCACCCGCACGGACGTCATGCTCGGATCCCGGCGCTGCCAGAACGCCAGACAGGTACGCACCTCCCTTTCGATCGACATGGCGCCTGCCGTGACCCGCCGGCTGAATTCGGGGATGCCATCACGAACCAGCAACAGATCGGCACTGTCCCCACGGAGCTCGAGCAACACCATCAGTTCGCCGGCAGGAGCCGCAGCAATCAGAGGATCCAACGCCCGCAGCGTCACAACCTGGGCGGGCTCAAGGCAGACAAGATCCAAGGCGGCGATGGAGAACACCTCCACCCAGGCCTGGATCATGGCGCGCTGGCCGATGGCCACCAGCGAGGTGGGGGGGCGGGATGGATCCCGCGAGGGGAGAGGCCCAAGAGTGATGTAGGTCTGGGTCATTGGGAATGGGAGCCCCAGATCCGGGTTCAACTCCCGCAGCGCCAGGTCGGGCTGCTCAGGCCAGTCGTCATAGGGCCACTCCACCACCCGGAGCGTGCAGGCAGCGGCGGGCAAGGCCGCCACCACCTCCGCCCCCATCAAGTTGAGCTCCACCACCAGATCACCGATCAGGTCCCCAAGGGCCGCTTTCTGCTGAGGTTGGCCACCGCTGCAGGTGCCGCGTGGCAACGGCACAGTGCGCAGCAAAGTGCCTGTGGGCGGGTAGGTGGCTCCCTTCAAATGCATCAAGGTGACTTGCTCGTCTTCCAGCACAAGCAGGAGGCGGGGAGGGAACAGACGGGCCGTCAAAGGCCGCAGCCGTTCTTGCAAGCCAGCGAGAACCAAGATCGGCGACGAAAAGATTCGCGAATCGTATCGGCAGACTTCCGCCGATGCACCGAATCGCTCGCTAGGCGCTCAGGTAAGGCAAACCGCTGCCCACCGCTTCGCCGATATGGCGGCAGCCGTGGCGGTCGAGTTGCTGCTGGAGGCCTTCAAGGATGGTTGGCACAAGTGCAGGCCCGGCGTAGATCCAACCGGTGTACAGCTGAATCAACGACGCCCCCGCCGTGATGCGCTCCCAGGCGGATTCAGGCGAGTCGATGCCACCCACCCCCACCAGTGGCAAGGCTGGTCCAGCCGTGGCCCGCAGCCGGCGCAGCACCTCCAGCGCACGGCCACGCAGGGGGGCGCCACTCAGGCCACCGGCCTCCTCCTCCAGGGTGCGTCCGGTCTGCGCGAGGCGGCGCTTCTCCAGGCCCAGACGGTTCAAGCTGGTGTTCACGGCGATCACGCCAGCCAGCCCCTCCTGATAAGCCAACCGCGCGATCGTGTCGATGGCGTCGTCTTCCAGATCAGGAGCGATCTTCACCAGCAGGGGCGGGCAACCTGGCAGACGGCGCAACCGCTCCACCAGCCGTCGCAGCTGGGTGGCGTCCTGCAGGTCCCGCAGCCCCGGGGTGTTGGGAGAGCTCACGTTGATCACCGCGTAATCGGCCAGCGGGGCCAGCAGCTCCAGCGTGGAGGCGTAGTCGTCGGGGGCGCGCTCGAGCGAGGTGATCCTGGATTTGCCCAGGTTGAGGCCAAGCACGGCCGGACGTTGCCCGGCCGGCGGCAGGTGCTGCTCTTCCAGGGTGCGTTTGGCGGCCACAGCGCCGTTGTTGTTGAAACCCATCCGGTTGAGGGCGGCCCGCTCCTGCGAGAGGCGGAACAGCCGGGGCCGCGGATTGCCGGGCTGGCCGTGCCAGGTGATCGTGCCGAGCTCGGCGAAACCGAAGCCGAACAGGTGCCAGATGCCAGCCGCCACCGCGTTCTTGTCAAAGCCGGCCGCCAGGCCCAGCGGATTGGCGAAGCGGCAACCGAACAGGGTCTGCTCGAGGCGCAGATCCGGCCGCTGCAATTCCGCCCCCAGGCCCGCCAGGCTGCCCGACACCAGTGGCCAGTGCCGGCGCCGGGAGGCCAGCCCCAAGGCGGTGAGAGTGAGCTGGGTGAGCTGTTCGGCGTCGGCCCCGTCATCGCGGGCGAGCAACGGACCGACCCAGCGCCGGTAGAGCGCTTCGGTGCTGGACAGGGGCGGGGCCGATGCCATGGGGGGTTCCATCAACGACGCTCCAGGCGCCAGCGACATTGGTCGAGCGAGCGGACGTGCCAATCGCGCCAGACCCAGTCGCCGGGACGCTCGGCCAAACGGGCGAGGGGAAGATCCACCAGCTGGGCCAGCTCGGCTGCCGAGAGGGTAAACCCGCCGTCCGCCAACCGGTCCGCCAGTTCCAGGCGGCTGAGCAAGGCGGTCAGTGCCGGTGGCGCAGGGTCGTCAGCAGGGGTGCCGGCAGCAAGGGGGTCGCCGGCCGCGGGTGCAGAGGCCGCCGGTGGAGGAACAGAAGCGACAAGAGGAGCGGCGCCTGCGGCAGCGCGCCCGGCCAGAGCAGGTCTGCCGCCTCGGGAAAAGGCCACGGCGATCACGTCGCAGCGGTCGTTGTCGGGGTCGCCGCTGTGGCCGCGCACGTGCACGAGCGGCACATCCGGCAGCCGGGCCCGATCCAGCGCTTCCCAGAGGTCTTTGTTGAGCACCGGGCTGCCCGAGGCGGTGCGCCAACCCTTGCGCTTCCAGCCGGCCATCCAGCGCTGCAGGCCATCGATGAGGTAGCGGCTGTCGGTGCGCAGGCGCAGATCCGGGTGGCGTGGCAGCTCGCGCAGGCGCTCCAGCACCGCCAGGGCCGCCGTCAATTCCATGCGGTTGTTCGTGGTGGCCGGATCCGCGCCACCCAGTTCGATCATGCTGCCGTCTTCGAAACGCAGCAGTGCGCCCCAGCCCCCTGGGCCCGGGTTGCCACTGCAGGCCCCATCACAGGCCGCTGCCACCACCCGCACCGGCTCAGCACCCACTGGGCGTCAGGCGAAAAGTTCGGTAAACATTGGATCCCCCTCTGGCCAGGACGCACACGATCATGAAGCGAACTTACCTGGCCCTGGCGGGGCTCGGTCTGGCGATGGCCGCCGCCCCTGCCGTGAACAGTTCCGTGGCCCTGGCCCAGGGCGTGTTCAACAGCGTGCCTGTGGATGCCTCCCGCTTTGCGGTGCTGGCCAAGCCGGTGGGCTCGGCCGACTGGTCGCTGCTGGTGCTCGAGCAACTGGCACCACGGCCGCTGTGCTGGGAACAGCGGCCGGATGGCCTGGTGGATCCCTCCCTCAACCGCTTCGATTTCACCGGCATCTGCAGCCGTTATCTCGACAGCAACGGCTACTCGCTGCGGGTCGCCGACCAGGATCTGGCCAGCCGCTACCGCCTGCGGCTGCGGCAGGTGGGCCAGGAGCTTCAGCTGCAGGCGATGAGCCCCACGGAAACCACCACCCTGGTCGTGGGGCGCGGCACCGTGCCGCTGCGCGATCGGGACGCCTTTGTGGCAATCACCCTGGAGCCCGACTGGCAGCTCAACCGCCGCGCCTTCGGCAACCAGACCCTCAGCCACGTGTATTTCGCCAACGGCACGCCGCTGGAGGACCTGCTGGCACGGGCCGCTCAGGCAAGGGGCTCGCTCGTGGCCGGCCGCCAACGCCCACTGCTGGGCCGCAGGGACGACAGCAGGCCCTCCTACGAAGAAACCGAGGGACCGATCGCCCTGCAGGTGGTGCCGTTCGAGGAGTGAACACCGAGGGGATGGGGGCGGCCACGAAAGGAGCAGCAACAGCCGTGGTGACAGTTGAACCAGCGACCCATTCCCCCACTCCCCCCTTTTCAGCAGCGTTAATGTTCGGGGGTGTGAGGGGTGAGGGACGACCTTCAAGGGTCGAAACAAGGACAGACTCCCTGAAACGTCCCACCTCTAAAGCCCTGCCCTCGGCGGGGCTTTTTTTTGTCTTGACGGTTCCGCGGCGGCTGGGGAGGCCAAGCTGCTTCAGGACGGCAGGCCAAGCAAGCCGCTCCAGCCGAGGGGGCCAGCAGATCACGCCCACAAAAAAGCCAGCCTCGGGGGCTGGCTTCAAGATGAAATGGGTAAGAAGACGGAACCCGGGAGGGAGCCCGAAGGCCAGCCGAGCCGTTGAGGCCGATCGGGCCAGGGAGAAAAGGCCGGAAGCAAGCGGGGTGGGGCAGCCGAACGGCCACCCCCGGAGATCACTTGACGGTGACCTTGCCGCCCACTTCTTCGATGGCCTTCTTGATGGCTTCGGCTTCGTCTTTGGAGACGCCTTCCTTGATGGCCTTGGGAGCCGCTTCGACGAGAGCCTTGGCTTCGCCGAGGCCGAGGCCCGTGACTTCACGGACGGCCTTGAGCACCTTGATCTTGGAAGCAGCGTCGAAGCCGTCGAGCACGGCATCGAATTCGGTTTGCTCTTCGACGGCCTCAGCGGCAGCGGCAGGAGCCGCCATCATCACGGCGCCGGCGGAAGCGGCGGCGGACACGCCGAAGGCTTCTTCGATCTGCTTGACGAGCTCGGAAGCTTCCAGCAGGGAGAGGGTTTTGAGCGACTCGAGGATGGAGTCAGTGGTGGCGGACATGGTTGAGATTCAGCAACAGATCGGGTGAATGGGGAGCGACGACTCCAGGAATCGCCGCAGTCGGCGGTCAGCCTTCGCCGGAATCGGCGTGCTGCTTGAGCGCTCGGGCAAGACCGGACGGAACTTCGTTGATGCCCACAGCCAGCTTGGTGGCCACGGCGTTGATCGCACCTGCGATCTGCGCCAGCAGCACCTCCTTGGAGGGCAGCTCACCGATGGCCTTGACGTCGTTCTGGGACAGGAGCTTGCCTTCGAAAAGGCCTCCTTTCACTTCCGACTTCTTCGTGTCCTTCTGGAAGGACTGAACGGCCTTGACGGCAGTGCCGACGTCGCCCTTGATCAGGACGAACGCGTTGGTGCCGGTGAGCAGGGAATCAAGTTCCGACCAGGCACTGTTTCCATCGATCGCTCGGCGCATCAAGGTGTTTTTGGTCACCTTGCAGATGCCGTTGCTGGCCCGCAGGCGGGTGCGCAGGTCGGACATCTCCTTGATCGACAGGCCCTTGAAATCAAGGACCAGTGCCATTTCCGATGCACCGAGGAGCCCTTTGAGCTCTTCGACGATCTGTTGCTTGCTCTCCAGTTTGCGGCCCATAGGAGTGGAACGAATCGGTGGGAACAAGCCGGGCCCGCGGCCCCTGAAGCCCCTCACTCGAAGTGCCGCTCCTTGAAGGTGGCGGCCCGCAAAGGCCAGCACCGCTGGGGCGTTTGGAGTGACGGACCCGCTCCCGTTTCAAACGGGGGCGCGACGAGGCCGCCTGACGATTCGCACCACCGGGAACCGGAGTGCCAAACCTTCCGCGAGCACCTCGGCAGGACTTATGAACAAACGGACTCCCGGAAGGTTTCCGGGAAGCTCGATCGCTCACCTGCTGTCTTGGGTTGGGCGCGTGCCCTCTGGACAAGCCAGTTGATCACCTTACACCGGCGACCTGCCCGCTTCCGGGCCCTCGGCGCTCAGCAGTCGGAGCTCAGTTGTCGCGCTTGATGTCCTGCAGCACGGTGACATCCACCTGCACCGACGGCCCCATGGTGGAGGTGAGATAGAGGCTCTTCCAGTAGCGACCCTTGGCACCGCTGGGTTTCTGGCGGTCGATCACTTCCTGCAGTGCCTTGAGGTTCTCCAGCAGCTTCTCGGTGCTGAAGCTGGCCTTGCCGAAGCGCACGTGCACGATGCCGGTGCGGTCAGCGCGGAATTCCAGTTTGCCGGCCTTGAATTCATTGATGGCGGCGGCGAGGTCGGTGGCCACGGTGCCGGCCTTGGGGTTCGGCATCAAGCCGCGCGGACCGAGCACACGGCCCAGCTTGGCCACCTTGGGCATCATGTCCGGGGTGGCGATCAGCAGGTCGAAGTCGATCTGGCCGCCGGCGATCGACTCGACCAGATCCTCATCACCGGCGAGGTCGGCGCCGGCAGCCTTGGCTTCGGCGACCTTCTCACCACGGGCGATCACGGCAATGCGGATGCTCTGACCCGTGCCGTTCGGCAGGGCGACCGTGGTGCGGAGCTGCTGGTCGGTGTACTTGGGGTCGATGCCGAGGCGGGCGTGGGCCTCGATCGTTTCGTCGAATTTCGCTGTGGCGTTGGCCTTGACGAGCTCGATGGCCTCGAGAGGCTCGTAGGCCTGGTCTTTGACCGCTTCGGCCAGGGCGGTGTAACGCTTGGAAGGGTTCGGCATGGTGGGAGTTGGGGTGCGGGCGACGGAGCCAGCGGGCGCATGAGGCCCGGGCCCTGGGTCTCCCCCGGGTGGGGTGAAAAGGAAAGGAGCAGGGAACTGGATCCGGCGCAGGGGCCTCGTCCAGTGGCGAAATCAGGCCGGGGGCCTTCAGTCGCGGACGGCGACGCCCATGTTGCGGGCGGTGCCTTCGATGATGCGCATGGCCGCCTCGACACTGCTGGTGTTGAGGTCGGGGAGCTTGGTCTTGGCGATCTCCTCGAGCTGGGCGCGGCTGATGGCACCGGCATCTCCCTTGGCGGAAGTGGCGGCACCTTTGGGAATCCCGGCAGCCTTGGAGATCAGCACCGACGCCGGCGGGGTCTTGGTGATGAAGGTGAAGCTGCGGTCTTCAAAGACCGAGATCTCCACCGGGATCACATACCCGGCTTTGTCCTGGGTGCGGGCGTTGTACTCCTTGCAGAACGCCATGATGTTGACGCCGTGCTGACCGAGGGCGGGGCCCACGGGCGGAGCAGGGTTGGCTTTGCCGGCATTGAGGGCCAGCTTGATCACGGCTACGACTTTCTTGGCCATCGGCTGGTCTGGGGAACGGAAACTCCCTCGCGGGAGATGGGGGCGTACGCCCCGGTGGGCTGGACAGGATCTCCCCGAGGGGAGGTGTGCGGATCGCCGTTCGCGGGGAGCGGCGGTGTGGTGTGTCCGCCGCAGGCGGTGAACACACCCAGGGCCACCCTCCGCAGGGAGGCGGCCGCTGGTGATCAGCTCTGCTTGCTGATCTGGGAGAACTCGAGCTCCACCGGGGTTTCCCGGCCGAAGATCGAGAGCAGAGCCTTGAGCTTGCTGCGCTCTCCCGACACTTCGATCACCTCGCCCTGGAAATCCTTGAACGGACCAGCGGTCACGAGGATCTGATCCCCCTCGGTGATGTCGACCTTCACCAGTGGCTTCTTCTCAGCGGCGCGCTTGAAGATGCGCTCCACCTCGGGCCGGGTGAGGGGCCGGGGCTTGATATGGCCACGGGCACGGCCGGTGGCGCGGCGCTCTTCGGCCCCCACGAAGTTGATCACGTTCGGGGTGCTCCGCACCGCCATCATCGTGTCTTCGTCGAGCACCATGCGCACCAGCACGTAACCGGGGAACACCTTCTCCTCGGTGGACTGACGGCTGCCGTCTTTCTTGAGCTTGATGGCAGGCGTCTGCGGGATCTCGATCTCGAGGATGCGGTTACTGACGCCCAGGGTGATCGCCCGCTGCTCCAGGGTGGCCTTGACCTTCTTCTCGCAGCTGGAGGCCACCTGCACTGCGTACCAGCGGGCCACCTGCGGCTTGGCCTCGGCTTCAGCGGCGGCTGCCGGATCGACAGCTACCGGGTCGACGGCTGCCAGGTCGACCGCCGCAGCGCTCAGGGCGTCAGCGTCGGTGAGATCGACGGCAGCGAGATCAGCAGGGGCGAGTTCGGCTTCTGACACGAGGTTGAGGAAAGGACGACGAGGCGGCGTGGGGAATGCGGGGCGGGAGGATCAGCGGAAGATCTGGGAGGACAGCCAGCCGAAGAGGCGATCGATCGCGGCGATCGAGGCAGCCGACAGGCCCACCATCAGGATCACCGCCACCGATTCGCTGAACAGTTGCTGGCGGCTGGGCCAGACCACCTTGCGCAGCTCTTCCAGCAGCGAGGGGAAAAAGCCCGTGGCTGCCGCCCCTGCCGGCGGCGTGGGCTCTGCCTCAGGCAAGGTTTCGGTGGTGGTGGAGCGGGTTGGGGATTCCACGGTGGCCTGCGCACCGGTGCGATCGCACGAACCGGCAAACAGACACCCTACCGGACGTCACTGCCGGCCCCGGCCAGCGGCGTGAAGCGAAAGCGGGCCGCCGGGTCGCCCTCGGCCGCATCCGCCAGACTCACCCGCACGCCCCAGGCGCCGCTGAAGTGGTCGGCCAGCAGCTCAGTGGCCAGCGGATTCTCCACGCTGCGCCGCAACAGGCGCCGCAGCGGCCGCGCGCCGTACTCCGGCTCATAGCCCTGGAGCGCCAGGCAGGCCACCACCCCGTCTTCCACCTGCAGCTGCAGGCGCTGCTCCGCCAGCAGGGCGGCCAGATCGGCCAGTTGCAGGCGCACGATGCGCTCCAGGTCGGTGGCGGCCAGCGGGCGGAAGCGGATCACCTCATCGATGCGGTTGAGGAATTCGGGCCGGAACTGGGAGGCCAGCGCCCGCTCCACAGCCGCATCGAGTGCGGCATCCAGTGCCAGGACATCCGGCGGCGAGGCCTCAGGGGCACCAGCGGCGGCACCGGCACGGGCCCGCTCCAGGATGGCGCGGCTGGCCAGGTTGCTGGTCATCACCACCACCGTGTTGCGGAAGTCGACGGTGCGGCCCTGGGAATCGGTGAGCCGCCCGTCGTCGAGCACCTGCAGCAGCAGGTTGAACACCTCAGGGTGGGCCTTCTCCACTTCATCCAGCAACAACACGGCGTAGGGCCGGCGCCGCACCGCCTCGGTGAGCTGGCCGCCCTCCTCGTAGCCCACATAGCCGGGCGGAGCCCCCAGCAGGCGAGCCACGGCATTGCGCTCCATGAACTCGCTCATATCGAGGCGCACCAGTGCCTCCTCCTCATCGAAGAGCGCTGCCGCCAGCGCCTTGGCCAGTTCCGTCTTGCCGACACCGGTGGGGCCGAGGAACAGGAAGGAGCCCACCGGCCGACGCGGATCCTGCATGCCGGCCCGGGCACGGCGGATCGCCGCCGCCACGGCCGCGACGGCCTCGGGCTGGCCGATCACCCGTTCCCCCAGCCGTGCCTCCAGCTCCAGCAGCTTCTGGCGTTCGCCGGCCAGCAGCCGCTGCATGGGGATGCCGGTCCAGCGGGCCACCACATCGGCGATGTCGCCCTCCTCCACCTGCTCCCGCAGCAGAGCCAGCCCGCCCTGCTGGGCGCTCTGCAGCTCGTCCTCGAGGGCGTTGCGCCGCTGCTGCACGCCGTGGAGCTGGTCGTACTGCAGACGGGCCGCCTCCTCCAGATCACCGTCGCGCTCGGCTTCGGCGATGGCGTGGCGCAGGTCTTCGTCCTGCTGGAGCAACTCGCGCAGCTCGGCCAGCCGCTCCCGCTCCGCCTGCCAGCGGTGCTGCAGCTCCTGCAACCGGGCCAGGGCGAGGCGACGCTCCTCCTGGCGCTGCAGTCGTTCGGCCAGCGGGGCGGCCTCGGCTGCCAGCAGGGCCAGCTCCACGCGGCGCAGCTCAGCCTCGGCCAGCTCCACCACCTGGGGCTTGGAGGTGACCTCCATGCGCAGCTGAGCAGCGGCCTCGTCGATCAGGTCGATCGCCTTGTCCGGGAGGCAGCGATCGGCGATGTAACGATCGGCGAGACGGGTGGCCGCCACCAGGGCGCCGTCGGTGATGGTGACGCCGTGGTGCAGCTCGTAGCGCTCCTTCAGGCCGCGCAGGATCTGCAGGCTCACTTCCAGGTTGGGCTCCCGGATCACCACCTGCTGGAAGCGGCGGTTGAGGGCCGGATCCTTCTCCACCGTGCGGCGGTAGTCCTCGGGAGTGGTGGCGCCGATGCAGCGCAGGTCGCCGCGGGCGAGGGCTGGTTTGAGGATGCTGCCGGCGTCGGCGCTGGAGCGGTCGGTGCTCACCACGGTGTGCAGCTCGTCAATGAACAGCACCACGCCCGCATCGGGGTCGCTCACTTCCGCCAGCACGCTGCGCAGCCGTTCCTCGAACTGCCCGCGGAACTTGGCGCCGGCAATCAGGGCACCGAGATCGAGACCGACCAGGCGGATCCCCTTGAGCGAATCGGGCACCTCGCCGGCCACGATCCGCTGGGCCAGCAGCTCGGCGATGGCGGTCTTGCCCACGCCCGGCTCACCGATCAGCACCGGGTTGTTCTTGCCGCGACGCGAGAGCACCTGGATCAGGCGGCGGATTTCGGTGTCGCGGCCGATCACCGGATCCAGCAGGCCGGCGCGGGCGGCGGCAGTGAGGTCGCGGCCGTACTGCTCGAGAGCAGAGGGCTCGACCTCCAGCCGCAGACCATCGGAACCGCCGTCGGCCTCGGGAGCTGCACCGGGGGCGGGGCCGGTGGCCGGGACAGCCGCAGGGATCGCCCGGACGGAGCCAGAGCCCATGGGGCGCGTGGCCGGCGGAGCGGCGGGGGCAGCGGTGCGAGCGGCCACACCGGCAGCCTGGGTCCCAGTGCGGCTAGCGCCCTGGTAGGGGGAGGGCAGCGGGGGGGCGGTGTCGATCCAGTCGTCAGCCTCCCGCTCCCCGTCGTCTTCCCGCTCCGCCTCAGCCGCTGCGGCGCGGGCAGACGCGGCATCAGCGACCGCCACGCCTGCGGATGGGACGGCCAGGCGGCGGGCTCCACTGCCAGCCTCAGGCCGCAACAGGCGCAGCAGGCGTTCCTCGCTCAGGCCCTCAGCGGCCAGCAGGCTGCCGCCGATGCGGGGCTCGTCCAGCAGGGCCAGCAGAAGATGGGGCACGTCGATCAGGCGAGAGCCCCAGCCGGCACGGCGTCGATCGGCCGCCTCCAGCAGATCCTCGAGGGCGTCGCCGACGAACAGCTCCTCCCCGGCGGCACCCGGCTGGTCGGCGCAGAAAGCCTCGATGCGATCGAGCAGGCGATCGGCATCCAGCGGCAGCGGATCGATCCAGGGGGCATAGCGCGGGTCCTGGAAGAGCACCTGCAGCAGGTGTTCCACATCCAGCTGGCCATGGCGCCAGCGGCGGGCCTGATCCTGGCCGGCCAGCAGCAGCTCCCAGGCCGCCTCGCTGAAGCGGTCGGGGTCGGCCGTGAGGCTGGCCGGCGGCGAGGCAGCGGCGGCGGCAGCGGTGGTGTCGGGGTAACGCTCAGGCGGCTGCATCCGCCCCCGCAGCAGCGGGCCGCTGGATCAGCTCCACCTTGTAGCCGTCAGGGTCTTCCACGAAGGCGATCACGGTGCTGCCGTGCTGCATCGGCCCCGGCTCGCGCACAACGCGGCCCCCTTTGCCGGCGATGGCGGCGCAGGTGCCGTAAATGTCTTCGACACCGATGGCGATGTGGCCGTAGCCGGTGCCGATCTCGTAGCTGCTGGTGTCCCAGTTGTGGGTGAGCTCGAGCGCCGTGGTGTCGCTCTCGTCGCCGTAGCCCACGAAGGCCAGGGTGAAGCGGCCGGCGGGGTACTCACGCCGGCGCAGGAGTCGCATGCCCAGCACCTCGGTATAGAAGGCGAGGGAGCGCTCCAGATCGCCCACCCGGAGCATGGTGTGCAGCAGACGCATCAACGGGGAGCGGGATCGCCCCATTCTGGCCGTGTGCCACCGCGCGGTGAACCTAGCCAGGAGCCAGTGCTGTGCCAACCAGCACGCCGCGGGGGGAGGGGGTGCCCCATAAGATCCGCACGCGTACCCGTTTGCCCCGAGGCCATCGTGATCGACACCCTCGACCTCGTGATCGACTCCATCGTTGCCCGTGAGGTGCTCGATTCCCGCGGCACCCCCACCGTGGAAGCGGAGGTGCGGCTCGAAGGCGGCGCCGAGGGCCACGCGATCGTGCCCAGCGGGGCCAGCACCGGTGCCCATGAAGCCCATGAACTGCGTGATGGCGGCAGCCGCTACTTCGGCAAGGGCGTGCTGCAGGCCGTCACCAACATCGAAGAGAAGATCGCACCGGCGCTCTGTGGGTTGAGCGCCCTGGAGCAGGTCACGGTGGATGGCGCCATGGCCGAACTCGATGGCAGCGACAACAAATCGGCCCTGGGGGCCAATGCGGTGCTGGCCGTGAGCCTGGCGGTGGCACGGGCGGCGGCCAACGGTGTGGGCCTGCCGCTTTACCGCTATCTGGGTGGCCCGATGGCCACGCTGCTGCCGGTGCCGCTGATGAACGTGATCAACGGCGGTGCCCACGCCGCCAACAACATGGATTTCCAGGAATTCATGCTGGTGCCGCACGGTGCCCCCAGCTTCCGCGAGGCGCTGCGCATGGGTGCTGAGGTGTTCCACACGCTCAAGGGCCTGCTGAGCGCCCAGGGGCTGTCCACGGCGGTGGGCGACGAAGGTGGCTTCGCGCCGGATCTGGAAAGCAACGACGCCGCCGGCGCCCTGCTGGTGCAGGCGATCGAGAAGGCCGGCTACAAGCCGGGTGAGCAGATTTCCCTGGCCCTGGATGTGGCCAGCACGGAGTTCTACAAGAACGGGCTCTATGCCTTCGGCGGCGGCAGCTACAGCGCCACCGAGATGGTGGATCAGCTCGAAAAACTGGTGAGCCGCTATCCGATCGTGTCGATCGAGGATGGCCTCGCCGAAGACGACTGGGAGGGCTGGGCCCTGCTCACCCAGCGACTGGGAGGGCGCGTGCAGCTGGTGGGCGACGACCTGTTCGTGACCAACACCACCCGCCTGCAACGGGGCATCGAGCAGGGCATCGCCAATTCGATCCTGATCAAGGTGAACCAGATCGGTTCGCTCACCGAAACCCTGCAGGCGATCGACCTGGCGGGTCGGGCGGGTTACACAAGCGTGATCAGCCACCGCAGCGGCGAAACCGAAGACACCACCATCGCCGACCTGGCGGTGGCCACCCGTGCCGGCCAGATCAAGACCGGTTCACTCAGCCGCAGCGAGCGCGTGGCGAAATACAACCGCCTGCTGCGCATCGAAGACGAACTGGGCAGCCAGGCGATCTACGCCGGCGCTGAAGACCGGGGCCCGCGCGGCCGGGGCTGAGCGCGAACAGAGAGGGAGCGGCGTCTCAATCGTCTTGACGATCAAGCCGGATGTTCGGCCTCGCCCTGGCTGTGTCACGACTTCCGCTTCATCGGATTCGACAGAACGGCTGGAGCGACAGGGTCCACACATCGAGATTGCAATGCCTTGCCTAAGACACAAGACGTGAACACGATGTTCATGTTGAGTGTCAACGAGCCCTGCACCAGGCACAATTAATCACTTCATGACAGAAAGCAAGAGCCTGACTACGCACAGCCTTCCGACTCCTGCATGCCCGCTTGAAACCGGCCTTCTCAAAAGATGAACCTGTCCACCAAGTGCGGCAAACACGAAGTGCGGCAAACAGGCTCAACCTCAACTGGAACGTAGATCCACCTTTCGTACAGAGGAGCAGCGGCTCTGTCGCTGAGCCCCAAATCCTTCCGAACGATCAAGAAAGCAGGGTGCCGATTGAGGCATCTTCACCGATACCTTCATCACCGGGTGCGCCGTTCATCTACCCGCCTGCGCCGGGAAGCTTTTCCAGGCGTCCATCGCGACGCAGGCGGCCCTGCAGCTTCAGCCAGCTGAGCGTGACAGGCAACGCCGCCACCAACGGCACCGCCACCAGGGCCGGCCTGGCGCTGGCGGCCAGCAGGGCCGCAGACACCGCCAGGCCTCCGAGCAAGAACGACTGACCTGCCGCCTGCTGGGCGGTGGCGAGGCGGCGCAGGATGCGGTCGGTTTCGCCGGCACGCATCTGCACCTGGAGATCTCCCTGCTCCAGACGCGAAAGGCTGTCTTCCAGGCGGCGGGGCAGACCCAGCGCGCGGCTGCTGAGCTCGCCGGCCTGGCGACCCAGTTCGCCGAGGAAATCGTTGGGTCCAGTGCCGCCGGAGGTCATCAGGGGGAGGAGGTAAGGGCGGGCAATGGCCACCAAGCTAAAGGTGGGGTCGAGGCTTCGGCCGACCCCCTCGAAGGTGGAGAGGGCGCGCATCACGAAGATCAGCTCCGCCGGCAGGCGGAACGGCTGGCCGTACACCAGGTCGTAGAGGTCGCCGGAGAGCTTCTCCAGCACATTGGCGGAGAAAGGCGGCGTCAGCGCCTCGGTGAGCATCACCCTCACCAGGCGCCGCACCGGGCCGGCGTCGATGCCGGCGGCGATCACACCCGCCCCCTGCATCTCTTCCACGAGGGCGCCGGCGTCGCGGGCGGCAGCGGCCCGCACCATGCGGCCCAGCCGCCCGCGCAGGCGCGAGGAGAGCTGGCCCATCATGCCGAAGTCGTAGTAGATGAGGGCGCCATCGCTGGCCACCGCCAGGTTGCCGGGATGGGGATCGGCGTGGAAAAAGCCGAAACGCACCAGCTGCTGGAGATAACTGGCCGCTCCCTTTTCCGCCACCGCCGCAGGGTCGATGCCCGCCTCCACCAACGCGGCGCGGTCGTTGATCTTGATGCCGGGGAGATAATCGAGGCTGAGCACCCGGCGGGTGCTCAGTTCCCAGATCACCGCCGGAATACGGATGCCGGGATCATCCAGAAACTGCTGGCGGAAGCGGGCGGCATGTTCGGCCTCGAGGCGAAAGTCGAGTTCACGCAGTAATACACGCCGGCATTCCTGAGCGATCGAGACCCAGTCACGGCCCTGGCCCCAGCGGGGATGGCGCTGCAGCACCGCCGCCACCTGCTGCATCACCTCCAGATCGAGCCGGAACAGCCGCTCCAGCCCAGGCCGCTGGATCTTGAACACCACCTGGCGACCGCTGCGCAGACTGGCGCGGTGCACCTGGGCCAGGCTGGCGGAGCCGAGCGGCAGCTCCGCCAGATCGATGATCTCGTTGCAGCGCTCGCCCAGTTCCTCCTCCAGCAGCCGCTGCACAGTGGCGAAGGGGAAAGCGGGCACCCGGTCTTGCAGATGCGCCAACTCCTCCACCCAGCCGGCGGGCAGCACATCGGGGCGGGCGGAGAGCAGCTGGCCCAGTTTGATGAAGGCCGATCCCAGGCTGAGCAGCTCGTTGGTGAGCCAGCGGGCGCGCTGGCGCTGACGCACAGCCCGGTGCTCCGCGCTCGGCGGCCCCTTACCCCGGTACGACCAGGCCCGGCCATCCAGCCACAGCCCGGCCAACAGCTGCAGCACGCCGCGCCAGATGCGCAACGAACGGGACAGGCCCCGCCACCCTTGCACCAGGCGCCCCATCAGGGCCGGTCCTCAAGGCGGCGCGACAAGCCGGCCACCTGGGCCCGCAGGGCATCGATCTGATCCTGGGGCGTGCCCCAGGCGGCAGTGGCCACGGACTGCGCGTCCATGGCGCCGGAAGCAGCGCCTGCTGCCGACGCCGACCCAGCCGCCGGATCGGTTTCCAGCCGCTCCGCCTCCGCCTCCACCTCTTCCAGGAAGAGGCTCCATTCCTGGCGCAGCCGCTCGGGCGCCTCCTGGGCAAGCACCGCCAGGGCTGCGGCAGTTTCCACCAGGCTGCTGCCAAGCCGGGCACCCAACCTGTTGATGGCGGCCTGAACGATGGATTGGGGCGCGCTCATGCGGGGGCCGTTGGTTGGCGAAACTGTGGCAGATCAGGGCGTGGTGCCGTTGGGATCCGCCGCCGCCGGCGGCTCACTGGGCATGATCACCGAATCGGAAGGAGGTGTCGGCTCGGCCGGCAGCAGCGGCGCTTCCGGCACCGGCTGCTCGCGGGTGCTGGCATTCGGGTCGGCGGGCGCCGGGGTGGCCCGGGCCGCAGCCTCGCGCTTCTCCTGTTCCTCGCGGCGGCGCTGCTCCTGCTCCAGCAGGCCCAGGTCGTCGACCCCCTCGCTGGGGGCCCCGAAGCGCATGCGCAGGCTCTCCAGGCTGGTGCCAGGGGTGGGCCTCACCTCAAAGCTCTCGCCGAGACGGGCCGTGCCATCGGGACGGAGATCGAGCAGGCGCCCGGTGAGGCCGTAGCCGAGCCCGAAGGTCACCCCCGCCACCAGCGCCAGCGTCCAGCCGGGCAGGGGCGGCTGGGCCGGCGGGCGGGCGCCGGGGGTTCGTGCGCCGGAGCGGCCGGCGGCATCGCCCTCAGCGCCCCTGGCGGGACGCCTCGACCTGCGACGTGCACCAGCCTGGGTCATGGATCACGGTTGGACTGCCCTCATCCTGCCCGTGCCTGTGCGGAGCCGCCACGGCTGGCCGCTGCGCAGCTGCTGGGTGGTGGTGATGTGCTGTGGCTCACATCTCCCTCGACGCTAGGGTTTGGCTGCTCTTGCAGACCATTCAAGGTGACCTATTGCATCGGTTACTGGCTGGAGAAAGGGTTGGTGTTTGCTTCTGATTCCCGCACAAATGCCGGAGTTGATTACATTTCCAGCTACAGTAAGATGTATGTGTTTCAGCCGGCGTCCGATCGGCTGTTCGTGCTGCTGGGCGCCGGCAATCTGGCCACCACTCAGGCGGTGGTGAACCACATCCAGCGCGACCTTGACCAGGAGATCGCTAGCCAAGCCAGCGCTGGTGAGGACCTCCGTTCCTGCCACTACCTGTTCGAAGCGGCCAACTACATCGGCGCGGTGAGCGTGGCGGTGCAGGAGAAGCACCGCCACGCTCTGCAGCAGGCGGGCACCAGCGCCGAGGCCACCTTCATCCTGGGCGGGCAGATCGGCACCGAACCCCACGGTCTGTACATGGTGTATCCCCAGGGGAATGCGGTGATGGCCACGCCACAGACCCCGTATCTCCAGATCGGTGAATCGAAGTACGGCAAGCCGCCGCTCGACAATGTGGGCTCCACCAATCTGTCGCTGGAGGATGCCGCCCGGCTCTGCCTGATCTCGGAAGTACTCACCCACCGCTCCAACCTCACCGTTGGCCCGCCGTTTGAGCTGGCGATCGTGCCCCGCAACAAGCACACGGTGGCCCATCGCGTCACCTTCGAGGCGGAGGCGCCGGAACTGGCCGCCATGATCGACACCTGGAGCAGCGCCCAGCGGGAAGCCCTGCACCGGCTGCCCAGCTTCGTCTGGGAGCAGAACCAGGACGCGGCCTGACGCGCCAGTCGCCACCGCCCCACCACCAGCCGTTCACCCATGCACACCGTTTCCGAGTGGATCTCCACCGGCCACCTGCCCTCCGCCGAGGTGGTGGAGGCACTGGTGCTGGAGGCGCATCAGCGCTTTGCGCCGGTGCGAGAGGGCAAGGTGGCCGATTACATCCCCGCCCTGGCCGCCGCCAATGCCGAGCAGTTCGGCATCTGCGTGGCCGGTTGCGGCGGGCAGCTGATCGAAGCGGGCGATTCCCACGCCTCCTTCAGCATCCAGAGCATCTCGAAGCCGTTTCAGTTCGCGCTCATCTGCCAGGCGATCGGTGAAGACGAAGCCCGCGAAAAACTGGGGGTGAACAGCACCGGCCTGCCCTTCAATTCGGTGCTGGCGGTGGAGCGGAGCAGCGAAGGGCTCTCCAATCCGATGGTGAATGCCGGCGCCATCGCCGCCACCAGCCTGGCGCCAGGCACCACGCCCGAGGAGAAGTGGGCCTTCATCGAGGCCGGCTTCTCCCGCTTCGCCGGCCGGCCACTGGAGGTGGATGAAGAGGTGTACAGCTCCGAGCTGGCTACCAACCGCCGCAATACCGGCATCGCCAGCCTGCTGAGCGCTCAGCAGCGCCTCTGGTGGGATCCGGAAGAGGCCACCGATCTTTACACCCGTCAATGCTCGCTGCGGGTCACCAGTGCCGACCTGGCCGTGATGGCGGCCACGCTGGCCAACGGCGGGCGCCAGCCGATCACGGGGGAGCAGGTGATCGATGCCATCCATTGCCAGCACGTGCTGGCGGTGATGGTCACCGCCGGGCTGTACGAAACCTCTGGCGACTGGCTCTACGCCACCGGCCTGCCCGGCAAGAGCGGCGTGGCCGGCGGCATGATCACGGTGGCACCGGGCAAGGGGGGCCTGGCCACCTACGCGCCACCGCTCGATGAGGCGGGCAACAGCGTGCGCGGCCAGCTCACGGCCCGTTTTCTCTCGGAAGCCCTGGGCCTGAACCTGTTCGCCTCCAGGGCAGAGAGCCACCAATGATCAGCACCACGAATCTCGTGCGGTATCTCCTGCTGGTGGCCTGCGTTGGCGTCACGGTGCTGATCTTCGACTACTTCTCAGGCACGATTGCGGTGTTCACCGCTGCCGCCATCGTGGCGGCGCTGCTCAACATCCCACTGACCTGGCTGAGCCGCTATCTGCCACGGGGATGGGCGATTGCCATCGTTTCCCTCAGCGCCCTGCTCCTCCTGATCGGTTTCGTCACCGGGATTGGCCTGCAGGTGCTGAACCAGGGGCAGGGCCTGGTGCTGGATCTGCAGAGCAGGATGAAGCAGCAGGATCTCACGCCTCTGCACGGCTACCTCGAAGCCTATGGATTCGACAGAATCACCTCCCTGCTGCAGGAGGGATTGCTGACGGGGCTGGGGTTGCTGCAGACCGTGTTCTCCGGTGTGTTCACCGGGATTTTCGGTGCGGTGATCAGCCTCTACATGTTGATCGATGGGGAGAAGCTCTGGAAAGGGTTTCTGCGGCTGATTCCGGAAGCCCACCGGGATCGTTTTGCCCACACCTTTCTGCAGAGCGTGCTGGGGTTCATTCGTGGTCAGCTGCTGCTGATGGTGTTTCTGACCGTCTCGACGGCTGTGGTTTTTCCCCTGCTGGGTGTGAAGTACAGCCTGATCCTGGCGGTGATCGTGGGGGTTCTGGATGTGATCCCCGGCATCGGTGCCACCCTCGGCATCGTGCTGGTCTCGGTGATGGTCTTTGCCTCCCAGGGAGGAGAGATCGGCCTGCGGGCCTTGATCGCTTCGCTGCTGCTCGGCCAGATTCAGGACAACATCGTGCGCCCCAGGGTGATGGGCAGGGCGATGGAGCTCAATCCGGTGCTGCTCTTTCTCTCGCTCTTCATCGGTCAGCGGGTTGCTGGTCTGCTGGGGGTGTTTCTGGCCATCCCGATCGCGGGCATGATTGCCCTCTGGCTCCATACGGAACGCCTGCAGCAGGAGGCCATCGCTCTCACACCCGCAAGCGATGAGTAGGGGCGGAGACGAGCGGGGGTGGAGCCTCTGCACGGAGGCTCCGCGCTGAACGTCTGCACTGAGCCTCTTCGCTGAAGATCCTTGCCGCAGGCTCTGTCACGAGCCTCACGATCTAGGCGTCCCCTGTGCAGGTGGCCCTCGCTCCTGGTTCCCCTCGCTTCACGGGTTCCTCGCTTCAGGTGCGGGGAGCTGAGCATCTCCAGCAGACTGCCATGCTGCTGCCTGGATGCGAGCTCTCCCATGGTTTCGATGCGCCTGATCCCACCGATCCTGCTCACCGCCTTGATGGTGGCCGCTGCCAGCACCACCAGCGCCGAGGCCAGCTGCCGCTTTCTGATGCCGCTCGGCGGCAGCGGCGAGCCGGTGGTGGCCAAGCGGATCGGCCCCGACCGGCTGCTGGGCCGCACCAACTGGAACACCGATTTCATCGTGGACCGGCCCTTCCGCAGCTATCAGTTCTTCTTCACGTCGGCCTCGACCGAGCGGGCCACCTTCCCAGTGGCTGCCTTCATGCGCTTCACCGATGGCACCAGCCTGCAGGTGGTGAATGAAACCCCCACCTTTGAACCGGGTACCGGCCGGATGTTCGGCCCGTTTCAGGCGGTGCCGGGCAAGCGCACCAACCTGATGAACTTCCGGGTGGGCTCCAGCACCAGGCCCGCGGCCGTGGGTTTCAGTTACCGGATCTCCGTGCAGGGATGCGACTGAGGCGACAGCCGGTCTGAGCCACGCCTGCCCTGATCCCCACCCGCCATGCAATTCGAGAGCTTCGCCACGTTCAACATCGCCATCGTGGTGCTGGCGGTCGGCCGCTGGTTGAACCGCAAGGTGGCCTTTCTGAGGGAGTTCAACATTCCCGAGCCTGTGACCAGTGGCCTGCTGGTGTGTGTGCTGCTGGCGGTGGTTCATGCGATTTCCGGGGTGGAGATCGGTTTCAACCTGCTCACCCGTGATTTTCTGCTGCTCTATTTCTTTGCGGCGATCGGCCTCAACGCTGACATCCGCACCCTGCTCTCCGGCGGACGACCCCTGCTGATCCTGATCGCCACCACGGTGGTGTTCATGCTGCTGCAGAACCTCACCGGCATCGGCGTAGCCACAGTGCTGGGCCTGAATCCCCTGGTGGGGGTGCTGGGCGGTTCGGTGTCGCTGCTGGGCGGCCACGGCACCGCCATCGCCTGGGCTCCCCGCTTCGCGGAAACGCACGGCATCAGCAATGCGTTGGAAATCGGCGTGGCCTGCGCCACCTTCGGCCTGGTGCTCGCCTCGCTGATGGGCGGGCCGATCGCCCGGCTGCTGATCCAGCGCAACAAGCTCCAGCCCCCACCCTGCGTGGTGGAAGACGCCGCCGCCGAGAGCAACGCGCTCGAACGGGTCACCTACTTCACGCTGCTGCGGACCCTCTTCTGGCTCAACATGAGCCTGGGCCTGGGTGAACTGCTCTTCGAGGGATTGCAGGCCGTGGGCAGCAATCTGCCCCTGTTCGTGTGCTGCCTGTTCGCAGCGATCTTTCTCACCAACACCGTGCCGCGGTTGGTGAAGGTGCGCGAGCTGGCGCCGGCGCGATCCCTGGCCATCGTGTCCGACATCGCCCTGGGCATCTTCCTGACAATGTCGCTGATGAGCCTGCAGCTGTGGACCATCGCCTCGCTGGCGGGCCCGATCATCGCTATCCTCACCGCCCAGTTCGTGGTGTCGTTCCTGTTCGCGCTGTTCGTGGTGTTCCGTGTGATGGGCCGCGATTACGAAGCGGCCGTGATCTGCGCCGGTTTCGGCGGCATTTCACTTGGTGCCACACCCACGGCGATGGCGAACATGTCGGCGGTGGCGCAGAAGTATGGGGCGGCACGGCGGGCGTTCATCGTGGTGCCGCTGGTATCGGGCTTCTTCGTGGACATCAGCAATGCGGTGATCATCCAGCGCTTCCTGAATGTGTTCGGCTGATCCAGCGGGCACAGTGCTCGCAGGGGGATGACGGCGCTCAGCCGGCCACCGCAGCAGGGAGGGTGCCCATGAAGCGTTGCAGCTGACGCGTTTCGAGTTCGAGCACGCGCTTGGCGAAGTCCTGATCGCGATCGAGCAGAGCATCGAAGCCATCCACCGGCACCGCCAGCAGGCGCGTGCCCTCCTGCGCCGCCGTGATCGTGTTCTCCGTGGCGCTGTGGGTGAGCACCTCGAGCTCATCGAGCATCTGGCCCGGCCGGAAGCGCTCCTGCCGGGTGCCTGGGCCATCAGCGCTGGGGTCGCCATCGCGGTAGTGCACCAGGGCTTCGCCTTCGATCAGCAACAGCAGTTCGCGGCAGGTGTCGCCGGTTTCGGTGATCAGGGCGCCGGCGCTGTAAAGGCGCAGCTCAGAGACCTCCGCCAGGGCGTTGATGGTGTCGAGGTGGAGGCCGCGGAACGCCTCGCAGGTGGCCAGCACCACCCGCTTTTCGAGCTCAGGGCAGGCCTCGAGGCTGGGCGGCGTATCGCCCTGGGCCAGCAGGCGCTCGGCCGTGCTGGCCAGCAGCGGGGCGGACGCGCCACCGCGCAGCGCCGCTGCCTGGGCCTGGCCCTTCTGGCCGTCCAGCCGGGCGATCAGGAACAGGGCGGACGCCTGGATCAGCGGGTTGCGGTCCTGCAGCAGGGTGTCGAGGTGGTGCAGGGTGACCGGCAGGGGAACCACCAGCGAGCAGCTGGCGCCTGTGCCCGGCTGGGTGAGTGCCGCCAGCACCTCCGCCGGCAGGCGCTCCTGCCACGGCTCCTGCTCCAGCAGCTCCAGCAGCACCAACGGCGACAGTCTCTGCAGATCCGCCACCAGGGCGGGCACGACAGGATCCTGCTGCAGGGTGGCCAGGGCCCACAGGATCGCCCGCAGGCTCAGCTGTTCCCGGTGGCGGATGTGCCCGCTGAGCAGGGCGCGCACCACCGGCGCCTCCGGCAGCGACGGCTGCTGCAGGGCGCGGAAGGCCTCGATCAGTTCCGGCAGGCGCTGCAGCAGCACCTCAGCCTTCTGGACGGCGCTGGCCTGCGGCGACAGCCCGCCCAGAATCTCCTCCTCCTCCGCGGCGGTGATGCCGTAGCGGCGACGCAGCGAGCGGATCGCCTTGGTGTCACCCTGCTCCTGCGCACGGCTCTGCAGCCGCATCAGTCGATCGAGCGACTTGCGGTAGCCACTGAGCCGCACCTGATCCTCCAGGCTGCGGCGGTTGGCGGGATCGAGCAGGGTGGGATCCTCCACCCCCAGCTCTTCGAGCAGCTGCTCGTGCTCCTCATCGGAGATGCCGAGCTCGCGGCGCATCTGCTGCAGCACCTCCAGGCTGGTGGCCACACTCACGTAGCCCTCCTCAAGCGCCTCACGCACCACGCCCTTGTAGGCCTCGTGGCGTTTCTCGCTGCTGAAGCCCGGCAGCACCTTGGCCAGCACATACACCTCGTGGGCGTTGAGGTCGCCGAGGGTGCGGCCATCGAGGAAGCGGCCCACATCGAGCTGGAGGCGCTCCAGTTGCTTGCGGAAGCGGCTGGCCAGGTTCTCGCGGCTGTAGATCTCGGGGTTGCGGCGCCAGGCCTTGTACACCCAAAGCGTGCTGACGGCCACCAGGGCGCCGTCGAAGAGGTATTGCACCCAGGGCGGCAGCAGCCGCAGCAGCGGCCGACCCGCGAACAGGAAGAAGAAGTTGAACACCAGGAAGGTGGCCACCACAAAGATGCGGTGGCGGAGCTGCTCCGGCGGCAGCGGCATGGCACCGGTGCGGGCGGCAAGGCGTCGTTCGCGGGAGCGCGCACCGGCTTCGATCCAGCGCCCCACCACCACCCCCAGCCAGGTGAACAGCCCCAGCACCAGGGGCACCGCCACCAGGCGGGGGATGGGGATGGCCTGGCCGAACAGGAACAGCCCGGGGCTGAGCAGGGTGGCGAGCTGGTCGCTCTGGCGGACCCAGATCCCGGAGAAGTAGTAGCCCCAGCTGCCGGTGTACAGGTAGTAGTAGAGGAAGTAGCCCAGCACCAGCCCCACGTAGCCATAACGCTCGAAGGCGAAGGCCGGCGTGGTGATCCGCGCCCAGTACATGCGCTCGGCGTCGATGTCGATGCAGGGCTGCTGGCAGGCCACGCAGGCGCTCTGCTCGCTGCCATCGGGCAGCGTGGTGCGGCACATCGACTGGGTGATCGGCTGCTCGCTCAGGTGGGCCTTGCTGCCCAGCAGCCCGGAGGGGGCGGAGAACACGCTCTGCACCGGCGCCATCGGGCAGAAGTACTGGCACCAGGCCTTGCCGCCGTACAGCCAACCCACCACCATCGCCACTGCGATCGTGCCCAGCAGCCAGGCGGCCAGCACCAGGCGATCCGCATTGAAGAAAAGGATGCGGCCGCAGAGGCCCGCGAACAGCCAGCCGAACTGCACGCTGGAGTAGTGGCGGGCCAGCCAGGAATCGGCGGGCACCTTGGCCAGCTGGGGGCGTCGCTCACCGGTGCGGGGATTGAGCTTGGCGATCTGGCGTTGCAGGCCCAGGGCGCGGGGGATCTGGGAGAGGAAGGAGAGCGGGCAGATGCGCCGCCACAGCTCATGGCCGAACACCAGCAGGATGAAGATCGCCGACGGCACCACCGCCCCCCAGAAGAGGGTGGTGCCGAGCGGATAAGGCTGCTCGCCGAGGCAACGGTCCTGCACCGGCACGCAGGCCTCACTCAGGCGCAAGGGGCTCCAGGGGTGGTCCGGCTCGGTGAGCGCGGAGCTCCAGGGGTCGTAGAACAGCGAGGCGATGATCAACAGCCAGCCGGTGGTGAGAATCCAGCGGATGACATGCATCCGGGATTCACGCAGCTGAATCGCCATCGGGCCAGAAATCGGTGCGCTGACCCTAGCGATCCAACGCGAGCAAAGACCCACGCAAGCCGCTGGTACCAGCGGGATTCAGGTGGTGTAGTCGGCGTTGATGCGCACGTATTGATCCGAGAGGTCGCAGCCCCAGGCCAGGCCGTGGCCGGGGCCGTCGCCCACCACCAGGCGGATGGTCACGGTGTCGTCTTCGAGATAGGCGCCGGCGGCGCGATCGGCCATGTAGCGGGAGGCGGCCGGGCGATCGAAGGGCAGGGGCTGGCCGGCGGCCATCAGCTGGTGCTCCCCCAGCCAGAGCGCCACGGCCTCGGGATCGAAGGGCACGTCGGCGCGGCCCGCCGCCGCCACGATGCGGCCCCAGTTCGGATCACGGCCGTGGATGGCGCACTTCACCAGCGAGGAGCCGCAGATGGTGCGGGCGATGGCGCGGGCGCCGGCCTCGCTGGCGGCCCCTTTCACCTGCACCTCGATCAGGCAGCTGGCGCCTTCGCCGTCGCGGGCGATCGCCCGGGCCAGGTGCTGCGACACCGCCGTGAGGCCGGCCTCCAGCGCCTCGTAGTGCTCGGGGCTCAGGGGTTCACCGGCGGCAAAGGCCAGGTACGTGTCGTTGGTGCTGGTGTCGCCGTCCACCGTGATCGCGTTGAAGGAGCGGTCGACCGCCCGCTGCACCATGCCCCGCCACAGCTCGGCCGGCACGCCGGCATCGCAGCTGAGATAGCCCAGCATGGTGGCCATGGCGGGGTGGATCATCCCAGAGCCTTTGGCCATACCGCCGAGGCGCACGCGCCGCCCGCCCAGGTTGGCCTCCAGGGCGATCTGCTTGTCGACCAGATCGGTGGTGAGGATCGCTGTGGCGGCGGCAGCGCCGCCCTCGGGGCTGAGGGCCGCCACCAGGGAATCGAGGCCCGCGATCAATGGGTCCATCGGGATTGGCACGCCGATCACCCCGGTGGAGCAGATCAGCACCTGCTCCGGCGCCAGCTCCAGCCGGGCGGCGAGGGCGGCGGTGGCGATGAGGCTGTCGGCCAGGCCGCGCGCGCCGGTGCAGGCGTTGGCCTGGCCTGAATTGGTGAGCACGGCGCGGGCCCGGCCGCCGCTGGCCGCCAGCCGCTGCTCACAGAGATCCACGCAGGCAGCGCGCACCCGGTTGGTGGTGAAGCTGCCGGCGCACACCGCCCCTGCCGGTGCCAGCAACAGGGAGAGATCAGGCTTGCCGGAGGCCTTCAGCCCGGCCGTGCTGCCCGCCGCCAGGAAACCGCTGGGGGCGGTGAGACCGCCGGGCACGGGCTGCCAGGGGGCGGGGATGCGGGTCATGGGACGCCGGGTGGAGCTGTTGCCATCTTCGGGGGCGGGAGGCAGCCAGCCGAGGGCGTGTGGCCTGGCCAAACCACTTGAGCACATGATGAAAAGCATGCAGCCACACTCTGGCCGGCATGAACTGGCATGAACTTGATTGGTTTTTGGTGCTAGCATGGTCCGCGGCCATATTATTTTGTTTCGACGCAGAAAGCGGGTGATCTGAGATTATATTCAGGTGGCGATTGAACGAAAACGAACGCTTTTGACATCTGATTGTGGCTGAACTTAGCGTGCTTCCGTTGAACTGCACTCAAGCGCGATGTGCCGGGTGCTTTCCGGAGAGAAAATGCCGTCGATCAAGGATTGTCCGATCGAGCAGTTCAACACTGAGCTCATCACTGCACACTTCACGATCGAAACAGTCAATTAATTTGATGGCACGAATGCGTAAGGATGGGCTGGCCGGTTTACAGCCTCGCTGGAAAGATGGCTATCCCCCAACTGGATGCCGGTGGGTTCACCGTTCAACTCTTCAAGCACATGCAGCGTCAGCTGACTGCTCGAGTTCCCCGAAGCGAGCCGTTGAGGGCCGGCGGGAGACCAACGCTCCAACGTCACCCTGCGACTTGAGGCCAGCCTGATGGCCACACACCAGCGCCGCATCGGCCTCACCGGCGGCATCGCCACGGGCAAGAGCACCGTGGCCCAGTTGCTGCAGGCCCGCTTCGCAGTGCCGGTGCTTGATGCTGACCTCTTCGCCAGGGAGGCGCTCGCTCCCGGAACCGCCGGCAGCCAAGCCGTGGTGGCACGCTTCGGCACCCAGGTGCTGGTGCCGCGGCTTGGCGAAGACGGCAGTGCCGAAGGTGCTGAAGGTGCCGCAGCGGATCCCGCTGAGACGCTCGATCGGCGGGCTCTCGGTCGGCTGGTGTTCAGCGATCCAGTGGAGCGCCGTTGGCTGGAAGGATTGGTGCACCCGCTGGTGCGCCAGCGCTTTACCAAGGAGCTGGCGGGCCTTGCCCAGGAACCGGCGGTGGTGCTGATGATCCCTCTCCTCTTCGAGGCCGGCCTGGAGTCGCTTTGCTCGGAAATCTGGTTGGTGGACTGTGAACCAGCCGAACAACGGGCACGTCTGCTGGCGCGCGATGGCACCACGGCTGCCGACGCCGACGCCAGGATCGCGGCCCAGTGGCCGCTGGAGCGCAAGCGCTCGCTTGCCGATGTGCTGATCGACAACCGCCAAGGGGCCGAAAGTCTGGCGAGCCAGCTGGGGCGGGCGCTCGGGCTGGAGGCGACGGGCGAAAGGCGCTAAGCCCTTGCTCGCCTGTGAAAACTGGCTGGAGCCGCAGCAGGCTGGAAGCGCTTAACGCCGGGTGGTGACGGAGGAGGCCGGCACGCGAGACGGCACGAGGTCACGCGAACGCGGGCGGGAAAACACCCCCATGACGCTTCGGCACCGCCGTGCGCTCGCAGGACGGCACTGGAGCGCGCCTAGCGCGAAGGCAAAGGCAAAGGCCAGCCCGGACACGCCAATCCGAATGCCGTTCTGTACCAGCTCGATGATCCCCTTCTGATCGGGGCCACGCAATTTCTGGTCCATCACCGCCTGGGTGCGGTCAAGGTTGCGCATGGTCTGGGTGCGTAGGGCCGCGATCGGCTGATCGAGCTGCTGATCGTTGATGGCCGGGCCTCGCAGCACCCGCATCTCCCGCTGCAGCTCCTGGGGCGTGGTGGCCTCACCGACAGCGCTGCGCAGGGCCACGAACGTGGCTTCGGTGCTGGCCCTGCGCTGGGCGAGCTGATCAGCATCTGCGGTGAACAGTGTCCAGAGAGCGGTGGCCTGCAGGGGGACCAGCAGGACGAAACCCAACGCCGCCGCCAGGGCCCGCTGCCGCGCCGTGGCTAATCGCAACGTGTAGCGGGAGCGCTCCGGATCGAGATGGGCCGCCCCATGCAGCAGCAGAAAGCCCACCAGAGCCAGGGGAGCGGCCTGGATCACACCGCCGACCACTCGCAACTGCCAGGTGGGATTGGTGGGATCGAGCGGCAGGAACAGCGTGAGGGCGCTGATCGCGAACACCACGAATAGACACGACGCGGCGCCATCCAGAACGGCGCTGACTGCAACCGGCTGCCCCGTTGGGCTGGGAAACGGGGTGGGGAGGCCGGGGAGGCCGGGGCGAGCGGTGGTCACGTGGGGTTCGCTGCGGTGATTCGTGAAAGGGCCGGCGGGTGCTGCTCCCCAGAGGGCGGAAACGCCGTGGAGTCGACGGCTGGCCTTCAGGCGTGAACCGAGAGACCCACTTTCATGGATCTTTCAGGACATGGGCCGCCCGAGGAGGGCTGCAGTTGGGCAATGACCGCAAGAGTGGGCCAATCGCCAGGAAACATACATGATTTTCTCAGACTTTACAAACCCTTTCATCATGCGTTGCCTCAGGCCGGACCATGGCGAGCCAGCCAGAGGGGAGGCGAGCTGTGACTCAGCGTCGTGGCGGGGGAGGCCCTCCTACCGGAGGTGGCACGCCACGGCACCTGAGCGGCGACTCCATCAGCCACCAGCGCTCAGCACGCCTGAAGGAACAGCCGACGCAACTGGCTCTGCGACTAGAGGCGGGCGTTCATTACATCAGTCCGCTCAGCATGTAACCGCCGAGAGATCCGTAGTCATCGAAGCCCGTGCTGTTGGGGCCGGCAAAGCTGCCCTCCCCCACACCATCCACGCGGACAAAATACGTGCCAGCCGATAGGTTTAGATCAGTAAAAGCCGCGCCTTTGCTGTTGGTTGGCGATGACGTGAACGCCACGGTGCCGTCGCTCCTGAGAATGTCCATCTGTAAGTTGAGGCCGCTTACGTCGTCGGTCGCGCCGTAGGCAATCTGCGATTGAGGGGAAGAAGCGACAGCACCAGCGGGATCAACCCGAAGACTGAGCGGCCCGCCGTTCCATTGGATCCTGAAAATGTCCACATCAGTTCTGGTGCCGATGGTGCCAGACACAAACCGACCGTCACCCACGCTGCGAGTTGGCAGGGTGCTGGTGATCGAGTCGGCGAAATCGTCAGGCCTGGCGCCAAGGCGAGCGGTCAGGGCAGCCACTTCGTCAACGGTGTTGGAGGCGCCGCGGCCGTTCCTGAAATAGTCGCCTTTGCTCCACTGCGGAAACACATTCACGCCGACCGGGGCTTTCCCCATGAGCGGAAACCAGCGGTTGCCGGCTGCCGTGGCATGGCCGTCGTAATACTCCTCAGCCGCTTGCGTGCTGGAGGCCAGAAGCCCTTTGTGCCGCAAGTCAAGCGTGTGGCCGATTTCGTGAGCGGCGAAAAAGCCTACGGTGCTGACGGTGAGCGACGAGATTGCCGCGTTCCGTGGGTTTGTGTTCCACTGAACGGCGGCGATAGGGTTGCTGGTTGTGCTTCTGAATGAGTTCGACAGGGCAATTCCAGGCACGCCAGAGAGGCCAAGGCCATTCCTGGTCATGGTTGCCCCGACCAGCAACCTCCCGGCATAGGGCCCGGCGCCGGGGAATGGATTGGGGTCCGTCGTGAACCTGACGTTGAACGGGGCATAGGCGCTGTCGAGAGCCTCAAGCACTTGGCGGCGCTGATCCAGCGTGTAACCGCTGTTTGTCGTTGCATACCGGGACGAAGTTGTGACTTCAGTCGGCCCCGTTACGTGGCCGTCAAAATCGACGTGAACCCAGGGGATCCCTGCGGTGATGCTGTTGCCCGATGGGCGAGCAGTTGTCAATGTGTCGGGGTTGGTGAGCCAGGCGCTGAAACGCTGGTCGTGGCTGGCGCGAGTGTCGAAAGCTGCAGGCATGGCTAATCAGATGATGCTTTTCGTGAAAGGGCCGGAGGGTGCTGCACCCCTGAGGGCGGAAACGCCGTGGAGTCGACGGCTGGCCTTCAGGCGTGAACCGAGAGACCCGCTCTCATGGATTTTTCAGGACATGGGCCGCCCGAGGAGGGCTGCAGCCCGGCAATGGCCGGAAGACTGTGCCAATCGACACCAAACATACACGGTCTTCTCAGGTTTTACAAAGTCTTTCCTCATGCGTTGCTTCAAGCCGGACCATGGCGAGCCAGCAAGAGGGGAAGCGAGCTGTGATTCAGCGCCGTGGCGGGGGAGGCCCTACTACCGGAGGTGGCACGCCACGGCACCTGGCCGGCGGCTCCATCAGCCACCAGCGCTCAGCACGCCTGAAGGAACAGCCGACGCGACTGGCGGTGCGGCTAGAAGAGCCGTTGGACCCCAACTCCAGCGGCTCAGCGGCTCAGCAGGACATCAGGCCCAGCAAGGCTCAAGGCTCAAGGCTCAGCGCAAAGCAGCCCCAGCGACCCAGAAGACTCTCCCCCTCTGGCGGTGGACGCAGGGAGTGTCCAGGCCCGAAACACTCAGCGAGGCTTCAGGCTCGGACCTCAGCCGTTCAGCTTGGCGATCAGGATCTGGTTGGCGAGCTTGGGGTCGGCCTTGCCGCCGGTGCGCTTCATCAGCTGCCCCACGAAGAAGCCCTGCAGTTTGTTCTTGCCGCCACGGAAGGCAGCCACTTCCTCGGGATGGGCCGCCAGCAGCTCCTCCACGATCGCCGTGATCGCCGCCGGGTCACTGATCATGCCGAGGCCCCGTTCGGCCACGATCGCCTTGGTGGAGCCGCCCTTCTCCAGCAGCTCCGGCAACAGTTCCTTGGCGATCTTGCCGCTGATCACCCCGGATTCGATCAGCTGAACCATCTCAGCCAGCTGCTCCGGCTTGAGCGGCAGCTCCGCCAGCGAGAGGCGGTTGGCATTCACATAGGCGGCGATGTCGCCGGTGACCCAGTTGGCCACGCCTTTGGGATCGGCGCCGGCCGCCACCGCCGCTTCGAAGTATTCGGCCATGCCCCGCTCTTCGGTCAGCACGCGGGCGTCGTAAATCGACAGCCCCAGCTGCTCGGCGTAGCGGTGACGCTTGGCGGCCGGCAGCTCGGGCAGTTCGGCCCGCCAGGCTTCGCGCCGCGCCGGAGTGACCTCGATCGGGCCGAGATCGGGCTCGGGGAAGTAGCGGTAGTCGCTGCTGCCCTCCTTGCTGCGCATGCTCTTGGTGAGCTGCTTGCTCTCATCCCACAGCCGCGTTTCCTGGTGGATCGGCTCACCGGCCTCGATCGCCTTGATCTGGCGCGCGATCTCGTAATCGCAGGCTTTCTGAATGGCGGAGAAGGAGTTCATGTTCTTGATCTCCACCTTCACACCGAACGGTTCATCAGGCCCGCGGCGCACGGAGATGTTGACGTCGCAGCGCAGCGAACCTTCCTGCATGTTGCCGTCGCTGACGCCGAGATAGCGCATGATCCGGCGGATCTCAGAGGCGTACTCCGCCGCCTCCCGGCCGGTGCGCAGATCGGGCTTGCTGACGATCTCGGCAAGCGCCACCCCGGCGCGGTTGTAATCCACCAAGGAGTGGGTGCTGCCCGCCAGACGGTCGCTGCCGGCGTGCACGAGCTTGCCGGCATCTTCCTCCATGTGCAGACGTTCGATGCCGATCGTCTTCAGGTAGGTGTCCTTGCCCTTCTCGGCCACTTCCACCTCGATCCAGCCGTTTTCGGCGATCGGCTGATCGAACTGGGAGATCTGGTAGTTCTTCGGCAGATCGGGATAGAAATACTGCTTGCGGTCAAACTTGCTGTGCTCGGCCACCTGCAGGTTGAGCGCCAGGGACGCCTTCACCGCATACTCCAGCACCTTCTCATTGAGCACCGGCAGCGTGCCCGGCAGGCCCAGCACGACAGGGTCGATGTGGGTGTTGGGGTCGTCGCCGAAGCTGGTGGAGGCGGCCGTGAAGATCTTGCTGGCGGTGCCGAGCTGCACGTGGGTTTCCAGGCCGATCACGGCCTCCCAGGGTCCGGTTGCTTCAGCGTGTGCCGTCCCATCAGCCACCATGAGCCCATCGCCTGCCAATCAGGGCCGATCCTATGGAACTGGTTGCAACGATCCACCAGTTCGTCTGGGACCTCCTGGTGGACTGGGTGTGCTTCGTGGCGGTGTTCCTCTGCCTGGGGCTCAACTTCGCGCCCTGGCGGCTGATTCCCTTCGGCCTGCGCCAGCTCTGGCGGGCCCTGCGCCACCCCGGCCCCGCCCCTGGGGCTGCAGAGGGCGAGCTGGACAGCTGGAGCGCCTTTCTGGTGACCCTGGGCGGCACCGTGGGGATCGGCAACATCACCGGCGTGGCCCTGGGGATCAGCCTGGGCGGGCCCGGGGTGCTGGCCTGGCTGTGGGCGGTGTCGCTGGTGGGCATGGCCCTCAAGTTTGCGGAGACGGTTCTGGCCGTCCAGTTCCGCCGCCCCCTGGCCGATGGCAGCGTGCTGGCGGGGCCGATGCTCACCATCCGCCGCGGCCTGCACCGGCGCTGGCGCTGGCTGGCGACGGTGTTCGCAGCGATGACCGTGGTCTCCGCCTTCGGTTCCTCCAACGGCCTGCAGGTGCGCCAGCTGGCCCGGGTGATGGCCCTCGACCTGGGCAGTCCGCCCCTGCTCACCGGCCTGGTGGTGGGCCTGGCCACAGCGGCGGTGATCAGTGGCGGACTGAAACGCGTCGCCCGCGTGGCCGTGGTGCTGGTGCCGCTGATGGTGCTGGGCTACGGCCTGGCCATGGCGGTGCTGCTGCTGGACCACCTCGACCAGCTGAAGCAGGTGCTCGTACAGGTGCTGGACGGAGCCCTCGCCCCCAGCGCCATCGCCGGCGGCAGCGTGGCGGTGACGGTGAGTGCCGCCGTGCGCCTGGCGGTGTTCTCCAATGAGGCCGGCACCGGCAGCGCCGCCATCGTGCAGGCCACCGCCTGGCCCGCCGATCCGCTCCGCCAGGGCACGGTGGCCATGCTGGGAAACCTGGTGGACACCGCCGTCTGCAGCGCAATCGGCCTGCTGGTGATCGCCAGCGGCGCCTACCGCAGCGGCGGCGATCCGTTCAGCGTGGTGAACGCCGCCATGACCTGGGCACGCCCCGGCTCACTCTGGATCAGCCATCTGGCGCTGGTGCTGTTCGCCTTCAGCACCATCCTCACCGCCAGCGTCGTGGCGGAGCGCTGTCTGGTGTTTCTTACAGGCCTGCGCTGGCGGCCACTGTTCCGCGGCTGCTGGTGCGGCGCCCTGGTGCTGCTGGCCCCCGGCAGCGGCGATGGACTCTGGCAGGTGGCCGAACTGCTGGAGGCCCTGGTGGTGCTGCCCAACCTGCTCTGCCTGCTGCTGCTCTCCCCGTTCCTGTTCCACTGGTTCGCCGCGCTGCCAGCGCCGCTGCCCCCAACCCGCACCCCTGGGCACCACCCATGACCGCACCAGAGCCGATCGCCGCCGGCCTGCAGATTCCGCTGCATGGCGTGCTCGCCGCCATCGCCGTGACCTACCTGGCCACCCTGGTGGCCAGCCGGCTGGCCCTGCAGCTGCGGGTGCCTGCCATCCTCGGCATCCTGGTGCTGGGCGTCGCCATCCAGCCCAGCGCCGGACTACTGACGGTGCAGGCGGTGGAGGCCCTGCACACCGTGACCCTGAGCATGCTGCTGTTCGTGGCCGGGCTCAACTCCGACACCCAGCACATCCGGGGCTTCCTGGGCTACGGCGTGCTGCTGGCGGTGGGCGGCGTGGCCGTGTCGTCGCTGCTGCTCGGAGGCCTGATCTGGGCGGTGTTCCATGGTCTGGGCCAACCCATTCCCCTGAGCGTGGCGCTGCTGGTGGCAGCCTGCCTCGGCTCCACCGACGCCGGCGCCACCCTCAGCGTGCTGCGGGCGGTGCAGAACCGCATTCCGGTGCGGGTGCGCTCACTGCTGGAGTTCGAATCGTCGGTGAACGATCCCGCGGCGATCCTGTTCCTGTTTCTGATCGTGGGGCTCACCGGCCAGGGGGGCAGCGAAGGTGGAGCCCTGCTGGATCAGCTCCAGGGCTTTATCAAGAGCGTGGGCAGCGGCATTCTGGTGGGCCTGATTCTCACCTATCTGGCCCAGTACGCGCTGAATCACCTGATCACCAGCAAGGACCAGATCCTGGTGGTGGGCATCTCCATCGCCCTGGCTTCCTACGGCTTCGCCACCCTGCTGGAGGGCTCCGGCTTCATCGCCACCTACGTGACGGGTCTGTTTCTGGCCAACAACATCTACGAGAACAAGCTGATCACGCCGGAACTGCTCGAGCACAGCCTGGAGCCCTTCAACACCACCATGCAGATCACGGTGTTTCTGCTGTTCGGTGTGCTGATCGATGCCAGCAGCCTCCCCGGCGCCGCCCTGCCCGGAGCGCTGGTGGCCCTCGGACTGATGCTGCTGGCCCGGCCATTGAGCGTGTGGGTGTTTCAGCCCTGGTCGCCCTTCGACTGGCAGGCAGGCGTGTTGATCGCCTGGTGCGGACTGCGCGGGGCGGTGCCGATCGCCCTGGGCTACAGCGTGACCCAGGCCCTGCCCTCCCTGCCCGGCATCCCCGCCGCCGAGCTGCCCCGGCTGGAGGATCTGGTGGAGGGACTGATCTTCGTGGTGGTGTTCCTCAACCTCAGCCTGCAGGGCCTGAGCCTGCCCTGGCTGTGCCGCCGGCTGGAACACTAGATAGCTGTGCGATCTCCCCGCCCAGCCATGCCGGCAGCGGCCAGCGACCCACTCCTGATCCTCGGCGGCGGCCTGATCGGCCTGGCCGTCGCCCATCAATGTGCCCGTCAGGGTCTGGCGGTGAAGGTGCTCAGCCGCCGGCGCAGCGAGGCGGCCGGCTTCGTGGCCGCCGGCATGCTCGCCCCCCATGCCGAGGGGCTCAGCGGCCCGCTGCTCGCCCTCGGCCAGGCCAGCCTGGAGCAAATTCCGACCTGGGTGGCCCAGATCGAAGCCGACAGCGGCCTGCGCTGCGGCCTGCGTGCCTGCGGCATCGTGGTGCCCTTCCGTTCCGTCGGTGAGCGCGACACCTACCCAACGGCCGCGCTGGGGGAAGCGCTCGATCGCACGCGGCTGGAGGCGGAGGTGCCCGGCATCGGACCCAGCTTCCAGGCCGGCCTGTTGTTCGCCCAGGACGGCCAGATCGACAACCGCCGCCAGCTGATGCGGGCCCTGGAGCGCGCCTGCGTGGAGCGGGGTGTGACCTTCGAGGAGGGCGCCGAGGTGCTGGAACTGCTGCACGATCGCCGCCTCACCGGCGTGCGACTGCGGGGCGCCGACGGGGAGGAGCGGCGCCTGGCCTGCCAGCAGGCGGTGCTGGCCTGCGGCGCCTGGAGCGCCGACCTGCTGCCCGCGCTTCCGGTCCATCCGGTCAAAGGGCAGATGCTGTCGCTGCAGGGACCGCGCCAGGCGCTGCGGCGGGTGGTGTTCGGCCCCGGCACCTACCTGGTGCCGCGTGACGACGGCCTGGTGGTGGTGGGGGCCACCGCCGAGCCGCAGGCAGGCTTTGCGGACGGGCTGACGCCGCGGGGGCAGCGCCAGCTGGAGGACAACCTGGCCGCCCTGCTGCCGGCCGCCGCCGGCTGGCCGCCGATGGAGCGCTGGTGGGGGTTCCGGCCCGGCACCCCGGACGAGGCGCCTTTGCTGGGGGCCGGCCCGATCGAGGGGGTGTGGCTGGCCACCGGCCACTACCGCAACGGCGTGCTGCTGGCCGCGATCACCGCCGAGCTGCTGGTGCCGCTGCTGCTGGGCTCCACCGCGGTGCCGGAACTGCTGGCCCCCTTCCGCTGGGACCGGGCTTTTGCGGGTGGCCGCGCAGATCAGCCGCCGACTTCCGCAGGGCGCACCGCCGGGCCAAGGGTGTAGATCGGCAGCGCCTCCATCCCCTTCACCGGGCGTTCCCCCAGCCCCTGGACCGGCAGCACCTCCGCCACCAGATCGGCGGTGGCCTGATCGAACAGCAGGCCGGCGTCCACTTGGCGGGTGAGCCCCTCCAGGCGGCTGGCCAGGTTGACCGTGTCGCCGATCACGGTGAATTCGAGCCGCTGGGGGCTGCCGATCTGGCCCACGATCACCGCGCCGCTGGCGAGGCCGATGCCGCTGGCAAAGGGCGGCAGGCCCTCTTCGGCCCAGCGGGCGTTGAGCTGCGCCAGTGCGGCCTTCATGGCGGTGGCGCAGCGCAGGGCCGCCAGGGCTTCCGCCTGCGGGCCCCGGCTGAGCGGCGCGCCGAACACCGCCATCACCGCATCGCCAATGAACTTGTCGATGGTGCCGCCGTGGGCGGTGATCACCTCCACCATGGCGCCGAGATAGCGGTTGAGCTGCTGGACATGCAGCTCGATCTCGCCGTTGCTGCTGCGCAGGCGGGTGAGCTGGGTGAAGCCCTTGAGGTCGGAGAACAGCACGGTGACCGGCCGCAGCCGGCCGCGCAGCATGCCATCGGCCGCCGCCGGATCGGCCAGGATCTCGGCCACCACACTGGGAGCCACGTAGCGCTCGAAGGTGCGCCTCAGGCGCCGCCGTTCCCGCTCCTCGCGCAGGTAGGCGTCGCCGCCGTAGAGCAAGCCCAGCAGCACCAGGCCGCTGACCGGCGCCAGCAGCGGCAGCCAGCGGTAAGCGCGGGCGAGCAGCACCGCCCCCGCCGTCAGCTGCACCACCAGCACCACACCCAGGGCCAGGAGCCGCCAGCGCAGCGCCGCCACCCGCAACGCCGCCAGCGCCACCAGCAGCACCGGCAAGGCCGCCAGCAACGCCCGGGCCAGGGGGGCTTCCGGCCACGGAGCCAGCCCATCGCCCTGCAGGGAGTTGGCCGTGGCGGTAGCCAGCAGCTCCAACCCTGACAGGTTGCCGAACGGGGTGGCATTGCCTCCTTCCCCTTGCGACACCACCGGCCCCACCAGCACCAGGGCGCCCTGCACGGCAGCGCGGCGAGGATGGCGGCGCCAGCGCTCCGGGTCAAGCACCTCCCAGGCGGAAAGGCGCAGGAAGGTGCCTTCCGGGCCGTAGACGTTGAGGGCGCGGTGCTGGTCGGGTTGCAGGCTCGGCCGCCCCAGCAGCCGAAGCGCGGTGCCAGCCAAAGAGGGAAAGGGCTCCACCCCATTGGCCGGCAGCAGGCCGCGGCCATAGGCCTCGGGGTGGAAGGCCGGCGCCCCCTCCTGCTGGGGCAGAACATTGGTGAGCCCAAGCTGGGCGGGGCCGCCGATCGCAGCCAGGAAGGCTTCTGGGCGCACCAGGGTGAGGCCGCTGCCTGCTTCCGGGTCCTGCGGTTCGAGCATCTCCGCCGCGAGTGCCACACGCCCGCGCTGCTTCTCCAGCAGGCGGTTCATGGCCCGGTCGTCGCCGGGGCCCTGGCTGCTGGGGCCGGCGAACACCACATTGATCGCCACACCGGCCGCGCCTGCCTCCAAAAGCCGCTCGGCCAACAGGCCATAGGCGGTGCGGGGCCAGGGCAGGGTGCCGATGCCGCGGGCCCAGGGGGGGATGGTGGCGCGGTTCTGGCTCACGAACCAGCCACCCTGCTGCAGCGTGGCGTCATCGATCGCCACCACCACCACCGCCGCCGGTGGCTGGCGCGGACCGCGCCACAGCACCAGCTGTTGCTCAATCGAGCGCTCCCAGGCGCGCCAGCGGCCCGGTGGCCACCCCCCCAAGGCCCCCACCGCCAGCACGAGCGCCAGCGACAGCAACGGCAGCCGCCGGGTGCTCAGCTTCATCGCCCCACCATGCCGGCCGCCCTAGCGGTGCCGGCCGGCATGGTGGGGTGGGCAGTCGCGGCAGACGGCCGGGTCCCCACTAGAACAACCGCGGCAGACCGAAACTCGGGATCGACGGGACCGGCACTGGCGCGGAGGGCAGCGACACCCCGGGCACGTACGAGCGGATGTAGCTCTCGAGTGACCCGATCGCCGGCAGGGGTGTGGCGAAGCCCTGAAAGAGCGGTCCGTTGATCAGGGAGCCGTAATCACCGCTGGTGAGCCGCAGCAGGGCGAGCACCACACCGGCGGGCGAGAGGCGCAGGCGTTCACCCGCGTTCACGGTGGTGGGTGCGGCGCCGGTCGGCGTGCCGTCCCGGAGCGCTTCCACCTCCACCGAGCCCTCCAGCACCGAGAGCTCTGCGATGCCGTCGTCGTCGACCTGAAGCACATAGTTGGTGCCGCGCACGCTCAGCCGTGAGGAGCGGGTGCAGCCGCTCTGCGGGCCGGAGACGAGCACCTGGCCCTTGCTGAGCAGGAAGCAGGTGCTGCCAAGCCGCAGCTGGGAGAAGCGGTTGAGCCGTCCGGCGGCGCCGGAGGCGAAACCGAGCTGGGCGCGGCTGTTCTTCGTGCTGATCTCCTGCGGCGTGATGGCGGTCTGCTTCACCTTTGCCTGACGGTCGTCGATGTAGAGCTCCTTGCCATCAAGAATCTCCCGCACCGTGGCCTTCTCGTTGGCGCGCACAGGGGAGCTCGACAGAGCCAGACCCGCCCCAGCCGCCAGGCTCAGCAGGGCGGCTGGGCGCAGCAGAGAATTCAGGCTCAGCCGAGCGGCCAGGAGATCACCGGCGGAAGCAGCAAGAGCGGGCATGGCGAATCCTGAATCAGACGAAGCGAACGGCGCCGTCAATCTCCCGCGCCCGGATCAGGCAACGGAAAAGGGCCATCCAGACATTCTGGACCGTTTACCCGCCCGCACACACCCCGCAGGCCGAACACCTCGAGCGGCTGGGGCCAGCCCTTGAGCGTGTGCGCCCCCAGAGGCACCACATCCAGCTCACCGGGCAGCAGGGCCAGCAGCTCCCCACTGATCAGGATCGGCTGCTCGGGATAGCGGCGGGTGAGCCCCTCCAGCCGGCTGGCCACGTTGACAGTGGCCCCCACCACGGTGAACTCCAGCCGCTGTGCCGCGCCGAGATTGCCGGCGGTCACCTCGCCCACGTGCAGACCGATGCCATGGCGCAGCGGCGGCCGGCCCACCGCCGCCAGCTCCCGGTTGAGCGCCTGCAGGCCGCTCTGCATCGCCAGCGCCGCCCGCACCGCCGCGCGGGCCTCCTCGCGATCGCCGCGGCTGCGGGGCACGCCGAATTCCGCCATCACCGCATCACCAATGAACTTGTCGAGCAGGCCCTGCTCCGCCAGCACGGCGCTGGCCATCACTTCGAAGTAGCGGTTGAGCAGGGTGAAGAGCTCGGTGGCGGGCATGTCGACACTCAGCGAGGTGAACCCCACCAGATCGCTGAACAGCACCACGCAGCGGGCGCGGCTGCCGCCGACCTGGGTCCAGATCGGGCCGGGGTTGCGAAGGATGTCGTGCAGCAGGGCGGGCGACACACGCCGCGACAGCAACTGGTGGAGGTAGGCCCGTTCGCGGCCCTCCACCAGCACCTGCCCCACCGCCAGTAGTCCCCCTCCCGCCACCGTGGCCAGCAGCAGGGCAGCCAGGGGCAACCGCAGCAGCGCTCCTGCCCAGAGCCCCCAGCCGGCCAGCAGCGCCATCGCGATCATCACCAACGTGATCAGCAGGCTGTGACCAGCGGTGCTGCTGCGGCTGAGCCACCACCAGGCGCCGATCCCCCAGAACAGCAGCAGCCCCGCCTCAATCGGCAATGGGAGCGTGTGCAGCCCCTGGCCTGAGAGGGCGTTGGCGATCGCCACTCCCAGCACCTCGGTGCCGCTCTGGGGACCGAAGGGAGTTTCCTGCTGATCCCCCAACTCCGGGGTGGTGGCGCCGAACAGCACCGTGCGGCCGCGCCAGAAGCCGGGGGGAGTGTCAAGCACCTGCCAGGCGGGCACCCGAGCCAGGCTGCCGGAGGGGCCGATGTAATTCAGGCCCATCGGGGCCCGAGGCAGCGGCCGGTCGTTGACCAGAAAGGCCATCGGGCGCGGGTGGGGCAGCGGGAAACCGGCCAGGTGCTGGTCGAGCCAGGCCTGCCCGGGCACAGCCTCCGCCATCCCCTGCGGGGACTGGAGCAGGACCGTCAGCCCGGGTGCCCCGAGGCCATGCAGCGGCTTTGCCAGGACCACCTGCGCCACCCCCTGCCGTTCAGTGCGCCCGTAGCGGACGGCCAGATGCACCCGTTCGCGCCAGGGCGCCAGAGCCGCCTGGAAGGCCGCGTCATCGGCCGGCCCGAACGGGCTGGGCTGGCTGTATTCAATGTTGACGAGCACTCTGGCCGCCCCCTGCTCCAGCACCCTGGCGATCACCTGCGCCTGCAGGGCCCTTCGCCAGGGCCAGGGGCCCATCTCCCGCCACAGCGGCGACGCAGCCCGGTCGGCCGGCCTGAGCAGGGCCGCGAGTTGGAGCGATTCAGCATCGATGGCCAGCAGCACTGGATCCGGAGGAGCCGGGCGGGTGCCGCGCAACCGGAACCAGAGCGCGGCGATCTGGCCATCGGCCAGCTGCAGGGCCTGGCCTGCGGGTGTGAGCGGCTCATGATCGAGGCCAGCCAGCAGGGGCAAGGCCAAGGCGAGCCACCAGAGCCTCCGCCACCGACCCGGCCCGAGCAGCCTCAACGGTCGAGGCCTAGCTCGCGCTCGATCACCGGCAAGGTTGCCATTGGGGCGGAGAAGCCATTCATCAGCACACTGGTGCGGCGGCGCACGCGCGCCTCCTCAACGCTGAGCCGGCGGGGGCCCACCCAAGTGCCTGTGGTGGTGGCGGTGAGGATCTCTCCACTATTGAGAGTGAAGCGGCGGCCATCGCTGGCGCTCACCTGCACGGTTCCTTCCCAGCTCAGAAAATGAACTTCGCTGGGAAAATCCTCGATGAACACCGTGGTGCCCTGAATCGAGGCCGTTCCCACCCGGGTGCGAACCCTGAGGGGAAGGAGGCGGGTCCCGTCCGGATCGATCCAGGCAATGATCTGGCCGCGCTTCAGGGAGGGGCCGCCCGGATCGAGCCGCAGCAGGGCATCACCGCCGAGGCGGAAACTGCTGCCATCCGCCAGCTGCACCTGCATCCGACCTGGGCGCTGGGTGCGGATCTCCGTGCGGGAAGGCAGCACCTGGCCCGCGTTGGCCTTCTGCTCCGTTCGGCCGGGAGGCTTGATGAAGGCGGGTCGCTCCGCCACATCGATCACCCGGGGCAATTGCACGGTGGCCGGGGCCCCGCCGGAAAGGCCTAACACCGCCACCAGCGACGCACCGGTGAAAACAACTGCGGCGTCAGCCAGGCTGGCGGAGCGCGGCATCAAGCTCGCTGTTACGGCCCTCAGGATGAAGGCTCAGGGCTCGACGCGCCACACCTGATCGGCCGGCGTCCAATCGCTGAGCTCGGAGGCTTCGAACCAGAGGCCAATCTCGAAAGCGGCGGTTTCCGCCGCATCAGAGCCATGAATCACGTTGCGGCCGATGTTCACGGCCAGATCGCCGCGGATCGTGCCCGGCTCCGCCTCCAGGGGCTTGGTGGCGCCGATCAACTTGCGGGCACTGGCGATCACACCATCGCCCTCCCATACCATCGCCACCACAGGGCCGCTGGTGATGAAAGCCACCAGGCCGGCGAAGAAGGGCCGTTCCCGGTGCACGCCGTAATGGCTCTCCGCCAGTTCCCGGCTGGGCACCAGCTGCTTGAGGCCCACCAGCTTGAAGCCCTTGCGCTCGAAGCGCCCCAGGATCTCGCCCACCAGCCCGCGCTGCACCCCGTCCGGTTTGATCGCGAGGAAGGTGCGTTCGGTGGCCATGGCAGTTGCTCTGGGGAATGGGGCCATCGTCCGCGCTGGGGCTGCCGCTTGGCAAGCAACCCCGATGCGGGCGGGCGCCATGGCATCGGCTGGACCTGTTTCTGCTGAGGTACCGAGCCCCAGCGGGGCCGGCGCTCGGCCTGCAGCGGGTGGTGGGCAGAGGAGGCGCCCGGGACGGGGGCGTGGCAGCGTACTCGGCTGGGAGCTGACGCCTGCGACGCCTTGAACCTGGCCTGTTTCCGCTGACTAAGCTGCCTTGGGCCGCTTTTTTCCAGCCCCGTGCCCATGCCTGCTGAAACCGTTGCCGCCGCTCCGTCGGGCCTGGCCTGGAGCGTGGCCGACAGCAGCCGCCTGTACGGCCTGGAAGCCTGGGGAGATCCCTATTTCACCGTGAGCGCCCGCGGCCACGTGATCGTGCAGCCCCGCGGCGAGCGCGGCGGCTCGCTCGATCTGGTGGAGCTGGTGCAGGAGCTGCGGGGGCGCAACCTCAGCCTGCCGCTGCTGATCCGCTTCGACGACATCCTCGAGGACCGCCTCGAGCGGCTGCACGGCGCCTTCGAGCGCGCCATCGCCCAGTACGACTACGCCGGCCGCTATCAGGGCGTGTTTCCGGTGAAGTGCAACCAGCAGCGCCACGTGGTGGAGCAGCTGGTGGAAAGCGGCCGGCAGTGGCATTTCGGCCTGGAGGCCGGCAGCAAGGCGGAGCTGCTGATCGCGCTCTCGCTGGTGAACGATCCCCAGGCGCTGCTGATCTGCAACGGCTACAAGGATCAGCGCTACATCGAGACGGCGATCCTGGCCCGGCGGCTCGGCCGGCAGCCGGTGGTGGTGATCGAGCAGGCCGATGAGGTGGAGCGGATCATCAGCGCCAGCCGCGACTTGGGCGCGGCGCCGCTGATCGGCATTCGCGCCAAGCTGGCCACCCGCAGCACCGGCCGCTGGGGCAGTTCGGTGGGCGAGAAGGCCAAGTTCGGCCTGTCGGTGCCCGACCTGCTGGCCACGGTGGAGGCCCTGCGCGCCGCCGGCCTGCTGGGCGAGCTGCGCCTGCTGCACTTCCACGTGGGCAGCCAGATCAACGACATCGCCGTGCTCAAGGACGCCCTCCAGGAGGCGGGGCAGATCTATGCCGCGCTCACCCGGCTGGGGGCACCGATGGGCTATCTGGATGTGGGCGGCGGCCTGGGCGTCGACTACGACGGCAGCCGTACCGCCACGGCCGCCTCCAAGAACTACTCGCTGCAGAACTACGCCAACGACGTGGTGGCCACCGTGCGGGAGTGCTGCGACAGCGCGGGCATCGCCGTGCCGACGCTGGTGAGCGAGAGCGGCCGGGCCCTCGCCAGCCACTTCTCGGTGCTGGTGTTCGACGTGCTGGGGGCCAGCGGCCTTCCCGGTGCCGTGCCGGCGGCCAGTGGCGAGGAGGCCCTGATCCTGCGCAACCTGCGTGACACCCATGCGGGGATCGAGGCGGTGGCGGCCGCGGACCCCGCGGCGATCGCCCTGGCCCTGGAGCGGTTACAGGAGGCCTGGAACGACGCCCTCAAGTTCAAGGACGACGCGATGGCGGCCTTTCGCCTCGGCTACCTGGGCCTGCCGGAGCGGGGCCTGGCCGAGCAGCTCACCTGGGCCTGCTGCCAGGCGATCGCCGAACGGCTGGCCCTGCTGCCGCCTGAAACGCCGATTCCCCAGGAGCTGCGCACCTTGCCGGCGGCCCTGGCCTCCACCTATTACGCCAACCTCTCGGTGTTCCGCTCGGCGCCTGACACCTGGGCGATCGATCAGCTGTTCCCCGTGATGCCGCTGCAACGGCTGGACGAGCGACCGGGCCGGCTGGGCAGCTTCGCCGATCTCACCTGCGATTCCGACGGCAAGCTGGCCCGCTTCATCGACCGGGGCCAGGTGAAGACCCTGCTGGAACTGCACCCGCTGCGGCCCGGTGAGCCCTACTGGATCGGCCTGTTCCTGGCCGGTGCCTACCAGGAGGTGATGGGCAACCTGCACAACCTGTTCGGCAGCACCGATGCCGTGCACATCCGCCTGGCGCCCGGTGGCGGCTACCGGGTGGATCACGTGGTGCGCGGCGACACCAATGCCGAGGTGCTGCAGGCGATGGAGCACGACCCCCAGCTGCTGCTGGAGCGGCTGCGCATGGCCAGCGAGACGGCGATCGCCCAGGGGCAGCTGGGCATCGGCGATGCCCGCCGCCTGATGGATCACCTGGAAACCAGCCTGCGGCAAACCACCTACCTGCAGGCGCGCTGAAGCGCCTGCGCGTGTTCGCGGGCGGCTGCGCTTTCTCTCAGCGAACCAGGCACTGGCCGGTTCAGGAGAGCGCCAACCTGGCAGCGATATGCACGGCGCTGAACGCCCAGAGCAACTTGCAGAGCAAGTGAAGGGTCTGGTCGATGCCAAGCCTGTAGAAGCCCGCGCATTTCCCCCAGTCGATCAGGGCATGCACCAGCCACTCGGCCACACCCAACCAGACGATTCCAGTGAGGAGGGCCACCAGAAAGCCATGGACGCCGGCGTGGGCGGTGAGCCACCACGACCAGGGGAGGGTGTGATCCCGGCCCCTGCATTTCTCCACTGCCATGCGATCGCTCTGGAGGGCGAAATCACCGACGAAGTGCCCCATCGCCAGCAACAGAAACAGCTCCAGACCCGAGAGGCTGTGCGCAAGGCCCGACAGCATGGCTGGCTCCGTCATCGCTACAGAAAATCAGCATGACGGAGCCAGCGGGCGCAGCCTGTGGCGCGCTGAGCAGGCGCAGCCCCTGGCGCGTTCAGCGGGCGCAGAAAGTGGCCTGCAGCGCCAGCCGATCCACGGGTCCGGGCAATTCGGCCGGATCGAAGCCCACGCTCTCGGCGGCCACGGCCTTCATCAGCATGGGGCGCATGCCGCCTTCAAGCACCACGCTCAAGGGGGTGACCGTGCGCAGGCCAATCGCGTCGGCCAGATCCCGCGCCTGGGTGAGGGCGTCCTGGTAGGCCCCCTTGAGCAGCTGGCGCCGGGCGGCCGCATCACCGCCCGCCGACGGCTGGGTGTTCACCGGCGCCAGCTGCACCCCCGGCAGCCCGCCCACCTGGCGGATCAGCGCCTGCAGCCGGGCCGGGGCGAGCTCGCCACTCACCTGCAGCCGGGCCTGGATCGCGGCCGGCTGCTGCTTGGTGGCCGGCCGCGACCAGGTGGTGGGCGAAGTGACCTCCAGCTCGCTCACCTGCAACGCCTGCAGGGCGGTGCGCACGGCCGCCAGTCGCGTCTGGAGCTGGCCCAGGGCGGCATCGTTGCCGGGAGCTTCTGACTGCAGCTCCAGGGAGAAGCGCAAGCGGTCGGCAGCCCGCTTCAGCTCGGCGCTGCCCCGCACCTCCAGCGTGGTGCCGTCGCAGCGAAGCGGCTGCGCCTGCGCCAGGGCCGGCCGCGCCAGCAGCAGGCAGGCGGGCAACAGGCAGGCCGGCAGGCAGGCAGCGGTGGTGAGAGCGGAGAGGGCGCGACGCATCGCAGGGCTTTCAGTGGGGCAGGGCGCTCACGCCCCTCTGAAGCTTGGGGCCTGAACGGCTGTTTGCCGCCTCCAGACGCATGGGGTCAGATCTTCGTGGTGCCCCGCCGGCATGACCCCTAGGGTGCTGCCGGCAGGCCCGCTCCTCGCGGGGCTGCACTCTCCGCCACCGCCCTCTCCCCATGCATCCGCTGCAGGTGTGGCTGATCGCCATCAGCAGCCTGGCCCTGCTGCTGATGGCCCGCAATCTCTGCAGAGCGGGGCGCTGGCCGGCCTTTCCCCTGCAGCTGCCGGTGGTGGCCACGGTGGTGTGGGCGATCAGCCGCTCGCTGTCGCCGCTGGTGCTGCCGCTGGGCTACCGGCCCTGGTTCGCCCTGCTCGATGAGCTGGTGTTGATCTATGCCGCGATCCGGCTGCTGCTGTGGGTGGGCCTGGAGGTGCCGGCGGCCCTGAAGCTGTGGAACCGGCCACCGGAAATCCTGCTGCAGCTGCTGATGCTGACCAGCGGCACGGTGGCCACCGTGGTGGTGTTCAAGGAACTGGCCCGCTTCGACCTGCTCGGCCTGGTGACCACCTCGGCCGTGCTCACCGCCATGATCGGCCTGGCGGCCCAGGAACCGCTCAAGGATCTGTTCGCCGGCCTGGAACTGCAGCTCGATGAGCACTTCCAGCAGGGGGATTTCATCTGGCTCGAAGATGGCACCGCCGGCGTGATCGTGGAGATCAACTGGCGGGACACCTGCCTGCGGGATCTCACCGGCACCCTGGTGATCGTTCCCAACACCAAGATCACCTCCGAGGTGGTGCGCAACCATGGCGCCTTCGGCTTCATGGGCAACCGTTTCAGCATCGGCCTCGATTACGCCTTCCCCACCACCCAGGCCAAGCAGCTGCTGCTGGAGAGCGTGCGTCAGCATCCGCGCGTGCTGGCGGAGCCGGAGCCGATCGTGTGGGTGAAGGAATTCGCCGACAGCGCGATTCTCTACGACATCGTGGTGTATCAGGCTCCCGGTGGTCTGGCCGCTCAGCTGTCGCTGCGGAGCGATCTGCTCGAACAGATCTGGTACCGGCTCGAGCGCGCAGGGCAGAGCATTCCCTATCCCGTGCGCGAGCTGCGCCGCCAGGCTCCGCAGGTGAAGACGAGCCAGCCGGTGAGCAGCGCCGAAGCGGAGCGCAGGCGCCTGCTGGCACTCAATCCACTCTTCAAAGCACTCAATGAGGAAGAGATTGATCGCCTCGCCAGCCACATCCGCTGCGTGCGCTATGCGGCGGCAGAGGTGATCGTGCGCGAAGGGGATCGGGGTGGGGCGATGTATCAGGTGGTGGAGGGGAGTGTGGATGTGTGGAAGCAAAAATCTGGGGAAGCGCCGATTCACGTGGCCAGCCTGGAGGCGGGGGCCCTGTTCGGCGAAATGGCGATGCTCACCGACAGCACGCGCAGTGCCACGGTGCAGGCTCAGGAGGAATGCCTGCTGCTGGAGGTGAACCGCGAGCACATCGGTCCGCTGCTGCAGGACAACCCAGAACTGATGGAGCGGCTGGCGCAGCTGGTAAGCGGCCGCCGGGCCGAGCTGGAGGGGCTGGAGCTGGCGAGCCGGCTGGCCCAGCAGAACCAGTTGCTGCGCGCGATGCAGCAGCTCTTCACCACGCTGGGCTTCACCGCAGAACGCCCGGAAGCGGCTGCCGTTGATGCAGCCGCAGACCGTGCCGAAGCGGGCCGTGCCCAATCAACGGTGGGCGAACGCAGTGGAACAGCCGATGGAGCAGGAGGTGGAGCGGCCGATCGCCCCTGAGACAGAGCGGCCATCCAGAAGCGGGCGTCTGGGTCGGATGAAGGTGTTTAGAGGCGAGGCATTGCGGTCGGATCAGGAGCGCCGCTACCTCAGCGCCTTGGGAAAGAGCGGGAAGCGGCTCGATTCACTTCAAGTTGCCCGCTCTGCCGTCACCGGGCCACCGCGATACGCCTCAAAGCCCGCTCAGCCCAGGGCGGCGGCCAGGGCGGCGCGCGCCTCATCGAGCGCCGCCGGCAGGGCGGCGCCGTCGCGGCCGCCGGCCTGGGCCAGGGCCGGGCGGCCGCCACCGCCACCGCCGCAGCGCTTGGCGATGGTGCCGATGAAGGCGCCCGCCTTGGCGCCCGCCTGCACCACCGCCGCGCCGAAGGCGGCCACCAGGATCACCTTGGTGAGGTCGGCGGGATCAGGCAGGCCGCCCAGCACCACCGCGCCCCCCTCACCCAGCTGCTGCTGCAGCTGCTGGGCCGCCCCCTGCAGACCGGCGCCTTCCACGCCATCGAGGCGGGCCACCAGCAGCTGGAAGGAGCCGAGCGGTTCCGCCTGGGCCGCCAGCGCCGCCGCCTTCGCCAGTGCCAGTTCGGCGCGGGCGGCGGCCAGGGCCTTGCCGGTGGCCTTGAGCTCCTCGGCCATAGCGCTCACCCGCTCCACGATTTCAGCGGGCTGGGCTTTGAAGCGGTCGCCCAGTTCACGCACCACCGCCTCGCGTTCGTTCAGGTAGGCCAGCACCGCCGGACCCGCCACCGCCTCGATGCGGCGGATGCCGGCCGCCACGCCGGTTTCGCTGACGATCTTGAACAGGCCGATCTCGGCGGTGTTGGCCACGTGGGTGCCACCGCACAGCTCCATCGACACCCCCGGCACATCCACCACCCGCACCTGGGCGTCGTACTTCTCGCCGAACATCGCCACCGCCCCGGCCGCGCGGGCCCGCTCCAGCTCCATCTCCTGCACCTCCAGCTCGTGGGCATCGGCGATCCAGCCGTTGATCAGTTCCTCGACCCGCTCCAGCTCCTCACGGCTCACGGCGCGGGGGCAGTGGAAGTCGAAGCGCAGGCGATCGAAATCCACCAGCGAACCCGCCTGGGCGATCGCGGGATCCACCAGCTGCTTGAGCGCCGCCTGCAGCAGGTGGGTGGCGGTGTGATGCGCCTGGGCGCGGCGGCGGCAGGCCCGGTCGACCCGGGCGATCACCCGATCACCGAGGCCCAGGCTGCCGCGCTCCACCCGGCCCTGATGCACGAACTGCTTGCGCAGGCGGCTCACCGCCTCCACCCGCACGATCACGCCCGCGTCGCCGGCGCCCTCGCTGCCGAGCACGCCGCCCAGCAGCAGGCCCCGGTCGCCGATCTGGCCGCCGGATTCGCCATAGAAGGGCGTGGCATCCAGCACCACCTGCACCGCCTCGCCCGCCACCGCCCGCTCGGCCGGGCTGCCGTTAACCACCAGCGCCAGCACCTGGCTGGGATGCTCCAGGGCGCCATAACCCTCGAAGCGAGTGTCGGGGAGGTCGGCCGCCGCGGCCGCCACCGCCCCCTGCACGGTGAGGTCCACACTCACGGCCGCTGCCTTGGCCCGCTGCCGCTGGGCCTCCATCGCCGCCTCGAAGCCGTCACGGTCGACCGTGAGCCCGTGCTCCTCGGCAATCTCCTCGGTGAGCTCCAGCGGGAAACCGTAGGTGTCGTAGAGCTCGAAGGCCTGGGCGCCGCTGATGGCGGCAGGGCGGGAGGCCAGCACCTCCGCCAGCAGCTTCTCGCCGCGCTCGAGCGTGTCGAGGAAGCGGGCCTCCTCGCGGCCCAACTCGGCCAGGATCGCATCACGCCGCTCCAGCAGCTGCGGGAAGGCCGGCGCCATCAGCGCGATCGCCGCTTCACCCATGGTGCGCAGGAAGGGCTGATCGATGCCGAGCAGGCGACCGTGGCGCACCACCCGCCGCAGCAGGCGCCGCAGGATGTAGCCGCGGCCCAGGTTCGACGCCGTGACCCCATCGCAGATCAGCTGGGTGATGGCGCGGCTGTGGTCACCGATCACCTTGAGCGAGGTGCGGCCCTTCTCCTCGAGCTGGCTGTAATCGACGCCGGCCAGCGTGGCAGCGGTGTGAATCAGCGGAACGATCAGATCGGTTTCGTAGTTGTTCGGCACGCCCTGCAGGATCTGGGCCATGCGCTCCAGACCCATGCCGGTGTCGATGTTGCGGTTCGCCAGAGGGGTGAGCGTTCCTTCCGCATCGCGGTTGAACTGCATGAACACCAGGTTGTAGAACTCGATGAAGCGGCTGTCGTCCTCCAGATCGATGGCGTCATCGCCGCGTTCGGGGTGGAAGTCGTAGTAGATCTCCGAGCAGGGGCCGCAGGGGCCGGTGGGGCCGGACACCCAGAAGTTGTCGGCTTCATCCATGCGGATGATCCGCTTCGGGTTCACCCCCACGACCTCGCGCCAGATCGCTTCGGCTTCGTCGTCTTCGCGGAACACGCTCACCACCAGGTGGCGGGGATCCAGGCCAAACACCTCGGTGCTCAGCTCCCAGGCCCAGGCAATCGCCTCGGCCTTGAAGTAATCGCCGAAGGAGAAGTTGCCCAGCATCTCGAAGAAGGTGTGGTGCCGCGCCGTGCGACCCACGTTCTCGATGTCGTTGGTGCGGATGCACTTCTGGCTGGTGGTGGCCCGCGCCGCCGGCCGCGGCGCCTGCCCCAGGAACACCGGCTTGAAGGGCAGCATGCCCGCGATCGTGAGCAGCACGGTGGGGTCGTCCGGCACCAGCGAGGCGCTGGGCAGGCGCCGGTGGTCGCGGGCGGCATAGAAGGCCAGGAATGCCTCGCGGATCTCGGCGCCGCTGCGGGGACGCGGCTGGGCCGCCGGGGAGGCGCTGGGAGAAGGTGCGGCAGCCATGGCCCGTCGCGGCGAAACAATGCGAAGCGCCCATCTTCGGCGAGCGCCCCCCTGACCGGATCCGGGGCGGCACCTTACGCTGCGCCCGCCCCGCCGTCGCTGTGCTGCCCGCCTCCGACCAGCCCCAGCCTCCGGCGCAGCCCAGGCCAACGCCACAGCCCCGCGCACGCCTGCGGCTGCAATCGATCAGCTGGGCGCTGCTGGCCGGGGGCGCGGCGGCGGCTCTCGGCCTGGGCGGGGGCCTGGAACCGGCCCTGCGGGCCGGGGGCTGCGGCTTCTTCTACGGCCTGCTGGCCTTTCACCTGCAGCGCGTCGACCCGGATGACGGGCACCTGCAGGCGGGGCTGGTGGGGGCGGTGTGCGGCCTGCTCAGCCTTGGCGCCGCCTTGGATCTGCCCCCGTTCGGGCCGCTGGCGTGGGGCCAGGGCCTGGCGCCGGGGCTGTCGTCGTTGATGATGGCGCTGATCCGTGCCTGGCTGCCCCTCTGGCTGCCTGTCGCGGGCGCTGCCCTGCTGCTGCAAGGTGCCCAGCGTCTGCTGCCCGCACTTCGGCCTTGATCAGGCCCTGACCCCCCGGCCATGAGCCTGCTGCATGCCACCTGGCTGACTTCCGGTATCGCCGCAGGGGCGACGGTGGGCAGTTTCGACCGGCCCGGTCTGCTGATCTGGGCTGACACCTGGCGGGTGGCGGCGCCGGTGACGCCGAAACGCACGCCGGAGCCCCACCCGCTCAGCCTCGACCAGGACGACCTGGGCGCCTGGCTGGAAGAGCACGCGCTCTGGTCTGAGGCCTTCCGCCCCGCCGTGGCCACCCTCACCCTGCCGAGCCGCAGCCAGAACGCCCGCGGCAGCAAGAGCAGCGGCAGCGCCGCCTGGAGTGGCCTGCCGCTGCAGGCCGGTGAGCCGATCCCAAAAGCGCTCAGCTGGTGGCCGTGGCAGGTGGAGGGCCTCTGGCTCAAGCCCGCCGCCGCCGCCGACTGGCTGGGGCAGCTGCCCCTTTCCGGCCATCACCCCGATCTGGCCGATGAACTGCGCTGGTGGAGCCACCTGCAGCGCTGGGCGCTGAGCCTGATCGCCCGCGGCCGCTGGTTGCCCCAGGTGGAACCCAGCGCCGGCGGCGCAGGCGGCCGGGCCCGCTGGGTGCCGCTGCTGAACCGGGAGGAGGATCGCCGCCGGCTGGAAGATCTGGCCGCGCAGCTGCCCCAGGTGGCGGTGGCGGCGCTGGCCCCCTCCGGCAACGGCCCTGGCGGGGGCGGAGGTGCTGGCGGTGGCCTGGGTGCCGGCATGGGCGTCGGGAATGGCGCCGCGCCGCTGGCCTGCTGGCGGCCGGGATCCGGCCGGCTGCGGGTGGTGGCGATCCTCGCCGATCTGCTCGATGGCCAGATGCGCGAGAGCTTCGTGCCGGCCACCGAAGGGCTGGATCCGCTGCTGGCGGCCTGGCAGCGGGCACTCGGCCCCGGCGATGGGCGGCTCGACCTGTCGGCGGAGGACGCGGAACGGCTCGCCACCGCCACCCACCACTGGCGGGAAGCGGTGGCCGGCCGTGTGGCGCCGGCCCACACCTGCCTGGAGCTGGAGATTCCGGCGGAAGGCGACGAGCTCTGGCCGCTGCGCTTCAGCCTGCAGGGGGAAGCCGACCCGAGCCTGAAAATGGCGGCGACAGCGGTGTGGTCGGCCGGAGCCGGCACCGTGCAGCTGGGCGAAATCGCCGTGCAGCAGCCGGGTGAGCTGCTGCTGGAGGGCCTGGGCCGGGCCCTGCAGGTGTTCGAGCCGATCGAGCGCGGCCTCGACACGGCCACACCGGAGCAGATGGCGCTGACGCCTGCCGAAGCCTTCGTGCTGGTGCGCACCGCCGCCGCCCGCCTGCGCGACGTGGGCGTGGGCGTGGTGCTGCCGCCGAGCCTGAGCGGCGGCCTGGCCAGCCGCCTGGGGCTATCGATCACGGCGGATCTGCCGCCCAGTTCGCGCGGTTTCAGCCTGGGCGAATCGCTCGAATGGACTTGGGAGCTGATGATCGGCGGCGTCACCTTGAGCCTGCGCGATCTGGAGCGGCTGGCGGGCAAGCGCAGCCCGCTGGTGCAGCACAAGGGGGCCTGGATCGAACTGCGCCCCGGCGATCTGCGCAACGCCGAGAAGTTCTGCGCCCTCGATCCACCGCTCAGCCTCGACGACGCCCTGCGGGTGACGGGCAACGAAGGGGAAACGCTGCAGCGGCTGCCGGTGCACCGCTTCACGGCGGGGCCACGGCTGCAGGCGGTGCTGGAGCAATACCACCAGCAGAAGGCCCCCGATCCGCTGCCCGCCCCGGAAGGATTCGCCGGCCAGTTGCGCCCCTACCAGGAACGGGGCCTGGGCTGGCTGGCCTTCCTGCACCGCTTCGATCAGGGCGCCTGCCTGGCCGACGACATGGGCCTGGGCAAGACGATCCAGCTGCTGGCCTTCCTGCAGCACCTCAAGGCGGAGCAGGAGCTGAAGCGACCGGTGCTGCTGGTGGCGCCCACCTCCGTGCTCACCAACTGGAAGCGGGAGGCGGCGGCCTTCACGCCCGAACTGGAGGTGCGTGAGCACTACGGGCCGCGCCGCCCCGCCACCGACGCCGCCCTGAAGAAGGCGCTCAAGGGGGTGGATCTGCTGCTCACCAGCTACGGCCTGCTGCAACGCGACAACGAACTGCTGGCGGCGATCGACTGGCAGGGGATGGTGATCGATGAAGCGCAGGCGATCAAGAACCCCAGCTCGAAGCAGAGCCAGTCGGCGCGGGATCTGGCGCGGGCGGGCAAGCAGAGCCGCTTCCGCATCGCCCTCACCGGCACGCCGGTGGAGAACCGGGTGAGCGAGCTGTGGGCGCTGATGGATTTCCTCAACCCGCGCGTGCTGGGCGAGGAGGAATTCTTCCGCCAGCGCTACCGACTGCCGATCGAGCGCTACGGCGACACCGCCTCCCTGCGCGACCTCAAGGCACGCGTGGGGCCGTTCATCCTGCGGCGCCTCAAGACCGACAAATCGATCATCTCCGACCTGCCCGAGAAGGTGGAGCTGAACGAGTGGGTGGGGCTCTCGCCGGAGCAGGTGACGCTCTACCGCAAGACGGTGGACGACAGCCTCGATGCCATCGCCCGGGCGCCGCTGGGCCAGAAGCACGGCCAGGTGCTGGCGCTGCTCACCAAGCTGAAGCAGATCTGCAACCACCCGGCGCTGGCGCTGAAGGAAACCGGCGTGGGCAGCGGCTTCGCCAGCCGCTCCGCCAAGGTGCAACGCCTCGACGAGATCGTGGAGGAGGTGATCGAAGCGGGCGATCGGGCGCTGCTGTTCACCCAGTTCGCCGAATGGGGCCACCTGCTGCAGGTCCACCTGCAGCAGCGCTTCCGCCAGGAGGTGCCCTTCCTGTATGGCAGCAGCAGCAAGAGCGAGCGGCAGGCGATGGTCGACCGCTTCCAGGAGGATCCGCGCGGCCCGCAGCTGTTCCTGCTGTCGTTGAAGGCCGGTGGGGTGGGCCTCAACCTCACGCGCGCCAGCCATGTGTTCCACATCGACCGCTGGTGGAACCCGGCGGTGGAGAACCAGGCCACCGACCGCGCCTACCGCATCGGCCAGACCAACCGGGTAATGGTGCACAAGTTCATCACCAGCGGCTCGGTGGAGGAGAAGATCGACCGCATGATCCGCGAGAAAGCCCGCCTGGCCGAAGACATCATCGGCAGCGGCGAGGAATGGCTCGGCGGGCTCGACCCCGGCCAGCTGCGCGACCTGGTGGCGCTCGACGACTGAGCGGCGCCGTGGCCCGAGCCAGCGGCAGCGGGTACGGTGCAGGCACGGCTGGATCGGGGAGAGGTTGACAGGTGGCGAATGAGACTCCACCGCTGTTCGGCAAGACCCGCTTCCTGGAAGGCCTGATCGACGAGTTCCTCGACAAGATCGCCGAAGGGGTGATCGTGGGGGAGCTGGGCCTCAAGGCCTATCTCTGCGGCAGTGAAGAAGAAACGGTCTGCCTGGAGAGGCTCAACCAGCTCACCGAGATCAAACGGCGTTGCAGTGAACTGCGCCGCACGATCGTGACCATGCTCTACACCGAGATGCTGCTGCCCGATGCCCGCGGCGATGTGCTGCGGCTGCTCGGCAGCCTGTTCGCCCTGCTCGATGACATGGGCGACGACTTTGAGGAGCTGATGATCGTGCAACCCCAGCGGCTGCCGGAATTCGGCACGGATTTCGCCGAACTCACGGCGATGGCGATCCGCGGCGTGCAGGCGGTGCTGGTGGCGGCGCGCACCTTCTTCCGCACCCCGGCGGCGGTGCGCGACCACCTCAACGAGGTGCGGGTGTTCGAGGACGAAACAGACCGACTCGCCTACAAGCTCAAACGCCGGATCGTGGCCGCCGATCTGAGTTTCGAGCAGCGCACGCTGCTGCGGGAAACGGCGGCCATGCTCGATGCCCTGGCCGACAAGGCGGAGAACATCGGCGACGACCTTTCCATCTTCGCGATCAAGCGATCCCTCTGAGCCGCCGCCTTGACCATGGCCCTGATCGTCACGCTCATCTTTCTCTCCAGCGGCCTGTTCCTCGGCTGGTCGATGGGCGCGAACGACGCCTCCAACGCCTTCGGCACCGCGGTGGCCACGCGGATGATCCGCTTCCCCACCGCCGCCTTTCTCTGCAGCACGTTCGTGATCATCGGGGCGGTCACCAGCGGCAGCGGCGCCGCGGAGGGGCTCAGCCAGCTGGGCGCGATCAACGCGCTGCCGGGGGCGTTCACCGCCGCCCTGGCCGCGGCGCTCACGGTGGCCTGGATGAGCGCTGTGGGGCTGCCGGCCTCCACCGGCCAGGCGGTGGTGGGCTCGATCATCGGCTGGAACCTGTTCAGTGGCTCCCCCACCAACCTGGGCACGCTGGGCCGGATCGCGGCCACCTGGGTGGTGTCGCCAGTGCTCGGGGCGATCTTCGCGATGGTGATGTACAAGCTGCTGGTGGCCTGGATCAGCCTCACGCGGCCACACCTGCTCTCGCTCGATCGCAACACCCGCAGCGGCCTGCTGCTGGCGGGGATCTTCGGCTCCTACGCGATCGGCGCCAACGGCATCGGCAATGTGATGGGCTTCTTCGTGGAGGCCTCACCGTTCCGTGATCTCAGCTTCGGGACGTTCGAGGTGTCGTCGGTGGAGCAGCTGTTTCTGATCGGTGCCATCGCCGTGGCGGTGGGTGTGTACACCTATTCCCGCCGCGTGATGATGACCGTGGGCGACAGCCTGCTCACCCTCTCCCCTCTGGCGGCGCTGGTGGTTGTGGTGTCGCATTCGCTGGTGCTGTTTCTGTTTTCCTCCACGGCGCTGGAGAGCCTGCTGGCGAGCTGGGGGCTGCCCACGATTCCGCTGCTGCCGGTGTCGGGCTCGCAGGCGGTGATCGGTTCGGTGCTGGGCATCGGCCTGCTGCAGGGCATGAAGGGGGTGCGCCAGATCCGCTGGGGCGTGCTGGGCGGCATCGCCTCCGGCTGGATCACCACGCCCCTGATCGCGGCGGTGATCGGTTTCGTGCTGCTGTTCGTGGTGCAGAACGTGTTCGGCCAGGAGGTGTACCAGGCGAGCCGGCCGCTGGCGGTGGCAGTGTTGGCGGCAGGTCCCGCTGCACCCTGAATGTCAGCCCCTCCCACCGCATCCGCTCCTGAACAGCTGCAGGCGGCGCTGTTTCAGTTCGCCATCGACGAGCTGGTGCGCCAGCACCGCAGCAGCTTTCCGCCGCTGTGGACCACCGAGAGCTGGGCGAAATTGATGATCTGGCTGGCACTCAGCTGCGGCTGCAGCGGCGACGACGAGGGCCTGCGCCAGTTCGCGGCGGCGCTGGAGCCAACCCTGGCCCGCACCCTGCGGCAGACATTCTTCGAGCGGACATTGGAGGATCTGGAGCTGCGCCTGCTGGCCGATCCGGCCGACAGCCAGGTGGTGGTGCTGCCGCTACACCCCTCGGTGGCGCTGCCGCCCGAACGGGTGGCCGAAGCGCTGGCCCGCGTCGGGCTCAACGAGCTGGTGGCGGGTCCAGCCGGCTGGCAGCAGCTGGAGGGTCTGGTGGCCGTGCCCTGGGCCAGCAAGGTGGCCGAAGCTGCCGGCTCCACCGACGCTGCTCAAGCATGAACCTGATCGGCACCTACCGCAACGCCGGCTACGCGGCTCTCGCCGACGGCATCTGCGCCTTCTACGAACGCCGCGCCGACCTGCAGCGCCGCGGCGTCGCCTTCGGTGAGCCGCAGGGCGGTAGCGATGCTGCCGCTGCCACCGGTGCTGGCGCCACACCTGCCAAGGTGTCGACCGACATCAGCCTGGTGGCGATCGACCGCAGCGATCCGGAGGCCTACGCCCTGGCCGAGGTGATCGTGCGCGGCGTAAACGCCGGGCTGGAGCGTTACCTGCAGGAGCGTCCGCTGCTGCGCCAGTGTGCGCCAGAGCAGGCGCTGTTCGTGCTGCCGATCTTCAACCTGCAGCGCTACGCCCCCGGCGAAGCCTTCCACGCCTGGCACTGCGACTGGACCACCAGCGAGGAGGCCACCGAGCCGATCCGCCGCCTGCTGGCCTGGATCCTCTACTGCAACGACGTCCCCGACGGCGGCACCGAATTCCACTGGCAAGACCACCACGTGGAAGCCGTGAAAGGCACCCTGGCGATCTTCCCGGCAGGCATCTCCCACATCCACCGCGGCCGGGTGAGCCACGAGCACACCAAGACGATCGCCACCGGCTGGATCAACGCTGGCCGGCGGGAGGATTACATCACTCGGCTTGCGGCCAGCTGAGCTGTGAGTATCCGATCAGCCTTGCTGGATGGAACGAACCAAGCAAGGACAAGGCTCAGCCTTCCAAATGGATGAAGGCGGAAGATGCTTATCGGATCCGCAGACTCAGCGTTCTCCCGACCACGAGCGCCAATCTCTATACGTCCAGAATCCCTCAAACCTGTTGCTTGAGGTAGAATGGCCAAAGAGGTGACACATGACTGATCTTCTCGAGAATCACGAAGAAGCCATCGCCGAGCTGTGTCGCAAGTATAGCGTCCAGAAACTATTTGCGTTTGGATCAGCCATTAGGGACGATTTTCGACCAGGCGAAAGCGATGTAGATCTTCTCGTCGAATTTGCCCCAATTGGTGGACACGCTAAATTCCATGCTTATTTTGAGATGCTTGAAGAGCTGCAGAGAGTACTCGGCACCAAGGTAGATCTTGTCATGAGCGGCGCAGTGAGCAATGCAATCATATCTCGCGAGATTGAGAAAACAAAAAGGATGATCTATGCCGCGTGAAACAACGGCCTATCTCCATGACATCATCGATGCGTGCAACTCGATTACATCAATTCTTAGTGGCATCTCGGTTGAAATGTATGGCATACTGCGCGAAAAGAGATCTGCAGTAGAACGCGAGTTCATTGTTATTGGCGAACCAACCTCAATGCTGGCAAAATTCTCACCCGAGAGATTCAATCGCCTATCGGATGGCCGCAAAGCCATTGGACTTCGCAACATCCTCACCCACAACTATGCCTCGGTTGATCACGAGACAATCTATGAAACCGCCCTTCAAGATACTCCTACGATGAGGAGAGAATGTATTGAGATGCTCAAGGAGTCGGAGGATATCCTGAAGAACGGGCTTGAGCGCAGGCCGGAGACAGCCGAATAACGAGTTTCACATCATCCGCCTCCACATGATTCATGTTCGCGTCCACAACTCACTGCGGCCGAGTCATCGCGAAGGTTCCAAGGTTCCATACCGAGCCGATCCGCCGCATGCTGGCCTGGATCCTCTACTGCAACGATGTACCCAACGGCAGCACCGAATTCCACTGGCAGGGGGCACCACAAGGAGGCCGAGCAGGGCGAGCTCACCATCTTTCCGCCGGGCCGTCCCACATCCACCGGGGCCGGGTGAGCCACAGCCACACGAAAACGATCGCCACCGGCTGGATCAACATCGGCAGCCAGGAGGATGACATGGGGCGGCTGGCGTCGTCCCCTGCCCCTGCTCCATCCGCACGATGAAGATCGATCCCGACCTCCGCCGCCGCACCCTGCGGGCCGCCATCGCCCTGCTCGAAACGGCCCATGATCCGGAGCATGTGTTTCCCCATGCGGTGCCCCTGCTGGATGCCCTCGGCAGCTCGGCTCTTGGGGATCTGGGCCGGGCCCAGTTGCTGGAGGATCCCGCCCTCAGCGCCCTCGCCGCTGAGCGGTACTGGGGTCCCTGGCCCTCGGCCCCGGAATTGCGTTCCCTGCCGAACGGCAGCCTCGGCCAGCTCTATCAGGCGCGGTTTGATCGGCTTGGGCTGCATGCGCCACCACCACCGGACACCTCCGGCATGGACGGCCCCGGCGCCTACCTGCAACAGCGGCTGCGCTTCACCCATGACCTCCATCACACCGTGCTGGCCATTCCCGTGGACGTGCCCGGGGAGGCCGCGGGTTCGGCGTACTACGCCTCGGCCCTGCGCCAGCCGGCCTCTGCCGCCGTGTTGACGGCCTGGATCTTCCACGGCCTCGAGGTGCCCGAGGAGAACGAGCGCCTCTGGAATGGCATTCGCTTCGGCCTGGAGGTGGCCCGGCTGGGGCCCACCCTGCTGGCGATGCGCTGGGAAGAAGGCTGGGGGCTGCCGATCGCCGCCTGGCGTCAGCGGCTGGGGCTGGTCGAGCTGCTGGCGGCTACCCCGTTTCCGGAGGAGCTGGCCCTGCTGAGTTGAGTCCCTTTGAGACCATGGGCTGATTGCCCTGTCCCCGCCACGACGGGTCCGCCGAGTCCCTCGCCGACGGCATCTGCGCCTACTTCGAGCGCCGCACCGACCTGCAGCGCCCGCCAAGGTGTCGACCGACATCAGCCTCGTGGTGATCGTGCGTGGCGTGAACGCCGGGCTGGAGCGCTACCTGCACGAGCGTCCGCTGCTACGCCAGTGCGCGCCGGAGCAGGCGCTGTTCGTGCTGCCGATCTTCAACCTGCAGCGCTACGCCCCCGGCGAAGCCTTCCACGCCTGGGCTGCGACTGGACCACCAGCGACGAGGCCACCGAGCCGATCCGCCGCCTGCTGGCCTGGATCCTCTACTGCAACGACGTCCCCGACGGCGGCACCGAATTCCACTGGCAAGACCACCACGTGGAAGCCGTGAAAGGCACCCTGGCGATCTTCCCGGCAGGCATCTCCCACATCCACCGCGGCCGGGTGAGCCACGAGCAAACCAAAACCATCGCCACCGGCTGGATCAACGCTGGCCGGCGGGAGGATTACATCGCTCGGCTTGCGGCTGGCTGAGGGGCTGGACGATTGGACAGACCTCCTACCCACGTGTGAGCTCAACTGTGAGCATCCGATCAGCCAGTTTGGGTGGAGCAAACCAAGCAGGGACATGGCCAAGCACGGCAAATGGACGACGGCGAACAGGTGGTTAACGGATCCGCATAAGATCCCATCACGCATTCGCTTCAAAGAGCAGAACCTTTCCGCCGCAGCTGATTCAAAGATCAAGAGGCAGGAAATGCAAGGGTAGTTATACTGTCAATAATCAACAGCCAGGCGTGGATACCGGACCCGCCCATTCAGCGCCAGGCATCTTACTAATTAACAAATTCATGGCTACCACTCAGGGATCATTTGCCGCAGAATTCTTGGAGAATTATCTGAAGTTTGGACTGGGCTCCATGCCGAGAGCAGACATTGATGCCCTCGTCATGCATCTTCTTGACCGCTATGGGCTCGATGGGTCTCTACCAATGGCAACTCTCAGCAACCAAACAGTAAGCGAGCGTCTCCGTACGCCGGTCGCAAAAGTCAAGAGGCTCCGCTACGAAGCCGCGCTGAAGTTCGGCGGGCGCGTTGAGGATCAAGCCATGGGCCGCCTGCTAGCCGCCCTAGCGGTCGCCACCCTAGAGCCACAAGAAGAAAAGATTTGCTTGGTTATCGAAGATACGCTTGCGAAGAACTGGCTCCAAGGTCAACTGAAGCTTCATCAACAAATATTTGACCACTCCTTCAATACTGAGATCATCAAAGTCTCTGCCTTGGGTCTGTTTGTAGTCCTTGAAGCACTCTTTGACAAGAGGCAACTTGAGAAATTCAAGAAAGGCTACGAGGATTCCAAAAGATCCAAGAATGCGGCAGAGTGTATTCAACTCTTCAAGACATTAGCCAAGAGTTTTGCTGAAGGGGCCGCTAGCGCAGCCGGAGGTGGAGTCATGGCAGTTTTGAAGGTGCATTTGGGGCTGCCGTGATGCCTAACATCAAGATCCAGTGGCCTAGATCAGGTATATCATATGAATGCAAAGCTCCACTGCCCGCCGCTGATCGTGAGCGTTAGGGCTCAATACTTCAGGGATCTCCATGCACGATCAAGATATTCCATTAGCCGTTGTGGCAACACAGGTTGCACCACTGACAAAACCATCCAACTATCCTAAGCCGTTCGCTTCCCGAATGGCGGGTCGAGAGAAGCGTCCCCTCGGCGATTTGTTTGGTCTTTCAAACTTCGGGGTAAACCTGACGAAGCTTTTGCCCGGTGCTGGTTCAGCTTTGCGGCACGCCCATTCCAAGCAAGATGAGTTTATCTACATATTGCGTGGCCATCCCGTGCTAATTACAAATGCCGGAGAAACGCAACTCTCTCCTGGCATGTGTGCGGGGTTCAAAGCAGGCACAGGCAACGCGCACCAGTTGATTAACCGTACAAGTGAAGAAGTACATTACCTTGAGGTTGGCGACCGAAGCGCAGGAGATTCAGCCGTCTACCCTGACGATGACTTACAGGCATTTCTCGTCGACGGAAAATGGCAGTTTGCGCACAAAGACGACTCACCATATTGACGACTGCGTTAATCCGACAACCCGCAATTGGAGCTCACATGCAACACGTTTTAATCATTCATGAGGTCGAGGCTTATCCGGCATGGAAGCTTGTTTTTGACCAAGCAGCAGGCATTAGAAAACGCGCCGGAGAAATCAGCTACCAGTTGCTGCGATACGACAATGACGCAAACAGCATCGTCCACTTTTCTGAGTGGTCATCGCTGGAGAATGCTCGGAGATTCTTCGAATCTCCAGAGTTGGCGGAAATCAGAAAAGAGGCTGGCGTAAAAGCCCCAGACTTTATCTACTTGCAAGAGATAGAGCGTGGTGTGCTATAGCTCTAAAATGGCTCTCGAGAGGGATGCGCCCCTCAACTTTACGTTATCAACAAAGCAAGAACGATAACCGCCTACCTTTAGGCCCCCAAGCCCCTTGCCCCGCGCCGGCGGGCACTTACAGACGAGTTGAATTCGGGTCGCAACAGCGGACCGCACGATTGCGCTGGCGCATCAGCGCAAGCAAAGCATCCCAGCAGCCCATTGGCTGGCCATCCAGCCTCTTCCCTGTGTTCACCACCACCCTCAATATCATTCGCACGAGACCCCTGTTCAAGCTCCGAAATCAGCCAACTCCCCATCTGAGAGTCATCAGCTGCAGCCCAGCTCAAACCCATTCACCCAGCCGCGCGCCACAACCATCGGCAGCAACTCAGCGACATCCACGCGCCCCTGCCCATCCGCCGCCAGCGAGTTCCTGCCTGGCTCCAGCTCGCTGCAGAGTTTGCCAAAGGGCATTCGGGAAGCAAAACCCTGCAACAGGTGCCACGCTCCAGCGCCAGACCGCTCCATGCGCGTTTCCACGCCCTCCCTCCAGATGAGGAGCGTTGCGCCGCCCTGATCCAGATCGATCGGTTCTGACTCCGTCGCTTCCGGCTAATTGGCGGCCCAGATGCGATCCACCGGATAGGCCGACGCCAGCAGCGCACTGGCTTGAGGCAGCTGGAACACCAGGTGCTCCCACTGCTCTGGAGCCACACGGGAGAGGGCCGTCAGGTCAAGGCCGGTCTCATCGGGGGCATTGAGCACCCGGTTCCAGCAGGCGTGAAGGCCCGCAGAAAGGCCGGCAGCTCACCGCCGCAATCCCCCAGATCCGGTGAGCTGGAAGCGTGCTCGTTCACGTAGCGGGCGCCCCCGCAGCCCGCGCCCGCCGGTTGGCTCGCCGTCCTTTGAGAGCATGGACGGATCTCCCTGACCCCAGCTGTGACCGAGGCCTCCGCCGCCCCCAGCCCTGATGGCGCCGCTGCCGCCGAGGCCCTGCCCAAGACCTACGACCCGAGCGGCACGGAAGCCCGCTGGCAGGCGGCCTGGGAGGCGGCGGGCGCCTTTCACCCCGACCCCTACGCCCCCGGCGAGCCGTTTTCGGTGGTGATCCCGCCGCCGAACGTGACCGGCAGCCTGCACATGGGCCACGGCTTCGAGACGGCCCTGATCGACACGGTCGTGCGCTTTCAGCGCCTCCAGGGCAAGAACGTGCTGTGCCTGCCCGGCACCGACCACGCCTCGATCGCGGTGCAGTCGATCCTGGAGAAGCAGATCAAGGCGGAAGGCGGCAGCAAGGACGATTTGGGCCGCGACGCATTCCTTGAGCGCGCCTGGGCCTGGAAGGCCGAGAGCGGCGGCACGATCGTGGGCCAGCTGCGGCGGCTCGGCTATTCGGTGGATTGGCGGCGCGAGCGCTTCACGCTCGATCCCGGCCTCAACAAAGCCGTGGTGGAAGCCTTCGTGAGGCTGCACGAGCAGGGGCTGATCTACCGGGGCGAATACCTGGTGAACTGGTGCCCGGCCTCGGGATCGGCGGTGAGCGATCTGGAGGTGGAGATGAAGGAGCTCGACGGCCACCTCTGGCACTTCCGCTACCCGCTCAACGATGGCGCAGCAGTTGACGCCGCCGGCCTGGATCATCTGGTGGTGGCCACCACCCGTCCCGAAACCCTGCTGGGCGACACCGGCGTGGCCGTGCACCCCACCGACCCCCGCTACGCCGCCCTGGTGGGCCGCACGATCACCCTGCCGCTGGTGGGCCGTCAGATCCCGATCGTGGCTGATGAGCACGTGGATCCGGCCTTCGGCACCGGTTGCGTCAAGGTGACCCCTGCCCACGACCCCAACGACTTCGCGATCGGCGCCCGCCACGGCCTGCCGCTGATCACGGTGATGGCCAAGGACGGCTCGATGAACGCCGCCGCCGGCCGCTTCGCCGGGCTGGATCGCTTCGAGGCGCGCGCGGCGGTGGTGGCGGCGATGGAGGCGGAAGGGTTCCTGGTGAAGGTGGAGCCGCACCGCCACAGCGTGCCCTTCTCCGACCGGGGCAAGGTGCCGGTGGAGCCGCTGCTCTCCACCCAGTGGTTTGCGCGGGCCGAGCCGCTGGCCGCCCGCTGCCGCGCAGCGCTCGATCAGGGCGAACCCCGCTTCGTGCCGCAGCGCTGGGAGAAGGTCTACCGCGACTGGCTCACCGACATCCGCGACTGGTGCATCAGCCGCCAGCTCTGGTGGGGCCACCGCATTCCCGCCTGGTTCGTGGTGAGTGAAACCGGCGGCGTGATCAGCGACGCCACCCCGTATGTGGTGGCCCGCGACGCCGAGGAGGCCTTGGCCAAGGCGGAAGCGCAGTTCGGCGCCGCCAGCCAGGCGGCGGGCCGCGCGCTGCAGCTGGAGCAAGACCCCGACGTTCTCGACACCTGGTTCTCCAGCGGCCTCTGGCCCTTCTCCACCCTGGGCTGGCCCGATGCGAACGCCGCCGATCTGGCCACCTGGTATCCCACCAGCGTGCTGGTGACCGGCTTCGACATCATCTTTTTCTGGGTGGCGCGCATGACGATGCTGGCCGGCGCCTTCCTGCAGGACGACGGCGTGCCGGTGGGCGGCCGCGACACCTGGATCCCCTTCCGCGACGTGATGATTCACGGCCTGGTGCGGGATGAGAACAACCGCAAGATGAGCAAGAGCGCCGGCAACGGCATCGATCCGCTGCCGCTGATCGAGCGCTACGGCGCCGATGCCCTGCGCTTCGCCCTGGTGCGCGAAGTGGCCGGCGCCGGCCAGGACATCCGCCTCGACTACGACCGCGCCAGCGGCAACTCGGCCACGGTGGAAGGGGCGCGCAACTTCGCCAACAAGCTCTGGAACGCCACCCGCTTCGCCCTGATCAACCTGGGCGGCGAAACGCCCGCCAGCCTGGGGGAACCCGATCCGGCCGCGTTGACCCTGGCCGACCGCTGGATCCTGTCGCGGCTGGCGCGGGTGAACGGCGAAACGGCAGAGCGCTACGGCAGCTACGCCCTGGGCGAGGCCGCCAAGGGCCTCTACGAGTTCGCCTGGAACGAGGTGTGCGACTGGACGATCGAGCTGCTCAAGCGGCGGCTCAACCCCCGCCCCGCCGTTGAGGGCGAGCCGCTCAGCGCTGAGGTGCTGGCGGATCAGCGCGTGGCCCGCCAGGTGCTGGCCAAGGTGCTGAACGAGCTGCTGGTGCTGCTGCACCCACTCATGCCGCACCTGAGCGAGGAGCTCTGGCACGGGCTCACCGGCGCCCCTGAGGGCACCTTCCTGGCGCTGCAGGCCTGGCCGGCGCTGGACGCCGCCGCTCTCGACGCCGCCCTGGAAGCCCAGTTCGCCGAGCTGATCGAAGCGATCCGGGTGGTGCGCAACCTGCGCGCCGTGGCCGGGCTCAAGCCCTCACAGGCCGCGCCTGTGGTGTTCCTCACCGGCCGGCCTGAGCTGGCCGCCGTGCTGCGCGCCGGCAGCGGCGACATCACCGCCCTCACCCGGGCGGCCTCGGTGGAGGTGCGCGAAACCAGCACCAGCGCCCGCTGCCTGGCGGCAGTGAGCGGCGAGCTGCAGGTGCTGCTGCCGATCGAGGGCCTGGTGGATCTCGACGCCCTGCGCGGCCGGCTGGAGAAAGACATCGCCAAGGCCGAGAAGGAGATCAAGGGCCTGGCCGGCCGCCTGGCCAACCCCAACTTCGCGGGCAAGGCGCCGCCGGAGGTGGTGGCCGAATGCCAGGCCAACCTGGCCGAAGCCGAAGCCCAGGCGGCCCTGGCCCGGCAGCGACTGGCGGATCTTGGCGCCTGATGCACGTGCTAATGCCCTCATAAGCCGTCGTTAAAGAGCTGGGGCCGTGGCTGGCTGAGGGTTCTAGGGATCTCCTTGTCGATCACGTTCGTGTCTACCGCCGCGACCCGGTCCGAGTTCCCCTTCCTGGAGGATTCCGACTACTCCCAGCGCTCCTCCAGCCCGGAGCTTCCCTCCCTGACGCCATTCCCGACGCAGGAGGAGCCCAAGGTTCCCGCCGAGTCCCCGGCAGGGTTCGCCTCCTCCCGGCAGCCCCGCTTCAACGATGTGCAGGATGACGTCGGCGATGACGATCGCCTCAGCAGTAGCAGCAGTAGCAGCAGTAGCAGCAGCAGTAGTCGTGGTCGTGACGGCGAGCGTGGCGGGCGCGGCAGGCCCCCGGCACCGGCCGATCCCCTTCTGGCCAGCATCAACCTTTCGCCGACGCCTCCGGCCCCAGGCGCCGCACCAACTGAGCAGTTCCAGACCGAAATCTCCGCCTACGTGAGGCTGGGCGGCAAGCTCTTCCTGCTCTCCTCCGGTGGCGGCAGCACCCTGCAGGTCACCGATGCCAGCAACCCCCAGGCACCGGGCTTGCTCCAGCGGGTGTCCCTCGGCGCTTACATCAGCCAGTCGGTGGCGACCTACGACGACCTCGTGGCAGTCGCCCTCTCCCCCAACGACTACGCCACCAGTGCCGGCAAGGGGCTTGTGCGCTTCTACCGGATCGACAGATCCGGCAACCTCACCCTGGTGAAGGACGTGGAGGTGGGCTACCTGCCCGATGGCATCGCCTTCAGCAAGGACGGCAAGAAGCTGGTGATCGCCAACGAGGGTGAGCCGATCGCGAACTACGCGATTGACCGCCCCGGCAGCATCGGCATCATTGACATCAAGGGCAGGCCCGGCAAGGAGACCTTCAGCTACACGGACCTGAGCTTCGCCGGGTTGACCCTGCCCAGCGGGATCCGCATCTCCGGCCCAGCCGGCACCACCCAGGCCACCGACATCGAGCCCGAGTACGTCTCGATCCTGGGGAACACCGCCTACGTGACCCTGCAGGAGAACAACGGCGTCGCCAAGGTCAACCTCAGGACCAACACGATCGAGGCGATCTTCGCCCTCGGCAGCGTCGACTTCAGCACCCAGCTCGTTGACATCAGCGATCGGGACGGTCCCCCTCCCGCTGGCAGCAGCACCGGAACGCCCCTGATCAACCCCGTTCTCGGCAACACCGTGGTGGGCTTGAGGATGGCGGACGGCATCGCCGCCTTCAGCACCAGGGGCAAGGATTACTTCATCACCGCCAATGAGGGAGACGGCCGCGAGTACGGCACCGCCGGAACCCCGGGCTTCTACCTCGATGAAACCCGGCGCCTGGGTCGACTCAAGACTCTCAGTGAAGACACCACCGCTCCCTTCACCGCCTTCGGCAGCCGCAGCGTCAGCATCTTCGATGCCACCACCGGTGCCCTCGTCTGGGACAGCGGCAACACCCTGCAGACCATCGCCATCGCCGCCGGCGTCTACGACGACACCCGCAGCGACGACAAGGGCGTCGAGCCCGAAGGTGTCGTGGTCACGAAGCTGAACGGCCGCACCTACGCGATCGTCAGTGCCGAACGCGCCACCAGCAGCCTGCTGGCGGTGTTCGACATCACCGACCCAGCCCAGGCCAGCTTCGTCACCAGCAGAGTGCTGGCCGGCAGCGTGTCCCCCGAGGGCCTGCTCGTGATCGACGCGAAGGACAGCCCCACCAAGCGGGACCTGCTGGTGGTCTCCAACGAGGTGTCCAACACCTTGAACATCCTCGATCTCGGGGCCCTGATCGCCGCGCCCCCGGTGGCCGGCGCCGGCAGCTTCACCTCCACCATGCTCAAGGATGTGGCCGGTGGGGCGGAGCTGACGATCTCCAGCCTGATCACCAACGGCGAGTTCACCAACGGCACCGCGCCGGGCAGCAGCGTCTATGTGCCGCCGGGCATCTTCGATGGACAGGGCGCCTACAGCAATGGCGATGGCACCTACACCCTGCTCGTCAACCACGAACTCAGCGCCAGCGCGGGCTACGCCTACACCGTCGAAGGCCTGAACTCCTCCGTCACCGGTGCCCGCATCAGCCGCTTCATCGTTGACATTGATGCCGACGACAATGCCGCCAACGGCTTCCAGTCACGGATCCTCAGCGGTGGCCTCGCCTATGACAAGGTGATCGGCACCGATACCAACGGCTTCGATCGCTTCTGCTCCGCCAACCTGGTGGAGGCCAACAGCTTCGGCGCCGGCCGTGGTTTCGCTGATCGGATCTTCCTCACCGGTGAGGAGGTGTTCGGCGGTGGCGGCGGCGCCTTCTACGCCCTCGATACGGCCAGCAACGACCTCATTCAGGTGAATGCCTTCGGCAAGGGCACCTGGGAATCCGCCACCTTGATCGACACCGGCAACGCCAACACGGTCGCCGTGCTGCTCCTCGATGACGCCAAGGCTCCCCTGCGACTCTGGGTCGGCGAGAAGACGGCCGGCGGCTACCTGGAGCGCAACGGCCTGGCGGAAGCCAACGGCGCCCTCTACACCTTCGTGCCCACGGGCCTGGCGGAATCCGGTGTGGACGCCACCGCCGGTCCTGATTCGGATGACCTCAAGGCCCTGGCCCTTGGGGCTCCCCTGGCCGGCCGCTGGGTCAAGATCGAGAAGCCGGCGGGTAAGGCCAGCTACGCCGACCTCACCGATGCCGAGATCCGCACCCTGGCCACCGACCTCGGGGCCCTGCAGCTCAGCCGCATCGAGGACGGGGAGGTCAACCCCCTCAACGGACAGCAGGTGGCCTTCGTCTCCACGGGCACGAAGGACTTCAGCAGCGGCGACCTGTACGGCAACGTCTACACCCTGAGCTTCGCCGATGCCTTCAACGCCGATGGCCGCCTGGCCAGCAGCGGTTCCAGCAGCCTGCGGGTGATCTATGACGCCGATCGCCTCGCTGACCCCACAACGGGCCTGCGTAACCCCGACAACCTCACCTGGAGCGCCGATGGCTCCCTCTATGTGCAGGAGGACCGGGCCAACGGCGGTGGACTCGACATCGCTAACGGCAACTTCGGCACCCAGGAGGCCTCGATCTGGAAGCTGAACCCCAGCGGGCCTGTCGATCCGGTCACGGGCGTGCCCTCGGAGCGGTGGGCCCAGATCGACCGCACCGCCGTCCCCACGGCCTACGGCCAGAGCCAACCCGGTGTGGTCACAGACCCCAGCAGCAGCGGTGTCGGCAACTGGGAATCCTCGGGGATCATCGATGCCTCGTCGATCTACGGCGCCGCACCCGGCAGTGTCTTCCTGGCCAACGTCCAGGCCCACAGCCTGGGCGGAGGCAACATCAACGGTTCCGGCTACCTGGTGGAAGGGGGCCAGATCGATCTGATCGTCCAGACCGCTCCGGTGATCTGATCCCATCGGCCCGTCGCGAGCCCAGCCCTCGGCCCCTCCTGTGAGGGGCCTTTTTTTTCAGGGGCCCAAAGCGGGCCACCACAGCCCGCCGACTATCCAGTTCGCGGCCACTGGGGCCGCGGCCAGGGATGCCAGCCCAGATCCGCCCGGGGAAGGCGAAGCCCAGGCGGGCCTGGCTCGGGAGCGGCTGGCCGATCTGGCGGGATGAGCTGGGGTGAGGCTTGGCTGGGCTTCGCTCAGAGCAAGCGGCGCTGGCTCAGATCCAGCGGCGCTTCCGGAAATACAGGAGCAGCAGCACACCGGTCGACACCATCACCGCCCAGACCACGAAATAGCCCTCTTTCCACTTGAGCTCGGGCATGTGCTCGAAGTTCATGCCGTACACACCAGCAAGGAAGGTGAGGGGGATGAAGATCGTGGAGATCACGGTGAGCACCTTCATCACCTCATTCATGCGGTTGCTGAGGCTGGAGAGGTAGGTGTCATGCAGGCTGGCCAGGGAATCGCGTGAGGTCTCCACCATGTCGATCACCTGCACGGTGTGGTCGTAGAGATCGCGCCAGAACACTTTGGTGCGTTTGCCCAGCAGATCCGATTCGCTGCGTACGATCGCCCCCACCACCTCCCGCAGCGGCCACACGGCACGTCGCAAGGTGAGCATCTGCTGTTTGAGGCGGTGAATCTTCTTGATGTCGCCTGGATCGGGATGACTGATCACCTGCTCATCGATCAGTTCCACCCCCTCGCCGATCCGCTCCACTGCCAGGAAGTAGTGGTCCACCACAGCGTCCATCAGGCAGAAGGCCAGGTAGTCGGCCGGCATCGTGCGCACGCGACCGCTGGCCGTGCGCAGCCGCTGGCGCACACTTTCGAACACATCACCCTCGTCCTCCAGGAACGAGAGCACCCAGGTGGGACCGAGGATCAAGCTCACGTGCTCGACCGTCACCCCCCGGTCGGCTCCAGCGTCGTCGAGCATCTTCATCGCCAGGAAGGCATAGCCATCGAACTCCTCCCACTTCGGCCGTTGGGAGGTGTTGGCGATGTCCTCGCGGGTCAGGGGGTGCAGATCGAAGGCATCGCCCAGTTGCTCGATCAGAGCGGTGTCGTGGATGCCGTTCACGTTGATCCAGCTGATCGTCGGACCGGCGAGGCAGGCGTTGCAGGTTTCGATGTCCGCCTGGTGCCATTCCTGGATCGTCTCGGCGCTGAAGCGGATGATGTCAATGCTGGCCTGCTCGCGCCGCTGACGGCCCACGAACACCGTGGTGCCGGGCGCCTGGAAGGCAGATTCGCTGCAGCCGCTGAGCGTGCTGCTCCTGCCCTTGCCGCTCGTTCCCTTGCTGCTCCTGCTCACCATCCTGTTGCCGGGCTGCTGGTAGGGGATTCTGTGCCCGCTGTCGCCCACGTGCGGCAGCTTCTTGCTTCTGAGGAAGGTTGTGGATGGTTAGGCCCAGGTGCCTGCACTGAGTTGGAGTTGCGGGTCCCCTCTCGTTCGGGCATTCCCTGGCTCTCTTGCGCCTACGGCTGGATCGGCTTCAGGTGAACCACAACGACCGAATTCACGAGCATCGCCACCATCCGCATGTGGTCGGATGGCTTGGCGCTGCTGCCCTTTGGGGCCCTCGCCGGTAGTGGGTATTCAAGGGATCATCGGCAAGCTGATCGATCAGCTCCCTGCCCTTGGCCTTCAAGACCGGCGATCCAGCTGCAAACGTGCGGGCGTCCTTCTCGGCTTGCTGTGTGAGAAGCGAACGCTCCAGCTCACGAGCCCGGCTGATCCCTGAGTGCCTCACCTGCCATTGGTTTCGCCACCATGCGGGACCCAACTGCATCCCACTGCTCACCTGCCAGCTGCACCATGGACTGATCGCCCAGGGGGATCACCTCGTTTCACGCTGCCCGGATTGGACAGAGGACCTGGTACGGCAGCGGGGATGGGCGCCGGAAGCGTGAGTCCACCTGTCGGCCCCCGGGCGCCCTTGACGCCGCGAGAAGGTTGGTTGACAGACGGCCGGCAGGTGCTGCGGTCTCGGCCGACCCGCTGGGAGGGGGACTGCCACCGGCTGGAGATCACCACCCGCGAGTTGCCCAGCGATGAGGTGATGCCGCGATGTCAATCGCGCCAAGCATGACGTCATGGTGATCTCCTGAAGGGGATACGGCGTCAGCTCGGCGACACCCCTGGTCGACAAGGTTCCTGTGTTGGGCTTGGCTCAGCTCGGAAGGTGGAGACGTCCCTCGCTGGCGTCGTACTCAAACAGCTCGCCGTAACGGCCCCAGTCCACCGCGGTGGCGAGCTGGCGTTCGGCCTCCTCAATGGGGAAGTAGTCATCCCAGATTCCCATGAAGAAGTCGGAGCGCATGGCACCGTTGGTCTTCTCCCTGAGGGTGTGCACGATGGCGTTCAACACCGGGATGTTCGCCATGGCCTGCTGGCGGAACAGGTCCTTGCTGCGCAAGATGGTGGTGGTGGCGAAGTCCCGGCCGATCGGGGTGAGACGGACATCGCCGTTGGCCACCTGGGCGAAGCCGAGCATCGCGGCGGCATCCAGCAAGGGCAGGAGATCGTCCACGGAGAGCTGAAGTCGCTCCGCGAGCACGGGAATGTCGTCGATCTCCTCCCCCTTCTCGACGATCAACTCCAGCAGGCCGCTGATCCCCCCCACTCGCACATGGGGCAGAGGCCGCGCGAAGGGAGAGACGGTGGATCGCGCCGCTGACGGTTCGGGGCCACCGCCATCGATCACACCGCTGACCTCGATGTCGGGATTGGTCATGGCCGCATAGATGTAATCCACCAGGACCTTGAAACGCGGATGGCTGCGGTCATGGGGACGGGGCAGGTTGATGGAAAGCTCACCGCGGATCCTGCCGGGCTTGGACCCGAGGATGACCACCCGGTCGGCGAGATAGACCGCCTCCTCGATGTTGTGGGTGACGATCAGGATGCTCTTGGAGGGGAACGTGCCGGCGTTCCAGAGGTCGTCGATTTCACCCCGCAGGTTCTCGGCGGTGAGCACGTCGAGGGCGCTGAAGGGTTCGTCCATGAACAACACCTCGGGCTGCAGTACGAAGGCGCGGGCGAAACCCACCCGTTGCTTCATCCCACCGGAGAGCTCCTTGGGATAGGCACTCTCGAAGCCATCGAGGCCGACGATGTCGATGGCCTTGAGGGCGCGCTCCCGGCGCTCGCTCCGCTCCACATGGCGGGCGGCCAGCCCCAGTTCCACGTTGTCCTGCACCGTGAGCCAGGGCAGCAGCGCGAAGCTCTGAAACACCATGGCCAGGTTGGGGTTCGCCCCCCGCAGCGGTTCGCCGTTGCTTTCGACGGCTCCCTGGCTCGGCCGGATCAGGCCCGACATGATCCGCAGCAGGGTGCTCTTGCCGCTGCCGCTGCGGCCCAGCAGGGCCACCACCTCTCCAGGCTGCACCGTGAGGCTGACCCCATCGAGCACGGTGAACTCCCCCTTGCCATCGGGCAGGGGGAAGCGCTTCGAGACGTTGTTGACGCTGATCAGAGACAGGGGGGGCTGGCTCATAGCTGGTACTTGCGTTCGGCCAGGTCGTAGAGGGGTCTCCAGAGCAGCCGGTTGATGCCGACGACGAACACGCTCATCATCCCGATCCCCAAGGCGATCCGGGGCCAGTCGCCTTCGCTGGTGGCCTGGGCGATATAGGCCCCGAGGCCGTTGGCCTTGAGGGTGGTGCCGCCCCAGCTCACCACCTCAGAGACGATGCTGGCGTTCCAGGCCCCGCCGCTGGCGGTCACCCCGCCGGTGACCCAGGCCGAGAAAATGCCGGGGATGATCAGTTTCCGCCAGCGCTGAATGCCGCTGAGGCCCACGTCATCTGCCATCTCCCGCAGGTCGGAGGGAATCGTCTGGGCACCGGCGATCGAGTTGAACAGGATGTACCACTGGGCCCCGAGCGCCATCAGCAGGATGGAGCCCCAGTCGATGCTCACGTGACTGCGGATGAAGAGGACGGTGGCGAAGGGGAAGATGAAGTTGGCCGGGAAGGAGGCCAGGAGCTGAACAAGCGGCTGCAGCAACCGGGCCAGGCGTGGGTTGAAGCCGATCGCTACCCCGATCGGCGTCCAGATCAAGGTGGCCAGCAGCAGCAGCACCGTGACCCGCAGCAGGGTGAAGATCCCGAGGCGGAAGGCGATGGCCACCTCCGGGATCCCGACGGTGACGAGCACGAAGTGCACCAGCCAGGTGAGCAGCGCCCCGATGCCCAGCAGCAGAGCCAGGTTGTAAAGCCGGTCGCCCCCTGGCGGCTCCGGCTCGGCCGCGTCATCGCCCACCGTCCCCAGCAGAGCTGACATCAGCCGATCGAGCGCTTCGATGGCCGGGGTGAAGGACTGGGCCAGCAGGCTGGGGATGCGGGCCGTGGTGAGCAGGTCGTACACCCATGACTGGGGTGCATCACCGGAGCTGCTCTGCTCCAGGCGGAACTTGTCGGACCAGGCCACCAAGGGGCGCCAGAACAGCTGGTCGACGAGCAGGATCACCACCACCATCGTGGCGATGGCCCACCCCAGGGCCGCAAGATCCTGGGCGTCCACGGCTGCTGCCACGTAGGAGCCGATGCCGGGCAGGGTGTACTCCTGATTGAGAACACTGATGGCTTCGCTGGCCGCCACGAAGAACCAGCCGCCACCGAAGCTCATCATGGCGTTCCAGAGCAACGGGATCGCCGCCGATGGCACCTCGAGCCGGGTGAAACGCTGCCAGCGGGATAGGCGGTAGAGGGTGGTGGCTTCGATCAGTTCCTTCGGGACCGTGCGCAGGGATTGGTAGAAGGAGAAGGTCATGTTCCAGACCTGGCTGGTGAAGATCGCGAAGATCGACGCCGCCTCCAGGCCCAGGAGGCTGCCGGGGAACAGAGCGATGAAGCCGGTCACGGTGATCGAGAGAAATCCCAGCACCGGCACCGATTGGAGGATGTCAAGCAAGGGCACCAGCAGTCGCTCGGCACGGCGGTTGTGGGCCGCTATCGAGCCGTAGATCAGGGTGAAGAGGGTGGAGCAGCCCAGCGCGATGAACATGCGCAGGGTCGAGCGGCCGGCGTACTCGGGGAGGTTGCGGGGATCGAGGGAGATGCTCGGACTGACGTCCGGCGGACGGAAGCTCGCCATGGCTCCGGCACCCAGATGGGCGATCAGACCAAGCAGGGTGAACACACCGAGAATGACCGCCAGATCGGGCAAACCAAAGGGGGCACGCCGCAACCCTTCCGGCAACGGCAGCGGCTTCATGCTCCAGACCCTCGGGCAGAGCGAACTGTATGGGTCATACCCTGTCGCACCGAACACAAATGCCCCCACTTGGCCTCCGGGCGGTGGATCCACAAGGCCGCCGGTAGCTTTCAGGAGAACAGGCGGATCACGCCTGTACACCCCACCCACAGGGCCGGTTGACCATGGTGCTTCGAGTGGGCTGGCCCTTCAGGCGTCCCCATCCCGCTTTGGCTCCAGGGTCAGGGTCAGGATCCGTGGAAACTTTCCGGATCGAATCGGCCACGGAACAGTTGCTGCGCGCCGCCAGGGAGAGCACCGATGCACTGCTCATTCGGCTGAACACCAGCACCGAAGGTCTGAGCGATCTGCAGGCGCAACTTCGCCTGGCCAAGGTTGGCCCCAATCAGATCGCCCATGAAAAGCCCCTGTCCTGGGGAGCGCAGCTGTTCAAGACCTTCAGGAATCCGCTGGTGGTGCTCCTGGCCTCCCTGGCGGCCCTGTCCCTGCTCACGGGGGACAGCAAGGCTGCGGTGATTATCACCACCATGATTCTCTTCAGCGTGCTGCTGCGTTTTTCGCAGGAGTACCGATCGCTGCGGGCGGCGGAATCCCTGCGCCGGTTGGTGCACACCACCGCCACGGTCAAACGGCGCGATGCCCGAAAGGACATCACCGCTGGCCTGGCCGCCGACCTTGGCCTGCACCTGAGCGGCGATGTGCCGGGGCATCTGGAGGAGCCGATCGACCGGCTCGTGCCCGGGGATGTGGTGGTGCTCGCCGCCGGAGACATGATCCCCGCGGATGTGCGACTGCTGAGCGCCAAGAACCTGTTCGTCAGCCAGGCCGCCCTGACCGGGGAATCCCTGCCGGTGGAGAAGCACAGCCTGCTGCCGCCCCACCAGCTGGAGATCCGGGAGCCCCTGGAGCTGGAGAACCTCTGCTTCCTGGGCACCAACGTGATCAGCGGCACCGCCACGGCGGTGGTGGTGGAGACGGGCGATCGCACCTGCCTGGGAACGCTGGCCAGGTCGCTGACCGGCGTACGCAGCCGCACCAGCTTCGATCGGGGCATCAGCGATGTGAGCCTGCTACTGGTGCGCTTCATGGTGGTGATGGCTCCCGCCGTGTTCCTGATCAATGGCATCAGCAAGGGCAACTGGGGCGAAGCCTTCCTGTTCGCGCTCTCAGTAGCCGTGGGGCTGACGCCGGAGATGCTGCCGATGATCATCACAGCCAACCTTTCCCGCGGCGCCCTCGCGATGGCGAAGCAGAAAGTGATTGTCAAGAACATCGACGCGATTCAGAACCTCGGCGCGATGGACATCCTCTGCACCGACAAGACCGGCACCCTCACCCAGGACCGCATCGTGCTGGAAAAAAACTTCGATTTTCGCGGCAGGGAATCCGAGGAGGTTTTGGAACTTGCCTATCTCAACAGCTTTTACCAGACGGGGCTCAAGAGCCTGCTGGATGTGGCGGTGCTCAAGCATGCCGAACTCCATCATGCGCTGAAGGTGGAAAGGAACTTCGCGAAGATCGATGAGATCCCCTTCGATTTCCAGCGGCGCCGGATGTCGGTGGTGGTTGAGGAGCAGAACCACCACCACGAACTGATCTGCAAGGGGGCCATTGAGGAGATCCTGATGGTGTGCGGCACCTTGAAGGATGGGCCGACCATCGGCCCGATTGACGAGGCCAGCCGCCAGCAGGTGCTGAGCCTGGGCGAAGCTCTCAACAACGATGGCCTGCGGGTGATCGCCGTGGCGTACAAGGAGGTGCCACTGCAGCAGGAGCCCTACGCCCCTGCGGACGAGTGTGATCTCACCTTTGTTGGGCTGGTGGCCTTCCTCGATCCCCCCAAGGATTCAGCCGCCCAGGCAATTCGCGATCTCAAGCGTGGTGGGGTAGCCGTGAAGGTGCTCACCGGCGACAACCCGGTGATCGCCCGCAAAACCTGCAAAGACGTGGACCTGGCTGTGGAGGAGGTGCTGCTGGGGCAGGAGATCGAAGTCATGGATGAGGCCACGCTGGGCGAACGGGTGGAGGCGACGACGATCTTCGCCAAGCTCTCGCCGCTGCAGAAATCACGGATCATCAAGTCGCTGCGCGACCGAGGTCATGTGGTGGGGTTCATGGGCGACGGCATCAATGACGCCGCCGCCCTGCGCGAAGCCGACATCGGTTTTTCAGTGGACACGGCGGTGGACATCGCCAAGGAATCGGCCGACATCGTGCTGCTGGATAAGAGCTTATTGGTGCTGAATGCCGGTGTGATGGAAGGGCGCCGCACCTTTGGCAACATCACCAAGTACATCAAGATGGGCACCAGCTCGGCGTTCGGCAACATGTTCAGCATGCTCGGGGCAAGCATCCTGCTGCCTTTCCTGCCAATGCTGCCGGTGCAGATCCTGCTGAACAACCTGCTCTACGACTTCTCTCAAACCGGCATTCCCTTCGATCATGTCGATCGAGACTATCTGGAGGTTCCGCGTCAGTGGAGGTTGAACGACATCCGAAGTTTCATGGTGTTCATCGGGCCCGTGAGCTCCCTCTTCGACTATGCGACGTTTGCCCTGATGTGGTTTATCTTCTCCGCCAATACGGTGGACAGCCAGGCCCTGTTCCAGACCGGCTGGTTCGTCGAGAGCCTGATGACCCAGACCCTGATCGTCTACATCATCCGCACCCGTCACATCCCCTTCCTGGAAAGCAACCCCGCACCTGTCATGGCTGCAGCCACGGTCGTGGTGATGGCCACCGGCATCGCAATTCCCTACACACCGATCGGTTCGGCGCTGGGGATGGTGCATTTGCCCCTCGTGTTCTACGCCTGGCTGGCGGCCATCCTGCTCGGCTACTGCCTCCTCACTCAGCTGGTCAAAACCCGGTACGTGCACCGATTCGGCTACAGCTGATCCAAGGTCACCATCAACTCTCACTGCCTTTGGATCACGGATGGGGGTCACGTCACCAGGCCAACCTGGCCGAAGCCGAAGCCCAGGCGGGCCTGGCTCGGGAGCGGCTGGCCGATCTGGCGGGATGAGCTGGGGTGAGGCTTGGCTGGGCTTCGCTCAGAGCAAGCGGCGCTTGCTCAGATCCAGCGGCGCTTCCGGAAATACAGGAGCAGCAGCACACCGGTCGACACCATCACCGCCCAGACCACGAAATAGCCCTCTTTCCACTTGAGCTCGGGCATGTGCTCGAAGTTCATGCCGTACACACCAGCAAGGAAGGTGAGGGGGATGAAGATCGTGGAGATCACGGTGAGCACCTTCATCACCTCATTCATGCGGTTGCTGAGGCTGGAGAGGTAGGTGTCATGCAGGCTGGCCAGGGAATCGCGTGAGGTCTCCACCATGTCGATCACCTGCACGGTGTGGTCGTAGAGATCGCGCCAGAACACTTTGGTGCGTTTGCCCAGCAGATCCGATTCGCTGCGTACGATCGCCCCCACCACCTCCCGCAGCGGCCACACGGCACGTCGCAAGGTGAGCATCTGCTGTTTGAGGCGGTGGATCTTCTTGATGTCGCCTGGATCGGGATGGCTGATCACCTGCTCATCGATCAGTTCCACCCCCTCGCCGATCCGCTCCACTGCCAGGAAGTAGTGGTCCACCACAGCGTCCATCAGGCAGAAGGCCAGGTAGTCGGCCGGCATCGTGCGCACGCGACCGCTGGCCGTGCGCAGCCGCTGGCGCACACTTTCGAACACATCACCCTCGTCCTCCAGGAACGAGAGCACCCAGGTGGGACCGAGGATCAAGCTCACGTGCTCGACCGTCACCCCCCGGTCGGCTCCAGCGTCGTCGAGCATCTTCATCGCCAGGAAGGCATAGCCATCGAACTCCTCCCACTTCGGCCGTTGCGAGGTGTTGGCATTGAGATGGGGGAAGCGCTCCGCCATCTCAGGTATGTGCAGGGCATAGCCCTCCAACATCAGCAATGGCCAGTGAATCGATCGTGCCCAACGGGAACGGGCTCGTTCCGGCTCACAGCCCCTTGCGATCGAGCGCGTCCGCCAGGCGGGTCACCGCTGAGGCCAGCTGGGCCTGCACATCGGGGACAGCGGCCGCCTCGGCCTTGGCCTCCTCCTTGCGCTTGGTGGCCTCGATGGCCTTGACGATCAGGAACACCACGAAGGCGATCACGATGAAGTTGATCAACGCCACGATCACGGCGCCGGCGGGCCACGAATTGATCGAATCGACGTTGGCCGCCTTCAGGGCAGGGGTGAGCAGGCTGCCCATCACCAGGCTCACCACCGCGTCCACCACCTTGCCGAAGGCGCCACCGATCACCACCGCCACGGCGAGGTCGACCACATTGCCCTTGTTGATGAAGGCCTGGAAATCGGCCAGGAAACTGGAGCGGCGCGGGGCCATCACGGAACAGCGGAAGGTGTCCGACAACCTACGTGTGAAGCCAGCGGACCACCCATCCGCCCCATCCCCCTACCCCATCCCAACCTGTCGAAATGGGGCGCCACCGTCCGTCATGGAGGTGAACCCCGACCCGGGGCCATCCCCTTCTCCACGCTTCCCATGAACTACGCGGTCCTCATCTACGAAACCGAGCAGGATGTCGCCGATCGCCCCAGCCTGATGCCCGCCTATGCCGCCTACGCCCAGGCGTTGGCGGAGGCCGGCGCCCATCGCGGTGGCGAATGCCTCCATCCCACCCACACCGCCACCACCGTGCGGCTGCAGGGCGGCACCGCCCAGGTGCAGGACGGTCCCTTCCCCGACACCAAGGAGCAGCTGGGCGGCTTCTTCCTGATCGATGTGCCCGATCTCGATGCCGCCCTGGCCTGGGCGGCCCGCTGTCCTGCCGCCGGCCGCTGCGCCGTGGAGGTGCGGCCCGTGCTGGCCATGGAGGGGAGCTGAGTGGAGGCGGGGCGCAGCGCCGAGCAGGCCGCCCGCCGCTCCTACGGGAAGCTGGTGGCCTGGCTCACGGCCCGCTGCGGCGATCCCGCCGCGGCGGAGGACGCCCTGAGCGAGGCCTTCCTGGCGGCCCTGGCCGACTGGCCCCGCCAGGGGGTGCCCCGCAGTCCGGAGGCCTGGTTGCTGGTCAGCGCCCGGCGGCGCTGGCTCGATGGCCACCGGCGGACCCGCACCCAGGAGCGCCTGCTGCCCCTCCTCCTCGAGGAGGCGTTCACCATGCCCACCGATCCGAGTGCCGGCGCGGGCGAAGCGGCGGCCATTCCCGACGACCGCCTGCGGCTGCTGTTTCTCTGCGCTCACCCCGCCATCGATCCGGCCATCCAGGCGCCGCTGATGCTGCAGACGGTGCTGGGCCTCAATGCCGCCCGCATCGGGGCCGCCTTCCTGGTGGCTCCCGCCGCCATGGGGCAACGGCTGGTGCGTGCCAAGGCGAAGATCCGGGAGGCCCGCATTCCCTTCGTGCTGCCCCCCACCGACGCCCTGCCGGCACGGGCGGCGGCGGTGCATCAGGCGATCTACGCAGCCTTCGGCACGGGCTGGGAGGAACCCGGCACAGCGGGCGGCAGCGACGGGCTCGCCCAGGAAGCCGTCCAGCTGGCGCGGCTCTGCGTTGAGCTGCTGCCGCAGGAACCGGAGGGGCGGGGGCTGCTGTCGCTGCTGCTGCATGCCCAGGCACGCCGTCCGGCCCGGCGCGACCGCCACGGCGCCTACGTTCCGCTCCAGGAGCAGGACATGCGTCTCTGGTCGCGGCCGCTGCAGGCGGAGGCCGAGGCGGAGCTGCGGCAGGCGGCGGCCCAGGGGCGGATGGGGCGTTTCCAGCTGGAGGCGGCGATCCAGTCGGTGCATGCCCAGCGGGCCGTGCACGGCCGGGTCGACTGGCCGGCGCTGTTGCACCTCTATGACGGCCTGGTCCGCCTGGCCCCCAGCGTGGGGGCGCAGGTGAGCCGGCTGGCGGTGCTGGCCGAGCTGCGCGGTCCGGCCGCAGGGCTGGAACCACTGGAAGCGCTCGGCGCCGCCGTGCCCGCCGCTGCCGCCTATCAACCCTGGTGGGCGCTGCGGGCCGAGCTGCTCACCCGGCTCGGCCGCTGGCCCGAGGCGCGGGAGAGCTATGGGCGGGCCATCGCCCTCACCACGGACCCAGCGGCCCTGGCCTTCCTGCGAGGGCGCTGCCCGTAGCCCCACGAGACGCGGAAGCAGGCGTGCCGCCTGCCATTCCGGCGGCCAGGCCCCGGCCGCCATGCGGCACCAATGGCAGGAAGCAGCGACCGAAGGAAGTGCTGGGGCGCCAGTAGACCACCTCGGCGTCCCACACCAGCTTGCCGCAGCCATTGCATCCCATCGGGCCGACTGGAAGGCGAGGGATGCATCTGGATCGACAGATCCAGCGAACCGCCGAGGTCATTCATCAGGCTGATGCCAAACCATCCCGTTTGACGTCGAGGGGAAAACTGACCGTGAAGTTGGTGCCATGGCCAGGTTGGCTTTGGACTGTGATCGTGCCGTGATGGTGATGGACAATTTCCTGGGCGATGGACAACCCGAGGCCTGTGCCACCCGTCGCACGCGAGCGCGACTTCTCGACACGATAGAAACGCTCAAACAGATGGGGTAGATGTTCTGGCGCGATTCCAACCCCAGTGTCACTGATGTCAACACGAATGCGGCTTTGCTGAATGACAGCAACCACGCTGACGCGGCCCGGAGCAGGTGTATACTTAATGGCATTATCAACAAGATTAAGAAAGAGACGAATCAGATGATCTGGACTGCCTTGGATCAACAGATTGGGGACGATGAATGTGCGGAAAGAAAGGCCCGCAAGATCAGCCAAAGGTTGAGCCTGCACAGCAACTGCAGCCAGCAGATCGCTCAAGTCAATGAGATCCTGATCAGCATACCGGTGGCCCTGTTCCAGCCGAGATAGCAGCAGAAGATCGCTGCTAAGACGAATCAGACGATCAACATCATGATCAATCAAGTGGAGAGATTCTTGATAGTCCGCGACGGTGCGGGGTTGACGCAACGTCACTTGCAGCCGGCCCTTAAGAGCCGTCAGCGGGGTTCGAAGCTCATGAGAAGCGTCCATCAGAAACCGCCTTTCGAACTCAAAAGCCGACTGCAGTGAATCCATCATCTCATCAAACATCATGGCCAGGCGAGCCAGTTCATCATTAGAAGTTCCACGGTAATGAATGCGCTGAGCCAGGTTTCCGCTAACTCTGATCTGCTTCGATATCTGCGTAATCTGCACAACCGGCTTAAGCGCACGGCTCGCAAGGAAGTAACCTCCCAACCCCACCACTCCAAGAAGAATAGGAAGCTTGGGCAGATAGCGATTCGAGAGGTTCTGCAAGGTGGTGTCAATGGGCTGAAGAGAGCGAGCCACCTTCAGCCATCCCGATGGCCTTCCACGACTTGTAAGGATTTCCTTCGTATACGTTCGCCAGCGCCCTTCCCCAGTCAGCACGGTCTCAAAGCCAGGTTTTACTACTTGGTGAGCCGGAAGCATGGACGAATCGCCGAAACGCTCCATCACAGCGCCATCATTCCCAATCAACAGAATCACAACGCCAGCATCACTCAATAAGGACGCAATGATCGGCGCATCCTTACGTGGATCGAACAACAAGGTGTTAACTTCGTCATCAAGGGACTTCAAGGCTTGAATGGCATTCACCTTCAAGGCGCCATCAACCTGCTCAAGCAGCGTTCGCTGAAACTCGTGATAGATCAAGCGATCGGAGCCCAGCATAGATAGACCCGCCAGAAGGCTGTACCAGGCGACCAGGCGAAACCTGAGATTTTGCCAGGGTTTCCAAAGCTTCATGGCGGTTTAAACGTTGGGGCTATGGGTGGGAAAGCGGAGCCTCACCATCAGCCCTGATGCAGTAACCCACTCCTCTAACCGTCTGAATCAAAGAGAATGGCTCATTCTGATCAAGCTTTCGCCGGAGATAGCCAATATAGACATCAATAACCTTGAAGTCTCCATAATAGTCAAAGTTCCAGACGTGCTGGGCAATCTGCGTCCGACTCAACACCTGGTTGGAGTGACGCATCAAGTACTCCAAGAGAGAAAACTCCCGCGGACTCAGATCAATGAGCCGATTGCCACGCTTCACCACCCGTTGGGCGGTATCCATCTCAAGACTCCCCACCCTGAGCAACACGTCTGTCTGAAGGGGAGGCCGCCTCAATAGAGCTCGCAACCGGGCCAGCAGCTCCGTGAAGTCAAACGGCTTGACCAAATAATCATCTGCGCCAGCATCCAAACCCAGCACACGATCCTGGACGGTGTCCAACGCCGTCAACAACAGAACTGGGGTTTTTAATCCCTGTCTGCGCAGCTCCCTAAGGACGCTCAGGCCGTCCAGTACAGGAAGCATGACGTCGAGAACAACAGCATCGTAATCAGCTGCCATTGCATAGTTCACGCCATCGCGGCCATTCAAGGCAAGATCAACGGCGTACCCCGCTTCCCCCAGCCCTTGATGGATGAACCTGGAGATACCTGCATCGTCTTCAACTACTAACACGCGCATAGCAGATCGGCAAAGAACCTCCACTGAGTCATGGCAATAGAAAGGCGGGCATGGGCTAACCGTCATGGTACCGCCGCGAGATGATCATTCATGCTGTCCACAGCGTAGAAACGGCACTGCAGCCTGATCTCCAGAGCTTCCACGACACAAAGCCTGGGCCACTTTCCAGTGGAAGGCCGTGAGAGCGTGATGGGGTCAGTGAGGGTGGCACAGAGCATCGCTCGCAGCGGCCACCTCACCACAGTCACAGAGATCCAATGGTGGATAGGAAGCACGGGATCCCGGATTGAGATGGGGACGCTGCCAATCCAGACTGTGCTCAGCGAAGTGTTGCTGTATGGCCCACTGCCGAGGCTTGGGGAAGGGCTCAGCAGCCAGCAGTGCCCGCGCCAGGATCTGGCAGCGGCCCAGGCCAAAACCTTGTGCATCTCCAGGGGCTTCGGCGAGTCCGATGCCAGGGGCAAGTGGCGCGGTGAAGAGGGGGATCGGATCATGTAAGTGAGGGCGGAGCCTGGGGTAGAGATGCTGCAAGACGGCCCTTAGATTCACATAGTGCCTGGATTCCAGAGTCAGAATTGCAGCATCAAAGCGCCCATAGGACAAAGGCTCGGTGAGGACCTTCAAGGTAAATGGACAGGATTCGCGATTGAGCTCGCAGCTCAAGATTTCCATCAGCAGGATCGCCCCCTCCACGGTGACATGGAAGAAGAGGTGAAAAGAAACTTGATCAGTGGCAGGTTGTCCACCATTGCCGACCGCCATGTAGTACTCCCCAACAAAAGAAGAATTGGGCAGACGCAAGGACAATCGAGTGCCAACAGATCCCTCTGGCGACCCCAACGCCAGATCGGCAGTGGGATCAATCCAAAGATGCAGACCATCTTTCTGAACCTGGTAACGGCTTCCCTCCACTCTGGTCACGACCCAGTTGGGGTCGACGCACCCTGTGCCGCTATTGGCCGCCTGGATCTGGCCAATCAAATCAAGATCCAAGCCTGCATAGGTGCTGTTCTTGTACTCTCTTTTCAGCGTAGGTGTTGACAATCGCAATTCTTGCTCCCCGCTGAAGTAGATGTCATGCAGATAATTCCTGAGCTGACGCAATAGATCCGCCTGCTTTAGCTCATCTGGCAAATCATTGTACCGTTCTGCCTCCGTTTCAGAGGCAGCACTGCCTCGCATTTGAGTGACATCGAGCAGTGCGTAAGACGGATGTTCAATCAGAGGAGGATCGATACGAACATTCTCAGTCAAATCGGTCAGCGCTGCATCGAGGGAATAGTGCTGCAGCCAACGGGGCAAGAACACCTCTGAGTGCGAAGCTGGATGGCTGTTGGTGCAATGGGTTTTGCTGAAGTCAACGTGCACCATCTCACTAGGAGGGGAATCTGGAAGCTCGATGCCTGAGCAGTGCGAGTCGAGGTCACCAAACACCGTTGACATGGCGGCTTCAGGATGACACAACAGCGACCTTGCAACCTGCAATATGGAAATCTCCAGATTGCCAAATGGCTCTCGGTAAAACAACCGTTCCTGAATCACCTCGATCAACCCCAGACCAGCAAACCGCAGCACCCGTTCCTGAAAGTCAGGAAAAACCTCAAGAATTGCAGGGAACTGTGCCAGATAGGCCTTGATCAAGGCGGCCAGTGAGGGTTGAAGTGTCTGCAAAGGCACTGCCGCCAATTGCAGCGAGACAGCAAGATCAATATCCCTGCTGAGGGCGAGACTCTGAAGCCAGACTCTCAGATACTCAGTGATAATCGCCCCTACATCGAATGCCGGATCGCCCCATGCCCACTGCTCCCAATCAATTACCCGGATGACTCCTTGCTGATCAGAGAGGTGCAGAGCCGCCATGGAGGTGGGCAGGGGTGAGGGCTCCCACCGAGGCCAATCCTGGTGAACCAGGATGTTTCCAAACTTGAGGTCGTTATGAATCAGGCAACATGGTGTGTAGTCTGCTTGCAGACGAGAGAGCGCTTCCGAAAGGTGGGCAGAGCGCTGGTAAAGCTTATAGAACATGAGGCCATCCAGCGACACTCGCCGAAAGAGATCAGGCGTCAGATTCTCCAATTCACTGAAGAAGTCAGGCCCGTCGCCCCTGTCTCCCTCCATACGGGTGCATTCCGGAGCGAGTTGAAGCTGATAGTCCTGACGTTGAAATGTTGCCCGGTGAAGCGTGGCCAGGCCGGTTCCGAGTGCGGTGGCGATGTGCGCGGGAAACTGCTGGGCGCCCGCGTAGAACTTGCCAAGATCCCAATATCCTTCTACAAATCGGAGAACCAGGATGCCATTTGTGGCATCATAATTCACCCCTTCAGACATGATGGGTTGCAGCTCGCGGAGCTGATCATCGGTATCAAGCAATTGATAGATGCGCCACTCTTCGAGAAAACTCTGCTTAGGTCCTTCCTTATCACGAAACGGTGCTTGCTTGACCAATAGGCTGGTTGTCATCCCGTGGTGGCTGCCGCCTGTGGAGATCTGCACCAGAAGATTGAGATTTTTGCCAGGGAGTGCCTTGACACTCAGCACTTCATCATCAGGGCCGCAAAGGCCTTGCTGAACCAAGTAATCAAGGATGGTAGAAGATTCCAGGCGTAGAGGCATCGTCAGGCATTCATCATTCCAAGCACTTCCACCATGGACTGAGACTTGCTCCAAGTCGAGGTTTCGAGAATGCCGCTTGACAATCTCGAAACCTCGACAGGTCCCAAAGTTGTTCTCAGGGATGCGCCACTGTCGGCTTCCCCAACAGGGGTTGCAAGCCCTGGATCATCGGTCTAGGGGAACGTCAGGACAATCCGCTCCCGCGGGTTACACGGCTGACGCGGCTGGGACGGCTGGCGCGGCTGCGGCGGCTGCGACGGCGCCTGCCATTACCACCTGAAATGGAGGCCTCATCCTCTGGGGTGAGATCAGTGAGGAAGCTATCTGCCCCTGAAAGCAGATTCAGGCCCAACAGGGCTGCATTGGTCGAAGATTCAGTTGCCATGGTGTTCTCCTTTGACTGGTTAGAATTTGGGACGGGGATAATGATGGTCAGTCGACGCCTCTGCCTGTACTGCATGATTAGCCGTACAGTTAACAGACGAGCCATCTGTCCACCTGTTCAGCTTGAATGGCTGAACTGAATGAACAGTAAAAGTTCGGCGGTAAGAGGACGGAAGGAAATTGGCAAGAAAACTCTTATGTCGGCACAGGGTGAGAACGTCCCCCGTCGTCACCGAGGTTGTGGCGTCATCAGCCCTGTCCAGCGGAGGGCGGTGCGCCTGCCAGCCTGGTCACGCACAGCAACGGCCCTGACCGTCGCAGCGAAGCTGCTGACGCGCCTGTCGCCTGCCCCGAAGGCTTGAGGAGACCGGTGAGACGCTCAGTCCGACTCGGAGGACCGTGGTGGCTCTGCAGCGAGCAGGGCCTGCAGACCCGCTTCGTCGATCACGGCCACACCCAGGCTCTCGGCCTTGCCGAGCTTGCTTCCCGCCTCCTCGCCAGCCACCACGAAGCTCGTCTTCCGGCTCACCGAGCCTGTCACCTTGCCACCGGCGGCCTCGATCAGCTCCTGGGCACGGTGCCGGGTCAGGCTGGGCAACGTGCCAGTGAGCACCAGCGTCTTCCCCGCTAGAGGCTGGGACTGGGACCTGCCGCCTCCGTCAGGAACGGCGCCGGTGCTGGCCAGCGTCAGACCCAGCTGCGCCAGGTCGTTGAGCAGGCGCTCGTTCGCGGGGATGGCAAACCACTGCTGCAGCGACTGAACGATCTCGACGCCGATGCCATGGACTGCGGTGATCGCCTCCGGGGCCTCGAATGCCGCCGTGGCGAGAGTGGCGGCCGAGGGGAACACCCTGGCCAGCGCCTTGGAGTTCACCTCGCCGACGTGGTGAATCCCAAGGCCATAAAGCTGGCGATGCCAAGGCTTGGCCTTGGAGGCCTCCAGCGCCGCCGCCAGATTCGACGCCGACTTCTCCCCCATCCGCTCCAGGCTGGCCAGCAGCGCGGCGTCGAGCCTGTAGAGATCGGCGATCGAGCGCACCAGCCCCCGGTCCACCAGCTGCTCGATCAGCTTGCTGCCGAGGCCATCCACGTCAAGGGCCGCCTTGCTCACCCAGTGGCGCAGCGAGCCGCGCAGGATCGCCGGGCAGCTGCTGTTGACGCAGCGCGTGGCCGCCTCCCCCGTCTCGCGCACCAGCTCCGAGCCGCACTCCGGGCAGGCCTGGGGCAGGGCCAGCGGCGTTGCCCCTGCCGGCCGCAGTTCGACCAGCACCCGCACCACCTCTGGGATGATCTCACCCGCCTTGCGCACCACGATCGTGTCGCCGGCGTGGAGATCGAGCTCGGCCAGCCGGTCGGCGTTATGGAGGGTGGCGCGGCTCACGCTGGTGCCGGCGAGCGCCACCGGCTCGAACTCCGCCACCGGCGTCACGACTCCGGTGCGGCCCACCTGGGCCACCAGGCGCAGCAGCCGGCTGGGGGCCTCCTCGGCGGCGTACTTGAGGGCGATCGCCCAGCGCGGCGCCTTCTGGGTGAAGCCGGCCTCGGCCTGGAGTCGCAGGTCGTTGAGCTTCACCACCACCCCGTCGGTGGCGTAGGGCAGGGAGCGCCGTGTCTCCTCCCAGGCGCTGAAGAAACCCTCCACCGCGGCCAGGTCGGGCAGGAGTTCGGCATTGGGATTGACCCGGAAGCCGGCGGAGTGCAGCCACTCCAGCGAGGCCCACTGGCTGGTGGGCCTCGCTGGATCACTGGTCCCGCCGGCGCCGACCGGATCCCACTCCTCAGGGAGATGGAGGGTGTAGGCGAAGAAATCGAGACGCCGGGCGGCCACCACCTTCGGATCGAGCTGCCGCAGGGTGCCCGCGCAGGCATTGCGGGGGTTGGCGAACGGCGGTTCGCCGCGGGCTTCGCGCTCGGTATTGATGGCGCTGAAGGTGGCGTCGGGGATGAAGGCCTCACCGCGCACCTCCACCCAGGCCGGGGGGTGATCCAGCTGCAGCCGCAGCGGCACGCTCTGGATCGTGCGCACGTTGGCGGTGATCTCCTCGCCCCACGCCCCGTCACCGCGGGTGGCGGCCCGCACCAGCACCCCGTTGGCGTAGCTGAGAGCGAGGGCGTTGCCGTCGATCTTGAGCTCGCCCACCATCGGCAGGGCGGGCAGCGGTGCACCGACCTCGGGCAAGCGATCGATCGCGCGCAGCAGGCGGCCATACCAGGCCTCCAGGTCCTCCAAGCCGAAGGCGTTGTCGAGGCTGAGCAGTCCGACGCGGTGCTCCACCGTGCGAAAGCCTTCGGCGGGAGCGCCGCCCACCCTCTGCGTGGGGCTATCGGGACGCACCAGTTCGGGGTGGGCGGCCTCCAGCTCCAGCAGCTCGCGATAGAGCCGGTCATAGACCGGGTCCTCCAGCTCCGGGGCATCCAGCACGTAGTAGGCGTGCGCCGCGCGCTGCAGCAGGCGGCGCAATTCCTCGGCCCGATCCTCAGGCGATGCGTCGGGCATGGGAGGCGGCGCTGGCAAGGAGCGGCGGGATGGAGCGTCAGGCAGCGGCGAGTCTGTTGATGCGATCCACCCGCCAGGCTTCCTCCACCTTCACGAAGGTGAAATCAAGCGGCAGTTCCTCCTTTGCCTCCGACTTCAGCTTCACCGTGAGGATGATCTGGCCGTCCTGGATGCGGGGCCGGCCGGATTTGAGGTTGCGGTACTTGTTGAGCTGCAGACCCGCCAGGAAACGGATGAACTGCTGCCGGTTCACATGGGAGCGATAGTTCTTGGTGGTGAGCAGATAGGCGCCATCGATCTGGCCCGAGGCCACCTGGGTGAAGAACTGCTTGAGCAGCGGGTTGATGCCGCGGGCGCTGATCACCAGCTTCACGGCCGTGTAGGTCCAGTAGAGAAGCAGGGCGCCGGCACCGGCCAACAGGGCCTTGGTGCCGATCGTCTGTGCCAGACCCCAATCCATGGCGAAAGCGCGCATCCTGAGCCTGGAGTCTGACCGACGGCCCCGCCAGACTGCCTGGCTGGTGCCAACGCCCTGAAGCGGCATGCCCCTGGAGTCCTTGCTTCCGCTGTTCCACCGCCTCAACCGGGAGCACTTCGACGGCACCCTGGCGCCGCAGGGCCGCAGCCTGGTGGCGGTGCGCTGGAGCGATGGCCGCATGAACCGCACCGCCGGGCTCTACCGCAGCGGCCGGCAGCGCGACGGCACACCCCTGTGCGAGATCGTGCTGTCGCGGCCGGTGCTCGAACCGCTGCCCCGTGAAGCCACGCTGGGCACCCTCTGCCACGAGATGATCCACGCCTGGATCGACCGGGTGCTGGGGGTGCGCGAGGTGCACGGCCCCCACTTCCGTGCCCGCATGGCCAGCATCAACGCCGCCCAGTCGGCGTTCGAGGTGAGCCTGCGCCACTCTTACCCGCTGCCGGTCAGTGCGGTGCGCTGGATCGCCCGCTGCCCCAGCTGCGGTGTCACGGCGCCCTATCGGCGGCGGGTGCGGGGCGTGGCCTGCCGCCTCTGCTGCGACCGGCTGCACGGCGGCCAGTGGCATGCCAGCTGCCAGCTCCTGTTCGAACCCGGTGGCGCCTAGGGTTCGCCGATGGATCGAGCCCTTGGCATGGAACTGTTCCTGGGGGTGCTGCAGTGCGGCGGCCTGGCGATCGCCGTGGTGGGCCTGGGCCGCGAACGCTGGCTGCGACGCCGCTGGGCCCTGCGCCTCAGCCGTTAGGGTCAAGGCGAAACGGTTCTCAGGGAAGAGCCGGGCCCATCAGGACGGACACAGGACAGAGCCATGAACGGTTCCGGTGACCCTTCCCGCCGCGGCAGACGCCGCCAGGGATCGCCCACGGCGGGCGGAACCTTCGATCAATGGATGGTGGCGGGGCGGCAGCTGGTGAACGGCGTGTCCGGGGCTCGCCCGGGGTCGCGTGCCCAGGCGCGTGGAGCCGGGGGCCGCACCGGTGCACGACCGGGCCTGGATGGTCTGGGTCGCTGGGTGGGGGAGCGCTTCGACTGGTTCCTCGAAGGCGACGACGACTGGCCCGAGCCCTGGCAGGAACGCCCCTCCCCCCAGGAGCGGGAGGCGCAGACCCCACCACCCCGCCGCAGCAGCGGCCTTCCCACCGACGAGCGTTTCCGCACCGCCAGCCGGGAACCCGCCAGCCGCAGCCCCATGGGCAGAGCGCCTGAGCCGGCCAGGGAGTGGGACAGGGGAAGCGGCCTGGCCGCAACACCGGCTGGCCCTACCGCCAGTGGCGGGCGGCGGCCACTGGAGGCGATCTCCCGTCGCAGCGCCTCGCTGCTGCCACCCGCGCCCGACACCAACGATTGGCCCGAGGACGACAACTTCCGCCTGCCCCGCTGGCAGCGCCCCAACGGGGCAGGCGCTGGGAGCGAGACCCCGCCGTCGTTGCCGCCGGCACGCACGCCCCAGCGCCCCCTGCCCCGCTCCAGCCGCCGGCGGGATTGAGCGGGGCAGCCGCGAATCATCAACGCCGGCCACCAGCGGAGCGCCACCGCAAGCCACCTAGATTCAGTGGTGATCAACCGCTTCCAAGGATCTGCGTCCATGAGCAACCTGATCGTGGTGGGATTTCCGAAAGCCGAGGATGCTGACGCCGTACGTCGCGAGCTGGTCAATATCCAGCAGGAGCATCTGATCTCACTGGAAGATGCGGTGGTGGTCGAGCACGATGCCGCCGGGGAGGTGCATCTGCGTCAGGCGATCAACCTGACCGCCGCCGGCGCGCTGGGCGGTGGCTTCTGGGGCTCGCTGGTGGGGCTGCTGTTCCTCAATCCGCTGCTGGGTGCTGCCCTGGGCGCCGGTGTTGGTGCCGCCTCGGGCGCGCTCAGCGATCTGGGCATCAGCGACGGCTTCCTGCGTGAGGTGGGCGAAACCCTGCCGCAGGGCAGCGCCGCCCTCTGCCTGCTGGTGCGTGAAGCCACCCCTGACCGGGTGGTGGAGCGCCTGCGCAGCTTCGCTCCCCACGCCAAGCTGCTGCGCACCAGCCTCAGCCACACCGACGAAGACCGGCTGCGCGAGCTGCTCGAGAAGACCCGCCAACAGGCTGAAGCCCTGCGGCTCGGCTGAACCCGGCAGGCTTTCAGCTAGCCGCTTTGCGGCGGCGACGGGCCAGGTCATCAGGATGGTTGCGGGCGCGGGGGGTGCCATTGGCATGGCCTTCACCGGCGCCTGCACCGCCGCCGCTGTGGTGGGTGCGGGGCACCTGGAAGTCCCAGCCGTTCACGCGCAGCTGTTGGTTGACAGGCTCCACCAGCTCACCGGGGAGATCTTCGGCCATCTGCTCGGCAGAGGTGCTGATCGCCGCTGATCCTTGCTTCATCGCCCAGAGCAGCTCGGCCCACTGCTCCACAAGCGTGCGCTGAGCAAGGGGCACTTGGCCTTGAGCTTCCAGTGCGGCGCGGCAGCCTTCTTCATGCCAGAGCGTGTCCACATTGCGGTGGCTGGAGCAGGCCACCTGGGCTAGGCCGCTGGCCAGAGCTTCGGCGCTGGGGCGTCCGTCGTGGTCGCGCAGACCGACCTCGCACAGCAGGCGGCCGCAGTAGATGGCGGAGATGCCGTAGAGGCGGCCCAGATCGGTGAGGCTGAGCCAGGACGTGGACGGGGCCATCGGGCGAACCGACGTGGAACATCAACATGGTGCCCGGGCTGGGGCAACTCGCAACTTGTCAATGCGTCCGTGTGACGGCTGGCAACATTGTTGATGATTCTTCACAGCGATGACTGGGCCCCAGCCAACGCTCCAGTGCCGGGGAGAAGACCTCGCGGATCACCGTGAGCTGACGCCCGCCGCGAAAGAAGCGGTAGTGGCGGCTCCAGAACGGACCGCTGCAGCCAAAACCCTGTTCCAGCCAAGGTTCTGTCACCTGGGCCAACCCATCCACTTCGCGGAACAGTTCGGCGCGATCAGCCGTCAGGCTTTGCCAGATCGGCAGCTGGCGGTCGCGGAGATTTTCTTCGGCCTGCGACTGGTTCCACCAGCTTTCGGCCCAGGCCAGCGGCTCTCCGTGACAGCGAAGCCACACCTGACGCCGCAGCAAGGGCGAGGCCAAACCAGCCACTTCTGCAGGCACCCGCTTGCCATCCCCCGCATCGCAGGCCATGGCGATCAGCTCCACCTCCACCGGAGCGCCGGTGAGCAGCTGCAGGTGGCGGGTGGGGCTGCCATCACCCAGCAGCAGCAATTGCCAGGCACCGCTGAGGCCCGCCGCCGTGCAGCCGGCCTCCATGGCCGCCCGCGACGCCGACCACAGGGCATGCGGCGAGGGGAAGGGGGTGCCGTCGTCGCCGGGGATTGGCTCCTCGCGCGATCGGGCAGGGGTCGAGCAGAGTGAGCCGCTCATCGGGCTGAGCACCGGTGGTTCAGGCTACGAAGCCAGCCTGGGCAATGAGAGCGGGGGAACCGGCTGAGCAGTCACATCAGCTCAGAGGCCATCGTTGCTGATGCTCACCTGGCGCTGCTTGCCCTGGCGTTCAATCACCACCGAATCGCCACTGGCGGATTGCAGACGCCAGCCGCTGGCGCCGATCGGCTCTCCCACCGACACGTTCGTGCTGGTGCCGCCCACCTGGAAGATCGCCGCGCTGGATCGGCCCTGCACCTGCACCACTCCCATCAGCTCGGGGGCAGGGCCCGCGCTTGCACCAGCCGGCGACGGGGGGGCAGCGACCCTGGGGGTGGCGGAGGCACCCACGCTGTCGCCCACCGCCCAGCCGTTGCCACCAGCAGCAGCAGCGGCGGGGGCTGGGCGGGTGATGGTGCCGCTAACGGGCACCCGCAGCGGCCGCGCGGTGGAGGCCTGGCCGGCTGTGCCACCAGAGAGGGGGGCCAGCTCCTGAACCCACGGCTCCTCCAGCGGCGGCGGCGGCAGGCTGGGATCAAGGGTGGGGGCAGCTCCTGCAATCTGACCAGCAGGCAACGCTGCCGGTTCAGCGGCGGCGGGCACCAGATCTCGCAGCCGCTCCAGCAGCTTGAGATTGCGTTCCTGATCAAGCGCGCGGTTGGCCACCTGCCAGTTGCGCCACAGCAGCAGCGAGGAGGTGATCCCCACCAGGGCAAGGGCCGAGAGAATCGGTAGCCAGGGACGGTGCCAGAGGGCCGTGGTGGCTGTGCGGGTAGCCCGTGAAGGTGGAGGCGGAGCCGGAGCGCGCGCGGGGGCCTCGCTCACCACCACATCGATCGGCGTATGGTCGAGCAGACCAACACTGGTGCGGTTGGCTCCATTGGCAAACACCCGGTGCACCACCTGTTCGGCCTTGAGATCCCAGAAGGCTCTGGAGGTGGGGACTGAAGGGGGGGTCGCCATGAAAGCGCAGGCTCAGGCGTGAGTGACGCGCGAGCTTAAGGCACTGACGTCCGTTTTGCGGCTTCCTGCCGCCGGTTCAGCTCCAGCCACAGCAGCAGGGCATTGGCATCGGCGGGGCTGACGCCGGGCGTGCGTGCGGCCTGGCCCAGATTCAGCGGCCGCACGGCCGCCAGGCGCTCACGCGCCTCCTTCGAGAGGGTGGCGATGGCGGCGTAATCGATGCCGTCCGGAATCGGGCGGTGATCCTGCTTGCGCACCCGCTCGATCTCCTGCTGCTGGCGGGCCAGATAGCCGCTGTATTTCACATCGATCTCGGCGCTGTCGCGCACATCGGCCGGCAGGTGCGGATCGCAGAGACCGTGGCGCACCAGATCGGTGGCATGCACCCCGGAGCGGCGCAGCAGATCGGCCAGGGTGATCGAGCCGCGGATCGGCGCGCCCGTTTCCGCTTCGATCGCGGCGGCGGCAGGATCAGACGCCTTCAGCCGCACGCTGTCGAGGCGGCGCTGCTCGGCCGCGATCGCCGCCTGCTTGGCCTCGAAGATCTGCCAGCGCCGGCCATCCACCAATCCCAGCTCATGGCCCAGCGGCGTCAGACGCCGATCGGCGTTGTCGCCCCGCAGCACCAGCCGGTATTCGCTGCGGCTGGTGAGCACCCGGTAGGGCTCCTTGAGGTCTTTGGTGACCAGATCGTCGATCAAGGTGCCGATGTAGCTGCCCTCGCGCGGAAAGTGCACGGGGCTCTGGCCGCGCAGCAGCCGCGCCGCATTCAGCCCCGCCACCAATCCCTGCGCCGCCGCCTCCTCATAACCGGTGGTGCCGTTGAGCTGGCCGGCGCTGAACAGCCCCTCCACCCGCTTGGTCATCAGCGAGGGCAACAGCTGGGTGGCGGGCAGGATGTCGTAGTCGACCGCGTAGGCGGGCCGCAGCATCACGCACTGCTCCAGCCCCGGCAGCGTGCGCAGCAGCTCGAGCTGCAGCCGTTCGGGCAGGCCGGTGGAGAACCCCTGGATGTAGAGCTCGGGCGTGTCGCGACCCTCCGGCTCCAGGAAGATCTGGTGGGAGTCCTTGTCGGCAAAGCGCACGATCTTGTCTTCGATCGAGGGGCAGTAGCGCGGCCCCTTGCTGTCGATGAAGCCGCCGTAGATCGGCGTGAGATGGAGGTTGTCGCGGATCAGCTGGTGGGTGGCCGCCGTGGTGCGGGTGATGTGGCAGGCCATCTGCTCCCCGCTCACCCAGGCGGCCGGATCGAAGGAGAAGAAGCGATCGGCGGCGTCGCTGGGTTGTTCCTCCAGCTGATCGAGGCGCACGCTGCGTCGATCGACCCGCGCCGGCGTGCCGGTCTTGAGGCGGTCAGTGCGGAAGCCCAGCGCCTGCAGCGCCTCGGTGAGCCCCTCGGCGCGGGCTTCGCCGGCGCGGCCGGCGGGCATGGAGCGGTTGCCCACCCAGATCGTGCCGCCCAGAAAGGTGCCGGTGGTGAGCACCACGGCGCCGGCGGCGTACACGCTGCCGAAATAGGTGCGCACGCCGATCACCCGGTCGTCAGCCACCTCCAGGCCGGTGACCATCGCCTCGCGCAGGTGGAGGTGCGGCGTGTGCTGCAGCAGCTGCAGCATCTGGCGGGCATAGGCGCGCTTGTCGGTCTGGGCGCGCAGGGCCCACACTGCCGGCCCCCGGCTGGCGTTGAGCACACGCTTCTGCAGAGCGGTGGCATCGGCCAGCCGCCCGATCACGCCGCCGAGCGCATCCACTTCATGCACCAGCTGGCTCTTGGCCGGCCCACCCACCGCCGGGTTGCAGGGCTGCCAGGCGATGCGGTCGATGTTGAGGCTGAACAGGGCGGTGTCGATGCCCAGCCGCGCCGCCGCCAGCGCCGCCTCGCAGCCCGCATGGCCGCCGCCGACGACGATCAGTTCAAAGCTTTCGCTCGGTGCCGCGCTCAGTGCCATCCGCCCAGGCTATGGGCCTGGCCCCAGGCCTGCCGAGCGCGGGTCGGGGGCCCCAGGCGCCGCGCTGCCTAGCCTCAGGCCGTCGCCGCGCGTTGCCTTGTGAGTCTCGCCATCGCTCTGCTCACGGTGTCCGACCGACGCAGCGCCGACCCCAGCGCCGACGATCCCTCCGGCGATGCGCTGCGCGAGCGCCTCGAGCGCGAAGGCCACCAGCTGGTGGAGCGGTTGTGCGTGCCCGACGACCGCTACGCGATCCGGGCGGTGGTGAGCCGCTGGATCGCCACAGCGGCGGTGCAGGTGGTGATCAGCTGCGGGGGCACCGGGCTCACCGGCCGCGATGGGTCACCGGAAGCGGTCGCGCCCCTGCTCGACAAGACGATCGAGGGCTTCGGCGAGCTGTTCCGGCAGCTCTCCTTCGAGACGATCGGCACCAGCACCTTGCAGAGCCGCTGCCTGGCGGGGGTGGCCAACGGCACGGTGATCTTCGTGCTGCCCGGCTCGCTCGATGCGGTGAGCACCGCCTGGGACCGGCTGATCAGCGCCCAGCTGAACCCCGCCACCCGGCCCTGCAACCTGGTGCAGCTGCTGCCGCGGCTGCGCGAAGACCCCCACACCCCGGCCTGGAGCCCTGCGGCCAGTGCCAGCAATAGCGGCACCGGCACTAGCTCCGCCAGTAACTCCGGCACCGGCGGTACGCCCTGAACGGCATTCGGCGCCGCTGAACGCTTGGATGAGGCCGTTGGGCGGATCCCATGAACGGCAGGCTGGTGGGACGGGTGGAAGCGCTCTGGCGCTATCCGGTGAAATCGATGCTGGGCGAGTGCCTGCCCCAGGTGGAGGTGGGCGAAGGGGGAATCTGCGGCGACCGCGCCTATGCCCTCTGGGACCATGCCACCGGCCGGGTGGCCAGCGCCAAGAATCCGCGCCTGTGGCGCTCCCTGCTCCAGTACCAGGCTCAGTTCGTGGCGCCACCTCTGCCGGGTCAGGCGCTGCCCGCCGCCGCGATCAGCGCCGCGGCTGATAGGGCGGCCGGTACGGAGGCGGCGCCCTTGCTCACCAGTGATCCGGAGGCGGGCGCCCAGTTGTCGGCGTGGCTGGGCCGGCAGGTGAGCCTGCTGGATCGGCCCCAGGAGGGCGCCAGCCTGGATCAGTACTGGCCGCCGGTGCAGGAGCGGGAGTTTCAGGACGTGGTGAATGAGCTGGTGCTGCCCGCCGGCACCTTTTTCGATTCCTGCCCGATCCATGCGATCAGCACCGCCACCCTCGACCGCCTGCGCCAGCTGGAGCCCGACCTCGATTTCGCCGTGGAGCGCTTCCGCCCCAACCTGCTGATGGCGCCACTGGAGGGCGACGAGGGGTTCGTGGAGGAGGCCTGGTTAGGCCACCGCCTGCGGATCGGTAAGCGGGCGTTGCTGCAGGTGGACACGGCCTGCCCTCGCTGCGTGATCACCACCCTGGCCCAGTGCGGCCTGCCGGAAGACATCGAGATCCTGCGGGCCACAGCACGCCACAACAAGGTGATCGCCGGCATCCGCCTGTCAGTGCTGACCCCGGGGCCGGTGGCGGTAGGCGACCCGATCACGCTGCTGGAAGAGGGCGCGGGCTGAGCCGAGCGGTGAGGCTGCACGCTGCGGCTGAGCCGCGGGGATGTTCAGCCTTGCTGGCGCAGCCAGTAGAACTGATAGCCGCTCAGCACGATGCCGCCGTCGAACTGGGTGGGGGCGGCACCGGTGTAGAGGTCGGTGAGAGTGCAGTGGCTGTTGAAGCCTGGATTGGCGCCATGGCTGAGGCCCTGCTGCATGCCATGGCGGCACAGATCGCTCAGCTCCACCTGCTGTGGGCTGGCATCGAAGTTGGCCAGCACCACCACGCTGTTGGCGCCCTGCTGACCATCTGAGCGTGCATAACAGAGCACGTGATCATTGGCCACGGGCAGCAGTTCGCGGTTGTTGAAGTCGGCGAAGGCGCTGGTCTGCTTGCGGATGGCGATCATGCGCTGCATGGCCGTGAAGATCTCGAACTCCACCGTGCCCGGCTGCTTGCGTTGCTCGGCCTGCTGCCAGTTGATCTTCGGACGGTGCACCCAGCGGCTGTCTTCGTGCTTATCGGGGTCGTCGCGGAAGCTGTAATCGTTGAGCACACCAAGAGCGTCACCGTTGTAGATGAGGGGGATGCCGCCGAAGGAGAGGATCACCCCATGCAGCAGCAGGATGCGATCAATGGCCTGCCGGGTCAGTCGCGCATTCTGCTGCTCCAGAGCGGCTTCGAGCCCCACCAACGAAGCCAGCGAGCCACAGATGCGTGCATCGCCGGTGGCCTCGTTGCGCATGAAGACCAGGCCCCGGGCGCTGTCGTCGTAGTGGCCGGTGAAATAATCCACCAGGAACCTGCGATGTGCGGAGGGGTCGTAACCCGCTGCCCTGATGTCGCTGTCATCGAAACCGAAGCCGATATCATCATGGCAGCGCACATAATTGAGCCAGGTGGCACGATCGAGCTTGCTGGGCAGGCTCTTGATCCCTTCGCGTAGCAACCGGGTGTTCTTGGTGGCGATGCCATCCCAGAGCAGGGCCATCAGCGTGGCGTTGTAGGCGATCTCGCATTCCTTGGCCACGATGGCATCTTCACCGAAATACTTGGCCACCTCCACCGGCGCCACGATGGCCTCGGCGATGAAGAGCACCCCAGGGGCCGTCACCTGGCAGCAATCCTTCAGCAGCTGCAGGATCAGGTGGGCCTTGTGCTCGTTCTGACAGGAAGACCCTATTTTTTTCCACAGGAACGCCACCGCATCGAGCCGCAGCACATCCACGCCCTGGTTGGCCCAGAAGAGCACGATATCCAGCATGGCGATGAACACAGTTGGATGGCTGTAATTGAGATCCCACTGATAGTTGTGGAACACGGTCATCACCCAGCGCTGCATCTCCTCGTTCCAGGTGAAGTTGCCTGGATCGGTTTCAGGAAAGATTTCCGGCATGCTCTGCTCAAACAGATCGGGGATACGCCGATCTGCGAACGTGTAGTAATACTCCTGATGTTCGAGATCACCCTGCTTGGCCATCAAGGCCCAGACGTGCTCATCCGAGGTATGGTTCAGAACGATATCCAGCACCAACAGGATGCCATTGGCACGGAACTGCTCCGACAACGCCTGGAAATCCGCCAGATCCCCCACACGGCCATCGATTCTGCGAAAATTGCTGACTGCATAACCGCCGTCGCTCTTGCCCACGGGGCATTCCAGAATCGGCATCACGTGCACCATGTTGATGCCGAGCTCCTGGAGATAGGTCACCTTCTTGCTCAGATCAGCCAGATCATCCGCGAAGCCATTGGTGTAGAGCGCCATGCCCACCCAATGCTGAGACAGAAACCAGTTGTGATCGTTTTCACGGTTGATATCCAGCCGCTCAGATTCAGGTGACCGGTCGACATAGCCCATCGCCATCGTTTCAACCAGCTTCAACATCTGATCGGCGAAGTCGTCGCGATGGCCGTAAAGCGTGGAGAAGAGCGAGTGGATCGCAAAGAAGTTAGCCCCCAGCCGTGTATAGAAGTGCCGCAGATCCTGGCGGCGAATCTCCGGCTTCAGATCATCGAGGATCGCATTGAGAAGCGAATGGGAAATCTGTTCATACATGGCCGAAACAAGAAGCAGCGAAACGAGAGGCAGCGAAACAGGACGGCATCAGTGCCGGGCACTGGCGAAAGCGAAGCTGTGCAGACCGTGCGGTCATGAGCCGGAGCAGCAGCGCTGGGCAGGGCCGCAGGAGCTGGGGGTTCGTTGGCCTGGCAAAAGAACAGAACGTGACAGCAACCGAATCACCCTCGGTGCTGTCAGATGGGAGGCAGCCTGCTGGTAGCAGCAGTTGGCTGAGCGCAGTGCATCGTTGCCTGGATGAACGCTAGAGCAGCGCGACCAAGGGGAGGGCGTCACAGCTGATCGGCCGCCAGGCCGGAGCAGCCTGGGCACCACAAAAAGCAGCGTTGGCGCCAGCGGCGGCAGACGGCATCCAGCCGAGAGGCCTGGGCGGCTCACGACTGCTGCAGCCAGTGGGCCACGTAGGGATGGAAGTGAGCCACACCCTCCAGAAGGCCGGCACTGTAGTGACCGTTCATGCCCATGAAGCCACCGCGGGCGAGATAAAGCGCCTCGGGATGGCCGCTGCGGCACGCGGCTGCCGTGGCCTCCGCGATCACCGCGGGGTGGGCATTGGCCACCAGCACGGCGGGCACCGCGCTGACCAGAAGCGGCAGGTCATTGCCGCTGTCGCCGGCAAACACCGTGTGGCTGAGATCGAAGCCAGCGCGCTGCATCAGAAACTCCAGGGCATGCCATTTGGTGGCACTGGCAGGACACACATCCAGCAGGCCCGTGCCCTTCGCTTCGTCCACGCTGTAGATCCAGCTGCAGGCGGCGCCGTGGCCAGCCAGCCGCTCCAGCATCACCAGCTTCAACGCCTCCAGGTCGACACCCAAAGGCACATAAAAGCTGAGCTTGCAGGCACTCTGGCGATCACTCTCCTGCAGCACAAGCTGGGGAAGATCCTCAAACAAAGCCTGCAGATCCGCGGACACACAGCCAGGCCAATCGCGGCGGATGTGCTGCTGCCATGCCGCGCAGGGCTGCCAATGGCCACGATCAAGCTGGTCGAGGCGGCTGCCCACATCACTGATCACCCACTGGGGTTCAGGGAGCGCATAGGTGGTGATCGCCTCCTCCACCAGGGCCCGATGACGGCCGGTGACATACGCCAGCGTGACCTCCGCGCGCGCCGCCAGCCGTGCGAAGAGAGGGCGCGCCAGAGGCGATTCCTCGGCAGCTCCGTTGGGCAGCAGGGTGCGGTCAAGATCGGTGGCGATCAGCAACCGCGCCAAGGGCGAGACACACCTCACGCCACGGCACAGCTCATGCGCTGAAAGAAGTTGTAATGATGGATCGCATCAAGGATGCCCCAGGAATGGGCGCCGGCGGCGAAATACACCTGCTGCCATTCGCTGAGGTTGGCGAGCTCCTCCTGGTGCCGGTTGGCCACCACCACCCCCAGCGTGTTGCCTCGCAGCATGTCCTCATCGCCACCGGAGCCACCGGTCACGAGGATCTGCTCCAGGGGAATTTCATACTGGCTGGCTACGTAGCGCAAAGCCTGACCCTTGGACGCCCGTGCCGGCACGATGTCGAGGTATTGCCCGAAGGAGTAAGTGGCATTCACGGAAAGCTCTTGCTGATGCAGCAGACCATGAATGTCTTCAATGGGAGGAGCGTGGGCGGCGTCGTAGTAATAAGAAAGCTTGTAGCGGCTCTGCTCACTCTTGGGCTGCAGTGTGAGGCCGGGAATCTCATCCATCACCCGCTTGAGCACCTGGGGAGTCCAGGCATGGTTGATGTGCCGGTTCCAGGCCACATCGGTGAACAACTGGCCGGTGTAATAGATCTCCGTCCCCAGGCTGGTGATCAGAATGTCGGGAGCTGGGATGGCCTTTCGCTTCAGCAGCATCAGCACGGAATCCAGGCGCCGCCCCGTGGCGACGCCGAACATGAAGGCACGGCGGTGCGCCGTGATCACCTTCACAAGTGCCTCGAGTCCCTCGTCATCGCCGAGCAGAGTGTTATCCACCGCGGTGAAGATAGCGCGATCAAACGACTGGCGGATTCTGCCGCTGGCGGGGGGGCGCTCCGGTGGACGGTGCTGCTCAATGATCGGTCGGATCGCCGTGAGGTAACGGCTGGCATGCGCCTCCCAGGAGTAGTACCGGGCGATGTTGATCAGCCCCTGCTGGGAATAGCGGGCCCAGAGCTGGGGATCCTCAAGAATCGCCAGCAGCGCTGAGGCAATCGCGACGCGATCGGTGGGATCCACGAGCAGGCCATTGCGGCAGTTGCCGAGGATGTCCACAGGGCCGCCATTATCCGTGGCCACCAGGGGCAGCCCGCTGGCTGCGGCCTCCAGCAACGTGAGGCCGAAGGGTTCGGTGAGCGCCGGGTTCACGAACACGCCCCTTGAGGCCGTGGCCGATCGATAGATCGCCGGCACCTCCGAGGATTGATGGTGCTTGGGCAGCGCCACGATTCCATAGAGATCGAGCGCATCGATCACCAGCAGGATCTCCGTGAGCACATGCTGGGCCCCTTCATGGAGTTCCCGGATATCGTCGCGGTTGCCCATCACGATCACCAGATTGGCCAGCGCCTTCAAACGCGGCTCCTGGCCGAAGGCCTCCAGCAGGGCAATGATGTTCTTGCGCTCATCCGCCCGGGAGAGCGCCAGGATCATCGGCTTGGTGGGATCGGCAAGAAACTTGTTGATCTCCTGCTGGATGGGCGACGGATCGGCGGCGGCAGGCTCCGGGCTGGGCGGAAAGAATTGCTGGAGATCGGTGCCGGGCGGAATCACCGCCATCTTCTCGGGCGTGTAGTAATCGTAAAGTTCGTATTGGCTTTCAATCTCATTCCGCGTGCTCGTGATCACCAGGCTCGCGTGGCTGAGGGTATCTTCCTCGGCGCTGATGCGCTCGATCATGTGATAGCGGGCTTCGATCTGTTCAATCGCCATGCCCACAGCCAGCAGGCGGCGGGTCTTATCGCGCCCGAGTGAATGGCCTGTGTGCACCAGCGGCAGGCCGGTGAGGTTGGCGAGCCGCACGCCCACATATCCCGCATCGGCGTAATGGGTATGGATCAGATCGGGCCAGCGCGGCTGCTGCTTGAGCCAGGCATGGAGGGTATCGGCGAAGTTGCCGAGATAGGGCCACAACTGCTCCTTGGCGATGTAAGCCTCTGGCCCTGCCGGCAGGCGCACGATCCGGCAGTGCTCCCCCAGGGGCTCGATGGGCTGCGCATAGTCGTCGCTCACGGCGGCATCCACCACCAGCCGCGTGACCAGATCCACCTGCTCCACATGCGGCTGCTGCGCCAGTGCCTTGGCCAGCTCGACCACATATTTGGTTTGCCCACCGGTGTCCGCATCACGCCCCAGCTCGAGCTGCTGGCCGCGGATCAAGCCATGCAGGCTGATCAGCAGCAGGTAGAGGGGTCGCTCGGAAGCGCCCGGCTGCGCCGAGCGCTCCAGCCAGGTGGCGGCGGCAGCGGTCTGCTGGACGGGGTGCTGTGGCGTTGCAGCCGGCGGCACTAACTGTTGAGACGCGAGCTGTTGCCGCACAACCGGTGCGGCTGGGAGCTGCCGGGCTGTGGCGCGGCTGGATGCGCCATCGCGATGTGGGCCTGTCGTTTGCGGCGATCCGCAGGGGTGAATCAAGGGTTCAGTGGTGCTCAGACGACAACAGACGCGAAGCGGAAGCAGAACGCATCAGAGCTCTGCAACCACCCTTAGCCACCGATCCAGATCAATGCCAACGCTGAACGAGGCAGGCAGCCATGGCCAGAGCTGCTCGCCCCGACCCGGCCTGAAACCATGGAAATCACCAGAAAGCAGGCACCGAGCAAAATCCAGGCTGAAGTGGATGGCAGAGCAATCAAGAAGCAGAAAAGGACCGATCAAGGCACCATCTGATCCATGAGACGTCGGATCACACCAGAGCTGTCGCCAGCACTGAAGACGATCTGGCCAAAGCCATCTGCGCAAAGCGGGCAGAAGAATGCCACTCGAGCAATGCCCGCAGAACAATGCCCATAGACCAGAACACGTCGAGCAGTACCGGCAGACAGCCCCTCTGAGGGCAATGATCTCAACCCCTGCATAGCAGGCTCCAGTGTGATGGCGGGTCGGCAAGATTCAGCAACGCCCTGCGATTGCCACGCGCGATGCTCAACCATCAGAACCACCGACAACTGGCAGCCATGAGAGACACAGATGCCTGCGGCACTGCACACAGTCGCAGCCCTTCTTCAAGCCGAGACAATGAGCAATCTGGAACGCCCGGCACATAAGCATACGTTCGCGCAATCTTTATACCATGGTTTCCCATTGTTTGTTCTTGCAGCGTCACTACCGCTGCGCAGACTCTCAGCCAGGTGCTGGCCAGGGCCAGCATCGGGGAAATGTCCCCGTAGGTGCCTTTGGCAATGACCAGGGACAGGCCCATCGTTCAGACCTGCGAGCGGGCGGGAACCCACGGCTCAGGACAGCCGGAAGAGCCTGCGGGCAGCCAACCAGGCTCAAAGAGCCAACGCGGCCCTGAGGCCGCCGGGGCTCCATGCCAGCACGGCCGCCGCCACACCCGCCAGAGTGGACATTCCTCAGGCGGCGGCTTGGCATGGAGCCCGGCAACGACTCTTCTGCAGCGAATGCAGCCACCCCGACGATCGGCGGCGGCTGGCCGGTGATCGACGGCTGGGCCAAGGCCACCCTCTCGCCCCGTGGCCCCCTGCTCTGGCAGACCCTCCTGCACAAGAGCGCCTGTCTCTCCTGCGCCTGGGGCACGGGCGGTCAGAACGGTGGCTTCGTCGATGAGCTGGGCGAGCCGCTGCAGCGCTGCCTCAAGAGCGTGGAGGCGATCGCGGCGGAACTGCAGCCGGCGGTGCCGGAGGGGGTGTTCGCCGAGCGCAGCCTGGCGATGCTGCAGCAGCTCAGTTCGCTCGAGGCCGACCGGCTCGGCCGCCTCAGCCATCCGCTGATCCTGCGCGAGGGCCGCAGCCATTACGAGCGCCTCGGCTGGGACGACGTGTTCGAGCTGGCCGACGCCGCCTTCCGCCGCCCGCCGGAACGGGTGGCCTCCTACAGCTCCGGCCGTTCCTCCAACGAGGCCGCCTACCTGCTGCAGCTGTTGCTGCGGGCGATGGGCTCCAACAACCTGGCCGACTGCTCCGATCTCTGCCACGCCCCCTCCACCGTGGGGCTGGGCGAGGTGTTCGGCTCGGGCACCTCGATGGTGAGCCTCGAAAACCTGCAGCAGGCCGACTGTGTGGTGCTGGTGGGCTCCAATGCCCCCGCCAACCATCCGCGGCTGATGAACGAGCTGATCCGCCTGCGTGAACGCGGCGGCAGCGTGATCGTGATCAACCCGGTGCTGGAGGTGGGGCTGCTGAAGTTCGGCTCGCCCGCCTTTCCGATCAAGTCGATGCTGCGGGGCTCGGAGATCGCCACGCTGTTCCTGCAGCCGGTGCCCGGCTCCGACACCGCCGTGTTCCTGGGCCTGCAGAAGGCGCTGCAGGAAGCGGGCCAGGTGCGCCACGACTTCCTGCGCGACCACACCGAAGGATCCGAGGCAGTGCTGGAGCAGCTGTGCGCCACCCCATGGGAGGCGATCACCGCCTGCTGCGGCCTCAGCCGCGAGGAACTCAGCCATACCGCCGCGGTGATCGCCCGGGCCAAGGGCGTGGTGTTCGCCTGGGCGATGGGCATCACCCACCACAGCAACGGCACCACCAACGTGCACGCGATCGCCAACACGGCGCTGCTGAGCGGCAACGCCGGCAAGCCCGGGGCCGGCACCATGCCGATCCGCGGCCACTCCAACGTGCAGGGCTTCGGCTCGATGGGCGTCACGGTGAAGCTGCGGGCCGAGATGCAGCAGGCGCTGGAGCGGCTGCTGGGGCGCCCGCTCAGCCGCGTGCCCGGCTACGACACCCGCGCCCTGATCGCGGCCGCCGGCGCCGGTGCGGTGGACACCCTGCTGTGCCTTGGCGGCAACCTCTGGGGCGCCAACCCGGATTCCAGCGAGGCCAAGCAGGCCCTCGGCCGCATCGACACGATCTTCTACCTGGCCACCAAGCCCAACCAGGGGCACTTCCACGGGCTAGGGCGCCGCCGCACCCTGGTGCTGCCGGTGTTCAACCGCTTCGAAACGCCCCACGCCACCACCACCGAATCGGGTAACAATTTCGTGCGCTTCAACGATCCGGGCCGCTCACACCTGAAGCACGCCGACCTGATCAGCGAGCTGGGCTTCCTGGCCGAGCTGGCCCGGCGGCGGCTGGGCAGCGATCCGATCGACTGGGGCCGCCTGCAGGATCCCATCTACGTGCGAGAGCTGATCGCCCGCACCGTGCCGGGCTACGGCGCGATCGCCACGATCGATGCCACCAAGCGTGAGTTCAGCGTGGCGGGGCGGGTGTTCGAGCAGCCCAGCTTCCCCACGCCGTCGGGGAAAGCACGGATGGAGCCCACACCCCTGCCGGCGCTCACGCTGCCTGAGCCGGCCCATTTCGGCGGCCTGGCGCAGGGGGAAGAGGGCCTGGTGCTGGCCCTGATCACCGCCCGCAGCTACTCCCAGCACAACACCGTGGTGTACAAGCCGGGCGATGCGTACCGCGGCATGCCGCACCGCAACACCATCCTGATGAACCGGGGCGATCTGGCCCGCTGCGGCCTGCGCGCCCACCAGCGCGTGACCGTGCAGGGCGAAGCCGGTGCCCTCAGCGACGTGGAAGTGATTCCCGGCGAGATCCGCGCCGGCGCCGGCCTGATGTTCTACCCCGAGGTGAACGCGATCTTCCGCGCCGCCATCGATCATCGCAGCGGCACTCCAGCCTTCAAGCGGGTGCCGGTGCTGGTGCGCAGCGGGCCTATCGCCACCGGTTAGGCCGAGCCATCACGCCGTCCATCCCCCGCAGAGAGGCATGCTCCGGCAGCGAACGCCAGACCCGTCGCCGCGGCCACCAAGGCCAGCAGCGGTCCGGCGGCAACGGGTCCGTCACTGGTGAAGACCATGCTCAGCAGGGCGCCAGCGGCTCCCGCCCCCCCAGCACCAGGCCAGCACCCAACCCCGCGCTGGTGGCGGGCAGGGTAGCCAGGGCCGCGGCTGTGAGGCTGGTGGACACGAGGCTGTGGGCCAGACCCAGCAGCGGCAGCAGGGCTGGGCGCAAAACGGCTGGGCCAAGCACCATGAGGGCGAGCAGGGCCGCCAACGCGGCCAGGGCGATCCTCAGGCTGCGTTGCCTCCCCCAGCGGCTCACCAGATGACCTCCCCAGGGGGCCACCAGCGCCGAGACGATCAGCACGGCTGCCACCAGGTGTCCGCCGGAGGACAGCGACGACCCACCCAAAGGCACCCGGGGCAGGAGCGTCAGCAGACACGTTGTGACCACACCCACGGCCAGGGCCATGGCCAGCAGGTGCAGGGCCTGGCGGGGCGGAACGCGCACGGCAATGGCGGGCTCCCTACGGGCAGGAGGAAACGGCGGCAACCATCGCAGCACGACGAGCCCCAGGCCCAGCACGGCTGCACCCAGGGTACAGGTGAGGGCTGGCCCCAGCCGCACGGCCGCGGCGGTGAGCGGAGCTTCAAGGGCTCCCAGCAGCCCCTGCGCACAGGTCAACAGCGCCGCGACGCGTGGCAGCTGGCGCAGGGGGGCCGCCTCATGCAGCACCGCCAGTGCCGGGCTGGCCGAGCTCTGCACCGCCACCATCCAGGCCACCATCACCAGCGGCAGCAGCAGGCTGCCGGCGGGGATGCCGCGGTTCAACAGGCCTACCACCCCAAGAAAGATCAGGCCGGCCACCAGTACCGCCACACTCACAGGCAGCAGCCGGCCCCGTGCGCTCGGGTCGCGGCGGTCGGAAAGCCAGCCCGTCAACGGTTCAATCACCAGCCCCATCAAGCCGGGCAGTAGGGCAAAGGGGAGCAGTAGCCGGCTGAATCCATGGCTGCTGAGCAGGGCCGGCTGGTAGGCCCTGTAGATCATCCAGCCCAGCAGCAGGGCCATCTGCAGAGCCACCACGCCCCAGGCCAGGCGCCAGTGAATGGAAGCTGAAGGTCCGGTGCTCATGGCCGCCAGTCGGGCTGGCTCCCATGCAGGGCGGCCAGGTCTGGGAGCCGGCGCAGGGCTGTCACCGCCGCGGACAGGGACGCCGCGAACACATGCGGATCGGGACGCTCACCGGAGCAGACCGCGGCGTGGGCCAGCACGATGGCAGGAGACTCGGATCGGCTCGCCAGTTCCACGCGATCGCCAACGGGGTCCATGGGCGTGGGTCTCAATGGGGGGTCCATGGCGCTCGATTCATTCATGCTCAGAGTCCAGTGAGGGGCCAAGCGCGGGTGGAGGCGATCAAGTCCTCGTCGGAAAGGGCTTCGCTGCGGCGCACCTCCGCCTGGCGTGACTCCGCCACGGTGCGCAGCAGAACCTCCCCCATGACCTCCCGCAGCACCTGACTGGCCTCCAACGCCAGCAGCGCCTCCGAGAGCGACTTGGGCAGCCGCGGCGCTTCGGCTGGGGGCACCGAGGCGGGATCGCCGCTGAGCGGCGGGCGCAGGACCCGGGGGTGCCGCAGGGCGTCCTGCGCCACCCCAAGCACCGCGCCCATCAGCAGATAGGGGTTGGCGCTTAGGTCGGCCACCTTGAGTTCCAGGTGGCCGGGCTCGCCCCCGCCGGCCGGCACCAGCCGCAGGGCCGCCTCCCTGTTCTCCACCCCCCACACCTGAAACGGTGCCGCCCAGCGGCCCGGCGCAAGCCGCACATACGACACCGCCAGGCCGCAGGCCAGGGGCATCAGGGCAGGCAACTGCTCCAGCAGACCCGCCAGCAGCGCCTCCCCCCGTGCCGTGAGGCCGGCGGTGCCCGGACCGCCACCGAGGAGCGGCACGCCCTGGTCCGCCACGCTCAGATGCAGGTGGCCGCCGTTGCCCACCAGATCAGATGTCACCACAGGGGCAAAGCTGGAGATCCAGCCGAAGCGGCGGCTCACCTGCTGGATCACCAGACGTGCCGCCACGAGGCGATCAGCGGCCTCGAGCGGGGTCGCCGCCGCCAGCGACAGTTCAAACTGGCCGGCGCCGTACTCCGGATGCAGCTGCAGCCAGGGCAGCTCGGCCGCATCGAGAGCCTCGGCCACGGCCGTGAGGTAATCGAGCCCCTGCACCAGGCGATCGGCGCCGTAGGGACCGCCCATCACCGCCGGGGTCCAGCCGCCGGCCTCACCGCCCGGTTGGGGCAGTCCCACCATCCACTCGATCTCGAAGCCGGCCAGGGCGCTCAGGCCGGCCGCGGCGAAAGACGCCTGCTGCCGGGCACAGAAGCCGCGCTGATCGAGGGCATTGATCCCACCGCTGCGGTCGTGCCGCACGCCGGGAGCCCAGGCCCAGCCGGAGGCCGGATCGAGGGGGCGCAGGGCCGTGAGATCGGGCTTCAGGCGCAGGTCACCATCTGGCCGGGCCAGGCTCTGCTGCGGATCGATCAAGCCCGTGGCCCCGAAGGCATCAGCCACTGGTGAAAAGCCCACTCCCTGGTTGGCCACCAGCACCAGCCGCTCCAACGGCACCCCCTTCACCAGCACCGAGCCGGCGTGGTTCACAAAGGTGATAGCCAACCGGCGCAGGCCGCGCTCCAGCAGTTCGGCCATCTGCAGAGCGGCTTCGTCGTCTGCCACGTCACGACTGGCGATGGGAGGGGGGAGGTCCGGCACGGCATGGCAGCCACGGGCCCGGAAATCATTGCCCGATTCGGCGCCACAGGCCATCGTGGTGGCCACAGCTCCGGCTTCCTTGGCTCCCGCAGCCCTGCTCCTGGTCGATGTCCAGAACGGTACCTGTGGGCCGGCGACTGGTCGTGCGGGCAGCACTGAAACCAGCCAGCTTTCCCCATCGCCCCGGCCGCCCGGCTTCGACGCCCACTTCCAGGCGGCGGTCCTGCCTCGGCTGGAGCAGGCGCTGGACCATGCCCGCCGGAGCGGCCTGGAGGTGATCCACACCGTGATCGCCAACCTCACCGCCGATGGCCGCGACCGCAGCCTCGACTACAAGCGCTCGGGCCTGGGTTTCGCGCCGGGCAGCTGGGAGGCCCAGGTGATCGCCCCGCTGGCACCGCTGGCCGATGAGCTGGTGCTGCCCAAAAGCTCCTCGTCGCCGTTCAACTCCACCAACCTCGATTACCTGCTGCGCAACATCGGTATCACCGAGCTGGTGGTGGCGGGCCTGCTCACGGATCAGTGCATCGACCACACCGTGAAAGATGCGGCGGATCGCGGCTACACCGTGACCTGCCTGATCGACGCCTGCATGGCCGAATCGGCCGAGCGCCACCGAGCGGCGCTGAGCTGCTTCCGCGGCTACGGGAGGCTGTGCACGGTGACGGAATTCATCGCCGTATCCGCCTGAAGCCAATACCTGCAAGCCATTTCCTTGCTGCAAGCCATGCCCTTGCTCGTGTGGCTGTGTTGGCTATCACCCGGTGCAGAAATCGAACCGGAAGAGGGAGATGGGCCACCCCAAAGATTAGCCCCGGGAATGGCACCAATCGAGCACATCGTCCTGGACATTTGCTCAGGATTCCCTTCGTTCTCAGTCTTTCGTTTCGCACGTGGCGTGGCATGCCATGACTGGTCGCGACGCTGATTCCAGCCTTGCCGCCCTGCACTGACTGGCTGCTGGGCGGCAGGCATCGGCTCGCTGACGCGAGGCGGCAGAGACCGGCATGGCCATCGTGATGAGTGAGCTGAACAAGCGCCAGAACTGCAAGCTGCTTGTGGCCGATGTGACGCTCAACCCCTAGAGCAGCACCAGCTTCAAGCTCCGCAATCCCTGCACCCTCGACAGGGCGCTCACCCCCCCAGATAGGCCATTTCGGCGTGGGGGCGCTGCGCGGCCTCCAGCGTCTGCTCCTGACGCTCCTCGCTGTAGCGGTCGCGGCGCGCCCGCCACTGGCCGCTCAAAGCGGCGCCCAGGCCGGCCGGATCCGGGCCGGGCCGCAGCCAGGGCTTGAGATCGAGGCCAGTGGCGGCGAACAGGCAGCTGTAGGCCACGCCGTCGGCGGTGACACGCAGGCGGTTGCAGTCGCCGCAGAACGGCGCCGAGATCGAGGCCACCACCGCCAGGTGGCTGCCACCCGGGCCGCCGCTGCCACCGCCATCGCGGTAGCGCCAGCGGGCAGCGGTGCCATGGGCACTGCGGCCCACCGGCTCCAGGGGCCAGCGTTCGCCGATCCGCTGCACCATCTCCTGGGCCGGCAGCACCTGCTCGGGCGCCCAGCCGTTGCGGTTGCCCACATCCATGTATTCGATCAGCCGCAGCTCAATGCCGCGCTGCCGTGCCAGGTCCGCCAGGGGCAGCAGCTGGTCGTCGTTGCGGCCGCAGGTGATCACGGCATTGAGCTTCAGCGCCCCCGCCGCCGGATCGAAGCCCGCCGACTGGGCGTGATCAAGGGCCGCCAGGATCGTGGCCAGGGCCCGATCGCCAGCCGCCGCGCCGCCTCGCAGCCCGCCCATGCGGGCCACGCTGGCGCCGTCGGTGCCATCGAGGCTCACCGTGAGCCGGTCAAGGCCGGCCTGCCGCAGCCGCTGGGCCCGCTCCGCCGTGAGCAGCAGGCCGTTGGTGGTGAGAGCGATCGCCTCGAGCCGTGCTGTACCCGCCGCCTGACGCAACGGCCGCAGCGCCGCCACAAGGGCCTCCACGCCGGGGTGCAGCAGCGGCTCGCCGCCTGTGAGCCGCAGGGTGCGGAAGCCGAGCGCCGCCGCCTCGCTCACCAGCAGCAGCCGCTCCTCGTGGGTGAGCAGCTCCGGCGGATCCTCGGCGTCCGGGCAGCAGTACGGGCAGGCCAGGTTGCAGCGGGCCGTGAGCGAGAGGCGCAGCACCCCAGGCGGGCGGCCCAGCCGGTCGCGCAGAGGGGGGGCGCCCGCTGAGGCAGGCGGCAACGGCGAGGAGGGCCCGGTCATCGGCTCACCCTGGCGGAATGGCCTGGGAAGTGACGAGCCAGGGGCCGGGCCAGGCCGTTGGTCGGTTGCAGTTCCGCAACGCCGCCGCCGGCAGCGGCACGGGCCGGTGCCCGCGCCGCTGCAGCCAGCCCAGCAGGCGCCGGTCACCGGCCGCGAGATACAGCCGCAGGGCGGCGCGGTTGGCCGCCGTGGCCGGATAGATCCCCAGCAGCGGCTGATCCCGCCGGCCGTCATGGGCGGTGAGCAGGGTGCCGGCGGGAACGGCCGCCCCAGCTGGCCCCGTGCCATCTGTCTCCGTACCACCTGCCTCCGTGCCGGCAGCGATCAGGGCCTCCAGGCTGGGGCGATCGAGCCAGGGCATGTCCACCGGACAGAGCAGCAGACGGTCGCCGGGGTAGCGGTCCATCAGGCGGGCGAGGGCCGTGAGCGGTCCGTCCCAGGGGGGCGGTTCATCGATCACCTCCACCGGCGCCGGGGCCAGCAGGCGATGGGCGCGGTGGCGGCTGAGCAGGCAGACGGGCCTCTCCAGGCTCAGCAGCAGCCGCAGGCTGCGCTCCAGCCAGGTGCCGCCCTCGGGATGGGGCAGCAGCGCCTTGTCGGTGCCCATGCGCCGGCTGCCCCCCCCGCTCAGCAGACAGCAGCGCAGCGGTGCTGTGCTCATGCAGGGGGGGGCACCAGGGCCAGGCGCTGCTGCACGAAGCCTGCCACGCAGGCTGCGGCGGCCTCCCGCTCGCCATCACGGAACAGCTCATGCAGGCTGCGCTCGAACCACACCACCTGCCGTTGCTCAACCGGGCTGCCCAGTTCCTGCAGCAGGATCGCCACCGACGCCGGCGCCACCACCGGGTCGCGGCGGCCCTGCAGGATCAGCACCGGGGCCTGCACCGCCGTGAGGCGGGTGCGGGTATGGCGGATGAAATCGAGCAAGGTGGCGATCGCCCCGATCGGCGCCCACACGTAGCTGGTGTCGCCGGCGGCCAGGGCCGGATCGGCGTAGCGCTTGCGCAGGGGCCAGCGCGGCAGCACAACCAGAATCAGGGGCGTGAGCGGAGCCAGGGGCCCGCCCGGGGCCAGCGGGGAGGTGAGCTGAATCGGCGCCGACGCCAGCACCACGCTGTCGATCAGGGTCGGGTGGTCGGCGGCGAGCTGCAGGGCGATCAGACCGCCCATGCTGTTGCCCACCACGATCACCCGCTCGGCCCGGGTGCACAGCTCCTCCATGGCGGCGTTGGCTGCCGCCATCCAAGCGGGCCAGGTCACGCCCCGCAGCGCCTCGGGGCTGGCACCGCCATGGCCCGGCAGGGTGGGCAGAGCCAGGGGTACACCGAGCGCTTTCAGCGGGGCCACGAGCACGCGCACGGAATCCGGGCTCCCCGCGAATCCATGCAGCAACAGCACACCGAGGGGGGCCAGGGAGACGCTCAGGGGGAGTGATGGTCCAGTCTGACCCGCGCCGACATCCGCGCTTCTGGATTCACCCCGGCAAAGGTGGGCGGCAGCCACACGCGCACCACCATCAGCACCGCCATGGTGATCAGGAACAGACACACGGCCAGGATCTGGTGCCAGTCGGTTTCGAGCACGCCCTTCACGATCACCTCTCGCAACACCGACACGATCGCGATCTCCACCGACACCCCGATCGACACACGCTGCTCCTGCAGATAGATGATCAGCAGCCGGAACAACTCCACCAGGATGAGGATGAACAGGATGTCGGCTGTGATGGCGTGAAAGCGCGGCGTGCTCATCAGCGTGGAGTAGATCTCCCGCATCTGCAGCACCATCACCCAGAACAGGCCCACACACAGCGCCACCGCAATCAGGTCCTGCACCGCCTCCAGGGTCTGCACGATCTGCACGCGCCGGAACAGCTGATGCCAGGGAACGCTGCCGGTTGCAGTGATCGTGGCGGCTGCAGGGGTGGCCGGGGGTGGGGCCGCAGCTGGGGTGCTGTCGGGCGAACCGCGGCCTTGCTCGGTGATTGGGCTTGGTGGGCTGGCGAGAGTGTCCTGCATGAACCTTGACCGAATGGATCGCAGCCTATGGGGCGCCAACTTATCGGTCAATTACCTATAGATAGGTAGACCTTATTGCACTGATTGGGACGTCATTCACTTGGGGCTTCACTGACTGGGGGGTCATTGATCGGGGGACAGCTTGAGAGGTCTTGCTCGTGGATCGGGGCGCGAGGCTCTGATCGCACTGTTCTGAGCGGCCTGAGCTGAACACCCCCGCCAGATCCGACCAGCCCCCGACGGTCCTTTCGCCGATCGCCCCTCCGCCTGATTCCCCCGCTTGACCGTCACCCCTGCCCCTGATCACCCCTCCTGCGGAGCCAGGCGGAAGCGCAGCAAGGTTGTTCCGCTGGCGTCCTGCAGCAGCAGATGGTGCTGATCGATGCGCCAGCGGCGCACCCGCTCCAGGGCATCGCTGTAGCGCTGCTCAAGCTCCATCACCGGCGGGCTGCAGCCCATGCGCGTGCTCGCCAGCTGGGGGAAGCGTATCGCTGTCCCCTCAAGGCTGAAGCCGCCCATCAGGCGATTGCAACCGCCACTGCCGGCCAGCTGCAGGCGCTCGGCCGAGAGCTGCAGCTCGATCGGCTGAGCGCCAGGCGGCGCGACCAGCTTCTGGCCGCCAAGGCCCTCCAGCCGCCAGGTGGTGCCCCGCAGCGGGGGCGCCTCCCTGGGGCAACCCCGGCCGGGGGTGAGGGCCAAGAAGCTCTCCACCACCAGGGTGCGGCGTGGCGGCTGGCCCTGCTCCATCGACGGCCGTTGGGTGATCAGTCCCTGCAGGCTCACCAGCAGCGGCTGGCCCGGTCGGTCTGCCGGGCAGGCCGCCAGGTAGGCACGCTCCAGGGCCAGGTAGCCGGCCTCCATCGCCACGGGCAAGCGCTGGCCGGTGGCGCACAGGCGGATGCTGGCCGCATCGGCCATGTAGGAGAACAGACCCGTGAGCTGCAGGCGCGGGTCGATGGGCGCGGCCTGGGGCAGGCGCGTCAGCCGGTCGTTGGCGTTGGCAGAGGCCGCACCCACCTGGGAGTTGAGCTGGCGCAGCGCCGCCCCGGCGGCAAGCGGCTGCAGAAGCAGCGGGGGCTCACTGCCACGGCTGAGCTCCAGCCGCCCCGTGCCGGGCTCCAGCCGCCAACGGCCGATGGCATCAAACGCCTGGGGCTTCGGCCGGCTCAGGGATGTCTGCCGCAGTTGATAGGTGCCATCGGCGGCCAGGTCGAGATGCCAGCGGACCGGGCCGCCCGCACCGGGAAGATCCCCCTGCCAGCTAGCGGGGAGGGGGCCGAGCGAGGCCGGTGGTGAAGGCCGCCGCGTGCTGCTGTCGGTGGGGGGCCGCTGGCTGATCAAGGCGCCGGCACCGGTGGACGCGGCCAGCACCGGTGCCGTGATCACAGCCACCAGGGCGACCACCATCCCGCGCCCCATTCCGGGCAAAAGGCCCCGTGCCCGGCGAGCCTCTTCAGTGGCGCGGGCAACACGCCACCGCAAAGCGCGGTGCGGCATCGGCATCGGCACGGTTGGCGCGTTCAAGGTGACGACTTTGAACGTACAGGCGGCTGCCTCACAGCCAGACCATGGCTACCGACGCCTGAGCACCCGCCCGAACGCATGGGCCACCGCCTCAGAAACACAAAGGCAGCCGAACAGCGGTCAGATCACGACACGATGATTGCCTGGAACGCCTGCCACATGAAATCAGGGCACCGCGAAGGAATGCCAGGAGCCATGCAAGACCGTGTGGCCAGTTCGCGATGGTAACGAGCTGAATCAAGAGGGCGAGCTACGTTTTATTCACGAGGTGTCCCGCTGCACTACCTGGATACGGATTAGATCGTTTGCTCAGACTTGAACGACTTGCAGATCCTGGATCTACAAGCTAAATCCAGAGCTTGTGCTATTGACGGCGGCATCGCAAGCCCAAAGCAGTAGCAACGCCTCCGCTGCAACTTAAAGCTGAAAGATCCTCTCCATTATTTTAAATCAGGAGTCATCGTAATGAACTTGGACGCCTGGCGACTTCGCCAGATCCATGCCAATGTTCTAAACATTGCTCAAGACAACCACGACGTGCTTGAGCCAATGGGCCAGGATGCCCTGACTATGGCCTTGGCAGGCGGCTGATTGACGCTCGATCCGAAGTGGAACCCATCGAAAGGCAAAGCCGATGCCAGCTTTTTCGATGGGATTACTCAGCTCTTAGGTAAGATCAAATCATGGCATGCAGATTATGCAGAACATTATCAAGATCGATGATTTGCACTATTGGATCGAACCGCTTTCGCCGGCCAGCGTCCCTTCAAGCCACTTGGAATAGCAGCCACCGATCAACGGCTAACTCGCTCGATTCCCACCTTAAAAATGGCGCGGGGCAAACTGCGCAGCCTGATGTATTCAGCTAGTGAGCTTCAGCCATGACTGCATGAATGGTCGCACTCTGCTCGATCAGAGGCTGCGAATCAAACCGGCAATCGCCAGCTGGCCTCCAAACAGCGAGCCTATAGAAGGTCAGAGAAAGTGGAATGAATGGCGCATGGCTCCCATGCTGAGGCACTCCCTGATGCAGCTTGCGCGTTGATGGGCTCTCCTGGTGGCTGCCGTCACCAGCTGCTCAGTAGCCACACCTTGGATGGTGATCCCCGCTATCGCCGCAGGGCTGGCTTCCTTCGCTGGCCTGCCGGCCATGCGCAGGGGCTGCTGCATCGCGCGTGGGCTTGACCCTCTGACGGAATCCACAGCGCCATGGTCCAGGCGCAAGGTCATCAGGCGGAGCATCATCTTACCTTGCATAACCACACCCTCTCGGAGTCCACTCCGCCGACACCGGCACCTGGTGATCGCACGACTTGGTTAGGATCATCCGGCACGATTGGTGAGCGCTCCGACGGAGCCGTTGGCCGTCGCTGTGGTGTTCGAACCTTCTTCCGTGCTGTCTTCTGCCCGTGCCCAATGCCCCTACTGCGGCGTGGGTTGTGGGCTGGAGCTCAAGCCGGCGGCGGCGGCTCTTGACGCCACTGACTACAGCGCTGATTCCTGGACGGTGCGCGGAGACCGGCTGCACCCTTCCTCCCTCGGCCAGGTGTGCGTGAAAGGGGCCACGGTGGCCGAAACCCTCGATCGCAACCGCCTGAGCACACCGTTGTGGCGCGAGCAGCGCGACCAACCCTTTGAGGCGATCAGCTGGGAGCGAGCCTTCACGATCCTGGTGGAGCGGATCCAGGTGATTCAGGCGGAGCGTGGATCGGGCGCGATCGCGATGTATGGCTCGGGCCAGTTTCTCACCGAGGACTATTACGTCGCCAACAAGCTGATCAAAGGGGCCCTCGGCACCAACAATTTCGATGCCAATTCGCGGCTGTGCATGAGCTCGGCCGTGTCGGGCTATAAGCTCAGCCTGGGCTCCGATGGCCCCCCCTGCTGCTACGACGACCTCGACTTAGCAGGCACGGTGCTGCTGATCGGCACCAACACCGCCGACTGCCACCCGGTGCTCTTTCAGCGGCTGCTCAAGCGCAAGCGGCACCAGAAGGAGGCGCTGCAGATCATCGTGGTCGACCCCAGGGCCACCGCCACCAGCGCAGCGGCCGACCTGCATCTGGCCATTCGTCCGGGCACGGATCTGGTCCTGCTGCATGGCGTGGGTCATCTTTTGCTGCAGCTGGGGGCGGTGGATCCGGAGCGGGTGGCGGCCTGCGCCGATGGGTTCGCTGAGCTGGCGGCCCTCTGGGCGGGCTGGACGCCGGAGCGGGTCTGCGCCCTCTGCGGCATCGAGGAGGAGGCGCTGCGGCGCCTGGCGTCACTCTGGGCCGCCAGCTCCGGCGTGCTCAGCCTCTGGTCGATGGGGGTGAATCAGAGCGTGGAGGGCACCGCCACAGTGGCGGGGATCATCAACCTGCATCTGGTCACGGGCCAGATCGGCAAGCCCGGGGCCGGTCCGTTCTCCCTCACCGGCCAGCCCAATGCCATGGGTGGGCGGGAAGCCGGCGGCCTGGCTGCGCTGCTGCCCGGCTACCGCTCGATCCACGAGGCCAGCCACCGGGCCGCGATCGAGCAGCACTGGGGCTTTCCCCCCGGCGCGATCTCAGCGCGCGATGGGCTCTCGGTGTGGGAGCAGATCGAAGCGATGGAGCGCGGCGAACTGGGCCTGTGGTGGGTGGCAGCCACCAACCCGCTGGTGAGCCTGCCGTCGCTGGATCGGGTGCGCCAGGCGGTGGCCCAATGCCCCCTGGTGGTGCTGAGCGAGGCCTACGCGGGCACCGAAACCGAAGCGGTGGCCCATCTGGTGCTGCCGGCTGCCCAGTGGAGCGAAAAAGAGGGCGTGATGACCAACTCGGAGCGCCGGGTCACCTTGTCGCATGCCTTCCGGCAGGCCCCCGGCGAGGCCCGCCCCGACTGGGCGATCTTCGCGGAGCTGGGCCGCCGGCTGGGGTTTTCCAAGCAGTTCGCCTACGGCTCCGCAGCCGAGGTCTACGCCGAGTTCGCGTCGATCACCGCCGGGAGGCTCTGCGATCACAGCGGCCTGAGCCACGCCCTGCTGGCCGAACACGGGCCCCAGCAATGGCCGTTCCCGGCTGGCACAGCGGCGGGGGGCGGCCAGCCACGGCTGCACACCGAGGGGGTCTACCCCACCGCTAACGGCAAGGCCCGCCTGCTGGCCCAGCAACCGCTGGGGCTGGCGGAACCGCCGGATGACGGCTTCCCCCTGGTGCTCACGGTGGGGCGGTACCTCGGCCATTGGCACACCATGACCCGCACCGTCCATGTGGAGCGGGTATGTCGCAGCCATCCAGAGCCCCTGCTGGAGATCCACCCAGCAGATGCCAGCTGCTGCAACCTCGAGGAGGGCGCCCTCGCACGGGTGAGCTCCCGTCGCGGTGAGCTGACCGTGAAGGTGCAGATCACTGATCGAATTCGCCCGGGCACGGTGTTCCTGCCGATGCACTGGGGTGCCGCCCAGGAGCAAGTGTGTGAGGCCAACCGGCTGATGCATGCCCTCGGCTGCCCGATCTCGAAGCAGCCAGAGCTCAAGGCAGCGGCAGTGCGGGTGGAGCGGGCGGAGATCGCCGGCTGAGATTCAGCTGATCGGCAGCATCGCCTCCACCAGCTCAGGCGAGAGGCGCAGAAGAGCTGAGCCCCTGCCAGTGAGCTGGCCATCCACCAGGCCCGACTGACGCAAGCGGGTGAGCATCTTGGTGACGGTGACGCGGGTGTTCCCGATCAGTTCGGCCAGGCGCTCATGGGTGATCCGCAGCGGCAACTCGTACCAGAGACCATTGCGGCGTCCCAGGCGCTCCACCAGTAAGGCCAGCAGCGCCTTCAATCGCTGTTCGGTGTCGGAGTGGTGGCGGATCATCAGCAACTCCAGGGCCCAGGTGTTGAGGTCCGTGCGAACGCCCAGCATTTCGGTGCGCTCCACCCGTTCGATCTGCACCACGGAGAGAGCTTCCAGGCCCACCCAATCGCGGCGCAGGGCCAGGGCATCGCAGACTTCACCCGGTTGAAGAAAGCCGATCGTGATGTCCTGGCCCGAGGAGGCCAGCAAAAACACCCGCAGGATGCCGGAGTGGACACGCATGGGCGAGGCTGAGGCGGCATTGCCGCCATCCAGAAGCAAGGTCTGGCCCACCGCCATCGTCAGCTGACGGAAGGACTGATGAAGTGGCAGGGCGGCCCTCACGTGTCGTCGTGGGCGTAGCGGCGGTAGAGGAAATCGAGCGCGCGATTGCGCAGGTCGAAGTATTCGGGCTGCTCCAGCAGGCGGGCCCGCACACGCGGGCGGGCGAACGGCAGCTCGAGCACCTCGCCGATCGTGGCGGCGGGACCGTTGGTCATCATCACCACCCGGTCGGCCAGGAACAGGGCTTCATCGATGTCGTGGGTGATCATCAGCACCGTCACGCGGTGATCGGCCCAGATCTTGAGCAGCTCCTCCTGCAGTTCCTCGCGCGTGATCGGATCGAGCGCCCCGAACGGTTCATCGAGCAGCAGCACCTTCGGTTTGAGCGCCAGGGCGCGGGCGATCGACACCCGCTGCTTCATCCCCCCCGACAGACTTCCCGGCTTCTTGTGGGCCGCTTCGCTGAGGCCCACCAGCGCCAGGTGCTCCTCCACGATCGCCTTGGCCTGGCCGTTGCGCTGCAGTTCGGGGAACACATTGTTCACCGCCAGGGCGATGTTGTCGTAGGCGCTTAACCAGGGCAGCAGCGAATAGTTCTGGAACACCACCATGCGGTCGGGGCCAGGATCAACGATGCGCTCCCCGTTCAGCCGCACCTCGCCGGTGGTGGGCTGGCGGAATCCCGACACCATGTCGAGCAGGGTGGATTTGCCACAGCCGGAATGGCCGATCAGGCACACGAACTCCCCCTCCGCCACGGACAGATGCACACCGTCGAGCACGGTGTGGGGCCCCCGGGCGCTGGGATACACCTTGGTGACCCCGTCAATCTCCAGATAGGCGCCGGTGGCACGGCTGGTGCTGGCCGCCGTTGAGCTGAGGGTCTGCATGGGGGAGTGGGCGGGGGCGAAAGGCGGGGGGGGTCAGGTGGCGGCGGCCGGCGCCGTTGGCAGCACCACGGCCTCGATGCGCAGCGGGCGCTGCTGCTTCAGCCCCTGCACGTAGGCGGCGGGGTCGGCGGGATCGAGCTGCTCGGCGCCGAAGAAACCCACCGGGGTGGGGCGGGGCGGCTCGGCGGGCAGGCCCAGGGCGGCGGCCGCCTTGCCGAACAGATCCGGGCGCTGCACCCGGTTGAGCACCTCCTCCCAGTTGCTTGGGAAGGGGCAGACGTTCCAGCGCGCCAGCTGGGTGAGGATCCAGGTGGCCTCGGCGCGATCGGGAGCATTGACGCCAGGCCCGAAGAAGCGGTTGAAACCGGGAATCAGCGCCGGCGCACCGGTGCCGCGGTCGTAGGCCTGGGCCAGGCCGGGCAGCAGCACATCAGGGCTGGTGCCCACGTATTCGGGGCGGGCCAGCAGCTGGGCCAGCTCCTGGCGGTTGGTCGGGTCTTCGCAGTGGCGGCAGGCCTCCAGCAGGGCGCAGAGCAGAGCCTGATGGGTATGGGGGTGGGCGGCGGCCCAGTCTTCCCGCACACCGAGCACCTTCTCGCCATGGCCGTCCCAGAGGTCGGTGTCGGTGGCGATCACGGTGCCGTGCCCCTCCTGCACGGCGCGGGAGTTCCAGGGCTCGCCCACACAGAAGCCATCGATCGTGCCGGCCTTGAGCGTTGCCACCATCTGGGCGGGCGGGATCACGATCAGCTCCACGTGGCTGCTGGGGTCGATGCCGGCGGACACCAACCAGGCCCGCAGCATCAGGTTGTGCATGGAGGCGGGGTGCACCATGGCCAGGACCGGCTTATGGCCAGGATTGGCGGCGATCCAGGCCTTGAACTCCGCCGCGGTGCGCACGCCGGCCTCATGAAACCGGCGGTGCAGCGTGATGGCATTGCCGTTGCGCGAGAGCGTGAGCGCCGAGGTGATCGGCACCGGGCGGCGCCCCTGGCTGCCGAGGGTCATGGCGAAGGGCAGCCCCGCCACCATCTGGGCCGCATCCAGCACGCCCTGGCGCAGGTTGGCCTCCAGGGTTTTCCAGTTGGTTTCGCGCCGCAGGGTGACCTGATCCAGCCCGTACCTGGCGAAGAAGCCGCCTTCAAGGGCCATCACCAGCGGGGCGCAATCGGTGAGCGGCACAAAGCCGATCTCCAGATTCACCTTTTCCAGCGTTCCTGAGGCCACAGCGCCCCTGGGTCTGAAGCGCTGCTGGCGGGCATCACGCTGCTGGTTGAGGAAGGTGACCACCTCCGCGCGCAGGCCGTAGTAGGTGGGGTCTTCGACGGCGGTGAGCTGGGAGCGGGGCCGGGCCAGCGGCACATCGAGGATCTGGCCGATGTAGGCCTCCGGGCCATTGGTGAGCATCACCACGCGATCGGAGAGCAGCAGGGCTTCGTCCACGTCGTGGGTGACCATCACGGCGGTGACCTTGGCCTCCTGGCAGATCTCCATCAGCTGGGTCTGCAGGTTGCCGCGCGTGAGCGCATCGAGGGCACCGAAGGGCTCATCGAGCAGCAGCAGCTTGGGGCGGATCGCCAGGGCCCGGGCGATCGCCACCCGTTGCTTCATGCCGCCAGAGATCTCGGCGGGATACTTATCCGCCGCTGGCGTGAGCTTCACCAGCTTGATGTTGCGGTCCACGATCTCGCGCCGCTCCTCCCGGGAAATCCTGGGCATCACGTTGTCCACGGCGAGAGCGATGTTCTCGCGCACCGTTTTCCAGGGCAGCAGCGAATAGTTCTGGAACACCACCATCCGGTCGGGGCCGGGTTCGGTGACCTCCTGACCGCTCATCAGGATGCCGCCCTCCGTGGCCAGGGTGAGGCCCGCCAGCAGATCCAGCAGGGTGGATTTACCGCAACCGGAATGGCCGATCAGGGTGACGAACTCACCTTCGGCGATCTGCAGGAAGATGTCCTTGAGGGCCACATAGGTGCCGCCGTTCTTGAGCGGAAACGCCTGGGTGACGTTGTCGACGGTGAGCAGGGCAGGCATGGCTCAGGAGGCCCCGCTGCTCACACGCCGGCCGGCAAACGCCACCAGCCGATCGAGGCACAGACCGACAACGCCCACATACACAATCGCCAGCACAATCTGGCTGGCGCTCGACTCACCACCGGCGTTGTAGGCATCCCAGATGAAATAGCCGATGCCGCCATCGGCCTTGAGCATCTCCGCCGCCACGATCGCCAACCAGGCCAGGCCCACGGCGATGCGCAGACCGGTGAACACATAGGGAACGGTGGCGGGAATCACGATCTCCCGGATGTACGCGCGCTTGCGCAGCCGCAGCACGCGCGACACGTTGGTGTAATCCTGAGGGATCTCACGGATGCCCACGGCCGTGTTGATGATGATCGGCCAGATGGAGGTGATGAAGATCACGAAGATCGCCGACTTATCGGCGTTCTGAAACACCATCAGGGAGATCGGGAACCAGGCCAGTGGCGGCACCGTGCGCAAAACCTGGATCACCGGATCGAAGCCCTTGCCCACGAACCGGTTCAGGCCCAGCAAGCCACCCATGGCGATACCAACGATGGCCGCCAGGCCATAGCCCAGAGCCACCCGTTGCAGAGAAATCAGAATCTGCCAGCCCAGCCCTTTGCTGGTGCCGCCATCATCAAAAAAGGGCTGGCTGATGTAAGGGTCCCAGGTGTCTGTCACCACCTTGATGGGCCCCGGCAGACGATCAGCGCCCAGCAGGCCGGAGAGCACCTGCCAGACGATCAGAAACCCACCGATGCAGAGCAGGTAAGGGAGGATTGTGGCGAGAAGGGTGGAACGGCGTTGGCTTTGGCGCTGGCGAGGGCGCCGCCTGCCGTTCACAGCGGTGAGGGTCATGAAGGGTGGGGGTGATCAATGGCGACGGACAGTCGCTCAGGCCAGGGCTTTGATCTTGAGAGCGTCGAGATAAGCCTTGGGATCTTCAGGATCGAAGACCACGCCATCAAAGAACGTTTCCTTGCCGCGGGAATCGGAGGCGGGGATGGCCTTCTCCTGGCCGATCGCCTTGGCGGCCTCCTTCCAGAGATCGGCGCGGTTCACTTTGTTCACCAACGCATCGATATCCGTAGAGGCGGGTAGATAACCCCAGCGCATGTCCTCAGTCACGAACCACTTCTCGTGGCTCTTGTAGGGGAAGGAGGCACTGTCGGCCCAGAAGCGCATCCTGTAGGGGCTGTCCTTCACCACCCGGCCATCGCCGTAGTCCACATTGCCGGCCAGGCGGGGCTTGATGTCGTCGACAGTGGCCTTGATGTATTTATCTTTGGCGAGGATCGTGCACATCTCGTCAAGATTGGCGGGATCATCACACCACATCTGAGCTTCCAGCACCCCCTTCAGCAGGGCCAGGGTGGCCTTGGGGTTCTGCTCCACCCAATCGGCTCGCATGGAGAAGGCTTTCTCCGGATGAAGCTTCCACAGTTCACCGGTCTGGGCCACGGTGTAGCCCAGCTTCTTGTTGACCAGGCGCCCATTCCAGGGCTCACCCACACAGAAGGTGTCCATCGTGCCGGTCTGCATGTTCGCCACCATCTGCGGCGGCGGAATCACCACCAGATCGGCAGCTGTGTTGGGATCAATGCCATGGGCCGCCAGCCAGTAGCGCATCCAGAGGTCATGGGTGCCGCCGGGGAAGGTCACCGCCGCCTTGAACTTCTTGCCTTTGGCGCCTGCAGCGGCCACAGCCGCCTCCAGACCCGCCTTGTTGTCGATCGTGAGCTTTTCGGGCAGGAAAGCCTCGGCCGCGGAGATGCCCTGTCCCTGGAGATTCAGGCGCGCCAGCGTCACCATCGGCAGCGGCTGGTTCGACTTGGTGATCTTGCCGGCCGTGAGCAACAACGGCATCGGCGTGAGGATGTGGGCGCCATCAATGCCGCCGCCCGCGGTGCCGAGTTCCAGGTTGTCGCGGGTGGCGGCCCAGGAGGTCTGCTTGACCACCTTCACCTCGGGCATGCCGTGCTTGGCGAAAAAGCCCTTTTCCTGGGCAATGATCACCGGCGCTGAATCGGTGAGGGCAATGAAGCCGAGCGTGGCGCCCTTCACTTCCACTTCCACATCCCCACCGCCGCCGCTGGCGGCCGGCGCTGAGGCACTGTCCGGCTGTTTGCCGCCGCAGGCGCTCAACCAGAGGGCGCCGGCCGTGGTGCCGGCGGCGGTCACGAGGAACTTACGGCGCGAAAGGTTCGGCATGGGGCTGGGGTGTCACGAAGGTCTGGATGCGGATCACGCAATCCGGACGGGCCTCATGAACGAAGCGCACCGAGCCGGCAAGGTTGGCGCACAGGCTGACCAACCCGCCTACGTCATCACGGCCAGGGCCCGATTGATGGTGCCGGTTGTTACCGACGGCCGGGCTTTGCAGCGTTCAGCCACACGACAGCCCGAATTCCTGTAGCGCTCGCGGCAGGTTGCGGTGTTCATGCCCCGGATGGCTGAGCTTCACCAGGGCGAAGCGCTGCAGCTCATCGAGGCCCTGCCATTGCGCCAGGCTGAGCGGCGTGCCCAGCTGCCGGCAGGCCGCCGCGAGCACCGCCGGCAGCGCCTCCCCGTCGGCCGCACTGGGCAGGGCTTCCAGCTGGGCCGGCGGCAGGGGCCGGGCCGGGCCGGCGGCCATGACGGCCGTGCGTTGCAGCAGCCATTGGCGCAGGGCCTCGATCGCGAGGGGCTGATCGGGCCAGGCCAGCAACCCCTCGCGCTCCGCTGCGCCTAGGGCCTGCCAGTGGCTGAGCTTGAGCTTCACTCCCGCCAGATCGAGCTTGCGCCGCACCGCCATCGGCAGACAGCGCAGATCGGCGACGAAATCGGCCTCAAAGCCGAAGCAGCGGTCGTGGCTGGCGCGCGCAGGCAGGCTCATGGGGCCAGATCCTGGCGCAGCTTTTCGCCGCAGCGGGCGGCCAGCAGGGCGCGGGCCTGGTCGAGCCCTGCCGGCAGGCTGTCGCAGCGCTCGGCCAGCCAGAGGTACACCCCCAGGTTCCAGAGCAGCGACTCCGCCAGCGGTCCCTCGCCCTGCAGCGCCGCCAGCGCCTGCTCGCGCCAGAGCTCCAGGTTCTGCCAGGGCACCTCGGGGCCGCAGAGGCCATGGTCGCGGGGATGGACCAGCAGGCGGGTGATCACGCCATCGCGGCCCCGGGCGGTGATGCCGGCGCGGCTGGTGGGCAGGTCGGTGGAGCCCTCCAGCCCCTTGACCGTGAGCAGATCGGTTTCGCCGGCATGGGCCAACGCCTCCCAGGCGCGGGCCTCGGTGGGGGGATGAACGAAGCCGCTCACCAGGAGGTGCTCGCCCTGGTGGGGGGTCCAGAGCAGTTCCAGGCTGGCCACCGGCGGCCGCTTGCCGATCGCCTCACGGATCGGCAGCAGCCGTTCGGCAGCCGGGAAGTGGCAGGGCTGGTGGGTGAGGGCCAGGCCCTGGCTCTCCAGCCGCTGCTGCAGGTCGGCCAGGCTGAGCTGCCGCCAGTCGATGCCGAGGGCAGCGAACAGCTCAGCGAGGCTGATGCCGTACTTCACCGGCATCGGAGCACCGCCGTGCAGCACCACCGGCTGACCGGCGGCCGCCAGCAGCAGGGCCAGCAACGGCAGCAGTGGCGCGGTGCGGCTGCGGCCGTCGTAAGGCACCCCGAAGCAGAGCGGCCGCTGGCCGGGGGTGCGCAGCACCGGGCCGTGCGCGCGGTAGCTGTCGAGCATGCCGGCCAGCTCAAGCGGCGAGGGACGGCGGATGCGATGGGCGATCAGGAACGCACCCAGCTGAGCATCGCTCACCGGCCCCAGCAGCATCAGATCGGTGGCTTCGCGGGCCTCGGCGCGGGTCAGGCCGGTGCTGGTGTGCTCGCCGCTGCCCACCTTGGCGAGCAGCTCGCGGAAGCGCAGCACCTCCGGCGCCAGCGCAGGGCGGCGGGCGGCGCCTGGGGCGCTGTTGCCCTCCACGGCAGAAATCAGTGCCACCTGCGACAAGACTCCGGGGCTCCGGCTGAAAGGGTAAGGAGTCCGATCATTAGGCATGCGCAGGCCCGCTGCGAACTCTGCCCTCTCTGTAGTGGTCTCTCCAGCAGTCTCTGCGGTGATTCCCGGGTGATCCGGCCGCCGGCCCGATCGGTGTTCTCCCTCTCGTTTCCCTTCCCTCCATGGCGACGCTCAACAAGGTGGAGCAGGCCAAGGCCGGCTTCTGTGGTCTGGATCTGGCGCCGCGGCTGAGTGAACTGAGCGCCGCAGGCTGGGAATCCCTCGATGAGGCCACCCTCACCATCCATCTCAAGTGGCTGGGCATCTTTTTCCGGCCGGTCACGCCCGGGCGCTTCATGCTGCGGCTGCGGCTGCCCAACGGCGTGATCCACGCCGACCAGCTGGACGTGCTGGCGGAGGCCGTGGATCGATGCGGCAGCCACGGGAGCGCCGACATCACCACCCGTCAGAACATCCAGCTGCGCGGCCTGCTGCTGGAGGACATGCCGCCGCTGATGGCGGCGCTCGAGCGGGTGGGCCTGACCAGCCGCCAGTCGGGCCACGACAACCCCCGCAACGTGACCGGCAACCCTCTGGCCGGCATCGACCCCGAGGAGTTCATCGACACCCGGCCGCTGGTGGACCGCATCCAGGCTGCGGTGCTGGGGCCCGACGGTCCTCGCAACCTGCCACGCAAGTTCAACGTGGCGGTGGGCGGCGCCCCCGACTCCTTCCTGCTGCACAACGACCTCGCCTTTCTGCCCGCGTTCCACGACGGCACGCTGGGCTTCACCGTGATGGTGGGCGGCTTCTTCTCAGCCCAGCGCAACGAGCTGGCGATCCCGCTGGGGTTGTGGCTGCAGGCCGATCAGCTGCCGGCCTTCACGCTCGCGGTGCTGCGTCACTACGAACGGCAGGGCGACCGCAGCAACCGCAACAAGACCCGCCTGATGTACCTGATCGATGCGCTCGGGCTCGACTGCTACCGGGCGGAGGTGGTGGAGAGCTACGGCGCCGTGGCCGGCGCTGCTGCCGCCGCCGCCCTGGTGCCCCATGACGGCTCCCATCTGGTGTGCCGCGCTCCGCGGGACATCTGTGGCGTGCACGCCCAGAAGCAGCCGGGTCTGCACTGGGTGGGCCTGCATGTGCCGATGGGTCGGCTGCACGCTGATGGGATGGGCGACCTGGCCCGGCTGGCCCGCACCTACGGCAGCGGCGGGCTGCGCCTGAGCGAAAGCCAGAACGCCCTGATCGCAGATGTGCCTGGCGATCGGCTGGAGGCGCTGCTGGCCGAACCGCTGCTGCGGCACTTCCGCGTGGATCCCGGTGCGCTGGCGGCGGAAGCGGTGAGCTGCACCGGCAACCGCTACTGCAGCTTCGCGCTGATCCCCACCAAGAGCACGGCCCAGGCGGTGGTTGAGGAACTGGAGCGGCGCCTGGAGGTGCCCCATGGCGTGCGCACCCATTGGACCGGCTGCCCCAATGCCTGCGGCCAGCCCTACATGGGCTCGATCGGGCTGATGGGGGCCAAGGCCCGCAAGGACGGCGAAATGGTGGAAGCGGTGAAGGTGTTCCTGGGCGGCTCGATGGGGGCCGATCCCCGGCTGGCGGAGCTGCACGACAAGGGCATTCCGCTCAGCGAGCTGCCTGAGGCGCTGGAGCAGATTCTGGTGGAGCGGTTCGGCGCCCGGCCGCGGGCCCTCCCGGCCTGATCCGGAGTGGGCCGGTGGCGCAGGCTCCTGATTGCTAGAACAGCCAACCAGCCAGCCACCGCGAACCCGATGCTGCCTCGCGACGGCGATCCGAGCGGCGATCCGGCCCAGCTGCCACCGGCGGGTGATCCCGCCCGCTGGCCGTGGCTGCAGCAACTCCGGCGACGGCCGCAGCTGGAGCTGGCCCCCTGGCTCACGGCACTGGAAGCGGGCAGCGTGCCCGCGGAGGCCGACCTGCTCACCGTGCTGGCCGAGCGGTTGGATTCCAGCAGTGCGCCCCGGCTGCTGGCCTGGTGGTTGCGGCAGGACCCGCCCGATCCGGCCCTGGGCGAGCGGATCGGGCGGAGGCGCGAGGCCAGCTGCGCCGAGCTGTTGCGGCAGGCGCTGGCGCGCGCTCCCCAGCAGGCCCCCCTGCTGCTGCCGTTGCTCGGCCACCAGCGGGATCCCGCCGATGCCGCCCTGCTCAGCCGGCTGGCGCTGGCGCCGGGCCCGGCCGCGCAGCGCCGTGCGGCGCTGGAAGGGCTGGCGGTGGGCCTGTCCAGCTGGCCGCTGCCGGCGCTGCGCCGCACGCTCTCGCAGCTGGCGGCCGATCTCGACCCCCAGCTGGCCGCCGACGCCATCGACCTGCTGGCCCGCCTGCCCCGAGGGCGGGCGCTGCTGCTGGGCCTGGCGGCAGACCGGCTCGATCCGGCCGTGGCGGCGCGGCGGCAACGGCGCCTGCACGCCCTGCCGCCCAGCCCCCTGCTGCTGCTGGTGCACGGGCGCAGCGGCGGTCTGATCCCGGACGACCTGTTGGCCCTGCGCGACACGCTGGAGCAACGGCGCGGCGCCAGCGTGCGGCTGCTGGCGCTCACCGCAGCGGAGGGGTCGCCCCATGCACCCCTGCCGCCGCGGCCGGAGGGGCCGGAGGGCGCCACGCTGGTGCCCCTGTTCCTCGTGCCAGGTGGCCATGTGCGGCACGACCTGCCGGCGATCGCCGCCCGCTGGCGTCAGGCGGGTCCGCTGCACCGGCTGCCGTTTCTGGGGGCCTGGCGCTGCTGGCAGCAGGCCCTGGCGCAGGAAGTGCAGGAGCTGGGACAGGGGGCGGCCGCAGCGCCGCTGCTGCTACACCACCCACTGGACGGGGCGCTGGGCCGGCGCTATCTGCAGCACCTGAGCAGGATCACCGGTGCCGCTTGCCGGCCCGCTTCATACAGTGCGCCAGATCCACAGGAGCTCCAACTGGCGATCCGCAGCCCTGTCCTTGCTCTGGCGCTGGCCGCCAACCGCCTCACGGACAGCCTGCCGCTGGAGCTCGGACCCCCCTTGCTGCAACGGCCGCGCCTGCAGCGGGTGCTGCTGGAGAAGCTCGCGGCGCTGCCATGACAGCCACGCCCCTGCCGGACGACGTTTCCCCTTCCAGCGGCGTTTCTGCCAGCGGCAAGGTTTATCTGGTGGGGGCCGGGCCGGGCGATCCCGAGCTGCTCACGCTCAAGGCCCACCGGCTGCTCAGCCAGTGCGATGCCCTCGTCTACGACTCGCTTGTGCCCAAGGCCCTGCTCGATCTGCCGCCGGCCGGCTGTGAGCGCCATTTCGTGGGCAAGCGGCGCGGGCACCATTCCGTGCCACAGCCGAGCACCAATGCCGTGCTGGTGGAGCTGGCCCGGCGGCATCGGCTGGTGGTGCGCCTGAAAGGAGGCGATCCGTTCCTGTTCGGCCGGGGCGGTGAGGAAGCGGCGCACCTCGCCCGCCATGGCGTGGCTGTGGAAGTGGTGCCGGGGGTCACCGCCGGCATCGCGGCGCCGGCCTATGCGGGCATTCCGGTCACCCATCGGCGCGCCGGCTCGAGCGTCACCTTCGTGACGGGGCACGAGGAGATCGACAAAGGGCGCCCCGGGGTGGACTGGCGCGGCCTGGCCCGCTGCAGCGACGGCCTGGTGATCTACATGGGCCTGCACAACCTGCCACGCATCTGCGAGGAACTGATGGCGGGCGGCCTGGCGTCCACCACCCCCGCCGCCGTGATCCAGCAGGGCACCGTGAGCGGCCAGCGCCAGCTGATCGCCGACCTCGGCAGCCTGGCAGCGCGGGTGACGGCGGAGGGGTTTCAGTCGCCGTCGATCGTGGTGGTGGGCCAGGTGGTGGAGGAGCGGGTGGCTGGCTGCGCCCCAGCACCAGCCGCCGTGGACATGCCGATCCCCTTCTGAACGGGGGAGTTCAGCACGGCGGTACACCCGGCTGGCCTTCGGCGCGCAGTGCCTTGGCGGCCGGCAACAGGCTCACGCCCTGGGAGCCGGCCTCGGCGGTGTTGGTGGCACGGCCCTCCACCGTGCGGCGCCCCACCACCTCACCGGTGCTGCTGTCCACCACGCGCACCTCGATGGCCACGTCATCGCGGGTTTCGGCCTGTTGGTGCTGCTTTCCGAATCCCAGCAGGCCAAAGGTGCTGCCGGAGGTCTTGCTCTCCACGTTGGAGTCGTAGGAGGTGACGGTGCCCAGCCCGATGTAGCGGGCGCCGGTCATCTGGCCTTTCTGGGCGGCGTTGGGCCCCTTGCGCACGATGCCGAGCTCGCTGAGCTCCTGCTCGGAGAGCACCTCCTTGAGGTTGGCGCGCCACCACCAGGTCTGCTGGGTGACCGTGTTCTGAAGGCCGGCACCGACACGGGGGGGCGGCTGGCGGGACGGGGGCCGTGCGCTGGCTCTGGGCCAAGGCCGGGGCGGGTAGCAGCGGCGTCAGCAGGCAGGGGGCAGCGGCGGCGCGTGCAACGGTTGAAGCTCTGTGGCGCATTCAACCAACCGGAACGGTTTCCGGTCCCAAAACGTCATTCCGTAGTGGTTGAAACGTTCAACTGAGTGTGATGATCGTTTAGGTAGACCACCGTCTGACGCCGGTTCCGCCCGGTGTGGCCCCAATGACCACAACCGCTCTGCCACAGGGCCCGCATCGCTCGCCCCGGCCGGCGCCGATGTTTGAGCTGATCCCCTACGAGAAGTTTCGCGATACCCCGGCGGTCCGCTTCTTCGATATCACCGTGCCCACCTCGAATGCGAGGGATCTGGTGGTGCACACCGGGCCGGCCGTGAGCCCCCCCGACGACCCCGCCACCGGGGCGTGGCAGTTCTATCTGCATCCCCACCAGGAAGACAACCTGCTGGCCATGCACGGCGGCCGCACCTTCTTCCTGGTGAACCTGGGCTGGAACTACCCGTTCCACATCGTTCGGCTCGACACCGGCGGCGACATCCTGCGCATTCCGCCCGGCACCTTCCACCGCTCGGTGTCCGACCCGGATGGCTCGCTGGTGCTGAACCAAGCGGTGCGCGAGGAAGGGGCGTCGCTGGTGCGTGAATTCCGCGTCTACAACAGCCACAACATTCCCCAGCTCTACGCCGTCACCAGCCAGACAGCACCGCTGCCGAAGCTGCACGGCGTCACCTGGTGAGCCATGGCCTCCAGGGGCTGGCGCAGGTGAGCAGCAAGCAGCGGGTGGTGCGGTGAGCCGACCCACAGCAAGGCATCGAGCTTTGTAACGTTTTATAAAAACGCTGTGGCTTCTCCCCTCTCCCTCGATCGCGAGTTCACTGTGGCGATGCACTCGCGCACCATCGACGACTGCGACGACATCGAAGCCCTGCGCGCCATCGCCAAGACCCTGTTGGAGGCCTGGCAGTTGCAGGCCATGTTCAGCGAGGACTACGGCGCCCAACTGCTCCGCGTCCATGCCCCCTGAGGCGAGCAGCCCGCAGCCGCAGCTGGCCATCGTCGGCGCGGGGCTGGCCGGATGCGCCCTCGCCGCCCAGCTGACGCAGCTGGGCTGGCCGGCACCGATCACCCTCTGGGAAGCCGGGCGTGGACCGGGAGGTCGCGCCAGCACCCGCCGCTCCCGCCACGATCCGCAGCGGCGGGCCGACCACGGTGCTCCACTGCTCACCATCACCACCGATCCGCCGCCGGCGCTGCTGGCGCCACTGCTGGCGGGTGGCTGGATCGAACCCTGGCCTGAACCCTGCGCCCGCCTTGATGCCAGCGGCGCCCTGCAGCCGATCGGGCCGGAGCCGTTGCTGCAGGGCAGCCGCTACCGCGGCCGCGGTGGCATGGAGCAGGTGTGTGCCGGGTTGCTGGCCCTGGCCGGCGCCGGCTGCACGCTGCACAGCTCCCGCCTGATCCAGCGGCTGGAACCACGGGCCGGCGGCGGCTGGCGCCTGCTCGGCCGCGAGGGCGAACACCTGGCAGACGTCGACTGGCTCGTGCTGAGCGGCACCCTGCTGGTGCATCCGCGCGGGCGGGCCCTGCTGGGCGCTGCACCCGCACCGCTGGCGGCGCTGGCGGCCGGCGACCCGCAGCTGGCGGCGGCGCTGCGCGTGATCGCCACCCTGGGCGCGGAGCCTTGCAGCAACCTGATCTGGCAGCTGGAGGGGGCGGCGGCGGAACCCTGGCTGGCCCTGCCGTTTCGCCTGCTGGAGTTCGAAGCCGGCGCCCAGCACCGCTGGGGGCTGCGGCGCGTGTCGATCCAGCCCGGTGCGCAGGGCCGCTGCGCGGTGGTGGCCCACTCCAGCGCCGCGCTCGCCGCCGACCATCTGCAGACGGTGGGCTCGGGCTCCGCCGCTGTGCAGCTGCCGGGGGTGAAGCTCGACCTGGAGCGCGAGCAGGCCCTGATCGCGCAACTCACGGCCGCCGTGCAGGCCGCGCTAGCCGCCTGGCTCCCTGAGGCGACCGGCCAGCCGCCGGCGGGAGAGCGGCAGCTGATGCGCTGGAGCGCCGCTTTTCCCCGCGGCGAGGGGTTGCCCGTCGACCTCAGCCTCTGCGCCCACAGCCGCCTGGCGTTCTGCGGTGACTACCTGACCGGGCCCGGATTCGGCCGCGCCGAAGGGGCCTGGCGCAGCGGCGAACACCTGGCCGAGCGCCTGATGGGGCTGCTGAGCCCCCCTGGCACGCCAGCAGTGGGCGCGGCTTCGGGCTGTCTGGCTGCAGAAGCGCATGAGGCTTCAACTGCGGCCACCGGTGAGGCTTCAGCTACGGCCACGGCTGGGGGTAGGCGCACGTCTTCAGCGTGGAATGCGCGTCCCGACGCGGCGGCCCTGGGAAGGCAAGACAATGGCTGAGCCCCGCCTGCCGCCCATGCCCCCGATGTGCCGGCCGCAGGCCCTGGCGAAACAACTGCAGCGCCAGGCCGGGCCACTGCCGCGCCAAGCCAGGCGCTCGGCCCGCCGCTGGTTCGCCACGGCCGGGCGCGCCGCAGCGGCGATGGTTGCTGTGCTGGCTCTGGTGCTGCTGCCGCTCCTGCAGGCGCCTACCCCGGCGCTGGCGGCGAGCCCCGAGGCTTACCGCTGCGATGGCGATCCCCTGCTGGCCTTGGCCGACAACGGCGCCGTTGATGCCATCGGCATTCCCAACACGGCGGCGGGCACGGTGCCGGGCGCGTTCGTGGTGCTGCGGTGGCGTGGGGTGACGCTGCAGCTGCCGCGCACCAACAACGCCGGCGCCCCCAGCTACACCGACGGCAAGTGGTGGTGGAGCCTGGAGGATCCAGCGGCGCCGCGCTTCCAGCTGCGGCAGGGGGGCGTGATCAGCTACGCCTGCGAGCGCGCCGCTTGAGCAGCAGCGCCCTGCCCGCCTGGCGCGTGTTGCTGCGCGGTGCACGGGAGCGGGAGGGTCGCTCGCCGGCGGGGCGCTGGCTGCAGCTGGCCAGCGTGGGCACCGATGGCACGCCAAGGGTGCGCACGCTGGTGTTCCGCGGCTGGGCGGATGCGGTGCGGCTCGATCTGCTCAGCGACGGGCGCAGCGCCAAAGCCGAGGAGCTGGCGGCCCAGCCGGCGGTGGAACTCTGCTGGCTGCTGCCGAAGGCCCGCAGCCAGTTCCGCCTGCGCGGGCGCCTGGAGCTGCCGGTCGGCGCAGACCTGCTGGCGGCGCGCGAGCGGCACTGGCGCCAGCTGAGCCCGGCGGGGCGGGCGTTGTGGGGCTGGCCGCCGCCGGGGCAGGCACTCGATCCGCAGGCGGCGTTTCCGAGCGAACTGGCCGACGGCACGCCCTTGCCGCCCCACTTTCTGCTGCTGCGCATTGCGGTGCAGCAGGTGGAGTTGCTGGAGCTCAGCGGCACACCGCACCACCGTCAGCGCTGGCGGGAAGCCACCGGCTGGCAGTGCGAGGCGCTCAATCCCTGAGCCGCCTGTGCCGCCAGAACGTGCTCAATCCGGGAGCGCTTCCCCCTCCAGAAAGGGCTCGAGAAACTGGAGCGGCCGGTGCATGGTGGCCGAGAAGCCCAGCAGCCCCGGATCGCGGTGCACGGCGAGCAGACGGTCGTCGGCGTCGATCAGGAAGGTGCCGCCGCGCTGGGTGAGGAAGTCGTCGCGGGGCACATAGGTGCGCCAATGGCCCAGCACTTCGATCATGTTGCTCAGCCGGGTGGTGGCCAGCTCGAAGGGCCGCAGCGGCGTGCGGCGATCGCCGGTGTAGCCGCGCAGCACTTCCGCCAGGGTTCCCGGCGAACTGATCCCGGCGCACATCAGCAGCAGGCCGGGCCAGGGGCCGGCGCTGGCCCCCAGACCCTTCGCCAGGTCAAGGGCGCGGTGCAGCCGGGGCTCGGAATCCACCAGCAGCCGCTCCGGGGGGAAACCGGTAAACGCGCAGAAGCGCTCACGCCCGGGGCCATGGCTGATACCGATGGCCAGCACCTCGATGCCGGCGGACTGCAGCCGGGGCAGGGCAGGCACCAGCGCCTGGGCGTACTCGAGGCTGTCGAAATCACCGAGCTGGGGCCACAGCAGCACCAGGAGACGGCGGCCCGGCCCCATAGCGGGCAGGCCGGCCAGGCGCTCCAGCAGCGCGGCCGGGGCGCGGCAGCCGACAGCCACTCCTGCGGCGGGAGCTGGGGCCGCTTCAGGGGCGGGGGCAGCGGTCATGGCGGGGGAGAAGGAGAAGGGAGCGGACTCAGCCCTGGCGATGGCGCCGGCGGCCGAGCGGTTCGATCCACTCCTGGCGGATCAGGTCGTTGTGCAGCTTGGCGGAGGAGAGGCGGCAGCCCAGCTGGATTTCGCCGTCGTCCAGCAGGCGACCGAGACGCAGCGCCGTGGCCTCCTCGACCCGCGAAAAGCCCTGCTGACGGGCCACGACCCAATCGAGCTCCGACGGGGTGATCACCCCGGTGGCGAGGGTTTCGATGAAGAGTTCGCCGACGGTCATGAACCGATGTTGCGGAATGTAAACATCCTGTCGCGAGACGCGGGCCGGCGCGGGCCCGGCCGAGAGCCGCACACGGCCAGACCGAGTCAGCCGCAGGGCCAGCCGCTGCCTTGCCTCCAGCGCTCCTTTGCGGCGCCACTTCCGTGCACCAATCGCTCAAGCGCACGGCGCCTCCTGCGGCCCAACGGCTCCAAGTCCGCACCCGCGGCATGGCCGCAGCCGCTCGGCCCCGACCCCACCCCCGACCTCGACCCCGCCCACAAGCCGGTCTCCTCACACTTCTTCACCTGTCGCGCCATCGTGTGTAAAGAAATGAAAAGTTCATGACCACCCTCACCCCTGCTGGAAGTGTTCCTCGGTTTTCTCACCGCGGCCGTTGCCCTCTGGGCCGCCGGCCTGGCCGGCCCTTCCCAGGGACAGCTCTGAGCCGGCGCTGCCAGCTCCGCTTTTCTCAGAATTCCCGCCCCCGTCCCTTTCCCCTTCGTCCCCCTCACCACCGCTCCGGCTGCACCCATGACCTCCTTTCTGTCCCGCTACGTGCTGCGGGAAGGCTTCCTCGCCAACACCGGCCTGCTGATCCTGCGCCTGGCCATCGGCGCGATGATGATCCACCACGGCCAGGAGAAGCTGGCAGATCCGCAGACCTTCGCCACCAATTACGTGGTGCCGTTGCACCTGCCCTTCCCGGTGTTCTTCGCCGAAGTGGCGGGCTTCTCGGAAATCCTCGGCTCCTGGTGCGTGATCCTGGGTTTCTTCACACCGATCGGTGCGCTGGCCCTGGCCGGAACGATGGGCGTGGCGGCTTACCACCACATCCTCACCAGCGGCTTCAACATCTACGTGCTGGAACTGGTGGTGCTGTACCTGGGCGGCAGCCTGGCGATCCTGCTGAACGGCCCGGGCCGCTTCTCCTTTGATGCCGGCATTCTCAGCGGCCTGCTCGGCGCCCGCCAGCCCCAGGCCGCCGCAGCCGCCGGCAGCGCGGCCATGTCCAGCAGCGTGCCCCTCAACCGCGCAGCCACCGCTGCTCCGACCTCCCTCTGAGAATCGAATCTCCCCGCTGAGCGGACATGTCGATTCCCCCCCTGCCGGCTCTGGTCACCCTCGTGGCCATGGTCGGCTTTCTTGCCACCGTGATGCTGGTGGGCGCGGCTCGCGTCAAGCACGGCGTCAAACCGCCCTCGGTGGTGGGTCCCGAGCCGTTCGAGCGGGCGCTGCGGGTGCAGCAGAACACTCTGGAACAGCTGATGGTCTTCCTGCCCTGCTTCTGGCTGGCGGTGGCCTTCAGCAGTGAGCCCGCGGCCACAGCGCTGGGCTTCGTCTGGGTGGGAGGCCGCGTGGCCTTCGCCGTCGGCTACCTCCAGGCGGCCGAGAAACGGGCCGCCGGTTTCGCGATCAGCTTCACCAGCAGCATCGTGCTGCTGGTCATGGCCCTGGTGGGTGTGCTCGCCAGGCTGGGCTGAACCCAGACAGGATGGCGCCGCTCAGGCCTTGGCATTTCAGGAGGAACAGTTCAGGTCAGGAGGAACGGTTCGGGCCTTCTGCTTTGAGGCTGCTCCTCAACTACTGCTGGCGCTGCTGGTGCTGCACCTCAGTTGTTGCTTCCCAGTCCTCGCTCTTCAGCTCCTGCTTGTCTGCGTTGCTGGCGAGTGTGTGCTGGTCATCCCACGCATGACCTGGCCCATGATCCTCACCCGCACCCAGCGCGGCAGGGGGACCAGGGCGTAGGTCAACAGCTTGGAGAGGGCGCCGGGCAGCACGGTGCCTTGACGCCCGAGGGCCTCAAGGATCGGCTGGGCGATCGCTTCGGGGTCGAGAGCATGGCCAAGGCGCAGGCCGGCCCGGCTCGCGAAGCCGCTGTGGGTGGGCCCCGGCGCAGCCGCCAGCACATCCACGCCGCAGGCGCTGAGCTCCACCTGCAGCGCTTCCGCCAGGGCCTGCACGTAGGCCTTGGTGGCGGCGTAATGGGCGGCGTAGGGCATCCCCTGAAAGCCCACGATCGAGCTGAGCAACACCAGACCACCCCGGCCCCGGGCGCGAAAGCGGCGCCCGAAATGGAAACAGGCCTGCATCAGCGCTCGGCCGTTCACCATCAACAGCTCGGTTTCGCTGGTGAGGTCGGCATCGAGGAAGGGGCCCGAGCTGCCGAAACCCGCGGCGGCCACCAGCAGACCCACCTCCAGCGGATCCGTGGCGGCACAAAGCACAGCGAGCTGGTCGTCCCGAGCCAGATCCAGATCCAGCACGCACACCTGCACGCCGTGCCGGGCAGCGAGCTGGGCGGCAAGGCCATCGAGTGCAGGGCGGCTGCGGGCCACCAGCACCAGGTTCAGCCCCGTCTCCGCCAGGCGGCAGGCCAGGGCACGGCCGATGCCGGAAGAGGCCCCGGTCACCACGGCCCAGGGTCCGTAGCGGCTGAGGAAATGCTGCTGACGGCGGGTACGGGCGGTTGTCATTGCTGGGTAGCGACTGGAACGACTGGGGAACGGATGGAGCGCGGCTGGTGTACAGGCGGGGAGTGGATTGGAGCGCGGCGGGGACAGGCAGCGGCAGGCGAGCGGCAGTTCTGGTTGTTAGCCATGATGTGCGTCATGCCATTGAGCAAAAAAGAGAGGGGGCGGATCCGGCAGGGGCATGGCCCAGCTCAGCCACCTTCGGCTCAGGGGCCAACAGGGCGGGCCACCGCCTCCAGCAGGCGGCTGGCCAGAACGGGATCGTCGACCAGGCGCGCCAGCAGCACCGCTCCCACCATGGCCGACGCCAGCTGCAGCGCTGCATCACTGGGGTGGCATCGCCGGGCTCGTCCCCGCAGGGCACCTTGGCGGGCGGGCGGGCGGGCAACTTGCGCTCGATCGCCGCGAGCAACCCATGGGCCGCAGCGGCAAAGGCGGCGCGCACGGACGCCGGCTGGCGACCCCCTCACCCCCAAGCGCCGCGATCACGCAGCCCCGCTCCGGGTGAGCGACGTGCTCGGGCGAGAGGTAGAAGGCAAGGCTCTGCTCCAGCGAAAGCCCCTCAGCCAGCGGCCCCTCGGCGCTGGCGGCGGCCGCCGTGCGGATGGCTTCAGCCACCAGGGCGTCGCGGCTCTGGAAATGGGAATAGAAGGCGCCATGGGTGAGGCCGGCCTGCTTCATCAGCGCCGGGATGCCGATACCCGAGAGCCCCTGACGGCGTAATTCAGCCGCGGCAGCGCGCAGGATGCGCTCACGCACAGCTTGCTTGTGACCGTCGGCGTATCGCATGATGGGCATCATGCCATGAATCTGTGGGCCTCACCCGCCCCGCAGCGGGTGGCTCAGCTGCAGGCATGAACAACCCCGATGGGAAAGCACAGCTGGGAAGCTGCGGAACAACGTTTGGGCGCCCCTGGCGAAGTTCCGTGAGGTTCAACACAGAGGCACTTCAAGCCGTATCTCGGCGAGCGGAAGTCCTTCAGGGGCCAGGGGCGCAGCAGGAGATGGATTTGAAGTGTTCATCCCGCATCACCCGGCTTCCCCAGACCGTGTCAGCAGCCTCCTAGGCCTCAACCTCCCAGAGCACCATGCACGCTCGCTTGTGAAGGATCTGTAGTTCGTAGCTGCTGGAACAGGCCGAGGCCGCATAGCCATAGCAGACATGCAGCGGCAGAAGATGCTCTTCCCTGGGATGGCAGTAGCGGGCAAAAGGGGCGTCCTGCCAATGGAGCAGACGCTGGCTGCGCTCCTGTTCAGCGAGCTGGCGGTTGGAACAGGTGTCGAGCAACCAGTTCTCGAAGGCCCCATTCATCGCCTTGGATTCAGCTGTATCGGGTGTGAAGAAGGCCTTCATGTTGTGGAAGGAGAAGCCCGAACCGATCAGCAGCAACCCCGGATCCGCCAGGCCTTGCAAGGCACGGCCCAGGGCCAGATGCTGGGCAGGATCCAGGCTGCGAAGCAAAGACAGCTGCACGCATGGGATCTCTGCCGCGGGAAACATGATCTTCAGAGGCACGAACAGGCCATGATCCAATCCTCTCGTGGTCGTGAGGCGGGCCTCGATGCCAGCTTCAGCCAGCGCCGCAGCGATGGCGCACGCCAGCGGCGGATCACCTGGGCATGGATACTGAATCTCGTACGACTCGTGTGGAAATCCGCTGTAGTCGTAGAGAAGCGACGGATTCGCGCCGGCAGTCACAGTGGGTTGCTGCTCTTCCCAATGGGCACTCACCACAAGGATGGCGGAAGGCCGCTCGATCGTGGCGGCAATGGTTGTCAGGCAAGCAACCATTTCGGCATGGGCCGCATCACCAAGCAAAGGCAATGGACCACCACCATGGGAGAGGAACAGGGCCCGGCGTCGCTGCACTGATCACTCCTGATGCAAAGCTGCTTGCACAGCTGCCTGGATGGATGAGCGCCAGTGCCCAAGGCCATGCAAAGCATTGAGCCCAAGGTCATGAAAGGCACTGAGCCCATCACCCAAACCCCAGAACTGTCAGAGCAACTGTAGAGCAGACGCACAGGGGAGAACCACTGCCTGCAGCAGGGATGGCAGCAGCAGCGACGACAGACGTGGCGGCAGCAGCAATGGTCGGGAAGGAAAGGCCGCCCCATCAGCGAAGCCGGTGGTCAGTCTTCCTCGGAGATGTACAGCTCCGTGCCTCGTTGGTAGAAGTTGAAGGTTTTACCCTGGTCTTCACAATCGGATTGGGTGGCCGCGTAAGCCTTCAGAGGGGTGCGTACGATATTGGTGACGCCGGTGGTGTTGTCGTCGTAGCGCACATTGAGCGCAGGCGATTTATTCTCGCCTTCAAACTTGTAGTTCCAGGTCAATTTCAGCCACTTTCCGGGTGCCACGGTGGCGGACGTCCACTCACCTGAGCTGCCCCAGCGATAAGCGAAGTTCACGGAATAACCGGTTTCGGTGCCGATACAGGCCAAGGCGAACTTCGTTGACTGAGCGGAGGCGATTGGGGCCTGCGCCACTGTGAACGGAATCACCAGCAAGGGGATGGCCCACCAGCGGCGCGCAGACCTTTGCAAGGAGTGTGGCGCCGAACAAGCCGCCGAAAGAGGCCGCGAAGATTCACCCAGAAGAGGGAAAGAACGCTGAACCGGCCTAGCAGAACGAAGCAAGTGCAAGGACTTGCCAAACATAGATTGCAATCCCATAGCTACACCTATTATCCGAAGAGCAAACATAACTGAATGAGGCCCACCTGTCTGGCAAATGTCATCATTGGTAAAGGCCTACTCCGCGCTAACCACATCACGAACAAGCGCGCAGCAGCTTGCCAGCCACTGCCAGGCAGGGACTGAGCCTGCTCCTGATGGTTCTGCTGATGGGTTGAGGTTTCTATCCTCTGGCCTGTGGATGCAAAACCATGGTGATCGGAGATGGATCGCAGCTGCCCAGGTGAATGAACCACTCGTGCACGTCAGCTCGACACCGGCAGCAAGGGATGACCGAGAAACCAACCGATGCCGTCGGCCACCAGCACCAAGCCAAGCACCACCACCACCACCGCTGTGAGCTTCGGCAGCACCGACAGACTGAGCGAGGCCAACGACTGAAAGATCCTGCCGGCCTGCTGGGGAAAGAGGAAGCGCAGCCCGATCAGGCTGAGCAGAGGCAGCACAAAGATGAGGTTGTAAACAAGGAGATAAGCGACTCCCGCCAACCCCTGCGGGTCATGTTGCACGATCCGCTCCACAGCCGCGAGGTAGGGCACGGCGCCCGGAAGGCCCACCAACACCAAGCTGCCCCCGAGCACCGCCATGGCGGCCGGTGAATTACCGGTTGCTGGGGCCTCCTGTGGTTTGGCGGTGGTTGATCGCTGCATGAGCCAGGGGGAGGCCAACAGCAACAGTCCCACCAGGATCTGAATCACCAACTCCAGCACCTGGGGTTGATTCCAGAGGCGTGCAAGACCTGCACCGAAGTGCGCTGTGAAGGCTTCTGCTCCTAACAACAACAAAAGGCCAAAGCACACATACACCACATAAACCCCCGCCACAAACGAACCAGCAAGGGCCACGGGACGACGGCTACCAAGCGCCACCGTCATCGGCACCAGAGCCAGGGGAACCATCGACAGACTGTCAACCAGGCCGATCGCCACCAAAACAAGAAGCAGGCCCACGCTCGCACCGATCCAGCCGGGAGCTGGATTGTATGGGAGGAAAGTGAAAAGTCAGCAGGGTTTTGTTGGAAGACTGAATCCTGAGCAGGAGGTGATGCTGGAGCGCTGAGATCACCATGGTCATGGCGTGGGGGAGATGGGCCAAAGATAATCAGACAGATGGTCGCTGACGATCAATTGGCAGCAGAGCCGATGTGTTCGATCCCGTGGTTCTCGCTGACAAGTGTGCAGGTATCCTCCCGATCGGACCGACCGTAGGGGAGCCTTCACAAGGCCTTGATTCAGCTCTGTGAAGAAATTCTGACCACAACGCGCCGCAACTCCGCGAAGCCACTTGAAGACCGATGATCAATTCAATGATCCAAGGAAAAGACCAACGATGCCACAAGACCAATAGCCAGAAATTCATCCCATCGCTTGAAGACAAAACATCATAATGGCTCCGTAATCGGCGCCTGCCTCGTACCTTGAGGTTGCTTTTCAAAGACGACCACACTGTCGTAGATCGAGATGCAGTCTGTGGTGCGGGTGAATGAGGAAATCGGCAAGGCACCCCGCGTATGCACGGCATTGATCTCATCAATCTTTCCCTTCGCGAACTCGATGAAGCTCCCCGATCGTCCAATCCCACCGTCATACTCATCCCAATAGCAAGTATGCGTATCTTCCACCATGTAAACGCCTCTGGGATGAATACGTTCATAAAGCAATTCAAACGAAGAGACCATGTGGCTCATCCGATGGCTGCCATCATCCAAGACAATATCGATTCGTGGATAGCGGCTGAAGATCCGCTCGATCACCGCAGGATCATCCTGGCTACCAATGAAGATGTCAACACCTTCGCCCTCATGCTGCTTGCATTCAGGATTGATGTCAAGACCAAGAACCTGTGCGCCGGGACCGAAATACTCCTTCCACATAGCCAAAGAACCGCCACCAAAAACCCCGATCTCAAGGATCACCGGAGCGGCGTTGCGGAATCTCGAGAAATGTCGCTCATAGATATCAAAGTAATGAATCCATTTATGCATGAGCTTGGAAGAGTTTTCCAAGAAGTAGCGATGCAGGAATCCGCCGCAATCAACTGAGGCCACAACGAGATCAACTGATAGTGTTCAATCTTAGACTCTCTCCAGACGTTTGCCATCACAGCCGAGAGGGATCTGGGCACTCCCACTGCCTTCTGCCACTCACGACAGCTGACAGCCATTGCCATCAACATCCTGCCCACATGGCCATCGAGGAAGAGCAGAACATCCATCTGCCACCCATTCGGCAGATGGATGTCAATCCATGCCGGAACTGACGACGACCTTATCCATTACCAGCGTCCCAGGCCTCAGGTCCTCGAACAGTCAACCGCTCAGATCGTCAGGCATTCAACCCCACAGTCCGGAACGCACCAACGTCGCATCCAAACCCACCTCTAATAGCTGTAATTCGCCTCAAACAACGGCGCACCATCGGAGGGTTCTGAGCCGGGCGCATAGAGGCCCTGAGACGCCAGGCCATTGGCCCGGGCGCGCGCCAACAGCGCCTGCTGGCCGGAGGCCAGATCGTGGCCAGCCCAGTGCTTCAGGCACGACTGCTGCAGCGCACGGCCGTAGGAAAAGCCCAGGTGCCACGGCGCTGGCGTGGTGGCTTGATTGATGCCGTTGAGATACACACTCGCCTCCTCTTCGCTCAGGCCACCGGAGAGGAACAGCACAGCCGGCACACTCACCGGCACCGTGCGCTCCAGCGTGCGCAAGGTGTATTCAGCCACCAGTTCGGGGCTGGGCGGGGTGGCGCAGGCCATGCCCGGCAGGGTGAGCGACGGCTTGAGCAGGCTGCCCTCCAGGAACACACCACAGTGGCTGAGGGCGCTGTACACCGTGCGCAGCACCCACTCCTGCACGGCAGCAGTGGTTTCGATGTCGTGGTCTCCATCCATCAGGATTTCCGGCTCCACGATCGGCACCAGCCCCGCCTCCTGCACCGTGCGCGCATAGCGGGCCAGGCCCCAGGCGTTCTCGCGCACGCACAGATCCGAGGGGGATCCCTCGGCGGAAATCTTCAGCACCGCGCGCCACTTGGCGAAACGAGCACCGCGCGCATAGGCGCGCGTTGCCCGCTCCTGCAGTCCCTTCAGGCCGGTGCACCAGCTCTCTCCCTCCAGTCCGCCCGCCAGCGGCTCCAGACCCTGGTCCACCTTGATGCCAGGAACGATGCCGCTGCTGCGGAACAAGTCCACGAGCGGCGCACCAGGTTCGCCCAGCGCATTCACGCTGTCTTGAAACAAGGTTTCCTCAAACAGGATCACGCCGCTGATGTGCTCGTTGAGCTCAGGTGTGGTGGCCAGCAGGCTGCGGTAAGCGCGGCGGTTCGCCTCGGTGTTGGCCACACCGATGGCCTCGAAGCGTTTGCCGATCGTGCCGGTGGATTCATCGGCGGCCAGCAGTCCCTTGCCCCGGGCCGCCAGGGTGCAGGCTGTGCTGGCCAGTTCATCGCGAAAGCTCTCGTGGCTCATCGATTCCGGTGCGGGAAACAAACAGCAGAACCGATCGGCTCCGACCTCTCCTTAAGTGGGGCAGAGGGCGGTGTCAACGGCGCGGTGTGGAATGAATCCAGCTGGAGGCTGCTTCCGGAAAGCCGCACCGGTTGCGCCGCAATGAGCCGGCGACAATTGTTTGATGGGGGTCCCGGGGATCGAACCCGGCTTAGGCGGATTATGAGTCCGCTGCATTCACCAGATTGCTAGACCCCCAGCGTGCCGCTCACCACAAGCCGCGGATCGGCCGTGACCACATCGACGTGGGTACTGCGCCATCATCCAGCTGATGCGGTGCCATCGATTCACCGGAACCCTGCAGACTGCCGGTGAACTGGCTGGGCAGGTCAGCTGTGCGAAACGGGATCGGCGAGCTGAGTTCTTCCATCGCCGCGTTGACGGTGTTGTTGATGGCGCTCCCATCCCAGATGATCGCCTGATCAGGAAAGCCCAGTCCCATCACGCGGTTGCCTTCCGGCCCACCCATCGCGATGCCGAGGATATCGGTGGCCTGATGAAGGATGTTCACCCCTGCCGCAAACGGTGAGCGCCAACTGAAGGCGCGCCGCATGAAGAGGGTGTCGGTGGCTTCCACCACGCCGCAGCGGGTGACCTCCACCGGCGCCGCGCGGCCTGGGCCCGAACCGGAGGCACCGGCCTCCACCGTTGTGGTGCAGACAACCGGGTCGGCCAACGCAGGGGCTGTGGTCATGACCGCCAGGCCACTAGCCGCCACCAGCCATGCAACGAGACCCGGCCGCATCATGGAAGGCCACGCCAGGGATGCAACGGAGCGGGTGGGAACCACAGCAGAAGGGGTGGGGCGGGTCATCGGAAGCACCAGAGACGCCCGTGCCCGTTGCAGGCAGGAGCTGGCCATTTGAGCGCAAACTAAGTCAGCAAGCCGGAAAGTTGCCAGTGTCCGCCGTTCCCGACTCCCTGGCCGCCGCTCCGGCCACCCCGCTGCCCCCCGCTGATCCGGCGGAACGGCGCCGCGCCCTGCTGCCGCTGCTGGCCGACCGCGCCTATCGCCATGGCCGTTTCACCCTGGCCTCCGGGCGCAGCAGCGACCATTACGTGAACTGCAAACCGGTGAGCCTCAGCGGTTACGGGCTGGCCCTGCTGGCGGAGCTGATGCTGGAGCAGGTGGAAGACGGTGCGCTGGCCGTCGCCGGGCTCACCCTCGGCGCCGATCCGTTGGTGAGCGGCGTCGCGTTGGCGGCGGCGCTGGTGGGGCGGCCGCTGGATGCCCTGATCGTGCGCAAGGAGGCAAAAGGCCACGGCACCGGTGCCTGGCTGGAAGGCCCCCTCCCCGCCGCCGGCAGCACGATCACCGTGCTGGAAGACGTGGTCACCACCGGCGGGTCGTCGCTCAAGGCGGTGCGGCAACTGCGGGAGGCCGGCTATGTGGTGCAGCGGGTGGTCACGATCGTGGATCGGCAGGAAGGCGGCCTCGAGGCGATGACCGCAGCCGGGCTGGAACTGCGCAGCCTGTTCCTGTTGGAGGAGATCGCCGCGGCCGCCGGCAACAACGAAGCAGCCGCAAGCAACCACTCCCCAACCGCCACCAGCTGATCCCGCCCCGATCCCGGCGGTGATTTGCAAGGGTAAGGGCGCCGGATGCTCCCCCACCGTGACGCCCCATCCCCAGCCCGACCCATGGGCCTGGCAGCCGCCCGCCCCAGCCGCCTGCAGCAGCCGGCGGTGCTGATCCGCCTGGAAGGGGCTGACACCCTGCGCTTCCTGCACGGCCAGACCAGCCAGGACCTGGAGCGGGCCCAGAGCGGCCAGTGCCTGGCCACCTGCTGCATCAGCCCCACCGGCCGTCTGCGCGCGCTGGCCGAGGTGCTGGTGGATGGCGCAGGCGCCTGGCTGCTGGTGAGCGCCGGTGATGGCGGCGCCGTGCATCAGGCACTCGATCGGGTGCTGTTTCCGGCCGATCAGGTGGTGCTGGGGGCGCCCCAGCCGGTCAGGTTGTTCACGCTGTTTGAGGCTCCCGGCCCCTTGCTGGCGCCCCCCGGGCAATGGCAACCCCTCGGCGCGGCCGACGGCGCCGAGGGGTTTCTGCTGCCGGGCGGCCGGATGGTGCTGCCGGCCGAGACGCCGGAGCCAGAGGCGCTCCAGGCGCTGCCGGCCCTCTCTGCCGCCGAGGCCGAGCGCTGGCGGCTGCAGGGCGGCCACCCCGCCGCGCCCGCCGAGATCAACGAGGAGGTGAACCCGTTCGAGCTGGGCCTGGCAGGGCGGGTGAGCCTCTCGAAGGGCTGCTACGTGGGCCAGGAAACCCTGGCCAAGCTGGCCACCTACGACGGCGTCAAGCAGCAACTGCGCCGCTGGGTGTGCACGCCTCCCGCCGGTGGCCCGCTGCCGCTGCCAGGTGGCAGCCTGCACACCCCGGCGGGCGACCGGGCCGGGCGGATCACCTCCTGTCTGGAGCTGCCCGCCACTGCTCAGCAGCCGGCCTGCTGGCTGGGGCTGGCCCTGGTGCGGCGGCAGGCACTGGCGGAGGCGTGCCTGCAGGCCGAGGGCGGGCTGGAACTGGCGCTCTCCATCCCGGAGGCGTTCGTAACCCCGCCGGTGGGCGCCGGCGGCGGGGCGGGCAAGCTCTAAGCAAGTGGTGCCGGCGGGTCCTGGTGCGGGGGCGATTGGTCCTGCTCCAGCAGCCAGCGGGCCACCGCCCAGGTGGCCCGGACGTCGTCGTGGTTGTAGCGGAGGATCCAGCGCAGGTTGTGGTGGCTGCCGCGACCCGCAGCGGTGCCATCGCCGCGCCACTGGCGCCACCACAGCAGGCAGCGGGCCCCATCCACCCCCTTCTGGCTCCAACGGAAGCCGAGCCAGCCAGCCACCCCCTTGAGCCCGTAGCTGCTCACCGGCAGCAACCAGTGGCGCCGCAGGCGCACGTGCAGGTCCACCAACCGCGCCCGCAGCGCCGCCACTTCCCGTTCGCTGGCGCCCTGGCGCTGGGCAAGCCGCACCAGCGCCACCGCCTCGGTTTCGCCGTAGTGGAGCAGGGGCCACCCCGGACTGCGCGCCAGCGCCCGCCGCAGGCGCTGCCACAGCAAGGCTTCGCCGTGCTCATGCAGGGCCAGCAGCGGCTGGTAACGGCTGCCGGCGGCGGCGGCCGTGGGCCAGCGGCCATCAGCCTGCCGCTCGATCCGCAGAAAGCCGTGCAGAAAGTCGTCGCGGGCGTCCGGGTCGGATTCGATGTCGTAGACGAGCACGCCGGGGGCCGCCGCCAGCTCCGGCAGCGCCAGCAGAGGCTGGCCGGGGAGAGGCGCGATCCGTTGCGGAGCGCCGTCGCGCTGCACCCGCGCCTGGGCCACCAGCCGCTCAGCCACCTCACGGTGCTGCTCGCCGTGCACCTCCAGCGCATCGGCCAAGGCACCGGGGTCGGCCGCCGCCAGATCCGCCACCCCGCCCACATGGAGATCCAGCAGCAGCTCGCGGCGTTTGCCGCCAATGCCGCTCACTTCGCTGAGGTGGCCCTGCTGGGCCGCCTCCTGGTCGCACAGGCCCCGCCAGGAGCAGAGCACGCACTTTTTGCGGTCGTTGACCAGCGGTGGCGGCTGAGACCGTTGCAGATCGTCCGCCAGTTTCGGCAGGCTGTCGTCGAGCTGGCGCTGCAGTCCAGGGCCCAGCGCCAGGTGTTCCTGCTCCAGCCCGCGGGCGCCGTGGGCCAGCACCAGGCCCTCTGCCACGCTGGCGTCCTGGTGCTCCCCCAGAAGCCGGCCCCAGAGCGTCATCAGCAGGCGGTGTTCCCGCGTGAGCCGCCGGCCGTGGCGCGCCATCACCGGCAGATAGGCATGGGCGCCCCAGCGGCTGCTGCCGGTGGTGCGCAGCAGCAGGGGCGGGTGGGCCTGCAGCGCCAGCCCGCCCGGGCCCTCGCCGGCCAGCCGCAGCCCCACCACGGCGGGCGCGGCGGCGGCGCAACCCGCCTCACCCCGCTGGGGCTTGCGGCCCAGCAACTGCACAAAGCAGCGCTGCTGGTCGTCCAGCTGCAGGGTGCGGTGGGCCGTCCAGAGTCGTCGCTCCTGGGGGCCATGGCGGTCGAGCCAGGCGCGGCGACGGCAGCGGACCCAGCTGCGCAGCAAACGGTCGGTGAGCACCCGATCGGGGTGGGCGGAAGGCATGAGGCCAAGCTAAAGGGAACGGTGGCCTGCCCAGAGGCCGGCACGCGCTCTGCCCCGCAGGATGCGTCACGCTGCTACGACCCTGGCACTTCCCCTCCCCCATGGCGTCCGCCCCCTGCCCCTGGAGCCCAGCCCGATCCGGTTCGGCACCGATGGCTGGCGCGGCATCCTTGGCGTCGACATCACGGTGGAGCGGCTGTTGCCGGTGGCAGCCGCCGCCGCCCGCGAGCTGGAGCATTCCGCCCCGCCGGGCCTGCACAGCCGGGAGGTGGTGATCGGCTACGACCGCCGCTTCCTCGCGCCTGAACTGGCCGAGGCGATCGCCGCCGCCGTGCGGGGCGCCGACCTGGAGCCCCTGCTCACCGACACGCCCGTGCCCACCCCCGCCTGCAGCTGGGCGGTAGTGGAGCGCGGCGCCCTGGGCGCCCTGGTGATCACCGCCAGCCACAACCCACCGGAATGGCTCGGTCTCAAGATCAAGGGCCACTTCGGCGGCTCGGTGGAAGGCGACTTCACCGCCCGGGTGGAGAAGCGCCTGGAGGCCGGCGGCATCACCGTGCCGATCGCCGGCGACACCCCCCGCTTCGATGGCTGGGCCGGCTACCTGGCGGGGCTGCGCCGGCTGGTCGACACCGGCGCCCTGCGCCAGGGCCTGGCACGGCTGGGCATGGCGGTGATCGTGGATCCCATGCACGGCTCGGCCGCCGGTGGCCTGCCGGCGCTGCTGGGCCAGCCGCCTGCCGCTGCACCCCACCCGGCTGAAACCGGCGGCATCCAGGAGATCCGCTCGAACCGCGATCCGCTGTTCGGCGGCCATCCCCCCGAACCGCTGGAGCCTTATCTGGGCGAACTGATCGCAGCGGTGCGCGCCAGCACCGCCGCCGGCCTGCCGGCGCTGGGCATCGTGTTCGATGGCGATGGCGACCGCATCGCCGCCATCGACGAGCGGGGCCGCTACTGCAGCACCCAGCTGCTGATGCCACTGCTGATCGATCACCTGGCCCGCGCCCGCGGCCTGCCCGGCGCCGTGGTCAAAACCGTGAGCGGCTCCGACCTGATGCAACAGGTGGCCGAAGGCCTCGGCCGGCGCGTGATCGAGAAGCCGGTGGGCTTCAAGTACATCGCCGCCGAGATGTTGAGCGGTGATGTGCTGATCGGCGGGGAGGAATCCGGTGGGGTGGGGCTGGGCATGCACCTGCCGGAGCGGGATGCCCTGTTCGTCGCCCTGCTGGTGGTGGAAGCGGTGGTGGAAGGGGGGCTGCCGCTGGGCGAGCGACTCGATCAGCTGCGCGAGGCCCACGGCGGCGCCGGCACCTATGACCGCCTCGACCTGCGGCTGCGGGACATGGCCACCCGCCAGCGGCTGGAACGGCAGCTGGCCGATGCCGCCCCCACGGAGGTGGCCGGCGCGCCGGTGCTGGAGGTGATCCGCACCGATGGCGTCAAGCTGCGGCTCGGCGCCAGCCACTGGCTGATGCTGCGCTTCTCCGGCACCGAACCGCTGCTGCGTCTCTACTGCGAAGGCCCCAGCCCCGAGCGGGTGGCCGCGGTGCTCGCCTGGGCGCGGCAGTACGCGGAGGCGGCATGACCCCCACCACCCCGCCCGCCCCATCCACCGTGCTGGTGCTGGCCAGCGGCAATGCCGGCAAGCTGCGGGAATTCAACGCCGCCCTCAACGGCGAGGCGGCCCGCGCCGCCGGCCTGCCGCCACTCGATGTGCGCCCCCAGCCCAGTGGCTTCGAGGTGGAGGAAACAGGCGAGAGCTTTGCCGCCAATGCCCGGCTCAAGGCTGAAGCCGTGGCATTGGCCACCGGCTGCTGGGCACTCGCCGACGACTCGGGCCTGAGTGTGGAGGCACTCGGCGGCGCCCCCGGCATCCATTCGGCCCGCTACGCCGCCAGCGACAGCGAGCGCATCGCCCGGCTGCTGCGGGAACTGGGTGAACAAGCTGCAGCCCAGGCGCCCACCGCCAACCGCCGCGCCTGCTTCACCGCCGCCCTGGCTCTGGCAGATCCCAGCGGCCACACCGTGCTCACGGTGGAAGGGATCTGCCCTGGGGAGATCCTCACGGCGCCGCGCGGCAGCGGCGGCTTCGGCTACGACCCGGTGTTCCTGGTGCCGGAGGCCGGCCTCACCTTCGCGGAGATGGACCTCGATCTGAAGCGCCGCCTCGGCCACCGCGGCCGGGCCCTGGCGGCGCTGCTGCCGCAGCTCGGGCCGCTGCTGCAGCCCTGATGGCGGTCAATCTCACCAACGAGCTGGCCAAGGAACGCAACCGGGCGGCGGCAGAGCGGACCTTGATGGCCTGGATCCGCACCTGCCTGGCGCTGATCAGCTTCGGCTTCGGTCTCGACAAGATCATCGGCGCCATCAACACCAATCGCTTCGAGCGGCCCGTCCATGCCGGCCTCGGCGTGCGGCTGGTGGCGATCGGCTTCGTGCTCACCGGCATCCTGGCCATGGCCGCCGCCGCACGGGAACACCTGCGCACGCTCAAGCGACTCCAGCGTGACGACTTCTTCTATGTCGACCAGACCTCGATCGGCATCGCCACCGCCATGGCCCTCACTCTGATCGGCAGCGTCGCCCTGATCCTGTTGATCACCGGTGCGAGGCCGATGTGAATCCGGCCGTGGCGCTGGCGCTGCCCGTCACCCTGTTCGCGTTGGTGTTCGCGCTGGGGTTGGGGCTCTCCGCCACCGAGCTGGCACTGGTGCGGCAGCGGCCCTTCCTGCTGCGCGCGCTGCTGGGCACCTGCCTGCGCAATCCGGGCCTGGCGCTGGTGGCGCTGCCCTTTGTGCGCTGGCGAAAACGGCAGCGGCTGCGGGCGTGAATCGGATGGCACAGGTCAGGATGCGCGTGGGGTGGTGAAGGCGATCGAGATGCGCCCATCGGGGCGGCGAAGACATCTGCCCATTGAAGGTGTCGCGCGCCACCCTTTCCAGCAGGCTGGGGGCGAGGCGTTGCCCGTGGCCTTTCTTCACGAGAACAACGTTCTCCTGCCAAAGGAGGGGACGTCGCCGGAGTAGTTGAAAGCCCGCGCTGCAAATACGATTCTTTGGGCGATGCGCACAACCCGGACGCTGTGGAGATCGGCACTCACCCATATCCTCAACACCATCATCATGCAGGGAGTTGACTCCAAGTTGGATTCAGCGAGAGACCGGGGCTCAAGCGGATCATGCCAACAGGTTTCACGTACCTTCAGGGCCCCACCGTGTCCACCAACCCACGTCCTCGCCTGGGTTCCGAAGATCGGCGCCGCTGGATGTGAGTCAGAATGTTGCGGACCCATTCGCTCCGTGGCGGCGATGTAGTCGTCCCGGCCACAGTGAGGCAACACCTACCTCCACCCTCCACCGTGCGGTTGTCCGCAGGGTGAAGCCTTCCACCCCAATGCCCCAGAAAGCGATCGTCCTGTTCAGCGGAGCTCTGGCGAGCTGCGCACTCGCCCTGCTTGCGGCACCGGCCTGTGCAGAGTTGCTCTACAAGCTTTCCACCAGATGCAGCCTGGCGGGAGCGGATCCCCAGGCCTGCACAGTTGAAGCCGAGGATTTCGGCAGCGTCACGTTGTATCGACACCGCATCGGCGCAGTGACCAAAACGATCCGTGTGACCGACTCCCCTCTGAAAATGGAGCTCTACAACGCCGAGCGCAAGAAGTGGGAGACCCTGCAAAGCGCGTCGGCACGGTTTTCAGCCAACACGGTGTGCTTCAACGGCCGAGATCTCTGCGTCGTCAATCCCAACTACCTCAACAGCGTGCAAGAGAACCGGCCCGATCTGATGACTGGGCGGGATCTGGTTCGCGTGCACTTCGACAGCAGCGGTCGCACCAACGCGAGCTGCTACGACGACGGATGTGATCTGGTCCTGAAATGAACCAACTCTCCGGATTCGCCTTTGTGTTGGCTGGCATGGTCACACTTCCCGCTGGTGCCGGCTTCGCTTTTGATTCCTCAACTGCAACTGCCTCCCCTCCCACACACCTGATCGCTCGGGGAGGTGGTGGTGGCTCCCGCGGCGGCGGCTCCCGTGGTGGTGGGGGTGGTGCCTCACGGGCCAGCCTTGGATCCCAGGGCGGCAGCAGGGGCAACACAGGCTTTGGCAACGCCAGTAGCGGTCTCAGCCGTGGATCCTCCAGGCCCAGCGGCGGCTGGAGCAACCAAGTGCGTCAACCCGGCGTCAACCCCTCGCTCAACCGGCCCAGCGGCAACACCGTGGCCGGCAACCGCAACCTGAACCGCGACACCAACCGTAGTGTGAATCGCAATCTGGACAACAACCGGAACGTGAATCGGGAGGTGAATCGCGATATCAACAGAAACGTCAATGTGAATCGCACCGCCAACGTCAACTGGGATCGGCGCGTCAACATCAACAACGTGAACGTCAATGCCGGCTGGGCGCGGCCAGGCTGGGGCGTGGCGCGGCCGTGGAACTACGGCTGGTATGGCGGTTGGAGCACGCCAACCTGGGGCTGGTGGGGCGCCCGCGCCGCCACCTGGGGCATCGCCACCCTCGCCACTGCTTCAATCATCAACAACGCCGTCAATTCAGCCATCAGCGCCAACCAGACCTACATCCTGGTGCCGAACAGCAGCTACCAGCTGATCTTCGCTTCGGTGGTGCCAACCAGCAGCTCGGTGGTGAGTTTCGCCGTTACCGCCGACGGCGGCACCTACCAGCTCACGGCCGACTGCAACGCCGGCCTTCTGGATGGCCGCCAGCCCCAGTCCGCCGCGGAGGCGGAACTGCTCAATGCCGCCTGCCAGGTGGCCTTCGGCAACGTCTGAGGCCCGGGGGCGCTCAGCGCCCCCGAGTAGGACGGAGTCAGGCCTCCGCCGTCAACGACCATGTCCAAAGCCCAACTGAACGCGTTCCTGCTGCAGGTGGAAGGCGATCCCGCGCTCAAGGCCAGGGTGGACGGGGCCGCCGATCCCGCTGCGGTGGTGCTGATTGCCGCCGAACTGGGTCATGTGTTCTCCGCCGCCACCCTCAGCCGGCAGCAGCGGGGCTGATCCCGGCATCCAGGGCCTGCTTCAGGCTCTCCAGCCGAGCTCGGTTCACCCCCAGGTCTGAATCGCCGAGGCGTGAGGCCGAGCGCACCTGCAGCACGCCACTGCGGGCATCGGCCGCCAGTTCAAGGTCGTCGATGAAGCCGAACAGGCGGCTTTCCGCGGTGGCGTGGAGATAGGCCGCCTCCGGCTCCTCCTCGAAGCGCTCCACCCTGATCCCTGGCGTGGCCTTCAGCACCGGCACCAGCTGGCGCAGACCGTCCAGCGGATCGGCGAGGGGCCAGTCCTGGCGGACGCAATGGCTTGGCGCCGTGCAGGTGGAAAGGCGCCCATCGTGCAGGCCGAGCTCCACCGGCACCGGCCCCACCAGGTGGAACAGCGCAGCAGCAGCGGCCGCCGGCTGAAAAGCGAGCGGAGCTGCGACGGCCAGCAGCCACAGGCCGGCCGTCACCAGCAACCGGCCCAGACGCAAAAAGAGCTGTGGCACCAGGCCTGAAGCGGCGCTGGAGGCGGAGCCAGTGGCGTGCGGGCGCGGGTTCACGCCGCACTCCAGCTGCCATGCAGCCCGTGGGGGATGGCCAGGGGCAGGGGAATCACCGCCTGCTCGGTGAGGTCGTCGGCCCGCAGGATCACCAGGTCACTGGCCGAGCGGGCACCGTTCCAGACCACGCAGAGGATCCAGCCGTCGTCTTCCGCCGGAGCGGACCCGGCGCCAACGGCCGGCCGGGGCACCATCAGCGGCTCGCTGACGAAGCCGCGCGGCGCCGCGCTCCACACCCAGCGTTCGCCGGAGTGGAGGTCAAGCTTCTCGATCGCCTGCAGCGGGTCGTTGCCCCGCTCCCGGTGGGTGACCGCCATCCAGGCGTAGCGGGCGTCCAGCCCCACGCGGGCGGGGTTCACCATCGCGAATTCGCAGCAGCGCTCCTCCAGCCGCTCGCTGCTCACCGTGCCGGTGGCCAGATCGATGCGGCAGCGGTGCAGCTGGCCCACCGGCAGGGTGCTGAAGTCGACAGCACGGAAGTCGGTGTCCGGGCCGATCGTGGGGAAGTCGTCGTAGTAGATCGAATCCACCACCACCTGGCCGGCGGCGCCGGCGCCGGGGTCTTCGAAGGCATTGAGGTGGTGGAACACGAAGCCGGCCGGCGCCTGCACCTGCAGGGGCTCCCCTTCACCGGAGCGAGGAATCAGCCAGAACTGGCCCTGCTCGCCGGGCTTGGAGGCCAGGCACTGGGCGGCTCCCTTCAGGCCGAACACGAAGCCCAGCGGGTTGAAGGCCATGGCGTTCTGCAGGAACACGGCCCAGTTGGGGGTGATCGCGAAATCGTGCAGAAAGGCGAACCCCTTGAAGCTGCGGGTCTGATCGGCCAGCAGGCGGCCACTGCCGTGCCTACCGCTGCCCTGGTGACCGCTGCTGTGATCGCCGCTGGTGCCGTGGCTGCTTGGGTCCTGGCTGTTGATGGCCTCGCCGTTGCTGGCCTGGCTGCTGGAGGCGTCGAACTCCATCAGCCGGATCTTGCTGCGGGGCCCCGCCTTCACCCCGAAGGTGACCATGCGCGGACCGCCCCGGTGACCGGGATCGAAGCGGGGGTGGGCGCTGAAGGCCTCCCCGGCGGCAAGCACGCCATCAAGCCGTTCGAGGCCGGTGGTCTCCAGCGTGTCGGGATCAAGGCCGTGGGGCAGGCTCGCCTCCCAGAGCGCCAGCAGGCGGTCGCCCAGCCGCACCACGTGGGTGTTGGCGATGTTCTTGAGCCGCAGGTCGAAGGCATTGGCCAGGGGACCGCCGGGCTTCTGGGTACCGAACACGCCGCGGTACACGAAGCTGCCCTTCTCCTCCTCCGCCAGCCAGCCCTCGGTGCGCACGAAACGGTTGGTGAGACTGGCGGCGCCACCGTCGAAGCGCACGGCGGTGATCATGCCGTCGCCATCAAAGGGGTGATGCACCCACTGGCCGCCGCGCTCCAACCGGCCCGGCCCGTTGCGGTAGAGGGTGCCGCTGAGCTCACTGGGGATGGAGCCCTTGCTGGCGGTGAGCGGCGCCGCCGTGAGTTCGCTGCCCACGTTGCGGAACGCACTGGCCCAGTCGGCGCGGGCGTAGGTGGTGGGGCTCGCGGCGGACTCCGGTGCGTCCGGATGGTCGGGGCGGCTGGCGGCCAGGGTCATGAACGGGCGAGCGGACGGCGGTCCTCCCATCATCACGTAAAGGAGTGTTAAGCGGCGCCCGCCTGCTCCAGCACCCCCTTGCTGCTGGGTACGGCACCGGCCCGGCGCGGGTCGATCTCCACCGCCAGCCGCAGCGCCCGGGCAAACGCCTTGAAGCAGGCCTCCACGATGTGATGGGAGTTCAGGCCATCGAGCTGGCGGATGTGCAGGGTGAGGCCCGAGTTGTTCACCACCGCCACGAAGAACTCCCGCACCAGCTCGGTGTCGTAGGTGCCGATCCGCTGGGCCGGAATCGTGAGCCCGTAGCTGAGGTGGGGGCGACCGGAGCAATCAAGCGCCACCTGCACCAGCGCTTCATCGAGCGGCGCCACGAAATGGCCGAAGCGATGGATGCCGCGGCGGGAGCCCAGGGCCTGCGCCAGGGCCTGGCCCACGGCGATGCCCACGTCCTCGTTGGTGTGGTGGTCGTCGATGTGGGTGTCGCCGTGGGCGCTGATCTCCAGGTCGAGCAGGCCATGGCTGGCCAGCTGATGCAGCATGTGATCCAGGAACGGCACCCCGGTGCTCACCTGGCAGGCGCCACTGCCATCGAGATCCAGGCGCACCCGCACATCGGTTTCCCCGGTGACCCGGTGGACACGGCCGCTACGGCCTCCCGGACTGCCGGGATCGAGGTCCGGATGGAGGGACACGGGCTGTGGGGCGGGACAGTACCAATCATGCCGAACCCGAAGGCCTGACTCGGTCCACAATCGCCAGCACCGATCCGGCCCCTGCGTGAAAAACTGTCCCCTGACGGTGCTCGCCGAACTGCGAGAAGGCCACCGGCGCTTCCTTGACGGTGAATCGCTCCATCCCCACAGCAGCCGTGAGCGCATGCTCGAAGTGGAATCGGGCCAGCATCCGGCTGCGGCGGTGCTGGGCTGCGCCGATTCCCGGGTGCCGGTGGAGCTGCTGTTCGACACGGGCTTCGGCGACTTGTTCGTGGTGCGCAACGCCGGCACCCTCTCCACCACCGCAGCCATCGCCTCGCTGGAGTACGCCGTGGCCCACCTGGGCGTGCCCGTGATCGTGGTGCTCGGCCATGAGCGCTGTGGCGCCATGGAAGCGGCCTTCAACCCGGCGCTGACCCTCACCCCGAGCCTGGCCCAGGTCGTGGGGCAGCTGCGCATGGAGCTGCTCAACCTCGGCGGCCACGACGACCTGGATCAGGCCGCCCGCCACCACACCCTCAACGCGGCCCGCAACCTGGTCGACTCCAGCGTGCTGCTCACCGATCTGATGCGCAGTGGCCGCCTGCAGGTGGAAGCCGCCTTCTACAACCTTCACACCACCACGATCGACTGGATGGGAACGGTGATGCCGATGCGCTTGGAGGAGCTGATGCGTGGACCGTGAGGCGGGAGGGCGCTCACATCCCCGTGATGCAGTAGCCGCCGTCCACATAGATCACCTGGCCGGTGATGCCAGAGGCAAGCGGGCTGGCCAGAAAGGCGGCGGTGGCGCCCACTTCGTCCTGGGTAACGGTGCGCCGCAGCGGGGCCTTCTCCTCCACGTTGTGGATCATGTCGAGGATGCCGCCGATGGCGGAGCTGGCCAGGGTGCGGATCGGGCCGGCGCTGATGGCGTTCACCCGCACCTGGTTGTCGGGGCCCAGTTCGGCGGCCAGGTAGCGCACCGAGGCCTCAAGGGCCGCCTTGGCCACCCCCATCACGTTGTAGTTGGGAATCGCCCGCTCGGCGCCCAGGTAGCTGAGCGTGATCACGCTGGCGCCAGGATTGAACAGGGGCTTGGCATAGCGGCAGAGCGGCGCGAGCGAATAGGCGCTCACCTCCAGCGCCCGGCCGAACCCTTCGGGGGTGATGGCGCTGTAGTCGCCCACCAGCTCCTCCTTGCCGGCGAAGGCCAGGCAGTGGATCAGCACATCGAGGCTGCCCCACTGCTCCTGGATCGCGGCGAAGGCGGCCTCGATCTGCTCGGGGATCTGCACGTTGAGCGGCAGCACCAGGCTGGGGGCCAGCGGGGCCGTGAGCTCACGCACCTTGCCCTCGAAGCGGCCCTTGTCGTCGGGCAGGTAGGTGACCGCCAGCTCGCAGCCCGCCGCGGCCAACTGCTGAGCGATGCCCCAGGCGATCGAGCGGTTGTTGGCGATGCCGGTGACCAGGGCCTTCTTGCCGCGCAGATCGAGAAGCATGTCCTGGGGAGCGAGCTGGCAGGAATTCTCCCGCAGCGCTGGCGCCCTGCCCGCGCCACGATCGGTGCCATGGAGCCCGCTGTCCCCCTCGCCTGGCCGCCTGCCACCGGCGATCTGCCCCGCACCTTCGCCGATCGGCACGAGCTGGCCGTCGAGCTGCAGGCCCGTTTCGGCCAGCAACCGGTCGCCCCGGATGCCGAAGACGCCCCACCGCTGAGCCCGATGCGCGGTGGCCGGGCAGCGGCGCTGGCGGCGCTGGCAGCGCTCGACCCGGTGGCCTACGCCACCAGCCGCAACCATCTCGATGGCGCCGTGACCCGCCTCTCCCCCTACATCCGCCACGGGGTGCTCACCCTGGCGGAGGTGCGGCAGGCGGTGTTCGACGCCCTGGCCGCCCGGGGGCTGGGGCGCAGCGCCGGAGAGAAGCTGATCAACGAGCTCGGCTGGCGTGACTATTGGCAGCGCGTCTGGCAGCAGCTGGGCGAGGGCATCTGGGACGACCGCGAGCAGGGCGCCAGCGGCCTGCCGCCCACGGCCTACCGCGCAGACCTGCCCGACGACATCGCCGGCGGCAGCACCGGCCTGGCCTGCATCGATGCCTTTCGCCATCAACTGGTGCAAGAGGGCTGGCTGCACAACCATGCCCGCCTATGGCTGGCGGCCTACCTGGTGCACTGGCGGCGGGTGCGCTGGCAGACCGGCGCCCGCTGGTTCCTGCGTCACCTGCTCGACGGCGACCCGGCCAGCAACAACCTCAGCTGGCAATGGGTGGCCGGTACCTTCAGTGCCAAGCCCTACCTGTTCAACCGCGCCAATCTGGAGCGCTTCAGCGGCGGCCGCTTCTGTCGCGCCTGCCCGAAGGCGCAAGCCGGTGGCGCCGGCCGGCCGGGTGGCTGCCCGTTCGAAGCCAGCTACGAACGGCTGGGCGAGCGGCTGTTCCGCAGCGAGGCGCCGCTCAGCCTGCCGGAGCCGCCGCTGCAGGACCAGACCCTGCCGCCAGCCCCTACCGCCGGCAGGTCAGCCGCTGGCCTACCCAAGCAGGCCACCGTCGCTCCAGCTGGCCCCTTGCAGCGGCCGGTGCTCTGGATCCACGGCGAGGCGTTGGGGCAGGCCAACCCCGCCTGGCGCGCCCATCACGATCGGCCGGCCCTGTTCGTGTTCGACCGGGCCCTGATCGAGGGAAGCGCCGGCCAGGGCCCGGCGATCAGCCTCAAGCGGCTCGGCTTCCTCTACGAATGCCTGCTGGATCTGCCAGTGGTGCTCCGGGCCGGAGCTGTGGCGGAGGAGTTGCTCGCTTTCGCCGCTCACCATGGCGCCGACGGGGTGGTGACCTGCCGGGCGGTGGATCCTCGCTTTGCAGAGCTTTCCGCGACGATCGGCGCCGCCCTGCCGCTGGTGGTGCTGGAGCCCGAGCCATTCGTGCAGCTGGAGGGCCCCGTGGATCTGCGGCGCTTCAGCCGCTACTGGAAGCGGGCCGAGCGGGCGGTCTGGGCCGGTTTCGAGGGGCCACGCCTCACCGCCGCTTGAGCACGCCTGCACCACTGCAGTCCTGGGCGGCGGGGGGTCTGGCCCTGTCCCGCTTCAAGGCCGACGAGGTAAAGGGCTGAGCGCGCCGGGAGCCAGGGACTAGGGCGCAGCCTCCGGTGCTGCAGACGGTGCCGGGGCCTCAGCTCCAGCTCCCTGCTCCAGCGCCTCCTCACGGGCCCGCACCTCGTTGGGATCGGGCAGCAGATCCTCCTCCTGCAGCATCGGGAAGCTCTCCTGCTTCACCTGATCCGCACGGCGGGGCGGATCGGTCCACTCCCAGCGGCTGCGCGGGGCGCGCGCCTGGCAGAGCGCCTCCAGTTCGCGCTGCAGCGCCCGGCGCACATCGCCGCGGGCCACCACCTCAAAAAACTCCTGGCGGGTCGCCAGGCCAGAGCTGAACGGCGCACTGCCGTTGCCGTTGAACAGACGGGGCGGATCCGGCAACCAGCGCGGCCGGCAGACCCCCCGCTGGCGGGTGTCGGTTTCGAGCCACAGGTGCACACCGAAGCCGTCGGGCTGGTTGACCACCGCCAGGCCGTCGTGGGGCTGACGGCGCTGCAGGGGGAAGATTCGCCAGCTGGCCCTGTTGGTGGCGGGAACACAACTCGCCAGCAGGGAAGACGTCACCAGCAGCGTCACCACCACCAGCGCCAACGGCCGCAGCAAGGGCCGCCTTGGCGACCAGCGCGCCGTTCGCAGCCGCGCCGGCAACGCCACAAGGCGGCGCCATGAAGACAAGCGCCAGGAAGACTTCAAGGGGCTCACGCGGGCGAACCGGGGGGCGCCGATCCTGCCCCAGTGGCGGCGCCAACGCGGACGCCACAATCACAGCGGAAGTTCCGCCGCGGAGCCTGGCGCCATGGCCCTCACCCCCTCCACCATGCTGCCGCTGGGCACGGCCCTGCCCCCGTTCCAGCTCGCCGATCTCGATGGCCGCGTCCACGACAGCACCGCCCTGCCGCCCCAGCCGCTGCTGGTGCTGTTCCTCTGCGCCCACTGCCCGTTCGTGAAGCACATCGAACCGGAGCTCACGCGGCTTGAGCACGACTACAACGACCGGGTGGTGATCCTGGCGATCGCCAGCAACAGCGTCCGCACCCACCCCGGGGACGGCCCTGAGGGGCTGAACGACCAACGCCAGCGGCACGGCTGGCGCTTCCCCTACCTGCTGGACAGCGACCAGAACGTGGCCCGGGCCTTCCACGCCGCCTGCACTCCAGACCTCTATCTCTACGGTGCAGACCACCGGCTTGCCTACCGCGGCCAGCTCGATGCCAGCCGCCCCGGAACGGGCCAGGCCGCAGATGGCAGCGCCCTGCGAGAGGCGCTCGATGCGGTGCTCAGCGGCCAGGCCCCGGACCCCGATCAGCGGCCCGCCATTGGCTGCAACATCAAGTGGCACCCTGGCCAAGCGCCCCCTGGAACCGAAGGCTGAGGGGATTAAGGTTGCCCGCATGCAGGTGCCCCCCTTCGATCTCACCGAGCAACTTCATCAGCTTGGTGAAGGCCTCGAAGACGCCGTTCTGCAGGTGTTGCGCAGCGGCCAGTACATCGGGGGGGCCCGGATTGCGGCCTTCGAGCAACAGTTCGCCGCTGTCTGCGCCAGCCCCCATGCCATCGGCTGCAACAGCGGCACCGACGCCTTGGTGCTGGCCCTGAGAGGCCTGGGGATCGGTCCGGGTGATGAGGTCATCACCAGTTCGTTCAGCTTCTTCGCCACGGCCGAAGCGATCAGCAGCGTGGGGGCCACGCCGGTGTTCGTGGATGTGGAGGAAAGCTCCTATCTGATCGATCTCGATCGGATCGAGGCGGCGATCACGCCCGCCACCCGCGCCCTGATGCCGGTGCACCTGTTCGGCCGTCCAGTCGACATGGAGCGGATCACCGCGATCGCCTCAGTGCATGGCCTGAAGGTGATCGAAGACTGCGCCCAGGCCACCGGCGCCAGCTGGGCGGGGCAGCCGGTGGGCAGCTGGGGGGATGCGGGCTGCTTCAGCTTTTTCCCCACCAAGAACCTCGGCGGTGCCGGCGATGGCGGCGCTGTGCTCTGCAGCGACCCAGAGCTGGCCCAGCGCATCCGCGAGTTGGCCGTGCATGGCATGCCGGAGCGCTATCTGCACACGTCGCTGGGCTACAACAGCCGCCTTGACGCTCTTCAGGCCACGGTGCTGGCCGTGAAGCTCCCCCATCTGGAGCGCTGGATCGAGCGACGCCGCCAGCTCGCCGCCACCTACCAGCGTGAGCTGGCGGGCCTTGCTGGAATCTCCCTGCCCGAGGCGGGGCCCGACGGCCACAGCTGGAACCAGTTCGTGGTGCGCGTCCCGTTCTGCCCAGCGGGCGCGAACGCCTGCGGCGGCAGCTGCGCCCCCTCCAGCACCAGCTCCACTTACGGCCTGCCCGAAAGCTGCTGCCGCGACTGGCTCAAGCAGGAGCTGGCCGCCGCCGGCGTCAACACGATCATCTACTACCCGATTCCGATTCACCGCCAGCCGGCCTACGCCCAGCTGGGCTATGGCCCCGGCAGCCTGCCGGCCACCGAGCGGCTCACCTCCCAGGTGCTCAGCCTGCCGATCTTCCCCGAACTGACCTCCGAGCAACAACAAGCTGTGATCACTGCCTTGCGCCAGCTCGCAAGCAGCTCAGCGGCCGCAGCGCCCGCCTCTGCCCCTGCGGAGTCCCGCGCCCAGGTGCGGGTCTGAGCCACGGCCGCCGGCCAGATCCTCCCCACCGACGCCAGGCTCGGCCGGCTCAGGCCAGCCCTGCGTAGAGCCCCTTGAAGCGCGCCTGCTGCTGCTTGTGGTCCACGATCGGTGCGGGGTAACCCCGCCGTTCCAGGGGCGCGATCGCCCCGCTGATCAGATCGGCAGTGGCCACATGCGCCAGTTCCGGCAGCCAACGGCGGATGTACTGAGCCTCGGGATCGAAGCGGGCCGCCTGGGTGAAGGGATTGAAGATGCGCAGGGGTTTGGGATCCATGCCGCTGCTGGCGCTCCACTGCCAGCCCCCGTTGTTGGCAGCCAGATCCCCATCCACCAGCAGGCGCATGAACTGGCGTTCGCCCCAGCGCCAGTCGCAGATCAGATCCTTCACCAGAAAGGAGGCCACGATCATGCGGCAGCGGTTGTGCATCCAGCCGCTGGTGTTCAGCTGCCGCATCGCCGCATCCACGATCGGCACGCCGGTGAGGCCCGCGCACCAGGCCTCGAAACGGCCCGTGTCGTTCTCCCAGGGAAAGCGGCGCCACTGGGGGCGGTAGGGCCCGTCAGCCAGCTCGGGAAAGTGAAACAGGGCCTGTTGGTAGAACTCGCGCCAGGCCAGTTCCTGCTCCCACACCGTGATCGCCTGCAGGTCCTCGTCGCTGCGGGCGCGGGGCCGCTGCTGCTGGGCCGCCGCCCAGGCCTGCCGCGGGCTGAGCGTGCCGAACTTGAGGGCCGCACTCAGGCAGGAGGTGCCCGCTTCGCCTGGCAGGTTGCGGCCGGGTTCGTACCGCAGCAGGGCGCCATCGGCGAAAAGGGCCAGCTGATCGGCGGCAGCGGCTTCTCCCGGGCGGCAGGGGCAGAGATCGGCGCCGGCGAAGCCGGCATGGCCAAGGGCAGCGGCGCTGTCGCCGGTCGCAGGCACGGCGTCCAGAAGCGGCAGGCGCTCCCAGAGGGCCTGGCCGCGGCCGGGCAGGGCGGTGGGATCAAGAGCCAGCAGGCCGCTGGGAGCCGCTACCGGCGCCAGCTCCAGCCCGCCAGCACCGGCGGCCGCCGGCCCGGCCGGCTCCAGCCGGCGCCGCCAGGCACGGAAGAACGGCCCGTACACCCGATAGGGAGCGCCACCGCCGGTGAAGAGGCTCTCGGGGGGAACCAGCAGCTGATCCCAGCCCGCCAGCACCTTCAGCCCGTCCTGCTGCAGCGCGGCGGCGACGCGGCGGTCGCGCTCGCGGCCGAAGGGTTCCACATCGCGGTTCCAGGCGACCACCGCCGCGCCGATCGCTACCGCCAGCTGGGGCAGCAGCTCGGCTGGATCCCCCCGAAGCAGCAGCAGCTGGCTGCCGGCCTCACGCCAGCGCTGCTCCAGCTCCCGCAGGCTTTCCAGGAGAAACCACAGCCGCGCCGGGGCCAGGTCGCTCGCCTCCAGCAGGGCCGGATCGAGCACGAACACGCCGGTCACGGCGGGCGTGGCGCGAGCGGCGGCCGCCAGGCCGAGATTGTCGGCCAGCCGCAGGTCACGGCGGTGCCAGAACAGCCAGCGGGGCGGGGTCATCGCAACGGTTCCTGCACCGCTTCAGCAACCCAGCAGCTGACGGGCGCGGAACCAGGCGGTCACGCTCTTGCCATCCAGGGCCTCATCGCCGCTGGCCAGGGCCGCATCAACGGCCTGCGGCTCCATCAGCAGCACCTCCATGTCTTCGTCGTCATCGCCAGCGGGCTGCTGCTGCAGGAGCGTGAGGGCGCGGGCCAGGAACAGGTGGATCACCTCATCGGAATAGCCGGGGCAGGGCAACATCAGGCCCAGCGAATCCCAGCGGCTGGCGCTGTAGCCCGCTTCCTCCGCCAGTTCCCGCTGCATCGAAGCCAACGGGTCCTCGCCATCTTCCAGAGTGCCGGCGGGGAATTCAAGGATGCGCCGTTCCACCGCGAAGCGGTACTGGCGCAGGATCACCACCCGGCCGTCGTCAAGCACGGGCACCGCCAGGGACGCGCCAGGGTGGCGGATGATCCCGTAGGTGCCTTCCACGCCTTTGGGCAGCACCATGCGGTTGAGCTCAAAGCGGATCTTGCGGGCATCGAGAGCCCCCACCGTGGCCAGATGGGTGGAGGGCTCAGGGGGCGGCAAGGGGGCCATGCACGGCGCGCTGCGGGCTTCCAGTGTGACCGTCTGCCGCCACGGGCGCGGTGTCGGGCCAGCCCGGTACCCCCGCCAGCGCCAGCGGCGGGGGCTCGGCGCCACGGAGCAGGGCAGCAGCCAGCAGCTCCGCCGCCGTGACCGCCCCGCCAGGCGGGATCAGCAGCGGATCGAGGGCCGCCAGCGGGGCCAGCACGAAGGCCCGCTCGCGCAGGCGCGGGTGGGGCAAGGTGAGCATGGCGGTGCAGCAGACCTGGCGGCCGCACCAGAGCAGGTCGAGGTCGAGGGTGCGCGGCCCCCAGTGCACCGAGCGCTCACGGCCGAAGGCGGCTTCCAGACGCTGCAACCGCCGCAACAGCTCCGCGGCGGCGGGCCAGGGCGCGTGAGCGGCGGGCGCTGTGGCGGGCAGAGGGATGTGGCGAACCAGCAGCACAGCATTGAGATAGGGCGGCTGACCAGGCGGTCCCCCCACCGGCGCGGTGCGAAAGAGCGGCGACCAGTGCAGTTGCAGCCCGGCCTCCGGCGCCCCCAGCGGCGGCGTGCCGGCCCAGGCCACCACTTCGGCGGCCAGCAGGGGTCTCACCGCCGCCAGGGTGGCGCCGGGGTCGTCGAGATTGGCCCCAAGCGCGATCGCGAGCGTGCGCTCAGACGGGCCGCACGGCACGCGGGGGATCAGTAGAAGTCCGAGCGGCGGCGCTCCTCCGGCCGCTCCAGCGGGGTGTCGCCGTCGCGGCCGAGCAGCAGATCCCGGGCGCCGTTCACCAGCTGCATGGTGTCGTGGGCGCCGCCGCGATCGGGGTGGTGCTCGGCTGCAGCCAGCTTCCAGGCCCGGTTCACCTCCTCCACGCTGAGGCGGCCGGACAGGGGCAGATGCAGACGCTGGCGGGCCACGATCGCATCCACATCCGGGTGCTTGCCGAGCGGGCCCCAGTCGGCGCGGCTGAGCCCCTTGCGCCGCTTGTTGCTGCTGCGGGAAGTCTTGGTGGTGGCACCAGCGCCGCCGCCACCCCCGAAACCGCGCGCCGCAGCGGCGCCCGCCTCGGCGGCGTTCCGGCGCGACGCCTTGGATTCACTGGTGCGGCCAGGACGATCGACCCGGGAAAACAACACCATGACGGGGCCGCAGCGATAGCAGAAAGAAATGCCAGGCGTGCGGAAACATCGCCCGGCCTCGTTGCAAAAGTGTAGGTTCTGCCCGCCACAAGGCTGTTCGCCCCAGCACCCCCAGCCGCCGCCATGGGTGGCGCAGCACCGTCAGCGAGACTGAACCCCCTTCTCCAGCCTCTGCCCCATGGTCGTCAGCGGGTCCGCTGCCACTCCGGCCGCCGCCGGCGCCGCCGCACGCGCCTTTCCGCTCGCCGCGATCACCGGGCATGGCACTTTGAAGCTGGCCCTCCTGCTGGCGGCGGTGGACCCGGGGCTCGGTGGGGTGGTGATCGCCGGGGGGCGCGGCACCGGCAAGTCGGTGCTGGCCCGCGGGCTGCATGCGCTCCTGCCGCCGATCGACGTGCTCGATCTGGGCGAGGGGGTGAGCAGCCGCAACGTGGATCCCCAGCGGCCCGACGACTGGGATACCGCGATCCATCAGCGCATTACAGCGCGCGGGGGCGATCCCAGCGGCGCCGATCCCACCACCCTGCTTCCCACCCGGGTGATTCCCGCCCCCTTCGTGCAGGTCCCCCTCGGCGTCACCGAAGACCGGCTGCTGGGGGCGGTGGACGTGGCCGCCTCCCTGAGCAGTGGCACACCGGTGTTCCAGCCGGGGCTGCTGGCGGAGGCCCACCGCGGCGTGCTTTACATCGACGAACTGAACCTGCTCGATGACGGCATCACCAACCTCCTGCTGGCGGCGGTGGGCTCCGGCATCAACCGGATCGAGCGCGAGGGGTTAAGCCTTGTGCACCCCTGCCGCACCCTGCTGATCGCCACCTACAACCCCGAGGAGGGGGCGGTGCGCGATCACCTGCTCGACCGCTTCGCCATCGCCCTGTCGGCCAACCAGCTGGTGAGCACGGAGGAACGGGTGACGATCACCCGCTCAGCCCTCGACCACGGCGAATCCAGCGAGGCGTTCCGCTCCCGCTGGCAGGAGGAGACCGACGCCCTGGCCACCCAGCTGCTGCTGGCCCGCCAGTGGTTGAAGGATGTGGTGATCGAACGCGAGCAGGTCCGCTATCTGGTCATCGAGGCGATCCGTGGCGGTGTGGAGGGGCACCGGGCCGAGTTGTACGCGGTGCGGGTCGCCCGGGCCCATGCGGCGCTGAGCGGCCGCGACCGGGTGGAGGCCGACGACCTGCAGGTGGCGGTGCGTCTGGTGATCGCCCCGCGGGCCCTGCAGCTGCCGCCGCCCGATCCCGACCAGCCGCTGGAGCCGCCGCCGCCGCCCCAGGCGGAGCAGCAGCCCCAGGAGCCGGAACCGCCCGAACCCCCCGAGGCCAGCGACGACGACGCCCCGGAAGAGGACCCTCCAGAAGACGACGACGACAGCCCCGACGACCAGGCGCCGCCGTCGATTCCGGAGGAATTCCTGCTCGATCCGGAGGCCACCGCCATCGACCCCGACCTGCTGCTGTTCGCCGCCGCCCGCTCCCGTGGGGGCGGCGGCGGCAAGCGCTCCCTGGTGCAGAGCGAGTCGCGCGGCCGCTACGTGAAGCCGATGCTGCCGCGCGGGCCCGTGCGCCGCATCGCCGTCGATGCCACCCTGCGGGCGGCGGCGCCGCACCAGAAGAGCCGCCGTGAGCGGGAACCGCACCGCCGCGTGATCGTCGAAGACGGCGACCTGCGCGCCAAGCAACTGCAGCGCAAGGCGGGCGCCCTGGTGATCTTCCTGGTGGACGCCAGCGGCTCGATGGCACTCAACCGCATGCAGAGCGCCAAGGGCGCCGTGATCCGGCTGCTCACCGAGGCCTACGAAAACCGCGACGAAGTGGCTCTGATCCCATTCCGTGGCGAGCAGGCGGAGGTGCTGCTGCCGCCCACCCGCTCAATCACCGCCGCACGCCGTCGGCTGGAGCAGATGCCCTGCGGCGGCGGCTCACCGCTCGCCCATGGCCTGTCCCAGGCGGCGCGGGTGGGCGCCAATGCACTGTCCAAGGGCGATCTGGGCCAGGTGGTGGTGGTGGCGATCACCGACGGCCGCGGCAACGTACCGCTGAGCCGCTCCCTGGGCCAGCCCCAGCTGGAAGGGGAGGAGCCGGTGGACCTGCGCGAGGAGGTGAAGGGGGTGGCGTCCCGCTACCGCGCCCTCGGCATCAAGCTGCTGGTGATCGACACCGAGCGCAAGTTCATCGGCAGCGGCATGGGCAAGGAACTGGCGGAGGCGGCCGGCGGCCGCTACGTGCAACTGCCCAAGGCCAGCGACCAGGCGATTGCGGCCATCGCCCTGGAGGCACTGAACGCCCCCTGAGTGCGGGCCTTCAGCCGCTGCTCGCCAGCAACGGCTTGAAGGCCAACGGCTCAGGGATCGAGCCGGCGGGGAGCCTCTGCCGGTAGCCGGGTGCCACCCGCGGCGCCCTGCCTGCCACCACCGATCGAGCCGCTGCCTGGCTTCTCTGTGCTGACCTTCTCTGGCTTGTCCTTGGCTGCTTTGTCTTTGGCCAGGCCCGTCTGGGCGGGATAAAGCTCATCAAACAACTGGCCCAGGCCGATGGCCAGACTGCGTACCCCATCCATGAAGCGGGGGTCACCGGTGAGCTTGCTCACATCGCCGCCCACCGCATCGATCCGTGCTGTGAGCCTCTCGGCGTTGCTCACCGTGGCCTTGAGCTCGGCCAGAGTGCGGGGGTTGTCGAGGGCGGCCGTCAGGTTGCGCACGTGGCGGCTGGCGGCCGCTGCATCAGCGCTGGCCGTGGTGAGCGACGCAAGCATGGGGTCGGCCTTTCCGGCCACCACGTTGAGCTGGCGGATCAGCACGTCCAATTGAACGGCGATCTTCTGGGATTCTTTGAGGAAGCGGGTCGCCTCCTTGGAGGTGGCGTCAAAGCTCTTGGTAGTGCTGGCGATCTCGGGCACCAGGTTCTGCTTTTCGGCCTCGAGCAGCAGGCTCTGCATCAACTCGGTGACGCTGCTCAAGCTGGCGGAGCTGACCCCTTCGAGCGAGGAGCCGTTGCAGACCATGCGGGTGTTGTTGCAGACCTTGTCGCCTGGCCGCGGAGCCGAGGCGGGCAGCGGCGGCCCGGAGCTGATCAACGCCACTTGGGCGTCACCGCCCAGCAGCGAGGCCGACTGCACCTGGGCCACCACCGGCCGCGCCAGCTGCAGACTTGGATCAGTGATCTCCAGTTCGGCTACCACGGCCGATGAGGTGGGTGAGATCCGCCGCACGTTGCCCACCTGCACCCCACGGAACACAACCGCGGAGCGGTCGGCCAGGCCGGCGGCATCGGCGAAACGCACCGTCAGAGTCCAATTGCTGCGGCCCAGCGAAACACCCCGCAGCCAGAACCAAAGGCTGAGCCCACCGATCACAGCTCCCAGCAGGGTGAAACCCACCAAGGCCTCGCGGACGCTACGACGCATATGGTGTCAAAGCTCCGCCGGCTGCATCGGGCCGTTCAGGCTACCGGTACGGAACTGCACGACATAAGGATTGTCGGTGCGGCCGAAGTCTTCGGTGGATCCGCACCATTGGATCTGCCCGTCGTAGAGCATGGCCACCCGCTGGGCCGAGCGCACGATCGTGCTCATCACGTGGCTCACCACCACCGAACAACCGGCCGCCACCTGATTCGCCTTCACGATCAAATCCTCGATGCGGGTGCAGGCCACCGGATCCAGCCCCGCGGTGGGCTCATCAAACAGGAGCAAGGGATGCTGGCCGGAGGCCTTGCTGGGATCATCGATCAGGGCGCGCGCAAAGCTCACTCGTTTCTGCATGCCGCCGCTGAGTTCACCAGGCAGCTGGTCTTCGATGCCGTAGAGGCCCACCGCCTCCAGTGCCCGCTGCACCCGCTGACGGATTTCTGGCTCCGGCAATTTGCTGTGGCGGTAGAGCAGAAAGCCCACGTTCTCCGCCACCGTGAGCGAGGCCAGCAAGGCAGGGTTCTGGAAGACCAGGCGCACATCAGCGGGGCGGCGCTGATCCAGGCGCAGGTATCGCTGTGGAACGCCATGCAGGCGGAAGGTTCCGGTGGTGGGCAACAACAGGCCCGCCAGAATGCGCAGCACGGTGGATTTGCCGGTGCCTGAAGGCCCCACCACCGCCAGCCGTTCCCCCTCCAGCAGGGTGAGGTGGATGCCCTCCAGCACGGTGCGCGAACCCCAGCTCATGGAAATGTCGTGAAGTTCCACCACCGGCACAGCCGGCGGCAGAAGGCCAGTGGTGGTGGACGAAAGGGTTGACGACACGGACGACGGTGGTGAGGGCCTGCAGGCGTGAGAAGGAGCCTCGCTGGGTTCTGGTTCGCCGACACCTTTCATCCTTACAGTTCCTACAGCTCCGTGCTGTGGCGTAACGCCCCTTCGGCTTGACTTCCCAGCGCCCTCTCCCGCCACGACGCCTCAGCACACGGTCAGCCCGGCGCCCTGGCTGGATGGGTCGCGGGGATCTGCGCCAGAAAGACCTGATGAGCCGCTCGCGGCGGGCGGTGCGCTGGCTGCAGCCGGGGCTGGTGGTGAAGCGCTGGATGCTCACCTCCGGCCTGGGCCTGCTGCTGGCCCTGCTGGGAGCCGCGATCCTGGCCGATCTCAAGCCGATCTACTGGTCACTGGAGTCGCTCAACTGGGTGCTCTCGAACATGACGCGGGTGCTGCCGCGCGGCGTGACCGGCCCGCTCGTGCTGCTGGGTGGCGCCGCGTTGGTGGTGTGGGGCCAGAGCCGCAGCTTCGGCTCGATCCAGCAGGCGCTCGCCCCTGAAAAAGACACCTTGCTGGTGGAGGCGCTGCTGGCCCAGCGCCGGCTGAACCGCGGCCCCAACGTGGTGGCGATCGGCGGTGGCACGGGCCTGGCCACCCTGCTGAGCGGCCTGAAGCGCTACAGCAGCAACATCACCGCGATCGTCACGGTGGCCGATGACGGCGGCAGCAGCGGGGTGCTGCGCCGTGAGTTCGGCGTGCAACCCCCCGGCGACATCCGCAACTGCCTGGCGGCTCTGGCCCGCGAGGAACCGCTGCTGACCCGTCTGTTCCAGTACCGCTTCCGATCGGGCAGTGGGCTGGAGGGGCACAGCTTCGGCAACCTCTTTCTCACGGCGCTCACGGCCATCACCGGCAGCCTCGAATCGGCGATCACCGCCAGCAGCCGCGTGCTGGCGGTGCAGGGCCAGGTGGTGCCGGCCACCAACGCCGATGTGCGCCTCTGGGCGGAGCTCGAGAACGGCGACCGCATCGAGGGAGAGTCACGCATCGGCCATTCCCCCAGCCCGATCGTGCGGCTGGGCTGCACCCCCGAGCGGCCACCTGCGCTGCCGCGCGCCCTGGAGGCGATCGCCAACGCTGAGCTGATCGTGCTTGGGCCCGGCAGCCTCTACACCTCGCTGCTGCCGAATCTGCTGGTGCCGGAGCTGGTGCAGGCGATCAGCCGCAGCAAGGCGCCACGCCTCTACATCTGCAACCTGATGACCCAGCCCGGCGAAACCGACCGGCTGGATGTGGAGGGCCACCTGCGGGCGATCGAGGCCCAGCTGGCCAGCCTGGGGGTGACCCGGCGCCTGTTCACCGCCGTGCTGGCCCAGGAACCGATCCACGATGTGGCCCTAGTGGATCACTACCGCGCCCGCGGCGCCGAGCCCGTGCAGTGTGATGTGCGCAGCCTGCGCGCCAAGGGTTACGAGGTGATGGTCACGGCGCTGCAGGGGGCCCGTCCCACTGGCACCCTGCGCCATGACCCACGCAGCCTCGCCCTGGCGGTGATGCGCTTCTACCGCCGGCACAAAGGCGGCCGACCGGTGCTGGAAACAGTCTGAGAGCGGGCCTGCCTGATTCAGTAAGCGTCCTGCATCTCGTAGAAGTCCGGCTGCACGTAGTCCTTGCGCAGCGGGAAGCCCTTCCAGTCTTCGGGCATCAGCAGCCGCTTGGGATGGGGATGGCCTTCGAACACGATGCCGTACATGTCGTAGGTTTCGCGCTCCTGCCAGTCGGCACCGCGGAAGAGGCGGTATAGGCTGGGAATGGTGAGGTCGCCGTCGCGGGCGAGGAACACCTTGACCCGCACTTCCTGCGGTTTGCTGTCAGGGGCGGGGCAGGGATCGGCGCCAGCGCCGAGTTTCACCAGGTGATAGAAGCTCACCAGCCGGGCGCCCGGACCTTCGTCATAGCCGCCCTGGCACTGGAGGTAATCGAAGCCATAGGCCTTGAGAGCCGCGGCCACCGCCGGCAGGAACAGGGGCTCCACGGCCAGCATTTCAATGCCGCAGTGATCAGACTCCAGCGGCTGATGGTCGAAGCCCTGCTGGCTGAGCCACTGGCTCACCGGGCCTATCACAGGTGCGGCGAGGGTGGTGGCGAAGTCGCTGGCGCCGGATGGGGCGCCCTCGGAGGCGGGGGTGGGATCAGGCATCGCTGGAGGCGCTGGCTGTGGGGATCGGTTCGGCCGCAACAACCTCCGATGGAGTGGAGGTGTCGAGGGGGAGAGCGGTGGGATCGGCGAGAGCGGCCACCTGGGTTTCGGCCTTGAGATAGGCCCCGGTGACGATCGGCGCCACCGCTTTCATGGCGTGGCCGATGGTGAGGTAGCGGTGGGTGGGGAGGTTGTTGCCCCGCTCGGCCAGAGCTTCGTTGCCCACCTTCTTGCGCAGCTTGATCACGGCATCGAAGATCGCCTCGGGCCGGGGCGGGCAGCCGGGGATGTAGAGGTCCACCGGAATCAGCTTGTCGACGCCGCGCACTGCCGTGGTGGAGTCGGCGCTGAACATGCCGCCGGTGATCGTGCAGGCGCCCATGGCGATCACGTACTTGGGCTCGGGCATCTGCTCATAGAGCCGCACCAGGGCCGGGGCCATCTTCATGGTCACGGTGCCGGCCGTGATCAGCAGATCAGCCTGGCGGGGGCTGGAGCGGGGCACCAGACCGAAGCGGTCGAAGTCGAAGCGGGAGCCGAGCAGAGCCGCGAACTCGATGAAGCAGCACGCCGTTCCGTAGAGCAGGGGCCAGAGGCTGCTGAGCCGTGCCCAGTTGTGCAGGTCGTCGAGGCTGGTGAGGATCACGTTCTCGGAAAGATCCGAGGTGATCTGCGGAGCACCGACCGGGTTGCAACTGGACGCCCGCAGATCGCGCAGGGCGTCGATCGAAGGGGTGCTGGAGGGGGAGGTGGGAGTGAGGGTCATGGTGGGAAGGGCGTCAGCTCCACTCGAGGGCGCCCTTACGCCAGGCGTAGGCGAGGGCAACCACCAGGATGGTGATGAAGATCAGGGCCTCGATGAAGGCGAGCAGGCCGAGCCGGCTGAACGCCACGGCCCAGGGGTACAGAAACACCGTTTCCACGTCGAAGATCACGAAGACCAACGCGAACATGTAATAGCGGATGTTGAACTGAATCCAGGCACCGCCGATCGGCTCCATGCCGGATTCATAGGTGAGTCGGCGTTCGCCGTCACGCGATTTCGGCGACACCAGTTTGTTGGTGACCAGGGCCAGGACCGGAACCGCTGCTGAGATCAGCAGAAAGCCCAGGAAGGCGTCGTAGCCAGGTAAGACGAACATCGCGAGGCTGAACCCGGCGCAGAGTCTGGCATCCGCGCCCGTCAAATGGTCGCTGCCGCCAAAGGTGCTGCCGCGACAAGGGCCTGGATAGAGTTTCTTTTCACGGCAGCGGGGCCCAACGCCATGGTCAATGGCCAGGACACTGATCAGGACGTAGGACCAGATCAGGACGTTGGACCAGCCGCTGCGCAGGACGCGCCGCCAGCCGGCGACCAGCCGGTGGGCGAGGCGGCGCTCGAGAGCGCCGGCGCCGATCCCGACACCCACCGGTTCGAGTGCCGCAGCTGCGGCTTCGTCTACGACCCGGGCGAGGGGGTGCGCAAGCTGGCGATTCCCGCCGGCACGCCCTTCAGCAGCCTTGATCCGGTGGGCTTCCGCTGTCCGGTCTGCCGCAGCCGGGTGGGGGCCTTCAAGGACATCGGCCCCCGCAACAAGCCGAGCGGCTTCGAGGAGAACCTCAGCTACGGCTTCGGGGTGAACACCCTCACCCCCGGCCAGAAAAACGTGCTCATCTTCGGCGGCTTCGCCCTGGCCTTCGCCTTCTTCCTGTCCCTCTATTCCCTGCGTTGACCCCCGTGAAGCGCCTGTTCTCTCCCCTGCTGGCCGTGCTGATCACGCTCGGCCTCAGCTTCGGCCTCGGCGGCTGCGTCACCACCGGCCTGCCCGTGGCCGCCACCAGCCCCTGGCAGCCCGTGGCGCTGTCCACCAGCGCCAACCCTCTCGATGTGGCCTTCACCGATGCCAAGCACGGCTTCCTGGTGGGCAGCAACCGGCTGATCCTCGAAACCGACAACGGCGGGGCCAGCTGGGAGGAGCGCTCCCTTGATCTGCCCGATGGGGAGAACTTCCGTCTGATCAGCATCGACTTCAGCGGAGCCGAGGGCTGGATCGTGGGCCAACCGGGCCTGCTGTTGCATACCGCTGATGCCGGCAGGAGCTGGGAACGCCTGCTGCTCGACACCAAGTTGCCTGGCGATCCCTATACCGTCACCGCCACCGGTCGGGGCAGTGCGGAGCTGGCCACCACCGTGGGGGCGATTTACAGCACCGGTGATGCGGGCGTCACCTGGCAGGCGGAAGTGAGCGATGCGGCCGGCGCCGTGCGCGACCTGCGCCGCTCCTCCGACGGCCGCTACGTGAGCGTGTCCAGCCTCGGCAACTTCTTCGCCACCTGGGAGCCGGGCCAGGCGGTCTGGCAGCCCCACCAGCGGGTGAGCAGCCAGCGCCTTCAGAGCATGGGCTTCCAACCCGACGGCCACCTCTGGATGGTCACCCGGGGCGCCCAGCTGCGCTTCAACGACGACGCCACCGATCCGGAGGCCTGGAGCAAGCCGGTGATCCCGATCACCAACGGCTTCGGCTACCTCGACATGGCCTGGGGGCCGAATGGTGACGTGTGGACCGGCGGCGGCAGCGGCACCCTGCTGGTAAGCCACGACGGCGGCAGCCACTGGGAGCGCGATCCGGTGGGCGCCGTCCAGCCCACGAACTTCACCCGGATCAGCTTCACCAGCGATGGCAAGGGCTTCGTGCTGGGCGAACGGGGCAACCTGCTGCGCTGGGTGGGCTAGGGCCAGCCGGCCCAACTGCATCCCTGTGTAACCAACCGCCGCTCCGCCTCTCGGCGGTCACAGCCCGACCCTTAAGATTCCGTAGCTGATTTGCCCGCTGCTATGGCTGCCGGCTCCACCGGGGAACGCCCGTTCTTCGAGATCATTACGAGCATCCGCTACTGGGTCATCCACGCCGTCACCTTGCCGGCGATCTTCCTGGCCGGATTCCTCTTCGTCTCCACTGGCTTGGCGTACGACGCCTTCGGAACGCCTCGCCCCGATGCCTACTTCCAACCCCAGGAAGCCAAGGCACCGGTGGTGAGCCAGCGTTACGAGGGCAAGAGCCAGCTTGACCTGCGCCTCAAGTAACGCCATGACCCAGTCTTCTGTCTCCACCACGCCACGCAACTACCCCATCTTCACGGTGCGGTGGTTGTCGGTTCATGCGCTGGGCATCCCCACGGTTTTCTTCCTGGGAGCCCTGGCGGCCATGCAATTCGTCCGCCGCTGATTTCCGCCATGCAGCGCAATCCCAACCCGAACAATCTGCCAGTCGAACTCAACCGCACCAGCCTTTATCTGGGCCTGCTGTTTGTGTTCGTCATCGGCGTTCTGTTCACCAGCTACTTCTTCAACTGATCGGGAGATTCAGCCATGAGCGGCAAGAAATCCGCACTACCTGACGGTCGCATTCCCGATCGCCTGCCTGACGGCCGACCGGCCGTGGCCTGGAAGAGCCGCTGGACCGAAGGGGTACTTCCCCTCTGGTTGGTGGCCACCGCCGGCGGTATCGCCGTGATCTTCGTGGTCGGCCTGTTCTTCTACGGTTCCTATGTGGGTGTGGGTTCGGCCTGATTCCCCCTGCTCGGCTTCAAGCTTCGCGGGCCCGAGGGCCCGCTTTTTTTGTTGTGCTTTTCCTTGCTGCGCCTTTCTTTGGGCGGCTCCAGCGAAACCGCTCAGGCCTGGTAGTAGCTGCGGTACCAGTGGGCGAAGCGGGCCACACCCTCTGTGATCGGGGTGTGGGGCGCAAAGCCCACCCAAGCCTCGAGGGCGGCGGTGTCGGCAGCGGTGGCCTCCACGTCTCCAGGTTGCATCGGCTCCAGGCTCTGGATCGCCGGGGTGCCGAGTGCCGCCTCCATCACCCCGATGAACTCGAGCAGCGGTGTGGGCTGGCTGTTGCCGATGTTGAACACCCGGTGAGGCACCGCCGCGGTGGCGGGATTGGGGGCCAGTGGGTCGAAGAGCGGATCGGCGGTGGCCGGTTTGTCGAGGCAGCGCACCACCCCCTCAACGATGTCGTCGATGTAGGTGAAATCCCGCTGCATGCGGCCGTGGTTGAACACCCGGATCGGCTCTCCGGCCAGGATGGCGCGGGCGAACAGCATCGGGGCCATGTCCGGCCGGCCCCAGGGGCCATAGACGGTGAAAAAGCGCAGACCGGTGGCGGGCAGCCCATAGAGGTGGCTGTAGGTGTGCGCCATGAGCTCGTTGGCCTTCTTGGTGGCCGCGTACAGGCTCACCGGATGGTTGACCGCGTCCTGCTCGCAGAAGGGCATGCGGCGGTTGCCTCCATACACGGAGCTGCTGGAGGCATACACAAGGTGGCCGGCGCCGTGATGGCGGCACCCCTCCAGGATGTGGCCGAACCCCACCAGGTTGCTCTGGATGTAGGCGGCGGGGTTCTCCAGCGAGTAGCGCACCCCCGCCTGGGCAGCCAGATGCACCACCCGTGCGGGGCGCTCGGCCGCGAACAGCGCCGCCATGGCCTCCCCATTCTCCAGATCCAGGCGGTGAAAACGGAAGCCATCGCTGCGCTCAAGCCGGGCCAGCCGTGCCTGCTTGAGGGCCGGGTCGTAGTAGCTGTTGAGGTTGTCGAGGCCGATCACCCGTTCGCCACGGGCCAGCAGGCGCTCGCAGAGCGCCGCGCCAATGAACCCGGCAGCGCCAGTCACGAGAGTGGGTCCAGCTGGAGGCAACACGGGTGACGCCATGGTTCAGGGGGTGGGTCCGGTGCGCTGGTGCCACGCCCAGGCGTGGGCGATGATCTCGCGCAGATCCGGGTAACGGGGCTCCCAGCCCAGCACCTGCCGGGCCTTCTGCGCGCTGGCCACCAGGGTCGGCGGATCGCCAGGCCGGCGCGGCGCCACCACGGCGGTGAGCGGGCGTTGCGTGACCTCCTGGGCCGCGGTGAGCACCTCCTGGACCGAAAAGGCCGTGCCCGTGCCGAGGTTGAAGATCAACGGCTCAACCGGCTGGTGCGCCCCGCAGGCCAGAAGATGCTCAAGGCCCAGCACATGGGCGTCGGCCAGATCACTGACGTGGATGTAATCCCGCAGGCAGGTGCCATCGGGGGTGGGGTAATCGGTGCCGAAGATCTTGATGCTCTCGCGCCGGCCGGAAATCGCATCGAGCACCAGCGGGATCAGGTGGGTTTCGGGGTCGTGGTCTTCGCCGAGGTCACCGTGCGGATCAGCGCCGGCCGCATTGAAATAGCGGAAGATCACGCTGGGCAGCCCATAGGCGGCCGCGAAATCTGCCAGCATCTGCTCCACCATCCACTTGCTGCGTCCATAGGAATTGATCGGCCGCTGGGGGGTGTCCTCCGTGATCGGCACCGACTCCGGGCTGCCATACGTTGCGCAGGTGGAGGAGAACACGATCGGAATGGCGGGCCCTTGGCCGGTGCGCACCGGCTCCACGAGCGCTTCGAGCAAGGTGAGGGTGTCGCCGAGGTTGTTGCGGTAGTACTTGGCAGGATCCAGAACCGATTCGCCCACATAGGCATAGGCGGCGAAATGCAGCACAGCACGCACTGGCACACCGCCGCAGGCGGGATGGCGGCCGCTGAGCAAGGCCTCAATCAAGGCACGATCACCCACCTGGCCCTGCACCAGCGGCACTCGCAGCACCTCTTCCACGATGGAACGGTGCCCATACACGAGGTTGTCGAGCACCACAGGCCGGTGGCCCGCCTGCTGCAGGGCACGCACCGTATGGCTGCCGATGTAGCCAGCCCCTCCAGTCACAAGCAGGGTCATGAATCGAGCCCCAGGCTGCGGCGAAAGTAGGCGATCGTGGGGTCCAACCCCTCTTCCAAGGACACCTTGGGTTCCCAGCCCAGTTCGCGGCGGGCCAGGTCGATCACCGGCTGGCGTTGGAGCGGGTCATCCTGCGGCAGCGGCAGATAGACAAAGGGCAGCGATGGGTTGATGCGAGCGCGCACCAGATCAGCCAGCTGACGGATGGTGAATTCACCTGGATTGCCGATGTTGATTGGTCCATTATGGTTCGCGTTCATTAAGCGAATCAATCCTTCCACAAGATCATCGACATAGCAGAAGCTGCGGGTCTGGCTTCCGTCGCCGTACAGGGTAAGGGGTTGACCGCGCAAGGCCTGGACCACGAAGTTACTCACAACACGCCCATCATCAGAAAACATGCGCGGTCCGTAGGTGTTGAAGATGCGCGCCACGCGAATCTCCGTGCCGTGCATTCGGTGGTAATCGAAGCAGAGCGCCTCGGCAATGCGCTTGCCTTCGTCGTAACAGGAACGAATGCCGGTGGTGTTCACGCAACCGCGATAACTCTCGGGCTGAGGATGCACTTCCGGATCGCCATACACCTCGCTGGTGCTGGCCATCAGCAAGCGGGCTCCGACCCGGCGGGCCAGACCCAGCATGTTGTAGGTGCCGAGAAAACTCGTCTTGGCGGTCTTGATCGGGTTGGCCTGGTAATACCGCGGCGAAGCGGGGCAAGCCAGGTGCCAGATCCGGTCAACCTCCAGCAGGATCGGCTCGGTCACGTCATGGCGAATCAGCTCGAAGCTGGGATGCCCGATCCAGCGGGCGACGTTGACCTTGGTGCCAGTGAAGTAGTTGTCGAGGCAGATCACCTCCTCGCCAGCCTCCATCAACCGGTCCACCAGGGTGGAACCGAGAAAGCCGGCGCCACCGGTCACCAGGTTGCGCCTTGAAGCCACAGGTGCCGTCACTCAGCCCTTGCCCACGGACCACACTTGCAGACCAGCCTGTCGTGCCGCTGCGATGTCGGTGATGTCACGCACGTCGAACAGCCAGGCCGGCCGTCGCATTGCGGCGGCGATCGCCGGCCAGTCAAGCGTGCGGTAAGCGCCCCATTCAGTGAGCACGATCACCGCGTCGGCGCCCGTCACGGCCTCCAGTGGGGTTTCCGCCCGCTGCCACTTGCCGTCATCGGCAAAGCCACGCTCGCAGGCATCGGGTGGGCGGCCCAGATCGGCGCTGATCTGGGTGGTGGCCACCTTGGGGTCGTGAATCACCAGGTGAGCCCCTTCCTCAAGCAGACCACGGCAGATCGCAATGGCCGGTGACTCGCGGGTGTCGTTGGTGTCGGCCTTGAAGGCGAAACCCAGCACCGCCAGGCGCTTGCCGCTCACGGTGCCGAACAGCCGGCTCACCACAAGTCGGGCAATGCGCTGCTGCTGCCAGCTGTTGAAAACCACCACCTGCTCCCAGTAGCTGGCAGCGTCGTCGAGGCCGTAATGGCGGCAGAGGTAGACGAGGTTGAGAATGTCCTTCTGGAAGCAACTGCCGCCGAAGCCGGGGCCCGCGGCGAGAAACTTCATGCCGATGCGCGAGTCGCTGCCGATGGCCCGCGCCACTTCGGTGATGTCAGCGCCAGTGGCCTCGCACAGCGCACCCACGGCGTTGATCGAAGAGATGCGCTGGGCCAGGAAGGCGTTGGCGGTGAGCTTGGAGAGCTCGCTGCTCCACAGGTTGGTGTGCAGGATGCGCTCCGGGTCCACCCAATGGCCATAGATGGCCGACAGCGCGGCGATCGCCGCAGGGTCTTCGCCACCGATCAGCACCCGGTCGGGATGCTCAAGATCGCGAATGGCGGTGCCCTCTGCCAGGAATTCCGGATTGGAGAGCACCGAGAAGGTTTTCGCCTCCACGCCGGACTCGCCGCCCGGACTGGCACCGCCGGCCAGGCTCTGGGATCCCATCAGGATCTGCTTGATCGTTTCGGCCGTGCGCACCGGCAGGGTGCTTTTCTCCACCACGATCGTGTGGCCCGTGGCCTGCGCCGCCACCTGGCGGGCCGAAGCTTCGATCCAGCGCAGGTCGGAGGCCTGCCCCGCTCCCAGACCGCGGGTCTTGGTGGGGGTGTTCACCGAGAGGAACACCATGTCGGCGCTGGCGATGGCGTCATCCACCTCGGTGGTGAAGTGCAGATTGCGACCGCGGCAGCGGCCCACCACCTCCGCCAGTCCCGGCTCATAGACCGGCAGGTTGGCGAGATCCGGGTCGTTCCAGGCGGCGATCCTGGCGGCGTTGAGGTCCACCAGGGTGACCTGGAGGTGCGGGCAGCGATCGGCAATCACCGCCATCGTCGGCCCGCCGACATAGCCGGCACCGATGCAGCAGATGGAGCGAACCTCGGGCGGATGCACTACGTCCAACGGCTCACCCTGAATCCATTCATCCTGTTCCGGAATTTATCCCCGCTGGCCGGGCCTCTTGCCGTTGCGGAGTCAACTTGCTGATCCGGTCGCTCTGGTGTTCAGGTCGACGGGGTGATCCGGGCCGGCGGGCACTGGTGAACCAGCTGATCCAGTCAGCCGGCGGATCCGGCGAGCTGGGCAAGAACGGCCAACGGGCTGAGCCGCTGCTCGGCACCGCCGCCCAGCAGATTCTTGAGCAGCACCAGGCCCTGTTCCGCTTCGCTCTCGCCGATCACCACCGCCCAGGGGGCGCCGGAGCGGTCGGCGCGCTTGAGCTGGCGCGCGAAGGCGGCACCGGAGAGATCCAGCTCCGCCGTCTGGCCCCGGCGGCGCAGCTGCGTGGCGAGATCGAGCGCCATCGCTTCCGCCAGGGGCCCGCGGCTCACCACGTACACCGCCGGCACCGGTGCCGCGGCGCCGGTCGCACCGGCACGCTCCAGCAGCACGACCAGCCGCTCCATGCCGATCGCCCAGCCGATCGCCGCTGTGGCCGGCCCGCCCAGCTGCTCCACCAGGCCGTCGTAGCGGCCGCCGCCGCAGACGGTGGCCTGGGCACCCAGCTGATCGCTGGTGATCTCGAACGCCGTGTGGGCGTAGTAGTCGAGCCCGCGCACCAGGCGGGCGTTGAGCTGGTAAGGAATCGCGAGGCGATCGAGCAGCTCGCGCACCTGCTCGAAGCGCTGGCGGCTCGCCGCGCTGAGGTGGTCGATCAGCAGCGGCGCGTCCGCCAGGACGGCCTGGGTGGCCGGGTTCTTGCTGTCGAGGATGCGCAGCGGGTTGGTGGCGATGCGCTCGCACGCCTCCGGGTCGAGCTGCTCGCGCCGCTGCTCCAGCCAGCCCACCAGCGCCTGCCGGTACGCCGCCCGGTCACTGGCATCGCCCAGGGAGTTGAGCTCCAGCGCCAGGCCGCTGACGCCCAGGGCGGTGAGCAGATCCCAGGCGATCGCGATCGCTTCGGCATCGCTGCGGGGATCGGCGGCACCGAGAAACTCCAGGCCGATCTGGTGGAACTGGCGCTGACGCCCGGCCTGGGGCCGTTCGTAGCGGAACATCGGGCCGCCGTACCAGAGCCGCTGCGGGCCCTGGCTGAGCAGGCCGTGCTCCAGCACCGCCCGCACCACCGAAGCGGTGCCTTCCGGCCGCAGCGTGCAGCGGCGCTGACCCCGGTCTTCGAAGCTGTACATCTCCTTGCCCACCACATCGGTGGCCTCGCCGATGCCCCGGGCGAACAGCTCGGTGACCTCCAGCAGCGGCGTGCGGATCTCACTCAGCCCGGCGCGGCGGAAGTGATCGCGGGCCACCGCCTCCACGTGCTGCCAGACCGGCAGCTGCGCCGGCAGCAGATCCACCATGCCGCGCAGGCTCTGCAGTTTCTCCACGCCCATGTCCAGGTCTGGGGACAGTTTGCGGGATCGCCGCTCAGCGCACCCCCAGCCACTTGTGGCTCTGCAGGCTGAGCCGCCAGTCGGGGCGGGCGCGCACGAACTCCAAGGCCAGCGCCCGCCCCTGGCTGCTCTGCCAACCGGGTTGCAGCAGCAGCTGGGGCGGAGCCGTGTGCCGCTCCTGCCGGGCCGCCGCGGCCATGGCGGTGGCGAAGGCGAGGTCGTCGGGCTCGTGCACCACCACCTTGAGCTCGTCGCAGCAGCTGAGCAGCTCCTGTAGCGGCGGCCGGTGGCGTTTGGGCGAGAGGGTGATCCAGTCGAAGCGCCCGCTGAGGCGATCGACACCGCTGGTTTCCAGGTGCAGGGGCAGCGGCGGATCCACGGCGCCGCGCAGCTGGGCGCACAGGGCCGTGAGGTCGTGGTGCAGCGGTTCTCCGCCGGTGATCACAACAAAGGCCGCTCCGGCCGCCGCCGCCGCGGTCAGCTCCGCCGCCAGCGCCGCCAGGGGCCGCAGCGGATGGGCCTGCTGCGGCCAGGAGCCCTTGGTGTCACACCAGGGACAACCCACCGTGCAGCCCGCCAGCCGCAGGAAGAACGCACTGCGGCCGGCGTGGCTTCCTTCCCCCTGGATCGAGTGGAAGGTTTCCACCACCGGCAGGGCAGCGGACGCCGGCGGAGTCATGGCCACGGGCAGGGCAAGGCTCAACGGGAAAGGCTCAGGAGAACAGACTCAAGGGGAAACGGGCAGACCGGCAACTGGGTCGGGCTGGGAACGCTCCAGGCCGGCAAAAGCCGCCTCGCTGGCCGCGGCCTCGCTGGCGCTGCCGGCGGCATGGCGCAACTGGGCCGCTTCCACGAGGCCCCGGAAGAGCGGATGGGGGCGGCCGGGCCGGGAGAGGAACTCGGGGTGGAACTGGCAGGCGGTGAAGAACGGGTGGCCTTCCAGCTCGATCAGCTCCACGAGGCGGCCATCGGGCGAGGTGCCGCTGATGCGGAAGTTGGAGTCGAGGAACAGGTTGCGGTAGGCGTTGTTGAACTCGTAGCGGTGGCGGTGCCGCTCGTACACCACCGCTTCGCCATAGAGCCGTTCGGCCATGGTGCCGGGCTGCAGGCGGCAGGGATAGACGCCGAGGCGCATGGTGCCGCCCAGGTCGACCACGTCCTGCTGTTCGGGCAGCAGGTGGATGACGGGATGGGCTGCATCGGCATCGATCTCGGCGCTGGTGGCCCCTTCCAGGCCCGCCAGGTGGCGCGCCCACTCGATCACGGCGCACTGCATGCCCAGGCACAGCCCGAGGAACGGCACGCGCTGCTCCCGCGCCCAGCGGATCGCCGCCACCTTGCCATCGACGCCGCGGTTACCGAAGCCGCCGGGCACCACCACCGCATCCATGCCCTCCAGCAGCGCATCGGCCCCTTCGGTTTCGATCTGCTCGGCGCTCACCCAGTGCAGATCGAGGGAGGCGTCCTGCTCCAGGCAGGCGTGACGCAGCGCCTCCACCACCGAGAGATAGGCATCGTTGAGCTGCACATACTTGCCCACCAGGGCCACCTTCACCGGTGGGCCGGGGTTGCGCAGCTTGCGCACCAGTTCCTCCCAGCGGGCCATGTCGCTGCTGTGGTCGTCGAGGCCGAGCACATCGAGCACTTCGCGGCAGAGCCCCTCGCGCTCCATCGCCAGCGGCACCGCGTAGATGCTGTCGGCATCAAGGGCTTCGATCACCGCGTGGGTGGACACACCGCAGAAGCCGCCGATCTTGGCCTTGAGTTCCTCGGTGATCGGCCGGTCGCTGCGGCACACCAGCAGATCGGGCTGGATGCCGATCGAGCGCAGCTCCTTGACCGAGTGCTGGGTGGGCTTGGTCTTGAGTTCGCCGGAGGTGCCGATGTAGGGCAGCAGGGTGACGTGCACGTAGGCCAGGTCGTGGCGGCCCACATCGCCGCGGAACTCACGGATGGCCTCCAGGAAGGGCAGCGATTCGATGTCGCCCACGGTGCCGCCGATCTCTGTGATCACCACATCCACGCCGCTGTCGGCGGCCAGCCGGTGGATGCGTTCGCGGATCTCCCGGGTGATGTGCGGAATCACCTGGACGGTGCCGCCTTCGTAGTCGCCGCGGCGCTCCTTGTTGATCACCGCCTGGTAGATGGAGCCGGTGGTCACGCTGTTGAGGCGTGACATGGCGGTGTCGGTGAAGCGCTCGTAGTGGCCCAGGTCGAGGTCGGTCTCAGCGCCGTCCTGGGTGACGAACACTTCGCCATGCTGGTACGGGCTCATCGTGCCCGGATCCACGTTCAGGTAGGGGTCGAGCTTGAGGATCGAAACGCTGTAGCCACGGGATTTGAGCAGTCGCCCGAGGCTGGCCGCCACGATGCCCTTGCCGATGCTCGACACCACCCCGCCGGTCACGAACACGAACTTCGCCATGGGGGTGGAGCAGGCACTGGCGGACACATCAATCTATCGAGCGTCCTCCGCCCGCACTGAAGCCGCCGCCACCAGGCCCGCTGCGCGGGCAACACGGCCTGCGCCACCACCGCGAGACTCAGCCCTCCAGCAGGCTGCGCAGCATCCACGCGGTTTTCTCGTGGATCTGCAGGCGCTGGGTCAGCAGGTCGGCGGTGGGTTGGTCGTTGGCCTCATCAGCCACGGTGAACACCGAGCGGATCGTGCGAGCCACCGCTTCGTGGCCCTCCACCAGCTCGCGCACCATGGCGAGGGCGGTGGGCACACCTTCGGTTTCGGGGATCGAGGAGAGGCCCGCATAGGTGGCGCCGCCGTAGGGGGCCGGGCAACCAAGGGCACGGATCCGCTCGGCGATCAGGTCGAGGGCCGTCCACAACTCCGTGTACTGGTCCATGAACATCAGATGGAGCGTGTTGAACATCGGCCCGGTGACGTTCCAGTGGAAGCCGTGGGTCTTGGCGTAGAGCACGTAGGAATCGGCCAGCACGTTGCCGAGGCCAGCGGCGATCTGCAGCCGCTGGCTCTCAGGAATGCCGATGTCGATCGGAGGAGCGGTGACGGCCATGGGGGCGTTCGGGGGAGAGGTGGGAATCTCGTTCTAGCCGTGGGGATACGGCCTGCGGCAACAACGCCACAGCCCGTGGGAAACATTGGCTGCCGTGGCGCGGCGCTCAGCAGCGGTGGCGGAGCTCAGCTGAGCGGTGGCAGGGAAGTGCTCAGCGGCAATGGCCGCGGCCGCTGCGGGCTCAGCCCTCCTCCGCCACCCAGGTGCTGGCCACATGCAGCTCGTCCAGCTGCTTCATGGACACATCGGCCGGGGCCTGGGTGAGCAGGCAGCGGGCCTGCTGCGTCTTGGGGAAGGCGATCGTGTCGCGGATCGACTCCTCACCCGCCAGCAGCATCACCATGCGATCGAGACCGAAGGCGATGCCGCCGTGGGGCGGGGCGCCCATATCGAGCGCTTCGATCAGGAAGCCGAACTGCCGCTCGGCCTCTTCCAGCGGCAGGCCGATCGTCTGCAGCACCTGTTTCTGCAGGGCGGCGTCGTGGATGCGCAGCGAACCACCGCCCAGTTCCAGGCCGTTGAGCACCAGGTCGTAGGCCTGGGCGCGGGCGGTGGGCAGGGCCGTGGGCCAGCCGGCCTGATCGGCGCCGAGGTCGGTGGCATTGGGCGCGCAGAAGGGATGGTGCAGAGCCTCAAGCCGGTTCTCCTCGGCGTTGAACTCGAACATCGGGAAATCCACCACCCAGAGGAAGTTCCAGGCGCCGCCGGCGCCGCTGGCGGGCACCAGACCCAGCTCACGGGCCAGGAACTGGCGCACCCGGTCGAGCGCCTTGTTCACTGTGGCGGTGTCACCGGCACCGAACAGCAGCAGGGTGCCGGGCTGGGCGCCAGTGCGGCGCAGCAGCTCGGCCTTGCCCTCGGCGCTCAGGTTGTCCTTGATGGCGCCGATGCTGTCGATCTCGCCCCCCTCCCGCACGCGGATGAAGGCCAGGCCCCCGGCGCCGGCGGTGGTGGCTTCAGAGAACACGTCGCCGCCGGGCTTGATGCGCACGTTGCTGATCACGTCGTTGCCGCCGGGGATCGCGATGCATTTCACCGCTCCGCCCGCCGCCACGGCGCCGGAGAACACCTTGAAGCCGCTGGTGGCCACGATGTCGCTCACGTCGGTGAGCTCCAGGCCGTAGCGGGTGTCGGGCCGGTCGGTGCCGTAGCGGTCCATCGCCTCCTGCCAGGTGAGTCGGGGGAAGGGGCTGGGCAGCTCGATGCCCTTGACGGCGCGCCAGATCGTGGCGATCAGCCGTTCGTTGAGCTGCAGGATCTGCTCCTGCTCCATGAAGCTCACCTCGATGTCGAGCTGGGTGAACTCCGGCTGGCGGTCGGCGCGCAGGTCTTCGTCGCGGAAGCAGCGGGCCACCTGGTAGTAGCGCTCGATGCCGCCCACCATCAGCAGTTGCTTGAACAGCTGGGGCGACTGGGGCAGGGCGAACCACTCGCCGCCACACACCCGGCTCGGCACCAGGTAGTCGCGGGCACCCTCGGGGGTGGAGCGGGTGAGCACCGGTGTTTCCACCTCGATGAAGCCCTCGGCCTCGAGGAAGCGGCGGGCCGCCTGGATGGTCTGGGCGCGCAGGCGCAGGTTGCCGTTCATGCGCTCGCGGCGCAGATCCAGATAGCGGTGGCGCAGGCGCAGTTCCTCCCGCACCGGCGTGTCGTCATGCACCGACACCGGGAAGGGCAGATTGCCCCGCACCTCGTTGAGCACCTCGATCGCGCTGGCCAGCACCTCGACGGCGCCGGTGGCGAGCCGCTCGTTGCGGGAGTCGGCGGGGCGATCGCGCACTGTGCCCGACACCTTCAGCACGGTTTCGTTGCGCAGCCGCTCGGCCACGGCGAAGGCGGCGGGGGAAAGATCGGGATCCACCGTGATCTGCACGGTGCCGCTGCGGTCGCGCAGATCGATGAAGATCACACCGCCGTGATCACGCCGCCGGTCCACCCAGCCGCACAGCGACACGGTCTGGCCCGTGGCATCGCTGCGCAGGTCGCCGCATCCGTGGCTGCGCATGGGGGAAATCGAGGGGAAGGGCGAGTTTCCCACAGGGCCTCAGGCGGCAGGCCCCCAGCGGCTCGCGTGCCAGGGCCCGGGCGGCTCAGGGACGCCGGTAGAACGGACGTCGCACCACCACCGCCGGCTCCTGGCGGCCGCGGATCTCCACAGTCAGCGCCGTGCCGGGCCGGGACGCGTCGGCGGGTACATAGGCCAGGGCGATCGCTTCGGCGAGCGTGGGCGACCAGGTGCCGCTGGTGACCTCGCCCACCACCTGGCCGTCGCGCAGCACCGGGTAGCCATGGCGGGCGATCGCCCGGCCCTGCAGCTTCAGGCCCACCAGGCGGCGGCTTACCCCTGCGGCGGTCTGGCGTTCGAGCACATCGCGGCCGATGAACGCCGCCGGCATCTCCAGGTGCACCAGCCAGCCCAGCGACGCCTCCAGGGGGGAAGTGGTGGCGTCCATGTCGTTGCCGTAGAGGTGCATGGCCGCCTCCAGGCGCAGGGTGTCGCGGGCACCGAGCCCGCAGGGGGTCACCCCTTCGGCCAGCAGTTGCTGCCACAGGGCCTGGCCGGGGCCGGCCGCCAGCAGCAGCTCGAAACCGTCTTCGCCGGTGTAGCCGGTGCGGCCCACGAACGCCATGGCGCCACGTGCTGCCCCCGCCGCACTGCCCGCCAACGGCAACGTGCGGTGACCGAAACGGGGCAGGCCGGTCAGATCGGCGCCGCTGAGGGCGGCCAGCCGGGCCTCGGCCTCCGGGCCCTGCAGGGCCAGCAGCACCCCCTCCCCCTTGCGGTCGGCCACGACGATCCCGTGTGGTTCTAGCTGGGAACGCAGCCAGGCGGTGTCTGCCTCGGCGCAGGCGGCGTTGATCACCAGCACCAGCACATCGGCGTCGCCCTCCGGCCCGGGCTGGCGCCCGCAGTCGTACACGATCAGGTCGTCGCGGATGCCGCCGGCCGCATTGAGCAGCACCGTGTAGCAGGCCTCGCCAGGGCCGATGCGGTGCAGATCGCTGGGCACCAGCGCCTGGAGGGCGTCCTTGACGCCGTCCCCCCGCAGGGTCAGCACCCCCATATGGGAGATGTCGAAGACACCACAGTGCTGGCGCACGGCCTGGTGCTCCGCCACCAGCCCCGAGAACTGCACCGCCATCTCCCAGCCGGCGAAGGGCACCATGCGCCCACCGGCCCCGCGGCAGGCGTCGGCCAGGGGCGTGTGCCTGAGGGGAGCGGCGGGCACGGAGGGATCGGCCATGAGCTGTCGCCTCGCCAGGGAAAGAAGTGGCGCGATCCTATGGAGACGCGTCTGCAAATCCGAAGACTTCCAGCTGGTTCGGTTCTTTCTCTGTTAATGCGCTGCAGCAGTCATTACCTTGAGGAACCAAAAATCGGCCAGCAATGGGCCAGCGTTCCTCCTGCCGCAGCTGTCGGCACTGCAGCCCCCCCAGTGCTGAGGCCATGGGCTGGTGCCATCTGCGCCGCCTGGAGATCCATCAGGAGCTGGCCTCTGATCTCTGGTGCCACCACTGGACGGCACGCAGCCCGCGGCTGCCCGTGTCAGAAATTCTTCCCTACAGCCATCCACACCCCGGGGCGGCACCGACCATCCGCCAACTGGCCCTCACCGACCTGCTCCCCGCATCGGTGTAGCCGAGCACATTCCGGCGGCTTCACGCTTGATTGCGTGTGTGTTGACGTTACGATCATGGGCTGTCACTGCTGCCAGCAACGGCCTGCGCCGCTGCTGAAAGGGTGGCTCTTTCCCCCGATTTCAGGAGGTAGATGATTGCTCACTCTTGCCAGCACGACCCCGGTTGACCTGTTGGCCCGACAGGTGGACGGAGACATCCTCACGCTCCCCACCGGATCTTCGATTTTCAAACGCGGTGACACCGCCAGTGCCATCTACGCCGTCCGCAAAGGGATCGTTGAGTTGATCGATCCCAGCGGCGAGCGGCTCTGTTACCGCCCCGGCGAACTGTTCAGTTACCAGGACATCGTCTGGAGGGGTGGCTTCTTCCGCAACGAGGCCCTGGCACGCACCCCAGTGGAGCTGGTGCGGCTCGGTCGCCTGCGCTTCCTCAACCTGCTCCACAACCACCCCACCCTGGCGGTGGTGTTGATCGGTCAGCAGCACGAGCGATTGCGCGAGCAACGCACCAGCGGCTCCTATTGCTACTGACCCGCACTGGGGCGTTCGCGCCCCAGCAGCAGCAGCAGGCTGCGGGTCACCTTGGCGGCCAGCACGGCGCTGCAGCCGCTGGGGTCAAGCATCGGCGCCAGTTCCACCACATCGGCCGCCACCAGATCGTGGTGGCGCAGCTCCTCCAGCAGGGCGGCGAAGTGGCCCCAGAGGAAGCCGCCCGGTTCCGGTGTGCCGGTGCCCGCCATCACGGCCGGATCGAACCAGTCAAGGTCGACGGTGAGATAAAGCGGCCGGCCGCGCAGCGGCTGCAGCGCTGCGGCCAGATCCGCCTGCAACAGCTCCGGTGCCAGGCCGCAACCGCCGGCGCGGCCCACCAGGCGGCCGGTGCGGCGCAGCTCGCTGAACTCCTCGCGTGTGCCGCTGCGGATGGCGATCTGGCGCAGCACGCCACTGGGAAGCACCTCCAGACAGCGGCGCATGGCGCAGGCATGGCTGTGGCGTGTGCCCAGCCAGCTGTCACGCAGATCGGCGTGGGCATCAAGCTGCACCATCACCAGATCCGGATGGCGGCTGGCCACCGCCGCCACCGCGCCGCTGCTGATCGAATGCTCGCCGCCCAGCATCAGCGGCCGCAGTCCGTGCGCCAGCACCGCCTCGGTGGCCTGGCGCACGGCCGCCACCACCGGCTCGGGCGCTCCGAAGGGAATGTCCACGGCGCCGAGATCGGCGAAGGCCAGATCCTCCAGATCCAGGTCCAGCTGCGGGTCGTAGGTTTCCAGCCCGCTGCTCACCTCCCGGATCGCCGCCGGCCCGAAGCGGGTGCCGGGGCGGAAGGAGGTGGTGCCGTCGTAGGGCACGCCGAACAGGCCGACGCGGCAGCCGGCCGGATCCCGCCGGGCCGCCATGAAGATCGCCCCCTCGGTGGCGAAGAGCTCGGCAGCGGAAGGCTCGCTGCTGGAAGGATCGGCGGCGGACAGCTCGATGGGAGAGGCGTTGCTCATGCCTGCAGCTCCCGTTCGATCGCGGCGGGCACCGCCTCGAAGGCACCGGCCTGCCAGCGGGGGCTCCAGATCGAGCAGCCCTCGGCCACAGACGCGGCGCGCTCCGGCAGAGCCCGGCGGTAGCGAGGCCCGTCGGTGGCAGCGAAGGTCCAGCTCCACCAGCCGCTGGGGTACATGGGCACCCAGCCATAGAGAGGATCGGCATGGCCGAACACCTCCCGCAGCAGCCGCACCGTGGCCACGTGCACGGCGCGGAAGGCCTCGGGTGATTCGCTCTGGGTGGCGAACACGCCACCGGGCCGCAGCAGGCGGCGGCAGTGCTCGAAGAAGGCGCGGTTGAACAGACCCTCAGCAGGGCCGGCCGGGTCGGAGCCATCCACGATCACCACGTCGTAGCTGGCAGTGGCGGCGGCGGCCACCCAGGCAATGCCGTCGCCGATGGTGAGCCGGAAGCGGGGGTCGCTCCAGGCGCCGCCCCCCAACCCAGGCAGATGCTGCCGGCAGAGCTCCACCACCTCCCCGTCGATCTCGACCATGTCGAGCTGCACCACGCCCGGGTGGCGCAGGCATTCGCGGGCCGTGCCGCCATCGCCGCCACCGATCACCAGCACCCGCTCGATCCGCTCAGCGGCGCAGAGGGCGGGGTGCACAAGCGGTTCGTGGTAGTGCCGTTCCTGCCGCTCGGCCGTCATCCAGCAGCCATCGAGCAGCAGGGCCTTGCCGTAGGTGCGGCTGTCGATCACGGTGATGCGCTGAAACGCACTGGAGCGCTCCACCAGCACCTCGGCCTCCAGGCCGTAGCGGACGCCCTGGTGGATCTCATCCACCCAGCCGGGGCCGGCAGCCGCGCTGGAACTGGGCGTGGGATCGAAGACGACGGGATCGGGCATCGCACAGCGGAGCATTGCTTCCCAGCTAAGCGTTCCGTGGCAGTGTCGCGGCGCACCTGGCCGCCCGGCGCCCCCTGCCGGGTTCTGGCAGCCTGGGGCCATGGCTTCTGATCTGACCGTGACAGCGTCGGTGCGGATTCCGGCCGCTGAACTGAACTGGCGCTTCTCGCGCTCAGGCGGCCCGGGGGGGCAGAGCGTGAACACCACCGATTCCCGGGTGGAGCTGGTGTTCGCCCTGGCCGCGTCGAGCGCGCTGACGCCCGTGCTGCGCCAGCGGGCCCTGCGCCGGCTGGAGGGGCGCCTGGTGGATGGGGTGCTGGTGATCGCCGCCTCCGAACACCGCTCGCAGTGGCTGAACCGCCAGGCCGCCGAACGCCGGCTGGTGAGGCTGCTGGCGGAGGCGATCGCCCCACCACCGCCGCCCCGTCGCCCCACCCGGCCGGGCCGCGGGGCCGTGGAGCGACGGCTCACGGCCAAGCGGCTGCGCAGCGCCATCAAGGGCCAGCGCCGTTCCCGCCAGGGGCTCAGCGACGACTGAGACGCCAGCGGCTTCAGCTGTCCTGGGCGGCGCGGATCTGCGCCTTGGCCTGCTGCCACAGCCCCTCCAGCCGTTCGATGCTCTGGCCACTGAGGTCCCCGCCCAGGGCCGCTTCCACGCGGGAGAAACGGTCGAGGAAGCGGCGGTTGGTGCCCGCCAGGCCCTCGTCGGGATCGAGCCCGCACCAGCGGGCCACATTCACCAGCGTGAAGATCACATCGCCCAGCTCCGATTCGGCATGGGCGCGATCGCCGCTGGCCACCGCCTCGCGCAACTCGGCCAGCTCCTCTTCCACCTTGGCCCACACGCCCGCCATGCTTTCCCACTCGAAGCCGGCGGCGGCGGCCTTGCGCGAGAGGGTCATGGCGCCAGCCAGCGCCGGCTGACCACGCAGCTTGCGGGCCAGGCGGGCACTGAGCGGCGCCGAGCCGGGCTGGCCGGTGAACGGCTCACCAGTGTTGGGCCCACTGCTGGCGGCAGCGACCTGCTCCTGTTGCCGGTGGTGCTCCTGCTCCTCGGCCTTGATCGCCTCCCAGCTGCGGCGCACGGCGGCACTGTCGCCGGCCTGGCCCCGGTTGGCCTCAGCCGCGGCGGCGAACACATGGGGGTGGCGGCGCACCAGTTTCTGACGCAGGCCGCGGGCGATCGCAGCCAGATCGAAGCGCCCGGCCTCGCTGGCGATCTGCGCATGCAGCAGCACCTGCAACAGCAGGTCGCCCAGTTCCTCCTGCAGGTGGGCGTCGTCGCCGTGGCGGATGGCGTCGGCTACCTCGTGGGCCTCCTCCAGTACGTAGGGGATCAAGGAGCTGTGGGTTTGCTCCAGGTCCCAGGGGCAGCCCTGCACGGGATCGCGCAGGCGCTCCACCACGGCGATCAGAGCCGCGACTTCACGCGATGCGCTGGGATCGGATTCAGCTGGCATGGCGAGGCATGAGGGGGGCGCAGCGCCCTTCCCCCTCACCGTCTCACGGACCGGGCGCTGACGCCGCGCGGGCGCCGGCGCCGGGGGCGCCAGCGGCGCGGCAGCCGCACATCGGGGTCGCCGTCCTGGAGCAGATGCAGCCAGCTGCTGGCTTCCAGCCCGGCCAGGCCCACCAGCACCAGCGGGCCGTGGACGCTCCATAACGTCTGCAGTCCAGCGGCGAGTGTGCGCGGGGAGGGGGCGCCGAAGGGCTGCAGCAGCAGGCTGAGCACCAGCAGCCACACCGCCAGGTAGGCCAGGCGCAGGGCGGTGCCCAGCAGCGGACCGTGGGAGGCGATCGAGCGATGCCGCAGGCAGCGGCGATAGGGATACCAGAGCACCGCCAGCGGCCCCCAGCGGCGCAGCGGCCGCGAGACGGTGTCGAGGTCGGGGGACAGCCACAAGCCCCCCACCAGGAAGCCGCTGCAGCCGCTCACCACCCCGGCCAGACCCAGCCACGGCCACCACAGCAGCCCGAAGGGCACGCATAGCCAGCAGATGGCACGGTCGTGGCTGCGGCCACTGGCCATCGAGGTGCGGGCGCCGGATAGTTGCCAGCATGGGGGGTGACACGGCCAGAATGCGCACCTGGGGCGATTAGCTCAGCGGTAGAGCGCCTGCCTTACAAGCAGGATGTCGCTGGTTCGAAACCGGCATCGCCCATCCCAGAAAAGCCAATCCCAGAGAGGAAAGAGCCAGCGAAGACATGGCCTGTCGTGGGCGCCCCCTGGCAGGTCGGTGGCAACCCGGCGAGCTGTCAACCTGGCCACACCGCCGGGCGCTGTCAGTGGTGCCTGAGGCCTGCCTGCTGATCGATGCCGAAAGAGCTGCCAGCTGGACCTGGCCGCCCCGAAGGCCACTCCCGAGGGTGAAAACCCAGGCCATCTGCAGCCCGAGCGCCTGCAGCGACTGATCGCGCAGCTGCACGAACGGCTGATAGGGGAGCAGATGCTGCGCGGGACCTTGCAAGCCGGTCTCGCCCAGCTGGAGACCACCGCGATCGAGCGCCGCTGGCCGAACAATGAGGCCTTTCTGAGCGCCTGCCTGCGGGGTTGGCCATACATCCGCTCTGCAGCATCCCAATCGGATCGCGATCACGTTGTCCCGCCATTTCCTCGCTTAAAGGATGATGGCTTAGAGCTGTCGGCTTGGTGAGAATTGGCTTCATGTATGGTGAGGCTGTTGTGGCAGTGCCCATCCAGATGCAGACCCGTTCGTTGGTGCAGTCAGCCGTCGCCACCAAATCCCTGATCGTGGCGGATGGCCTATGCCCGCGAATCGGCGAGCTGCTTCCAAGCGCCCTGCACGATCTGGTGGCGCTGGGACATTGCCACAACCCGCTGCGAACCATCAGCGAAGAGCTTCGCCATCGCCGGCTTAAGTCTCAGCCGGTGGGCACCCTGCACGTGGTGGGCCACGGCCGGCCCGGCGCCATCCAGATCGGCGGCCATTGGATTGATGCGGCCAGCCTGATGGCCAATGCTGATCTGTTGAACCAGTGGCAGATAGGCACCATCGCCTTGTGGAGCTGCGAGGTGGGCGCTGACCGTGGCTTCGTGGCGCTGCTGCAGGAACTCACAGGAGCCAAGGTCGCAGCAACCTCGCGGCGCATTGAAGGCATGAACCTTGAGTCCTGGTCGATCAGCGATACGAACGACGGGACAGACTCGCTGCCACCCATCTTCAATCCAAGTCAGTTAAGGACGTGGCCATGGAGCCTCTCCCGGTTCATCGACGTTGCAGGGCAGCCTCTTGACTTCAGCGTCAACGATCTCAGCCCCTCCGGCGATCGACGCATCGCAGGATCCGCCAACACAGCCGGCGAAACATGGTTGTACAGAAATGTAATCACGATCGACGGACAGGTCGTCGACGCAATCGTCACATTCAACTCGATTACATCGGGCACCATGACTGCGTTCGACAGCAAATCGAACCCATACAGCACATCCGTCCTCGGCGGAACGCCAGTCAGATTCCTGCAGCCAAACTTCATCTGGAGCTCCAGCGGGGGTTCAGCTTCGTTCAGGGTGAGATTCATTCAAGGCGGTAGCTACAGCGACGGCACAAATCCGAAGGGCACAGCCGTCACCCTTAGAAATGTCATTGTCAATTCATATGGCCTTAGCAGCTCAAGCAACAGCCCAACCGGCAGCGGCGGCAATCGCTTCATTTCATTTGCCGATGTCGACGGCCTCGAGCTCAGCAGCTCGACGGAATTGGTCGTTTCAGTGAATGGCGCGACCACAAGCTTTGCGCCAAACCCAGCCAACATCCCTGGCATTATCACTGCGCTACCAGGAACAACAGCTGGCGACAACTATCGTGTACGTGTCAATTTTGATGAGGTGTCGGAGTTAACCTACACCGTAGGCGCCGGCAATGGTTCAGGCACTGCGTTCTACGCGCTCGATTTCAGCCAAGGCCCAAGGTTCACCAACGTGGTGAGCAAAGATCTCGTGCTCACAGGAGGCCCTCTCACAACCAATGAATCCGGCACATCGGCAACGTTGAGTCTGCAGCTTTCAGCTCAACCATCTGCAACCGTCACCGTCACGCTCACAGGCCTAGACGCCACCGAAGGCAGCCTGAGCACCACTACCCTGAAATTTACAACTTCCAACTGGAACTCACCCCAGATTGTAACCGTCACTGGCGTCGACGACATCATCCATGACGGCAACATCACCTATACGATCACAGCAAAGAGCAGCTCGTCCGATCTTGCCTTTAATGGCCGCAAGGCTCTCATTGACATCACCAACACTGACGATGACAACGTCGTCACCGTCAACAGCCCCACCGTCAACGAGGCCTCTCCCTTCGTCGTCTTCACCGTTGATGGCGCATTCGGGCAAGACGTTTCCCTCTCCCTTGCCAACGGCGGCTCCGCGGCCTCCGGCGCTGACAGCAATGTCACCAACACACTGGAAGTCTCCGCTGATAACGGCAACACCTGGACTGCCTACTCCACTGGCTCTGTCGCTCTCAATGGCAACGAAGGCACTCTCCTAGTCCGCGTTCCCATCCTCAACGTCGCCACCTTTAAGGGATCTGCAACCTTCACGCTGACCGCCACTCCCACTGGCGGCAATGCCACCTCAGGCACCGCCACCATTGTCGACGACGGCACCGGTACCATCTTTAATCCAGACGGTACAGCCAGAAACAACGCGGCCAAAGGTGTTGATCGCGCCGTTCCTGTTAATTCTATCTCGGTCGACGAAGGCGCACCCTTTGCCGCTTTCTCCATCTCTGCGACTGAGAGTCAGTCTGTTTCCCTCGCCGCCTCGTTCATCGACGTTGCAGGGCAATCTCTTGACTTCCGCGTCAACGATACAAGCGCCACCGGCGATCGCCGTATCTCAGGATCCGCCAACACAGCCGGCGAAACATGGTTGTACAGAAATGTAATCACTATCGACGGACAGGTCGTCGACGCAATCGTCAGATTCAACTCGATTACATCGGGCACGATGACTGCGTTCGACAGCACCGATAACCCATACAGCACATCTGCTCTCGGCGGAACCCCAGCCAGATTCCTTCAGCCAAACTTCCAATGGAACTCCAGCGGGGGCTCGGCCTCGTTCACGGTGGGATTCATTGAAGGCGGGAGTTATAGCGCCGGCACAAATCCCAATGGCACAGCCGTTACCCTTAGAAATGTCTTTACTAATTCATATGACCTTGACAGTACAAGCAGCAGCTCAAGCGGCAACGGCGGCAATCAGTTCACTTCGTTTACCGATGTCGGCGGCATCGAGCTCAGCAGCTCGACGGCATTGGCCGTTTCAGTGAATGGCGCGACCACAAGCTTTGCCCCAAACCCAAGCAGCAGCCCTGGCAATATCACTGCGCTCCCAGGAACAACAACTGGCGACAACTATCGTGTGCGTGTCAGTTTTGATGAGGTGTCGCAACTCACCTATACCGTAGGCGCCGGCAATGGTTCAGGCACTGCGTTCTACGCGCTCGATTTCAGCCAAGGTCCAACGTTCACCAACGTGGTGAGCAAAGACCTCGTGCTCACGGGAGGTCCGCTCACAACCAATGAATCCGGCACATCAGCAACGTTTAGTCTGCAGCTCTCAGCTCAACCATCTGCAACCGTCACCGTCACGCTCACAGGCCTAGACGCCACCGAAGGCAGCCTGAGCACTACTACACTTACCTTTACAACAGCCAATTGGAACTCACCCCAGATTGTAACCGTCACTGGCGTCAACGACGTCATCCTTGACGGCAATATCACGTATACGATCACAGCCACAAGTAGCTCGTCCGATGCTGCCTTTAATGGCCGCACGGCCGTCATTGACATCACCAACATAGACAATGACGTCTCTGTTAACAACATCTCCGTTAACGAAAACTCACCCTTCGCGGTCTTCTCCGTCTCTGGTACTGGCAATCAGCCCGTTACCCTTGGCCTCCAAAATGATGCCGACGGTGCCACCAATGACGCCGCTCTTGGCACCGACACCGGCACCCAGATCCAATACTTCAACGGCTCCACCTGGGTCAACTACTCCTCCGGCACCGTTAATCTGATCAACGGCTCCCTCCTCGTTCGTGTTGCCATCAACGACGACAGCACCTTTGAGGGTCCGGAAACCTTCCAGCTCGCTGTTACCCCCACCGGCGGCGCACTCTCCACTGGCACTGCCACCATCAATGATGACGGCACCGGCAATATCTACCCTGATAACAACACCGGTAATACCGATCCAGGCGCTCTCAAAGACGACGATCGCGCCGTCTCTGTTAACAACATCTCCGTTAACGAAAACTCACCCTTCGCGGTCTTCTCCGTCTCTGGTACTGGCAATCAGCCCGTTACCCTTGCTCTACAAAATGATGCCGACGGTGCCACCAATGACGCCGCTCTTGGTACTGACACCGGCACCCAGATCCAGTACTTCAACGGCTCCACCTGGGTCAACTACACCTCCGGCACCGTTGATCTGATCAACGGCTCCCTCCTCGTTCGTGTTGCCATCAACGACGACAGCACCTTTGAGGGTCCGGAAACCTTCCAGCTCGCTGTTACCCCCACCGGCGGCGCACTCTCCACTGGCACTGCCACCATCAATGATGACGGCACCGGCAATATCTACCCTGATAACAACACCGGTAATACCGATCCAGGCGCTCTCAAAGATGACGATCGCGCCGTCTCTGTTAACAACATCTCCGTTAACGAAAACTCACCCTTCGCGGTCTTCACTGTCTCTGGTACTGGCAATCAGCCCGTTACCCTTGGCCTCCAAAATGATGCCGACGGTGCCACCAATGACGCCGCTCTTGGCACCGACACCGGCACCCAGATCCAATACTTCAACGGCTCCACCTGGGTCAACTACACCTCCGGCACCGTTGATCTGATCAACGGCTCCCTCCTCGTTCGTGTTGCCATCAACGACGACAGCACCTTTGAGGGTCCGGAAACCTTCCAGCTCGCTGTTACCCCCACCGGCGGCGCACTCTCCACTGGCACTGCCACCATCAATGATGACGGCACCGGCAATATCTACCCTGATAACAACACCGGTAATACCGATCCAGGCGCTCTCAAAGATGACGATCGCGCCGTCTCTGTTAACAACATCTCCGTTAACGAAAACTCACCCTTCGCGGTCTTCACTGTCTCTGGTACTGGCAATCAGCCCGTTACCCTTGGCCTCCAAAATGATGCCGACGGTGCCACCAATGACGCCGCTCTTGGCACCGACACCGGCACCCAGATCCAATACTTCAACGGCTCCACCTGGGTCAACTACTCCTCCGGCACCGTTAATCTGATCAACGGCTCCCTCCTCGTTCGTGTTGCCATCAACGACGACAGCACCTTTGAGGGTCCGGAAACCTTCCAGCTCGCTGTTACCCCCACCGGCGGCGCACTCTCCACTGGCACTGCCACCATCAATGATGACGGCACCGGCAATATCTACCCTGATAACAACACCGGTAATACCGATCCAGGCGCTCTCAAAGATGACGATCGCGCCGTCTCTGTTAACAACATCTCCGTTAACGAAAACTCGCCCTTCGCGGTCTTCTCCGTCTCTGGTACTGGCAATCAGCCCGTTACCCTTGCTCTACAAAATGATGCCGACGGTGCCACCAATGACGCCGCTCTTGGCACCGACACCGGCACCCAGATCCAATACTTCAACGGCTCCACCTGGGTCAACTACACCTCCGGCACCGTTGATCTGATCAACGGCTCCCTCCTCGTTCGTGTTGCCATCAACGACGACAGCACCTTTGAGGGTCCGGAAACCTTCCAGCTCGCTGTTACCCCCACCGGCGGCGCACTCTCCACTGGCACTGCCACCATCAATGATGACGGCACCGGCAATATCTACCCTGATAACAACACCGGTAATACCGATCCAGGCGCTCTCAAAGATGACGATCGCGCCGTCTCTGTTAACAACATCTCCGTTAACGAAAACTCACCCTTCGCGGTCTTCACTGTCTCTGGCACTGGCAATCAGCCCGTTACCCTTGCCCTGCAAAATGATGCCGACGGTGCTACCAATGACGCCGCTCTTGGTACTGACACCGGCACCCAGATCCAGTACTTCAACGGCTCCACCTGGGTCAACTACTCCTCCGGCACCGTTGACCTGATCAACGGCTCCCTCCTCGTTCGTGTTGCCATCAACGACGACAGCACCTTTGAGGGTCCGGAAACCTTCCAGCTCGCCGTCACTCCCACCGGCGGCGCACTCTCCACTGGCACTGCCACCATCAATGATGACGGCACCGGCAATATCTACCCTGATAACAACACCGGTAATACCGATCCAGGCGCTCTCAAAGATGACGATCGCGCCGTCTCTGTTAACAACATCTCCGTTAACGAAAACTCACCCTTCGCGGTCTTCACTGTCTCTGGTACTGGCAATCAGCCCGTTACCCTTGGCCTCCAAAATGATGCCGACGGTGCCACCAATGACGCCGCTCTTGGCACCGACACCGGCACCCAGATCCAATACTTCAACGGCTCCACCTGGGTCAACTACTCCTCCGGCACCGTTGATCTGATCAACGGCTCCCTCCTCGTTCGTGTTGCCATCAACGACGACAGCACCTTTGAGGGTCCGGAAACCTTCCAGCTCGCTGTTACCCCCACCGGCGGCGCACTCTCCACTGGCACTGCCACCATCAATGATGACGGCACCGGCAATATCTACCCTGATAACAACACCGGTAATACCGATCCAGGCGCTCTCAAAGATGACGATCGCGCCGTCTCTGTTAACAACATCTCCGTTAACGAAAACTCACCCTTCGCGGTCTTCACTGTCTCTGGTACTGGCAATCAGCCCGTTACCCTTGGCCTCCAAAATGATGCCGACGGTGCCACCAATGACGCCGCTCTTGGCACCGACACCGGCACCCAGATCCAATACTTCAACGGCTCCACCTGGGTCAACTACACCTCCGGCACCGTTGATCTGATCAACGGCTCCCTCCTCGTTCGTGTTGCCATCAACGACGACAGCACCTTTGAGGGTCCGGAAACCTTCCAGCTCGCTGTTACCCCCACCGGCGGCGCACTCTCCACTGGCACTGCCACCATCAATGATGACGGCACCGGCAATATCTACCCTGATAACAACACCGGTAATACCGATCCAGGCGCTCTCAAAGATGACGATCGCGCCGTCTCTGTTAACAACATCTCCGTTAACGAAAACTCACCCTTCGCGGTCTTCTCCGTCTCTGGTACTGGCAATCAGCCCGTTACCCTTGGCCTCCAAAATGATGCCGACGGTGCCACCAATGACGCCGCTCTTGGCACCGACACCGGCACCCAGATCCAATACTTCAACGGCTCCACCTGGGTCAACTACTCCTCCGGCACCGTTAATCTGATCAACGGCTCCCTCCTCGTTCGTGTTGCCATCAACGACGACAGCACCTTTGAGGGTCCGGAAACCTTCCAGCTCGCTGTTACCCCCACCGGCGGCGCACTCTCCACTGGCACTGCCACCATCAATGATGACGGCACCGGCAATATCTACCCTGATAACAACACCGGTAATACCGATCCAGGCGCTCTCAAAGATGACGATCGCGCCGTCTCTGTTAACAACATCTCCGTTAACGAAAACTCACCCTTCGCGGTCTTCTCCGTCTCTGGTACTGGCAATCAGCCCGTTACCCTTGGCCTCCAAAATGATGCCGACGGTGCCACCAATGACGCCGCTCTTGGCACCGACACCGGCACCCAGATCCAATACTTCAACGGCTCCACCTGGGTCAACTACTCCTCCGGCACCGTTAATCTGATCAACGGCTCCCTCCTCGTTCGTGTTGCCATCAACGACGACAGCACCTTTGAGGGTCCGGAAACCTTCCAGCTCGCTGTTACCCCCACCGGCGGCGCACTCTCCACTGGCACTGCCACCATCAATGATGACGGCACCGGCAATATCTACCCTGATAACAACACCGGTAATACCGATCCAGGCGCTCTCAAAGATGACGATCGCGCCGTCTCTGTTAACAACATCTCCGTTAACGAAAACTCACCCTTCGCGGTCTTCACTGTCTCTGGTACTGGCAATCAGCCCGTTACCCTTGGCCTCCAAAATGATGCCGACGGTGCCACCAATGACGCCGCTCTTGGCACCGACACCGGCACCCAGATCCAATACTTCAACGGCTCCACCTGGGTCAACTACACCTCCGGCACCGTTGATCTGATCAACGGCTCCCTCCTCGTTCGTGTTGCCATCAACGACGACAGCACCTTTGAGGGTCCGGAAACCTTCCAGCTCGCTGTTACCCCCACCGGCGGCGCACTCTCCACTGGCACTGCCACCATCAATGATGACGGCACCGGCAATATCTACCCTGATAACAACACCGGTAATACCGATCCAGGCGCTCTCAAAGATGACGATCGCGCCGTCTCTGTTAACAACATCTCCGTTAACGAAAACTCACCCTTCGCGGTCTTCTCCGTCTCTGGTACTGGCAATCAGCCCGTTACCCTTGGCCTCCAAAATGATGCCGACGGTGCCACCAATGACGCCGCTCTTGGCACCGACACCGGCACCCAGATCCAATACTTCAACGGCTCCACCTGGGTCAACTACTCCTCCGGCACCGTTAATCTGATCAACGGCTCCCTCCTCGTTCGTGTTGCCATCAACGACGACAGCACCTTTGAGGGTCCGGAAACCTTCCAGCTCGCTGTTACCCCCACCGGCGGCGCACTCTCCACTGGCACTGCCACCATCAATGATGACGGCACCGGCAATATCTACCCTGATAACAACACCGGTAATACCGATCCAGGCGCTCTCAAAGATGACGATCGCGCCGTCTCTGTTAACAACATCTCCGTTAACGAAAACTCACCCTTCGCGGTCTTCTCCGTCTCTGGTACTGGCAATCAGCCCGTTACCCTTGCTCTACAAAATGATGCCGACGGTGCCACCAATGACGCCGCTCTTGGTACCGACACCGGCACCCAGATCCAATACTTCAACGGCTCCACCTGGGTCAACTACACCTCCGGCACCGTTGATCTGATCAACGGCTCCCTCCTCGTTCGTGTTGCCATCAACGACGACAGCACCTTTGAGGGTCCGGAAACCTTCCAGCTCGCTGTTACCCCCACCGGCGGCGCACTCTCCACTGGCACTGCCACCATCAATGATGACGGCACCGGCAATATCTACCCTGATAACAACACCGGTAATACCGATCCAGGCGCTCTCAAAGATGACGATCGCGCCGTCTCTGTTAACAACATCTCCGTTAACGAAAACTCACCCTTCGCGGTCTTCACTGTCTCTGGTACTGGCAATCAGCCCGTTACCCTTGGCCTCCAAAATGATGCCGACGGTGCCACCAATGACGCCGCTCTTGGCACCGACACCGGCACCCAGATCCAATACTTCAACGGCTCCACCTGGGTCAACTACTCCTCCGGCACCGTTAATCTGATCAACGGCTCCCTCCTCGTTCGTGTTGCCATCAACGACGACAGCACCTTTGAGGGTCCGGAAACCTTCCAGCTCGCTGTTACCCCCACCGGCGGCGCACTCTCCACTGGCACTGCCACCATCAATGATGACGGCACCGGCAATATCTACCCTGATAACAACACCGGTAATACCGATCCAGGCGCTCTCAAAGATGACGATCGCGCCGTCTCTGTTAACAACATCTCCGTTAACGAAAACTCACCCTTCGCGGTCTTCTCCGTCTCTGGTACTGGCAATCAGCCCGTTACCCTTGGCCTCCAAAATGATGCCGACGGTGCCACCAATGACGCCGCTCTTGGCACCGACACCGGCACCCAGATCCAATACTTCAACGGCTCCACCTGGGTCAACTACTCCTCCGGCACCGTTAATCTGATCAACGGCTCCCTCCTCGTTCGTGTTGCCATCAACGACGACAGCACCTTTGAGGGTCCGGAAACCTTCCAGCTCGCCGTCACTCCCACCGGCGGCGCACTCTCCACTGGCACTGCCACCATCAATGATGACGGCACCGGCAATATCTACCCTGATAACAACACCGGTAATACCGATCCAGGCGCTCTCAAAGATGACGATCGCGCCGTCTCTGTTAACAACATCTCCGTTAACGAAAACTCACCCTTCGCGGTCTTCACTGTCTCTGGTACTGGCAATCAGCCCGTTACCCTTGGCCTCCAAAATGATGCCGACGGTGCCACCAATGACGCCGCTCTTGGCACCGACACCGGCACCCAGATCCAATACTTCAACGGCTCCACCTGGGTCAACTACTCCTCCGGCACCGTTGATCTGATCAACGGCTCCCTCCTCGTTCGTGTTGCCATCAACGACGACAGCACCTTTGAGGGTCCGGAAACCTTCCAGCTCGCTGTTACCCCCACCGGCGGCGCACTCTCCACTGGCACTGCCACCATCAATGATGACGGCACCGGCAATATCTACCCTGATAACAACACCGGTAATACCGATCCAGGCGCTCTCAAAGATGACGATCGCGCCGTCTCTGTTAACAACATCTCCGTTAACGAAAACTCACCCTTCGCGGTCTTCACTGTCTCTGGTACTGGCAATCAGCCCGTTACCCTTGGCCTCCAAAATGATGCCGACGGTGCCACCAATGACGCCGCTCTTGGCACCGACACCGGCACCCAGATCCAATACTTCAACGGCTCCACCTGGGTCAACTACACCTCCGGCACCGTTGATCTGATCAACGGCTCCCTCCTCGTTCGTGTTGCCATCAACGACGACAGCACCTTTGAGGGTCCGGAAACCTTCCAGCTCGCTGTTACCCCCACCGGCGGCGCACTCTCCACTGGCACTGCCACCATCAATGATGACGGCACCGGCAATATCTACCCTGATAACAACACCGGTAATACCGATCCAGGCGCTCTCAAAGATGACGATCGCGCCGTCTCTGTTAACAACATCTCCGTTAACGAAAACTCACCCTTCGCGGTCTTCTCCGTCTCTGGTACTGGCAATCAGCCCGTTACCCTTGGCCTCCAAAATGATGCCGACGGTGCCACCAATGACGCCGCTCTTGGCACCGACACCGGCACCCAGATCCAATACTTCAACGGCTCCACCTGGGTCAACTACTCCTCCGGCACCGTTAATCTGATCAACGGCTCCCTCCTCGTTCGTGTTGCCATCAACGACGACAGCACCTTTGAGGGTCCGGAAACCTTCCAGCTCGCTGTTACCCCCACCGGCGGCGCACTCTCCACTGGCACTGCCACCATCAATGATGACGGCACCGGCAATATCTACCCTGATAACAACACCGGTAATACCGATCCAGGCGCTCTCAAAGATGACGATCGCGCCGTCTCTGTTAACAACATCTCCGTTAACGAAAACTCACCCTTCGCGGTCTTCTCCGTCTCTGGTACTGGCAATCAGCCCGTTACCCTTGGCCTCCAAAATGATGCCGACGGTGCCACCAATGACGCCGCTCTTGGCACCGACACCGGCACCCAGATCCAATACTTCAACGGCTCCACCTGGGTCAACTACTCCTCCGGCACCGTTAATCTGATCAACGGCTCCCTCCTCGTTCGTGTTGCCATCAACGACGACAGCACCTTTGAGGGTCCGGAAACCTTCCAGCTCGCTGTTACCCCCACCGGCGGCGCACTCTCCACTGGCACTGCCACCATCAATGATGACGGCACCGGCAATATCTACCCTGATAACAACACCGGTAATACCGATCCAGGCGCTCTCAAAGATGACGATCGCGCCGTCTCTGTTAACAACATCTCCGTTAACGAAAACTCACCCTTCGCGGTCTTCACTGTCTCTGGTACTGGCAATCAGCCCGTTACCCTTGGCCTCCAAAATGATGCCGACGGTGCCACCAATGACGCCGCTCTTGGCACCGACACCGGCACCCAGATCCAATACTTCAACGGCTCCACCTGGGTCAACTACACCTCCGGCACCGTTGATCTGATCAACGGCTCCCTCCTCGTTCGTGTTGCCATCAACGACGACAGCACCTTTGAGGGTCCGGAAACCTTCCAGCTCGCTGTTACCCCCACCGGCGGCGCACTCTCCACTGGCACTGCCACCATCAATGATGACGGCACCGGCAATATCTACCCTGATAACAACACCGGTAATACCGATCCAGGCGCTCTCAAAGATGACGATCGCGCCGTCTCTGTTAACAACATCTCCGTTAACGAAAACTCACCCTTCGCGGTCTTCTCCGTCTCTGGTACTGGCAATCAGCCCGTTACCCTTGGCCTCCAAAATGATGCCGACGGTGCCACCAATGACGCCGCTCTTGGCACCGACACCGGCACCCAGATCCAATACTTCAACGGCTCCACCTGGGTCAACTACTCCTCCGGCACCGTTAATCTGATCAACGGCTCCCTCCTCGTTCGTGTTGCCATCAACGACGACAGCACCTTTGAGGGTCCGGAAACCTTCCAGCTCGCTGTTACCCCCACCGGCGGCGCACTCTCCACTGGCACTGCCACCATCAATGATGACGGCACCGGCAATATCTACCCTGATAACAACACCGGTAATACCGATCCAGGCGCTCTCAAAGATGACGATCGCGCCGTCTCTGTTAACAACATCTCCGTTAACGAAAACTCACCCTTCGCGGTCTTCTCCGTCTCTGGTACTGGCAATCAGCCCGTTACCCTTGCTCTACAAAATGATGCCGACGGTGCTACCAATGACGCCGCTCTTGGTACTGACACCGGCACCCAGATCCAGTACTTCAACGGCTCCACCTGGGTCAACTACACCTCCGGCACCGTTGATCTGATCAACGGCTCCCTCCTCGTTCGTGTTGCCATCAACGACGACAGCACCTTTGAGGGTCCGGAAACCTTCCAGCTCGCTGTTACCCCCACCGGCGGCGCACTCTCCACTGGCACTGCCACCATCAATGATGACGGCACCGGCAATATCTACCCTGATAACAACACCGGTAATACCGATCCAGGCGCTCTCAAAGATGACGATCGCGCCGTCTCTGTTAACAACATCTCCGTTAACGAAAACTCACCCTTCGCGGTCTTCACTGTCTCTGGTACTGGCAATCAGCCCGTTACCCTTGGCCTCCAAAATGATGCCGACGGTGCCACCAATGACGCCGCTCTTGGCACCGACACCGGCACCCAGATCCAATACTTCAACGGCTCCACCTGGGTCAACTACTCCTCCGGCACCGTTAATCTGATCAACGGCTCCCTCCTCGTTCGTGTTGCCATCAACGACGACAGCACCTTTGAGGGTCCGGAAACCTTCCAGCTCGCTGTTACCCCCACCGGCGGCGCACTCTCCACTGGCACTGCCACCATCAATGATGACGGCACCGGCAATATCTACCCTGATAACAACACCGGTAATACCGATCCAGGCGCTCTCAAAGATGACGATCGCGCCGTCTCTGTTAACAACATCTCCGTTAACGAAAACTCACCCTTCGCGGTCTTCTCCGTCTCTGGTACTGGCAATCAGCCCGTTACCCTTGGCCTCCAAAATGATGCCGACGGTGCCACCAATGACGCCGCTCTTGGCACCGACACCGGCACCCAGATCCAATACTTCAACGGCTCCACCTGGGTCAACTACTCCTCCGGCACCGTTAATCTGATCAACGGCTCCCTCCTCGTTCGTGTTGCCATCAACGACGACAGCACCTTTGAGGGTCCGGAAACCTTCCAGCTCGCCGTCACTCCCACCGGCGGCGCACTCTCCACTGGCACTGCCACCATCAATGATGACGGCACCGGCAATATCTACCCTGATAACAACACCGGTAATACCGATCCAGGCGCTCTCAAAGATGACGATCGCGCCGTCTCTGTTAACAACATCTCCGTTAACGAAAACTCGCCCTTCGCGGTCTTCTCCGTCTCTGGTACTGGCAATCAGCCCGTTACCCTTGCTCTACAAAATGATGCCGACGGTGCCACCAATGACGCCGCTCTTGGCACCGACACCGGCACCCAGATCCAATACTTCAACGGCTCCACCTGGGTCAACTACTCCTCCGGCACCGTTGATCTGATCAACGGCTCCCTCCTCGTTCGTGTTGCCATCAACGACGACAGCACCTTTGAGGGTCCGGAAACCTTCCAGCTCGCTGTTACCCCCACCGGCGGCGCACTCTCCACTGGCACTGCCACCATCAATGATGACGGCACCGGCAATATCTACCCTGATAACAACACCGGTAATACCGATCCAGGCGCTCTCAAAGATGACGATCGCGCCGTCTCTGTTAACAACATCTCCGTTAACGAAAACTCGCCCTTCGCGGTCTTCACTGTCTCTGGTACTGGCAATCAGCCCGTTACCCTTGGCCTCCAAAATGATGCCGACGGTGCCACCAATGACGCCGCTCTTGGCACCGACACCGGCACCCAGATCCAATACTTCAACGGCTCCACCTGGGTCAACTACACCTCCGGCACCGTTGATCTGATCAACGGCTCCCTCCTCGTTCGTGTTGCCATCAACGACGACAGCACCTTTGAGGGTCCGGAAACCTTCCAGCTCGCTGTTACCCCCACCGGCGGCGCACTCTCCACTGGCACTGCCACCATCAATGATGACGGCACCGGCAATATCTACCCTGATAACAACACCGGTAATACCGATCCAGGCGCTCTCAAAGATGACGATCGCGCCGTCTCTGTTAACAACATCTCCGTTAACGAAAACTCGCCCTTCGCGGTCTTCTCCGTCTCTGGTACTGGCAATCAGCCCGTTACCCTTGGCCTCCAAAATGATGCCGACGGTGCCACCAATGACGCCGCTCTTGGTACTGACACCGGCACCCAGATCCAGTACTTCAACGGCTCCACCTGGGTCAACTACACCTCCGGCACCGTTGACCTGATCAACGGCTCCCTCCTCGTTCGTGTTGCCATCAACGACGACAGCACCTTTGAGGGTCCGGAAACCTTCCAGCTCGCCGTCACTCCCACCGGCGGCGCACTCTCCACTGGCACTGCCACCATCAATGATGACGGCACCGGCAATATCTACCCTGATAACAACACCGGTAATACCGATCCAGGCGCTCTCAAAGATGACGATCGCGCCGTCTCTGTTAACAACATCTCCGTTAACGAAAACTCACCCTTCGCGGTCTTCACTGTCTCTGGTACTGGCAATCAGCCCGTTACCCTTGGCCTCCAAAATGATGCCGACGGTGCCACCAATGACGCCGCTCTTGGCACCGACACCGGCACCCAGATCCAATACTTCAACGGCTCCACCTGGGTCAACTACACCTCCGGCACCGTTGATCTGATCAACGGCTCCCTCCTCGTTCGTGTTGCCATCAACGACGACAGCACCTTTGAGGGTCCGGAAACCTTCCAGCTCGCTGTTACCCCCACCGGCGGCGCACTCTCCACTGGCACTGCCACCATCAATGATGACGGCACCGGCAATATCTACCCTGATAACAACACCGGTAATACCGATCCAGGCGCTCTCAAAGATGACGATCGCGCCGTCTCTGTTAACAACATCTCCGTTAACGAAAACTCACCCTTCGCGGTCTTCACTGTCTCTGGTACTGGCAATCAGCCCGTTACCCTTGGCCTCCAAAATGATGCCGACGGTGCCACCAATGACGCCGCTCTTGGCACCGACACCGGCACCCAGATCCAATACTTCAACGGCTCCACCTGGGTCAACTACACCTCCGGCACCGTTGATCTGATCAACGGCTCCCTCCTCGTTCGTGTTGCCATCAACGACGACAGCACCTTTGAGGGTCCGGAAACCTTCCAGCTCGCTGTTACCCCCACCGGCGGCGCACTCTCCACTGGCACTGCCACCATCAATGATGACGGCACCGGCAATATCTACCCTGATAACAACACCGGTAATACCGATCCAGGCGCTCTCAAAGATGACGATCGCGCCGTCTCTGTTAACAACATCTCCGTTAACGAAAACTCGCCCTTCGCGGTCTTCTCCGTCTCTGGTACTGGCAATCAGCCCGTTACCCTTGGCCTCCAAAATGATGCCGACGGTGCCACCAATGACGCCGCTCTTGGTACTGACACCGGCACCCAGATCCAGTACTTCAACGGCTCCACCTGGGTCAACTACACCTCCGGCACCGTTGACCTGATCAACGGCTCCCTCCTCGTTCGTGTTGCCATCAACGACGACAGCACCTTTGAGGGTCCGGAAACCTTCCAGCTCGCCGTCACTCCCACCGGCGGCGCACTCTCCACTGGCACTGCCACCATCAATGATGACGGCACCGGCAATATCTACCCTGATAACAACACCGGTAATACCGATCCAGGCGCTCTCAAAGATGACGATCGCGCCGTCTCTGTTAACAACATCTCCGTTAACGAAAACTCACCCTTCGCGGTCTTCTCCGTCTCTGGTACTGGCAATCAGCCCGTTACCCTTGGCCTCCAAAATGATGCCGACGGTGCCACCAATGACGCCGCTCTTGGCACCGACACCGGCACCCAGATCCAATACTTCAACGGCTCCACCTGGGTCAACTACTCCTCCGGCACCGTTAATCTGATCAACGGCTCCCTCCTCGTTCGTGTTGCCATCAACGACGACAGCACCTTTGAGGGTCCGGAAACCTTCCAGCTCGCTGTTACCCCCACCGGCGGCGCACTCTCCACTGGCACTGCCACCATCAATGATGACGGCACCGGCAATATCTACCCTGATAACAACACCGGTAATACCGATCCAGGCGCTCTCAAAGATGACGATCGCGGCCCCGCAATCCTCGTTCCCACCAATGATGGCACGGGATTGGAGGTAATCGGAACGGAGGGGGATGAGCTCTGGGTCGACCTCTCAGTCGTTCTAGCGAATGCACTGAAGCAAAACGGGCTTGATCTCGTGCGGATCTCCTCCGACGGCAGCCAATCCAGAGTTGGCTCCATTGGAGCAACTCCGGATTCCGGCTTTCTAGGAGATACCCGTGTAAAGCTTGCCGTTGGTGATCAACTTCAGTTCATCCAAGTCAGGGGTAATCTGCCAGCCAATGATTCTCCCGCTTTGTCTATAAGCAGCGACGGTGAACGTGTCATCGTGCGACTTGACGACAACAGCGACGACAACGACTTTAATGACCTTGTACTCAAGGTAAAAACCTCAACCTTTGACCCCTTCCCTCAAAGTACAAAGCTCGCAAAGTTTCAACAGGCATCCGATCAAGCCTATCTGGATCTCAGCTGGATCTCAGCCAATGGAATCATGCTGAGTATGGATGTAACAACCGAAAGTGACTTTAACAACAGATTCGGCCTAGTGAAGGTTGACACTGACGTCAACGGAACCCCTCTCGGCACGGTAGGTGGCTTGGCCCCATCCGCAGGCGCAGACTTTGATGAAGCAGTTCGCAGGAATCTGCTGAGCTTCAGCTACACGCAATCTGGGAAACAGACAGTTGCTGGGCTTAGCGTAGCGCTGCAAGGCAGCCAAGCCGGGGTGTACGCACCTGTATTGATAACGCCGACAGGAGCGATCTACACCTTTGGTGCATCATCGAGCAGCGATCAGAAACAGCACATTAAAGTGCTTGGGGCCAATAGCTTCGGCTTTGAAGATTTACCAAGTGGCTCTGCGGACTGGGACTTCAATGACGCTGTGATTACCTTCCAGGCCACGAATGCCGAACCGCCCAAGTTAGTGATTTCAAGCGATGGTCAAGGGCTCACAGTGGTGGCTGGCACTGGCCAGGGAACAGGCCTTTGGCTGGACCTCAATGCCGTAATCGCAAACTCAGCGCTACAAAACAGCTTCGATCTTGTGAAGCGTCTTGCCAACGGCCAGGAGACATCGATTGGGAGTGTCGGTGCTACTGCGCAGGCCACCTTCCTGGGCGGCAAGGAGTTGTTCCTGGGCGTGGGTGAAACCCTAAGATTCGTACAGAACAGCAATGACGACAACGAAAACGTCGATCCTGCTCTCCGCATCGAAAAGATCGGCGAACGCTATCGTGTTTCTCTTGACGACAATGGAGATCCTAGCCCTGACTCTGATTTCAACGATCTGATCGTTGATGTCGACAGCACACCATTGGATCCGTTCGAATCGGTGGTCTCGCTGGCAAGTCAGCAGCGTACAAGCTCTGATGGCATCCTCGATCTCACAAATCTACAAGAAGGCAAGTTAACACTGAACCTCTCGATCGTTACAGACTCCGAGAACATCAACACCCTAAGCTTCGTAAAGCTCGATGTAGATCCTGTGACAGGCAAACCACTCAGCCAAGTCGCCGGAGTTTCTGCTAGCGAAGGCGAGGCGTTTAGAACTGCTGTACGCGACAATCTCGTGGACTTCAGCATAGCGGCTGGTGGTCAAGCAAAGAGTCTTGCGACATGGGAAGTTGGAGCATCCGACAGCGGCTATTACGCAGCTGTCGTGGTTTCATTCGAAGGTAATCTCTTTACGTTAGGAGATACCACTGCGGCTGACGGTCGCCAGCACCTCAAGGTGTTTGGCGACAACAGCTTCGGATTCGAAGACCTTCTCAGCTCCGGTGGCGCTGACTGGGATTACAACGATTTGATCGTCACGGTGACGCCGTTCTGAGTTCCTCTTCAGGAACTAGCCCACTAACCACATCCAATGGTGGTTCCTTACTACCAAGCTGTTCATTTCAGCAGCCGAACAAGACGCGGTGCTGATGCATGGCATCACGCAGACCCTCCCCAAAGGGACAGTGCGCCTGCGCTGAAATAGAACAAATTAGCTATCGACTTCAAAAATGATCAACTCGACACAAGTACAGCGAAAAGAATCCGGTTTGGCTGACATTGATCGGTGTAAGCGTCATCATTGGCTCTCGTTAGAGGCCTGCTTCATGCAATGTGGTGACAAGCTCTCTGGCACCAAATGGTAGATCAAGCTCGCTGAGCTCATTTCCAAGGATGAACTGGAGGATGACTACGTGCCAGCTCTGCAAAGACATTGGGTCACCTGCCAAGCTATCTCGAGTGGCACTGGTTGCCAAGCTCATCAAGGCTCGCCTTGTGATCACAAACGAAGGGTTGGCAAAGCAAATCAAGAGAGCTCCGCATCTTCAGTCCTTCATTGGATTGGAAACGTACCAGTGATGATGAGGATACCGTGAAGGTGGTGGTTTTTCATCAGGGCATTGCAGCAGGAATCATACGCCTGCGCCATCACTCAACCAAGCACCACTCTTGAGGAACGCCACCTGCGCACCTGTTGGTATGAACAACAGAGTAATGGATCCCTGCTCAACGCAGCCAAACAAGCTACGTAGAAACTGAATGAGACGATGGGTCCACGAATTCGTGGAGCACTTGATCAGAAGCCACGCACGAATCGCAAGATGTGCTGGTAGCAATGTCTTACTGTGGCTAAACGAAGTGTTCTCGCATCCGCAAGGATCGCAAGGCACTCAAGTGGCAGGCCGGCCATCTGGAGCACATTCTTACGGGCATTGATGCTCTTATCCACTACGGTGGCTGGCCGCTGGCTGCAAGAAGACACTGGTGCCAAAAGCTCTTGGTGAGGAGCAGACTGGGACTCCAGCGGAGAACTCTCTACCACTCAGGTCGCAGAAGCTGCTACGATTGATTCGTGAACCTCATAGATGCTTCTCTCAGGTCAACTGTTCATTGCGAGGCTAGGTTCAATGTCGAACTCGAAGCCCTTGTCTGTATCGAGTCAGCATGTGGTAGATCTCTCTATCAGTCACGGGTGATGGGTTCACCAGTGTGGATCAGTTGAGCCACGCCCCCTCCAGTGAAGGAGCAGGCCTGAAGGATCAAGCGAGAGTCAGTCGCTGCCGTCATGGTCATCAGCCAGAGGTGATCGATGCCGACAGGATTCATCGGACGCGAGCCAACCGTACGCTCTGGCAGCGTCATCGCAATCGCATGGGTAGAGCTCGACTTGATCGGTCCAAGAGTGATCCCAAGTATGTCGAAGAAGAGAAGGGGCAATATCTTGATGATCAGCTTGGGGATCATGCTGTCAGTGACAACGTCGCACAAGGGAGGCAGCGGGATGAATGGGGACTGATTCACAAGCAACTAGCTGCCACAAAACAATCAACAGTGTGATTGTCTGCACTGGTGAGGAACAATGACAAGCAGGTAGGGTGTCTCTCTATCCGCGTTGGCTTCTTGGCGCAGCTGGTGATGTCGATGAAGCCATCAGAAGAGTCGAGTATCGACCCCTGAGCAATCAAACAGCTGCAGCCTGAGGATCGCTCGGAGGTGAGTCAGTCTTCCCCGGTGTGAGACAGGGGAGGGGTCGTTGTTCCTCAACAAACCCAAGACCAACCGCTTGAGGGCTTTCCACTGTAAAAACCAGCGTGTCTAAACAATGGTCAACGCCACTGTTTCCCTATCCCAGCATAAAGTCAGAGACCAAACTTGGTGGCAGCCTGCTGCTTGCAGATTGTCTTGGCATTGCTGATGCTCACACGTTGGTGCACCTGATCAACGACACAGGTGCACGTGTACGTAGCCAGACCGGCGGGCGCTGGCTTGCCCGAAAGGGCAACTTCAGCGTTGACGGCATTGGTGCGGTAGTGCATGATCAGATCATCTTCCATATTCTGCGCATGGGCGCCGCAGGGGAAGCAGGCAAGGGTGCCGCAGCTGATGGCCGCGAGAGCAAGCAACCGGGCTGATGCCATCACTGATCAGATTGGAGGCTGGTGAACGTAGCTTACAGGCATTGACAGATCTGAGCGAAAGCCTGGGCTCGTGGGGTTGATGTGCCGATAACTCACAGTGCCGGAAGACCGGAGGCCCCCACACATTGAGTTCAGCGGGAAGGCTCTGATACAGGGAATCCGTGTATGGAATCCGTGCATGGATTTTGTGTATAGATTCTGTGCATGGGTTCTGTGCATGGAATCAAGGCACACTGTCTGCCGATGCTGCCGGTGTGATTGGGCACTCCTCGCAACTTGTCTGTGCGGCGCTGGGAACCAACGACAAGGCGCGGCATCATCAGGCAATAGGTGGCTGGATGATGGAGAAGGCTCACACACGGGAAGCCGATGGGAGGCGCGCCAGAACAAGCGGCATCACAGCAAACAGCACCAGCATGGCCAGATAGACACCACCAGAAACTGGATCCCGGCTGGCTACATACTCGCCAAGTGTGCGCTCCTGAATGGCAACTGCAAGCAAGACCTCGGCGCCAACCAACAGACCCAGCGCAAGACATCCAGCCCCCAGGCGGATCATGGAACTGGCGGGAAGGCGAAAACGCCAGATGATCAGACGGGCCGACACCACAATGGCCACGAACATGAACGGCATTTCAATGAGTTCCGCCGTCCGTTCACCAAGGCGCGGCACAAGCAGTGTCACACGAATCGCACCCAGCACAAAGCCCACACCGAACACCAATACGAAGTAAGTGATTCCAGCCTTAATGGTTCGAAAGGGGAGACGATCCATCAATCCATCAGTGGTAGCGCAGCCGTGCGAATCAAATCAGGACCTCCTGCAGTGGCCGTCGCAGTGAAGACGGCAGCTTGGGACCTCGGCCGAACCTGACGACAAGATCGGGCCGCCATCCTCCGAGAGCCAGATCATCAGCAAGCTGCGGGCGCAGCGTAGACACCTCAACAGGCTGATTGAGCATCGCAGTGCGAATGCCCAAGGCTGCCGATTGCAGGGCAAAGCGCTCATAGCAACGCCCCACCTCCACCCACTGCTGCGGAGTTGGGGATTCCGAGGCGAAGATCGCGATACCGGCAGAACTGCGCACATGCTTGGCGTACGAGTCGTTTTCGCCTTTCGGTGAAAGCAGCAGGCTGAAAAGCAGGCGTCCCAGCCATGTCGGCACAGACGGATGGCCAGACGATGCAGCGTAGAGTCCATCCCCCGTTCGAACCGCCTCACGGCCGTTGAATCGGATCCACTGCTTTAATTCAGCCACGAAGGCGGCATCATTCAACTGGATCGTGTTGCCTTCAACGACAGACTCCAGGAGCGTCTCCATGGCCTTGCGTTCGGTCAGGACAATCAGCTGAACACCAGCGCCCGTACCGGCCTTCACCAACAGTTCCAGTTCATCGCGAGCAAGGGGTTGGCCGTCATACTCACCACGTGTGCTCTGGCGCTCGGGAATCGCCTGAAACAGTGTTGACGCGACAGGTGTTGTGGGCGTTAAAGCGAAGCGCAAGATAGTGCCCCCTGCCGCATCAAAGCCGGAGTGGCTCATCCACCCATGGGCCAAAGCCGCCTGGCTCAGGTTCTCAGCGGCACAGCCAAGGGAAACGAACAGATGGTGGTTCTCCGGGTCGACAGCAGGGCAGCGTCGTGAAAGATCCGGTTCAAGCGAGATGGCGCCATCGCGGAGGCGGAACTTCCAGCACTGCGTGTTATGGCTGGACGGCGCCAGAGTGGCGTAGCGCACAAGCTCATGCAGCAGAGAAGGCATGTCGCCGGACGCGGCCTTGCTGTGACGCCAGGTGCGATCCACTGAGGCTTCATAGCTGTCAGCACTGGGCTCCGGTGAGCATGAAGAGATGCCGGCACTGGCGGTGGCAGTGCCGGCTGCGGTGGCCAGTGCGGTGACCACAAATTCACGACGGGTCGTCATGATTCAACCTACTGCTCATAAAACCAGACGGTTCAGCTCAGAGTGCAAAAAGAGATCTGAGGCTTAGCCCGTCGCAATGAGAGATTGCTGGGATGACGGTCTACTGGAGCTGCACGGTCACCGCAGGCTTCAGCCGCGCCTGCGCCTAACGGAAGTGAGCAAGCGTGGCAGCCGGCGGATTCCGGTATCGGTCATGGGCCAGGGCAGAAATGGGGATGGGAAATGGGGCGCATGGACCCAGGCGAAGGTGATGGTCAAGCATTCGCCAACGGCACAATCCTTCATCCTGCCAACCCAACGACAAGACAGAAAAGGGCGATGGCTCTCATCACGACGTGCAGGCAGAGGTCCCTGCCAATCCCGTCCACCTGCATGATCGTTCGACCATAGGGTCACGTCGGGCCCTGGCTATCGATCCCTGTGAATGCTTCAGCAGCGGCTCGCTGCCTTCCACGACCAGCACGTTACTTAGAGTCAGGCAACGAAGGCTTCTCTATCAGGGCACACACTGCCATGGTCTCAGTCAACCCAGCTGCCCTCACACAAACAGAGACGCCCCCGCCTAATCCCGATCGCTGGTGGACCCTGGCCGCCGTGGAATGCGGCAACTTCGTTGTTTATATGGATGGGTTCATCGTCACACTCGCCCTGCCGGCGATGGCGCGTGAGTTCGGCGTTGGCCTATCGGTTCTGAAATGGGTGATCGTCGCCTACATGCTTACCGTGACGGTCACCCTGCTGCCGGCCGGCCGCCTGGCCGACATCTGGGGACGCCGCCGCATCGTCGTTATCGGCATGGGCGTCCTCGTCGTGACGTCGGTCCTGTGTGCGCTGGCGCCCACGGTGGAAACCCTGATCGCCTTCCGCGTTCTCCAGGGTGTGGGCGGCGGCCTGGTGCTGGCCAACGTGATGGCCGAGATCACCGCCGTCTTCCCGAAGCAGGAGCGGCGCAAAGCCATGGCCGTCAATGCCTCGATCCTGGCGCTGGCTCAGGTCACGGGGCTGGTGCTCGGCGGCCTGCTGATCGGCCAGTTCGGCTGGCGCTCCCTGTTTCTGGTGATCCTCACTGTGAGCCTGGCCGGACTGATCCTCAGCCTCCGGATCCTCAAGGCCCGCCCCCGCAGCCTGGACCGCACCGCCATGGACTGGACGGGTGCCGTGCTGGCAGTCGTGGCCACCAGTGCTCCCTTCCTGGTGATTGAACAACTCTCCGAGGCTGGACTGAAACCAGCCAGCCTGGCGATCCTGCTGGGCGGCGTGGTGGCATTGGCCCTGTTCGTGCAGGTGGAGCGACGCCTGCCGAGACCGCTGCTGAATCTCGAACTGTTGCGACGGCGTGCCTTCACCTGTGGCTCGGTGGCTGCCGCCTTCTACTTCGTTGCCGCGGTGTCCTGCTATTTCCTGCTGCCGTTGTATGCGCAACTTGTGCTGGGACGCTCGCCCGTGATGGCGGGTGTGCTCATCGTGCCGCTCTCCTTGGTTCTCACGGCCACGAGCCTGACGGTCAGCAGCCAGGGCGATCGGATCGGTGCGCGAACCCTCAGCACAGCAGGAATGCTCTGCATCAGTACAGGCCTGGTCGGATTGTCCTGGCTGGGTCCCGACGCCTCCACCGCCAGCATTGTCTGGCCGCTGATCCTGCTGGGCATGGGCGGCGGGCTCTTCCATCCCCCCAACAACAGCGCCACGCTCAACACGGTTCCTGCCGAGCACCTCAGTGTGGCGAACGGCTTCCTGTCGATGGCTCGGAACTTCGGACAGGCGATCGGGGCGGCGCTGGCGGCATCACTGCTCGCCAGCGGCCTCGGCGCTGCAGGGGCAGAAGCAGCACTGGCGGGGGAGGTGGGTGCGCGGCTTGGCGGATCCCAGCTCGAGGCCTTTCTGGGGGCGCAGCAGTTGGCGTTTCGTTTGGCGGCAGCACTCGGGCTGGTGGGAGCGGCGGTGTCCGTTGGCCGCGGAGCAGAGGTGCCGGTGGTAACGCGCGTGACGGAGAGGCCCATCGCAAGCCGTAGCGATGGGAAGGGGATCCGGTGATGGGGATGCAGAGCGCACTCTCCAACTTCCGCACCACGCCTTCATGGCTGGGCTTGAATCTGTCCTTTCTCTTGTCAGAAAATCCAGCACCCCCTACCAATTGCCAGCGCTGAATAGCAGTTGCAACATCGCAAATCCCGCCAGACAGGTGGCGGCCAGGAGCGGAATGGTATGCAGCACGGTCGGAACATCCTGGTGCTTCGGTTTCGTCATGCTGCGACCGCTTGCGGGCCGCGCAATGGCCAGGTGCGGAGAAGCACAGACACACTCGTCCATGAAGTTGTGTGCCCGGCGCCAGCCTCTGCACGGCGATGGCGCCGCTCCATCCGGTTTCAGAATGAAGCAGCTGGGCGGCAGCGGCAGCAGAGTGGAGGCAGAAACCTGCTCGCGGAAAGGCTATGAATGCCACCCTGGAGAAAGCCACCACCACCCAGTGCGCCTGCCCCGGCTGCCACTGCAACGTGAAGGCCGACACCCCCTTCCGCAACGGCGCCCTGCTGTTCTGCAGCGACGCCTGCGCCAGTGGCCACCCCAACGGTGAACCCTGCCACGCCGGCTGCGGCTGCGAGTGTCACGGCTGAGGCTCGGCGGAGGGCTAGAGCCCCTCGCTATCTGTTGAGGCGTAGGTGAGCACCGGCAGACCGGCGGGCGGGGCCACCAGCAGCCGCTGGCGATCCTGCGCCACCTGCTGCCGGAACACCTGCCACTGGGGAGACGCGATCACCTGTTGGCTGATCGCCTTGGCCAGGCGCTGGCTCGCCAGCACATCACTGGGGTAATGCACGCCGCAGTAGGCACGGACATGGCCCCCCTGGCTGCCCACCAGCAGCAGCCGTTCCCGCCGTTCCGGCACGACATCGGCCAGGAGCAGGGCCGCCGTGGCAAACCAGGTGGCATGGCCACTGGGGAACGACCAACCCGATTCCAGCGGCAGGCAGGGCCTGAGATCCCGGTGGCTCAGAAAGGGGCGCGGCCGGGCAACGGCGTTCTTGAGCTGATTCTTGAGGGTGTCGGCACGGCTGAGGAACGCAGGAAGGCCCTGGTAGAGCGTCGGTGAGGCGTCCTGCAGGTTGGTGCCGATGGCGGCATCAAACACGCTGAGATTGCGGTTGAGGAAGTGCCAGCTGAGTAACACTCCCTCTGCCGTGCGGGTGCGCTGGTTCCAGCGCAGGATCGCCAGATCGTCGCGTTCCGCCTGGCTGGCGGGAGCGGGCGGCTGGCCGATCACGGCACGAAAGCCGGCCGGATCCAGCTGCAGGCCTGCCGCCGGATCGGCGGGCGGGGCGGCGGCTGGAACACCAGCCGTGCGGCCACTCGGCTGGCCCGAAGACTGGGCGACGGACTCGGTGCTGGGCCTGGCCAGGGCATCACCGCTGAACAGCACCAGGCAGGAGGGCAGCAACAGGCTCGACAGACAGAGTCCAAGGCGCATGAGCTTGATCCTCAGCTGCTCGCGGAAACCGACTGTAAAGAGTGGGAATAACGACCTATCACCATCTGAGGGGCCGCAGGATCTGCAGCCCCAGCCGGCCGATCAGGATGCGGGCAACTGCTGAAGGCTGATGGCTGCTGCTGCCGAGGAGCTGGGGGCTGAGGTGCTGGCCTTCTGGTTTGAAGCCGCGTCGCCCAGCCAGTGGTTCCTCAAGGATCCGGCCTTCGACCACCAGGTGCGGGAGCAGTTCATCGGCCTCACCCGCCAGGCGGTGGCCGGGGAGCTGGCGGCCTGGGGCCGGCAGCCGCACACCGGCCTGGCGCTGGTGCTGCTGCTCGATCAGTTTCCCCGCCAGATCTGGCGGGGCTCCGCCATGGCGTTCAGCGGAGATGGTGCGGCCCTGGCGCTCAGCCAGAGCGCGGTGGCGAACGGCTGGGTAGCGGCCGAAACCGACCAGGCCCGGCGGCAGTTCTGGTTGATGCCGCTGATGCATGCGGAAGACCTGGCCGTTCAAGAGGCGGCCGGCCCGTTGTTCGAGCAGTTCACCGATGCGCGCACCGCCGCCTTTGCCCGCCGCCACCTTGAGGTGATCGCCCGTTTCGGCCGCTTCCCGCACCGCAACGACTCCCTCGCGCGGGTTTCCAGCAGCGAAGAACTCGCATTCCTGCAGACCCCCGGCTCAGGGTTCTGAGGCGGCCAGGCCGATGGTTCACGCGGGATTGTTGCCGCTGATCTCTGTACAGGATGGCGAAAGGAACTGATCAGCCTTCTTGCGCTCGGCTTGCAGTTCGAGTTTGCAGCGATACACGAGCGCCTCGTAGCCAGGATCGCGATGGGCCGGGATGTATGGGTTTGTCCCAGAAGGCGCAGGGGCGGCCGCAAGATCAATGCCCGCAGTGCCTGTTTGCGGATTCTCCTGGGGTGGGGTCAGGGGTCCGCAACCCGGGTCGACGGATCCAAAGCCCTGGCCCATGGCTGAAGCTGGGTGCTGGTCCACCGGAATCAGAGAGAACAAAAAATGGCCAGGCAAGGCTGCAATCTGAAGCAGCTTGATATGAGCGCTAGTTTTACTCATTTGTAGATAAGAGTCAAGCACAGAATGAGCCAAGAGCTTCTCACTTCTCTCTAATAGTTCACTCATGCCTGCCTATCAATTTTTCCATCCCTGATCATTCTGCTTTGCCCTCTCGATCACTCACACAGCCAATCCCAAGGCAGCAACTGAAGATCCGCTGAGCACCCATCGTGAGCTGAACGGCTGAGGATCAGGCAGGACCAACGGTCGATGCTGCAGTCGTGCCGCCGCCGCCCAGCACCATCAATGGGCCCCCTCCACAGGCCTGTCTGTGCCGCCTTCCCCTGCTCGCACCGCTCCGGGGCAGCTTCAGCTCACGAAGCGGCGGTACATCCAGCGCACGAAGGGGCCGATCACGGGCACCGGGGCGAAGGTGGGGCCCACGAAGTCGAAGTAGTCGCGGTGGTCGACGATCCTGCCCGCCTCATCGAGCAGCAGGCGGGTGGTGCCGGGATAGACGAACTCCACACCCTTGATGCGCAGACCCATCACCCACTCCACGAAGGCGGTCCGGTCGCTGACGACCACCGCTTCGGAGCGCAGCATCACGTCGTCGCAGCGCTTCATCAGCCCCTCCTGGGCGGCGAGGTAAGCATCGATGCCGGTGGCCTCCTGCGTGGGATCACTGAAGTGCACGTTCTCGGCATACACGGCACGCCACTGCTCCGGCGTGGGGGCCGGCTGTCCATAGGGCTTGGTGAACAGGGCCTGCAGCGAGGCGGCGGTAAGGGGCGGGACGGCGGGATCAGTCATGGGGCAACGGGTTGGGGGTACGGGCTGAGGCAGAGCATCGCAGCGCTGAGCGGGCGGCCCGGCGCGGAGATCAGTGGGCGGCCCGGCGGGCGCAGAGGGTGTCAAGGTCGGGACGGCCGGTGAGGCGCAGCCGCCAAGCGGCCCAAAGCCGGTAGATGGCGTCGACGGCCGGGCCCAGCAGAGGCCAGGTGGTGGGGGCATAAATCCAGCCCAGACCCACCTGCCGGTAGGCCTCGCGGAACACCGCCACATCGCGCAGCACCGTGCCATCGGAGCTGAGGCCATGGATGCGGCCCATCGCGTCGCGGTAACTGATGCCGGCATAGGCAGCGGGGTCGTAGCCGGGGGCGTCGATATCGACGAACGCCAGCCGGCCCCGGCCGGCATCGCGGCGGCGCAGTACCGCCACCTCGCGCAGGCAGAGCGGGCAGGCTCCGTCGTACAGAAGCGTGAGAGCGGTGGCCGTCATCGACTGAGGCTAAGAAAATCGGTGCAGGGGCCGGGGGCGAGACCTTGCGTTGGGGCCCGTGCGCGGCAGCCTGCCGCTGCCAACCACCAGGGGAGTCCGCCCTAACGTCGAAGCCGGCACCAGCGCCCGCCACCATTCGCCGTCGCCCCCGCCGCTGCCTCGGAGTCCCATGGCCCGCCGATGATCGACACGCCCGGGCCGGCCGCCAGCGACTTCGAGGATCTCGCGCCTGCCCTGCTGGATCTGCCGCCGCGGCGCTGGATCCGCAGCCCCGCCCTGCTCTCGATCGTGGTGGGGGTGATCCTGACCCTGGCCCTGGTATTCGCCGCCACCCCCTACCGCGGGAGCGGCGCCAGGTGGGCCGCGACTGGGTGCCCCGCGGGCTGGTGGATCTGCGCCCGGCCGATTCCGATGTGCGCACGATGTTGATCCTGCTGGGCCAGCGCCGCAGCCTGATCGCCAATCGCCTCTGCCGGCTGCTGCGCTGCTTCCAGGATTCCCGCTCCCGCGGGGCCACCCGCGAGCTGCATCAGGACGACATCGCCCTCACCCAGGCCGACATCGAAGACGGCTACGGCGTGACCCGCACGATGATCTGGGTGTTACCGATGCTCGGATTCCTCGGCACGGTGCTGGGCATCTCGATCTCGATCGGTGGTTTTTCCGGTCTGCTGGCCAATGTGGAGGATCTCGACAAGGTGAAGTCGAGCCTCACGGCGGTGACCGGCGGGCTCTCCACCGCCTTCGACACCACCTTGCTGGGCATCATCACGGCAGTGCTGTGCATGGTGCTGATGAGCATCAGCGAAAGGAGCGAAAACCAGCTGGCCGGTGAAATCGAAACAGCCCTCAACGACGGATTCTTCCCCCGCCTGAGCCGTGATGAGACCAGCCCGGCGCCGTAGGCACGCGTCGATCGATCTGATCGGCTTCCTCGACATCCTCAGCGCCGTGATGGTGATCGTGCTGCTGGTGATCTCCGTGCTGGCGCTCTCGCTCGGGGTGGACCGCGGCCGCACGGCCCGGGGCGATCCCCGCAGCAAGCCCACCGCGAAACCGGCGGCGGCAGCAGCGAAACCGATCGCGGATCCGTGGATGAAGGTGCCCACCGCCGCGTCGTCCCCGCTGGTGGCGCTCAACAGCGCCGATGGGCTGCGCCCCCTGGGGCTGGGTGGTGAAGGCCTGCTGCAGCGCTATTTCTTCGTGACAGCGGAGCAGGGCCAGCTGGTGCTGGATCCCCGGCCCGCCTCGGTGATGAGCGCCGGTGCCTTCCGCGACTGGATCCGCACCTACAGCACCAGCCGCCATCACATCGTGGCGGTGGTGAGCCCGGATGGCGCCGAGCGCTACCGGGAGGTGAGGGAGGCGGCGCGGGCGGCCGGGTTCCGCTCCGGCTGGCTGGAGCATCTGGGCGGCCCACTGCGTGTGGGCGAGGGCGGCCGGAAGGGCGAAAGCGTGCAGTGAGGCCAGAGGGCGAAGGCGTCCAGCGGCCAGAAGGGCTGGCTTGCACAGCAAGGCCTGAATGGAGCCACGCTTAACAGAACGTCACACTAGAGTGGATAAAAGGATGTACCCCATGGACGCACTGTTTGCCTTCTTCTATTTCGCCTGTTTCGCGGCCATCGCTGGCGGTGCCTTTGCGTTGATGCGCCAGAACCTCCGCCAGACCGACTGGCGCGCCGCTCCCTCAGCCCCCCGCCCCCATCCCGAAGCCCCGGAACCAGGCGATTCGGTGATGTACGTCGACCTCAGCCGCGAACGGCTCGAGAGCCTCTACAACCAGGCCAGCTGAACGTGCCAGCTGAGCGGGGCCGCAACCGCGCCATCGAGAGGATCGAAGCTGAAACCATCAACCGGCTCCGGCCGGTTTTTTGATGGCGCACATGACCATGCAGTGAGCTCAACACTGCAGGGCCTGGATCAGCCCTGATACGTGGTGATCGTGGAGGTCACCTGCAGAGGTTGTTCGGCCTGGCTGTCCACCTGAAAGGCCATCCAGGTGGTGTCGACGGAGCGCTGGCGCTCGATCAGCGGGAAATCCACGCGGCGCCGCTCGTAGGTGAGGCCAACGCAGCGCAGGCATTCCTCATCGGCCATCAACGACCACAGCACCTTGATGCCGGCGCGGTCGTAGGCGAAGGGGGTGTCGCTGAAGCGCAGCTCGGGGGTGAATCCGGGCAGGCAGCGCACCTGTTCATTGGTGGCACAGGAAAGGTAACGGCCGTCGTCGGTGGGAAAGAACCAGCAGGTTTCGTTGGCCGCTGCGGCGAGCGGGAAACTGTCGAGCAGCCGCAGCTGGCGGGGTTCCGCCTGCGGCGAGGCGTTTTCACTCTCGAGGTCGTAGACGCTGAGCCAGAGACGCTCGGCCGCGAAGCGAGGAATGGTGGCGTTGCAGAGCAACCGCCGGGCCGGCGAGCTTTCGGCGGAAGCGTCTGGCAACGCTTCGAACGGATCGTCGCCGGCGGCGTTGGCCCGGCCGGCGCTCACCAGTTCATCGAGGGAGCCGTCCCAGCCGGGGGGGCAGCGAAAAATCCTGAGGGACTGGGCCTCCGTGATCGCCTCGTGCTGCTGGGCCAGCAGCTCTGACCACTGGGGCGGCCCGCTGGAGGCGCCGGTGGCGCTGCCGTGAAGAACGAAGCAGAGGGCGTGGGCCATGGCAGAGAGAAGGGGGCGAGGGCGACCGGATCAGGCAGGGCTCAGCTCCCAATAGCAAAGCCCACGGCAGGTGGACCGCCCGAAGCGATCGACCTGCCGTGGGCAGTGGCTGGGCCTGGGTTCAGCCGAGGCCGATCTGGGAGAGGATGCCTTGGCCGGTGAGCAGCTCGGTGCCGAGGCCGATCACGAAGCCGAGCATCGCCAGACGGCCATTCCAGGTTTCGGCGAAGGCAACGAAACCGAAGCGGGAAGGGGTGGTGCTGTTGGTCATGGGGTGGGTAGCGAGGTGCTTCGCAAAGCGTAACAGAAATCTTTGAACTTCGTTACGAAGCCGCCGCCATCAGTAGGTGGCCCGCTCGGTGTCGTAGGCGGTGAAGCCACAGGCCTTGGCGGCCAGGCGGTAGTGGGCCATGAACTGGTCCCAGCGGAAGCTGCGCGGGTCGTAGCGGGAGTGGCTGCGATCGACGGCGGCGTGGGTGGTGAGGCGGCTGAGCGGGATGCCGAAACGCGCCTGCCACAGCAGCACCTGGGCGGCGGCGGAGCGGTACTGGGCGTCGGTGTAGCCGGAGTGGCCGGGGGTGTCGCCACGGCCGTCGGCGGGTGACACCAGGGCGAGGTGCAGCGCCACGTTGTTGACCGAGCCCACTGAGGTGGGCCGGATCCGCACCGTGAAATCCCCGAAGGCCGACATGCCGGCGCCGTAGGCGCGGTTGGCATCGGGAACGATGCGCAGCCGATCGCCGGCGGGGTTGATCACCAGGTGGTAGCTGACCTGGTCGTTGTCGTTGGGGTGCGGGGTGCGGAACAGGGCCAGGGTCTGCGCTTCATCGATCACGGTTTCGTGCAGCACGATCAGGGCGGGCCCGGCCGGCACCGCACGACCGAAGGCATCAGCGAGCTGGCGTTCGCCGAAGTTGGTGGGATCGGCGGGCTGGTTGCGTTCCGGCGCCAGGCCGAGGGCGGCGGCGCAGCGGGCCAGCTCAGGCTCGGAGCGCCGCGGCAGGCCCGGATCCGCGAGGGTCTGCACCTCCCAGCTGGGGCGGGGGCCATCGGATCGGGGCGCCTTGGGCCCTTGCCCCTGGCAGCCGCTGAGCAGGGCCGCTGCGGCCAGAGCCGCCAGCCAGGGTGCGCGGGTGGAGGAGAACCGAACGCGTGGATGTTCCATGGCGGCCATCCTCAGAGCTCGCCGGCCAAGGAACACACCAGCGTGTCGATGCTGCAGCACCAGAAGCTGAACTCAGACCTGGACAACGGAAATGCCGCCCGAGACATTTCAGGCATGAACGCCAGAAATGAATCGAACGGCAGGGGTGGCAGCAAACCGGTGCAGATCTAGACGCAGGAAAAACGCGCGGCTAGAAGCAACGCATAGTCCAGCGCCAGAACCAGATCCGCAAGGAGCGACAGGGGCGACGACGGAATCAGGGGCGTTGTGCCACCCCCTGAAGCTCATTCGTCGGCTTCTTCGCCACCCACGGGCACGAGGCGGATCTGCTTCTTGCCGAGCTTGATTTCGAACTCATCGCCGGGCTGCAGACCGAGGATGGCGGTGTAGGCCTTGCCGATCAGCAGGTTGCCATTGAACTGGACCTTGGTGACGTAGCTGAGCTTGCGCCCGCCCTGACCAACGCCATTGCTGCTGGCGGAACCGAGGCTGACGCCCTTGGCTTCCAGCAGGGCTTCGTAGAAGGCCGTGAAGTTGAGACGCTCGCTGCCGTCCTTTTTGGTGCTGACGTACCCAGCGGCACGCACAAGCTCGGATTTACCGACATCACCAAGCTCCTTGACTTTCGCCAGGAGATCAGATCCGGTGAGCATGGGGTTGTTGTGTAAGACAAGGTCAATATAGCCACACGAGGCAATCGCTTGCCAGAGGGTTCCTTTCAGCCAGCCAAATCCGACCGCTCTCCCCTGCTTCCTAAGATCGGACCTGTTGGAAGTTGCCCAGTGAGCGCCGATCCCCACACTCCAGCGTTGCAGTTGGTGTATGACGGCGGCTGCCCTTTCTGCCGCCATTTCGCCAGCACAAGTGAGCTGCGCGGAGGAGTGCCCCGGCTCACGATCATTGACGGCCGCGCCGATGCGGAGCTGCGACATGCACTCCAGCAACAGGGATTCAACCTGGCAACCGGTGCCGTGTTGATGGAGGGAGAGCGGATCTGGCACGGCGCTGACGCAGTGGCAAAACTGTGCAGTGAACTGGAGCCCAGTGACGGCTTGTTAAGGCTGTTGCAGGTGATCTTCGGCAACCCGGATCGCACCCGTCTGCTCTATCCCGCGCTGCTGCTCGCTCGCCGCCTGGCGCTAGCTGCCAAGGGGCTGCCGGTGGATCCCGGCTGAAGGGCCGAAAGCGGCAGATGGCTTACGCTGCAGGGCAAGTGGCCGGAACGCTCTTGAGCTATCTGCGCGAGATCATGGGGCGGCTCAAAGAACGGGCCGAGGCTGATCGCCGCAGCCAGGCGGCACCGGCTGAGCCCCTGGCGGCTGGTTCCACAGGCGGCAAGGTACCGGCGCTGAGTGGGGCCGTCGAGCAACACATCGCCAGCTACCGCCAGCATCTGAACGCCTGCAGCGACGCCATGCTGCTGTATGAATGGGCCTGGATCGACGACCATCTCTCCAGCCTGCGGCTGTCGTCTGGGCATGAACCGATGCGCCAGGCGTTGGGCGGCAGCACAGCGGTGGATCAGTTGCTGCAGGAAACCAACGCCTTTCGCCAGGCGCTACGCGAGGTGATGCAGGCGCGTGACCTGGAGCCCAGCAACCGCACGGCGCCGATCGAACCGATGGAGCATGCCTGGGAACTCAGTCATCCTGTGATACGGGAGGCCTGGGGGATCGAACCCCACAGCTGAGGCCTGAAAGTTGCCCGCTGGCGGGCTACAGCTGGCGCCCTCCTGCCGCACGCCATCGCACCGCACCATGGCCCGCTCTCGCCCACGCTCCCGTCCCCAAGCCAGGCCCCGGCGGCTGAAACCGATCCACCTGCAGCGGGAAGGGGGGGTGTACCGCACCGACGAGATCGATCAGATCTTCTCGTTATGGCGTGAGCCCTACCGGCTGATGCTGTCGTGCCCATGGTGGGGCTTCCTGCTGCTGATCGCGGCCGGGTATCTGGCGATCAATCTGCTGTTCGCCGGCCTGTATCTGCTGGATCCGGCCGGCATCGGCGGCGTGCCGGAAGGGTCGGTGGCCGGCTTCAGCGAGGCCTTTTTCTTCAGCGTGCAGACGCTCGGAACGATCGGTTATGGGGTGCTGCACCCCCGCTCGCTGACGGTGCATCTGCTGGTGACCTTGCAGGCGCTGGTGAGCCTGATCTTCACGGCGGTGACCACCGGGCTGGTGTTCGCCCGCTTTTCACGCAGCAAGGCGGAGATCCTGTTCAGCGAGATCGCCACGGTGCAGCCGTGGAACGGGGTGCCGTGCCTCACCTTCCGCATGGCGAACGTGCACCACAACAGCCTGGTGGAGGGGCACCTGAACGTGTTCCTGGGCATGGACGAGTACAGCACGGAGGGGCAGCGCATGCGCCGCGTGCATACGCTCAAGCTGGTGCGCAACCATGCCTTTCACTTCCGGCTGATGTGGACGGTGATGCACCTGATCGATGAGCACAGCCCGCTGGCGGGGCTGGAGATCGAGGAGCTGAAGGCCCGCCATGGCGAAATCCTGGTGTCGTTCCACGGCATCGACGAAACGGTGCGCAGCCCGGTGTTCGCGCGCATGTCTTATCCCGCGTCGCAGCTGCGGCCCGATGAGACCTTCGAAGACATCGTGCTCGACCAGGGCGACGGCGACCGCACGCTCGACTTCAGCCGCTTCAACCTCACCCGCCAGCGGCCGCCCGCCACGCCACCACCGATCCCACCCCGCACCAGCCCCATGAGCGCCGCCGGCCCCACCCATCTGGTGTTCGTGTACGGCACGCTCAAGCGGGGCCAGGCCAACCACCACTGGCTGGTGGGGTCCGAAGCCCTGGGCCACACCCGCCTGCAGGGAATGGCAATGCACAACCTGGGCCCCTACCCGATGGCCGTGCCGGTGCCCGCACCTGCGCCCGACTCAGCCACTACTCCCCCGCCGCTGCTGCACGGCGAGCTCTACCGCGTGGACGCCGCCGGCCTGGCGCGGCTCGATCTACTGGAAGACGTGCCTAATGAATACCAACGGCTGCGCCGCCCGTTGGTGGACGGCCAGGAGGTGTGGGTGTACGCCGGCGAACCCGAGCAGGCCGCCCACTTACCGCCGGTGCCCTTCGGCGATTGGGGCACCACGCCGGTGTTCTTTCCGCGTGAAGGCGAAGGCGCCTGCCCCAAAGAAGTGCTCGCTCAGCGCGATGACGGGCAGTGGGGGTGGTGGTGCACCTGGGGCCAGAGGAGTTGGAGGGGGTAGGGGAAGCGTTGGTGGTGACGGGGGTGTTTGGGGAGAAGTTTCTGGTGGTGGGTGGAGTGGGGATTGAGGATGGTGTATCAAAGGTTGCGCGCAGTTCTCGCGTGCAGGCTGGGGCGGAGTTGTGACTCTCGGGTGTGGCCTGTACAGGGCTAGGGAGTGAATCTGAATGCGCCTATCGCCAATGCATTCAGGGCACGGGAAAAGGTTGAGTGATGGCCATTGAGTAGCGAAGCGCACATGTGGTTAGCGGATCCGCATAAGATGGAAAGTGCCAGGCGGGCATTTCGCAAGCCTCTTGTCATCACAGGGCTTTGGCGATATAGGCGCAGATGATCGGGGTGATTATACGGTCAAGACTGCTGCCATCAGGGTGGTTACAGGAACCGTCCAATCAGCGTTCGGCAGTAGCCACCATTCGGAAGGGCTCTCAATCTAAAGTATTAGAAATGAAAGTCGATGAAGTTTCTCAAAACCCGAGCTCAACCATGTCATCAAGTGATGCCCCAGGCACGAATCCTCATGGACCAACCCTCGAAGAGCTACAGCGGCCAATAATCGCCCAAGGCGTTGAAGTGAGAAATGAAGCCTTCGATCTCCTGGCTAAATCAATGAATCTGAAGGCAAATTGCATCAGTCCATGGTTTCACGTAAAATTGCATCGACTTCAAAGATCTTTTCTGCTCCTGAATCAGCGCTACATTGACCTTGATGCTAAAGCAACAGAGTTTCTTGCTCGTGCCGCCATGATTGACAAGGTTCTGCTGCCGTCAGGAGAAGTCAAAAGTCCCGACTTGGGCCATTGGATTCAGTTCGCAGTCTTGTCAAGGAATGTCGAGAGCATGCGTGATTATAATCGGAATACAATCTATCAGGCAGGCACAGTTCTGAGTGTTCTTCAGCAGCAGTCTTACAATCAGACCATCTTGCTGACCGCATTCGCCTCCATTCTCCTCGCGGCAATCGGTGTTATCGTATCTGCAAATAAGTCATAGATTTCCCGTTTCCGACCATTGCCTTTGGCGAGGATACTCGCATATCAGAAAGCTCGCAATGCAGGCATGCTTCGGTGAATATAGGCTTAATACCACCGGGTGTTGTCTGGCATTTCTTCGGACTCGGGTGCTGCCAGTCGTGCAAGTAGCTCTATCAGGTTCTGATCTATCCCAGGCTCTGCCGAACAAGCCCCTCGAGTCGACAAGCCTCCTGCGATTTTATGCTTGCGCTCTAAACTCATTGCCTGCCACTCAGGGGCAGCGTTAGGTGGCTAAGAACACTGCCTTAGCGCAAAGTGTCAGGTACATATGCTTGTGTCGTAAGGCCACAAGCGAAGATGCGCCGGCTGGCGTCTATCTCAAAGCCCGCGTTCGAGAACTTGCTATGGCGAACTTAGAGCAAACGCTTTCTGGCTGGACCGGCCCGTCCAGCAATAGCGAGCAAGAGAAGCAGGACCGCACGGAGAGGATGATCCGCGAAGCAATCGCTGAGCATTCGGCACTCAGTGGTGTCAGATTGCGCGTGTTCGCCAAAGGGTCATACGCGAACAATACGAATGTCCGCACGGACAGCGATGTGGATATCGCTGTGCAATGTACTGAAGCGGAGTACTGGGAAGAGGCGCAGCCGGGTCTTCGACCATCCAATACCGGCGGCGTCTATGGGGGCAAATGGACGCCCAGCCTCCTCAGGTCTGAGCTCACAGCGGCACTCATTGCAAAGTTTGGCACGGCTGCCGTGGATACTTCGAACTCGACCGCAATCTTCGTGAAGTCCAGCAGTGCTCGCGTCGACGCTGACGTCGTCCCGTGCTTCAGCTTTCGACGCTACATGCCTGGCGGTGACGACCGTCTAGGTACCATGATCTTCAAGCAGTCGGGTGAGAGAATCATCAATTATCCCGATCAGCAACTCAAAGAGGGCCGCGCGAAGAACACAAGCACCGGAAACGCATACAAGAAGAGCGTGCGCATCCTAAAGCGCTTGGAAAACGTGCTCGTTGCTGAGAGTCGGTACAAGGAACTGGCTTCATACTTCGTCGAGTGTCTCGCATACAATTGTCCCGAGCCGGCGTTTGCTCATTCGACTTGGACTGAGACGGTAAAAGCAATGCTCATCGCGATCTGGAACAACACGCAGGGCGATGAACCTGCCGACGAATCATTGCGGTGGCTGGAGGTGAACAGGTGCTTCTTCTTGTTTCATCCGAAGCAAAAATGGACACGAGCGGACGCGCAAGGATTCGCGCAAGCCGCCTGGACGTACCTGAGGTTCTGATCCGTGACACAAAAAGCGCTCATCCAAGTCGCCACCACAACAGTCGTCCTTGTCTTTGCGATCGGCATCATCCTCAGCGGCGACCAGGTGAAATCAAGCTGGTTGGGCTACTACTCCTACGCCGTAACTGCAGCCACCATCGTTCTATCTCTGTGGAACAAGTGGATCTGGCGATGGGAGTGGGTTCAGAAGCTGCCGCACGTTCCTCGTTCGATCCGAGGGACGTGGCGTGGCACCTTAGAGTCGGCATGGAAAGACCCAACGACGGGTCAGTCGCCCCCGCCTAAGCCAGTATTCCTCGTCATTCGGCAGTCGGCAACAACCGTATCTGCTGTGTTGTTCACGGACGAGTCTTCATCGCGGTCGACTATGGCCAGCCTGACAGAGGACGGATTTGGAACTAGTCTCACATACATCTATCTGAATCGACCCCAAGTCAGGGTAGAGCATCGAAGTCGGATGCACAATGGCTCTGCATTCCTTGAAGTCAGCGGCCGGCCCGCCAACAGGCTCCGCGGCCGCTACTGGACAGACCGTGACACTCGCGGTGCGTTCAATTTCGATCAGCGGCGCGCCGAAATCGCAGAGGATTTTGAGGAAGCTACGCGCATCTTTCAGTCTTGAGATCCTTGCCCAAGCGCCACTAGCACAACCGTGTCTCCTTAAATCGTAGTCTGCGCATTCCGCCGTCATACGCTTCGGAGCATACTCGTCGCCACCTAACATCATCATTCACCCGACCCGGCCCAGAGGCTGGGATTAACAGCTCCAATGTCCTGCGGGCGGGTGATGATGAGCGTTAGGCCGTCACGTTATGAACAGAACCGTGTTGCGCTCATTTGCGATCCTGAGTCTCTGGTCATGTCTGTCCACACAAGCGCTATTCGCCGCACCGGACACGGCACAGGCGACTGGTACGCAGACAACCGGGAAACATCGCCAAATCGATATCAAAAACTTTTTCCAGCACTGGGTTCGCTCCAGTGAGGAGGAACAACCGGGCGGCACGGTTCAGATCTTCCGCCCCGCCGGGTCGATGAACGTTCCGCCGAGCCGATTCAGGATGGCCTACAAGTTCGCTCCGAACGGAGGTTGTGAGTTCTACTATCTGTCTCCTGACGATGCCCATCATTTCAAGCCATGCACCTGGACAATTAGTTCCAACAAATTGATCCTTCAGATCAGCGCGAATGGAAAATCGACTTCTTACAGGATCGCCCAGCTCACTGGAAAGAGCCTGAGACTTAAACCGCTAGAACCGCCGCACAGTAATTGAACGGCGGGCCTAACCCCCGGTTGCAGGCGATGCGCCAGAAGCGGCGCGTTGGGCTTCGATTCAGAGCTTTAGTTCTGGAAGCAAGGAGTTACGTGGGCCGAATCAGGTGCCTTTTTCGGCGACTGGGGCCCCACACCTGTCTTCAGCAAGCACGCAAACCTCCAACCCCCAACCCGCCGGCCTCAAACCGCCAGATGCCGGTAGAACCAGCGCTTGGCGAGTTCGGCGCTGGCCACGTAGGACAGGAGAATCAGCAGCAGCGGCGGCAGGAACGCCAGCGGCAGGGGCACAAAGCCGAAGAGGCGCCCCAGTGGTGTCCAGGGCAGGGGCAGGGTGAGGAGCACCACGGCGAGGGTGGCGCCCAGCAGCGGCCGGGAGGGGCGGCTGTGCAGCAAGGGGCCGTGGGTACGGATCACCAGCACGATTGAGGCGGCGGAGATCACCGATTCCAGGAACCAACCGCTGCGGAACTGGGCGGCGTCGGCGTGGAGGAGCAGCAGCAGCACCGCGAAAGTGATGACGTCGAAGACGGAACTCACCAGCCCGAACACGACCATGAACCGCTGGATGAAGGGAAGGCTCCAGCGGTGCGGCTGCGCAATCCAGTCGGGGTCCACCCGGTCGGTGGCGATGGTCATCTCCGGTAGATCGGTGAGCAGGTTTGTGAGCAGGATCTGCTTGGGCAGCAGCGGCAGGAAGGGCAACAGCAGCGACGCGGCCGCCATCGAAAACATGTTGCCGAAGTTGGCGCTGGTGGCCATGAACACGTACTTGAGCGTGTTGGCGAAGGTGCGGCGGCCTTCGCGGATGCCCGCCAGCAGCACCGCCAGGTCGGGCGCGAGCAGCACGATGTCGGCGGCTTCCTTGGCCACATCCACCTCCCCCTGCACCGACAGGCCCACATCGGCGGCATGCAGAGCCGGGGCGTCGTTGATGCCATCGCCCAGGTAGCCCACCACGTGGCCGGCGCGGCGCAGGGCTAGGAGGAGCCAAGGGGATTACTTACGTGCCGTTCGCCGTGCAGACACCCGATCAGATCAATCCAATGCCTTCCTGTTCAACGGACGACCATGGGAGCAGTCATCGCCAGTCCTTCACCCCACCACCCCCTCACTCGCCACCCATAACCGTCGCGCCAGCGCCAGGTCCTGCCCCTCAACACTGGTGGCGCTCGCCTCAAATACCCGCCGGCCTGGCCCGACCACGCGGTTGCGGTGGAAGCTGAAGCCGTTGGCGGCGTAGGCGGAGTCGCAGCAGAGGGCGGCCAGCAGGGCGCCGGCGGTTTCCACGCTTTCGGTGAGGCGCAGCACGGAGCGGGCCGCGAAAGCGAACAGGCGTTGGCCCAGTTCGTTGCTCTGGCGGCTGTAGCGCCAGAAGCCGCCCTCGCTGGTGGGCGGGATCACCAGGCCCGGGCTCCAGCTGAGCACCGGCAGCGGCGTGCCGGCCTCCTCCATGCGGCGCGCGAACTCACGGGCGAACAGCACATTGCAGAGCTTGCTGTCCTTGTAGGCCTTGTCGGCATCGAAGCTGCTGCCATCCAGCATCAGCACCGGCTGCCCCGCTCGCAGGCCGGCCAGATCGCCCAGCCCCGCCGGTGAGCCCACCTTGCCGCCGGCGGTGAGCGGGTCGTGCACTTCCGACGCCGTGACCACCAGCCGCGGCGCCTGCCCCGCCAGCAGCAACGGCGTGAGCTGCTGGGCCAGCAGGAAATGGCCCAGGTGGTTCACCGCGACGGTGAGTTCATGGCCCTGGGGCGTCAGCCGTGGGGTCGTGGCGCCGGCGTATTGCAGGCCCGCATTCAGCACCAACGTGTCGATCGGCTGCCCCTGCGCCAGCAGCGCCTGCCCGCAGGCGCGCACGCTCTCCAGATCGCCCAGGTCGCACACGGCCACCGCCGGCGCCGAGCCTCCACCGGCGCGTTCAGCCAGCTGCCGCTGGGCCGTCTCGGCCGTTGCCGCATCGCGGCACAGCAGCGTGAGCGAATGGCCGGCCTGGCACAGCCGCACCGCCGCCTCGAAGCCGATGCCGGAATTGCCGCCGGTGAGCAGCAGGCGGCGCGTGGCAGCCATGGGCAGACCTCACCAGGTGCAAGGGGCGCCAACCCTAGAAACCGCCGGCTTCACAATGGTGCGCGCAGCCCCTCCGCCGGCCGGTTCGTTCATGCAGTGGCGCGCCACGATTCGCCGCCTCGAACGCAACGGCCTCGGCCTGCTGCTGTTTCCCCTGCTGGTGCTGCGCCGCTACGTTCACCTGCTCGGCCGCACGCTCGAAAGCCTGCTGTGGCAGGAGCTGATCGCCAACCAGCCGCTCGACAGCCAGCTCGGCAACCTGCTCGCCTTTCTGCTCTTCTCCGCCTTCTGCCTCTGGGCCACCTTGGAAGGGGCCATCCCATATGTGATCGGCCTGCTGCTGTTCCTGCTGCCCCTGGAGCTGCTCGCCAACCAGCTCGGCCATTCCTGGCGGCCGGAGTGCCGGATCCTGCTGGAGCGCTGGGGGGATCGGCTCTCCTGGCGCTGTGATTCCGCCGGCAGCCACGAGCAGCTGGAGCTGCAGCACAGCGCCCTGTCCGCCGTGCTGATCCGTGCCGCCCCGCTCGCCCTGCCGCTCGGTGAAGCCCGTCCGCAGGGCTGGGATGTGCTGCTGGCGGTGCAGGATCCTGCCCGCGAGCTGCTGCTCGACCGTCAGCCCACACTCGCGCTCGCCTGGCAGCGCGCCTTTGCCCTCGCCCGCAAGCTGGCGTTGCCGCTGCGGTTGGCGGAGGAGGCGGCTGGGGGGGCCGCGCTCGCCGCGGCACCGGGGTTTCAGCTGGAGGGCGATAGCCAGGAGGAAACGGGGCCGCCGGCGAGCGTGTGGGCGGTGGTGGAGGAAGAAGGCGCCACCCGGATCTTCCGCGACCGCAGCACCGTGAGCGCCTCGCAGTGGTGGCGGGCGTTTGTGCACCAGGGCGGCTACCTGCTGTTTCTCGCCGTGCTCAACACCGTGATGGTGAAGTACGGCGGCTTTCTGGTGTGGATGCTGGGTCCGCGGCTGGGCCTGACCGCCCCCACCACGCTCGTGCTCGATCTCTCCCTGCCCGGCCTGCTCTCGCTCGCCCTGCCCGAAGGGAGCGTGATCCAGGCGCTGCTGGTGGTGGCGGCGCTCGGTGCCGCCGGCTTCGGCAGCTACCGCCACTGGAGCCGGCAGGAGCTGCGCATTGATGCCGAACACGTGGGCGTGTGGCGCACCGGCCATGCCGCCGTTCACCTGCCCACCCGCGCGCTGGTGGTAGCGCTGCCGCTGCACCAACCCGAGCCCCAGGTGCTGCTCTGGAGCGAGCGCCGTCCACCCGTCCAGCTGCAGGGCCTCGCCGATGCCCGCGAAGCCGCCGCACTGGCGGGCGCGCTGCAGGCGGCGCTGGAGCGCTGGAAGCCGGAAGCCCCCGCGAACAACGAGCAGCAGCGGATCGTGAGCAGTGCCGCTGCCCTGCCGCTGCAGCAGCGGGCCGACTGGTATGTGCCGGCCGCAGCCGCCTACGACGCCGTGCGTCCCGACTATCCGGCGGCGGTGATCGAGCAAGTGGCGGCCCTGGCTGGGATGGGCGACGGTTCAGAGCTGCTGGAGCTGGGCTGCGGGCCGGGCACCGCCACTGTGGCTTTCGCGCGGCTCGGCTGCGCCATCACCGCCCTGGAGCCCAACCCCGCCTTCGTGGCCCTGGCGCGCGAGCGTTGCGCCGGCTTCGGGCGCGTGCGCATCGAGCCGCTGGCCTGCGAGCAGTGGCCGGTGCAGGAGCAGGCCTTCGACGCCGTGCTCGCCGCCAGCTCCTTTCACTGGATCCCCGCCGGCCTCGGCTCGCGCACCGCCGCCCGGGCGCTCAAGCCAGGCGGTGCCCTGATCCTGCTCTGGAACAAGGAGCTGCAGCCCTCGCTCGCCCTGCACGAACGCTTCGCCGCCAGCTACGCCCCCTTCGCCCCCCACCTGCACCGCCACGAAAGCGAGGCCGAGCAGGAGGCGATCCTGGCCAAGCTGGCCCACCAACTGGTGGATCCGGCCCTGTTCACCGACCTGCGCCCCGGCCACGTCCGCATCGAGCTGCGGTACACAGCCGAGCAATACCTGGCCCTGCTCAGCACCTACTCCCCCTACCTGCGCCTGGAGCCCGGCCCCCGTGAGGCCCTCTTCGCCGAGCTGCGCCGCCTCATCGACACCGAGGCCGGCGGCAGCGTGGAGCTCACCGGCCACTCCGCCTTTCACGTGGCCCGCAAACGCGGCTGACCCCCGGATCGCCCGTCACAGCCATAGAATCTGTTCACAATGAACAGACACTGAGCGTCGAATCCGCTCAGCAGAGGCCATGCCCCGCACCCTTCGCGATCCTCGCCAACACGCCATGCTGGTGTCGCTGCAGCGCCGCTACCGGGCCGCCATGCACACCGGCAACGTGAGTGCCAAGCAGGCGCTCTACCGCGAGGCCGTGTATCTCGGCATCCAGCCCGCCCTGCTGCATGGCGGCAGCGATCACACCGGCGGCAGCGGCGTCACCGCCTCCTGACTCAACCCCCGCAGACAGCGGGCCAGGTCTTCGCGCACCTCCAGAAAACGGCGGTCCACCCGCAGCGCGCCCAGATCGCTGCGGTCGAGCTCGGCTTCCACCGTGCGCACGATCCGGCCCGGATGCGGCGCCATGATGTGCACCCGCTGGGCCATCAGCAGCGCCTCCTCCAGGTCGTGGGTGATCAGCAGGGCGGTGAGCCCGGTGCGGTTCCACAGCTGATAGAGAAACTCCTGCATCGATTCGCGGATCTGCAGGTCGAGGGCGCCAAAGGGTTCATCCAGGAGCATCACCTTCGGATCGGCCGCCAGGGCGCGGGCGATCGCCACTCGTTGCTGCATCCCGCCGGACAGCTCCCGTGGCAGACGCCCTGCCGCATCCTGCAGGCCCACCACTTCCAGGAAATAGCCGGTGCGCTCACGCACCTCCCTTGCCGGCCGCCCCTGCAGCTTCATGCCGAAGGCCACGTTCTCGGCCGCCGTCATCCACGGATAGAGGCTGTATTTCTGGAACACCATGCCGCGGTCGTGGCCGGGGCCGGTGATCGGGCGGCCGTCCATCAGGATCGTGCCGCTGGTGGGCCGATCGAGCCCGGCGATCAGGCGCATCACCGTGCTCTTGCCCGATCCGGAGCTGCCCACCAGCGCCACGAATTCCCCCGACTTGATGTCGAAGCTGATCGTGTCGAGCACCTGCTTGGCAGCACGGCCCTGCCCGAAGGATTTGCACACCGATGTGAGCGAAAGATGCATGTCAGATGGCCCAGCGGCAGGTGCGGCGCAACACGAGTCGGAACAGCAGATCGATCACCAGACCGATCAACCCGATCACGATCAGGTACGCGAAGATCTCATCGGTGCGCAGGAAGCGCTGGGCCAGGCTGATGCGCTTGCCCAGCCCCTCGTTGGCGGCCACCAGCTCCGCCACGATCACCAGGTTCCAGGCGGCGGCCATGTTGATGCGGTACGCATCCAGCACCTGGGGAGCGATGAAGGGGGTCACCACGCGGGTGAGGATCTGGAAGCGGCGCCCACCCATGGTGAGGGCCGATTCCAGCAGTTCGGCCGGCACGAACTTCACCGCATCCATGATCATCAAGGTGTTGAAGAACAAGGTGCCGATGAAGATCAGCAGCACCTTGGGCAGCTCCCCCAAGCCGAAATAGATGATCAGCAGCGGGATGAAGGCCGGCGCGGGCATGTAGCGGATCAGCCCGATCAACGGCTCCAGCAGCCGGCAGATGATCCGGTTGCTGCCCATCGCGATCCCCAGCGGCAGCGACACCAGCATCGAGAGCGCATAGCCGCCCAGCACCCGGCCGATGCTGGCGATCGCATCGGCCAGCAGGATGCCCGCCTCCGCCTGGGCGGAGCCCGCCGCCAGCACCGCCGCCGGGCTGGGCAGAAACAGCTTGTCGACGCTGCCACTCGCCGCAATCAGCTGCCACAGCACCAGCACCGTGAGGATGCCGAGCACACCCAGCACCCACGGATGGTCGAGGCGTCGCCGCAGGCCCGCGCTCAGCTTCACTGCGCCGCATCCACGAAGCGCGGATCAAACAGCTTGGTGAGATCCGGCGGAGTCTTGGCCAGGCCCACCTCCTGCAGGAAGGTGCTGATCTGGGCGGCGGCGAACGGCAGCGAATCCATCGTCTCGCCCGGCTTCATCGCCTGGCGGTTCTGCTCCAGCGTGAAGATCGTGGTGCCGGCGTCGTACTCCGTGTACTCCGCCTCGCTCACGCCAGCGCGGGCGGCCAGGATCGCCAGGCTCGGGGCTGGGTTGGCCTTGATCTCCGCCAGCGTGGCGAACCAGGCGTTCACCACCTTCTGCAGCTGCTCAGGATTCTTCTCCACGAATTCGGTGCGGCACACCAGGTGGTCGCTGATCGAGCCGGGGAAATCCTTCGACGAGAACAAGGTGGTGCTGCCCGGACGCTTCAGCGCCTGGGTGGTGAAGGGCGCGAACACACCCACCGCATCCACCTGGCCGGCCACGAACGCAGCGGCGGCGGCGCCGGTTTCCAGCGGCACGAAGGTGATGTCGGAGGCACTCAGGCCCGCCTTCTTCAGGCCCAGCAGCAGCAGGTAGTGATCGACGGTGCCTTCTTCCGCCGCCACCTTCTTGCCCTTCAGATCGGCCACGCTCTTGATGCCTTCGGCGGCGATGATCTGGTCGTTGCCGGTGGAGTTGTCGTTGGTGAGCACCACCGTGAGGGCGGCGCCACCGGCGATCGAGCTGATCGTGTCACCCAGCGTCTGGCTGTTGCAATCCAGCTGGCCGGCATTGAGGGCGTTGATCGAATCGAGGTAGCCGTCGAACCACTGCAGGGTCACCGGCACGCCCGCCGCCTCGAACAAGCCCTTTTCTTCGGTCACCTTCCAGGGGATCCAACCCGGCCAGGCGCTGTAGCCGATGCGCACCGGCGTGGCCGAGGTTTCCGCCGGCGGCTGCTGGCAGCCCACCAGCAGGCCGCCGCCCAGCAGGGCCGTTAGCAGCAGGCTGGTGGTGCGCCGCAGCCTGAGGCGCGGGAAGCGGAAGCGGGAGGGTGCAGTCATGAAGAAACGGGTGGGGGGAATGGAGCCAGAGCCGGGGGCTAGAGGAGGCGGCAGGTGCTGGGGCTGGCGCGGGCGGGCATGTCAGAAGAACTCCAGGTAGTGCTCCAGCTCCCAGGCCGAAATCGCGCCGTGATAGGCCTCCCATTCCGCCCGCTTCAATGACACGAAGGCGTCGAACATCGCGGGCCCGAACACCTCACGGCAGAGCGGATCGGCGGCAAACGCCTCGACCGCTTCGCCAAGGTGGCGCGGCAGCGTGTGCAGCCCGCGTTCGGCCCGCTCCGCCGCACTCAACCGGTAGGCATTCACCCGGTTGGCGGGGGGCGGCACCAGCTGCTCGCGGATGCCTTCCAGGCCTGCTGCCAGGATCAGCGCCGCACCCAGGTAGGGGTTGCAGGAGCTGTCGGCGGCGCGGCACTCCACCCGCCCGCCAGCGGAAGGAATGCGCAGCATGTTGGTGCGGTTGTTGTTGCCGTGGCAGATGAACACTGGTGCCCAGGTGAAGCCGCTCATGCTTCCCTGTGCCACCAGCCGCTTGTAGCTGTTCACCGTGGGGGCGATCACGGCGCAGATCGCGGCGGCATGGCGCAGCACCCCGGCGATGAACTGCTCCGCCAGCGGGGTGATCGCGCCGGGTTCGCCACTGCCGGGATCGAACAGATTGGCGCCGCTCTGCACATCCGCCAGCGACATGTTGAAGTGGGCGCCGCTGCCGGTGCGGTGCGCGAACGGCTTGGGCATGAAGCTGGCGATCAGCCCATGGCGGCGGCAGATCTCCTTCGCCATCAGCTTGAAGAAGGTGAGCCGGTCGGCCATGGTGAGCGCCTCGGCATAGGCGAAATCGATCTCGAACTGGCCGTTGCCGTCTTCGTGATCGAAGGAATACACGCCCCAGCCCAGGCCATTCATGCTCTGCACCAGCTCATCGAGCCAGTCGAGGTTGTCGAGCAGGCCGCCCAGGTCGTAGCAGGGTTTATCGAGCGTGTCGCGGCCGCTGGCCGGCACCAGGGCTCCATCGTCCTGGCGGCGCAGCACGAAGAATTCGGTTTCGATGCCGAGGTTGAAGCGGTAGCCCAGCGCCGCCGCCTGCTGCCGCACCCGCGTCAGGATCTGGCGGCTGCAGGCCTCGAACGGGGCGCCGTTGAGCTCCAGGCTGCTGGCCAGCCACACCACATCACGGCGCCAGGGCAACACCGTGGCGCTGGCCAGATCGGGGATGGCCGCCACTTCGTCGTCGCTGACATCCTGCGGCACGCCATCAAGCGCCGCGCCGGTGAACAGCTCCGAACCCGACAGCATCGAGGCGAAGTGATCGAGCGGCACCGCCTTCGCCTTGCCGTTGCCGTGGATGTCCACGAAGCTGGCCAGCGCATACTTCACGCCGCGGCTGAGCAGATCCACCTGCACGTCTTCCCCCACGCTTGCGGTCGTCGGCAGCGGCGCCGATGGGCTGGCCAGCTCCATCAGGCGTTCACCAGGGCCGGCGGCTGGCTGGCGGCGTGCTCACGCACCGTGGCCAGCAGCCAGCGGTGCCACTCGCCCATGCCCTGACCCGTGCCGGCCGACACGCGGAACACCTGGGCGCGGGGATTCACCGCCCGCACATGCTCCTCGATGCGGCTCACATCCACCGGCACATACGGCAGCAGATCAATCTTGGTGATCAACACACAATTGGCCTCGCGGAACATCACCGGATACTTGAGCGGCTTGTCATCGCCTTCGGTGACACTCAGAAGCGCCACCTTGAGGTGTTCACCCACCTCGAATTCCGCCGGGCACACCAGATTGCCCACGTTCTCCACCCACAGCAGATCCAGCGCCGCAGGATCGAGCCGCTGCTGCAGCAGGGTGAGGCCGCCGCTCACCATCGCCGCATCGAGATGGCAGGCCCGTCCGGTGGTGATCGGCACCACCGGCACCCCCACCGCTGCCAGCCGGTCGGCATCCAACTGGGTGGTCATGTCGCCCTCCAGCACCGCCATCGCCAGCTCGGGCGAAAGGGCCGTGATCGTGCGCTCCAGCAGGGAGGTCTTGCCGGCGCCGGGGCTGCTCATCACATTCAGGCAGAGCAGCTTCCAGGCATCGAAATGCTCGCGGTTGTGGTCGGCACGGTGTTGATTGGCCGCCAACAGGTTGCGTCCGAGTGTGTCTTCCAGGGGCATGTGCATGACGTTCAGGCGGAAAGGATGGAAGCCCGGTCTGCGGGTACAGCGGGGGAGGTGTAATCGATGCTGCGAATCCTCAGCTCACGGCCCGAGAGGATCTCCTCCATCGGGTGGTGGCAGCACGGGGATTGGTAGGCCTGGGCAGGGTCGGGGCTGTAATCACTGCCGCAGGCCACACAGCGCGCCCGCAGCGGCACCGATTCGATGCGCAGCTCCGAGCCATCCAGCCAACTGCCCTGCACCGCGGCCCCGTAGGTGAACACCAGCGCGGCGGGTTCCACGCAGGTGAAGGTGCCCACCTGCAGATGCACGACCTGCACGCAGGGAACGTGGGGATGGTGCTCCTGCTTCCACTCTTCGAGCGAAAGCAGCAGGCAGCGGGTCATGTCCACTTCATGCATGGCTCACCTCCATTTCTGGTCGACGTTCATGTTGCAGGCCTCATGCAGCCAGGCTGGCTTCTGCTTGCGGGGCAGCTGACCGCTCACCACCAGGTGGGCCATCACATCGCAGATCACGCGCGTGGCCATCAGGGACGTCATGTCGCTGATGTCGTAGGGGGGGGAAACTTCCACCACCTCAAGGCCACACACCGGCACGTTGCGCACGATCAGCTCCAGCAGCTTGAGGGCTTCCCGTGGCAGCAGCCCGCCCGGTTCCGGCCAGCCGGTGCCGGGCACGAAGCCGGCGTCGATGCAGTCGATGTCAAAGGAGATGTAGACGCAATCGGTGCCATCGGTGGCGCGCTCGATCGCATACTTCGCGGCGGCCTCCAGGCCCATGTCGCAGATGTCCGTGACGGTGAGCACGTTCGTGCCCCGCTCGCGGCACACCTTCACCCCTTCGCGCGGCACCTGCCAGCCGCCGATGCCCAGCTGCACCAGGTTCTCGGCCGGCGCGTTGGCCATGTTGGTGGCATGGAACCAGGGGCAGGTGTGCATGCGTTCATCCAGGTCGATCTCCTGGGTGTCCACATGGCGGTCGAAGTGGATGATGCCCACCTTCTTGTCGCCGAGGTGGCGGCAGACGCCCCGCACGGTGGGGAAGCCGATCGAGTGATCACCGCCGAGCAGAATCGGGAAGGCGCCGCTGGCGAACACATGCGCCACCCCCTTGGAGATCTGATCGAAGCTCTTCTCGTTGTTGGCGGGAATCGTGAAGATGTCGCCCACATCGCAGAGGCGGATCGACTCGCGCAGATCCACCCCCATTTCGTAGTTGTAGGGGGTGTAGAGCGCCGAGATGCGGCGGATGCCCTGGGGCCCGAAGCGGGTGCCGGGGCGGTAGGTGGTGCCGCAATCGTGCGGGATGCCCACGATCGCCACATCGAATTCACCGACGCGGTTCACCTCTTCGATGTAGGGCGCCTTCATGAAGGTGTTGATGCCCGCGTAGTGGGGCAGCTCACCGCGCGAGAAGGTGGAGATGCGCCGGTCAACGATGCTTTCGGCCGCTTCGAGGCCATACCGCAGCCCCTGATCCACCTCCTGCTGCCAACCGGTGAGCGGCAGGCGGGCTTCCTTCTCGAGCGCCTCGGCGCCCTGCTGGCCGGCGCCTGCGCTGGAACTGCGGCGGTCAAAGGCCTCTTCAGGCCCTGGGGTTGCTGTCATGGCGGAACACGGAGGTGGGGGGTGCGGTCTCCCGGGCTTTTATCCCTCCGTGCAACCGGGTGACCCCGGTGAGCCTCTCTCGGACCAGACGCCCATGCCGGCTCGCTGATGCGAACAGACGCAGACCGGAACCCTAGAAGCTTCTTCCGCTGCGCCCAGAGTCCACCGAAGCCCCAGGAAAGACTGTGGCCACAACTACGGAATGGTCAGCTGGCCGGCCGCGCCGGGGTGCTTGCAACCGCGCGCCGCTGCACCAGCCTTACGCTTCGGAGCCGCCGTGGGGCCTGCGATGGAACCCAACCCAACGGCCAGAACGCCGGAACCGGAACCACCAGCGCCCGCCGCCGCCGGCGGCCTGCTGCACATCCTCGGGCTGGGCTTCGGGCTGGCTGGGGCGGTGGGCGGCTCGATGGGTGCCGGCATCCTGCGCACCCCGGGGCTGGTGGCGGCCCAGCTGGGCAGCGCTCCGCTGATCCTGCTGGCCTGGCTGGTGGGTGGGCTCTATGCCCTCTGCGGCGCCTTCGCCGTGGCGGAACTGGGAGCGGCCCTGCCCCGTGCCGGTGGCTGGACGATCTACGCCCGCCGCGCCCTCGGCGATCGCGCCGGCTTTGCCGTGGGCTGGATCGACTGGCTCGGCCATTGCGCCGGCCTGGCCTGGGTGGCGATCACGATCGGGGAGTTCGCCCGCGGCCTGGTGCCGGCGCTGCCCCCCGGCGGCAAGGCGGTGGCCCTGTTCACCCTGGTGGGCTTCGCCCTGCTGCAACGGCTGGGCCTGCGGGCGGGCAGCCTCAGCCAGCAGATCCTCAGCCTGCTCAAGGCCGTCGCTTTTCTGGCCTTGATCGGCGCCTGCCTGCTGGTGGCCCCGCCCGCCGCCAGCACGAGCGCGCCGCTGATGGCCCCGAGCGGCACCCCGCTGGCCCTGGCCGCCGCCGGCGTGTTCGCGCTTCAGGCCGTGATCACCACCTACGACGGCTGGCAGAGCCCGATCTACTTCGCTGAGGAGTTCACCGCGCCGGCCACCGACCTGCCCCGCTCCCTGATCGGCGGCGTGGTCGCCGTCACGGGGGTTTACCTGCTGGTGAACGTGGCCCTGCTCAAGGTGCTGCCGCTGGAGGCGATGGCCGCCTCCACCCTGCCGCTGGCCGACGCTGCCGCCCGCCTGTTCGGGCCGTTCAGCGCCCAGCTGATCACCGCCCTGGCGCTGCTGTCCTCGATCGGGCTGGTCAACACGGTGATCATGTGTGCGCCGCGCATCCTGTTCGGCCTCAGCCGCGATGGCCTGTTCCTGCCCGTCTTCGCGCGGGTGAATGCGGGCGGCACCCCCGATGCGGCCCTGCTGCTCACCACCGCCGTGACGGCGACCCTGATCCTCTGCGGCGATTTCCAGCTGCTGCTGGGTGTGTCCGTCTTTTTCTATGTGCTGCTCTATTTCACCGGCATCACGTCGCTGTTTCTGCTGCGCTGGCGGGAACCGGAGCTGGAGCGCCCGGTGCGGGCCTGGGGCTACCCGCTCAGCGCGGCGGTGGTGTGGCTGGGCTCGCTGGCCTTTCTGATCAGCGCCGCCATCGGCGACAGCACCAACAGCCTGATCGCCGCCGGGTTGATCGCCCTCAGCCTGCCGGCGCAGCTGCTCAGCCGCCGGATGGGCTCGCCAGATTGCGGAAGCGGGTGAACTGCGGCTCGAACAGCAGCTTCACCGTGCCCACCGGGCCGTTGCGGTGCTTGGTGACGATCACTTCGGTGATGCCGCGATCGGCCGTGTCCGGGTTGTAGTACTCGTCGCGGTAGATCATCAGCACCAGGTCGGCGTCCTGCTCGATCGAGCCCGATTCACGCAGATCGCTCAGCATCGGCCGCTTGTTGGTGCGGCTCTCCACGCCGCGACTGAGCTGGGAAAGGGCGATCACCGGCACGTTCAGCTCGCGGGCCATGCCCTTGAGGCCCCGGGTGATGCGCGACAGCTCCTGCACGCGGTTGTCGGGGGTGGAGCCCTCCATCAGCTGCAGATAATCGATCACGATCAGGCCCAGCTCCTTGCCCTGCTCGGCCATGAGCCGCCGGCAGAGCGAGCGCATCTCCAGCACGCCCGCATTCGGCTTGTCGTCGATGAACAGGGGCAGCTGGCCCAGGGTGTTGATGCCCTGCCCCAGCAGCGGCCATTCCTCCTGCTGCAGGCGCCCGGTGCGCAGCCGGCCGCTCTCGATGCCCACCTCCATCGAAAGCAGCCGGTAGGTGAGCTGCTCCTTGCTCATCTCCAGCGAAAACACGCACACCGGCAGCTGGTGGAGCTGGGCCACGTTCTTGGCGATGTTGAGCACGATCGAGGTTTTGCCCATCGCCGGCCGGCCCGCCACGATGATCAGATCGCTGCGCTGCAGGCCCTGGGTGATGGCGTCTAGGTCATAGAAGTTGACCGCGATGCCAGCCATCGACGTGCCGACGGAGCGGCTTTCGATCTCGTTGAAGGTGCTGGTGAGGATTTCGGCGGTGGGGGTGAGCCCCACCGACGGCTTCTCCTGGCTGATCGCGAAGATCTGCTGCTCCGCCTCATCGAGCACCTGCTCCATCGGCTTCGACTGGTCGAAACCCAGCCGGATCACCTCGTTGCCGGAGCGGATCAGCTGACGGCGCAGGTATTTGTCCATCACCAGGCGGGCGACCTGGTCGATCGAGGCGGTGCTGAGCGTGCGCTCCACCAGCTCCACCAGCCGGTTGGTGCCGCCCACCTTCTCCAGCTGGCCCGTATCGGCCAACCAGGCGGCCATGGCGGTGAGGTCGGTGGGCTTGCCCTGGCTGTGCAGCATCAGGGCGGTGCGGTACACCTCCCGGTGGGCCGTGAGATAGAAGGCCTCCGGACGCAGCACGTCGGCGATGCGGCCCATGGCGTCAGGGTCGAGCAGGATGCCGCCCAGCACCGCTTCCTCCGCCTCCAGGTTCTGGGGAGGCAGCTGGTCGGGCAGGGCCTCGAAGCGGGCTTCGTCCTGCTCGCGCCCGCGCCGCCGGAACGGCCCGGCACCGCCCGCCGCCCCGCCTGGCGCGGTCGTGGGCACGGCACCGGGGCCGTCCGCAGCTGGAAAAGGGACGCTCACCATGGCGGCAGGCTAAGGGTTCCGGGCCGACGCTCCGGTGTGCGTTGGTGCCCCACGCGGGCGGCGGCGGGGCCGTTGCAGCCGCCGCACGGGCCCACAAAAAAAACCGCCAGAACCCTCAGGCGCCTGGCGGCGGGACATGGAAAGAGCGGGCGGCGAGGCCGCCTGGCGTTCAGTGGCTGACCACTTCCAGGTTGATCTCGGCCACCACGTCGTGGTGGAGCTTGATCTGCACCTTGTAGGAGCCGGTGCGGTGGATCTCGGGCACCTCGATATGGCGGCGGTCGATCTCTTTCTTGGTGGCCGCTTCGATGGCCTCGGCCACATCGCCGTTGGTGACGGTGCCGAAGAGGACGTCGTCACCGCCGGTCTGCTTCTTGACCGTGAAGCGGCCGATGGTGTTCAAGGCCGTGCGGAAGGCTTCCGCCTCCTGCAGCAGCACGGCCTGGCGCTCGGCCTCCTTGGCGCGGCGGTGCTCCACCTGGCGCAGCACCGCCGGGGTGACGGGAACGGCTTTGCCCTGGGGGAGCAGGAAGTTGCGGGCGTAGCCGGGCGCCACTTCCACCAGCTCACCGTCCTTGCCGAGGCTGAGAATGTCCTCGCTGAGGACAACGGATACACGCTTGGCCATGGGATCGGGTTAGGGAAACAGGGAGTGCCGCTGGGCGGATCGATGAGCGGGGGCCACCGCCGGGGTGGCGTGCCGCTCAGGCAATCCGACAGCTTAAGTCAGAGGGCTGCCGCCTCAGTGGCTGGCCGCAGACTTCGGCAGGCGCACCTGGGTGGCCAGGCCCAGGGCCTTCAGCAGCCGGATGTGCTGCCAGGTGAGGTCGAACTGACGGGGACCGAAGCCGTGGCGGGCCGAGTGGGGGAAGGCGTGGTGGTTGTTGTGCCAGCCCTCACCGAAGGTGAGCGCTGCCACCCAGGGGTTGTTGCGTGACTTGTCGCCGCTGACGTGAGCGATGCTGCCCCAGCAGTGGGTGGCGCTGTTCACCAGCCAGGTGCAGTGGTAGAGCACCACCAGGCGCAGCGGGATGCCCCACAGAACCAGGGCCCAGCCGCCGGCACCTGTGACCGTGCCGATCCAGAACAGCAGCAGGCCCAGGGGCACCTGCAGCAGCAGGAAGTTGGTGTTCAGCCAGCGGTAGTAGGGGTCGCGGGCCAGATCACCGGTGAGCCGGGGCACGGCGGCCATCGCCGGGATCTCTTCCATCATCCAGCCCATGTGGCTCCACCAGAAGCCCTTGTGGCTGTTGTGGTGGTCGGCGTCGGTGTCGGAGAACTTGTGGTGGTGGCGGTGCAGGCCGGCCCAGTCGATCGGACCGTGCTGGCAGCTGAGCGCGCCGCAGGTGGCGAAGAAGCGCTCCAGCCAATGGGGCACCCGCAGAGCCCGGTGGGCCAGCAGGCGGTGGTAGCCGAGCGTGACGCCCAGGCAGCCGGTGACCCAATAGAGCACCAGCATGGAGGTGACGGCCGGCACGCTCCAGAACTGGGGCAGCAGGGCCAGCACGGCCAGCAGGTGGATCACGATCATGAAGCCGATCGTGCCCCAGCGACGACCCGGCGGCGAGGAGGGGATCGGTTCACCGCGGCGGGGACGATGCAGCGCCCGAGCCCGGGGCAGGGAGTCGGCGGCCGAGGCAAGGCTGGCCACACCGGCGGGCTTGGTGGCTACGGCCTCGGCCATCCTTTCTGAGACGGCCGCCCATGGGGCACGGCGCTGGGGCGTGACGGTCATAGAAGCTGGTTCCTGATCGGTCTTTTAGAATAGTAGCAGTTCGGATTCAGATTGAGTGGGATATCAGGAAGAAATCGGATCAGGCCGCGAAGCCTTTGCGCATCTGATCAGGGCCTGGCATGAGCGCAACGGCTGGTCCCACCGCATCCTTCCCGGTTTAGCCGAGGTGCTTGATCTCGGCCGCCTCCACAGTTCCCAGGTGTCGATGCTGCGCAACCGCAAGCTGGCCTCCCCGGGCCCGGAGGTGTTTCTCGCCCTCGGGCGCATCAACCAGTGGATCGCCGCATCCGGCAGCGCCGACAGCCGCAGCGCCCTGACCGGCCACCCGGAACTGCTCGAAGCGCTGGGGACCGGCAGTGTGCCGCTGCTCAACGACGACGACGGCCGGCCCCTCGGGCCCGGGGGATTTCTGGAAATTTTCGTGGGCCAGCGTCAGCCGCCGGCCGCTTTCGACCTGCGCATCGCCTCGGCCGAAGCCCCGGCCCTCAGCTTCGCCTTGGCGGAGCTGCTCACCGCCGGCAGGCCCTGGCGCCTGTGCCGCGAGGCCGTGCTGGGGGCGTACCCGCCGGAGAAGGCGCAGCGGCGCGAGCGCTTCGCGGCGGTGATGGCCGGTCAGCGGGATTTTGAAGCCGCAGAGCTGGAAAGCGAGCTGCTGGACCTGAAAAGCACCCTGGCGGGCCTGGGTGCTGCCGGCGACCAGGAAATGAGCACAGCTCAATTCCTGACCGTGCTGCGACGCAAGGCGGCTCAGCTGGCTGACAGCACGGTGACCGGTGCGACCAGCAGCGAACTGGGGGCCGCCATCCGTCAGGAGTTGGGGGCGTAGGCCGCACCGGGCACGTAGCGGGCCTCACGGATTCGCTTGGCCAGGCCCAGGGAACGCAGCAGCTTGATGTGCTGCCAGGTGATGTCGAATTCGAACCAGCGCAGGCCGTGGCGTGCGCTGGCCGGGTGGGCATGGTGGTTGTTGTGCCAGCCCTCGCCGAAGGAGAGGATTGCCACCCACCAGCAGTTGCGCGACAGATCGGGGCTGTCGAAGTTGCGGTAGCCGAAGGCGTGGGTGGCGCTGTTCACCAGCCAGGTGACGTGATACACGATCACCAGCCGCAGGGGGATGGCCCAGAGCACCATGCCCAGGCCGCCGCCGTGCACGTTGGCCCGCTCGCCGTACCACCACAGGGCCGCGCCCAGGGGGATCTGCAGCAGCAGGAACCAGCGATCCAGCCAGCGGTAGAAGGGGTCGCGCTGCAGGTCGCCCGTGAACCTCTCCACGTGCTGCACGGCAGGGATCTCATGCAGCATCCAGTCGCTGTGACTCCACCAGAGGCCGCGGCCGGCGTCGTGGTGGTCATTGGCCTGGTCAGAGAACTTGTGGTGGTGGCGGTGCAGCCCCACCCATTCGATCGGGCCGCTCTGGCAGGCCAGAGTGCCCATCAGCACCAGGGTGCGCTCCACCCAGCGGGGGGCGACGAAGCTGCGGTGGGCCAGCAGGCGGTGCAGGCCGAGCGTGACCCCCAGCACCGTGACCCAGTAGAGAACCGCCAGCGCCACCACGCTCTGCCAGCTCCAGAAGCGGGGCAGCAGGGCGAACACCGCCCCGACGTGGATGGCGAGCATGAACGCCGTGGTGCCGAACTTGTACGTCCGCTGGCCCTTTGGCAGAGGCGGGCGTCGGGCCGTCACACCGGCGCGGATGAGGGCTTCCTGGCGATCGGAAGCGTGGCCCCCATGGCTGCGCAGGGGCTTGAACGGGGCCCGCGGATCCGCCGGGGTAGCGGTCGAAGGGGCATCTGAAGCGGCGACCAAATGAACTCTCGCGAAAGTGACGCAGGCTGGAGTTCACCCGTTCGCCCTCAGCGGGCAGAACCCGCTGCTGGAAGCTCCCGAAGGAGAGAGTGGCTCACCAGAACCTGGTGATGAAGGCCGTTTGTAGCCAACACATCAGCAGGAAATCTAGCGGCGAGGGTGAGGCCGGCAGGCAGCATGGCCACCGGCTTGGGTGGCGGGGATGGACGGGCAGGACGAGAAAGGAACCGCCTCGGCCTGGGCCTGCGAGCAGGTGGCAGCCGCCGCTGCGCGGATCGCGCCGCTGGCGGCCCGGCACACCGCCGCGGTGAAGCCTGGGCTGGAGAGGGTGCTGGCCGCCTTCGCCGCCGAGCGTCTCGGCCCCCATCACTTCGCCTCGGTGAGCGGCTACGGCCACGGCGACCTGGGCCGGGAGGTCCTGGACCGGGTGTTCGCCCGGGTGCTGGGGGCGGAGGCGGCAGCGGTGCGGCTGCAGTTCGTCAGCGGCACCCACGCCATCGCCGCAGCCCTGTTCGGCGTGCTGCGGCCGGGCGACCGCCTGCTCTCGATCACCGGCCGCCCCTACGACACATTGGAAGAGGTGATCGGCCTGCGTGGCAGCGGCCAGGGGTCGCTGGCCGAGTTCGGCATCCACTACGACGAGCTCGCCCTGCGGGCCGATGGCACGGTGGAGGAAGAAGGCCTCGCCGCCGCCCTCACACCCCCCACCCGGCTGGTGCTGATCCAGCGCAGTTGCGGCTACAGCTGGCGGCCCTCGCTGCAGGTGGCCACGATTGGCCGCCTGGTGGAGCGCGTGAAGCAGCTGCAGCCCGGTTGCCTCTGCTTCGTCGACAACTGCTATGGCGAATTCGTGGAGGGGCTGGAGCCCCCGGCCGTGGGCGCCGACCTGATCGCCGGCTCGCTGATCAAGAACGCCGGCGGCACGATTGCCCCCACCGGCGGCTACGTGGCCGGCGGCGCCGAATGGGTGGAGCGGGCCTGCTGCCGGCTCACGGCGCCGGGCATCGGCAGCGAGGGGGGCACCGGCTTCGATCTCTATCGGCTGCTGTTCCAGGGGTTGTTCCTGGCGCCTCAGATGGTGGCAGAGGCCCTGATCGGCGCCGAGCTGGTGGCCTCCGTGTTCAGCGCACTCGGCTATGCCGTGCAGCCGCTGGTGGGGGCCCCCCGCAGTGACGTGATCCAGGCAGTGCGCTTCGGGGCGCCGGAGCCGTTGATCCAGGTGTGCCGCGCCTTTCAGGCCTGTTCGCCGGTGGGCGCTTACCTCGACCCGGTGCCGGCGCCCATGCCGGGATACGCCAGTGAGCTGGTGATGGCCGGCGGCAGCTTCATCGACGGCAGCACCAGTGAGTTCTCCGCCGACGCCCCCCTGCGCGAGCCCTACGTGCTGTTCGCCCAGGGAGGCACCCACCGCGCCCACGTGGAGCTGGCCCTGGAGCGGGCGCTCACGGCCCTGAATCCGCAGCGGCTGAGCTGAGCCCGCAGCGCCAAGGCCGGTCAGACTGGCCTCGTCTTTGCTTCCGCCTTCGATGGCGCTCCAGTTCCCCGACGACTGCCGCTATGCGGACAGCCATGAATACGCCCGGCCGGATGGGGAGCTGATGCGCATCGGCGTGAGCGCCTTCGCCGTCGATCAGCTGGGCGACATCGTGTTCGTGGAGCTGCCGGAGGTGGGCAGCCAGCTGGAGCGAGGCTCCAGTTTCGGCTCGGTGGAATCGGTGAAGGCGGTGGAGGAGATGTACGCGCCGATCAGCGGCACGGTGGAGCTGCGCAACGAAGCGGTGCTGACCAGCCCGGAAGAACTGCAGAACGATCCCCACGGCGAAGGCTGGCTGCTGCTGGTGCGCCCCAGCGACGCCGCCGAATTCGCTGATCTCATGGATGCCGCCACTTACCGCCTGAAGGTGGAAGGCAGCTGAGCGACAAAGGGGCGGCTTCGCAAGGCGGGCCTCGCGAAAGGGCTGGGCGGCGTGTTGGAGCGTCGTCTCGACAGATTTCCCTAAGATCCGCCCCTATCGCCGGGCGTCGCGCCGTGACCGCACCCTTCGCTGACCCCGACGGCTCCTCTCCTTTCCTGGAGCGGCATCTCGGGCCATCGCCGCAGGAGCTGCAGGCGATGCTCGAACGGCTGGGCGCCAGTGATCTGGAGACGTTCGTGGCCGAGGTGGTGCCGGCCGACATCCTGATCGACGCGAGCGCCGCGGCGGCCGACCTGCCGCTGGGGGTGGATGAAGCCCAGGCGCTGGGCGAGCTGCGCGCCATCGCCGCCACCAACCAGGTGCGCCGCAGCCTGATCGGCCTCGGTTACTACGGCACCGTGACGCCGGCACTGATCCAGCGCCACGTGCTGGAAAACCCCTGCTGGTACACGGCCTACACCCCTTATCAGGCTGAGATCGCCCAGGGCCGCCTGGAGGCGCTGCTCAACTTCCAGACCCTGATCAGCGAACTCACCGGCCTGCCGATCGCCAACGCCTCGCTGCTGGATGAAGGCACCGCCGCGGCCGAAGCGATGGCGCTCAGCTTCGGCGCCTGTCGGCGGCCTGAGGCCCGCCGCTTCCTGGTGGATCAGGACGTGTTCCCCCAGACCCTGGCCGTGCTGCAGACCCGGGCAGAACCGCTCGGCCTCGTGGTGGAGCTGGTGGATCCCGCCACGCTCGCCGCTGGCGATGCGGCCTCTCCCCTCGACCCCACGGTGTTCGGGCTGCTGCTGCAACTGCCCGGCGCCAGCGGCCGCCTCTGGGATCCGCGCGCGGCGATCGCCGCCGCCCATGCGGTCGGGGCGATGGTGACGGCGGCGGTGGATCCGCTGGCCCAGGTGCTGCTGGAGCCGGTGGGCGCCCTCGGCGCCGACATCGCCGTGGGCAGCACCCAGCGCTTCGGCGTGCCGCTCGGTGGCGGCGGGCCCCATGCCGCCTTCTTCGCCACCACCGACGCGCACAAGCGCCAGATTCCCGGCCGGCTGGTGGGTCGCTCGCTGGATGCGGAAGGCCGCCCAGCCCTGCGCCTGGCCCTGCAGACCCGTGAGCAGCACATCCGCCGCGACAAGGCCACCAGCAACATCTGCACCGCCCAGGTGTTGCTGGCGGTGATGGCCAGCTTCTATGCCGTGCATCACGGCCCCGGCGGGCTCACGGCGATCGCCCGGCGGGTGCTGCGTCAGCGGGCCGCCCTGGCCGAGGGCCTCGCAGCCCTCGGGCTGGCGGTGCAGCCTGGATCCGCCTTCGACACGCTCAGCCTCACCCTGCCCGGGGCCGGCGAGCTGCTGGAGCGGGCGGATGCCGCCGGCTTCAATCTGCGGCCGCTCACCGCACCGGGCGGGGCGCTCACCGGTGTGGCGATCAGCCTGGATGAGCGCACGGACAGCGTCGAGCTCGATCGCCTGCTCGCCCTCTTCGCCGCAAGCGGCCCGGATGGCGCAGACCGCCCAGAAGGCCCTGACAAGGCGGAGCACAACGCTGGCCCCCTGCCCGCTGCCGCCGCCCTGCTCGCCGCCCTGCCCGACGACGCCACCCTGCTGGCGGGGGTCCCCCTGCGCCAGCAGCCCTGGCTGCAGCAGGAGGTGTTCCAGCGGCACCACAGCGAGACGGAACTGCTGCGCTACATCCAGCGCCTGGTGGCGAAGGATCTCTCGCTGGTGCACGGCATGATCCCGCTCGGCAGCTGCACGATGAAGCTCAATGCCGCCGCCGAACTGGCGCCGGTGAGCTGGCCCGCCTTCGCCGAACTGCATCCCTTCGCCCCCGCCGCCCAGCAGGCCGGCTACCAGCGGCTGGTGGCCGATCTGGAGGCCTGGCTGGCGGTGATCACCGGCTTTGCCGGGGTGTCGCTGCAACCCAACGCCGGCTCCCAGGGGGAATATGCAGGGCTGCTGGTGATCCGGGCCTGGCACCACAGCCGCGGCGAGGCGCACCGCAACGTCTGCCTGATTCCCACCAGTGCCCACGGCACCAACCCGGCCAGCGCCGTGATGGCCGGGTTGCAGGTGGTGCCGGTGGCCTGCGATGCCAACGGCAACATCGATCTCGATGACCTGGAGGCGAAAGCCGCCCAGCACGCCGATGCTCTCGCGGCCGTGATGGTCACGTATCCCTCCACCCACGGAGTGTTCGAAACCGGCATCCGCCGGCTCTGCGAGGTGATCCACGGCCACGGCGGCCAGGTGTACCTCGATGGCGCCAACCTCAACGCCCAGGTAGGCCTGGCCAAACCCGGCCACTACGGCGCCGACGTGTGCCACCTCAACCTGCACAAAACCTTCTGCATCCCCCACGGCGGTGGCGGGCCGGGGGTCGGGCCGATTGCCGTCGCCAGCCATCTGGTGCCGTTCCTGCCAGGACACCCGCTGGGGGCCGTGGGCGGCCAAGCGGCGATCGGGCCAGTGTCAGCCGCCCCCTGGGGCAGCGCCGGCATCCTGCCGATCAGCTGGATGTACATCCGCATGATGGGTGGCGCCGGTCTGCGGCAGGCCAGCGCGGTGGCGCTGCTCTCCGCCAACGTGATCGCCGAGCGGCTCCAGCCCCACTACCCGGTGCTGTTCCGCGGCAGCGACGGCCGTGTGGCCCACGAATGCATCCTGGATCTGCGGCCGCTGAAACGCAGCGCCGGCCTCGAGGTCGACGACCTGGCCAAGCGGCTGATGGATTACGGCTTCCATGCCCCCACGGTGAGCTGGCCGGTAGCGGGCACGGTGATGGTGGAGCCCACTGAAAGCGAATCCCTGGCGGAGATCGACCGCTTCTGCGACGCCATGGTGGCAATCCGCGCCGAAGCGGCTGCGATCGAGGCGGGGCAGGCCGATGCGCAGGACAACCCCTTGAAGCGGGCGCCGCACACCCTGGCGGCCGTCACCGCCGACCTCTGGGATCGCCCTTACAGCCGCAGCGAGGCGGCCTTCCCGGCTGGCGACAGCCAGCGGCAGACCAAGTTCTGGCCGGCGGTGGCCCGCATCGACAACGCCTATGGCGATCGCAACCTGGTGTGCACCTGCCCCTCGGTGGAGGAGCTGGCCAGCAGCAGCGTGGCCGTCACGCCGCAGCGGGTGGCGCTGGCGATCTGAGCGCCCGCCATGCCGTGCCGATCAGGCCGGGCGGCTCCAAGCAGGCCTGGGGCCTCGCCTCTCTATCGGCGCTGAGCCGGCACGCATAGCCGTTCAGACGCCGCCCACGATCAACGCCATCACGATAGGGAGCTGATCAGGCAGTGACTGGAGTTTCAGAAGGGCATGTGTGCCACTGCTACAATCAACTGATTGTTTAAAGAATTCCCGGTTGCTGGATCCCACCCCACGAGGCAAGCTCGGGCGACAAGTCACAGGATCAGCAGCCCCCAAGGCCACGGCAAACGTCTCGACCCACCCAATGAACGGCAACGACGGCCCTCCCTTCAATCCTCCGACGCTCTCTGAGCTGTCGATCCGTGCTGACAAACCCGCTCCGTTGACGCGCGCCCCCGAACTGCCGCCGATTCCCGGATCCCTGGCCCATTCCTCCGCCCGCGGCGAAACAATCCGTGTGGAGGGCACCAACGTGGTGCGTGTTCCCTTCGGCGTGCGTCAACCCCGCCGGCACCGTCCTGCACGTCCGGACACCTGGGTCACCCTGGTGCTTCCCTTCCAGGCCGGGGGGCCCACACCGCCGCAGGCGGCCTGAGCCAAGGTCTCAGGCGGCCTTGCCGAGGCGCCAATCCACCAAGGCCTTCACATCCGCCAGTGAACTGGCGGGAGCCCGGAAGGGCAGCACGTCCATGGGGCTGCGCTCCGGGCGAACCAGCCAGGTGAGATCAGGCTGAGGCATGAGCACGAAACCGCGGTAGCGCACCACCCAACTCCGGCCGTTGCCATCGGCAGACGGAAGAATGGTGGGCAGGCTGGCGTCAGAGCGAGAGCGGGCTGTGGCCATCACCGAACGCGGTAACGGGAACACCCCCATTTGAGCGAACCCATTCGCATTCGGCAGCATCTTTCGCTTCCTTTCGGCAAGGAATTAACGACGCCTAGGACACACCCAGGTCGACCTGGATCCAGGCCAGCCAGCACCAACCCGCCCGAACTCAGGCCAGCTCAAACAGCAGCAGGTCGGCGCCGGCTTCACCGGTCACCAGCTCACGCGGCACCGCATGGGCGGCGGCGGGGAGGGCGCTGGTGGGGGTGCTGGCCGGCGGAGTGCCAGTGCCACTGGCGGAGCCTGGGACCTCGAAGCCCAGGCCATCGCCGCGCTCCAGCCGGCGGCCGCCTTCCAGCGTGAGGCTGCCGTCGATCAGCTGCATCCAGAGCCGGTGGCCGGCCGCCGCCGGCAGCTCCAGGCGGGTGCCGGGCGCCGGCCGGGCGCGCCAGAGCCGCACCGGTCGGTGCACCGCCATGGCGCCGTCCCGCCGCTCGGGGTCCAGCAGCAGGGTCCAGCCTTCCCCGACGGCGAAGGGCTTCTGCTCATAGGCGGGCGGGATGCCGGTGCTGGAGGGTTCGATCCAGATCTGCAGCAACCGGCAGGGGGTCGCCCCTTTGTTTATCTCGCTGTGCACCACACCGGTGCCGGCGCTCATGCGCTGCACTTCACCGGCGCGCAACACCTCACCGTTGCCCATCGAATCGCGGTGGGTGAGTTCCCCTTCCACCATCACCGTGACGATCTCCATGTCGTTGTGGGGATGCATGCCGAAGCCGCGGCCGGCGGCGATCGTGTCGTCGTTGATCACCCGCAGCGGACCGAATCCCATCCAGGCCGGATCGAAGTGGCTGGAGAAGGAAAAGCTGTGCCAGCTGTCCAGCCAGTCGAGCTGGCTGTGGAAGCGCTCCGTGCCGGGGCGGAACACTGGGGTAGCGGCAGAACGCTGGGCGTTGGTGGTGGTCATGGCGAGGCTCCCGGGAGTGGATGGTGGGTGAGGAGGGGATGGGTCGGGCCTGGCGCAGGCAACGGGTGGCACTGGGTCTCGAGCAGCACAGGCTGGGGGCCTGCGCCAGCGTTGATCAGGCAGCGGCGCTCAGGAAGGGGTAGTCGGTGTAGCCGGCGGGGCCGGGGCTATAGAAGGTGGCAGGGTCCGGCGTGTTGAGCGGTGCGCCGCTGCGCAGCCGCTCCGGCAGATCCGGATTGGCCAGGAAGGCCGTGCCGAAGGCCACCGCATCGATAGCGCCGGCGGCGATGGCGGCGTTGGCTTCGGCGGCGGTGTAGCCCATGTTGGCGATCAGCACCCCCTGGAAGCGCTCGCGCACCGGCGTGAGCACATCGCCCAGCTGCTGCTGGAGGAAGTCGCCGCGCATCAGGTGCAGGTAAGCGAGGCCGGTGCGGTTGAGGTGATCGGCCAGCCAGCTGGCGAGCGCCACGGGATCGCTATCGCGCATGGCGTTGTAGCTGTTGAGCGGCGAGAGGCGCAGCCCCACCAGCTCCGTTTCGGCGCGCACCGCCTCGATCACCTCCAGCAGCAGCCGCGCCCGGTTCTCGATCGGGCCGCCATAGGGGCCGCTGCGCTGGTTGCTGCCATCGCGCAGGAATTCATCGAGGAGATAGCCATTGGCGCCGTGCACCTCCACGCCGTCGAAACCGGCAGCGATGGCGTGGCGGGCCGCCAACCGGAAGCCCGCCACGATCGCCGGCAGCTCGTCGTCGGCCAGGGCGCGCGGCACCACGTAATCCACCTTGCCCTGGGGGGTGTGGATCTGGTCGCCGCTGATGGCGATGGCGCTGGGGGCCACCGGCTGAAGGCCGTTGTTGAGCAGGGGATGGCAGGCCCGGCCGCCGTGCCAGATCTGCAGCACGATCCGGCCGCCGCGGGCGTGCACCGCCTCGGTGGTGCGTGTCCAGCCCTCCACCTGGGCCGCCGAATGGATGCCGGGTTCGCGGATGAAGGCGGAGTGGCCCTCCATCGCCATGGTGGCCTCGGCGATGATCAACCCGGCGGACGCCCGCTGGCTGTAGTACTCCGCCATCAGCGGACCGGGGATGTGACCCTCTTCAGCGCGGGATCGGGTAAGCGGGGCCATCAGCACCCGGTTGGGCAGCTCCAGGGGCCCTACGGCCAGGGGCGTGAACAGATCGATGGTCATGGCGAAAGTGACGGATGACCGGGACGGGCTGCCGCCACAGGATGGCCCCGTTCCACTGGCTTGGCAGGTGTGCAACGTCACCGGTCGGCCAGGCGGAAGCGATGGGGATCAGCCCATCAAGCGGGCGGCAGCTCTCCCTCTTGGATCAGAGTGGATCGCTTGGGCCCTGCCTGACAAGAACGCACCGCCATGTGCGTCACTCACCTGTGGGTAACCCTGGTGCCACTGGATGGTGCAAGCGCATGGAGCAAGCGGATGGATTCGCGGATGGATTCCTGGACGCCCACGACCACAGCCAATGCCCTGCCGAGCTGGCGCTGAGCGTCATGCGGGGGCGCTGGAAGGTGCCCGTGCTGCGGGAGCTGGCGGAGGGCACGCAGCGGTTTTCCGGCTTGCAGCGGGCCCTGGTGGGCGTGAGCCACAAGGTGCTCACCAGCCAGCTGCGGGAGCTGGAGGCCGCAGGGGTGGTAGAGCGCGAGGTGTTTGCCGAGGTGCCGCCGCGGGTGGAATACCGCCTCACCCCGCGCGGCCGGTCGCTGATTCCCGTGCTGGAGAGCCTGCACGCCTGGGGGGCGGCGCCACCGGAGTCGTGATGGACGCGGCGGCGCGCTCCAGCGGTTGCGGCGGCTCAGGCCGGCAGCAGCACCGGCTCCCGGTAGGGGATGAAATTGGCCTTGCGGGTGCCGCAGAGCGGGCAGACCCAGCTGTCGGGGATGGCCTCGAACGGCGTGCCGGCGACGATGCCTGAGTCCGGATCGCCCAGGGCCGGGTCGTAGATCACCGAGCAGACCTTGCAGATCCACAGGCCGGCCACGGGCTCGCTTTCTCCAGCCGCGCCCTGGCCCTGAAGGGCTTCGAGGGCCACGCTGTAGCGGTCGGCGTGGTGGTGCTCGATCGGGGTGAGCCGACCGAAGTTGCTGGCCGCCTGACGGAAGAGGCCGGCATGCTGCTCGGATTCGGCGATCTGCTCGGTGAATTCGGCCACGGCACCGTCATCGCGATCGGCGCGGGCCTGGGCGGCGAACTCCGGATACATGGTGGTGTACTCGTAGGTTTCACCCTCGATCGCCAGCTCCAGGCAGCGGCTCAGCACCTGTTGTCTGGCTTCTTCTGAGAGCGCGGCGGGATCGGCCACCACCAGCTCGGGGTGGAGCAGGCGGAAGTGCGCGAAGGCGTGCTCGGTTTCCTGGGCGGCGGTGTCGCGGAAGAGGCGGGCCAGCTCGCTGTTGCCGAGCTGCTTGGCCACATCAGCGAAGAAGAGGTACTTGCGGTTGGCCATGCTCTCGCCGCCGAAGGCCGCTTCGAGGTTGGCGAGGGTGCCGGGTTTGGCGATGTCCATGGAGACGGCGTGCGGTGGGATGGGAGGTGGGCCGTTGCAAGGCGACGGTGGCGCAGCGCGGTGCCCCGGGCCTGTGGGGAGGCTGGGATGAGGCCGCTTCGGAGGCTGTGGTGGAACGGCCACCCTCGCGGGTCGAGCCTGCTGCACTGCCACCATGGGACCCTGCGCCCGCAGGCGTCTGTTCCGGCCGGACCCACAGCTCACAGCTCACCGCCCATGGCCTTCCCGGGTTCACACCGCCGCCGTGCTGTGGCCACCATCGGACCGCGGCTCCGCGCCACTGCGGCCGCCGCTGTTGCTGTGGCCGCCTTCGTCCTTGGTGCCGCGCCTGTGGGGGCGCTGCCCCGGCAGGTGATCCTGCTGCGCCACGGCGACAAGGTGGCCTCCGGCGATGGCAACTACAACCTCTCGGCCCGCGGCTTCCTGCGCTCGATCAACCTGGGCCGGCTCCTCCCCGCCTGCTTCGGGGCTCCGACCCACATCCGCACCTTCTTCCTCAACCCCGAATCCAGCAAGAACGCCCGCAGCTACCAGAGCGCCGTACCGCTGGGGGTGGCCACCGGCATCAACATTTCGATTGCCCAGTCGTCACTGGAGGATTCCTTCATGGATGGGCAGGAGATCCTCAGCCAGCCGGCCTACAAGGGCGGCAACGTGGTGCTGTTCTGGGAGCACCGCCACATGCCGGAACTGGCCCGGGGGCTGGGCTGGGCGACGATGCCCGCCATCGGTGCGATGGAGTTCGACCAGATCTTCGTGCTGAGCTACTCCAAGCCGGGCGTTCCCCCTCGGGTGCAAAGCCTGAGCCAGCGCCGGCTGTTCGAGGCGCCCTGTTTCCGCGAGGCCCGTTCGCCCCTCCCGAACGTGCCGCTGCCTCAGTCAGTGGCTCAGTAGCTGGCACCGCTGCGGCGCTGGTGCACAGCGGTGACGCCGGTGCCGTCAAGCAGGCCGCCATGGCTCACCTGGGCATACACCAGCCAGTGATCGCCGCATTCCATCCGCTGGCTCACGCTGGCCTCCAGCCAGGCCAGCGCTTCGGGCAGCACCGGCTGGCCCGCCGGACTGTGCTCCAGTTCCAGGCCCGCCAGCCGGTCGGCGCCGGGGGGGTAGGGCTGCAGGAAGCGCTTCATCGGGCCGCTCTCGCGGCCCTCGGCCAGCACGTTGAGCACGAAGCGGTCGCCCACGTGCAGCAGGCTCTCCACGGCGCGATCCCGGGCCACCGCCACCGTGAAGCCGGGCGGGGTGAAGCTGGCCTGGCTCACCCAGCTGGCCACCATGCCGCCGCTCAGGGCGGCCGCCCCTTCTCCCTTCACGCAGGTGAGCACGCAGAGCGATCCCACCACGCGCCCGAGGGCCAGCACCGCCGGGTTGCTGCGGCTTTCGCTGAGGCCGCCGGCCACCACGCGCCGTTGACGCTTCTGCTGGTTGAGCAGCTGCCGCCCCAGGGCCGTGCCCGTTTCCTCCATGCGCTTGAGCGTGGGCGGATCGGGGCTGAACTTCACCCGGATCGGCTCGAAGGCGAAGCGGAAGCCGCCATCCCGCAGCTTGGTTTCCAGAAGATCGATGGCTTCTCCGCTCCAGCCGAAGCTGCCGAACACCCCCACAGGCCGGGCGCGGTCGCCTTCGGCCAGCAGGGTGCCGAGCGCCGAAACGATCGGCGTGGGGGCGTGGCCGCCCAGGGTGGGGGAGCCGATCAGCACCGCATCGCAGCTGCGGATCGCTTCGAGCAACTGGTCGGGGGGAGCGAACTCGCAGTTGATGCTCTCCACCCGCACGCCCGTGCGCGCCACGCCCTGGGCGATGGCATCGGCGAGGGCGGCGGTGTTGCCGTAGGCACTGGCGTAGAGCAGCGCCACCGACAGGCGGGTTTTCTCGAGGTTCTCGCCCCAGCGCCGGTAATCGGCCAGCAGGCTGCGCCAGCTCTCGGTGATCGCCGGGCCATGGCCCGGCGCGATGGTGCGGATCTCCAGCTCATCGAGCCGGTCGACCACCGTTTCCACCTGGCGGGCCATCGGCGCCATCAGGCAGTCGTAGAAGTGACGCCGGTCTTCCTCGGTGCTGTCGCGGTTGGCCTCGGCATAGGCCTCGCTGCAGAGGTGGGCGGCGAAGAACTTGCCGCTCATCAGCAAGCCGGTGCGCTCCTCGAAGGCGATCAGGGCGCCGGGCCAGCGGGGCGTGGGGGCCGGCAGCAGGGTGAGGCGGAAGCTGTTGGCCAGCTCGCGGCTGACCTCCTGCTTCACCACATCGATCGGCGGCAGGGCAGGCAGCGGCGGCTCCTCCGCCTCGCTGCCCGGAGCCGGGGGCCGGCGTTGCTGCCACAGCTCCTCCACCAGCCGGGCGCCGGTGTTGGAGGCCACCAGCATCAGGGCGGGCCAGGCGGCCGCCAGCTCGCGCAGCAGCGCCACCCGGTTGGGGTTGACGTGACCGACCACCACCTTGAGCGGCGCCTGCGCCGGCACCATGGCGGCCAGCTGGGCCAGGAACGGCGCCGTGAAGGAAGCGCCCGGGGGATGCACCAGCACCGGCGGGATCTCCCGCTGGGCATTGTTGACACCACCGGCGAACAGGAAGGCATTGGCGCTGGTGCCGCGCTCCAGGCCGTACTCCACCTCGAAACGCAGCCGCTTGGGGCTGAGGCAGCGCAGGCAGGTCAGGCCGTCTTCCAGCGGAATGGCGATGACGCTGCGGTCGATCACTTCCGCGGCCGCAATGGTGGGATCTAGGACGAGATCAGCCATCAGTAATGGTTCCCCACCTTGCGGTGATGCACGGCCGTGGCGGCTTCGGTGTCGGACACCGTGCCCTCCTCCACTGCGGCGTAGATGATCCAGTGGTCGGGGGTTTCCATGCGCTGCACCACCCGGCAGCCCAGGAAGGCGAGGGCATCGCTCAGCACCGGACCACCGGCGGCAGCGCCCTCAAGGGTGGGCACCCCGGCGAAGCGGTCGGCGCCGGGGGGGAAGCGCTTGAGGAAATGGCGCAGCAGGGACTGGTAGTTGTCTTCGCGCAGGATGTTGAGCACGAAGCGGTCGTCCACCTGCATCAGCGCCTCGATGGCGCGGTCTTTGGCCACGGCGATCGAGAGGCCCGGTGGATCGAAGCTGGCCTGGCTCACCCAGCTGGCCACCATGGCGCTGCTGCGTTCCTCCTGGCGGGCGGTCACGATGTAAAGCCCACCGCTGAGCCGCCCCAGCGCCTTGTCCACATCGGCGTCGATCGCCTTCATGGCAGCGATCGTTTTCGCCTTGGTGAGCAGCTGGCCCAGGTCGGTGCCGGCCTCTTCGCACCGCTGGTAATCGTTGCCATCGGGGGCCTGGCGGATGCGCAGCGGCGCAAAGGCCTCCTTCTGGCCCAGGCCACGCAGCTGGCTGGCCACGCTGTCGATCGGTTGATCGTTGCCGCCGAAGGCGTCGTAGCAGGCCACCCACTGCTTGGGCTTGAGCGCCGCCAGCAGCGTGCCGATCGATTGCTGCAGGTCGCCATCGGGGTTGGCGGGCCAGGTGGGCACCACCACGGCACTGGCCTCCCCCACCAGGGCGGCCAATTCCTGAGGATCGGAGGCGCGCAGATCCACCAGCTGCACCTGGGCCTCCGCCTTGCCGATGCCGCGGGCGATCGCCTGGCTGAGCCGGTCACAGAAGCCGTACTGGCTCACATAACAGACCGCCGCATAGGTTTCGCCGGCGCTGCGCTGGCTGCTCCAGTCGCGGTAGTCGCCGATCCAGAGGCGCAGGTGCTCACGCAGCAGCGGCCCGTGGCCGGTGGCAATCATGGCGATCTCGGGCAGAGCGTCCATGCGCTTTAGCGCCTGCAGCACGCTGCGGGCGTTGGGGCCCATCAGGCAGTCGTAATAGAAGCGGAAGTCGGGGGCGATGGCGCCGGGATCGCTATCGAAGACGTCGTTGCCGCAGTAATGGAGGCCGAAGGCATCACAGGTGTAGAGGATGCGGGTGCCGTGATCGAACGAAAAGATCGTGTCGGGCCAGTGCAGGTTGGGGGCACTGAGGAATTCGAAGCGGTGCGCCACACCGCTCTCGGGGTTCGTGCCCAGATCGAGCTCCTCCCCGCTTTTCACCGCGCGGCTGCGGAAGGGGCGGTGCACCTGGTCGGCCAGGTAGGCGATCGCCACCTTGGAGGCCACGATCTCGATCTCCGGGTTGCGGTCGAGCAGGGCGCCGATCAGGCCGGAGTGGTCGGGTTCGGTGTGGGACACGATCAGGAAATCGATCGCGGCTGGATCGATCTGCTCCTCCAGCAGCGGCAGCCAGGTGTCCTCGAACTTGGCGTGGCTGGTGTCGATCAGGGCGGTGCGTTCCCCCCGCACCAGAAAGGCGTTGTAGGTGGTGCCGTTGCGAAGGCCGAACTCGATGTCGAAGCGGCTGCGGTCCCAGTCGAGCGAGCGGAGCGTGGTGGTGTCGGGCCCGATCGGCTCGCACTGCAACGAAAGGCGGGGCGGGGCGGGGGGCGCAGCGGCCATGGCGACGGGTGTCATGCCTGGTGCCTCGGGAGAGAACGGGTCGGTGGCGCTCAACCTAAGAACAGCAGCGGGGAAGCAGGTCGTGTGTTCGATTGGAGCTCCTAATGCCCGCCACAGGCCAGGACGATCAACCCCAGGCGGGCCCCGCCTTCAGGGGTTGCAGTAAGGGCAGTGCTGCGGGTCGGCCTGCAACAGCCCATCCCTACGCGGATGCTCCTTGCTGGCCTCGCAGCGAACACAGCCGAAACGCTCCGCCCGCAGCAGCGAGGTGGGACTGCCGCACCAGCCGCAGGGCAGTCCCGGCAGGGACTCCACCGGCCCCCAGCCGGGTGCCCCACAGGCGGGGCAGAGGGTGGCGATGCGCCGCGCCAGCCGGAAGGTGAGGGCGCGGATCGAGGCCATGCGGGTGGGGTTGCAGTGGGCCCGCATGTCCGTTTCCACCAGCGCCAGGCCATCGGCGGACGCGGCGCTGGCCTCATCGATCGCCTGCGCCAGCTCCGCCGCACCACACACTCCCTTGCGCAGGAACGGCTGAGCGCCGGGCTGATGGGGACGCACGATCACGGCATGGCGCGGGAAGCCGATGCGGGTCAGCCAGGGCTCGAGCGGCGTGCCGGGAGCCGCGGTGCAATGGTCGAAGTTCGTGCGGCAGCCGCTCAGCCGCTCGGTGATCACCAGGTCGTGGCGACGGTCCACCCAAGTCATCCACTCGGTGGCCAGGGGCAGGAAAGGCAGCGCCGGATGGGGCCCGAAGCTGCCTTCGCTGGCCAGGCCGAGGTCGAGGCCAGTGGCCGCCATACCCGCCTCCGCCTTGAGGCGACAGGTGGTGGCGGCATCCGCCGGGCGGGGCCGTTCGCCGCAGAAGGTGCCGAGACTGTCGGTGTCGAAGCCGACGGCGAGCACCAGCTCCACGCCGAGGGCCCGGCGCAGCGGCCGGGCGATCACCCGTTCCTTGCCATGGCAGGTGGCCAGGCTGACTCGCCGCCCGCACACATGCCAGGCGGCAATGGCTGAAGTGGCGCCCGGGGCCGCACTCACGCTCCTGCAACCAACGGCACAGGCAAACTACGCCGCCGCAGCAAGCGCGGCCAGAGGCACGACGAACGAAGGAGAAGGGATGGCCCGTGCGGCTTTCATCAACGGCTCTGATCGCCGGCATTTTGAATTCTGTGGCTCGGCACCGCCCAAACCTGAACACGATCCCTAGTCTTTCCCGGTCTCCAGCAGATCGCCTCACCCTTCATCACGCACACCGGGGCGCTGACCCTGCTCCAGCCAGCCTCGATTCAACCGCACCTGTCTCTACAGCTCCCGAGACGATTGGACCTGCTTCGTAGGTTCCTCTCTCTTGATCCTGCGGAACACCCCCCTGCTCCAAGGCCCTGAGACGATCGTCTCAGGGCCTTGGAGCAGGGCCTGACGTCACAGCTTCTCCGGCAGCCAGCCAGCCAGAGAAGCAGATGGCAACGTCCTCAACGAGAGGAAGCGTGTGGATACCGCACGGCCACAGGTGGGCTGCCACAACCGAGCTCAACGTGTGCCGCTTGCGCATCACACATGCCGGTCGGATTTGCGCATCAGACTGACAAGGCGGACTCAAGCAAGAAGCTTGCACATCGGGACGATGCGGTGAGTTTGCACATCGGGCTGGTGCACAGGACTGATGCAGCGGGCTGATTCAGAGGGCTGATGCAGCGGACTCGCGTTGCGGGCTGATGCAGCTGGTTTGTACGAATGGTTTCACTCTCTCCTAGCCACTGGCGGCCAGCCACCATGACGATCCAGCCACCCATGCGGACGCTCAAGCTCACTCTGGAATCCAGGAGCCTGGTGCCCTCGGTGCACTGCTGGAGAGTGAATGATGGGTACGTTCGCACCAACACCTGGTCGCCGGATGGAGAGGTGGTCACCATCGGATTGGCGGGCCCTGGTGACCTTTTGCCACCCCCGAGGCCCGAGTGGCAACCAACCGAGAGGGCCTGCCTGACAAGGACCCTGCTCATGGAGGTGACACCTTCGCAGGAGGAGTTGACAGCCTCGCTCCACAGCCAGATCGCCCAGATGACCACCCTGCTGAGGATCGGTCGGTTGCGTCCGGTCGACACCCGGCTTCTGCATCTGCTGCGCTGGATCGGCGAGCGCTTCGGCATCGTCAACAGCCGGGGAACCCTGCTGTCGCTTCAGGAGATGAACCTGACGCATCGCGTGCTGGCCGAGATCTGCGGCACGACGCGTGTGAGCATCACCAAAGCCCTGAGCCACTACAAGACCGCAGGAATGATCGGGACGCAAGGAGAGGTTGACCTGCTGCTGCCGCATCCCCATCGGACGCTGTATTAAGAGCGGCAGCGACAGACGTGGCTGCCCCTTTGCCCCCAAAGCAGCAGTGAGCGAAGGGCCTGGGAGTTGGGGGCAAGTCGTGGGGAAAGAGCGGGGGATGGCGCGTTGATGCCAGGACGCCGCGATGGGGCAACGCGAAAGGGAGGTGCGGAGTGATATTGCGTCGGGCAATGCAGTGGAGTCGTGCGATGGGTCGTGGGTTGGAGCAACGCATTTGGCCGTGCTCTGGAACCATGCGCTGGGTCATCCATTGGTGCGAGGCGTTGTTGCGAGGCGTTGGAGCGAGGTGTTGGGTCGTGCTCCGGGCCGTGCGGTAGAGCCAGGTGTTGGTGCTAGACACCGGGGGCATGCGTTGGGGCCAGGAGTAATGGCCACTGGAATCGCGCCACTGCGTTGATGCAGCCTGGAAGCGGCTGGTCTCCTGGAAAGGGGAAAGTCGAGTGAAGACCCAGCCACAGACCTGCTGGGATACCCACTGGTCCGGTGGTCGAACTTGGATCCATAGGCTGCTCTGATCGATTTCATTTGCATTACTGCGTTACCGAATGACCCAACCGCCTCTCCCAGCCACTAACTTCTCTCGACCGCCGCAACGGTGTTCCATGCTCCATCCCTAGGGCCGTCAATTAGGTAATCCATCACCAGCTTCTTTGGTGAACCTGGACTCGATCAAGCCTTGCATTCCTGGACCTGAAGTCCATCCATCAACACCATTACTCCCTCTCCAGACTCCGATGACGAGACGCCGCCGTTTTCTCGCCCTCATGGGCAGCGCCATGCTGGGCACCTCTCTGCTGGCCGGCTGCATGGGCAACCCTCCTGATTCCGGAGGCGGGGGCGCCAGCGCACCGGCGCCGGCCACCGCCGACAAGGGGCTTGAGACCAAAACCATCAACCTGGGCTTCATCCCCATCCTTGAGGCTGCGCCCCTGGTGGTGGCCGTTGAGAAGGGTTACTTCGCCAAGCATGGCCTTGAGGTGAACCTCACCAAGCAGGCCAGCTGGCCCTCCGCCCGCGACAACGTGGTGCTCGGCAGCGCCGGCGGCGGCATCGATGGCGGCCAGTGGCAGATGCCCATGCCCCAGATGATCAGCGAGGGCGCGATCACCGATGGCAAGAAGGTGCCGATGTACGTGCTGGCGATGCTGATGAGTCAGGGCAACGGCATTGCCGCAGCCAACAGCGTGAAGGACGGCAACCTCAGCGTGGATCTCAAGGCCAGCTCGCCGGGCTTCTTTGATGCCTTCGCCAAGAAAACCGGCAGCAAGTTCAAGGCCTCCTACACCTTCCCTAAGGCGAACCAGGAGATCTGGATCCGCTACTGGCTGGCCGCCGCCGGTGTGGACCCCGACTCACAGGTGGAACTGCTGACGGTTCCCGCCACCGAAACCCTCCAGGGAATGAAGAACGGCACGATGCAGGCCTTCTCCACCGGCGATCCCTGGCCTTCTCGGATCGTCAAGGACGAGGTGGGCTATCTGCCGGCGATCACCGCCCAGATCTGGAAGTCCCACCCCGAGGAGTATCTGGCGGTGCGGGCCGACTGGGTGGACAAGCACCCCAAGGCCACCGTGGCCCTGATCAAGGGGCTGATCGAAGCCCAGATGTGGATGGACAAGGCCGAGAACCGCGCCGAGGTGGCCACGATCCTCAGCTCCCGCAAGTGGTACAACATTCCCGCCCCGGTGCTTGAAGAGGCGCTCAAGGGCCAGTACAAGATCGGCGCCGACATGAAGCCGGAAACGGATCCGGCGATGGGGCCGCTCTACTGGGCCAGCGATCGTGGTGTGATCTCCTATCCCTACAAGAGCCTCAGCCTCTGGTTCCTGCTCGAATCGATCCGCTGGAAGTTCTATCCCGGCGTGGTGGATACGGTGGATCAGGCCAAGGCGATCAACGACAAAGTGGTTCGCGAAGATCTCTGGATCACGGCGGCCAAGGAACTGGGGCTCCCCGCTGCGGACATCCCCAGCTCCTCCAGCCGCGGCAAGGAGACCTTCTTTGATGGCGTGATCTACGACCCGGAGAACCCTCAGGCCTACCTCGACAGCCTGAAGATCAAGAAGTGAGTTTGAAGTGATCCTTCACCGGGGGCTCTCAACCCCCGGATTTTTTTGCGAGGCGCATAGCCAGTCAGCCTGCTGCTCACCTAATGTCCACACCCCGGTCTCAACCGCTCCGGGCCGTATCCCGTTACCAGAATTCATTTTCGGAGTCTCCCTTTCATGGTTCCCACCTCATCACGCCGCCCCGGGGCATCCAGCAGTCCCCTGAAATGGGTCGCCCGAAGCTCCGGCAACTGGTTGCCGCCGCTCCTGGGCATCGGCGGGTTCCTGTTGGTCTGGCAGATTCTTTCCTCGCTGCAGCTGATCGCCCTGCCTGCCCCTTCGAGCCTGTTCACCGAAGAGCGCACGCGCACCCTGATTCTCTACCCTTTCTATGACCGCGGTGGCCTCGACAAGGGCCTGTTCTGGCAAACCATGGCCAGCCTGTCGCGGGTGGCCCAGGGTTACACCCTCGCAGCACTCGTCGGCATCGCCGTGGGGATCACGATCGGCCTCAAGCCCACGATCAACCGCGCCTTCGATCCCCTGTTCCAGTTCCTGCGCATGGTGGCGCCCCTGGCCTGGGTTCCGATCGCCTTGGTGCTGTTCCAGAACAACCAGCCGGCCGCCATCTTCGTGATCTTCATCACGGCGATCTGGCCGATCCTGATCAACACCGCTGAAGGGGTGCGCCAGATCCCCCAGGACTACCGAAACGTGGCCTTGGTGCTGCAGATGTCGAACCGGCGCTTCTTTACCAAGGTGCTGATCCCCTCCGCTCTCCCTTACATCTTCACGGGCCTGCGCATCTCGATCGGTCTGGCCTGGCTGGCGATCATCGCGGCAGAGATCGTGATGCCCGGCACCCTGGGCATCGGCTTCTTCATCTGGGATGCCTATCAGCAGAACTACGTGGGCGAGATCGTGCTCGGCGTGATCTGGATCGGCGCCATCGGCCTGGTGCTCGATCGGCTGATGGCCTGGCTGCAGACCCGCATCTCCCCGGGCCAGTGAGCCCGTCGAGCTCGTTCCCTTACCTCCTGTTCCTTTCCCCAGGCCCCTCAGAGCCAACCCCCAACGATGACGACATCCCTGGTTGACGTCCGTGCGATCGACAAGAGTTTCGATCTCCGCGGCGGCGGCACCTACCTGGCCCTCAAGGGCATCGACCTGGAGATCCAGAAAGGGGAATTCATCTCCCTGATCGGTCACTCCGGTTGCGGCAAGTCCACCCTGCTGAACATGATCGCCGGCCTGGATCTGCCAACCGAAGGCGTGGTGCTGCTGGAGGGGGAGGCGGTGAAGCGCCCCGGCCCCGAAAAGATGGTGGTGTTCCAGAACTATTCGCTGCTGCCGTGGCTCACGGTGCGCGAGAACATCGGCCTGGCCATCGATGAGGTGATGGGTGATCTGCCCAGGGCCGAGCGGAATGCCATCGTCCAGGAGCACATCGAGATGGTGGGGCTCGGCCCCGCCGCCGACCGGCTGCCCCTGCAACTCTCCGGTGGCATGCGCCAGAGGGTAGCGATCGCCCGGGCCCTGGCGATCCGCCCCAAGCTGCTTCTGCTGGATGAACCCTTCGGCGCGCTCGATGCGCTGACGCGGGGCAATCTGCAGGAGAAGCTGATGCAGATCTGCAACGAGCACGAACTCACGGCGGTGATGGTCACCCACGACGTGGATGAGGCGGTGCTGCTCTCCGACCGCATCGTGATGCTCACCAACGGCCCCGGCTCGGGAATCGGCGGCATCCTCGAGGTGGACATCCCCAGGCCCCGGGCCCGGCTGGAGGTGGTCCATCACCCCAGCTACTACAGCCTGCGTTCCGAGATCATCTACTTCCTCAACCGTCAGAAGCGGGTGAAGCAGTGGCGGGCCCGGCCCCACCAGACGGTGGCCCGCCACGGCCTTGAGAAGGTGAACCTTGATCTGGGCTTCCTGCCACTGGCCGCCAGCGCGCCCCTGGCGGTGGCCGAAGCCCACGGCCTGTTCGCCAAGCACGGCCTCGATGAGGTGCAACTGATCCGCGAACCCACCTGGCGCGGCATCGTTGATGGGCTGGTTGACGGCACCCTCGACGCCTCGCTGATGCCGGCGGGCATGCCCACCTGGATGACGGCCGGCGGCCATGGCGGTACGCCTTTGCCAATCGTGACCTCTCTCACACTCAGCCGCAATGGCAACGGCATCACTCTGGGCCGTCGCCTGGCAGAGCAGGGGGTACGCACGGTGGACGATTACCGCGCCTATCTCAAAAGCCATGAGCGCGAACCCCACACGATGGGGATCGTGCACCAGGCCTCGATGCACAACCTGCTGCTGCGCTACTGGCTGGCAGCCAACGGCATCGACCCAGACAAGGACGTGCACCTGCAAGCGCTGCCGCCGGCCCAGATGCTCGCCGACCTCAAGGACGGCAGCATCGACGGCTACTGCGTGGGTGCTCCCTGGCTGGATCGTGCCACCCGTGATGGCCACGGGATTGCTGTGGCCGGTGACTTGGCGATCTGGCCTGGCCATCCCGGCAAGGTGCTGGGCGTGCGCGAAGACTGGGCGATCACCTACCCCAACACCCACATCGCCCTCACCAAGGCCCTGCTGGAGGCCTGCCAGTACTGCGCCGATCCGGCCCACTGGGCAGAGCTCAGCGAGTTGCTCAGTGATCGCCGCTATCTGGGCATCAAGCCAGAGCTGATCCGGTTCAGTGAGGCCAGCGCCGATGTGGACAGGGGCGGACCGGAGAGCGAAGCGGCTGTGCCGCACCACCTGTTCTTCGGGGAGGGACTGAACCGGCCCAGCCGCACCGAGCACCTCTGGATGATGACCCAGATGGCCCGCTGGGGTGACATTCCCCTGCCACGCAACTGGGTGGAGATCCTGGAGAGGGTCTGCCAGGTGGGGGTGTTCAGCACCGCCGCCCGCGAACTCGGCCTTGAGGCGATCAGCTACCAGCGCCAGGGCATCGCCATGTTCGATGGCCAGCCTTTCGATGCCGACGACCCGGTCAGCTACCTCAATGCCCAGGCGATCAAGCGGGATTTCAGCATCGCCGAGATCCCCCTGGCCCCACCACGTCGCGGCTGAGAAGCCCGACAGCATCCGCCTGCCCTTTCTTCCCCAGCATTCTTCAGCACCCCACCCATGTCCACCCTGATCCAGCCATCCCTGCAGGGAGTGTCACGCCCACCGGCCGAAGCCTTCCTGCGCTTCGAAAACGTCAGCAAGGTGTACCCCACCGCCAAGGGGCCCTATCCGGTGCTGGATGGCATCGACCTAGGCATCAACCAGGGCGAGTTCATGTGCGTGATCGGCCACTCCGGTTGCGGCAAATCCACCCTGCTCAACATGGTGTCGGGCTTCGCCACCCCCAGCGATGGCCGGGTGGTGCTGCACGGCAACACGATCACTAAGCCAGGCCCCGATCGCATGGTGGTGTTCCAGGGCTATGCCCTGCTGCCCTGGTTCACCGCCTACGAAAACGTTTACCTGGCAGTGGATTCGGTGAAACCGGAACTGCCGACCCATGAGAAGAAGGAGATCACCCGGGAGCACCTGGCGATGGTGGGGCTCACCGATGCGGCCGACAAGAAGATCCTGCAGCTCTCGGGGGGAATGAAGCAGCGGGTGGCGATCGCCAGGGCCCTGGCGATCCGCCCGGAGGTGCTGATCCTGGATGAACCCTTCGGCGCTCTTGATGCGATCACCAAGGAGGAATTGCAAGAGGAGTTGCTCACGATCTGGAACACGCAGCGCTGCACAGTGCTGATGATCACCCACGACATCGATGAGGCACTTTTTCTCGCCGATCGCCTCGTGATGATGACCAACGGCCCGGCCGCCAAGATCGGCGAAATCATGGAGATCAGCTTTCCAAGGCCCCGCAACCGCGAGGAAATCATGGAGGATCCTCTCTACTACGAACTGCGCAATCAGGCGCTTGATTTCCTCTACAGCCGCTTCGCCCACGACGACACGGAGTGAACAGCTCGGGGCCGATGGTCCGGGCTCGCCATGAAAAAGCCCCGGCCAAGGCCGGGGCTCGGGGACACAATGCGACGGGCCCAAAGAGGCGGCAGCACCCGCCCCCTCTGCCCAGTATCAGCCTTCCACCTTGACGTTCACCGTGGTGACCGTCTGGGCCTTGGGCGCGGTGATCGTGAGCAGACCATCGCGGTAGTGGGCTTCGAGGCCTTCCCGCTGCAGGCCGCCGGGGAAGGTGAAGCTGCGGCTCCAGGTGCCGTAGCGGAACTCGCTGTGCAACGGGGCCAGGCGGGCGGACGCCTTGGTTACAGGTGTGGCTGCTGGGGACGGGGCCTCTGAGGGCGCGGCCGCCGCGTCCGGGGCAGGGCGGTTGCCATCGGCCTTCGCCCGCGCCGGGGCGTGGCGCTCGCTGCGCCGTTCGGCGCTGATCAGCAGGGTGCGGTCGGTGGCTTTGACATCGATCGAGCCTTTGTCGACACCCGGCAGCTCAAGAACGATGGTGTAAGCCTGATCGTTCTCATGCACTTCGGCGGCCGGCACGCGCTCGGCCTGCAGCACTTGCTGCTCCAGCCGCTCGAACAGATCAAAGGGGGATTGGCGCAGGGTCAGCATGGGGATGTCCTCCACAGGTTGGCTGAGGTGATGGCATTCAGGTTCTGCGATTCGCAGGCACCTGTGATGGTGAAGAACGGGGAATCACTTCGCCCGTGCAGCTACCTTCGCCAACTCGAATGAAACGGTGAGACGAAAGAACCGGCCCTTTTGGTACGGCGCTCCTCCCCTGATTCGGTGGGCCCCACCGCGCGGTGGTGAGAACCGATCAAGGCGCCACCAGCGCTGCTCAGAGCCACCACCAGTGGCTGAAGGCCGCCGCCTGGCCGTGGTCGCGGCCATCGGCATCCCGCAGTGTCCAGAGGCGGGCGCCATCGATCACGAAGCGGCGGCCGTGGCTGTCGATGCGCACGCCGCGGTAGCCGCTGATCGCCTGGCGGTGCCGCGCCAGCGCCAGCAACCGCTCCCGCCCCTCACGCTCGGACGGTTCGGCAGTGAGCCGCGACGGCAGACCCACCATCGCCGCCCAGGGCCGGCGCCACAGCCGCAACGCGGCGGCATTGGCGTAGATCAGGCGGGGATCGGCCGGCGCTGTGGTGCCACCGGCCAGGCCATCGTCGTGGGCGAGCACCACCAGGGGGGCAGCGAACAGCTCCTGCGCCTGATGGCGTGCATCACCGGCCGCCGCCAGCTGGGTGGGGCCGGCCACCAGCGCCAGCAGCGGACGACCGAAGGCCAGCTGATGGGAAGCGAGCAGCAGGGCGGCGCGGGCCTGGCACGCCGGCGTCAGCCAGGGGGCCTCTGCAGGCCGCTCGGCCTCAGGCACCGCTGCTGGCGCCATCGCCGGCCCCGGCACTCATGGCGCAGGCCATGGCCTGCTGGCCGATGGCGATGCCCTGGCTGCGCAGCCGCTCGGTGAACAGGCGGTTGGAGTCGGGGAAGCGGGGCTCGGCGGCCAGCGGCAGTTCACCGGCCTCATCGAGGCCCATGTCCCCCTCCATCGCCGGGGTGATCACCACCAGATCGGGGTCAAGGGCGGCGGTGTAGCTCCACCAGCGGGTGGGATCGAGCACGGCCGGATGGACCGGGTGGGGTGCGGCGGCAGGCGCCGCTTCAGTGGCAGACGCCGCCAGCTGCCGGCGGCGTTGGGTGGCCAGATCAGCAAGCAGCTGGCTGCGGCTGCGGCCGCGCATCTGGAACAGCACGAAGGGGTCTTCGCTGAAGCGATCCCCCATCAGGTAATAGACAGCGCTGACGTGTTTGCAGGGGGCGGCCTTGTCGGGGCAGCTGCAATCGCAGCGCACCTCCTGCAGCTTGAAGGGGAACAGCCGTTTGCCGCTGGCGGCGAAGGCCCGCTCGATGTCCTGCGGCATCACCCCAGCCAGCAGCTGCGCCGACCAGCGCGCCTTCTGACCGAGCGCCTCCAGCACATAGCCCCAGTCTTCATCGGAGAGGGTGTCGAGCCAGAGCTTCACCTTGTAGGGCTCGGCTTCGGTGCCCTGCACCAGGGCTTTCACCCGCTTCCCTTCAAACAGGATCGACAGCACGTTGCCGGAGCGGGCGTAGGCCCAGGCACGCTCCAGCCGTTTCTTGTAGCGGTAGGAGTTGATCAGTTCCATCCACTGCTCCACCCACCAGGGCTGCTGGCCGAAGTGGGTGCTGACGATGGTGGGCGAGGTGCTCGTCATGGCGGAAGGATGGAAGGGGGCAGCCGGCGCTCAGGGGGCCCCGAGGAAATCACGCTTGCCGATCACCACGCCGTTGTGGCGCAGGATCGCGTACGTGGTGGTGGTGTGGAAGTAGACGTTGGGCAGAACAAAGGCTGAAAGGAACGGCCAGCCCGCCATCGTGATCGTTTCACCCTTGCCGATCGGCACGGTGATCGGGCGCTCTTCGCCCCCATCGATCTGCTCGGCGCTGAAGCCGTCGAGATAGGCGATCGATTCCCGCAGGCGTTCGATCAGCGCCTCCAGGCTCTCCTCATTGTCCGCCATCGGCGGCGCCTCCAGGCCGGCCAGCCGGGCCACGCCGCGGCGGGCCACGTCGCTGGCGATCTGCACCTGGCGCGCCAGGGGGAACATGTCGGGGTAGAGACGGCTGGTGAGCAGCACGGTGGAGTCGAACCCCTGCACCCGGGCATGCGCCAGGGCCTTCTCCAGCAGGTGGATCAGGTTGGTGAGGGCGCGCCGCAGCGGCGGCACGGACGCCTGGTAAAGGGTCAGGTCCATGGATGCACCGAAAGCCTCAGCTGCCCGCCAAGGCTATGGGCTGCAGGCGCCGCCTCAGCTGGCTGGAGCAGGCGCCTGTGACGCAGGTCGGCGGGGCGCGCCATTAAAAATCAGCTTCACCAGGTTGCGGCCGTCCGGCGAGATCAACACCTCGGTTTCGAGGGTGGCGGGCTGCTGGCGTTCCACCCAGGCGGGGGGGCCGCCGAGGAAGCGGAACAGAAAGCCATCGGGGCTGCGCTTCACCAGGCAGGGGTTGTCGGTGGAGGCGGTGACGAACATGCACGGAGCCGGCCGGTAGGCCTGCAGGCCGCCGTTGAGTTCCACCGCATAGGTGCGGGCGAAGTTGATGGCCCGCACCTCCTCGATCGGCACGCGCCACTGGGCCAGGGAGGCGGAGGAGCTGGCGGCGATCAGGGCAGACAGAGCCAGGGGGGCCAGCAGGGCCCTTTGCAGCCGGTTGGCTGTGAACGGGAGCAGGGTCATGGCAGCAGGGGCGATGCCTTCACCATGACCACAGGGGAGAAACGCGTCAACGCAGGCCGCAGGCCTGTGGGGGCACTGCTGCGCCTGGGGGGAGCTGCGCTGTGCCTGCGGGTGGCCAGCCAGCGAGCGAGGGAAAAACTAGAACGCCGCATTGCACAGAGGCGAATGCGCGTCCGTTGATTGACGGTGGCGCCGGCTATTGTTAAAATTTGAAATAGCTTTCTATTGGGCTTGTCTTGGCTGGAGCCTCAACTTGAGCCACTCGATGAGGGGGATCAGAGGTCTTGCGATGGCAACAAGACTGGCGGCAAGGAAGCTGGCGGTTGCGGCGCATGGAGCCACAGCCTTCCCGCCACGAAAACAGTGACAGGCAACACAGAATGGAGCGCATTCATCCTGCACGTCCATTATCTTGTGGCAACGAATGCAAAAGTGGAGGGATCATGCATGCCGTTGAGCGCTCTGCAAGCAGGACGGTCCACGCCTACGCCACTGATCCTTTTCGCTTCCCGCGTTGCATGAACGGTCCCCCTCACCTGAGCCGTCATGGCGCCGCACGGCAACAGACCGAGCCCCATGCCACGGGCGTTGCAGCATGAAGGTGTCCATGAGGCAGCTGATCCAGAGCCTCGGCACCTTTGCCACGGTGCTGATCGTCACCACCTTTTCGGTTGTTTGCTCTGTAGCGCTCACCTCAACTCTCTGTTTCTTCGAGCAATGTGAGGCCCCGCGGATCGCCGTTGCCACTGCCATCGCCATTCCTGCGATGGTCGCGCCGCTGGCTAGCTGGCCGCTGGTGGACCTGGTGATGCAGATCGATAGCCTCGAGAAGGAAATGCGCGCGATGGCCACCTTCGACCAGCTGACAGGACTGCTGACGCGGCAGGCCATTTTTGATCAGATCCAGCAAGTGATGCACCTGGCCGAGCGCGAGCAGCACCATGTTTCCTTGCTTGCGTTGGATCTCGATCGTTTCAAGGACATCAACGACACCCACGGCCATGCTGGCGGCGATGAAGTGCTCAAGAGCTTTGCTATCACGGTGAAAGCTGTGCTGCGCAAGAGCGACTATCTCGGCCGCATCGGCGGCGAAGAATTCATCATCTTTCTTCCCAATACCTCAGAGGAGGCTGCGCTCGCACTCTCAGAGCGGCTGCATCAGGCGATCCGGGATTCGCTGGTGGCCTATGAACATTCCTCCATTCGCTATTCAGCGAGCATCGGCCTGGTTTCCGTGGTGCCCTCTGCCGAGATCAGCCTTGAGGAGATTCTCAAGCGAGCCGATGATCTTCTTTACCTGGCCAAACGGCAAGGCAGAGATTGCACCGTTTCCTACAACGATGGAAAACCAGGCTGAATCCGACCCACCCCCCAATCAACCGTGTCCTACCTGCCGCTGCGGCTGCCTCCCGGTGAGGATCTTCGCCATGCCCTGGAAGCCACAGCCACGGCACCAGGCAGCGGTTCATTCGTTGTTTCCGGCATCGGCAGCCTCTGGCATCCCAGGCTCCGTTTCGCCGCCGCTGAAGCGGAAACCCAGCTCAAAGGGCCGTTTGAAATCCTGACGCTGTCGGGGTCGATCACCGCGGAGGGCGCCCATCTGCACATTGCCGTGGCAGATGGCCAGGGGCAGGTGATCGGCGGCCACCTCTGCTACGGCAGCCGCGTGCGCACCACAGCCGAAATCCTGACGGTCCGCCCCGAAGGCTGGCAGCTGCGCCGCCTTCACGACGCCACCACCGGCTACCTGGAACTCCAGGTGCAGGGGCTTTCCGGCAAGGCGTGTCGTCCCAGCGTCCAAGCTGCCAACGCCCAAGCCGTCGACCGGACTCCCGCCAGCGAAGCTGATGCCGCCGCTGGCGGAACGATGGGTTCAGCCTGAGGCCGCCTCACCTGGGCCGCGGCCGGTGGTCATGCGGCGGCGCAGGTAAGCCACCGCCAACTGCACCGTTTCCTGCAGCAACTGCGCGCGGAACGGGGGCGCCTTCGCCAGTGACAGCCAAAGCAGATTGCCCACCGTCTTCACCAGCACGTAGGCCATCATGCGCGCGTCGTCCTCGCTGAGCACACAGCCTTCAGCGCCCACGCGGGCGATCAGGGCCGCCGACCAATCCGCCACCAGGCGCACATCCGCCTCCTCCTCGATCGCCAGCAGATCGGCGGTGGCGCTCTGCGCCTCATTGAAGATCGCCTGATAGCCGGGATGGCTGGTGAAGAAGCGATCGGTGAGCGACACCATCGCTTCGATGTAGGCGTCGAGCGGCAGCGCAGAGGCTTCGCTCTCCTCAAAGGCGGCCAGCTCCCTGTGCAGCTGCTCGCCGTAGCCGCGGGCCAGGCTGCGCAGGATCGCCGCCTTGTCGGGGAAGAACTGATAGAGGGAGCCGATCGGCACGCCGGCGTGCGCCGCGATCGCGTTGGTGGTGGTGCTGGCCACGCCCTCGGCCACGAACAAGGCCTCGGCCGCCTCCAGGATCCGCCGCACCCGCTCCTGGCTGCGGGCCTGGCGGGGCTGGCGGCGCAGGCCGGTAGTGGAGACCGGCGCGGGGGTGGAGCGCTGCGTCATGGCCGCAGCCAGGAGCAGGCCGGCACAAAGAGGGGCACGAGCGGGACCTCAGACAGGGAGGCAGAAGAGGGCTCAGGCAGAGGCGCGAGCTGGGGCACAGGCGCAGGCAGGCAAGACGAGCAATCCTCGCATTCTCCTTGACAAAGGCGAGGGACACTCATATTTTCACTGATGTGAGCACTCCTCATGTTCAGAGCTCACTGCCCGCACTGACCCTCCGCTCGCCCTTCCATGGCCACCACCCTCTGGCAGTCCACCGCTCACGCCGCTGCTCCCCCGGCTCCGGTCGCCCCCGACCCCCTCTTCCGCATCCTCGGCACCATGCTCGCGATGAGCGGCGGTGACACCAGCCTTGAGCTGGTGGGCGTGCTCACCGACGGGCTGCTCGACACCCCCTCCTACGCACTGGCGGCGCAGCACCTGCGCCACGATCCCGGCTGCGCCGCCCTCATCGACGCCCGCTGGGTGCCGGGTCCGCATGACCTCGATCGGCTGGCGGCCCTGCCGGTGGGCTCGCTCGGCCATGCCTACGCCGCCAGCCTCACCCGGCTCGGCTACGACCCCGACCTGCACGCCGGCATGGAGGCCGGCAGCGAGGCGACCTACGTGGAGGTGCGGCTCAGCCAGACCCACGACCTCTGGCATGTCCTCACCGGCTTCGACACCTCGCTGCTCGGCGAGATCGGCCTGCAGGCCTTTCACCTCGGCCAGTTCCCCTATCCCCTCGGCGCCATGCTCACGGCCCAGGCGCTGCAGTCGATCACGCTGTTCGAACCCGAACAGCTGCCGGCACTGGTGCTGGCCATCCACACCGGGCTGCGGATGGGCCAGCAGGCCCGGCCCCTGTTCGCCCAGCGTTGGGAGGAGGGCTGGGCGAAGCCCCTGCAGCAGTGGCGCCAGGAGCTGAACCTCACGCCCGTGCAGGAGTGGGCCGCCGCCGCGCCGCCCAGCGCCGGCAGCACCACCGCCCCCCTGCCGCTGGGGGCCGGGCAGCCATGACCTCCCTCCTGCTGCGGCATCAGCGTTTCCGCTGGCTCTGGCTGGGCCAGACGGTGCTGTTCTGCGGCGTGCAGTTCTGGTTCGTGGCCATCACCTGGCTGATGCTGCAGCGCACCGGCTCGGGCAGTGCCGTGGCGCTGGTGCTGATGGCGGCAGCGCTGCCGCGGGGGCTGCTGATGCTGGTGGGGGGTGCCCTCAGCGATCACCATCCGCCCCGTGCCCTGGCGGTGCGGGCCAGCGCGGTGCTGGTGCTCTGCACCGCCGTGCTCACCCTGCTGGCCGCCCATGGGGCACTGGCACTGGCGCCGGTGATGACGCTGGCGGCCCTGTTCGGCGCCGCCGAGGCCTGCGTCTACCCCGCCGCAATGGCCCTGCTGCCCCAGCTGGTGCGGCCAAGGCTGCTGAACCGGGCGCACGCCTGGCTGCAGGGCAGCGAGCAGATCAGCAATGTGGTCGGTCCGGCCCTGGCTGGCGTGGCGCTGGCGATCGGCGGCGCCACGGCCGCGCTCGCCCTCGACGCCGGCATGCTGCTGCTGGCCGCCTGCTGCTTCGTCCAGCTGCGACCCCGACCAGCCGCCTGGCACCGGGACGCCGCGGGCGGGCTGCTGCGGGGACTGCGCGAAGGCTGTGTGTTCGCCTGGCGCCACGGGGCGATCCGCACCGGTCTGGTGCTGATCGCGATGATCAACCTGGCCGTGCTCGGTCCGGTGGTGATCGGCGTGGTGGAGCTGGTGAGCCTGCGTTTCGGGGGCGGAGCCGCCACGTTCGGCGCGCTGCAGGCCGCCTATGGCGTGGGCGCGTTGGCGGGGGTGGCGCTGGCCGGCCGGCTCGACCGCTTCCGGCTGGATCAGCCCGCGTCGGCGCTGGGATGGCTCTCCGCCGCCCTGGGGCTGGGCCTGCTGGGGCTGGCCGCCGCCGGCGACGCCTGGGGGGCGGCTGCCGTGCTGGCGGCGAGGGGGGTGGGCGGCGGCCTGGTGGGGGTGATGGCCACGGTGTGGCTGCAGCGGGAAACCCCGGCAGCGCGGCAGGGCCGCGTGATGGCGCTGGGGATGATGGCCGGGGTGGCCTTCGATCCGCTCTCCCAGGCCCTGGCGGGCCTGCTGCTGGATGTGTCGCTCACGGCGGTGTTCCTCGCGGGCGGCGGCGCCCTGCTGCTCACCGCCCTGCTGGTGCTGCGCCGCGCACCCAACGCACTGGCCAGGGGTGGCTGAGCGGCGCGGGAGGTGATGCGGGGTGGGAGGCGGGAGCAGGAGTGGAACAGGCAGCACCCGCAGAGCCCCTCAATTTCTCTCCCTAGCATCACCACGGAGCCATGCGGTTGATCCGTGCAAATCCCAGAAAAAGCAGCCGCCGGTGACATCCCCGGCGACGCGATCTACCCCAACAAGATCTGCCCCAACGAGATCAATGTCAACGAGATCGACGCTGACGACATCTACGCCGCGGTGGATCTCTTCGGCGGGTTGCCGAAGCTGCGGTTTCCGGCGGTGGAGAGCGACCCGAAGGTGGTGTTTGCCGCGGTGCGCGATGAGCTGATGCTGGATGGAAACTCGCGGCAGAACCTGGCCACCTTCTGCCAGACCTGGGTGGAGAGGGAAATCCACGACCTGATGGATCTCTGCATCGACAAGAACATCGAAGACAAGGACGAATACCCCCAGACCGCCGAAATCGAAGCCCGTTGTCTTCACATGCTGGCCGATCTCTGGCACGCCCCCACGCTCACAGGGGCAATCGGCGCCTCCACCACCGGCTCCAGCGAGGCCGCCATGCTGGGCGGGCTGGCAATGAAACGGCGCTGGGAGGCGGCACGAAAAGCGGCCGGGGAATCCACTGAGCGGCCCAATCTAGTCACCGGTCCGGTGCAGATCTGCTGGCACAAGTTCTGCCGCTACTGGGACATCGAACACCGGGAAATCCCGATGGAGCCCGATCGCCTGATCCTTTCGCCCGAAACGGCGCTGGCGGCCTGTGACGCCAACACCATCGGCGTGGTGCCCACCTTAGGGGTCACGTTCACCGGCCAGTACGAGCCGGTGCAACAGCTCGCCGCCGCCCTCGACGGGCTGCAGGAGCACACCGGCCTCGACATCCCGATCCATGTGGACGGCGCCAGCGGCGCCTTCCTGGCGCCCTTCTGTGCGCCGGAGCTGGTGTGGGATTTCCGGTTGCCACGGGTGCGCTCGATCAACGCCTCCGGCCATAAGTTCGGCCTTGCGCCACTGGGGGTGGGATGGGTGCTCTGGCGGGAGGCTGCCGATCTGCCGGAAGACATGATCTTCTGGGTAAATTATCTGGGCGGCAACATGCGTGACATCACCTTGAACTTCTCGCGTCCGGGTGGGCAGATCGTGGCGCAGTACTACAACTTTCTGCGCCTAGGCGCCGAGGGCTACAGAAAGGTGCATGGCGCCTGTTATCGGACCGCCCAATTCCTTGCTGCGGCCATCGCCGCACTCGGCCCTTTTGAAATCATTTTTGGCGCTGATCCGGCCAGCGGCATACCAGCGATCTGCTGGACGCTGAAGGAACACTCCAGCGCCAACTTCAACCTCTTCTGCCTCGCCGACCGGCTGCGTGTGCGGGGCTGGCAGGTGCCCGCCTACACCCTGCCGCCGCACTGCCAGGAGCGGGTGGTGCAGCGGATCCTGGTGCGCCATGGCGTCAGCCGCGATCTCGCCGAACTGCTGCTCGACGACATCCGCCAGGCGCTGGCCTACTTCGAGCGCCATCCCCAGCACGCCACACTCACCCCGGCGGAAGCCAGCGGCTTTCACCACTAGCGTTGCCGCAGGAACCCTGCCCCCCATGCCCAGGCCTTCCCCCCCTCAGCTGCTGATCGGCATGGGCGTCGCGGCGGCGCTGCTGGGCGGCGGCCTTCTGCTGCGCCCTTTCCTGGAGGCCTCGCGCGCCGCCGGCACCGACCCGGCCAGCACGCCAGCCACCCGGCCGGACCCCGCAGCGGCAGACAGCCTGGCGGTGGGGCCGCGCCTGCCGCAGCTGCCCACCGATCCAGCCCTGCCCACCAGCGCCGACGGGCGCCACTACCCGCTGGTGCCGGCGGATCCGCAGCAGCTGGCCGCGCTGCTGGCGGCGGTGGAGGAGGCCCTGCGTGACGCGGCCACGCCCGCAGAGGCGCTGCCGGCCCTCGGCCATCAGCAGCAGGTGATCTACCGGGTGCTGGCGCACCGGCAACCGCTCGCCGCTGAGGTGCGCCGTTCGCTGCCGCCCGGCTGGCTCAGTGTCTACGACCGGCACCTGCTGGCCCGCCGCTCCTTCCTGGCCATGCACCGCAGCGACCGGCGGCCCGCCAGCCTGCCCAGTTGGCGCATCCTGCCGCCACCGCCGCTGGAGCAGCTGGTGCGCTCCTACAAGCAGGCAGAGCAGGCCACCGGCATCGACTGGGAGGTGCTGGCCGCCGTGAACCTGGTGGAGAGCGGCATGGGGCGCATTGATGGCGTGTCGGTGGCGAACGCCCAGGGGCCGATGCAGTTCCTGCCCACCACCTGGGCCCAGCCCGGCGTCGGCAAGGGGAACATCCGTGATCCCCACGACGCCATCCAGGCCGCCGCCCGCTACCTGGTGCGCCGCGGCGGCCTCAAGGACATCCGCAAGGGCCTGTGGGGCTACAACAACAGCGACAACTACGGCCGCGCCGTGCTGGCCTACGCGTCGTTGATCCAGGAGGACCCCCGCGCCCTGATCGGCCTTTACCACTGGGAAATCCACTACGCCGCCGCCGCTGGCGACCTGTGGTTGCCGGTGGGCTATGCCCAGATCCAGCCGGTCGCGGTGACGGCTCACCTGCGGCGCCAGCCGGCCAGCGCACCGCCGCCGGGCTCCTCCGGCTACTGAGCCGGGTCGCGACGCCGACCAGCGAATCGGGCGAGGCGTCACCGCCGGGGGCCAAACTGCTCTCGACTGCGCCCGACACCTCCATGGCCCTGGATCTCAATGACCCGGAGCTTGAGTTCTCCGACCTCGTGTACGCCTACCAGAGCTGGGTGATGGCGGTGATCAACGACGAAAAGCTGGGCGGCGAAGAAACCCTGCTCACCGACGACATCGCCGAGGACGCCCTCAACGCCATGCGCTTTCTCTCCGGCGAGGTGACCTCCGCGATCGAAACCAGCCTCGCCCGCGTCTACGACGTGGACCCCGACGAACTGGCCAGCCTGCTGTTCCCGGAGGACTGAGCCGCGGCGATGGCCCCCGACCGCTACGTGCTCGGCAGCTCCGACGCGGAGATCGAGCGGTTGCGGCTGCAGCACGCGCTGTGGCTGCCTTCCGCCCGTGCCGCCTGGCAGCGCGCCGGGCTGCAGCCGGGCCAGGCGGTGCTGGATCTAGGCGCCGGGCCAGGCCTCTCCAGCCTGGAGCTGGCGCGGCTGGTGGGGCCCGGCGGGCGGGTGCTCGGCCTGGAGCTGAGCCCCACGTATCTGGAAGTGGCCCGCGCCGCGGCCCAGGCGGCCGGGCTGCCGCAACTGGAGCTGCGCGCCCACGACCTCAGCCGTGATCCACTGCCGGCGGAGGGCTTCCAGCTGGCCTGGTGCCGCTGGGTGGCGATGTTCCTGCCCACGCTGGAGCCGCTGCTGGACGGGCTGTCCCGCTGCATGGCCGCTGGCGGACGGGTGGTGCTGCATGAATACGTGCATTGGCGCAGCTTCGGGCTGTACCCCAACGGAGCGGCCGTGGCCCGTTTCGCCGAGGCCGCCTACGCCAGCTTCGAGGCGGCCGGCGGTGATCCGGATGTGAACCGGCGGCTGCCGGCACTGCTGGCGGCGCGCGGCTTTCAGATCGAGGCCTTGCAACCGCTGGCCCTGGTGGGGCGGCCGGGCGATGCGGTGGCGCGCTGGCTGGAGCGCTTCGTGGTCACCTACGGGCAGGAGCTGATCCGCCAGGGCCGCTGGAGTGCTGAGGAGGCCGCCCTTGTGGCCGCCGAGATCAGCGCTGCCAACCGGCAGAACGGCGCGCTGTGGGTGGCGCCCACCGTGCTGGAGCTTCAGGCGACACAGTGGAACGCGTGAATGCCCGCCGCCCAGCCGCTCCCCCCATGCCCTGGACCGCCGACGCCATCCCCGACCAGAGCGGTCGGATCGCTTTGATCACCGGGGCCAACAGCGGCCTGGGGCTGGAATCTGCCCGGGCGTTGGCGGCCCATGGGGCCACCGTCGTGCTGGCCTGCCGCAGCCGGCGCAAGGGCGAGGCGGCCCGCAGCGAACTGCTCGCCGGCGTGCGCGGCGGTGGTGGGCTGGAGGTGCTGGAGCTGGATCTGGCCGATCTGCAGAACATCCGGCGCGCCAGCCAGTGGCTGGCCGACCAGTACGGCCGGCTGGACCTGCTGATCAACAACGCCGGGGTGATGGCGCCGCCGCGCACGCTCACCCGCGATGGCTTCGAGCTGCAGTTCGGCACCAACCACCTCGGCCACTTCGCCCTCACCCTGCTGCTGCTGCCTCTGATGCGGGGCCGCAGCGAGGCGCGGGTGGTCACGGTCACCTCCGGCGCCCAGTACTTCGGCCGCATCGCCTTCGACGACCTGGCGGCGGAGCAGCGCTACGACCGCTGGGCGGCCTACAGCCAGAGCAAGCTGGCCAATGTGATGTTCGCGCTCGAGCTGCAGGAGCGGCTGGCCGCCGACGGCAGCGGCGTGTCCTCGCTGGCGGCCCATCCCGGTCTGGCGCGCACCAACCTGCAGCCCGCCTCGGTGGCCGCCAACGGCTCGAAGCTGGAAGCGCTCAGCTACCGGCTGATGGATCCCCTGTTCCAGAGCGCTGCCATGGGCGCCCTGCCCCAGCTCCATGCCGCCACGGCCCCCAGTGCCAAGGGCGGTGAGCACTACGGACCGAATCAATGGGGCGGCATGCGCGGCTGGCCCACCCAGGTGCGGATCGCGCCGGCGGCGCTCGATGCCGCCCAGCGGCGGCAGCTGTGGGAGGTGAGCGAAACGCTCACGGGGATCGGCCGATGAAGCGCTGGGGGCGGCTCGGCGCCGCGGTGGCGGTGCTGCTGGCACTGAGCGGCTGTGAGGGCGGCATGGCGAACCTGCTGGGCCGTGAGCCGCTCTACATCTACGTGGAGAAGGCCGAGGGCTCCATCGGCAACCCCGCCGAAAACGACGGCACGGCCAGCCAGTCGCAAGCGCTGATCGAAGGCTTCCGCAAGCTCAACCCCAACGTCGACATCCACGTCAACCACTTTGCGGCCGATCAGATCGTGGAGGCCATGGCCTTTCGCCAGTCGCGCGGCCTGGGGCCCGATCTGGTGGTGAGCCCGGTGGTCACGGCGCTGCGGCTGCACGAGAGGGGGCTCAGCGAAGCGGTGGCGTTGAACCCCGTGCAGCTCGATCGCCTGGCGCCCCGCTTCCGTAACGACTTCCGCCTCGGCAACCGCTACATGGCCATCCCGCTGCTGGCCAAGCCGCAGGTGGCCTGCTTTGATCGCCGCCGCGTGAGCGATCCACCCACCACGCTCACGGAGCTGCTGGAACTGAGTGCCAAGGGGCTGCAGGTGGGCCTGCCGCTGCAGCTCGCCCCCCTGCTGTGGACCGCCAGCAGCTTCGGCGCCGACGACACCCTGCTGCAGCTGCTGGAGCACCCGCCAAGCAAGCCGTCATCCACGCCTGTGCTGGTGTCAGCAGACGACCGCAGGCAGCTGGAGGCCTGGCTGACCTGGCTGGCCGCCACCAACCTGCAGACCAATGTGTCCTTCGCGGAAGACGACGCCGAGCTGGTAGGCCAGCTGGAACGAGGCGAACGGGACTGGATCAGCTGCAACGGCAACTGGCTCAATCCACTTAACCGCAAGCTGGACAAAAACCTGGGCATGTCGGTGCTGCCGGGGGCGGAGGGCCGTCCGGCGAAGCCGATCACCGCCCTGCGGGTGTGGAGTTTCGGGCGCCATTCCACGGGCCGCCAACGGAAATTGGCTGAGTCCTTTGTGTTGTTCAGCCTCAACAAGGTGAACCAGCGGGAGATGATGCTCTCCGCACCCGGCACGCTGCCGGTGAATCCGGATGTGCTGGTTCCCACCAAGAGTTCGCATCGCCTGGCGGCCCTGGTCACGAGCCTGGAGAACTCCCACATGCTGAACTTCAGCGACCCGGATCAGACCGTGGCGGCCGCCCGGGCGATGGATTTCGTGCTGCAACGCACGGTCCAGGGAGAGCTCACGCCGGCCGAGGCCACCGCCATGCTGCTCTCCAACCGCCCCGCTGCGGCGCTGGCACCGTGAAGGGCGGCCGATGAACAGCCTGTTGTTTGAACTCACCGGCTGGGTGGGCTACCTGAGCCGGCCGGTGGTGTTGGTGCAATGCCTGAGTGCCGGTGCGCTGCTGGCGTTCTTTCTGCTGGTGGTGCGGCCGCGGCTGCGCCAGGGGGGCCGCCGGCTGGCGCTGGTGGGAACCGTGGGGTTGCTGCTGGCGTTGCGGCTCAATGCGGCGCTGCTGGAGTGGCTGGGGCAGCCGGCCGGCCTGGCGCTCTACTTCATGCGCATGTATGCGATCTGGCTGTTCCTGGCCTTTGTGCACGAAGCCCTGCTGCTGCGCTTCCCCGTGCGCGGGGTGGATCGCCTGTTCAACCAGCTGATCCGGCCGCTGTACGTGCTGCTGGTGGCGGGATCGCTGGTGAACCAGCTCGATTCGCTCGAGGATGTGGCCGACATCCCCTTGCTGCCGGTGTTCGGTGACACGCTCACCACCGGCAATCTGTTTCTGCTGCTCACGATTCCCTATTTCCTGGTGGCGATCTCGGCCTACCCGGTGGGCTGGCTGGCCCGGTTGCTGCAGGGGCTGCTGCACTTCAGCGACGGCACCCGCGAAGCCACCACCCTGGTGCTGCGGTATCTGCTCATCGGTGTCGGGGTGTTGTGGCTGATGCACCGGGTGGGCCTCAACACCAACGCAATTGCCGCCATCGCCGGCGGGCTGTCAGTGGGCATCGGCTTCGGCATCAAGGAGGTGTTCTCCAACTTCATCAGCGGCCTGTGGCTGCTGTTCGAGGGATCGGTACGGCCCGGCGAGATCCTCTTCATCGATGGCGATCCCTGCGAGGTGCGCAGCCTCGGCCTGCGGGCGGCCGTGCTCTGGCGCGACCGCGACAATGCCGAGCTGGTGATCCCCAACCAGGACTTCTTCACCACCACCACCGTCACCTACACCGGCACCGATCGCATGCGCCGCAGCCAGGTGGAGGTGGCCGCCGGCTACAGCCACGACCCCGCCCAGGTGATCCCCCTGCTGGAGGAGGTGGCCCGCCACTCGCCCCGCGTGCTCAGCCAGCCGCCGCCCAAAGCGCTGCTGCTGAGCTACGGCGATTCCGGCATCAACTACGGCCTGCGCTATTGGATTGAAGATCCGATGAACAATGCCAGCATCAAGAGCGAAGTGAGCATCGCCGTGTGGAAGCGCTTTGCCGAGGAAGGCATCGAGATGCCCTTCCCGCAACGGGTGATTCACCAGGCCGAAGGTGGGGTAGCTGGTTGCTGAAGCGTGGCCCCAGCCAGGCAGTTCCTGCATGATGGAGGCAGTGATGATTCAGCAGGCAAGGCATGAAAAGGCTGCATCTTGCACTCGCAACAGACAACATCGAAGCCACCATTGAGGACTATTCCAGACGCCTGGGCAGCCCGCCCTGCACAACCATTCCCGGGGAGTATGCGTTGTGGCGGACCGAATCGTTGAACCTGTCCGTGCGCCAGGACTCCGCCGTTCCGCCAGGATCGCTGCGCCATCTGGGCTGGGAAGATCCATCAGCCACCGCCTTCACAGCGGATACGGATGTCAACGGAATTGTGTGGGAGCGGTTCGCCGCCCACCATCAGACCGAGGAGATCAAGGCGTTATGGCCGGAGGTGAGCGGCAAGACCGCCCGTGGGCAGGAGGATGACTCCAGGTGAACAGACGGTCGAGTCACACAACCGTCCTGGCGCCGATTAGCAGAACACAGACAGAGCTCAGCGCCAACGACAGGTCGAGCCTGAAGTCGAAAACGACGATGCCATGAAGACGCGCTGGCACAGCCGTCACACAGCTGCTTCTATCTCGATTCAACTCGCTCCACCCCAACCGCATCAAGCCCCTCACCAATACTTCGGATACCTGCCAGCTCTCACGGCGTTGTTATAAACCAGCGCCACGGCCGTCACGATCACGGCGCCCAGCACGGTGGGGAAGAGCAGGAAGCCCCAGCCGGGCTGCAGCAGGAACACGATCACCGGGTTGGAGCCGGCCGGGGGGTGCACGGTGCCGGTGGCCATCATCAGGGCGATCGCGGTGGCCAGGGCGGCGGCCATCGCCCACCACTGGGGGCCGAACAGGCCAAGGAACAGCAGGCCCACGGCGGTGCTGAAGGTGTGGCCCAGCACGATGTTGCGCGGCTGGGAGAAGGGAACGTCGGGGTAGCCGAAGGCCAGCACGCAGGTGGCGCCGAAGGAGCCGAGCACCAAGGGGGCACTGAGGCCGAGCTGCAGCAGGGCAACGGCGGCGATCGCCAGGAAGCCGCCCAACCACGCCAGGGCGATGGCCCGGCGGGCGGGCCGGGGAGGAAGCGGCGCCCGGTCACCGCGGAACTTGGCGAAGAAAGAGGTGTTCATGGGGCGCTGATCTGAACGAACTGGTCGGCGGCGTAGGCGGTGGCGGTGTGGCGCAACTTGCTGCGCTCCTCATCGGTGCGCGTGCAGGCGAAGCCATAGCGGGCCCGCACCCGCTCGGAGGCCTCAGCCAGCGCACGCTCGGCGCGCTGCTGCAGCTCCGCCACCGGCAGCCGCTCACCGGGCTGGAGGTGCTGCAGGATCACCGTCGAGGGCGAATAGAGCATGGTCTGGCGGCCATCGGGCCATTCGAGCTGCAGCAGGACTTCGGGCATGGCAGGAAAGCGAGAGGTGACAGTGAACGCTGAAGCAGGACCAAGCCAGCGAGGCTGAGCGCTGCACCCCCTACCCCGACGGCACCGGGCCGAAGCCGGTGAGCGCCTCGGCGCCGCTCCACACGGTTTCCTCGCCGCCGCCGGCCCGCAGGCGCACGCCCGCCTCCGCCGTGAAGCGGCCGATCGGCTGGCAGATGAGTGCCGGTTCGCTGCCCTCCGCCGGGACGGCCGCGCGCAGGGCCGGCTCCTGCTGCGGCGCCACCGCCAGCAGGAAGCCGAAGCTGGGGAAACAGGCCAGCCAGTCGTCCAGCGCCACGCCCGCCGGCGGCGTGATCGCCTCGAGCTCGAGCGTCAGGCCGCAGCCGGCGCTCTCGCAGAACATCACCGCCGTGCCCACCAGGCCGCCCATGCTGATGTCCTTCGCGGCATGCACCACCCCGCCTTCCGCCAGCTGCGCCGGCAGGGCCAGCTGGCGGCGCAGCAGCTCCGGCGCCGCCTGTGTGGCCGCATCCCAGAAGCGATCGGGATGGCGCATGCGGCCGGCGCCATTCACCAGCAGGAAGCAACGGTCGCCGGGGCGGGCGAAACGGGCCGACAGCACCGCACCAGCGGCACTGCCCAGCACCGCCACGGCCAGCGCGTCGTAGGGGCTGTTGAGGTTGGTGTGGCCGCCCACCACCGGCACGTCGAAGCGAGCTGCCGCCGCCTGCAGGCCCGCCAGCACCGGCTCAGCCCGGTCCGCGCCGCGGCACCAGAGGCTGTTCACCAGTGCCAGCGGCCGGCCACCCATCGCGGCGATGTCGCTGAGGTTCACCAGCACGCCGCACCAGCCGGCGAACCAGGGATCCTTGGCCAGCAGGCCCGGATCCATCCCTTCGCTGGCCAGCAGCAGGCGGCCGCTGCAGGCCGGCAGCAGGGCGGCGTCATCGCCGAGCAGGGCGGCCGGGCCGAGGGCGGCGAAGGGCTGGTGGGGGAAATGGGCGGCGGGGCGCTGGATCGCACGCTTGCCGTGCAGGCCGGCCAGGGCACGCAGCCGTGCCGCCAGCGGCGCCAGGTCGATGCCGCTCATGCCACCGGCCGGCGTTCCCGCGAAGGGGTGTAGTAACGGAGGTCGGCCTGCATCAGGTGATGGGGCAGCCCCTTGAGCTCCAGGGTGTCCACCGAGTGCCAGTGCAGGCGCTGGAAGAAGCGCACGTTCTGCTCCTGCACAGTCGCCAGGAAGCGGTCGCAGCCCCAGCCGTTCGCGGTGGTCACGGCCTTCCAGATCAGGCCCTTGCCGATCTGGTTGTGGCGGCGGAAGGCGGCGTCCACGCCGAGTCGGCCGCCGTACCAGAGCCTTGGCTCCTGCTCCAGGATCCGCACCACCCCCACCACCGGCCCGCCGCTGCCCGGGCTGGCGCCCGCCCGGTTGGCCCCATGGGCGATCGCCGCGATCGGGGTGGCCTCCGCATCGCGGACGTCGCGGTCGGAGGCTTCGAACAGATGCTGCTCCTGGCAGAAGATGCGGCGACGCAGATCCCAGTAGCCGGCCAGCAGCGGCGTGCCGGGCCGCAGCAGATGGAAGGAGAAGCGCTCGGAGCAGGCCGAGGGCGAGAGGCGGAAATCCTCGGCGTCGATGCCCAGGCCCCAGCGCACCGACGGGGTGAAGGCGGCCGGCGCCGATGTGGGGCTGCGGCCGATGTCGTGGCTGGAGGGATCAATGAAGAACATCAGGAGCTGGAGGGGCCGCAGCCCGTCGGAGTTGGGGCCGATGGGGCCTCGCTCGTGGTGGCCGCCTGCTCGAACAGCGACAGGGCCGAGCAGGCGCCGCACTTGGCGCAGCCCGCCGACATCGCGGCAGCGCGCAGATCCGATGCCGCCAGCTGCTGGGCCACGGCCGTGTAGATCTCCACCATGAAGGCGGCGCTGGGCGCGGGATGGTGCTCCAGCGGTGTGCCGCTGATCGGCACGAACGGCACCACGAACGGGTACACACCGGCGGCGATCAGGCGCTCGCTGCAGGCCACGATCGCGGCGGTGCTGTCGCCCAGCCCCGCCAGCAGATAGGTGGACACCTCGCCGCGGCCGAACACCGCCACCGCCTGCTCGAACGCCTCGAAGTAGCGCTCCAGGCTCAGCTCCGCCTTGCCCGGCAGGATGCGGCGCCGCACCTCGGGTTCCACCACCTCCAGGTGCATGCCAAGGCTGTCCACACCGGCGTCCTTCATCCGCTGGAACCAGATCGGATCCTCCGGCGGCTCGCACTGGGCCTGGATCGGCAGGTTCACCCGCGCCTTCACGGCCGCCGCCGTGTCGGCCAGCAGGCGGGCGCCGCGGTCGTCGCTGTTGGGGGTGCCGGTGGTCATCACCAGCTGGCGCACCCCATCGAGCCGCACCGCCGCCTCCGCCACCTCCGCCACCTGGGCCGGGGTCTTGCGCACCAGGGTGCGGCCGTCGTCGAGCGATTGCTCGATGGCGCAGAACTGGCACGACTGGCTGCGGTCGCGGAAGCGGATGCAGGTCTGCAGCAGCGTGGTGGCGAGCACATCGCGGCTGTGCAGCAGCGCGATCGAGCGGTACGGCGTGCCATCGGCGGTGTGCAGGCCGTAGAAGCGCGGCTCCGGCGGAGCCTCCACCACCGCCAGCGGCGTGGCGGACTCCCGCTGCAGCTCCAGCCCGGCGCCACCGGCCGCCAGGCGGAAGGGGGAGCGCTGAGCGGCGCTGCTGTACACGGGCACCATCACCGTGGTGCCATCGAAGGTGAGGGCGCGGTGGTCGGAGGGGCCGGCTCCGCCGCGGCGGCCTTTGTTGCCGGGCACACCGGGCTCCACCAGGCCCTGCACCTGCAGGTCGGTGACGAGCCGCGCCAGCGCAGCGGCATCCCTGGAGTCAGCCATGGGGCACCGCCTCCGGCACGGGCTCCAGCAGTACGGGCAGGTCAGCAGGCATGGCAGGACCAGCGCCGCCACCGGCAGCCGTTGCGTTGCCCCCGTCCCGCTCCTGCACCTGGCGCGCCGGCGTGCGATCGAGACGCAGGCCGAGCAGGTCGGGGCGGCTGTAGTGGCCCACGCTGTCCATCATCCGTTTGCGCTTGGTGATCAGGGCCGGGTCGAGCTCGGCGATCGCCAGCCCTTCCCCCTCCGGCAGCGGACCAGCCAGGTAGCGGCCTTCCGGGCTGATCACGGCGGTGTGGCAGCCCCCCTGGCACGCCTTCTGCAGCGCCGGATCCGGCGTGATCTGATCGAGGTCGGCGGGATCGAGCCAGGCGGTGGAGCTCACCACGAAACAGCCCGCCTCCAGCGCGTGGTGCCGCAGGGTCACGGCCGTCTGCTCACTGAAGATGGGGCCCACCAGCGAACCGGGGAACTGGGCGCAGTGGATCTCCTCCCCCTGGGCCATCAGGCTGAAGCGGGCCAGCGGGTTGTAGTGCTCCCAGCAGGCCAGGGCACCGATGCGCCCCAGCGCCGTGGGCACCACCGTGAGGCCGGCGCCATCGCCCTGGCCCCACACCATGCGCTCGTGATAAGTGGGGGTGAGCTTGCGCCGCTTCAGCAGCAAGGCGCCATTGGCGTCGATCAGCAGCTGGGCGTTGTAGAGGCTGCCGCCCTCCCGTTCGTTGATGCCCAGCAGCACGTGCATGGCGTGCTCGCGGGCGGCGGCCGCGATGCGGCGGAGCGCCGGGCCCGGCACCGTCACCGCCTGCTCATAGAGGCGTAGATGGGAGCGCCCCATCAGCGCCGGAGGCTCCACGAAGGAGAAGTAGGGGTAATAGGGAAGAAAGGTTTCGGGAAACACGATCAGCTGCACCCCCTGGCCGGCCGCCTCCGTGATCGCTGCCAGCACCCGCTCCACAGACCCCTCCAGGCTGTGCAGCACCGGACGGATCTGGGCGGCGGCCACGACGATCGGGCCGTTCATCGTCAGAGCGTCCAGGTGTCGAGGATGAAGGCGCCTTCCTTGCGGTGCATCAGCACGATGTCGAGCACATCGAGCGGATTCACCGGGGTGATGCCCGCCATCAGCGCCCCCTCGCCATGGCCGTAGAGGGCCTGAAGGGCGAAGCGGCAGGCATACACCTTGCCGCCCTGGTCCATGAACTTCTGCAGGCGGGCGTTGAAGTTGAGGTGGCCGTCGAAGGCGGCATCACCGAGCTTGGGGAAGCCGCGCTGCACCCCGAGGGTGACGCCGGGCCCGTAGAGCAGGATCGAGGTCTCGAAGCCCTTGTTGATCAGGCGGCTGGCCTGCAGCAGGTTCACCAGGCCGATCGAGCCTTCGAACGCCACGGTGTGAAAGGTGATGAGCGCCTTTTCGCCCGGTTCCGCCTTCACATCGGGGAACACCTTCTCCTCGTAATCCACGAGGAAATCGCCAGGTTGATTGGCGGGGCGGGTGACCTCAGGCATGAACCGGCGACCTGCGAAGGAAACAGCGTCACGACCATGCACCAGGCCTGTGTGAACTTACGTAGCAGCAGGCACCAAACGGCAGAGCCCGTGCTGGCCTGCGATTTGGTCTTGATTGCTACCGGGCCGCCCCTCACGGCAACTCACGATGAGGAGGGTGATGGCCTGGCCGCGCCACTGTCTTCCTCTCCTTCTCTTCCTCTCCTTCTCTTCCTCTCCTTCTCTTCCTCTCCTTCTCTTCCTCTCCTTCTCTTCCTCTCCTTCTCTTCCTCTCCTTCTCTTCCTCTCCTTCTCTTCCTCTCCTTCTCTTCCTCCCCTTCGCCGCCTGCCCGTGGGGTCAGCCTCCACCTCACCCGCCGCTTCTGCCGCTGAGACCATCGCTGCATCTCCCGGTGGCACACCTGCGCAGGGCGCGGCAACCGACGGCGCTGCCGCCCCCGTCACGGCGCCGGTGGTGGTGATCGGCGGCGGCCAGGCGGGGCTGTCGGTGGCGAGCTGCCTGCAGCAACGGGGCATCGAGGCGCTCGTGCTGGAGCGCCACCGGGTGGCCCACGCCTGGGAGCAGCAGCGCTGGGATTCCTTCTGCCTGGTCACCCCCAACTGGCAGTGCCGCCTGCCCGGCTTCCCCTACGACGGCGATGATCCCGACGGCTTCATGGGCCGTGAGGCGATCGTCGACTACGTGCGCCGCTTCGCCGAACGTTCAGCCATCTCCGTGCGGGAGGGGGTGAGCGTGGAACGGCTGGTGCCCAGCAGCAATGGCTACCGCCTGCTCACCAGCGCCGGCGTGATCGACACCGAGCAGGTGGTAATCGCCACCGGCGCCTACCACCACCCGCGCCGCCACCCGATGGCCGAGCGGCTGCCCGGCAAGGTGCTCCAGCTCGATGCCCGTGACTACCGCCATCCCGATCAGCTGCCGGAGGGCCCGGTGCTGGTGGTGGGCAGCGGTCAGTCGGGCTGCCAGATCGCCGAAGATCTCTTCCTGGCCGGGCGTCGCGTGCACCTCAGCGTGGGTTCGGCGCCCCGTTCGCCGCGCCGTTACCGCGGCCGCGACGTGGTGGAGTGGCTGGAGCGGATGGGGGTCTACGACACCCCGATCGACGCCCATGACGATCCCCGCGCCGTCCGCCACAAGACGAACCACTACCTCACGGGCCGGGACGGCGGCCGCGAAATCGACCTGCGCCAGCGGGCCAGCGAAGGCATGGTGCTGCATGGCCGGCTGGAGCTGATCACCACAGCGGGCCTGAGCTTTGCCGACAACCTGGCCGCGAACCTGGATGCGGCCGATGCCGTGTACACCCGCATCCGCGCCAGCATCGACGCCTACATCGCCGCCAACGGCCTCGGCGCGCCGCTGGAGCCGCCGTACCAGCCCTGCTGGCGCCCTGCCCCGAGCCGCGAGCTCAGCTTGATCGACCTCTACAAGGAGCCGCTGGCCGCCGTGATCTGGTGCACGGGTTACCGCTCCGATTTCAGCTGGGTGGAAGTGCCGGTGTTCGATGGCAGCGGCGAACCGGTGCACCACCGGGGCATCACCCAGGCCGAGGGGCTCTATTTCATCGGCCTGCCGTGGCTGCACACCTGGGGCTCGGGCCGCTTCTGCGGCATCGGCGGCGACGCCGATCACCTCGCCCAACGGATCCAGCAGCAGCTGCAGCCTCGCGGCAGCCGGACGGAGCCGCTGGAATGCACGGCACTGCTCGGCTCATGACGGCTGTGGACCATCCAGCGGCGACCCCTTCCGTGGACGACCATCCAGGGGCGACCCCATCAAACGACGCCAGCGCCCTGATCCCCGCCGCTGAGCTGCGCGAGCTCAATGGCCGCTCCGATCGGGCCGGCTGGCTGCAGACCCTCTCCCATGCGGCGCTGATCCTGGCGACGGGCTGGGTGTGGGGCGACGAGCGGCTCAGCCTGCTGCTGCGCCTGCCGGCCCTGCTGCTGTGCGGCTGGGGCCTGGCCTTCGCCTTCTGCGCCATGCACGAATGCGGCCACCGCACCGCCTTCGCCAGCCGCGCCGTCAACGACGCCGTGGCCTGGTGGGCAGGGGTGCTGAGCTTCTACAACGCCGACTTCTACCGCCGCTACCACCAGTGGCACCACCGCTACACCCACCAGCCGGGTCTTGATCCCGAACTGGAAGACCAACCGCCGACCAGCCGCTGGGCCTACCTGCTTGAACTCAGCGGCCTGCCCTGGTGGAACGCCAAGCTGCGCGGCCATCTGCGCGGCCTGCGCGGTGAGTTCAGCGCCAATCCCTACATCCCCGCCGATGCGGCGCCAGCGGTGCGCAGCTCCCTGCTGAAGCAGGCGGCTGTCTACGGCGTGCTGCTGCTGCTGTCGGTGCCGGGGGGCAACGGCTTTCTGCTCTGGCACTGGCTGCTGCCGCTGGCGCTGGGGCAACCGCTGCTGCGTTTCGTGCTGCTGGCCGAGCACGGCGGCTGCGACACCGGCACCAACGGCCTGAGCAACACCCGCACCACCAGCACCCTGGCGCCGCTGCGCTGGCTGATGTGGAACATGCCGTTCCACGCAGAGCACCACCTGTTCGTCTCGGTGCCGTTCCATGCCCTGCCGGCGGCCCACCAGTGGCTGGCGCCCCAGCTGCGTCATTTGGATCCGGGCTACCTGGCAGTGCATCGCCGCTTCCTGGCCGATCCGTCGCTGCTGGAGCTGCCCGCCGCCCCCACCCTCCAACCGCAGCCGGTTTGAGCGCCCCGGCGTCCAGCGGCGACCGCCACTTCCCGCTGGGGCCGTTCCGCTTCCACTGCGCCCAGGCGCTGCCGGATGCCTGGCTGTCGTACCGGGTGTACGGCACGCTCAACCCGCAGCGCTCCAACCTGGTGCTCTACCCCAGTTCCTACGGGGCCTGGCCGGAGGACATCGAATGGGTGGTGGGCCCGATCCTCGACCCGGAACGCTGGTGCGTGGTGCTGGTGAGCCAGTTCGGCAACGGCCGCTCCAGCAGCCCCAGCAACAGCGCCATGGGACTGGCGGAAGACGGCTGGGTGATCCACCACAGCGACAACCTGCGCGCCCAGCAGCAGCTGATCCAGGGGCTGTTCGGGGTGGAGCGGCTGGCGCTCGTGTACGGCTGGTCGATGGGGGCGCAGCAGGCATACCACTGGGGCGCCCTGGCCCCGGCGGCGGTGGAACGGCTGTTCTGCCTCTGCGGCACGGCCCACACCACCCCGCATAACCGCCTGTTCCTGCTGAGCCTGCGCCAGGCCCTCACCGCCGATCCGGCCTGGGACGGCCACCGCTTCCGCGCCAGGCCCGAGCAGGGTCTGCGCACCTTCGCGCTGATCTACGCCAGCTGGGCCGCCAGCCAGGCCTATTACAAGGAGGGGCGGCACCTGGTGCAGGGCATCGCCAGCGTGGAGGAGGCGGTGGAGCGCAGCTGGCTGCCGGCCTACCGGCGCCATGATCCCCACGACCTGATCGCCATGCTCGATGCCTGGCTGGCCAACGCCCTGCCGGCACCGTTGAGCGCCATCCGCGCCCGCACCACCGTGCTCGCCGGCAGCCACGACCTCTATTTCCCTCCCGACGACTGCGCCGCCGAAGCCCGTCAGATTGCCGGCGCCCACTTCGCGGTGATCGATTCGGTGCTGGGCCATCGCGCTGGCAACCCCCGCGACGCGCCAGCCGAACAGGCCTTCATCCGCAGTGCCCTGGAGCGGCTCTGCGACGACTGACGCCGGCCCTGACCCCCCATCCCTTTCACCCCCACCGCTTCGATGACCGACCTGGCCCGCTTCGCGACCGAACGCGGCATCCGCCACGTGCTCTTCTCGTTCACCGATCTGTTCGGCGTGCAACGGGCCAAGCTCGTGCCGGTGGCGGCGGTGCAGGAGGTGGCGGCCGCCGGTGCCGGTTTCGCCGGCTTCGCCGCCTGGCTGGCCATGACCCCCGCCGACCCCGACGTGCTGGGCCTGCCGGACACCTCCAGCCTGATGGTGCTGCCGTGGCAGCGGGATGTGGCCTGGGTGGCCACCGACCTGCAGGTGGGCGGCCTGCCGCTGGAGCAGTCGCCGCGCTGGGTTCTGAAGTGCCAGCTGGAGCGGGCCGTGCGGCTGGGGTACCACTTCCGCACCGGTGTGGAGGCGGAATTCTTCCTGCTGCAGCCCGGCGGCGCCGCGATCGCCGATGGCGACGACAGCCAGAGCAAGCCCTGCTACGACCAGCTGGCGCTGATGCGGCAGTACCCGCTGATCGGCGGCCTGCTCGATGGCATGGGCGACCTGGGCTGGGGGCCCTACCAGGCCGATCACGAGGATGCCAACGGTCAGTTCGAGCTCAACTGGACCTACGCCGACGCCCTGGTCACCGCCGACCGCCATGCCTTCTTCCGGGTGATGGCGCAGGCGATGGCCGAGCAGCACGGCGCGCGGGTGAGCTTTTCGCCCAAGCCATTCGCCTCCCTCACCGGCAACGGCGCCCACCTGCACCATTCGCTCTGGAACGCCGACGGCCACAACCTGTTCCACGATCCACGCGGGCCGCTGGGCCTGTCGGCGCTGGCCTACAAGTTTCTGGGCGGGTTGCTGGAGCATGCGCCAGCGCTTTGCGCACTCACCAACCCGGTGGCCGAGAGCTACCAGCGGCTCGGCGGTCTGCACACCACCTCCGGCTCCACCTGGTCACCGGGCTGGATCAGCTACGGCGGCAACAACCGCACCCACATGGTGCGCATCCCCGACGACCAGCGGCTCGAGCTGCGCCTCGCCGATGGCGCCGCCAACCCCTACCTGCTGCCGGCGGCGGTGCTGGCCGCCGGCCTCGATGGCATCGAGCGCAACCTCGATCCCGGCCCCCGCGAGGATGCCAACGCCTACACCGATCCGCCGATCGGCCGGGCGCGGCCTCTGCCGGGCAGCGTGGAGGAGGCGCTGGAGGCCTTCGCCGCCGACCGGGTGCTGCGGCAGGCACTGGGCGAACCGTTCTGCCAGGCCTATGAACAGATGCGGCGGCAGGTGTGAGCTCAGGCGCGCGGGTAGAGCCAGCGGCGGAACAGCCGCGTCACCCTTGGCATCACCACGTAGGTCATCAGGGTCACCGTCGAGGCGGTGACCAGCAGGGTGCGCAGCAGGGGGTTCAGCTCCCGCACCAGGGGCGAAAGCACCAGGCTGATCAGGTTGATCAGCAGGAAAATCGTCAGGGTGGTGATCACCACCATCTTGTAACGGGGCGGCGGCGGCACCCCCGGCTGCCGGGGCAGGGTGAACCAGGTTTCCAGCCCGCTCAGCACGGAGATCTGCGGTGGCTCCTGCGTGTGCTCCGCCACGCGAGCCAGCAGGGCCTGGCGCTGCGGCGACACCTCCCAGCGGCGCAGCTGGCTGAGACGCGCGAACTTGAACACGATCCGGTAAGTGGAATCGTGCTCATCCACCGGGCGGTACACATTCACGCCCAGATGGCCCTCACAGCGGCGGGCGGCGGCCACCAGCTCGCTCAGGGCCGCCTCGAAGGCTTCCGTGCGGCCAGGCTTCACCCGCTGCAGCACATCGACAGTGACGGCGGGATCCTCGTGGGGCATGCAGCGCAACCCTCAGCGGGTGAGGGCGGATGAGCAACCTGGCGGTGATTCTGTACGTGTGCCTGGGTGCGGCGCTCGGCCAAACCGGCCTGTTCATCGATCTGCCCTCCCTGCCGCAGCTGGCCAGTGACTTCGGCGTCGATGCCGCCGCCACGCAAACCACCGTCACTGCCTATGCACTCGGCTACGGCGCCTCCCAGCTGGTCTGGGGGCCGCTCTCCGATCGGCACGGTCGCCGGCCGATCGCCCTGGCCGGGCTCTGGATGTTCATCACCGCCAGCCTGCTGCTGGCCGTGGTGCCGGGCTTCGAGCCGTTCCGGCTGCTGCGGGTGGTGCAGGGGATCGGGGCCGGCTGCGGCACCTCGGTGTCGCGGGCGGCGCTGCGGGATGTGCTGAGCAACCGGGAGCTGGCGCGGGCGATGTCCTTCGCCAGCATCAGCTTCGCGCTGGCGCTCGGCTTCGCCCCCTTCGTGGGCGGCTTGATCGGGCGCGCCACCAGCTGGCGGGTGGATTTCCTGCTGGTGGCGGCGCTGGGGCTCGCCACCGCCCTCTACCTGGCCCGCGCCCTGCCAGAGTCGCTCAGCCGGGAGCTGGCGGCGGCCGCCACCCGTCCATCCGTGGCGGCGATCGGCCGCGGCTACCTGCGGCTCGCCGTGGATGCCCGTTTCCTGCTGCCGTCGCTGATCGCCACCGTCGCCACCGGCATGATCGCCCTGTACGACGCCGCCAGTCCCTTCATCTACGAGACGCGCTTCGGTTTCGACGCAGCGGGCTTCGGCTCCCTCTCGCTCGGGCTCACCGTGGCCTACATCGCCGGTGCGCTGATGGTGGTGCGGTTCGTGGTGGCCAGGGGGCAGCCGTGGCTGCTGCGCTTCGGGCTGGGGGCAATGCTGCTCGGTGGGCTGCTGATGGTGGGGCTGGGGCTGGGCGGCTGGTTTGACACCCTCTCCCTGTTCCTACCGATGCTGGTGATCACCTTCGGCGCCAGTGTGCTCGTGCCGATCGGGCTGGCGATGCCGATGCAATCCTTTCCCGCCCAGGCCGGGCAGGCCTCCGCGCTCACCGGCTTCCTGCAGCAGGAGGGCACGGGGCTGCTGGTGCTGATCGCCACCGTGCTGCCCGCCAGCTCCCAGCTGCCGCTGGCGCTCACGCTGCTCGCCCTGGCGCTGGTGCTGGGGCTGCTGGTCTGCTCCTACACCCGCCTCACCCCGGCATGAACCGCTTCGCCTTCCCGCTCTGCCTGTTGCTGGCCGGTGCGCTGATCGGCCTGGCGGAACTGCCCTACCAATGGCTGTCGGAGCTGGGCTTCCAGCTGCAGCGGCTCTGGCCACTCGGCGGCGACGGGGCGCTGGATCCCCTGCTGGTGCTCGCGCCGGCTGGGGCCACGCTGCTGTTTGTGCTGCTGGCCTGGGGGCCGCTGGCAGCGGGCCGGGGTGGTGGGCTCACCGGTGTGATGGCGCTGCAGACAGCCCGCAGCGACGCCGAGCGCGAGCGCGCCCTGGCCCCCCTGTCGCTGCGCCACCAGCTGGCCCGCCTGCCCCTGTTGGCCCTCACCCACCTGGCCGGGCTGAGCGTGGGCACCGAATCCCCCTCCGCCGCCCTCGGTGCGGCCCTGCTGCTGGCGCTGCGGCGCCGGCTGGTGCCGCTGCAGCAGCTACCGCTGGCGCTCACAGCGGCGATCGGCGGTGGTGCCGGTCTCGGGGCCGCCTTCCGCTCCCCGCTGCTGGGCGCCGCCTACGCGCTCGAAGAGCTCAGCGCGGTGTCAGGCTTCAACCTGGTGATGCCCACCCTGGTGCTCGCCGGCATCGGCACCCTGTTCACCACGGGTCTGGGCCAGCCCGCCCGCCTGGCGGAAGGGGTGGCGGTGGCCATGGCGGCCGAGCTGCTGCCGCTGGCCCTGCTGATCACTGTGCTGGCGGCGCTGGTGGGGGTGGTGCTGGTGCGCCTGCTGGTGCCGCTGGCCCAGTGGCTCGGCCCCTGGCTGCGCTCCAGGGGGCTGCCGCTGGCGGTGGCGATCGCGGCGCTGTTCACGTTGCTGGCGGTGGCCAGCGCCGGCATCAGCCTCAACGACGGCTCGCTGGCGCTCGGCCCGGCCCTGGCCGGCACGGCCGACAGCCCCTGGTGGGCGCCGCTGCCGCGGCTGCTGGGGCCCCTGCTGAGCATCGCGATCGGTGCACCGGGCGGCCTGATGCACGACTCCATGAGCCTGGGGGCGGTGCTGGTGGGCCCCTGGCTGCAGCAGTTGCCGGCGGAGCAGCAGGCGGCGCTGGCCGCGGTCGCCGCCGCCGCGGCGTTCAGCGGCGCCTGCCGCACCCCGCTGTTCTGCGGCCTGTTCGTGTTCACGCTGCAGGGCAATGCCGCCGTGCTGCCCTGGCTGCTCACCGCCGCGGCGATCGCCGCCTCCATCGGCCGCTGGCTCGGCGGCATCAGCTGGAACGAAGCCCAGACCGAAGCCTTTCTGCGGGCAGGCGCCAAAGGCTGAGGCCCCTAGTGCGCGCCGTGGCCGCCGGGATGTTCGCTGCAGGGCATCCACATCTCGCCCATGGCATGGACGCCTTCGCAGCCAAGTTCCTTCGCCTTCTGCAGCGCCGTTTCCTTGCTGGGGTAGGCCATCAGGGCTGCGGGCGGCGGCGCGGCGCCGTGGTGATGGTGCACGCGCGCCGGGATCGGCCCCTGCCGGAATGGCCCCATGCCCTCAAGGCCCGTCCACCACACGCCCATCACATTGACGCCGGCCACGACCACCCCCATCCCCACCACGCAGAGGTTGATCACCCCCATGCCCACGGCCCCGAGGCTGATCACCCCCATCGGCACCACACCGATGCTCACCACCCCCATCGGCACGATGCCGATCGAAATGATCCCCAGGGGGGCGATGCCGATGGCCACCAGCTTCGGCTTGGCGCCGCACGCGGAGTCGTCCATCAATGCGAGTGACCGCCATGCTGGCCGCCACTCTGTTGACCGCCTTTCTGGCTGCCGCCGGCGGGAGGGTGGCTGGCGCAGGCCATCCAGACGTTGCCCATGCGATGGGCCCCCTTGCAACCGAAGCGAGGCGCTGCTGCCTCGGCCTCCTGCTGCGTGGCAAACACGGCCTGCACGCCCCCGTCCTTGGCAGAGCTGGGGGTGCTGCTGGTGAACCCTGGACGGGCGGTAGCGAATAGAACAGTGAGTGCTGCCAGGGTCAGTGCGGGGACGCGCGGCCAAAAGCTTCCGGCAGGGAAAGAACGCGTCATCAGAGCGATCGTCATCGGCGGAAATCTAGAGGCAGTGGTGGGCGGGGGCCTGGCCTTGCGGGCGGCGGGACAGGAGCTTCGGGCAATCCACCAGGAAGATCACCGCGCACCAGAACATCAACAACAACTCAACGCAATCGACATCCAAGCGCCACGCCAGTGCTTCGATGCCGACACTAGACAGTGCGGAGGCCCAGCCGGAAAGAAAGAAGTCAGACAAGCAATTCTCCTGAAGGCCCAGGCAAACAAGCAACCTAGAGCCAACAAAAAGGAGAATTGCATGAGGCGGCGTTTGCAAAGACACTCATGCCCCACTAAGCTGCAGCATGAGAAAGTTTCACGCGCGGAAAAATGCGTCACATGGGTCAGAATCTGACAGCAGTGTCTTGGATTCTCAGAGCAGCAGACCGCCTACAAAAGCATCGCCTGAACTGAAGCCACAGGAATTCAGCCTGGCATTTCAAGCATGTCATGAGCAACCACAACGACCGCAACATTGAAGCCGCAAGCCAAGAAGCCGAACGCCTCTTGGCAGAACTGGAGACATTGGCTCCAGCCACCCACACGCAAGCCGGCAACTTCGCTCCACCACCACCGCCTCTGCCCTACACCTCAGCGCAGCACTCACCAGCAGCCCACGCATCCAGGCGAAAACTTAAAGGCTGGGCCTGGCTTCTGCTCATCGTGCTGGCTGGCATTGCTGGAACCCTGGGCGTCGTTAGGAGTCATTTCACAAGTCAGTCGAGCCCCTCCAACCCACCTAGCAAGCAGCCCACACATTCAGAGCCTCGAGAACCAGGGGAAACCAGCGAACCAAAAGCGCAAACCGAGCCCTACACGCCCAGCGTGTCCAGCGAGGCAACCAACCAAGAACCTTCAGCCGAAGCCCTGACACAAGAACAGGCCTTTTCCCTTATCAAAGGCTGGCTTGACGCCAAGCCCAGAGTCTTTGCCCCCCCATTCATCAGCCAAGCGGTGGATGCCTATGTTGCCAACGGCCCCCTTTGGAACGACATCACCAAGGCGGGCGGGTCAATTGACTGGCTGAAGGAGAATGACAGCCACTACTCCTATGCAAGCAACACAATCAACAACATAACAGACTTCTCCAGGGATACCGATGAACCATCGGTCACCGTTTCAATAACACAAGACATGGCCTTGCACAGCCCCAAAGGAACCAAGCCAACAAACTCAACTGATACATATCGATACACGTTTCGCCAGGAAGGTGGCAACTGGAAGATATGGGACTACAAGAAACAACAATAGCCTGCAGAGGCAAATGAAGAAGGGAGGCAGCTTCACCAGCAATCCGCTGAAGCATTGATCCCGGTGCAAACTCCACCTCTACTTGAGGTGAGTCTGCGGCAGCTGCTTCGCAGAAGCGGTACTACATGTGGCCAACAGATGTCGCGTACGGCCACCCTAATTGATTGATGTAGAGACCTAGAGTTCCACCCGATCATTCTGCGTGAGCCAAGCGACTTCCTAGTCCAGGTGGGCTTAGCACGGATCTCACAAAAGGCCTCGCTGCACTTGGCTGCAGGCCTCAACAATAGAACACGCATGGGCGGCGGCCTAAGCGGAAGTTCCACTAGCGAAGTCGATCATGTGGCAGAAGCCCATTGGCTTGCCATCCATCAAACCAATCCTGGCGTTCCAGCCAACACCACTTGAGCGCGATCAGGCAGGTAGCCCAGAGCCGGCATAACATTCGAAGAATAGCCATAAGCAGCTCATGCTGGCCAAAACAAGAGCAACAGTGCTTCCTCAGCACCAGCACCAGCACCAGCACCAGCACCAGCACCAGCACCAGCACCAGCACCAGCACCAGCACCAGCACCAATGATGATTGCTGCCCTCCAGGGCGTGGCAAGTGCACGGAAGCTTTGCAAGTAGCTGCGGCTCCTGGAAAATGCTGATGCTGGCCATCTGAAGAATGCCAACGACAGAAGTCCTTGGCATAGTGGCTGCGGGAAGCTGCAAGCAAGCTCTTCTCAAGATCAGCAAGTACTGACCACCATTGCACCGAAGAGGAAGTAGCCGATCCGCAACTGTCACGAAATTGCGGCCTATCTTAGGCCGGAGGCAATGAAGCTAGCGATGGAGTGCTTGAGCCAAAGAAGTGTCTCGTTGAGCACAACCAAGTCGCAGAGCATCGCAGACAAAGGAACAAGAGCCGCAATGAACAGAAGAGCCTCATTCGGTGAAGCGTGGCTGGAGGTGAGTCCACGCAAACCAATGGATTCTCATCAGGACCAGCGGCAGATTTTTACACTTCAGGCCCCGCACAACTCAACCCGAAGGCGCTCAGCCTCACCTCAGGTTTTTGGATGTCGCTATCCACCGTTAAGCCCATAAACGCACAAAGACATGGGTTGCGAGACGGGAAGGCGAAAGTTGGGGCATCAACGTCGCAGGATGGAGGCACGTGAAGGCGATCAGAACCCCAACAGCAAAGAAGTCACTCGTCACAGCCTGATGCTGCAATTATCTACACTAGATTTCACAACAAGCCCTACAATAACTCAGCAACCACTCGTGTTCCAGTAGGCGCCACCAGCAGAGATGACCACACCAAAAAGTCAACCCCTACAACTCTGTGGCTGAAGATTCGCTCAGCTACCGGCCATGGCCTTCCGCTCACCCAGGCACATTCCTGCTGGCCATCTCCGCCTATCGTTGTGTTGGTCTAGGAGTTGATCAGGGTGCTGGTCACACTTCGCTTGGTCGCCCTGGGAAACAGATGACCTTTGTGAACACTCAAGGCCTGGCGGCCCTTTTGGCCATTCTGCCCCTGCTGGCAAGCTGCACAGGTGCCTCAATGCCGGATTGCGTCGAACATAGTGCGTCACCCAACAGCGGAACAGCCACGAAGACCAATCAAAATACGAAAAGTTCACCCCCAGTCACGGGGGCAGGGCCGCCATCAGGCATGGGCACAAATGCCAAAGAGATTCTGATCGGCATCGATGGCAGTGGCTCCATGCTCGGCCATGCCCGCGCGAGCGATGCGAGCCGTTGGCTCAGCCTGCTGCAGTCGATCAATCTCTCCACCCAAACGCAGGGCCTATCCGCCCGGGCTTACCGAATCGGCGCAGGCACGGCGCAGGCACTGAACAGCGAATCCGTCACAGCCGCCAGGAATCCCTGCTTCTTTCAGGGGTGCGCACCCTTTCCCGCCGTGGCCTCAAGCCTTCAGACCTTGTGGGAAGTCAACGCTCCCGCCGGTGCCACCCCCCTGCGCCTGCTGGTGAGCGACCTGGAAGTGAATCAGAACGACATCTCCACCTTGATCGGTGCCATCCGCACGGATCTCAGCAAAGGCGCTTCCGCCGGGATTCTGGCCCTGAAGCTGCCGTTTGAGGGGCAAGTCTTTGATGCCAGCGGCAAACCAGTGTTCAGCGGCAAGCTTGACCGGCCTGTGTACCTGCTGGCCACCGGCAATGCCGTTCAGGTGAGAGAGGTCCTGGAGGAGATTCGCAAGAACATGGCCCTCAAGGGGGTGAGCAGTCAGCAACTTTCGATTCTTGATGCGCAGTCGGAACCCAAGACTCTGACAATCAACTCGGCCACGCTGATCCCTCAGACTATTGGTCGCTCTGGCGAGCCTTTACGCCTGGGAGGCAACACATACAACCCTTCCAGTCATTCTCAATACCGATTCGCGAAGCTCAGGGATGGCTCCACGGGGATTGCCCTGGCCACGATTCAACCCTGGAGCGGCGGCGTCACCCGGCCTGATCTCGGCTTGGTGAAGCTGGAGCGGATCCAGCTTTCCCCGAACGACAGCACCGATCCAAGCGGAATCAGCCTCAAAAGCATGAGCGTTGCAGGGTCCAACCTCCGCTTGGAGCTGGAGATCCCCCCCTCAGCCCCAGCTGGGGCCATTCGGGCCACGATCCCACGCGGCAGCCTGCCCGAGCAGTGGTGGATCGAATGGGACAAGGATGATCCCAAAGCCACCAATGCCAAAGAAAAAACCGAAGGCCTACTGCTGCTCATGACCACCCTTGGCCAACAGGTACAGGCACAATCGCCCAATAAGGCTCCTGCCGCTGCTCTTTGCTTCGCCTTTCAGCACATCTGACATCCACTCTCTTCATGCCGTCACTTCGTTACATCTGGCTGGGATTCAGCTTTTTCCTTGGCCTCCTTTGGGTGTTCATCGGGCAGAACTGGATCTTCCTCAACCTCTTCGCCGGGCTGCTGGGGGGAGATGGACTTGACCTGAACAGCTATCTCCAGAGCGGAAGCAGCCCTTCCTTCACCGTGCTCTGGATCAGCTGCATCATCGCGCTGCTGCTCTGGCTGATCGTCACGAGCAGGGCACGGCCGCGCAACGGCGCTGAGGTTCGGCGAATGCGGCCTCTGTGGTGGACAGCCGCCACTGTCTTGGTGCTGCTCGGTTGCTTATATCAACTGTTCTTCACGGTATTCATTTGGCAGCTGCAGGGTCAGTCGCCAGTTGAGGGAAGTGCGATCAACTACTTCCCTGTGCCACCCACAGGTTGGCTGGTGCTGATCCTGTTTGTCGTCATTGATGTGGCCCTGCTGTTCTGGCTACCCACAGTGCTTGGATCCCCGCGAAGCTACCGATTGGTGGTGCCCGGTGCCGTTAAACTTTTCGGAGGTCGTTGAGATGAGCCTGTTTGCCATCGGTGTGGGCGGCAGTGGTGCCAAGTGCCTGGAAGCCCTCACTCACCTACATGCCAGCGGCCTGCTGCAGAACGAAGCCAACAACACCGTTCGCCTCGGCACCTTCCTGGTGGAACCGGATCTACAGAGCACCCTGCTGGCTCGCGCGGAAACGGCCATTGATCGCTACGGCAAGATGCGGCAGTTGCTGAGTCATCGGGCAAGCGATTTCGCTCGTGGCGAAGTGCGCCACTACGGCACCTGGAGCCCTCTGGGCAGTGCGGCGAGTGGCATCAGCCTGGCCCAGGTGTTTCCCAAGCCAGTGCTTCGTACCCAGGCCAGCGGCCTGGCCGCTTTGTTCGATTGCCTGTTTCCACCAGAAGAGCAAACCGTTGAGCTCGACGTGGGATTCCGTGGCCGGCCGCCGATCGGCTCAGCGGTGATGAGCCGGGTGGACATCGCCAGTGAGGCCCAGACGGGCCAATGGAAACAGATGCTGAGCGATATCGAATCAGCGGCTGGCGGTGGTGAAGCCCCCGTGATTCACCTGTTCGGCAGTGTCTTTGGTGGCACAGGCGCCTCCGGCGTGCCAACCCTGGGTCAGATGCTCAAGAGTTGGCTACAGGATCGGGGTTTGAGCAGCGTGCGCGTGAATGCCTCGCTGCTACTCCCCTACTTCGACTTCGACGGCCAAGCCCAGGCAGACACTGGCGTTCACGCGGAAGCCCGCAACTTCCAGCTCAATACCGATGCGGCTCTGCAGTATCTACGCACCAGTGGCACCACCTGTTTCGATCAGGTGTACCTGATCGGCAGCGACATCAAGGCCCGTTACGGCTTCAGCATCGGCGGCCTCAGCCAGAACAATTCCGCCCACGTTGTTGAGTTGCTGGCCGCTCTCGGCATGCGCCACGGGCTTGCTCCAGCCGCAGCGGGCTGCTACGCCCACTTCCTGAGTCGAGCCGTTGTCAATCAGATCAGTTGGGACGACATTCCCGACAACCAAGAGGTAGGTGAAGCCATGGCCCGATCGGCGCGGTTTGCTGTGGCCTGGCTCAACAATTTCAGTCTTGAAATTGATGCCGCGCAGAATATGGCGATGCCCACCTTCCTCAGCGGCGCTCCTTGGGCCAGTCAGTTCTTCCAGCCAAGTGGCAAGGCCAGCGGCACCCGGGCCGGGCGTCCGAGCATTTCCAGCACTGAGGAGCTGGAATTGAAGAGAGCCATCGATGCATACACTGTAACCCTGCTGCAATGGCTGCAACAATTCAGCAGCAATACCGGCACCGGCTTCAGTCAGGAGCTGTTCAACCCTCAGGTGCTGGAACGCAACGACACCCACGAAAATGCCCTCGACCGGGTGGTGAAGGGCTCGGCTCGGCCCACACACCAGGGAGCGAACGACACAGTTGAGGCCATCAAGGTGCGCATGGATGTGCTCAACCCCGCGGAGATTCCCCACAACGGAGTGGCCGGTCTGGCAGACACCCTTTGGCGGCTCAGCTACTGACGACATCTGATCTCTGGCTACTGCCCAGTCCACCCTTCACAACCAAAGCCACTGACCCGCCATGGCCCAAGACGCCGCCGCCGACAACAACAACATCCTTGTTCACCCCTGGTTTCCCAAAACCGATCCGGCCATGGCCGGCGGATCCCGATCAGGCGAGTGGCTGGGGCGCGATCAGGGAACACTGGGGACCATCGCCAATTCCCTGGTGTATGAGGTGGCCAGCAGCCAAGTCAACGCCCTGCCTTCCCCGTGGTCGCGGGCGCTGCAATTTGAGCAATCCGTGAGAAATCCCCGCTACCCAACCCGCGAAGCGCTGCTTGAGGAACTCTTCGGCTGCATCGCCACCTTGGGGCTGTGGGAAATGTTCGGGCTCAAGCTGGATGCAGAGAGGGTGGCCCTCGCCAACCTGGCCACCACGAAAGATGAAGCAGTGGGGCCATTTGCACGCAGCCTGATGAGCACCAAACCCAGCGGTGAGCAAACTCTCTATGCCTTGCCGGATCGCAGCAACCCCTGGGACACCCTGCACGTGCTGAAGGTGGAGGGTGTGGTGATCGGCTTCACCTCTCCTTCCACGGTGATCTGCCCTGCGGTCCACCTTCCCGCCGGCATTCGTGGCATGAACTGGACGGCCAACGGCCGTTTCGGCGTGCCAACGAAGTTCCTTAGCGATCAACAGCGAAAGGCTCTGGCCGATTGGATCCACTACCTGAGCCAAGGCCTCCTCAACGCTCCCGATCGGCAGAGTCAGGTGATGGCGGGACACATGGATGACGTGCTCAATCGTTTCATCAGGCAGCTGATCGACGGCAAGCCAAGCAATCCCACCCTCTCAGACAACCCCGTAGCAAGCCTGCCCACGAATCCCAGTGCGGTAGCCCTATTGCGGCGTGCTGCCAAGGGTGGCACCAGCCCGAGCCAGGCGACCCTGGAGTTGGGTGATCGCCGGCTACGGCCCCTGGATCAAACCCCGAGCTGTCCGGTGATCCTGGTTGATCCGGAGATGCCCAATCGGCTCGGATTGGCCGCCAACGACATTGCCTTGTACAAGGCTGCAACGCTGGAATCAGTGGGATTTGACAAGCAGCAATTGGAACGGCTGTACGGAAACGAGATCGAGGTGCTCACACCTGATGACGTGTTCATGCCGGAACTCTTCCTTTTACCTGGAGAGTCAGCGCTGGTGAATTCCTGGCTGCCCAACCGCCTAGAGGGAAGACCAGTGGTGAACGGCAGCCGCGTCACCCCCTTGCTGCCACTGAGAGAGCGGATGCGAGACTTGTTCAGCAGCGCAGAACTTGCCAGCCGCTGCACGCTGCGAATGGTGGAAACCGGAAGCGGCATGGAGATGGAAGTGACGGTGATGCTCCCACTTCAAGGGAATCGGTCGGCCTATCCAATGACACGATCCTTCCCAATCAAAGAACAAAACCTGATTGATCAGGATCTTCCCGTCATTACCCTTTGGCCAAACATCGCGGACACAGACTGGCAGCTTTTCTATATCTTCTGCGATGACAGTAGCTCAAGCCTCACCGTAGACGGCTTTGACGACTATGAGCTTCACAAAGGCCGAGAAGCGCAGGAAAGTGTAAAATACTACACCGCTAGGCGCTTTCCAGACCTGATCAAACTTATCGAGCGTGGAGAAGTTTGCGGGCTGATTCCCGTCAATCCACCACCACCTGCCACCAACCTGTCAGCCGCTTGGCGGGTGGGTATTGACTTCGGGACGTCCTTTACCAATTTCTTCGTTGACGATGGTTCAGGACCCGCCCGTAAACCACTAGACACTCGGGTGATCCCACTGACTCTTGCCGAGAAAGAAACACAGCTCAACCGCCTCTACAAATACTTCATCCCAGAAGTCCTGCTCCCAAAGGGAGCGAACCCGCCCACATCCACAGCACTGAATACATACGGCTGGCAAGAGGTGAAAGGCTCAGTTCCCGATCTCTATCATCAAGCCCGTGTGCAGTGGCCGAGTACCAATGCAAACGCCCTGCGTGGACCCAGCATCCGCACAGGTTTCAAATGGCGTCAGCCGCAATACCAAAAGCCGTTTCTCAAGGAAATGGCACTGCTGATCAGCAGCAATGCTGCCGCATCAGGGGCGAAAGAGGTGTCATGGTCCGTCTCCTACCCAAGCGCCTTCTCCCCCAACGAAGCACGCAGCTACCGCCGTTGCTGGACAGATCTATGCAACGAACTCTCCGCATTAACGGGCCTGAGGCAGACATTCAAGGACGAAGGAGGGGCCGCTGGTCTTCAGACCGAAGCCGTGGCCTTTGCCAGCTATTTTGGCAACTACCTGAACAGACAAATGGTTCACACCGCTTGCCTAGACGTAGGGGGTGGCACCACGGACATCAGCATCTGGGAAGAAAACCGCCTACTGCATCAGGTTTCCGTTCCCTTTGCTGGCAGAAATATCTGCACCAACGTACTGCAGAACAAACCAACTTTTATTCGCTTTCTTTTTGCACCTGGGATCACCGGCGAGATTTCCGAGAATGACGCAAAACTCCGACAGGATCCAAACTTCAACAGCTGGTTTGACAACTGCCTCCGCTACGAGTCTGATGAACTTCTACGTGACAGGATGCCAATTCACCGTGCCGATCAGGAGCGTCAGCTGATCGAGTTCGTGAGCATCATGGCAGTGAGTTTCGGAGGGATCTATCACTACCTTGGCTTGATTCTCAAGGCACTGGGGAATGAAGGCCTGCTTCGAAGGCAAGCACCTTTCCCCGTGTATATGGGAGGCAACGGCGCACGATTCCTGAACTGGCTGGATGAAAGCGGCTCCTTTTCACCGGGCTGCGATGCAGATGAACTCTTTGAGATCATGCAGAGTAAAAGCGCAGGCTTTGAATCCAGCTCTACGGGTGCCGCACGCACAACACTGTCTGGCGCCTTCAAGGATGAAACATCCTGTGGACTTATCAGCAGCGGGGTGAACCTTCAGGGAGATTTTGATCCGCGCGATGAACTAATGATCACAGGCGAAGAACTTGTTGTCAATGACAAAGTATTTGAGACACTTGATCGAGTCGACTTCAACGGAATCGACAGAGTTGAAAGCTACGCACTAGGAAGTCTTCGCGAGCTGAAGCAGTTTGTCAGCAACTACGATGCAGCGTTGAGCAGCGCAAGAATCACGACACTCCTGCCGATCAGCAATCTAACTTCACCCAACACACTCTGGAGTGACGTTGAGACTCAAGTTCGAGCAATCTGCCTTGAACGCGTGAACAAAGACATCAACGATTTGGAGCCAGAGCCAGGCTTTGTCCTCGCTCTAAGAGCTCTGATCAACACCTTGTCACGGCAATGGGCTGAACGCTTTTGAAGCCATTTCCCAGGCAATAACCTCTATTCCTTGCATCCTAAGATCATGAAGCATCGGTTTCAGCCCAAGGGCGCCAAAATCTTTCTTGCACTCATTGCGACAGGAATTATTACCGTCTACGGTGATTCCCAATTACACGCTAGCGCCGAAGGAGACAGGCCCTCTCTAATGCTTAGCCAAAGTCCAAGTCTCAAGCCAGGCAACATCGTCTCATATAGCACGGGAGAACAAGCGCATATAATTGCTACTCAACAAGAAAGTACTCAATCCACCGCCACCAATCCAATACAGGCTATTCAACAGCTCTCCAAGGAGGATGACGCCAAATGGTATCTTGTCTCGATCATTGCACTAGGCCTTCTTTTCTGTGGTCTTTATCTAGTCGTCTTCAGAGTGAACCATCATGGCACTTCAAGCCCTTGGGGAAGCCTTCGCAGGAGAAGAGATAGGCATAGCGTGGAAGCAGAGATGCCCGATGGCCACCCCATCAAATCCAACAAATACCACACAGATCAAGTTGATACGACAAGCTCAGACGACGAAGATAGCACACCTTTTATTGACACTCTCAAACAAACTGAGGCCAGAAACAATTCTGCAATCCGACAACTCCAATCGGATGTTCACGAGATGAAGGCTGAGCTAATCCGGCTTGCAGCCGCCATTGAAGAATCGCACAAGCCACAAGAGTCCACGCGTCAAGAAGTATCTGCAACAGCAGATCCCAGTTTCGCCATTCAGATTAAGTCGCCGGGTGGATCATCAAGGCCCCAACAACTCTTCCCGCAAGCCAATGAGAGTGCCTCCCCCTCTGCTGGTTTTGCAGCCTACCTGGCGGGCTTCACACAGGCAGACCAAGAGTCACCCGCCCAATCGACGACTCAAACACCCTTGGAAATAATAATCAAGGATTTCCAAGCAGCCACTCAGAATAGAGATAGAAGCCTACTGCGTAGGATTACAACCGCCGAATTGAATATCACCAGTGAATCTGAAGACAGCCTGGTTCGCGGCTCCCTCAGCCACACTACACAGTTGAGATCTGTCCCCGGAGGGGGGAGCTACGTACTGATCGCTGTGGAAACAAGGAACTGGCTGTTCCCCACCTTCCTTACCCTGGAAAGCTTCAATACAAACCAACCAGCCAAGGGGATCTTCACCTATGAACGCCAGCTCGTCTCCAGCGCTGAATTGAAGGTCCCGGCAGAAGTGAGGGAGGTTGGCGGTCTATGGGAGGTGGTGAAGCAAGGAACAGTGATCGTGCCGGGATGAATCACCCTCAGGCATTCGCCTCCAGCTTCGCCAAGCGCTGCTCCAGTTGCGCAATCTTTGCCCATGGACTGGCGTTGAGGGGGTCCGCAGTCGTGCTCAATGCGCCCTTCGCCTTCAGCTGCCAACGGCGACCGAACACCACTGACTCAGCCGACGCCGGACGAATCACGTGCAGCACTGCAGGCAGATCTTTGCTGCCGTCGACATCGTAAAGCCTTCCCAACGTTTGCAGCTGGGTAATGCGCCCCAAGGTGCCGGGACGCGGCAACAGCAACCACCCGTTGTCAAGGGTTTCAAGCGCCCATGTGGTGCCTTGGGCGAAGGCCTCCAATTCCAGCTCTTCGATCTCACCGCTAAGTGTGCGGCCGCTCACGCCACAGGGCCGAGCAAAAGGCTCCAGCAAAACGGGCGTGTTGCCATAAACATCCAGAATGGCCGCCACAGATAGATTGAGAACAGGAATCAGACGATTGGCAGTCTCTGGCCGTACAGGCAACTCGGGTGGGCTTGAGCGTCCACCAGTGGAGCTGTCAATTGCCCCTCCTTCATGCTGGCCTTGGGGAAAATGCTCCACGCGTTCGCGCAGATCGCTGAGATCCCCATGGATGGCGGCAATGGTCTGATTCAGCTCTGCATCGGCTTGGAGGAAGCGATCGCTGAGCTGCTTCACGCTCTTGAGCAGAAACTTGATCGATTGAACGATCTTGTCGTCCTCGGCCATTCGGTTCCACTTGGGCTCAGCTAGAGCTTCACCCTAGCGATTCCTGCGCAGACCTTCTCAATTCATGTCAGAGCTAACCGCTCGAACAATCAGTCAACCTCCCGCTGCCAGCCTCTACCATGAACTTCCTCCGCCACCACAGGCAGCAGCGGCCGCCACGACTTGATGAACGACCCAATCGCTGCTTCAGACCTGTCTGCGCTGATTGATCACTCCAAAGGCGTTGTTCTTGGACTTCAGCTGCTGGTGGCATTGGTTGCCCTCTGGTTGTCGTTGCTGCTGGCGCGGCTCACCACGCCACTGGCCACCAAGCTGGCCCAGCTCCACCAGGACGGCTCCCTCAACGATTCCAAGGTTGATCAACGGCTGGTGAGGATACGCACGCGCTACATCGCCCTGCTCACCCACGTCGACAACGTCGACACCGCTGAGTTCAGTGCGGGCGAGATCGAAACGATTTCACTGCCCTTCTTCACACGCAACATCACAGCCGCCGCCGCCCAGAGCTGGCTGCGGCAGGCGCCGGGCATCCTCATCTCCCTGGGGCTGCTGGGCACCTTCGCGGGCCTCACGGCTGGCCTCAGTGAGATCAGCGGAGCACTCGAGAAGAACGCCAGCACGGCAGACACCATCTCGGCACTGTCCGCCATTGTGGCGCCGATGGGCACGGCATTCGAGACAAGTCTGCTGGGCTTGTTTCTCAGCCTCGTGGTTCTGATCTGGACCCAGGTGACCGGCACCAGGAGCTGCCTGGAGCGCTGCGAAGCCCTTTTGAGCAGCTGGCTGGAAACGGTGCTCCCCCTGGAACTCGGCAACCAGGTGATCACCCCCCTACGCCAATCCATTCAAGATCTGAATGCTTCCACCCATAACCTGCCCTCAGCCATTTCCACCGCTGTGCAAACGGCCATGGGCGAGGCCTTCGCCGCCAAGCTCAACCAGATCTTTGATGTGAATGCAACCCTCGCGGCTGAAGCGCAGATCGCGGTGCGTCAACTCGGCACGGTGGCCAATGCCTTCAATGAAAGCGGACAAGACTTCGTTCAGGCTGCCCATGCCTTCCGCGACAGTGACTTCGCCACAACCCTGCAACACGCCGTGCAGAGCCTGCGCGACTCCAGTGAGCAGCTCACGACAAGCAGCGATGGGCTGAGCGCCCGCTTGGTGGATGTGCGCGATGGCCTTTTAAGCACGCAGAATGAATGGCAACTGCTAGCCAAAATCGCCGAGCGGGAACTGGAAACCTGCCGCAGGGCCAGCCAGGAGATCCACAACGAAATCAAAACCCTGCAACAGGTCGGCACCAGCTTGGACGTGGGCACGCAAGCAACGAAAGAAGCTGCAAAACAACTGCGCGAAACCCGCCTGGAGGTGATGCGTGACCGCAAACTCGCCATCGAGATCGCCGAAGCTGTGCAGAGCCGGCTCACAATCGATGGATCCGTTGCTGAGAGTTGCCAGGTCTTCGCTTCCGCGCTGGAAACAGCCCTCACCAACTGGAACCGCAATGTTGAACGCCTTGATGGCCTCACCACAGCCTTCGTGACTTCGGTGCAGCAGGCCAAGATGGAAAGTGATGAGGTGCTGGCTGAGCGCAGTCAAATGGCTCGCCTGAAGATTGAACAGTTGGGCCAACAGCTACAGGGTGATTTGGCTAGCGCCATCCAACGCCAGCAGGCCGCACTGTCTCAGCTGGGTGAGCCAATGCTCTCTGCCAAGGCCATCTCCCAGGATCTGCTACAGCAGCTCTATCACTTGCAAACCCGCGTGGCCAGTATCAGCGCACTGGAGCCACATAACGACAACAGAGCTGAAGGGGGCCGCTGACCATGGCCCGTAAGGCTCGCCGCACCAGTGAAGATGACACGAACTACTGGACTGGCTATACCGATTTGCTCAGCAGCAGCCTTCTGATTCTGGTGCTCACCATTGCGATCTCGGCCCTTGCACGCTCGGATAACGAGAAGCCACCACTGGTGCGGCTCACGGAGCGCGAATCCTTTCGCTTCCCCACCGGCAGTTATGTGCTGAGCCCGGAGTTCATCAAGGCCTTGGACAGACGCGTACCTGAAATTCTTGAAACAATCCAGAAATACCGGATCGACAGTGTGGAAGTGATCGGACACACTGACGGCCAGCCCTCACCAGGTACCAGCAACCTTGATCTGCTGATGCCCAAGGCCAACCGCTCCGCCACCCTCAGCGGCTACAGGGCGGGATCCAATGCCGACCTCGGCCTACTGCGCGCCCTGGCAGTGGCCAATCACCTCAAAAGCCGGCTCGATCCAGAAGGCAAGATCGGGTTGACGATCCGTCCTTATTCCGCCGGCAGCCTGATCGCCAATGATGGCGCCTACGCCCCGGCCGACACAACCGATCGTGCCGATCGGCGCCGTATCGAGCTTCGCTTCACCCGGCAGCAGGAGGGTTGAGATGAGCACCCTTCCTTCACCGCTGGAGCGCCTTCTGCATCTTGAGCAACACGTCGAACAGCTTCTGTCACAGCAAGCACAGCCGCCACTGCCGCGGGATCACGAAGGCCAGCCGTTGCCCTCCCGCCATCTCTGGCCTGTCGACGAACTCCTGCTGACCCGGCTGCTGCGCCGCTCGCCCCAGGCCATTGGCGCGTATCAAGCACCTGCCGAGCTCACCCGCACCGATCCACACGGATTGCTCCTCACCACCGCCGAAACCGGATCGACCTTCCAGCTCTGTGAACTGATAAGTGGGGATGCCGTGGTCTGGGTCTGCACAGATCCCCCCTCCTGGGTGTGGGGGAGTGAAACGTTCCAGCAGCTGTTCCGCACGCCGCGGGGCACCGACAGCAATGAAGATCTGGTGCTGCAGTCGTTGCCTGTCTTCAAGCCTGTGGTGAGAGGAAGGAAGTGGACCCTCATCCGGCCAGGTGAAATGGTGCCCCGCGATCGCCCTTTTCCCGAGCAGGAGGAGCAACTGATGCTGCTGCGTCGGATTGAAACGCTGGAGCGTGAACTCAGCCGCCAGAGAATCCAGCAGAACGCCGAAATCGGTGAACTACGCACCCAGCTGCGTCTGCAGCAGAATCTGCTCGAACGGGTGCTTCGCATCTCCGGCTGATCCACGCGGCTCGATCCGGCGCGCCGCCACAACGGCATCAACACACCACCGGGAGCGGCAGGATGGCCGTCCTGCCTTGTGAGTTCAGCGCAACGATGACCTCCGGCGCCAGCACTCCCCCCAACTGGGTCGATGACCGCACGGCGCTGGGGCGGCTGATTGCTGCGGTGCTGGCGGTGGAACCGCTGCGGCAGCTGCTGTTTCTGCAGGCGCGGCGCATGATGATCCGCACCGCCGAAACCCGGGGCATCCCCTGGCGGCAGCGCCGGGAGGAGTTGCGCCGCCAGGCGGAGCCGCTGCAGGAGGCCTGCACCAACCCGGCCACGCAGATTCCCGCCTACTACCGCGCCCTTTTCCACGCCTACCAGGAGGGCAACCTCTGCTGGCTCGCCGACTGGCTGGAGCGGCACGGGCATGGCGACGTGCGGGTGAGCGGGCTCGCCGAGGCCATCCGCTCCATGCCGCCGCCGCTGGCGACCCTGCTCAAGAGCACCGAGCCCTACCTGGAGGACTGCTTCCGCCTCGACCTGCCGCCGGCACTCAGCGAGGCCGGTTTCGTGGGGCTGCGTCGCGTTGCCTCCGACCATCGCCACCGGGTGCTGGTGACCACACGGCCGTGACCGCCAGCGTGAACTCCACCGTGATCACCGTGCGGCTGTTCGCCGCGCTCCGGGAGCAGGCCGGCTGGGCGGAGCGCCGTGTGGAGCTGCCCGCCGGCGCTCCGGCCCCCACCCCGGCGAGTCTGTGGCAGCAGCTGGGGCTGGGAGAGACGCTGCCGGCCCAGGTGCGGGTGGCCGTGAACCAGGTGTTCGCCGGGGTTCACCAGCCGCTCGCGCCCGGCGCCGAGGTGGCCTTCCTGCCACCGATCAGTGGGGGCTGAAGCCGGTGGCTGATCCGCTCCCCGACACCGGCGCCCTGCAGCTGCAGCTGCACCCGGAACCCTTCGATCCACTCGTCACGCTCGCCGCCTGGCAGCAGAGCCTGGCGGCCGGCGGCGCCGAGCCCGCTGCTGCCGAAGCCCATTTCATCGGCCGGGTGCGGGGCATCACGGCGGCAGGGGCGCCGCTGGAGGCCCTGGAGCTGGAGCACTACCCCGGCATGACGGAAGCGCAGATCGCCCGCCTCGCCGCCGACTGCGCCCAGCGCCATGGCCTGCGGGCGGTGCGTGTGGATCACCGCGTGGGGCGGGTGCTGCCAGGGGACACGATCGTGCTGGTGGCAGTGAGCGCCGACCGCCGCGGCCCGGCCCAGCGCGGCGGCCAGGAGCTGCTCGAAGCGCTCAAGCACGAGGCCCCCTTCTGGAAGCGGGAGTGGAGCGGCGGCGTGGGCACCTGGGTGTCCGGCAACACGGCCTACTGAGATAGGCGCTCAGAAGATCGGCAGGCGCAGCAGCTGGGCCCAAAGCACGCTGCCGGCCGCCAGCGTGCCCAGCTCGGCCGGGATCTCCAGCAGCAGGTCGGCGCCCTGGAGCGAACCGATGCGGGAGGAGGCCTGGCTGCCCTCCACCAGCGCCAGCAGCTCCCCCTCCGGGCCCACCTGCAGCCGGGCGCGGGCCAGCTCGGGGCGGCCGGCTCCACGCTTGAGCTCCGCGGCCAGCCGCACCTTCAGGCGCGGCAACGGCTGCACCGGCGCCCCCTCCAGCACCTGCAACGCCGGCACCAGCAGCTGCAGGGCGGTGATCGCCGCGGCCACCGGATTGCCGGGCAGCCCGAACAACGGCACGGTGCCGTCTGCGCCGAGCCGCTGCAGCTGCCCGAAGGCGAACGGGCGGCCGGGCTTGAGAAACAGCTTCCAGAAGCTCACCTGCCCCAGCTCCGCCAGCAGCGGCCGGATCCAGTCGCTGTCGCCCGCCGACACGCCCCCGGTGCTCACCACCACATCGCAGCTGGCGGCCAGCTCCAGCAGGACGGCGCGCAGGCGCTCGGGAGCATCGGCCACCACCCGCTGCTCGGCCACCTCCACCCCCAGGCGCGCCAGCAGTGCCGCCAGCAGGGTGCCGTTGCTCTCCCAGATCTGACCCGGCGCGCGCGGGCTGCCGGCCGGCACCAGCTCATCACCGCTGATCAGCAGCCCCAGCCGGGGCCGGCGCCGCAGCGCCAGGGTCGCCACACCGCAGCTGGCCAGCCGGCCCAGATCAGCGGGGCCCAGCCGCACCCCGGCGGCCAGCAGTTCCTGGCCGGGTGCGGCCTCTTCGGTGGCGGCGCGGATCCAGGGGTTGGGGCCCGCCTCTCGCACCAGGCTCAGGCGCTCGCCATCGGCCTCCACCAGCTCCTGGGGCAGCACCCGGCTGGCCCCCTCCGGCAGCGGCGCACCCGTGAGGATGCGGATCGCTTCCCCCTCCAGCAGCGGCGCGGCGTAGGGGGCGCCCGGCGCCGAGCGTCCCACCAGGCGCCAGGAGTGTCCCACCTGCGGGACACTGGCCGCGGCCAGGGCGTAGCCATCCATGATCGAGGCGCGGAAGCCCGGCACCGCTTCAGCCGCCAGCACCGGCACCGCACTCACCCGGCCCAGAGCCTGCGCCAGCGGCAGCGTCTCGCTGCCGGCCAGGGGCGTGAGCGCGGCCAGCACCTGGCGGCGGGCCTCCTCCAACGGCAGGCCTTCGCGGGGGTAGGGCTCAAGCGGGGCCGCGCTGCTGCTCATCGGGGGTGACGGCTCAGGAGGGCACGGCGTCGGGATGGCACCAGGCGCCGTGGCGTCCCCCCGTCTTGCTCAACAGCCGCACCGGGCCTATGGTCATGGCCGGATCAGCGGATTTGACCATGTCGTAAAGGGTGAGCAGGCCCACCTGCACGGCAGTGAGCGCCTCCATCTCCACGCCGGTGGGGCCGGTGGTGCGGGCGGCGGCCTCGACGCGCAGGCCGCGGCCATCGGCGCTGGGCTCGATGCGCACCTCCAGGCCGGTGAGTGCGATCGGGTGGCAGAGCGGGATCAGCTCCCAGGTGCGCTTGGCGCCCTGGATCGCCGCCACCCGCGCCACCGCCAGCACATCCCCCTTGGCGGCGCGACCTTCGAGCACCAGCGCCAGCACCGCCGGATCCATGGCGATGAAGCCCTCGGCCACGGCGCGGCGATCGCTGGCGGGACGGTCGCCCACCTCCACCATGTGCACCTCACCGCTGGCGTTGAGGTGGCTGAGCTGGGTCGGGGCCGCATCCATGGCGCCGATCATGGCGCCTCCGGGCGCCTATTTCGCGGGCTGGATCGGTGCCCAGGCCATGGTGGCGTTGAACTGGCGGCACCAGATCAGCACCGACTTCTGCTTGCTCAGATCGATCGAGGCGGGGATCACGTAGGTCTGGCCGCCCTTGCTGGCCTTGAGCGGCGCCAGCACCGTGTAGCTGCCGGGCTTGAGCGGGTAGGCAGGCGGCTTGCTGCCGGCCAGGGGGGTGGCCGAAGGGCTGAAGGCCACCTTGAGGTCGGGGGCCATGTCGTTGGTCTTGAAGTCCCTGCTGAGCATCAGCAGCCGCTTGCCACCCTCGTTCTTGATCACGAAGCCGCCGCTCACCGGTGCTTCGGCCTTGATGAAGGTGCCCCGTTGCTGCTGGGGCTCCATGGCCTGCGCCGCCAGCATGGTGGAGCCGCTGAGCACCAGCGCCGCGGCAGCGCGGCTGACGCTGGAAAGGGAAAACGTGATCACGGAACGTTCGAGGCCAAAGGGTGCGGAGGGGATACCGGTGACCGGCAGCGGCGGTTTGCCGGCCGCCGCTGGCCAACGCCGCTGGCCCCGCCCCATCCGATCCGGGAAGTCAGCGGTATCCCCACCATGCCGTTCCGATCCACCCTCACCGTGCCCGTGAGCCGCTCCGAAGCGGAGGCCGCCGCCACACCACCCCTGCCTGCCGGCAGCGGGCAGCACCAGGATCTGGCCGCCCTTTACGACAGCTGCGGCGCGCCGGTCTACCGGCTGGCGCTGCGCCTGTGCCGCTCCCCGCAGGAAGCCGAAGACCTCTGCCACGACGTGTTCGTGCGCTACTGGCAGCAGGGCCGCTATGACCCGAAGCGGGGCCCGGTGCTGGCCTACTTGCTGCTGATGACCCGTTCGATGGCGTTCAACCGCATCCAGCAGCGCCAGAACCGCTGGCAACTGGTGCAACGCTGGTCGTCCCAGCTGTTCCCGGCCGCCGTGCGCAACCCGCAGGACTGCGCCGAAGCCGACGACCTGGCCGGGCGGGTGCGCTCCGCCCTGGAGACGATCCCCGCCAACCAGCGCCAGGTACTGGAGATGGCCTATTACGAGGGCCTGAGCCAGTCGGCGATCGCCGAACGGCTGCAGTTGCCGCTCGGCACCGTGAAAACCCGCGCCCGGCAGGGGCTGATCCGCCTGCGGACGCTGCTGATCGATTTCCACCCCCAGCCATGAGCAGCGACCACCCGCTCAGCCACCACGACGCTGCAGGCGAACCACTCGACGTGGAGGCCCTGCTGGCCGGCCACGCGCTCGGCGACCTCGACGAAGCGGAGCGCGTCCAGCTGGCCAAACTCCTGCGCCAGCAACCTGCCCTGCGCCAGCGGCTCGATGAATTCAGCACCACCCTGGAGCTGCTGCCCCTGGCCCTGCCCGCCACCAGCACGCCGCCAGCTGCCCTGCGGCAGCGGCTGCTGGCGCGCCCGGCCACGCCACGTCTGCCCGGCCTGATCGCCGCCGCGCTCGGCCTCGGTCTGCTGGCGGTGGGCGTGCAGCTGCACCGCACCCAGACCCAACTGGCCCAGCTGCAGCAGCAACTAGCCAATGGTGCGCCGCTCAGCGCGGTCAGCCGGCAGATGCCGCTGCGGGCCATGGCGGGCGCGGGGGCCGCCAGCGGCACGGTGATCGTCACCGGCAACCCCAGCCACAACATGCTGCTGGTGGACGGGTTGCCGCCGCCGCCGCCTGATCACACCTACCGGCTGTGGGCCAAGGTGAACGGCCGCCTGGTGGGCTGTGTGCCCTTCGTGCCCGACGCCAGGGGCCATGTGGCGATGCCCATTCCCACCTCCCCCACCAGCCAGGCCAGCAGCGTGTCGGTCAGCGTCGAGCCGCTCGGTGGCCACGGCGCCAGGCCCGCAGGCCGTCAGGTGCTCGGCGACACGATCTGACCCCAGCCGCGCGATGTCCGCCCCGTCCCCCAGCCCCATCCAGCCCGCCCTGGCCGCCACCGCCTTCCCGGCGCTGCACCGCCAGGGGCTCGACACCCTGCAGGTGAACCTCACCTACCGCTGCAACCAGGCCTGCGTGCACTGCCATGTGAACGCCGGGCCCAGCCGCACCGAAAGCATGACGGTGGACACCCTGGCGCTGATCCCGCCGGTGCTGGCGGCCCGCGCCGTGCGTTGCCTCGATCTCACCGGCGGCGCACCGGAGCTGCACCCCCAGTTCCGGGACCTGGTGCGCCGCGCCCTTGCCCTGGGGGTGGAGGTGATCGACCGCTGCAACCTGACGATCCTGCAGGAGCCGGGCCAGGAGGATCTGGCCGCCTTTCTGGCCGCAGAGGGGGTCACGGTGGTGGCTTCGCTGCCTTGCTACCTGCAGGACAACGTGGAGCGCCAGCGGGGCTCCGGCGTGTTCCGGCGCAGCATCGACGGCCTGCGCCAGCTCAATGCCCTCGGCTACGGCCAGCCGGGCACGGGCCTGGAGCTGAACCTGGTGTTCAACCCTCAGGGACCGGTGCTGCCGCCGGAGCAGGAGCCGCTGGAGGCCGACTACCGGCGCGTGCTGGCGGCCGACCACGGCGTGGTGTTCAACCGCCTCTATGCCCTGGCGAACATGCCGGTGCAGCGGTTCGCGGCGGTGCTGAGCGCCCAGGGGCAGCTGGAGGGCTACCTGGAGCTGCTGCGCCGCAGCCACCGCGACGCCAACCTGGAGCAAGTGATGTGCCGCCAGTTGATCAGCGTCGACTGGCAGGGCCACCTCTACGACTGTGATTTCAACCAGCAGCTGGGCCTGACGCTCGCGGGTGGTCCTGCCGCCGCGGCGGATCCTGCCGGTCGCCCCCACCTGCGTGATCTGCTGCGGCGTGACCCCAGCGGCGACCCGATCCAGGTGGCCGACCACTGCTTCGGCTGCACCGCCGGCAGCGGCTCCAGCTGCGGCGGGGCGCTGGCGGCTTGACGCGGACTGCCGGCCAGGGCGGTCCCGGCCGCAGCACCTCCGGGCGCTGGCTGCTGATGCTGGCGCTGGCAGGGCTGGTGGCGCTGTTCTTCCTGTTCGACCTGCCCCGGCTGCTCAGCCTCGACGCCCTGCGCGAGGCCCACGCCGGCCTGCTGGCCTGGCGTCAGCGGGCCCCCATCAGCAGCGCCGTCCTCTATGTCCTCGCCTATGTGCTGATCACCGGGCTCTCCCTGCCGGGGGCCGCCGTGCTGACCCTGGCCGGAGGGGCGGTGTTCGGGCTGGGGCTCGGCACCCTGCTGGTGTCGTTCGCCTCCAGCGCCGGCGCCACGATCGCCTTCCTGCTGGCCCGCACCCTGCTGCGCCAGCCGGTGCAGCAGCGTTTCGGCGCGCGGCTGGCGCCGATCGAGGCGGGCCTGCGCCGCGACGGGGTGCTCTACCTGCTCAGCCTGCGGCTGGTGCCCGTGGTTCCCTTTGTGCTGGTGAACCTGGTGATGGGGCTCACGCCGCTGCCCGTCCGCACCTTTTACCTCGCCAGCCAGATCGGCATGCTGGCCGGCACCCTCGTCTACGTGAATGCCGGCACCCAGCTGGCGCAGCTGCGCGGCCTCGAGGGAATCCTCACGCCGCCGCTGCTGCTGTCGCTGGTGCTGCTGGGGGCCTTCCCCTGGCTGGCGCGGCTGGGGCTGGCAGGCTGGGAGCGCTGGAGGCTCTACCGCCCCTGGAGGCGTCCGGCCCGTTTCGATCGCAACCTGATCGTGATCGGCGCCGGCGCGGCGGGGTTGGTCACGGCTTACATCGCCGCCGCCGTGAAGGCGAAGGTGACCCTGATCGAGGCCGATCGCATGGGCGGCGACTGCCTCAACACCGGCTGCGTACCCAGCAAGGCCCTGATCGCCACGGCCCGCCAGGCGGCACGCATGCGCCGGGCGGATCGTTACGGCCTCACCCCCCACAACCCCAGCGTGTCGCTGCCGCTGGTGCTGGAGCGGGTGTTCGCCAAGGTGGCGGCGGTGGCCCCCCACGACAGCGCCGAACGCTACGAAGGGCTGGGGGTGGAGGTGCTGCGCGGCCATGGCCGCCTGATCGACCCCTGGACCGTGGCGATCCACCGGGCCGACGGCAGCGAGGAGCAACGGCTCACGGCGCCCGCGATCGTGCTGGCCACCGGCGCCCGCCCGGTGCTGCCGGATCTGCCGGGCGCCGACGCGGTGGGTCTGCTCACCAGCGAAACCCTCTGGCAGGCCCTGCGCGACTGTCCAGTGGCGTCGCCGCGCCTCGTGGTGATGGGGGGCGGACCGGTGGGTTGTGAACTGGCTCAGGCTCTGGCCCGCCTGGGCGCCCGGGTCACCCTGCTGCAGCGGGGCCCGCAGCTGCTCAGCCGCGAAGACCCCGACGCCGCCGCGCTGGTGCTCCAGGCCCTGGAAGCCGACGGGGTGGAGGTGCTCACCGGCTGCACGGTGCGGGGCTTCGAGCGGAGGCCGGCGGCGGCGGCACCGACGGCCCCAGGCTGCCCACAGGGACCTGACGGCGGGCAGCCTGACGGCGAACACAAGGTGGTGCTGATCAGCACCGGCCCTGCCGGGGCGCCCGTGCACAGCGAACGGCTGTGCGATGAGGTGCTTTGCGCTATCGGCCGGCAGGCGCGGCTGAGCGGCTACGGCTTGGAGGAGCTGGGCATTCCCACTGGCCGCACGATCGACACCAACGGCGCACTGCAGACCCTCTTCCCCAACATCTACGCCGCCGGCGATGTGGCCGGCCCCTGGCAGTTCACCCACACCGCCGCCCACCAGGCCTGGTACGCCAGTGTCAACGCCCTGTTCGCCCCGTTCCGCCGCTTTCAGGTCGATGGGAGGGTGATACCGCGCACCACCTTCACCGATCCGGAAGTGGCCGGGGTGGGGCTGAATGAAGCGGAGGCCGCCCGGCAGGGGGTGGCGGTGGAGATCACCCGCTTTCCGCTGCAGGAGCTGGATCGGGCGATCGTGGAAAGCGCCGAAACCGGCTTCGTGAAGGTGCTCACCCCGCCCGGCAGCGACAGGATCCTGGGGGTGACGATCGTGGCGGAGCAGGCCGGCGAACTGCTGGCGGAATTCGTGCTGGCGATGCGCTGGCGGCTCGGGCTCGGCCGCATCCTCTCCACCATCCACGCCTACCCCACCTTCTCGGAAGCCAGCAAGTACGCCGCCGGAGCCTGGAAACGGGCCCACGCCCCCCAGCGCACCCTGGCGCTGCTGCAACGCTTCCACAGCTGGCGCCGCGGCTAAGGGCTCCCATGGGAAGGTATGGGCACTGCCGCGCGTTGATGCCATGGGTTGGCCGCGCCCTTCCACCCGCTTCTGCGTCTTTCTCACCCTGCTGAACGACAGGCTGGGCGAAAGCATCGTGTTTCCGCTGCTGCCCTTTCTGCTGGCCAGCTTCACCAGCGATGGCCGCACGCTGGGGCTGCTGGCGGGCAGTTACGCCCTGGCCCAGTTCCTGTTCACGCCTCTGATCGGCGCCCTCAGCGACCGCTTCGGGCGGCGGCCCGTGATCGCCGGCTGTGTGGCCGGCTCGGTGCTCGGCCTGGGCGGCTTTGCGCTCACGCTGGCGGTGCCCTGGCCGGCGGGCAGTGCCTGGCCGCTGCCGCTGCTGTTCGTGGCGCGGCTGATCGATGGCGTGAGCGGCGGCACGGCCGCCACCGCCGGTGCCGTGCTGGCCGATATCAGCCCACCGGAGAAGCGGGCCAAGGCGTTCGGCCTGATCGGCGTGGCCTTCGGCGTGGGCTTCATGCTCGGCCCTGCCCTGGGGGGGCTGCTGGCGGAGATCAGCCTCACCCTGCCGTTGCTGGTGGCCGTGGCCGTGGCGGCGGTGAACCTGGTGCTGGTGCTCACCGCCCTGCCGGAAACCCATCCGCCGGAAGCACGCCAGGCGCTGCCGCGCAAGCGCGAACTCAACCCGCTCAGCCAGCTGGGCAAGGTGTTCAGCAACCCGCAGGTGCGGCGCCTGTGCCTGGCCTTCTTCCTGTTCTTCCTGGCGTTCAACGGCTTCACCGCCGTGCTGGTGCTCTATTTCAAGGAGATGTTCGGCTGGGGGCCGGGCCTGTCGGCCGCGGCCTTCCTGGTGGTGGGCGTGGTGGCCACGCTGGTGCAGGGGGGCCTGATCGGTCCGCTGGTGAAGCGGTTCGGCGAATGGCGGCTCACGATGGCGGGGCTGGGAATGGTGATCGCCGGCACGCTGCTGGTGCCGCTGGCCACCCCCGCCACCGCCCAGCCGCTGGTGTTCGTCGCGGTGGCGGTGCTGGCGGCGGGAACCGGTCTGGTCACCCCCAGCCTGCGCAGCCTGGTGTCGCGGCGGCTCGACAGCGGCGGCCAGGGCGCTGCCCTGGGCAGCCTGCAGGGCCTGCAGAGCCTGGGCAGCTTCATCGGCCCGCCGCTGGCGGGGGTGGCCTATGAACTGATCGGCGAAAAGAGCCCGTTCTGGTTGAGCATCGTGCTGCTGGCAGGCGTGGCGGTGCTGATCGCCTTTGGGTTACCCCAAGCCGGGGCGCAAAGGCAAGCAACCGCTGTACAGAAGTGATGCAGGTTGCTGGCTACCTTGGTGCCGGCACAGGTCCTGAGGGCAGTGGGTGATGCGTGAACCAGTGGTGGCCCCGGAGCTCTACATCAACCGGGAGCTGAGCTGGATCGCCTTCAACAGCCGGGTGCTGGCCCAGGCACTCGATCCCCGCACGCCGTTGCTCGAACAGGCGAAATTCAGCGCCATTTTCAGCAACAACCTCGATGAATTCTTCATGGTGAGGGTGGCCTCGCTGAAGTCGCAGCTGGAGGCGGGTGTGGACACCCTCAGCGACGACGGTCTCACCCCGAAGCAGCAGCTGCAGGCGATTCATGAGCGGCTGCGGCCGCTGCTGGAGCAGCAGCAGGCGCACTATCGCGGCCACATGAAGCGCAGCCTGGCGGAGCACGGCGTGCACCTGCTCGACTACCAGCGGCTCAACAAGGCCCAGAAACAGTGGGCCGACGACTACTTCAAGACGGCGATCTTTCCGGTGCTCACCCCGCTGGCTGTGGATCCGGCGCACCCGTTTCCGTTCATGAGCAACCTGAGCCTGAACGTGGCGGCGTTGATCCGCGATCCGGACACTGGCCAGCAGCAGTTCGCCCGGGTGAAGGTGCCGCAGAAGAACCTGCCGCGCTTCGTGGAAATCCCCACCGAGCTCAGCGGCCGCAACGCCAAGGACGTGGTGTATTGCGCCGTGCCGCTCGAGCAGGTGGTGGCCTTCAACCTGCAACTGCTGTTCCCCGGCATGACGATCGAGGGGCACTACTTCTTCCGCATCACCCGCGACGCTGACCTGGAACTCCGGGATCTGGAGGCGGACGATCTGATGGAGGCGCTGCAGGAAGGCTTGCGCAAGCGGCGGCGGGGCGGCGAGGTGGTGCGCCTGGAGGTGGCCGATGAGATGCCCGAGGAGGTGGTGGAGCAGCTGGTGGAAGCCACCGATGTGGAGCCGGAAGACCTCTACCGGATCAATGGCCCCCTGGGCCTCGACGACCTGATGAGCCTGCTGGCCATTCCCCTGCCCCAGCTCAAGGACAAACCGCACATCGGCCGCACCAACGCGGCCCTGGCACGCACCCAGAAGAGCCGCCTGGAAGATGGCTCACTCAAGGCCGAAGACTTCCAGAGCATCTTCGCGGTGCTGCGCCGCAACGACGTGCTGCTGCACCACCCCTACGACCTGTTCGCCACCTCGGTGGAGGAATTCATCAACCAGGCCGCCGATGACCCCTCGGTCATGGCGATCAAGATGACCCTCTACCGCACCTCCAAGAATTCACCGATCATTTCGGCGCTGATCCGGGCGGCCGAGAACGGCAAGCAGGTGATGGCGCTGGTGGAGCTGAAGGCTCGCTTCGACGAGGACAACAACATCCAGTGGGCCCGCCAGCTGGAGCGCTCCGGCGTGCATGTGGTGTACGGGGTGCTCGGCCTCAAGACCCACACCAAGATCATGCTGGTGGTGCGCAAGGAGAAGGAGCGGTTGCGCAGCTACGTGCACATCGGCACCGGCAACTACAACTCCAAAACCTCCAGCCTCTACACCGACATCGGCCTGCTCTCGGCGAACGAGGACCTGGGCAAAGATCTGGTGGAGTTGTTCAACTACCTCACCGGCTTCTCCAAGCAGCAGAGCTTCCGCCGCCTGCTGGTGGCGCCGGTCACGCTGCGCAAGGGCATGGAGGGGCTGATCCAGCGTGAGATCGACCATGCCCGCGCCGGCCTCGGCGGCTCGATCCGGGCAAAAATGAATTCGCTGGTGGATCCGCCGATCATCGCCCTGCTCTATGCGGCCTCCCAGGCCGGGGTCACTGTTGAGCTGGTGATCCGGGGCATGTGCAGCCTGCGGCCGGGCGTGCCCGGCGTGAGCGACAACATCAAGGTGGTGAGCGTGATCGGGCGCTTCCTGGAGCACTCCCGCCTGTTCCGCTTCGGCAATGGCGGCGAACCGGAAATGTATTTCGGCAGCGCCGACTGGATGCCCCGCAACCTGGATCGGCGGGTGGAAGCGGTGGCACCGATCAAGGATCCGGCCCAGCACCTAGTGCTAGATCGGCTGCTCGATACGTATCTCAATGACAATGTCGCCGCCTGGGACATGCAACCCGACGGCACCTTCATCCAACGGCAGGCGGAAGGGGAGGAGCATTGCGCCCAGCTGGATCTGATCAACGGCTGGCGCACTTCGCTGCAACCCGCAGCAAACGCCTGAGCCCGGATCAGGGTCTGCGCACAGCGGTGGCCGCTGCCCCTGGCGGGCGGCCGACACTCAACGTGGCGAAACGCAGGCCACCACAACAGCCACGCCGCACGCGAATAATTGAGAAACAAAGATGTGACGACTTATTTGTGGCGAAAGTAACCGATTCATTACCCTTTTATCGGTATGCCTCTGCTATGTTCCGGCCACAACTAGCAGGAGGCCGGGGTGATGGGGACACCTCCGCGATCCACATCTGCAGCTTCGGCTGCGGGCGGCGGCATCAAGCCACCGCCGCGGGTGGGTCAACAGCGGTCCAGTGGGCGTTTGAGCGTCGATTCGATCGGCTGGTATCTCAGCAACATCGGCCGTGTACCACTTCTTACGGCGGCTGAAGAGATTGAACTGGCGCATCACGTGCAGGGGATGAAACGCCTGCTCGAATTGCCTCCAGAGAGTCTCACCGTGCGGCAGCGGCACCAGATCCGCATGGGCACCCGTGCCCGCGACCGCATGATGGCCGCCAACCTGCGGCTGGTGGTGAGCGTCGCCAAGAAGTACCAGAACCAGGGCCTCGAGCTGCTCGATCTGGTGCAGGAAGGGGCGATCGGGCTGGAGCGCGCCGTCGACAAGTTCGATCCGGCCATGGGCTACAAGTTCTCCACCTACGCCTATTGGTGGATCCGCCAGGGCATGACCCGGGCGATCGACAACAGCGCCCGCACGATCCGGCTGCCGATCCACATCTCCGAGAAGCTCTCGAAGATGCGGCGCATCACCCGCGAGCTGTCGCACCGCTTCGGCCGCCAGCCCAACCGGCTGGAGCTGGCCCATGCCATGGGCATGGAGCCCCGCGAGCTGGAGGAGCTGATCGCCCAGAGCGCTCCCTGTGCCTCCCTCGACGCCCACGCCCGCGGCGAGGAAGACCGCAGCACCCTGGGTGAGCTGATCGCCGATCCGGCCAGCCACGAGCCCATGGACCACATGGACCGCAGCCTGCAGAAGGAGCACCTGGGCGCCTGGCTCTCCCAGCTCAATGAGCGGGAGCAGAAGATCCTCAAGCTGCGTTTCGGCCTGGAGGGCTCCGAGCCGCTCACGCTCGCCGAGATCGGCCGCGCGATCAATGTGTCGCGCGAACGGGTGCGCCAGCTGGAGGCCAAGGCGATCATGAAGCTGCGGCTGATGAGCAACTTCCAGCAGGCCGCCTGAGGCCCTTGGCGCTGCCGCTCTGGTGGGAGGGGCTGGGCGAGGAATGGCGGCAGGCCCTCGGGGTTGCCGCCGTTCTGTTGTGGCTGGCGCTGGTGGTGCTGCTGGCGTTGCAGACCCGGGCGCGCTGGCCGCAGCGGGCGGAGTGGAGCCGCAAGGTGCTGCACATCGGCACCGGCCCGGTGGTGCTGATCGCCTGGGGGCTGGGAATCGAGCGCTGGATCGCCCTGCCGGCGGCGGCGGCGGTCACCGTGGCGGCGGCGCTCAACCACCGCTTCCGCCTCTTGCCGGCGGTGGAGGACGTGGGCCGCGCCAGCTACGGCACCGTGGCCTACGGCGCCGCCATCACCACCTTGCTGGCCCTGTTCTGGCCGCAGCGCAGTGATGCGGTGGCGGCCGGGGTGCTGGTGATGGCCTGCGGCGATGGGTTGGCGGGCCTGCTGGGGGCGTCGATCGCGTCGCCGAGCTGGACGATCGCCGGCCAGCGCAAATCACTGCTGGGCACCAGCGCGATGGGGCTGGTGAGCCTGGCGGTGATGGCGGCCCTGCGGCTGGCCCTGCAGGCAGGCGGCGGGCTGGGCCCATCGCTACCGGCGCTGGTGGCGATCGCGGCGGCGGCGATGCTGCTGGAGCAGTTCGCCCTGCTGGGCATCGACAACCTGGCCGTGCCGGTGGCGGTGGGCCTGCTCTGGAGTTTGCTCGGCGCTCAGGCCTGAAGCATGCGCTCGCAGCGGTGGCGCCAGTCGTCGCGGGTGCCCAGGCCCGCCACGATCAGCCGGTCGCTGGGCTCTTCCCGCAGCCGCAGCTGCCACTGACGGATCACCTCGGCGCGCTCCATCCACACATTCAGCACGGTGCGCTGAATGCCTTCAGGGTCCCAGCCCCGCTGCTGCGAGGAGGCCAGAGCCCAACCGAGCAGGTCGTCGAGCTGAAAGGGGCGAAAGCCTGCGAAGACGGGGCCGCTGTGGTCGGCGGCGGAAGATGTCTGCTCCAGATAGAACATCTGCAGCGGCTCTGACAATCCGCAGAATTGCAATAGATAAGACATACCGCCTTCCCTGCAACGTGGTGAAGGCAAATTAGGGAGATTCACTCCAGCGACTGTTCCAGCTGAACAGTTCGTTGCAGAGCATCAATCTGGCACTCACGATTAGAGAGTGCCAGCTACACCATCAGGCGGTCAGACCGCTGCCAGCACCTCGCCGGTGGGCGCCTGGCGCTGAGCCTCCTTCACCGCTTCGGCCAGGCCGGCGAGCACCTCGCGGGTGGTGTCCAGGTCAATGCAGGCATCGGTGATGCTCTGGCCGTAGGTGAGCTGGGAGAGATCCGCCGGGATCTTCTGATTGCCCGCCACCAGGTGGCTTTCGATCATCACGCCCATCACCGGGCAGGAGGCCTGGCGCAGCTGCTCACCCACCTGAGTCAGCACCTGGCCCTGCAGGCGGTAGTCCTTGTTGGAGTTGCCGTGGCTGCAGTCCACCATCAGCCGCGCCGGCAAGCCGGCCTTGGCCAGCGAGGCCGCCGCCGCTGCCACCGCTTCCGGGTGGTAGTTGGTGCCGCCCTTGCCGCCGCGCAGCACCAGGTGGCCATCGGGGTTGCCGGTGGTGGACACGATCGCCGCATGGCCCTGGCGGCTGATGCCGAGGAAATGGTGCGGGCGGGCGGCCGCCTCCATGGCGTTGATCGCCGTCATGACGCTGCCGTCGGTGCCGTTCTTGAAGCCGATCGGCATCGACAGACCCGAAGCCATCTCGCGGTGCGTCTGGCTTTCGGTGGTGCGGGCGCCGATCGCCGTCCAGCTGATCAGATCGGCGATGTACTGGGGCACCACCGGATCGAGCAGCTCGGTGGCGGCAGGCAGGCCGAGCTCTGCCAGATGGAGCAGCAGGCCGCGCGCCAGGCGCAGGCCGGTGTTGATGTCGTAGCTGCTGTCGAGATGGGGATCGTTGATCAGCCCCTTCCAGCCCACGGTGGTGCGCGGCTTCTCGAAATACACCCGCATCACGATCTCCAGCTGATCGAGGTGCTCGGCCCGCACCCGGGCGATGGCAGCGGCGTACTCCTGGGCGGCTGTCACGTCGTGAACGGAGCAGGGCCCCACGATCACCAGCAGGCGCGAATCACGGCCGTGCAGGATTGCCTTGATGCGCTCGCGGGCGCCGGCCACCACAGCCGCCGCCGCTTCGCCGAGGGGCAGCTCCCGGTGCAGCACCGCCGGCGCCACCAGCGGCCGGGTCTCCACCACATGGAGGTCGGAGGTGGGGATCATGGCGGCAGGCGGAGGGGCGCTCGAAGACCCACCCTAGAAGCCGGCTGTCACGCCCCCTTACCGCCACCGTTCTGCAGCCGATGCCACCGTTGGCGGTCCGGCGGCCGCAAAGAATGGAAGCCTCCCGTACGTTCAAGGGATGACCCCTTCTCCTATGGCTTCGTCCCCCATCGCCGCCGCCGATCTGCTGGCCACCTACCGCTCTGCCGCTGCGGAGCGTGAGGCCCTCGGCGTGCCGCCGCTGCCGCTCTCGGCGCCTCAGGCCCAGGCCCTCACCGAGTTGCTGGAGCAGCCGCCCGCCGGCGAGGAGGCGTTCCTGCTGGATCTGCTGAGCGAACGGATCCCACCGGGGGTGGATGAGGCGGCCTACGTCAAGGCGGGCTGGCTGAGCGCCGTGGCCCAGGGGCTGGCCACCAGTCCGCTGGTGGATCCGATCGCGGCCACCCGGCTGCTGGCCACGATGATCGGCGGCTACAACGTGGGGGCGCTGATCACGCTGCTGAGCCACGCCGATGCGGCGATCGCCGCCGAGGCCGCCACGGGGCTGAGCGGCACCCTGCTCGTCTACGACGCCTTCAACGACGTGCTGGAGCTGGCGGAGACCAACCCGTGGGCCAAGCAGGTGGTGGAGAGCTGGGCCGAGGCCGCCTGGTTCACCAAGAAGGCGCCGCTGGCGGAGGCGATCACCGTGACGGTGTTCAAGGTGGAGGGGGAAACCAACACCGACGACCTCTCGCCGGCCACCCACGCCACCACCCGCCCCGACATTCCCCTGCATGCCCAGGCGATGCTGGAGACGCGCCAACCCGGCGGCCTCGAGCAGATCACTGCCCTCAAGGCAAAAGGCCATCCGGTGGCCTATGTGGGCGATGTGGTGGGCACCGGCAGCTCGCGCAAATCGGCGATCAACTCGGTGCTGTGGAACACCGGCACCGACATTCCCCATGTGCCCAACAAGCGCTCCGGCGGTGTGATCCTGGGCGGCAAGATCGCGCCGATCTTCTTCAACACGGCCGAGGATTCCGGCGCCCTGCCGATCGAATGCGATGTGGCGGCGCTGAACACCGGCGATGTGATCACAATCCGCCCCTACGAAGGCACGATCGAGCGCGCGGCGGGTGAAGCCGGCGCCGGCGAGATCGTGGCCCGCTTCGAGCTCAAGCCCAGCACGATCACCGATGAGGTGCGCGCCGGCGGCCGCATCCCGCTGCTGATCGGCCGCTCCCTGACCGACAAAGTGCGCGCCCGCCTGGGCCTGCCCGCTTCCGACCTGTTCATCCGTCCGGTGGCACCCACCGACACCGGCAAGGGCTTCACCCTGGCCCAGAAGATGGTGGGCCGGGCCTGCGGCCTGGCCGGAGTGCGGCCCGGCACCAGCTGCGAACCGCTGATGACCACCGTGGGCTCGCAGGACACCACCGGGCCGATGACCCGCGACGAGATGAAGGAACTGGCCTGCCTGGGCTTCTCCTCCGACCTGGTGCTGCAGAGCTTCTGCCACACCGCCGCCTACCCGAAGCCGGTGGATCTCAAGACCCACGCCGAACTGCCCGATTTCATCAGCTCCCGCGGCGGGGTGGCGCTGCGCCCCGGCGACGGCATCATCCACAGCTGGCTCAACCGCATGCTGCTTCCAGACACGGTGGGCACCGGCGGTGACAGCCACACCCGCTTCCCGCTCGGCATCTCCTTTCCGGCCGGCTCGGGCCTGGTGGCCTTCGCCGCCGCGATCGGCGCCATGCCGCTCGACATGCCCGAATCGGTGCTGGTGCGGTTCAGCGGTTCGCTGCAGCCGGGCGTGACCCTGCGCGATGTGGTGAACGTGATCCCGTGGGTGGCGATCCAGAAGGGCCTGCTCACGGTGGCGAAAGCGGGCAAGAAGAACGTGTTCTCCGGCCGCATCCTCGAAATCGAAGGGTTGCCGGATCTCAAGCTCGAGCAGGCGTTTGAGTTAACGGACGCCTCTGCCGAACGCTCCTGTGCCGGCTGCACGATCAAGCTCTCGGAAGAGACGGTGGCGGAATACCTGCGCAGCAATGTGGCGCTGCTCAAGAACATGATCGCCAGGGGCTACAGCGATGCCCGCACCATGGCCCGCCGCATCCAGGCGATGGAGGCGTGGCTGGCGGATCCGCAGCTGCTGAGCGCCGATGCCGACGCCGAATACACCGAAGTGATCGAGATCAACCTCGATGAACTCACCGAACCGGTGCTGGCCTGCCCGAACGATCCCGACAACGTCAAGCTGCTGAGCGAGGTGGCGGGCGACCGGATCGATGAGGTGTTCATCGGCTCCTGCATGACCAACATCGGCCACTACCGCGCCGCCGCCACGGTGCTGGATGGGGCCGGCACCAGCGCCGCCCGGCTGTGGGTGTGCCCCCCCACCCGCATGGACGATGAGGTGCTGCGCGCCGAGGGTTACACCGCCAAGTTCGAAACCGCCGGCGCCCGCATGGAGTTGCCGGGCTGCTCGCTGTGCATGGGCAACCAGGCGCGGGTGGAAGACAACACCACGGTGTTCTCCACCAGCACGCGCAACTTCAACAACCGCCTCGGCAACGGCGCCCAGGTGTATCTGGGCAGCGCCGAACTGGCGGCCGTGTGCGCGCTGCTGGGCCGCATTCCCACGCCAGCCGAATACCTGGAGATCGCGGCGGCCAAGATCGATCCCCTCTCCGACCAGCTCTACCGCTACCTCAACTTCGACCAGATCGACGGCTTCAGCGACGCCGGCCGCGTGGTGAGCGTGGAGGAGGAGGAGAAGGTGCTGGCGGGGGTCTGAGCGCTGGCAGGCTCGGGGCCTGCTCTCAGAGCGGCAGAAACTCTGTGAGCAGCTCCACCGAAAGCAGGCGCTCGGGGGAATCGGGCGTGGCCTCGAACAGCGCCCGCCATTCCGGGTTGCTGGCTTCGTAGGCGGCTCGGGCGCCGTAGGCGGCCATGTCGTCGTATTCGATGTGAAGGATCAGGCGCTCCGTGTCAGGCCCTGGCACGGAGCAGCGGAACAGCTTGAACGCCCGCGGCATCACAGGGCTGGTGAACCGGGGCGAACCGGCCTGCGCCAGCTTCTCGAGAAAGTCGCCGGTGCGGCCCGGCTTCACTTCGTAAATGAAGCGAGCGAGGACTGTCATTGCGGCCAATGTCGAGATGGTCCGCTGAGCTTAAGCCGCAGGAAGAACGCAGGCCGTTGAAACGTTTACCGAAAGGATTGGATCCCTTCAAGACTGGAGCGTGAGTGGCCAGGTGTAGGTGCACGGAGAATCAACCGATCAGTTCAAGCACGAGAGGTCACACGCTTGTAGCGGATCCGAATGATCAACGCCTCCCTTATCCATGAGGCGCTAGATGGAATTGCTGATGCGTATAGCAGCAACGATGAGGGGAGGAATGCCCAAAAAGAGTGTCGAAAGCCAAAGCCCTAACACTGACCCACGTTTTGCACTGCACGCCAACGCCGTACCCCCCACGCCAACCAACGCCAATGCGAAGAGCAGAAAGACAACGGCATAGGCTATCTCGCCATCTCGAGAACTTGCCATCAGCGCCCATTGCACCATGAAGGCCAATCCAACCGTATCGATCGCAAGAAAGAACCAGCCGAACGCTTTGAGAGTTTTCGCCATGCAACCTGCTCCGGGATACTCATGACTGATTCTTGCAAAAGCCGGTGCTGGCATGGCATGAATACCACGCAACCATCACACAGTCTGAGCCGCAAAGATGAAATGACGCAGCATCGACACCGATGACAGCGGACAACCGAACAACTTGCTGAACAGACACGCTCCACGTCCTGTCAGCAGCGCACGAAAGGGGGTGCCATCCCATCCTCATCACTTCAGCCCATGCCGGGAGCAATTGTTGCTCAGCGTGCCAGTCGCGCCCGTATGTCCTGGAGCCGGGCGATGTTGTTCACGATCAACGGAGCGCTGTCGAGGCCCTCGAGATAATCGAACACATAGGCGAGCACGGCATAGATGGCGCCGGCACTGAACACCTGCGATCGGGTGAAGTCGATCAGCAGCACCACCAGCGCCACGATCGTGGCGAGTTCCGTCACGGTCCAGGTCCACGACTCGCTGTCGGAGAGCTGCACATGCCAGCGCCGCACCCGGCCGAAGTGGCGACGCAGGCGCAGCGGGCGCGCCGCCTCGATGTCCGCGATCTCGCGCTCGATCTGGTCGTTGAGGCCGCGGTGCAAGCGCAGGGCGCGCCGCCAGTACCAGGCGTTGACGAGCCCCATCGGCAGCAGCACCGCCATCGCGATGAATCCCGCCTGGAGGTCGTAGGTGAACAGCATCACCAACGAGCCGACCACGGTCACCACCTGGGAGAACATGGCCGGCACGTCGGCCTCGAAGAAGCCGACCATGTCGCGCATCATCTCGACTCGCGCCGACACGATGCTCGTGCCGTGGCCCAGGTGCTTCTGCTCAGCGACGGTGAGCACGGCAAGGCGGGCGTAGAGGCCCATGAAGACCCGGGTATCGAAGCGCTGCCGCACGAAGGCCGTCACCAGGTGCACCAGCCACACGGCGATCAGCGCCGATAGTCCCCGGTAGCTGCCCTTCAGCAGCCCGTCCACCGCCCAGCCGGTGATGGCCGGATAGGCGAGCATGCAGAGGTTCTCCAGCAGCGTCAGGGTGTAGGTGCCGGCGATCGACAGCCGTTCACTGCGGGAGAGGGTGGAAAGGAGCGTCTGCGGCATCACCTGGCCCTGATGTCACCAGCCTGGCTGCTTGGGAGGCTCAGAGCCGCGACCAGCGCAGCAGGCTGATGCCCCCTAAGGCGATCGGCAGCAGTCCCGTCACCACCACGAACCAGGTGCCATCGTCTGGCGCGCCCATCAAAGCCGCCTTGGCCTGGAGCAGCACCAGCGCGCCACCCAAAACCGCCAACAGGCCAGCCACCACGATCCACCGCTGGCGCCTGCGGCCAGGGCGTGTCCGCGCAAAGGCCAGCAGCCCCAAGCCCAGGGGCAACGCGACCAGCACGTAGTGCACCACCAGAGGAATAAGGAAGGAGAAGAACGTCATCGCTCGGATGGCATGGCTGGGATGATGGGTCAGGCCATGGTGGAGCGCCTTACAATGCGCTGCCCTTGGCTGCTGCACGTATCTTCAGCGCACGTGTATCTCCCTGCTTGGCGGGATAACGAACCGCATGCCGGATCAGCCACTGCAGCTCAGCGGAGGCACCATCCCACAACCAACGCTCACAGGTGGTAAAGACGAGTTCTGGATGGTCTTTGGCGATGTCCCCCAGGTGGTTGGCAACGCTGCGGCGGACGTAAAGCGATGAATCGTTCTTCAGAGATTCAAGGATGGGAAGCGTTGGCCTCGGATCGGCCACAAACGAAGGAATGCGTTTCCCCCAAGGGAGTCGTGGCCGTGTCCCCTCGCTGCAGAGGCGCCTTACATGCGGATTAGGGTCGGTGATCCACTGATCAACCTTCTCCAGAGTGCGCGCCTGCTGCTGGATCAGAAACGTGCGGATGGCGAACTCCGAGGTGAACCGCATGGTGAGGGCATGCAAAGCCAGCATCGACGTCTCAAAAGGGTCGTTGCCGCTGCTGTGATGGCCATCCTGCCCATACTCAGAAATAAAACAGCTGTGTGGAAGATAGAAAAAGCCTGCCAGCCCCATCTCTTCTGCTTCTGACTTCGCCGGCGTCAAAGAAGCCATGAGGACTTGAACAGCCTCCTCATAGTTCTCAGGCAGGACTTCACGAAGCGCCCTGGCGATATGCAATCCTCGCTGCATGATGGCCAACGGCTCAATGCCTGCCCGTGCGGATTCGCAGAATCGGCCAACCGGAAAGTCTGCATCAACAATCTGCAGGTTGTTCGCCAGACACTCAATGGCCTCCTGGCCCAGCAGGTGCTTCAGAGGCGTGCCCTTCTGAATGGATCGGGGCGCTGCAGGGATCGTGGGTACGCGAGGCGTCATCAAGGCCCGATCAATGCCAAGGCCCATCCAGATGGGCCATCGGCTGTGTGGTGTCAGGTTGGCGCCTTGGCAAGATCGCTGGCCACCTGAGCAAGAATCTCGTTCGCATGGCTGATAGCAATGAAGTGGCCTCCTCCGCTGATGGAACACCAGATGGCACCAGGGGTCTTGTCCGCCACCATCCGATTGATGGGTTCAGGCACCAGTTTGTCATCAGTTCCCTGCCAGAAGTAGACCGGACGCGTGACTTTGGTCATGTCAAACGGCCAAGCCTCGTAGAGCATCATGGCGTCAGCAACAAGCCCCTCAACGCCCTGCCGAAAGCATTCCCGTGATGCCTCCAGAAAGGATTGACAGACCTGCTCATCTGCCAGGACCTCCTGATCAGAGACACCCATCGACTTCTTCAGAGCCTGCAGATAGTTGGCTTCAAAGTGGGTAGCACTCAATCCAAGCAGTTCATACATGAGCCTGAAGCCAGGCTGGAAGTGCAACGCGAGGCGCCCGCCAAGCGCATCCACGCTGCTTTGGTACTTCACAGCCCAGTTATCTCCAAACGTTCCGTAGCTGGCACCAGCAATGCATGTGACATGGGCAAGGCGACCAGGGTCCAGATAGGCTGCGGCGGCAAGAGCCCACGGCCCTCCTTCAGACCAGCCGGTCACCGCGAACTGCTGTGCACCCAAGGAATCAGCCAATGCCTGGAGATCATTCGCCCATGACTCGAAGGTGCGCCCTGGCTGAAGATCGGACCCACCGATACCAGGCCGGTCAACACAGACAAACCTCAGCCCATGGGCACTTGCATAGGAATCGAAGAGCAAGGCCTCCAAGCGGCTGGATGGCCCACCGTGATGATGGATAACAAGTGGTCCGCCATCGTCACCCGTTTCAAGATAAGCCAGCGTTCGGCTCCCCACTCGGGCAACTCCTTCACGTGCCAACGCCTCTTCCTCTTTTGACCCTCTCCAGTTTAGTGGGAGTTAACACCTCAAACCAACGCTCACGATCACCGGGCTTCGAGATTGTTCACGTCTTCATGAGCGGCATGCTTCATTCCTATGCCCAGATTCAACAGTTCAGCGCCGGCTCTGGTTGGTGCCGGCAGCATTCCCCCAAGGGTGATCGGCTCCGTAGCGGCGTGTCGATAGCGTCACCCAGGTACCGGGTTGGAGCAGGCTCTTCAGGGCCACCAAGGCAGCCAGACCAGCTGCCCCCTGATGAAGTTGCAGGGAATGGCACGAACCGTCGCCCCGGTCACCGATGGCATCGAGGCGGCAGAGGGCTCAGCCCCCCACCACCAGGGCATCGACGATCTCATAGCGTTCAAAGTTCTCGCCGAGACTGAGCACCGAGCTATCCCCGCGCCGCTGCACCGAGAGCCGCTCAGGTTGATCCGAAGCAACCGCCTTTCCCTTCACGAACAGGAACTGACGCTTCTGCCCCTCGGGGTTCGTCACCACCACCGTGGCACTGTTGTTGGCCCTGCGCATCACGAAGGCCTTACACCTGGTGGCCTTGCCGCTGCTCCCGGACACACAGGGAACCTCCGCCGAAGCGTGGTAAGGAGTGCCGGGGATCAGGGCATCGCGGGAAGCGGGCACAGGGGCGAGAGGGGCACCGCCGATGCCAACCTTCAGGCTGTAGGTGCTCGTTTCGTTGCGGCGCGCCGCCGGCCGCATCAGGTACACCCTCACCCTCACGTCGCCATCGCTGGGCAGGAGGCCACGGAAGCGGTTGCCGGAGCTGCTGCCGATAAACAAGGCGGTGTCGGTCCCGGCCGCCATCACATTGAAGTAGTTCTGCGGATTGGACCCCTTGAGCTCCACCGTCAGGGTCTGACCGGCGCCGGCCCGCAGTTTGTAGTCGACGGTCTGGTCGCCCTTGAGCTGGCCCTTGAGCAAGGCGGAATCGGCGCCGGCTCGAAACGTGACCCTTTGACTCTCGATCGCCACCTGGGCCAGGGCGCCCCCAGCGGGGAGGCTTATGGCCAGGAGGCCAGCGCCCAGTGAGGCGAGTGGAAAACGCATCGGATGCTTCGGGGTGAGCATTAATAAACCTACTTCGCTTTCACTCCGGAATGTTGTTGATCGCCGATGGCCTGACTTGCTGGGCTTGCGCATTCCGCCCCCGAAGAAGGACTGCGATGACGCAGATGATCGCGATGGGGTAGACGGAGTATTGAATAGGGGAGGGTTCTGCGCCAACAGCGACGTTAAGGAACAAGGCACTGTCCCAAAGTCCATGGAGAATCATCGATAGAATCAGGGTGCCGGACATGCGTCGAATGGCGTAGAAGCCACTGCCCATGATGAATGTCAACAGCACCTGTACAGGCATGGCCCATAGCGGGAATCCGAAGAGGACGTTAGGAAGATGAAGGGCGGAAAACAAGAGGGAACTGATCAGCCATACCTTGCCCTCGCTAACACGACTTCGAAGGCCCACGATCAGACTTCCCCGAGTGATCATTTCCTCGCCGAATCCAACCCCCACGGCTCCGAGCATTGACCAACCAAGAAGCTCAAAGGTGGGCTGCTTCGGCACTACACCCAGGAAGTTCATCACAATGACCCCCGCCATCGCGATAGGCAATATCCAAACCCACTGAGGGCCGGATTTCGTTTGTTCGAACAGAACCATGCGCCACCATCCCAGGGCAGTGATGGCAACCACAAGGAATGCGGATCCAAAAAGAGTTGGAAACGCATACCACAGCTTCGTGGTTAGCGCATTCTCGCCAATCCGATTGTAGTCGACCCCATTGATGATCCATGTGACAAAGAAGATTGCCAGATAGCCCAGATATAATTGAACTCCGATCCATGCAGTTGGCTTGCGGCTCGGGGCGTTCCGCTCAGCAGGCGGAAGACAGCGAATCGGATAAGCGCGCCTAGCACTGCACTGGCAGGGGAATCACCTCGCGGTCGTACTGGCCGTTCCAGAGTCTCCCATTGATTCCGTGGCTGGATTGAAGGCGGTCTATGTCATTCTGGATGTCACAGGTCAAACCCAAGGCCGCCGTCCGGAGGGCCGGCGGCCAGAGCGATCAATGGCCTGAGCGTTCAGGCGATCACCTGCACTTGCTGGGTTCGGTATAGGTGATCGACTGATAACGTCCGTTGGTGGTACGCACAGCCACGCAGCTGTTGGTGCGGGGCTGCTCCCAGTAGGTGAAGGCACTGTCGCCGATCTGGTCGCCACCGCGGTAGGTGTACCCCTTCCTGGTCATCTCGCTCTCGGCACTGGCGCCCTTTACCCCCACCAGCGGCTGCAGTGCGCTCACCGGGGCTCCCACGCGGGCGGGTTCGCTGCTGCCGCCCTTGTCCGATCCGGCAATCAGAGCGCCGATCAACCCTCCCAGCGCGACACCGACCAGAGTTGCGCTGGTGGCCTTCTGGGGCCTGTCCTCGAAATCCACGTCAGGATTCTGCACGCTGTCGAGCTTCACCGAGAGGCGATGATCTCCCCCATCTGTGTTCCACAGGAACACATCGTGGTCGGGCTTGGCGTTGTGGCGCACGTTCACGATCCCGGCGTAGGTCTGCAGTTGCAGGGCCTGAGGGTTGGGGCCAGAGAAGTTGAAGTCGGTGCCGTCATCGAGCTTCACCACAAAGGCATCGGTGCCACCAGCCGCCTTGTGCTTGAAGCTGCAGTGACCGTTGAAGAGCTCATTGCCCGCTCTCTCCAGCTTGCAGCGGCCCGCGGCTCGCACCAGCGTTTCGGCGGACGCGACCTGGTGGAACGGGGCGGACGCCGTGAACAGCAGGAGGCCAGGACCCAGCAGGGCACCGGTGCGTTGGAGGCGAGTCTTCATCGAGATAGTAGATGGAGGTATGTCCCAGTGCGATTCGACTGGAACATCCTGAGCGTATTGGCGGTCTGCCGCCTCAATCGAGCCTTGTGACTGAACGCTGAGATCCGCCGGACAGCATCCGCAGCCGGCATCCAGGCCATCACCGTCACGGATCGAGTGACCTCATCCCGCAGCGTCGGTTCCCTGCTCCAGGTAGCGACGCCCGTCGAACACCTGCCGCACGTCGGTGGCTGGCGTACGGACCCTGCAGACAGGCGCAGTTGTCGGCGGAGGCCAGGGTGCGGCAGGAATGGGACCACCTGCGCGCTGGAACGACTGACCTGGTGGTCAACGCCAACGGGATACCACCATCCGCCTGGACCAGACTTGTCTGATGGAGCAGCAGACCGGCACCGATCGCATCCTCGACCTGGCCCTCATCGAGGTCGCAGCTGAGGCACCAGCGGTCCATCAGCCCCAGGATGCAGCTCTTGCTCCTTGCCTCCCCTCTGCCGCTCAGTGCTTGGCTTTCGGTTCGACTCTTGGGTCTGAGGATAAAGACAACTGTGGGTTACCTAATCACTTCCGTTGAGGTGATCTCATTGGCTTGCCGAACGCTGCCGTAACCGGGCGGCGAGGAAAGCCTGTCCATTTCAAATCCGCCCGACTTCGCCGCTCCGGTTCACGACTTTGGTCGTCGGCTTCTTCGGTTCTCGCAGCGGTGCGACAAAGGAAGCGAGATTCGCTATCAGCAACCGAATCTTGATCGCTGACCACATTACCATTGTAACGATCGAAATGCGGAAAGGTGTGGCACGCACATCAACTGTCAGCAGCAACATCCGTACCGCATACCGAAGATGTTTCCAACGATAGAAGCGATACACACGAGAAAGATACCAGTTCGCCTCCCTTCGCCCGAAGATCGTGTTATTCGCGCGGCCTGCAACGACACAGGATGCAAGCATGATTTGCGCATCTTCAAGCTCGAACACCCGCTGTAATGCGAACCGGCACCTTGCAAGAATACCAATTCCGTTATTCATTATTGCCTCAGCGTTCAGCATTTTCAGGAACATTCCATAGTGCCTTGCTTCGTCCTGCCCGAGTGCAGAGTAGACAGCACTTGCATTGCGATCGAGTGTTGAATCCGCGAGAACACGGTAAAGCGTGCTTGCGAGTGCCTCGACCACACACCGAGACACCATTTCAGCGGCTACTGAACCACGCACCGACTCTCCTGTGGGCGCGTGGTAGGTCACCAAGGACTTATACTTCGACATGCAAGAATCGAAGTCAAAGTCGTGATCTCCCGCCTCGCAAACGACACGCAGCGTTACGCCGTGCTGACATTCTTCAAAGTTCCATCGACTGATTGCTGATGTCCAGGCGTAACTGCGATCACGAAGAAGTGCCTGCAAGTATTCTGCGTAATCGTCACAGCGCGACTCAAGCAGGCAAATTGTCTTCGTGATGTGTAGCAGCGATTCGTCAAGGCTGACCTTTGACAGGTCGAAGTCGCCAGGCTTCCAGTGATTCGGCGATGGTCTGATAAAAGTTGCGGTCACAAGCTCGGTTCCAATTTCGATCCGACGAACGCTCATGATCAGCGGCTGGCAGTAGTTTGTTGGACTAATCAGGGATCTTTGGACCCGACTGCTGCATCTTGATGCTAGGTGTCCAAGTCCATGCGAGTGATCTTGCGTTTCCATGACGGTGGCACGATTGTGCCGCGCCGTACCGCCAGAATCAGCATGACCACGGTGAACGCAGTAGTCACCAGCATGGCGATCAGCGATCCCTCCATACCAGCGCTGCCGCCGGTGAGCATTTCCGGGCCTTGGAAGCTGGTCTTGAGTAGTCCCGGAGAGGTTGTATTGCCGGATACGGCACCGGAGAAAATCTTGCCCATGGAGTAGTTCCAGGCGAGGTGGAGGCCAATGCCTATCCACAGGCGGCCGGTAACCATAAAGGGCACAGCCAGCATCGGACCGTACACGACGGCGATAGACGCGACACCTGCAAAAGTTTCACCTGCGTTCCCAGCGTGCACGAAGCCGAACCACAGGGAGGAGAGAACCAACGCCACCCAGCCGCCGAACACGCCCTCAAGAATGCGAAACCACACGCCGCGGAACAGCAGCTCCTCGCCGAAGGGTGTTGTGAACGTCCCCCCTGTCACCCCTGCCACTAAGTTCTGCCAACGATCGATACCCTCGATGCGGTAAAGGCCGAGGGCCATGGCAATCAAAACGCAGGTCGTGAACAGGCCTAAGCCGAGCAGCAGGCCAATGCCGAGTTCGCGACCCATGGGGGGCAGGGATAGTTCGCTGACCGCTCGGCGTTCCACGAAATGCGCGTAGCTCCAATACACGAGCAGCAGGTTGGCGATGATAAACGCGCCCGTGAACAAGCCTGATGGGAGGAAAAGGGGCACTCCCAGGCCTGATGGGAACGTCAATATGTAAGCGTTGCCTGACCAATGCACATATAGCAAGAGGTTGTTGAGCGCCAGCAGGCTGATAAACGGGTTGCGCAGGATGCGCAGTAACAAGCGGATTCTCGAATCGGCTCGTGTATTGACTCTCGAATCGACTTGTGAATCCATTGATCATCTCCGTTTAGGAAAGCTGGCGGTTTGAGGGGCACCTTACGCTCATCATGACCCGTCTGAGGGATCTACCGCAAGAGTGTAGATCTCTCCGACGGGTCGGGTGAATGATGATGTTATGCGGCATTGGACAGTAAGCGCCTCTGAAGACCGTCTATCTGGCCACAACTCTAATCAATCGATTCACAAAGTCTAGCCGGTGGCTGCTTATCACCGGCAGGACAAGCCAATCCCACCAAGTGACCTCCTATGATGAAAGCGATTGAAAGATCATCCTTCTGCAGCTGACTTGTTCGATTCTGCCGGAAGAAAAGGCTCAGACATGAGCCTGGACTCATTGTTCACCATAAGACATTCAGATACCTCGCCGTTTATCACATCAGTTTCGATACGCCATAGCTCATTGCGACGTGTATATGTTCCCGGGCCATCATGAGTAACAATGTGAGCGCGCTCCTCGATTAGATAGTTAAACCTGCTAGGATGACTTGATGACCAAGATCCCTTCAGCACGCCTTCGGCAACGAATAAAGATAGCCTAAAAGGCTGGTTGTGTGGTTCACGATTTGAAGATCAAGAATCGGCCACGAACAAGTTGCTCCACTTCCGAATAGCTGGGTACGATTAGCATCTGGAAAAACATCAATACTATGCCTCCAGCGTTCTGCAACTGTGAGTGGAGTATGCAACGTCATCCAGTAGATTAGATTGGTCATCTGAGAAAGACCACCTCCTACTCCTGAAGTTAGCTGGCCTTGCTTAAGAACCAGGCCATCCAGAAAGCCTCTACCTTAGGTTGGCTTGCCAACCAACTTCCAAAAAGAAAGGCGCTTACCCGGGGCTAGGATAATCCCATCGAGAAAGCCTGAAGCGATTCTGAGATTAACTATCTTGTTGTGTTGCAGCTGCTCATCAAGACGAAGTAGAGGTCGGATCAGAGGGGTCTCGTGTGTAGCTACTACAAAAGGTAACGGTGCACTTGTTCGCTGGTATGCAAGCTCACCTCTGACTGAAAGCCACTGCATCTCCCTGAAGAGCCTTCTATAAGCAGGTCCAAAGAAAGGCCTCAATATGGCGCGAAGTTTGGTATGGAGTATGGCTACCTGTACGACTAGCTGTTTCCTGGAAGTTTCGTTACCACTTTACTTCGCTTAGGTCATCAAAGTTGATTGGAGCAACAAAGGTAGAGTTTGCCCTGACGATGCACTGAACGGCCTGACTATTTGCTCTTGAAGCCAGATCCCTTACCCTCCATGTGTATTGTGAGATTACGCGAAGCCATGTTTGACCATTATGGATGGAAATAGCATCATCGCTTGGCTCATAATGTTCGGCGCGAATTACATCACCGTATTGAAGCACGGCATCAGGCTGGCTTGTATGCGAGAGCCTACAATTGAGGCCGGCTGGATCGCTATCAACAACAAGCCAGTACAACTGTTGGTAGAATCCTCTATTGCCCTGAACTCTACTTGAGCAAATGTTTCCAGTTTTATCTACCTCATGAACATCAGCACGTTGCGCAAGGGTGGGGCTTGTCCACGCGCAGGAAGCTATTGCTATGCTGAGCCTGATGAAGATAGATGTAATTCTTGGCATGCAAGCAGCTATGATGATGTTCATAGCCAAATCGTGCCACCCATAGAATAGTGGGTGGGGGGTGGTGCGGGGATTGATGAAGGAGTTATTAGCTGTGTCCCCGGCTTAACAGATCGTTGCTCTTAAGCATAGCGGTGGCATTGAAGCTGCTGCAAATAACTCAATAGCCCGTGGACTGTTAATCAGAACTACGCCAGTTCTGCTTGCGCTAAACGCATATCTTGGCCTGCGAGATGGGACTTTGCATTGCCAGCTTTAGCCTGCAACTCACCTTTACTCGTTGATATTATCCAAACCTTCAAATCTCCAGCCCGTTTCAGACTGTCCAAAGAAATATCTTATTGGGCGATTCTCACTTGATTCAGGCAGCTGCTTGAAGGTACAGTAAATAGCATAACCATCTCCCTCGTGGCGCGGTTGCGTTGCATTAAAACATCTCTTGGCGTTGGCTTCCATATTCACAATACTGTCGTAGCCCTTCAGGAGTTCGGACTTTGTTGTTACGCTTCTAACTCCAAATGGCATCTTAAGCGGAAACCTTGTTAAGCCTGCAACTGCTGCCTGATCATTAATGAGAACTGCATTTTTAAATCTTTTCCAAAATACACCAAAGTCAGTTTGAGCTGAAATGTTTACAGGTACAAACAAGAAACCAGCACAGTATGTGCCGATTAGGAAGATTCTGCTTTTGCGCATTAGTCTAAGTCCATTCCGTTTGGATAGCTTACATGTCTCGATCTCGCCAAGCGTATCTAGCGCATCGAGCTTGGCAAGCCATGAGCTCAAAACAAAGCGGCGTCACTTTCAAGTTTAATGAAATCGCTCGGAAGATGCAATCATGTTCGCATAACGCTGGCCATCACCTGCCCGCAGAGAGCCATAGGAGAAAAACTCACAGGGCACAGTGAATCTGCGGTGGCGGGTCAGGTGCATGGCCGTGTTAGAGAGTGGCAGCATTGTCAGGAACAAGCAGAGGCAAGATCCTTGCCGTAACCATCGCCAGAAGCTCATACGATGCTCGCTCAATCAGGTTCGCCTTCCTGGCACGCCAGTTAAGGCTCTTCAGCTGATCTGCAAGAACGACACCGATCACCCCACTACCCTCTGGCAAGACCACCTCAAATGGATAACCCTTGACCCGGGAGGTCACAGGACAGAACAATGCCAGGCCAACCTTTCCGTTGTAGGCCTTCGGTGAAATCACCAAAGCTGGTCGCCTTCCAGCCTGCTCACTACCTGTCTGCGGTGTGAATTCAAGCCACACAAAATCTCCTCGATCAGGGACGTATGCGGCTGTCACTAGAAGATCTCCGCCCCGACAGCCGGTCCCGTATCAACAGACGAATGAATATTACTCTCTGAGACGCCTGCCAAGAGATCATCAAGACTGAGCCGAGTCGGGAGAGCTGGCTTCACAACAAGCTGGCCATCCTTGGAGCTCAGGCTTACTTCAGTGCCAGCAACCAGGCCAACCTCCTCCGCCAGTCCACGCGGGATCCGCACCCCGAGACTGTTTCCCCATTTTTGGACCCGCGTCTGCATGGCAATCAAGCGGCTATACGCTGAGTATACCGGCTTTGGGCTGCAACTGCTTCGCCCCCATCTCCCTAACGCTGCCCCTGAGTGGCAGGCAAGGATTGAATGCCGGAGCAAGATGCTTTAAGGAAGCGTGTCCACTCGAGGGGCTGGTTAGGCCCCCTTTGCATCATCAGCAGAATGACTTTGCACATATTCCTTCAAAACAGCATCCATGCGAGCTTGCCAACCCGCTCCAGAAGATTTGAAGTAGTCAATGACCTCTGGACTATACCGGATTGAAATCAATAGCTTTTTATTTCCCAGTTTTGGCCGTCCACGCAAAACTCTCATCGGCACCATCCTTTCCATCTGCTCATCCGTAAGAGGAAGGGCGTCGGGATCTGATTCAGCTGATGCTGTAATCAGTTGATCCTCCTCAACTGTCGGCATCTTCAAATTGATCTTCTTCGATGGCTTTGACATAGTGGTTGATCTCACGACGATTTGCTCTGCGTAGACTAATTATCCTCCTTGCAGACTCCCGATCAACAAAGGCCACGAATAGGAGAGTGTCCCCCAACGGCGCCAGCGCGACCATTCTCACTTCGCCATAGTCTGCCCGGTCATCAATCCAGACAAGCGCCGCATCCCAACTGAGCTGAGCTGCAGCCGCCAAGGAGAAGCCGTGCTTGCTCAGATTGGTCGCGTCCTTACCAGGGTCGAAATCGAACTGCACGCTTTATCGTAGCTACAGAAAAGCTGCCCGTCAACTTCGTCTCATCAAGCGGCCTTCAGGTGGGCCTAACGCGCCGATGAGCGGCGCCAGAGCGCGCAGCGCGGAGGCGTCCGCTCCATTGGCTGGTTAGGCGTCACGGCGGAACAGTCATCGTTAGCCGCGATGAACAATGGCTTCGTTTAGGGCCGCAACAACCTTATGCAAATACTCTTGCTGGTGGGTATTGAGCGCACTTGTCTCTCCGCCGGACGTGGAAAGCATGACGTGATAGACAGTCTTCTGCATATATAGAATGAGTACGGCACCGGCCGATATAGCAAGGCCGACGGCTTGATCGCTAACTGCGATGACCAAGCCGATGATCAAAAGCAGGATGCCCCAGAAGCGCTTTGGTCTCTGTTCGAATGCCTTGACTGAGGTGACATTGCTCATTGCAAAGGTCTGGCTACCGCTGATGAAACGGGCATTCGTCACCTTGACGTCTCCAGATTCAAAGAAGGTGTGCTCGGCCATGTGTTCGTAGTCTCCCCGAGGTAGTAATGCCTATTGTGTAGCATGCGCCAGACGACATTAAAAGCTGACGCCTAACGCTGATTGGACGGACCCAGTGAAAGCCTCGCTGTGCCTACCCAGTGAAGCCTAAGAGAGGAAGGGACTGAAGCCAAAGAAACACAAACCCAGGCCAGACCAATGATCCCAGGCTTTCCCAGCCAAGGGACCCAGGTTTTCGGCGGACCCGTATAAAACAGTTCGATATGTTACAAAAGGTCGGCCGGACTGCTGACTCCCAAGGGCCCGCGGTTCAGCACATGCGTATAGATCATGGTTGTCTGCACATCCTTATGCCCCAGCAATTCCTGGATCGTGCGGATGTCCTGGCCCCGCTCCAGGAGATGGGTGGCAAACGAATGGCGAAAAGTGTGGGGTGACGCAGGCTTGTGGATCCCTGCAGCAAGCACCGCTCGCCGCACGGCCTTCTGAATCAGGCTGGGATCGAGATGGTGCCTGCCCTGTTCACCCGTGGCCAGATCGCACCATCGGTGGTGTTGTGGAAACACCCACTGCCAGCCCCACTCCACCGGAGCGTTGGGATACTTCCTCCCCAGAGCATGGGGCAGTGGCACCCGGCCATAGCCCTCGGCGAGATCCTGGCGATGCACCCGCCGCACGGCCACCAGGTGGTCCTGCAGCTGCTGGCCCAAACGGTTGGGCAGCAGGGTGCGGCGATCCTTGCCGCCCTTGCCGTTGCGAACCGTGAGTTCGCGCCGCTGGAAATCCAGATCCTGCACCCTGATGCGCAGCGCTTCCATCAGCCGCAGCCCACTCCCGTAAAGCAGCCCGGCCACCAACCCCTCCACGCCAGAAAGCCGCTCCAACACCGCGCCTACCTCCTGGGGTGTCAGCACCACCGGCAGCCGCTGCCTGGTGCGAGCCCTCACCAGCCCCTCCAAGTCCAGATCCTGCTTCAGCAGCTCCCTGTAGAGAAACAACAGTGCCGCCAGCGCCTGGTTCTGGGTTGAGGCACTCACCTGCAGGTCCACCGCCAGGTGATTGAGGAAGGCATTCACCTCGGAACTGCCCATCTCCCGCACCTGCAGCTCCTCGCGGTAGCGCTGGATCAAGCCTGCAGGGCGAGGGGCGGTCATTCGCTGGCCTGAGGAGCACACCCCAAGGATTCCCGCGGCCGTCCATTTCCTCCCCCATGGGCCATGGCAGCCCACCCGGCCGCTCAAGCTCCAGACTGACCACTCCCGGCCGGCGCCTCCACCCCTGAATCAGGAAACCCTGCTGTTTGAGCCCGCCGTGCCGGAGGTGGGGGCGCTGAAGGCGGTGCTGGCCTTTCCGAGTACCTATTCGGTGGGCATCACCAGCCTGGGCTACCAGGTGGTGTGGGCCAGCCTGGCCAGCCGCAGCGACGTGGATGTGCGGCGCCTGTTCACCGACCAGGGCGATCCGCCTCACCGCCAGCTCGATCTGTTCGGCCTCTCGCTCAGCTGGGAGCTCGATGGCCCCGTGCTGCTCGATCTGCTGGAGCAGCTGGGCATTCCGCTCTGGAGCCAGGAGCGGGGCGAGCGCGATCCGATCGTGTTCGGCGGCGGCCCGGTGCTCACCGCCAACCCCGAACCGCTTGCGCCGTTCTTTGATGTGGTGCTGCTGGGCGATGGCGAGCTGCTGCTGCCCGCCTTCATCGATGCCGTCCAGGCCCGGCGCCAGGCGCCGCGGGCCGAGCGGTTGCGGGCGCTGGCGCAGATTCCCGGCATCTACGTGCCATCGCTGTACGCCCCTCGCTACGGCGCAGCGGGGGAGCTGCTGGCGGTGGAGCCGATCGAACCGGGCCTGCCGGCCACCATCGCCAAACAGACCTGGCGCGGCAACACCCTCAGCCACTCCACCGTGATCACCCCGGAGGCGGCCTGGCCCGCGATCCACATGGTGGAAGTGGTGCGCAGCTGCCCGGAGCTGTGCCGCTTCTGCCTGGCCAGCTACCTCACCCTGCCCTTTCGCACCCCCTCCCTCGACGACGGCCTCATCCCCGCCGTGGAGAAGGGTCTGGCCGCCACCCAGCGACTGGGCCTGCTGGGGGCCTCCGTCACCCAGCACCCGCAGTTCGCCGATCTGCTCACCTGGCTTGATGGCGATCGCTTCGAGGGCACGCGCCTGAGCGTCAGCTCGGTGCGGGCCGCCACCGTGACCCCCCAGCTGGGGCGGATCCTGGCCAAGCGGGGCAGCAAGTCGCTCACGATCGCGATCGAAAGCGGCAGCGAGCGCATGCGCCGGGTGGTGAACAAGAAACTCGCCACCGAGGAGATCTTCGCCGCCGCCCGCTACGCCAAGGAAGGCGGGCTCAGCGGCCTGAAGCTCTATGGCATGGCCGGCCTGCCCACTGAAGACGACGCCGACATCGAAGCCACCGCCGATCTGCTGCTGGCGATCAAAGCCGCCACGCCGGGCCTGCGGCTCAGCCTCGGCGTCAGCACCTTTGTGCCCAAGGCCCACACCCCCTTCCAGTGGGAAGGGGTGCGGCCGGAAGCGGAGAAGCGGCTCAAGCGGCTGGCCCGCCGCCTTCAACCCAAGGGCATCGAGCTGCGGCCCGAGAGCTACGGCTGGAGCGTGATCCAGGCGTTGCTCTCCCGCAGCGACCGGCGCCTGGCGCCGGTGATCGCCGCCGTGCGCGGCCGTCACGGGCAGCTGGGCGGCTGGAAGGCCGCCTATCGCGACGCGCTGGCCGCCGCACCCGCTGCGCTGCCGTCACCGCCGCCCTGGCAGGAGGTGATCCACCAGCGCTGGCCCCATGAAAAGTTGTTGCCTTGGGAACATTTGGAGGGACCGCTCCCAAAGAGCCTCCTGCAGCGGCACCATGATGAAGCTCTTGAACCAGCCAAGGGCTGATCCCCCTTTTCCCGAGCGATGGGCCACTCTCAAACGCCCTCTGGCCAAAGCAATCTGAGCCCATCCATCCCACGGGCAGCCTGGGATCTTGAGGCAGGCACGACGGCCCCGAGCGGACAGGCCGAAGGTCCCGACGGCCCTGTGCAACAACTGCTCGTCCAGTGGCGCCTCAACATCGACGCCGCCAGACGCAGTTCCATCCACCGGGAGCTGGGGGGAACAGTCCTGCGCTCCATCCATACCCTGCCCATGCAACAGGCCGGGGAGGGGGTGCTGGATGTCGTGCGGGCACCCGCGGATGCCCAGGCCAGGGAGCGACTGCTGCGGGGCTACGGCCAGCGGCCCGAAGTCATGTTCGCTGAACAGGATGGGCGCGTTGGCATCCAGCAGGTCAGCAACGATCCCTCCCTCAGCACGCTCTGGGGCATGCAGAGCACTGGCTTCGGCTCTGGCGCCGTCGGTGCCTGGGGGCGGGACATCACCGGGACCACCACCACGGTTGTGGGAATCGTCGACTCCGGCATCGATTACACCCACCCCGACCTCTACCTCAACATCTGGCTGAACCAGGGCGAGCTCCAGGGCCTGAGCTTTTTCAGCACGCTGGTCGACACCGATGGCGACCAACTGATCAGTTTCCGCGACCTCAACAACGCCACCAACCGTTCCAATCCCGCCGCCGGGCTCACCGATTGGAATGGCAACGGCTACATCGATGCCGGGGACATGCTTGACAGCCGCTCAGGCTGGGAAAACGGGGTTGACAACGACAGCAATGGTTACAGGGATGACCTGATCGGTTGGGACTTCGCCAACAACGACAACGACCCCTACGACGACAACAGCCACGGCACCCATGTGGCTGGAACCGTCGGGGCCATGGGCGGCAATGGCCTGGGCGTGGCAGGCGTGAACTGGCAGGTGCAGATGGTTCCCTTGAAGTTCCTCGCCCGCTCAGGCAGCGGCAGCCTCAGCGATGCCGTGTTGGCGCTCGACTATTTCACCACCGCCAAGATCCAAGCGGGCCAGCGGGGGGAAACAGGCCAGTTCGTGGGCACCAATAACTCATGGGGCGGTGGTGGCTATTCCCGGGCCCTCGAAAACGCGATCGATCGGGCCACCCAACAGGATCTGCTGTTCATCGCGGCAGCCGGTAACGGCGGCCTCGACGGCATCGGCGACGACAACGACCTGAATCCCAGCTACCCCTCCAATTACTCCAGCAGCAACGTGATCGCCGTGGCTGCGATCACCAGCACAGGCGACCTGGCGAGATACTCGAACTTCGGGTCGGTGTCGGTGGATCTCGGGGCGGCTGGTTCCTCCGTCTTCTCCACCGTGCCCGGGGGGGGCTACGGCAACAAGAGCGGCACCTCGATGGCCTCGCCCCACGTCGCAGGAGCAGCGGCGCTGCTCAAGTCGGCGTTTCCCAGCGCCACCGCCGCCCAGATCAAGCGGGCCTTGCTCGAATCCGCGACCCCCACAGCCTCTCTGGCCAACAAGACCGTGACAGGCGGCCGGCTCAACATCCCCGCCGCCCTCGACCGGCTGGGCGCGCTGGTGGTGGACCCAACCCTGCCGATGGTGTCGGTGGCAGCCAGCGATGCTGCAGCGGCGGAAGCAGGCCAAGCGCCCGGCTCCTTCACCCTGACCCGCAGTGGCGGGACCCTCGGCCAGTCCCTGACGGTGAGCTTCAGCCTTGGCGGCACGGCCACCGCGCCCGACTACGCGCCCAGCCTGGGCAGCACCATCACCTTTGCCAGCAACCAGACGTCCGTCGTGCTCACCATCACGCCGGTGGACGACTCGCTGGTGGAGGGCCCTGAAACCCTGGTCCTCAATCTTGCGCCCGGCTCCGCCTACGCGATCGGCACGGGCTCGGCCACCGTCACCATTGCCGACAACGACGCTGCGCCACCGCCCCCAACCAACCAGATCCTCTGGGGCACCACTGGCAACAACACCGTCACCGGCGGCAATGGCGACGATCGGATCGCCGGGGTTCCCTCCAGCGGCACCTCGGCCGCAGCCTTGGGCCGCAACCAGATTGACAGCCTCACCGGCGGCGGCGGCCGGGACACCTTTCTCCTGGCCGACAGCCGCGGCACCTTCTACAACGATGGCTCCCGCCTCTCCCAAGGAACTGAGGACTATGCCCTGATCAAGGACTTCAATGCAGCCGACGACAAGCTGCAGCTGCGCAGCGATTCCCAGTACCTCTACCGCTTCTCGGGAGGATCCACCGAGATCTTTCTGGGCAACGGCGATAACCGCTTCAGCAATGCGGATGAACTGATCGGGAAACTGGAAGGGGTCAACCTCGTACCAGGGACGGGCGCCTACATCCTTGGAACCGGCAACAGCTGGACGACCTTCATCTGACGAGACCTTCAGCTGACGATCGGCCTCAACCTGATCGGGCCCGGATCGGGCATGCCCTGAGGTGATCAGCCCTTGGTCAAGGTCTGAGGGTCGGGATGATGCCTTTCGACTGTCCGCAACCCCGCCAGGAGTATCCACCCGGCAATATTGATGCGGCTGTCGTACATCGGAATGTCGGTGGCGTGAAGGACCACCAGCACCAGGGTTGCCGCCCACCAGGCCCGCTCGAACACCGGCTCCCTGGCAATCCCAAGCCGCGCCGCACGGATCAGAAGCCACAGCACGATCGCCACCACGCCCACGGCAGCCGGCAGGCCGTGGCTGACCGCCAGGTCAATCACCACGTTGTGGGGGTGGCCATGCCACTGGCCCGTACGCAGCGGGTAGATCACGCTGAAGGCCGCCGCGCCCCAGCCCAGCCAAGGCCGCTCGGCGATCAGCATCAGAGCCACGCCCCACTGGCTGAGCCGGGTGCTGGCCAGATTTCGCTCACCGGCGAACTTGACGTCATTCAGGCGGGCCCAGATCGCCTCAGGCACCAACGCGCGGGCGGGGGCCTGCAGCAACGCCGGCACGCCAGGCAGGCTGGCCAGGATGACGGGCAGCAGCAGCAGCAGCAAAAGCGGCAGCAGCCATGGCCAGCTGATCGGCCCGGCCACGATTGGGGCCGCCAGCACCAGGGCCCCCCAGGCATTGCGTGAATCGGTGAGATAGAGGGACGTAGCCAGAAGGGCCGCCAGACCGAGCGCCGCAGCGCGTCGCTGCCAGCTCTGGCCTGCCTGCAGCAGTGCCGCCAGCGCGAAGGGCCAGGCCAGCGCCAGCCAGGCACCGGCGATGTTGGCGTAGTCGAACAGGCCGGAAAAACGCCCGTCAGGCGTGCCCCCCTCGCCGATGTGCCAGATGATCGCTCCACCCAGGATCTGGAACGGCCCGGCCCAGCCCCACCACAGCTGGCCCAGGCCCGTAACGATCACCGGCACCGTGCCGGCCAGCAGCCAGAGCCCCACGCGGCGGCGGGCAGCGGCGCTGGCCACATACGGCTGAAAGCCCCAGAAGGCCCAGAAGAAGGGCAGCCAGTTTCCCATCCCCACCCAGGCAAGCCAGCCGCTGGTGGCGCGGAAGCAACCGATCACCATCAAGGCAGCCACTACCAGCAGCACCCGGTTGACCTTGTCCTGGAGGAACCGTCCGCGGCGGCTGGCGGCCACAAGCGCGACCAGCAGCAGCAGGCCAGCGATCAGGGCGCTACTGGGCAGCACGAAGACCCCAAGCTGGAAGCAACGCCAACCCATGGGTGGCGCCGTCTCGGGACGGCAGCTGTCGAGGCGGTGGATCAGCTCCCGCATGATCAGGAGAACACCGCTGTGCGGCCGCGGTAGACCATCACCTGGCCACGCAGGTGCAGGCGTAACGCCCGGGCCAGCGCCAGCCGTTCAGTGTCGCGGCCTTTACGGATCAGATCGTCCACGTCGTCGCGGTGACTGACGGTGATCGTGGCCTGCTCAATGATCGGGCCGCCATCAAGCTCCTCGGTCACGTAGTGGGCGGTGGCTCCGATCAACTTGACCCCCCGCTCCCAGGCGCGGTGGTAGGGCTGGGCCCCCTGAAAAGCGGGCAGAAACGAATGGTGGATGTTGATCACCGGCGGCGCCCCCAGCAGGAAGGCTGGGCTCAGCACCTGCATGTACTTGGCCAGCACCACCAGATCGATGTCCAGCTCGCTCAGCAGCTGCCGCTGGGCCTGCTCCACCTGCTCGCGGCTGCCGGCGCTGATCGGTAGATGCACGAAGCGGGCACCGAAATCGGCGGCGAGCAGCTCAAGATCCGGATGGTTGGACACCACCAGCGGCACCTGCATCGGCAGCTCTCCGGCCCGCGTGCGCCAGAGCAGATCCACCAGGCAATGGTCCTGCCGCCCCACGAAGATCGCCACGCGCGGGTGGCCGTCGGAGAAGCGCAGCGTGCCTTCCCCCCCCAGCCGCTCGGCAAGAGCAAGCGCGGCCGGGCCGATCGCCTCCCGCGGCAGGCCGAAGCCCTCCACCTCCCACTCCAGACGGCTGAGGAACAGGCCGGCACCGGCATCGGTGTGGTGATCGGCATGGCGGATATTGCCGCCGTTGGCAGCCACCCAGCCCGAAAGGGTGCTCACCAGCCCAGGACGGTCGGGGCAGATCACCTGAAGGATCGCCGTTGGAAGGGTCATCACCGCCAGGATTGCCAGGGTCATTGTGCCGCCCGCCCTGGAGGGCCGGTCCCACAACCTGGGCGGGTGGTGTTGATCAGAGCCACAGCGCTGCATGAACGGACGTAAAGTCCGCTCGCCTGTTCCCCTCGTCATGGTCGCTCAGCTGGTTTTCGCGCTTCGTTCCGCCCTGAAGCGCTTCGCCGTGCTCAGCCTTTCCGTGGTGCTCTGCCTGGGGCTGGCCGCCTGCGACGGCAATCAGGCCCGCAAGCCTCCCTCGATCAGCCCAGCGGACATGGCCGTGATCCAGCGCCAGGCCGCAGGCTTCCAGGCCGCCAAAGACCGGCTGCCGGAACTGGCGGAGCTGATCAACGAACGCAACTGGGTGTTCACCCGCAACCTCATCCACGGTCCGATGCAGGAAGTGGGTCGCGAGATGCTCTACATCAACCAGCGGCTTCTTCCCGCCGACCGTCCAGCCGCCACCAAGCTCGCCAACCAGCTGAAGGCCGCCCTGGCCGAACTCGATGAAGCCGCCAAACTCCAGGACGGCGAGCGGCTGCGCAAGGGCTACATCAAGGTGGCCAGCGGTTTCGGCGCCTACGGCGAAGTAATCCCCGCCGATCCGCTCGGCTGAGCCAACAGCCCCTCTGACGGCTCCTCCGCCCCATCTCCCGCTACTCCCCACGCCCGCGTCCCGGGTGGTGGTGATCGGCGCCGGCATCATCGGCCTGGCTGCCGCCTGGTGGCTCCAACGCCTCGGCCATGCGGTGGTGCTGGTGGATCCAGCCCCCCACGGCCCCCAGCCCGAAGGCAGCGGCAGCAGCGCCGCGCTCGGGGTGCTGATGGGGGAGGTGTTCCACCGCAGCAGCGGCCGGGCCTGGCGGCTGCGGCAGCAATCGTTGCGGCTGTGGGAGCAGTGGCGCGCCGAGCTGGCCCTGGCCGGTCAGCCGGTGCCCCACCGGCCGGGCCTGCTGCTGCTGGCCGCCGACGCTCAGGAGCTGGCGCGCCTCGAAGCCCTCGCCCTGAGCCGCCAGGCCCTGGGCCTGGCCATGGAGTTGTGGCAGCGGCCGGCGCTGGAAGCCCTTCGCCCCGCCCTGCCGCACGGTGCCCTGGCGGGGCTGTTCTCTCCCCGCGACGGTCAGCTCGATCCCCTTGCCGCCATGGCCGCCTTCCGCCACGACGGACTGGCGCGCGGCCTGGAGCTGCGGGCGGATCGGGTGGAGGCCCTGGAGCGCCGCAACGACCGCTGGCACCTATCGCTGCGCGGCGGCGGCGAGCTGGAGGCCCCCTGGGTGCTGGTCGCCGCCGGCCTGGCCAGCCCGGCGCTGCTGGCGCCGCTCGGCCATGAGCGGCCGCTGGAGCCGGTGCTGGGCCAGGCCGCCGAGTTGGAGATCAGCCCTGAGCTCGCCGCTGCCTGGCCGGCGAGCGTGGTGTGGCGGGGCATCAACCTGGTGCCACGCCCGCAGCGGCGGCTATGGCTGGGCGCCACCCTGGAGCCCGGCCTCAGCGCCGATCCAGCCCGCTGGAGCGCCCTGCGCCAGCTGGAAGGCGTAGCACCGGAGTGGCTCGCGCAAGCGCGCGTGCAGCGCCACTGGCAGGGTCTGCGGGCGCGGCCAGCCGGGCGGCCGGCACCGTTGCTCGAGCAGCTGGAGCCGGGGCTGCTGCTGCTGTCCGGTCACTACCGCAATGGCGTGCTGCTGGCACCAGCCAGCGCCGCCTGGGCTGCTGACGTCATCGCTACCGGGAACGGGAGCCTTACCTGTCGTTAACGTTGGCAGCCGTGCCCTTGGATAGCTTCCGGGAGAAGCATTCCGCTCGCCCGTCGTCCCATGGCCTCCCCCACCCGATTGCACCGCCGTCCGCTCGCCCGTCTGGCGCTGCCGCTCGGCCTGGGCGCGGCGATGGCGCTCACGGCCTGCGGTGGCGGTAGCGGGGGCGGCGGGGGCGGCCAGCTCACCGGCACCCTCAACGGCGCCGGCGCCTCCTTCCCCTCCTCCATCTATCAGAGCTGGTTCCAGCAGCTGGCCTCCACCGGCTTGAAGGTGAACTACCAGTCGGTGGGCTCTGGCGCCGGGGTGCGCCAGTTCATCGCCGGCACGGTGGATTTCGGCGCCAGCGATGCGCCGATGGACGCTGAGGACCTCGCCAAGGTGAGCCGCGGCGCCGTGCAGGTGCCGATGACGGCTGGCGCCATCGCCGTGGCCTACAACCTGCCCGGTTGCGAGCTCAAGCTCACCCAGGCCCAGGTGGCGGATGTGTTCCTCGGCAAGATCAAGAACTTCAAGGAACTGGGCTGCGCTGATCAGCAGATCAACGTGGTGTATCGCTCGGACGGCTCTGGCACCACCTACAACTTCACCAACAGCCTGGCCGCCTTCAGCGAAGCCTGGAAGAGCGGCCCCGGAGCTGGCAAAGCGGTGGCCTGGCCGGTGGGCGTCGGCGCCAAGGGCAACGAGGGCGTAGCCGCCAACCTGGGCCAGAACCGCGGCAGCATCGGCTACGTGGAAACCTCTTTTGTGAAGGGCGATCTGCAGGCGGCCGCCATTCAGAACAAGAGCGGTGACTTCGCCAAACCCGACAACGAAAACGCCAGCAAGGCGCTGGCCGCCATCGATCTCGGGCCCGACCTGATCGGCAGCGATCCCAACCCCTCGGCCGGCTACCCGATCGTCACCTTCACCTGGATCCTGCTCTACAAAACCGGCAACGGCGAGAAGGCCGAGATGCTCAAGAAAGTCTTCAACACCACCTTGTCGGAAGAATTCCAGAGCAAGGCCCCCACGCTGGGCTACGTGAGCCTGCCGGCTGAGGTGGTCACCAAGGCCAAGGCCGCCGTCGACAGCATCGGCAAGTAATCCCCGGCACACCGTCCCCAGCCAGCTTCAGGCCCCGGCCTGCGCCAACGGCTTCCCAGCCCGGCTTCCTGCCATAACCGGATTCCTGCCCCTGAAGAGCAAAAAAAAGCCCTCCCTGCGGAGGGCTTTTCTGCTGAGACGTGAGGGCCGGTGGCAGGCCCGAAGGCCTGCCCGCCGCTCACTTGCTCTCGGTGAACTCGGCGTCGATCACGTCGTCGGCGGCAGCACCGGAGGCAGAGGCACCATTGCCGGCCGCTCCGTTGGCCGCCGCCGCTTCAGCGGCACCGGCCTGCTGATACACAGAGGCGCCCAGGGCGTAGAGCTCCTGTTGCAGCTCTTCGAGCAGGCTCTTCATGGCGGTGAAGTCTTCCTTCTCGACCGCTTCCTTGAGCTGCACGCGCTTGGCTTCCACCTTGTCCTTGGCGTCGGCGGCCACCTTGTCGCCCAGTTCGCCGAGCTGCTTCTCGGCCTGATACACGAGGGTTTCGGCCTGGTTCTTCAGGTCGATGCGCTCGCGCTTCTCCTTGTCGGCCGTGGCATTCAGCTCGGCGTCCTTCACCATCTTCTCCACCTCGTTGTCGCTGAGGGTGGAGGCGCCGGTGATGGAGATGCTCTGCTCCTTGCCGCTGCCCTTGTCCTTGGCGGTCACGCTGAGGATGCCGTTGGCGTCGATGTCGAAGGTGACTTCGATCTGGGGCACGCCGCGGGGGGCCGGAGGAATGCCGTCGAGACGGAAGGTTCCCAGGCTCTTGTTGTCGGACGCGAGCTCACGCTCACCCTGCAGCACGTGGATCTCCACGTTCGTCTGGCCATCCACCGCGGTGGAATACACCTCCGACTTCTTGGTGGGGATGGTGGTGTTGCGGGTGATCATCTTGGTCATCACGCCGCCCAGGGTTTCCACACCCAGCGACAGCGGGGTGACGTCGAGCAGAAGGATGTCCTTCACCTCACCGGCCAGCACACCGCCCTGAATGGCGGCGCCCACGGCCACCACTTCGTCGGGGTTCACCGTCTGGTTGGGGTCCTTGCCGGTGACCCGCTTGACCAGTTCCAGCACCGCGGGGATGCGGGTGGACCCCCCCACCATCACCACCTCATCCAGCTCGCTGCTGGCGAGCTTGGCGTCCTTGAGGGCCTGCTCCACCGGCACGCGGCAGCGATCAATCAGCTTGCTGGCCAGCTCCTCGAACTTCGCCCGGGTGAGCGTGACATCCAGGTGCTTGGGGCCTTCCGGCGTGGCCGTGATGAACGGCAGGTTGATCTCGCTCTGGGTGGCGCTGGAGAGCTCGATCTTGGCCTTCTCGGCCGCTTCGGTGAGGCGCTGCAGGGCCTGCTTGTCCTGGCGCAGGTCGATGCCTTCGTTGGCCTTGAAGGAATCCGCCAGGAAGTCGACGATCACCTTGTCGAAGTCGTCGCCACCCAGGTGGGTGTCGCCACTGGTGGAGAGCACCTCGAACACGCCATCGCCCACTTCGAGCACGGACACGTCGAAGGTGCCGCCGCCGAGGTCGAACACCAGAATGCGCTCGTTGCTCTTGCGATCCAGGCCATAGGCCAGGGCCGCCGCGGTGGGCTCGTTGATGATGCGCAGCACTTCGAGGCCGGCGATCTTGCCGGCATCCTTGGTGGCCTGGCGCTGGGAGTCGTTGAAGTAGGCGGGCACGGTGATCACCGCCTGGGTGACGGTTTCACCGAGGTACTTGCCGGCGTCTTCCGCCAGCTTGCGCAGCACCTGGGCCGACACTTCCTCCGGGGCGAACTGCTTGTTCAGCACCGGGCACTTGACCTTCACATTGGCGCCCACCTTTTCGACGCCGTAGCTCACTTCCTTCGATTCTTCGTTCACTTCCTCGACCCGGCGGCCGATGAAGCGCTTGACCGAATAGAAGGTGTTTTCAGGGTTCATCACCGCCTGGCGCTTGGCGATCTGCCCCACCAGCTGGTCCTGGTTCTTGGTGTACGCCACCACCGAAGGCGTGGTGCGGAAGCCTTCGGCGTTGGCAATCACCGTGGGCTTGCCGCCCTCCATGACCGCCACGCAGCTGTTCGTCGTGCCCAGATCAATCCCAACAACCTTGCCCATGGTGTCCCACCTCCTCTGATCGGATCGTGTTCTTACCGCTGCATCCTCAGCAACAGGGGCCTGGCGAGGCGAGGGGTGGTTTCCGAACTGCAGCCGTACCACTGGCTCTTCTGTGGTGCAGCCGGGCCCGTGGGGAAGGCGCAGCTGATGGTGCTTCCCATGGCGCCGCCGCCAGGCCACCGATGATGCCGCAGAGGCCCCGGAGGCCTCCGCTGCCGCTGGTGGCACCGCCGCAAGCCCCCCCATGACCCACACCATCACCGGCCATACCGCTCTGCTGGGCGTGCTCGGCGATCCGGTGCGCCATTCGCTCTCGCCGGTGATGCACAACGCCGCCCTGCGGGCACTCGGCCTCGACTGGATCTATCTGGCCCTGCCGGTGGCTGCCGCCGACCTGGCCACGGTGGTGCGCGGCCTGGAAGCCGTCGACTGCCGCGGCCTCAACGTCACCCTGCCCCACAAGCAGGCCATGGCCGCCCTGGCGGCGGAACTCAGCCCCCTGGCCCGCCGGGTCGGGGCCGTCAACACCCTGGTGCGCCGCGAGGCGGGCGGCTGGCTGGGCACGAACACCGATGTGGACGGCTTTCTGGCACCCCTGCGACAGGCGGCGGCGGGCGGCGGGGCCGGCGGCTGGAGCGGGCGGCGCGCCGTATTGCTGGGCTGCGGCGGCAGTGCCCGCGCCGTGGTGGCCGGTCTCACCGAGCTGGGTCTGGGGCGCATCACCGTGGCCGCCCGCGACCACGGGCGCCTGGCGGCCTTCCAGGCGAGCTGCGGTGACTGGGCGCCGGCCCTGGACAGCTGGCTCTGGAGCGCACCCGCTGGCGGTGGGGACGGCAACGCCGCCGCTGCTGGCCCCAGCCTGGCGCAACGCCTCAACGAGGCGGATCTGGTGGTGAACAGCACGCCGGTGGGCATGGGCGCGCCCGCCAGTGCTTCGGCAGCCATGGCCGCCGCCCGTTCCCCCCTGACGGCAGCCGAGCTGGAGGCACTGCGCCCCGGCACGCTCGTCTACGACCTCATCTACACACCTCGCCCCACCCCGCTGCTGCAGGACGCCGCCGCCCGGGGCTGCCACACCCAGGACGGCCTGGAGATGCTCGTGCAGCAGGGGGCTGCCGCCCTGCAGCTCTGGCTCCAGGCGGCCGGCCAGGCGCTGCCGGTGCCCGTTGACGCCATGCGCGAGGCGGCCACAGCGTGGCTGGCGGCACCTACCGTGGGCTGACACGGCCCCGGCTGATGGACATCCCCATCTGGCAACGTTTTCTGGCCGTTCTGGCTTACCTGCTGCCCTGGAGCGACGCCCTTCCCTTCGGCAGGGACCTGTTCGGCCTCTTTCCACTGCTGCAGTGGCTGGCCGTTCCGGCGCTGCCGCTGGCCACCCTCCAGCAACTCGTTCCCTTCGGCGGGTTCGTGATCTTCCTGGTGCTGTTTCTGGCGGTGGTGCGCAACCCGCGGGTTCCCTACTTCATCCGCTTCAACGTGCTGCAGGCGATCCTGATCGACATCGTGCTGATCCTGGTCTCGCTCACCTTCCAGATCCTGCTGAGCCCCCTGGCGGGCAGCTTCGCCGTGCGCACCCTCAGCAACACGGTCTTCCTCGGCACGCTGCTGCTGGTGCTGTTCTCCGTGATCCAGTGCGTCCGCGGCAAGGAACCCGACATCCCCACCGTGTCCGAGGCGGTGCGCATCCAGCTCTACTGACCCGCCGCTGAAGCCCCGGTCAGCCCGGCGGGTAGGCTGGTGAGTCCGTCGCTGGTCGCCAACAGGCTGCCGGCCTCATCCGAGCCCGTCACGGAGCTTTCACTCCCGCCATGTCGCAGAAGCCTTACTACGAAACGATGTACATCCTTCGTCCGGACATCCCGGAGGAAGAGGTGGAGACGCATGTCAACAAATACCGTGACATCGTCACCGAAGCAGGCGCCGAAGTGCTTGACACCCAGATGCGCGGCAAGCGGCGTCTGGCCTACACGATCGCCAAGCATCGCGAAGGGATCTACGTGCAGCTCAACCACAACGGCGATGGCCAGCAGGTGGCCCTGCTGGAGCGGGCGATGCGTCTCAGCGAAGACGTGATCCGTTACCTCACCGTCAAACAGGACGGCCCGATGCCAGCCCCCCGCGCCGGTGGCGCAGCGGCGCCCGCCGAAGCCGAGGCTGCCATCGCTGTCGCCTCCTGATCCTGGGCCTTCACCGGCTGCTCCAGATCCGGGGACACAACACCGGGGTCGCAACGACTGCTGCAGTCGCGGCGGTCCCGGATAGCCTGATACCCATCTTGTCCCCCGTTCTGGACGTTGCCCGAACACGTCCCCTCCGACCGGTTCGGGTCTGACGACCCGACTGCCTCTCAGGCCAATGGCAGCGATCCGGAAACCCTTGAGGTTGATCTTCAAGCCACGCGGCTTGAGTTGCAGTCCAGCCAGATGCAGCTCCAGTCGGCCCACCTGCGTCTGAGCCGTACCCAGCAGGAGCTGGAGCAGGCGCGCCGTCACCAAGCGGAACTGGAATCTCTGGTTTCCGAGTTGCCTGAGATCTTTGAGCGCAAGTTCAAGGAACGCTGCGAGCCGATCCTGGAGCGCCAGAGGTTGCTCACGGAGGAGAACCAGTCGTTGCGGCTAACGCTCCAGCACGCGCTGCCTGGCCTCAACCCCCAGCAACGCATCTTGATGCCCGCTCCCGCGCCTGCCGCCGCACCGGGTCCGCCACCACCACCCACACCACCGTCCAGGGAGCGGCCCACCCAGCCGCGCACGCCGCTGCAGCCGCTGCACTGGTTGAAGAGCTCCCTGAGCGCCGCACCCCGTCTGCCGCAAACCCGGCACCAACTGCTGCTGATCGCCGGAGCGGTGGGCCTGCTCTCCCTCGGAGGCACCCTCGGATGGCATCAACTGCGGCAATCCCCCGCTTCCGCTCCCTCGGTGAAAACCACTGCGTCAATAGCGGAAGCGCAAGGGCAGGCCAAGAGCGGCAATGGCACCAGTGCCGCCACCCCCAATCCCGACGCTGTCGGGCCCAACGAAGTGGCCCTGCGCAGCAACGAGGACAACTGGGTGGAGGTGCGCAACGGCGCCGGTACCTACCTATTCGCGGGCTTGCTGAAAGGGGAGAAGCGATTTGCGCTCAGTGAGGGGCTGCAGGTGTTCGCCGGCCGTCCCGACCTGCTCACGATTCGACGCGCTGATGGCCCAGCCCGCCTGCTGGGGCGCATCAGCGACGTCGCCTGGGTCACCATCCAGCCTGGAGCCAGCGGCCGTGGCTCCGGGCCTGAAGCCGAAGGAACTCCCACCACTTCTCCGGCCATCGCGACTCCCAGCCCCTGAACTAACGCCGCCGCGCGGCGGCCCACAGGCGCGTGGGCAGGCCCCACATGTAGATGAACCCCTCAGCCGCCCGGTGATCGAAGCGATCGTCGGCACCGTAGGTGGCCATGTCGGGCATGTAGAGGCTTTCGCTGGAGGAGCGGCCGATCACGGTGGCATTCCCCTTGTGGAGCCGGATCCGCACCATGCCGCTGACGGTCAGCTGGGTGCGGTCGAGGAAGCCGTCGAGCGCCTCCTTGAGCGGGCCGAACCAGAGGCCCTGGTACACAAGATCAGACCAGCTGGTTTCGATCTGGCGCTTGTAGCGCAGCACATCGGCGGCCAGGGTGAGGCTTTCGAGTTCCTGGTGGGCCTTGATCAGCAGCAGCAGGCCGGGGGTTTCATAGATCTCCCGCGACTTGATCCCCACCACCCGGTTCTCGATCATGTCGAGACGGCCGAAGCCATGGCTGCCGGCAAGGGCGTTGGCGCGGCGCACCAGCGCCACCGGATCGAGCCGTTGGCCGTTGATCGCCACCGGATTGCCCTGCTCGAAGCTGATCTCCACCACCTCGGGCTGCTCCGGCGCTGCGCTCACGGAGCAGGTCATGGCGTAAATCTCTTCGGGCGGCTCGACCCAGGGATCCTCCAGCGGGCCGGCCTCGATGCTGCGGCCCAGCAGGTTCAGGTCGATCGAAAAAGGTGAGGCCTTGCTCACCGGCACCGGGATGCCGCAACGCTCCCCATAGGCGATCGTTTCTTCCCGGCTCATGCCCCACTCGCGCGCCGGAGCGAGCACCTTGAGCTCGGGCGCCAGGGCCCCGATCGCCACATCGAAACGCACCTGGTCGTTGCCCTTGCCAGTGCAGCCATGGGCCACGGCATCGGCGCCCACCTCACGGGCCACCTCCACCAGGCGACGGGCGATCAGCGGGCGGGCCAGGGCGGTGGAGAGGGGATAGCGGCCTTCGTAGAGGGCGTTGGCGCGGATGGCGGGAAAGGCAAAGTCGGTGATGAACGGCTCGATCAGATCACCCACGATCGACTGGCTGGCGCCGGAGTCGAGCGCCTTGCGGCGGATCGGCTCGAGCTCATCGCCCTGGCCGAGATCGGCCGCGAAGGTGATCACCTCCTCCACTCCGAATTCGTTCAGGAGATAAGGAATGCATACGCTCGTATCGACCCCGCCGGAGTAGGCGAGCACCACCCGTTTCGCCCGGGACGTCCGTTCCTCCTGTGTCATTCGCTCAGTGCCTCGCTCGGATCCGGTTGCTGGATTCTCCCCCAGCGGCGGGCGATCCAGAACCCCATCAGCAGCGGGGGCAGCAGCAGCAGAGCCCAGACGATCGCCGGCGTGGGCGTGAGCGCCACCGGCCAGCGGCGGCCGGCGGCCACCAGCAGGCCACTGAGCAGCAGGGCAACGGCCCATACCCGCAGAATCCCGACCGCCTTGGATGCCGACAAGAAAACGGGGCAGAGGCCTGATCTATGGTGGTGGATCGGCGAACCGGGCGCAGCGTTGGCTTTCCCAGCCTGAACATCCCCGCTGATCTGCATTCATGAGCACCCTCGACAGCGTCAATCCCTCCCTCACCCGCTACGGGCGGGAAGAGCCGGCACCGGTGCTCCCCCTGCGGGACGAACCGGACCTGCTGAGCTGGCTGGAAACCAGCGGCCGGCTGGTGGTGGATGAGGAAACCGCCGCTCCTGACGTGAGCACGGTGGAAGAGGAGGAGCTCTCCGCCCTGATGGGCGAGAAAGAGGATTACAGCCCCGCCGACGAAGCAAGCGACGAAAGCTGGGAAGACTGACCCTTCCCCTCCCATCCGTCCGGTTACGAGGAACGGGCCTGAACGGCCGCCATCGCCCCTGATCCTTGGCCTCCACCTCCCCGCTCACCGCTCCCGGCCGGCTGCGTTCACCCGCCAGCGCCCTCACCCTGCTGCTCGTGGCGGCGGCCTTGGGCTGCGATCTCTGGTTCCGGGTGTCCCAGCTCACGCTGCCGCTGCTGCTGGCGGCGCTGGTGAGCTGGACGCTGTGTGTGTGGGGGGTGCCGCGGTTGCGGGCCCTGAAAGTGGGCCAGGTGATCCGGGAAGACGGCCCCCAGGGCCACCTCAGCAAGGCCGGCACCCCCACGATGGGCGGTCTGCTGGTGGTGCCGGTGGGGGTGATCGTGGGCGGGCTGATCGCTCCGACCGATGAGCGACTGCTGGCGGTGGCCGCCATCACCCTCGCCTTCCTGGCGATCGGCGGCTTCGACGACTGGCGCAGCCTCACCCGCCGCACCAACACCGGCCTGACCCCGAAGGGGAAGCTGGTGCTGCAGGCGCTGGCGGCGCTGCTGTTCCTGGCCTGGGGCAGCTGGCGTGGCTGGTTCGGCGGCGATGTGGGCCTGCCGTTCGGCTGGGTGCTGCCGCTGGGCCTGCTGCTGCTGCCGCTGGGTCTGTTCGTGTTCCTGGCCGAAAGCAACGCCACCAACCTCACCGATGGCCTCGACGGCCTGGCGGCAGGCTGCGGCGCCGTGGTGTTCACCGGCTTCGCCCTGGAGCTGATGCTGCGTGGCCACAGCGGCGACCCCGCCATGGCCGGCTTCTGCGCGGCGATGGCGGGCGCCTGGCTGGGCTTCCTGGGCCACAACCGCCACCCCGCCCGGGTGTTCATGGGCGACACCGGCTCGCTGGCAATGGGGGCGGCGCTCACGGCGGTGGCCCTGCTCACCAACAGCCTCTGGCCCCTGCTTGTGATGGGCGGGGTGTTCGTGGCCGAGTCCCTGTCGGTGATCCTGCAGGTGTGGGTGTTCAAAGCCACCAAGGGCCCCGATGGGCAGGGCAGGCGGCTGTTCCGCATGGCGCCGCTGCACCACCATTTCGAGCTGGCGGGCAACCCGGAACAGCGGGTCGTGGTGGGGTTCTGGCTCGCGAGCGTGGCCTTGGTGCTGCTCGGCCTGCTGCTGCTGCCCTGAGCCTCGAGCGCTGCGGCGCAGGGCAGAGCTGAGCAGAATTGAGGCGGAGCTGAGCAGAATCGAGAGGGTGGCTCCCACCCCCGCGTCCATTCCCCGCACTGCGAGCGTCGCCTTGGCTTACTTCACCTGGAAGGAAACGGGCCTGACGGCCGATTGCGCCAGCCTCGAGGCGATGGCAGCCCGCTTTGAGGAGGCCGCCGGCCTGATGCGGCGCATGGCGCAGGAGGGCTTCCAACTGGAGCGCCACAGCGACGGCCAGCACATCACCCACGCCGATGCACAGGTGTTCGAGGCCTATGGCTTCGTGAGCGAGGAGCCGCCGGTGCGCCAGCTCGACCTGATCGCCGATTCCTGACCAGGCCGGGCTGATCGGCGTTTTGATCGGGACGTTCTGTTGGGGGCCTGCTGGCTGAAGCAGTGGGTCGCGGCGGGGAGGTCGCGGCGCTCAGGAGCGACGCAGGAAGCCCACCAGCCACACGATCACGAACGCCAGCGAAGAGAGGCCGAGATAGATCAGCACACCATTCTGCAGGCCGTCGATCGTCCATCCGAACGGCAGCCCATCGACGCCGTCACCGGTGGACGCGAAGGCCAGAACGGCGGGCGAAACGATCAAGGCAGGCGGGGCCGACACGCTGCTCTTCTAGCAGGGCCAAGCGGGGGAGCAGGATCAAGGGCACCTGCCCCCCCGTGATGACGGCGCCCACCTTCCCTCGCACCCTGATGCTGCTGGGCAGCGGCGAGCTGGGCAAAGAAGTGGCCATCTCCGCCCAGCGCCTCGGTTGCCGCGTGATCGCCGTCGACCGCTACGCCGGTGCGCCCGCCATGCAGGTGGCCGATGCGGCGGAGGTGATCCCGATGACCGATGCGGCGGCGCTGCTGGCCGTGGTGCGGCGCCACCGGCCGGATCTGGTGATCCCGGAGATCGAGGCCCTGGCCGTGGATGCCCTGGCTGAACTGGAGGCGGAAGGCGTCACCGTGATTCCCACGGCGCAGGCCACAGCCGTGACCATGAACCGTGATCGCATCCGGGATCTGGCCGCCGGCACCCTGGGCCTGCGCACCGCCCGCTTCGCCTATGCCAGCAGCGCCGAGGAACTGGCCGCCGCCGCCGCGCCGCTCGGTTGGCCCGTGGTGGTGAAGCCGGTGATGAGCTCCTCGGGCAAGGGGCAGAGCGTGGTACAGGGCCCCGAAGGCATCGCGGCGGCCTGGGAGGCGGCGCTGGCGGGCGCGCGCGGGGCCGGTGCGCGGGTGATCGTGGAGGAGTTCCTGCAGTTCGAGCAGGAGATCACCCTGCTCACAGTGCGGCAGTGGAACGGCCCCACGCTGTTCTGCCCGCCGATCGGCCACGTGCAGGAACGGGGCGACTACCAATGCAGCTGGCAGCCCGCCTGCCTCGCACCGGCTCAGCTGGAGGCAGCCCAGGCAATGGCCTTGAAGGTCACCGATCACCTTGGCGGTGCTGGACTGTTCGGCGTGGAGTTCTTCCTCACCGGTGCTGCCGGCTCCACGGACCCCGGTGCGGTTGTGTTCTCGGAACTCTCGCCCCGGCCGCACGACACGGGCCTGGTGACGCTGGCCGGCCAGAACCTCAGCGAGTTCGAACTGCACCTGCGCGCCGTGCTGGGGCTGCCGATCCCCGCCATCCAATCCACCGGTCCCGCCGCCAGCCGGGTGATCCTGGCCGGCGAGCAGCTCAGCAGCGTGGCCTACACCGGCGTGGCGGCAGCCCTGGCCGAACCCGACACCACCGTGCTGCTGTTCGGCAAGCCGGAAGCACGGCCCCACCGGCGCATGGGTGTGGCCCTGGCGCGCGGCACCGATCTGGCTGAGGCACGGGAGCGGGCCGATCGCGCCGCCGCCCGGGTGGAGGTGGTGGCAGGTCCCTGACCTGGCCAGCCAGGGGAATGGGTTTTATGGTGCGGCCATCGGAAACCTCAATGCCCAAGGCCCAGTCGCGTCGTAGCCCTCTCTCCGTCACGGCCCGGGTCCAAGACCTTGGGTCGACGGCTGACCCTGCCGCTGGCCTTCAGGAAGGCGCGCCGGCGGAAGGTGCACCGCGCCGGGGCAATGGTGGCAAGAGCCCCCGTCGCCGTCTGCATCGCCCCTCTGCGCTGCTGGGTCTGGCCTGTGGAGTGGGCCTGAGCCTGCTCGTCACCGGGCCCCTTCCCCAGCTGCTGGGCGCCTTGATGGCCGGGCTGATGAAAGCGGCCCCCTCGGTCAGCAGCCTGGTGGCGCCCCTCGGCCTCGACCAGCACCGCATCGTGGTGCTGGGCACCGATCACGTGGCCGCCAATACCGATGTGATGTTCACCGTGGAGGTGCAGGACGGCATCACCCGGCTGACCCAGGTGCCGCGGGACACCTTTATCGAATCCGACCAGCACGGCGTGCTGAAGGCCAATGCCCTCTATGCCATGGGTGGTGTGGAGGAAGTGAAGGCACAGCTCACCAGCTTGCTGGGCACTCCGGTGGACCGCTACGTGCTGGTCAACCTCAATGCCGTGCAGAAGCTGGCCGATGCCCTGGGCGGTGTGGAGGTGGATGTGCCCAAGCGGATGTACTACACCGACAGCCGCCAGGACCTTTACATTGACCTCTACCCGGGCGTGCAGCTGCTCAAGGGCGAAGCCCTTGAAGGCTTCCTGCGCTACCGCAACGATGAACTGGGCGATCTCGGCCGCATGGAGCGTCAGCAGATGGTGCTGCGGGAAGTGTTCCGCAAGCTGGCCCAGCCCGGCACGGTGGCCCAGTATCCGGCGCTGATCAAGCTGGCCGGCGAGAACGTAAAAACCGATCTCACGCCGATGGAGCTGGGCGCCCTGCTCTCCACCATGGGCTCCACCAAGCTCAGCACCAACCGCCTGCCGGGGCGGCTCTTCTGGCAGGACGACCTGAGTTACTGGATGCCGGACACCAACACCAACCACCCCGCCAGCAGCGACAGCGAAGAACTGCCGGCCTTCTGAGCGGACCGGCCACCAGCCCGCTCTGGTTCAGCTTCAGGGGGTGCGACCACGCAGGGCGCCGGTCACGTCCACCAAGGGAATAGCGCTGTCGCCCCAGCCATTGGCTGGTAGCAGTTGCGGGGCACCCGAGCGCGGGGCGACCGCAGGCCCGGCCGCATAGGCGGCGTTGGTCCAGGCCAGGAGCAAGCCGCGCAGCGCCCCACCACCCACCTCGTAGGTGGAACCGAGATTGAAGTGATCGCCGCCTTTGGCCAGCACGAGGCTGTGCCCACCGCCGGCATTGCGCGCCTCCAGGGTCATCGGCGTGATCGCCTCAGGCCCGGCGGGCACCACCCAGTCACGGCTGCCGCTCACCAGCAGCACGCGGCTGGAGATGGACTGGGCCGCACCGGAGGCGAACAGCAGCGACATGGGCGGACTGACCGCGACCACCGCCTTGATGCGGGGATCCGCCAGCGCGGCGGTATTGGCAGAGGTGAGGAAGCTGCACTGCAGGATCCAGCTGAGATTTCTGGAAGGATCGAAGGGGTCGTTGCAGAACTCGGTCAGGCGGGTGTCGCTGGGCTTGGCACCGGCCAGCTGCAGCACGGTTGTGGCGCCCCACGACTGGCCCATGGCCACCACGGAGTCGGTGCGGATGCCGGGCGGCAGGCCCAGGCCACCGGCAGCGACGGCATCGATCACGGCGCTCACATCCAGGGGCCGCATCCGCAGCTCCTCCGGGCCCGGCGGCGGCACCTTGCCGGAGAGCATGGCGCTCTGCTGCTGCCGGTCGCTGCCGGGGTGGCGGGGCAGGAGCACGGTGTAGCCGTGGCTGGCGAGATGGCGCCCCCAGCCCTCAAAGCTTTCCGGGCTGTCCCACAGACCGTGGGAGATCACCACCAGGCGGTTGTTGGCGCCTGTGGTCGGGCGGACCACCACCACGGACAACGGCTGGGGCCGGTAGGCCACGGGAATCGTGAGTTCAGCGCGTTGCGTGGCCAGTGGACCCGCTGAGCGCAGGGCCGGATCTTCCGCCGCCGCCGGCTGCGCGGCCAGCAGGGTATCGGCCGGCTGCTGCTGCCGCGCCAGCCGCTGCACGGCGAACAGGGCGCGGCCCAGATCGATCGTGGCCGTTTTTCCGGGCAGGGCCCGCAGCACAGTGAGCATGGTGAGCGGACCCTTGGCCGCCGCCTGGTCCAGCACCCTGGAAAGATCCTCCCCGGTGAACGGCTCCGGCAGGCCGTCGATGCCGCCGAGCGCCGACACCAGCAGCAGGGCCTGATTGAGCAGGGGCGAGGTCGCGGAGGTGTCGACCACGGCCGTCACCTGCAGCGGCAGCGGGGCATTGAACAGGTCCACGAACTTGCGGCCCACCGCTCCATCGGTGGCGCGGTCCAGCTCGGCCAGGTCGCTGTTGCCGGCCAACAGGCTGGCAGGGCTGCTGAGCTCGCTCAGCTTCACTGTGAAGTCGGTATCCAGCAGCGGCAGCCGCATCTGCACCCGCTCCAGCGCCTGGGCACGGGAGGGCGCCAAGGCGAGGCCCCCCACTAGCCCGGCAACGGTCAGCAGGGCGGTTGCCGCCGGCTTGAATCGACGCTGGGCCACGACGTTGGAGCGGTGATGCCTCCATGATCCCCTCCCGCTGGCCGTTGGTCGGTTGGTGGTGATGGCTTCAGGCCGAAAGGGCCACCGGTGGATGCTGAGCCAGCACCTGCTGGAGGTAGCGGCCCGTATGGCTGGTGGGATGCTCGGCCACCTGCTCCGGCGTGCCGGCCACCACGATCTGGCCCCCCTTGTTGCCGCCTTCGGGGCCCAGATCCACCAACCAGTCGGCACAACGGATCACATCGAGGTTGTGTTCGATCACCACGATCGAGTTGCCCTTGTCCACAAGGCGCTGCATCACATCCATCAGCTTGTGGACGTCGTAGAAGCTCAGGCCGGTGGTGGGTTCATCGATCAGATAGAGGGTTTTGCCGGTGGCCCGCTTGGAGAGTTCGGTGGCCAGCTTCACCCGCTGGGCTTCACCGCCGGAGAGCGTGGGAGCGGGTTGGCCCAGCTTGATGTAGCCCAGCCCCACATCCACCAGGGTGCGCAGCCGGTCGGCCGCCTGGGGAATGGCGCTGAACACGTCGGCTGCCTGTTCCACCGTCATCTGCAGCACATCTGCAATCGTGTGGCCTTTGTAGGCCACCTGAAGCGTTTCACGGTTGTAGCGCGCCCCCTTGCAGACATCGCACTGCACATACACATCGGGCAGGAAATTCATCTCGATCACATTCACGCCCTGGCCACTGCAGGCCTCGCAGCGTCCACCTTTCACGTTGAAGCTGAACTGGCCCACCTGATAGCCGCGGGCCTTGGCCTCCACCGTGGCGGCAAACACCTGGCGGATCGGATCGAAGGCGCCCGTGTAGGTGGCGGGGTTGGAGCGGGGGGTGCGGCCGATCGGGCTCTGGTCGATCACGATCACCTTGTCGACCGATTGAATGCCCCGCAATTCATCGAGACCGGACGGGAACGGCACCTTCAGGCCCAGCTTGTGCTCGAGCGCCGGGTGGAGCAGTTCGTTGATCAAGGTGCTCTTGCCGCTGCCGCTCACCCCGGTGATCGCCACCAGGCGGCCGAGCGGAATGTCGACATCGAGCCCCTGCAGGTTGTTGCGGGAGCAATTGAGCAGTGAGAGCTTGCGGCTGCTGCTGGTGCGCCGCTCGGGCGGGGTCGGAATCGAGCGCCGCCCGCTCAGGTAGGCCCCCGTGAGTGAGTCCTCCTCCGCCAGCAGGTTCTCGAGCGTGCCCTCGGCCACGATCCGGCCGCCGTGCACGCCCGCGCCCGGGCCGATGTCCACCAGGTGGTCGGCAGCGCGGATCGTGTCCTCGTCGTGTTCCACCACGATCAAGGTGTTGCCCAGGTCGCGGAGCCGGAAGAGGGTGTTGAGCAGGCGGTCGTTGTCGCGCTGGTGCAGGCCAATGCTGGGTTCATCCAGCACGTAGAGCACGCCGGTGAGCCCGGCGCCGATCTGGGTGGCGAGGCGGATGCGCTGGGCCTCTCCGCCGGAGAGGGTCATGGCCGGGCGGTCGAGGCTGAGGTAATCGAGGCCCACATCCAGCAGGAAGCGCAGGCGCATGCGGATCTCACGCAGCACCAGATCGCCGATCTGGATCTGGCGGGGATTGAGCAGGGGGTCCGCCCCTTCCGCCTCCCCGACCCCCATCAATGACTCGATCCGCTGCAGCGTGTCGGCGACGCTCACATTGGTGAGATCGGTGATCGCATACGGCCCCACCTTCACCGCCAGCGCCTCAGGACGCAGCCGCAGGCCATGGCAGGTGCCGCAGGGCACCAGATCCAGGTACTTCTCCAGCTTCTGGCGGATCGCCTCGCCGCTGGCGTCGCGCAGCTGCCGCTCCAGGATCGGCAGGATGCCTTCGAACGGGCGCAGGTAGCCCTGGCTCTTGGTGTACCGGCTGTCGGTCTTGATGGCGATCGGCTCAGGGCTGCCGTGCAGCAGCAGTTGCTGCTGGTCTTTGGTGAGCTGGTTCCAGGGCTGCTTGATCTCGAAACCGAAGGCTTCCCCCACGCTGAACAGCAAGGAAAAGTAGTAGCTGTTGTCCTTTTCACTCCAAGGCGCCACCGCCGCATACACCGGCAGGGCGGGATCGGGCACCACCCGTTCCTCGGTGAACTTGCGCAGATGGCCGAGGCCATGGCAATCGGGGCAGGCGCCGTAGGGGCTGTTGAACGAGAACAGCCGGGGGGACAGCTCTTCGATCACGGCGCCGTGCACGGGGCAGGCGAAGTTCTCGGAATAGAGCCGCTCACGCTCCACCCCTTCCGGCAGCTGCTCGCCGGTCTTGGGGACCACCTCCACCAGCGCAAGGCCGTCGCCGCGCTTGAGGCAGGTGCGCAGGGAGTCGGTGAGCCGTTCGTTGATGCCCTCTCGCGCCACCAGCCGGTCGACGACCACCTCGATGTTGTGAGCGTGGTTCTTGTCGAGCTCGATGTTGTCGGAGAGTTCGCGCACCTCGCCGTTGATGCGCACACGGGCGAATCCTTCGGCCACCAGGCCGCTGAGCAGCTTGGTGTGGGTGCCCTTCTTGCCCCGCACCACCGGCGCCAGCAGCTGGTAGCGGGTGCCCTCCGGCAGGGAGGAGATCCGGTCGACCATCTCGTCGATGCTCTCGGGCCGGATCGAGCGGTCGCACTGAGGGCAGTGGGGTTCGCCGGCGCGCCCGAACAGCAGGCGGAGATAGTCCTGAATCTCCGTGACCGTGCCGACGGTGGAGCGAGGGTTGTGGCTGGTGGACTTCTGGTCGATCGAGATCGCCGGGGAAAGCCCCTCGATCGCATCCACATCGGGCTTGTCCACCTGACCGAGGAACTGGCGCGCGTAGGCGGAAAGGCTCTCGACGTAGCGGCGCTGCCCTTCGGCGAAGATCGTGTCGAAGGCCAGCGAGCTCTTGCCGCTGCCGCTCACACCGGTGAACACCACCAGCCGGTTGCGCGGGATGGTGAGATCCACGTCCTTGAGGTTGTGCTGGCGGGCGCCACGCACACGGATCACGTCCTCGAGGGCGCCGCCGTTGAGGGAGCGCAGCTTCGCCGCCTCTTCCTTGTCAAGGGCCGGGACCGTGGTGCTGGCTGTGGTCGACGTGGCGTCAGGCTCAGACGATGTGCCCTTGGGCCCAGAAACGATGCTCGCGCGGGGCATCCGGCCTCGTCTAGAGCGTCTGAGTCTACGGGTGTCTCCTGATGGGCAGGGTGCCGCCCCTCGACGGCAACGGAAACGGCGCTCCGCTCAGCTTCGCTCCAGCAGCCCGGCCGCGTAGCGATGGGCCTCACCGAAGTCGCCCCCTGCCAGTTCCGCCAGCTCCTGCTGACGTGCCTGGGTGTCCCGCAGCGGGCGCACCCGGGTGAGGGTGCGGCCCGCCTCCACCGCCTTGCTCACCTGGAAATGGTGATCGGCAGCGGCGGCCACCAGCGGCTGATGGGTCACACAGAACACCTGGCGCTGGGCAGCCAGCTGGCGCAGCAGCGCGGCGATGGCGCCACTCACGCGGCCGCTCACGCCGCTGTCGATTTCATCGAACAGCAGGGTGACACCCGGATCCGCCGCCGCCAGGCAGGTTTTCAGCGCCAGCAGGAAGCGGCTCATCTCGCCACCGGAGGCCACTTCCCGCAGGGGAGCCAGCGGCTGGCCAGGGTTGGCGGAGAACAGAAAGGTGACCGCATCGGCCCCCTCCTCCGCCGGGGGCGTCGGCTCGATCGCCACCGAAAAGCGCACATCGGCCAGGCCCATCGGCCGCAGCGAGGCCGTCAGCTGCTCCTCCAGCTGCCGCGCCGCCCGCTGCCGCTGGGCGCTGAGCAGGCTGCAGGCCTGATCCCGCAGCAGGCGGGCCTGCTGCTCATCGGCCTCAAGAGCTTCGAGGGCGGCGGCAGCCCCACCGCTGAGGCGCATGCGTAGCTGGTCGCGTTGCTCGATCAGCCCCGCCAGATCGCGGCCGTGGCGGCGCTCCAATCCCTTGAGCAGGGCCAGCCGCTCCTGCACCGCTTCCAGGCTGGAGGGATCGCTGTCGAGGGCACCGCCATAGCGCTCCAGGTCGCGGGCCAGGTCCTGCACGTCCTGCAGCGCTTCGCCACAGCGCTCCACCAGGGGCCCGAGGCTGGCGTCGAAGCCGGCCAGCTGTTGCAGCACCTGTTCGCAGGCGGCCAGATGATCGAGCGCTGCCGGGGCCTCTTCGGCCCCTTCCACCAGCCGTCCCAGCAGCAGCATCACCCCTTCCTGCAGCCGCACCGCATGGGCGAGGCGGTCCTGGTCCTGCTGCAGCCGCAGGCGTTCGTTGGGGTCGTCGAGGGCGGCAGCCTCCAGCGCCTCGAGCTGCTGGCAGGCCTCCTGCCGTTCCCGCTCCAGCCGGTCGCGGTCCGCCCGCGCCTGCTCCAGCCGAGCGGCCGCCTGGCGCCAGCTGCGCACCGCCTGCCGCACCGGCCCCAGACAGGTGGCCAGCGCGTCACCACCGCAGCGGTCCAGCCACTGACGCTGCTGGCCGGGACGGGCCAGTTCCTGGGTCTGACCCTGCACGGTGAGGTCCAGCAGCAAGGGCCGCAACTCCAGCAGCTGCTGGCGGTTCACCACCACGCCGTTGATGCGACTGCGGCTCTGGATGCGCTCGACGTTGCTGCGCCATTCGCGGCTGAGCACCAGGTCCACCGGTGGGTCGGCAGGCTCGTCTCCGTTCTGATCGAGGCCATCGGATTCGGGACCGGCAAGCTGCTGATCCAGCTGCTGCTGCTGCAGCCAGGCCTGCACCGGCGCGGTGGTGGTGAACTGGGCTTCGATCAGGCTCCGCTCGGTGCCCTTGCGCAGCAGGCGCACGCCGGAGCCGCCGCCCAGCAGGGCATCGAGGGCATCGAGCAGCAATGACTTGCCGGCACCGGTTTCACCGGTGAGCACGGTGAAGCCCGTGGAGAACTCCAGCTCCAGGCTCTCCACCAGCGCGATGTTCTCGAGGCGCAGTCCCGTGAGCACCCGGTGCCTCAGCCGTCTGCCCGACCGTAGCGACGCTGAGATTCGTTTAGAAGGGGTTGATCGATCTGCCCCGTGATGGTTCGCTCCGACCATGTGAGCACCCCTGCGGAGCTCAGCGACTTCATCGAAGCCGCCGGCCTGCTCAGCTACGACCCGGCGGCGATCACCCGCCTCTACGCCGGTCACCCCCGGCGTCTGCTGCTGCGGCTCTGGCAGACCCTGATGCCCATCAGTCTGTTCCTGGTGGGTGTGGCCGTCGATCGCTTCACCGGCCTGCTCAGCAACCCCGACCGGGCCCGGGAGCGGGCGCGCGAATGCGCCCAGCTGCTGGTGGCGCTCGGTCCCGCCTTCATCAAGGCCGGCCAGGCCCTCTCCACCCGGCCCGACATCGTGCCGCCGGTGCTGCTGGAGGAGCTGGCCCAGCTGCAGGATCAATTGCCCGGTTTCAACGGTGCACTGGCCATGGCCTGCATCGAAGAAGATCTGGGTGCGCCCGTCTCCGAGATCTACGCCCAGCTCGATCGCGAGCCGATCTCCGCCGCTTCACTCGGCCAGGTGCATAGGGGCACGCTCAAGGACGGCCAGGCGGTGGCGGTGAAGGTGCAGCGCCCTGGTCTGCGCGAGCAGATCACGCTCGATCTCTACATCGTGCGCAACATCGCCGCCTGGATCAACCGGAATGTAGGCCTGGTGCGCAGCGATCTGGTGGCCCTGATCGATGAACTGGGTAAGCGGGTATTCGAGGAGATGGATTATCTCAACGAAGCCAGGAACGCCGAAACCTTTGCCAGGCTCCACCAGCACAACCCGAACATCGCCGTACCGGCCATCTATCACGAGGCCACCAGCCGCCGCGTGCTCACAATGGAGTGGATCGATGGGGTGAAACTCACCAATCTGGAGGCGGTGCGCTCGCTCGGCATCGACCCCGACCACATGGTGCAGATCGGCGTGAACTGCAGCCTGCAGCAACTGCTGGAGCACGGCTTTTTCCACGCCGATCCCCACCCCGGCAATCTGCTGGCCCTACCGGATGGCCGCCTGGCTTACCTGGATTTCGGCATGATGAGCGAGGTGAGCCGCGAATCGCGCACCGGGCTGATCCAGGCGGTGGTGCACCTGGTGAACCGCAACTTCTCAGCCCTCTCCACCGATTTCGTGCAGCTCGGTTTTCTGGGCGAAGAGGTGAATCTGGAGCCGATTGTGCCGGCGTTCGAATCGGTGTTCGGCCAGGCCCTGGAGATGGGAGTGAGCCGGATGGATTTCAAGGCGGTCACCGACGATCTCTCCGGTGTGATGTACCGCTTCCCCTTTCAGGTGCCGCCTTACTACGCCCTGATCATCCGCTCGCTGGTCACGCTTGAAGGCATTGCCCTGAGTGTGGATCCGGAGTTCAAGATTCTCGGTGCGGCCTACCCTTACTTCGCCCGCCGGCTGATGGAGGATCCGGATCCGGATCTGCGCCGCAGCCTGCGCGAGATGCTCTTTGATGGTGATGAGTTCCGCTGGCAGCGGCTGGAAAATCTGATCAGCAGCGCTTCCCTTCAAGACCAGCTGGATGTGGAGGGTCTGCTGGATCAGGTGCTCGATTTCCTCTTCTCGCCCAAGGGAGGCATGCTGCGCCAGCAGCTGGTCGATGCGATGGTCGACCGGCTCGATGCGCTCGGCTGGCGGGCCGTGCAGGCGATGGGGAGGCGGCTGCCGACACGGCTCCAGCCACCGGGCCTGCGGGGCATGGAGCGGATGAGTGCGATCGACGCCCAGTTGCTGGATCTTGAACCCGTGCAGCAACTCCTGGTGGTGCTGCGCGATGTGCCGGGCTTCGAACCCCGTCTGCTGCTGCGCCGGCTGCCACGGTTGCTGGCGGAACCCGACCTGCGCCGCATGGGGCTGCAGCTGGCCCAGGGGTTGGCGGAGCGGGGGGTGGTGCGCCTGCTGCGAGACGTGCTGGTGGCGCCGGAAACCCGTCGAGCCGCTGGAATGGCACCGGTCGGCAGCTTCTAGGATCAGCGTCCAGCCAGGGAGTTTCAGTTGCGCATCCGCCCCAACGTCCTGGGGGTCCTGCTCGGGCTCTCGCTGAGCACGGCCGCTCCGAGTCTTCAGGCGGCCGAGCAACTGGTTTTCGTCAGCGGCGCCTTCCGGCGCTCGATCCCGGTCGCTGATCTCGACCATCTGGCCGCCACCGGCCAGGCACGCGGCCTGCTGGCCGACGTGCTCAAGATCGGCCGCCAGAACCCGGAAGATGTGGCACGGCTGCTGAACCAGAAGATCACCCTGCCGCTGGTGCTTACCAGCCGTCTGCTGTCCACCCGCATCGGCGAGGCGATCCTGCAGCGCCTGGCGGGCATCTTCGCGCCGTTGCGGGCACCGGGCACCGGCGTTCCGGCGCTCCGCTCCGCCCTGATCATCGGCATCAGCAACGGCAATGGCACCCTCACCCCCACCGGCTTTCTGAGGGCCTACCCCGCCAACGAGCTGGCGATCAACATCCCGGCCCTGCTCAGCCTGGTGGGCAAAACCAATTCGATCGCCGATCTGGTGCGGTTCTTCTCCGAATCCCCGCTTGACGGCCTGCGGGAGGGCAATGAACGGCCCTCCGGCCCCCCGGCCCCGTCCACCAGCCCTCCAGCCAGCGCCCCCGGCCAGCCACCCGCCAGCGCACCCGATGCCAAGGGCTCCTGAATCGCTCCAGGCCCCAAAGCCAGCTCTCAGGGCGGTGAGCTCTCTCGGCGCTTCTTAACCGCCGCGTAGATTCGCCACAGCCTGCTCCGTCGCGCCCGTGCCGCTGCTCTCTGCCCTCAGGCGCCTGGGCGCGAAGCCCACGCTGCAGGACTGGCCGGGGCTGATCGAGGCCTACCGCCCCTGGCTGCCGGTCAGCGATCGCACGCCGGTGATCACGCTGCGCGAAGGCGCCACCCCGCTGATCCCCGCGCCGGCGATTGCGGCGCGCGTGGGCCGCGGCGTGAAGGTGTTCCTCAAGTACGACGGCCTCAACCCCACCGGCAGCTTCAAGGACCGGGGGATGACGATGGCGGTGAGCAAGGCGCGCGAAGCCGGCGCTGAAGCGGTGATCTGCGCGAGCACCGGCAACACCTCCGCCGCGGCCGCGGCCTATGCCAAGCGCGGTGGCATGCGCGCCTTCGTGCTCATCCCCGATGGCTACGTGGCCCAGGGAAAGCTGGCCCAGGCGCTGATGTACGGCGCCGAGGTGCTGGCGGTGAAGGGCAACTTCGACCGGGCGCTGGCGATCGTGCGCGAGGTGGCCGACAGCTACCCCGTCACCCTGGTCAATTCCCTCAACCCCTTCCGGCTGCAGGGCCAGAAGACGGCCGCCTTCGAGGTGGTCGATGCGCTTGGCGATGCCCCCGACTGGCTGTGCATCCCGATGGGCAATGCCGGCAACATCAGCGCCTACTGGATGGGCTTCCAGGAGTACCGGCAGGCCGGGCACAGCCAGCGGCTGCCCCGGATGATGGGCTTCCAGGCCAGCGGCTCCGCCCCCCTGGTGCTGGGCCACACGGTGGAGCAACCGGACACCATCGCCACGGCGATCCGCATCGGCAACCCGGCCAACCGCGAAAAGGCCCTGGCGGTGCGTGAGCAGAGCAACGGGGCCTTCCATGCGGTCACCGATCAGGAGATCCTGGAGGCCTACAAGCTGCTGGGCCGGGAGGAAGGGGTGTTCTGCGAACCCGCCAGCGCCGCTTCGGTGGCCGGCCTGCTGCAGCGGGCAGCGGAGGTGCCGGCAGGAGCCACGGTGGTCTGTGTGCTCACCGGCAACGGCTTGAAGGATCCCGGCACCGCGATCGATCACAGCGACGGCGCCTTCCATGCCGGCCTGGCGCCGGAGGTGGACGTGGTCGCCAAGGTGATGGGCTTCTGAGACCAGGGCTGAAGCCCGTCTGATCAACCAGGAGCCCCCGCCCACGGCCTTTCTTGGACGGGGGTTTTTGGCGTTCGGGCACGGACAGCGCCGCTGGAAAGCCCTGAAGCGGCCAGAAGCGTGGCGTTTTGATGTCGGCCGGTGAACAGACCGTCCCAGGGAAAAACGGGGGCCAGCGGTGGAAAAGTGCGGCTGAATCTGGGCCCCGAACAGAGCGTCGGTTTTCCTCAGGCAGGGAAATCGTGGAAAAGGGGAAAACGTGCGGTTTCCGTCAGCGGTTCTCCCCATGCCTGTTGAGCCAGATCCCTTGCTGCAACTAGCTTTCTGAGTTTCTCCCCGATTTCCACACCCCCTACGACTACGGCTGCTTTTCTCCTTTTTCTGAAAGAGAGAACTTCCGTAGAAGGATCGCGGAAAACGGGCGTGGAAAAGGGCGCTGACGGTCGTCCGCCGTTGCGGATCGCCCCGGCTTGTGGAAGCGTGGTGGGGCCCGAAAAGGGCATCCCACCCGGAGTCTCGAAACGATGAAGCTGGTCTGCTCCCAGGCGGAACTGAGCGCCAGCCTTCAGTTGGTCAGCCGCGCGGTGGCGGCCCGGCCGACCCATCCGGTGCTGGCCAACGTGCTGCTCACCGCCGATGCCGGCACCGGCCGGTTGAGCCTCACCGGCTTCGATCTCAATCTCGGCATCCAGACGAGCCTGCCTGCGGCGGTGGAAACCAGCGGCGCGATCACGCTGCCGTCCCGCCTGTTCGGCGAGATCGTTTCCCGGCTCTCCGCCGACAGTCCGATCACCCTGGAGTGCCCCGAAGGCCAGGAGCAGGTGGAGCTCACCAGTTTCTCTGGCAGCTACCAGATGCGCGGGCTGTCGGCGGAGGATTTTCCCGACCTCCCGCTGGTGCAGACCGGCGCTCCGATCCGGCTGGAAGCGGACGCGCTGATCAAGGGCCTGCGCGCCACCCTGTTCGCCAGCAGCCCGGATGAGGCGAAGCAGTTGCTCACCGGCGTGCATCTCGGCCTGGAGCACGACGGTCTCGAATGCGCCGCCACCGACGGCCACCGCCTCTCGGTGCTGCGTCTCGACAATGCGGCGGCCGCTGCTGCCGGTGCGGGCCCCGGTAACGGCGCAACGGACGCGGAAGAGGCGCCGAGCTTTGCGGTCACGGTGCCGGCCCGCTCCCTGCGTGAACTTGAGCGCCTGCTGTCCTCCCGCCAGTCGCAGGAGCCGGTGAGCCTGTTCAGCGAACGCGGGCAGGTGGTGTTCGTCTGGGCGGATCAGGTGCTCACCAGCCGCAGCCTCGACGGCACCTATCCCAACTACGGCCAGCTGATTCCCGCCTCCTTCAGCCGCACGCTTGAGCTCGACCGCCGCGCCTTCGTCAACGCCCTGGAGCGGGTGGCCGTGGTGGCCGATCAGCACAACAACGTGGTGAAGCTGAGCAGCGACCCATCCGCCGACATCCTGCGCATCAGTGCTGACGCCCAGGATGTGGGCAGCGGCTCGGAATCCTTGCCGGCGCTGGTGAAAGGGGACGCGATCGAGATCGCCTTCAATGTGCGCTACGTGCTCGATGGCCTCAAAGCGATGACCGCCGACCGGGTCGAGCTGCGCTGCAATGCCCCCACCACGCCCGCCGTGCTGGCGCCGCTGAAGGATCCGAGCTTCACCTACCTGGTGATGCCCGTGCAGATCCGCAGCTGATGCCGTGAGCCTTCCCGCTCAGCTGCTCCTCTCCGACCTGCTGCGCTTGCGGGTGCGCTGCGATCAGGGCCTCGACCACGGCCCCGGACTGATGGGCTGGATGCACCCGCCGGTGCACCGCCTGCTCGGCTGGGCCAGCAAGCCCTCCGCCTTCGGCACCCGCCGGCTGGTCTGGCGCCTCGACCAGCTGCGCGGCCTCGGTGAACTGGAGGCTTTGGTGCTGGGCGAACCGGCCGTCACCGATCCGGCCACGCTCGAACGCCTGCCCACGCTGTTCGATGCCGCCCTGACCGGCGCTGGGGGTTCCGTGCTGGGCACGGTGGCGGATGCGGCCGTGGAGCTGCGCAGTGGGCGCATCCTGCACTACCTGGTGTCGCGCAGCGATCCGCGCCTGCCGGGCACCAGCCGCTGGCGCCTCACTCCCGATCGGATCGTCGATCAGCAGCCCGGCCAGGTGCTCACCGGCCTCGGCGGCCTCGACGACCTGCCGCTGGCCAAGGCCAGTGTGCGGCAGGAGTTTCTGCGCCGCTCACGCCGCTGGCGGGATCAGGTGGGTCAGGAGACCACCCGGATCAGGGATCAGTTCCAGGAGGTGGGCGGACGCTTCGAGGAACGGCTGGAAGGCTGGCTGGAGGAACCCCCCTGGCAGGAGCCGCAGCGGGACGGTCCGCCCTGGCAGGACGCCGATTCCGGCCGGCGTCAACCGGACGGCGACCCGCTGGACGACTGGGACGACGACGATCGTCTGGAGGATCGCGACGATGGGCCCAGGGCCTGGGACTCGCCTGAGGACGATCCGGAGCTCGAACCGGACACGGACCGCTACCGTCGGACCCAGCCTGTCAGCGAGGGACCGTCCCGGCGGGGCAGCCGCTACGCCAGCGACACGGATCCCTGGGTCTGAACCCGCCGATCCCCCGGCGGCCGTGGGCGCTCGCTCGGCCAGACTGCGCTTTCCTGCCTGCGGCCGCCTGGTGTCCTCCCCCTCCTTTCCGCTTGCCGAAGCTCTGCGCAAGGAGGGCCTCAGCCAGGCGGACTACGACGAGATCGTGCTGCGGCTGGGCCGGGCACCGAACCGCGCCGAGCTGGGCATGTTCGGGGTGATGTGGTCGGAGCACTGCTGTTACCGCAACTCCCGCCCCCTGCTCGGCCAGTTCCCCACCACCGGGCCGCGCATCCTGGTGGGGCCCGGTGAGAACGCCGGCGTCGTCGACCTGGGCGAGGGTCAGCATCTGGCCTTCAAGATCGAAAGCCATAACCACCCTTCGGCCGTGGAGCCCTTCCAGGGCGCGGCCACCGGTGTGGGCGGCATCCTGCGCGACATCTTCACCATGGGCGCGCGCCCGATCGCGCTGCTCAATGCCCTGCGCTTCGGTCCGCTGGAGGATCCACGCAATGTGGGGCTGATGGAGGGCGTGGTGGCCGGCATCGCCCATTACGGCAACTGCGTCGGTGTGCCGACGGTGGGAGGGGAGGTGGCCTTCGATCCCAGCTACAGCGGCAACCCGCTGGTCAACGCCATGGCCCTGGGGCTGATGGAAACCGAGGAGATTGTGCGTTCGGGTGCGGCGGGCGTGGGCAATCCGGTGGTCTACGTGGGCAGCACCACCGGCCGGGATGGCATGGGCGGGGCCAGTTTTGCCTCCGCCGAGCTCACCGAAGCCTCCCTCGATGCCCGCCCGGCGGTGCAGGTGGGGGATCCCTTCCTGGAGAAGGGGCTGATCGAGGCCTGCCTGGAAGCCTTCCAGAGCGGCGATGTGGTGGCCGCCCAGGACATGGGCGCCGCCGGCCTCACCTGCAGCTGCTCGGAGATGGCTGCCAAGGGGGGCGTGGGTGTGGAGCTCGATCTCGACCGCGTGCCGGCCCGCGAAGACGGCATGACTGCCTACGAGTTCCTGCTGTCGGAATCGCAGGAGCGCATGTTGTTCGTGGTGCGTCAGGGCCGCGAGCAGCCGCTGATGGAGCGCTTCCGCCGCTGGGGCCTGCAGGCCGCGGTGGTGGGCCGCGTGGTGGCCGAGAACGTGGTGCGGGTGCTGCAGCACGGCGCGGTGGCCGCCGAAGTACCGGCCAATGCCCTGGCCGACGACACCCCGATCAACCACCACGAGCTGCTCGCTGCCCCGCCCGCCGAGATCCAGGCCCACTGGCAGTGGAGCGAGGCCCAGCTGCCGCCCGCCGACACCGCCGGTATCACCCCGGCGGGCCAGTCACCGCTCAGCTGGAACCAGGTGCTGCTGGCCCTGCTCGACACGCCCACGATCGCGAGCAAGCGCTGGGTGTACCGCCAGTACGACCACCAGGTGCAGGGCAATACCGTGATGCCCCCCGGCGGCGCCGACGCGGCTGTGGTGCGGCTCCGGCCTCAGCAGGGGCCTGGCTCGTTGCTGCCGGCCCAGCGCGGCGTGGCGGCGGTGGTGGATTGCCCCAACCGCTGGGTGGCCCTCGATCCGCAGCGGGGCGCGATGGCGGCGGTGGCCGAAGCGGCCCGCAACCTCAGCTGCGTGGGGGCCGAGCCGTTGGCCGTGACCGACAACCTCAATTTCCCTTCCCCCGACCACCCCACCGGCTACTGGCAGCTGGCGATGGCCTGCCGCGGCCTGTCGGAGGCCTGCGCCGCGCTCGGTACACCGGTCACCGGCGGCAACGTCTCCCTCTACAACGAGACCCGCCTGCCCGACGGGCGCCTGCAGCCGATCCATCCCACCCCCGTGGTGGGGATGGTGGGTCTGGTGCCCGATCTTGCCCGTGTCACCGGCCAAGCCTGGCGCGCGGCCGGTGATGCCATCTGGCTGCTGGGTGTGCCGCTGGCGGGCGACGATGACGCCGACGAGCGGTTCGGGCTGGCGGCCAGCGGCTACCTGGAGTGGATCCACGGGCTCAGCACCGGCCGGCCGCCGCGCACCGACCTGGCGCTGGAGCTGGCGGTGCAGGCTCTGCTGCGGCAGGCGATCGCCCAGGGGGTGGTGACTGCCGCCCACGATCTCAGCGACGGGGGCCTGGCGGTGGCGGCGGCCGAATGCTGTCTCGCCTCGGGGCTGGGCGCGCAGCTGGAGTTGCCGGCGGGCACGGCCCGGGCCGACCGGCTGCTGTTCGCCGAGGGCGGCGCCAGGGTGCTGGTGAGCGTGCCGCCGGCCCAGGCCCAGGCCTGGCAGGCGTTGTTGGAGCAGGCGCCGCTGAGCGGTGCCGCCGGCTCGCCGCCAGCCTGCCAGCGGTTGGGCCGGGTGCAGGCTGAGGCGCTGCTGAGCATCGAGCGGGGCGGCACGACGTTGCTGGCGCAGCCGCTCGATGTGTTGGGGCTGGCTTACGAGCAGGGGATTCCCCGCCGCTTGGCCGGCGGGGCCTGAGGCAGACTGTCAACGCAGTCGGTCAGTGGTCAGGCCTGTGGTTCGCGCGCACCCCAGGCAGCACCCCTCCCCGTCACCGTCCGGCCCCCAAGGTGCCAGCTCGCCTGCTCTGGGTGACGGGTCCAAACACGCACAAGCCATGACCGCTCCTGCCGTGGCTGCTGAACCCGCTGCAGCAGCAGCGGCGGCAGAGCGTCCCGATCGCATGGAGGAGGCCTGCGGCGTGTTCGCCGTCTATGCCACTGGCCAGCCGGTGGCGAACCTCACCTACTTCGGCCTCTACGCGCTGCAGCACCGGGGGCAGGAGTCGGCTGGGATCGCCGTGTTCAACGGCGCCAAGATCCGGCTCCACAAAGACATGGGCCTGGTCAGCCAGGTGTTCGATCAGGACGTGCTGGAGCGCATGCCAGGCGACCTGGCGATCGGTCACAACCGCTATTCCACCACCGGCAGCAGCCGGGTCTGCAACGCCCAGCCGGTGGTGCTGATGACCCGCCTCGGGCCCTTCGGCCTGGCGCACAACGGCAATCTGGTCAACGCCAACGAGTTGCGCGAGGCCCTCGACCATCTCGCCGGTGAATTCACCTCCACCACCGATTCGGAGCTGATCGCCTTCGCGCTTCAGGAGGCCGTGGATGGAGGTCTGGGCTGGAGCGCCGCGATCCGTCAGGCCGCCGGCCGCTGCCGCGGCGCCTTCAGCCTGGCGATCGGCACCCCGGACGGTCTGTTCGCCCTGCGCGATGGCTATGGGGTGCGCCCGTTGGTGTTCGGCCACATGGGCGACAAGCACCAGGGGCAATGGGTGCTCAGCAGCGAAACCTGCGGCCTCGACATCATCGGCGCCTCCTACGACGGTGATGTCGGCCCCGGCGAACTGATTCATTTCCGGGCGGGCGAGCCGGTGCCTGAGCGGGTGCGCTGGATCGAGGAGCCGGCCAAGCTGTGCGTCTTCGAGATGATCTACTTCGCCCGGCCCGACAGCCGCTTCTTCGGCGAATCCCTGTATAGCTACCGCCATCGCATCGGTGAGATGCTGGCGCGCGAATCCGCCGTGGAGGCGGACATTGTGATCGGCGTGCCCGATTCCGGCATCCCTGCTGCCATCGGCTTCTCCAAGGGCAGTGGCATCCCCTTCGCCGATGGGCTGATCAAGAACCGCTATGTGGGCCGCACCTTCATCCAGCCCACCCAGGCGATGCGGGAGGCGGGCATCCGCGTCAAGCTCAATCCCCTGCCGGATGTGCTCTCCGGCAAGCGGGTGATCGTGATCGACGACTCCATCGTGCGCGGCACCACCAGCCGCAAGCTGGTGATGGCGCTGCGGGATGCGGGCGCCACCGAAGTGCACATGCGCATCAGTTCGCCGCCGGTCACCCATCCCTGCTTCTACGGCATCGACACCGACAACCAGGAGCAGCTGATCGCTGCCCGGCTCACCCTTGAAGAGATCACAGCCCACCTCGGCGTCGATTCGCTCGCCTATCTCAGCCAGGAGGGAATGCTGGAGGCCGCCCAGGACCATTCCTCCCATTTCTGCACCGCCTGCTTCGATGGCAACTACCCGATTCCCATGGACGACGCCGTCCGCTCCAGCAAGCTGATGCTGGAGCCCTCAGGCCTGGCGGCCACCAAGCCCTGAGCCTTGCTGCCGGGGCCCTGAGGATCAGCAGGTCAGATCAGCCATCGGAAATCAGTTGATCAGCGGCACCAGGGCCTGCACGCTGTCGCCGGCCGCCAGTGGCTGCGGCAGTTCGCCGGGTTCGTCGGGATTCTGGGCCGAAAGGGTGGCTGGATCGAGGCGGAAGCTGCGGGTCGGGCTCAGCACCACCCCCAGGGTGGACGTTCCGCACACCTGCAGGTCCACCAGGGCGTCGCTGCGATCGAGGAAGCGCAGGCCGATCTGGCCCAGCTCGCCCCGCTGGCACCGCCGCAGACTCTCCAGCCGCAGGCGCTTGATCCGTCCCAGGCGGCTGGCCAGCACCACGTCCTGATCCGAGCGAGGGGCGCAGGCACCGGCAATCGTCTCGCCGGGCAGCAGCCGCAGCAGCAGGGGGCCCTGGGCCGCCCGCCCCATCAGCGGCACGTCGGCGTCCGTCAGCTGCAGGCGCAGCAGGCGCCCGGAGCTGCTGCCCACCACCAGGTCCTGGTCGTCGCTGCAGGGCACCACACGGCGCAGCACCACCCCGTCCTTCAGCTTCAGCACGGTGGCGGCACGGCCGGAGAGCTCCAGAAACGCGTCGATCGGCAGCCGCTTGAAACGGCCGTCGCTGCTCAGCAAGCCCAGGCTGCCCTCGGGTTGTGCCGGGAGTGGCAACACCTGAATGATCGGGTCATCGAGCAGGCTCTCGGGCAGGAACTTCTCCAGGCCGCCCTGCTGCTGTCCGGCATACTCCCAGCGCAGCAGGGCCACCCGCCCACCGGCGCTGAAGGCCAGCACGGCCGGTTTATCGCTCACCGCCAGGATCAGCCGCGCCGGGGACGGGTGCTCACCCAGCGGGGCGGCCTCCTCCAGATGCAGGCGGCCGAGCAGCTGGGGGCCCACGATCCGCACCTGGCCATCGGCCTGGATCAGCAGGCGACCATCGCCGGGCAGGGCGTCGAGCGCCTGCTGCCGCTGCAGCTCGGTGGTGGGTCGGGTGGCAGCGGCACGCTGTGCCACCAGGGCATCGCCGCCGGCCACCAGACGCGTGCGCCGGGGTGTGGCATAACGCTTCTTCAGGCTTTTCAGCTCAGTCACCATGGCGTCGAGCAGGGCCTGGCGGTCGTCGAGCAGGTGCCGCAGCCGCTCCCGTTCCTGTGCCAGCTCAGCGGCCTCCTGCCTCAGGCCGTCCTGCTCCAGGCTGGTGAGGCGCCGCAGCGGCATGGCCAGCACCGCCTCGGCCTGCCGTTCGCTCAGATCGAAGTGGACCTGCAGGCTCGCCTTGGCCGTGGCGGCATCCTTGGCCGCCTGGATCCGGGCAATCACCTCCTGCAGGGCATCGAGCGCCCGGATCAGACCCTCCACCACCTCCAGCCGGTCTTCAGTGCGGCGAAGGGCGTGGTTGGTGCGCCGGATCAGGGTGTGTTCCCGGTACTCCAGGAAATGGTTGAGGATCTGCCGCAGGCTCAGCTGCAGCGGCTGGCCGTGGACGAGCGCCAGCATGATCGCCCCGAAATTGCTCTGCAGGGCCGTGCGGCGTTGCAGTTCAGCCAGCACCTTGGCGGGCTCCCCGTCGCGGCGCACCTCCACCACCACCCGCATGCCATCGCGGTCGCTCTCGTCGCGGATGTCGGCGATGCCACCGATCTTGCCGTCGTTGACCTGCTCCGCCAGCTTCTCGATCCAGCCCGCCTTGCTCAGCTGGTAGGGGAGTTCGGTGATCACCACGGCGCCGCGGCGGTGGCGCCCCTTGCCGGGCTGCACCTCCTCGATGTGGGCCACCCCCCGCATCGGGATGCTGCCGCGGCCGTTCAGGTAGGTGTCGCGCACGCCGCTGCCGGTGAGCACTTCGCCGCCGGTCGGAAAGTCGGGGCCGGGGACCAGTTCGAGCAGTTTGTCGTCGCTGAGATCGGGCTTGCGGATCAAGGCGATCAGGGCGTCCACCACTTCGCCCAGGTTGTGGGGCGGAATGCTGGTGGCCATGCCCACAGCGATGCCCGAGCAGCCGTTCAGCAGCAGGAAGGGCAGCTGCGCGGGCAGCACGGTCGGTTCCTGCTGGGAGGAATCGAAGTTGGGGGCGAAATCAACCGTGTCGTTGCCGATTTCATCGAGCAACCCCTGATTGGCGATCGGTGCCAGGCGCGTTTCTGTGTAGCGCATCGCCGCTGGCGGGTCGTCGTCGACCGAGCCGAAGTTGCCGTGGCCATCGAGCAGCGGATGGCGGCTGGCGAAGGTCTGCACGAGGCGTACCAGCGCGTCGTAGACGGCCTGGTCGCCATGCGGGTGGTACTTGCCGAGCACATCACCCACCACCCGGGCGCATTTTCGGTAGGGCCGGTCTGGGGTGAGACCCAGCTCGTGCATGGCAAACAGGATGCGCCGCTGCACGGGCTTGAGGCCATCGCGCACATCCGGCAGGGCCCGACCCACGATCACGCTCATCGCGTATTCGAGGTACGACCGCTGCATCTCCTGATGCAGGGAGATCGGTTGGACGCGCTCCTCTGCCATCCTGTTCGGGGGTCTGGGGGCGGAAGGGGCTCAGCCTACAGATGCTGCCTGGCGGGCCCAGCTGCTGGTGGCTGCTCAGGTGGAGGGTTCTTCCTCCGTCTCCATGGTGCCTGAGGCATTGGCATTGGCCCTGTCCACAGCGGCCTTCAGGTCGGGATGGCTCAGCAGGGTCTTGGTGCTGGCACGCAGGCGGGGCCCCCAGAGTTGTTCTTTCTGATAGGCGTCAAGCACGTAGTTGGGTTCGATCGCCAGGGCCTCGCTGGCAAGCCTCCGCGCTTCGCTCTGTCCGTCCGGGGCGGCGGAGAGGCCGGCTGCCAGCGCCAGCATCGGTTCCGCCGCCTTGGCGTTGATCTGCAGGGCCTGGCGCCAGCGTTCGATCGCCTCGCCCCGGCGGCCCAGCTCATAGAGCACCAGCCCCTGGTTGTTGATCGCCTCCCAGAAGCCCTTGCGCAGCCCGGAGGCACGCTCAAAGGCCAGCAGGGCCCCCTGGGGGTTGTTGAGCAGCAGCTGGGCGTTGCCGAGATCGAAGTGGGCGCCTGCGTTGCGCCCATCCAGCCGCAGGCCCTGCTCCAGCAGCCCCACCGCCTGCTGCGGCTGACCATCGCGCAGGGCCAGGGAGCCTTCGGCGAACCAGATGCCGGGGTTGCGTGGATCGAGCTGCTTGGCCCGCGCCAACGAAGCCGATGCCTGCTTGCTCTGGTTGCTGCGCAGCTGGGCTTCCGCCAGCAGCACCCAACCGCGCGGGTCGCCAGGCAGCAGCTGCACGGTGAGGGCCGCCAGACGGGCCGCATCCTCCGCTTGGCCCAGGCGCAGCAGGCGGGTGGCCGCCTGGGCGATGCCCAGCCCTGCCGCTTCCAACTCCGCGGTCTGCGGAACATAGGCGTAAGGGACCAGCGCGAAGGCCGGCGGCACCGACCCTGCCAGAACGGAAAACGTGAACGGTGCTGCCGTAAGACTCGCCAACCAGCGCGGGGCCATGCCGGGCGTTCCATTCCAGAACCCACCCTAGAGCGGCGGTTCTTGACTTCTGCAGGCGAATGGCCTCTCTATTTCAGGCGGGCACTGTCAGCTGGCAGGGCCGGGCGTGCCCAGCCTCAGCATCGCCCGCAGGTTGCGCCGCCACATCCAGGGCTTGATGCGGCGCAGGGCCGAGGCCCGCAGCCGCTCATCCCAGTCGTCGTCACTCCACTGCAGCGCCTCCTCCGGCTGCAGGTCGAGCATCCAGGTGCGCGGCTGCAGGTCGGGATCGCTGGACACGGGCAGGTCCTGGTCGTTCCAGGGGCAGACGTCCTGGCAGATGTCGCAGCCGGCCACCCAGGGAGCCATGGCGGCGCTGATCGCCGGCGGCAGCTGCGGCTCGCGGCTTTCGATCGTGTGGAAGGCGATGCAGCGCCGCGCGTCCACCACGAACGGCTCGGTGATGGCGCCGGTGGGGCAGGCGTCGATGCAGCGGCTGCAGCGCCCGCAGAGTGGCTCGGCCGGAGCATCCGCAGGCAGCTCCAGGGTGGTGAGCAGATGGCCGATCAGGAACCAGGAGCCCCGGCGGGGGTGGATCAGGTTGGCGTGTTTGCCGATCCAACCCAGGCCGGCCTGCTCGGCCCAGGCCTTGTCGAGCAGGGGAGCGCTGTCGACACAGGCCCGCCAGCGCACCTCCGGCGCCTGTTGCTCCAGCCAGCGGCCCAGCTGGCGCAGGCGGCTGTCGATCACCCGGTGGTAGTCGCGACCCCAGCCGTAGCGGGCGATCGCCGGGCGGCCGGGGGTGCGGATCGCGGCCACGTTGTAGTTGAGCCCCACCGCCAGCAGGCTGCGAACCCCAGGCAGCAGCCGCTGGATTTCCGCCCGGCGTGGATCGGCCATCCAGTCCATCGAGGCGTGGTGGCCTGCGGCCAGCCAGCGCTGCAGGGCCGCCGTCCGCAGCTGCATCCGTTCATCCGGCTCGGCGACACCCAGCCCCACGGGGGCGAATCCCAGCAGCAGGGCCTGCTGTTTGAGGGCTGCGGCCAGGGCTGCGGGAGACAGGCGTTCCTGGTCGGGTTTAGATCCCACCCGTACAGTTGCGCATCACCGTCATTCTGCTGTGATCTCCGCCTCTTCCGGACGTTTCGGCGTGCTGCTGCGCTGGCTCGGTCTCACCCTGGTGGTGCTGCTGGCCCTGCAGCTCACCTCCGTGATCCTGATCGGCAGCTGGGAGGATCCCACCTTCCAGCAGCTGCTGGTGGAACGGCTGATCAGCCAGGCACCGATGGCGCTGGTGGGCCTGCTGCTGATCCTGCTGGGCTGCCGCCTTGATGTGTCCCACGAGGGCCGCACCCCCCTGCGCTGGGTGGTCACCGTCGTGGCAGCGGTGCTGGCGATCGGCCTGGCTGTGGCAGTGCCGGTCACGGTGAGCGCCGATGGCTCAATCACCGCCCAGACTGAGCAGAGCCTGGCCACCAAGCGGGGCCAGCTGGAGATGGCCAAGCAGCAGAGCACCAATCCCCAGGTGATTGAGCAACTGGTGCGTCAGGCCGAGCAGGCGGGCCAGGTGCCGCCCCAGGCCACGCCTGAGCAGAAGCAGCAGGCAGCGCGCGGCTTCATCGACCGCCAGTTGCAGCAGATGCAGGACCAGCTGAAGCAGGAGGAACGCTCCAGCGTGCTGGCCCTCAACCAGCGCCGTTTCAACGGCACCGCTTCAGCGGTGGTGTTGGCCGTGGCGTTCACGTTGGTGGCACTCGCCGCGGTGCTCTGAGCCTCGGAAGTTCTGTGGCGAGATGGGCCGCTGCTTAACGGCGTCCCTGGTGGCTGGCTAGGTTGAAGTCTGCTTTTTGATGTCCGGTCGTTCCGGCCCGCTCTTGGTGCAATCGAATCCCCGCACTGATGAACCCCTGGGGGACCGTCTTCGCCAGGACCTCAAGAACGACCTGATCGCCGGTCTGCTGGTGGTGATTCCACTCGCCACCACGATCTGGCTGGCCACCACGGTGAGCCGCTTCGTGCTCGCCTTTCTCACCACGATCCCGAAGCAATTCAATCCCTTCAATACGCTGAGTCCGCTCCTGCAGGAGTTGATCAATCTCGGCGTGGGTCTGTTGGTGCCGTTGCTCGGCATCCTGCTGATCGGTCTGATGGCCCGCAACATCGTGGGCCGCTGGTTGCTCGATTTCGGCGAAGGCACCCTGCAGCGGATCCCCTTGGCGGGTTCGGTCTACAAAACGCTCAAGCAGCTGCTGGAAACCGTGTTCCGCAGCAACTCCACCCGCTTTCGCCGGGTGGTGCTGGTCGAGTACCCCAGCAAGGGCCTGTTTGCCGTCGGTTTCGTCACCGGTGTACTCGGAGCCGCCATGCAGAGCACGTCCGATCAACCGATGCTGAGCGTGTTCATCCCCACGGCGCCCAACCCCACCACCGGTTGGTATGCCGTGGTGCCCGAGCAATCCGTCCGCGACCTCGACCTCTCGGTGGAAGATGCCTTCCGCACGATCATTTCGGCGGGGATCGTCAGCCCCGATGATGAGCGCGGTGGTCAGGGCAACCGCAGCTTCTCCAGCCTGCTGGCCCAGCTGAGGGCCCCTGTGTTCACCGCCCCCTCTTCCACCAAGGCCTGAGGGGGTTCACCCCTTCTGACGATCCGATGCAGAGTCGCTCCGTTTCCAGAGAACTGGCTTTGTTGATGCTGGGCCAGGTGAGCGATCGCGTTCCCACCGCCGACCTCTCGCTTGAAGGCCTGTTGCACCAGGCCCTCGCCAGCCTCAGCCAGTGCGTGCGTGAAGCCCTCGACAATGCCGCGCTCGACCTGGAGCAGGCGCAGCAGCAACTGCTCGACAGCGAACTGGTCGATGCCGCCGATCAGGTGGTGCGCGTGCGCGGTCACCTTCAGCGCGGTCTGGCACACGCCGAGCAGGCGATCAACCGCCTGTCAGCGGGCCTTGAACTGCCGCGCCTGCTGATGTTGGCCGACCAGGAAGATGTGCGCCGCGGCGCGGTGGAGCGGGCGCGGGCTGTGCTCGATCACCGCGAAGACCTCGATCGCCGCCTCGATGAGGTGATGGAGGGCTGGCGGCTGAAACGCCTGCCGCGCATCGACCGCGACATCCTGCGACTGGCCGCCGTCGACCTCGACACCTTCGGCACGCCGGCGGCCGTGGCCTGCAACGAGGCCGTCGATCTGGCCAACCGCTACAGCGACGAGCAGGGACGGCGGATGATCAACGGCGTTCTGCGGCGGTTCACCACCGCGGCCCCCTGAGGCAGGCATGGTTTTCGACTGGTTCCGGCGCCAATCCGCCCCCCAGCCCGTGGCGGCTCCTGCCCCCTCTGCGGCTGAAGCTGAATCCGCTGCACCGACGACGGCCGCTCCCGCTCAGGACGAACGACCCGCTGGTGATTCATCCACAACTGCTACCTCCACCCCTGAGCCTTCTGAGGGCGGGTCATCCGCCAGCCAGGAGAGCACCGGCTCAGCATCTGAAGTTGCTGAGGCTGGCTCCGCTTCTGCTGCTCCAGCCCCTGCCCCTTCTGCCCCGGCCCAAGCCGGCACCCCTGCAGCCCCTGTCGTCGATCAGGACGCTCTTGCCTGGGCGCGCGAGGCCTATGCCCGGCTGAAGGCCCAGCAGGATGCGGCCAGGCAAAAGGAGCCCCCAGCCGAGCTGCAGGCGGTTGCGGCCGAGCAAGGGTCTGGGGCTCTACCCTCCGCTGCCCCGCCTGCGCAGGAGGAACCCGCGCCTGCTCCTGAAGTGGCTGCAGCGGTGCCCCCTGAGCCTCAACCTGAGGCCAGGCCCCAGGCACCGGCCCCGCCCGCAGGCGCTGCCGCACCACCAACCGCGCCAGCCGCACCGGCGCCCGCACTGTCGCTGCTTGAGCAGGCTGCGGCCCAGCGCCGCGAGCGCCAGCAGGAGTTGCTGGAACGGCCGGAGCCGCAGAGTGCAACCGCCACCGCCGCCTCCACCGGCGCCCCGGCTGCTGACACCGCCGCTCCCCAGCTGGGAGCGTTCGATGAAGCCTTCACCTGGTCGGTGGAGGTGCTGGCGGCCCAGGGCGTGCGTGCCGATCAGGTGTCGCTCGAGGAGATCGACTGGCTGGGCCGGCTGCGGCGCGGTCTGGAGAAGACCCGCCAGGGCTTTGTCAGCCAGATGCTGGAAACCCTCGGGGATGATCCGCTCACCCCGGAGGTTCTTGAGCAGCTCGAAACCCTGCTGCTGCGTGCCGATGTGGGGGTGAAGGCCACCGATCAGGTGCTCGAGGCCCTGCGGCAGCGTCTCAACCAGGAGGTGGTGGATCCGGGCGAGGGGCTGCGCTTTCTCAAGGAACAGCTGCGGGGGGTGCTGGAGGCACCGATCCAGGCCAGCGGCACGGCGTTGCTGGCCCCGCAGCGCGATCGCCTGAACGTGTGGCTGCTGGTGGGAGTCAACGGTGTCGGCAAGACCACCACCCTCGGCAAGCTGGCCAACCTGGCGGTGCGCAGTGGCTACAGCTGCCTGATCGCCGCGGCCGACACCTTCCGGGCCGCTGCCGTGCAGCAGGTCACGGTGTGGGGGGAACGCAGCGGCGTTCCAGTGATCGCCAACCCGAGCGCCAACGCCGATCCGGCAGCCGTGGTGTTCGATGCCATCGGTGCCGCCAGTGCCAAGGGCACCGAACTGGTGCTGGTCGACACCGCTGGTCGCCTGCAGACCAAGCACAACCTCATGGAGGAACTTAGCAAGGTGCGCCGCATCGTCGATCGCCTGGCGCCCCAGGCCAGCGTGGAATCGCTGCTGGTGCTCGATGCCAGCCAGGGCCAGAACGGCCTGCGGCAGGCCATGGCCTTCGCCAGCGCCGCCGGCCTCACCGGCGTGGTGCTCACCAAGCTCGACGGCAGTTCCCGCGGGGGCGTGGCCCTGGCGGTGGCCTCCGAGGCCGGCTTGCCGATCCGCTTCGTGGGTGCGGGCGAGGGTATCCGCGACCTCAGGCCGTTCAACAGCTTCGAGTTCGTTGAGGCGCTGCTGGCTGTCTGAGCCGGAGGTGGCTGTGACTGCCCCTCCGCTCGGGGGCGGCTTCTCTGCGCTTCAACCGGTGATGCCAGCCACCCGGTTAGACGCATCACGAGCGCTCAGCGCTTAACGCGCACCACTGCTACTCTTCGTTCCCCCGGCCGCTCCCGTGAGCAGTACGCCGCCCTCCCGTGTGCCTCCGCCCCCTCCGCGGGCCCATGGCACCCTGTCGGCATCCGCTTCGCTGAGGCAGCTGCTCGACAGCCTCAGCCGGGAGCAGCGGCGCAACCAGGAGCTGCTGGCGTCGCTGGCCTTTGCCCTGCGCAGTTTCACCAATTTCAACCGCTTTCTGGAGCTGGTGCCCCTGGTCTGCTCCCGGCTGGTGGAGGCGGAGGGCAGCCTGTTGGTGGTGTTTCACGCCGATGGCCGCCTGTGGCGCGAGCAACTGCATGCCTCGCCACCGGAGCGCTGCCGGCATCTGGTGAGCCATCTGGCCGGGCTCAGCGATCAGGATCTGGCCGCCGGCGCCGGCGATGACGCGGTGGTGGCCCAGCTGGATCTGGAGATGCGCCGCCTGCTGGGCCAGGTGCCGATGTTCGGCACTTCGGTGGTGGCCCGCAACCATCAGCGCGGCCGGCTTTATGTGTTCGGCTCCAGTCAGGGCGATGGTCCCAGCTGGAGTGATGTGCACCGGCGCCATGTGCAGCTGGTGGCCGATCTCACCGGTGTCGCGATTGAAAACGAGGTGCTGCAGGAGGACATGCGCCTGCATGAGCGCCTTGATCGCCAGCTCAGCACCGGCGCCGAGATCCAGTCGCAGCTGCTGCCCGATCAGTGCCCCGTGATCGAAGGGGTGGACCTGGCCGCCCGCTGCCGGCCGGCCTTCCGCGTCGGCGGCGACTACTACGACTTCATCCCCACCCGCCCCGAGCTGGTGGGACGGCGCCGTGAAACCGAGCGCTGGGCGCTGGTGATGGGCGATGTGATGGGCAAGGGGATCCCGGCCGGCCTGCTGATGACCCTGCTGAGGGGCATGCTGCGGTCGGAGGTGCTGAGCGGCCACGCGCCGGACCGGATCCTGCGGGATCTCAACCAGCTGGCGCAGGAAGATCTGGCCCATTCGCACCGGTTCGTGACGCTCTTCTATTCCGACTACGACCCGCGCACCCACGTGCTGCGCTACGCCAATGCGGCGCACAACCCGCCGCTGATCTGGCGCCGCCAGGGCCACACGCTCGAACGCCTCGATGCCCCTGGCCTGCTGATCGGCCTGCAGCCCGAGGCCGAATACGGCTGCGAGCGCCTGGTGCTGGAGCCGGGCGACGTGCTCCTGTATTACACCGATGGCGTTACCGAGGCGGCGGGAGTCGGCAATGAACGTTTCGATGAAACCCGGCTGATGCGGGCCTTCGATCGCTCCTGCCGCTCCGGGTTGGGAGCGCAGGGGATTCTCGATCAGCTCTTCACCCGTCTGGATCGTTTTGTGGGCTCCGATCGTCAGCTCCAGGACGACGCCTCGATGGTGGTGCTGAAGGTGCGCGATGAGGTGATGCTGCCGGCACTGCCGGGCTGAAGCCCCCGGCCGCCGGGTGCAAAGCTTTGCCTGACGACAAACCTCGGCGGACATGGCCACAGAGTCTTCCCCTTCAGCGCGCGGTCGGGGGGTGTCCGGCGGTGCCGACGGCAGCTGGAGCGACCGTTTCGAGGAGGGCCTGCACCCGGCGATCGAGCGCTTCAACGCCTCGATCGGCTTTGATATCGCGCTGCTGCCTCAGGATCTGGACGGTTCGGTGGCCCATGCCCGCATGCTCGGTCGCTGCGGCGTGATCACCACGGCGGAGGCGGAGCGGCTGATCGAGGGGTTGGAACTGGTGCGGGCGGAAGCGGCCGCGGGCGGCTTCAATCCCGGCCTGGAGGCAGAGGATGTCCACTTCGCCGTCGAGCGCCGGCTGATCGCCCTGATCGGTCCGCTCGGCAAGAAGCTGCACACCGGCCGCAGCCGCAACGATCAAGTGGGCACCGATCTGCGGCTCTGGTTGCGGCAGAAGATCGACGGGCTCGATCGGGCTCTGCTGCGGTTCCAGCAGGCACTGCTGGCCCAGGCGGAGCAGCACGTTGACACGCTCATCCCCGGCTACACCCACCTGCAGCGGGCCCAGCCGCTCTCCCTCGCTCACCATCTGCTCGCCTACGTGGAGATGGCGGCGCGTGACCGGCAACGCCTGGGAGATGTGCGGCGTCGGGTGAACATCTGCCCGCTGGGGGCGGCGGCCCTGGCGGGCACCCCCGTGCCGATCGATCGCCGCCAGACGGCCGCAGAGCTGGGCTTTGAGGCGATCTATGCCAACAGCCTCGATGCCGTCAGCGACCGCGACTTCGCCGTGGAATTCAGTGCGGCGGCCAGCCTGATCCTGGCCCACCTCAGCCGCCTGGCAGAGGAGGTGATTCTCTGGGCCAGCGAGGAATTCGGCTTCGTGGCCCTCACCGACCGCTGTGCCACCGGCAGCAGCCTCATGCCTCAGAAGAAGAATCCGGATGTACCGGAACTGGTGCGGGGCAAGGCGGGCCGTGTGTTCGGCCATCTTCAGGCCCTGCTCACGATGATCAAAGGATTGCCCCTGGCCTACAACAAAGACTTTCAGGAAGACAAGGAAGCGCTCTTCGATGTGGTGCGCACCACCGAAGACTGCCTCGAGGCGATGGCGATCCTGCTGGAGGAAGGCATCCGGTTTCGCCCGGAGCGCCTGGAGCAGGCAGTGGCCGCCGATTTTTCCAACGCCACCGATGTGGCCGACTATCTGGTGGCTCGCGATGTTCCCTTCCGCGAGGCTTACCAGCTGGTGGGCGGGTTGGTGAAGCGCTGCCTTGCGGAAGGCCTGCTGCTGCGAGAGCTGCCGCTGGAGCGCTGGCAGGCGTTGCATCCCGCCTTTGAGGCGGATGTGTATGCCGCGATCGAACCGCGGCAGGTGGTGCGCGCACGTCGCAGCGAAGGGGGCACGGGCTTCGATCGGGTGCGTGAACAACTCGCCCTGATGCGCCAGCGGCTCGATCCGATTCCAGCGGAAAACCCTTGAAGCAGAGAATGGCGGTCCTAGGGTTGGGGTGTCACCTCCGATGGGTTCTTTCCGAGGCCGTCGAGGTTGATGCCATCAAGGCCCCTGTTCTCGGTCCAATCGGTTTCTTCGGTCAGTGAGCATTTTCGTCGGCAACCTCCCCTTCCGCGCTGAGCAGGAAGATGTGGCTGAATTGTTTGCGCCTTTCGGCGAAGTCGTGAGCTGTTCTCTCCCCCTCGAGCGGGACACAGGACGTAAACGCGGCTTTGCCTTTGTGGAGATGGCCGATGAGGCCACGGAAAGCAAGGCCATTGACGGCCTGCAGAACGTGGAGCTCATGGGCCGCCCGTTGCGCATCAACAAGGCCGAGCCCCGCGGCAGCGGCGGGCCGCGTCGCAGCGGCGGCTATGCCGGTGGCGGTGGTGGTGGTGGATATGGCGGTGGCGGCTATGGAGGGGGGGGCTACGGCGATCGGGGCGGCTCTGACCGGGGTTCCTCCGACCGCGGCAGCTCCGACCGTGGCGCTTCAGAGCGTGGCAGCCGTGGCTGGGAAGATCGCAGCCGCTTTCAATAAGCGCCCGTGTCCTGCCTTGAACCCCAGCGCGCGATAGCGCAGCGCCTGGAGCCTCTTCCCCTGGAACTGCAACGCCTCACGCCGGACTGTCGGGGAGACAGGAGCCCTCAGAGCCCCTGATCCTCCAGTTCACGGCAGGCCTGCTCCAGCACCTCGGCCCCGGCCGTGGCCTGGCCGGCGGCTTCCCCCAGCCGCCGGCGCCAGTGCCTGGCCCCTGGAACGCCCTCCACCAGGTGCACCAGGTGCCGGGCGATCGGCCACAGGCGGCCACCGCCGGTGCACCACCGCTCTGCGTAGGGAACCAGACCGCGCACCACGCTTGAGGACGTGGCGATCGGCGCTGTGCCGTCGGCAAACAGGTCCGCGTCGACCCGGGTCCAGCGCAGCGGATGCTCATAGGCCGCCCGCCCCACCATCACGCCGTCGAGGTGCTGGAGGTGGGGCCGGCATGCCTCCAGATCCTGCAGCCCTCCATTGAGCTCGATCGTCAGGTCGGGCCGTTCCTGCTTGAGCTGGTGCACCCGGTCGTAGCGCAGGGGCGGCACGGTGCGGTTCTGCTTGGGGTCGAGTCCCGTCAGCCAGGCCTTGCGGGCATGCACGGAAAACCGGGCGGCGCCGGCGCCGGCCAGCTGCTCCACAAAGGCCAGCAGCTCCGCGTAGCTGTCGCGCTCATCGATGCCGATCCGGTGCTTCACCGTGACGGGCAAGGGGCTGGCCGCGGCCATCGCCTCCACACAACGGGCCACCTGCTCAGGGTCCGCCATCAGACAGGCCCCGAAGCGGCCTTTCTGCACCTTCTCGCTGGGGCAGCCCACATTCAGATTGATCTCGTCATAGCCCCAGGCGGCGGCCAGGCCGGCGGCCTCCGCCAGCAGCGTGGGGTCATCTCCGCCCACCTGCAGGGCCAGCGGCTTTTCGCTGGGGTCGAAATCCAGCAGCCGTTCCCGCCGGCCATGGTGGAGCGCCTGGGCCACCACCATCTCGGTGTAGAGCAGGCTGCGGCGGGTGATCTGCCGCATCAGCACCCGGAAGTGCCGGTCGGTGCAGTCCATCATCGGCGCCACACTGAACCGGTGCGCGGGCAGCTTCCGCCCCACCTGCAACTCACCCTCTGCCATCTCCCCATGCTGCCTTCTGAGTGCCCCCTGGTGGTGGCCGGTGGTGGCCCGGCCGGCTACATGGCCGCGATCACGGCCGCGGAGGCCGGACTGGCCGGGGTGCTGCTGCTGGAGGCCACCGATCAACCCCTCGGCAAGGTGCTGATCAGCGGCGGCGGCCGCTGCAATGTCACTCATGCCTGCTGGGATCCGCGTGCCCTGGTGGGTCACTACCCCCGCGGGGCGCGGGCGCTGCTGGGGCCCTTCAGCCGCTTCGCCACCGGCGACACGCTGCGCTGGTTCTCAGACCATGGCCTTGAGCTGGTGGAGGAGCCCGATGGGCGGCTGTTTCCCCGCAGCAACCGCTCCAGCTCCGTGGTCAGAACCCTGGAAACGGCGGCGGCGGCGGCCGGTGTCACGGTCTGGCGCGGGGCCGCGCTGCGGGGGGCTGCGGCATCAGCGACGGGCGGCTTCGCCCTGCAGGTGCGCCACCGCGAGCAGCCCTTGCGCTGCCAGCGGTTGCTGCTGGCCACCGGCGGCCACCCCAGCGGGCGGCAGCTGGCCGCCGGGCTTGGCCATCAATTGGTGCCCCCGGTGCCCTCGCTGTTCACCCTCGCGCTGGAGGCCAATCCCCTGGCGGCGCTCAGTGGCGTGGTGATGGATCCGGTGGAACTGGAGCTGGACGTGCCGGGAGGAGAACGCTTTCGCCAGAGCGGCATCGTGCTGCTCACCCACTGGGGGCTCAGCGGCCCTGCCACCCTGCGCCTCACCGCCTTTGCGGCCCGTGCCCTCAAGGACCATCGCTACCAGGCCCGCTTGACGGTGAACTGGTGCGGAGGCCGCTCCGCCGCGGATGTGGAGGCGCTGCTGGCGGCCTGCCGCCGGGACCAGCCCCGCCGGCAGCTGGCGGCCTGCAGGCCCTGGCCGGAGTTGAGCCGGCGCCTGTGGCTGCATCTGCTTGAGCGGCATGGGGTGGACGGGCAGAAGCGCTGGGCCGATTTCGGCAAGGCCGACCAGCGCCGGCTGCTGGAGGGGCTGCGGGCCAGTCGGTATGCGGTCAGTGGCCGGGGCCCGTTCGGTGAAGAGTTCGTCACCGCAGGCGGAGTGGCCCTGGGCGAGGTGAACCTGGCCACGATGGAGAGCCGTAAGCAGCCAGGCCTGTTCCTTGCCGGCGAACTGCTGGATGTGGATGGGGTGACCGGCGGTTTCAACTTCCAGCACTGCTGGACATCCGGTTGGCTGGCGGGACAGGCGATCGCCCAGCAGGCGAAGCTTGCGACAGCTGCGAACTAGGCGTTGATCATCCAGCGTTCCTAGCTAGGGCTGCTTCTTCTGAATGAGAAACATTGAGAGAGCCTGCAATCAGCTTGCCCACCCCTATGGCCAATAGCCGATATTCTTCTTGTAATGATCTATCTGATCTTTTCAAAAATGGAGAACATTGGCAGATACATGGCCAGCAGAATCGAAGCCACGATGATGCCAATGAGCACGATCATGGCGGGCTCTAGTAGGGAGGTGAGCGCTTTTACGGCAGCTGAAACCTCATCTTCATAGAAGTCAGCTACTTTGGCGAGCATGGAATCCATCTCACCAGTTTCTTCTCCCACCACCAGCATGCTCAATGCCATTTCGGGGAAGACGCGCTTGCGTGAGAGGGCGGTACTCAGCAGGACGCCGTTCTGAAGCTCCCCGCGGCAATTGTCAATAGCGTCAGAGAGAATGCTGTTCCCCACGGTGTCGCGCACGATTTCAAGTGACTGGAGGATGGGAACTCTGGCACGGCTGAGGGAGCTGAAGGTGCGGCAAAATTGCGCCGTTGACGTTTTTTGGATGAGATCACCAAACAGGGGAATCTTCAGAATGGCTGCATCTACTTGCCGTCTACCTAGCGGAGTTGTGTAGTATTTGCTAAACAGGATGACAGCAAGAATGATGATTCCCGTCATGTAAATCGAGAAAGGCGAGCGTAGTAAAGCGCTGAGGTCCACCATGAATTGGGTGAATGGCGGTAAATCGGCACCTAGCTGATCGAAGATGCCCGCAAAGGTTGGGATTAAGAAGATAGTCATCCCCAGAAAAACAGCTATAGCGATCACCAGCACCGCAACTGGGTATCCCAGGGCCCCCTTCACCTGGTTCTGGAGTCTGGAGGTCTGCTCAAGCAAGAGTGACAATCTCTTCAGTGATTCATCAAGCACACCCCCGACCTCACCCGCTTCGATCAAGGCAATGCTCAAACGATCGAACACCTTTGGCCATTTGCGCATGGAGCTGCCCAGGGTTTCACCCTGACTGACTTCGACACTGATGGCCTGTAGAGCGCGCTTGAAGATTGGATTCATCTGCTGAGTAGCGAGCAGAGTCAGGCTGCGCACAATCGGAACGCCGGAATCCACCAAGGCCGCGAGCTTGCTAGCGAACAGGGCCTTGTCCTTGACTCCGGGTGACTGTTCAAACAGCGGCCCTAGGTTGATTTCCTTGTTCAGCAAGCTGCCGTCCTGCTGTTTCTCGCCTCCCTGGCTAGCCGCTCTTGCGAAATCCTGAACAAGCTTGGTTGTTGTGATCCCGCGACGCCTCAACTCACTGCGCGCTGCTGTCATATCGACTGCGGCCAGTTTTAGTTTCTTGGGCTTACCATCTCTACCGCTATAGGTGGCGATGAACTGGACTGTTGGTGTTGATCGAGTCTTTGCCTTTGCGAGCGGAGATGGGCTGGAGCCGCCCACAGCCTGTAGGGTGGTCGGGAGGATGCCGCGCTTTCTCAGGTCACGCCGTGCGGTTGCCAGATCCACTGCGCTGACGCGAAGCTCCTTGGTGTGCCCTCGGCTGGTGGTGTAAGTGGCGAGAAACGAGGCCATTCGGGAACGATTAGGAAAGGGTGCTGAGCAGGCGGTTGAGCTCCTCTGGTTTGACGGATTTTGAGCGGGCTTCTTCTAGGCTGATCTCTCCGTGCATGACAAGCTCGCTGAGGGCTTTTTCCATGGTCTGCATGCTCAGTTGAGCCCCGGTCTGAATCTGGGAGTAAACCTGCGCTGTTTTTCCCTCCCGAATCAGATTGGCGATGGCTGGGGTATTGATCATGATTTCTTGCGCCATCACTCGGCCCCAGGAGTGCTGGTCAGGATTCAATCGCTTGCACAGAGTCTGAGCAAAGATGGCAGCAAGACTGCCGCTGAGCTGCGCGCGGACCTGAGTCTGCTGGTTGGCGGGAAACACATCCACCATCCGATCGACTGTTTGAGCGGCGGAGCTCGTATGCAGGGTGGCAAAAACCAGATGGCCGGTTTCTGCGGCCGTGATCGCCAGCTGGATCGTTTCCAGGTCGCGCATCTCACCAACCAGAATCACATCAGGGTCTTCTCGCAGAGCGGCACGTAGGGCGTTGCTGAAGCTCTTGGTGTCGTCGTTCAGCTGGCGCTGATGCACCAGGCTGAGATTGTTTCGATAGGTAAACTCAATGGGATCTTCAATCGTGATCACATGCAAGGCCTTGGTGCGATTGATGTGATCCAGGAGGCTGGCCAGGGTGGTGCTTTTGCCGGATCCGGTAGGTCCCGTCACAAGCACGAGCCCTGAGGGCCTGTCCGTAATCTCCACAACCACCTCGGGCAGGCAGAGGTCTTCAGGGGTGGGTATTTTGCTGCTGAGTGCTCGTAGGCAGGCCGCGTAGGTGCCGCGTTGGCTGTAGACATTCACACGAAAACGGGCCAGACCTCGTAGCGCATAGGAGCAATCAAGTTCCCAGGTTTGCTCCAGATGTTTCCTCTGGGCATTGTTCAGGATCGAGAAGATCAGCCGGTTGCACGTTTCTTCCGTGAGAATTTCTTCATGCATCGGCCGCAGTTCGCCGTTGAACCGTCCATAGGGACGTTGTCCGGCGGCCAGGTGCAAGTCACTGCCCCGTGCTTCCACCAGCTCGCGCATGAAATCTTCAATCACGAGTTCCATGGGCTTCGCGGCGTTGAGCAAGCTTCGTGACGTTGCGCAATTCTGCACGCCTTAAGGGAGAGCATCAAGGGTCAGGCCCTCTCTGTCAGGCAGTAGGGGCATTCCAGCCATTCATCCTTGAGCCCGGCCCCGCAGCCGCTGCAGCTCAAGGTGGTGAGGGCTCTGGCACGGCGTTCCGATTCAAGCTCCGTGTCGGTGAGCAGCATGCGCTCCACCTCCTCCAGTGTGGTGTGCCCCTCCCGCACCAGATCCAGGCCGTAGCCGAGCAGGGTTTTCATCCCAGCTTCCAGGGCCAGCTTGCGGATCACATCGGTGCTCGCCCCCTGTGCCACCGCTGAAGCGATGGTTTCATTGAACTGGAGCACCTCGTAAACGCCGATGCGGCCTTTGTAGCCCCTTCCCTGGCAGGTGCTGCAGACGTGGGTGGCATCCGGTTCAGGCCGAAAGGCTTTGTAGAAGGTGACCTTTGTATCAGGGCTGGATAGGAGGCCAAAGTGGCCGAGCTCTTCAGGGCCGGGGCGATAGCTCACCCGGCACTTCGTGCAAACGTGCCGCAGCAAACGTTGCGACACGATTCCCAACAGGGAGGCACTGATCAGAAAGGGCTCCACGCCCATTTCGTTGAGGCGGGCGATCGCACTGGGGGCATCGTTGCAATGGAGGGTGGTGAGCACGAGGTGTCCGGTCAAGGCGGCCTCAATCGCAGTCTTGGCCGTTTCTCCGTCGCGGGTTTCCCCTACCAGCAGAACGTCGGGGTCCTGCCGCATGAAGGCCCGCAGGGCATTGCTGAAGTCGTAGCCCTTGTCGCGGTTCACCTGGGTCTGGGTGATGCCCTTGAGCATGTACTCAATCGGGTCTTCAACTGTGGAGATGTTGATACCCGGAACGTTACGCTCCGACAGCAGGGAGTAAAGCGTGGTGGATTTACCGGATCCGGTTGGTCCGGTAACCAGGATCATCCCGAAGGGGCGTGACCCCAGCGTGCGCACCAGATTGAGGATCGCTGGAGAGCTGATCAGCTTGTCAAGACCAAGCTTTGTGGCGGAGCTGTCCAGCAGCCGCATCACCACCTTTTCACCCCAGCGGCTGGGCAGGGTGCTTACTCTCAGTTCAATTGTCCGCCCGTTATAAACCCGTCGAATGCGGCCGTCCTGCGGCATCCTCCGTTCGGAGATGTCCAGATCGGCCATGATCTTCAGCCGTGAGGTGATTGCAGGGATGAGGCTTCTTGGCAGGAGTTCCAGAGGTTGCAGCACGCCGTCCTGGCGGAAGCGGATCTGCAGGCCATCTTCCTGAGGTTCAACGTGCACATCGCTGGAGTCACTGTCGATCGCCTTGATCAGAATCCGATTCACAAGACTCACCACCGGCGAAGCACTTGCGGCGGCAATGCCCTCATCAAGATTCATATAGGCATCGTCTTCGGCTGGCGCTTCGTCGAGCTGCCGTTCGAGGCTCAAGTTCTCCAGCAAGGAGACCCGCTCCACACGGGCCTCCTGCTGCGCCTCTTCGGGGTTCGGCAAGGAATCACCTGAGCCGTCACCATCACGAGCGACAGCAGCACCTAGCTCCTCAAGCCTCGCCTTGAGCACCACCTCGATTTCGCCCTTTAGAGCAAGACGCAAATCGGGTTCCAATCCGTCGCCAGCGATCGTCTCCATCAGCTCGTGACGCTGGCCCGATCCCCAGAAGGTGGGCACGGCCAACACGAGCCGGTTCCCGATGCGCCGAATCGGCAAGCTCGCCAAGTCGCGCCACCTCTCACTGCCGATCGAAGGGCAGGCCTCAAACGCTTTTGGATCCGCCTGCTCCAGCTCCTGCGGACGGAGCACACGTTCCCCAAGCAACAACTCCACCTCCAAGCGCTGCTGGGTGGGGGTGATGGCATCCGGCACCGGACGGGTTGCCGAAAGGGTCATGGCAGGAAGCGGCTCTAGGGGGAAATGCCTATGTGGGGCTGAGATTTCACGCACCCAAGGCCCCTTTCTAGACCAGATCCCCTCTGAAGGGCTGCTTGTTTGCCGCGATCATGGCGCACCTGGTGAGTGACGGATGCCGAGGTGCGGGCTTCCGCCGCTTGTGGGAGGCACGCGTCACCCTCCAACATGTTGGTGTCAGATCTGCGATCCAGCCGGCATGAGTGGCGAAGCCTCTTCCTTCTCCCAGGATTCTGAGGCCCCTGCGGAGGCACCTCAAGCGGCCTCCACGGAGGCCAATGTCGAGGGTCTTGCCAGCGAGGCGAATGAATTGATCACGCAGCTCGAAGCCTCCGCGGCCTCGGCCGACGCCTCCGCCCAGGCCGATGCCATCGGTTCGGAGGCCGGTGGTCCCGAGCAGCGGATTCAGGAACTGGAGGCGACGCTCAGCAGTCTCCAGGCCGAGCACGAGGGCGTGCGCAGCCAATACATGCGCATCGCCGCCGACTTCGATAACTTCCGCAAGCGCCAGAGCCGCGATCAGGACGAGCTGCGCATGAAGATCACCTGCTCCACGCTCGCGGAGATCCTGCCGGTGGTCGACAATTTCGACCGGGCGCGCCAGCAGCTGGACCCCCAGAACCCCGAAGCCCAGGACGTGCATCGCAGCTACCAGGGGCTCTACAAACAGCTGGTCGATGTGTTCAAGAATCTGGGCGTCTCGCCGATGCGCGTGGAGGGGGAGCCGTTCGACCCCAACCTGCACGAAGCCGTGCTGCGGGAGCCAAGCGACGAGGTGATGGAGGACGTGGTGATCGCCGAACTGCAGCGCGGTTACCAGCTGGAAGGCCGGGTGATCCGTCATGCTCTCGTGAAGGTGTCGATGGGCCCCGGTCCTGCCGGTGGGCCCAACGCCGCCAACGCCCCGCACGGGGACACTGAACCCATGGCCGGCGCGGATCCGAGTTGATGGCCGATTACTACGACCTTCTGGGTGTCAGCCGTGATGCCGACGCTGACACCCTCAAACGTTCCTACCGCCGGCTGGCGCGGCAGTTCCACCCGGACATCAACAAGGATCCCGGCGCCGAGGAGCGCTTCAAGGAGATCGGGCGCGCCTATGAGGTTCTGAGCGACCCCCAGACCCGCGCCCGCTACGACCAGTTTGGTGAAGCGGGTGTGTCCGGTGCCAGCGGCGGCCCCGACATGACGGATATGGGCGGCTTCGCCGACCTGTTCGAGACCTTCTTCAGCGGTTTCGGGGGGGCCGGCGGTGCCAGTGGTCCCCGCCGCCGTGGCCCGCGCCAAGGCGATGACCTGCGCCTTGATCTCACGATCGGTTTCAGCGAGGCCGTGTTCGGGCAGGAGCGCGATGTCCAGATCCGCCACCTGGAAACCTGCGCCACCTGCGAGGGCAGCGGCGCCAAGCGGGGCAGCGGGCCCACCACCTGCGGCACCTGCTCCGGATCCGGCCAGGTGCGCCGTGCCACCCGCACCCCATTCGGCAGTTTCACTCAGGTGGCGCCATGCCCCACCTGCGAAGGCACCGGCCAGGTGATCGCCGATCCCTGCGGCGATTGCGGCGGCCAGGGGGTGCAGCAGGTGCGCAAGAAGCTGCGCATCACCATTCCAGCCGGCGTCGATTCAGGCACCCGGCTACGGGTGACGGGCGAGGGCAACGCGGGCCAGCGGGGCGGTCCGGCCGGTGACCTTTACGTCTACCTGTTCGTTCAGGCCCACGACCACCTGCGCCGTGAAGGCATCCACATCCAATCGGATGTCACGATCAGCTATCTCCAGGCGATCCTCGGCGACAAGATCGAAGTCGACACCGTTGATGGTCCTGAAACCCTGGAGATTCCTGCTGGCACCCAGCCCGGTGCCACGCTCACGCTCAACAACAAAGGGGTGCCGCGGCTGGGGAATCCCGTGGCCAGGGGGAACCATCACGTCACCGTGAAGGTGCATATTCCCACCAAGCTCTCCAGCCACGAGCGGGATTTGCTCGATCAGCTCGCCGGTCACCATTCCGGCAAGGAACACCCGCACAAGAGCGGTCTTTTCGGGGGACTGTTCGGGTGAGGGCCGCCGCCTGCCCATCACCATGAAGCCCGCTGATGCCTCCACTGCTCCCGCGCCGGCCCAGTGCCTTGACCTGCGCGGCACACCTTGCCCCGTCAACTTCGTGCGCACGAGGCTGGCGCTTGAAAAGCTGCCGCCAGGTGCCTGGCTTCAGGTCGATCTTGACGCAGGCGCCCCTGAGTTACTGGTGAGCGAGGGCATCCGCGAAGAGGGGCATGAGGTGCTGCGCATGAAGCCCATCGATGGCGCCGGGGCGCGTCTGCTGATCTGCCGCGACGGGGCCTGAGCGTGGAGCAGGAGCCGGTCACCGGCCGGGTCGTGGCTCTGCAGGCCAATTTCTGCAGGGTTTGGCTCGATCGGGCCGGCCCTGACAATCAGCTCGAACTGCTGTGCGTGCGGCGCACCCGGCTGGGCAAGAGCGGCCAGCAGGTCCATGTCGGGGATCAGGTGAGCCTCGATGGAATCGACTGGGCCGCCGGTCGCGCTGCGGTGAGCCGCCTGTTTCCTCGCGGCAGCCGGCTGGAGCGGCCCGCCGTGGCCAACTGCAGCCGGTTGCTGGTGGTGGTGGCGCTGGCGCAGCCGGAGCCGGATCCCGTCCAGATCACCCGCTTTCTCCTGGCGGCAGAGGCCACCGACCTGCAGGTGGAGCTGGTGCTCAGCAAGGTTGACCTGGTGTCCCGACCCGCCCTGGAGGCGTGGCTGGTTCGCCTGAAGGGCTGGGGGTATGACCCGATCGGCCTGAGCGTGGCCACAGGTGAGGGGCTCGAGCTGTTGCGGCAGCGGCTGGTGAAACCGGGTATCACCGTGCTGTGCGGCCCTTCCGGCGTGGGCAAGAGCAGCCTGCTGAACGCCCTGATTCCAGCGCTTCAGCTGCGGGTGGCTGCAGTGTCCGGGCGGTTGCAGCGTGGCCGCCATACAACGCGGCACGTGGAGCTGTTCGCGCTGGGATCCGAGGCCCTGCTCGCCGATACGCCGGGATTCAACCGGCCGGATCTGCCGCTCGATCCCACCCGGCTGGCCGCGTTGTTTCCTGAAATGCGAGAGGCGCTGCGTTCGGGTGCGTGCCGGTACCGCAACTGCTTGCACCGCGGCGATCCCGGTTGCTGCGTCGGCACCGACTGGGACCGTTACCCCCACTACCTGCAGGCCTTGGAGGAGTTGTTGGCGGCCGGTGGCTCAGGGCCAGCGCGCCGTACGCAGGAGCCGGATGTTCAGGCACAGCGGACCGAGGTGCGGCTGGATCGCCGGCAGCGCCAGCCCTCTCGCCGCCGGCTGCGGCAGAGCCAGCAGGAAGGGCTCAGCCCCCCATCCCCGTCAGATTGAGCCCACCGGTGAGCTCTTCCATCCGCTCCTTCATGGTCGCGGTGGATTTTTCGTAGGCGGCCCGCAGCGCTTCGAGGGCGGCGGCTTCGGTGGCTTCGGCGCCGCAGGCCACCAGTTCAGGAGCCAGCCTGACCCGCAGGGGCTGTTGATTGCCCGAGAGCCACACGCTGGCTCGGCCGTCCTCACTGGTGCCCTCCAACTCCATGGCATCCAGTTCGTCCTGCAGTTTCTGGGCGTCCTGCTGGATCTGCTGAGCCTTGCGGAACGCTTCGGTGAGCTGGCCGAAGTTGGGAAGACCGAAGCCTGCCATGGGGACGATGTCGTGGGGCCACAGCGTACGTGGGCCGCCACGGTCGTTCAGCAGCACCTCTGGAACGGCTTGCCCCCCGCCGACACCCTGTTCAATCGGACATCGTTGCCCGATCGAAGCTGCCCAGGCGCTTCACTTCCGGGTGGAGCTCCAGGCCATGGGCCTGACGCACCCGCTCCTGCACCCGTTCGATCAGGCGGTTGATCTGCGCGGCGGTGGCCTCCCCCGTGTTGACGATGAAGTTGGCGTGCATGGGCGACACCATGGCGCCGCCCACCGTGCTTCCCTTGAGGCCGAGTTCCTCGATCAGCCGGCCCGCCTTGAGCGGTTCCGGGTTGCGGAACACGCTTCCGCAGCTGGGCAGGTGGTAAGGCTGCGTTCCGGTGCGGCTCTGCAGATTGGCGCTCGTGCGCCGGTCGATCGCACGCGGATCATGGCCGGCGCTCAGCTGGAACCGGGCCGAGAGCACCAGCAGCGGCTCCTCCTGCAGGCGGCTGTGGCGGTAGGCGAACTCCAGGCTCGACGCCGGCAGGATGAAGGGAACGCTGCCCGGATCCGGCGCCACCACGGTGACGTCGCGCAGCACTTCCGCCGTGCAGCCTCCCTGTGCACCGGCGTTCATCGCCACAGCCCCCCCCACGGTGCCCGGGATGCCCACGGCCCATTCCAGCCCGCTCAGGCCCGCCCGGGCCGCCCGGCGCGCCAGGGTGGGAATCGGTTCTCCCGCTCTGGCTTCCACCAGGCCCGTGCTGGCGTCCAGCTGGCTGCCCTGGAGGCGGCGTGAGCAGAGGGTCAGGCCCGCCAGGCCGCTGTCGCTGATCAGCAGATTGGAGCCCGCGCCGATCAGGCGCCAGGGCAGACCGCGCTCCCAGGCCCAGCGGGCCATGGCGTGAAGCTCTTCCTCACTGGAGGGTTCCCCGAACCATTCGGCGGGGCCGCCCACCTTCCAGGTGGTGTGAGCGGCGAGCGGCAGCTGGGCGCTCAGATTGGCCGGTGGTTCGCCGCCCGCCATCCCTCAGGCAGCCAGGGGTGTGACGACAGCGGCGCCGGGCAGGGCCTTGAGCCGGTCCCACAGCCCGTTGACGTCCCCGGCCCCCATCGCCAGCACCAGGTCACCGTCCTGGCTCAGCGTCGCCACGTCCTGGGCAAGGTGCTGCATGTCGGCTGCCACGCGCACCTCAAGGGCGGGGTGCAGCGCGGCGATGCGCTCCGCCAGCGATCCGCTCGACACCCCGGGGAGTGGCGCTTCGCCGGCGGCATACAAGGGCGCCAGCAGCACGGCATCGGCCTGGCCGAGGGCCTGGGCAAACGCTTCGCCGAATTCCGCCGTGCGGCTGTAGCGATGGGGCTGGAACACCGCCACCACCCGCCGCGGCACCGCCGGCAGCGGGCTGCGGCCGGTGCTCACCATCAGCCGCGCCATGGTCAGGGTGGCATTCACTTCGCTGGGATGGTGGGCGTAGTCGTCGACCACCAGACGCCCCTGCCAGCTGCCGCGGAAATCGAAGCGGCGGCCGGGGGCGCTCAGGGAGGGAATGGCCTGGCTGAGCGCTTCGAACGGCACCCCTTCCAGCCGGCAGGCGGCCAGGGCGCCGGTGGCGTTGCTGAGGTTGTGACGCCCGGGCAGCGGCAGCCGGAACTGCCCCACCTCTGTGCCCTGCTCGTAGAACGCGGCCAGGGTGCCGTCCCCCTCTTCTGCCACAGCGATGGAGGCGAAGTCGGCTCCGTCCGCGCTCTCGATCGACCAGCAGGCGCTGGGCTGAAAATGCTGGTGCAGCACCGGGCAGTCCCGGTTGGTCAGCAGCCGGCCGCAGCCGGAGGCGAATTGCTGCAGGGTGCCGATCAGGGCCTCCAGGTCGGCGTAATGGTCGGTGTGGTCGAGTTCGAGGTTGGTGATCACACCCAGGCTGGGCCGAAACTTGACGAGCGAACCGTCGGATTCGTCGGCTTCCGCCACCAGCAGCCTGCCGTTGCCCACCCGGGCGTTGCTGCCGAAGCCTGGAACGATGCCGCCGATCACGGCCGTGGGGTCGTTCGCGGTGGCGGCCAGCAGGGTGGCGACCATGGTGCTGGTGGTGGTCTTGCCGTGGCTGCCGGCGATCGCGATCGCGTCCTGGCTGTTGATCAGGGCCGCCAGCACATCGGAGCGGTGCACCACTGACAGACCCACGCGGCGGGCTTCGACCAGCTCGGGATTGGTCTGGGGAACGGCGGAGCTCACCACGATCTGCGGATCGGCCGCGGCTGTGGTGCGGATCGCCTCGATGGTGGTGGCGCTCTGCTCCTGAAACACCCGCACACCCCGGCGGCGCAGGGCCTGCAGCACGCTGTTGTCGCGGGGGTCGGAGCCGCTGACGGAAAAGCCCCGCTCCACCAGGATCTCGGCCAGGGCGGACATGCCGATCCCGCCGACACCGATGAAGTGCAAAGGCTGCCCGCGATCGACCAGCAGTCCCAACGGCGTCTCCAGGATGAACCGAAACTTAAGCGGCAGGATCCCCGCTTGTCCCTGCTGAGACACCTTGTGGCACCCGGCATGGCTCCCGTGGGGGCAGGGGCGCCATTTCTGTATGATCGGCAGCCAAAACCTCCCTTGTTAGCGGGTTTGCCCGCTGTTGCCATGGCTTTGCGTGTTGCGATCAATGGATTTGGCCGGATTGGTCGCAACTTCATGCGTTGCTGGCTGAGCCGCGGCGAGAACACCGGCATCGAAATTGTCGGCCTCAACGACACCTCCGATCCGCGCACTAACGCACACCTGCTTCAGTACGACTCCATGCTCGGTAAGATCCGGGACGCCAAGGTGAGCCACACCGATGACGCCCTGATCGTCAATGGACGCACCATCAAGTGCTTCTCCGACCGCAACCCCCTGAACCTTCCTTGGAAGGAATGGGGTGTGGATCTGGTGATCGAAGCCACCGGCGTGTTCATCGACAAGGAAGGGGCAGGAAAGCACATTCAGGCCGGTGCCCGCAAAGTGCTGATCACCGCTCCCGGGAAAGGTGATGGCATCGGCACCTTCGTGGTGGGTGTGAACGCCGATCAATACACCCATGACGGCTTCGACATCATCAGCAATGCCAGTTGCACCACCAACTGCATGGCACCGATCGTCAAGGTGCTCGATCAGGCCTTCGGCATCGTCAAAGGCACGATGACCACCACCCACAGCTACACCGGTGACCAGCGCATCCTCGATGCCAGCCACCGTGATCTGCGCCGGGCCCGCGCTGCTGCCATCAACATCGTTCCTACCTCCACTGGCGCTGCCAAGGCTGTGGCTCTGGTGTATCCCCCGATGAAAGGAAAGCTCAACGGCATCGCTCTGCGGGTGCCCACCCCGAACGTGTCGGTGGTCGACCTGGTGCTGGAGGTGAGCCGCGGAACAACCCGCGAAGAAGTGAATGCGGTGCTTGAGGAATCGTCACGGAACGGCATGAAGGGAATCATCAAGTATTCCGATCTGCCGCTGGTGTCCTCTGACCATGCCGGCACTGATGAATCCACGATCGTGGACGCTGACCTCACCCTGGTGATGGGCGACAACATGGTGAAGGTGATCTCCTGGTACGACAACGAGTGGGGCTACAGCCAACGCGTTGTTGATCTGGCCGAAGTGGTGGCCCGCAACTGGGTCTGATCCTCCCGTTCCTCGTTCGCCCGGATCGCCCTTCTTCCGAATCGGGCCGTATTGCCAACTGAATCGGGTCTTCCTGCACGGCCTCTCCTGAGGCGAGGGGTTTCGCAGGGAGGCCCTTTTTTGTGGGGCCGCCGCAACGCTGGTTTGCCCGGCCACGTGCTCCGGCACGCTTCAGCCGAAGTGCCGGAACCCGGCTGGGCCCTGCAGTGGCTCCTCTGTTCCCTGCCAGAGCAGCCGTCCTGTGCCGGCCACCAGCCGGCCGAGGCAGTGCACCCCCGGCAGGCAGGCCTGCAGGCGCTGGGCCCACCGCTCCGGCAGGGCCAGCACCAGCTCGAAATCTTCTCCGCCGCCGAGGCACCAGTCGGTGGCCTCCCGCAACGGCGCCATGGCCGGATCGATCGGCAGGGCTGAGCGATCCAGCAGCGCATCGCAGCCGCTGGTGCGGGCGATGGCAGTGAGTGCCGCCGCGAGCCCATCGCTGCTATCGGTGCCGCCCACCCGCCAGGCATCCCCGGGGGGCTGGCTTTGCTCCAGAGCAGCCACCACATCAAGACGCGCCTGAGGGCGCCGGTGTGCTGCGATCGCCCGCTGCCGCAGGTCTTCAGGCAGGTCGGTGGCGGCGATGCTGCCGGTGATGAGCCCGTGCAGCGGCTGCTCCAGCAGCAGCGCCAGGCCCAGGCGGCTGAGCCCGTGGAGACCACTGCACACCAGCACGTCACCGGCACGGCCGTCCTGCCGTCGGATCGGCCCCTGCGGGCCCAGCCGGCCCAGGGCCGTCACCGCCAGCAGGCGCTCGCTGCCGCTGCTGCAGTCGCCCCCGAGCAGCGGCGCGCCGGTGGTGGCCAGTGCCGCGGTCAGGCCGCCGTACACCCCTTCCACCCAGGCCCAGAGGGTGCGGGGTGGAGCCACCAGGCCCACGGTGAGCCCCACAACCTCACGGCAGCCCATGGCGGCCAGATCCGACAGGTTGGCGGCGGCGGCACGCCAGCCCAGATCGCCAGGGCCCATGGTGGCGTCGCTGAAGTGCACCCCCTCCACCAGCACATCGGTATTGACCACCAGCACCCCGCCAGCGCGCTCCTCGATCAGGGCGGCATCGTCATCGAACTGGCCCGGCGGCGCGAAGGCCCGCAGACGCTCGAGCAGTCGCCATTCGCCCAGATCGCCGAGGGTGGGCGTGGAGCCCTCGCCGCAGGCGGCCGGTGACTCAGGCATGGGGCCGCAGGTTCTCGGCCCCCTCCAGCACCGTGGCCTTGACGATGCCGTCATCGGCGGTGAGTTCTTCGAGCACATCAAAGCCGTCGGTGACGTAGCCGAAGGCGGCATAGCGCCCATCGATCAGGTTCAGCCCAGCGGGGGTCAGCTCGGCTTCGAACAGGAAGAGGAAGAACTGGGAGGAGCCGTCGTCGAGGGCTTCATCGGAATGGGCCCAGCCCAGGGTGCCCTTGGTGGCGAAGGGCAGGGTCGGGGTGGCCTTGAACAGGCCCAGGTCCTCGAAGGTCTGGTTGTAGAAGGGGGACGCTTCGCCGGGTACCTTGATCTCCAGGGGCACCGGGCGGTTGCTGTGGGTCTTGGGATCCACGAAGCCGTCTGCGGGACCGGCGGGATCGCCGGTCTGCAGCACATAGAAGTCTTCGGCCCGGATGAAGGGAAGATCGTCATAGAAGCCGCGCTGCACCAGGTCCACGAAGGCCCCTGCGGTGAGCGGCGCGTTGTAGCCGTCCACAACGGCGGTGAGATCGCCCTTGGTGGTGGTGAGTCTCACGGTGGCCCGGCCCAGCAGCCGCGGCAGGTCGTCGAAGGCGGCAGGAATGGTGAACGGGAACGGACCCACCAGCTCGGCCTCGGCGGCGCCGATCCGGCTGAGTGCCTCGCGGCGGGCATCCAGGAAGGCCTCCCGGTCCTGGCGCTCAGCTGCTGTCGCCATGTCCTGGAGGGATCCTTGCAACTGTTCGAGCAGGGCTTCCGCCTTGTCGCGGTCCGCCGGGTCGAAGCTGTCGAGCAGACCCACACGACGGGTACCCAGCAGCGACTGGGAGCGGCGCACCACATTGGTCAGGGCGCTCCAGCGCTTGGCGCGCAGGTCGTCGCTGGTGCTTTCGAGCCGGTGCTGGAGATCCTGCAGATCGGTGGCTTCGATCGGCAGCGCATCCCGCAGCAGGGCAGCGGGATCGGTGACGGCATTGCCCGGGGGTAGGGCTGCAGCGACAGGTCGGGGCGCCGTCAGCCCCGTCGCTGCGCAAAGCACCACGGCCAGGAGCAGGGCCCACAAACCACCGACCCGGGTCCTCCGCATCTGTCCGTCTGCCGTTTTCCGGACTTTGGCACAGCCGGCCGGTCCCGTTCCATCCGGCGCTGTCGCTGCAGCCGCACGGCGGGGAGGGGCCGAAGGGCAGCCGTACAATCCCGCTGACCCGTTCCCTCGGAATGATCTCCAGCAACGACTTTCGTACAGGCACCACGATCGAGCTGGATGGTCAGGTCTGGAGGGTCGTCGAGTTTCTGCATGTAAAGCCCGGTAAGGGTTCCGCGTTCGTGCGCACCAAGCTCAAAGGTGTGCAGAGCGGCAGCGTGGTGGAGAAAACCTTCCGCGCCGGCGAAACCGTTCCCCAGGCCCTGCTGGAGAAGTCCACCCTTCAGCACACCTACATGGAAGGTGACGACTACGTGTTTATGGACATGGGCAGCTACGAGGAAACCCGCCTTACCGCCAACCAGATCGGCGATGGGCGCAAGTACCTCAAGGAGGGCATGGAGGTCAATGTGGTGTCGTGGAATGGGTCCCCACTTGAGGTGGAGCTGCCCAACTCCGTGGTGCTGGAAGTCACCCAGACCGACCCCGGCGTCAAGGGTGACACCGCTACCGGCGGCACCAAGCCGGCGATCGTGGAAACGGGCGCCCAGGTGATGGTGCCGCTGTTCATCTCGATCGGTGAAAAGATCAAGATTGATACCCGCACCGACAGCTACCTGGGTCGGGAGTCCTGAAGCGCCATGCAACTCGACAACAACCAGCTCCACGCCCTGCTCACCTTCCTTGAAGGCAGCGACATCCAGGAGTTGAAGCTGGAGGGGGAGGATTTTCGTCTTGAGGTGCGCCGCAACCTGCCGGCCCCCAACCCCGTTCCTGCGCCTGCCGCCTACGCCCCGGTGGCGATGGCAGCCCCCGCGCAGGCTGCGCCAGCCCCAGTCGCCCCCCAGCCCTCCAGCGCGCCGCCTGCCGCCGCCGCCCTGCGGGCCGATCTGGTGGAGGTCACCGCCCCGATGGTGGGCACCTTCTACCGGGCAGCTTCACCGGGAGATCCCCCCTTCGTGGAGCTCGGCAGTGTCATTTCGGTCGGCCAGACCGTCTGCATCCTCGAAGCGATGAAGCTGATGAATGAGCTGGAGGCGGAAATGACCGGCCAGGTGGTGGAAATCCTGGTGGAGAACGGCACCCCGGTGGAGTTCGGCCAGGTGCTGATGCGCGTCAAGCCCGGCTGATCCGCGCTGGTGTCCAGCAGCCCCGCTCCGCTGCCGATCAGCCCAGGTCCCAGGCGGCGGTGAGAGCCGCCACCATGCTGTCGGCGCGGGCGATGCCAAGTCCGGCGATGTCGAAGGCGGTGCCGTGATCGGGGGAGGTGCGCAGGAAGGGCAGCCCCAGGGTCACATTCACGGCCGCATCGAAGGCGAGCAGCTTCACCGGAATCAGGCCCTGATCGTGATACAGAGCCAGATAGCCGTCCGATCCCTCACCGTCACCACGCCAGGCGGCGGCGGCACCCAGCCAGCAGGTGTCGGGCGGCACCGGCCCCACCAGCTCCACGTCCGGATGGCGTCGCCGCCAGCGGTCCAGTGCCGGCACCAGCCACTCGACCTCCTCTTTCCCGAGCTGGCCTGCTTCGCCGGCATGGGGGTTCAGGCCCGCCACTGACAGCCGCGGATAGGGCTTGAACCGCTGGCAGAAAGCCAGCAGAACGTCGAGCTTGCGCTCCACCAGCGCCCCATCGAGACAGCGCGGCATGGCCGCCAGCGGGATGTGCGTGGTGGCCAGCAGCGTGTTCAGACGCCAGGCGGTCAGAGGGGAGCGGGCTGTGAACAGCATCGAGGCCTCCATGCCGCCGGCCAGTTCCGCCAGCCGTTCGGTCTGGCCGGGGTAGTGATGGCCCGCTGCATGCCAGGCGTGCTTCGCGATCGGCGCTGTGGTGATGGCGCGGCAGCGGCCGCTGGTCACCAGCGCTGTGGCGGCGGTGAGCCAGGCGAAGCTGGCGGCACCACTGGCCGCTGAACCCTGGCCGGGCTGTGGCGCTACCTCCAGCGGCAGGTCCAGCACCTCCAGGCCGCCGGGGTCGGCCAGGGGAACGCTGCTCAGCGGCTCCAGGCGCCGGTGGGTGTCTTCCAGCCAGCGGCGGCAACCCACCAGCACCACCTCCGCTTGCCGATCGCCGAGCAGGGCCAGAGCCTTGAGAGCCACTTCCGCACCGATGCCAGCCGGGTCACCGAGGGAGACGGCAATGGCAGCGGGCTTAGTCTCGCGCTGATGGGAGAGTGACGACATGTTTCGGTGGTTTCTGATCGGATTGGCGGTGGTCGGAACAGCCGTCGGTCTGGAGCGGGGCTGGGTCACCGTGGATGGCTGCCGCTTCATGCAGGACACGAAGCTCCCCACCCTCAAGAACCTTCAACCGGATGCGGCCGGAGTTTGCCCCGAGCCCGGCGCTGACGCCTCCCCCGCCGACAGCCAAAGCATCGAACGGGTGTTCACCCGCCGCTGAACGGGCCCGGCGGAGTCGGCCGGAGACGTGGGCTCATGCGGCCTGGTCGCCGTTGCCGCGCGCGGCCGTCCGGCGCTCTTCGGCGAGGGCCTCGCGAAAACCCTCGCGGTAGCTGGGGTAGCGCAAGGTGTAGCCCAGGTCATGGCAGAGCCGATGGTTGCTGGCGCGGCGATTTTCCACCCAGAAGCTGAGTGCCATCGGGCTCATGCCACCGCAGATGTCCTCAAACCGCTCCACGGTCGGCAGTTTGCAGTCGAGCAGATGGGCGGCGTAGCCCAGGCTTTCCGTTGAGGGGCAGGGGCGGTCGTCGGAGAGGTTGACGATCCGCGGGCGCCGCTGGGGCGGCAGGCCGATGCAGTGGATCAGCGCTCCCACAATGTCATCGACATGGACGCGGCTGAACACCTGGCCCGGCTTGTGCACGAGCCTGCTGGTGCCCTGCAGCAGGTTCTGGAAGGGGCAGCGACCGGGCCCGTAGATCGCCGGCAGGCGAAAGATCTGCACCGGCAGGCCACTGCAATCCCACGCCTGCTCACAGGCCAGCCGGGCGCGACTGCGCGACGCCCCTGGCGCGGGAGGAGTGGTCTCGTCCACCCAGCGACCGCCATGGTCGCCGTAGACGCCGGTGGTGGAGAGGTAGCCGATCCACTGCAGCGGCAGCTGGGCCAGCAGCGGGGCCAGATGTTCGAGCACCGGATCCTTTCCCTGCCCGTCGGGCGGGATCGTCACCAGCACATGGGTGATGCCGTCGAGCGCCTCGGCATCGGGCAACGCGCCGTTGTCGGGGTCAAAGCTCAGCCAGCGCAGCGGCAGCGCGCTGCCAGCGGATCCCCAGGGGGTGAGCGCCTCCGGCTGGGCCGGCTGGCGGCGGGAGGTGACCGCTACCGGCAGCGCGTGTTCGGTGAGGGCCTGGGCGAACCGCAGTCCGCTGTAGCCACCGCCCAGCACCAGCACGCTGGCCGGCCGGCCATTGACATCACCGACCGTCATGAGTACACCTGTATCACATTCATGGCTTTCGTTGATGACCGCCTCCTCTCTCTCTAGCTCCCGCAGGGTGCCAGCCGGCCCCTTCGTGGCCCGGAGTCAGCGCCCCGCCGCGCTTCTCTCTGCCCGCACGGCCACCTGGAACACCGCTCTGGCCTGGGCTCCGGCCGTGCTCGCCCTCAGCCTGGTGCTGGTCGTCTCCGTGCTCGCCCCGGAAGCCCCGGAGCGGGAAGAGGGGATCTGCGTCCGCCACAACGGCCCGGTGGCCTGCCGGGTCTGGTGAACCGGCGAGGCGCGCTCAGGCCGCCTGAAAGGCCCAGTCCGTCCCTGCTGGAGTGGCTCCGGCATGGAGCGGCGGGCTGGAGCTGGGCTCCGGGTTGGCCCAATGGAGCAGCCGCACCGCCAAGCGTAGATCCCCATCCATCCAGGCACGGATCGCCATGGCCCGCCGCGGGTCGTAGAAGCGCTGACGCCGGTACCAATCGAAGGGATCGGCATCGCTTTTGTGGCCGTTGCAAGCCAGACAGGCCGGCACGCAGTTCGCTGTCACGCTCAGGCCACCACGGCAGCGGGGCATCAGATGATCAATGGATTCGGAGCGATTGCCGCAGTAAATACAACGATTGTCAGTGTGTTTGTGGAGAGATTGACGCCAGCGCCTGACGCGAAGTTTGGGGCAGAGATCTTCAAGGAACACCGCATCTCTCGCGTGCATCCTGATGGCTCAGTTGCGGAGAGTTTGCCCCCACCTCAAGAGATGTCAATGTGTCGAGGATTGCTTTTTTCGGCCTTCAGCGCCAACGGTTGCCCGTCGCCCCGATTCGACTAAATTTGTCTTCGGCCCGCTTGCAGCGCCCCCGTCGCCAGCCGCTCCCCCGCCGTCAGCAGCTCTCCCTCGGTCAGCCGCTCCCTCGGACCCCGCACGGTTTCCGCCGCCACCTGTCTGCTGCGTCTCGGTCCATCGGGACAGATCGAGGTGGTCTCCCCCTTTGATCCCGTCACTCAGGCCCAGTTGCGCGCCGTGCGGCCCCGGGGCCAGTGGCAGGCGCGGCGTGGTTGCTGGGCCTTTCCGCTCGAGGCCTCGCTGGCCTTACGCCAGCTGCTTGGCCAGCGCTTCCGGATCGATCCGGAGCTGGCGCAGTGGATGGCATGGCTGGAGCAGCCCCTGCCGCCCCTGCCGCCTCACCGCACCCTCGTGTCCCAGGCCGCCCTGGATCAGCCTCTGGCCGATGGGCGCCGTCTGTTCGCCCATCAGCGGCTGGCGGCGCGTTGGCTGCTGGCTCGCCGCGGTGCCCTGCTGGCCCACGCCATGGGCCTGGGCAAGACGCTCACGGCGTTGGTGGCGGCCCGGGCCATGGTCCGGGCGGCGGATTGCCGCATCGCCGTGGTGGCTCCAACCGCCCTCCATCCCCACTGGCGGCAGGAGGGCCTCTCCCTCGCCCTTGATCTGGAGCTGATCAGCTGGGCGGCCCTGCCGCGCTCGTTGCCGCCGGCCGCCACGGTGTTGATCGTGGATGAGGCCCATTTCGCCCAGAACATCCAGGCGGCGCGCACCCAGGCCCTGCTGCGGCTGGCCAGACATCCGCGGCTGCGGGCGATCTGGTTGCTCACCGGCACCCCGATGAAGAACGGCCGCCCGGTTCAGCTGTTTCCGCTGCTGGCGGCAATCGGCCATCCCCTCGCCCAAGACCGGCACGCCTACGAGGAGCGGTTCTGTCAGGGGCACTGGAGCGAACGGGGTGGACGGCGCCAGTGGCAGGCGGTCGGAGCCGAGCGGCTCGATGAACTCCAGCGGCTGACAAGGCCGCTCGTGCTCCACCGCCGCAAGCAGGATTGCCTCGACCTGCCTCCAAAGTGCCGCCGCATGCTCCCGGTGGCGCTCGGGGAGTCCCAGGCGATGGCGTTCGAGCAGGAACTGGCCGCCAGGCTGGACGACTATCGCTGCCGGGCCGCCAGGGGCGAGGTGCGCCGCGACGCCGAGCCCCTCGCCATGCTCACCGCCCTGCGCCGGATCGGTGCCCAGCACAAGCTGCCTGCCGCCATCCAGCTGGTGGAGGCCCTTCTGCGCCAGGGGGAGGCCGTGGTGCTGTTCACCGCCTTCGTGGCCAGTGCCGAACAGCTGCAGGACCGCCTGGGTGGGGCGCTGCTCACGGGTCGGCTGAAGGCGGTGGAGCGCCAGGCACAGGTGGATCGCTTCCAGGCCGGGGCGACGCCCTGCCTGGTGGCCACTTTCGGGGCTGGTGGCTTGGGCTTCACGCTGCACAGGGCCGCCCATGTGGTGCTGTTGGAGCGCCCCTGGACGCCGGGGGACGCGGAGCAGGCGGAGGACCGCTGCCACCGCATCGGCATGGCCGGACCGCTCACCAGCCATTGGCTGCAGCTGGGCGTGGCCGATCAGCTCGTGGACGGAATCATCGCCAGCAAGGCCGAGCGCATCACGCTGCTGCTGGAAGGCCGTCAGACGGCTCTGCGGCGCCAGGCGCTGCCGGCGATGGTGCGGCAGCTGATCGAGCGCTGGTGATCATGGTGCTGACCCCTGATCAGGTGCCAGGCAGCGGTGCCTTCTCCTGGCAGCCCTCCAGCCGGATGCGGATGTCGATGGCCAGCTGGGAGTCCTCCGTTCGGTTGCCCTGTTGCCGCAGCAGCTGGGCGGCCCGTTCGATGTCCCTGCAGGCGGCCTCCTGATCGCCACCCAGGCTGTGCAGCACGGAGCGCTCGCTCAAGGGGCGGGGATCGGTGGGGAAGGCCTGCACCGATGCGTCACAGCGCTGCAGCGCCGCCGGCAATTCCGCCAGTTTCACCTCACGCAGGCAGTCGTCGTTGGCTGGCGCGTCGCCTACCTCCGGCGGCGGAGCCGCCGCACAGCCGATCAACGCCAAGCCGGCCAGGGCGACCGTGGTGAGCAGGCGGATCCCCTGCAGCCGGTTCCTGCTCAAGTGCAGTGCAACACCTTCAATTGTTGTAGCGCTCCTCGCGGGTCATGCCCCCTTGGATCGGCACCGGCCCGCTGGAGGTGACGGCAGGAGCCGCAGGGGCAGGGTTCTCGCTGCCGAACAGCGCGCCCAGGTACTGGCCGCAATCGGGGAAGGCGTCCGGGTTGTTGACCACCGCCTCGGTGATCATCACGGCGCCGTGCTGCGGAGATGTCTTGAACAGGCTCGCGGATTGCCGCCGGATCAGGGCATAGGCCGCCGTCCAGCTCACCTCGTGGTTGTTGCCCGCCTTGCGCATGAAGCAGTACACCTGCGCGCCCTTGCTGCCTTGATCGGCAGGCAGCGCTGTGGTGGCCTGGCTCAAGGCGGGCTGTGGGATCGCCCCGGCCGTCAGGAGGGAACCAGCCAGCGTGAACAGACCTGCTGTGAGGGCGGTGCGGATGCGGCGAAAGGAGCTGGCTCGCAGAGCACCGGCTGGAGCAAGGCCGGACTCGGCGGCGCTGGTTTGCAGAGTGCCGGCCCGAACAGTGTCTTGGTGAACAGTGGCGCGGCGAACAGTGGGGTGCTGCATGGAAGGGTGGAGGCGGGCCCGAGGCTGCTGGGCCCAACGTATCGGCCGTGCTTCGGCTGTCGAGGGGCCTCTGTGGCGGTTATGGCCAGGGCCGGGCTCAGCCCGATGACGAACCGCCCGTGCTGCCGAGCACCAGGCGCACGATCACAGGCAGCACCAGCAGCACGGTGATCAACCGCACGGCATGCAGGGCCGCCACGGCCGCCCCTACACCGAACTGCGCTCCCACCAGGCTCATGCCGCTGATGCCCCCCGGTGCTGCGCCCAGCAGGGTGATGACCGGATCCACGCCCAGCAAACGGCTCGACCACAACCCCACCACCAGGCCGGTGGCCACCAGGGCCACGGTGATCAGGATCGCCGGCCGCCACAACACACGCAGCTCCGCCAGCGCGGCACTCGTGAGCCCAGTGCCGATCACCGTGCCGATGCCGATCTCCAGCAGGGTGCGGGTTCCGGTGGGCCATTGGGCCACTTCGAGGCGCCCGCTCATGCTCGCCACGGCCGCTCCAAGCAGCGCGCCGGCCAAAGGGGCAGCAGGAATTCCGGTACGCAGAGCCAGTAGGCCCCCGGCCGTCCCGCACAGCAGATAGAGCACCAAAGTCGCTGGTGCAGCCATGAAGAAGATCCGCTGGTGGGATCCCTCAGTCTGAAAGACGACTTGAGCCCGCCGGGGATGTGTGTTGTCATCGGCGTTACCGACTTTGCCTGCGATGACGACCGAATCGGTGTCTTTCCGGATCACGCGAACCGCCGAGGATCTTGCCCAGACGGTGGCCGCCCTTTCCCATCGGCTGGTGAAGCTGGAACAGCGGCTTGGCGCCCTTGAAACGGCGATCCAGCGGCCTGAGTCGCCAGACCAGGCTCAGCTCGATGCCCTCGACCACGTGGAAGCGCTGCTTCAGGACTGCCGGCAGCTGCTTGATGAGCCAGGTCCCCAGGCGGAGGCGGTGGCCGAAGTGTTCCTGTCATCGGCACCCGAGCCGCAGAGCTACCGGGACGCCGCCTAGCTCACCTTCTCTCGATGCACTGGCCAGGGGTGGCAGAATGAAAAGAAAGCGAACATGGCTTTCACCTATCCCGCTTGCCCCCTGCCACGGCCCCTCGGGTCGGCTGGGCTGAACGCCACCGGAACCTCCGCCTCCCGCACGTTCCCTTCCTGCACACCTCCTTCCGCTTATGTGGAGCGGGGGCACCAACGCGAAAAGCTTGAATTCGCCCTTGCTGTGGCGGTGAGCCGGGGTGATCAGTCTCGCGTGGAAGCCCTGAGATCGCAGATTGCCGATCTTGTCGACGAGGGAGAAGAGCCTGGAACATGAGCGTTTGGCGGCAGGCCCAGCCGTATGGCGGCCGGCAAAGCTGTTACTTTTCGCTGCGGCAAGAACTCAGGCAGCTCTGCTCGAAACCCCTACACTTGCGCTATTCATGATCTCCGGTTTTGACAGTCGTCGCTAAAAGCATGGCGGTGAAAGCAGTTTCGCACGAGCAGCGTTCTGCCCTCCTTCAAGAGATCAGCCGCCATGAGTCTGCTGCCAAAGCGGCAGCGCAAGAGGGCGATCTGGCTGAATCTGCGCGCTGCATTCTGCTGCTCCTCGACTGCGAGCGTCGTGTGGGTGGCCTTGGCCCCCAGGTGTTGCAACTGATCAAACCCCGCGCCTGAGCCTGCACCCCCGCCTGGGTCAGCGGCCACCCTGCCGATCACGGCATCTTCCGGCCTGGCCTTCCCCAGGCAGGTGTTGAGCCAACGCCCTCGCGCTGCCTGCCTGGTGTGACGGCCTCACGGTCTGCCGCGCAAGGGTCAATGCCGCTTCGCCCCTGCGCAGCGTTATCAGATCCGGCAGATGCCACAAGGGTTCCGGCGATGCTGGATAGGACCGGCAGATGTGAGGAACAGTCCTGATCCGCAGACGGGCACCCTGCAGGTCGTTAGGGGGAAGGCGGAGAGTGCTTGAGAGCCTCAATCCAAGTGCTGCCAGGCGGTTGGGTGGCTGCCGATCAGCCAGGGGTGCGATTCATTCGCTGCACACGCTTCACTTCAATGCCCCTTCATTGGGCGATGTGCTTGGAGCTGAAGCAGCTTCAGCAGTTAAGTGCTAAACAGCTCAAAACCAATTTAAATTGAACATCTTTCAAGCGGGTGACCGGATTCGAACCGGCGACGTTCAGCTTGGGAAGCTGACATTCTACCACTGAATTACACCCGCATTCCTGCAATGTAGCAAGGTGCCGGAAGGCGGCCTCCTGGAAGGCCGCCCCGCGCGCTGCGCCTCAGCGGGCCAGCTCGGTGGCAGCGGCTGCCATGCCGGCTCCCACGGTGGCTGTGGCCATGCCCATCTCCTGCAGGGTGGCTTCGATCGCCGCCACCGCCGTAAGCACATCCCGATCGCAGACGAAGCCGAGGTGGCCGATGCGGAACACCGAGCCCTTCAGGTGGTCCTGGCCGCCGGCCAGCAGGATGTCGTAGCGGGCCTTCACTTTCTTGCGCAGCACTTCGGCGTCGATGCCGCTGGGTGCCACGGCGGTGATCGAGGGGCTGCCGTGGCCCTCCGCCGCGTACAGCGGCAGGCCGATCGCCTTCATGGCCGCGCTCACCGCGCGCCGGTGGCGTTCATGCCGGGTGAAGATCGCTTCCAGGCCTTCGCTCTGCATCATCTCGAGGGCGGCCTCGAGCGCGAAGTAGAGGTTCACCGGAGGGGTGAACGGATTGCTGTCCTGGGCGGCCGCTTTTCGATAGGCGCCGAGGTTCAGATAGAACTTGGGCAGGTCGGAGCGCTGCTGTGCCTGCCAGGCCCGCTCGCTCATGCCCACGAAGCCCAGACCGGGCGGCATCATGTAGCCCTTCTGGGAGCCCGAGCCCACCACGTCGAGGCCCCAGGCGTCCATGGGCACGTTGCAGGCCCCCAGGCTGGTGACACAGTCGGCCACAATCAAGGCCTGGCCGTGGGCATGCACGTGCCGGGCGATCGTTTCCAGGTCGTTGATCACGCCCGTCGAGGTTTCCGAGTGGGTGAGGATCACCGCACGGATCGCTTTGTCTGTATCCGCCTCCAGCGCCACACGGAACGCGTCCGGATCCAGAGGCTGGCCCCATTCGGCCTTGATCACCTGCACATCCAGCCCGTAGGCCTTCGCCACCTTGACCCAGCGCTCACCGAACTTGCCGTTGTCGCCGCAGATCACCTTGTCGCCGCGGCTGAGGATGTTGATGATCCCCGCCTCCATCGCCGCCGTGCCGCTGCCGGCGAGCACCAGCACATCGCTGCCGGTCTGATGCAGCCACTTGAGCTGCGCGGTGGTGCGCTTCACGATCGCCTGGAAATCGGCGCTGCGATGGCCGATCGGGTGGCGGCTCATCGCCAGCAGGACGGTCTCCGGCACCGGTGTGGGACCGGGAATCATCAGGGTGAGCTTGTCCTGCATGGGGAGTGGAAACGCGGGGGCGCAGCGGCACAATCAACCACCTTAAAAAACGGATGGTGAACGCTTCACCCGGCTACACCCTGCCGGTGTGGGTGACGGCGGCGGCGTGTGCCGCCGTGCAGGCGCTCCAGCGGGCGGAAGCTGGCCCTGCGGCTCCCTTCGAGGGCCTGCAGACACTGGAGTTGCTCGAGCCGCCCGGGCTGCAGCCGGTGCCGGTGGAAGCGGCGGCTCCGATCGGGCCAGGCCGAGCTCTCGGCATCAGTCGCTGCGACCCCGGCGCCGGCCTGGATCTCACCCGTGGCCTGGCGGTGTGGGTGGTGGCCTGCTGGATCCAGCCGCCGCCGGCCGGCGGCTCGTGCTTCGTGCTGGAAGCCGGCGAAGGGGTGGGGGTGCATGGCACGACGGGTGACCTGTGCGCCTCCGCCTATGCCCGTGCCCTGCTGGAGACGAACCTGCGGCCCTTGGTCGGTGCCGGCCGGGCGGTGTGCCTGCGGCTCGTGCTGCCTGAGGGCCGGGCCCTTGCGCTGCGCACCAGCAACGCGGCCTTCGGCGTGGTCGACGGACTGGCGCTGATCGGCACCCAGGCGGAGGTGCAGCGCAGCGCCGCTCCCGATCAACTGCAGGCCTGCCTGGCGGCCCTGGCGGCACGCACCGCCACGGCCGGCTTCAACGGTGATCTCGTGCTTGTGATCGGCGAAAACGGCCTCGATCTGGCGCCCAGCCTGGGGCTCCCCGCCGGGCTGCTGCTCAAGGCCGGCAACTGGCTGGGGCCGGTGCTGGTGGCGGCGGCGGAAGCGGGAGTGCGCCGCCTGCTGCTGTTCGGCTACCACGGCAAGTTGATCAAGCTGGCCGGTGGGATCTTCCACACCCATCACCATCTCGCCGATGGCCGCGCCGAGGTGCTCACCGCCCTGGCGGCCCTTGAAGGTCTCAGCGGTGAGGCCCTCGGCCGCCTGCATGGTGCCGCCACCGTGGAGGCAGCGCTCAGCGAACTGGTGGCCGTGGACCCTGATCTGGCCCAGCGGCTGGAGCGGCGCATCGCCGCGGCCATTGAGCAACGCAGCATGGCCTATCTAGCCCGCTACGGCAGTTTCCCCATGCGCGTGGGGGCCGCGCTGTTCGACCGCCGGCGCCAGCTGCGTGTGTGCGGACCTCAAGGCCAGGAGTTGCTGGAGGCATTCCGGCACCCTCTAGGGTGAGTCCCTCAGGCCTGGCGGCCCATGCGGGGCCTTGCTCCGGGGGCAACGCATCCGGCCAGCCGCCGATCAAGAAGCGTTCCGGTCGTATGTCTCAAGCTTCACAGTCGCTGGAACAGCCGGAGAGCCAGCGCCACCCGGCGATCGTGATCCTCGATTTCGGATCCCAGTATTCGGAGCTGATCGCGCGCCGTGTGCGGGAAACCGAGGTGTATTCCCTGGTGATGGGCTACGCCACCAGCGCCGATGAGCTGCGCGAGCTGGCCCCCAAAGGCATCATCCTCAGCGGTGGCCCCAGCTCGGTGTATGCCGAAGGGGCGCCTGTGTGCGATCCGGGCCTCTGGGATCTGGGCATTCCGGTGCTCGGGGTCTGCTACGGCATGCAGCTGATGGTGCAGCAGCTGGGCGGCAACGTGGTGGCGGCGGGCCGCGGAGAGTACGGCAAGGCACCGCTTCAGGTGGACGATCCCACCGATCTGCTCACCAACGTGGAAAACGGCTCCACGATGTGGATGAGCCATGGCGATTCGGTGGAGACTCTGCCGCCTGGATTCGCGCGGCTGGCCCATACCAGGAACACGCCGGAAGCGGCAGTGGCAGATCATCGGCGCCATCTTTATGGCGTGCAGTTCCATCCCGAAGTGGTGCACTCCACCGGTGGCATGGTGATGATCCGGAACTTCGTTTATCACATCTGCGGCTGCGAGCCAGATTGGACCACCAGCGCCTTCATTGAAGAAGCCGTGGCCGATGTTCAGGCCCGTGTCGGCAGCAAACGGGTACTGCTCGCCCTCTCCGGTGGCGTGGATTCCTCCAGCCTCGCCTTTCTGCTGCACAGGGCGATCGGGGACCAGCTCACCTGCATGTTCATCGACCAGGGCTTCATGCGCAAAGGGGAGCCTGAATTCCTGATGGAGTTCTTCGATCGCCAGTTTCATATTCGCGTGGAGTATATCAATGCCCGTGATCGATTCATCGCCAAGCTCAAGGGCATCATCGATCCGGAGGAAAAGCGCAAAATCATCGGTGCCGAGTTCATCCGTGTGTTCGAGGAGGAGAGCAAGCGACTCGGCCCCTTCGATTACCTCGCCCAGGGCACCCTCTATCCCGATGTGATCGAGTCGGCCGGCACCGGCGTGGATCCCAAGACCGGCGAACGGGTGGCTGTGAAAATCAAGAGCCACCACAACGTGGGTGGCCTACCCAAGGATCTGCAGTTCAAGCTGGTGGAGCCGCTTCGGCGTCTGTTCAAAGATGAGGTGCGCAAGGTGGGCCGCAGCCTCGGCCTGCCCGAAGAGATCGTGCGCCGCCATCCCTTTCCGGGGCCTGGCCTGGCGATCCGCATCCTGGGCGAGGTCACGGCCGAGAACCTCAACATCCTGCGCGATGCCGATCTGGTGGTGCGCGAGGAGGTGCGGGATGCAGGGCTCTACCACGACATCTGGCAGGCGTTTGCGGTGCTGCTGCCGGTGCGCAGCGTTGGTGTGATGGGCGACAAGCGCACCTACGCCTATCCGATCGTTCTCCGTTGCGTGTCCAGCGAAGACGGCATGACCGCCGATTGGTCGCGCTTGCCCTACGACCTGCTGGAGAAAATCTCCAACCGCATCGTCAATGAGGTGCGGGGCGTGAACCGGGTGGTGTACGACATCACCAGCAAGCCTCCCGGCACGATCGAGTGGGAGTGACAGCCGGCTGAAGGCGCCGCCGGCGGCGTTCTTTTGTCTGGTCTGGGTCTGGTCTGGCCCGCCCGGGACAGCTTCGATACCATCGGGGCCCGGCCTTCCTCTCTTGACTGTCGCCCTCGAGCAGGACCCGCAGCTGCAGCGCCGCCTCCAGCAGGACAGCATCCAGCTGGCCGGAAAGGTGATCTACCTCAATCCCTTTCTGTATTGGCGGCGCTTCGATGCCAACACCGACCGCTGGTTGCGCGAACCCGGTCAGCTGCAGGAGGAGCAGATTCTCGCCAACCGGGGCCGCTTCTACCCCGAGGTGCTGTGGGAGGAGATCCCCGAGCAGGAGGCGCAGATCAAGGATGGCGCCGTGGAGATGTTCCTCAAGACCCTGGAACTGATCAGCACCTTCAACCCCGAGCTCAGCGCCGGCCACCTGCTGGAGGTGGAGCGCAAGATGGCCGTGACCAAGAAACGCTCCTTCGAGCGCTGGGTGGAGAAGTCATTGCGCCGCCGGCAGACGTTGGAGCGGCAGGAGCGCCGCCGCTTCGATCGCGAGCGGCTGCTGCGCAGCTGGGGAGAGTGGGCAGGGCTGGACGTCACCCGACAGGCCGTGCTGCCGTTCACCGCGGTGCTGGTGCTGGCAGTGGGGGCCGGTTGGATGGTGGGCTCGCGCGAGTTCTGCCGCCAGATGATCGTCGATCCCGGCGTGCAGCGGCTGCCCTGAGTCCCTGCCACCTCCGGAGGGCGTCAAACTGGGGGCAAAGCCGCTCGCCTGCGCGGGTGGTGCTGCCTCGGTTGCTTCGGCATGGCTGATCCTCTCGATTCCCTTCGGCTCGCGCTGATGCAGGAGGTACTGCCGGTAGGTATGGCGGTGGTCGAGCGGGCGCGCAAGGGGGGCCCGCTCGAGGTGGTGGAAGCGTTCACCGCTTCGCCTGACCCGCTCGCCCAGCTGAAGCAGGAAGGCGATCCAGCGGCGCGGGCCGTGCGCCAGAGCCTTGATCAGATCCAGCCCGGTCTGGGCAATCCCGTGATGAAGGTGGAGGTGCACGATGTGGCCCCGCCACCGCCCTGGTCGCCGCAGGCGGGCGATCCGGCCGCCACCGGATTCTCAGAGGCCGCAGACCCGCAGCGGGAGCGGGAGGCGCTGCAGACCACCCTGGCCCGGATCTCCGAGCGCCTGGCGCTGCTCCAGCACCGCCTGGAGGCCTGACGCCCATGGCCGCTGGGCATCTGCACGGACAGGCCCGCCACGCGGGCATGCGGCACCAGCCGGCCTGGCTGCTCGGGCTGATCGTGCTGGTGCTGGGGGCGATGGGCGCCCGGCTCGTGTGGCTGCAGCTCGCGCAGGGGGCAGAGAACAAGCTGCTGGCGGATCAGAACCGCATTCGCCTGCTGCCGCGCCATCCGATGCGCGGCCGTCTGCTTGATCGCAACGGCCAGGTGTTGGCCAGCAGCCGACTCACCTACAACCTCTACATCCAGCCCCGGCTTGTCGATGACGCAGCCTGGCCGTCGCTGCGGGTGCAGTTGGCTGCGCTGCTGGCGCTCGACCCGGCGCAGCTCGATGCCAAACGCAAGGACGGCAGAGCCGTGGACGGCTTCCGCATTGAACTGGCGGGCCCCCTCAGCACCGAGCAGGTGTTGCGTTTTCGCGAGCAGGCCGAGTCGCTCAAAGGGGCTGATGTGGATGTCGACGTGCTGCGCGCCTACCCGCACGGACGGCTCGGCGCCCACGTGCTCGGCTACACGAGCAGCATCACGGAGGAGGAATACAAGGAGCTGTCTGAAACGGGCTACCGCCTGCAGGACCGTATCGGTCGCACCGGCCTGGAGCGCGTCTACGAGAACCACCTGCGCGGCGAGTGGGGGGGACAGCAGCTGGAAGTGAACGCCGATGGGCAGGTGCAGCGGGTGCTGGGAGACAAGCCGTCGCGGGCCGGCAACGATCTGCGCCTCACCCTCGATCTGGAGCTGCAGAAGGCGGCCGAGAAGGCCCTCAGCGGGGTGAGCAAGGGGGCGATCGTGGCGATGGATCCCCAGACCGGCGCGATCCGGGCCATGGCCAGCCGCCCGAACTTCGATCCCAACATCTTCTCGGAGGGCCCCACCACAGCGCAGTGGAACGAGCTCAACCGCCCGGAAGCCCCCATGCTCAACCGGGCGCTGCGGGGGTTCCCGCCCGCCAGCACCTTCAAGGTGATCACCGCGATCGCGGGGCTGGAATCGGGCTTGTTCAATCCCGCCTCCACCATCCTCACCTCAGGCTCCTTCTGCTACGACGGCCAGTGCTACGCGGATCACGGCAGCTTCGGCAGCATCGGTTTCCGCCTGGCCATGGCGGTGAGCAGCAACAGCTTCTTCTACCGGCTGGGCCTCAAGACCGGCCCCGATGAACTGTTCAGAGCGGCCCGCCGCCTGGGCTACGGCAGTCTCACCGGTGTCGAACTCAAGGGGGAGGAGAGCCCCGGCTTGCTGGGCGATCCCGCCTGGAAGCGCCAGGTGCTCGATGAGCCGTGGACCTCGGTGGACACGATCACCTCCTCGATCGGCCAGGGGGCCGTCACCGTGACGCCTCTGCAGATGGCCCGTCTGTATGCGGCAATCGCCAACGGCGGCTGGCTGGTGACGCCCCACCTGGCGGAGCGGCCGGTGGAGCGCCGCTGGATCGGCCTCAAACCCAGCACCTTGAAAGTGTTGCGGGAGGGGCTGCGCGAGGCGGTCACCAGCGGCACGGCCACCCTGCTGAACGACCCTTCGCTGCCCGCCGTGGCCGGCAAGACAGGCACCGCCGAGGATCCCCCCCGGCCAGACCATGCCTGGTTCGGCGGCTATGCGCCGGCGGGCAAGCCCAACCTGGTGATCATTGCCTTCGGCGAGAACAGTGGCGGCTACGGCGGCACCGTTGCCGCACCGATGGTGAAGGCCCTGCTCACCACCTGGTTCCGTGACACCCTGCCCCAGCTGCGCAACTGAAGCCGCGCGCAGGTGACATCGGATGGCTTCGAGCTGCTTCGGGGGGGCTTCAGGCCACCAGCTGCAGAGGGGGGCGCACCACCTCGCTGTAGAAGCGCCGCAGTTGCTGGGTGGCGCCCGCCCAGCCCCAGCGCTCTGCTTCTGCTCGTGCTGCCAGCCGCAGGGCCTGGCGCCGTTCGGTGCTGGCCAGCAGCCTTTCGGTGGCGGCGGTGAGGCTGGCCGGGCTGTCGGGATCGTAGAGGCAGCCGTTCACTCCGTCGGTGACGATGTCGGGGATGCCGCCGCGGTTGGCGCCCACCACCGGGCAACCGGCCGCCATCGCCTCCAGCAGCACCAGCCCAAGCGTTTCGGTGGAGGAGGGGAACAGGAAGGCATCGGCGCTGGCATAGGCGCTGGCCAGATCCTCGCCGCCCAGGTAGCCCACGAACGTGGTGGCGCTGCCGGCGAACACCTTCTCAAGCTGCTGGCGGTGTGGGCCATCACCCACCAACGCCAGCCTGGCCTGGGGCAGGGCATCGAGCACCGGCCGGATCCGCTCGATCTGCTTCTCCGCCGAGAGCCTGCCCACGTAGAGCAGCAGGCTGTCGCTGTCGCCGTGCACGCCGGTGAGTTTGCTGCGCATGGTCTGATTGCGCCATTCCGGTCGGAACAGATCGGTGTCGACTCCCCGCTGCCACAAGGCGGTGTGCTGGATGCCGTGCTGGCTGAGTTCCTCCACCATCGCCGTGGAGGTGCAGAGGTTGAGGGCCGCCTGGTTGTGGGCCGCCTTTAGCAGCTCCCACAGCAGCGGTTCGAACATGCCCATGCCGTAGTGCTCGAGGTACTTGGGCAGGTGGGTGTGGTAGCTGGCCACCAGGGGCACGCCCCGGGTACGCGCCAGCCAGATCCCGCCCAGGCCGAGCACCGCCGGGTTCACCACGTGCACCAGGTCGGGCTTGAAGGCGTCAAGCGCCTCGGCCACCAAGGGCCGCGGCAGCGCCAGCTTCAGCTCGGGGTAGAGCGGCAGGGGCAGGGCCGGCACGCCGATCACCCGTGCGCCCATGAAGGTGTCCGGGGCTCCTTCGGGGCAGAACAGCAGCACCTCGTCGCCCGCATCCACCAGGTGGGTCACCGTTTTGGTGAGCCGCGTGACAATGCCGTCGACCTTGGGAAGGAAGGTTTCGGTGAACAGTGCGATCTTCACGTGGACGGCGTGCCTGCGGACGGTCCGTTCAAACCACCGGTTGGAGCGCGGCCGCCTGGCTGTGGGTCCAAGTGGACACGCAGGGAATGCGGGAGCGATCGCAGCGATCGGCCCAGCGGCGTGCCACATCCACAACTTCGCCCAGTAGGCCGTCGTCGAGGGTGGTGGGCTTGAGCCCCAGCTCGATCAGGCAGCGGTTGTCGACGATCAGGTCGTTTTCGATGGCCTCCTTGCGGGGGTTGGGGAGGTGGTTGAGCTTGGCCCCGGTGACGGCCGCCACCTTTTCGGCCAGATCCTTGACCTTGTGGCTTTCGGTCATCTGGTTGTAGATGCGCACCTTCTCCCCTGAGGCGGGGGGATTGTCGATCGCCAGCTCCACGCATTTCACCGAATCGCGGATATGGATGAAGGCGCGGGTCTGGCCGCCGGTGCCATGCACCGTGAGTGGATAGCCGATCGCCGCCTGCATCAGGAAGCGATTGAGCACGGTGCCGTAATCACCGTCGTAGTCGAAACGGTTGACCAGGCGCGGATCCCTGTCAGTGAGATCGGTGTTGGTGCCCCAGACGATGCCTTGGTGCAGGTCGGTGACGCGGATGCCGTCGTTCTTGTTGTAGTAGAAGAACAACAGCTGATCCAGCGTTTTCGTCATGTGGTAGACGCTGCCTGGATCGGTGGGGTGAAGGATTTTCTCCTGGAAGCGGGTGCCATCGGGCTGGGGAACTTCCACCGTGAGATAGCCCTCGGGGATGGTGGCGCCACGGTGGGAGCCATAGCCGTACACCCCCATCGTTCCGAGGTGAACGATATGAATGTCGAGACCGCTTTCAACAATTGCACAAAGAAGATTGTGCGTGCCATTCACGTTGTTATCGACCGTGTAGCGCTTGGTGGCGCTCGACTTCATCGAATAAGGGGCGGCCCGTTGTTCGGCGAAGTGCACCACGGCACTGGGGCGCTCACTGCGCAGCAGCCCCAGCAGCAGGTCATAGTGCTGGGCGATGTCGAGTGCCACGAAACGGATGGGCCGGCCTCCGGTTTCCTCCCAGGCACGCAGGCGGTCGTTGATCGTGGCGATCGGAGTGAGCGATTCGACCCCAAGGTCGATGTCGATCTTGCGGCGGCTCAGGTTGTCGACGATCACGACGTCGTGACCGGCGTCGGCCAGGTTCACAGCGCAGGGCCAGCCGCAGAAGCCGTCGCCGCCGAGAACGAGAACCTTCACGTCTGAACTCCTGCTGAACGAGCGATTGCTCTCTTGGGGCAAGCTACTACAGGCATTCCGCCCCCCTCGTGCAGCAGTGGCGTCAGCTGATGCCGACCGCCACGCCCACCATGGCCAGCACCAGCAGCCCACCTGCGATCAGCAGGACGGTGGTGCTGCGGCTGCGTTCACCGCCGGCTTCGACCACCTGCATCCGCGGTTCTCTGGCAAAGGCGTTGAGCCTGCCCCCGTCCTCCTTGGTGACCGACATGGTGGGGTGGCCCGATTCAGAAAGCGAACCTTAACGATGTCCTTCCGCGCCGGCATCGAGGCCGAAAGGGAACGTCACAGGCGCGGAGCCTCGGTGTTGCCGACCCGTCCCCACTGGGGTGAGCTGGCCTGGGCGTCCGGTCGCTGCGGCAGGCGCCCGGCCTTCCAGGCGCACCGGCCCGCCTCGGTGGCCCGAGCCATCGCCCAGGCCATGGCCGGTGGATCGCCTGCCATGGCGATGGCGCTGTTGATCAGCAGGGCGTCAGCCCCCATCTCCATGGCCTGGGCCGCTTCGCTGGGTACGCCCAACCCCGCATCCACCACCACCGGCACCCCCGCCGACTCGATGATCAAGGCGATGTTGGCGGCGTTGCGAATGCCCTGGCCGGAGCCGATCGGAGAGCCCAGCGGCATCACGGTGGCGCAGCCCACCTCCTCGAGTCGACGGGCGAGCAGCGGATCGGCGTTGATATAGGGCAACACGGTGAAACCCTCCTTCACGAGCCGCTCGGCCGCCTCGAGGGTGCCGAATGGATCGGGCAGCAGGTGGCGGCCGTCGGGGATCACCTCCAGCTTCACGAAGGTGTTGTCTTCCTGGCCGGCGAGCTTGGCCAGCTCTCGGCCCAGCCGCGCCACCCGCACGGCCTCATCTGCGGTGGCGCAGCCGGCGGTGTTGGGCAGCATCCAGATCGTGCTCCAGTCGATCGCCTCAATCAGGCCCTGATGGCCTGCCGCCGCCGCTTGCACCCGCCGCACCGCCACGGTGACGATGTCGCAGCGGCTGGCCGCCAGGCTGGCCTGCATCGCCGCTAGCGAGGGGTATTTGCCCGTGCCGGTCATCAGGCGGCTGCGGAAGCGGCGACCGCCGATCACCAGCGTGTCGTCGGCGAGGGCGGACGGATCCGAAGCCGGAATCTGCACCATGGGGAGAAGTTACAGCGCACGCCTCCTAACCTTCGCGCAAGCCTGCTTGTTTCCATGACACCGGTTCTCCCCCTGCTGCTCGCCGCCAGTGCGGTGCCGGTGGGCAGTTTTGTGCCGTTCACCCTGCCGTCCGCCTCGCCGCTGGACACCTCCTTCAGTGAGACCGGTCCGGTGGAAACCTTCGATCCGGTAGGCCGGGCCGTGCTGCTTGCCGCCCAGTTGCCGCGGCAGTGGCGCGGCAGTTACCAGGCCTTTGGCGGCGGCGTCCCCACCCCTGTGGAGCTGCGCCTCGACACCGTGACGGCCATGGGCCAGATGATCGATCTGCGCGGCACGCTCACGGTGGGCGGCACCACCTCGCCGGTGCAGGGCAACCTCAATGCCAAGTCTGATCAGCTGGAGCTCATCCCCCTGATCGACACCCTCACTTTGGGCCTCGAACCAGGCGGTGATTTTCTCGGCCTGCAGGGCTTCTCGCTGATGGGCTGGAATGCACCGCGGCTCACCAATCCCGGTGGCCGGCTGGTGCTTGATCCCGTGAGTGCCTTCAGCCCACCCGCTTCCCGGCCAGCCGGCCAGGTGGCGCCAGTCCGCGGGCTGTGGTGACGACAAGCGAGCGCCCCTGAGGCAGCGAACCTCAGGGGCGGCTGGCCCTCTCCAGGCCATCTGTTCGGTTCCCGCTGTCGCTTTAAGCGGATCAGCCTGGAGCCTGACGACCTGTGGTCAGACCGGTGTGTTGGTGGGCGAGGGTTTTGGAGACGATTTGCTGCCTGTGCTGCTGGACCCAGCTGATGATGAGCCTGGCTCGCCAGTGCCCGCAGCCATCCCCTGGCCGCTGGTCGCCGGGGCTTTCAGTTCAGCTGGAAAGCGACGATCGAGCAGCTTCAGGCGCTTGAGGGTTGTTTTGTTGGTGGGATCGAGGCTCAGGGCCTTGGCATAGGTGTCCCGCGCCTCATCCGGTTTGCCCTGTCGCTCGAAGGCATAGCCCAGGTTGTTGAGTGCTACCGGGTAATCGGGTTTGGCCTGAAGAGCTGCCTTGTAGTGGCGGATGGCACTGGCGTAGTTGCTCTGGGCCGCCAGGGAAAAGCCAAGCGCGTTCTGAATCAGCGCCTGCGCCTCGGGGGGCTCACCGCCACTCTTCTTCTGGGCCAGGCCAAGGGTGTCCACCGCCTGGGCGTAGAGGCGCTTGCGCAGCTGCACAGAGCCGAGTTCGTAGAGAACGGCAGGGTCCTTGCCGTCCCCTCCCTTGGCTTGCCCCTCCAGCCGGGCCAGCGCCGCTTCATCGCGGCGGACCCGCATCACCTGCAGGGCGATGACCACGGCTGCACCGCCGAGCAGAAGGATCAGGCCGATCAGATAGGCCTGAGGCAGGAGAATGTCCATCGGGCCTCCCCGCAGTGCGGTGGTGATCAGCGCGTAGCGGCCGAAACCACGCTGGTGAAACTGGCCGGATCAGCCACGGCGAGCTGGGCCAGCATCTTGCGGTTCAGCAGCATGTCGGCTTTTTTCATGCCGCCCATCAGCCGGCTGTAGCTCAGCCCGTTCATGCGGGCGGCGGCGTTGATGCGGGCGATCCAGAGACGGCGGAAATCGCGCTTCCGGCGGCGACGGTCGCGGTAGGCGTTGCACAGCGCCTTCATCACACGCTGGTTGGCGGTGCGGAACAGGCTGCCGTTGCTGCCCTGGAAGCCACGGGCCAGGCGGAGGATCTTGTTACGGCGTTTACGGGCGACGTTGCCCCTCTTGACGCGGGCCATGGTGAGTTCTCAGGGCGAAATGGAAAGGAAAAGGAGTGGGCGACCTGGCGAGAGGTCAGCCGGCGTAAGGAAGCATGCGGCTGACGTTGTCGGCGTCGCGTTCGTCGACCACCGCCATCGTGCCCAGAAAACGCTTGCGCTTGGGGCTCTTGTGATCGAGCAGGTGGTTGCGGAACGCATGCCGGCGCATGAATTTTCCGCTGCCGGTCAGCTTGAACCGCTTCGCGGCAGCTTTGCGGGTCTTGAGCTTCGGCATGTCCTGCGCGACTTCACAAACAACCAAACTACGACTTGGTAGTGCCGGCTGCCAACTCCCCCCGTCCGCTTTGCCCATGCTCCGCCAGCTGTTGCGTCCTTCCGCCCCCCTCTCCCTGCAGCCCGGGTCTGCCCTGGCGCCGGTGGCCCTCGGGCTGGCGCTCACCCTTCTCGCGGCACCCAGCCTCCGTGCTGTCCCCGCTCTCGACCCCCTCCCGGCCCCTCTGCCCCTGCACTGGCCCACCAGTGCGCCGCCGCCGGTGCAGCCCGCCCAGCCCGTGTTGTGGGTGTCGCTCGGCCCACGCCTGGGCCCTGCTCCTGGCGGGGTGGCCAAGGCCGCTCCACTGGTGCTCCAGGCGGCGGCGGGTGAGCTGGTGGTCACCGACGCCGACGGCCAGCGGCTCTCGGGGTCCAGCGTTCGCCTGCGCTGGCAGGAGGAGCCCCTGGCGGAGCCGTTCCAGCTCGCCCGCACCGTGCTGGGCCCGTTCGCCAGCTTCGAGAGTGCGGAACAGGCGGCGACGGCCTGGCGGGAGCTCGGCGTGGCTCCGGTGATCGCTCATCCCGCCGAATGGGAGGTATGGGCGCCTGCCGCCACCCAGGCTCCGGCCGGCCTGCAGGCCCGGCAGGTGGAGCAGCGGTTCAGCCAACGGCTGGTGCTGACGTCCGGGGAGCCGGGAGCTGCTGGTGCGGCATTGAAAGGTCCGCTGCGGATCACGGCGCCGGGAGGGCTGCGCTGGGAGGGCGGTGTGTTCCAGGGGCCGTTCCGCCTGGCGAGCAACGCCTACGGCGGTTGGACTCTGATCGAGGAGGTGCCGCTGGAGCGCTACCTGCTGGGTGTGGTGCCCCATGAGATCGGCGCCGGATCACCGCCGGCCGCCCTCGCCGCCCAGGCGGTGCTGGCCCGCACCTGGTCGCTGCGCAACAAGCACCGCTATGCCACCGATGGCTACCACCTCTGCGCTGACACCCAGTGCCAGGTCTACGCCGATCCGCGGCAGGCGGGGGCGGCGGTCCGGGCTGCGATCCAGGCCACCCGGGGCCAGGTGCTCACCTGGCAGGGAGAGCCCATCCATGCCGTCTATCACGCCACCAACGGGGGAATGGCCGCTGGCTTTGAGGAGGTGTGGAGCGGCTCGCCGCTGCCCTATCTGCAGGCGGCGCCGGATGGCCCACCCGCTTTCAACGCGCGGTTTGCCGTGCCCCTGGCGGCGGCGTCGCTGCCGGCGCTGCTGGCCAACGGCGGTTCCGCCTATGGCGCCTACCACCCGCGCTTCCGCTGGCAGCGCCTGCTGACGACCGCTCAGGTGCAGCAGGCGCTCACCACGGCCCGGTTGCCGGTGGGCACCCCCTTGAAGCTCAGCGTGCTGGAGCGGGGACCGAGCGGCCGCGTGATGGCGCTGGCCATCGAGGGGAGCGAAGGTCGGCAGGTGCTGCGCCGCGATGCCATCCGCCGCACCTTCCGGCAGCTGCCCAGCACCCTGTTTGAGCTGAGAGCGGAGGGAGCCGGCCGCTGGCGCTTCAACGGCGGCGGCTTCGGCCATGGCGCCGGCCTCTCTCAGGCGGGTGCGATCGATCTAGCCGGTCGGGGCTGGACCCTGCCACAGCTGCTGAGTCGGTACTACCCGGGGACCCAGCTCCAGCCGCTGGAGGCGCTCGGTCAGGGCCTTTAGAGTTCGGCCCAGTTCGAGCCCTGCCACGACCGAGACCCTGTCGCGTGCGGCGTGGCATCACGGAGAGCGTTCATTCATGCCAGGCCTGACCGCTGCGAAGACCGCCTCTCGTCCTCGGCGTGGCAAAGCGGCGCTGTTCGTGCTCCTGTGCGGTTGTGCCGGCGCGGCACCCCACTGGGTGGAGCCGCCCCGCAACCTGCTGCCGGCGATCAGCCTCACCTTGCTGCTGGGCGCCTATGTGATCCGCACCGTGCTGTTCCGGCTCTGGAAACCCCAGCTGCCGGCTGCCCTCCCCGAGGCCTTGGACCACTGGCCCGACGTTGATGTGGTGGTGGCGGCGCGGGACGAGGAGGCTGTGATCGGGCGCCTGGTGGAGCGGGTGGCGCAGCTGAGCTACCCCGAAGGCCAGCTGCGTCTCTGGGTGGTGGACGACGGCAGCGAAGACCGCACAGCCGCGCTGCTGGAGGAGATCGGCAGCCGCCACTCCCTGCTCACGGTGCTGCGCCGTCCGCGCGATGCCGGTGGCGGCAAGTCGGGGGCGCTCAATGCCGTGCTGCCCCAGCTGCGCGGCCGCTGGATGCTGGTGCTGGATGCCGATGCCGGCATGCCGCGGGATCTGCTGCAGCGGCTGATTCCCTACGCAGAAGCGGGCAGCTGGGCGGCGGTGCAGCTGCGCAAGGCGGTGGTGGAAGCCGATCGCAACCTGCTCACCCAGGCCCAGGCGATGGAGATGGCCCTTGACACCGTGATCCAGCAGGGACGGCTGGCCTCCGGCGGTGTCCCCGAACTGCGTGGCAATGGCCAGTTGCTGCGGCGTGATGCCCTGGAAGCCTGTGGCGGCTTCAACGAAGCCACCGTCACCGACGACCTCGACCTGAGCTTCCGCCTGCTGCTGGGCGATTGCGGCATTGGCGTGCTCTGGGATCCGCCGGTGGAGGAGGAGGCGGTGCGCACCCTGCCCGCCCTCTGGCGGCAGCGGCAGCGGTGGGCCGAGGGGGGCCTGCAACGCTTCTTCGACTACTGGCCCAGCCTCGTGGCAGGTCCGCTGGCCCCTTCCCGCAAGTTGGATCTGGCGGCGTTCTTTCTGCTCCAGTACGCCCTGCCGGTGGTGTCGATCGCCGATCTGCTCACAGCCCTGGCCACCCGCACGCTGCCATCGATCTGGCCGCTGTCGATCGTGGCCTTCGGCCTCTCCGGGGCGGCGATCGTGGCGGGTTGCCGGCGCAGCAGCGAAGGCCCCCCCCTGCCCAACATCAATCCCTTCACCGCCGCCCTGGGCATCGCCTATCTGGCCCACTGGTTCGTGGTGATTCCCTGGGTGGCGCTGCGCATGGCCCTGCTGCCGAAACGTCTCGTCTGGGCCAAGACGCTTCACGTGGGCGAGGCATCCGGCGAGGAAAGCCACGAGGAAAGCGACGATCTCACCGGTGAGGCTGACCTCACCACCCAGGTCTCCTAGGGCGGGTTCGCCCCATCCTGCTGCCCTGGCACCGGCCCGTCGAACGCAACCACCTCGCCGTTGAAGAAGTCCGCCAGGCGCCGCGCCTTGTCGTCGAGCGGCACGGGGGTTACAGGTGGACCGGTAGGTGTGGCCGTGGTGAGGCCTGCGGCCACCGCGGGTGCTGGAAGGCCAGTTGCAGCAACGGCAGCCATGGCCGTCACAGCAGCCCCAGGCCCTGAACCGGCGGCGGAGGGCGCCTGAGCCGGCTGCAGCCCCGGTACAGGCGGTGTCACAGCAGCTGGCGGGGAGACCGTTCGCAACGGCATCGCCGTGGCGGCTTCCGGTCGCTGTGCCTGGTCCGGTCCCTGGCCCAGTCCCGGTGCCGCTGGTGCTGGCGTTGGCCCCCCTCCGCCCGGCACGGCCCCAGCGGGTGCCCCTGAACCGTCAGCGGTGGCACGCGGTGGACCTGGGGCGTCGGCGCTCTCCAGCACGAGCTGGCGGGCGGAGCCCAGCGCACTTTGCAGGGCCTTCTCCAGCAGCGGCAGGCGGCTCTGCACCATCGCCACCCAGTTGCCGCTGACCCGCACCACCGCCCTCTGCCCGTCGAGGCGCACCAGTGCCGCCTGCTGGGACAGGAGCATGCGGGTGGAGGGAAGCTCCAGGCTGGCCAGGATCTGTTGCCACAGCTCGGTGAGGTCGCTGCCGCCCCCTGGGCTGGAGGGCACCGGGTCTGGAGGGACCTGGGCTGCGGGCCTAGGGGCTGCGGGCCCCGGGGCCCCGGGGCCCGGCACGCCGGGCTCTGCGGCTGCAGGGACCGGGGCACGCGCGGCTGCAGGGCCATGCGCATTCGCAGCTGGCGCGCTGGGAACGGCTGGGGCCTGGGCGGGCGCAGCAGCTCCCGGCGAAACAGAAACCGGCGCGGCGGCGCTGCCCGTCGACGCTTCGGCCAGCAGGCCCAGCAGCAGCACCTCCAGCCACAGGCGTGGCTGCACGCTCTGGCGCAGCTGCTGTTCGCTGCCCTTGAGGCCGGCCTGCCAGCTCAGAAGCCGGGGGGTGGAGATGCGGGCCGCCAGCTCCGGCAGCTGGGGCCGGAACTGGGGGGAAAGGCTGCTCAACTCCAGGCGCCCGGGCGCGGCTGCGGCCACCGTGAGGTCGCGCAACAACGAGGCCAACCCCTGCAGCACCGCCCCCGGGTCGCGGCCCCGCTCCAGCAGCTCGCGGCAGGTTTCCACCACGGCCAATGGCTCAGTGCCGGCGAGAGCCGCGGCCAGGGAGAGCAACTCCTGTTCTGGCACCGCCCCGAGCAGCTCCCAGACGGCTCCAGCCTCCACCGGGGCAGGCAGGAGGCTGAGCTGGTCGAGCAGGCTTTCGGCATCGCGCAGGCCGCCCTGGGCCCGCTGGGCCACCACATGCAGGGCCTCGGGCGTGATGCTGATCGCTTCGAGCCGGGCGATCTCGCCCAAGTGGGTTTCGATCGCTTCCAGCGGAATGCGGCGGAAATCGAAGCGCTGGCAACGGGACAGGATGGTGGGCAGCACCCGCTGCGGATCGGTGGTGGCCAGCACGAACACCACCCGCGGCGGTGGCTCCTCCAGGGTCTTGAGCAGCGCATTGAAGGCAGCGGTCGAGAGCATGTGGCACTCGTCGATCACGTAGACCTTCCAGCGGGCCTGCACCGGCGCGAAGCGCGAGCGTTCGATCAGTTCCCGGATGTTGTCGACCCCGGTGTTGGAGGCCGCATCGATCTCGATCACATCAAGGGCATTGCCCGCCGTGATTGAACGGCACAGCTCGCAGACGCCGCAGGGTTCGGGGGTGGGGCCGTCGGCGGCGATGCAGTTGAGCGAGCGGGCCAGGATCCGCGCGCTGGAGGTCTTGCCGGTGCCGCGTGGACCGCTGAACAGATAGGCGGGCGCGATCCGCCCCTGCCGCAGGGCGTTGCTGAGGGTGGCCACGATCGCCTGCTGGCCCACCAGCTGGTCGAAGCGCTGGGGACGGTACTTGTGATGGAGCGGCTGGTAGGCGCTGGCCTGGGTCATGGCGGGGTCCCCGACGGCCTGATCAGCGAGGTTACTGGGGGCTCCCGGTGCCCAGCAGACGCTCCAGCCGGCCTTCCAGTTCCTCCACCGCTTCCAGCTGATCGGCCAGGTTCTGGGCCTGCAGCCGGAGGCGGTCGAACTGGTCGCTGCTGCCGCCATTCCAGCGGGCTTCGGCCTGCTCCAGCTCCCGCTCCAGCCGCTGCTGCAGCTTCAGCCGCAGGGCATCGAGCTGCTCCAGGCTGCGGCGGGCCAGCTCGCGGCCGCGCTCCAGCTGGGTGCCGTCGATGGTCAGACCCTGGCGCAGCAGCAGGCGCACGGCCACCAGCAGGGCGGCGGGGATGAACTGACCCAGGGCCAGGGCGCCGAGACTGCCGGTGCCCAGCCATCCCTCCACCTGGGAGCTGCGGTGCCGCCCGGTCTTACACCAGCTGGCGAAATGCTCGCAGTTGTTGAACACCAGGTTGTAGCGCTGCTCGCCCAAGCGGCCCATGGCGCGCCGCAGGGTCACGCCCACCGGCGACACCTCCCCTTCCGGGTAGCTCACCACGCTGACCGCTTCGCCACGGGAGAAGTCGGCGAGCGGGCTGCGCAGGATCTGGCGGCCCTCCAGGTAGTGGGCCACCGTACCGTCGCCCAGATCGATGCCGTGGTGGTCGAACAGGCCGTGCTGGCGCGGCACCTGCAGATGGTCAGCCGTTGCCATGGCGGCTGTGCCTCAAGCGGATTCCTGTTTGTCGACCAGGCCGGGGTAGGGAAGAATCTTGGCGCGCGAGCGCTGCTCCACCAGCTCACGGGTGATCGTGAAGGTGGTGATCGCGTCGTTGGAGGGGATGTCGTACATCACATCGAGCATCAGTTCCTCGACGATGCCCCGCAGCGCCCGGGCGCCGGTGCGGCGGCGGTGGGCCTCTTGGGCGATCGCCTCGATGGCGCCGGCCTCGAACTCCAGCCGCACGTTGTCCATGCTCATCAGGGTCTGGAACTGCTTCACCAGCGCGTCGCGCGGCTCGGTGAGGATGGCTTCGAGGGAGCGGATGTCGAGCGGTTCGAGCACGGCGCTCACCGGCAGCCGGCCGATGAATTCGGGGATCAGGCCGTAGCGCACCAGGTCGTCGGGTTCGAGGTGGCGCAGCACGTGGGCCGCCTGCTGCTCCTTCTGGACGCGGCTGCGGCCGCGGCCGTCGCTGGGCAGAAAGCCGATCGAATTGCGACCCAGCCGCCGCTGCACCACATCCTCGAGGCCGGTGAATGCGCCGCCGCAGACGAACAGGATCTGGCTGGTGTCGATCTGGATGCAGTCTTGGTAGGGGTGCTTGCGGCCGCCCTGCGGCGGAACGTTGGCCACCGTTCCCTCCAGCATCTTGAGCAGGGCCTGCTGCACCCCTTCGCCCGAGACATCCCGGGTGATCGAGGGGTTCTCGCTCTTGCGGGCGATCTTGTCGATCTCGTCGATATAGATGATGCCTCGCTGGGCCTGCTCCACATCCAGGTCGGCCTTCTGCAGCAGCCGCAGCAGGATGTTCTCCACGTCTTCGCCCACGTAGCCGGCTTCGGTGAGCGTGGTGGCGTCGGCCACCGCGAAGGGCACGTCGAGCAGTTCGGCGAGCGTCTGGGCCAGGAGGGTCTTGCCGGAGCCGGTGGGGCCGATCAGCAGGATGTTGGATTTGTGCAGACGGGTGGCGAGATGGTCGGTTTCGCCCTGCCCATCTCCCTGCCAGGCGAGGCGTTTGTAGTGGTTGTAGACCGCCACCGACAGCACTTTCTTGGCTTCGTCCTGCCCCACCACCTGCCGGTCGAGGTAGGCCTTGATCTCCCGCGGCTTGGGGACGGTGGCAAGGGTGGGGGCCGGTTTGGTGCCCTTCCTGGGCGCAGGCTTGCGGCCGCTGTCGTGGTGGGTGCGGGGGCTTCCGGCCGTGTCCACCAGCTCTTCATCGAGAATCTCGTTGCAGAGATCGATGCATTCGTCGCAGATGTAAACGCCTGGTCCGGCGATCAGCTTCCGCACCTGTTCCTGCGATTTTCCGCAGAACGAGCACTTCAGATGGGCGTCGAACTTTGCCATCGCGTGGGATCCGGGAGCGGAGGAGGAACGCTGGAGGCCGGAACTCCAGATGGGGCCGGAATGACGGGGTCAGACGAAGGGGGCCGCACTGGCGCGGCTCAGGCCGGCATGGTGTCAGTGACGACACGGTCGATCAGCCCGTAGGTCACGGCTTCGTGTGGAGACAAAAAGTAGTCGCGGTCGGTGTCTTCGGCAATCTTTGCCAAAGGCTGGCCGGTGTGTTCGGCCATCAGTCCGTTCAAGGTGTCTTTGAGGAAAAGGATCTCCTTCGCCTGGATTTCGATGTCGACCGCCTGGCCCTGGGCTCCGCCCAACGGTTGGTGAATCATGATCCGGGCGCTTGGCAGCGCCATGCGCTTGCCCTTGGTGCCACCGGAGAGCAGGAAGGCCCCCATGCTCGCGGCCAGTCCGTAGCAGATGGTGACCACATCGGGGGCCACCTGCTGCATGGTGTCGTAGATGGCCAGACCTGCGGTGACCGAACCGCCGGGTGAGTTGACGTAGATCTGGATGTCCTTGTCGGGATCTTCCGCCTCCAGGAAGAGCAACTGGGCCACCAGCGAATCGGCCACGGCGTCGTCGATGCCGGTGCCGAGGAAGATGATCCGCTCGCGCAGCAGACGCGAGTAGATGTCAAACGCCCGCTCGCCCCTGCCGGATTGCTCCACCACGGTGGGGAGCACCCCCGGAGCGGCCTGGGGCCCCGCGCCGCTGAGGGCCATGGGTGGTTGACCCTGCCAGCGGTTCTGGATCGGATGGGGGCGGAAGGCGTCGATCACGCGGCCGTGGGGATGCAAGGGGAGATGAAGTCAATCTATGGCCGCTGCGCTTCAGCCCGCTGCGGCAGGAGGTTCGGTGGCGGCTTTGTCAGCTCCCTCGCTGGCTTGTGCTGCCGGCTCCGGCGCCTTCTCGGTGACGGTGCTGTTCGCCTCCAGCCACTCCAGCAGCTTCTCGCGCAGCAGGTCGTCGGCCACGGCCAGCCGCAGCCGCTCGGGGTCGATCGTGCTGGTGTCGCTGAAGCCCTTGCTCACCTCCTTCACCTTGGCGTCAATGACGGCCGGCTCCACCGCGATCGTTTCGGCCTCGGCCAGAGCCTGCAGGGCGAAGGTGCGCTTCAGCCGCTGCACCGCCTCAGGACGGGAGGTGTCCATCAGGCTGCGAACCAGCTCCTGGGTGAACAGCTTCTTGACGTCCATGCCCTGCTGAGCGATCTGGCTGGCCGTCTGCTCGATCAAGGAGCGCACTTCCTGCTGGATCAGACTTTCGGGCAGCTCCACCTCCAGCTGCTCCACCAGTGCATTGAGCAGGGCTTCCTGGCGGCCGTTGCGGGCGCGCCGTTCGGCGTCATCGCGCAGCCTGGTCTCCAGGTCGGCCCGCATCTCGGCCACGGTGGCCTTGTCACTGGCTTCCTGGGCGAAGGCATCGTCGAGGGCGGGCAGTTCGCGGGTCTTGAGGTCGCTGAGCGTGATCGCGAAGCTGGCGGCCCGGCCGCGCGCGTCTTCCTGGGGGTAGTCGTCGGGGAACTGGCAGCTGACCTGGCGCTCCTCGCCGATGGTCATGCCGAGGATGCCTTCCACGAATCCGGGGATCATGCGGCCATCGTCGAGCTCCACCTCCAGGGCTTCGGCGGTACCGCCCACGATCGGCTCACCGGTGTCGGCGTAGCTGCCGCTGAAGCTCACCACCGCCACATCGCCGCTGGCGGCGGGCCGGCCTTCCACCGGCACCAGGGTGGCCCGCTGGCGGCGGGATTGCTCGATCAGTTCATCGATGCGGGCCGGGTCGAAACTGACCGCTTCCGCTTCGGCCGTCAGGCCGGTGGTGGCCTTCAGGCTGGGGGTGGGCTGCACATCAAGTTCCAGGGTGAGCACCAGGGCATCCCCGGGGTTGAAGCGCTCCAGCAGCGCCTCGAAGCCTTCGCTCAGTTCGGGGCTGCTGAGCGCCTCGATCTTTTCCTGAGCGAGCGCATCGCGCCAGACGCTGTCGACCAGGTCTTCGAGGGCGGTGGCGCGGATCCGCAGCGGACCGATCTGCTGCAGCAGCACTGGCCGCGGCACCTTGCCGGGCCGGAACCCCGGCAGGCGCACGCTGCGGCTCAGCTTGTTGACCGCCGCTTCGTAGCTGGCCTGGGAACGGCCGCCAGGGATCTCCACTTCCAGGGCCAACCGGCTGCCGGGGAGGGGGCTGGTCTTGACCTTCAAAGCAGAGCTCATGGACGAACCGGCTGGACCGGCGGGGCAGGGCAGCTCCCGATACTAGAAACTCGCCTCTCCCCCCTATGGACCGGGCAGAGGCCGCCCCAGGCAGCCCCATCCTTGTTCGCCAAAGCGATGGGGTCCGGGTAAGGTGATCGGGACGACAAACAGATCCATATCCCCATCCGGTTCGATGCCGGCTGGAAACGCTCTTCTCGTAAAGCCCGAGGCCAGGCCGTTTCCACCCCGTCTGAATCGCCGCACTTGCTGCACAGAGTTTTCACACCCCACTGCTCTCCTCACCTTTCCCTTTTCGTCTGTCTTCGTTTCCCTCGCTTCGTCGGTCGGCCCACTCCGTTCTCTTTCCAAGCGCTCGTTGCAAGGCCCAGCCGCTGCCTCCTGATCCGTTTCGGCTCCACCCCGTCTGAATCCATTTTCGTCTGCTGCTCCGTTCTCCCCCGCTACGTTGTCCACCGCACCATCCGCCTCCTTTCTGAATCGCCAGCCGCTCACCGTCGCCGTACTCGGCGCCACCGGTGCGGTGGGCTGTGAGCTGCTTGAGCTGCTGGAGGAACGCCAGTTCCCGGTGGCCGAGCTGCGCCTGCTGGCCTCCCCCCGCTCCGCTGGCCGCAGCCTCACCTGGCGGGGCCAGGCGCTCACCGTCCAGCCGGTCGCCCCGGACGCCTTCGAAGGGGTGGACCTGGTCCTGGCCTCTGCGGGCGGCTCCATCTCCCGGCAGTGGGCGCCGGTGGCGGTGGCGGCCGGCGCCGTGGTGATCGACAACTCCAGCGCGTTCCGCCTGGATGAGGATGTGCCGCTGGTGGTGCCCGAAGTGAATCCGGCGGCGGCGTTCGCCCACCGGGGCATCGTGGCCAATCCCAACTGCACCACGATCCTGCTCACCCTGGCCCTGGCTCCTCTTCAGGCCCGGCGTCCGATCCGGCGTGTCGTGGTGAGCACCTACCAATCGGCCAGCGGCGCGGGAGCCCGGGCGATGGAGGAGCTGCGCGCGCTCAGCCGCACCGTGCTCGATGGTGGCCAGCCCGTGAGCACGGTGCTGCCCCACTCGCTCGCCTTCAACCTCTTCCTGCACAACTCGCCGCTGCAGGGCAACGGTTACTGCGAGGAGGAGCTGAAGATGGTCAATGAAACCCGCAAGATCATGCAGCTGCCGCAGCTGCGCCTCACCGCCACCTGCGTGCGCGTGCCCGTGCTCAGGGCCCATTCGGAGGCGGTGAACATCGAGTTCGAAGAGCCCTTCCCCCCCGAGGAGGCCCGTGCCCTGCTGGCGGCGGCACCCGGTGTGGAGCTGATCGAGGATTTCGATGCCAACCGTTTCCCCATGCCCACCGATGTGACCGGCAGGGATCCTGTGGCGATCGGTCGGCTGCGCCAGGACATCAGCGATCCACATGCGCTGGAGCTCTGGCTCTGTGGCGATCAGATCCGCAAGGGGGCCGCGCTCAACGCCATCCAGATCGCCGAGCTGCTGTTCGACCCGTCCCGCCAGCCCCCAGGCGGCAGGGCCGAGCCCTCCGCGGCAACACCATCCCGCGCGCAATCCCTTGCAGGAGGTGCCGGTTGACACTGGTTGCCGCGCCTTTCGGCCGGGTGCTCACCGCCATGGTCACGCCGTTCGCGGCCGATGGCTCCCTTGATCTCGATCTGGCTGCCCGCCTGGCGGTGCACCTGGTCGCCCATGGCTCCGACGGTCTGGTGGTGTGCGGCACCACCGGCGAATCCCCCACGCTCAGCTGGGATGAGCAGCATCAGCTGTTCCAGGCTGTGAAGGAGGCGGTGGGACCCGGCGCCAAGGTGCTCGCCGGCACCGGCAGCAACTGCACGGCTGAGGCCGTGGAGGCGATCTCCCAGGCGGCCGCGCTCGGTGCCGACGGTGCCCTGGTGGTGGTGCCTTACTACAACAAACCGCCCCAGGAGGGGCTCGAGGCCCACTTCCGGGCCGTCGCCAGCGCCGTGCCGGAGCTGCCGATCATGCTCTACAACATCCCCGGCCGCACTTCCTGCAGCCTGGCCCCGGAGACCACCGAGCGGCTGATGGATCTGCCCAACGTGGTGAGCTACAAGGCCGCCAGTGGCAGCACCGACGAAGTCACCCAGCTAAGGGTCCGCTGCGGCTCGGCCCTGGCAATCTACAGCGGCGACGATGCCCTCACCCTGCCGATGCTGGCGCTCGGGGCTGTGGGTGTGGTGAGCGTGGCCAGCCATCTGGTGGGCCCCCAGATCCGGCAGATGATCACCGCCTTCCATGCCGGTGACCATGCCACCGCCCAGGCGCTGCACGAGCAGATGATGCCGCTGTGCCGGGCGCTGTTCTCCAGTACCAATCCCATTCCGGTCAAGGCCGCCCTGCAGCTTGAAGGCTGGCCCGTGGGCGCCCCCCGACTTCCTCTTGTTTCTGCCGACAGCGATGTGCGTGAACGATTGACCACGGCCCTGGCCGCCCTGCGTCCCACGTGACGCCAAGGCTCCCCTCCGGCATGGCCTCGCCCGGAACTCCTGCTTCAGCTTCACCGCACCAGACCACAACATCTGCTCCACAGCTCCATCCCCCTTCGTTCCGGATCTGATCCGGAGACACCCCTGATGACCTCAAGCACCAACGGCAAACAACCCTGTCTCCGAGTGATTCCCCTCGGCGGCCTGCACGAGATCGGCAAGAACACCTGCGTGTTCGAGTACGGCGATGACCTGATGCTGGTGGATGCCGGCCTGGCCTTCCCCAGCGACGGCATGCACGGCGTGAACGTGGTGCTGCCCGACACCAGCTATCTGCGCGAAAACCAGAAGCGCATCCGCGGCATGATCGTGACCCACGGTCACGAAGATCACATCGGTGGCATTCCGCATCACCTCAAGAACTTCAACATCCCCGTGATCTACGGGCCGCGGCTGGCGATGTCCATGCTGCAGGGGAAAATGGAGGAGGCAGCGGTCACCGATCGCACCGTCATCCAAACCGTGAGCCCCCGCGATGTGGTGAAGGTGGGGCAGCATTTCAAGGTGGAGTTCATCCGCAACACCCACTCGATCGCTGACAGCTTCAGCCTTGCGATCACCACCCCCGTGGGCGTGGTGGTGTTCACCGGCGATTTCAAGTTCGACCACACCCCGGTGGATGGCGAATACTTCGACATCCAGCGCATGGCCCATTACGGCGAGCAGGGCGTGCTCTGCCTGTTCAGCGACTCCACCAATGCCGAGATTCCCGGCTTCACCCCGCCCGAGCGGGCTGTGTTCCCGAATCTGGATCGACACTTCGCCAATGCCGAAGGGCGGGTGATCGTCACCACCTTCGCCAGCTCGGTGCATCGGGTGTCGATGATTCTGGAGCTGGCCATGAAGCACGGCCGCAAGGTGGGCCTGCTGGGCCGCTCCATGCTCAACGTGATCGCCAAGGCGCGCGAGCTGGGCTATATCCGCTGCCCCGATGAGCTGTTCGTACCGATCAAGCAGATCCGTGATCTGCCCGACCGTGAAACCCTGCTGCTGATGACCGGCAGCCAGGGTGAACCCCTCGCTGCCCTGAGCCGCATCTCCCGTGGCGAGCACCCGCAGGTGCAGGTGAAATCCACCGACACGATCATCTTCTCGGCCAGCCCGATCCCCGGCAACACCATCTCAGTGGTGAACACCATCGACCGGCTGATGATGATGGGGGCGAAGGTTGTGTACGGCAAAGGCGAGGGCATCCACGTGTCCGGACACGGTTGCCAGGAGGATCACAAGTTGATGCTGGCGCTTACCCGGCCGAAGTTCTTCGTGCCCGTCCACGGTGAGCACCGCATGCTCGTATGCCACTCCAGGACGGCCCAGTCGATGGGGGTCCCCGCCGACAACATCCTCATCATCGACAACGGCGATGTGGTGGAACTCACCCCCGACCGCATCCACAAAGGGGAACCGGTGAAGGCCGGCATTGAGCTGCTCGATGCCTCCCGCAACGGCATCGTCGACGCTCGTGTGCTCAAGGAGCGCCAGCAGCTGGCTGAAGACGGGGTGATCACCCTGCTCACCGTGATCAGCACCGATGGCGTGATGGCGGCCCCGCCGCGGGTGAACCTGCGCGGCGTGGTCACCACAGCCGATGCCCGCAAGCTCTCGGTCTGGGCCGAGCGTGAGATCACCTGGGTGCTGGAGAACCGCTGGAATCAGCTCTCCCGCAACAGCGGCGGCAAGGCACCCGATGTGGATTGGGTGGGCGTGCAGCGCGAGATCGAAGTGGGGCTGCAGCGCCGGCTGCGCCGCGAGCTGCAGGTGGAGCCGCTGATCATCTGTCTGGTCCAGCCGGCTCCTGGTGGCACGCCCGCCTACAAGGGCCGCGCCGATGCCGAGCCCGACACCCGGCCGGCTCCCCGCACCGTGCGGCACCAGAGCCGCGAGGTGGTGCGGGATGGTGCGGTGCGCACGGCCCCGGCGGCTGCCGCCACGCCAGCTCGCCAACTCGCCGTGGCCGCACCAGCGGCCGCCGTCGTCAAGGAGGAGCCTCAGGCAGAGCGCCGCGAGGAACCTGAAATGCCCGCCAACCGGGTGCGCCGCCGCCGTTCCACCGCCGCGGGCTGACGCCGCCGCCGGGTGGTGCTGGGCCTCAGTCCAGCACCACCCGCAGCAGTCCTTTCATCAGCTCCGCTTCCTCTTCGGGGCTGATTTCCAGCGGAGGCAGGGACGTGCGCCCCGCATCGGCGGTCCAGCGGGTTGCTGGCGTGGTGTCTTCCACCACCCTCACGTTCACGGTTTCGATGGGGGGCGGAACTGGCAGCACCGTCTCGATCGCCAGTCTGCTGCTGCCGGAGGCCGCACCCTGGGCAGAGCCGCCCTTCGGGGTCGTGGGCATGAACGGCAGCGAGCTGTACGCGCTTGCCTCGAGGTCGAGCAGCTCCGCCTCCTCGTCGTCCCCGTTACCGCTCAGCCAGGGCATGGCGGCGTTGCCGCCGGTCTTTGGCTTGGTCGGTCGATCACGAACATGCCCCGGCGCGGACTCACTGGCCTGTTGTTGCAACGCCTTCTCGGTGAGCTCCACCCCCTGCGCCGCCAGGTCGCGGTAGATGGGGTCGAGGGCGTTGTCGAGCACGTTGTGGTACAGCTGCCCGGCGCGCAGCGGCTGCTGCAGCCCATAGAAATTGATGTGGCCGAGCAGCAGCTTGAGGCGGAGCACCTGGGGACGGTTCCCCGTGCCTTCCACTTCCTCCATCAACGCTTCGGCGCCGGACAGGGCTTCGTCGTAGCGTCCCTCGCTGTAGGCCAGCTCCACCATGCCGTAGTTGCGATCGAAGCTGGCCTGATCGAAAACGTCGGACATCAGTGGGGGGTGGTGTGGAGGGTCGAAGCCGATGCTGGATCGGTGCGGCTGACTGACCGCTCCAGTGTGAGCGTTGCGCGCCCCCACACCAGCCGCCAGCCCTCGGCAAGATCCAGGCTGCCAGCCCCGCGCTCCGGCGGCAACCGCTGCCTCAGACGCTCCAGCTGGGAGCTCAGCGGCCCGGAGCCCGTTTCCCGCTCGATCCAGTGGTGCAGCACCGCCCGCTGAGTGGCCGCCGACAGACCGGCAAGGGCGGCACGCCTGAGCGTGCGGGGGCTGTCAGGCTCGCTGAGCGCTGCGATGCTGAGGGCCAGCAGCTCGCTCTGCAGCGCCTGGCCGTGCTCCAGCCGTTCGGCCAGGGCGTTCATGCGCCGGCTGGCCCCGGGATGCAGCTCCTCCAGCACCGGCAGCACCTGATGGCGGATGCGGTTGCGGCTGAAGCGAGGATCCGTGTTGCTGGAGTCGGGCCACACGGGCAGGCCACGGTCTGCGCAGAACCGCTCCGTTTCCTGACGCATCAGCCCCAGCAGCGGCCGGGCGATCTGAACAGTGCCGCTGCTGGGACGCAGGCGTCTCAGGCTCGCCAGACCCCGCAGATGGGTGCCGCGGGCCAGGTGCAGAAGCATGGTTTCGGCGCGGTCGCTGGCGGTGTGGCCCGTGGCCACCCGGCGGCAACCCAGCCGCAGCGCCTGGTGCTGCAAGCAGTGGTAACGCCATTCCCGTGCCTCCGCTTCCGAGGCCAGCGCTCGGTCAGGGGTGGCCAGCTCCAGCGGCAACTGCTGCTGCCTGGCCCAGGCGGCAAGCTCCCGGGCCTGGCTGCTGGCTTCGGGGCGCCAGCCGTGATCGCCGTGCCAGAGATGGAGTTGCCAGTGGTGCAGGCGGCGCAGGTCAAGCAGCAGCCCGGTCATCGCCATCGAATCCTGCCCGCCGGAAACCGCCAGCAGCAGCCGCTCCCCCGGTGGCAGCAGCTCGGGCAGCAGCAGCAGGGTCCGGTGCAGGCGCAGGTGAAGAGGGCTCCACGGGGAGGCGGCAGCTGGCGGCTCCCCGTGCATGGCGGGTGGGACAATGCCAGTCATCCGCTGCCCCCGCCGATGTCCCGTCTTGCCAGTCTGCCCGCTGCTCTGCAAGCTTCGCTGGCCTCGCGGCGGATGCTGAAGGTGATCGCGGGCCTCACCAATCGCGACACGGCCTCGGTGGCGGCGGTGAGCCGGGCGGCGGGCGCTGGCGGCGCCGATTTGATCGACGTGGCCTGTGACCCCGAGCTGGTCCGGCTGGCGACGGCGGCCTCCGGTCTGCCGATCTGCGCCTCGGCGGTCGACCCCGAGCTGTTCCCCGCGGTGGTCGCCGCCGGCGCCGCCATGGTGGAGATCGGCAATTTCGATGCCTTCTATCCGCTCGGCCGCCGCTTCGGTGCCGAGGAGGTGATCGCCCTCACCCGCCGCACCCGGCAGTTACTTCCCGACGTGGTGCTGTCTGTCACCGTGCCGCACATCCTGCCGCTGGACCAGCAGGAGCAGCTGGCAGTGGTCCTGGCGGCCGAAGGCGCTGACATCATCCAGACCGAAGGCGGCACCAGTGCCCTCCCCCACAGCGCCGGCATCCTCGGCCTGATCGAGAAGGCGGCACCCACCCTGGCGGCGGCCCACACGATCAGCCGCGCCGTCCCCCTGCCGGTGCTGTGCGCCTCCGGCCTCTCGGCCGTCAGCCTGCCGCTGGCGATCGCCGCCGGCGCCAGCGGCGTGGGCGTGGGCTCGGCCATCAACCGCCTCCACGACGACCTGGCGATGCTTGCGGTGGTGCGCAGCCTGCGCGAGGCGCTCAACGGCGTTCCGGCAGCCGTTCATTGACCCGATTGGCCGTCTGGCCAAAGCTGGTGCCGCGACGGTTGGTTTGCCTGTCTCCTGGGCCATGAAGGAATGTGCCCAGCGCCCTATGCACCCCCTGGTGAGGTGGATAGGGTTCAGTGTCCGCATCTTTGAAGCATGGGAGCCTTTGTCTGGCTGCTGCAGTGGCCCATCCGCGCCGGCATCCTGCTGATCGTGGCGGCTCTCCCCCTGGGGGTGGAGATGTCCAACTTCGGGACGGCCATGCTCTCTGCTGTGGTGATCGGCCTGCTGGGCACCCTGCTGGTGTGGCCGCTGAAACTGCTGCTCGCTCTCCCCTGGGCGGTCACCAGCCTGGGTGGATTGATCACCCCGGTGACCTTCCTGTTCAACTGGCTGATCACGATCATCCTGTTCGCCCTGGCGGCGTGGCTGATCCCGGGCTTCCGGCTGCGCGGTGGAGCGGTGAGTGCGATCTTCGGCGCCCTGGCCTACAGCATCCTCAGCACCTTGATTCTCGGCCTGCTGGGCCTCAATGTGAGCTTCACCCGTGCAGGTCTGCTGGCCGGGGCCGGGCTCAGCTGAAAACTGGCGGGCTCTGGGCGGCTCTCCGCCGCTTTACCCCTTGCGGCTTCCTTAGGATCAGCTGCTACCGGCAGGCCTGGCCTGGCATCCGAGCGGCATGCCCCGTTATCAGCTCACAGCCCCTTATGAACCCAAGGGGGATCAACCGACCGCCATCGAGACCCTCACCCGCGGCGTGGAGCAGGGGCAGCGTTTTCAGACCCTGCTGGGCGCCACCGGAACGGGCAAGACCTTCTCGATCGCGAATGTGATCGCCCGCACCGGCAGACCCGCCCTGGTGCTGGCCCATAACAAGACATTGGCGGCGCAGCTGTGCAACGAACTGCGCGAGTTCTTTCCAGAGAACGCCGTTGAGTATTTCATCTCCTATTACGACTACTACCAGCCCGAAGCCTACGTCCCTGTTTCTGATACCTACATCGCCAAGACGGCCTCGATCAACGAAGAGATCGACATGCTGCGGCACTCCGCCACCCGTTCGCTGTTCGAGCGCCGCGATGTGATCGTGGTTGCTTCGATCAGCTGCATCTATGGCCTTGGTATCCCCTCGGAATACCTCAAGGCAGCGGTGAAGTTCCAGGTGGGGGAGACGCTCAATCTGCGCGGTTCGCTGCGGGAGCTGGTGAACAACCAGTATTCCCGCAATGACCTGGAGGCGGGCCGCGGCCGCTTCCGGGTGAAGGGCGATGTGCTGGAGATCGGCCCCGCCTATGAAGACAGGCTCGTGCGCATTGAGCTGTTCGGGGATGAGGTGGAGGCGATCCGCTACGTGGACCCCACCACCGGTGAGATCCTCCAGAGCCTGGAGGCGGTGAACATCTACCCCGCCAAACACTTCGTGACCCCCAAAGATCGGCTCGAAGTGGCGATCGATGCGATTCGCACGGAGCTACGCGATCGTCTCGAGGTGCTGCATGCGCAGGGCAAGCTGCTGGAGGCCCAGCGCCTCGAGCAGCGCACCACCTACGACCTTGAAATGCTCAAGGAAGTGGGCTACTGCAACGGTGTGGAGAACTATGCCCGCCACCTCGCGGGCCGCCAGGCCGGCACTCCGCCCGAATGCCTGATCGATTACTTCCCCGACGACTGGCTGCTGGTGGTGGATGAAAGCCATGTCACCTGCTCCCAGCTGCATGCCATGTACAACGGCGACCAGGCACGCAAGCAGGTGCTGATCGACCACGGCTTTCGCCTGCCCAGCGCCGCTGACAACCGCCCGCTCAAGGCGGAGGAGTTCTGGGAAAAGGCCCGCCAGACCATCTTCGTGTCTGCCACTCCGGGACAATGGGAGATCCAGCAGAGCGAGGGCCACATCGCCCAGCAGGTGATTCGCCCCACGGGCGTGCTGGATCCGATCGTGGAGGTGCGCCCCACCGAGGGGCAGGTGGATGATCTGCTGGCTGAAATCCGGGTGCGGGCGGAGCGCTCGGAGCGCAGCCTGATCACCACGCTCACCAAGCGCATGGCGGAGGATCTCACCGATTACCTGGCCGAGAATGGGGTGCGGGTGCGCTATCTCCACTCCGAGATCCACTCGATCGAGCGCATCGAGATCATCCAGGATCTCCGCAATGGCGCGTTCGATGCTCTGGTAGGTGTGAATCTATTGCGAGAAGGGCTCGATCTTCCGGAAGTGTCGCTGGTGGCGATTCTCGATGCCGATAAGGAAGGCTTCCTGCGGGCAGAACGCTCCTTGATCCAGACGATCGGCCGCGCCGCCCGCCATGTGAGTGGGGTGGCGTTGCTCTATGGCGACAACCTCACCGATTCGATGGCGAAGGCTATTTCCGAAACCGAGCGGCGGCGTGCCATCCAGCATGCCTACAACGAAGAGCACGGCATCACCCCCACCCCCGCCGGCAAGCGGGCCGGCAACTCGATCCTGGCCTACCTGGAGGTGTCCCGCCGCCTCAACGACGATCAGCTGGAGCAGGCCGTGGAGCTGGCTGTTCACAACGAAGCCCCGCTCGAAGCGCTTCCGGAGCTGATCACCCAGCTGGAGGAAAAGATGAAAACGGCCGCCAAGAACCTCGACTTCGAAGAAGCGGCCAACCTGCGCGATCGCATCAAGCAGTTGCGTCAGAAACTGGTGGGTCATCACTGAGCCCTGCTGCGATCAGCTGGTCAACGCCCGGAGGCCTTCAGCACGGTTTTGATCGTTTTGGCGAGGATCAGCAGATCCAGCCAGATGCTGCCGTTGCGTAGGTAGTAGAGGTCGTAGCTGAGCTTCAGCTGCGCATCCTCCACGCTGGAGCTGTAGGGCATGTTCACCTGGGCCCAGCCGCTCAGGCCCGGGCGGATCCAGTGCCGCAGCCGGTAGTGGGGGATGCGCTGCTCCAGCTCCCCTTCCAGCTCCGGCCGTTCCGGCCGTGGGCCGATCAGGCTCATCTCGCCGCGCAGCACGTTCAGAAGCTGCGGAAGTTCATCGAGGCGGGTGCGCCGCAGCCACACACCCACCGGGGTGATGCGTTGATCATTGGGCTCCGACCACCTGGCCCCGCCCAGTTCCGCCTGTCGCACCATCGAGCGCAGCTTGATCACCTCAATGGCTTTGCCCATCAGGCCGGAGCGACGCTGGCGGTAGAACACAGGTCCGCCATCGCCCAGGCGGATCAGTGCCGCAGCCGGCAGCAGTAGGGGCGCAGCCAGCAGCAGCAGCAGCAGGCTGATGGCCACATCGGCGAAGCGCTTGAGCTGCCTCTCCACCGTGGGCTGACGCCCTTCGATCCGCCCGGAGAACAGCAGCCACTGGTGTCCCACCCACTGCGGCGGGATGCGCTGCAGCTCCTGCTCGGCCATCTCGGCCAGGGTGGTGAGTGGCCCGCCCAGCCAGGCCAGCTGCTCCGCCTGCCGCATCAGGGCGGGGTCGGCCTGCACACCCGGGCTGAGGGCGATGCCATCCAGCCCGCCCGGCAGCTGTTCACGGGCCATGGGATGGCCGTCCACCGGCGACGCCGGGGCGTGCGCATCCTGGATGGCCAGTGCCGGTCTCCCCGCCTGGTGCCCCCACTCCCGCTCGATCGCCGCGATTTCCTCCGGCAGCGCCAGCACCCGCCAGTGGTCGTTGCCGGGGTGGCTGGACACCTGCCGGATCGCCAGCCGCACCAAGGCGCTCCACAGGGCCAGCAACACGAACAGCGGGATGAGGCTGCCGCGGTGCAGCACGGCTACAGCCGGGCCTGCCCGCACCAACCAGCCCAGCAGGGCGGCGGCACTGAGCGACACCGCGCTCGTGACCCCCAGCCGCAGGGCCAGGCGCATGCGGCGCATGTCGGCGCGGCGCAGCACGGTGTACGAACCGAACAGCCAGCCGAAGGTCCAGTAGAGCAAGACCAGGATCAGCAGCAGGCCGGCGCTCGGGTCGCTCGGCGCCTGGCGCGCCCGGCCGATCAGCAACGCCAGCACGACGAGGCCGGCGGCATCAAGCCCCGCCGCCAGGGCCAGCCAACGACGGGTGGAGAGCCAGTGCACCTAGGCGCCTGCGGGGAGGGCGGCGTCGTGGCTGCCGGGAGCCTCGCTGCCCTGCGCCTGATGGCTGGCCTCGCCCCCAAGCGCGAAGCAGGCGTGCACCACCTGCAGGGCCTTGACGCCATCGTCTTCGGCCACCACGCAGCTGGTGCGGATCTCGCTGGTGGCGATCATCTCGATGTTGATGCCCGCTGCCGCCAGGGCCCGGAACATGCGGCCCGCCGTGCCGGGTGTGCAGGGCATGCCGGCGCCCACGGCGCTGACCCGGGCGATAGCGCTGCCCTGCTCGAAGCTCGCTTCCGGCCACTGCAGCAGCAGCGGTTGCAGTGCCTGGCGGGCCCGCGCCAGATCCTCCCGTCGCAGCGTGAAGCTCATGTCGCGGCTGCGGGTGGGCCCTTCCCCGCGGGTGCGCTCCGACTGCACGATCGTGTCGAGGCTGATGCCCGCATCCGCCAGGCTGCGGCAGACGGCGGCGGCGGTGCCGGGCCGATCGGGCACCTGCCGCACGGCCACCTGGGCCTGATCCCGGTCGAGGGCCACGCCCCGCACAGCGGGATCGTTGACCCTGCAGGGCAGCGGGTTCTGGCGCAGCTGGTGGTCCTGCAGCTCGAACACTTCGGCAGCGGCCCGCAGCGCCCGGTGGCCCTGGCTGCCGTCCACCAGGCAACTCACCTTCACCTCGCTGGTGGCGATCATGCGCAGGTTGATGCCGTAGCGCGCCAGGGTGTCGAACAGGCGCGCGGCAATGCCTGGCCGCCCCATGATCCCGGCTCCGGAGATGCTCAGCTTGGCCAGGCCCGCCTCGCTGCTCAGGGCCGTGTCGTCGGCCTGGAGATCGCCGAGCAGAGCGCGGCACACCGTGAGTGAGGCCTCCAGCTGATCCTCCGCCACGGTGAAGGCGATGTCGTTGGTGGTGCCGTCATGGGTCGATTGCACGATCAGATCCACGTTCAGGCCGGCGGCCGAGAGGGCCTCGAACAGCAGGGCGGCCACACCGGGCCGGTCGGGCACGCGGGTGAGGGCCAGCACCGCCTGGCGCTCCTCGAGATCGGCGCCATCGACAGGACGACCCAGTTCCAGCCCACCGCTGCCGATCGGGCGCGGCGGGCCACTGGTGAGCCGGGTGCCGGGGGCCTCGCTCCAACTGGAGCGCACCACCAGCGGCACGCCGTAGTTGCGGGCGATCTCCACCGCCCGTGGGTGCAACACCGAGGCGCCGAGGCTGGCCAGCTCCAGCATCTCGTCGCAGCTCACCTGCTCCATCAGCTGGGCATCCGCCACCTTGCGGGGGTCGGTGGTGAGCACGCCCGGCACATCGGTGTAGATCTCGCACACCGACGCCGCCAGCGCCGCCGCCAGCGCCACGGCCGAGGTGTCGGAGCCGCCGCGGCCCAGGGTGGTGATCTCCGGCGTACCGGCGCTGCCGCTGCTGGTGCCCTGGAAGCCGGCCACCACCACCACCTGGCCCTCCTCCAGCAACCGCTCGATGCGGTCGGTGCGCACCTCCAGGATCCGCGCGCGCCCGTAGGACGACTCGGTGACGATCCCCACCTGAGCGCCGGTCATCGACACGGCCGGCACGCCGATCGCCTGCAGCGCCATCGCCAGCAGGGCGATCGACACCTGCTCACCGGTGGCCAGCAGCATGTCCATCTCCCGCTGGGGAGGGGTGGTGGTGATGGCCCGGGCCAGGCCGGTGAGTTCGTCGGTGGTGTGGCCCATGGCCGACACCACGATCACCAGATCGTGGCCCTCCTCGCGGCTGGCGGCGATGCGACGCGCCACGGCCTGCAGGCGTTCCACGCTGCCGACGGAGGTGCCCCCGAACTTCTGAACCAGCAGGGCCATCCCGGTGCGCGCGCGAACGGTGGATCGGTGCTGATTATCGGAGGGGGGCTGACAGGAACCCATCGCGGAAGGCGTCGCCGGCTTCAGTGCCCCGTTTGAGCGCCGCCTCCACCTCCAGCAACTGCCCCAGCAACCGCAGCAGCCGCTCCGCCGACCGACCGCGCAACTGCTTGCGCAACACGTAGATGCGCCTGGGGTTGCCGATGCCGGCCGCCTTGGCGATCACGGCCACGTCCTGTTCGCCCTGGGCGTCCAGCAGGCTCACCCACACCCAGCCCCGCAGCTGGCCGGCGAGTGTGGCCACGATCCGCAGCGCCGGCTCCCCCGCCCGCACCAGCTCGTCCACCAGGGCGATGGCCTCGCCGGCGTCCCCGCGCAGCAGCGCTTCCCCCACCGCCAGGCTGCTGGTGCTGTGGCCCGCCACCAGCGCCGCCACCGCCGCGCCGTCGATCGGGCGCTGACCGCAGAACACGGCGAGCTTCTCCAGCTCGCTGGCCAGGCGGGCGCTGTCGCTGCCGATCGCACCCGCCAGCGCTTCGATCGCCGCCGGCGTGGCCGTCAGGCCCAGGGAGCGGGCAGTGCTGCGCACCAGCTCCAGCTGGCCCTCTCCATCCCACACCGCCGGCAGCACGAAGCTGCGTTCCTTGGCGATCGCCTTGAGGGCTTTGGTGGTGCGCAGGCGTGCGTCCGGTTTGCCTTCGCTCACCAGCACCAGGTGGCTGGTGGCGGGGATCAGCTCCAGGCTGGCCTCCAGCTGCGTGGCCAGCTCCGCCGGACAGGTGTGGCAGAAGGGGCTGCGCTGCACCACCACCACCCGGTCACCGCCGCCGAACGGGCCGGTGCGCGCCTCGATCAATGCCTGGCCGGCCTGGGCCGTGTCGTTGCCATCGAGCCGGCTGAGGTTGATGCTCTGCCAGACCGGATCCACCGACGCGGTGATCAGCTCCTCCACCGCCCGCTGACGGCTGGCCTCGTCGTCGCCCCAGTAGAGATGGATCGGCATCGGGGCAGGCCGTGGACCATCCGATCTTCACCGAAAGCGTGCGGAGGATCCGGGGCTGGCTGGGGCCCACCGGTCTTGACCCTGTGCAACAGGAGGTGCTCGAGCGCCTGGTGCACAGCAGTGGCGATCTGGCCATTGCGCCGGAGCTGCGCTTCAGCCCAGGCGCCTGCGTCGCCGGCCTGGCGGCCCTGGCGGCCGGGGCGCCGATCCTCACAGATACCGCGATGGCGGCGGCGGCGGTGACCCCGATGGCCCGCCGCAGCTTCGGCAACCCGGTGCACAGCGTGCTGGCCTGGGCGCCCGCTCTGGCGCCTGAAGGCAGCACCCGCACCGCTGCGGGGATGGCCCCGGCCCTGGCGGCCCTGCCGGGGGCTGTGGTGCTGATCGGCAGTGCCCCCACCGCGCTCGAACGGTTGCTGGAGCTGGTGGCCGCCCCCGAGCCGGTCGCGGGCGTGGTGCCGCCGGCGCTGGTGATCGGCATGCCGGTGGGCTTTGTGGGGGTGGCCGAGAGCAAGCGCCACCTGGCCGCCAGCGGTCTGCCCCAGATCCGGCTGGAGGGCAGCAAGGGGGGGGCGGGTCTGGCGGCGGCGGCGGTGAACGCCCTGCTGCGGCGCGCCTGGCTGGACCGCGCCTGAGGCCTTCCCTAGGCCGCCACCTGCAGCCCCACCACCACGTGGCTGTTGGCCTCGATCCGTCCGAGCACCTGGCGGGCGCGGCGCACCACCTGCTGGGGCACCCCGGCCAGGCGGGCCGCCTCGATGCCGTAACTGCGGCTGGCGCCGCCGGGACGCACCTGATGCAGGAACACCAGCTGATCGCCGGTTTCCTCCACCAGCACCTGGAAGTTGGCCACGTTCGGGAGCAGCTCGGCCAGCTCGTTGAGCTCGTGGTAGTGGGTGGCGAACACCGCCCGCGCCCGCAGGCCGTCGGCCAGGTGCTCCGCCACCGCCCAGGCGATCGAGAGGCCGTCGAAGGTGGCAGTGCCGCGCCCGATCTCATCGAGCAGCACCAGAGAGCGATCGGTGGCGTGGTGCAGGATGTTGGCCGTTTCGGCCATCTCCACCATGAAGGTGGACTGGCCGGTGGCGAGGTCATCTACGGCGCCGACCCGGGTGAAGATGCGGTCGCAGAGGCCGAGCCGGGCGCGGCTGGCGGGAATCCAGCTGCCGATCTGGGCCATCAGCTGCAGCAGGCCCGTCTGGCGCAGATAGCAGCTCTTGCCACTGGCGTTCGGTCCGGTGAGCACCACCAGATCGGGCTGGTCCGCCTCGCCCAGGTGGATGCCATTGGCGGTGAAGGGCTCCTCCACCAGCAGCTGTTCCACCACGGGATGGCGGCCGGCCTCGATCCAGAGGCTGCGGTCGCCGGTGAGCTCGGGGCGGCAGTAGCCGCAGGTGGCGGCCACCTCGGCGAGCGAGGCGATCGCATCGAGGCGGGCCACGCGCCGGGCAGCGCTGCGGATCGGCGCGGCCAGGGCGCCGACGGCGGCGCGCAGCTCGCTGAACAGTTCGTACTCCCGCTGGGCGGCGCGGGCCTGGAGCTGCAGGATGCGGCCCTCGCGCGCCTTGAGTTCGGGCGTCACGAAGCGCTCCTCGTTGGCGAGGGTCTGGCGCCGGATCCAGTGCTCGGGCACCCGTGTGGCCCGGGCCCGGCTCACCGAGAGGAAATAGCCGAAGGTGCGGTGAAACTGCACCCGCAGCGAGGGGATGCCGCTGCGTTGCCGCTCCGCTTTCTCCTGCTCCACCAGCCAGGCCTGCTGGTCGTCGAGCCGGTTGCGCAGCCCATCGAGTCGCGCGTCGACGCCGTCGTGGATCAGCCCCCCTTCCGTGAGGCTCAGTGGCGGGGTGTCCTGCAGGGTGTGACGCAGCTGCTCCACCAGCACCGCCAGTTCGGGCGGCGGTTCGCGCAGGGCCGCCAGGGGCTCGCTGCGCGCCGCCGCCAGCAACGCCGCCAGCCGCGGCAGCCGCTCGAGTCCATCGGCGAGGGCCACCAGATCCCGGGCCGAGGCGGTGCCCGCACCGGCCCGCCCCGCCAGCCGCTCCAGATCGCCCATCGGCCGCAGCAGACGGCGCAGGGCCAGCCGCAGCCCGCGCTGCTCCACCAGCTCACTCACGCCCTCCTGACGGGCGTGGATGGCGGCGCGGTCCATCAGCGGCGCCTCCAGCCAGCGACGCAGGGCCCGGCCGCCCATGGCGGTCATGGTGCGATCGAGGGCCCACAGCAGCGAGCCGTGGAACTGGCCGTCGCGCTGGGTGCGGGTGATCTCCAGGTTGCGCCGCGTCTGGGCATCGAGCACCAGGTGATCGCCGGCGAAGCGGAGGCTGGGTGGATCGAGGGGCACCAGGCCGGCGGCAGTGCTCCGGGCACCGGTCTGGTTGTCGTCGAGGTAGCGCAGCAACCCTCCCGCCGCCCGCAGCGCCAGGGGCGCCTCCGCCAGCCCGAGACCGTCGGTGGTGGCAAGCCGAAAGCGCTGCAGCAGTGTGCGCCGCGCCTCCGGCAGGCTGAAGGGCGTGCGCGCCAGCCGGGTGAGGTGCAGGGCTGGTGGGCACCAGGCCGGCTTGCCGGCGGTGCCGTCCGGGTACGCCGCGGCGTCGGGATCGGGCCAGATCAGCTCGGCCGCCTCCAGTTGCAGCAGTTCCTGGTGCAGGGCATCGCTCCCCTGCCGTTGGCTGAGGCGGAACTCGCCGGTGCTCACATCGGCCACCGCCAGCCCCCAGTCGCCCTGCTCCAGCACCACCGCCGCGAGCCAGTTGTTACGCCGGGCGGCCAGCATCCCCTCCTCCAGCACGGTGCCGGGGGTCAGCACGCGGGTGATGTCGCGCTTCAGCAGCGCCCCCTTGGCGGCCGTGGTCTCCAGCTGGTCGCAGAGAGCGACGCTCAGACCGCGGCGCACCAGCTCACTGCAGTAGCGCTCGGCGGCGTGGTGGGGGATGCCGGCCATCGGCACCCGACCGATCGCCTTGCCGGCGTCCTTGCCCGTGAGCGTGAGCTCCAGCAGGCGGGACAGCTGGATGGCGTCCTCGAAGAAGCACTCGAAGAAGTCGCCGAGGCGGTAGAGCAGCACCCGCTCGGGGTGGGCGCGCTTGAGCTCGGCGTAGTGCCGCAGCATCGGCGGCAGGTCTTCCGCCGCCACCAGGCTGTGGTGATGCCAGCGGGGCTGGTCCTCCGCCAACGCCTGCTGCGGGCTGGCTTCGCCGGCGGCGCTGGCAGGGGCTTCGTCGGTATCGGGATCGGTGGAGAGGCTGCGGCGCGAGTGGGCCCGGGGCCGGGCGGCGGCCGCTGCGGCGAGGGCGCCATCGTCCAGGTCGAGATCGCCCGGGCTGCTGCGGTCTCCATCGCCCGGTGCGGATGCGGGCTCGGCGGCGCCGAACAGACTGCCCTGCAGCGCCTCCTCAGGCACCAACGAGAGCTGGCGATCGGCGTCGGCGCCCACGGGCGGCTCCTGGCTGCAGCGATGGTAGGGGCCCCGGGCCAGCTGCTCCCCACAAGATGTGAAGGATCCGGCGGCCGCCCGCAGGTGAGGGAAATCCCACGTGGGAAGATCGTCGCACTGCCCTCCCCAGGCCCCGCAGGTCCCATGCAGCTCCTCAACACCCTCACCGTTCTGGCCCTGGTGGTGATGTCGTTCGCCCTGATCGTGGCGGTGCCGGTGCTCTATGCGAGCACCGAAGACAGCGGCCGCTCCAACCGCCTGATCCTGCTGGGTGGCGCCGCCTGGGTGGCCCTCGTTCTGCTCAACTGGGGAATCAGTTACTTCGTGGTCTGAGGCCCTTGGCGGTTTTCGAAGGACGGTTCACCGAGGTCAGCGGCCTCCATATCGGCATCGTGGTGGGCCGGTTCAATGACCTGGTCACGGGCAAGCTGCTCAGCGCCTGCCTGGATGCCCTTTCTCGCCACGGCATCGACGTCACCCCCAGCAGCGAGCAGCTGGATGTGGCTTGGGTGCCCGGCAGCTTCGAGATTCCCCTCGTGGCGCAGCGTCTGGCGGCCTCGGGCCGCTATCAGGTGGTGATCACACTCGGGGCCGTGATCCGCGGCGACACGCCCCACTTCGATTACGTCTGCTCCGAAGTGAGCAAGGGCGTGGCGGCCGTGGCCCGCGATACGGGCGTGCCGGTGATCTTCGGCGTGCTCACCACCGACACCCTCCAGCAGGCGCTGGAGCGGGCCGGTATCAAGAGCAACCTGGGCTGGAGCTATGCGTTGCAGGCCCTGGAAATGGGCAGCCTGATGCAAGTGCTACCTGGCACAATTGTACGTTGACCGATAGCGTGACGCTCTCTTCAAGGAGAGGCTTGGCCTCCAGTCCTGCTGATCAGCCGCTGGTGGAGCTTGACAGGGTTTGCCTTGACATTCCGGTGGAGGGCGTTGGCGGTCGTTCGCTCAAAGCAGCGCTTGTCGGTGGGCTCACTGGCGGCCTGCTGAACCGCGGCAAACGAGGAGGGGTCTCGGTGCGCGCTCTCAATAACCTCAGCTTCACAATCAACAAAGGAGAGCGAGTTGCGTTGCTGGGCCATAACGGTGCCGGTAAATCCACCCTTTTGCGGTTGCTCTGTGACATCTACAAGCCCAGCAGTGGCAGTGTCCGCCGTTATGGTCGGGTGGTTCCACTGATCAATAAGAACTTTTGGGTGGACACCGATCTCACCGGCAGGCACGCTGCACGCGCCCACTATCTTTTCAATTGCAACACAATCAAGGGATTTGACGCTTTTCTGGAGGAACTCACAGCCTTTACGGAATTGGCTGATTTCATCCATCTACCGATTCGCACCTATAGCGAAGGCATGCGCACCCGGTTGCAATTCGGGCTGCTTACCGCCTTCAGGCATGAAGCCTTGGCGCTAGACGAGGGGCTAGGGGCTGGTGATCAGTGGTTCCTCTCCCGAGCCCGGCACCAGCTCACACGCTTCTTAGGGGAAGCGGGAACACTTATTTTGGCCTCCCACTCCAATGACCTGCTCGCTCAATTCTGCACCAGGGGGGTGGTTCTCATGCACGGGCACCTTGAGTTTGATGGCTCCCTAGAGGAGGCGATCGAGGCCTACACCAAGGGGGTGGGCTGAGAGCGATGCAGGAGCTTTCCCCGAGGGATATGAGTCTGCGAGATGCAAAGCCCGCCATGGGCCAAGGACTGGGTTATGCCTGCCGCACGGCGCGTGCATGGTGGTACAGCGCTTGGTTGCGCACCTTGGCTCGGTTCAGCCGCACCACGCTGGGTAGCTTCTGGATGGGCCTGAGCAATCTGTTGAGTGTGGGTGTTCTAGGGGTTGTGTACGGCACTGTTCTGAAGGTTGCCGACCCTCTCCGTTACATTATTTATCTCGGATTTGGTGTCACTATCTGGGGGCTCGTCAGCATGGCGTCACTTGCGGGCAGCACTCTGTTCCTGCTGCGCCGTGACCAACTCGTGAACAATGCGATGCCGAGCATCTTCTATTGCCTGGAGGAATGGGCGTTCCAGCTCCAGACCTTCGCCCAGGCCTTTGTGGTTGTTCTCCTCGCCTTCGCATTGATTGATCCAGGTCTTCTCCTGAATGCTGTTCACTACATCTGGCTGCCATTGATCAACCTATGCCTATTCACGTTTTGGATCATCGTTTTGATGGCCGTGTTGGGAGCCCGCTTCAAGGATTTTGCTCAGTTGATGCCGATTCTTCTCCAGCTTCTTTTTCTTGTTTCTCCAATCCTCTACAAGCGGGAAGGCCTTGGCGAGCTCAGCGTTCTCGCTGACTTCAATCCCTTCTACCAAGCGCTTGCACCGGTGAGGGACAGCTTGATTGATGGTCAGTTACATCTTGGAGATGAGTTGCTCTCTCTTGCCATTAACACCATTGGGGTGTTGATAGCAGTGGGAGCCTTGAAGTGGGTTCGGTATCGCCTTCCTCTATGGGTCTGAGGCTGCAGCGCATGGCTCCTTTGAGGGGCTCTCTTGCACGTGTAACCAACGAGTGCAGGGGTTCTTGCCGCCATTGAGTGAATGCCAGCTTTTAATGTGAGCCTGAACTTCCTATGAATCGCCATCGCTTCCAGAGTGTGTGTAGGCGATAATCTGGCAGGAAAGTGCTTAGCGTGCTACTATCTTAGACATCGGCGATCATTTATTCATGCTTGCATCTGTAGTGATACCTGTATACAATACCAAGCCAGATCAGCTTGAGGCGGCATTTCTGAGTGCATGCGAGCAAACTCTTGACCCCAGTAGCTATGAAATAATCATTATCGACGACCATTCGACCAGCCAGGATACCCTGCACCTGCTTGATGTGATTGAGGGCCAAGCCTCTCGTTGCGCCAATCATGTGACGGTGAAGCGCTTAGCAAAGAACACTGGATTGGTTCAAGTTCGCAACTTCGGCGCACAGATCGCCAAAGGCGATTTTCTTGTGTTTCTTGACTCCGACGATCTTGTCTCTTCCGACTATCTTCTCAAAGGCTTGGCTACAATGATGTCAGGCGAGAAGATTGGCTGGACATATCCGAATGTAGTGGGATTTGGGTTTGAGCAGAACTTCTCGCGTGCTGAGGACTTTGGCATAAGAAGGCTATTCGTCTATAATTATTGCGCAACAGCCTCCATGTTTAGAAAAAAAGCATGGGAATCCATCAAGGGCCAAAGAGATAAGACAGTTGCCGGTGGCGTTAAGTGGTATGAAGACTGGGCTACCTATATGAGCCTGCTTGTAAAGGGCTGGTATGGAGAGCCAAACAGATCCATCGTCTTTTACTACCGCAAAAACATTAAAAGCATGATGACGAGGTCTCCCGAGCTCGCACTCGCTAGCCGATATGTTCATTGGCGCACGTTTGTTTGCCGTCTGCCGTTCATGGCAGGGGCCAAGCTGAATTATATGAAAGCGCGATCTGGATCAGAGACTACGACCTCTCCACTTGACCCTAGGTATTACTCAAGGCAAGCGCTAGCGATGCTGCTGAGGCAGTTCTTGAAAATTGATACACCCGTGGCACGGGTCAAGACGCGCTATCTGTTCTATGCGATGGCTCGGCCGAAAAAGCTGATCTCTGAACTGGTCTCTCTCCGGTTCCTCCCCAATCCATGTGAGCAGTACTGCGGATTATCAGAGAGCATCAATTACAGTAGCAGTAGCTTTGACGAAATCTATTCCAAGCTCTCTGCACTTAGCCCTGCTTCCAGTAGCGTTCTGGTTGGTCATTATTGGTGGCGTGCTGGCGGGGCGGAGCAGGTGTTGTTGGATCTCTGTGGATATCTCAAGGAGATTCAAGGCCGAGAGTTGTTGGATATTGTTGTTCTTGGGCGTGGTGAGAACAAATACTTCAGCGAGCAGTTCTCTTCTGTTTCACTGTGTGCGGGAATCCTGGAAGAGCTGAGCACATCGCCAATCGGCAGGATCAAAGCGCTATGGGCATTGATTTGCATTCACAAGCCTGCCTCAATCATCATCATGAGCAATCCGCACCTTTATTGCCTTGCGCCGCTGATCAAAAAGTACTTCCCCTCAGTCCGTATTGTCGACTTACTCCATTGCACCGGAGCCACTGGCACCCTGAGCTGGTTCGACCTGAGCAATTATTACAAGGACTTTATTGATACTCGAATCGTCATCAGTGAGACATATAAAGACTTTATGTGCGGCCGCTATGGCGTGGATGAAAGCAAGGTCCTTGTCGTGCACAACCAGGTAAAGCCGATGCGTCCACAATCGCAGCAGGCGCCTTCTAAATATAGCCGCATGGCGCTAGGAATACCAGACACTAACTTGATTGTTGGTTTTCTTGGTCGTTTGGACATGCAAAAACGGCCCGATGAGTTTCTGAGGCTTGTTGAATCCACGCAAGCTAACAGCGGCATCTCCTATCTCATGGGAGGAGATGGTGAATTGCGCAGCACCGTTGAAAAAGCCGCTTCACAGTATGGCAGCCTCAGTTATGTAGGAAATGTTAAAGACGCTGGCGGCTTCTTGTCCCTTTGTGATGTCGTTGTTTTCTTTTCGGAGTATGAGGGCATGCCCTTGGTGGCTTTGGAATGTGCGTCTCTGTCGGTTCCCATCATTGCTCCCGATATTGTTGGCTTTAGGGAGCCGATTGCGAATGGAGAGTTTGGCATGCTTTATCCGTCATGCTACGACGGAACAGATCATACGAAAGTTAAAACGATCATTGAAAATGATCTCAGCAAGCTTCGGCTTCTCGGCCCAAATGGCCCATCCTATGTTCAAACATATCATGCGAGATATTCCGCCAGGCCTGGCTTCGACCAGTTGATCAATAGCGTTCTGTTTAGCAAGCCCAGCATCTGTGCATCACATTAGAAGCTCTTTTCATGGCTTCAGTGTGGTTGTGCGATGCCGCTAAGTGTTCTTCCGAGCCATGCGATTGCAGCGACTGTCCGCAGCGACTGTCGGCAGCGCTGGGCGCCGCGGCAGCATGGACACAGGACAGGCTGTTGCCGAGGATCGGCAGGGCGTGGCTGTTGAGCGATGATCAGCAGCCGGCTGTTGCTGGATTGGCTCAGCCGGGCTTCCAGTGAGGCTTGAGCCTGGGCAAGGGCACGGATCAGCGGCCTCCTTCCTAGCAGCCACCGTTGCGTCTGCGGGGATCAGCAATCTTCCCAATGAGTTGATCAGTTTCTGATCAACTTCGGTAGACGTTGGCTTGGACTCTGAGGGGCGGGAACCCCACTGACTGAGCCAATCCTCGCAGGTCAGGCAAAAGAACCGGTGAGGCACTTGGCTTCGGTTTCAGACCCATCCAGGCGGCCAAGCTGTTGCAAATTATAAAGAACATTGCCCGGATCGCTGAAGTATAAGATTTCCTACAATAGCATCAAGATATATCGTATAGGTTGTGGGCTGCAATGGACTTTCTTGTAACAACCCTGGCCAATCAAGGGATTGGGAGCCTGAGATGGGCAATCACTAGTGCCAATAGCTCCATGGGGTTTGATTCGATTGGCTTTGATTCCTCTCTTGCTGGAGGAACAATCAGTCTGTTTAGTAGTTTGCCCGTAATTACTGACAGGGTGGCGATCAGTGGATTGTTTAATGACACGAGTGCGCCCGGCATTGCCATTGATTTCAATGGTCGCGCAGGATTAGTGTTCCGAGGCAGCCGAGCCGCGGAATCAAGCCTTCGAGGGTTGTCACTAAACGATGCCGGTGGTGATGGCCTCAGGCTTGATGCGAATGGGATCACTGTTCAGAATAACTTCTTTGGCTTGATGCTCGATGGTGTCAATGGCTAGGGCAACTCGGGCAATGGGATCCGAATCACAGCCAACTCAAGTCAAAACACGATTGGTGCTCTGACGGATCCCCTCACAGGGCAACTGGTTGACAACACGTTCTCCAATCAATTCGGTGGCAATGGTGGTTCGGGTATTCTGGTGCAAGGTGCCAACACCCATACCATCTCAGGGAACAAGATCTCCGCGATTGGCGATGGGAATCGTGGCATCCTTGTTACCGAAAGCCGTGCCACTACATCCCCAACCAACGATCTCCAAATTCTCGATAATATGATCACGGCCAGTGGTGCACAAACAGCTGGCATTGAAGTGGTCGTTTCCAATGGTTACCTTGATCGCCTTGACCTCATTGGGAACAAGATCAGCACGGATGGAGCCTTCATGTCGCATGGTATTCGCTTGCTGGCCTCTGGATCTGGCTCGATTGGATCTGTGCAAGTGAATCAGAATGACATTTCAACGTCGGGACCTCTCTCTGAAGGTGTTTACTTGAGCAGCCTGGATGGGGGAACGATCAGACAGGCAACCGTGAATAGCAACACGATTCTGACCACGGGAGACGTTGGCAGCGATTCAAACAATAGATTCGAATTGGAATCAGATGGAATATACATTAACGTGCTCAGAAACAGCAGCATCCAGACTGTTCAAGTTGAAGGCAATGAAGTAACTACGCTCGGCAACGATGCAGATGGAATCTACTTGATTGCCGGAGTCAATGGAGAAGTTGGCGAAGCCATGGTGTCCAATAATATAATTTCAACACTTGCAGATAATCCCATTCAGAGCAGTCAGTCTGCAGAAGGAATCAAGATTCTGTCTTATGAAAACTCAAGCATTGATATTGCACTGTATTCGAATACGATCCTCCAGTCAGAGGGCGATGGCATTCTTTTGAGGGTTCGTGCAGTTGTGAATGGAATCGAGTCAACTGGTGGCGCAATCCTCGCCGATCTGCAGGGCAACAATGTTGTTAATGCCAATTCCTCTGGTCAGATCTTTGCCACAGCGTATAGCTTTTCCAACCCTGACAATGCAGGGATAATCGCACTGGTTGGCGCTGACTTGGATGAGATCATCGCGAACAACTCGCCAGCTGATCCTGCCGCGTTCTCTGTGACTGGCACCATCCTGTTTGCCCCTGGTGCCCCTGGTAGCCCTGATGTCATCACCGGGAATCCCACTACGATCACGAACGGTAATGAGGGCATGATCTCCTCGCGTTTTCAGGATCATTCATGGGTCACTGAAGATGGCGCTGTTAACGTGATGGCCAACACAAATGGCCAGCTTTCACTCTATTCCAGCATAGACAATGGTTCAACATGGGAGGCAACTGTCACGCTGGCGAACTCCACTGCTTCTTCCCGTGCAGATGGCATGATCGTTGATGGCAAGCTTTATTCAGTGTATACGATTGAAGGCGGCGGGATCGCTCTTGCCATCCTGAGCTATTCGGAAGCGAGCGTATCTTGGACAATTGAATCGACGGTAATCCCACCCAGTCCTGCGTCCCTGAGGGTTGAGCGGCCGTCCATCGCCGTCACCGGGGCTGGCACGATCGTTGTAGCGTTTACGGCAACCGACAGGTCAACAGGACAGGCGAGCCTAAGGGTCGCTCAGAGCGATGATCAAGGAGCAACATGGGCTGTCCTCAATCAAGGAATTGTCAATACAACGAATGACGGCAGGATGTCGGGGAACGTCATTGCATTGGATGAGGGATTTGGGCTTCTTTATACCAATGGAGCTACTCTGAATTGGACTGAGTTTTCGGAAAGCGCGTCCCCTGGTGGCAGCCTTGGCGTCAGTGAGACAATCTTGATCCAGGGAGATAGTCAGAATGATCCCAATGGCACCCATTTCAGCTCGTTGACCGATGAGGACGGCAACATCCATGTTGCCACTAATAACGGTGAAAGCCGAGTTGTTTACTTGCGATACAATAATGATACGGACTCATGGGATGAGCCTGTTGTGATCACGGATCAGCCCAGCGGAAACTACATGCAGATCAGCCTGATGGAGGATGGCACGATCAAGATCACCTATGATGCCATTATCGATGGCGACAGAGTTGTTGCGGTCAGCGAGAGCACGAACGGTGGAGATAGCTGGGCCTTGATTTCTGTCCTTACCCAGGATGTTGTTGCGGATCCCGGCAATCGCAGAGTTGAAACTCCAGCGTATGCGCAAGATACATTGCCGGTCTTTCAGCAGGTTGAGTCAGCAAGCGGCTCCAATTCACTTGTGTATTATGAAGTGGCTTGAGGAAGTTACGGGCAATCCGCTTTAATCAGGCCAGTTCGCAGATTTCGAGAGGATCGATCCTGCTGTTCAGCCGTGGCGCTCGCTGCTCTTGCCTGCGAAGACAATCACGGCTCCCTGGATTCCACTGAAGCGCCTGATCAAGCTCATGCATCACCAGCGCTCCAGCAGGGGGGCTGATCGCTACGCTGTGCTTTCGCTGCTTAGCCGGAGTGAGGTTGAACGAGAGAAGATGGATGATTTCTTGTGGATATCTTGGGCACCAATGGATTGGCTGACACGGTGAACGTCCAGGCCTTGCCTACCGCTCTTGGTCACCTAACGCATGCCTCAGCAGGCACAGCAATCGTTGCTGGTTGTCTTTGGCTATGAGGTGCTGCGATGGTCATCCAGGTACGGCTGACTCCCGGTCGCCAGATAATCGATGAAGGGCGATGGAAGCTTGGCATCCTGCCACAGGATCCGGTGAACTCCAGCAACCGTTTGTCTCCACGCACGCTCCAGCGCCCAGGCTGTTAGGGCCATGAGTCTTCGGCTGGGGGCACTGAATGTGTGCCTGAATAGTTTCTCCACAGCGAAGATGCTGCGTCCACGTTGGGATGACAGGGATGCGCTATGCAACCGGTAGGCCATCAATGGCTCCATGAGGCATCCATAGCGCGGTGGCGGGTCGTTGGTGAACAGCCGGAGCCATAGGCCGTAATCCTCGTGGCGTTCAGGATGGAACGGTTGCGTGAGGCAATCACGCTGGATGATCACAGACGAGAACGGCACAGGATTGCCCCGTAGCAGTGCTTTGAGATTGAGAGTAAGCGGAGGCCTGCGCGTTTCAACTAACTTCATGCTGGTTGCTTCAAAGCGGTGATAGCCAGTTACCGACAATTCGATTCCGTGAACGGAGTGAAGGACAAGCTGGCGCTCAAGTTTGCGTGGATGCCAGAGATCATCGGCATCGAGAAACGCAATCAGTTCACTTGTTGCACTGGCCAAACCGACATTGCGGGCGAGCCAGGGTCCGGGAAAATGGTCGTTGTGTGGAATGCTGATGAGTTTGAAGCGTCCATCACGTGTGGCAACAGCCTCAGCAATCTTTTGTGCTTCGCTATCTGACCCATCGTTGACGAGAATACACTCCCATGCGTCGACCGTTTGAGCCTGCAGAGACTTGCAGGCCTGGGATAGGAGCGCCCCCTGGTTACGGAAGGGCAGCACAATGGAGACCCGTGGCGACACAGCGTTAAAAATCAGGTAAGAAGGGTGTGTCCATCATCGGATGTTGAAGCAGGTAGCTTCGCTGCATTCGTGATAGACGACTCAGCAAGGAGGGTTGTCGGCTGAGGCGAAGACAGGAGGTCACCAGTTCGTCGCGGCTGCAGGTCTCCCAGTGCAGAAGTGAAAACTGATCCCACAGTGGCCATCGCCCCAGGATTGGTACCACGCAGCCGCTGGCCACAGCCTCTATCTGCGCAAGACCAAGCGATTCATAATCGGAGGGAATCAACACCAGTTTTGCTTGTCGCAACAGGGCAGGAATATCGTTCGTCGTTGGTGAAACAACTACAGTCAACGTGGGTGAGCGTGAGATGTCACTGCTGGGTGGTGAGGTTGGAACGATGGCCGCACTGCGAAGCCCTGTTTCCTGCACCACAGCAAGGAATCTGGACCAACCTTTCTGTTCGGTGGGGCGTCCGAGAAAGAGCAAGTCAAAGGGCCTCTGCCTGGCGTCCGGGCACGAGTGCGCCTGTTCAACCTTCAGCCGCTGCAGCACCGCAAGGGGCAGAGCATGACTTGAAAGCAGACAGCGCCCTGCCTGAAGCAGTTTCTGCTCATGGATCGTCTGCACATACACGTTGATTCCGATCCTCTGCATCATTTTCAGCACTACCTGGGCCAGGCGAGCCCGCCAGCGGTGCTTGACAAAGTCAGGGTCATGAAAGCTGGGGAGCCAGGCGATACGGACGGATGGATTGAAGCAGCGGATATGGATGGCAAGCAGATAGGCCCAGGCGCTGTCGCAGCCAAACAGGAGCAAGTGTTCTCCAGGCCTGACCCTCTCGGTTGGCTGAGTGCCATGCAAGACGCCACACTTCTCTTCATGGGGCAAGGACTTCAACGTCCTGCGTAGGGTCCACAATCCGGTAGAGGCGAACTGGGAGTCTCGCAGACGGTGAGCCACTTCGGTGGCCACCACATGAATGCCGCCGATCTCGCGGAATCCCATTGGCCTGTAGGCGAATGCGGTCATCTTCTGCTCGCAAGGGCGATGTTGTACACCCCACGGGTCAGGTGAGCGGTACGAGCCCAGCTGAACTTCTTGGCTTGGACCTCGCACTGCTGAGCCAATTGGCGCCGCAGGCTTTCTGATGCCAGCACGCGCTCAAGGGCAGTAGTGAGTTCTACCGGACTCTGTGGATCAATGGTCAAGCCGGCCTCACCCGTCACCTCTGGGATGGATGACGTGTTTCCGACGATCACCGGTGTTCCGCAGCTCATCGCTTCCAGGGGCGGCAATCCAAACCCCTCGTATAGCGATGGGTAGACAAACACATCAGCAAGCGAATACAGCACCGGCAGCTCCTCTTCAGTGACATGTCCAAGCAGAAGAATGTTCGAACTGGCAGAGCTCTCCCTAAGTCTGTCCAACAGGGGTGCCGACTTCCATCCGACTGATCCTGCCAGCAGTAGCTTGATGGAGTCCAGCGAGCTGTGCCGCTGCAACGCCTCGAATGCAGTCAGTAGTGTCGCGAGGTTCTTTCGAGGTTCAAGTGTACATAAGCTAAGAATGACGCGGTCGTTGGGCTTCAGTCCAAAACGCTCACGGGCACAGCTCAGGAGATGAGGATCCGTTACCGGTTGCAGCTCTGGGGAGGCGGCCAGTGGAGTGACATGAACATGCTCCGCAGGCACGGTGTGGGTGAAGTGCAGAAAGTCACGCTTCGTGGATTCTGATACGCAAATCACCTGATCGCTCCTGCATAATCCATCGACAAGCCCGTGAAAATGGCGGACGGTTTCCCTCGTGAACAACTCTGGCATGATCATTGGAATCATGTCGTGGACCGTCACGACCACTGGCAGCGCATCATGACGGCGGATGGCAGAAGGTACGGCTTGAAACGGCGTGTGGAACAGGGTGAGCTCTTTGTCACAGCTCTTCAGCAGAGTGTCGAACCTCTGCTGGCTAGCCGCGCGTGCGCCTGGAAGGCGTGCGTAGCTGCGACGTAATGGCTTTGCCAGTCGGATCAGCAGGGGCGGGAGGCTCCTCGTCAACACCGACGTCGTCAGGGCAAGGGCCAATGGATTGGCACCGAGATCAAGTCGCTTCAGTTCGACTTCAGCGAGAGAGGCAAGAAGTGGCTCTGGGCAATAGGTTTTAAGTGTGATGTTGGCTTGATCGTGGAGTGCCTGCAGCAACTGGCTGGCATAACGATAAATGCCACCCCGCGCCAGAGGTGAGCGGGCCGCCTGGCCAAAGATCAACGTGTCAAAGATGAGATTCAAGCTTGCCGGATGGCCTCCCATCGCCTGCCTCTTCGGTTACGGACTGTTGAGTTTGGTCTGCGCCTCTTGTTGGCGGGCGCGTTACTCTGCTCGGCCTCGCTTACCCACTCCAGCCCTTGCCAGCAGTGGGCCCCAAGAGCCATTGCACCATAGACTCTCGCCACTGCTCCAGCAGCGTTGACTGGCGGGCAGCCCGTGGTGCATAATGAATGAGTGCCAGTCAAATGGCTGCGGGTGTAGCTCAGTGGTAGAGCGTCACCTTGCCAAGGTGAATGTCGCGCGTTCGAATCGCGTCACCCGCTTCATACGGTAAAACCCCTGAATCTTGCTTGCAAGGTTTGGGGGTTTTTCGTGTAGTTGGTTGATTGCCTGCCCTCAGTTTACGCACCTGGAGCACAACACTCTTGAGTGCCACGATTTGTGATGAACCCTACGTGGTACTGGAACCTAAATCTGACGAAGTGAGTCGGCTTTGTCTCTGAATGTATTCAGGAGGAGCTGCAGATAGCTGACTCTACGGAGTTTGATGTTTGCCTGTAAGGACATACCAACTTGCAAAGGCAGTGCTTGGCCAGATTCAATCTTCAGTTGTTGGGTATTCAACTTGATCTTTACGGGGAACCGATAGGTTGGTTTCAGCTGATCGGGGGGGATCGCATCGGAGCCAATCTGTCTTACGACACCGCTGATCACGCCGAAATCAGTGGCAGGAAAGGAATCAATGCTGATATCCACTGGCTTGCCAACGCTGACGAAGCCGATGTCTTGACTGGCAACTTCTACACTGGCTTCAAGTTTATCAAAGGGAACAATCTGCATGACTGGCTCGCTCGTTTGGGCGGCAAAGCCGGGTCCAGTTGGCTTGAGTCCGAAGATAATACCGTTGACTGGTGACTTGACATTCTGATAGCGAATGTTAATCTTTACGTCGGAAAGGCTGGAATTCAGCTCGTTTACCTCGCCCCTCAGCTGCTGAATGCTCTGGTCTAGGATTGCTTTCTGGCGCATTCTGTCAACACGCGTTTGATTCAAGTTTCCGTCAATCTCTGCAACCTTATTGCGCTGATTGAGATATTGTAGCTCGCCAATACCGCCCTCTTTGGTTAGGGTTTCCAGGCGCTTGAGCACATCTGTTTCCAGTTCAAGGTTCCGCTGTAGTGATTGCTGTTCAGTAGAGTTTAGGTCTAGATACTTTGCGAGCTCCTTTTCTTTGAGCTCCAGCTGTTCCTTTTTCAGCAGGATGCCCCGCATCAAGCTCCGGCGGCGATCCTCTGTTGCTTCGCTGTCTAATTGAAGCAGAGTTTCACCAGCGTTGACTTTCTGGCCATCCTTAACCAGAACTTTCGCAACGACACCGCCCACTGGAAGACGGATGTCCTGAACGACACCGATGGGTTCTAGCTTTCCCGGGGCTACCACGATCTCTTCCGTTTGCGCCAAGGCTATCCAACCCACACCGAAGGCCGCAGTGCCAATCAGTCCCCAGGTTGTTGCCGTCGCCCAAAATGGTGACTGCTCCAGCACAGAAGCATTCTCTGATTCTGTGTGAATGCTTTGCTCGATGTTGTTTTGGAGCTTGCGGAGGGGATTGGTCAGTTTCACTGAAGTTGCGAAGAAGAGAACATCGTTCGTTTTGAGCTAGGATCAGCTGCCTTCTTGTTGGCGGTAGAGAGCGTAGTAGCGACCTTTCAGTTGAACAAGTTCTTCATGGGTGCCCTGTTCGACAACGTTTCCTTGGTCCATCATTACGATGAGCTTGGCACGGCGGATTGTGCTTAGACGGTGCGTAATGAAGAACACCGTGCTTCCTTGAATGCTTTCAACCAAGTTGTCGCATAGACGACGTTCAGTATCGTAGTCAAGTGCACTGGTTGCCTCATCCATCACAAGCAACTTGGGGTTGGTGATAAGAGTTCGGGCAATGGCAATGCGCTGTTTCTGTCCGCCTGATAGGCCAGCACCTCTCTCGCCGATGTTTGTGCTGTAGCCTGCTGAAAGGCTCATGATGAAGTCATGAGCGCAGGCTATCTTTGCTGCTGCGACGATGTCGTCACTCGTGGCATTGGGATTGCCAAGTGCAATGTTTTCGTTGATCGTACCGCTGAACAATAGTGGCTCCTGAGGTACGATGCCAATCTGACGACGCAGAGAATAGAGTTCAACTTTGTCGATATCGTAGTCATCAATAAGGATGCGTCCTGATTCAGGGCTATAAAGCCTTGCCAGCAGCTTCATCAATGTGCTCTTGCCGCTTCCGCTTTGGCCGACAACGCCAACAAACGTTCCTGATGGAATCGTCAGGTTGACGTTGTGAAGCACTGGCGGCAACGACAAGTTGAAGCGGAAGGTTACATCTTCAAAGCGAACGCTGCCGTTGATGGCAGGCAGCGGGATCTTCTGCTTATCTGCTTCATTGGATTCTTCTGGAGTGTCAACGACATCGGCTAGACGCTCAAAGGAAACTCTCAATTCTTGTATGTTCTGCCAAATTGAGCTCAAACGCAACAATGGCTGTGTGACGTATCCACTGAGGATGCGAAAGGCAATCAGCTGGCCCAGGGTTAGTTCGCCCTTCAGCACCATCGTGGCGCCAACCCATAGCACCATGAGCTGAGAAAGCTTCTGAAGAACTTGGCTTGTCTGGCTTAATGCCGTCCCTGTAATCGTCTTTTCGAAGGACTTACTGATGTAGCCTGAGTACAGGTCTTGCCACTTCCACCGGCTGACCATCTCCACATTCTGGGCTTTGACGGTTTGAATTCCGGTGAGGACCTCCACCAAGTGGGATTGGGTTTTTGCGTTTTCTTCGGCGGCATCACGGTACTGACGCCGAAACAGCGGAGCTCCCAGCACGGTGAGAGCCACTTGAATCGGCACCACCGCCAGAGCGATCAGGGTCAGAACCCATGAATAGATCGACATCACGATAATGTAGATCACCGAAAAGGCGGCATCAATAATCGTGGTGAGAGCCTGTCCTGTCAGGAACATGCGGATCTTCTCCAGCTCCGCAATCCGACTGCCCAGCTCTCCGACAGGGCGCTTATCGAAATAGCCAAGAGGAAGGCGCAGCAGATGATCAATGACCTCTGCGCCCAGCCGCGTATCGATGCGATTGGTTGTTTCAGTGAAGATAAAGGTGCGAAGACTCTCCAGCACACCTTCCAACAAGGTGACAACGACCAATGCGATGCCGAGAACCTGCAATGTGTCGAGGCTGCGCTGGCTGATCACCTTGTCAATGATCACCTGAATGATCAGGGGGTTGGCCAACGTGAACAGCTGTACAACGAAGGAGGAGACGAGCACCTGAGTGAGCACACTCCGGTGACGCCTCAGCGCCGGCAGGAACCACGACACCCCGAACTTCTGCTCTGGTGTGACGCTGGTGCGATCGACGAGAAGCAGGTTGATTCCCTCCGGGAAGGCTTCTTCCACTTCCTGAGGGCTAAGCCGGATCAAGCCCTTACGCGGAGAGGCCAGCACGATTCCACGGGCGTTACTGGCTTGCAGGAGAGCAAAGCTGCCGTCCCACTCGACCAGGGAGGGAGTCTGCAGGCGGGTACAGGCGCTGCTGCTGACTTTTGCCCCCACCACATGCATGCCCATCATTGAAGCGAGGCTTCCGACCAACTGCATGTTCGGCGCCTGACCGCGTTGCAACTGCTGCCGCAGAACTTTCTCGATGGCATCCTTTCGAAAGGGCAGGGTCATCTGCCTGCTCAGCATCTGAAAGCAAGCCAGGGTTTCATCAATGGGGCCCTCCCCTCTGATGACTTTGAAGGGTTGCCGTTCATCACTCCTTCCCAGATTCTCGGCCGTGGGTAAAGGCGATTCAGGTGCAGCCAGGACTGTGGGACCGGCACCATCCACTGCGGTGATGAGGCTCCCGTTCTGATTGCCGCCGGCAGCTGGAGCGGCCTGGCTTCTGCCAAGACGTTCGATGACTCCGACTGGCAATCCAATCAACCTTGCCGGCAACGGGCCAACGGGGGCTGGCAGGCTCGAGCCAGAGGCGACGACGGCTCCGATGTCCAAGCCAGGCAGGTTGGCGCTTGCCACATACCAGACATGCTCAGCGTCGACCTGTTGCGTCGTGAGCGGAACACTCCGGACAGTGGCCTCGGATTGCAGCAGCGCCACGCTGTCACGGATGCTGAGAGGAGAAGCTGCGGATTGGCTTTGAAGGAGTTGAACGAGGCGTACAAACTCGGCAGTCCAGAGGTGCGTCGAGCACCAATCCTTAAAGATCTTGTCTCTGGAGTGCAACTTCAGAATTGTATTGTCGGGGATGGCCAGTGCCATGACCTCGCTGGAGGCATGAACCTCCTCGCAGGGGGCGGCGCTCAGCAGTGAAGCGAGCCCTACGACCTCACCGGGTTCCAAGCGCTCGACAGTTCGCCAGCCTGTGCCCTGATGGGCAGTGAGACGGGCGCTTCCCTCAAGGATGATCAGAACTTCACTGGGAATGGTGTTGGCGACCGCTATGGACTGCCCGACGCGGTACTGCAACAGGCGGGACGTATCCTCCACCAGTTGTTTCCCCTCAGCTCCAAGGGAACTGAACACCTCAAGCTCCCAAAGCTTTTGGTAGGTGGTGGTGGTCATACGAGAGGGTTCAGCGGGGCTGGGCAAATTTGCTTGATCCTAAGGGTGACCTCCTCCTGGATCCATTCGTCGAACAGCTCCTGGGCCATCCGCTGCCGCATCGCCTCATCAAGGCTAGCCGGTTGATGCCTTTCGAGCCGTACCAGCAACCAGAGCTGCTCGACTGTGAACGGAGCGATCAGTTCGCCGACTGTGGCGCTTCTCAAGCGTTGCGCGAGTTGGGGATGGGCTTGATTGAGAGGCAGGGGGCCAACCAGTCCGCGCGATGTTTTTTCAGGCCCCTCGGTGTAGGTCTCAGCCAGCTCTGCAAACGTGGCTTCTCCCTCTTCAATTCTGAGGTAAAGCTCGCGGGCAAGAGAGCCATCTTTCACTCTGATCAGGCTATAGATGACTTGGTCAAGCTGGTTCTTTTTGTCCAGGAATCGTGCTTCGGCTTTGGCGATAAAGTGTTGGCCGCAATGGACGGCAATGCGGTGTGGCAATTGAACTTGCCACAGGTAATCCTGTTGCGTCCATCCCATTTTGCTCAGAAACTGGGCTTCGCTGGCTTGATCTTGCAGGCCGTTGGCTTTGCGGAAGTTCGAAAGCAGGGTTTTGCTCAACTCCTGCTCCAGTGCACCCTTGTCCAGCGTTTCTTCAAGAACCATGTGGTACACGAAGGGGCGCAGCAGGTTGCAGTGGGCCAGGGAGCGCAGTGTTGGTGCAGCCACGCCTGGGATCCCTGCTGACACTTCCTCGGCAGCTTGAGCGTGCTCGGGCTGTGAAACGGCGCTCATGGGGTCATGGGGAAAGACCGTGGACAGGGACAAAGGGTCCGCAGGGTAGACGTGACGCTATCTTCCCATGGGTGTCTGCCGGGTTGGGCCAGGCCCCGCTGTGGGAGGATGGCTAGCCCTAGGCCGACTTCCTGCCCTGCTGATTGATCTGCGTCAGTTACAGCGTCAGAGTGCCGCTGCAGATCCTGCCTTGCTGCGCCGCTGCCTTTCCAGTGCGCCTCCTGGCCTTTTCGCTGCAGAGCGTCCGGTTCTGATCTGCGGTGATCCGCAATGGGGCGAGTCCCCCGCTGCCGGGGTGTTGCTGGCCTGGCTTGGTCAGCGCCCGCGCCATTTCTGCCTCGTTCCCGAGCTTGGCCAGCCCTGCCTGGAGGCGCTTCAGGCCTTGTATGGCTTCGACGAGGTGTGTGTCCCCTCACTCCATCCAGCCGCGTGGCCTCGAACGCGCGTCTGTGCACCGGATGGCACCCCCTCTCTGCCTCCACGCTCCCCGGGCACACGGCTGGCCTATATCAGCCCGATGCCCCCCCAAAGGAGCGGAATCAGCACCTATAGCCTCGCTCTCCTGCCCCACTTGGCCAGGCACTTCTCGATTGATGTTGTCGCTGAGTTGCCGTGGGATGGACCACCTCCAGAAGGGGTGCTGTCTGTGCTCACGCCTTTGCAGTTCGCCAGTCGCGCACATCAATACGATCATGTTCTGTATCACTTAGGGAATTCGTCGGCTCACCTGGAGATCATGCGGTTGCTCGGGGCCTTCCCTGGTGTGGTGGTTCTGCACGACTTCTTTCTTGGCCATGTGGTGTGCAGCCCGGAATCAGATGAATGGCTCGGAGGAACCTGCCTGCAGAGGCTCTACGCCTCCCACGGCTATCAGGCCTGCCTCGCCTACGAAGCGTCGCAGCGAGGCGGCGATGATCACGTCATCTGGGCCTACCCCTGCAACCTGCCGCTGCTTCAGCAGGCCGATGGCGTGATCGTTCACAGCCGCGAGGCACTGCGATTGGCGGAATCCTTCTACGGCCCCACCGCCGGTGAGTTCTGGACCCTGATTCCCCATCTCAAGCAGGAGGTTCTCCCTGAGCCCACTGATCGCTCTGATCAGCGTGCTCGCCTCGATTTCGCCGAGGACTGCCTCGTGATCTGCACCTTTGGATTCCTTGGGGTGGCCAAGCGCAGTCTGCTCTTGCTGGAGGCGTTCCTGGCGTCGTCCCTGGCGAGCGACCCCCGTTGTGTCCTTGTGTTCGCTGGCTCGGCTGGGAGTGATCAACGGCTGCTGAACCGTATGCGCCGGGCCATTCGGCGGGCACGGGCGCAGGGCGGCCTCCTGGCGGAGGTCCGTATCACCGGCTGGATTGATACAGCCGACTACCTCGGCTACCTGGCGGCCGCCGACCTTGCCGTTCAGCTGCGCAGCTCTTCGCGGGGCGAGACTTCCGGGACGGTTCTTGATTGCCTCGCTGGCGGGGTCCCCCTGATCGTCAACGAACATGGCAGCCTTCGGGAGATCCCCGAAGGCTGTGCGCTCCGCCTGTCGGAGGCTTGCGACACCGCAGAGTTGGCACGTGCCCTGGAGTCGCTGGCGCGCGATCCAGAACGGCGGCGGCGGCTCGTGGAATATGGCCGCCGCGAAATCGCCGAGCGCCATCGCCCCGACCACTGCGCCGCTCGCTATGCGGAGGCCCTGCATCACGCTGGCGAGCAAGCTCAGCGCCGCCAGCAGCTGCTCACCCCATTTCGCCGGCAACTGCCTGAAGATCCTCACCAGGTCGTCAAGGCTGCCAATACGCTCGGCTTGCTGTTTCCTCCCGAGCCGCGGCAACGCCAGTTGTTCCTGGATGTCTCGGCCCTGGCAGAGCAGGACCTGGGCAGCGGCGTGCAGCGTGTGGTGCGTTCGATCTGTCAGCAGTTGTTGGCGCGTCCACCGGTTGGTTTCCGGGTCGAACCTGTTGTGGCTTGTTCGGACGGCCTGGGTTATCGCTACGCGCGCCACTTCACCACCAATCTGCTGCAAGCGGCGGTCGATGAATTGGAAGATGGGCCTGTTGCCTGGTACCCCGGTGATGTGTTTCTTGGCATCGACCTCAGCCATCACGTGGTACTGAGCCAACGGGCTTACTACGCCTTCTTGCGTGCACAAGGTGTGGAGGTGCACTTTGTGGTGCATGACCTCTTGCCTTGTTTTCTGCCGGAATGCTTCCCGCCGGGTGCGTCGGAACGGCATCGCGCCTGGCTCGATGTGGTTCTGCAAGCAGACGGGGCCGTGTGTGTCTCCAGGAGCGTGATGGAGGAGCTCAAGGGTTGGCGGATGGAGCGGCAGGCGGCGGCGCAGGAGAGTCCATTCCGGCTCGGCTGGTTTCACCACGGAGCTGATTTTCAACGTGGCACCGCCACCGCGCCTAGCCAGGAGGAGATCACAGCCGTGGAAGCCCTGGGCCCCTGGCCCACCCTGCTGATGGTGGGGACGGTCGAACCACGCAAGGCTTACCTCGATGTGGTGGAAGCGGCCACGGCGCTCTGGCAGAACGGGGCAACCTTCAACTTGGTGATCGTGGGCCGTGAAGGCTGGACCGACCTGCCGGATCCAGACCGCAGAACCCTGCCGGCCACGGTGGCGGCGATCCGGCGGCATCCCCTGCTCCACCACCAGCTGTTTTGGTTTGATGCGGCGTCAGATTCCCTGTTGCAGTGCCTGTATGAGCGTTCCTCAGGGTTGATTGGGGCTTCCTTTGGGGAGGGCTTCGGTATTCCGCTGATTGAAGCCGCCTCGTTTGGCTTGCCCCTGTTGTTGCGGGATCTGCCGGTGTTCCACGAGGTCACCGGCGGCCATGCCAGCTTTTTCCCCAGCAAGGCCAGCCGGCAAGCCCTCAGCGAGTCCATCGCCCGTTTTCTGGAGGACATCTCTGGAAACGCGGCCGCAGCAGCTGGCCACCGACCAGCGCCGTTCACCCCCCAGTCCTGGAGTCAGAGTGCTGATCAGCTCGTTGAGGCGATTGGTCTGCAGCCGGGAGCTGAGCCAGCGCCATGCCTGGGCGCGCCTTCGTTGGCAAGCCCCGGGGCACCGATGAGTCCTGAGCCCCCTGCAGCAAGACCCCGCCGGCGGCAACGCTGGCGCCGGCGGCTCAGCACGGTGAAGGAGCGGATCAAGCGGCTGCTGCGCCCCGCCCATCACCCCACGCCTTTTTCAGGGTCCGTCGGCATGTCAAGCTCGCCTGGGTCACTGCTGCCAGGGGCTGAGGCCTGGCTTCACGAGCTGCGACGCCAACGCTGAAGGAGGCGTCCGAGGCGACGGTAGGGAGCGGTGAGCCGCCAGGAACGGCTGTGCTTGAGACTTTCTTGATCAAGCAAGGCCCGATTGAGTTGTCCCTGCAGCTCAGCCAACCGTCTGTTATCCCTTGATTGCTGATCAGCGGCTTTCTGTCGGGCGATCTCAAGCTCTCGCACCTTCTCTTGGCTGGCTTCCAGAACGAGCAAACAGTTTTTCTCCTTTTCTGCCAGTTCCAGCACCTTTCTCTCGCTGGCCTCCGCCATCATCGCCCACTCCTTCTCTTTCTCGCTCCACTCCCTCTCTTTCTCGCTCCACTGCTCGCTCCACCGCTCTTCCCTGCGCTGGCTGTCTTCGTTGAGCCGATGCACGATCCCCTCGAGTTCATCAGCTTCTTGCACAGCCCAATAGGCCTGTTGTGCACGCAGGGCAGGATCCTTGCGGAGCCTTTCCCTCACCAGCTCCGCCACTTGATGCAGGTCGTAGTGATCAAGGGTCTCGCCGCGGGTGCTTTTCTCGTCATGGATTGCCGTTACATCGCTAGCGTAATAAGCCCATTTATCAAGCTTGTCGCAAAGATCAAGGCAAAGAGCCACATCCTCCCCGCACACGCTGAAGCTCTCGCGCAGCCGGATGGCCTGGAACTCTTCGCGACGCAGTACCATCAGCGCACCAGTAACGGCGGGCATGGGCCCCGACTCCCGCACGGCCAGCGCATCGGGGTTGATCAGGGGGCCGAGCCGATCGGGCCGGAAGCGGTTGTAAGGCACACCCTGGTTCGCGAAGAGAATGCCGGCATGACCGAGGCGACCATCGCTGGTGCGCAACCGCCCCCCCACCACGCCCACCTCGGGCCGGCTTTGCAGGATCTGAATGGCCCGATCCAGGCTGCCCCGATCCAGAATCACGTCGTCGTTCAGCAACACCAACAGGTCACCGCGGGCTTGATCAGCCAGGGCATTCATGTTGGTGGCGAAATGATAGGCTGAGCGGCAAGCGATTTTCAGTGGCGGGTGGGCATCAGCTTGAAGCAGGCCTTCATCCTCCGGGTTTCCATTCCAGGAACAGAGCAGTTCATCGGTGTCGTTCCAGAAGCGGCGTGCTTCGCCCAGGCTGCGAACCAGCCGGTTCAGCAGTGAGGCGTTGCGAGACACCACCAGGCAGGAAACCGTCGGCGTGATTGAGGCGCTGTCAATAGGGACCATCAAATGACTCGTGGGCCTAAGGGATCACGCCGTCATTCAACTGCTTCTCAACACGGCTCAGGAGCCGCAACGGCTCACGAGTCACCACCTGTGTCAGCAGCCGTGCTCCGCTGAGGCGTTCCAAGCGGCTCTTTAGCAGATAGCAGGAAGTGGTGGGTTTTGGGCTTCGCGCAGGCCACATGGGGTAGTGCAGTATTCCGAGCCCAGTCGTCGCTTGCTAGCTTTGTACGTCCAGTCCAAGATCTGTCAGCGAAGCGGCATATCACACCGGCAAAAGCTGGTCTCAACTCGTAATGCTCGGGTATGATTGGGCGGATCTGCTGGGTCTGCCACTGCGGCAACAGCCTTGACAGAACTGCCAAGACCCTTAAGGTTTCTCGGCAGCCGCAGCCGCAGCCCAGCTGCGGAGACCGTCCCCTCTTCCCCAAGCCTGGAGAACTCCACGAATGGCAACTGCCCTCGAAACTCAACTTCTTTACATCACTTATTTCGGCAGGCCAGCGGATCCAGCCGGCCTCGCCTACTGGACAACGGGCCCTCAGGCTGCCCTGCCCCTCGATCAAGTCGCGGATTTCTTTGCTTCAGACGTTGAGTTTGCCCAGACGACCGCCGGCAAGACCACAGAACAAATCATCAATTCGTTCTACGTCAATGCCTTTGGGCGTCAGGCCGATGCAGCCGGCCTTCAGTTCTGGACGGCCAAGGTCAACAACGGTGAGATTTCGATCCAGGACGTGGGCCTGTTCATTGCCCTAGGCGCTCTGGCTCAGCCTGCTGGTTCGCCAGACCGTGTGGCTTTGGAATCGAAGCAGACGGCCTCCCAAACCTGGACCGGCCTTGTGGCAGCGGATGTCACGGCAACTCTTGAATACGCCGGTCCGCTTGCGGCCACCTTCGGCGTCGACTTCCTGGTGCCCGTCACTACCACGGCCACCATTCCTTCGTCGGCAGCCACCCAGGCCTCCATCAATGGCCTGCCCCCTGTGGGCACCGTTGCCCTGCTGAGCTCGAACGCCAGCAGCGTCACTGAAGGCGGCACGGTCATCTTCCAGATTCAGACGATCCCGGATCTCGCTGGCCAAACCATTGCCTACGAGCTCAGCGGCGTTCAGGCCGCTGACGTGGCCGGTGGAAACCTGGCCGGGCACGGTGACGATCAGCGCCACCGGCGTGGGCCTTATTCAGGTCACCATCGCGACAGACGCGATTCTCGGCGAGACGGAAACCCTTCAGATTGATTTCCCCAACCAGATCGTCTTCTCCAAGCCGCCTGGTAGCGACTCTGTGGTGATCATTGACACCACTCCTCCGGTCGTCCTCCCCACCGAAACGGTTCTCACCACTGCCACCGATGTGGTTGCGGCCACAGCGGTCTCCGCGTTCACCTTCATCGGCACTGAGCAGACCCTCGGCCAGAACGATCAGCTGACTGGTCGCGCCGGCACCGAATCCAAGCTGCTGATTGGTACCGACGGAAGCTTCACCGTTGACAACTTCACCAGCTTCGGCATCCAGACCCTGGAGCTGAATGCTTCTGGCGAAGATCTCTGGGATAGTGGTTCGGTTGATCTCAGCCGTGCTTTCGGCCTCAATGGCGCGAGCGGCGCAGCCGATGGGCTCACCAAGATCAACATCAATCAGTCAAAGCTTGGCTTCCTCTTCCTTGAGGACATCCAATCCGCTGTTGGTTTCACCACTAAAATCAAGGACAGCTTCAGCACGATCGAATACAACTTCGACGTCAACGCCCTAGCCAGCTCTAACAATCTGGTCAGTGTCGTCATCGAAGAAACACCGGTCGACGCCACCTCCGGTGAAGCCCTCGGCCTTGATTTCACCCAAGGGCCTCTCCGCTCTAACGCCAGCATCGAAACCCTTGCGCTCACCTCGCTTGGCTCGATCACCAATGTGGTCGATCTGCTCAGCGTTGGTGACGCGCTGACCACCTTGGTCATCGACGGTGATGCTTCCCTCGACATCACCACGGATCTCGGCCTGCCCAGCAATGACAACCGGCGCATCAGCACCATCAATGCGTTTGAGTTGGATGGTGATCTGAGCCTGCGCTACACCTCGATCCTGGGCGATGTCATCAACAACTTCCTCCCGGATGTGAGTGTGTTTGGGGCGATCGGGGATAACTTCCTTGATCTTGGAACCCAGTCCCCAACCTTCGCCACCGATTTCTTTGTTGTCACCCAAGACGGAGACGACACCGTCTTCACCGTGGGCGGCGATGACGACCTCTTCGTTGGTGAGGGCGACAACCTGGTGGATGCCGGCGATGGCCGCAACTCAGTGTCCGCTGGCGTTGGCGACGACACCATCACGACCGGTGATGGAATTGATCTTGTCCAAGCTGGCGATGGCGACAACATTGTCGACACCAACGATGGCAACGACACCATCACCTCTGGTTCTGGCGACGACACGATCGACGCTGGCGCCGACAACGACGTTGTCAATGCTGGCGATGGTGACAACAGTGTCATCGGTGGTTTCGGCAACGACTCAGTCACCACAGGCGCCGGAAACGACTTCATCGTTGGCGATGTCCTCATCCCTGGTGGTGTGGTGGGTACCGGCAACGACACCATCAGCTCTGGCGCTGGCGAAGACTTTATCTTCACTGGCGGTGGTGCCAACCTCGTCGATGCTGGCGATGATGATGACTTCGTTGTTGTCGGTGAAGTTGTCAATGATGTCTTGCTTCAAGACACCTTCGCCAACACCGTTCTGCTTGGCCTAGGCAACGATGGCGTGGCGATCGACACTGACTCCCTCACCTTTGCCGATTCGATCAACGGTGGCGCTGGAATCGACACCATCGATCTCGCCAACGGCGGAACCCTGCTCCGTTCGGAAACCCTGCGGGTGAGCCGGATTGAAGCCCTTGATCTGATTGGCAACGGTGATTACTCGATCACCCTCAGCGACGAGCTGGTCCGCACGTCGGATGACATCGGTTCACGCATCTTCTCGGTGTTCACTTCCGGTGATGACGCCGGCAACGTGACCCTGGATCTGAGCTTCCTCAGCCCAGTGGATCTTGTTGGCAATCTCATCTCGATCCGCTACTCCGGTCAGGATGACACCGACAGCGAAACCATCATCGTCCGTGATGAGCTGATCAGTCCCGAATCTGTGTTCGCCTTCGGTGAAGCACCGCTCGATCAGGATGAAACCTTCGCAGACAAGCTGCTGATTCTTGACTCGGCAGACGTCACCGCCGTCGACCTCGTCAACGTGACGGGCCTTGAGGTGATCGAACTTGGCTCCTCGGTGAATGGCCCTCAGACCTTCACCTTTGATCTGCGCAACCTCAGTGTTGCCCAGTTCAACAGCCTCGTTGGTGATGGCAATGATGTGCTGATCATCCGCGCCACACCTCTGCTGGCGGGTTCGGTTTCCAGCCTCAACATCGATCTCACCGGCGCTGATCCGCTGCTGGCCGGGCGCATCATCGTTGAGCAAAGCGCCGATCTCAACGTTTCCGTTGTGGGTGTGCCGCCTGGTTTCGTCACCATCAACACGGCACTCTTCTACACCCCCAACGCCGACAATCTTGTCGGCACTGCGGGCAACGACACGTTCACGGCCTTCCAGCTCTCGGACGTACAAGTCGGCGACTTCGCCAACGGTCTCGGTGGGGTGGACACCCTTGAGCTGGAGTTTGCAGTCAGCAACCCGCTCGCCCCACTGGCTCTGCAGCTGAGCCTCACCAACATCAGCAACATCGAAATCTTCGATTTCAACCCTGCGGCCGTTAACCAACCGGTCCGCTTCAGTGGAATCGGTCTTTTCTTTGCTCCTGGGCTTCAGTCGATCTTCACCGCCGGTGGCGACGACTTCCTGGACGACATCGAGCGTTCGCTGTTCATCGATGCTGGCAGCGGTAACAACACCGTCGATCTCGATGCAGCGGGCACAGTTGTGACGGCCGGTGGCAACGACAGTGTTTTTGGCAGCGGTGGCAACGATTCCATCGTTACTGGCGGCGGTAACGACACCGTTAATGCTCAGGGCGGTAATGACTCCATCAACGTCGGTGAGGGTAACGACTCTGTGCTGGGTGACGGTGGCAATGACACCATCGATGGCGGCACTGGTAACAACACCATTAACGCTGGAACTGGTGCCGACTCTGTGATCACTGGCGTCGGCAACGACTCCATCGTTGGTGGCACTGACAACGACACCATCAACGCCGGAGATGGCACCAACACCGTGTTGGCTGGACTCGGTGCTGACTCTGTCGTGACCGGCACTGGCGCTGACTCCATCAGCACCGCCGATGCTCTTGAAGTCGAGAACGACACGGTTTCCTCTGGTGCCGGCGCAGACACCGTTCGGGTGGGTCTGGGCAATGATTCGGTGACTGCTGGAGCAGGCAATGATCTGATTGTCCTGGGCGTGACAACGTCCGTCGAGTCAGGCGGCATCATTCATACCATCGACGAAGGCGGTTTCACCATCGGCGATCGCATCAATGGTGGTGCCGATGTTGACACTCTCGTGTTCGCCCTCGATGCCGTTATTGGTTCCATCACCACCGTCACCGGCACGCAAGTTCAGAACATTGAAGTTCTGAACGTTTCCCCTGGAGCTGCGAACCAAACCCTGGTTCTCGACACCACCCTGCTGCCACTGCCCACCGGTGGACGTTTGGCGGTCAACCTTGATGGCGACGTCAACGACGATGGGGCTGGGTTCGTACTCAATGCCACCAGCTTTGTTCAGGGCCAGGCTGTCGATGTCTTCACCACCGGACTCGATACCAGCTCCACCTACAACCTGGGTGCCGGCAATGACACCTTCACCAACTTCGTTGCTGACTCCAGTGACAACGTGACAGTGGCCGGTAACGGCGGTGCTGACACCATCAACCTGTCCACCAACGCTGTCGAAGTTGTCCAATACAACACGGGCAATGATGGTGGCACCGGTGGAACAGGCACTGGCGGTGACTTCATCACCGGCTACTCCGCTGCTGCTGACTCCATCGATATCACCGGTGGCTTGCTCACCGACATCGGCGGGCTGCTCTCCAACCAGGTGACCAATGCCCAGCTCACCCTGGGTGGCCTGAGTGGCACTGGTAATCCGGGCAACAACCTCTCGGGTCGCAACATCCTCAACCTCACCGGTCCGGCCCGCAGCCTCACCGATGCACAGTTGCTGGATGCCAACGCTATCGCTGCTAACATCAATGGCGTGGGCGTTGTTGGCAATGGGCTTGCTTTTGGCGATCTCATCGGCCTCTTCAACACTGTTGATGCGGTTACCAACCAAGCCCTGATCGTCCAGCAGGGTCAAACGGATACGGCTCTGTATCTCTATACCGAGTCGTCCTTCGACTTCTCCAATCCCCAGGCTTACACTGTGGAAGCGAGCGAACTGCGCCAGCTGGGTGTGTTCGACAACAGCCTGTTCACCGGTGTTGAACTGGTCTGAGTCTGGTCTTCTCCTTCTCATTCAAGCGGGGCTTCGGCCCCGCTTTTTTTCTGTTCGATCCGTTGACGCCTGAGTTCCACCTGCATGAACATCCTGTTCGTTCATCAGAATTTTCCCGGCCAGTACAAACATCTGCTGCCCTATTGCCAGGCGAAAGGCCACACGGTTCTAGCGCTTGGCAATGTTCGGCCCCTTTCCGCTTTTCCTAAGACCTATCCCTATCGCCACTACGGCTTTGATCGCTCCAGCGGCCGTGACACTGATCCTCTGGCGGTGGACTTTGAAAGCAAGATGATTCGCGCGCGGAGCTGTGCTGCAGCTGCACAATCACTTCGTGATGAGGGATTCATCCCTGATGTGATCTGCACGCATACAGGCTGGGGTGAGGATCTCTTTCTGCTGGATGTATGGCCTACTGCGAAGTTGATTGGTTATTGTGAGTATTACTACAACATCGACGGCTTTGATCTCGGCTTCGATCCAGAGTATTGCTCCAGCGACTCCCTGATTCTGCAAAAGCTGCGAGGCAAGAATGCCAGCATCCTGCTGTCGCTGCAGCAGGTCAGCGTGGGTGTGAGCCCCACCCGTTTTCAGCGCAGCACCTATCCGCAGGAGCTTCGCTCACGCATTCGCATCATTCACGATGGCATCGATACCCGCCATGCCAAACCACAGAAGGATCTCTATCTTGAGGTGCGCGGCCGCAGGCTTACTGCGGCCGATCCCGTCGTCACCTTCGTGAGCCGATCCCTTGAGCCCGCCCGCGGTTTTCACCGTTTCATGCGCGCTCTACCCAGGTTTCAGGAGTTGTGCCCGCAGGCTCACATCATCATCGTGGGAACTCCCGAAGGTGGATATGGTGCGCGTCCCGATGTTCCCCATAAAGAGCAGTTGCTGGCTGAACTTGAAGGGCAGATCAATCTGGATCGCATCTATTTCCCTGGCCGGCTTGCCTATGAAGACTTTCTGCGGCTACTGGCTATCTCTAGCTGCCACGTGTATTTTACGATCCCGTTTGTGCTCTCCTGGTCGTTGCTTGAGAGCATGGCGGCCGGTTGCGTCGTGGTGGGCTCAGATACCGCACCGGTGCGGGAGGTGATCCGCCACGGTGAGAATGGCCTGCTTGTGGATTATTTCAACCCCGATGCACTTGCCAATCAGATGCATGCTGTTCTGAGTGATCCAGAGGCCTATGCCTCATTGCGGCTTGCCGCACGCCGAACGGTGATCAGCCACTACGATCGCGCTGATTGTTTGGCCCGTCACCACGCACTCATTCAAGATGCGTTTCATGGGCATATCTGAATGGCCAGCTGCCGCCAGCTCTTGCCGGTGGTGTGGCGTTCAGAGCTGGTGAGTCACCGGCGATCGGGTGCGGGCTGCGGCATGTTCTTTGCCACAGCCTCATTCCTTCGGGTGCACAACCAGGGTCGCAGACACTACCAAGGCGGCAGGTAGTCTCGCGACAGATCGGAGAGGATGAATGTTGATGGTTGTGCCGGCTTCTCCTCTCAGAGAGCCTGCACATCTCCAACGCTATGGCTGAGTGACTTCGCTGGAAGGCACATCATGAAGCAACTGATCCAGCTTTGCTGATAACACCTGCCGGGCTGTTTCCGCCACAGCCACACTTGCCTGGCCGCGGGTGATCTGCTCCCCTGCAGCCTGGAGCAGGCCGAACACCTGCCTGGCTTCTTCGGGAAGATCTTCGATCACGAATTGGCGCCCCTTGAAGATAATATTTCGAACCGGCATGGCTGAATCCAAAATGCAATGTCACCTTATCACCGTGCTTCCAGGCCTTGGCGTGGTGTTCAGGCCTGTGGCCACTGCTTGGCGTACGACTGAAACGAGGGGTGGCCATGCTCCACCCAATGGAACTGCCTGTGCGGCAGCGCTGGCTTCAGCACGGCGAAAAACCGCAGGGCGGTGAGCGTGGCGGCGGTTTCCAGTGGACCGACGAACCCCTGCTTGGGCAAGGACTGACCCCGCAGCTGCATCACTTGGCTGTTGCTCAGGCAGAAGAGGCCAGAATGTGGATTGGCCGTTCGATCAAACACGATCTCCTGTCCATCCCAGAACCGCCCGCGGCCAACGGCGGCCTGGGGTGTGGTGAAACGGCCGATGAACTCGCTGCGCAAGGGGCCATCCACCAGCAGCCTTTGGCCCGCCTGGCCGGGGATCCGTTCGTAGCGGTGCGGCATCAGCACCGCCTTGTGTTCACAGCCGGCAAGGAACCAGGCCTGTTTGTCGAAGAAGAGGGGATCGCCGATCACCAGATCGTCTTCCAGGTAAAGAGCCAGATCCAGCACGGGCTCAGCCTGGATCAGGAAGTCGCGGGCGGCCAGGGGCAGTTGGCGCGGATCCTCCAGTGACACGCTGTGCAGGGTGAGCCGATCGGCGTAGGGCCGTATCGCTTCCTCCAGTTGATGGCCCTCACTGGTGAATAGATGCAAGTCGAGGCTGATCGAGGCCAGCCGGTGCTTGTCGCCGAACTGCAGGGGCCCGGCGCACTCCAGCACACGTTGGCCGATGTTGAGCACCAGATCCTCCGTGCTGCGCTCCAGTGCGAGCAGGGCGGCCAGGCATCGGCCCAGCGCCAGGCAGCGTTCAAAGCGGGCCCCTGGCTTGCCGGATCCATAGCCTGTGCCGCCGCTGCGCTCACGGAAGTAGTGGGGGATGGCCACCCGCACCCGCAGGGAGGTGTTGCTCATTCCCCGCTGGCCTCACGCCTCATCAGCCGTTGGTGCTGAACGGCGTTGAATCCCAGCTTCCGGTAGAAACCTTCGCAGTTCGTCGTCATCAGATAGGTGCGCTCCACTTGTGCCAAGGCTGGTGCCGCCAGCAACGCTTCCACCAGTTGCCGCCCCAAGCCATGCCCCTGGCTTTGCTCAGCAACAACCACATCCCAAAGCACGGCACGAAACACGCCATCACTGTTGGCCCGGCCAAACCCCACAAGCTGCTGTCCGCTCCAGGCACTCACCACAACGGAGCTACCTTTGAGCATCGTTCGCAGCTGAACCCGGCTTCGTGCCGTTGCCCAAAAGCTGTTGCAATTTAGCAGCTTCTGCAGTTGGCCAATCGCATCCACCGGCCTCAGCCCTGGCCCCAGTCCCAGACGCAGGCTGGGAGCCCCTGCACGGTGGCGAATCACGGAGATCAACAGGCCTGGCTCCTGGCAGAACTGACGACAGTGTTCCATCTTCGCCTCCACCGCCAGCCAGTGGGCTGGGACCTTTCCTGATAGTGTTTGCGAACCAACTCAGGCTTTTGGTGCTTCTTTCGAAGTTGACTCGTTTGGATTGGCTTCTGGCCACCTTGCTGATGGCAGTGTTTCCTGTTTACAGCTGGATGCATGGCCAGGATATCAATTACGACGCTCGCAACTATCACCTTTACGCCGCACTGGCTTTTCTCGCCGGTGATTACGGAGCCGATCTTCTTCCCGGTGGCACTCAGACCTTTCTGAACCCCCTGGCCAGCCTGCCAGCGGCATGGATGTTGGCAGGTAGCCATGTGGTCGGGCCGCTCTTGCCGACGCTGCTGTTCTCATTGGTCCAGGGCGTTGCTCTGCTGGTGATCTATGCGATCGGGTTGCTGTTGTTCGCCCACGATCGCCTCCTGTCATTTCTGGCGGCACTGCTGGGGGGAAGTGCCCCGATGGTGTTGTCCGAGGCGGGCAACACGATGGCTGACCTTACCCTGTCGCTGCTCAGCGTCAGCAGCCTTGCGCTGGCCTTGCTGGCGGTGAGGGGATCTGTTGCACCAGGGCGGAAGCGTGTGCTGGTGGCCTTCTCTGCCGGCATGGCAGGCGCGGCCGTAGGGATGAAGCTCACCTTTCTGATCACCTTGCCGCTCTTGGTGTCTGTGCTGCTACTGGGCCCGCCCGCACCGCAGGGATGGCCGGCGCTGCTCTCCCGGTTGCGTTTGGCCTTGGTGACCTGGCTGATGCCTTTTCTGATCAGCTTCATGCTGTTCGCCTCTCCCCAGCTGTTTCATTCCAGCCGAAATACGGGGAGCCCGTTCTTCCCGCTGTTCAATAACTATTTCCGTTCGCCGCTTCACGAAGACGTCCACCCGCACGAACGTCGTTTTCAGCCTGATTCACCAGCCGCCTTTCTGCTCGCTCCCCTGTTTGATTTCACCGACAGCTTCTTTCCGCCGTTCAATCCTGAGAAGAACCTGCAGACGCGTCGTTCGGAGGTTGGCCTCAGGGATCTGCGCACCTTGCTCTGGGCTCTGAGCAGCCTGGCTCTGCTCGTTCTCCCTGCCCTGCGGCAACGATTAGGCCGGAGGCCACGGGCCTTGGTGCTGGGTCTTGCGGCCTCCTATGTGTTCTGGCTCTTTCTCAGTGGCATCGGCCGCTATGCCATCCCGTTGCAACTGCTGATGGGCTTAGTGATCGCCATGGCCTGCCGGCAACTGCTTGCCCCCCTGCCCCTGCCGCCACGGCTCTTGAACCCCTCGCTCCTTCTCGCTGCCTTGCTGGCGCTCAGCCTGGCGTGCCAGATCACGCCGAGCTGGGGGCGCTCAGGCTTCCAGCAGCACTGGACGCTGATTCGCGCAACCTCCCCATCGGCGCTGGTGCCCGTGCGTGATGGTCGGCTTCAGTTCCCTGCTGGTGTGCCCGTTGTCCTGCTCGATCGACCCATCGGTTGGATCAAGTCGCACACCCTGGCCAGCAACAATCCACTGTTGCACTGGAACCCGGGGATCGCCCCGGTTTCAGTGGATCACTCGAAGCTGCCCATGGTTCACCAGCGGATTCAGCGGCAGCTGCTGGAGAGCGGTTTCGACTCGTTTCTGGTGTTGATGTTTCAAGGTGGTGTTGATCGGCCAGAGGAGCGGCTTCGTGCCTTCTTGGCGGACGCCCCTGAGATCACTGCTGCCGGTTTCCAGGCGGGAACCTGCTCTTTTTATCAAACGAGCAAGGGAGTGGAGGATCTCAGCCTCTGTTCCGTTTCATTGCGTTGAGTTTCTTCACTTCAGCCGAACGCCGCCGGGCGGATCAGCCCAATAGGATGGGAATTCAGAAGTGGTGCATTGGATTTGCAAGTTGATGGCGATCCTCAGCTTAGTTTTGTGATTCCCTGCCTGAATGAGGCGCCTACTCTGGCCGCCACGATTCGTGATTGCCATCGTGGTGGGGAAGCAACGGGCCTCAACTTTGAGATCGTGGTGGCTGACAATGGCAGCTCAGATGGCTCTGTGCAGATCGCTCAGCAGGAGGGTGCACGCGTTGTGTCCGTTCCCATTCGTGGCTACGGGGCGGCTCTCTCTGCTGGCATTAAGGCGGCACGGGGCTGCTTTGTGTTAATGGGGGATGCAGATTCCACCTATCGCTTCGATCAGGCTCCGCTCTTCCTGGCACCGCTGCAAGCCGGGGCTGATCTGGTGATGGGCAATCGCTTCCGCGGCACGATTTCACCAGGGGCGATGCCGTTCTTGCATCGCTATCTGGGCAACCCTGTGCTCAGCCTGTTGGGAAGGATGTTGTTTGGCATTGATGTCGGTGATTTTCACTGTGGATTGCGGGCTTTCCGCAGAAGCTCAATCATGGCCCTTTCCCTTTGCAACACTGGCATGGAATATGCCTCTGAGATGGTCATCAAGGCCAGCCTTCGTGACATGCACCTGGTTGAAATTCCTACGGATCTTCGCCCCAATCCACCGGGTCGTCGCCCCCATCTGCGTACGTGGCGAGATGGGTGGAGGCATCTCAAGTTCATGCTTTCTTTCAGCCCGCGCTATGCCTTTCTGGGGTTTGGATCTGTGTGTCTGGTGGCCTCGCTGCTGTTGTACTCTTCCTATGCAACTCAGCTTTCAATCTTTACGGGTACAACCTCGCTCCTGGTTGCTGGTTTCCTGTTCTATTCTGCTTGTGCGCTGATTTCTGATTATGTGGTTACCCGCTTCTTCTTCGCGCAACGCTACGGCAACCACATCGGGCGTGGCGGCCGGTTGATTGATCGCTTGCTTCATGGTCGATCCGGAATCGATCGCCTCATGAAGTCTTCGGTGGTCATGCTGGCTCTCGGTACGGTGCTCATGTTGATTGTTTTGCATGCCTACCAAAACGCCTCGCTCTCTGAGCGCGCCATCAGCCAGTTGGCTTTCCTGGCCTCGGTATCCCTTTCAGTGGCCCTCTTCTCTTATCTTACTGGAGCGAAGATCTCCACATTGGTGGCATTCCAGGATCGCGAATTCTAGGCACACGCGTTGATTCATTGCGCTTTGAGCATCAATTCAAAGGCATTTCTTCATTGAGGCCTTTTCTATGATCTCGCCAGCCATCACATGGCCTCTTTCGGTTGTTCCGGGCGCTCAGAGGCCGCAGATTGATTGTTGCTCCTTGAGGAGTGACAAGCCTCTACAATGGACTGCCGGCCATCCTGATTTCTCCGCCCCATCAGCACGCAATGATTGTAACTCGCCGTGCACTTGGCCATAGTCCAAGCCGCCATCCGCTCAGCCCATCACGTAGGTGGAGGTTGCAGTTTCCCGCCGTGCTTCTCAACAATCGTGAGCTCTGGTGGCGGCTGACAGAGCGGGAGGTGTTGGGGCGCTACCGGGGTTCGCTACTGGGTTGGACCTGGAGCTTTCTTCAGCCCCTGTTGATGTTGGTCGTTTATACGTTTGTTTTTTCGCAAGTGTTCCAGTCCCGTTGGGGCACCTTGCAAAATCAGGGCTCTCTGGCTTTTGCCGTCAATCTATTCGCTGGCCTGATTGTATTCAACCTCTTTGCTGAATGTGCGAATCGGGCGCCCGGCCTGGTCTTGTCACATCCAAACTATGTGAAAAAGGTTGTGTTTCCGTTGGAGATCCTGGCCTCTGTTGCTCTTGGCAGTGCCGCCTTCCATGCACTCGCAAGCCTCATCATTCTTCTTGTCTTCGAACTGGTTGCGTTTCAGGCCATTCCAGCTTCCATCCTTTGGCTGCCGGTGATTTGGATTCCTCTCCTCCTTGGCTGCCTTGGGATCACCTGGCTGCTGTCTTCTCTGGGGGTCTTTTTGCGGGATATCGGCCAGGTTGTGCAAGTGGTGGTCAGCATGCTGATGTTTCTGAGCCCGGTCTTCTTCCCGATGTCCGCGATGCCACCACGTTGGCAGCCTCTGTTGCAGCTCAACCCCCTGGCGCAAGTCATTGAGCAGACGCGTCGCGTGGCTATTCAGGGGGAGGCTCCTGAGCTTGGCTATGTCGTTGTTGGCCTTCTGCTTGGGGTTGTGATCGCTGAGCTGGGGCTACGTGTGTTTCAAAAGGCTCAAGGGGCCTTCGCTGATGTGATGTAAGAAGCACCACCCCATGAACTATAATCTTTCTCCGGCGTCCCTGCTGCCACTTCCAACGTGACTATTGAGTCGGATGATCTGATGATCCACGTGGAAGACTTGGGAAAGTGCTTCCACATTTACGACGATCCCACGCAACGTTTGAAGCAGGCCCTTTGGCGTGGCCGTCGCCAATACTTTCGCGAGTTCTGGGCCTTGCGGAATGTCAGCTTTGAGGTGCGCCGCGGAGAAACACTTGGTGTGATCGGGCGCAACGGCAGTGGCAAGAGCACCTTGTTGCAAATTCTTTGTGGCACCCTTACGCCGAGCGAAGGGCAGGTGCAAACGCGAGGTAGGGTTGCTGCCTTGCTGGAGCTTGGTAGTGGCTTCAACCCTGAGTTCACAGGAATAGAAAACATCTATCTCAACGCTTCCCTCTTCGGTCTTAGTCGAGAAGAAACCGCAGAGAAGCTCGAGGATATTCTTGCTTTCGCTGACATCGGCACCTTCGTTGATCAACCGGTTAAAACCTATTCCAGCGGAATGTCTGTGCGGCTGGCGTTCGCTGTCGTTGCTCATGTAGATGCCGACATCCTTGTGGTGGATGAGGCTCTCAGCGTGGGAGATGCCTTCTTCAATCAGAAGTGTTTTCGCTTTCTGAATCGCCAGCGAGAGGAGAAGTGTCTGCTCTTCGTGAGCCATGACACGCAGGCTTTGCGTAGCCTCTGCAATCGAGCCATTCTTCTTGAGGCGGGTCGCATCAAGTTCGCTGGAGAAGCGTCCACAGTCAGCGACTTCTACCTTGAGGACCTTTACATCGCCCAGGACGCATCAACTGGCCGCTCAGTGACGGCTCCAGACATGCCCACCCAGCCACCTGTTGAGCCTGCGGAGGAGTACTACACCCGTTGGCGCGACTACCGACAGGAGCTACGGCTCAATGCAGGGCTTGGTAATTTGATTGAGATCACGCCTTTTGATCAGGCCCTGTTGCTCTCCAGCTCGTTTGGAACCGCGGAGGCCAGTCTGGAGAGCGTGCACCTGGTTGATGCGGCGAGTGGCCTGCCGCTTCGCACGGCCATGGGCGGAGAGCTTGTCGATCTCTCGATCACAGCCCGTGCCCACGCAGCGATCCGCCAGCCCATTGTGGGGTTCATCTTCAAAGATTCTCGTGGGATGGCGGTACTCGGAGACAACACCTGTTTATCCCATCCGGATCCCACCTTCACAGTCCCGGCCGGAGACACTTACTTCGCTCGCTTTCGATTTACCCTGCCTGTGCTGGCTCCTGGTGACTACGCCATTGCCGTGTCCCTGGCGGCAGGAACACAGGAAGACCATCGTCAGCTGCAGTGGCAGCATGATGCCTTGATCCTCCATAGCGAATCGAGTGCCATGTACGCCGGCATTGCAGGGCTGCCGATGCAGGAGATCGAGTTTGGCTGTTTGCCCCACCAAGACAGCCCATCCAGCAAGGAGCTGGGAGCTTGCCACCGTCAATGAACATGCCGATGGAACGAAATCTTGGCCTTTTGCCCCGCTACCTGGCCCCCTCGGCGTGGTGGGAACATGTGCCCATAGCCCATTGGCTTGTGGAGCATCTCCAACCGCAGACGGTCGTGGAGCTTGGTACGCACTTTGGAGTTTCTTTTTTCGCATTCTGTGAGGCGGCACAGGCATTTTCACCTCAAACCTTTGTCTATGCCGTTGACACCTGGCAGGGAGACGAGCATGCGGGCGGGTATGGAGAGGAGGTTTTTCAACGCGTTCAGAGCGAGCAGGATCGCAACCATCGTTGTCGTTCGCGGCTGGTGCGGTCCAGCTTTGATGAAGCCGCTACTCACTTTCCATCCGGAGCCATTGATCTTCTGCATGTCGATGGTCTGCACACGTATGACGCCGTCAAGCACGATCTCGAAACCTGGCGACCGTTATTGAAGCCCGAAGCCGTGGTGCTGTTTCACGACATCAATGTGAGGGAGCGTGGATTTGGTGTGTGGAGGTTATGGAACGAGCTGCTGGAACGTTCCGATACCCATGGGTTAGGCCTTCTCCATGGCCATGGCCTGGGCCTATTGAGTTTTGGCACGAGCGAGCCCGCTTGGCTGAATTCGCTTCGGGAGATCCTGCCGCTGCTCACTGCCAAGGGCAGCCTTCTCGCCCAGATTGCTGAACTGCGGCCTGAATGCCAGTGGGGTGAGCGTAACCACCTGCCCTACAGGTTGCAAGCTGAGCAGCATTGGCATTCCCTGCAGCAAGCACGTGAAGAGCTTGAACGGTTACGCCATGAGCAGAGGGGCGAATAACCCACGGTCCACCCTGTTGCGCACCTGCCGATGCGTCCTGCAGCCATCCGATGCAGGCGTTTGCTTTGCAGTGAATCCCTTCTGTAGGGAGATCTGACCCTTCCCGTCACCCCCAGCACACGTACACCTATCCCTTTGTCTGTTGATTTCCCCCAGACCCTCCGCCTCACCGTCGTGAAGACAGCGTTGACGCTCTAAGCCGCTTCAGCAGCCTGTTGATGCTCGCATAGCAGGCACTTCGCCGACGTCAAGGAGATGACGCGAGCACCTTGCCAGGCCGGCTTGTCCCCACGTTTTGGTGTGGGGGGCTGACGCCGGCCGATCGATGCCGACCCGTTCATCCCTGACGGCTTTCCAGCAACGAGCTTTTCTCGCTGGTGGCCCCGCCACTCTCGCCCTTCGGTTTGGGTGAGCCTCTGACTTGCCCTGGCCTGTTCTGGCCTGAAGGGCATCAGCGACGCCCGCTGCCCAGCTGAAGCCGCCAGCTTCGGCGCGCCAAGGCTGTACACACGACCAGCAGGGGTGGATTCCCGCTGGCGCGGGTGCCGAAAACCCTTGCAGCAGCTGGCTTCTCCGCTCCCGACCATGATTTTGCGGTGGTAGGGTGAGGGGATACGAATGGTCCGTTTCCATGCTCAAGCTCCTCCTGGGAGATCCCAATGCCCGGAAGCTGAAGCGCTACCAACCGCTCGTTTCCGACATCAATCTGTTTGAAGAGGAGGTGGCCCCTCTCGACGATGACGACCTGCGGCGCAAGACCGTCGACTTCCGTGAGCGCCTGGCGAAGGCGGAAACCCCGGCCCGCCAGCGCCAGCTTCTCGATGAGCTCCTGCCTGAAGCCTTTGCCGTGGTGCGTGAAGCGGGCAAGCGGGTGCTCGGGATGCGCCACTTCGATGTGCAGCTGATCGGCGGCATGGTGCTGCACGAAGGGCAGATCGCCGAGATGAAGACGGGTGAAGGCAAGACCCTTGTGGCCACCTTGCCTTCCTATCTCAATGCGCTCACCGGCAAGGGTGTGCACGTGGTCACGGTGAACGACTACCTGGCGCGTCGTGATGCCGAGTGGATGGGGCAGGTGCACCGCTTCCTGGGGCTGTCCGTGGGGCTGATCCAGCAGGACATGCCGCCCAGCGAGCGGCGTCGCAACTACGGCTGCGATATCACCTATGCCACCAACAGTGAGCTGGGCTTTGATTATCTTCGCGACAACATGGCGAATGATATCGAAGAAGTGGTGCAGCGTGAATTCAATTATTGTGTGATTGACGAGGTTGATTCCATCCTGGTGGATGAAGCGCGCACGCCCCTGATCATCTCAGGGCAGGTGGAGCGCCCCCAGGAGAAATACCGCCGCGCTGCTGATATTGCCAATGAGCTCATCCGTGCTGAAGGCAGCTCGAAAGATGGTGTGGATCCCGAAGGGGATTACGAGGTGGATGAGAAGCAGCGCAATGTGACCCTCACCGATGAGGGGTATGCCAAGGCTGAGCAGTTGCTCGGAGTGGAAGACCTGTTCGACCCCGCCGATCCCTGGGCCCACTACATCACCAATGCGCTCAAGGCCAAGGAGCTGTTCATCAAAGATGTCAACTACATCGTGCGCGGCGAAGACGCAGTGATCGTGGATGAGTTCACCGGCAGGGTGATGCCCGGCCGCCGCTGGAGCGATGGGCAGCATCAGGCGATTGAGGCCAAGGAGAATCTGCCGATCCAGCCGGAAACTCAGACACTCGCCAGCATCACCTACCAGAACTTCTTCCTGCTCTATCCACGCCTGGCCGGCATGACCGGCACCGCCAAGACAGAAGAAGTGGAATTCGAGAAAACCTACAAACTCGAAGTGACTGTGGTGCCCACCAATCGGCAGCGCTCCCGCACCGATCTGGTGGATCAGGTGTACAAGAACGAAGTGGCCAAATGGCGGGCGGTGGCTCTGGAAACCGCCACCATTCACCACGACGGGCGCCCCATCCTGGTGGGCACCACCAGCGTGGAGAAGTCGGAGCTGCTTTCCTCTTTGCTGGCCGAGCAGGGCATTCCCCACAACCTGCTGAACGCCAAGCCCGAAAACGTTGAACGCGAGGCGGAGATCGTGGCCCAGGCCGGCCGGGCCGGAGCCGTCACGATCGCCACCAACATGGCGGGCCGCGGCACCGACATCATCCTGGGCGGCAACACCGATTACATGGCACGGCTGAAGCTCAGGGAAGTGCTCCTGCCCCTGCTGGTGCGGCCCGAGGAGGGCCATCGGCCCCCGATCCCCCTGCCCCGGGAGGCTTCCCGCGCCGGTTTTGCTCCCGGTGCCGCCCTGCCGGCCTCGGCGCCCAGCGAAGCCCGCGCCATCGGCGCTCTTTTCCCCTGCGCTCTCACCCCCGCCACCGAGCAATCGTTGGTGGAGCTGGCCCGTGAACTGGTGAAAGCCTGGGGTGACCGGGCCCTCAGCGTGCTGCAGCTGGAAGACCGGATCGCCCAGGCGGCGGAGAAGGCCCCCACCGACGACCCCCAGATTCAGGCGCTGCGCAGCCTGATCGCCCGGGTCCGCGCCGAGTACGACGTGGTGGTGAAGGAGGAGGAGGAGCGGGTGCGGCAGGCCGGTGGTCTGCATGTGATCGGCACTGAGCGGCATGAATCGCGCCGGGTCGATAACCAGCTGCGCGGCCGGGCCGGACGCCAGGGCGATCCCGGCAGCACCCGCTTCTTCCTTTCGCTGGAAGACAACCTCCTGCGCATCTTCGGCGGTGAACGTGTGGCCGGATTGATGAATGCCTTCCGGGTGGAAGAAGACATGCCGATCGAATCGGGCATGCTCACCCGCTCGCTGGAAGGGGCGCAGAAGAAGGTTGAAACCTACTACTACGACATCCGCAAGCAGGTGTTCGAGTACGACGAAGTGATGAACAACCAGCGCCGAGCGGTGTATGCCGAACGGCGGCGCGTGCTCGAAGGCCGGGAGCTCAAGCTGCAGGTGATCGGCTACGGCGAACGCACCATGTCTGACATTGTGGATGCCTATGTGAACCCTGATCTGCCGCCCGAGGAATGGGATCTGGGCCGGTTGGTGGCCAAGGTTCAGGAGTTCGTGTATCTGCTGGCCGATCTCACGCCCGAGCAGCTCCAGGGCCTTTCCACTGAAGAGCTCAAGGCGTTCCTGCGCGAGCAGCTGCGCAACGCCTACGACCTCAAGGAGAGCCAGATCGAGCAGGTGAGGCCTGGGCTGATGCGGGAGGCGGAGCGGTTCTTCATCCTCCAGCAGATCGACACCCTCTGGCGCGAACATCTGCAGGCCATGGATGCCCTGCGTGAATCGGTGGGTCTGCGCGGCTACGGGCAGAAGGATCCCTTGATCGAATACAAGAACGAGGGCTATGACATGTTCCTGGAGATGATGACCTCCATGCGCCGCAACGTGATCTACTCCATGTTCATGTTTCAGCCCCGCATGGAAACCGCCGAAACGGTGGTCACTGGCTGAGCTTCAGAGCCTGCGCCGCAGCAGCTCATTCGTCAGTCGGCGCCGTCAGCCGGCGCCGTCAGCAGCCCGCTACCCGGCCCATCGCCGGGGCCATCGCCCAGGAACTCGAGGATCTCGCGGTCCCTCAGGTTCTGGGCCTTGCCGCCGCAGATGTCCCGCAGGGGGCGGCCGGCGGCCACTTCCCGCAGGCAGTTCTGCAGCCGACCCACCTCACCTTCGAGCGTGTCGATGCGCTCCATCAGGTTGCGAATCACCCTGGCTTCCGCATCCGGCAGCTGCGAGTGCGCCAGAGGATCGATCCGCACCCCCGATTGATGCACCACCCTGCCGGGAACGCCCACCACCGTGCTGTCGGGCGCCACATCCCGCAGCACCACCGAGCCGGCGCCGATGCGGGTGTTCGATCCCACCACGATCGCGCCGAGCACCTGCGCTCCTGCCCCCACCACCACGTTCTCGCCGAGCGTGGGATGGCGCTTGCCGTGTTCCTTGCCCGTGCCGCCGAGGGTGACCCCCTGAAACAGCAGGCAGCGATCGCCGATCACGGCCGTTTCTCCGATCACCACGCCCATGCCGTGGTCGATGAAGACCCCATGGCCGATCTGCGCGCCCGGGTGGATCTCCACGCCGGTGAGGCTGCGCCCCACCTGCGAGAGCACCCGCGGCACCAGCGGCAGGCCCAGCCGCCACAGGCGGTGGCTGAAACGGTGCAGCACCAAGGCATGGAAGCCCGGATAGCAGAGCAGGATCTCCACCGTGCCGCGTGCGGCAGGGTCGCGCTCTTTGATCATGCGCAGGTCGGCGCCGATCGCACGCAGCAACCGCCCGATCGAGCCGGGCGGAGATGGCTTCACGCTGCTCATCCCACCTTCATGGTTTCGGGATCGCCGTAGCCATCGCGCTGGCCGGTGAGGCCGATCTCCTTGCGCAGCAGATCGATGGTGGAGGCCCCCAGGTAGCTCTGGGCGCAGTGCACCTGGGGCAGCCGCATCAACTGGGCGCGGTTCTGGCGCAGGGTCTGCTCCACCAGCGGCAGGCTGGGTCGGTCGCAGAGCACGTGGCTGGCGGCCCGCAGCAGGGCCAGCAGGCGGCTGCCCACGTCGGGGTTGGCGGTCATCACCAGCAGCTCGTTGCCGCGCATGCTGTGCAGGATCACCTCCGCGGCCCGCAGGATGCCGGGACTGATGCTCACCAGGCCCACGCAGCTGCCCGTCCGCAGCTCCTTGAGCAGATCGAGCTCGTGGCGGAAGTCGTTGAGATCCACCGCCACGGCGCGCACGCCGAAGCGCTGGGCCAACTCCTCCACGGGCTGGAGGAAGTAGCGGCTGGTGACCACCGTGCCGTTGCTCGAACTCTCCAGCACCGCCTCGAGCTCCTCCATCGGCACCACTTCGACGGGCACCTCCAGCACGGGCACCAGTTCTTCGGCGATCAGCAGCGAGGCGCCGATGTCCTCGCGCGGTGTGCTCACCAGCACGCGGGCGCCGCAGCGCAGCCGCCAGTCGATTTCGCGGGTGAGCAGCTCCCTTGCCTGCTGCAGCGTGCAGCCGGCGTTGAGCAGGCCGTCGACGCACTGGCGCACCTCGCGGTCGATGTCGGGCCGCAGGCGGTTGCGCAGGCCCGGCGGTGCCTTCAGCTCGCGCGGCTTCTGCTGATCACGCACATAGATGCCGGAGCCCGCCATCGCCTCCACGACACCGTCGTTCTCCAGCTGGCGGTAGACCTTGCTGATCGTGTTGCGGTGCAGGCCGGTCTGCATGGCCAGCTGCCGCGTGCTCGGCAGGCGATGGCCCGGCGGGTAATGACGGGCAGCGATCGCGAAGCAGATCTGGTTGTACAGCTGGGTCGACGCCGGGATGTCGCTTTCCTGCTGGATGTGAAATCGCACGCCGGCCCGGACCTGAACGTCTGGGGACACCCTACGGAGCTTCGGCCCCGGTGACAATTCCCTGTTTGTCATAAGAGGCTGTGCCGGTTGCTCCGCCACTGGCCCAACCGCCGCAGTGGCATCGTGTGGGCCGACCCCTGCGACAGCATCCGTGGCCGAGTGGATCACCCTTCCCGCAGCCCCCGCTGCTGCTGGTCCGGGCGGGGCGACGGCTGGCAGGCCAACAGGTTCGCTGGCAGGCGAGCAGGCGCAGCGCACCGGTGTGGTTTCGGTGCCGCTGCGTTGCTGGTGGGCTGCTCCCGCCCAGCCCGCACGGGGCGCCATCCTTGTGCTGCCGGAGGTTTTCGGCATCAACGCCTGGGTGCGTTCGGTCGCCGACCGGCTGGCTCTGGAGGGGTACGCGGCGCTGGCGGTGCCCCTGTTCGCCCGCAGCGCTCCGGCCCTGGAGCTGGGCTACAGCGCCGGTGATCTGGCCGAAGGACGCAGCCACAAGGACCGCACCAGCAGCGCCGAGCTGCTGGCTGATCTGGACGTGGCCTGCCAGTGGTTGCAGGAACGCACCGGGGCCGGCCTGCTGGGCTGCGTGGGCTTCTGTTTCGGCGGCCACGCCGCTCTGCTGGCGGCCAGCCTGCCCCAGATCGCTGCCACCGCAGACTTTTACGGGGCAGGGGTGGCCAGCGGCAGGCCGGGGGGCGGCCCCCCCACCCTGGAGGTGTTACCGGAGGTCACTGGCAGGGTCTGGTGTTTCTGCGGGCGGCGCGATCCGCTGATGCCGGCCGCTGAGTTGGCGGCCATTGTGGCTGCGTTACGCCAGGCCGATCCGGCGGGCGTGCGCCACCGGCTGATCGAACTGGAGGCGGGCCACGGATTCATGTGCGAGGCCAGGCCCGACCATGACCCCGCTGCTGCCGCCGCCGGCTGGCGGGGGATGCTGGAACTGTTCGCCACCACGCTTTGAACATGGGCGTGGCGCAGCAGCGAGCAACGCTCTCCGTCTGCGTTCGGGCGCAGCCACGGCCGTCAGGCGCTCAGCCCTCGGCGCCCTCGCCTGCAGCGGCGGCGCTGGTCTGGCGCTGCGGTGACGGAATGGTGCGCACCGCCTTGGCCGCCAGGGCAGCGGCATCTTTTTCCTTGGTGAGCGGCGTTTTGCGCGGCGTGAGGAACATGATCATGTTGCGCCCCTCGCGCTTGGGGTCCTGCTGGATCTCGGCGCTTTCCTCGAGGTCTTTGGCCATCCGATACAGCAACTGCTCAGCCAGCGCCGTGTGCTGAATCTCCCGGCCGCGGAAGATCACCGTGCACTTCACCTTGTCGCCGTCCTTGAGGAAGCGGATGGCCTGACCGATGCGCACCTGGTAATCGTGCGAATCGATCTTGTAGCGCATCTTCACCTCCTTGACTTCGGTTTGATGCGACTTCTTCTTGGCTTCCTTGGCCTTTTTTTCCTGCTCGAACTTGAACTTGCCATAGTCCATGATCCGACACACCGGCGGATCCGCCTTCTCGCTCACCAGCACAAGGTCGAGCTCACGGTCCTTGGCGACCTCGAGGGCTTCCTCCCTGGTGATCACGCCGAGCTGACTGCCGTCGGCATCGACCACCCGTAACTGGGGGTAACTGATGCGTTCGTTGATGTTGGGGAGCTCCCGCACGGGAGCACGACGATCAAACCGAGGACGAGGAGGCATTCAAAGAAGCGAGGGGCGTAGCGGAGGCCGGCACGGGGATACAGCCGTCGAGCACTCACCCTTACCCTAGAACCCCTTCGACCGCCACCATGGCGGCCCTCAGCAGATCGGTGGCGCCAGCGGCCGGATCCAGCCACAGCGGGTCATGCCGGCGCCGGAACCAGGTGCGCTGGCGCTTGGCGTATTGCCGCGTGCGCTGGTCGGTTCGGCTGATCGCCTCCGCCTCGCTCAGCTCGCCCGCCAGCAGCTGCAGGGCTTCGCCGTAGCCGATCGTCTGCAGCAGCGGCAGGTTGGGGCCGAAGCGCCGGGCCAGCTGCTGCGTTTCCTCCACCAGGCCATCGGCATAGAGCGAACGGGTACGGCGGGCGATCCGCTGCCTGAGGTCGCTGGGGTCAAGGCCCAGTTCAAGCACCCGCCAGGCGGGTGGCCGTTGGCTCTGCTGGCTGGACAGGGGCCGGCCGGTGGCATACAGCACCTCCAGGGCCCGCTGGGTGCGCACGGTGTCGGCATGGTCGATGCGCCCTGCCGCCTCCGGGTCGGCCTGACGCAGCAACTGGTGGCAGGTGGCAGGCCCAAGCGCCGCCAGTTGGGCGCGCAGGGCCGGCTGTGGCGGAACCGCCGGTGGCTGCAGCCCCTGGGTGAGGGCCTGCAGGTACAGCCCGCTGCCCCCCACGAGAAAGGCCACGCCGCGGCGCTGGTGTTCGGCGGCGATGGCGGCCTCGGCCGCCTGGCGGAACTCCTGCAGGTTCAGCGGCTGGTCGGGCGGGCGCAGGTCGAGCAGGCCGTGGGGCACGCGCGCCCGTTCGGCGGCGGTGGGTTTGGCGGTGCCGATGTCCATGCCCGCATAAAGCTGTCGGGAATCCACCGAGAGCACCGTGAGGTCGAAGTGGCCGGCCAGCTCCAGGGCCAGGGCCGACTTACCGCTGGCGGTGGGCCCGAGCAGCACGAGCACGAGGGGAAGCGAAGCGGCCATCCGGGGGGCGTCTGCGCAGGGCGCGCGCGGGGTGACCTGAGCCTCGCTGAGGAACGGCCCGAGGGGATGCGCCGGAGGCCTGCGGGCGGTCCCGGCGCGGGACGGACGGAGCAGAGATGCGACTGGGGGGTGCATCCCTGTCGCAAACGGGCGCTGAGCGCCCCCTGGGCGCCCCTCTGAAGCAGCAGTGGTAAGATCGACACCTCGATTGGCCTTTTGAGCGCCCTGTGCCGCTGCTGCACCGCTTCACCCGGCTACCGGCGCACGCCGCAACTTGCCACCTGAGCCTTTCGGAATGAGCGACTCCTCCAAAGTTCAGCACGCCTACGGCGCCGAACAGATTCAGGTGCTCGAAGGCCTGGAACCGGTGCGTAAGCGCCCCGGCATGTACATCGGCACCACCGGGCCGCGGGGTCTGCATCACCTTGTGTATGAGGTGGTGGATAACTCGGTGGACGAGGCCCTTGCCGGCCACTGCACCGAGATCCTGGTGCGCCTTTGCGAGGACGGCTCCGCAGAGGTCACCGACAACGGACGCGGCATCCCCACCGACGTGCACCCGCGCACCGGCAAGTCGGCCCTGGAGACCGTGCTCACCGTGCTGCACGCCGGCGGCAAGTTCGGCAGTGGCGGCTACAAGGTGTCCGGCGGTCTGCACGGCGTGGGCGTTTCGGTGGTGAACGCGCTCAGCGAGTGGGTGGAAGTGACCGTGCACCGGCAGGATCGGGTGCACCGCCAGCGCTTCGAGCGCGGCGCCCCGATCGGAACCCTGCGCTCGGAAGCCGATATCAGCGGCCGCACTGGCACGGCGGTGCGCTTCAAGCCCGATATCGAGATCTTCTCCGGCGGCATCCACTTCGACTACACCACGTTGTCCGGCAGGCTGCGGGAGCTGGCCTATCTCAACGGCGGTGTGCGGATTGTTTTCCGCGATGAACGCAGCGAGGCCCTCAGCGCCGACGGCAGCGCCCACGAGGAGATCTATCACTACGAAGGCGGTATCCGCGAGTACGTCGCCTACATGAACGACGGCAAGGATCCCCTTCACCCCGACATCATCTATGTGAATGCTGAGAAGGACGGCGTGCAGGTGGAGGCTGCGCTGCAGTGGTGCGTGGACGCCTACTCCGACAGCATTCTCGGCTTCGCCAACAACATCCGCACCGTCGACGGCGGCACGCATATCGAGGGTCTGAAAACAGTTCTCACCCGCACGCTCAACACCTTCGCCAGGAAGCGTGGCAAGCGCAAAGACGGTGATTCCAACCTGGCGGGCGAAAACATCCGCGAGGGGCTCACCGCCGTGCTGTCGGTGAAGGTGCCGGACCCGGAATTCGAAGGGCAGACCAAGACCAAGCTCGGCAACACCGAGGTGCGCGGCATCGTGGACACCGTGGTGGGCGAATCGCTGAGCGAATTCCTTGAGTTCCACCCCCAGGTGATCGACCTGATCCTGGAGAAGGCGATCCAGGCCTTCAACGCCGCTGAGGCGGCTCGCCGCGCCCGTGAACTGGTGCGCCGTAAATCGGTGCTCGAGAGTTCCACACTGCCCGGCAAGCTGGCCGATTGCAGCTCCCGCGATCCTTCCGAATCCGAGATCTATATCGTGGAAGGCGACTCCGCCGGTGGCTCCGCCAAGCAGGGCCGCGACCGCCGCTTCCAGGCGATCCTGCCCCTGCGTGGCAAGATCCTCAACATCGAGAAAACCGACGATGCCAAGATCTACAAGAACACCGAGATCCAGGCGCTGATCACCGGCCTGGGGCTGGGCATCAAGGGAGAAGAATTCAATGAATCCTCGCTGCGCTATCACCGGATCGTGATCATGACCGACGCGGATGTTGACGGCGCTCACATCCGTACGCTGCTGCTTACCTTCTTCTATCGCTACCAGAAGATGTTGCTGGAAGGCGGCTATATCTACATCGCCTGCCCGCCTCTCTACAAGGTGGAGCGCGGCAAGAACCACACCTACTGCTACGACGAAAAAGACCTCAGGAAAACCCTTGATGGCTTTGGTGAGAAGGCCAATTACACCCTCCAGCGTTTCAAGGGTCTGGGGGAAATGATGCCCAAGCAGCTGTGGGAAACCACCATGGATCCCTCCACCCGCAAGATGAAGCGGGTGGAGATCGAAGATGCCGCTGAAGCGGATCGCATCTTCACCATCCTGATGGGAGACAAAGTGGCGCCCCGCCGCGAATTCATCGAAACCCACAGCGCCGAGCTCGATTTCGCTCAGCTCGACATCTGATGGCCTGGCGTTGGATCTGGGTGCTGGGCTTCGCCCTGATCGCTCCGGCCTCCCTCCCCGCCGGTGGCGCCGATTGGCGCACGCCGGAGCTGCGCCGCCGCCAGAACGGCGATCCGCTGCTTGCTGAGGGCTCGCGCGATGGCGTGCTGCGCGCTTCTCCCCATCACCGCGCCCCCTGCCTGCTGCCCGTGTCTGCGGGCGCGCCGCTGCGGCTGCTGCGCGTGTGGCAGGAGCCCGAGGGGGAACGCTGGTTGCACGTCGAGGCAGCGGCTGACGCCGGAACGGCCCGGCGCGGCTGGCTGGTCGGGTGAATGAGGCCCTGCTGGTGGCCGTCGGTGCGGTACCCGGCAGTTGGCTGCGGCTGCGGCTGGTCAACCACTTTGAGCCGCTGTTGCCCCATCGCCACTGGGCCACCCTCGCGGTCAACGTGTCCGCCAGCTTCGCGCTCGGGCTGGTGGTGGCGCTCGATCGCTCCAGTGGCACCGCCAGCCCCCTGCTGCTGCTGATCGGCACCGGTTTTCTCGGCAGCTTCAGCACGTTCTCCACCTTCATGCTGGAAGCCGTGCAGGCCTGGCAGGCCGGCAGGCGACGCGAAACACTGGCGCTGCTGGCGGCCTCCGTGCTGCTGGGCGTGCTGGCCGTGCTGCTGGGGCAGGCGGTGGCCCGTGCCTGACCCGGGCGATCTTCAGGCGCGGCGGTTGCGTTTCGAGCTCGTGGAGCTGCTGCTGGTGGCTGCGGGGGCGGTGCCCGGCGCCCTGCTGCGCTGGCAGGCGGAAGTGCATCTCGGCCCTGTGCTGGGCGGTGTCCCCTGGGCGCAGCTGCTGGTGAACCTGACCGGCAGCCTGGTGCTGGGCCTGCTGGCGGGTCCGATCCCCTGGCGCACGCCGCTGGTGCTCTGCCTCGGCATCGGTTTCTGCGGGGCCCTCACCACCTTCAGCAGCTGGATGCTGAGCCTGGTGCGGCTGGCCGAGCTCGATCGCGCCGGCGAGGGACTCTGGCTGCTGCTCGCCAGCCTGGTGCTGGGTCTGCTGGCAGCGGCCGCAGGGGTCGCCGCCAGCCATCGGCTCATGGCCGCCCTGCGTCGCCGCAGGCTGTGAGCGGCATGGAGCCGCTCCGCCTCTGCGGTCGGCTCAGGCGGCGAGGGCCGCCTCGATGGCTGCCGTCAGCTCAGGGCCGGTGGGATCCACGGCGCTCTTGAAGCGCGCCAGCACCGTTCCGTCCTTGCCCACCAGGAACTTCTCGAAGTTCCACTCCACATCCCCGGCCGGTTCGGCCTGGGTGAGCACGTCATAGGGAGCGCTCTTCGCGCCCTTGGCCTGCACCTTGTCGAACAGCTCGAAGCTGGCGCCATAGGTGGTGGAGCAGAACTGCTGGATCTCCGGCAGGCTGCCCGGTTCCTGGGCGCCGAAGTCGTTGCAGGGAAAGCCGAGCACCTTGAAGCCGCGGGGACCGTAGGTGTCCTGCAGGGTCTGCAGGCCGGCGTACTGGCGGGTGAAGCCGCAGCGGCTGGCCACGTTGACGATCAGCAGCACGGAGCCGGCGTAATCGGCCAGCGCTGTCTCCGCGCCTGTGGCGCTGCGCACCACCACATTGGAAACGCTCACGCTCATGGTTGTTGTTGTCGCTGCCGGCTGACCCTAGAAGCTGAGCGCCGCTCCGGCGAGGCCGTGGCAGGAACCCTCCCCATACACTCGATGTGCCGCCACTTCGGGGCCGATGAGCGAGCTCGACAGCGGCGGTGCCCGCCATGGCCGCCAGGATCCTGAGGGCCGAGGGAAGTCCGGCGGCTCTGAGTACGGCGGCGGCGCGGTGGGCAGCATCAGCGGCTCCACGATCGTGCTAGGCGGTGGCCTGCAGGTGGCCGAGGTGGTGTCCCGCCAGCTGGAAGCCCTGCTCAAGGCCAGCAACTACGGCGGCGTGAAACTGCTGCTGGAGCCGGTTCAGCCGGTGGATTGCGCCGAGGCGATCGGCACCCTGCCGCGCACGCTGCAGGCCCTGGCCTTCCGCCTGCTGCCCAAGGACAAGGCGATTGAGGTGTACGAATACCTCGATGGCGATGTGCAGCAGAGCCTGGTGGAGCGGCTGCGTTCCGGCGAGGTGCTGGAGCTGGTGGAGGAGATGTCGCCGGACGACCGGGTGCGGCTGTTCGATGAACTGCCCGCCAAGGTGGTACGGCGCCTGCTGATGGAGCTGAGCCCGGCGGAGCGCCGGGTCACGGCCCAGCTGCTGGGCTACGAGGCGGAAACGGCCGGCCGGTTGATGACCACCGAGTTCATTGACCTCAAGGAGTTCCACAGCGCCGCTCAGGCGCTCGACATCGTGCGGCGGCGGGCCCGGGACACTGAAACCGTGTACAGCCTCTACGTGACCGACGCTTCGCGCCACCTCACCGGCATCCTCTCGCTGCGGGATCTGGTGATGGCCGACCCGGAGGACCGCATCGGCGATGTGATGACCCGGGAGGTGGTGAACGTCACCACCGCCACGGATCAGGAGGAGGTGGCCCGCGTGATCCAGCGCTACGACTTCCTGGCGGTGCCGGTGGTGGACCGCGAGGAGCGGCTGGTGGGGATCGTCACGGTCGACGACGTGATCGACGTGATCCAGCAGGAGGCCACCCGTGACCTCTACGCGGCCGGCGCCGTTCAGGCGGGCGATGAGGACGACTACTTCCGCAGCAACCTGTTCACCGTGGCCCGCCGCCGTGTGGTGTGGCTGCTCGTGCTGCTGATCGCCAATGCCGGCACCGCGGCGGTGATCGCCTCGCAGGAGTCGGTGCTGAAGCGGGTGGTGATGCTGACGGCCTTCATCCCGCTGCTGATCGGCACGGGCGGCAACGTGGGTTCGCAGAGCTCCACCGTGGTGATCCGCGGCCTCAGCACCCAGCGCATCCAGGTGCTCGGTACCTGGCCGGCGATCTGGCGCGAGGCCGTGGCCGGCGCCTTGCTGGGGGTGCTGATGGTGCTGGTGGTGGTGCCCTGGGCCCGCTATGTGTCAGGCAGCTGGCTGGTGGCGGTGGCGGCGGGCCTGAGCCTGGTGGCCATCACCACCCTGGCGGCCACGGCCGGCGCGGCGCTGCCGCTGCTGTTCGATCGGCTGGGGCTCGATCCAGCCCTGATGTCGGCGCCCTTCATCGCCACCGCCACCGACGTGGCAGGGGTGTTCATCTACCTCAGGACCGCCACCTGGCTGCTCGACTCACTCGGGATGCCGCTCTAGCTGGCTTGCTGCGCCTACTCCCCAGGCAGGGTCTGCGCTGTGGGTGGATGAGCGGCTCTGGCCAGCGAGCGCCAGGGCAGGAAGAAGCTGGCGACCGGCACTGTTCGGACCCTGGCTGCCCTGGGTGGCGCTCAGGGGAATGTCGCCCTGAAGAGTCCGAGATGAGAGGGACTTCACACTTCTTCAGGTTAGGCTTTACACACTGTCAAAACACCACGCCGTGATCGTCGCTCTCTCCCCGTCCCGGCCCGTCGAGTCGCTGGCCGATGCCGACCCCCGGCCCGTGGTTCTGCCCCGTTCCCTGCCCCCCGTGGACGGCGACCTAGTGCGCTCGTATCTGCGGGACATCGGCCGCGTGCCGTTGCTGAGCCATGAGCAGGAGATCACGCTGGGCCGCCAGGTGCAGGAGCTGATGCGTCTGGAGGAAACGGAGCTGGAGCTGGAGATGCGCGCCGGCGGGGTGAAACCCACGATGGAGGTGCTGGCGGCGGCGCTGGAGCTGCCGGTGCCTGTTCTGCGCCGCAAGCTGGCGAGCGGGCGCCGGGCGAAGGAGCGGATGGTGGCGGCGAACCTGCGGCTGGTGGTGAGCGTGGCGAAGAAGTACACCAAGCGGAACATGGAGCTGCTGGATCTGATCCAGGAGGGAACGATCGGCCTGGTGCGGGGTGTGGAGAAGTTCGACCCGACGCGGGGCTACAAGTTTTCGACGTATGCGTACTGGTGGATCCGGCAGGGGATCACCCGGGCGATTGCGGAGAAGAGCCGGACGATCCGTCTGCCGATCCACATCACCGAAACGCTGAACAAGCTGAAGAAGGGTCAGCGTGAGCTGAGCCAGGAGCTGGGCCGCACGCCCACGCTGAGTGAGCTGGCGGTGGCGGTGGAGCTGCCGGAGGAGGAGGTGAAGGATCTGCTGTGCCGGGCACGGCAGCCGGTGAGCCTGGAAACGAAGGTGGGCGACGGGGAAGATACGGAGCTGCTGGATCTGCTGCAGGGGGACGGCACGCTGCCGGAGGAGAGCGTGGACAGCGAATGCCTGAGGGGGGATATGCGGGCACTGCTGGAGCAACTGCCGGGGTTGCAGCGCGATGTGCTGAAGATGCGTTACGGCATCGATGTGGAAGAACCGATGAGCCTCACCGGCATCGGCCGCATCCTCGGCATGAGCCGCGACCGCGTGCGCAACCTCGAGCGTGATGGCCTCGCCAGCCTGCGCCGCTTCAGCGAAAGCGTGGAGGACTACGTGGCCAGCTGAGGGCCAACCGAGCGTCTGGCTCAGGGCCAGCTGCCGGCCCTGCCCTGGGAGCGATGACTTCCGGTGCGCCGCAGGGCACCGGAGCTGTCCTGCTGCTGCATCCGGGCGATCATGCAGCCACCGTCTGCCTCTTGGCCCATGGCCAGCTCCGGACCCCGCTGGCTGGTGGCCGGCGATATCGACGGCCTGATGGGCCTCGGCCTCGACAACCTGATCCAGATCCTGCTGATCCTTGGCCTCTGCCGCGGCGTGCTCGGCTTCCCCGATGCCCTCATCTTTCAGGTGATCCTGCCGGCGGCTGGCCTCAGCCTGGTGGTGGGCAACGGGGCCTACGCCTGGCAGGCCTTCCGCCTGGCCCAGCGCGAGGGCCGTGGCGATCGCACCGCCCTTCCTTACGGCATCAACACGGTCAGCCTGTTCGCCTACGCGTTCCTGGTGATGCTGCCGGTGAAGCTGGCAGCGCTGGGTCAGGGGCTGCCGGAGGCTGAGGCGGTGCGTCTCTCGTGGCAGGCGGGTCTGATGGCCTGCCTGGGTTCAGGCCTGATCGAGGCGGGCGGGGCCTGGCTGGTGGGGGGCCTGCGGCGCTGGCTGCCACGGGCGGCGCTGCTCTCCACCCTGGCCGGCATTGCCCTGGGCTACATCGCACTGGGGTTCCTGCTGCGCACCTATGCCCAGCCGGTGGTGGGTCTGGCGGTGCTGGCGGTGATTCTTGTCACCTACTACGGCCAGCTGCGCCTGCCCCTGCCCGGTGGCCTGATCGCGGTGCTGCTCGGGATCGTGCTGGCGGCCGCGACGGGCCTGGTGTCGATCGATGCCCTCACCTGGCAGACGAACGCCGCTCAGGTGGGCCTGCATCTGCCGCCCCTGCAACTGGCTGCGCTGTGGCAGGCGCGCGGGCAGCTGTTGCCCTGGCTCGGCGTGATCGTGCCAATGGGGTTGTTCAACCTGCTGGGGTCGCTGCAGAACCTGGAGAGCGCCGAAGCCGCCGGTGATCGCTACCCGGTGAAGAGTTCCCTGCTGATCAACGGGGTGGGCACGATCGTGGCCGCTGCCCTTGGCTCCTGCTTCCCCACCACCATCTACATCGGCCATCCCGGCTGGAAGGGCATGGGGGCCCGGATCGGCTACTCGTGGCTGAATGGCGTGGTGATGGGGCTGGGTTGCCTGTTCGGCGTGTTCGGCCTGGTGGGTCAGCTGGTGCCGATCGAAGCCGGCATGGCGATCGTGCTCTACATCGGCCTGGTGATCGCCGCCCAGAGCTTCCAGGCCACGCCCGCCGCCCATGCGCCGGCGGTGGTGCTCGGCCTGCTGCCCGGCCTGGCGGGCTGGGGCGCCCTGCTGCTGAAGGCCGGCCTGCGGGCCGGTGGCGCCGGCAGCGCCGCCGAGCCCTTCGGTCCGGCCCTGCTGGTGCCACTGCAGCAGGCTGATGTGTGGGCGGCCGGTGCCTTCGCTCTGGAACAGGGGCAGATCGTGGCCGCGATGTTGCTGGCGGCCATGGTGGTGTACGTGATCGAGCAGCGGTTCGTGGCGGCGGCGATCGCTGCCGGCCTGGCGGCGCTGGCCTCCTGGTTCGGGCTGATTCACGCCTGGCGCTTCACCGCAGCCGACACCGTGCTGCAGATGGGCTGGGGCACGGGCGGACGCTGGGCGCTCGGGTACTTGCTCATGGCCCTGGTGTTCAGCGCCGCGGCCCTGGCCCGTCAGCGGGCAGCGGCGGCTACCGATTGCTGATGGCAGGGCGGCGTGATGCTGGCTGGGCAGAGAGGAAGGAGCACTTACCCCTGCAGCAGCTGCGTGCCGCCCTGCTGGCCTGGGGGGAGCGGCACGGGCGCCACAGCATGCCGTGGAAGCTGCGGTCCGATGGCCGCCCGCCACTGGATGGGGAGCCCCTCGATCCGTTGAGGGTGTGGGTGGCGGAGGTGATGCTCCAGCAGACCCAGCTGGCTGTGGCCCTGCCCTACTGGCAGCGCTGGATGTCGGCCTTCCCGGACCTGCCGGCCCTGGCCGCCGCCGACCCCCAGCAGGTGCTGCTGCTCTGGCAGGGCCTGGGCTACTACGGGCGGGCGCGTCGCCTGCAGCAGGGGGCGCGGCAGTTGCTTGATGCCAGCGCCCCCGGCGCCGACCCCTGGCCCCGTGACCTGGCTGGCTGGCTGGCGCTGAGCGGCGTCGGCCGCAGCACCGCCGGCAGCATTCTTTCCTCGGCCTTCGATCAACCCTTCGCGATTCTCGACGGCAACGCGGCGCGGGTGCTGGCGCGCCTGATCGCCGCTCCCCGCCCGCCGAAACGGGAGCTTGCCGGGTTCTGGCGGCTGAGCGAGCTGCTGCTCGACCGGCAGCGGCCCCGGGCCTTCAACCAGGCTCTGATGGACCTGGGCGCCACGGTCTGCACCCCCCGTTCTCCCGACTGCGGCCGCTGCCCCTGGCGGAACTCATGCGCTGCTTACGCTGCCGGCGACCCCGCCCGCTACCCCGTGAAGGACGCCCCCCGGCCGCTGCCCTTTCAAGTGATCGGCGTGGGGGTGGTGCTGGATGGGCGCGGCCGGGTGCTGATCGATCAGCGCCTGCCGGAGGGGCTGTTGGGGGGGCTGTGGGAATTCCCCGGCGGCAAGCAGGAGCCGGGCGAAGCGATCGCGGCCACCATCGCCCGCGAACTGCGTGAGGAGCTGGCGATCGAGGCGGAGGTGGGCGAGGAGCTGATCACCCTGGAGCACAGCTACAGCCATAAGCGTCTCCGCTTCGTGGTGCATCTCTGCCGCTGGCTGGCGGGAGATCCGCAGCCCCTGGCCAGTCAGCAGGTGCGTTGGGTGGAGCCGGAGGGGCTGGCGGCCTTCCCCTTTCCTGCCGCCAATGCGCGCATCATCGCGGCGCTGCTGGAGCGGCTGGCCGGCGCGGCGCCCGTGGCGGCCTCCGGGCCCACCGGCGAGTGTGGAGAGAACTGAGCGCGAGCCTGCCGTGACGGTGTCTTCCCCTGCCCGGGTGCTCTGCTTCGGCGAAGCGCTCGTTGATCGGCTCGGCCTGCCCGGCGGCGATCCGGCCCATGACATTCCGGTCGACGACAGGCTCGGCGGTGCCCCGGCCAATGTGGCCTGCGCCCTGGCGCGGCTCGGCACCGGCGCCGCGCTGATCGGCCGCCTGGGCGACGACCGCATCGGCGCCGCCTTCCGCGCTCTGTTGCTGGAGCGGGGGGTGGATACCAGTGCGCTGCAGTGCGATCCGCTGCGCCCGAGCCGCACGGTGCTGGTGCGGCGCGATGCCGCAGGTGAGCGCCACTTCGGCGGCTTCGCCGGCGACCGGGGTGAGGGCTTCGCTGATCAGGCGATCGATGCCGCGGCGCTGGCCGGGGCGTTGGCGCCGCTGCTGGCCCAGGCCCGCTGGCTCCTTTGCGGCACGATTCCGCTGGCTTCCGCTGCGGCGGCAGCGGCGCTGCAGGAGCTGCTGCTGGCTGCCGGGGCGCATGGCTTGCCGCTGGCGCTTGACGTCAACTGGCGGCCCACCTTCTGGGGGCTCGGCGCTGAGCAGGGCCCGCCGCCGGCGGTGCGGCAGCGGCTTGAGCCCTTGCTGACGCAGGCGGCCCTGCTCAAGTGCAGCCGTGAGGAAGCCCTCTGGCTGTTCGGCAGCGCCAACGCCACAGTCGTGCGCCGGGCCCTGCCGCAGCGGCCCGCCGTGCTGATCACCGATGGGCCCCAGCCGATCGATTGGGCGGTGGGAGCCTGCGGTGGCCGGCTGCCCTCCGTGGCTGTGGCCGCCATCGACACCACCGGTGCTGGTGATGCCTTCCTGGCGGGCCTGCTGCACCAGTTGGTGGGCCGGCCGGGGCTGCTGCAAGAGCCGGTGGTCGTCAGCGCCGTGGAGCAGGTTCTGCGCTTTGCAGCCGCCTGCGGTGCATTGGTTTGCCAGGGTGCCGGCGCCATTGATCCCCAGCCGAGCGAGCAGCAGGTTCTGGCCGTTCTGGGTGAGAGTGCTGCGGGCACCGGCGCCCTATGAGCACCCCCCGGGTATGTCGAGCCGGTCAATCCCGATCGGCTGCAGCGCATCCTGGACACGGCCCGGGGCGGAGCTGGAGGTCGCCTACGGCCCGGTTGTTCACGGAGTTGAGGCCTTCAGGCGGCTGAGTGCGGCGGTCGCAGCACTGCCCGGCGCCTGTCCCCGTCGTGCTGGAGCTCCAGCCGCCAGGCGCCATCGGGCAGCCACGGCAGCCGTTCGGGCCACTCCACCGCCAGCACCGCCCCCAGGGCGCCGGCTTCCTCCTCCTCCTGGGCGAACAGTTCGGCGGCGGCGGCCGGCTGCTCCAGCCGGTAGAGATCCAGATGGACGAGGGCATGGGGCTCGCCGTCAGCGCCCCGGCCGCTGTAGTGCTGGGCCAGGGCGAAGGTGGGGCTCGTGATCGGTTCGTCGATTCCCAGCGCCAGGGCCAGACCCTGCACCAGGCAGGTCTTGCCGGCCCCCAGTTCCCCCTGCAGCAGCAGAGTGGGAGGGGCTGCGCCGCTGGCAGCACCGCCGCCGTTCAACAGCAGCGACGCCAGCTCCCGCCCGAGCGCCGCCGTGGCTGCCGCATCGGCCAGATGGCACACCCGGATCTCAGCAGACTGTTCCATCCCTGTAGATTCCCTTTAAGCGAGCCCGAAGCCTCGGCGTCTCTGCAGATATTTCCACATCCCCAATCCTTCTCCCTTCGGAGCTTCCCCATGCTGGCCACGCCTTCAGCTGCCACGTCCGTTTCGGCTGCCGCCGCAACCGGACTGTCCACGCCGTCGTCGTATGTGATCGCCGATCTCGGCCTTGCCGCCTGGGGCCGCAAGGAGATCGCGATCGCTGAAACCGAGATGCCTGGTCTGATGGCGCTGCGTGAGAAGTACGGCAGCCAGCAACCGCTCAAGGGTGCCCGCATTGCCGGCAGCCTGCATATGACGATCCAGACAGCCGTTCTGATCGAAACCCTGGTGGCTCTCGGCGCTGAAGTGCGCTGGGCCTCCTGCAACATCTTCTCCACCCAGGATCACGCTGCCGCCGCGATGGCGGAAGCCGGCATCCCGGTGTTCGCCTTCAAGGGCGAAACCCTGGATGAATACTGGGCCTTCACCCACCGGATCCTGGAGTGGGCCGACGGCGGCACGCCCAACATGATCCTCGACGACGGTGGTGATGCCACCGGCCTGGTGGTGCTCGGCACCAAGGCGGAGCAGGACCCCTCGGTGCTGGACAACCCCGGCAGCGAAGAGGAGATCGCCCTTTTCCAGTCGATCCGTCAACGCCTGGCCGCCCAGCCCGGCTTCTATTCGCGCATCCACGCCCAGATCCAGGGCGTCACCGAGGAAACCACCACGGGTGTGGCGCGTCTCTATCAGATGCAGAAGAGCGGTGAACTGCCGTTCCCTGCCATCAACGTGAACGACTCCGTCACCAAGAGCAAGTTCGACAACCTCTATGGCTGCCGCGAATCCCTGGTCGACAGCATCAAGCGCGCCACCGATGTGATGGTGGCCGGCAAGGTGGCCCTGGTGATCGGCTATGGCGATGTGGGCAAGGGTTCCGCCCAGTCGCTGCGTGGCCTCGGTGCCAGCGTGATGATCGCCGAAGTCGATCCGATCTGCGCGCTGCAGGCGGCGATGGAGGGCTACCGGGTCGTCCGTCTCGACGACGTGGTGGGGGATGTGGACATCTTCGTGACGGCCACCGGCAACTTCCGCGTGATCACCCACGACCACCTGATCCAGATGCGGGATCAGGCGATCGTGTGCAACATCGGCCACTTCGATAACGAGATCGACGTGGCTTCCCTGAAGCAGTACCCCTGGGACAACATCAAGCCCCAAGTGGATCACGTGCTGCTGCCCAGCGGCAACAAGATCATTCTGCTGGCGGAAGGCCGGCTGGTGAACCTGGGCTGCGCCACCGGCCACCCCAGCTTCGTGATGAGCAACTCCTTCACCAACCAGGTGCTGGCTCAGATCGAGCTGTTCACCAAAGGGGACCACTACGGCAAGGAGGTGTACGTGCTGCCCAAGCACCTCGACGAGATGGTGGCCCGCCTCCACCTCGACAAGATCGGCGCCCGACTCACCGAGCTCACCCCCGAGCAGGCCGCCTACATCAACGTGCCGCTGGAAGGCCCCTACAAGTCCGACCACTACCGCTACTGAACCCGCGCCCCACAGTTCCGCGCCCAGGGTTGCTGCTTCGCCGGCAGGCCTGATGGCCTCGCCGGCAAGGCGCTTCCCTGAGCATCGGGCAACCTCCACGCCAGCGTGGAAGACTTTCCCGATCACGAGCCCGCCGGCATGGCCATCGAACTGGTTCAGCAACTGCCCGAGCTGATCGGCTCGGCGGTGGAGGCCAACCCAATGGCCGGCTATGCGGCGATCTTTGCGGCGATGTTCCTCGAGAACCTCTTCCCGCCGATCCCCTCCGAGCTGATCATGCCTCTGGGGGGCTTCTATGTGCAGCAGGGTCAGCTCAGCCTGATTCCGGTGGTGCTGGCCGGATTGCTCGGCACCGTGCTCGGCGCCCTGCCCTGGTACGGGGTGGGGCGTCTGGTGAACGAGGAACGCATCGAGCACTGGCTCTCGCGCCATGGGCGCTGGATCGGCATCAGCCCGCAGGAGTTGCACCGCAGCCGCACCTGGTTCAGCCGCCATGGCACCGCCCTGGTGTTCTGGGGTCGGCTGGTGCCCGGCATCCGCACTTTGATCTCCGTGCCTGCCGGCATCGAGATGATGCCGATGGTGCCCTTCCTGATCTGGACCACGGCCGGCAGCCTGATCTGGACCCTGCTGCTGACAGTGGCGGGCATGCTGCTGGGCGAGGGCTACAGCAACGTGGAGCTGTGGATCCAACCGGTGGCCCGGGTGATCAAGGTGGTGCTGGTGCTCGCCGTGCTGGCCACCGGCGCCTGGCTGGGGCTGCGCATCTGGAAAAAGCGCCAGGACAGCCACTGAGGCTCAGTCCCTGGGGAAGCCACGCAGGCGCCCAGCCGCCCAAGACCACCTTCCGGCTGAAGGCAACGCCCTTGCAGGCGGCTCAGAACGGAACTTCCTCGCTGCTCGGCTCGCCACCACCGAAGCCGCCGCCATAGCCGCCGCCCCCGAAACCGCCGCCAGCGCCGCCGCCGTCGTCGTAGGCGCCCTGGTCGGCGTCACGTTTGGAGCCCAGCAGTTCGAGTCGGTCGACCCGCACCACCGGCTTGGTGCGCTCCTCACCGGTGGTGCGGTCGGTCCAGCGGTCGAGCTTGAAGCTGCCGATGATCCCCAGCAACGACCCCTTCTTGACGTAGTCGGCGGCCACCTGGGCCTGCTTGCCCCAGATCTCGAGGTTGAACCAGTCCGGTTCGTCGTCGCGGCTGCGGCGGTTGACCGCGAGGGTCAGGTTGGCGACCACGCTGCCGGATTCGAAGTAGCGCACCTCGGGATCACGGCCGGCACGGCCCACCAGCGTCACGGAATTCACACCCATGGATTGTCCTGTCGTTGAAAAAAGTGGAGTTGTTGAACCAATGATGCGCCCCGTTGCCTCAAGGTGCCGCAGGCCGCTTCTCCCTGAAGGTTCCCCCGTTCCACCCGGATGTACCACCGCCACCGTCGGGGGGGTGGCCGCCAGATCCCGCTCCTATGATCGCAACCGCTCAGGTGCTCCTACGTGTTCTTTCGACGTTTCCAGCTCTCACGCGACATCGGCATCGACCTGGGAACGGCCAACACACTGATGTACGTGTCCGGCAAGGGCATCGTGCTGCAGGAGCCTTCCGTGGTGGCGCTCGATCTTGAGCGGGGTGTGCCCCTGGCTGTGGGGGATGAAGCGAAGCTCATGCTCGGCCGCACCCCGGGCAACATCCGCGCCGTGCGCCCCCTGCGCGACGGAGTCATCGCCGACTTCGACGCCGCCGAGCAGATGATCAAGACCTTCATCCAGAAGGGGAACGAGGGCCGCGGCATCGTGGCGCCCCGTCTGGTGATCGGCATTCCCAGCGGCGTCACCGGCGTGGAACGCCGCGCCGTGCGTGAGGCCGGCCTGGCCGGTGCCCGCGAAGTGCACCTGATCGATGAGCCGGTGGCGGCCGCGATCGGCGCCGGCCTGCCGGTCACGGAGCCGGTGGGCACCATGATCGTCGACATCGGGGGCGGCACCACCGAGGTGGCGGTGCTCAGTCTCGGTGGCACCGTGCTCAGCGAGTCGGTGCGGGTGGCCGGCGATGAGATCAGCGAGGCCATCGGCGTGTACCTCAAGAAGGTCCACAACCTGGTGGTGGGCGAGCGCACCGCCGAAGACATCAAGATCCGCATCGGCTCCGCTTTCCCCGACGACGCCCACGACGAGACCTCGATGGACGTGCGCGGGCTGCACCTGCTCTCCGGCCTGCCCCGCACCATCAACGTGCGCTCCGGTGACATCCGTGAAGCGATGGCCGAACCGCTCAACGTGATCGTGGAGGCGGTGAAGCGCACCCTTGAGCGCACCCCGCCCGAGCTCGCCGCCGACATCGTCGATCGCGGCATCATGCTGGCCGGCGGTGGTGCCCTGGTGCGCGGCATCAGCGAGCTGATCAGCCACGAAACCGGGATCCTCACCCACGTGGCCCAGGACCCGCTCCTCTGCGTGGTCAGTGGCTGCGGCCAGGTGCTGGAGGACTACAAGCGCCTGGAGCGCGTGCTCGACACGCCTGACTTCTCCCGTCTGTCCTCCTGAAATCCATGCCGTTCGGGCGCCTGCCGCGCGTCCCCTCGCTGCAACGGGTGATCCAGGCCTGGCCCTGGTGGCTGCTGCTGCTGGCGCTGGTGGGGGTCCGCCTCAGCAAGGGGGCCTTCCTCACGGATGCCTACGCGCTGGTCAGCCGTCCGTTCTGGCCCGGCACGGCCCAGCGCGAGTGGTTGCAGTCAGCCCAGCAGCTCGACCAGCGCAGCCGACTGGCCCAGTTGGAGCAGGACAACCGGCGCCTGCGCACCCTGCTGGGTCTGCAGCGGGCCAACCCCCAGGAGGTCACGGCGGCGGTGATCTCGCGCGAACCCGAGGGCTGGTGGAAGCAGTTGGTGCTCGGCGCCGGTGAGCTTCAGGGGATTCGCCGCGGCGATGCGGTGGTGGGCCCGGGCGGCCTGGTGGGCCGGGTGGCCAGCGTCACCCCCACCACCGCGCGGGTGGCCCTGCTTACCGATTCCTCCAGCCGCATCGGCGTGTGGGTGGGGCGCACCCAGAGCATGGGCCTGCTCACCGGCGTGAACGGCAGCCGGCCCGAGCTGCGTTTTCTGGTGAAGGATCCGCAGGTGCGCCCAGGTGATGTCGTGGTCACCTCGCCGGCCAGCACGCTGGTGCCGCCGGGGATGAGCGTCGGCGTGATCCAGTCGGTGGATGAAAAGGCCGTGCCGGCGCCCACGGCGGTGGTGCAGCTCAGTGCGCCGGTGGAAGCGATCGACTGGGTGCAGGTGCTGGTGCAGCCCCGGCAGGCGGCGCCCTGAATGGTGGGCAAGCTGCACCGCCACCCCTGGTTTGTGGCCAGCGCTCTGCTCGTGCCCTGGCTCACGCTGGCCTCTCCCGCGCTGCTGCGCCTCTCGGGGGCACCACCCAGCTGGGCGGTGCTGTGGCTTCTGCCCTGGGCGATCAGCGATGGGCCGGTCTCCGGTGCCCTGGCCGGGCTGGGGCTGGGGCTGTTGCTCGACGCCCTCACCCTCGATGGCGCCACCCAGATTCCGGCGCTGGTGCTGCTGGGTTGGTGGTGGGGGAGGCTCGGCCGCAAGGGACCGCCGCTCGAGCGCAGCTTCAGCCTCGGGCTCCTGGCCCTGATCGGCACCTTTCTGCTGGGGCTCAGCTTGATCCTGCAGCGGCTGGGCCTACCCCCCCAGCTGCCTCTCGCCGGCAGCCTGCGCACCCTGCTGACCCAGACCCTGCTCACCGGTCTGCTGGCGCCGATGATCTGTTCGCTGCTGCTGTTGCTCTGGCGGCAGCAGAACGCACCATCGAGGGGCTGAAGCGATGCGGGGGCTGACCGAGGGGATCCGGGGGCGCTGGCGGCGGCGTGCCGTGCTGACCCTGCTGGCGGCGGTGCTGGCGGGCTGCGGCGGTCCGCGCAGCCAGGGGCGCCAGCTGAACGTCTGGACGCTCGATCTCTCCCCCAAGTTCGACGCCTATCTCACCGAGGTGATCGCCGCCTGGGAGAAGGAGAACCCGGGCATCACGGTGCGCTGGACCGACATCCCCTGGGGATCGGTGGAGCGCAAGCTGCTGGCGGCGGTCTACGCCCGCACCGCGCCCGACGTGGTGAACCTCAACCCGCTGTTCGCCGCCAACCTGGCCAGCAAGGGGGGGCTGCTCGACCTCGATCCACTGCTGCCGCCTGGGGCTTCAGAGATCTATCTGCAGCGCATCTGGGCAGCCAGCCGCAACGCGGATGGACAGTTCGCGATCCCCTGGTACCTCACGGCGCGCATCACGCTCGCCAACCGCGACCTGCTGAAGCGGGCCGGATACGCCGACCCACCGCGCCGCTGGGAGGAGGTGCCGGCTTTCGCTGAAGCGGTGAAACGGCGCACCGGCCGCCATGCGCTGTTCGTCACGGTGGTGCCGGATGACTCGGCCGAGCTGCTGGAGTCGATGGTGCAGATGGGTGTGACCCTCACCGATGACCGCCAACGGGCGGCCTTCAACAGCCCGGCGGGCCGGCGGGCCTTCGCCTTCTGGACCGATCTCTACCGCCGTGGCCTGCTGCCGCGTGAAGTGGTGAGCCAGGGCTACCGGCGTGCGATCGAGCTCTACCAGGGCGGTGAGCTGGCGATGCTGGCCAGCGGCGCCGAGTTCCTGCGCAGCATCCAGACCAACGCCCCGGGGATCGCTGCCGTCACCGAACCCCACCCGCCGCTCACCGGCCCTGACGGCACCGCCAACGTGGCGGTCATGAACCTGGCGGTGCCGCGCCAGAGCGCCATGCCCAAGGAAGCGGTGAGCTTTGCCCTGTTCCTCACCAACGCCAGCAATCAGGCCCGCTTCGCTGAGCAGGCGCGGGTGCTCCCCTCGGCCCGGCAGGCGCTAACCACGATCGAGCAACAGCTGCGGCGGGACACGCCTGCCGATCCCCAGCAGGCGCTTGTGCATGCGGCACGCCTGGAATCGGCTGAAACGCTGGGGCGCGCACGGGTGCTGGTGCCCGCCAACCCCGGCGTGAAGCGGCTGCAGGCGATCATCTACCGCCAGCTCCAGCGCGCCATGCTTGGCCAGATCAGCAGCGATGCGGCCGTGCTGGCGGCGGAGCGGGAATGGAACCTCTACGCGGAAGGTCGCTGGCCCTGAGCCCTGGCCTCGCCGTGCGGCGTGGCCACCGCGCCGCACGGCGAGGCCACCGATGGGCTTGGTGAGAATGGTGCTGACGGGTGGCTGCCGGCGCCGCTGCAACTATTGAAAAATCATTAAGTCTTGGCGCTGCTACTCCCTGACGTGCGCCTTCTGCTCTCCATGCGTACAAGCTGACAGGTAGGGTGATTTTTCTTCACGACTGTTCCTGTGATGCCACTGGACACGCAGCCTCGGCAAGCCAAGGCGGAGGCGGTGGTTCAGGACACGCGGACAGCACCCAAGGCCACCCTGCTTGTCGTCGACGACGAGGCCGCCGTGCGCCGCGTGCTGGTGATGCGCCTGCAGCTCGCGGGCTACCGCGTCCTCTGCGCCGAGGATGGGGAGGAGGCCCTCACCCTGTTCCATCAGGAGCAGCCCGACCTCGTCGTGCTCGACGTGATGCTGCCGAAGCTGGACGGCTTTGCGGTATGCCGGCGCCTGCGGGCCGAATCCTGCGTGCCGATCATCTTCCTCTCGGCTCTTGATGCGATCGCCGAGCGGGTGGCCGGCCTTGATCTCGGCGCCGACGACTACCTGCCCAAGCCGTTCAGCCCCAAGGAACTCGAAACCCGCATCTCCACGATCCTGCGGCGGGTGGGGCGTGGATCCGCCAACAGCGAACCCCGCGACATCCCCGCCGGCCAGGGTGTGATGCGCATCGGAGACCTGGTAGTGGACACCAACCGCCGTCAGGTGACCCGCGCCGGTGAGCGCATCGGCCTCACCTACACCGAATTCAGCTTGCTGGAGCTGCTGTTCCGCGAGCCCGGCCGGGTGGTGCCGCGCGCCGAGATCCTTGAGCAGCTGTGGGGCTACCCGCCGCGCCGCGCCGCGGATCTGCGCGTTGTGGATGTGTATGTGGCCCGCCTGCGCGGCAAGCTCGAACCCGACCCCCGCAACCCCGAGCTGATCCTCACCGTGCGCGGCACCGGCTACGCCTCGCAACGGATGCTCGATCCCCTGGTCGCCGTCACCGCTTAGGCCCGCCGCCTGCGCTCCTGCAGGATGGTTCCTTCCGTCCCCTGTTCGTCGCCTTGCCGGAGCACCCCGTCAACCGCCTGGAGCAGGCCCGCTTCGAGAAGGGCCAGGCCCTGGCGGCCCTCGGTCAGGGCCCCTATGCCCTGCGCTTCGAGCCCAGCCACCGCACCGCTGCCCTGCAGCAGGAGCACGCCGACCTGCCCAACGGCGAGGAGCGTGCCGTGGCCGTGGCCGTGGCCGGTCGGGTGATGACCCGCCGGGTGATGGGCAAGCTCGCTTTCTTCACCCTGGTGGATGAAAGCGGTCCGATTCAGCTGTTCATCGAGAAGGCCCACCTGCTGGCGGCATGGCCCGAGCAGCCCGAGGCCTTTGCTCAGATCACCTCGCTGGTGGATGCCGGCGATCTGATCGGTGTGCACGGCACGCTGCGCCGCACCGACCGGGGTGAGCTGTCGGTGAAGGTGACGGCCTGGGACATGCTCTGCAAGTCGTTGCAGCCCCTGCCCGATAAATGGCATGGCCTGGCGGATGTGGAGAAGCGCTACCGCCAGCGCTACCTCGATCTGATCGTTTCGCCGCACACCCGCGAAACCTTTCGCCGCCGTGCCCGTCTGGTGAGCGGCATCCGCCGCTGGCTCGATGCCCGCGACTTCCTCGAAATCGAGACGCCGGTGCTGAATCTGGAGGCCGGTGGTGCCGACGCCCGTCCCTTTTGCACCCACCACAACGCCCTCGATCTGCCGCTGTTCCTGCGCATCGCCACCGAGCTGCATCTCAAGCGGCTGGTGGTGGGGGGCTTCGAGCGGGTCTACGAACTGGGCCGCATCTTCCGCAACGAAGGCATCAGCACACGCCACAACCCCGAATTCACTTCGGTGGAGGTGTATCAGGCCTATGCCGATTACACCGACATGATGGCGCTCACCGAGCAGATGATCGCGGACGTCACCGAGCAGGTGTGCGGCACCACCGCCCTCATGTATCAGGGCGTGGCGATCGATCTCACGCCTCCCTGGCGCCGGGCCACCATGCATGAGCTGGTGGAGCAGGCCACCGGGCTCGATTTCAACGGCTTCGCCAGCCGTGAGCAGGCCGCCGCCGCCATGGCCGCCGCTGGGCTGGAGGTGCCCGCCGCCGCTGACAGCGTGGGTCGTCTGCTCAACGAGGCCTTCGAACAGCGGGTGGAAGCCAGCCTGATCCAGCCCACCTTCGTGCTCGATTACCCGGTGGAGATCTCACCGTTGGCGCGCACGCACCGCAGCAAGCCCGGCCTGGTGGAGCGTTTCGAGCTGTTCATCGTGGGCCGTGAAACCGCCAACGCCTTCAGCGAGCTGATCGATCCCGTCGATCAGCGCCGGCGCCTGGAGGCCCAGCAGGAGCGTCGCCTTGCCGGCGACCTGGAGGCGCAGGGGGTGGATGAGGATTTCCTCCAAGCTCTTGAGGTGGGCATGCCCCCCACCGGCGGGCTGGGCATCGGCATCGACCGGTTGGCCATGCTGCTCACCGACAGCCCCAGCATCCGTGATGTGATCGCCTTCCCGCTCTTGCGTCCAGAGGCCGGTTCCACTGGAGCTTGAAGGGCAAAGTGGATAATGGGGTCACGTTGGCACTGACCTTGGCCCATGAGCGGTGAGCGCGTTGGATTCCGCTTCAAGCACGCAGATGCGGTGGTCAAGCGCAACCCTCAGGGCCGCTCCCGTCGCGGTTGGGTGATGGAGCCTGTGGAGCAGACCACCAGCCGCGGCACCAAGATGCCGGCTTACAGGATTCGTTGGCGCGACAGTGAACGTCCCGAGATCGTGCTCCAGCACATGCTGATCGCCGATCCCGATCCCACGCCGCCGCCCGAAGGTGTGAGCCTGGTGCCACCGGCGCCCAAGAAGTAGCTGCCGCCCTGGTTGGCCGCCGCAAGCCCGTCTGCGCCCCATCCCTGCCTTCAACTCCAGCCCCGCAGGCGGTACACCAGCAGCCCAAGGTGCTCCTTGAGCGCCTGGGTGGTGAGCTGAAGGGCGCCCGCTTCAGGCAGCAGCTCGATCAGGAGCGAGGCGGCGGTCGGGCTTCCGGTCGCGCTGCGGGCCGGCAGCAGGTAGTCGCAGGCCACCGGCAACACCTGGAGCCCTGAGCGGCGCTGAAACGTGGCCAACGAGCGGGGCATGTGCATCGCGCTGGTGACCAGCAGCACTGAACGCCAGCCCCGGGCCTGGCCGATCGCACGCAGCGCCAGGGCCTCTTCCGCGGTGGTGCGGGCCTGATCGCTGAGCAGCAGGCGCCCCTCCGGCACGCCGAGCTCCAGTGCCAGCCGCCGCGCCGTTTCAGCCTCCGCCGGCGCCGGGTTGGCGCTGCGGAAGGTCACCCTGCCGCCGCTCAGCAGCAGCAGCGGCGCCTTGCCGGCCTGCAGCAGCCGCACGCCGGTGAGCAGGCGGTCGCCCGCCTCGTTCACCTCCACGCTGGTGCGGGGCGCCAGCTGGGGCTGCAGGCCGCCGCCCAGCACGATCACGGCGTCGGCGGTGGGTAGCGGGCTGGGGGTGAGGGCGGCGCTGCGCTCCTCCAGGCCCCAGACCAGCTGCCGGGCCGTGAACGGCAGGGCACTGATCCACAGCAACGCCAGGCTGCCGCCACTCAGCCAGGGGCTCCAGCGGCGGCGACGCCCCGCCAGGGCGATCGCCTGCAGGCCGATGGCCAGCCCCAGCGGGTAGAGCAGCAGCGGCAGCAGCTTGGAGAGAAGGAATCCCATGGCGGCCGGCTCAGACCGGCGGGGTGCCGTGGCGGCGGCGCAGCTGCTCCAGCTCCTGCTGCGCCTCAAACGCCGACCAGGCGGCTTCCAGCTCGATCGGATCGAGCGGCGTGGCGGGGGAGGAAGCTGCCGCCGCTGCTGCTCCTGCCGCCTCTGCCTGGCTGCCCGGGGTCGCTCCAGCCGGGCCCGGCCCGCGTTCCCCCGACCCAGCTTGCGCAGGCGCGCCTGAGGCTGCGGCGGTAGCCGCCTGTTGCTCCTGCTCCCGTTGCAGGGCCGCCAGGTCGGCGTCCAGGCGGCGGAACTCATCGCCCAGGCTGCTGAGGGCCTGCCAGCGGTCGCGGCCCAGACCCATCAGCTGCCGCAGCCGGGCTTCGGCCTGGTCGGCCAGCGCGCTGGCGCCGGCGGCCCGGGCCCGCTCCACCCGCCCCTGCCACTGGGTGATCTCGGTGGCCAGCTCCAGCAGGGCGCGCCGCAGCCGTTCCGCCTCCGCCTGCACCTCCAGCTGCCGCCGCTTCAGCCGCTGCTGCCGTTCCCGCTGCTCCTCCTCCTCCAGCAGCTGGCGCTGCTCGGGGCGGCTGCTGAGGAACGCCTCCAGTTGTTGCTCCAGCTGCGCCTCCAGCTGCTCGAACCAGCTGCCGCTCATGGCCGCTGCCCCCGCCACGACCCACCCTTCATTCCGGTGCCCGCGTGATCAGCGGCGCCTCGATCTCTTCCTGCAACGGAGTGATCGCGCCATCGCGGGAGCGCAGCAGCAGCTGGGTGAGGCGGGCGATCGCCCCTTCGCCCAGGTCTTCGCTGCCGATGCGATCGAAGGCCTGGCGGTAGAGCTCCTCGAGCTCGGCGATCAACTGCTCGCGCGTGGTGCGCATCGCCTTGCGTTGGTCTTCCCGGCTCATCGGCTGGCCTCGACTGGTTCAAGTCTGCCTGGCGCCTGCGGGGCGAGCAGGTGCAGGCTGAAGCTCTCGCCGGGATCGGCCCAGCGCGCCAGGGCCCGCCAGCCGGCCGCCGCCGCCAGGGCCGTGAAGGCCGCGGGGTCGTACTTGTGGCTGTGCTCGGTGATCAGCGCCTCGCCGGCGGCGAACGGCCAGCGCCGGCCCGCCACGTCCACCACCTGGTGGCAGGTGCTCACCAGCGCCATCTCGATGCGGCTCTGCTGCGGCTGCCAGTGGGCGCGGTAGCGGAAGCGCTCCGGCACGAAGTTGCCCCCCAGCTCCCGGTTGAGCCGCACCAGCAGGTTGCGGGCAAAGGCGGCCGACCAGCCCGCGGCATCGTCGTAGGCGGCCTCCAGCTGGGCCGCGGCGCGGGGTTGGTCGATGCCGATCAACAGACGACCCTCGGGCCCCAGCAGCCGGGCGAACTGACGCAGCAGGGCCACCGCTTCGCTGGGGGCGAAGTTGCCGAGCGAGCTGCCCGGGTAGAAGCCCAGCAGCCGCTGGCCATCGAGCAGGGGGTGGGCCGGCAGGGTGAGCAGCTGGCTGTAATCGCAGCAGATGCCGAGCACGGGAATGGCCGGATGGCGGGCCTGCAGTGCCCGGCAGGCACCGGCGAGGTGCTCGGAGCTGATGTCGAGCGCCACATAGGCCGGTGGTGCCAGGGCCTCCAGCAGCGGCGACACCTTGCGGGCGCTGCCGGCGCCGAATTCCACCGGCACGCCGGCGCCGAGCGCCGCCGCCATGGCCGGCGCCTCCCGCTCCAGCAGGGCGGTTTCGGTGGCGGTGAGTGCGTATTCCGGCTGCTCGCAGATGCGGTCGAACAGGCGCGAGCCCTCGGCGTCGTAGAGGAACCAGGCGGGCAGCTGGCGGGGGCTGCGCGACAGGCCCTCCACCACCAGCCGCCGCATGTCGGCGGCGACGGGATGGAGGTCGAGCAGGTCGACGGCGGCCGGCCCGCGCTGGAGGGCAGCGGAGGGGGCGCTCATCGGCCGTCCCGGGCGAGGCGCAGGCCGCCGGCCAGCCAGCGGCTCGCGGGCGGAAAGAAGTTGCGGTAGGTGAGGCGGCCGTGGCCCGGCGGTGTGAGGAAACTGCTGCCGCGCAGGACCATCTGGGAACTCATGAATTTGCCGTTGTATTCGCCCACCGCTCCGGCGGCGGGCCGGAAGCCCGGATACGGACGGTAGGGGCTGGACGTCCACTGCCACAGCACCCCCTGCAGGGCTTCCAGCTCGCCGCTGCCGCCCGCCTGGGGTGGCGTGGCGGCGGCCACTTCCCACTCCGCTTCGCTCGGCAGGCGGGCCTCGGCCCAGCGGGCATAGGCGTCGGCTTCGAACCAGCTGAGGTGCCGCACGGGCGCGGCCGGATGCAGGGGGCGCCGCCCCGCCAGCGTGAACTCCCACGACCAGCCCTCCGGGGCGCCGCTGCCGCGCCAGTAGCGGGGCGCCTGCCAGCCGCGCTGCTGACAGACCTGCCAGCCCTCGCTCATCCACAGCTCCGGCCGCCGGTAGCCGCCTGCGGCGATGAAGGCGGCGTACTCCCCGTTCGACACCAGCCGGGGGGCCAGCGCGAAGGGTTCGAGCCACTGGCGGTGACGGGGGCTTTCGTTGTCGAAATGGAAGGCGCCGGACGGGCCCTCGGGGCCGGCGCCAGCCTCGGCGTGACCGATCTCCACCAGCCCTCCCGGCCAGTGCAGCCAGGCGGACGCGGGCGGGTTGGGGGTGCTGGCGGGGGCGGCGTCGGCGGCGGCCACCAGCGTTTCGTAGGTGGCTTCGGCACCCCGGCCCGAGGGCTCCACCGCCGGCTCCAGCGGGTTGCGGCTGAAGCCGTCGAGCAGATCCATCAGCAACAGCTCCTGGTGCTGCTGCTCGTGCTGCAGACCCAGCTCCAGCAGCTCCCACAGCGGCGCCGCCGCCGTGGCGGGCCCGGCGCTCAGCCGCTCCACCAGGGCCTCCAGCCCCGCATCGACCCGCCGCCGCCAGGCGAGCACCGCCGCCAGGGGTGGCCGGCTCAGCAGTCCCCGCTGCGGCCGGGGGTGGCGCGCCCCGATCGCGTCGTAATAGGAATTGAACAGGAAGCTCCAGCGGCTCTCCGCCGGCTCATGACCCGGCAGGTGGGGCGTGAGCAGGAAGGTGTCGAAGAACCAGGTGGTGTGCCCCAGGTGCCACTTGGGCGGGCTGGCGTCCGCCATGCCCTGCAGGCACAGATCTTCCGGCTCCAGCTCAGCGATCAGCGCCTCGCTGTGGGCGCGCACGGCATGAAGCCGCCGCAGCAGGGCCTCGGTGGGGGCGGCGGAGGCCATGGCCAGAGGGCTGCTCGCCTGAGGCTAGAAGGAATCGGCCGTCAGGGCTGCCGCCCCTACGATCATCGCCAGAGCGATTTCTTCTCCCACAGGCGCGATGGGCAGCACCGCCGGTTCGATCAGCAGCGGCAGGGCCATGGCCGTCGCCCGGGCGGGAACCACCCAGGGCTTCGTCGGTGCGGTGGGCAACACCCCGCTGATCCGGCTGGGGCTGCTCAGCGAGCTCACCGGCTGCGAGATCCTCGGCAAGGCCGAGTTCATGAACCCCGGCGGATCGGTGAAAGACCGCGCTGCCCTGGGCATCCTGCTGGAGGCGGAAGCCAGCGGCGCCCTCGACCCGGGCGGCACCGTGGTGGAGGGCACCGCCGGCAACACCGGCATCGGCCTCACCCACCTCTGCAATGCCCGCGGCTACAAGGCTCTGATCGTCATCCCGGACACCCAGTCGGCCGAGAAGATCGGCCTGCTGCGCAGCCTCGGCGCCGAGGTGCGCACGGTGCCGGCGGTGCCGTACCGCGATCCCAACAACTACGTGAAGCTCTCGGGACGCATCGCCGCCGAAACGCCCGGTGCCGTCTGGGCCAATCAGTTCGACAACCTGGCCAACCGCCGCGCCCACTACGCCAGCACCGGTCCGGAGATCTGGGAGCAGACGGGCGGCCGCATCGACGCCTGGGTGTCGGCCACGGGCACCGGCGGCACCTATGCCGGCGTGGCCCTCTTCCTCAAGGAGCGCTCCTCCCAGGTGCGCTGCGTGCTGGCCGATCCCCACGGCAGTGCCCTCTACAGCTGGGCCACCGCCGGGGCGCTGCAGGCCGAGGGCACCTCCATCACCGAAGGGATCGGCAACAGCCGCGTCACCGCCAATCTGGAGGGCGCCCCGATCGATGACGCCGTGCGCATCGACGACCAGGCCGCGCTCGACACCATCTACCAGCTGCTCTGGCGCGAAGGTCTGTTCATGGGCGGCTCGGTGGGCATCAACGTGGCCGCGGCGGTAGAGACCGCCCGGCGCCTCGGTCCGGGCCACACGATCGTGACCGTGCTCTGCGACGGCGGCGACCGCTACCGCTCCCGCCTCTACGACGCCGACTGGCTGGCCGGCCGCGGCCTGCGCCAGCCCGAACGGGGCTTGCTGGATGGCATTACGCAGGACCGGCCCACCCATGGCTGACCAGCCCGGTGCGGCCGCCGGTGCGGTGATCGCCGATCGCTACCGCCTGGAGATGGAGGTGGCCAGCGGTCCTCAGGGGGTGCTGTGGCGCGCCAGTGATCTGCTGGCCGGCGAGGCGCCCGTGGCCCTGCGGCAGCTGGGGCCCGGCTTCGATCAGGCCGGGGCGCGGGCGGGCTGGAGCCGCCTGCAGGCCCTGCTCCACCCCCAGGTGCCCCGCTTCGGGGAAACGATCCAGCGGGACGGCCAGCTCTGGCTGGTGCGCGAGTGGCAGGACGGGCGCACCTACCAGGAGCTGCTGGAGGCGCGGCGGGGTCGCCAGCTGGTGTTCGGCCCCGGCGAGGTGCTGCTGCTGCTGCGCCAGCTGCTGCCGGTGCTGGCGGTGCTGCACGGCCAGGAGATCTGCCATGGCGATCTCACCCCCGCCAACCTGCTGCGCCGTGACCGCGACGGTCTGCCGGTACTGCTCGACATCGGGTGGACCGGCCCCGGCCAGGCCGCCGCCGGCGCCACCCCGGGCTATGCGCCGCCGGAGCAGGTGGCCGGCGCTCCGCTGCTGCCCTGGATGGACCTGCACGGCCTGGGGGTGGTGGCGTTGGTGCTGCTCAGCGGTGAGGATCCCGCCGCCCTGCTCGATCCGGTGAGCCTGGCCTGGCGCTGGCCCGACGGCCTCAGCCTCGACCCCCCGTTCCGCGCCGCCCTGGAGCGGCTGATCAGTGCCGATCCCACCGCCCGCTTTGCCAGCACGCCGCAGGCCCTCGTTGCCTTCCAGGCGCTGCCGATGCCGGAAAGCACGGGCCCTGTGGCCCGCGCCGATCGCACCCTGATGCTCGTGCCCCCCGCCGCCGTTTCGCCGGGACTGGCCGGCAGCGACGCTGCCGATCCTGCGCCTGCCGAGCAGGCCGCTGCCTCCACCACCAACTCTGCGGCCGCCCCCCTCACGGCCGCGCCGGCCACTGCGGCTGCAGCACCGGCTCCCGAGCCCCGGGTCGTGGAGCGGCGGCCACCGCCACCGCCCATGCCGCCGCTCAGCCGGCAGCAGCAGAAGGAGGAGGCGGTGGAAGGGCGGCTCTTGCCGGTGGTGGTGGCCCTGGTGGTGTCGGCTGTGGTGGGCATCACCGCGGGCTGGTGGCTGCTGGGCCGCAGTGATGCCCCCGCCAATCGCCCGGCTGAACAGCCCCGCGAGCTCACCGCCAGCCTCCCCCCCGGTGAGGTCGACCAGCGCCAGCAGTTGCTGAACCGCCTGCGGGCGCTGCAGATCAACCGCAGCTGGTTCCTGCGGTTGGTGGACGCCAACCTGCTGGCCCAGTTCCCCGAGCGTGGCGGCCGTCTGCCCAACGACTCGATCGAGGACGCCCCCCTGCGCAAGGTGTGGAACGCCCTGGCGGAGGAATGGCTGGCCCGGGTGGAGCAGCTGCCGCCGCCGCTCCGCCGCAGGTTGGGCTCTTTTTCCACCGCCGACTGGGAGGCCCGCCAGCGTCAGCTCGCCGCCCAGGGGGTGAGTCCGCCGGTGCTGCGCCAGCTGATTTCCGGCAATGCCCAGGCGTTGCTGCCCGGCCGCGCCGGCGCCGACATCCCCGCCGAGCCCTTCCGCCAGCTCTGGTATGCCGCCGGCGAGCAGACGCTGGAAACCCTGCAGATCGAACCGATCCAGGCCACAGCGGGCGAGGTGAAGGCCCTCTCCGCTTCGCTCGGCGCCGGTGGGGCGCGGTTGTTCCCGATCCGGCTGCCGGCGGGGTACCGGCTGGTGCTCGGTGTCAACGGCTCGCCGTTGATGCAGATGAGCGTCTACAACGCTGCCGGCAGCCTGCTGGAGCCGAAGGGCCCGCTGCGGGTGGTGACCCTGCCGCCGGTGCCGGGCACCGAAGTGCAGCTGCTGGTCACCAACGACGGTGTGGCCCCGGCGATGATCACCCTGTCGTTGCGCGCCGATGCGCCGCCGCCGGAGCCGCCCCAGCCGCCGCCCACCGACCCCGGCGACACCACGTCGCCGCCGCCCGCTGAGCCGGTGACGCCACCCGCCATCCCAACCCAGCCCCCTGTGGCGCCCTCCGCACCCACGGCGCCGCCGCCCGTGACGCCTGACACGCCTGCTTCGCCGTGAGTGCAGCCGCCCCACCCGTCGCGGTCGCCCTGCTCTCCGGCGGCCTCGATTCGGCCACCGCTGCGGCCCTGGCGATCGAAGCGGGCTACCACGTGATCGGCCTCTCGCTCGACTACGGCCAGCGTCACCGTCAGGAGCTGGCCGCGGCCGCCGCCCTGGCGACCGACCTGGCCCTGGCGGAGCACCACACCCTGGCGGTGAACCTGGCGGCCTGGGGCGGCTCAGCCCTCACCGATGCCGCCATGGCGCTGCCGGTGGCCGGTGTGGAGGAGGGGGTGATCCCCACAACCTACGTGCCGGGCCGCAACACCGTGTTCATCGCCCTCGGCCTGAGCCTGGCTGAAGCGCGCGGGGCCGAGCGGCTGGTGCTGGGGGTGAACGCCATCGACTACTCCGGCTATCCCGATTGCCGCCCCGATTACCTCGCCGCCTTCCAGCAGCTGGCTGATCTGGCCAGCAAGAGCGGCCGCGAGGGCCACGGCGCCCGGCTGTGGGCGCCCCTGGTGACCTGGAGCAAGACCCGGATCGTGCAGGAGGCGCTGCGTCTGGGCGTGCCGATCGCCCGCACCTGGAGTTGCTACGCCGGCGGCGCCCGGCCCTGCGGGCGCTGCGACAGCTGCCGCATCCGCGATGCCGCCCTGCGGGAGGCGGGCCGCCCGGACCTGGCCAGCGATGGAGGCGGCAGCTTGGGCGGGCCGTCGGCATGACGCCGGGTTCCGGGGCGCAGCCGCCGCTGCTGCGCCGCTCACTGCCGTGGCGCGACCCCTGGGAGGTGGCCCTTGCCCTGGCCGCTGCGGGCAGCGGCGATGGCCTCGCCTGGCTCGATGGCGATGGCAGTGCGCTGGGGCGTTGGGGCTTTCTGGGTGTGGCTCCGCTGGAGCAGGTGGTGTGCCGGGGGCTGCCGGGCGAGCCGGATGCCACCGATCCTTTTGCGGCCCTGGCGCGCCTGCGGGAACGGCCCGGCAGCTGGCTCGGCTGGCTCGCCTACGAGGCCGGGGCGTGGGTGGAGCCGGCCGCCCACTGGCGCTCGCCCGATACGGCCCTGCTCTGGGCAGGCCGCTACGACCCCGTGCTGCGCTTCGATCTGCAGGAGCGTCGTCTGGAGCTGGAAGGGGTGGATCCCGCCCGGCTGACGGCGATGGCGGAGCGGCTCGCGGCCCTGGTGCCGGCGGCCGACACGCCTGCTGGCTCAGCTGCTGACCCGGCTGAAGGCCCTGCGCCCGGCAGCGGGCCCGGTGTGGCCGCAGAACACTGGCACTGGCACACCGATCCCGCCACCTTCGCCCGCCAGGTGACGGACCTGCGCAGCTGGATCGCTGCCGGGGATCTGTTCCAGGCCAACCTCACCGCCTGCTGTGAGGCCAGCCTGGCCGCACCCCCCGATCCGCTGGCCCTGTACGGCCGGCTGCGCCGCTCCTGCCCGGCGCCCTTCGCCGGCCTCCTGGTGGCTGGCGACGAGGCGGTGCTCTCGGCGTCCCCGGAACGCTTTCTGCGGGTGAGCGCCACCGGCTGGGTGGAAACCCGGCCGATCAAGGGCACCCGCCCGCGCCATGGCGATCCGGAAGCCGATGCCGCCGCCGCCGCCGAGCTGATCACCAGCCCCAAGGACCGTGCCGAGAACGTGATGATCGTGGACCTGCTCCGCAACGACCTCGGCCGGGTGTGCGTGCCGGGCTCGATCCAGGTGCCCCAGCTGGTGGGGCTGGAAAGCTACCCGCAGGTGCACCACCTCACCTCGGTGGTGGAGGGGCAGCTGCGCGCCGATTGCAGCGTGGTGGAGCTGCTGCGCGCCTCCTGGCCGGGCGGCTCGATCAGCGGCGCCCCCAAGGTGCGTGCCTGCCAGCGCCTGAGCGAACGGGAGCCCGTGCCCCGCGGCCCCTACTGCGGCGCTCTGTTCCGCTTCGGCGCCGATGGCAGCTTCGACAGCAACATCCTGATCCGCAGCCTGATGCTGCGGGGGCGGCGCCTGCGCGCCCATGCCGGCTGCGGCATCGTGGCCGACTCCGACCCGGCGGCGGAGGCCGAGGAGCTGCTCTGGAAGCTGGGCCCGCTGCTGGCGGCCGTCGCGCCAGGCCCCGCAGCTGGAGGGTGCTGATGCAGGCGATCGCCTGGATCGAGCCCATCGGCGCTCCGGGGGCGGCGGGGCTCTGGGGAGCACCGGCCGAGCTGGCCCTGCCCCTGGCGGATCGGGGCCTGCAACTGGCCGACGGTCTGTTCGAAACCCTGCTGGTGGAAGCGGGGCAGCCGCTGCTGCTGAGCGCGCACCTGCAGCGCTGGTCGCAGAGTGCCGCCCTGTTGGGCATGGAGCCACCCCCCGGCGATGAGCGGGTGCGCGCCCTGCTGGCGGAGGCGGTGTCCCGCAGCGGCATCCACACCGGCGCGCTGCGCCTGAACTGGAGCCGCGGCTCGCCGGCGGTGGAGGCTGGCGCTGGTGGGGCGACGGGGCCGCGGGGTGTGGAGCTGCCGGCACCCGGTGCCCCATCACTGCAGCCCCGCTTCTGGCTGCAGCTCACGGCCGCGGCGCCGCAGTTCGACCCCGTGCCGGTGATTGTCAGCCGCAGGGAGCGGCGCAACGCCTCCAGCCTGCTGAGCCGCTGCAAAACCTTCGCCTACGGGCCCGCCATCGAGGCGCGGCGTGAGGCCCGGGCCGCCGGCGCCGCCGATGCCCTGCTGGAGAGCACGGCCGGCGGCCTCTGCTGCGCCACCACGGCCAACCTGCTGGTGCGGCGTGACGGCCAGTGGTTCACGCCGCCCCTGGCCAGCGGCTGCCTGCCGGGGGTGATGCGGGGCCGCGCCCTGGCGCTGGGCCTGGTCCGCGAAGGTCCGTGTCCCCTGGGCCCAGGCAGTGCCGTGCTGCTGATCAACAGCCTCGGGTGCCGTCCGGCCTTGAGTGTGAACGGGTCCCCGCTGCCGCTGGAGCCGGAGCCGGAAGCGTTCTGGCGCCGGCTGCTGGCAGCTGGGTGACCTTCGCCGCCGCCGGCCACCGCCGCCATGGGCGGCGAGCCTATGTTCTGAGGCTTCACGGTGCAGAGCTGGGTGATGGGGTTGGCGTCCGCACGGGCCTGGAGCGCAGCGGCAGCGTTGGTGGTGGCAGCTTTGGGACTGAGCGCCTGCCGCACGACTCCCGGCGAAACACCCGCTCAGCAGGCCAAGGTTGGTGATCTGCTGGTGCGGGCGGGCACGGCCAATGTGACCCTGGCCAAGGCCTTCGTGCCAGGCCAGCCCAACGGCCTGTACAAAGGCGTGGTGCGCGTGCAGACGGAGGGTCAGCCCGACAGCAGCGCCAGGCTGTATCAGGTCAATGCGGTCTGCAGCATCGAGAACGAGCCCAACTGGCCGACGTATGACAACCTCTACGGCAATGAACTGAAAGATCTCGTCGACGCCGGAAAGTTCTCCACCGCTACGCGTTGGCAGATTCTTTATTATTTTGATGGTGGTGTTGACAGCACGGGCGTGCTCTCGCATCAAGCCTGGACCGACCGCCTCAAGGACAATCTCTGCCGCCGCGGCACCTTCAACGACAGCACGGCGCGGCCAGCGACATAACGGATCGGCTCTGCAGATCCTGCCGCCGCTGTGTGCTGTGCTGCTGCGGCATGCACGCCTGTGTTGCCGCAGCCAAGCTGGGTGGGTCTGGTAGCCGATGACACTTCCGCGAATCCACCTGTGGATTTCGATAGAGATGAAACCACGCCTCGTTTGCGATGCCAAAAACGCTGTTCAAGGTTGATCTCACCAAGCCGATGGATCAACAGGACATGCCGGGCCACAACCGCTGGCATCCCGATATCCCCGCCGTCGTTTCTGTCAACCCTGGTGAGGTCTTCCGGATCGAATGCAAGGACTGGACGGATGGCCAGATCAAGGACAATGACGACCCCCAGGATATCGCTGATGTGAACCTGGAAGTGGTGCACGTGCTCAGCGGCCCGATCTGGGTGAATGGAGCTCAACCTGGCGATATTCTTGTGGTTGACATCCTTGATGTGGGTGCGCTGCAGGGAGATGAGTGGGGCTTCACCGGGATTTTTGCCAAAGAGAATGGCGGCGGCTTCCTCACCGATCACTTCCCCAAGGCAGCCAAAGCGATCTGGGATTTCGAAGGCATCTACACCTCATCGCGCCATATCCCCGGTGTGCGTTTCGCCGGCATCACCCACCCCGGCCTGATCGGTTGTGCGCCCTCCCACGAGCTGCTGCGGGAATGGAACCGCCGCGAAACCGAGCTGGTGAACACGGCCCCGGATCGGCGCACCTATGGCGCCGGCCTCTCCGGCAGCGAGCCCGTGCTGGCGGCCCTGCCCAACCCCAACAGCGCCATCCTCGGCACGCTGCCCAGCGCCGATTTCGAGCGTGTGGCCAATGAAGCGGCCCGCACCGTGCCGCCCCGTGAGCACGGAGGCAACTGCGACATCAAGAACCTCACCAAGGGCACGCGCATCTACTTCCCCGTGTATGTGGAAGGCGCAAAGCTCTCGATGGGCGATATCCACTTCTCCCAGGGCGATGGGGAAATCTCCTTCTGTGGCGCGATTGAAATGTCGGGCTACCTGGATCTGCATGTGGAGATCATCAAAGGTGGCGTCGAAAAGTATGGGATGGTCAATCCCATGTTCAAGACCAGCCCGGTGGAGCCCCACTTCACCGACTATCTGGTGTTCGAAGGCATCTCCGTGGATGAATTCGAAGGCAAGCAGCACTACATGGACGTGCACATCGCCTACCGACGCGCCTGCCTGAACGCCATTGAGTATCTCAAGCGCTTTGGCTACACCGGTGAGCAGGCCTACCTGCTGCTGAGCTGTGCGCCCGTGGAGGGCCGGATCAGCGGCATCGTGGACATTCCCAATGCCTGCTGCACGCTGGCGATTCCCACCTCCATCTTCGACCAGGACATTCTTCCCTGCTGATGGCCCGCAAGGGGCCACCGCCGCCTTTGCCTCGGCAAGGTGGGCGTTCGGTGGCTCCACGCCATGGATCCCTCCCTCTCTGCTGGCCGCCGCCTCCCCTGTCGCTGTCGGCTCCAACTCCCATCAGCGCAGCAGGGTTGTGGCGGGAATCACTCGGTTCTTTGAAAACGACCCGCCAGCTGGTCCTCCCTGTTTCCCCTCTTCTCCATGCCTGTCTACGAATTCAGCTGCGCTTCAGGCTGCGACAACTACGAGGTGTGGCGCAGCATCGACGCCCGCCAGAATGATACGGACTGTCCGAGTTGTGGCAATCCCGGTAACAGAGTGTTCAGCCCGCCCATGACACTGTCCGGTGGCTTCCGCCTCAAGCAGGAAGCCAGTGAGCCCCGGCTGGTCCGCAAGGAAGTGCGCGAAGAAAGCGCCAAGCCCCGGCTCAGGGAAAGTGCGGCCCGCCCCTGGATGGTCACCCGCGGCTGCTGAGCCGCGGGCAGCAGTCAGGAGGCAGGAGTCACAGGAGTCAGCAGGCAGAAAGAGAAAGCCTGCAGCCCGTGCAGCTCGCACCATGGTCGTTCGTGGCCTCCAAATCTGGCGGCTGAGACCACCGCATGCAAGGAGCTGATAGGAAAGAAGCTGGCACGTAAACGGGTTGCACGTAAACGGCTGGCATCCAAACAGCTCCACGGGAGACTTGACACCTGTGATTACACAGTTGACCCCAAAGATGTGTCATCCATGCTGCATCGCGTTGCATTCGGATGGCCGTATCCAACAGGCCGGATGCAACAAACAACCTTTATGCAAGAGGGCGCTCCCTTGCAGTGCCCTCACACCGTGAGGAATTCCTGGACCACATCATCGGAGAGGCTCTCGGTGGGGCCACTTGAAACGATGCCGCCGCGTTGCATGGCGTAGTAGTAGTTGGATTGGCGCACGAAGTGAAGGTGCTGCTCCACCAGCAGCACGCTGATTCCGGTTTCCTTCATGATCCGTTTCACCGCCACTTCGATGTCGTGGATAATGGAGGGCTGAATGCCTTCGGTGGGTTCATCCAGCAGCAGCAATTTCGGCTTGCCCAGCAGAGCGCGAGCGATGGCCAGCTGTTGCTGTTGTCCGCCGCTGAGATCACCGCCTTTGCGGGACAAAAACTTCTCGAGAATTGGAAACAGATCGAACACGATCGGGTCGATGTGGCGGTTCTTCGCCATGCCACCCGGGAGCGCTTCCATTCCCAGCAGAAGGTTTTCCTTCACCGTCACCTGCGGAATGATGTCACGCCCCTGGGACACATAGCCGATGCCGGAGCGGGCCCGTTGGTAGGGGGGCTGATCGCTCAGGGCCTGGTCGTCGTACTGGACGCTGCCGGAGCGTTGTTTGAGCAGACCGATGATCGTTTTGAGGAACGTGGTTTTGCCCACGCCGTTGCGACCGATCAGGCACACCATCTGCCCTTTAGGGATGGAGAGATCCACATTGCGAAGAATGTGGCTTTCGCCGTAGTAAACGTTGAGGTTGGAGACGGAAAGGAGGTTCTCGGTTGTCATGTCAGCTGTGGGTTGGTGTCTGGCAAGTGGTGGAAACCGCTTATTCCTCGGCTGGGCCCAGGTAAACCTCAATCACGCGGGGATCTTTCTTCACATCCTCCAGCAGGCCCTGGGTGAGCAGTTGCCCCTGGTGCAGCACGGTGACGGGGGCATTGAGGTCCCGGATGAATTCCATGTCGTGTTCGATCACCACAACGGTGTGTTGGCCTGCCAGTGACTTGATCAATTCAGCGGTCCGCACCGTTTCTTCATCGGTGAGCCCGGCCACGGGCTCGTCGAGCAGCAGCACCTCCGGCGACTGGGCCACGAGAGAGGCAATCGCCAGCCATTGCTTCTGCCCGTGCGAGAGCGAACCCGCCTGGGTGGTGGCAAAGGGGGTGAGGCCCACATAGTTCATCAGGCGATGCACCTCATCCTTGGCCGCCTTCGGCAGCTTGTCGGAGAGAAGGCTGAGAGGGTTCTTGTTCGGTGAGGCGGCCAATTCCAGGTTGCGCAGCACCGTGAGGTTGTCGAACACCCGTGGCGTCTGGAACTTCCGGCCGATTCCCTGCCTTGAGATCTTCTGCTCGGAGAGCCCCACCAACGACTTTCCTTTGAACGTGACAGTGCCCTTGGTGGGGCGCACCTTGCCCGTGATCACGTCAAGGAAGGTGGTTTTCCCGGCGCCGTTGGGCCCAATGATCGACTTCAACTCACCTTTCTGCAGGGTGAGCGAAAGATCGGTAAGGGCGAAGAAGCCATCAAAGCTGACGCTGACGTCGTGAAGTTCAAGGAGTGGTTCAGACATGATCGCCAGGGTGTTTCAGGGGGTCTGTGGAAGGGGGGCTGAGCAGTGGGCTTGCCTGGTGGACGTGTGAGCTGAAGAGGCCGATGGGATGTGGATGGAGTGGATGGATCTGATGGAGCAGTGAAGGTGGTAGCGCAGGATCATTGACTTTCTGCCTTGATGTTGTCGGGCTTCCTCCGGCAAGCCAGCTGTCAAGGCCTCAGGCCGAAGAATCGGTGGGGGCGTGGCTCTTCATTTCCATGCCAGGGCCCTCCTGGTCGATCTGGGGATAGGTACGAGCTTTGGGAGCGATGCCGAAGGCGGCCAGCAAGGTGCGCAGTCCTCCTTTGGAGACCCAGCCGTAGATGCCATCCGGCATCAGCACCACCACGAAGATGAACAGAGCCCCCTGCACGAACAGCCAGAACTCGGGAAGCGCTTCGCTCACCAGGCTGCGTAGATAGTTCACCAGAACGGCGCCGATGATCGGGCCCACCAGGGTGCCGCGGCCCCCCACAGCCACCCAGATCACCATCTCAATCGAAAAGGAGATCGACATGTACTGGGGCGACACAATACCGCTCTGAACGGTGTAAAGAGCGCCTGAGATACCGCAGAGCGCGCCGGCAACGAGGAAGACGATCGTTTTGAAGGGAACGGGGTTGAAGCCGGCGAAACGGAAGCGTTGCTCATCATCTCGGATGGCAATCAAGGCATCGCCGAAGCGGCCGGAGGTGAAATAGCGGCAGATCAGAAAGGCGACAGGAATGAGAACAACCGTGAGTCGGTACAGCCAGATCTGCATCTCGCTGGAGCCCACCAGCATGCCGAACAGCTCGGTGGTGCTGGTTTTCAGGCCGTTGGTGCCATTGATCAGCTTCTGTTGGCCGTTGAAGAAGTGAAAGAAGACCATCAACGCCGCCTGGGTGATGATCGAGAAGTACACCCCCTTGATACGGTTTCTGAAGATCAGGTAGCCAACCAACCCTGCCACGACTGCGGGCAGCACCCAGATGGCGATCAGAGTGAAGGCGGGCGACCAGAATGGCTGCCAGAAGAAGGGCAGTTGTTCTACACCGTAGTTCTCAAAGAATTTGGGGATGCCGTTGCCGCCCGCTTCACTGGGGGTGTTGAGGGTGAGGTACATCGCTACCCCATAGCCACCCAGGGCGAAGAAGATGCCTTGCCCAAGGCTCAGGAGGCCCGTGTAGCCCCAGATCAGGTCGATCGCAAGAGCAGTGATCGCCAGGGAGAAATAGCGGCCAAACAGGTTGATACGGAAATCACTGAGGATGGCTGGCAGGATGAACAGCGCGATGGCCAGGAGAATCCAGGGAACGAGTCGCTTGAGAAGTTTCATGGCTGGGGCCTCAGTGGAGAGGAAGCAGATGGAAGGAGCTTGGTTGTTGGCAGCGGCGCATCAAGCATCTACCGATCTCCCCTTCTGAGGGAACATGCCGTTGGGGCGGAACTGCAGGAAGGCGATGATGAAGATGAACACAAGCACCAGCGACATGCTTGTGGTGGCGAAGAATTCCACCACCCCTTTGGCGGCCGGGGGCATATCCGGGAACACAATCAACAGCGATCCTGATCCCACCACCGACTGAATGATGCCGAGGATCAGAGAAGCGAGCACCGTGCCCAGCAGGTTGCCCACGCCTCCCAGCACGATCACCATGAAGCAGGACACGATGTAGGCCGCGCCCAGGTTCGGGCCCACGGATCCCAGCAAGGTGATGGCGCAGCCAGCCACTCCTGCCAGACCTGAACCGAGTCCGAAGGTGATGCTGTCCACGCTGTCGGTGGGAATGCCCAGGCAGTTGCTCATCTGCCGGTTCTGGGTGACAGCCCGGATCCGAAGGCCCCACACACTCTTGGTGAGGAACCACATCACGAACAGCAGCAGAACTGCCGACAACAGAATGATGAAAATCCTCAGGCCAGGCAGTTCAATTCCGTCGATCTCGCCCCAGCTGCCTTGCAGCCACTTGGGTGCTGTCACGTCAATGTTGCGGGGTCCGAACCAGGGGCTGGCGATGGCCCGCACGGAGGAGAAGGAATTCACCACCACCAGGCCGATCCCCACAGCCACGGCCCACACCACGCCGTTGAGATAGGGGAATGCAGGCCGATCACCGATCTTTTTGCCGAGAAACTTTCCACCGAAGAAGCCGATGACCACCGCCACCGCAATGCCGATCACCATGGAGGTGGAGATGCTGCGAATCAGCTGGATCAGGATCAGGCTGACCCCCCAGGTGGCCAGCAGGGTTTCCAGTGGTCTTCCATACAGCTTGCGGATCAGCGTTCGCTCCAGCACCACGCCGAAGATGGCGGTGATGAAGAAAGCGGCCACCAGGGCAACGGGGTAGTAGAGCTCGAACACCACACCGCCCATAGGCCGAAAGAGGTTCTGGACCACAAAGGTGATATAGGCACCCAGCATCATGAACTCACCATGAGCCAGGTTGATGACCCCCATGAGGCCAAAGACGATGGCGAGACCCGTGGCGGCGAGCAGCAGCACCGAGCCGATGCTCAAGCCATCAAGAATCTGCGAGAAGAAAAGTTCCACTGGGGGGCTGTTCCGTGCGAGTGGGATTAACCTTGGATCAACAGGAGCCTTGCGGCTGTATCAAGTGATATTGCGAACTGTTTTTGTCCGTGAAGCTTGGTCCGGGGCCTGTCTGCAGAGCGTTAGGGGCGCAGCGACAGATTGGCCTGAGCCCATCAGCCGGTGCATGGGCAGACGCCAAGATGGTGCCACCTCCGTGTAGGCCGCTTCAATACGCGAAGCAATGGCTGGAATCGTCTGAAAAATGATAAATCCAGAGAGAACAATCCGTTACTGGCTGATCTCTCTGGTGCTGTCTGCAAGTCTCGTGAACATGATGTCCTGAGAGCTGGGGCGATCGAAGGCGCTATCGAAAGTGATAGGCAGGCTTCAATGCCGAAGATAATCTCAGTCCATACAGGAAATGGAGAAGTGAAAGGAAAGGGTGGCTTCCGAAGAAGCCACCCAGGCACGATCACATCTTGAACTTGCCGGCATCCGGCCGGTCCTGCGTCCAGTCGCAGGTGTAGCCCTTGGTTTCAGGAACGAACTGGTTCCAGGGGATGGGCGGAATGGCCTTCTCGCTGTCGGAGAGGATCTTGAACTGGCCATCGGGCAGGGCTTCGCCGATCATCACACGCTCTGAGGTGTGATGGTTCGGGAACATCTTGATCTCACCTTGAGGTGCCTCAAAGGTGATGCCGATCATGGTCTTCCGGACCTTGTCGAGATCTTCGAAGGTGCCAGCCTTCTCAACGGCGTTCTTCCACAGGTACACCATGTTGTAGGCGGACTCTGCAGGGTCACCCACCACACGGTCAGCCCCATAGGCCGCCTGGAAGTTGGCAACGAACTTCTTCGAAGCCGGTGTATCCAGGCTCATGAAGTAGTTCCACGCGGCGAAGGTGCCGGTGGTGTACTCAGGGCCGATCTGGCGGATTTCCTCTTCTGCGATCGAGAAGGACATGATCGGGTACTTGGCCGGATCGATGCCTGCAGCCTTGAACTGCTTGAACAGAGCGACGTTGGAGTCACCGTTCAAGGTGTTGATGATGATGCCACCATCAGGGAAGGCTTTCTTGATCTTGGCGATGATCGGCGCCACCTCGGTGTTGCCAAGGGGGATGTAATCCTCGCCGACGGTTTCGCCGCCAAGCGCCTTCATCTGCTCCTTGATGATGGTGTTGGCGGTGCGGGGGTAGACGTAGTCAGAACCGACCAGGTAGACCTTCTTGCCCAGCTTTTCGCCGTACTGTTTCATCAGCCAATCCACCGCAGGCTCGGCCTGCTGGTTGGGAACGGCGCCGGTGTAGAAGATGTTGCGGGAGCACTCCTGACCCTCATATTGAATGGGGTAGAAGAGCATGTGGTTCTTGGACTCATACACCGGCAGCATGGCTTTGCGGCTGGCGGAGGTCCAGCCGCCGAACACCACGGCAACCTTGTCGGAGTCAATCAGCTTCTGGGATTTCTCAGCAAAGGTGGGCCAGTCAGATGCGCCGTCCTCAACGACGGAGACGATCTTGTAGGACTTGCCGCCAACTTTGACGCCGCCGGCATCATTGATTTCCTTGATAGCCATTTCCTCGACCTCTTTCAGGGTCGTCTCAGAAATTGCCATCGTTCCACTCAGGGAGTGAAGAATGCCAACCTTCACTTCTCCGTCGAAAGAACCAGCGCTATCCCCACCGCCACCGCCCCCGCAGGCGACGAGGGATACCGTGATCGCAGTTGCAGCAAGACCGGCAACCAGCCGCCTCGAGAAATACGGAACCATTGGGCCTGTTCAAGGTGAAGAAATTGCCGCAGTGCTGACGGCATTGCGGAACATACGGAGCCGGTCTTGTCAGTCCTGTCGCCAAAGGCACAGAAACGGCTCAAGAGGCCCTGTACACGGGCTTTTTGGGTATTGCTTCCCCCTTGGCCGCCGCCACTGTGTTGATTCCCTGTTCAGCCCCTTGGCGCGGCCCACCTGCTCATGGCTGCGCACGCCGAAGCCGCTGCCGAGTGCCGGCTCCGATGGCAGCGATCAGAGCGAAGACCCCGGAGCGGGAAGTTGCCGGCAAAGAAAACGTTCCACCGCATCAAGGCCTTCGCCACTGCGCAGATTTGTGAAGCACCAGGGGCGATCACCGCGCATGCGGCGGGTGTCCGCCTCCATCACTTCGAGGCTCGCTCCCACCATCGGCGCCAGGTCGATCTTGTTGATCACGAGCAGATCAGAACGGGTGATGCCCGGCCCGCCTTTGCGAGGGATTTTGTCGCCGGCCGCCACGTCGATCACATAGATGCAGAGGTCCACCAGTTCGGGGCTGAAGCTGGCCGCCAGATTGTCGCCACCGCTCTCCACCAGCACCAGGTCGAGATCCGGAAACCTCTCCTCCAGGTCTTCCACCGCCGCCCGGTTGATCGAGCAGTCTTCGCGGATGGCGGTGTGGGGGCAGCCACCGGTTTCCACCCCCCGGATCCGTTCCGGCTCGAGCGCACCGGCACGGGTCAGGAACTGGGCGTCTTCCTGGGTATAGATGTCGTTGGTCACCACGGCCAACTGCAGCCGTTCGCGCAGCCGCCGGCACAGGGCTTCCACCAGGGCTGTCTTGCCCGAGCCCACCGGTCCGGCCACGCCGACACGCAGCTTGCTCATGGCGTTGGATCAGACGAGTGGGCGCAATCCTGCCACCGCTGCCCAGCTACGCCTCGCCTCAACTTCTGAACAGCCGTGAGTAGAGCTCGGCGTGCCCCAGCTGGGCCAGCCCCGCGCCCACACCGCCTGACCACATCGTGTGCGGATCGGTGTGGGCCAGCTCTGCGGCCCGCTGCGCCAGCAGCGGTGCCAGGCGCAGCTGCAGCCCCTGTCCCTGGGTGGGGCCGATCGGCACCAGCCGCACCGCCGCGCTGATCTGACTGGCCACCCAGGCATAGAGGTAGGCCTCCACCAGGTCGGTGCTGGGAACACCCAGGCAATGGCCGGCCCAGGCCCAGGCCGCCGGCCAGGCCAGCCCCTGCGCCGATGCGGATGCCGCAGAGGTGATGGCCGCTCCCTGGCCGGCAACGGCCGGTAGCCGCCAACCCAGTTCGCCTAGCAACTGGGTGAGGGAACGGCCCATCTGGCGCTGCTGGGCGCGCACCTCCGGGGCTTCCCGCAGGGCCAGCAGCCAGCCGTCGAGATCGTGCACGGTGCTCCATTGCTCTGCCGCCATGGCCTGCAGCAGCGGCGCCAGGGCCGCTGCCTCCACGCCCAGCGTCCCCCGCTGCAGTTCCGCCGCCAGCCAGCCGTGCAGCGCCTCGGCGGAATTGATCCGGCCTTGCTGCACCAGCACTTCCAGACCCTCCGAATAGCTGAACGCCCCCACCGGCAGCGCCGGACTGATCAGCTGGAACAACAGCAACCGGGTCGGCGCCGCGCCGGCCTGGGCTGGGGGCTCAGTGCGCATGCCCGCCCTTGCCGGCATAGGCGCCCGGTTCCGGCCGGAACGGTGCGTCGAGGTGGAGAACGGCCAAGCCGCGGTGGCGCAGCAGCTCCTCCAGCACCGGATCTTCCAGCAGGCGCAGCTCGCCCGGGTGCAGCTCCAGCGCTACGTGGCGGTTGCCGAGGTGATAAGCGGCCTGCAGCAGCTGGAGGGAGTCGGCGCTGCGGGCCAGCAGCAACGGCTCCGGAGCCGCTTCCACCTGCACCACCACGCCGCTCTCACTGCTGTTCAGCCACTCGCCGGGTTCGAGCGCTTCACCGCGCGGCAGCTGCAGCAGCAGATCCTGGCCGCAGGCGGTGCGGCGATGGCCGCGCAGACCCTCGCGCTGCTGGGCGCTGAGCGGCAACCGCAGGCTGGAGGGGGCGTCGGGCGGGGCGCTCAGGCGCCGGTCAAGGACGATCATGCGCCCCACCATCGCCACGGGCAGGGGCGAGAAATGTGGCGACCGCTACCTGACGGCCGCCGCTTCGCTCGCAGCATCGGCTCACTGCCCCTTCCCCTCCTGGCCCACGTCATCGTTGCGGATCCGCCCCCATCCACCAGCAGCTGGCGTGGTGAGGCCAGTCTTCGCTTCGCCCTCTCGCCCTCGGCGCCGCTCACCCTGCACCAGGGGGGAGCCACCTCGCCGCTGAAGATCCAACGCGCCTTCAGCCGCGCCGATGGCCGCTGTGAGTTGCCCTTGCTGCACACCGCCGGAGGCCTGGTGGGCGGCGATCAGCTGGCGATCGACACCCGGCTGGAGGCCGGCAGCCGGGCCCTGGTCACCAGCGTGGCGGCGCAGAAGGTCTATGGCTCGATCGGCCGCTCCCGCCTGGCGCCTGAGGGCCAGTGGGCGCGGCAGTTGCTGGCGTTCCGCCTGGAGGACGGCGCCGATCTCGAATGGCTGCCCCAGGAGCTGGTGCTGTACGCCGGCGCGCTCTACGAGCAGGACAGCCGGGTGGAGCTGGCGGCTGGAGCCAGCTGGCTGGGCGCCGAAGTGGTGCGGCTCGGCCGCAGCGCCGATGGTGAATCCCTCGGTGCCGGTCGCTGGCGATCCTCGTTGGCGATCCGCCGTGAAGGGCGCTGGAGCGTGGTCGATCGCCTGGAGCTGGGCGGCGGGAGCCTCGATCACGCCCACGGGCTGGGCGGTGCTCCGGTCTTCGGCAGCCTCGTGTGGGCGGCGCCGGCGCCGGTGAGCGAGGAGCTGCTGCTGCGCTGCCGCGACGACCGCCAGGGTCTGGTGGGGGAGATGGCCTGCGGCCGCCTCGATCAGGGCCTGGTGGCCCGCTACCGGGGCCCTTCCACCCAGGCGGCCCGCTACTGGTTCACGCGCCTCTGGGCGCGCATTCGCGCCGAACGGGGGCTGGCGCCGCCCCAGCTGCCGCGGGTGTGGCCGTTCCAGGAGTCGCCGTTCGGCTGAGCCGGCGGTGTCAGGGCGCTGTGGGGCTGGGCGCTGGCCTTGCGGTGCTGGGCTGGGGCTCTGCGGCGCCGGTTTCCAGCTCCAGGCCGGCGCGGCTGAGGTTCCAGCGGTGGATGGACACCGCCAGGGCAGTGCGGGCCAGCTGCAGATCCCGCTGGGTGATCATCACCTCCAGGATCGGGCTGATGCCGGCGCGATAGCGCAACTCGGCATCGCGAACCGCCAGCTCACCGGCACGGGCGGCGGCGGCGGCAGCGGTGATCTGAGCGGCGGTGGCGCGGTGGGTCTGCCACCAGGTTTCCACGTTCTGAATGATTGCCTGCTCGGCGCTGGCGATGGCGATCTGCTGCTGCTCCACCTGCCGTTGCGCCACGGCGGTGGCGGCCCGGGCGCTGCCGCCGTCGAACAGGGGCTGGCGCAGGCTGATCAGGGCGCCCCAGTCGTAGAAGCTGCCCGACTGGCTGGCGCCGGCGCTCTGTTGCGGCAAGGCGGCGCTGGGGCCCGAGGAAAGCCCCACGGTGGTGCTGGTCGACAGCACCGGCAGGTTGATCCGGTTGGCATTGATGCCGCCCCCGAGCAACAGCCCCACCGACGGCAGCCGCGCCGCCCTGGCCAGCTGCACCTGGGCCAGCTGGGCCTGGCGCTGCTGCTCCAGCGCGGCGAGGCTGGGGCGATCCAGCAGTGAGCGGCGGATCGTGCTGGGCAGGTCCTGTCCCCAGGCCGGTCCGGGTTGCAGGCGATCTGTGGCGGCCACGGCTTGATCCGCGGGTAGGGCAAGCAGCCGCGCCAGCCCGCTGCGGCTGATTTCCACCTGGGCTTCGGCCTCTGCCAGGCCGCGCCGATCGTTCTCGAGCAAGGCCTCGGCCTGGGCGCTGTCGCTGCGGCTGGCCAGGCCGCGGGCCCGGATGGCGTTCACGTCCCGGCGCAGCCGCGTGGACACATCCAGCGACCGCTGCCACACCGGGATCAATGCATCGGCGAGCTGCAGATTGAGGTAGGCGGTGGTGATGGCGAAGCGACTGATCCGCTGCTGCTCCATTTGCTGCGACCGTGCGGCCGCCAGGTTGGCCCTGGCGGCATCCCTGAGCGGGCCACGGCGAAAATCGATCAGCGGATAACTGAGCGCCAGACCGAGATTGCCGAAGGCGTTCTGCACCACCGCATACCCCTGGCTGCCCAGGTTGAGGTTGAGGTCGCCGATGGTGGAGACATTGCTGATGAAGTTGATGTCGGTGCCCACCTGGGCGTAGGTGCCCAGGCCCAGCAGATCCAGCTTCGGCAGGAAGGCGCTGCTGGCCAGTGCCACGAGTGAGCTGCTCTGCTCGATGGCCACCGCGGCGCTCTGCAGCGGCAGCGAACGCTCCAGCCCCAGGGCCAGCGCCTGCTCGAGGCTGAGGCGCAGCACGGCCGGAGGCGGGCCTGGTGTGGCCGCTGTGGCTGGCATGGCTACGGTGGCCGTCAGCAGCGGCCAGGCGATGGCCCACCAGGCGATCTGGCCTCGGCAGCTGCGGCCAACCAATCGACACCACCGGACGTGGCGCGTACCCTACGTGCTCCTTTCGGTGGTGCCCTTCGGGCCTGTGGCGAATGCCCGAAGCGCCGGCCAGCAGCACCACGGCGCCAGCGCCGCTGTTGCCCCGACTGCTGCCGATCGCGGCCGTGAGTGCCCTGGCGCTGACCTGGGCCTTCGCCCCCGGGGTGCCTGTGCTGGTGCATGGCGGCGCCCTGCTGATGGAGCCGGACAGCCGCGCCGGCGTCTATGCCCGCTCCGCCGGCCAGATTCAGCGCCTGGCGGCGGCGGTGGGGGCGCCGTTGCGTCAGGGCCAGCTGCTGGCCACGATCAACCGGGTTGATCAGGCGGCACCGGGGGGCGGCTGGGTGGCGGCCAACCCTGAGGCGATCCGGCGCCAGAACCAGGCGATCGATCTCCAGCAGCAGGCGATGCGCAGCCAGATCGACACCCTGCGCACAAGCAATCAGCCGATCGGCCAACAGCTCGCCGCCCTCGAATCGCTGCGGCGCGACGAGGTGATTCCGCGCTACAGCCCGCTCTGGGTGGGAGCTCAGGACCTCTACCTGCGCAACCGGAGCCAGATCCGTGCCCTGGAAGGTCAGATCGCCCAGCTGGAGGCCGGCCGCGCCGAACTGCAGGCCCAGCTGGTCAGCCAGCAGGTGTTCTCCCCCCGCGCCGGCACGCTGTTGTCGCTGCTGGTGGCCCCGGGGCAGGCGGTGGTTCCGGGCCAGCGGATCGCGGTTGTCGGAGCCCCTCCGCAGGCGGTGTCACGCCACCGCACCGCCATCACCCTGTTCACCGAGGCCGACGCCAGCCGCCTGCGGCCCGGAGCCCGGGTCCAGGTGGAACCCCAGCTTCAGAGCCGTGACCGCTACGGCGGCACCGCGCAGCGTTACGGCGCGCTGACGGGCCGCATCCGTTCGTTGTCACCGATCTCCCTGGATGCCGAAGCGCTCACCCATGTGCTGGGCGACAGCGATCTGGCGGCCAGCATGGCGGCCCGGAGCCGCCAGGAGGCCTTCGGGGAAGGCGGCGATCCGCTCGCCACCCTGGGCAACAAGGTCACCGCGCCGGTGATGCTGGTGCTGGTGGATCTGGAGCCGGCCGCCACCCCCAGCGGCCTGCGCTGGAGCGGTGGCAACGGCCCCGATCTTGAGCTTGAGAACGGCACGCCGGCCCTGGCCCGGGTCGAGCTGGAGCGGCGTCCGCTGGTCAGCTTCGTGCTGCCGTTTCTGCGCTGGCTGGGGGGGACCGAGCGATGAGCAACCCCCGCGCTGAGGCCGTCGCCGCCCGCGCCCGCCGCCGCCCGTTGCGGCAGTCGCTGGTCCCCTGGCTGGCGCCCTGGGCGTCCCCGGCCCCTTGGCTGGCCCTGCTGTTGCTGGCGCTGGCGGCCGCCAGCAGCCCGCCCCGGCTGTGGTTCTGGGTGGCTCTGCTGGGGGTGGTGCTGCTGGTGGGTTGGATCCAGGCCCTCGGCGGCCGGCCTCGGTGACAGGCGCCGCAGCCCCGCTGCCCTCGCGGGGCCTGCGTGCCGCCCTGGTGATCGCCCAGGCCAGCGGCTTCACCGCGGCGCTGGCGGCCGGCCTGGGCCTCGACAGCAGCGCGGCCGCCTACGGGGTGATCGTGGCGGCGCTGGTGGTGCGCCCGGATTTCAGCCGCTGGCCCCTGCCCGTGTACCCGGTGCTGGTGGGGCTGAGCGGCCTTTCGATGGCGATCGGGCTGCTGATCGGTGAGGCCTTCGCCGGAGCGCCGGAGGTGTTCGTGTTCGGCCTGGTGGCCGCGCTCATGCAGGTCCTGATGCTGCTGCTGCCCGGCGCGTTGCGGCCGCTCGGCAACGTGCTCGCCATCACCGGTGTGCTGCCGCTGCTGAACGCCACCAGCAGCTGGCTGAGCCTGGGCAACGAACTGGCCGCCATCGCGCTCGGGCTCGTGGTCGGCAGTGTCGTGCAGGTGGTGTGGAGTCCGGCGGGGCACCAGGCGCCAGCGGAGGAGCCTGAGCCGGCTGCCGCCGACCCGCCGCTGGCCGCGCGCCTGGCGGCGGGTCTGGCCTCGCCGTTCTTCTGGCGCAAGCTGGTGGTGGCCGTACTGGCGTTGCCGATCGGCGAAGGCCTCGGCGCCGTCGCCCCCAAGTACCTCTATTTCGGCGTGGTGCTGCTGCTCAACGACAGCCTCGGCGCCACCCTGGCCCGGGTGCGCGATCGCATGGTGGGAGTCAGCCTCGGTGTGCTGATGCCGCTGCTGGTGTTTGACAGCTTTGGCCTCAGCCCGCTCAGCACCGCCGTGGTCATGGGCGGAACCGCGGCGCTGGTGGTGGCGCTGCAGGGCGAGGCGTACCTGCGCACCGCGCTGATCTCCAGCGGGGTGGCCTTTGTCGGTTACGGACCGCTGGTGGCCTGGTACATCCCCCACCGCTGGCTGGATTACCTGCTGGGCTCCGCTTTGGCCGTGGCGGCGGGCCTGCTGTTCCGGCCCACCTCCGCACTGCAGCAATACCGTGCCCTGCTGCGCCGGAGCCCGGTTGCGCAGGACGCTGCCCGGCGGCTGTATCCGGCGGCGCTGGAGGAGGCCCGCTGGACGGGGCAGGTGCCTCCCGCCTTGCCGGCTGTGCCGGGGCCGCTTGCGCAGGCAACAACGGTGGGGCCATGACCGACGCCGCTGCTGGCGCAGCGAACGTTCCTGCTGAACCTGCTCCAGCCCCGCGCCGCTGCAAGAGTGTGGCCGGCAATCGCGTCCCCCATGCATCTCACCCCCCAGGAGAAGGACAAGCTCCTGATCGTCACCGCGGCCCTGCTGGCGGAACGGCGCCTGGGTCGCGGTCTCAAGCTCAACCACCCCGAAGCCGTGGCCTGGCTCAGCTTTCAGGTGCTGGAAGGCGCCCGCGATGGCAAGAGCGTGGCCGCGCTGATGGAGGAGGGCAGCACCTGGCTCCGGCGTGACCAGGTGATGGAGGGCGTTCCCGAACTCATCCCCGAGGTGCAGATGGAGGCCACCTTCCCCGACGGCACCAAGCTCGTCACCCTCCACGACCCGATCCGCTGATCCCCCCTGATCGCTCCGCCTGCATGTCTCCTCTGATCCCTGGCGAACTGCTGCCGGAGCCCGGCAGCCACGAACTCAACGCCGGCCGGCCCGTCACCACGCTCAATGTGGCCAACCGCGGCGACCGCCCGGTGCAGGTGGGCTCCCACTTCCATTTCTATGAAGCCAACGACGCGCTGGTGTTCGACCGCGACAGTGCCCGCGGCCAGCGGCTCGACATCCCGGCCGGCACGGCGATCCGCTTCGAGCCCGGTGATCAGCGGGAGGTGCAGCTGATCCCCCTGGCCGGCGCGCGCCGGGTCTTCGGCTTCAACGGCCTTGTCAACGGCCCGCTCGACTGAAGCGGCGCCACCAGCGCGCGCTGCCCTTGCCCTGCGACGGCCACCCCAGCCACCCCCCACCGTCCTCCTCGACTTTCCTCAGCCATGCCCTATCGGATGGATCGGCGGGCCTACGCCGAAACCTATGGCCCCACCACCGGCGACCGGCTGCGGCTGGCCGACACCGAGCTGTTCCTCGAGGTGGAGAAGGATTTCACCACCTACGGGGAAGAGGTGAAGTTCGGCGGCGGCAAGGTGATCCGCGACGGCATGGGTCAGGCCCAGACCCCCCGCTCCGGGGGGGCCGTGGACACCGTGATCACCAATGCTCTGATCCTCGACTGGTGGGGGATCGTCAAGGCCGATGTGGGCCTGCGCGACGGCCGCATCTGCGCGATCGGCAAGGCGGGCAACCCCGACATCACCGATGGGGTGACGATCGTCATCGGTCCCGGCACCGAGGCGATCGCCGGCGAGGGCCACATCCTCACCGCCGGCGGCATCGACACCCACATTCATTTCATCTGTCCGCAGCAGGTGGAAACCGCCCTGGCCAGCGGGGTCACCACCCTGCTCGGTGGCGGCACCGGCCCGGCCACGGGCTCCAACGCCACCACCTGCACCCCCGGCGCCTTCCACATGGCCCGCATGCTGCAGGCGGCTGAAGGGCTGCCGGTGAACCTGGGCTTCTTCGGCAAGGGCAACGCCAGCACCCCCGAGGCGCTCGAGGAGCAGATCCGTGCCGGTGCCGTCACCCTCAAGCTCCACGAAGACTGGGGCACCACCCCCGCGGCCATCGACTGCTGCCTGTCCGTGGCGGATCGCTTCGACATCCAGGTGGCGATCCACTCCGACACCCTCAACGAAGCAGGGTTCGTGGAGGACACGATCCGCGCCATCGGCGGCCGCACCATCCACACGTTCCACACCGAAGGCGCTGGCGGCGGCCACGCGCCGGACATCATCCGCATCTGCGGCGAAGCCAACGTGCTGCCCAGCTCCACCAATCCCACGCGCCCCTACACGCGCAACACCCTGGAGGAGCACCTCGACATGCTGATGGTGTGCCACCACCTCGATCCCTCGATCCCGGAGGATGTGGCCTTCGCCGAATCGCGCATCCGCCGCGAAACGATCGCCGCCGAAGACATCCTCCACGACATCGGCGCCTTCTCGCTGATCGCCAGCGATTCCCAGGCCATGGGCCGGGTCGGCGAGGTGATCACGCGCACCTTCCAGACCGCCCACAAGATGAAGGTGCAGCGGGGAGCCCTGCCGGGCGACTCGGAGCGCAACGACAACACCCGCCTCAAGCGCTACATCGCCAAGGTCACGATCAACCCGGCGATCGTGCACGGCCTTGACAGCCAGATCGGTTCGGTGGAGGTGGGCAAGCTGGCGGATCTGGTGCTCTGGAAGCCGGGTTTCTTCGGGGTCAAGCCGGAGATGGTGATCAAGGGCGGCTCGATCGTCTGGGCCCAGATGGGCGATGCCAACGCCTCGATCCCCACCCCCGGCCCGGTGCATGGCCGCCCGATGTTCGCCGCCTTCGGCAAGGCCCTGGCCCCCAGCTGCCTCACCTTCCTCTCCCAGGCCGCCCTCGAGGACGACCTGCCCAGAAAGCTGGGACTCGCGCGGCCCTGCGTGCCGGTGGTGAACACCCGCGGCATCGGCAAGGCCGAGATGCGCAACAACACGGCCCTGCCGAAGGTGGAGGTGGATCCCCAGACCTATGAGGTGTTCGCCGATGGGGAACTGCTCACCTGTGAGCCCGCCGACGTGCTGCCGATGGCGCAGCGTTATTTCCTGCTCTGAGGGTCGGATTCACCGCCAGGGCCGATCAGGCCGGGCCGGAGCCTAGGCCGGCCGGGCCTGATCGGTAGCAACCATGACGGGTCGGCCCCGCGCCGCTGTTCATGATTGAGCCCGATGCGGCTGCCCATGTTCACCGACTACAAGCCCGCAAAGGGCTACGACGAATACTTCAGCGCCTCGTCCCAGCCCCGCGCCGCCCTGCGGCCCCTGCTCTCGTCCCTGGGCCAGCTGGGCATTGAAGAGATCAACCGCAACCACGCGGCCGCCGGCATGCTGCTCAAGCGCCTCGGGGCCACCTTTCGCCTCAATGGCTCCGGTGAGCAGGGCGGCGAGCGGATCCTGCCCTTCGACCCCCTGCCGCGGCTGATCCGCGCGGGCGAATGGCAGCGCCTGGAGAAGGGCCTGATTCAGCGTCTTGAAGCGATCGACTGCTTCCTCGCCGACGTTTACAGCGACCAGAAGATCCTCAACGACGGCGTCATCCCCCGCGCCGACGTAATCAGCTCCCACGGCTGGCGCCCGCAGATGGCGGGGTTCAAGCCGCCGCTGGGTCGCTGGTGCCACGTTTCCGGCCTCGATCTGATCCGTGACGGCAAGGGCACCTGGCGCGTGCTGGAAGACAACCTGCGCTGCCCCTCGGGCGTGGCCTACTTCCTGGAAAACCGCCGCGTGATGAAGCGGATGTTCCCCAGCCTGTTCTCCGGGCCCACGGTGCAGCCGATCGACGATTACCCCTCCCATCTGCTCCAGACCCTGCGGGAACTGGCCCCCTGGACCGACACTCCCTCGGTGGTGCTGCTCACCCCGGGCGTGTTCAACAGCGCCTATTTCGAGCACAGCTACCTGGCCCAGCAGATGGGCATCCAGCTGGTGGAGGGCCGCGATCTGGTCTGCGAGGGCAACCGGGTGTGGATGCGCAGCACCGCCGGGCTCGAGCCGGTGGATGTGATCTACCGCCGCATCGACGACGACTTCCTCGATCCGGCCGTGTTCCGCAGCGATTCGATGCTGGGCGTGCGTGGGCTGATGGAGGCCTATGCCGCCGGCCGGGTGGCGATCGCCAACGCGCCGGGCACCGGCGTCGCCGACGACAAGCTGATCTACGCCTACGTGCCGGACATGATCCGCTACTACCTGGCGGAGGAGCCGATCATCGAGAACGTTCCCACCTACATCTGCGCCCGGCCCGAGGACCAGGCCTACGTGCTGGCCCACCTCAAGGACCTGGTGGTGAAAGCGGTGGGAGAAGCCGGGGGCTACGGCATGCTGATCGGCCCGCACGCCGAGCCGGCCGAGATCCTCTCCTTCGCCGACAAGATCAAGGCCGATCCCCGCAACTTCATCGCCCAGCCCACCCTGGAGCTCTCCACCGTGCCCTCGCTCAGCGAAGGTGAGCTCTACCCCTGTCACGTCGATCTGCGGCCCTACGTGCTGCGGGGCAAGGGGGCCTGGGTGAGCCCGGGCGGCCTCACCCGGGTGGCGCTGCGCCGCGGCTCGCTGGTGGTCAACTCGTCGCAGGGCGGAGGATGCAAGGACACCTGGATCGTGGATGAGACCTCATGCTGAGCCGCGTCGCCGATTCCCTCTACTGGATCAACCGGTACGTCGAGCGGGCCGAGAACATCTCCCGCTTCCTTGAAGTGAGCGAGGCGATGGCGCTCGACTGCCCGCCGGGCAGCGCCGAACCCTGGCTGCCGTTGATCGATGCCAGCGGCGACCGCGAGCTGTTCGACCGCCTCTACCCCGATGGTGGCCCCACCGATGTGGTGCGCTTCCTGGTGCGCGAGCCGGACAACCCGAGCAGCATCGTCAACTGCATCGCCACCGCCCGCGAGAACGCCCGCCAGATCCGCGAGGTGATCACCACGGAGATGTGGGAGCAGATCAACGACCTCTACCTCACACTCAAGGAAAGCGACCATTTCTGGCGCCTGCCGGCCCAGGAGCAACTGCACGAGGTGCGCCGGGCCTGCCAGCTGTTCTATGGCGTCACCGATGCCACGCTCAGCCGCGATCTCTCCTGGCAGTTCAGCAAGCTGGGGCGCCTGGTGGAGCGCGCCGACAAGACCAGCCGCATCCTTGATGTGAAGTACTTCCTGCTGCTGCCGAGCCCGGAGGAGGTGGGCGGCGTGCTCGATGAGCTGCAGTGGATCTCCCTGCTGCGCTCGGCCGGGGCCTATCAGATGTTCCGCCAGTCGCAGCAGCGGGCGATCGAGCCCAAGGCGGTGGCGGCCTTCCTGCTGCTTGATCCGATCTTCCCCCGCTCGGTGCGGTATTGCCTCGAAGGCCTCAGCAAGTCGCTGCGGGTGATCCGCGGCAACCCCGTGCCCGGCCCGCCCGACGACCTGGAATGCCTCTCCGGTCTGATGCTGGCCAACTGGAGCTACGTGCGCATCGACGAGCTGATCGGGCGTGGCCTGCATGAAGCGATCGACCAGTTCCAGAGTGATCTCAACCACCTGCATGGTCTGATCAGCGACCGCTACTTCGACACCGTCATCCACGCCACTCAATCCCCGGCCTGCGTGCAGTCGGGCTCTGGCGAGACTCAGTCGATGGCCTCCTCCAGCGCCTCGGCTGTGCCCCCGCCCCCCCTGCCCACCGCCTCCTCCCGGCATGCGCGCCCGCGTAACCCATACCCTTTCGTATCGCTACAGCGCGCCGGTCCAGCTGGGTCCCCATCGCCTCTGCCTGCGGCCCCGGGCCCACGGGTTCCAGCGTCTGGTGAGTTTCGAGCTGTTCTTCTCGCCCGATCCCCACCGGCTGCATCTGCTGGTGGCCGCCAGCGGTGATGACGTGCTGCGGGCTCGCTTCGCCGGCAGCACCGACAGCTTCGAGATCCGCGCCACCAGTGAGGTGGACACCCAGATGCCGCCCTTGCTGCAGGCCTGCCTGGAGGAGAACGAGCCCATGCTGCCCTATCCGGTGGGCCTGCTGAACAGCGACCTCAAGGGCTCCCTCGATGGCTGGCTGCCCAATGGCCAGCACGAGCCGGCGGCGGTGGAGCTGGCCCAGGAGGCCTTGATGGGCAGCGACCAGCGGGCGCTGATGTTCCTGCAGCAGCTGGTGGAGATGATCCAGGACCGGGTCAAGTACACCCAGCGGCATGTCGGGCCGGCCTGGCCCGCCGGCCGCACGCTCAAGGAGCGGGTGGGCTCCTGCCGTGATCTGGCCGTGCTGATGATCGAGGCCTGTCGCTGCGTGGGCCTGCCCGCCCGTTTTGTTAGCGGCTATCACCTGGTGGAGCCCAGGCCGCAGCGCTACGACCTGCATGCCTGGGCGGAGGTGTATCTGCCCGGTGCCGGTTGGCGGGGCTTCGATCCCAGCGGCCAGGGGGCCATCGACGACCGCTACATCCCCCTGGCCACCTCCTCCAAGTCCGGCCTTACCGCGGCGGTGTCGGGAAGCTTCTCCGGACCGCCCGGCGTAAAAAGCGAACTCAGTTGGGCGATCACCGCCGATGTGCTGAGCACGGAGCACACCCTGCCGAACCTGCTCCAGCTCTGACCTGGTGCCGCTTCCGGCCGCATCGGCGGGCTGGCCGCCCAGGCGCGGCAAACGGGAAATGAACCTGAATTGGTAACCGTTGGCGCAGCATCAGGGCCACAGTCCGCAGCATGAAGGTCCGATTGCTGATAAGCACCCCATGGCCGCCACCACAGCACCCCCCGCCGACCGCGACTACTTCTCTTCTGCGGATGGTCGGGCGCTGGCGGAGGGCATCCGCCGCCACCTGTTCTCCAGCCTGGCCAAGTCGCCATCGTTGGCCACCCGCCACGACTACTACCGCGCCCTGGCGCTGGCGGTGCGTGACCAGCTGCTGCACAACTGGGTCGACACCGCCGAGGCCTACACCCAGGAAGGGGTGCGTACCGTCAGCTACCTCTCCGCCGAGTATCTGCTTGGCCCACACCTCGACAACAACCTGGTGAACCTGGGGTTGCGCGAGGCGGCCAAGGACGCCTGCGACGAACTTGGTGTCGACCTTGAGGAGCTGATCGCCGAGGAGCCCGAACCGGGCCTGGGCAACGGCGGCCTCGGCCGCCTGGCGGCCTGCTTCCAGGAATCGTTGGCCAGCCTGGAGCTGCCTGCGATCGGTTACGGCATCCGCTACGAGTTCGGCATTTTCCGCCAGCAGATCAGCAACGGCTGGCAGGTGGAGAGCACCGATCCCTGGCTGGCGCAGAGCAACCCCTGGGAGGTGATTCGCCCCGAGTGGACCTACCCGGTGCAGATCGGCCAGCACGTGGTGCTGGGCGTCGCCTACGACACGCCGATCCTTGGCTATGGCGTCAAGACCACCAACACGCTGCGGCTGTGGTCGGCGCAGGCCCCAGAGGCCTTCGATTTCGCCTCCTTCAACGCCGGTGACTACACCCGCGCGGTGCTGCAGAAGGTGGAGTCGGAAACGCTCTCCAAGGTGCTGTATCCCAACGACGAGCTTGAACAGGGCAAGCGCCTGCGGCTCAGCCAGCAGATCTTCTTCGTGAGCTGCTCCCTGCAGGACATGTTCCGCATCCTCAAGGGGCAGGGCCTGCCGGTCACCGAGTTCCACCACAAGTTCGCGGTGCAGCTCAACGACACCCACCCGGCCATCGCCGTGGCCGAGCTGATGCGGCTGCTGATCGATGAGCACGGCGCCGACTGGGACACCGCCTGGTCGATCACCACCGCCAGCGTGAACTACACGAACCACACGCTGCTGCCTGAAGCGCTCGAGACCTGGGGGCTGGAGCTGTTCGCCCAGCTGCTGCCTCGCCAGCTCGAGATCATCTACGAGATCAACGCCCGCTTCCTGCGCATGGTGCGGATCCGCTACCCAGGCCAGCCCGAGCTGCTGGAGCGGCTGTCGCTGATCCAGGAGGGGCCCCAGCGCAAGGTGAGGATGGCGAACCTGGCGGTGGTGGGCAGCCAGAAGGTGAACGGGGTGGCGGAGCTGCACAGCAACCTGGTGCAGCAGCAGCTGTTCCCCGAGTTCGCCGATCTCTGGCCCGATCGCTTCACCAACGTCACCAACGGCGTTACGCCCCGCCGCTGGATCGCGGTGGCCAATCCGTTCCTCTCCGGCCTGCTCGACGAGACGATCGGCCGCGGCTGGCGGCGGGATCTGGCCGAGCTCAAGGGCCTCGAGGTCCATGCCGACGACGGTGCCTTCCTGGAGCGCTGGCGCAGCGTGCGCGACCAGGCCAAGCAGCGGCTGGCCGCCACCATCCACCACGACCTCGGCGTGCTGGTGGACCCCTCGTCGCTGTTCGACGTCCAGGTGAAGCGGATCCACGAGTACAAGCGCCAGCACCTGGCCGCGCTGCAGATCGTGGAGCGCTACCTGCGGCTGCGCAACGGCGAGGACCTGCCGCCCCGCACCTTCATCTTCGGGGGCAAGGCGGCGCCGGGGTATCACATGGCCAAGCTGATCATCCGGCTGATCGGCGGCATCGCCGAGATCGTGAACATGGACCCGGCCATGGACGGCCGCATGCGGGTGGTCTTCCTGCCCAACTTCAGTGTCAGCCTCGGCCAGAAGGTCTATCCCGCTGTGGACCTCTCCGAGCAGATCTCCACCGCCGGCAAGGAGGCCTCCGGCACCGGCAACATGAAGATGGCGCTCAACGGCGCCGTCACGATCGGCACCCTCGATGGCGCCAACGTGGAAATCCGCGAGCTGGTGGGCCACGAGAACTTCTTCCTGTTCGGCCACACCGCTGAGCAGATCGAATCGCTCAACCGCAACGGCTACCACCCGATGCCCTGGCTGGAGAACGATCCGATCGCCCGCGAAGCGATCGAGCTGATCGGCTCGGGCCACTTCAGCGAAGGCGACCGCGACCTCTTCCACCCGCTGCTGGCCAACCTCTGCGGCAGCGATCCGTTCCGGGTGATGGCCGACATGGGCGACTACCGCCGCGCCCATAACGCCGTCGATCAGGCCTGGCAGAACGCCGCCAGCTGGAGCCGCATGTCGGTGCTGAACACAGCCCGCTGCGGCTTCTTCTCTTCCGACCGCTCGATCGCCGAGTACGCCGAACGCATCTGGAAGGTGGCGCCGGTGCCGATCAATGCCTGCACCGTGATTCCTGCCAGCCTGCGGACTACCCCTCACTGACCATGCCCGTCACCCCCGCGTCTGCGCCCGCCGACTCCCTGCAACGGCCCGCGCCCCCTCCCCTGACTTCCACTCCCGGCTGGATGGCGGACACGGCCGTTGAAGCGGAGCACCGGCTGCAGGCCGCGGGCATCCACCTCACCCTGGGCGGTGAACCCACCTACGTGCCGCTCAAGCCCGAGGGGGCTGAATGGTCGGTCACCGCCGATGGGCCCACCAAGCTGGTCTACGCCCATGGGCTGGCGGCGGAGATTCAGCGCCGCAGCTGGCCCGGCAGCACCTTGATGTACTGCCCGGGCAAGCGCTACGACGGCGAGGTGAACCCGCGCTGGGCGCTGCGGTTGATCACCGGCCTCGATGGCCTGCCCCTGGTGCGCTGGCCCCAGGACGCTGCGGCGGGGCGTCCACCGGAGTTCGGTGCGCCCTTCTGCCTGCCTCCTCTGCCGCGCAAACGCGCCAAGGCCTTTCTGGAGGCCGTCGGCTCGGCCCTGGGCTGCAGCTTCAAGCCGCTCAAGCTCAAGGATCCCCTCGCCCCCGACAACCGCGTCTGGGCGGTGCCGCTCTGCCACCACGCCGAGGCCAGCGAAGAGGGCGACCCTGCGGGTTGGCAGGCGGCCGAGTGGAGCCTCGACAAACGGCTCTGCCGCCTGCTGCCGGCCCCCGGTCCGGCCGGGCTGCGCCTGCCGCTTGTGCATTTCCCCGAGGGGGTGCTGCGTCAGGTGCTGACGCTGGAGATCCGCGATGACAGCTGGAACCTGTTTCTGCCGCCGCTGGCGCGCGAGCCCCTGCTCGAGCTGCTGACGGTGATCGCCGCCGCCAGCGCGGGCTGGAGCCAGCCCGAACTCAGCGGCATGCTGCCTGTCGATGTGGACGGCCAGTGGCAGGTGCTGGGCCTCACCGCCGACCCCGGCGTGCTGGAGGTCAACCTGCCGGTGTGCCACGGCTGGGCCGACTACACCGGCTGGATGCAGACCCTGGCCGAGGCGGGCGTGGCGGTGGGCCTCTGCAGCTCGAAGGGTGAGGGCCTGGAGCAGCAGGGCACCGGCGGCGGCAACCACCTGCTCTGGGGCGGCGCCAGCCTTGAGGCCAACCCGTTCTTCAGCCGGCCAGCCTGGCTGGTGGCGATCCTGCGCTTCTGGCAGCACCATCCCAGCCTCTCCTATCTGTTCAGCAACAGCTCGGTGGGCCCGTCCTCCCAGGCGCCGCGGCTCGATGAGGGCAGTGCCAGCCCGCTCGATCTCCGACTGGCCCACAGCGCGCTGGAGCAGTTGCCCGAGGGCGATCAGCGGGTGCTGATCAGTGAAACCCTGCGTCACCTCCATGCCGACCGCAGCGGCAACACCCACCGCAGCGAAATCAGCTTCGACAAGTTCTGGAACCCCGCCTGGCCCAGCGGCTGCCAGGGCCTGATCGAATTCCGGGCGATCGAGGCCCTGCCCAGGGCGGAGTCGGCCGCGGCGATCGCGCTGCTCTGGAGCGCGCTGGCGGCGCACCTGCTGGATCCGATCCACCGCCCCACCGAGCTGATCACCTTCAACGAGCGCCTCCACGATGAGGCGCTACTGCCCCATGCGCTCTGGAGCGATCTGCAGGAGGTACTTCAGCAGCTGGATGCCGACGGTCTCGACATGCAGCCCGAGCCCTACCGGCAGATCTGGAACTGGCGCTTCCCGTTGCTGCTCTCCTGGGAGCAGCAGGGCGCCCGGCTGGAGATCCGCCGTGCCCTGGAGCCCTGGCCGCTGCTGTGCGACACCCCGGCGGAGGGCGGCACCACCAGCCGCTTCGTCGACAGCTCCCTGCAGCGCCTGGAACTGCGGGCGAACGAGGCGTTCCTCGCCGCCTACCGGCTGCGCCTCTGCGGCCGCGACCTGCCGCTCGCGGACGGCTGGCTGGGGATCCGCTACCGCCACAGCAGCCTGTTCCCTTCCCTGCATCCCTGCATCCCGAACCAGTTGCCCCTGCAGCTGGAGATCCTCGCGGCAGGCAGCGGGGAGCGGCTGGTCTGCTTCCGCCGCGATGGTGAGCCCCATCACTTCGTGCCCGATCCTGAGCCCCTCGAGCCGCTGGCGGCGCCGGCCTGGCCGTTGCCGGAGCCCGGCCTGCGCACGATCGACCTCCGCCTGGGTTGAAGCGCCCCCGAGGGGCGAGGCGGCTGGCCACCGCTACCGATCAGTAGTGTCCGAAAGCACACCCAGCCTTCGCAATGGCCGCGCTTCTGATCACCGGTGGGGCAGGCTTCATCGGCAGTCACCTCTCTGTGCTGCTGCTGCAGCTGGGCCATCGCCTGGTGGTGCTCGACGACTTCTCCAACAGCTCCCCGGAAGCCCTGCGCCGGGTCGAGGAACTGGCGGGGGCGCCGCTGCATCTCATTCAGGGCGACATCCGTGATCCGGCCGCCCTGGAACGGGCGTTCGCCGCCGCAGCGATCGAGGCCGTGATCCATCTGGCGGGTTGCAAGGCGGTGGGGGAGTCGGTAGCCGACCCGCTGCGCTACTGGGATGTGAACGTGGGCGGCAGCGTGCGGTTGCTGGCGGCCATGCGCCAGGCCGGTTGCCGCACGATCGTCTTCAGCAGCAGCGCCACGCTCTATGGCTTCACCAGCGTGGTGCCGATCCCCGAATCCGCGCCGGTGGCACCGGTGAACCCTTACGGCGAAACCAAGGCCGCGGTGGAGCGCCTGCTGGCCGATGTGGCGGCCAGCGAACCCGGCTGGCGGGTGGCCCTCCTGCGCTACTTCAACCCCTGTGGCGCCCATCCAAGCGGCCGCATCGGCGAAGACCCGGGCGGCCTGCCCAACAACCTCTTCCCCTTCGTGAGCCAGGTGGCGATCGGCCGGCGGCCTTTCCTGCGCGTCTTCGGCGGTGACTGGCCCACGGCCGATGGCACCGGCGTGCGCGATTACATCCACGTCATGGACCTAGCCGACGGCCATCGCGCGGCCCTTGAGGTGCTGCTTGCAGAAGCTCCCCAGCGCCTTACCCTCAACCTCGGCAGCGGCGCTGGGCATTCGGTGCTGGAGGTGGTGCGCGCCTATGAGCGGGCCAGCGGACGGCCGATCGCCTACCGCATCGAAGAGCGTCGGCCTGGGGATGTGGCGGTGTCGGTGGCGGATCCCGCCCTGGCGGCCGAGCGGCTGGGCTGGCGCACCGAGCGTGGCCTGGACGTTATCTGCCGGGACGGCTGGGCCTGGCAGTCGGCCAATCCGGCGGGGTATGGCCCCGGTTAAGCGTCAGCTGGCCGCCTGGGTGATGCCGCGGTGGGGGGCGTCGGTGCGGCCGTAGACGTCATCGAAGCGCACGATGTCGTCTTCGCCGAGATAAGGGCCGCTCTGCACCTCGATCATCTCCACGGCGATCTTGCCGGGGTTCGACAGCCGGTGCTTCGAGCCGAGCGGGATGTAGGTGCTCTGGTTCTCGCCCACCATCTCCTGGAGGCCGTCTTTCTCCACCACGGCGGTGCCCTTCACCACCACCCAGTGCTCGGCGCGGTGGTGGTGCATCTGCAGCGACAGCGAAGCGCCCGGTTTCACCAGGATCTTCTTCACTTGCCAGCGCTCTCCCTCCACAACGCCGTCGTAGTGGCCCCATGGGCGGTAGATGCGGCGATGGGCCTTGCCTTCCGAGGCGCCCGCCGCTTCCAGCTGGTTGACGATCATCTTGACGTCCTGGGCCCGGTCGCGGTGGGCCACCAGCACCGCATCGTCGGTTTCGACCACCACCAGATCATCGACGCCGAGGCCCACCACCAGCCGGTGCTCGCTGCGCAGATAGCAGTTGCGCGACCCCTCGCTGATCACCCGGCCGCGCAGCACGTTGCCCGAGGCATCCCGCTCGCCGGTGTCCCACAGGGCGCTCCAGCTACCCACATCGCTCCAGCCCGCCTCCAGCGGCAGCACCGAACCGAGCGCCGTGCGCTCCATCACGGCCACGTCGATGGCCAGGCTGGGGCAGCTGGCAAAGGATTCCTGCTCCAGGCGCAGGAAATCCAGGTCGGCGGAATCCTGCTCCAGGGCGGCGCGGCAGGCGCTCACCAGCTCGGGGGTGAGCCGCTCCAGCTCGGCCAGGATGGCGCTGGCCTTGAACAGGAACATGCCGCTGTTCCAGGTGAAGCGGCCCGAGGCGAAGAACTGCTCGGCGGTGGCCCGGTCGGGCTTCTCCACGAAGCGGGCGATCGGCACCGGCTCCAGGGGGCCGGCGGCGGCACCGTTTGTGGGCACAGCGGCGAAGGGCAGGGCCGCCTCGATGTAGCCGTAGCCGGTTTCAGGCGCGGTGGGCACGATGCCGAAGGTCACCAGGCGGCCGGCCGCGGCGGCGGGACGACCCGCCGTGATCGCCGCGCGGAAGGCGGCGCCGTCGCGGATCACGTGATCGGCGGCCAGCACCAGCAGCAGCGGATCCTCACCGCGGGCGGTGGCCTGCAGGGCGGCCACGGCGATCGCCGGCGCGGTGTTGCGCCCCACCGGCTCCAGCAGGATCGCGGCTGGATCCACGCCGATCTGGCGCATCTGCTCGGCCACGATGAAGCGGTGGTCTTCGTTGCAGACCAGCAGGGGCGGCGACAGCTGGGGCAGGCCCTCCAGCCGTTGCTGGGTCTGCTGCAGCAGGGTGGTGTCGTCGCTGCCGGCCAGCGCCCAGTACTGCTTCGGGTAGGAGGCGCGCGAGAGCGGCCAGAGCCGCGTGCCGGTCCCTCCGCAGAGAATCACCGGCACGAGAAACGCGATCTCTGAGCTCATGGTCGGAGAAGAGACCGTGTGAGCACTCAGTTTATGGAGGGTCTCAGGGATCGAGCAAACCCGGCGGCGGTGTGATTTCCAGCCACCCTTCGCTGACCTCCACCCGCGGCACGATCGGTGTCACGAAGGGGATCAGCACCCGCCGCCCCTCGCTCAGCCTCACCTCTAGCAGGTCATTACCGGCGTGGATCAGGTCGACGACGGTGCCGATCGGCGTGCCGCCGGGCGCCAGCCGCACCTCCAGCCCCTGCAGATCGAACAGGTGAAACTCCCCCTCGGCCAGCGGCGGGCGGTCACTCGCTTCCACCAGCAGGTCGTGCTGCACGATCGCCTCCGCCGCCGAGCGGTTGCCGATCCCCTCCAGCCGCACCACGAACAGCTCCCGCCCCGGCAGCTGACGGCCGCTGAGCAGGCGCACGGGCCGGGGGGGCTCCTGCTGCTTCCGCAGCCAGCGAGGCCCCGGGCGGGTGAAGCGCTCCGGGAAATCGGTGCGCGGCAGCACGCGCAGCTCCCCTTCCAGGCCCTGGGCGGCCACGATCCGCCCCACCACCAGCCAGGGATCGGCCGCTGGGGCCTCCTGCGGCGGCGGCTCAGCCCCATCACGGCGCGGTGGTGCCCCTTTTGCCATCCCCGCTCGCCTGCATCAGCATCGATAATGGCGCCACCCCTTCAGACCACCGATGGCTGTCAGCGCGCTGCCGATCCTGCCCGGGTCCACCGTGGTGGTCCGCGACCCCCGCTCGATCTACAACGGCTACCGCGGCTTCGTGCAGCGCCTCAGCGGCAAGCAGGTGGCGGTGCTGTTCGAGGGCGGCAACTGGGACAAGCTGGTGACCCTGCCCCTCAGCAGCCTGGAGCCGGCCTGAGCTCTGCGGAGCCCTGTTCCAGCTCCAGCACCCTGAGCGCCGCGCTGGCCGCCTGCTGTTCGGCCTCGCGGCGCGAACGGCCCCAGCCTTCGCCCAGCGGTGATGCGGCGGCGTAGCTGGCCACCACCACGGCGCTGCGGAAGCGGCGCGGATCGCCATGCCCCTGGCTGCACTCTTCACAGCGGTAGGCGGGCAGACCCAGCCCCCGCGCCTGGGTCCATTCCTGCAGGGCCTGCTTCCAGTTGTGGCGGTGCGGATCGGCCAGGAGGGCCGCGATGCTCTCCGACCAGTGGGGGGAGAGCCAGCGGTGCACCGGCTCCAGGGTTCCCCAGGTTTCGTAGAGCGCGCCGATCAAGGCTTCACAGGCCTCCGCACGGATCGTGCGCCGCGCTGCGGCATCCCCAGCCGCCATGGCGCCAAGCCGCACCACCGCATCGATCCCGCAGCGATCGCCCAGGTCCGCCAGCCAGCGGTCGCTGACGATCTGGGCCCGCAGCTCCGAACGCGCGCCCACGCTCAGCTGCGGGTGTAGGCGCTGCAGGTGCTCGGAGGCGGCCAGCCGCAGCACCGCATCGCCGAGAAACTCCAGCCGCTCATGGTTGCGCGCCAGGCCGGCGGAGGTGTGGGTGAGGGCCTCATCGATCGGAGCCAGACCCGACGGGCCCGTGCTGGGCTCCTCCAGCCCCAGGCTGGCCAGGAAGGCCAGCAGCTGGCGCTGCCGGCGGGGGCTCAGCGTTGGGCCTGGGGGCGTCATCGTCAGGGGGTGAAAGCAGGACGTAAGCCGGGTTCTGTTCCGTTCCGCCGGAGCGGACCGGGGCGGTCATCTATCTGGGACCGTTGTTACCAACGGCCTCGAGCGGCACACATGAAGCGGGACGGGTGTCATGGCCAACCCTTGTCCCTCGGCCTTGCTCCCGGCCGGGGTTTACCGAGCCAGCACCTCTCGATGCTGCTGGTGCGCTCTTACCGCACCTTTGCACCCTTGCCTGTGCTCGGTGGGCGAACCCCCCTGAGCCATCGGCGGTGTGTTTCTGTGGCACTCTCCTCACGGTCACCCGCACTGGGCGTTACCCAGCAAGCCTGGCCATTCGGGAGCCCGGACTTTCCTCAACCGGGCCCGGCGCCCGGCCCGAAGACCGAAACGCTGCCCCGATTGCGACCACCTCGCCTGCTTTCATGGTCCATCATGCCCGCGTGGGCGGAGCTCATAATGGGCCGCAAGGGGCTGTAGCTCAGCCGGATAGAGCGACGGTTTCCTAAACCGTAGGTCGTGGGTTCGAGTCCCGCCAGCCCCGTGCTTCCTGAACGCAGCCGAAGCAAGGGCTCGTGTGCTGCCTGCGACCCGGGAAGCGCATGGGCGCCAGGCGTGGCCATCCGATTCCGACCGCCGCCGGTAGTCCCTGGGCGGTTCACCAGTTCTTCGGCCGCTCACCAGCGCCTGAGCGGTTCAGCACGGGCCGGGGGATGGGGCCGCCCTCAACCAACCCATTGCGCAGCAACCTTGTGACGAAGAGAGCCAGGCAGCGAGTGCTGGTGGTGTGCACCGGCAATTCGGCGCGCAGCATCATGGCTGAAGCCCTGTTTCAGGCCCTCGGTCAGGGGGCCGTCGAGGTCGTCAGCGCCGGCAGTGCCCCCACCGGGCGGGTCAATCCGCTGGCGCTGGAGCAGATCAGCCGCTTGCCCGTCGACCCCGGCCAGTTCACCAGCAAAAGCCTGGCGGCGGTGCTGGAGGCCTCGGCCGACCCGTTCGATCTGGCGATCACCGTGTGCGATCACGCGGCCCGTCACTGCGACCCGCTGCCAGCCGACGCCACGCGGCTGCATTGGGGGCTGCCCGACCCTGCTGCGCACACAGAGCTGAAAGAGGCCAGAACGGCCTTCTCCGCCTGCTTCGACCTGCTGGCCGAGCGAATCGGCGACCTGCTGGACGCCGAACTCCCACAGGCCTGATCAGCTCCTTGAGCGATTCAGGCTCCAGTCGTAGGGGAGGTGTATCAGGCGGTAGTCGCCCCCCAGCAGCAGCTGCTGCTGGGGGGCCGGCCGGAAGCGGGCGATGAAGCGCAGGATCGCGCTTTGCTGGGCGTGGCCGGGCACGGGAGCGGCCTTGGGATCGGCGCGCTTCCAGTCGTCCCCGAACCACTCAAAGATCTTCGAGATCCCCACGGTGCCGGCGGCCCGGTCGACCTGCAGACCCACGCTGCTGGCCAGCCAGCGCTTGCTCTGGTCCTCCAGCTGCCGCTCGAACTCCGCGCCCGTGAACGCCTCGCCACGCAACGGCGGACAACTCATCGCGGCGCAGACGAGGGCGGCGTGGATGCGGGGCTCGTTGTACTCGCGCCGCAGGATCTCGTGCTCGATCGCATCGAGGGTGAGCTGCTGGCCCATCAGCGCGTGGCGGCGGAACTTCCACACGCCGGGGATGTCCTTGATGCTGGGCCGGATTGGTTTGTGATCGATGATCGAGCGCAGGGTGAGGGCGTTGTAGGCGTTGATCAGCAGGGCGATCTGATCGGCCTCCGGCCAGGAGGCGAAGCGCTGGGGCATGAGCGCAGCCAGTTCCTTGAGGTAACGATTCAGCTGGGCCGGATCGCGCTGCAGGGTGTCGTAGTCCACCAGCCCCTGCGCGTCCACCACCGCTTGCAGCACGGCATTGAAGGGGGCTGGATCCAGGCGCGGCTGGGGGGTGGTGGCCGTTGTACTGCCGCTGCTCTGGCGGCCGATCAGCGCGGCCGCCCCGCCGCCGCAGCCTGCGGCGCTGAGCAGCAGCACCCCGCTGAGCGCCAGCGACGGGACACGCCAACGAAGCGAAGCCATGGCAGGGCGAAAGCAGACCAGGGGTTTACCGCTGAGCGGACGGTTCGGTTCGGTCGTGGTGTTCCCCCCGCAGGCTCAGCAGCAGACCCAGCAGCAGCGGCAGCCACAGCAGCAGCCGTTCCGGGGTGGTGAGCTGCCAGTCGGGCAGCCGCGAGAGCAGCACGAAATACACGAACGCCGAGAGGCTCACCAGCCGCGCCCCCCAGTTCTGGCTGGGCACCGCGAAGGGCATCAGCCAGATGAAATACCAGGCGTGCACCACCGGGGAGAGCAGCAGCAGGGCCAGCAGGTAGCGCCAGGCGAACACCCCCAGCCGCGCCCGGCCGGCGAGCAGCACCCCCACCACCAGGAGCAGCAGCAGCCCATGCACGGCATTGGTCTGCAGCGTCCAGGGCCAGAGCCGGCCGATCCAGTGGGGCAACCATTCGGCGCTGCGGCCGTGGCGGACGAAGCTGGAACCGGTGGGCACCAGCGGGCAGCTGCGCAGGCCGCAGAACAGGGAGGCCCCCAGCAGCAGGGGGGCCAGCCCCAGCAGGACTGTGGCCAAGGGCGGCCCGGGCCGCCGTGTCTGCCGCCAGCGGCTCCAGGCCCGCTGGACCAGCAGCGGCACGGTGATCCACTTCAACGCCACGCTCAGGCCCAGCAACAGGTCGACCCCGGCCTGTGCGCGGGCGCCCTGGGGTCCGGGCGTGCGCTCGCTAAGCAGCCAGGCCGCCACCAGCGGCAGCAGGAACCAGCTGTCGTAATGGCCGCCGCCGCTGATGCCGTAAACAACCAGCGGATTCCAGGCGTAGAGCGCCGTGCGTGCCGCCCCGAAACGCGCCGCCAGCAGGCCGCAGATCGCCAGGTCGGCGGCGGTGAAGGACAGCTTGAACAGCAGCGCCTGCTGGGCCACGGCGGCATGCAGCCGGAACAGCAGCTGCGCCAGCGGCGGATAGATGGCGGTCGTGCCGGGATGGTTGATCTGCGGCCACCAGGGCGTGCGCAGCCCCTCCAGCGCCGCGGCATCCGGCGGCAGGTCGTAGGGGCTGAAGCCCTGCAGCTGGATCCCCCCCTCCCAGAGGTAGCGCCAGATGTCATCGCCGGGCTCCATGCCCAGCAGCGCCAGCCGCGTGAGCACGGCCACCGCCCAGAACAGCGCCCGGGGCAGCGCGGCCAGCGACCAGGACAGGGCAAAGCCCGCCCCCATCACCGCTGCCGCCAGCCAGAACGGCTGCAGGTTGGCGGGGTCTAACAGATCGCCGTGGGGGCGCATCATCAGCGCCCCGCCGATCAGCAGCAGGGCGCTGAAGGCTTGGCGCAGCCATATTTGCCGCAGCCAGGCCTGCCGCAGCCCCGCCGACAGCTGGAGTCTCAACGCCATCGCCGCAGCCACAGCCGGCCGAGGGTGGAGAGGATCACGCTTCCCGCCCGCACGCTGGCGCGCCAGCGACCGGAGATCTTTGAGTCCCCAGCCAGACGCGGCCGGTGGGAGACGGGAATCTCGCCGATGCGCAGGCCCAGTTCGATCGCCCGCACCTGCATCTCCAGTGTCCAGCCGTAGCCCCTGTCGCGCATGCCCATCGCCTCGAAGGCGGAACGGCGCACCAGGCGCAACGGCCCCAGGTCGCGGTAGCGGAAGCCCCAGCCCAGGGCCACCAGCCCCGTCGCCAGGCGGTTGCCCCAGTGCTGCAGGGGGGTGAGTGCCGCCCGTCCGGCGGCGGTGGCGGTGCGATCGCCCAGCAGCAGGTCGTGGTCGTGCAGCAGCGGCAGGAAGCGGGGCAGCTCCTCGATCGGATCGCTGCCGTCGCCATCGCAGAACAGCAGCCAGCGCACCGCGGGGTCGAGCTGGAGGCAGCCGCGCCAGCAGGCCCTGCCGTAGCCGGGGTGCGGCTCGCTCAGCACCTCAGCCACCTGCGCGGCGGCGATCAGGGCGCTGCCATCGCTGCTGCCGTTGTCCACCACCCGGATGCGACGCAGCCCCTGCTGGTGCAGCTGGCCGATCACATGGGCGATCGTCAATCGTTCATTGCGCACCGGAATCACCACCTGCAGGCTGTCGAGCAGTTCCCTGGCGAACGGGGGCTGGGGCTCCGGTCGGCTCTGGGATGAATCGATGGCCATGACAGGTCTCGAGGTGTGCGCGCAGTCCCAGTGGCAGACAAGCCAGATCGGCAGGTTCGTCGCTATCGGCCAGGGGGCTATGCTCTCCCCACGACCATCCGAGTGTGCGCAACCGCTCGCGGGTGATGCCGCAGACGACGTCCGTGCTCCAGGGGATCGCGCGGAACAGGGAGGGAGCGAAGCGGCTGAGCGCCAGCAGCCCGTAGCCGCCATCGCGGCTGGGAATCAGCGCGGCCTGGTTGGCGGCCAGCTGGGCCACCGCTACCTGCAGATGCTGCACGCCGAGGCCGGGGCAGTCCATGCCCAGCAGCACCACAGGCGCTCCTGTCGCCTGCACCCGCTCAGCAACAGCGGCCAGGCGCGCACCGAGATCCCCCTCGGCCTGCACGCTCCAGGCCAGCTCCGCTTGCAGGTTCAGCCGCCGCCAGGCCGGATGGTCGGGAGTAGGAGTCGTGCACAACTCCACCACGCCCAGGCCGCTGGCACAGGCGGTGCGGATGGTCCGGCGCAGCAGCCGTTCGGCCAGCCGCGCGGCGCCGGCCGGTCCCAGGGCCGGCTCCAGCCGGGTCTTCACCTGCCCCGGGACGGGCGCTTTGGCGAGGATGACGATTCGAACGGGCGGAAGCAGGGGGGGAGCCCTCCAGGGTGGCCACCCAGGCAGTACCCACCAGTGGCCGATCCGGTTTGCTGCCTGCCCCAGCCGGCCGGTTCACATCAAGGTCTCGCCGGCTAATCCGCTCCACGATGCAGCCGGCCGGTTCACGCCACGGTGTCGCTGGCCAATCCACACCACGCTGTTGCCGGTAGGTCTAGGGAAGCGCCTCCTCCATGTCTGCGTCTGGTTCACCGCCCTCTGGCCGGCCCCGCTGGCGCCAGCTGCTGCTGATCGCCGCCATCGCCCTGGTGGTGGTGCTGTTCTTCGCTCTGGGCCTGCACCGCCAGCTCACCCTGGAGGGCCTGCAGCGCGCCCACGGCGCCCTGCTGGAGCGACGGGCGCAGGCGCCGGTGCTGGTGGCCGGGGCCTACATGCTCCTCTACGTGCTGGTGACGGCCCTGTTGCTGCCGGGGGCCGCGGTGCTCACCCTGGCCGGCGGGGCGCTCTTCGGCCTGGGGCTCGGCACCCTGCTGGTGTCGTTCGCCTCCAGCGTTGGCGCCCTGCTGGCCTTCCTGGTGGCCCGCACCCTGCTGCGCGATCTGGTGCGGCGGCGCTTCGGCCGCCAGCTGGCGCCGATCGAGGCGGGCGTGGCGCGCGATGGGGTGTTCTACCTGCTCAGCCTGCGGCTGGCGCCGGTGTTCCCCTTTTTTCTGGTGAACCTGCTGATGGCGCTGACGCCGATGCGGGCCGCCAGCTTCTATCTCACCAGCCAGATCGGCATGCTGCCCGGCACGCTGGTGTACGTGAACGCCGGCACCCAGCTGGCCCAGCTGCGCGGCCTGGGCGGCATCCTCAGCCCGCCGCTGCTGGGCTCGCTGCTGCTGCTGGCCCTGTTCCCCTGGCTGGCGAAGGCGGCCACCCGCCGCTGGCAGATCTGGCAGCTCTACCGCCCCTGGCGGCGCCCCCGCCACTTCGACCGCAACCTGATCGTGATCGGCGCCGGCGCGGCAGGACTGGTCACCTCCTACATCGCCGCCACGGTGAAGGCGCGGGTGACCCTGGTGGAGCGCGCCGAGATGGGCGGCGACTGCCTCAACACCGGCTGCGTGCCCAGCAAGGCACTGATCAGCTCGGCGCGGCTGGCGGCCCGCATGCGTCGCGCCGACCGCTACGGCCTTGAGCCGGTGGAGCCGCGCCTGAGCGTGCGCCAGGTGTTCGCGCGGGTGGCCGCCAAGGTGGAGGCGATTGCGCCCCACGACAGCGTCGAGCGCTACGAGGGCCTGGGGGTGGAGGTGCTGCGCGGCCAGGCTCGGCTGCTTGATCCCTGGACCGTGGCGATCCAGGGGCCCGAGGGGGAAGCGCAGACGCTCACGGCGCGCGCGATCGTGCTGGCCACTGGCGCCGAGCCGGTGCTGCCCGACTGGCCGGGGGGCGATACGGTGCCGCTGCTCACCAGCGAAACGGTGTGGAGCTGGCTCGGCAGCTGCGCCCTGGAGCGGCCGCGGCTGGCGGTGCTGGGGGGCGGGCCGATCGCCTGCGAACTGGCCCAGGCCCTGGCCCAGCTGGGCCTGCCGATCACCCAGATCCAGCGCAGCCAGCGCCTGCTCAGCAAGGAAGACACGGACGTGGCCGCCGAGGTGCAACGGGCCCTGGAAGCTGACGGCATCACCCTGCTGATGGGCACCACGGTGCTCGGCTTCGAGCGCCAGCCCGGCCCCCAGGGCGCGATCACGGTGCGGCTGCGGCAGGGGGAGGAGGAGCGGGCGATCGTCTGCGATGCCGTGCTCTGCGCCCTCGGCCGCCGCGCCCGGCTCTCGGGCTACGGCCTCCAGGAGCTGGGCATCCCCACCGGCGCCACGGTCACCACCAACGCCTTCCTGCAGACCAATTACCCGAACATCTACGCCGCCGGCGATGTGGCCGGACCGTTCCAGTTCACCCACACCGCCGCCCACCAGGCCTGGTATGCAGCGGTGAACGCCCTGTTCGGCAACCTGCGCGCCTTCAAGGCCGACTACCGGGTGGTCCCCCGTACCACCTTCACCGAACCGGAGGTGGCCACGGTGGGGCTCACCGAAGCCGACGCCGCTCAGCAGGGCATCGCCGTGGACGTGACCCGTTTCCCCCTGCACGAACTCGACCGCGCCATCGTGGAGAGCGCCGAGCAGGGCTTCGTGAAGGTGCTCACCCAGCCAGGCAGCGACCGCATCCTCGGCGCCACGATCGTGGGCGAGCACGCCGGCGAACTGCTGGCCGAGTTCGTGTTGGCGATGACGTGGGGCCTGGGGCTGGGCCGGATCTTTGCCACCATTCACGCCTACCCCACCATGGCGGAGGCCAACAAGTACGCCGCCGCCAGCTGGAAGAAGCAGCGGGTGCCCCAGCACCTGATGCCCTGGCTGCGCCGCTACCACGCCTGGCGACGGCGCGGCTGAGCCCCCCGAAGCTCTCCCGTTCATCCCCCTGCACCCTTCCATGGCCAGCCCCACCCACACCAGCAGCGCCGACGCCCCTTCCACCGACACCAGCTGCTGCAGCCCGGCGGCCACCAGCACCCCTTACACCAGCACCACCGACGTCAGCCGCGGCGTGCAGGAGTACTACGGCGCCACGCTCAGCAGCAGCGCCGACCTGCGCACCGACGCCTGCTGCGACGCCAGCAGCGTGCCCAAGGCCCTGCGTCCGCTGCTGGCCCGCATCCATCCCGAGGTGCTGTCGCGCTATTACGGCTGCGGCCTGGTGGTGCCGCCGCTGCTGGAGGGCCTGCGGGTGCTGGATCTGGGCTGCGGCAGTGGCCGTGATGTGTACCTGCTGGCCCAGCTGGTGGGGCCCGGCGGCGCGGTGGTGGGGGTGGACATGACGCCCGAGCAGCTGGCGGTGGCCCGGCGGCACCAGCAGCACCACGCCGACCAGTTCGGCTTCGCCAATGTGACGTTCCTGGAGGGCCGTATCGAGCAGCTCGATCAGCTGCCCCTGGAGCCCGGCAGCTTCGATCTGGTGATCTCCAACTGCGTGGTGAACCTCTCGGCCGACAAGCTGGCCGTGCTGAACGGGGTGCGGCGCCTGCTCAGGCCGGGCGGTGAGTTCTTCTTCGCCGACGTGTACGCCGACCGGCGCGTGCCCGAGGCGCTGCGTCACGATCCGGTGCTCTACGGCGAATGCCTCAGCGGCGCCCTCTACTGGAACGACTTCCTGCGCCTGGCCCGTCAGGCCGGCTTCGCCGATCCCCGCCTGGTGAGCGACCGGCCCCTGGAGATCACCGATGCCGAGCTGGCCGGCCGCACCGGCGCCATCCGCTTCTTCTCCGCCACCTACCGGCTGTTCCACCTCCCCGAGCTGGAGGATGCCTGCGAAGACCACGGCCAAGCGGTGATCTACCGCGGCACGATCGCTGAGCACCCCCACGCCTTGCCTTTCGACAAGCACCACTGGATCGAGGCCGGCAAGGTGTTCCCCGTCTGCGGCAACACCTTCCGCATGCTCGCCGACAGCCGCCTGGCCCCCCACTTCAGCTTCATCGGCGATTTCAGCCGCCACTACGGCCTGTTCGAGGGCTGCGGCACGGCCCTGCCGTTCGACGGGCCTGCGGCGGCCACGTCCGCAACGAGCGGCTCCTGCTGCTGATCGGCGCTGCCGCTGCGCGGCCTCTGATCGAAGCCATGGCGCACGTTTGAGCAGCAGAGCGCCGATGCCGACCGCTTCAGTGGGAAACAACCTCTGAGGCCCGCCGGCGCTTGATGGTGTCACCCAGCCGGCGCAGGTTGGCCTGCACGACGCGCCACTGGGCGAGCGTGTGCAGAACGATGAAGCCCAGGAAGGTGTAAGCGAGCCAGAAGTGCAGGCTGCGGCCCAGCTCCACCATCGCCTTGTTTTCAGGAAACAGATCGGGAATCACGAGGCCGAAGAAGGCGACATTGCCCGCCTTGAAAGAATTGGACAGCAGCAATCCGGCCAGTGGAACCACCACCATGAAGCCATACAGCAGGGTATGGAGCAGCATGTTGCGCCACCATTGCGGGCTCAGCCGAGGCAGATGCCGGGTGTACTTTTTCCACCACACCTGCAGCAGCACCACGATCCGCCAGAGCAGCAGGGCGATGGTGAGCAGGCCGATTGATTTGTGGATGTCATAAAGAGAGCCACGAAAAGACACCTCGCGACTCAGCTGGGCCATGAAGGCGCCGCCGCTGAACAACAACAGATAGAGCCCTGCCATCCACCAATGCACCGACATCAGCCGCTGAAAGGCCGAGGTGAGCCGTGGTCTTCGGGGTGTGGTGAGGTCTTGGTTCATCGGGTGGCTCTCAGCCAGCGGAAGGGCCTGATGGGTGCGGCTGTGCCATCGGCAACCAACCGCGAACTCCGGTGTAGCCAGATTATCTCCACTTGACACACATCGCTGTTCTCCAGGCTCGCTGTTCGCCAGGCTCGCAGTCTGCCGTTGGCACTGTCCGTCGGGCTGGCTCTTCCCCATTTGCGTTGACTGCGCTGTTCACTGCAGCAGAGTCAACAACTGTGGTGCAGTTGCGGTGATGTTGTTCACCTTGCTATGGCTTGCGCTGTGGCGTTCATGGATCGGCGCATCCCTCGAAGGGCGTTGGAATCACGGTGATCTGCGCCGGCCGCCTGGCGCAGCGGTGGCAACATGGTCGCAATCATCCAGCGCTCACATGTTCAACCTCCCCCAGCGCCTGCAGTCGCTGCGCATGGTGGCGGCACTGAGCGGCTTTCTGCGCAACCCCGACCAGCTCGACAGCGTGTTTGCGGTGGTGCGGAGTCTGCAGAACAGTCCGCTGTCCAATCAGATGCACCGCCATCTGCTCGCCAACCCGCAGATGGCGGCGTTGGTGGCAGAAGGTTGGCGACCGCAGCCGCTGAATCTTGAGGCGCTCGAAGCCATGCCGGTAGGCAGCCTCGGCCATGCCTATGCCCGGCACCTGAGCGAGCAGGGCCTGTCCCCGGAGGCGCTGCTTGACCCTGCGCCGATCACATCCGCGTCCGACTACCTGGTGCACCGCCTGCGCGAAACCCACGACATCGTGCATGTGCTGACCGGCTTCGGCACCGATGGGGTGGGCGAGCTCGGTCTGCAGGCCTTCAATCTGGCCCAGGTGCGCTCCCCGCTGGCGGTGATGCTGATCTTCGGCGGCCTGCTGAAAACGCTCCAGGACGATGAACCGATCGCCCCGCTGTTGCAGGCCTTGAGCAACGGTTTTGCCATGGGCCTCTCGGCCGGCTGCCTGGTGATTGCCCAGCGCTTTGAAGCCCACTGGGAACGCCCATTGAGCGACTGGCGCCAGGATCTGGGCCTTGCGGCGCTCAACGCCTGAAGCCTGGGCCCGGAACGCCGCCGCCGGCCGCCGCACGACGTGCGGGAACCGCTGCAACGACACTCACCAGGCCCCGGCCCCGGCACTGCCAGCGGCAGGAAACAACCGCAGACACGGTTCACCGCCGCACCTCACCACCTCGCTTCGCGGCCATAGAGACCTTGCAGAGGGGTAGCAGGCACTACCACTGGTGCCGTGCTTGAACGGGCCACCGCCACTAGTGTAGGGGAGGTCGTTTTCTGAGCATGACCCAGCTCCATGATCTGCGGCTGAGGCTGTTGGTGCAGCAGGAGAGCGAAAGGATCGCCCGGGGCCAGCCCGATGAGCTCGATCTTTCCGTGGTGCAGGCCCGTTGCCTCTGCTGGCTGGCCCTGCTCACCGAAGCGCACGAGGAGCAGGCCGGCGAGGCGGAGCGGCGCGGTGACATGGAGCAGGCGATGAGCTGGTTCGCCGATTCGATGCGGCTGCGCGATGTGATTCAGGTGGTGAGCACGATCGAAATTCCTTTGCCTGCCGCCCAGGTGGAGGATGGCGACCTCTTCGGTGACGATGATTTCACCGGGGATTCCTGTATCGATCTCGCCTGACGGCACAGGTTGGCGTCCAATGGCATGATGGTTTGAGAAGAACCAAGGGAGCGCGGTGCCCGAAGAGCCCTGCCAATGCCCTGATTGTCAGCGTTTCTATCGGGAGCACGACCGACTGATCCGCGAAAACCCCAGCCTGCGTCAACAGCAGGAGCTCAACTGGGCTGCCCTTCAGGCCTTCCGCACCCTGGCGGGCCGCGTGCTGGAAGAGCTGCAGAAAACCCACGGCGACGATGCCACCGATGCCGCGGCTGCCACCGCCGCTTCCGTTGCGCCCGATGCCCAGGCCTCTGACGACGACGCGCCGGAGCAGGACAGCCTGCAGCAGGCGATCAGTGACCTCGAAAACATCAATGCCCACCTCTTCTCGATTGAGGCGTTGATGGAGCGCATCTTTGATGTGCGGGTGCCGGAGGAGGTGGAGCAGAAGTTCCGGGAAACGGCCGGTGAGCTGGCTCCCGATCCGCTCAATGCCGATCGCTTGCGTCTCAACCGTCTGCTGCACCAGACCCCCGATCTGCCCGATCGCAGCTGAGCGTCAGTGTTCGCTCGGCCCAGTGCCGCCGCTGGCCCGGCGGCAGAGCCGGGCGGCCATGCCCTCCTCATCGGCGGCAACGCGCAGCAGCTGAAACGGTGGCAGCCAGGTCAGGCGCTCCCGCAGCTCCTGCTCCAGCAGCAAGTCGTTCTGGCCGATGCCGCCGCTGAGCGCGATCGCGTCCACCCCGCCCAGGCTGGCGGCCATGGCGCCGATGCCCTGAAGCAGTCGGTGCATAAACACCTCCAGCGCCAGCTGGGCGCCGGTGTGGCCCGCCGCCGCCGCCTGCCGCAGGCTGCGCATGTCGCCGCTCAGTTCCGAGAGCCCCCGCAGGCCGCTTTCGTGCTGCAGGGCGTGATCGAGCTCAGCAGCGCTCATGCCCTGCCGTAGGCGATCGAGCAGCAGGCCGGGATCCACCGAGCCGCTGCGGCTGGCCATCACCAGCCCCTCCAGCGGCGTGAAGCCCATCGTGGTGTCGATGCTGAGGCCGTTGCGCACCGCCGCCAGGGAGCAGCCCGCCCCCAGGTGGCAGCTGATCAGCCGCGGCACCGCCACCACTTCGCTCACGTGCTGGTGGTTGAGCCCATGAAAGCCGAAACGCCGCAACCCCTCGGCGCGCCAGGCGGCGGGGATGGCGTAGGTGTAAGCCGCCCGCGGCAGGGTGCCGTGAAAGGCGGTGTCGAAGCAGGCCCACTGCGGCAGCTGCGGCAGCCAGCGCATCATCCAGCGGATCACCACCAGCGCCGGCCCGTTGTGCAGGGGTGCCAGGGGCACCAGCGCCTCCAGGGCCGCCTCCTGCGCCGGGGTGATCCAGGTGGGCTCCGTGAGCGCGGCACCGCCGTGCACCACCCGGTGGGCGGTGAGCAGCAGGCGCTGACGCCACGGGGCCAGCGCCTGTGGCAGGAACGACGCCAGGACCTCGTCCGCTGCGGCGGGATCCCAGGGGCGCTGGTCCTGCCACAGCCGCGTGCCGGCCGGGTCGATCAGGCAGGCCTTGAGGCTGGAGCTGCCCACGTTGAGCACCAGCACCAGATCGGCGGCCTGCGTTGCGCTGGGCTCCATGGCGGCCTCCGGCTCAGGGGGATTCGGCCCCTTCGATGGCGCAGCTGATCGTGATCGGAAAGGGCTTCACCTTCCAGATGCGTTCGGCGTACTCCCGGATCGAGCGGTCGGAGGAGAAGAAGCCGGTGCGTGCGGTGTTGAGCAGCGACATGCGGTTCCAGTGCTCCCGATCGGCCCAGGCGGCACTGACCGCATCCTGGGCGCGCAGGTAATCGGTGAAATCAGCGAGCACGAAGAAGGGATCGCGGCCGGTGAGGTTCTCCAGCAGCGGCTTGAACAGTTCGGTGTCGCCGTTGCTGAAATGGCCCTGCTCGATCAGCCGCAGCGCTTCGGCCAGCTCCGGCATGCCGTTGATCCATTCCCACGGCCGGTAGCCCTCGCGGCGCAGGGCCTCGATGCCGTCGGTGGTGCGGCCGAACAGGAAGAAGTTCTCCTCGCCCACCTGTTCGCGGATCTCCACGTTGGCGCCATCGAGGGTGCCGATCGTGAGGGCGCCGTTCATGGCGAATTTCATGTTGCCGGTGCCGGAGGCTTCCAGGCCAGCGGTGGAGATCTGCTCGGAAAGATCGGAGGCGGGGTACACCCGCTCGCCCAGCTTCACGTTGTAATCGGCCAGGAAGATCACCCGCAGCCGCCCGTCCATGTCGGGGTCGGCATTGACCGTATCGGCGATGCCATTGAGGAAGCGGATGATCAGCTTGGCCATGTAATAGCCAGGGGCCGCCTTGCCGCCGAAGATCACCGTGCGCGGCGCCTGACCATCGGCCAGTCCGTGCTTGATGCGCAGGTACTGCACGATCACCTGCAGTGCATTGAGGTGCTGGCGTTTGTATTCGTGGATCCGCTTCACCTGCACATCGAACATCGTGGCGGGATCCACCAGCAGGCCCGTGGTCTGGTGCACGTAAGTGGTGAGCCGCCGCTTGACGGCCAGTTTCATCTGGCCCCAGCGCTCGAGGAAGGCGCTGTCGTGCTGGAAGCGTTCCAGTTCCCGCAGGAGATCGAGATCGCGCACCCAGTCGGAGCTGATCGTTTCATCCAGCAGGCTGCGCAGCAGCGGGTTGGAGAGGGCGATCCAGCGGCGGGGCGTCACGCCGTTGGTGACGTTGAGAAACTTCTCCGGCCAGATGGCGGCGTAATCGGGGAACAGCTCGGTGCGCACCAGCTCGCTGTGCAGCGCCGCCACCCCATTGACGTGATGGGAGCCCACGGTGGCCAGATTGGCCATGCGCACGGCCTTTTCGCCGTCCTCGGCAATGATCGACACCCGCCTCAGGATCTGATCGTTGCCGGGGTACTTCATGCGCACCGTCTGCAGGAAGCGCCGGTTGATCTCGAAGATCAGCTCCAGATGGCGCGGCAGCAGGCTGCTGAACAGATTGAGGCCCCACTTCTCCAGCGCCTCCGGCAGCAGGGTGTGGTTGGTGTAAGACAGCGAGCGGGTGGTGATGTCCCAGGCCTGATCCCACTCCAGGTGCTTCTCATCGATCAGCAGCCGCATCAGCTCGGCCACGGCGATGGCCGGGTGGGTGTCATTGAGCTGCACGGCCCAGTGATCGGGGAACTCGCTGATTGGCAGCTGGCGGGCATCGAGGCTGCGCACCATGTCCTGCAGCGAGCAGCTCACGAAGAAGTGCTGCTGCTTGAGCCGCAGCCGGCGCCCCTCATCGGTGCCGTCGTTGGGGTAAAGCACCTTTGTGAGGTTCTCCGAGCCCACCTTCTCTTCCACGGCGCCGTAGTAATCGCCAATGTTGAAGGCGTAGAAGTCGAAGCTTTCCGAGGCTTCCGCTTTCCACAGCCGCAGCCGGTCGCAGGTGTTCACCTGGTAGCCCAGCACCGGCACGTCGTGGGGGATGCCGATCGCCTGCTGCGCTGGTACCCAGCGCACCCGCAGGCAGTTCTGCGCGTCGCGGTAGGTCTCGGTGTGACCGCCGAAGCCCACGGTGCAGGCCTGATCCGGCCGGGGCAGCTCCCACGGCCAACCGCCCTTCAGCCACTTGTCGGTGATCTCCACCTGCCAGCCGTCGCGCACCATCTGATCGAAAATGCCGAACTCATAGCGGATGCCGTAGCCGGTGGCCGGAATCTCCAGGCTGGCCAGGGATTCCAGGTAGCAGGCCGCCAGGCGGCCGAGGCCGCCGTTGCCCAGCCCCGGCTCCTCCTCCACCTCCAGCACCTCCTCCAGGCTCTCGATGCCGAAGCGACGCATCGCCTCGGCCGCCTCGTCCTGGATGCCGAGCATCACCAGGTTGTTGCCGAGCTGGGGGCCGATCAGGAACTCGGCCGAAAGGTAGGCCACGACCCGCCGTGGCGAGGCCGAGATCGCCTCCACCCCCGCCAGGTAACGCGTCATCAGCCGGTCCCGCACCGCGTAGCTGAGCGCCAGGTAGGCGTCGTGGCGGGTGGCGACCGGTGCTAGCTTGCCGAGTGTGTAGAAGAGGTGACCGGTGACGCTGTCGAACAGATCGTCCGCCGTGAGACCGCTGCGCTGGGGATCGGCATAGCAGCCGGGGGTGGGCAGCTGCAACTGGCGGGCCTGGGTGTCGGTCATCGAGTGGGGCGGGTAAGGGGCGCGGGAGAGGAGAGAAGGCGCCGGTTCAGGCGCCGGGCGCTACTGACGGGGCCGGAAGGCTCCAGCGCCAGTTGGTCACCTCGGGGGTGTCCATGCCGTGGATGTGGGCGTAGGCGCGGTGCCGCAGGATTTCCTCCTTCATCCTCTCCTTGACGTGGGCGGCCCGTGATCCCAGCGAGGGCACCCGGTCGATCACATCGATCACCAGATTGAAGCGGTCGATCTGATTGTTCATCGCCAGTTCCAGCGGCGTGTTGATGTTGCCCTTCTCCTTGTAGCCCCGCACGTGCATGTTGCCGTGGTTGCTGCGGTGATAGGTGAGCCGGTGAATCAGCCAGGGATAGCCGTGGAAGTTGAACAGCACGGGCTTGTCCGTTGTGAACAGGCTGTCGAAGTCGCGGTCGGAGAGCCCGTGCGGGTGCTCGCTGGGCTTGGTGAGGGCGAACAGCTTCACCACATTGATCACGCGGATCTTGAGAGTGGGAATCTGATGGCGCAGGATCTCCACCGCCGCCAGCGTTTCCTTGCTGGGGATGTCACCGGCGCAGGCCATCACCACATCAGGTTCATCCGGTGCGGTGCCGTCATCATCGTTGCTGGCCCAGGAGACGATGCCGATCCCCTTGGCCACATGGCGGCGCGCCTGCTCCAGGGTGAAGTACTGCAGGTGCTTCTGTTTGTCGGAGACGATCACGTTGCAGACGTTGGGCTCCAGGAACGCCTCCTCCGCCACCGCCAACAGGCAGTTGGCATCGGCCGGCAGATACACCCGCACCACCTCACCGCTCTTGTTGCCGGCCAGGTCGATGAAGCCGGGATCCTGGTGGGTGAAGCCGTTGTGATCCTGGCGCCACACGGTGGAGGAGATCAGGCAGTTCCAGGGGGCGATCGGCGCCCGCCAGGGGGCGTGGTGAATGCACGATTCCAGCCACTTGGCGTGCTGGTTGAACATCGAGGCGATCACATGGGCGAAGGCCTCGTAGGTGTGGAACAGGCCATTTCGGCCGGTGAGCAGGTAGCCCTCCATCATTCCCACCAGGGTGTGCTCCGAGAGCATCTCCACCACCCGGCCGTTGCGGGCCAGTTCGCTGCCGCCGCTGTCTTCCGGAAGGATGTCCTCCATCCACACCTTCTTGCTCACCTCGTAGATCGCCTGCAGTCGGTTGGAGGCGGTCTCGTCGGGGCCGAACACGCGCATGCTGTCCGGGTTGCGGGCGATGGTGTCGCGCAGCAGCTCGCCCAGCGGCGCCGTGTTCTCGTGCTCTCGCTGACCGGGATGATCCACCGGCACCTCGTAGGCCTCCATCGGCGGCAGGCGCAGCTTGCGGCGCAGAAGACCCCCATTGGCATGGGGGCTGGAGCCCATGCGCCGCTGGCCCGTGGGAGAGAGGGCCCTGAGTTCGGCCATCAAGGTGCCACCTTCATCGAACAGCTCCTCAGGCCGATAGCTGCGCAGCCAGCTCTCCAGCATCTGCAGCTGCTCGGGGTCCTTGTTGGGGGCCGGCAGGGGTACCTGGTGCGACCGCCAGAAGCCCTCCAGCTTCTTGCCGTTCAGCTCGGTGGGGCCGGTCCAGCCCTTGGGAGAGCGCAGCACGATCATCGGCCAGGCGGGCCGGAACGATTCGCCGCTCTGGCGGGCCTGGGCGCGGGCGCTGAGGATCTGGTCCACCGCCTCATCCATGGCGGCGGCCATCGCCTGGTGCATGGCCGCCGGCTCATGCCCTTCCACGAACAAGGGCGTCCAGCCGTAGCCGCGCATCAGGCTTTCCAGCTCGTCGCGGCTGATGCGGGCCAGCAGCGTGGGGTTGGCGATCTTGTAGCCGTTGAGGTGCAGGACCGGCAGCACGGCGCCATCGCTGATCGGGTTGAGGAACTTGTTGATGTGCCAGGAGGTGGCCAGCGGGCCGGTTTCGGCCTCGCCATCCCCCACGCAGGCCAGGGCGATCAGCTCGGGGTTGTCGAAGACGGCGCCGCAGGCGTGCGAGAGCACGTAGCCGAGCTCGCCGCCCTCGTGGATCGAGCCGGGGGTTTCCGGGGTGCAGTGGCTGCCGATGTGGCCGGGAAAGGAGAACTGCTTGAAGAAGCTGCGCAGCCCTTGGGCGTCCTGGGACTTGTCGGGATAGATCTCGCTGTAGCTGCCGTCGAGGTAGGTGGGGCCCAGAACGCCGGGGGCGCCATGGCCTGGCCCCGACAGGTAGATCATCTCCAGATCGTGGGCGCGGATCAGGCGGTTGGCGTGGGCCCAGATGAACGCCTGGCCCGGGCTGGAGCCCCAGTGCCCCAGCAGCCGGTTCTTGATGTGCTCGTGCTTGAGCGGCTCGCGCAGCAGCGGGTTCGCCTGCAGGTAGATCATTCCCACCGCCAGGTAGTTGGCGGCGCGCCACCAGGCATCCAGCCGCTGCAGTTCGACGGCGTCAAGCGGGGCCTGTGTCCCTGTCTCCTGGGTCTGGCCAGCGATGCTGGCCGAGGTGATCGTCATGGGAGCGGGTGGCGAAGGGCGTAGAGAGGGCTCGGGGCGCACCCGGAACCGTAGGCACGGTGCGGAGTCAGGACGGTCGGCTGGAGCACGCGGGTCGTCCCGGCTCAGGGACAGGCTGTTCAAGTACCGCCGTGGCCGCAAGGCCGGTCGCCGCTGAATGGGCGTTCCCTCACCCCCGCGCAGCCGCCGAACGCTGCAATCCGTCGGCTCGGTTTTCAGTCAGCTCAGCAGGATTCCCATTAAGGTCCAACGCACTTTGCTGCTCCCCGCTGGGGAACGACCTCCACACCAATGATCTCGTCTGTCCCTCAGTTGTTCCTCCAGATGGGCTCCCATGAGATGGAGGTGGCTTCCACATTGATCTCGGTGGGGCGGATCCTGCTGATCTTCGTGGCGGCCCGTGCGCTCGCCGAAGTGATGGTGCGCTTGCAGCTCCCCACGATCCTCGGCGAGCTGCTGGCCGGTGTGCTGATCGGCTTCTCCGGCCTCCATTTCATCCTTCCCCCCGAAACCGGAGCGCAGCTGAACGGCACGCTGCTGAATCTGGTCAGCTCACTGTCGGATGTCACTCCCGACGTGGTGCAGTCGATCTACAACTCCACGTTCCCGAACCTGGAATCGCTTGCCACGCTCGGCCTGTTCGCGCTGTTGTTCCTCACCGGCCTCGAGAGTGAACTCGATGAGCTGGTGGCGGTGGGCCTGCAGGCCAGCACCGTGGCCGTGACTGGCGTGGTGGTGCCCTTCGCGCTCGGCACGCTCGGACTCCTCTATTTCTTCCATCTGCCATTGATCCCGGCGGTGTTCGCGGGTGCGGCGATGACCGCCACCAGCATCGGCATCACCGCGAGTGTGTTCGGCGAACTCAAATATCTCCGCACCAAGGAAGGTCAGATCGTGATCGGCGCCGCCGTGCTCGACGACATCCTCGGCATCGTGATCCTGGCGGTGGTGGTGGCCCTGGCCGGTGGCGGTGCTCTCGAGATCGGCCCGATCATCAAGCTGCTGGTTGCTGCGGCGGTGTTCGTGGCGGCGTCCCTGTTCCTCAGCCGCACAGCCGCCCCCCTGTTCGACTGGGTGCTGGATCAGCTCAAGGCCCCCGGTGAAGTGGTGGTGGCCTCCTTCGTGGTGCTTTGCCTCTGCTGTTTCGCGGCTCAGGCCATCGGCCTCGAAGCGGCCCTTGGTGCTTTCGCCGCCGGCCTGATCCTCAGCAGCTCCAAGCACACCCATCTGATCCAGGACACGGTGAAGCCGCTGGTGGCCCTGTTCGCCACCATCTTCTTCGTGCTGATCGGCACGAGCATGGACCTATCGGTGCTCAACCCCATGGATCCCAGCAACCGCGAGGGTCTCGTGGTGGCTGCCTTCCTGCTCACCGTGGCGATCCTCGGCAAGCTTGTGTCCGGCTGGAGCTACCTCAGCAAGGAGAAAACCAACCGGCTGGTGGTGGGTCTGGGGATGATGCCCCGCGGTGAGGTGGGCCTGATCTTCCTTGGCCTGGGTACCCAGGCCAGGCTGCTCAACCCCGCGCTGGAGGCGGCGATCCTGATCATGGTGATCGGCACCACCTTCCTGGCGCCGCTGCTGCTGCGCCTTGTGCTCGGAGGCAAGGAGGCGCCCGCCGAGCAGCCGGCCTGACTCACTCGGAATCGCGGCGGCTGGCCAGCCCCCAGAAGGCTCCGGCCAGCACCGCCATCAGCCCGAGGCTGGCCGCCCAGCTTGGGCTGAGTGCCCAGCTCAGGCCCAGCTGGGTGATTGCTCCCACCACCAGAGCCAGCAGCAGGCTGCTCACCACCAGGGCCAGCTGGCGCAGGCCTTCGCTCAGCGGCCCGTGCGCCAGTGCTTCCTCGAAGCGCACCAGCGGCACCGTGAGCGGCAGGTAGAGCGCCAGCGCCCACAGCGCGCCCCCCGACAGCAGGCTGGTCCAGTCGCTCACGGAGCGGGCCGCTCAAACTGCTCCCTAGCATCGGCCACCGAGGCAGGCTTCCGGTGATCCCTTCAAGCGCAGCGCCCAGCGCAGAGCCCGCCACCGCCGTGGTGCCGGCCACCCCTTCCCCCGCCATTCCCTGCGCGCAGCCCTGGACCTACCTGGGCCATGCCGTGCACGCGGTGCGGGCCGCCCCCGCAGAGCCGGTGGGGCCGGCCTTCCTGCTGGTGCACGGCTTCGGTGCTTCCACCGATCACTGGCGCTACAACATTCCGGCCCTGGCGGCACGGCACGAGGTGCATGCCATCGACCTGCTCGGCTTCGGCCGCAGTGCCAAGCCCGGCGAGCTGCGTTACGGCGGGGCGCTCTGGCGCGACCAGTTGGCCGCCTACGTGCACGAACGCATCGGCCGCCCCACCGTGCTGGTGGGCAATTCCCTCGGCGGCTTCGCCGTGCTGGCCGCCGGCGTGGCGCTGGGCCCCGACGCCGCCGGTGTGGTGCTGATCAATGCGGCCGGTCCCTTCAGCGACGAGCAGGCGCCTCCCCAGGGCTGGGGGGCGATCGCGCGGCGCACGATCGGGGGAGCGCTGCTGCGCAGCCCGGTGCTGCAGCGGCTGCTGTTCGAAAACCTGCGCCGCCGCTCCACGATCCGCCGCACCCTCCATCAGGTGTACATCGATCGCACCAACGTCGATGAGGCGCTGGTGGAATCGATCCTGCGCCCCTCGCGCGACCCGGGGGCCTTCGGGGTGTTCCGCACCGTGTTCGACATCCCGAGCGGTCAGCCGCTCGATGAGCTGTTCGCCGCCCTCACCGCCCCGCTCCTCTTGCTCTGGGGCATCCGTGACCCCTGGATCAATGCCGTGGGCCGCCGTGCCGCCTTCCAGCGCCACGCCCCCGCCGGCACCGCCGAGGTGGTGCTCGACGCCGGCCACTGCCCCCACGATGAGGTGCCCGATCAGGTGAACGCCGCCCTGCTGGAGTGGGTGGCCGGCCTGCCGAGCGCCTGAGTCATGCCCCTCCTGCAGCGAAGCCTTCCCTATCCCCACTGGGAGTTCAGTCCTCCCGGCAGCTCCGACGCTCCGGGCAACCCCGATCTGCTGCGCCTGGTGCCCGAGCGGGGCGGCTTGCTCACCGGCTGGCGTTGCAACGGCCGCGAGCTGTTGTATCTCGATGCGGAGCGCTTTGCCGATCCCGCCCTCTCGGTGCGGGGAGGAATGCCGGTGTTGTTTCCGATCTGCGGCAACCTGCCGGGCGATCAGCTGCCGTTGCCGGAGGGCAGCTTCACCCTGCGTCAGCACGGCTTCGCCCGGGATCTGCCCTGGCAGCTGCGGGCCCTGCCCCAGGAGGCGGGGGTGGAACTCGAGCTGCGCGACAGCCCTGCCACCCTGGCGGCCTTTCCGTTCCCTTTCCGCCTGCGGCTGCAGCTGCGCCTTGAGCCTGCTGCCCTGGCGATCACGGCGGTGCTGGAGAACAGCGGCAGCCGGCCGCTGCCCTTCAGCTTCGGCCTGCACCCCTATTTCAATGTGTCGGCGCTGCCGGCGCCAGACGGCGGCAACGCTGCGGTGCACCTGGAAGGGCTGCCGGAGCGCTGCTTCAACCATCAGGTGATGGCGGAGGCGGACACTGCCGCCACACTCGCGCCGCTGGCCGCTGGGGTGGACCTGCTGGCGCGGCCCGAGGGGCCGGTGCGGCTGGTGGATCCGGCTGCCGGGCTGGCGCTGGAGCTGCAACCCTCCGCCCCCTTTGACCTGGCCGTGGTGTGGACCGATCCGCCACGGCCAATGGTGTGCCTGGAGCCCTGGACCGGCCCACGCGGCGCGCTGGTGAGCGGCGACCGGCGGCTGGAGGTGGCAGTCGGCGCGAGCTGCACGCTGCTGAGCCGCTACGTGCTCAGGCCGCTCTGACGCCCGGCAGGCGCCCGCGCGCCAGCTGCTGCCTGGGGTCGAACTGGCGCTTGACCGCCTGGATCATCGCCACGGCAGGGGCGTCCTCCCAGGCGGGCACGGTGCTGCCGCTGGGTTGCTGCAGCACCGTGAGCTGGCCGCCCAGCTCCTGGCAGCGGCGCCGCAGCGCTTCCACCCGGTAGGCCGGCAAGGCCGTCGCCGTCGACCAGGCGTAGCCGAGGCCACTGCCGGCCCCCAGGGCCAGCGGCAGGCCGGCGACGGAGCGATCCGCCAGCAGCGCCGCGGTGTGGCTGGGCAACACACCCGGCCGCAGCAGCCAGAGCGGCTCGTCTGCGCCGGATACCGGTTCCGGCTGCTGGCCGCCGAGCCCCAGCACGCGCAGGGCCTCCAGCCGTTCGGGATCGAGCGGCAGCCCCTTGAGCGCGTGGCAGTCGGCCTGGGCGCGCAGGGTGACGAGCTGGTCGTCCAGGGCCTCGCTGCTCACACTGGCCAGGGCCAGCAGCAGGGCGGGCTGGGCTTCGGCTCCGGCCTGCTCCGCCAGTGCACTGCTCCACCAGTCGATCAGTTCGGGGGTGAGGCTGGAGCGCAGCAGCCACTGGCGCAGGCGCTCCAGCCCCTCCAGCGGCCCCTGCACCAGCAGCCCGCGCCGTTGCGGCGGCAGCGGGAAGGTGCGCAGGGTGAGTTCGGTGATCAGGCCGAGCGCGCCCCAGCTGCCCGTGAACAGGCGCATCAGGTCGTAGCCGGCCACGTTCTTCACCACCCGGCCGCCGGCGTGGGCGGCCACACCATCGGCGCGCAGCAGGCCGATGCCGATCACCTGATCGCGCACACCCAGGTAGCGCTGGCGCAGGCCGCCGCCGAGCCCCCGTGCCACCAGCCCGCCCACGCTGCCGGCCCCTTCGCCGTTGGCGCCTGTGCCCCAGGGCCAGTCGACGGCGAGCCACTGGTTGCGCGCGCGCAGGGCCTCCTGCAGCTCACGCAGCGGCAGCCCCGCCTCCACGGTCACGGTGAAATCGCCGCTGGCGTGGTCGAGCAGGCGGTTCAGGCGCGCCACGCTCAGCACCGTGTCGGTGTGCCGCACCGGCGGCCCCCAGCCAAGGCGGCTGCCCGTGCCGGCAGGCAGCCACGGCGTGCCGGCGGCATGCAGCTGCCGCACGAGGTCGGGCAGCTCGTGGGACGCGGGAGTGATCACGGCACGATGGTGCCATGGCCGCCCCGCCCCCCCCACCCGCGCCCCCGTTCAAGGTGGTCGTTTTCGACGACGATCCCACCGGTTCGCAGACGGTGCATGGCTGCCTGCTGCTGCTCCGCTGGGATCCGGACACCCTGCTGAGCGCCCTGCGCGACCCGTCGCCGCTGCTGTTCCTGCTCACCGACACCCGTGCCCTGGAGCCGGAGCCGGCGGCCGATCGGGTGCGCCAGATCTGCCGGGCGCTGCGGCCGGCGCTGGCGGCGGCCGGCATCGATCGCTGGCTGGTGGTGAGTCGTGGCGACTCCACCCTGCGGGGGCACACGCCGCTGGAGGCGGAGGTGATCGCCGCGGAGCTGGGCCCCTTCGACGCCACCCTGCTGGTGCCCGCCTTCCTGGAAGGGGGGCGCACCACGGTGGGGGGCTGCCATCTGCTGCACGGTGAGCCGGTGCATCGCACGCCCTTTGCCCGTGATCGCCGCTTCGGCTACGGCACCAGCGTGCTGCGTGACTGGCTGGCCGAGAAGAGCGGCGGGCGGCTGCTGGCCGCGGCGGTGCAGCAGATCGGCCTGGACGAACTGGTGCCGGCCGGCCGTGAGCTGTTGATCCAGCGGTTGCGCGGGCTGTCGGGTAACCCCTGGGTGGTGGTGGATGCGGAGCGTCCGGAGCAGCTGCAGGTGCTGGGAGAGGCGGTGCGCGCCGTGGTGCAGCCCCCGGCGGGCCAACGGCCGCTGCGGCTGCTGTTCCAGTCGGCCGCCAGCCTGCTGAACTCCCTGGTGGACTTGCCGCCGCAGCCCCTGAACCCGGCGGCCCTGGCCGGCCTGCGCCGGCGCGCGGCCACGGGCCCCCTGCCGGGGCTGGTGCTGGTGGGATCGCACGTGCAGCTGGCCGATGCCCAGCTGGAGCGGTTGCTGGCGGCGCCGGGTTGCGTGGGCGTGGAGATCCCGGTGGCCCGTGTGGCGCGGGTGCTGGAAGGCCCCCTGCCCGACCATTTGCTGCCCTCACTGGAAGCGGCCTGGCTGGCACAGCTGCGCGCCGTGCTGGCCAGCGGCCGCACCCCGGTGCTGTTCACCAGCCGGGGGGAGCTGGTCTGCCGCCATGCCGAGGAGCGGCGGCGGCTGGGCCTGGCCCTGGCGGCGGCGATGGCCCGGCTGGGGGGCGCGCTGGCGCCGCAGCTGGGGTACCTGATCAGCAAGGGGGGCATCACCAGCCAGACCCTGCTGGCCGAGGGGCTGGGCCTCAGCCAGGTGCGGCTGGAGGGTCAGCTGCTGCCTGGGCTGTCGATGCTGCGCACGGGCGCGGCGCACGAAACCGCGCCATTGCTGCCGGTGCTCACCTTTCCCGGCAATCTGGGCCAGGCGGACACGCTGCGGCAGGCCTGGGAGCAGATGGAGCAGTGATCGCCTGCATCACCAGCTCCCGCCTGCCGCGCATCGGCGGCCACCTCCGCTGACGCCAGGTTCAGCAGGGCGTTGGCGACGGCAGCCGGTAGAAGGAGGCCGCATTGCTCCACAGGGCTCTCTGTGCGGCCGGCTCGCCCAGGGTTTCGATCAGCAGGGTGAGGTCGCTGGGGTGGAACGGCCGCGGCGCCCGTGTGGACGGAAGGTCGGTGCCGAACATCAGGGCCTGGGGATTGGCGGCGTGCAGGGCGCGCAGGGCCTCGGCCACCGGCAGCTCCACCCGGGAGAAGCCGCTGGCTTTCACGCGCACGCCCTGCTCGGCGAGCTGCAGCAGCGTGGCAAAGCCGTCGCGCGAGAGGCCGAGGTGATCGATGCTCACCGCCGGCAGCCGCCGCAGCAACGGCTGCAGGGCCGCCAGCTCACGCGACTCCACATACAGCTCCACAGGCCAGCCCACCAGCGCATGCAGGCGCAGCGCCAGCGCCTCCAGGTGCTGCACGCGTTCTGAGCCCCCACGCCGCAGGTTGAAGCGCACGGCCCGCACGCCCCTGGCGTTGAGCGCGAGGATCTCCGCATCGGTGGCCTGGGCCGACAGCTGGATCACACCCACGAAGCCGGGGCCCAGTTGCTGCAGGGCACTGAGCAGATGGCGTTGACCGAAACCCTGGAAGGAGCCTGATACCACCGCTCCTGCCGTGATTCCCAGGACCTCGGTGCTGCGGCGGTAGTCGGCGACGGTGAAGGGCTCGGGCAGAAAGCCGTGGTTCGGCAGCAGCGGAAAGGCTGGATCGATGATGTGGAAATGAGCATCGAAGCGGTGGTGTTGCATCACGCTCCGCGTCGTGTTGATGCATGGCGCTCCGCTGCGCCGTTCCCTGCTTCTGGCTGCTCAAGCCGGCCGGTCGGATCCGCCATCCAGGCTCATGGCCAGCAGCTGCACCGGATGCAGCACCGCCAGCGGCCGCGGCGCGCTCTCCATGTGCTGCCGGATCTGCAGCGTGCAGCCGATGTTGGCGCTCACCGCCAGGTCGGCGCCGGTGCTGCTCAGGTCGGTGGCTTTGAGGCGGCCCAGCTCGGCGGCTTCCACGGGTTGCACCAGGTTGTAGATCCCGGCGCTGCCGCAGCACACCCCCGCTTCTGTGGCCTCCAGCAGCTGCAGGTGAGGGATCTGGCGCAGCAGCGCCCGGGGCTGTTCGCGCAGCCCCTGGCCGTGCAGCATGTGGCAGGCATCGTGATAGGCGAGCCGCAGCGGACGCTCGGCGCTGGCGCGGCTGCCGTCGCTGTGGCGCAGCGGCTGCAACCGCTGGCGCACCGCTTCGCTCAACCCCACCCGCTGCAGGAATTCCTGGATGTCCGCCACACGGCCGCCGAAGGCGCTGCCGCGCGCGGCCCAGGCCGGATCACCGGCCAGCAGGCGGCCGTAAGCCTTGAGCGTGTGGCCGCAGCCGGAGGCCGCCACCAGCACCGCATCGAGCGGTTCGGCGCCCGCCGGCTTGCCCTGGCCGATCACGGCGTCGAAGGCGTCGATCAAGGCTGCGGCCAGGGCATGGGTCTGGGCCTCTTCCCCTTGGTGGTGGGTGACGGCGCCGCAGCAGCCCTGGGCCGGCGGGATCACCACCTCGATGCCGTTGGCGCTCAGTACCTGCACCGCCGCCCGGTTCACGGCCGGCTCGAACAACCGCTGCACGCAGCCCAGCACGAGGCCCACGCGGTAGCGCCGCTCGCCCTGGGCCGGGGTTACCAGCGGCAGCGGATCGGTGAACGACTCCTCGGCCAGCGGCGGCAGCAGCCGCTCCATCGCCGCCAGCCCGGGCCCGAACAGGCGGGTGAGGCCGCTGCGCCGGGCCAGCCGTTGCAGCGGTGTGCCGGCATAGAGCCGCAGCGGCTGCAGCACGGCCCGCAGCCGCTGGGGATAGGGCAGCAACTGGAACAGCAGCCTGCGGAAGGCCCACTGGCCGCCGCTGCGCAGCTCCGGGGCGTTGAGTTTCGGGCGGGTGGCCTCGATCAGTTGGTCGTAGCGGACACCGGCCGGGCACGCGCTCACGCAGGCGAGGCAGCCCAGGCAGGAATCGAAGTGGCTCGCCACGGTGGCATCCAGCGCCAGCTCACCGGCATTGATCGCCTTGAGCATGTGGATACGCCCCCGCGGTGAATCCATCTCCGTTCCCAGCACCCGGTAGCTGGCGCAGGTGGGCAGGCAGAAACCGCAGTGGATGCAGGGATCGGTGACTGGAGAAGGCATGGCACTCAGTCTGCCCGGCTCAGGGCTTCCAGGACCGGCTGCTTCAGCCGCCGCACCGCCGCGGCGGTGAGATGGTCGTCGTCGGCCAGCTGCCACTTCAGATCGTCGAGGGAGCAGCCCTTTGGACAGATCCACGGCATCGGATCGATGAAGCGCACGCGGTCAGGGAGATTGCGGCTCAGTTGAACGTTGATCGTCCTGGTGGAGGTGGCATCCTCTCGCAGGGTGTTCAGGCAGGGCTCGCTCCATCGAGCGGGGCGGAACCACTCCGGCAGACAGAGCTCCCGTCCGATCAGCCTCGGACCGGCCCCGATCAGGGCGACCTGCAGCCCATTGGCACCAGCCCTGTCTGAAAAGGCATCCAGCGCCTTCATGTAAAGCGCCGTCTTCGCTTCGGTGCCCCGCACCGGCTGTCCGGTTCGATCCAGGAAATTGTCACGGGTGGCCCGCAGGCCGCTGCCCAGGTGACTGAGCTGATAGCCCGCGATCAGAACGCCATCTCCGGGTCGGCTGGTGGCGAGGATCCGGGAAGCAATCTCATCCTGGAAGCGCTCACAGCCAGGATCCAGATGGCCGAATGCGGTGGCCGGGAACGGGCAGCCGGCTTTGGTGAGCAGTGTGATTCCGGCGCCCTCCCGGTGGAGCTCGGCGGCCAGGGGAATCAAGGCAGTGGCATGGCTGTCACCGACCACGAAGATGGTCCGACCTTGGGCTGCGCCCTGGGGCGCGGACTCGACCGAGCAGGTCCTGGCCTTGGCATCGATCTGAGGGCGATCGAGCACATCGTTTCGATCGATCAGACAGGCCGTTGAGGTGATGGTCGTGCCGGCAATGCGCTGGTTCCGCCGTTCCTCGGACAACGTGGCCGGCCGCTGGCCGAGATAAAGATGGGGTCCGAGCCCTCCGCCAATCAGCAACAGCAGCATGGTTGCAGCGGCGGCGTTGATTCCGACTCCGATCAGGATGGTCTGTTGGTTGGTGGGAGCCCACGGCTTCGAACCGAAGGGGGTTTCAAGCGTCCGGTAGGACAGTTCTGCCAGCCCCAGGATCAGCAGCAACTGAAACGGCACACTCCAGGCGTGGATGCCGATCGTCCAGCGGCTGAGCACGATGACGCTCCAGTGCCACAGGTAGAGCGAGTACGAAATCTGGCCGATGCGGAGTACCGGGGGGCACGTGAGGATCCGGCCGAGCAAGGAACGTCCCCGCAGGGTTCGGATCAGCGCGCAGGTTGCCGCCACGCTGACCAGCATCGGGATCGAACTGGAACCCTGGGGCGCCAGGGTCACGCCGACCAGAGCCAGGAAGGCCCCCCAAGCCAGCCCGTCGCGAAGGGGGGCCTGTCCGGGTTCCCCCTGCGGATCCTCCCCGTTCGCGGTCAGCAGACAACCGACCGCCAACTCCCAGACCCTCGGCCCCGTGAGGAAGTAGGCGGCGGATGAATCGACCTGCCGCATCTGCAGAAACAGGATCAGCGACAGCACGGCCACCAGGGCCATCCCCAGGCGAAACCGCCTTCGCCCCGCTCCCCCGGCTCTGCCCAGTCCGAGCTGCCAGGCAGCCAGCGGAAACACCAGATAAAACTGATAATCCACACCCAGGAACCAGGTCTGGGTGAAGCTGTTGAGCTGGGCGCTGGTGCCGAAGTAATCGGTTGCCTGCTGGTGCAGGAACAAGTTCGAGGTCCCCGCCAGCGCAAGAAGCCCTGTCCACAGGGAGGCCGCCGGATCAGGAACCACCAGGCAGGTCAGCAAGGCGGTGACGACGACACAAGCGCTCAGAGCCGGGACCAGTCGCTGGATGCGTCGGCGGTAGAACCCGGCCAGGAAGGCTCCGCGGCTGTCGGCCGTTGGCCTGAGCTCCAGCGATCGGGTGATCACGTAGCCGGAGATCACAAAAAAAACGTCAACCCCGACATAGCCGCTCGGCAGCAGGGACTTGTTCAGGTGGTTGACGATGACGGCAACGATGGCGACGGCTCTGAGGCCGTCGATCTCGGCTCTGCGAGCGATCTGATGGGGGGGGGCACGCATCCCCCCGATTGTCCTCGGCCGCACCCCTGCCCGGAATCTCCGGGCTTCAGCCGCCGAAGTGGCGCACCACGGCCTCGGCGAAGCCGGAGCAGCTCACCGGATCCACCCGCGGTTCCATCAGCCGGGCCAGGTCGTAGGTGACCTCGCCGTTGGCGATCGCGGCGCTGATCCCCGCAGTGATCAGGTCGGCCGCTTCCTGCCAGCCCATGTACTCGAGCATCATCACGCCGCTGAGGATCACCGAGCCCGGGTTGATCCGATCCAGCCCCGCATGCTTGGGCGCGGTGCCGTGGGTGGCTTCGAAGATGGCGGCGTTGTCGCCGATGTTCGCCCCCGGCGCCATGCCCAGGCCGCCCACCACCGCCGCCGCCGCATCGGAGATGTAATCGCCGTTGAGGTTGAGGGTGCAGAGCACCGAATACTCCTGGGGCCGGGTCTGGATCTGCTGGAAGATGCTGTCGGCGATGCGGTCGTCGACGAGCACCATGCTCTTCCACTTGCCGTAGCCGTGGCTCTCGCCGATGCTGTCGAGCACCCCTTTCACTTCCGCGTCCACCGCCGCTTTCTTCTCGGGGGTGAGGCTGTCGTAGCCGGGTTCGATCAGGCGGGCGTTGTCTTCGACGCTGAGGCCGTGGTTGCGCTCCAGGTTGCCGAGGATCCAGCTTTCCCGCTCGGTCACGCACTGGTCGCGGAATTCGCTGGTGGCCAGCTCGTAGCCCCAGTCACGGAAGGCCCCTTCCGTGAACTTCATGATGTTGCCCTTGTGCACCAGGGTGACGTGGCGTTTGGCGCCCTCCAGCCCCAGGGCGTGCTGGATCGCCTTGCGCACGTGGCGCTGGGTGCCCGCCTTGCTCACCGGCTTGATGCCGATGCCGGCCCCCTCCGGGATGCGGCGTTTGCCGAGCTTGCCGTTGGCCGGAATCACCGTGTCGTTGAGGTGGGCGATCAGCTCCACGCACACCGGATCGGTGGCTTCCCACTCGATCCCCATGTAGATGTCTTCGGTGTTCTCCCGGTAGACCACCACATCGAGGTCCTGGGGCCGCTTGTGGGGGCTGGGGGTGCCTTCGTAGTAGCGGCAGGGACGCACACAGCAGTAGAGGTCGAAGATCTGGCGCAGGGCCACGTTCAGCGAACGGATGCCACCGCCGATCGGCGTGGTGAGCGGGCCCTTGATCGCCACGCCGAACTGCTCGATCGCGGTGAGCGTGTCCTGTGGCAGGTATTGATAGGTGCCGTAGAGCTCGCAGGCCTCGTCGCCGGCGTACACCTTGAACCACTCGATGCGCCGCTCGCCGCCGTAGGCCTTGGCCACGGCCGCATCCAGCACCCGCTGGGTGGCGGGCCAGATGTCCACGCCGGTGCCGTCGCCGCGGATGAAGGGGATGATCGGGTCGGAGGGCACCACCGGAAGGCCGTTCTCGAAGCGGATCGCCGTGCCGTTTTCGGGTGGGGTGAGCTTTTCGTAGGACGGAGCGGACAGGGTCACCATCGGCGGCAGGAGGGGGGAAACGGCGCGACCGACGGCGGTCCGTGGTCGTGGTGCCGGCCCGCTGGCGCAGCCTCCCTCGGGAAACTCCAGCATGGGTCGGCTCGCGGAGCCTAGGTTCCGTTCCATCCGCTGTTCTGCTCAGGGGAAACGCCATGAATGCGGCAGACCTGGCCCGAAGTCCGGAGATGGCCCACGCCATCGCCTCCGCCGCCGCCCTGTTCCGGCGCCATTTCCCTGATGCCCGCGCCAATCTCACCCCCTGGCGCGACGACCCCGACACCCGCCGTTTCGAGGAGCAGGCCTCGGTGGACCTGGCCTTCCACTTCCCCGGCTGGAGCCCCCGCCTGCAGTGCCGCAGCCTGCTGATGCAGCTGCGCCTCGCCGAGGCTCCGGTCGCCGGTGGCGGCGGCACCCCGCGGCTGCTGGGGGTGCTGCTCAGCGGCATGACCTTTCAGGGCGAGCAGTGGCGGCTCGCCACCGTGGGCGACTGGGAAGCGAGTGGCGTGAACCTGCCCCAGCCCGAGGTGGCGGAGAAGCTGCGGCTCGTCTGCCGTGACCTGTTCGCCCTGCTGGGCGAGGGGCCAGCCGCCGCCGCCGCCAGCGACGAGGCCGCTTAACCCTTCGCAACCTGAGCCGCCCGTGCCGGCGGCACGGCCCTAACTTGTTGGCCACGACCTACGGCACACCGGCTTCTATGGCTGTCGCCCTTGCTTCACAGTTGCGCGAAGGCACCAAAAAGGCGCACACGATGGCCGAGAACACCGGCTTCGTCACCTGCTTCCTCAAAGGGGTGGTCGACAAGATCAGCTACCGCAAGCTGGTTGCCGACCTTTATTTCGTGTACAGCGCGATGGAGGAAGAGATCGGCGCCCTCAAGTCTCACCCGGTGGTGGGGCCTATCGCCCACGACGCCCTCAACCGCCGCAGCGCTCTTGAGGCTGATCTTGCCTTCTACTTCGGCGCCGGCTGGCGTCAGCAGGTGCAGCCCACTCCGGGCGCCCAGAAGTACGTGGAACGCCTTCATCAGGTGGCCAAAGAATCCCCCGAGCTGCTGGTGGGTCACCACTACACCCGCTACATCGGCGACCTTTCCGGCGGCCAGATCCTCAAGAACATCGCTCAGAAAGCGATGAACCTGGGCGAACACGATGGCCTGCGGTTCTACGAATTCGATGCCATTCCCGATGAGAAGGCCTTCAAGGCCAGCTATCGCGAAAGCCTCGATCAGTTGCCGATCGATCAAGCCACCGCCGATCGCATCGTGGAGGAGGCCAACCACGCCTTCCACCTCAACATGGTGATGTTCCAGGAGTTGGAAGGCAACTTGGTGGCCGCCATCGGCAAGGTGCTGTTCGGCTTCCTCACCCGGCGCCAGCGCACCGGCAGCACCGAGGCCGTCGCCGCCTGAGCCGGCACCGGCCCTCCCCTGCGCCAGAGTCAGCGGCGGCTGCCAGATCGCCTTTGCGCCCCCTTCGCTTCCTTGTGCCCGGCACCAGCGGTCGCTTCCGCTGTGGCGGTCTTCAGGTTGAACTGCAAACGGCCCGCCTCACCGCTTCAATCGTGCCCACGGAGGTGGTCACCTATCGGCGAAAGGAACCCGGCAGGCCCTATCTGGCCGATCTGCTTCGCCAGGAGCGAGCACCCGGTTCGGCTCTTTGGATCGTGAGCTGGGGGTTTGACGTGCCCAGGCAGCTGCGCCTGCTGCGGGGCAGGGCGGTGGCGTATCACGCCCATAGCACTGGGTATGGCTTTGATTTGCCCGCTGGCGTGCCGGTGTTGGCGGTGAGCCGCAACACGCTCGGGTACTGGGGAAATCGGGCGCCACGCAACCCGCTGTTTCTGGTGCCAAATGCCATTGATGCAAGCTGGGGGGACGACGACAGTGTCGCCGATCCGGCCCTGGTGGCCCGGCGCCCTATTGATGTGCTGGTGCAGGCTCGCAAGAGCAGCGCCTACGTGCTGCAGCAACTGGTGCCGGCCTTGCGGGCCCAAGGCCTCCGGGTTGAGGTGCAGAGCGGCTGGGTCGACGACTTGGTGGGCTTGTTCCGCTCCGCCAAGGTGTATCTCTACGACTCGGCCGATTACTGGCGCAGCGAAGGGCTCAGCGAGGGCTTCGGACTTCCACCACTGGAGGCGCTTGCCAGTGGCTGTGTGGTGTTCAGCAGTGTCAACCATGCCCTGGCTGACTTCCTTGACCCGGGGGCGGTTGGCCACCAGATCGGCTTTGGCACACTCCAGGCCGACCTAGAGCGAATCATTGCTGCGGCTGCTGATCCGGGCCATTGGCAGGCAGACCCCGCCCAATGCAACAGGCTGTTGTCCATGTTCTCGGAGCAGGAACTGAGGTACCGCTGGGCAGAGGCCCTCAAGTCCATCGACCAGCATTGGGACCGGCTGTCATCCCTCACTCCGCCGCTGCGGAATCCCTCGCCCGCGAGCCTGGAAGCCATGAGGATCCTCTCCAAGCTGCGCAGCCTCACAAGCCGCTGGCGTGGACGATCGGTTCTGTGACTGGCTTGGACGCAGGCACCCTGTCGGATGTGACCGATAAGGTTATCGGGCCATTGAGCAGAGTCTTCGATTTCAGTGAAGTTGAGCCTCCCTGCCGGGCTGCAAAGCCAGACGCTGGCCCAACTGGGCCGATTATTGTCATTTTTGCCAAAAAAGCGTCTGCAGGGTCTGATCGCTTTGCTGGTGATCTCTTTATTGGTTGGCCTGCTGGATCTGGTTTTCGTTGGGCTTCTGGCTCGCCTTGTGGGTGCCTTGAGCGGGGTCAAGCTGCCCGACAGAATTCCACAGATCTGGTTCTTTGGCGGCGGTAGAGCCTCTCAATCACTTTGGATGGTGAGCATCCTAATTGGTTTGATTTGGTTGTCAACAGGCTTAAAGTTTCTCACTGCTGCACTACAGAGTTTCCTCAGCGCGCAGATTTGGTCGGATTACGGCAATCGGATCTATGCAAATATTCTGATGCAAGATTACGAGTACTTCCAGGCTCAAAAGTCTGCCCACCTTCTTGCACGTCTCAACCGTATCCTCAGCAAGATATCTGATGACATCATTCTGCCTATGCTGTCAGTGATTTCCAGCGCATTATCTGTTGGTGTGCTTACGATTGGTGTCGCAGTTGTCCTGGGCCCTGTTGCGATCATTCTCTTTGTCACTCTCGTTGCTGCCTACGCCTCGGTGTCGGCACTGCTGATTGCACCCTTAAGGCTTGCCTCCAAGCAGAAGCTGCGGTTTGCGTTGAGAATCAACTCGTTGCTGGTCGAATCTATTCGTTCAATCCGTGATGTTCAGCTCTATGCGGCCGAGCAGCGATTCATCGACAAGTTCTGGTCCATTGGAGTCACAGGAAAACGTTACGACAGAATTTCAAAGCTTCTGCCTGATATCCCTCGCTACATCATTGAGCCGGCCGGAATCACGATGCTCTTCGCGATTGGCCTTATTCCCATCTTGTTGGATCCAGATAGAAAGCTGCAGCAAGCCTTGCCTGCATTGGCAGCTGTCATGTTTGCAGCCTTGAGAATCTCAGCCCCAATCCAGTCGATTTTTCGATCTGTCAACCGGTTTCGAGGCAGCCTTCCAGATATCTCGGATGCCTTACAGCTGCTGGATCTGAAGGCGTCACGGGCCACTCTTCTAAGCCCTGGTACCCCCTCTCCTGCTGGGGTGATGCCTAAGCACACAATAAGACTGAATGATGTTTGGTTCCGTTATGCCAGTTCGGAAGATTGGGTGATCAAAGGAGTCAACATCACGATCCCCATTGGGTCAAGGGTTGCTTTGGTCGGCAAAACTGGCGGAGGTAAATCCACCACCGCCCACCTCCTGCTTGCCCTCTATAAGCCGCAAAGGGGATGCATCGAGCTGGATGGGATTGAATTGGCTTATGAAGAAACGCCAGCTTGGCAAGCTTGCTGCGCGATGGTCCCTCAATCGATTGTTCTGCTCGATACGAGCATCCGTGAAAATGTTGCTTTTGGAGTGGATGAGGAAGAGATCAATGATTATGCCGTTTGGGAGGCTTTGGAAGCTGCTCAGTTAAATGAGTTTGTCTCTGAGTTGCCATATGGACTCTATACAATGATCGGGGAAAATGGTTTGCGACTCTCCGGTGGACAGCGTCAGCGCCTCGCCCTTGCAAGGGCTTTTTACAAGAAGGCCAAGGTACTCGTTCTGGATGAGGCGACAAGCTCTTTGGACAATAAAACTGAGAGCAGCGTTTTAGACTCGCTTGAGCTGATCGGTCGTAGATGCACCACAATTGTGATTGCACATCGCTTAAGCACTGTTAAGAACTGCGATCGAATCTATGAATTTGCGGATGGGATGATTAGGGCCTACGGAGATTATCAACAACTTCAGGCCAGGTCGGAAACCTTCAGGGAGCTCGTTTCGCTGGACAATGGCTGACATCACCCTTCTGGCCACTGCAGATTGGGATCAACTACTTTGGACCAATAAGCAACACGTCGCTTCCGAGTTGGCTGATCTTGGTCATCGAGTTCTTTATGTCGAGTCACTGGGTTTACGTGCACCGCGCCGTCAGGCTCAAGATTTTGGCAGAATTTTACGTCGTTTAGTCAAGGGCTTGATGCCGCCACGGCAGCAGAAGCCCAACCTCTGGGTTTGGTCACCATTGGTTTTGCCTGGGGTTCGTGGTCAACTTGCCACTCGGATCAACCGATTCATCTTGCTTGGCGGTCTGGCTCTGGCTCGGCGCTGGCTGGGGATGCGAGCGGAATTGTTATGGACTTACAATCCAAAGACCCTTGCTTATGGAATGCCCGGTCCGTATGCAACTCTGGTTTACCATTGCGTAGATGACATCCAGGCTCAACCGGACATGGATGATCTGGATCTCTCCGCGTGGGAGGAACGTCTGTGTCGGGCTGCTGATCTTGTCTTTGTAACCTCTCCTGCCCTTCAGGAGAGTCGTCGTAAGTATAATCCTAATACGTACTACTTCTCAAACGTTGCTGACTACAATCACTTCGCGCAGGCACTTGAGCCTGATCTTGAGATTCCTCGCGATATTGCCATCATCCCCCAACCTCGAATCGGCTTTGTGGGGGCCATCAGTGCCTACAAGCTTGACCTTGACTTGCTTGCCAAGCTTGCAGAGGCGTCGCCAAGCTGGTCCTATGTGATGATCGGTCCCGTTGGTGAGGGTGATCCCAGTACCCAGCTTTCCGGCTTGCTGGATTGTTCTAATGTTTACTGGCTTGGCGTCAAGTCCTATCATGATTTACCTGCCTATATGAAGGGTCTTGATGTGGGCCTTCTGCCGCTTCGCTTCAACAGATACACCCGCTCCATGTTTCCCATGAAGTTCTTTGAGTATCTGGCCGCCGGGCTGCCGGTTGTGGCTTCGGCCATTGATGCTTTGGAGAGTTATCGCCCGTTTGCTGCTCTTTGCGAGCCAACAGTGGATTCATTCCTCGCCGCTCTGCATAACAGTCTCAAGGGCTTGGGATGCCCGCTTGAGGCGCGTATCGAATGTGCCGCTCAGCATACCTATCATCGCCGTACGCAAGCCATGCTTCGTTATCTTCCTAACATTGCCTCGGTGGAATGATCGAACGCAATCAAGTTTGGAATTTGCTTGTTTGCCTGCCCAATCTGCTCCTGTCGCGTCTTTGGGCCATTCAGGCCTATGACGGCATTCTTCCCATTGTGATCACACTTCATTCCTTCACTGAAGGACGCAAGCCCGCGCTGGGTTTGCTGGTGATCTGGATGGCTATCCGCTTGACCAATCAGATGGTTGCCAAGTTTAGGACACACTCCTTGCAGCCTCCGCTGGAAGCCATTCTGTTGGCTCTTCTACTCGTGAACACTCGCTTGATTGTTCTCCGTGAGGATATTGATGGGCCTACGACCTTCCTGTTGATTGCCATCGGCTTCATGATCGGTGCCAGCCAGAGCTTGCGCGCATGGAGGTTTTCATTCGGATGGTTGGCGCTCACCCCCTTGCTGCTTATGGCCTACTTTTTGCAGCATCATTCTGCCGCAAGCTTGTGGAGCACAACCTATGTTAGAGATGTGTACGAGGCGACCATGGATGGCCATGGAGGCATCAATCGTTTTGCCACGATCCTGATGCTTCTTACGCTCAGTTCGGCCAGTTACTCATTGCTCTCTCGATCGTTCCTCGAGCGTCTGATCGGCACCACGACAGCAGTTGTTGGTTATGCTCTCTGCGTGAGCACGGATTCCCGCCTTGCCCAGATAGCTCCGCCAGTGGCTCTTCTGATTGGTTGGGTAGCTGCACGCTGGAGGAGGGGCTCCTCAAAGTTTCTTTCCGTTGTGTTTGCCACCGCTGCCATGGCTGTCATGGTCATTGGGTCGTGGTGGTTTTTCTTGGCCCCTGATGCGAACATCAATCAGTCTTCTGATCTGGGTAGGCTGAGAGCGGGGGCATGTTGGCTGTCGTTGATGTTTACTGGGGCGAATCGGTTTCTTTATGGTGTGGGCTACGGCCCACAGGCAAACGATATGTGCAGCCACCTGAGGGAAGGAGGTGGATTCGGCCATGCTCACAACACGATCGCTCAGATCGGTGGCCAGCTTGGTGTGCTTGGCATAATGGCATTTCTGATTGTGGTGATTCTCGTCTCCATGGGTCTTAGGCGACAATTCCAGAGCATTGCGTCCCGATGTGACACAACGCCCTCACACCTTGCGTTTTTTCAAGTAGCTGTTTCCCTCAATGTGTTGCTCCTGCTCAACACCCTCGCCACTACCATCTATCGCACCAATCAAGTCACCCAGTGTTTGATCGGTTTCCTGGCGGCCACGTCGCTGTGCCTGTTCAGTGCTCCCGCGGACGCCACCCTTACCTCTGAGCCGTCAGTAGACAGTTCACTGACAGCCGACCCAATCCCGTGAGGCACTCAAGCCATCAATGATCCAGCCCAGTAGGCGGCGAATCCGCACTTACCTTCCTGAATGGGTTCTGGCTTGGGTGACTGTAGCGATAGCTGCTGGCTTACGTTGCTTCGGCAGGCGGCTTGCTGCCTATCAGCTCTTGATGCGGTTTCTGGAGCGGTGGCCCCGCAATCCTGCGGTGCTTGCCGCGATTATTCCTCAGGCAATGGCTCGGAATGATTATTCCTTTGCCGTGTGCAAGATTGAGGATCTATGGCTTAACTCAGGCCATACGCATTATCTTCATCGCCTTCTCTTTCGCCGGTCAATGCGGCCTGGTGATCTGAAGCAGCGACTGGCTCTGTTTCAGTTGATCGCTGCCAGCAGCAAGCTTCCTGAGCACTATCGCTGGTATTCCTTGATCATCATTGCTTACCAGGCGATTGCAACTGATGATTTCCCACTGATGGAGCATGCGGCTGCTGATCTGGAGCGGCTGGTCCAGCAGCTGTTGAGCGATCCAGGCGTGTTTATCTGCCAGCGCGCCAACCGGGAAAACCGAGCAAAGCTGCTGGTTTCGGTTTTCACAGCACTTTCTAGATTGTATCTGTCTCTGGGGAGTATTGATTCCTTCGAGTCTGTGGGGATTCGAGTCTCTGTCATCATCGACAGCGTTGACCTCACGGCCATTGATCCCGATAGCGCCTACAGATCTACCCGTAATCTGATGCGATGCCTGGCCATTGAAGCCCTTCAGGCTTGGCACCAACAGGATGCTGAGCGGTGGCGGCTCGCCTGTCATCGATTGCGCCGAGTCCACGACCATTGCCACAGGCCTTGCTTTGATGCCAGCAGTGCTCAGGAAGATCACCGTGGCTTCGCCAGGGAGATGCTTGGGGCAGTTGCAACAACAGATGGCACGGGCTGGTTGGTTGCGAAGGAAGATGAGCAGATCCATCACTTGATCACTCTCATCATCAAGACCACATTTGAGCCACGTTTCCTCCCCAAGATCAGAGTTATGTTTGCTTCCTACCTGGCTCCGTCGCAATGACAGTGCGTGTGGCGTTCTACATCGACTCTCTCAAGACTGGTGGTGCTGAACGCGTGACGCTGCGGATGGCGCAATGGTGCCGCGAGGCTGGCCATCTTCCTGTTGTCCTCACGCGGCGGCAGGCCCGCCACGACTTCTACCCCCTCCCTGAGGGTGTTTTACGTGAGGTTGAAGCCCCTGATCCAGCCTGGGTGGCCGCCTTGGGCTGGCTGGGATTCCCATGGAGGGTGCTGACGTTACGGCATTGGCTACGCCGCAACCGAATCGAGATTGCCATTGGGATGACTACCCTTCCAGCGATCAAACTGATCCTGGCGGTATGGGGTCTGCCGCTGAAGTGCTGGATCTCTGAGCGCAACTATCCACCCGCCAAGCCCCCGTCTCTGCCATGGCGCCTGCTGCGATGGCTCACCTACCGCAGGGCTGACCTTCATCTCGTGCAGACCCATCAGACCGGTGATTGGCTCAGGCGGCATCTGGGCGCCACGCCACAGCTGTTGCTGCCGAATTCGGTGAGCTGGCCATTGTCTTCATTTGCGCCTCATGTGGATCCAGTTACTGTTCTGGATCCTTGTCTGCGTCAAGACGATTCAGGCACTGCTGGGCCTCCACCCGCCCTGCTTCTTGCAGTTGGAACCAAAGCGTTTCAGAAAGGCTTCGATCGCTTGGTGAGGGCGTTTGCGTTGATCGCTGACGACTGCCCAGGGCTCCACCTTGTGATTGCTGGACTCACCATCAAGCCCTACCGCGGTAGGGATCAAGTGGCCGACCTACAGTCCTTGTTGCCCCCCTCCTCGGCAGCCATGGGGCGCGTCCACTTTCCAGGGGTGGTGGGAAACATTGGCGACTGGTATTCGGCTTGCGAGATGTTCATCCTGCCCTCCCGCTTCGAAGGCTTCCCCAATGTTCTTCTGGAGGCCATGGCCTCGGGCTGCGCCTGCGTGGCCTGCGACTGTCCGACCGGCCCAGCCGACCTGATCCGGGATGGGGAGAACGGACTGCTGTTACCCGAAGCAGCCTCGGATCTGGAGTTGGCGAACGCCATCATCACCCTGCACCGGGATGCCCTCTTGCGGCGCCGCCTGGGCCAGGCAGCTCAGCACGTCCGTGAAGAGTTCAGCGACGCACAGCTCGCACAACGCTTCGTCGAGGCCCTCAATGGCTGACGACCTCTGGATCGTGCTGCCCCATCTGGGCCCTGGGGGTGCCCAGAAGGTCGCCATGATGGCCGCTGCCCATTTCGCCGGGCAGGGCTACCAGATCACGGTTGTCTCCCTGCTGCCGGATCCGACCCCGGTGCACGCGGTGCCGGCCGGGGTACGGCTGCTCGACCTTGGCGCCGCCGTTGCGGCGGCCCGACGCGGCGATTGGTGGAACCGCTCCCTGCTCGCCCGCGGTCGCCGATTCCTCAAGCTGTGGCTGCCGCGCCTGGCGTCCTGGTTCCTGCTCATCACCCTCTGGCCCTGGCTCCGGCGGTTGCGCCCTCCCCAGGGCGCCGGCCTGTTGCGTTGGCTGGTGCGTGGGGTGGGCGGGCCCCAGGCCTCCTTGCTGCGGGAACGGGTGCTGGCGGAGCGACCACCCCGGCTGCTGGCCCTGCTCACCAAGACCAACATGCTCGCCTGCCAGGCCTGCTGGGATCTGCCCCTCCACCTGGCCGTGTCGGAACGCAACGATCCCCGCCGGCAGACCCTTGGCTTCCCGTGGCAGCGTCTGCGGCGTCTGCTTTACCGCCGCGCCGATGCGCTCACCGCCAACACGCTTGGGGTGCTGGCGACCCTGGAAACCGATCTGGGCCTCACCCAGGCTCGCCTGTTGCCCAACCCCCTGCCGCCCGGGCTATCCCTGGCCGGTGCAGGACGGCCGGACCTCCAACCGTCGAAGGTTTGTCTCGCCGTGGCTCGGCTGGTGCCCCAGAAAGGACTCGATCTGTTGCTGGAAGCCATGGCCCGAGTGTCACCAGCCTCGGGGGAGTGGCGGTTGGTGGTTGTGGGGGATGGTCCGGAGCGTGGGGCCCTGGAGGACCAGGCCCGGTCCCTGGGGATCGCAGCCCAGGTTCGCTTCGAGGGCTTCCAGAGCACCGTTCTTCCCTATTTCCACCAGGCCAGGATCTTCGTGTTGCCCTCCCGGTTCGAAGGGATGCCCAATGCCTTGCTGGAGGCGATGGCCACCGGTCTGCCGGTGATCGTGACGGATTCCTCCCCGGGGCCGCTTGAGCTGGTTGAGCACGACCGCACCGGCCTCGTGGTGCCGGCCGAGAACCCCGGGTGCCTGGCCGAAGCGATCGAAGCCCTGCTGTCCGATGAGCGGCGTTGTGCACGGCTCGGGTCAGCAGGCCGTCAGCGGTTGGCATCGCAGGAGTGGACGGAAATCGAGCCCCTGTGGCGGTGGGCTCTGAACCTGCCCGTCGCAGCGCCGCAGCCCGATGGCTGAGCGGTTGCTGCTCCTGGTGCCAAGCCTCAGGGCACCCTCGGAAACCTTCATCAGGGCCAACGCCACCGGGCTTCCCTTCGACACGGTCGTGGTCTGCGCCGACGAGATTCCCTGGTCAGGCCCGCCGCTGCGGACGGCCTACGGCCTTTCGATTGTGGTCAGCAAGGCGCTCCATCGGCTGGCACCGGCTCTGCCCAGATGTCTGGCGCAAGCGGTGAGGCGGTTCGGCACCTGGCTGCCCTCCCGGCTGGTGAGCAGGATCTGCCGAATAGAGCAACCCGTTGTGGTGCTGGCGGAGTTCGGCTTCCATGCGGTGCAGATCATGGAACTGGTTCCGGCCACCGGCCTTCCCCTGATCGTGCATTTCCGGGGGGCCGATGCATCCGCCCACCGCTACCTGTTCCACCTGAAGGAGCGCTACGAGCGGTTGCTGGAGCTCTCGAGCGCAGCTGTGGTGAAGTCGGAGATCATGCGGAAGACGGTGTTGGGCCTGGCCCACAGACGAACAAGCCCCCTGCCCGTGCTGGTGAGTCCGTCCGGGGCGAATCCAGCCGTGTTCCACGGAGCCGATCCTGCCGCGGCCCCCCCCCTGTTCCTCAGTGTCGGTCGGTTCGTGGCCAAGAAGGGCCCGCTGCTCACCCTGGCCGCCTTCGCCCTGGCTGCCAGGGACTTGCCAGAGCTCCAGCTGGTGATGGTCGGGGAGGGGCCCCTGCTTGCTCAGGCACACCAGCGGGCCATCCAGCTGGGCATCGCCGAACGGGTGAGGTTTGCCGGGCTGCGGACGCCTGCCGAGGTGGCGGAGTTGATGCGCCACAGCAGAGGCTTCCTCCAACACTCGCTCACCGCCCCCGATGGCGACCAGGAAGGCTCACCCGTAGCGGTGATGGAGGCCCAGCTGAGCGGTTTGCCCGTCGTGGCCACATGGCATGCGGGGATACCGGACGTGGTGATCGACGGTGAGACAGGGATCCTGGTGCCCGAGGGGGACTGGAAGGCGATGGGGAATGCGATCAGCCGCCTGGCTGCTGACCCCGCCTTCGCCGAAAGGCTCGGCAATCGAGGCCGCCATCGATGCCTGACCAGGTTCACGACGGGCCATCACCACGACCAGTTGGCCACCCTTCTGAGCCAGTGCGCAGAGAGGTCGGGCCAAAAGGAATAGGAAGGTTTGGGCAGGTCCACAAAGGGGGGAGCGTGAGTTGGCTGTCAACCGGAAGCCCAACCTGGTCAGGGGGGTTCATCGCCCGCTCTGGTCGCTCCAAGCGTCGTGGAATGGCTCCGCATCCGCTGAGGAAGGAGGATTCCCTTCCCCCAGCCCGTTCGCTGCCAGGTTCTGGCTCCGCCAACTTGATTGGCCAACCCTGTGAGCTGAATCAGGCATGGAAACGACTTAGATGTTGCGTTTGTCGATCATGTCGGCCAACATGGCAAACATCAGGATGTTGAGAGCTGCAAAGCCAATGAGGATTGTCTTATCTGTGAGATTACGCAACACAAAGGCATCATAGAACAGGCTAAGAATGAAGCAGATGCTCAGCGCCACCACGAGCGGCAAGAGAAGCCGAAGTGGAGCAAAGTACATGCCAGTGCGGCTAATCAAATGAACGAAATTAATGGTGTCCTTGATTGGCTGAATATGGCTATTGCCGATTCGACGCCGATAGCTGATCGGAATGTAGGCAACATCGAAGTTGTTTCGCAGCATGCAGATCGTTATGGTGGTTGTAAAGCTGAATCCGTTCGGCAGTAATTCCAGGAAGCGCAAGGCAACATCCCTACGGAAAAAGCGAAAGCCAGAATTGATATCGGGCACATCCTGGCCAGAAAGAAAGGAAACCCAAGGGACCAGGAAGAGTTTAGGAATCGTGCGCAGCTTCGAATACTCGACATCTTCGGCAATGCGTGCACCCACGAGCATGTCGTGTTCCGCGGCTTCATCGACCAATTCAGGAATCAGCTCATTCGGGTAAGTGCCGTCGGCATACGTGATGCAGATCAGTTCGGAATGGGACCGGCGGATGCCGGTTTTCAGAGCAGCCCCGTAGCCACGGTTTCGACTATGGCTAATCACTCGCATTCGCCGGCTGCCATACAGATTCTCCAGCTCGCTAAGAATCTCAGCGCTGCCGTCGTGGGAGCCGTCGTCGACCACCATCACCTCCACGGCCTTGAGTCCGCTGGTGTCAATGGCAGCCAGGATTTCCTCCACCGTGCGGCGAATCGCACCGGCTTCGTTGAAACAGGGAATGATCACCGACACCGAGGGTGACGCCATGGTGATGCCATCATTCCGATCCCGCTCCGGCGACCGATCTTCCTGGCCTGCATGAAGGATTCGGCTCGTTTCCGCTTGGTTCAAGGATCTCCATCCAACGTTGAAGGGATGCGACGATGGGGCAGAGTTTTCGCTGAATATGCGATTGCCCTGGCTCACCAAGGTTACGGGTCTGCGTTGGGCATCGGTTCTGGCGGCTGTGGTGGGGGTCCTGATCTGCTGGTTGCTTCTGGAGGCCGGCCAAGAGATTCGGCTGGAGCCGGTGGGAGGCGATGCGCGACAGAACCTGCATGCTGCCTACAACTTGGTGGTTGGCGGCACCTATGGCTTTGAAGAGAATCCAGCCATCCCAGGGTACAGGCGTGAACCCCTTCCAAACCTGATCCTCGCATCCGTGCTGTCACTCTCCAAAGGCCCTGGTCTGCCTCAGCCATTCTCCCGTTTCCTTGCAGACCATGGTCTCCTGGAGCAGGCTTTGAAGGTGAATCTCCTGTACGCACTCATGCTGTTCGCGGGGCTCTGGTGGCTCTGCTGGTTGTTGTTTCGACCGCCCTGGCTGGCCCACATCGTTGCTATGGGTGTGCTGCTGGGTAGCTGGTCCTTTTTGGTTTCATCCGAGCTTGAGAACTTCAAGACGGAGTTACCGGCAGCTGCCTTCTTCGTCCTGAGTGCAGTGCTGTTGGTGTTGGCCCGACGTCGACCTGGCGCCCCCCTTGCATTGCTCGCCGGCGGTGGGATTTCGCTGGTGTTGCTCACCAAGGCTTCCGGCCAGTACGTCTGCATGATTGCCGTTCCGGTGATCCTCGTGCTGATCATGCGAGAAGCGCAGCGGAGGCATCAGAGGCCCTTCGTATGCGCCACTGCTCTGTTACTGGGAATCTGTCTGTTCACTGTGCCATGGATGACTCGCAACTTTCTTCTCTTCAATGATTTCGCCCTGGCACGCGGAGGTGCCGATGTGCTGCTCATCCGTGCCAGTTACAATAAGATGACTGCCGATGAGCTTCGAGGCGCCTTCTATGCATTCTCGCCAGAGCGTCTGCGCGAGGACCTGTTTGAACCCTTTCTCGGCTTTGCCCCGAGTCAGCTGGAATGCGATGGCTCACTACAACGATTCACACGCAATCTTCCCTGTGACCAGCGTGCAATCACCGCTGGCCGCTTGGATGAGGTCGTGAGTTTCTATCAGGTTGGGAAGCGCGTGGTGCCCGCAAAGCTCAAAGCAAATCTTCCTGTCGACCAACTGTCTGATCAGGAAAATGCTCTCAAGAAGATCGCTGTTCGCAACATTCAGGCCAACAGCCTTCGTCATCTGCTTGTTACCCCAGCTTTCCTTTGGAAGGGTATCTGGTCCTTCGCTCACGCTTACAGCTGGAGCACCACGATCCTGAATGGGGTGGCAATGCTCTCCCTGGTGTTCATGCCTTTGCTTGGGCTCTGGCTGCGGAAGCCTGACTGGATCCTGATCTCACTGTTGCCCGCTGGCTACTTTTTGTTCTACGGACTTTCAACCCATTTTTTGATTCGTTATTCCGCTCCTCTTATCCCCCTCAGCCTGGTTGCCCTGGCACTGTTGCTCCATCATCCCTTCGCGTCGCAGCTGGATCGTCGGAAGATGGCTTTCGGTGATGGCATGGCCCCCTAGGCTCAATCCGTGAGCTTCCTAGCCGGCCTCAACGACGCCCAGCGCCGGGCGGTGGACCACCACAACGGCCCGCTGCTGGTGGTGGCCGGTGCCGGCAGCGGCAAGACGCGCGCGCTCACGCACCGCATCGCCCACCTGATCGGCCATCACGGCGTCGATCCGCACCAGCTCCTGGCCGTCACCTTCACCAACAAGGCGGCGCGGGAGATGAAGGAGCGGCTGGAGCTGCTGCTGGCCCAGCGGCTCGCCACCAGCCAGTTCGGCCAGCCGCTGAGCACCCTCTCGCCGGTGCAGCAGCGTCAGCTGCGCACCCGCATCTACCGGGAGATCACCAAGGAGCTGTGGATCGGCACCTTCCACGCCCTGTTCGCGCGGCTGCTGCGCTTCGACATCGACAAGTACCGGGATCCCGAAGGACTCACCTGGACCCGCCAGTTCTCCATCTACGACGAGGGCGACGCCCAGACCCTGGTGAAGGAGATCGTCACCCAGGAGCTGGGGCTCGATCCCAAGCGCTTCGAGCCCAAGAAGGTGCGCTGGGCGATCAGCAACGCCAAGAACCAGGGCTGGCTGCCCGAGCAGCTGGAGCAGGAGCAGCAGGGGCAGCGGGGAAAGATGGTGGCGGATGTGTACCGCCGCTACCGCCGCGCCCTGGCGGCCAACAACGCCCTCGACTTCGACGACCTGCTGCTGCTGCCGGTGCAGCTGCTGCAGACCAACGAGCAGGTGCGGCACTACTGGCACGGCCGTTTCCGCCACGTGCTGGTGGATGAATACCAGGACACCAACCGCACCCAGTACGACCTGATCAAGCTGCTGGTCACGGGCGGCCGCGACCCCGAGCAGTTCGACGACTGGGGCCAGCGCTCGGTGTTCGTGGTGGGGGATGCGGATCAGAGCATCTACAGCTTCCGCGCCGCCGATTTCACGATCCTGATGGGCTTCCAGGACGACTTCGGCGACAAGGCCAGCGACGAGGCCACCCGCACGATGGTGAAGCTGGAGGAGAACTACCGCTCCACCGCCACGATCCTGGAGGCGGCCAACGCCCTGATCGCCCACAACAGCGAGCGCATCGACAAGGTGCTGCGCCCCACCCGCGGCGAGGGGGAGCCGATCGTGGTCACCCGCTGCGACGACGAGATCGCCGAGGCCGAGGCGGTGGTGCACCGCCTGCGCATGCTCGAGGCGGCCCACCCGGAGCTGCGCTGGGGCGACATGGCCGTGCTGTATCGCACCAACGCCCAGAGCCGGGCGATGGAGGAATCCCTGGTGCGCTGGGGCCTCCCCTACATCGTGGTGGGGGGACTGCGCTTCTACGACCGGCGCGAGATCAAGGATGTGCTCGCCTACCTGCGGCTGCTGGTCAACCCGGCGGACAGCGTCAGCCTGCTGCGGGTGATGAATGTGCCGCGCCGCGGCATCGGCAAGACCACCGTGCAGCGCCTCAGCGATGCCGCCAGCCAGCTGGGTCTGCCGCTGTGGGAGGTGGTGAACGACCCCGAGGCGGTGCGCTCGCTGGCGGGCCGCTCGGCGAAGGGGCTGCTGCAGTTCGCCGAGCTGATCGGCGACCTGAGCCGCCGCGCGCAGGACGCCCCCCCATCGGAGCTGGTGCAGCGGGTGATGGAGCAGAGCGGCTATGTGGCTGAACTGATCAGTGAGGGCACCGATGAGGCGGAGGAGCGGCGGCGCAACCTGCAGGAACTGGTGAACGCGGCCCTGCAATACCAGGAGGAGAACGAGGAGGGCTCGCTGGAGGGTTTCCTTGCGTCCGCCGCCCTGGCCAGCGACGCCGACAGCAAGGACACCGAGTCCGATCGCGTCACTCTGATGACCCTGCACGCCAGCAAGGGGCTGGAGTTTCCGGTGGTGTGCCTGGTGGGGCTGGAGCAGGGGCTGTTCCCCAGCTATCGCTCCCTGGAGGATCCCGCTGCCCTGGAGGAGGAGCGGCGCCTCTGTTATGTGGGCATCACCCGCGCCAAGGAGCGGCTGTTCCTCTCCCATGCCAGCGAGCGGCGGCTGTGGGGCGGCATGCGCGAGCCGGCGGTGCCGTCGGTGTTTCTCTCGGAGCTGCCGCCGGAGCTGGTGCAGGGCGATGTGCCCCGCAGCGGTGGTGCGGCGCTGCGCCGTGAGCAGCGGCTCGACCGGCTCACCCGCATCGACCGGGACGACAACCCGCGCAGCGCACAACGGGCCGGGGGCGGCGCTGCTGACGGCGGTGGTTCTGCTGAGCAGGCCAATGCCGTGCGCCACCGCGCCCCGGCGCGGCTCTGGGCGGTAGGTGACACCCTGCACCATGCCAGCTTCGGCGACGGGATCATCACCCACCTGTTCGGCAGCGGTGAGAAGATCTCGATCGCGGTGAAGTTCGAGGGTATGAGCGCCAAGATCCTCGATCCCCGGCTGGCGCCGATCAAGCCGCGGTGAAGGAGAGCCGCTATCCAACGGAGATCAAGCAACAACGCCGGATCTTGCTGGTCGTTCTGCTTTTACTGATACTCCTCTGCTCGAGGGGCGTGTTTCAAGCGTACTCTTACTGGCACGATGAATTGTTCTCCATTGGGGCTGCCAATGCTTCCTCATGGCATGTCTTGTTCAAGGAATGGATCCTTCCTGATACCCATCCCCCCCTTCATCTGACCCTGCTGCGGCTGTGGGTCGGCATGTTTGGATCTGGTGAAATCCCGACCCGCTTTCTGAGCCTGATTCCTGCCTGGCTGAGCCTGATCGCCATTGCATGGACCACGCAAAACGGCGGTTTCGCCCGCCAGATCATCGCGATCCTGTTCCTCGGAACAAGCCCCCTCTTCAGTCTTTATGCCCAGGAAGTTCGACCTTATTCCTGGACTCTGCTTTTTGCCACAGTCTCAGTGGGGGTCATGACCATACTCTGGCGGTCTCAGCAGCAAGGGCCTTCGGTTCACCTGCCAAGAGTTAACGCTCTGCGCCTTTGTTTTATCTTTTCCCTGCTGCTGCTTTCTCTTAGTCATTACTTCGGCTTGTTCTACGCCCTCACGCTCCTGGTGCTGGATGTCCTGAGAGGGGCGCCATGTCTTGGTCGTCGTCGCTGGGGCCTAGCTCTTCTGCCGGCACTCTTTGCTTGGCCGTTGCTTCATGTCTTGGTCGGTGGCGCAGGTGGTGGAAGAACCAGCTGGATTGTGTCTCAGCCGGTCATCGGTGTGTTCAGCACCGCGATGAATGGAGCCTTTCCAGCCTTTCCTGCTGCAGTGATCGGGATCGTGCTCGCCATGCTGATTTCAGCGTTTGGAAGCCAGCGGCGATCAAGAGATAAAGACAGAGGGCTTCAGCTAAGGGATAGTGTTCGTGGTTCCAGTGAAGCCTGTTGGTTGTTGTCTGGAGCGGCGGCATTTTTAGGGCTCATCAGTTTGATCGATCTGGTTAAGCCACTCGCTGTTGAACGATATTTTATTGTGCTTCTCCCTTGCTTCGCCCTCGCTTTGGGGGATGTGGGGCAACGTCTGATTGCCTCAGGTAGTCCTTATGTAAGACGAGCAACAGTGTGTGTCTTTGCTATTATTATTAGCATGCATTTCTGGCACTCCCAGGAAGTGCTTTCTGCCAAGATTTATCCCCTTCAGAACTACAAGCATTTGGCTCGCTTTATTGGTGAAACAGGGGTTTGTCGGCAAGGGTGCACAAGCGTTTCTGCTAAAAAGCATAGGCTGGTGCCCTATTTTGATTCCATTCCTTTGCAGCGTGTTGATCCCGAGGGAGTGAATGGTTTTTCTGCTGTCATGCTGCCTTTTGTTGGTCTGCACGGGGATCAAGAGTTGATTCAGCCACTGCTTGCGGCCCATTCAGGAGCATCGTGTTGGGAGCCTCGCCAATTCACAGCATTAAGTACCTTCATTGTGATGCCAGAAGGTTCACATGTGCAGCCGCAGTCTTTTGGGCTTCGGCAATGTGTCCAGTCAAAACACCGCAATGAATGATTTCAGATGCCTGGCGTCTATAGGTATGCGTGTGGATAAGCTTTGATCCCAGCATCGACACGGGATCGATTGTTTCACTTCCCACAGCGTGTTTCCCGAACGCTACGCACTTCCCAGTGATGACGACTCGCCCGAAGCTGCTGCTCATCCGTGGATTGGGCCACAGCGGTACCACCCTTCTTGATTTGGCGCTCGGTGCCCATCCCCAGGTGCAGGGCTTCGGCGAGGCGGTGCGCCTGTTGCGTAGGCCTGCGCCCGGTGAGGAAGGCGGTGGTCCGGCCAGGCTGCGGCGCGAACTGCGCAACGAACGTCGCTGCACCTGCGGTTGTATCGCGGCGCAATGCCCGGTCTGGGGGCCGCTTCTGGAGTGGCTACCGGCTCACGATCACCTGCCGCTGGCTCAAAAGTGGCAGCGTTTGGTGGCGCATGCTCAAGAGCAAGCCCTCGCCGAGCCACTGCGCTGGATGGTCGACTCGTTTCAGTCGGATCTGGAGTTGCTGACCCTGCCTGATGCGGCGCTTGGCATGGAAATCCGGGTGCTGTTTCTGGTCCGCGATGTGCGCTCCTGGGTTCACGCGATCGCACGCCGCCCCCGGCGCCAGGTGGCCAGTGGCTGGCGGTCGCTGGTCCGCTGGCGCCGTGTCAACGGCCAGCTCGAGCGGCGCCTGCAAACGGCGGGCAAGCCTGTGTTTCTCCTGGGCTATGAGGAGCTGGCTCTGGCCCCCGAAGCTGCGCTCACCCGCCTGTGCCACTGGCTTGATCTGAGCTTTGAGCCGGCGATGCTCATGCCGGGCCCTTCCACCGGCAGCCACATCCTCAGCGGCAATCACATGCGTTTTGATCCAGTGAAAAGCGCCCGCATCCGCTACGACGCCGCCTGGCTCAACAGCCCCTTTCTGCCTGTCCATCTGGCCTTGCTGCTGCCGGGATGGCAGGGCATGAACCGGCGGCTCGTTTATTCCAATGATCTGGTCGATCCCGGTGGCTTGATGTGATCACATGAGGCGTTCGCGCCTTCGCGGTGCAGTGAAGTGCTGATGGACAAGGCTGGCGTCGCTTCACTCAGAACAATCGCTTTCCCCCCATGCCCGGCCTTTCGCTGCTCGACGCGCTCGATCCCCCCGTGCAGCGGGTGCTGGCCACGGTGGTGCGCGCCGCAGCGCCGCTGCGGGTGGCTCTGGTGGGCGGTGCGGTGCGGGATCTGCTGCTGCACCGCGTCCACAACGACCCCTGGCGTGGCCTGCCCGATCTCGATCTGGTGGTGGAAGAAGGCAGTGAAGCGGCGGGACCGCCGGCGGCCCACCGGGTGGTGGAGCGCCTGCGGGGCACACCGGGAGCGGGGCTGGGCTTCTGTCAGCTGCATCCGGCCTACGGCACCGCCGAGCTTGAGATCGATGGGGTGGTGCTGGATCTGGCCACGGCACGCGGCGAGCGCTACCCCCATCCAGGTGCTAACCCCACGGTGTTTTTCGGCTCCCTCGACGACGACCTGGCCCGCCGCGACCTGAGCATCAACGCCATGGCGCTGGTGCTTGCCGATGGCGCCCTGCTCGATCCCCACGACGGTCTGGCGGATCTGGCCGCGCGGCGGCTGCGTTTCCTCCACGCCGGCAGCCTCAGCGACGACCCGACCCGGCTGGTGCGGGCGGCCCGTTATGGCGCCCGCCTGGGCATGGACCTGGCGCCCGGCAGCCTCCGGCAGTGGACCGACACCCTGGCCCGCTGGCCCTGGCCGGCGGCGGGCACGGTGCCCTCGCTGGGCACGCGCCTGCGGCGGGAACTGGAGCTGCTGCTGGGCCGCGAACCCTGGCCGCAGGCCCTGCAGCTGCTGCAGGGCTGGCAGGGGCTGGCGCTGCTGGCCCCGGGTCTGCAGGGCGACAGCAGCTGGCGGCGGCGGCTGCGCTGGGCCGACCGGCTGCGGGCGGCAGCGGATCTACCAGGCTGGTCGCCGGGCCCGTGGCGGCTGCTGGCCCTGCTGGCTGCGCTCCAGGATCCGCTGCCGCCCGCGCAGCGCCTGCAACTGCCAGAACGCAGCCTGCAGGCACTGCGGGGCCTGCAACGCCTGCCCAGCGGCTCCCTGCCGCGCTCGCCGGCGGCGCTGAGCCAGCGGCTGGAGCGCAAGGGCCTGCCGCTCGACTCCGTGGTGCTGGCCCTGGCCTGCGGCGCGGGGCCGGCCGCTCCCGCCCCTGGGCTGGCGTTGCGCCGCGGACTGCTGCGCTGGCTGCTGCGCTGGCGCCAGCTGCCGCCCCCCTGCACGGCGGCGGAGCTGCTGGCCACGGGCCTGACCCAGGGGCCAGCGTTGGGCGAGCGCCTGCGTGCCCTCAGGGCCGAGCGGCTCGACCGGGAGCGGTGGTGAGCGTTGCTGCGCCTCCGTCGTTGCGGTCCAGCCAGCCTGCGCCGGCCAGCGCCTGCCAGCGCCCCTGCGCCTGCAGGATCGCCTCCGCCACTAGGCGCACGGCCCCGTCCCCGCCCAGCCGCGGCAGCACCCAGTCGCAGTGGCGTCGCAGGGGGGCCGCCGCGTCGGCGGGGCACAGCAGCAGCGCCACCACCGGCCGCACCGGCAGGTCGTTGAGGTCGTCGCCCACGAAGGCCGTGGCGGCGGGGGTCAGCCCCAGCTGCAGCTGCAGGGCCGCCAGGGCGGCGGGTTTGTCCTTCACGCCGGTGAGGCAGTGCTGCACGCCCAGGTAGCGGGCCCGCTGCTCGGTGGCACCGCTCTTGCCGCCGCTCAGCAGGGCCACCTCCAGCCCGGCCTGCTGCAGCAGGCGGATGCCCAGCCCGTCGCGCACATCGAAGCGTTTGATCACCTCACCGCTCTCGGTGGTCCAGAGGCCGCCATCGGTGAGCACCCCGTCCACATCCAGCACCAGCAGCTTCAGCTGCCGCAGCCGATCGCGGCAGCGCCGCGCCGCCAGCCGGCTGCGGCCGCGGGCCAGCCAGCCGCCATTCACAGCGTGCTGACCGCTTCAGGGCGCTGCTGCAGCGGGGCGCGGATCGCCAGCAACTGCTCCAGCAGGGGTTCGAGGCGATGCAGCGGCACCATGTTGGGCCCGTCGCTGAGGGCATTCTCCGGGTCGGGATGCACCTCCATGAACAGGCCGTCCACCCCCACGGCCACGGCGGCGCGCGCCAGCGGCGCCACGTATTCACGCTGGCCGCCGCTGCTGCTGCCACGACCACCGGGCTGCTGCACCGAGTGGGTGGCATCGAAGATCACCGGGCAGCCGAGCGCCCGCAGCTGGGGCAGGCCGCGGTAGTCCACCACCAGGGTGTTGTATCCGAAGCTGGAGCCCCGCTCGGTGAGCCAGAGCTTCTCCACGCCGGCCTCGCGCAGTTTGGTCACCACCTGCGCCATGTCCCAGGGGGCGAGGAACTGGCCTTTCTTCACGTTGATCGTCTTGCCGGTGCCGCGAACGGCGTCAGCGGCGGCCAGCAGCAGATCGGTCTGACGGCAGAGGAAGGCGGGAATCTGCAGCACGTCCACCACGGCGGCCACTGGAGCGGCCTGCTGGCTTTCGTGAATGTCGGTGAGCAGAGGCAGCCCGGTGCGGCGCTTCACTTCCGCCAGCACCTCCAGGCCCTCGGCCACGCCGGGGCCACGGAAGGAGCCGCCGGAGCTGCGGTTGGCCTTGTCGAAGCTGGCCTTGAACACATAGGTGATGCCGAGCCGCTCGGTGATGGCCTTGACCCGCTCGGCCACCTCGAACACAAGTTCCGGGCTTTCGATCACACAGGGGCCGGCGATCAGGATGAAACTCACGGTCCACCGCGTGCAGGTGCCCTCAGCATGGCTCACGGGAGCCGGGACATATGCTCACCCCAATGAGTAGGCCCATCCCCATTTTCATCGGTGTCGATCCGCGCGAGCGGGCGGCCACCAATGTGTTGATCGACAGTCTGTATCAGACCAGCACACAAACGCTGGCGATCACACCACTCGAGACGCCGCAGCTGGAGTGCCAGGGGTTGTACTGGCGCCAGCGGGATCCCAGGCAAAGCACGGCCTTTTCGTTCACCCGCTTCCTCGTGCCGCAGCTGTGCGGCTATCAGGGCTGGGCGATTTTCATGGACTGCGACATGTTGTGTCTCAGTGACATCACTGAACTCTGGGCCCTGCGGGATGATCGCTTCGCGGTGATGTGCGTGCAGCACGATCACGTTCCTGGCGAAACCGTGAAGTTTCTCGGTGAGCGGCAATCGGCCTATCCGAAGAAAAACTGGAGTTCGTTGATGCTGTTCAACACCAGCCGCTGCACCGCGCTCACCCCCGAGTACGTCAACACCGCCTCCGGCCTCGATCTGCACCGCTTCCACTGGCTGGCGGGGGATCACGAGATCGGCGCCCTGCCCGACCGCTGGAACCATCTCGTCGATGTGCAGGCGCCGCCGCCGCTGGCGCCGGAGCCGGGCGGTGCCGCCCTGCTGCACTGGACCCTGGGCGGCCCCTGGTTCCGTGAATGCCGCACGATGGGCGGGCCCCTGGCCGCCCGCTGGTATGCCGCCCGCGACGACGCCATGCGTCTGTGGGATTGAGCGAAGTGGCCGCCGCTTGTGGCGTCTGCCGTCTGCACGCCGAGCCGGAGGCGATCGCCCGGTACGAGATCCTGCGCCAGCCCCTGTGGCTGCTGCGGCACCACCCCACACCGGCGCCGCTGCCGGGCTGGCTGCTGCTCGATGCGGTCCGCCACCTCGATGGCCCGGCCGCCTTCACGGCCGCGGAGGCGGCGGGCTTCGGGCCGATGTTGCAGCGCTGCAGTGCCCTGGTGCGCCAGCTCACCGGCTGCGAGCGCGTCTATGTGATCGCTTTCGGGGAGGGGGCCCGGCACCTGCACGCGCACCTGATCCCCCGCCATGTCGCCGACCCCGACACCGCTGCCTGGCGGGTGGCGGATGTGTACCGGCAGATGGAGGCCGGCGCCCGGCCAGCGGCGGCGCCGGAGCGGGTGGAAGCGCTGGTGCGGCAGGCCCGCAGCCTCACGGCGCTGTGGGAATAGGCTCCCGCCACCAGGGTCTTGGCAGCAGATGACGGGCAGTGGCTTGAGCGATCGGCAGCACGGTGGTGGCGCCTCGGCGCCGGAGCCTGCCGCCCTCGCCAGCCCACCGGCGCTGGCCTGCGTGGTGGCCGTGCCGGCGCGGCTGGAGTCGTCCCGCCTGCCCAACAAGGTGATGGCCGACATCGGCGGCCAGCCGATGCTGCAGCGGGTGCTGCTGCGTTGCCGCCTGGCGCAGCGGCCTGATGCCGTGGTGCTCTGCACCGACAGCGAGGTGCTGCGGGCGGCGGCCGAGGGCTGGGGATTTCCGGTGCTGATGACCAGCGCCAGCTGCAGCTCCGGCAGCGAGCGGCTCGCCTCGGTGGTGGAGGCCCTGATTGCCCGGGCGGGGGCCACGGGCGGCGCCTTGGCCGCGGCCCGCAGCGTGATCATCAATGTGCAGGGGGATCAGCCGTTCATTGATCCGGCCGTGATCGATGCGATGGCACTGGAGTTTGAGCGGCGCATGCCCACGCCGCAGGTGCTCACCCCGATCTACCGAATGCCGCCGGAGAAGATCCACGACCCCAATGTGGTCAAGACGCTGCTGGCTGCCGACGGCCGAGCTCTCTACTTCTCCCGCTCCGCCATCCCGCACGTACGCGGTGAGGATCCGCAGCACTGGCACGCCCATGCGCCCTACTGGGGCCATGTAGGCATCTACGGCTACCGCGCCGACGTGCTGGCCCGCTGGAATGCCTTGCCCCACTCACCGCTGGAACACACCGAGAAGCTGGAGCAGCTGCGGCTGATCGAGGCGGGCCTCACGGTGGGCACCTTCCCGGTGGAGGGTGATTTCCTCTCGGTCGACACCGCCGCCCAGCTGGAGCAGGCCCGCCGCCTGGCTGCCGCCTGAGCGGGCCCCTCCCACTCTGCAGGACGCCATGCGGCCACACCTTCAGCTCAAGCTGGGGCTCAGCCCCGCCTGGATCAGGTCGTGGAGTCGCAGCAGGCCCAGCATGGTTCCCGCGTCGTCGAGCACGGGCAGCACGCCGATCGGCTTGCGGCTGTTGCGCTCCATGCGTTCCAACGCTTCCACCGCCAGCATGCCCGGCCCCACCGTGATCGGATCGGCCGTCATCAGCTGACTGGCGCACAGCTCAGCCCATCCGGACGCGGCGTTCTGCTCCAGGGCCCGGCGCAGGTCGCCGTCGGTGATCAGGCCCGCCAGCTGCTGCGGCGCGCCGCTGCGGCGCACCCAGCAGGCCCCGGCACCATCGCGCGTGAGCAGGGCGATCACGGCGCTGAGGCTGTCGCTTTCCTCAAGCGGATGCAGCTGGGTGGTGGGCAGCATCAGATCGGCCACTGTGAGCGTGAGCTGTTTGCCGAGCGCACCGGCCGGATGGTTGAGGGCGAAGTCGGCCGGGGAGATGCCGCGCCGCTCCATCCACACGGCGGCCAGGGCATCGCCGATCGCCATCGCCACCGCCGTGCTGGCGGTGGGGGCCAGATTGAGCGGGCAGACCTCTCGGTCCACCGAGGCATCGAGCACGACATCGCAGCCGCGGGCCAGGCTCGACTGCAGTTTTCCCACCAGGGCGATGCGGCCGGTGCCACGACGGCGCAGGTGGGGAAGGATTTCGAGCAGTTCGCCGGTTTCGCCGCTGTTGGAGAGCAGCAGCGCCACGTCCTGCGGGGCCACCACACCCAGGTCTCCGTGCAGGGCATCGAGCGGGTTGAGGTACAGCGACATCAGCCCGATCGAGGAGAAGGTGGCCGCGATCTTGCGGGCCACGATGCCGCTCTTGCCTACCCCCGTGATCACGAGCTTGGCCCGTTGGTCGGCGCAGCGGTCCAGCATCGCCAGGGCTGCATCCACCTGGCGGCTTTCGATCCGGCCTGCGGCAGCGGCGATCGCGGCGGCCTCTTCCTGCAGGCAGCGGGTCAATGCCGACATGGCAGCTGCTGGCGATGGGGCGTGGCGACTGTATGGCGTGCCACCGGGCCCGGGGCGATGGCCGGGTTCAGCCGCGGGTCAATGCCGCGCGCACTTCTCTGTCGGCGTCCTTGCGGCGCTCCTCCTGGCGTTTGTCGTGCAGCTTGCGGCCCTTGGCCAGGCCGAGCGTGAGCTTGATCCATGAGCCCTTGAGGTGCAGGTTCAGGGGGATGAGCGTCAGCCCCTTCTGATCGATGGCGATGCGCAGCCTGTCGATCTCGCGGCGGTGGGCCAGCAGCTTGCGGGTGCGCAGCGGCTCGTGGTTGAAATAGGCGCCGGCGTGGCTGTGGGGCGAGATGTGCACGTTGTGCAGCTGCAGTTCCCCTTGGCGGATCAGGCAGAAGCCGTCGCGCAGGTTGGCTTTGCCAGCCCGGATCGACTTCACCTCGGTGCCCACCAGCTCCAGGCCGGTTTCCAGCGTTTCGAGAATCTCGTACTGGTGACGGGCGAAGCGGTTGTCGGCCAGCAGGCGGTTGGCCGCATCACGGGCTGCCCGCGCGGCTTTCTTTCCCGCTGCCTTCGCCATTGCCACCCCCGGCCTCAGGCTCGACCCTAAGCAGGCCCGGTCCTCCCTACGCTCCTGCCATGGCGATCGTGTCCTCCGGCCCGTCCGATCGAGCCTCTGGCAAGGGCTCCAGTCGCCTGGGCTCCAGACGCCTGGTGGATGCGCAGCCCCATCCGTATGACAGCGCCCTGGACCCCGCCGCAGGCCTCGACAGGGCTGACGCCGCTGAGCTGAGCGGCACAGCCGAAGCCCCGCGGCTGCTGCGCGAGGACACGCTCCGCCCGCGCCGGCTCGGCGAGTACATCGGCCAGCGGGAGCTCAAGCAGGTGCTCGCGATCGCGGTGGAGGCCACACGCAACCGCGGCGATGCGCTCGATCACGTTCTCCTGTATGGCCCCCCCGGCCTCGGCAAGACCACCATGGCCCTGGTGCTGGCCGAGGAGCTGGGCGTGCGCTGCCGCATCACCAGTGCGCCGGCGCTGGAACGCCCGCGCGACATCGTCGGGCTGCTGATGAACCTGCAGCCGCGCGACCTGCTGTTCATCGATGAGATCCACCGGCTCAACCGAGTGGCTGAAGAACTGCTCTACCCCGCCATGGAGGACTGCCGGCTGGATCTCACCGTGGGCAAGGGCACCACGGCCCGCACCCGCGCCGTGCCGCTGGCGCCGTTCACGCTGGTGGGGGCCACCACCCGGGCGGGAGCGTTGAGTTCGCCCCTGCGTGATCGCTTCGGGCTCATCCAGCGGCTGGAGTTCTATGACCTGCCCGATCTCCAGGCGATCGTGGAGCGGGCCGCCGGCCTGCTGAAGCTGGAGCTCGCGGGCGATGCCGCGATCGAGGTGGCCCGCCGCTGCCGCGGCACCCCCCGGATCGCCAACCGCCTGCTGCGTCGCGTCCGGGATGTGGCGAGCGTGCGCGGCCACGCCTGCATCGATGCGGCGCTGGTGGCTGAAGCCCTCACCCTGCACCGCGTGGATGCCCGCGGCCTTGATGCCAGCGACCGCCGGTTGCTGCAGTTGCTGTTGGAGGGCTACGGCGGTGGCCCGGTAGGCCTCGAGACCCTGGCTGCCGGCCTGGGCGAAGACCCGGTCACGCTGGAAACGGTGGTGGAGCCCTTCCTGCTGCAGCTGGGCTTCCTGCAGCGCACCCCGCGCGGCCGCATCGCCACCGCCGCCGCCCGTGAACACCTCGCCTGGCCGGAGGCGGCCTGATGCTCGCCACCCTGCTGGCGGTGCTGCTGGCCGCGCAAATGAGTGTGCCCCAGCTGTTCGATGCGGCCCTGAGCGCCAGCCGCGACGGGCGCTTCGGTGAGGCCCTGCCCCTGTGGGATCAGGTGGTGGAGCAGCTGCCCGGCGATGCCTCCGCCTGGAGCAACCGCGGCAACGTGCGGCTGGCGATGGGGGATCCGCAGGGCGCGATCAGCGACCAGAACCGCGCGATCGCGCTGGAACCCGGCAGCGCCGACCCCTACCTGAACCGGGGCATCGCCGAGGAGTCCCTGCAGCAGTGGGACCTGGCCGCCGCCGACTACGAGGCGATCCTGCAGAACGATCCGGCCGATGCGGCGGCGCTCTACAACCTCGGCAATGTCCGCGGCTCCCAGGGACACTGGGACCAGGCGCGCCGCTGCTTCGAAGCGGCTGATCTGGCCCGGCCGGGCTTTGCGATGGCCCGCTCCAGCGCCGCCCTGGCGGCCTTCCAGCAGGGGGATGGGGCGGCGGCTGAGCGGGAGCTGCGCCTGCTGATTCGCCGCTACCCGCTGTTCGCCGATGCCCGCGCCGGCCTCACGGCTGTGCTCTGGCAACGCGGTGCTTCGGGGGAGGCGGAGAGCAACTGGGCGGCGGCTTCCGGCCTCGACCCCCGCTACCGGCAGCCAGAATGGCTCCTGCAGATACGGCGCTGGCCTCCCCTGCCGGTGCACGCTCTTCAGGATTTTCTGCAACTGGCCCGTCGATGAGCCCTGCCGCGTCAACGCGTCCGTCCCTGTCCAGCCTGCCGGTCGCGCCGCTGACGCTCTGGCAGCAGTTTGAGCTGGAGGCGGCTCTGCAGCAGGCGATGCCGGAGCTGATCGGGCTGCGCCGCCACATCCATGCCCACCCGGAGCTGAGCGGGGCGGAACACCAGACCGCCGCCCTGGTGGCAGGTGAGCTGCGGCTGCTGGGGTGGGACGTGCGCGAAGGGGTGGGCCGCACCGGCGTGGTCGCGGAGCTTGGCCCTGAAGCGGCGCCACTGCTGGCTCTGCGGGTCGACATGGACGCGCTGCCGGTGGAGGAGCGCACGGGCCTGCCCTTCGCCTCCTGCCATCAGGGGCTGATGCACGCCTGTGGGCACGACATGCACACCGCGATCGGCCTGGGGGTGGCGCGGTTGCTGGCGCCCCTCGCCCCGCGGCTCACGGCCCGGGTGCGGCTGCTGTTTCAGCCGGCCGAGGAAATCGCCCAGGGGGCGGCCTGGATGCTGGCCGACGGCGCCATGGAGGGGGTGCAGGCCCTGTTCGGCGTGCATGTGTTCCCAAGCCTGCCGGTGGGCAGCATCGGCGTGCGCAGCGGCAGCCTCACGGCCGCGGCGGGCGAGCTGGAAGTGGAGGTGCTGGGCGAAGGCGGCCACGGCGCCCGGCCGCACCAGTCCACCGATGCGATCTGGATCGCGGCCCGGGTGGTGAGCGGTCTGCAGGAGGCGATCAGCCGGCGGCTGGATGCGCTGCAGCCGGTGGTGGTGAGCTTCGGCAAGATCGAGGGGGGCAAGGCCTTCAACGTGATCGCCGACCATGTGCGCCTGCTGGGCACGGTGCGCTGCCTCGACACCGAGGTGCACGCCGAACTGCCCGGCTGGATCGAGGACACGGTGCATGCCATCTGCCGCGGCTACGGCGGCGAGGCGCGGGTGCGCTATCGCTGCATCTCGCCGCCGGTGCACAACGATCCGGCGCTCACCGAGCTGGTGGAGGAGGCGGCCCTGGCGCTGCTCGATCGGCCGCAGGTGCGGCGGCTGGAGCAGCCGTCCCTGGGGGCGGAGGATTTCGCCGAGCTGCTCACCGCTGCGCCGGGCACCATGTTCCGGCTGGGGGTGGCCGGGCCCGAGGGTTGCGCGGCCCTCCACAACGGCGGCTTCGACCCTGACGAAGGGGCGATCGCCGTCGGCGTGCAGGTGCTCACGCTCAGCCTGCTGCTCTGGATGGAGCGCCGGGTGTGAGCGCCCGCGACCGCACACTCCGCGCGTTGCTGGCGCTGTCGGCGCCGCTGCTGATCCTGCTGGCGCTGATCAGCATCGTGTCGCGTCAGGGAATCCAGCGGGTGCAGGGTCTGCCGGCGCTGCTGATCGGCAGCGGCCTGCTGGTGAGCAGCAGCCTGCGCCGCCGTCGTCGCCGCCGGGTGGTGCGGGAATGCCTCCGGCAGGTGCAGTCATTTCCTCCCCCTCCGTGACAGGGTGGAGCCATGGCCGATTCCTCTTCCGACAGCAAGCCGCCGCTGGATGCGGACGCCCTGCGCGCCGCCATCGCCTCCGGTGATCCGGTGCAGGCGATGCCGGCCCTGGCGGGGCTGCGGGGCGTGGAAAGCGAGGTGGCAATCCCGCTGCTGCTGCTCGGCCTGGAGCAGGAACCCTTCATCGTGCGCTCGCTCAGCTGCGCCGGCCTGGGCGTGAAGCGCAGTGCGGCGGGCTGGGAGGCGCTGCAGCGGGCCCTGCGCCACGACGACGACGCCAACGTGCGGGCGGAGGCCGCCAACGCCCTGGCCAGCTATGGCGCCGAGCAGGCCTGGCCGCTGCTGCGCGAGGCCTTCGCCGCCGACGACCAGTGGCTGGTGCGCTGCAGCATCCTCTCGGCCCTGGCCGAGCAGGCGGTGATGGGGTTTGAACCGCTGCTGGAGCTGGCGCGCATGGCGATCGCCGATCCCGACAGCTCGGTGCGGGTGGGTGGCGCCGAAATCCTCGGCCGGCTGGCGCATGAAGCGGCGCCGGCCGAGGGTGCTGAAGCGGTGCGGGCGCTGTTGCGCGGTCTGCAGAACGACCCCGACCACCGGGTGGTGGCGGCCGCCCTCAACGGACTGCAGCCCTGAATGGGTTCTGTGCTGAACTCCGGCATTCGCAGGCACCCTTGCTAGCTTTGATCGGTCACTAGGGGTGCCGCCCCGAGCCTGCTTCCCACCGGAAGTGCGCCTGGGCCTCGGCTGAGATCACACCCTCCGAACCTGATCCGGGTCATGCCGGCGCAGGGAAGTGTCCCGAATGCAACCGCGGTCCGATCGGTCCCGGTGGCGCCCGGTTCCGGAGTTGTGTCCTCGCTTCCCAGCGACCCGGTCCGAACGCCCCATTTCTCGAGTCGATCATGCGCAGCGCCTGGATTGAGAAGCGTCGCGGCGACGCCAACGTGTCGCAGATGCATTACGCCCGCCAGGGTGTGATCACCGAGGAGATGGCTTACGTGGCCAAGCGGGAGAACCTGCCCGAATCCCTGGTGATGGAGGAGGTGGCCCGGGGCCGCATGATCATCCCCGCCAACATCAACCACACCAATCTCGAGCCGATGGCGATCGGCATCGCCTCCAGGTGCAAGGTGAACGCCAACATCGGCGCTTCCCCCAATGCCTCCGACCTCGAGGAAGAGGTAGCGAAACTGCGGTTGGCGGTGAAGTACGGCGCCGACACGGTGATGGATCTCTCCACCGGCGGCGTCAATCTCGACGAGGTGCGCACGGCGATCATCAACGCCTCCACCGTGCCGATCGGCACCGTGCCGGTGTATCAGGCGCTGGAAAGTGTGCACGGCTCGATCGAGAAGCTTGATGCCGATGATTTTCTGCACATCATCGAGAAGCACTGCCAGCAGGGCGTCGATTACCAGACCATCCACGCCGGTCTGCTGATCGAGCACCTGCCGCTGGTGAAGGGCCGCCTCACGGGGATCGTGAGCCGCGGCGGCGGCATCCTGGCCCAGTGGATGCTTTACCACCACAAGCAGAACCCGCTGTTCACCCGCTTCGACGACATCATCGAGATCTTCAAGCGTTACGACTGCAGTTTCTCGTTGGGCGATTCGTTGCGGCCGGGCTGTCAGCACGATGCCTCCGATGCCGCCCAGCTGGCGGAGCTGAAAACCCTCGGCCAGCTCACCCGTCGCGCCTGGGAGCACGACATCCAGGTGATGGTGGAGGGCCCCGGCCACGTGCCGATGGACCAGATCGAGTTCAACGTCAAGAAGCAGATGGAGGAGTGCAGCGAAGCGCCCTTCTATGTGCTCGGCCCGCTGGTGACGGACATTGCCCCTGGCTACGACCACATCACCAGCGCGATCGGTGCCGCCCTGGCCGGCTGGCACGGCACGGCCATGCTCTGCTACGTCACCCCGAAGGAGCACCTGGGCCTGCCCAATGCCGAGGATGTGCGTGAGGGCCTGATCGCCTACAAGATCGCCGCCCACGCCGCCGACATCGCCCGCCACCGCCCCGGCGCCCGCGATCGCGACGACGAACTCAGCCGTGCCCGCTACGCCTTCGACTGGAACCGCCAGTTCGAGCTCTCGCTCGATCCCGAGCGCGCCCGCGAGTACCACGACGAAACCCTGCCGGCCGACATCTACAAGCAGGCGGAGTTCTGCTCAATGTGCGGTCCCAAGCACTGCCCGATGCAGACCAAGATCACCGATGAGGATCTCGCCGGCCTCGAAGACGTGCTGAAGGCCCAGGCGGCCGCCGGCCAGCCGGTAGGGGTCTGAAGTTGCCCGGCCACGGCCCGAAAGGGGTCCAGCCACCCAGCGCCGAGCAGGTGATTGCCTGGCTCGGGCTGGAGCCCCATCGCACCTGCGGCAGGGTGGCCGAGAGCTTCGTGGCCCGGGAGATTCCAGGCGGCACCCTCTACTTTCTTGCCAGCCCGGACCGGGGCATCCAGCTGCACCGCATCCGCCACGACCAGGTGTATCACCACCACCTGGGAGACCCGCTGCAAGTGCTGCTGTTGTCGCCCGAAGGCCATGCCTCGATCGCGCAGGTCGGCAGCGACCTGGCGTCTGGTGAGCGGCCCCAGCTGGCCATTCCAGGTGGCACATTCCATGCCGGACGGGTGGCCCCCGGAGGCTCCTTTGGCTACGCGCTGCTGGGCACGGCCGTGTGGGGTCGGGTGATGCCGGAGGAGGTTGAGCGGATGGAGCTGGAGGTCCTCGGGCAATCCTTCCCCCAGGCGGCGTCATTGCTCAAGGTGTTCGCCTCCACCTGACGAGACATCCAGCTGTTTGTCTCCAGCTGAAGGGACACCCATGTGGTCGCCTCTGCCGGCACGGCTTCAAGCCATTCGCCTCCGCCGATAGGTCCGCCTCACCGCCCTGATGGGCTATCTCGTCAGCTTTTCCGCGCTTGGCGGTCCTGTCCCTGCGGTTGTGGATGGGTCCTGTTTTCCGCTTTCGTTTGTGATGGTTCAGGCTTGATTGGTGCCCTGCATTATCATCCCCGCCCACAAGGGCAGCCTTGTTTCTGCGCAGAGGCCTGAATTGATCGTTCTGTTTGTCTTGTCTTTCCCGTTCGCCATCTCCAAGGTGCTTCTCTGATTGCTCATGTCTGATCACCCATCACCCATATCCCATCACTCATTGCTCGTTGCTGAATACTTCTTGTTCATTGCACCCGGCTAGGGCTGGTGTTTTCTGACTGGTTAAACACTCCATACTCCATACTCCATACTCCATACTCCATGCTTCTGGCTTTGGGCTCATAAAGCTGTTGGTCATGTCTGCAGACGCCTAGCGATTCGGGGTGAACTCTTTGGGCCGACGTCTTTCAGTGGTCCGGCATGGCGAACCGTGGCCGAGATCTGACTGGGGCTGCCTCTCCGTTGAGCCTCGCGGGGTTGCGAAAGGAGACCCGAAACGCTTTCCAATGGTTTCCTGGACTTCAAGCACCAGTCTCTTGGCCCCGTTCTTGTCTGTAAGCCCATAGACAAGTGAAGCCAATTCCCTTCGGGCCCCAGCCCTTCTTGCGGCTTGCGGAGTTTCCTCTGAGATTGCCAGCAGGCGGCGACCTGCGTTGACTTGAATTGCTGCTGCTTCTGCTATAAGCTCTTGAGTCTTTGCAGCTGTCTATAACAGCGTCTGTTCCCGAGATGACCGCGGAGGATCGCAATAGACGCATGAAGTGGGGGACCGATGTTCCGCGCTGGTGGGTTCCCGACTTCAATATGTCTCATCGGGAACAGCCAAGCGAACCGCTCAGTCCAAACCCCAAGACACAGTCCAACCCAGCGGAACCTGAGGCTTCCGATTCCACGCCGCTCCCTGCTGATTCCAGCTCTGCAACATCTTCCAGCCCTGCAGCCTCATTCATTCCTGCGGCACCTGCCGGGATTCCCGAGAGCCCCGCTCTCCACAGCGCGCGTAGCGCCGCCAGCAGCAATGGCGAGCAGCTTGCGCACACAGCCAGTGTTGAGGCCTGCCGCCGTCAGCTGTTCACTCAACAGGCCCGATGGCTGCAGGAGAGGAGGCAGGCAGCCTTGTCCAGTTCCAGCACGAACAATCTGTTTGAACAGCGTGAGAGGAGCCGTCTGAATCGGATCGCCCGCAGGCGGTTGCTCCAGGATTCAACCAGGCAACTCAATCGTGATCTGCGCAGGGTTCAAATTCTGTTCGCGGTGCTCATGGTTGTGGCAGGGCTGGTTGCCGGTGGTTTCCCCGGCCTCCTGGTGGGTGCGGCGGCTGCTCTGCTGCTGCTGTCGCTCCGGCTGGAGTTTTAGGCGCGCACGTGCTGGCGCCCCTGATTGGCCACTGTTCCTGCCCATCAGCGTGGTTGCAGGAGTCCCAGCTGTTCCTGGAACGCTCACGGCCTCGGGCGTGGCTGATCGCAGAGTGCCCAGCACGCCTTCTTTCTGTCCGGGCGGGTTGGGTGCCACATGGACCACGCCCGGCCCCCTCGGCCACGGCCGGCAGGGTGATTCAGCCAAGGCGTGATTCAGCCACAGACCCTTCCTCTTTTAGGCTCCAGTGCCCCTGCCGCCGTCAGCGACGCTGCGGTTCGCCGGGCTTGCACCGCGGCGAACCGCTGTCAGAGGCGTCAACCCTCAACCACGGCCGCTGCTGCGACCCCCCTTCAACATCTGGTGACCTGCGTGCCTGAGCAACCCACCCCGGACAAGATCCTGCAGACCGGCCTGGCGTTCTGGGCCTCGAAAACATTGCTCAGCGCCATCGAGATCGGTGTGTTTCGTGCGCTGGCGGATGGTCCGGAACCTTTCGAGGGTCTCAGCGAGCGCCTTGGTCTGCATCCGCGTGCGGCGCGCGACTTTCTCGATGCGCTGGTGGCCCTCGGCTTCCTCAGCCGTGGCCCGGCCGGCTATGCCAATACTCCAGACAGCGATCTCTTTCTCGATCCCCACAAGCCCACCTACCTGGGCGGCATTCTTGAGATGGCGAACCATCGCCTCTATCCCTTCTGGGGTCACCTCACCGAAGCGTTGCGCACGGGCGCGCCGCAGAACGAGTTGCGCAACGGCGGCACGGGGCTGTTTGAAACGCTCTACAGCGACCCGGCCCGGCTGAAGGAATTCCTCTCCTCCATGACCGGCATCAGCCGGGGGGCCAACATGGCGATCGCCCGCCACTACCCCTGGCAGACCGCACGCACATTCGTGGATGTGGGCACGGCACAGGGGGATCTCGCTACCCAGATCGCCCTCGCCAACCCACACCTGCGGGGCATCGGCTTTGATCTGCCGCAGGTGGCGCCGCTGTTCGAGGAGTATGTCGCCGCGGCTGGAGTGGCAGATCGCCTCAGCTTCCAGCCGGGTGACTTCTTTCAGCAGGCCTTGCCTCAGGCCGATGTGGTGCTGATGGGGCACATCCTGCACGACTGGGATCTCGCCACTAAGCAGATGCTGATCTCCAAGGCCTACGACGCACTCCCGCCCGGCGGTGCCCTGATCGTCTACGAGGCCATCATCGACGACGACCGCTCGCAGAATGCCTTCGGTCTGATGATGAGCCTCAACATGCTCATCGAAACACCCGGCGGCTTTGATTACACCGGCGCCGATTGCACCGGCTGGATGCGGGAGGCGGGCTTCACCTCCACCCGGGTGGAACCCCTCGTGGGGCCTGATTCGATGGTGGTGGCGATCAAGTAGTCCACCTGGGGCCCCAGGTCTGCCATGGCCTGTCGCACCTGTCTGAACGGCTGGCTCCGCTGCCGCATCCCGGCGCCATCTGTTCAACTGCTCATGCCAGCTGCTGGTGGACATCACAGCGGGCTGGACATTGCTAAAAGGGGGCCCATTCGCACTTCCTCTGTGCTCACGCAGCCCGTCCTGGAGAGCGGCCGCGTCGCGGCCCTCTCCGCCGAGGCGATCGCGCTGCGCCATGTGAGCCATCGCTACGGCGATCAGGCCGCCCTCGACGACCTCAGCCTGTCGATCGCTGCCGGCGAGTTCTTCTCCCTGCTGGGCCCCTCCGGCTGCGGCAAGACCACCACCCTGCGCCTGATCGCCGGTTTCGAGCGCCCCCAGGCGGGCCGGATCCTGCTGCAGGGCCAGGACCTCACCCAGGCGCCGCCTCACCGGCGGCCGGTGAATCTGGTCTTCCAGAACTACGCCCTGTTCCCGCACCTCAGCGTCTGGGACAACGTGGCTTTCGGGCCCCGTTCGCTGCGCCGGCCGGAGCCGGAGATCCGCCGCCGGGTGGGCGAAGCGCTGGAGGTGGTGCGGCTCACGGAGCTGGCCCGGCGCCGGCCTCACCAGCTCTCCGGCGGCCAGCAGCAGCGGGTGGCGCTGGCGCGGGCGCTGGTGAACGCCCCGGCTGCCCTGCTGCTGGATGAGCCGCTGGCGGCACTCGATCCCGATCTGCGCCGCACCATGCGCTCCGAGCTCAAGCGCATCCAGCGGGAGGTGGGCATCACCTTCCTGCTGGTCACCCACGACCGGGAAGAAGCCCTCAGCCTGAGCGACCGGCTGGCGGTGCTGCACCGCGGCCGGCTCGAGCAGGTGGGCACGCCGCGGGAGCTCTATGAACGCCCCACCAGCGCCGTGGTGGCCACCTTCCTGGGCGCCGCCAACCTGCTGCCCACCGGTGCCGGGGAGGGTGTGCGGCTGCTGCGGCCCGAGCGCCTGCGGCTCAGCGCGTCCCCGCCGGGGGAAGGGGAGCGGGGACTGCGGGCGCGGGTGCGCGAACTCGCCTTTCAGGGAGCCACGGTGGAGGTGCGTCTGCGCTGTGCCGATGATCTGCCGCTGATCGCGATCGATACCAGCGCCGGCCTGCCGGACGATCTCTCCATCGGCACCGAGCTCTGGTGCCGGTGGAACCCCGCCGACAGCCACGCCCTCCAGCCGCCCAGCCGCCCATGACCCGTCCGTTCACCCCCTCCCGCTCCACCCCGTCCGCCCGCAGCCGCCGGGTCTTTCTGCGCCAGCTGGGCCTGACGGCTGCGGGGGTGGCGCTCACACCGCCGCTGCTGCAGGCCTGTGGCGGTGGGGGTGGCGGCGGCACCGGCGGCCAGAGCGAGGGCGGCGGCGACGGCAGCGGCAAGGACAGGGGGCTGGTGATCTCCAACTTCCCCCTCTACATCGATGTGGACGCCCCCGGCGCCCCCGGCAGTGTGGCGCGCTTCCAGAAGGACACCGGCATCCAGGTGCGCTACGTCGAGGACGTCAATGATGTGCGCCAGTTCTTCGCCCGCATCCAGCCCCAGCTGGCGGCCGGCCGGCCGCTCGCCCAGGACCTGATCGTGCTCACCGGCTGGATGGCCGGACGGCTGATCCGGCTGGGCTGGATGGAGCCGCTGCCGCTGGCGGAGGTGCCCAACGCCCGCAATCTCGTCCCCTCCCTGCGCAAGCCCTCCTGGGATCCGGAGCAGCGCTTCAGCCTGCCCTGGCAGTCGGGCATCGCCGGCATTGCTTACAACATCAAGGCCACAGGCAAGGAACTGCGTGGCATCGATGATCTGTTCGATCCGGCGCTCAAGGGCCGCGTGTCGGCGCTGCTGGAGATGCGCGACACCATGGGCCTGCTGATGCTGGCCGACGGCCAGGACATCACCCGCCCCACCTGGGCCGCAGCCCAGCCCTCCTTCGACCGGTTGGAGCAGGCCCGCAAGGACGGCCAGATCCGTCGCTTCACCGGCAACGACTACCAGACCGATCTGCTGGCCGGAAACCTGGCCGCCTGCATCGGCTGGTCGGGGGATGTGGCGCAGCTCTCCATGGAGCAGCCCGACCTGCGCTTCCTGGTGCCGGACAGCGGCGGTGTGCTGTGGGCCGACGTGATGCTGATGCCCAAGGGCGCGCGCCACCCGCAGGAGGTGGCCCGCTGGCTCAACTGGGTCTACGAGCCGGTGGAAGCGGCACGCATCGCCGCTGCGGTGCAGTACATCTCCCCGGTGGAAGGGGTGCGCGAGGTCCTGGCGAAGGATCCCGCCACCGCCCCGTTGGCAAACAACCCGCTGATGTTCCCGGATGCGGCCATGCAGAAGAAGCTGCATGTCTTCGGGCCGCTCAGCGATCAGGAGGAAGCCCGCTGGGAGGAACGCTTTGCCCGTATCACCGAGGGCTGAACTCCGGCGCCACTGGCCGTGGCTGCTGCTGACCCCGGGCCTGCTGTGGCTGCTGGCCCTGTATGTGCTGCCGCTGCTCGGTCTGGTGCCCCTGTCGTTGTCGGAGCCGCTCAGCCGCTTCGGCCTCGACACGGTGTTCACCGGCCGGGTGGCGAACTATCTGGAGGTGCTGCAGGCCTACGGCCCGATCCTGGTGCGTTCCTTCAGCTACGCACTGGTGGCCACGGCCGTGGGCCTGGTGTTGGCCTATCCGCTGGCCTTCGCGATCCGCTTCCATGGCGGCCGCTGGCAACCGCTGCTGATCGGCCTCGTGGTGCTGCCCTCACTCACGTCCTTTCTGGTGCGGGCGATTGCCTGGACCAGCCTGCTCGGGGACAACGGTCCGGTGCTCGGCGTGCTGGACACCCTTGGGCTCACCGAGCTGCTCAATGGGCTGGGGGTGCTGCGTGATGGACGGCTGTTGAACACGCCCACTTCGGTGATCCTGGGCCTCACCAATGGGGTGCTGCCGTTTCTGGTGCTGCCGCTGGTGGTGGCGATGGAGCGGATCGATCCCCGCCTGCTGGAGGCCGCCGCTGATCTGCATGCCGGTCCGCTGCGCTCCTTCGTTCGGGTGGTGTGGCCCCTGTCGCTGCCGGGGCTGGGAGCCGGCCTGCTGCTGAGCCTGATCCCGGCGGCCGGTGATGTCGTGAATCCGCTGTTCCTCGGCGGCCCCAATGAGCGGATGATCGCCAACACGATCGACAACCTGCTGCTGGTGCAACTGCAGGCGCCCCGGGCGGCGGCCCTGACGCTCATGCTGATGGCGCTGATCTCGGTGGCAGTGGTGCTGCAGCTGCGCAGCCGTGGCGTGGAGGATCTGCCGCTGCCATGAACCGAACCGGTGCGCTGCTGCTGGGTGTATGGAGTGTGCTGGCCTATGGCCTGCTGTATGCGCCGGTGGTCGTCACCGTGCTGTTCAGCTTCAACGCCCCCCGCGGGCGCTTCAACCTGCTGTGGCAGGGCTTCACCCTGGAGAACTGGCGGCATCCGCTGCGTAACGTCGCCCTCACCCAGGCCTTCCTCACCAGCCTCGGCCTTGCCCTGGCGGCTGCGCTGCTGGCGGTGCTGCTGGGCGGGCTGATGGCTCTGGCGCTGAGCCGCGCCCGCCTGCGGGCGGGGCGCTGGATCGAGCTGCTGCTGGCCCTGCCGCTCACTAACCCGGAGATCGTGCTGGCCACGGCCCTGTTCACCCTGTTCGTGCGCGTCGATCTGCCCCGTGGACCGCTCACGTTGTTGCTGTCCCACAGCCTGTTCTGCCTCAGCTACGCGGCGCTCACCCTCAAGGCACGGCTGGCAGGGTTCGACCCCACGCTCGAGCTCGCCGCGCAGGACCTGGGCGCTCCACCGCTGGCGGCCTTCCGCCGGGTCACCCTGCCGCTGCTGGCGCCGGGCCTGCTGGCGGCCACCCTGCTCTCCTTTTCTCTCTCCTTCGACGACTACGTGATCAGCAGCTTCACTGCCGGCGAGATCGTCACCCTGCCGCTCTACCTGGCCGGTGCCTTTCAGCGCGAGATCTCGCCCCAGATCCAGGTGCTCTCCACCCTGGTGCTGCTCGTCAGCGCCGTGCTGCTGGTGCTCGCCTCACCGCCCCGCCAGCGCCGCGGTTAGCTCGGCGACAGGCGCCTGGCCGCGCAAGACCTTGGGTCAGCTGCACGCCGCCCCCGCTCCGCTCAGGCAAAGCCGCCGGGCCGCTTCCTGGTGGAGGACAGCGACACGTTGCCGCTGGCCGGGGGCGGCACTGGCATGGCCGGCCCCACCTCCAGGCGGCCGCGGGGCACGGCCGCAGCGGCCGGGGCTCCTTGCCCCCCTGGCGGCGCGGGAACCGCCTGCACGTTGAAGGCCAGCGACCAGCGCTCGCCTTCGCCACGGAAGGGCGGCACGGAATGGGGCTGCCAGGCCGGGAACACATAGAAGGTGCCCGGCACGGGCTGCACGTAGTGCGCCATACCGGTACGGAAGCTCTGGATGTGCCACTCCTCCGGGCCGTGGAAGCAGAGCTGGCCGTCGAAGCTGGTGCCGTTGATCTGCGGTGGCACCTTCAGGAACAGCACGCCGGAAAACGAGCCGCCATGGGTGTGCACCGGGTTGTAGTCACCGGCCTGCTGGCTGTTGAGCCAGATGTCGATCATCTGCAGGCCGTAGCGGCCCGGATGCCATGGGCCGCGACCCTGGGGCGGTTGCCGCTCCATCACGTGGCGCAGCCAGCGCTCGCAGGCCGGCAGCACCACCTCGCTGCACAGGGCCGTGATCTCCGGAAACTGCGGACCCAGCTCGCGCTGCTGCTGCAACTGGCCGGCGAGCTTCGCGGAGGCATCGCTGGTGAGGCCGGTATCGGCCAGCACCCGCTCCGCCAGGGAAAGGAGAGGCTCCAGCGTGCCGACCGGCAACGTGCCCGTGAGCACGTAACGCGGAAACAGCTCGAGCATCTCCATCGGCATGGCGGAACGGCTCAGCCCAGGGCCTTCGCCTTCGCCACCACGTTGTCGACCGTGAAGCCGAACTTCTCGAGGCACACACCGCCAGGGGCGGAGGCACCGAAGCGATCGATCGACACGGTGTCACCGTCGAAGCCGGAGTACTTGTGCCAGCCGAACGAGCTGGAGGCCTCCACCACGAGGCGCTTGCGCACCGCCGCGGGCAGCACCGCTTCGCGGTAGCTGGCGTCCTGCTCCTCGAACAGCTCCACACAGGGCATCGACACCACACGCACCTGCTTGCCATCCGCGCTCAGTTGCTCGGCGGCCTTGACGCAGAGGTCGAGCTCGGTGCCGGAGCCGATCAGGATCAGATCGGGGGTGCCGTCGCAGTCGATCAGCACGTAGCCGCCCTTGGCCACCTGATCGATCGACGAGTTGGCCTGGTTCACCATCGCCTGGCGGCTGAGGGCCAGCACGGTGGGGCGCTTGCGGTTGCTGATCGCCACCTTGTAGGCGCCGCTGGTTTCGTTGCCATCGCCGGGACGCATCACCAGCAGGTTGGGGATCGAACGCAGCGAGGCAAGGGTTTCCACCGGTTGGTGGGTGGGGCCGTCTTCGCCGAGGCCGATGGAATCGTGGGTGAGCACGTAGATCACGCCCAGCTCGCTGAGGGCCGACAGGCGCATGGCGCCCACCATGTAGCCCGCGAACACCAGGAAGGTGCCGCCGTAGGGCACCAGGCCACTGCCGTGATAGGCCAGGCCGTTGAGGATCGAGGCCATGGCGTGCTCACGCACGCCGAAGTGCAGGTAACGATTGGCTTCGCCGCCTTTCTGGAAGCTGGCCTCGCCCTTGATGTCGGTGAGGTTGGAGTGGGTGAGGTCGGCGGAGCCGCCGATCAGCTCCGGCAGGCTGGGTCCCACGGCGTTGAGCACGTTGTAGGAGTGCTGGCGGGTGGCCAGACCTTTGTCTGCGGGGGTGAAGGTGGGCAGCTTGGCTTCCCAGCCCGCGGGCAGCTCGCCACGCAGCTGGCGCTCGAATTCAGCTGCCTCGGTGGGGTACTGGGAGCGGTAGGTATCCAGGTCGGCGTTCCACTGCGCTTCGGCGGCGGCACCGCGGCTGAGGGCCTGACGCCAGTGGTCGTAGGCCTCCTGGGGCACTTCGAACGGTCCATACGACCAGCCGAGGGCCTCGCGGGTGAGTTCGGCTTCGTCAGCGCCGAGGGCGGCGCCGTGCACGCCGGCGGTGTTGGCTTTGTTGGGGGAGCCGTAGCCGATGGTGGTGGTGACCTTGATCAGGCTGGGCTTGTCGGTGACCGCCTTGGCCTCCTCGATCGCCTTGGTGATCGCCGCCACATCGGTGTTGCCATCGGGCACATGCAGCACGTGCCAGCCATAGGCTTCGTACCGCTTCATCACGTCTTCGGTGAACGACACCGCGGTGTTGCCGTCGATCGTGATGTGGTTGTCGTCGTAGAGGGCGATCAGCTTGCCCAGGCCCAGGTGGCCCGCCAGGGAGGCGGCTTCGCTGGCCACCCCTTCCTGATTGCAGCCGTCGCCCATGATCACGTAGGTGTAGTGATCAACCAGCTCAACGCCGGGCTTGTTGAACCGCGCTGCCATGTGGGCTTCGGCGATCGCCAGGCCCACGGCGTTGGCGATGCCCTGGCCGAGAGGGCCGGTGGTGACTTCGACACCGGCGGTTTCAAAGGTTTCCGGGTGGCCGGGGGTCTTGGAGCCCCACTGGCGGAACTGCTTGATGTCCTCCAGCCCCACGCTGTCGTAGCCGGTGAGGTGCAGCAGCGAATAGAGCAGCATGCAGCCGTGGCCGGCCGAGAGCACGAAGCGGTCGCGGTTGAACCAGCCGGGGTTGCTGGGGTTGTGCTTCAGGACCCTGTCCCACAGCGCATAGGCCATCGGCGCTGCGCCCATCGGCAGGCCCGGGTGACCGGAATTCGCCTTGTTGACGGCATCGATCGCCAGGAAGCGGATGCTGTTGATGCAGAGGGTGTCGATGGACAAGGTGTCCACTGAAGGGGCAGCGACCATGGCGAAGAGGAGGGGGGTGGTGTGAGGGCTTCCTGAAGGACGGCTGAACGGGAACGTTCAGGGCTTCCTGCGGAATGCGAGGCAGACGTTGTGACCACCAAACCCGAAGGAGTTCGAGAGCACGACGTTCAGTTTCTGTTCCCGCGCCTGGTTCGGCACGACATCCAGATCACAAGCCGGATCCGGATTCTGGAAATTGATCGTAGGGGGTATGAGGTTGTGCTCCATCGCCTTGACCACGGCGACGGCTTCGATGCCGCCGCTGCCGCCGAGCAGGTGGCCGGTCATGGATTTGGTGGAGCTGATCGGTGTGCGCAGCGCGTGCGGACCGAGCGCGGCCTTGATGGCGGCCGTTTCGTTGCTGTCGTTGGCCTGGGTGCTGGTGCCGTGCGCATTCACGTAATCCACAGCTTCGGCGTCGAGGCGGGCATCACGCAGGGCCAGCCGCATCGCTTCGGCACCACCCACCCCACCGGGTGTGGGGGAAGTGATGTGGTGGGCATCGCAGGTCATGCCGTAGCCGACGATCTCCGCCAGCACCTCGGCGCCGCGCCGGGTGGCGTGATCCAGGCTTTCCAGCACCAGAATCCCGGCCCCTTCGCCGATCACGAAGCCGTTGCGCTCCGCATCGAAGGGGCGACTGGCGGTGGCGGGGTCGTCGTTGCGGAACGACAGTGCCTTGGCACTGGCGAAACCCGCCACCCCGAGTGGAGTGATCGCCGATTCGGCGCCGCCGCACACCATGGCGTCGGCCAGGCCCATCTGGATCAGGCGGAAGGCGTCGCCGATGGCGTTGGAGCCGGCGGCACAGGCGGTGGCCACGGCGCTGCTCGGACCCTTGGCCCCCAGGGCGATGGCGGCCAGGCCGGCGGCCATGTTGGGAATCATCATCGGCACGCAGAACGGGCTGACCCGGTCCGGCCCGCGGTCGGCCAGCACATGGGCCTGGCTCTCCATCATCAGCAGTCCGCCCACACCAGAGCCGATCGACACACCCACCCGGTCGGCGTTGGTGTCGTCGATCGTGAGACCGGCATCCAGCACGGCTTGCTTGGCGGCCACCACGCCGAACTTGCAGAAGCGATCCCAGCGCTTGGCTTCCTTGCGGTCGATCATGCCGACGGGATCGAAATCCTTCACTTCCGCCGCAAAACGGCAGGCATGGCGCGAGGCGTCGAACAGGGTGATCGCGGCCACGCCATTGCGCCCCGAGGCCAGGCCTTCCCAGTAATCGGTAACGGTGTTGCCGATCGGTGTGACCGCGCCCAGGCCTGTGACCACGACGCGGTGGAGTCCCTCCACCATCAACACCCTCAGGCCTGCTTATCCAGGATGTAAGTCACGGCATCACCCACGGTGGTGATGCCTTCAGCGGCCTCGTCGGGGATCTCGATATCGAAGGCTTCTTCCAGGGCCATCACCAGCTCCACCGTGTCGAGAGAGTCGGCGCCGAGGTCGTTCTGGAAGTTCGATTCGGGCTTGACCTCAGCGGCATCCACGCTGAGTTGCTCGGCAACGATCGAACGCACTTTCTCGAAGATCGCTTCCTGTGACATGGCCGCTTAGAGGGAGGCCGCATCCTACGGGTCGCCCCGGACGGGCCCCCGAGCCATATGAAAAAGAATGACGGCCTCGGGCCGGCCCAGCCTTGGCTTCGGTCGCCTTGGGTACCTTGGCCGCACGCCGTTCGCCTCCGGTCGGGCATGTCCCACTCCGTCAAGATCTACGACACCTGCATCGGTTGCACCCAGTGCGTCCGTGCCTGCCCTCTCGATGTGCTGGAGATGGTGCCCTGGGATGGCTGCAAGGCCGGCCAGATCGCTTCCTCCCCTCGCACCGAAGACTGCATCGGTTGCAAGCGTTGTGAAACCGCCTGCCCCACCGACTTCCTCAGCGTCCGCGTCTACCTGGGCGACGAAACCAGCCGCAGCATGGGTCTGGCCTACTGAAGTCAGGCGCAGCCTTTCGCAGCGCTTCCAGCCCGGCGCACGCCGGGCTTTTGCATGTTGGGCCCTGCCCGCTGTGCGTGCCTGCCGCAAGAACCTTCGGCCTGGGTGCCGGCGTCCCTGCACCTGGCACCTGTCAGCTCGCAGCAGCTGGCACCTGGCACTGTTGCCAGGCAGCGGCGATCCTGTAGAACCACCCCAATTCCGGCCCATCGCCCATGTGCGGCATCGTTGCGGTGATCGGCTCCAGGGAGGCCGCCCCCCTGCTGATGGAAGGCCTCCGTCAGCTCGAATACCGCGGCTACGACTCCGCCGGTCTGGCCACCGTGTCGATGGCTGCCGGGGCCGCCGCCCCCTCGGCTGACCCGGCCGGCACCCACCAGCTTGTCTGCCTGCGGGCCGAGGGCAAGCTGGTGAACCTGGCCCAGCGGCTGGAGCGGCAGGGCGCCCCCGGCAACTGCGGCATCGGCCATACCCGCTGGGCCACCCACGGCAAGCCCGAAGAGCGCAACGCCCACCCCCACCTCGATGGCAGCGGCCAGCTGGCGGTGGTGCAGAACGGCATCATCGAAAATCACCGGCAACTGCGCGAGGAGCTGCAGGCCCAGGGCGTCCACTTCCGCTCCGACACCGACACAGAGGTGATCCCGCACCTGATCGCGCGGGAGCTGGCGGCGCGGCTGGACGCGGGGGCGATCCCGAGCGGCGCCCTGCTGCTCGAAGCGCTGCAGCAGGTGTTGCCCCTGCTGCATGGCGCCTACGCCCTCGCGGTGCTGTGGGCCCAGACGCCCGGCGCCCTGGTGGTGGCCCGCCGTCAGGCGCCCCTGCTGATCGGTCTTGGCGAGGGGGAGTTCCTCTGTGCCAGCGACACACCCGCCCTGGCCGGCTTCACCCGCACGATCCTGCCGCTGGAGGACGGCGAGCTGGCCCTGCTCACGCCCCTCGGCATCGAGCTCTATGACGCCGCCGGTGCCCGGGTGCAGCGCCTGCCGCGCCTGCTCACCGGCACCGAGCACGTGGCGGACAAGCGCAGCTTCCGCCACTTCATGCTCAAGGAGATCCATGAGCAGTCGGAAACGGCGGCCTTATGGGTGGCGCGTCACCTGCCCGAGCCGAACGGCGGCCCGGCCGGACCCTCTCTGGTGGCCCTGCCCCTGGAAGACGGGGTGTTCGAGCAGGTGGAGCGGATTCAGATCCTCGCCTGCGGCACCAGCCGCCATGCCTCGATGGTGGGCGCTTACCTGCTGGAGCAGCTGGCCGGCCTGCCCACCTCGGTGTTTTACGCCAGCGAGTTCCGCTACGCACCGCCGCCGCTGGTGCCCCATACCCTCACGATCGGGGTCACCCAGTCGGGCGAAACCGCTGACACCCTCGCCGCCTTGCTGATGGAGCGTGAGCGGCGCGACCTGATCCCCGATCCCGCCTACGCCCCGAAGTTGCTGGGCATCACCAACCGGGCGGAGAGCTCGCTCGGACGCCTGGTTCCCCACCTGCTCGACATCGGCGCCGGCATCGAGGTGGGAGTAGCCGCCACCAAGACCTTCATGGGCCAGCTGCTGGCCTTCTACGGCCTGGCCCTGTCGTTCGCTGAGCGGCGCTCCAGCCGCAGCCCGGCCCAGCTGCAGGCCCTGGTGAGCGGCCTGCGGGCCCTGCCGGCCCAGCTCCAGCAGCTGGTGGAAACGCACGACCGCCAGTGCGCCGAGCTGGCCCACCTGTTCGCCGATACCCAGGACGTGATTTTCCTGGGCCGGGGCATCAACTACCCGATCGCCCTGGAGGGGGCCCTCAAGCTCAAGGAGATCAGCTACATCCACGCCGAGGGCTACCCGGCCGGCGAGATGAAGCACGGGCCGATCGCCCTGCTCGATGCGCGTGTGCCGGTGGTGTCGATCGCCATGCCAGGTGTGGTGTTCGACAAGGTGCTCTCCAACGCCCAGGAGGCCAAGGCGCGTGACGCCCGTCTGATCGGCGTGGCGCCGGAAGGCCCCGACACCGGACTCTTCGATGTGCTGCTGCCGGTGCCGGCCGTCGACGAGCTGCTCTCGCCCCTGCTTACCGTGATCCCGATGCAGTTGCTCAGCTATCACATCGCGGCCCATCGCGGCCTCGACGTCGATCAGCCCCGCAACCTGGCCAAGAGCGTCACTGTGGAGTGACCCTTCCCTTCGCCCCTGACGCTCCGATCGTGCTGGTCCTGCGCCTGAGTCTCCTGCTGGTGGCCCTGGTGGCCCTGCTGGGCTTCTTCGCAGCCGCCGAATTCGCCCTGATCCGCCTGCGCCCCAGCCGGGTGCAGGTGCTCGCCAGCGGGGGCACGCCGGGCGCCAAGGCGGTGGAGCGGTTACAGAAGCGGCTGCGCCGCACGTTGCTGGCCACCCAGCTGGGCGCCACGCTGGCGGTGGTGGCGTTGGGCTGGTCGGGGCGCGGCCTGGCGGCCAGCCTCGATCCCGAGGGTGAGAGCCCCTGGATCGACCTGCTGGTGTTCGCCGTGATCGTGAGCCTGGCCACCCTGCTGGGCGGCCTGATCCCGAAGGCCTGGGTGCTGCATCGCCCGGAGGCCTCCGCCCTGCGGCTGGCGCCGGTGCTGGAGTCGGTGAGCCGCACCCTGGCGCCACTTCTCTCGGCGTTCGAGCGCGTCACCGTCACGCTGTTGCGCCTGCTGGGGCTGCCCCGCAACTGGGATGCGCTGGTGCCGGCACTGTCAGCAGGGGAGCTGGAAACCCTGATCGAATCGAACAGCGTCACTGGCCTGATGCCGGATGAGCGCAACATCCTCGAAGGGGTGTTCTCCCTGCGGGACACGCAGGTGCGTGAGGTGATGGTGCCCCGCTCCGGCATGGTCACCCTGCCGCTTGATGCCTGCTTCGCCGAACTGATGGATGCGGTCCATCAGACCCATCACGCCCGCTTCCCGGTGATCGGCCAGTCGTTGGACGACGTGCGCGGCATGCTCGACCTGCGCCGCCTCGCCGAACCGATCGCCCGCGGCCAGTTGCAGGGGGACACCCCATTGGCCCCCTTCATCTCACCGGTGGCTCGCGTGCAGGAAACCGCCTCGCTGGCGGAGCTGCTGCCGCTGATCCGCAGCGGCCAGCCGCTGCTGGTGGTGGTTGATGAGCACGGGGGCACCGAGGGGCTGGTCACGGTGGCCGATCTCACCGGCGAGATCGTCGGCGAGGAAGACGATCATCACGAGGGTGGCGACGATCTTCAGCAGCTGCCGGACGACAGCTGGCTGGTGGCCGGCGAGCTGGAAATCTTCGAGCTGAACCGGCAGCTGGGCCTGCGTCTGCCCGAAGCCGATGGCCACCACACCCTGGCCGGCTTCCTGCTGGAGCGGCTGCAGCACATCCCGGCGCCCGGAGAGAGCCTGCGCTGGAAGGGCCACCACTTCGAGATCACCGCCATGGACGGCCCCCGCATTGAGCGGGTTCACATCACCTGTCGGTCTGCCGATGAACGGGGCCCCGCAGCGCAGGGTGATCGTTGATAATGCCGTCTCAGGAACGAGGTCTGGGCCGTTGACGCGTGAGCATGTGACGCGATGACGACGGATCCCATCACGCCGGTGAAGGTAGGGGTCATTGGCATCGGCAACATGGGTTGGCACCACGCCCGGGTGCTGAGCCTCCTGCGCGATGCGGAGCTGGTGGGGGTGGCCGACCCCGACGCCCAGCGCGGCCGCCTGGCGGTCGAGCAGTTCGGCTGCCGCTGGTTCCCCGACTACGGCCCGCTGCTGAGCGAGGTGGAGGCGGTCTGCATCGCCGTTCCCACTCTCCTGCACCACCGGGTCGGCATGGCCTGCCTGCAGGCGGGCCTGCACGTGCTGATCGAGAAGCCGATCGCCGCCACCCAGGAGGAGGCCAGCGCCCTGATTCAAGCCGCCGAAGCCAGCGCCCGCCAGCTGCAGGTGGGCCACATCGAGCGCTTCAACCCCGCCTTCCGCGAACTGCGCAAGGTGGTGGCCAATGAGGAAGTGGTGGTGCTGGAAGCCCGCCGCCATAGCCCCCACGCCGATCGGGCCAACGATGTGTCGGTGGTGCTCGATCTGATGATCCACGACATCGACCTGGTGCTGGAGCTCGCCCAGGCGCCGGTGGTGCGGCTGGCGGCGGCCGGCGGGCGCAGCGGCGAAGGCCCGATCGACTACGTCAACGCCACGCTCGGCTTCGAGAACGGCGTGGTGGCGAGCCTCACGGCCAGCAAGATGGCCCACCGCAAGATCCGCAGCCTCAGCGCCCACTGTCGCGCCAGCCTGGTGGAAACCGATTTCCTCAACCGCAGCCTGCACATCCACCGCCGCGCCCACGAGTGGGTGTCGGCCGATCACGGCGAATTGCTCTACCGCAACGATGGCTTCATCGAGGAGGTGAGCACCACCTCGATCGAGCCGCTCTACGCCGAGCTGGAGCACTTCCTGCAGTGCGTGCGTGGCCGGGAAACCCCGGCGGTGGATGGCCAGCAGGCCTCCCGCGCCCTGCTGCTGGCCAACCTGATCGAGCGGGCGGTGGATCAGCCGGCGCTCTGCATGGCCCTCGACGCGCCCATCTGAGTCGGGGCCGGTGACCGGGGGATCACCGCCAGGTCGCGCAGGGCTAGCATCTGCCAGCGGCGGCAGGTGGCCGGTGAGGAGCGGTAGAAGAGATCCCAGGCCGACGCCTTCTGCTGTGGGTAGCTCTCGATCGGCTTGTGCGGATGGGTCTGGGCCCAGCCGGCCCGCACCGCGTAGCCGATCACCACATCGAGGGCCAGGTAGTCGTCGAAGCGCACCTGGGGGTTGGCCCCCACGAAGGCCACCAGCGACAGCAGTGTTTCCGTGCAGAGCTGCCGGTATTCCGGCGCTTCGATCTTGATCAGCAGGTGCTCCACCAGCGCGGCGAAGTTGCGTTCGCCCCGGGTCTTCTCCGACAGCAGCGGTTCGCTCTCGAGGCGGTTGCGGCGCTCCAGCTTGTCGCCGATCACCAGGCCGCGGCAATGGTGCAGCAGGTCCCAGATGCCGGCGTAAAAATCGCGCGGGACCCGCTGCAGGGCCCCCAGCCGCTGGCGGTGCTGCAGCCAGCTGGTGCCGCCGGGGGGGAGATCTTCCATCGGATCCGGCACTTCCCACTGCACCCGCCCCTGCAGGTGGAGCTGCTCCTTGGCCAGCAGCGCCTCGCGGGCGTGATCCACGTCGGCGAGCACGGCCCGCAACCGCCGCCGGATGGCGTGGGGAGGGAGGCTGCAGAGCGTTTCGAAGGCTTCGTCGGGGGTGAGATCCTGCTCGGCGGCCAGCTCGCCGGTGAGCAGCAGCAGCAGCTGGCCCAGCTGCAGGGTGAGGCTGCCCTGCAGCAGTTTCGGCTCCAGCCGCGCCAGGCCATCGAGGGCAAGCAACAGCTCCTGTTGCAGCATCCATTCACGGCCGTCCTCGCCGCTGAAGCGCTGGATCATCGCCGCGATCGCCACGCTGCCCTGCGGTTCGGTGATCAGCGAGTCGCGGGTGTAGTTGCGGCCCACCACCAGCTGCTTCTGGTGCACCAGCAGATCGGTGAGCGCATCCTCAAGCTGGGGGTGCACCAGTTGCATCAGCCCGCCGCAGCGGCGCACCACGTTCCAGTCGCCCGTCATCAGTCCGCGGCGGTAGACCTCCTCCACCAGACCCCGCAGAGTCACCGGTCCGCTGCTGAACGGGCCCTGCAGGATGGCGTTGGGGCCGAGCCGCCGCACCAGCTGCTCCAGCACCTCGGCCTGTTCGGGCAGGGAGGTGCTGCTCCAGAGCCGGTCCGCGAGGACCGGCAGGGGCGCGTCATCCAGTTCCTGCTCCTGCTGGATCGTGAGCGGTTGCTGGCTGGTGCTCTGCTGAAGGAGTGGGGGGCGGCTGCTGGCCGCCGGCGCGGTGGCGGCCGGAAGCGGCGGCAGCGTTTCCCAGCCGGCCAGCTCGGTGAAGGCTTCGAGGCGGTCGAGCCGCACCGGTACCCCCTCCACCAGCCCTTCCTGCAGCCTTTCACCCAGCCGCAGCAAGGCGCCGGGATCCCTGCCGAAGGGCACCATGGCGAGGGGAATCACCAGCAGCGGCAGCCCCGGCCCGCGCCACTGGCGCATCAGCACCCGCAGCTCGCTCACCACCGTGTCGGCGAGCTGTTCAGGGTCATCGGCCAGGTAGAAGGTGCCCTCCTCCAGCACGGCGGGCAGGAAGGCGATGGGGTCCTCGCCGTCGGCGCCCGGGCAGCGGTAGAGACGCGCCGTGGCCATGGTTTCCATCCGCACGGGCGGGTGGCCGCTGAGACCGAGCCGGGCGTTGGCGCCCACCTGGGCCTTGCGCCGTGCCAGCTGCTGGGAGCTGGCGATGCGCACGGCGCCATCCGGCCGGCTCACCGGCAGGCCTTTCTGCTCCAGGGCGTCGGCGATCTCGGCTGTGGCCGGCGCCAGGGCCACCAGCACCTGCTCCGCCCCCAGCGGCCGTGGCAGCCGCCGCCCGCAGGGGTCGATGTCCTCGGGCTCGATCAGGCCGTGCAGCAGCAGATCCCCCAGCCAGGTGAGGCTCTGGGTCCACAGCAGCGGCACGTTCGCGTTTGGCACCCGGGCCTGGCTGCCGGGCTGGCGCCGCTCTGCGGCAATCGCCTCCTCCGGCACCAGGTAGAGCTCAGGCAGCAGCGGCACGCCCTCCACCAGCACGCTCACGGATTCCAGCCGCCGGCGCCAGCGCCAGGCTTCCTCCCAGCGCTGCTCGCAGCAGGCGGTGACCAGCTCGTAGCCCAGGAACAGCGGCCATTCGCACTCGATGCTCTCGAACTGCGCCAGCTCCTCCCGTTCGTAGTGGAGGCGGTTGTGGTCTTCGATCAGGGTCTGGTGGCCATCGCGGCGAAAGCGCTTGTAGCCGTAGGCGCCGCCGAGCTCGCGGCGGATCTTGGTGCGGGTGCGCTCCACCAGCTCTTGCGTGTCCACCGCCCAGGCCGGGTAGCCGATCACTGCCAGGCAGGCGCTGTCCACCTCCTTGCTGGCCGATTCCCGGGGCAGCAGAGCCTGCAGGGCCCGCCGCAGCCGCACGATCGCGTCGTGGGGAATGTGAAGACGGCACTGGCCGTCGCCATGGGGGCCGTAGAGATCCAGCCCTTCGAGCGCCTCGAGCGCCGCCTTCACCAGGCCGATCGAACTGGCATTCCGCTCCGGTTCGCCGTGGTTGCCTTTGTCACCCCGCTCCCAGATGCCGTAATCGGCCACCCGGTAGGCGCGGGCCACGTAGTACACGAGGTTCTGCAGGAAATCCCGCTCGTGATGGCTGCGCACCACCACCAGCCCCGCCCGGGTGAGCTGCGCCAGCTGCAGCAGGTAGAGCGCCGTGGCATCGAGCTGCAGGTGGCCCCAGCCGTCATCCGGCACCACTGGATCGCCGCTGGAGGTCTCGAACTTGGCGTGAATGGCATCGAGGCGGTCGAGGCTGCGCTTGAAGCGCTCCACCTTGTGGGCCTGGCGCATCATCGCCGTGAGCAGGCCGCGCATCAGCTGCAGCACCCGCTGTTCCAGCTCATACACGCGTGTGCCGGCTCCGTGCAGGCGCCGCTGGGCGATGGCCAGCCCCCAGACGCACTGAATCGAATACACCCCGTCCCGCACCCAGGCGTCGCCGTAGTTGCCGTGCACGGTGTGGGCGGTGCTGGCCGGCAGCAGTCCGCTGATCGGGTGCTGGCGCACCAGCACCACATGGTCGATCTGGGCGTGGAGCCGCTCGAGCAGCGCTTCGGCCTCGGACCGCTCCAGCCGCAGGGGACCCTGCATCACCGGCGCTTCAGGTGCGGGCAGGCCATGGGAGGGATCGCCGCTGCTCCAGGTGTCCGCCGCCCAGCTCTCTGTCATTCCTGCTCCGGCTCCGTGCGACGGGAATCGCGGCGCCACCGGCACCGGTACTCTCCACTCATTCTCTCCCGCGGCCCCACGGCCCTCAGGCAGCGATGGCCACACAATCCACCCCGTTGGCTGGCCGGCGTTCCCTGGTGCTCGGCCTGCCGGTGGATGTCTGCCCGGATGTGTTCGCGGCTGCGCTGGATCTCCATGGCGCCGGCGGCGGCCAGATCGTCACCCTCAATGCCGAGATGACCATGGCCGCCCTGGAGCAGCCGGAGCTGGGCGCGGTGATCCATGCCGCCGAGCTGGTGATTCCCGATGGCGCCGGCGTGGTGTGGGCCCTGCGCCGGCAGGGGCATCGGGTGCGGCGCACGCCCGGCATCGAGCTGGCGGATCGGCTGCTGCAGCAGGCCGCCGCGGCCGGCTGGCGCGTGGCCTTGGTGGGGGCCAGCCCGGAGGTGATGGCCTCACTGAGCGAGCAACTGCGCCGGCGCCTGCCCGCCCTCCAGTTGGTGATGACGATCCACGGCTACCAGGCGCCGGAAGCCTGGCCAGGCCTGGAGCACGCCCTGCAGAGCGCCCAGCTGGATCTGGTGCTGGTGGCGCTGGGGGTGCCCCGCCAGGAAACCTGGATTCAACGCGTCCACCACGGCCGCCGCGGGCTGTGGATGGGGGTGGGCGGCAGCTTTGATGTCTGGGCCGGCGTCAAAAAAAGGGCGCCCGGGTGGATGGGCGCCCTGCAATTGGAATGGTTGTTCCGGCTGATTCAGGAACCGGCCCGCTGGCAGCGGATGCTGGCCTTGCCGGCCTTTGCCTGGGCCGTGATCCGGGAGCGCCGCTGAAGCACCCCGCCATCGCCACACAGCCATTTGCCGCGGCGATCAGCTGCCGCTAACGGCGGAAGACCAAGTCGGAGAGGACGCGATCAGCGGAGCGCGATCCAGACAAGGAGATCAGCGGAAGCCCACCGAGGCCTGCCACACGAAGGCCAGCAGCAGGAAGAAGAGGGGGATGATCGGCAGGATGTCCACCAGAGGACCGAACGCCTGATAGGCCTCGGGAAGCTGGGCCAGGGTGGAGCCCGGTGCGGCGGTGGCAGTCGCGACGGCGAACAGCATGGAGAAAGGCATCGCGGGCCTTGGAAACCTGTGTGGCTCGGACGCTACCACGTGTGCGCCGCAGGAGATCCCTGCTCCCACGGAGCGAAATCCTCTGAAAAACACCCCTCGCGGATCGCTTGTGCCATGGCGCTGGTGAAGCGCAGCAGCTGGGTGAGGTTGTGGAGGCTGAGCAGGATGCGCCCCAACAGTTCCTCGCTGCGGATCAGGTGGTGGAGGTAGGCGCGGCTGTGGTGGGCGCAGGCCGGGCAGGGGCAGCTGGGATCGAGCGTGGTGTGGTCGTGGCGGAAGCGGGCATTGCGCAGGTTCCAGCGCTCGCCTCCCACCAGTGCGGTGCCGTGCCGGCCCAGCCGGGTCGGCAGCACGCAGTCGAACAGATCAATCCCCTGCGCTACCGCGATCGCCATTTCGCGGTAGCTGCCCACTCCCATCAGATAACGCGGCCGGTCGTCCGGCAGCAGCGGCGTCACTTGGCGCACGATGCGATGCATCGCCTCCACCGGTTCGCCCACGCTCACCCCACCGATGGCGATGCCGGGCAGGCCCATCGCCGCCACCGCCCGCGCCGATTCTTCGCGCAGGTGGGCATGGGTGCCCCCCTGCACGATGCCGAACAGGGCCTGATCGGGCCGGCTGTGGTGGGCGATGCAGCGTTCCAGCCAGCGGTGCGTGCGCCCGTTGGCTTCCGCCACATCGGTTTCGCTGGCCGGATAGGGGGGGCACTGGTCGAAGGCCATGGCCACATCCGCACCGAGCGCCATCTGGATCTCCATCGACCGCTCCGGCGTGAGCGTGATGCGGGCGCCGTCACGGGGGGAGCGGAAGACCACGCCGTCGTCGTTGATCGTGTTGATCGCCCCGAGGCTGAACACCTGGAAGCCACCGGAATCGGTGAGCAGCGGGCCGCTCCAGCCCATGAAGCGATGCAGGCCGCCCGCTTCCGCCACCACCTGTTCGCCTGGTTGGAGATGCAGGTGATAGGTGTTGGCCAGCACCATCTGGGCCTTGGTGGCGCGCAGTTGCACGGGGGTGACCCCCTTCACCGTGGCCAGGGTGCCCACCGGCATGAAGCGCGGCGTGTCCACCACCCCGTGAGGGGTGTGGAAGCTGCCGCAGCGGGCATGGCTGTGGCTGCAGCGGTGGGACACCTGAAAGCGAAATGGCGCCGCGGCCTCAGGCCCGGCAGCCTCGGGGGCGGAGCGGTTCACGGCATCAGCGCGCGCACGGTCGACGAACCTAGGTGCTCCCTTCCGATGCGCTGCGGTTCGTGTCTTCCCGTCCGCCATCCCCGTCCGCCCCGCCGGCCTGGTGGCAGGAGCTCGCCGGTGCCTGGATCTTCTACAGCGTGCTGCCGGCCTGGCCGCGGGTGCAGCCTCGCTTTGAGCGCATCGCCCGCTTCGGCCCCTGGATCGGCGCCGTGCTCGGCAGCCTGCAGGGCCTGCTCTGGATCCTCAGCGATGGCGGGCTGCCGCCCGCGGCCCAGGTGGCGCTGGTGCTGGCCTGTGGCCTCAGCCTCAGCGGCGGGATTCACATTGATGGGGTGATGGACACCGCCGACGGCCTCGCGGCAGGCGAGCGGGCGCTGGAGGCGATGGACGACAGCCGGGTGGGAGCCAGTGGAGTGGTCGCGTTCGCGCAGGTGCTGCTGGTGCGCGCCGCCGCCCTGCTCACCCTTGCGGAAGTGGCCCCGGCGCCGTTGGTGGCGCTGGCCCTGATCTGGGCGGCGGTGTGGGGGCGCCTCGCCCCTTTGGTCGCCATCCAATGGTTTCCGTATCTGCGGCAGACCAGCGGCGGCAGCGCTGGCTTTCATCGCCAGCACTGGCGCGGCCTTGGCCGCGAATTGCTGCCCTCCCTGCCTCTGCTCGTGCTGCTGGCCCTGGCGTCCGGCCCGGTGGGCCTGGGCGGCCTGGGCGCGCTTGGCCTGGTGCCCGCACTGGTGATCCCCTGGTTGCTGGGGCGCCGCCTGGGTGGGCACAGCGGCGACACCTACGGCGCCTGTGTGGAGTGGTGTGAAGCCCTGGCGCTGGCCCTCACGGCGTTGATGGTGGCGCTGGCCTGAGCCGGCCCACGGCAGGTGCGCAGCTGGCGGGCAGCTGCAGGCAGAAGGCATTGCCGGTGCCGGGCAGCGCCGGATCCAGCTCCTGCGGCGGGATGTGCAGGGTGAGATCACCACCCAGGCTGCGGGCCAGCGCCCGGGCCAGGGTGAGCCCGAGGCCCGTACCGGCTGTGCCGGCGGCCTGCGCTCCCCGCCTGCCGCGCTCGAAGATCGCCTCCCGCTCGGCGGCGGCGATCGGTGCTCCACCGTCCCAGACGATCAACCGGGGCCGCTCGGCGTCGCCGGGGGCGTGGGCCACCTCCAGGCCGATCGGTGCGCCGGGCGGGCAGTAGCGAAAGGCGTTCTCCAGCAGATTGGCAACGATCTCGGCCACCGCACCGCTGTCACCGAACCACTGGGGCAGGACCTCGCCGCCCAGCCAGCGACGGCCCTGCAGCAAGGCCGTGGCGGCGGCCCGTTTCAGCAGGGGATCGAGGCGCTCCGCCAGCGCCTGTGGCTGGCCCGAACTCAGGGAGGGCGGCAGCAGCAGGGGCTGGGGATCCTGGCTGCCGGGGCCGATCAGGGGCCGCTCGATCAGCCCATCGATCGCCTCCACGTAACGGTTGAGCTGCTGCTCTTCCGCCAGCAGGTTCTCCACCAGGGAGCGGTTGTCGGGGTCGCTCTCCAGGCGCCGCAGCAGCAGCTTGCCGAAGGTGCGCAGGGCGGCGAGCGGGTTGCGCAGCTGGTGCACCAGCAGCCGCAGATCCTCCTGGTTCCGCTTCAGCTGGCGCGTGAGCCGTTGCTCCTCCAGATCGAGGCAAAGCACTTCGGTGACCGCCTGGGCCGTGGCCTGCAGCCGGGGCGTGAGCGTGGGCGACCACGGCAGGGAGGCCGTTTCCACCCGGATGGCACCGAGCAGGAGCTGCTCGCGGCGCAGCGGCAGCCAGCGGCGCTCCGGGCAGGGCAGCTGCAGGCTGCGGTCTTCATCGACGGCAGGCAGGGCGGTGGAACGGCGTGGCCACTGGCCCACCGGCACCAGGCCCGGCTTGCCGCCCTGGCGCGTCATGGCGAGGTAGACGACCAGGGAGTGGAGGTCGGGGCGATCGGAAAACTGATCCAGCTGATGGGTCAGGAAGGCGGTGAAGCGCGCAGAAACCTCCATCAGCACTGAAACGGACGGGTTGCCGAAAGAAATTGCGATCCGATGATCCAGATTTCGGAAAAAGGCTTAAGATTTACGTATCGACCAATACTTCGCTGTCCGGGAGCGGATGGCACTGCGGAGGTATCGGCGGCAGCGGTTGCATTTCCCTTGCAACCGAGGCTACAGCAGAGGCTGAATCGTCCCTCTGCCGTTCGGCGACCCGCTCGGGTCAGCCGCGCCGTTATCCGTGTCGTGTTCGGGCGTGGTCTGCCAACAGGCCACCCCGTGCACCACCGCTCCCGCCCTGCCCTGATTGGCCGTTTGCTGCATCCATCCCGGGTGCGCATTCGCCGTGGCTCGCCTCGGCACGCCACAAAACCCATCCTCCTTTCCTCCCCCTCGGGAGTCGTTCCATGTCGAAGAAGCGCAAGCGGATCAGCCGCCGTCGTCTTGCCGGTCAGCGTGTGTTGGCCCATGTGCCCACCCACAACCTCGAAACCGGTGATCACAAACCGGTCACGGCCGCCCGGCGCTTCATCGCCGAATCCGCGCTGGTGCCGCCGGCCCTGCTCAACGTGCGCCGCAACGAGCACACCACCGACCGCTTCTTCTGGGGTGAAAAAGGCCTGTTCAGCGCGCAGTACGCCGAGGAGAACCACTTCCTGTTCCCCTCCCTTCGCCTGATCGTCGATGAGATCGGCGAAGAAAACCTGTTTGCCGGCATCGAATCCAGCGCCGCCGACGACTGGGAGGAAATGGAAGAGTACGAATACGCCTTCGTCTGACTTTCCCCTGCGGGAAGGCCGCCCTCCAGGGGGCGGGCCTTCCCGCGATAACCGCCGCAAGGCCCCGATCCCAGGATCTGCTCAGGCCGGTGCAGCGCCGAGTTGATCCTGGAGAAACGTGCGCAGCTGCGGAAACAGCGCCGGATCGATGCTGTGCCCGCCGCTGAAACCCAGCAGTTCAGCCTTCCCGCCTGCGCCCTGCAGCAACTGCTGAAGCCGCTCGCTGGCGGCAAAGGGCACCACCGGATCCTCCCGCCCATGGGTGAGCAGCACCCGGGGCAGGGGGCCACGGGGCAGCCAGTCTGGGTGGGGATAGCCACTGCAGCCGATCACGCCCGCCAGTGGCAGGGTGCTGGCCACATCCACCGCCATCGCGGCGCCCTGGGAGAAGCCCAGCAGCACCGTGTTCTCCAGCGGCACCTGCTCGCCCAGCTGCAGCAGGCGCAGCTGCAGCGCTTGCCTTGCCGCCGCCACCAGCTCGGGCCAGAGGGGATTCTGCAGGTCGTACCACTGGCGGCCCATGCCCTGTGGGTGGGGCTCGGGGGCCCGCAGCCCCACCAGGCCGATGGCAGGGCCGGCCAGCTCCTGGCCGAGATCGATCAGATCATCCGCATCGGCGCCCCAGCCGTGCAGCAGTACCAGCCGCCGCTTCGCCTCGGCCGGTCCATGGACACGCTGATCGGTAGGCATCGGAGGGGTGGCGGCGGAAACAAACGGGGAGTTGCTGCGTAGGTTGTGGCAATCGCGTCTCGATCGACATGGCACCCACGGCGCTTCTGAGTGTGTCGGACAAACAGGGCGTGGTGGCGCTGGCCCACACCCTCCACCACACCCACGGCTTCCGACTGCTCTCCAGCGGCGGCACCGCCGCGGTGCTGGCGGCGGCCGGCCTGCCGGTCACCCGGGTGGCGGAGCACACCGGCTCTCCGGAGATCCTTGGCGGCCGGGTCAAGACCCTTCACCCCCGCATCCATGGCGGCATCCTGGCCCGCCGCGATGACGCGGCCCATCAGGCCGACCTCGACGCGCAGGGCATCCCCCCGATCGATGTGGTGGTGGTGAACCTCTATCCGTTCCGCGAAACGGTGGCCGACCCAGCCGTGAGCTGGGAAACGGCCGTGGAAACGATCGACATCGGCGGCCCGGCGATGGTGCGTGCCGCCGCCAAGAACCATGCGGCCGTGACCGTACTCACCAGCCCAGCCCAGTACGAACCGTTCCTCGCCGCCCTGGCGGCCGGCGCGCTCGACGACGCGCTGCGCCAGCGTCTCGCCCTGGAGGCCTTCCGCCACACCGCCGCCTATGACGCGGCCATCAGCGCCTGGCTGGAAAGCCGCCTGGAAGCCGCTGCGCCGCCACGGGCGCTGGCCATTGAGCTGCCCCTCCAGCAGACCCTGCGTTACGGGGAGAACCCCCATCAGCAGGCGTCCTGGTTCTCCGCTCCCGCCGCCGGCTGGGGCGCGGCCCGCCAGCTGCAGGGCAAGGAGCTGAGCATGAACAACCTGCTGGATCTCGAAGCCGCCCTCGCCACCGTGCGGGAGTTCGGCTACACCGATCTGGCCCAGGGCACCGCTGCTGAGGCGCCGGCGGCCGTGGTGGTGAAGCACACCAATCCCTGCGGCGTGGCGGTCGCCACCGATGGGGCGATGGCCCTGCGGCGGGCCCTCGACGCCGATCGCACCTCGGCCTTCGGCGGCATCGTGGCGCTCAACACACCGGTGGATCAGGCGGCCGCCGAGCTGCTCACTGGCCTGTTCCTGGAGTGTGTGGTGGCACCGGGCTACAGCTCCGAGGCCCGCGAGCAGCTGGGCGCCAAGGCCAATCTGCGCCTGTTGGAGCTCGATGCAGCCGCGATCGCCCGGGCCCCTCGCCACCAGTGGCGCAGCGTGCTGGGTGGGCTGCTCCAGCAGGACCTCGACGATCAACCGGTGGACGAAGCCGAGTGGCAAGTGGTGACGAGCAGGGCGCCGACGGCGGCTGAACTGGACGATCTGCGCTTCGCCTGGCGGTTGGTGCGTCATGTGCGTTCCAACGCGATTGTGGTGGCCAGCGATGGGGCCAGCCTGGGCATCGGTGCGGGCCAGATGAATCGGGTGGGATCGGCGCGGCTCGCGCTGGAGGCGGCGGCAGAGGCGGCCCGGGGGGCGGTGCTGGCCAGCGATGGCTTCTTCCCCTTCGACGACACCGTGCGCCTGGCTGCCCGCCACGGCATCACGGCGGTGATCCAGCCGGGCGGCAGCCTGCGCGATGGCGATTCGATCCGGGCCTGCGAGGAGCTCGGTCTGGCGATGGTCACCACCGGACGTCGCCACTTCCTCCACTGAACGGACGGGACGACACCGTGAGTTGTAGCTTCGCAACGTCACCGTTCTCACTGCGATGCCGGACGCCCTGGCTTTCAATCTCAACTTCCTGCATCCCCTGCTGATGTGGGCGCTGCTGGCACTCTTCGGCTACGCCCTCTATCTGGGGGTGAAGGCCAAGAAGACCCGCACCGCTGAACCGGAACAGCGCAAGGAGTTGATCAAGGGCAAGTTCGCCCAACGCCACTTCCAGATCGGCAGCCTGGTGCTGGCCCTGATGGTGCTCGGCAGCTTCGGCGGCATGGCCGTCACCTACATCAACAACGGCAAGCTGTTCGTGGGGCCGCACCTGCTGGCGGGCATCTCCATGGTGAGCCTGATCGCCGTGGCCGCCGCCTTCGCTCCGGCCATGCAGAAGGGCAACATGCTCGCCCGCAAGGCGCATGTGGGCTTGAACATGACCGTGATGTCGCTGTTCCTCTGGCAAGCGGTCAGCGGCATGCAGATCGTCAACAAGATCTGGACGAGCCGCTGAGAGCGCACGGATTCTGAGCGCTGAGCCGCTGTGGGCCTCTCAGGGCCTAGAGAACAGGCCCGCGCCCGCACAGCTGACAGGGCCTCGGCAGCAATGCCAGGCGATCAGAAGCGCGCCTGACGCCGTGGCGGGCAGGTGAGCTCATGGGTGGCGTGGAAATCCTCCTGCACCTTCCAGGTGAGCTTGCGCGAGATCTGCCGCACGATCTGGCGCAGCAGGTGATCGCCGCTGGATTGCACCAGCCCTTCAGGCAGCAGGCCGATCACGGCGGGCAGCCGGATCCACACGCTCAGATCCAGGGTCCAGCGCACCATGGTGGCGAGCGCCTGATCGCCTTCGCCACGCTCAAGCTGAAGCGAGGCGTTGAAGGCCACGTCGTAGATCTGCTGCAGGGCGGGGTCGCCTTCCGGCAGAGGGATGGTCACGATCCGGTAGACCCCTTCGCTCTGTGGCAGCAGCTCCAGCCCGATCGTGGGCTCCACCTCGAAGCCGAAGTTGCCAAAGCGGCCCAGGGTGAGGGCATAGCCGTTGTGTCCGAGCGGCAACACCTGCATCGGAGCCGCGCAGCGGCGGAACCAGCCGTCGTGATGGTCGAGGTAGGTGGCAACGGTGCGGGGTTCCGCACGCATTTCCATCAGGTCGGCGAAGACGCTCGTGTAGCAGCGGATGCGTGCATCGTCCCCGTTGCGTAACGGGGAAACGGGCACGACAGCGTCGGACAGATGGCGGGGCTGGGTGAAGGTCAAAGGATTGGACCTACCGAAGGCCGGAGTGGATGAACTGTTTCTGGTTGTCACAGGCAACCGTAAATCGCAGCGTCCGGCTGATACGCAGCCGATGTGACAGCAGGCTTGGATGCCTCCGTGTCTTGCAGAAGGGCACGTTCCTCGGTGCTGCCGCTCCTGGCGCTGACACCGCTGGCACGGGTGCGGGTGGCACGGTGCAAGGCCGCAGGGAGGGCGGCAAAGGTGCTCAGGGCTCGCACAGCTCCATCAGGTGACGGATCACATCCTCCACCACCCGGTCGGGGGTGGAGGCTCCGGAGGTGATTCCCACTTTCAGCGGCCCCTCCGGCAGGAAGGGGGACACGCTCTCCAGTTCGCCGCCCAGGGGCTTGTGCTCGATCTGATTGCCGGGGCCGATCCGCTCGGGCGTGTCGATGTGGAAGGAGCGGATGCCGCGGCTGATGGCGATCTCCTGCAGGTGGGTGGTGTTTGAGGAGTTGTAGCCGCCGATCACCACCAGCAGATCCAGGGGTTCGTCCACCAGCGAGAACATGGCGTCCTGCCGCTCCTGGGTGGCGTCGCAGATCGTGTTGAAGGCCAGGAAGTGATCGTTGAGGGCGGTGGGGCCGTAGCGGGTCAGCATCGTGCGCTCAAACATGCGTCCGATGTCCTCGGTTTCGCTCTTGAGCATGGTGGTCTGGTTGGCCACCCCCACCCGATCGAGGTCGCGGTCGGGGTCGAAGCCAGGCGAGCAGGCCTTGGCGAACCGTTCCATGAAGGCCTCGCGATCGCCGCGGCCGAGGATGTAGTCGCAGACCATCTGGGCTTCGGCGGTGTCGAGCACCACCAGGTAAGTGCCGGCGAAGGAGCTGGTGGCAAGCGTTTCCTCGTGCTTCACCTTGCCGTGAATGATCGAGGTGAAGGCCTGCTTCTTGTGCTTCTCCACCGTGTTCCAGACCTTCGACACCCAGGGGCAGGTGGTGTCGACGATGTGGCAGCCCAGCTCATTGAGCAGCTGCATCTCCTGCACCGTGGCGCCGAAGGCCGGCAGGATCACCACATCGCCGGTGCCCACCTCGGAGAAATCCTTCACGCCTTCCTCCACCTGAATGAACTGCACGTTCATCTGGCGGAGGTGGTCGTTCACCGAGGGGTTGTGGATGATCTCGTTGGTGATCCAGATCCGCTCGCTCGGGTAGTGACGCCGCGTTTCGTAGGCCATCGCCACCGCCCGCTCCACGCCCCAGCAGAAACCGAAGGCCTCGGCCAGCTTGATCGTGAGGCGCCCGTGGCGCAGCTCATAGCCCTGCTCGCGGATCGTGGCGATCAACGCGCTCTGATAGGCCTGCTCAAGGCTGCCGGCCACCTCTTCGGCCCGGCCGAAGCCGCGGCGGTTGTAGCGCTCCGAATGGTGCAGCGAGCGCTTGAAGGCACGGGTGTCCACGGCATCGCCCCACATCGCTGACGACTCTATGGGCGGGCCCGGGCCATTGACGACAAAAAACCCACGAGATGAGCCGTGGGTGGGGGCGCGGAGCCAAGCTGCCGCGCTTTGGTGAACCAGGGTTCAGCTGGCCGTGGAGGCGAAATCGGGATAGGCCTCCATGCCGTGCTCGCTGATGTCGAGACCTTCCTCTTCTTCAGTTTCCGTGACCCGGATGCCGCCGCTGACGCCGCCGAGCACGGACCAGACGATCCAGGAGGTGACGAGGGCGAAGATCACGTAGCAGACCGAACCAAGGATCTGCAGACCGAGGAGCCCGAAGCCGCCGCCAAAGAAGAGACCTGCGTCTTTGTTGAACAGGCCAACAGCGAGCGTGCCCCAGATGCCGCAGGTGCCGTGAACCGACCAGGCACCCACGGGATCATCGATGCCGAGGCCGTCGATGATGCTCACGGAGAACACAACAAGCGCTCCGGCGATGAAGCCGACGATCCATGCACTGCCCATGCCGAAAGCATCGCAACCGGCAGTGATGCCCACCAGGCCGGCCAGGATGCCGTTGATGGTCATGGTGAGGTCGGGCTTGCCTGACTGCAGCTGGGAAACCACGGTGCCGGCGATGCCGCCGCCGGCTGCACCCAGGGTGGTGGTGACAGCGATGTAGGGAACGGCTTCGGTCATCGAAAGGACGGAGCCGGGGTTGAAGCCGTACCAGCCGATCCAGAGAATCAGACAGCCGAGAGTGGCGATGGCCAGGTTGTGGCCGGGGATGGCCTTGACCTTGCCATCAACGAACTTGCCGATCCTGGGGCCGAGGATGATCGCCCCGGTGAGGCCAGCACAAGCACCAACCGTGTGGACCAGGGTGGAGCCGGCGAAGTCGATGAAACCGAGTTTGTTGAGCCAGCCTTCGGCGTTCCACTTCCAACTGCCGGCAATCGGGTAGATGAAACCCACCAGCACCAGCGAGAAGATCACGAACTCAAAGAACTTGATGCGCTCGGCCACCAGGCCGGAAACGATCGTGGCCGAGGTGCCGGCAAAGGCCACCTGGAAGAGGAAGTCAACACTGGGAACCAGAGCGCCATCCGTGACCATCGCTGGAGTGACCGCGGGATCAAAGAACAGACCGAGCGGACCTCCCTTGCCGTAGAAGAGCCAACCGGGCACCACGGCGGAGCCGTACATCAGCGAAAAACCGATCAGCCAGTAGGCACTCGCCGCCAGCGCGAACACGATCAGGTTCTTGGCCAGGATGTTGGTGGCGTTCTTCTGGCGGCAGAGGCCGGCTTCCACCATGGCGAAACCGGCGTTCATGAAGATCACCAGGATCGAGGCGATCAGCAGCCAGAGGTTGTTGATCAGGAAGGCAGGGGTGAGCTCGGGAAGCTCTGCGGCATGAGCCGAAAGGTTGAACACACCAAGACCGAAAAGTGCCAGCGGAACGCAGGCCATCCAGGTGAGGGTGCGGGAACTGCTCATGCCCCTGATGCGACGCAGCAGCAGTGGGGGAGCTTCAAGCAGGCTCGCCTCCGACAGGCGCTTGGGGCGCCGGTGTCGAGGGGCTTGGGTTGCAATGGTCATGTAAGAAAAGACCAGGAGGGTTGTCGGAAGTGGATGACGCTCGGAAGCGCGTCCCTGGCCGCCAAACTTCCTTTCTGATGCGTGTTCTTGTGGTGTCGACGGTTACAGATCGCTCAAAGACGGTAGTGGCATAAAGAGTTTGGAGATTTCATGCGTCTCCACCGGTGCCGTGCCCAGCCATGTCACCGCGTCCTGCCGGAAGTCGTAGCGGCAGGGCAGCACCTCCACCCCGGCCGCCAGTGCCGTACGGAAGAGCTCTCCATAGCGGGGATCGGCGGAGTCGCCTGGGGCGAAACGGTCCACGTCCCCACGGCTCAGGCAGGGAACCAGCACCGCACGCGCCTCGGGCAGCAGGTCGGTCAGTTCCTCCAGGTGCTTCTGGCCCCGTTCGGTGACCGTGTCGGGAAAGAGCGCCAAGGAGCCGCGGCTCCAGGTGGTGTTCTTGATTTCCACATAAATGAGGCGGGGATCGGCTGCCCCCTCGGCGGGCGTGAGCAGCAGATCGATGCGGCTGCGGCGCCCGCGGCCATAGGGAACCTCCGCGCGGATGGCCCCGATCGGCCCCAGCCAGGGCTCCAGCAGACCGGCTTCAACCGTGGCGCGCACCAGCCGGTTCGGCAAGGCGGTGTTGATGCCCACCCAGCAGAGGGAGCCGTCGGCGCTGGGCACTTCCGCCTGCTCCCACGTCCAGGCCAGCTTGCGCTCGGGCCGGGGATCGTGGCGCAGCCGCACGCGGCCGCCGGGAATCAGCACCCCGGTCATCGGGCCGGTGTTGGCGCAGTGGGCCGTCACCACCGCGCCATCGGTGAGCTCCACATCGGCGAGGAACCGCTTGTAGCGCCGCAGCAGGATTCCCTCCACGAGAGGCTCGAAGCGGAGCACGGTGGAAACCGCTTCCGGGGGGAATGCCACGGCTTGGGGGGCTGGTGCCATGAGGTGGGGGGACGCGGTGGAGAATCAGCCGAACGAATGGGCCTGTGGTCGATACCGGATGGTGAAATCCCTGCGGCGCATCGCCTTGATCGTGGCCCTTGCCACCGCCTTGAGCAAGGTGGCAGGTCTGCTGCGCCAGCTGGTGATCGCCGCCGCCTTCGGCGTGGGGGCCGCTTACGACGCCTACAACTACGCCTACGTGCTGCCGGGATTTCTGCTGATCCTGCTGGGCGGGATCAACGGGCCGTTTCACAGCGCCATGGTGAGCGTGCTGGCCCGGCGGCCGCGCCAGGAGGGGGCCCACGTGCTGGCGGCGATCAACACCCTGGTGGGGGTGGGCCTGCTGGGCGTGACCGTGCTGCTGGTGCTGGCCGCCGACCCGCTGATCAGCCTGGTGGGCCCGGGCCTGGAGGGGGAGCGCCACGCGATCGCCGTGCTCCAGTTGCGCTGGATGGCGCCGATGGCTCTGTTTGCTGGCTTGATTGGCCTGGGTTTCGGGGCTCTCAACGCCGCCGATGTCTTCTGGCTGCCCTCGGTGAGCCCACTTGTTTCCAGCGTGGCGATGATCGGCGGCATCGGTGCGCTCTGGTGGCTGGTAGGCCCGGAGATCGGCCTGCCGGCCACGGCCGTGCTCGGTGGGGTGGTGCTGGCGGGCACCACCACACTCGGAGCTGTACTGCAGTGGCTGATCCAGCTGCCGGCCCTGGCGAAGCAGGGGCTGCACCGCTTCCAGCTTGTGTGGGACTGGCACCACCCCGGTGTGCAGGAGGTGTTGCAGGTGATGGCGCCGGCCACGCTCTCCTCCGGGATGCTGCAGATCAATGTGTTCACCAGCCTGTTCTTCGCTTCGGGGATGGTGGGTGCGGCGGCCGGTCTGGGCTACGCCAACCTCCTGGTGCAGACACCGCTGGGCTTGATCTCGAACGCCTTGCTGGTGCCGTTGCTGCCGGTGCTCTCCAGGCTCACAGAACCGGCCGACCGGCCAGCTCTGGTGGGACGCATCCGTCAGGGGTTGATGCTCTCCAACGCCAGCATGTTGCCCTTGGGGGCCTTGATGGTGGGCTTGGCCGGCCCGATCGTGGCCCTGATCTACAAGCGGGGAGCCTTCGACGCGGAGGCGGCCCAGCTGGTGACCAGCCTGCTGATCGCCTATGGGGTGGGCATGCCCGCTTACCTCGGCCGCGACGTGATCGTGCGCGTCTTCTATGCCCTTGGTGATGGCACCACGCCGTTCCGTTTCTCCCTGGCCGGGATCGGCTTCAACGTGGTCTTCTGCTGGTTGTTCGTTGGGGGCCCCACTCCCTGGGGTCTGCAGTTGCCGGCGATCAACTTCGGCGCTGCTGGGCTGGTGATGGCCACCGTCTCTGTCAACGTGCTCACCTGCCTGGGGTTGCTGCTGGCCCTCCAGAATCGCCTCGGCCAGCTGCCCCTGCGTCAGTGGGGCCGCGACAGCGTGCTGCTACTGCTGGCGGCAGTGGGGGCCGGGCTGGTTGCCTGGCTGCTCTCGATCGGCGTGCCCTGGCCGGCCGGCCTGATCGGCCAGTTGCTGGAGTGCGGGCTCAGTGCTTCCCTGGCCTTCGCGGTCTATGGGCTGCTGGCCACCTCGGCCGGGGTGCCGGAAGCGCGCCAGCTCAGCCAGCAGGTGCTGCGGCGGCTCAGGCGCCGCTCTTGAGCCGCACCTGCCGTTCCTCCCGCACGTGAACAGGCACCTCGATGTGGCTGCGGCCCACCATCGTGGGCCCGTCGACCGAGAAGATGCGGGCTTCGATGCCGAACTCGCGGAAGGCGGTTTCCAGCTCCTGGATCAAGGCCTTCTCCACCTGGGCTTCGGCGTCGACCACCTTGCCGATCAGCCGCCCACCCAGACGGCCGATGCGCTGGCGGACCACCTCGCGGGCGTTGGTGACCTCGATGACCAGCATCCGGCGCCTGCGGTGGCAGCAACCCTATTCGCAGCCTTGCCTTTGCGCCCGGCTTGTCGCCGAACTTCAGTGGCTGAAGCCTTCGAGCACATCTTCGAGGTCGCGCAGTTGCCCAGGCGGGATCAGCCGCGCCAGAGGCAGGCGGCTGGAGCCGCCACCGATCGGCACCTGCACCGCCTCCAGCGCCTGGCGGGCGCACACCCCGGCCCCCTGGTCGAGCCGGGCGGCACATTCGATCGCCAACGGGCCATCGAGGCCCGCATCGCCCAGGTAGAGGTGCCAGCCGGCGATCTGCAGGTAGAGCCGCTCGGCGAGGGCCTGGCGAAGGTCTTCGATCTCTGTGGCCGAGAGCGTCATGGCCGCAGGGGGCAAGGGGAACTGCTCATGGTGTAGCCCCATCGGAAGCGGGCGGCCGCCGGCTCAGCACCACGCACAGATGCACCAGCCACAGCCCCCCCCAGCCCAGGCTCAGCCAGCCCAGATGGTTCCAGGGGTGGCGCAGACCCTGCACCACCCAAAGCCCGCTGTTGATGGCGGCGAAAGCCATGCCGTGCAGGGTGAGGTTCACGATCCGCTCGAAGTGGCGATAGGTGGGGTCTGTGGGATCGGCGGGGCCGTACCAGCGGATCGGCATGGTTGTTGCGCGGTGAGCCGCCGCAGGAAGCTGCCTCGATTGTGGCCCCAGGGCCTGGGCCTGTTGACGGAAGGGCCCTCCGTGCGGTGAGAATGTGTGGGCACGCGCTTGTAGCTCAGCGGATTAGAGCATCTGACTACGGATCAGAGGGTCGGGAGTTCGAATCTCTCCAGGCGCGCTTTCAACGTTTCCCCTTTTCGTTTCCTCTCACCGCCCACCCGGGCGGTTTTTTTTGCGCTTCCGCGCCAGCAGCCCTGCGGGTGGGTCGATTTCCTACGATCCGTTCCATCAGGCGACGTACCGATCGATGACGGACTCCAGCGGCGAGGCCCTCAACCATTCCCTGGCGAGCGGCGATCCCGCCATCGCCGCCCTGATCGGCAAGGAGCAGGAGCGTCAGCAGCACCATCTCGAGCTGATCGCCAGCGAGAACTTCACGTCCCGGGCCGTGATGGAAGCCCAGGGCTCGGTGCTGACCAACAAGTACGCCGAGGGCCTGCCCCACAAGCGCTACTACGGCGGCTGCGAGCACGTTGATGCGATCGAGGAGCTGGCCATCGCCCGCGCCCGCCAGCTGTTCGGCGCCGACTGGGCGAACGTGCAGCCCCACAGCGGCGCCCAGGCCAACTTCGCCGTGTTCCTGGCTCTGCTGCAGCCGGGCGACACGATCCTGGGCATGGACCTCTCCCACGGCGGCCACCTCACCCACGGCTCTCCCGTGAACGTGTCGGGCAAGTGGTTCAAGGCCGTGCATTACGGCGTTTCCCCCGACACCGAACAGCTCGATTTCGCCCACATCCGCGAGCTGGCGCTCGAGCACCGCCCCAAGCTCATCATCTGCGGTTATTCCGCTTACCCCCGCACGATCGATTTCGCCGCTTTCCGCGCCATCGCTGATGAGGTGGGCGCCTATCTGCTGGCCGACATGGCCCACATCGCCGGTCTGGTGGCCGCAGGTGTGCACCCCAGCCCTGTCCCCCACTGCCATGTGGTCACCACCACCACCCACAAGACCCTGCGCGGCCCTCGCGGTGGCCTGATCCTGACGGGTGATGCCGCCTTCGGTCGGCAGTTCGACAAGGCCGTGTTCCCCGGCAGCCAGGGCGGCCCCCTGGAGCATGTGGTGGCCGCCAAGGCCGTGGCCTTCGGCGAAGCCCTCCAGCCGTCCTTCCGCGCCTACAGCCAGCAGGTGGTGGTCAATGCCAAGGCGATGGCGGCCCGCTTGATGGAACGCGGCATCCGGGTGGTGTCGGGAGGCACCGACAATCACCTGGTGCTGCTCGATCTGCGCTCGGTGGGCCTCACCGGCAAGGTCGCCGACCTGCTGGTGAGCGATGTGAACATCACCGCCAACAAGAACACGGTGCCGTTCGACCCCGAATCGCCTTTCGTCACCAGCGGCCTGCGCGTTGGCAGCGCCGCGCTCACCACCCGCGGCTTCGATGCCGAGGCGTTCGTGGAAGTGGCCGATGTGATCGCGGATCGCCTGCTGCATCCCGAGGACGCCGTGGTGGAACTGCGCTGCCGCGAGCGGGTCCGGGCGCTGTGCTCGCGTTTCCCCCTGTACGGCCCGGTCCGCGTGGCCCAGCCGGTCTGAGCTGCCCCTCCTCCCTAAGCTGCTCGCCAGGACAACCAGGCCCATGGCTCACCCTGTGATGAACCATCCCGCCTTGGCCTGTGCGCTGTCGGCGTTCCATCCCCCCAGCCACGCCCTGAGCCTTCAGCTGAGAAGCCTTTCGCAGTCGTGAGTCTTCTCCGCAACCCGGTCATCGCGGCCTTCGTCACCTTCGGTGTCGCGTCCCTGCTTACGGCGTTGGTGGTGCCGCTGGTGCGGCGGCTCGGGTTGCGGCTGGGTCTGTTCGACCCGCCCGATTCACGCAAGCAGCACAGCATCCCGATGGTGCGGCTGGGCGGGGTGGGCATGGTGCTCGGGTTCTCGCTGGCGCTCACCTGCATCTGGGCGCTGGGGGGCTTCGGTACCCTCTCGCCCGCCAAAGACCAGCTGATCTGGACGACGCTGGCGGGCTCGCTCTGTTTCTTCGTGATCGGCCTGGCGGACGACCTGTTCGCCCTGCCGCCCCTGCCCCGGCTGGCGGGTCAGGTGGCCGTGGCCATGGTGGTCTGGAGCCAGGGCGTGCGCATCGGCGCGATCGATCTGCCGTTCGGCCTGTTCGGCCAGCCGCCGGCGAGCCTCGTGCTTCCCGATGCGCTGAGCCTGCTGGCCACGCTGATCTGGCTGGTGGGCATCACCAATGCGATCAACTGGATCGACGGCCTCGACGGGCTGGCCGCGGGCGTGGGCGGCATTGCCGCGATCGGTCTGCTGTCGGTGAGTTTCAGCCTGCAGCAGAGCGCCGCCGGGCTGCTGGCCGCCGCGCTGGCGGGGGCCTGCTTCGGTTTCCTGCGCCACAACTTCAACCCCGCCCGCATTTTCATGGGCGATGGCGGCTCCTACTTCCTCGGCTTCGCTCTGGCGGCGATCAGCATCGTGGGGCCGGCCAAGGGGCTCACCACCGTGAGCCTGCTGTTTCCGCTGCTGATCCTGTCGCTGCCCCTGGCGGACATGTCGGCGGTGATCATGGGCCGGCTCAGCGAGGGCCATTCCCCCTTCTATCCCGACCGGCGCCACCTGCACCACCGCTTGCTGCGGGCCGGCTTCAGCCATCGCCGCACGGTGCTGCTGATCTATGCCTTCACCCAATGGCTGGCCACCCTGGCGCTGGTGGCCGCCAACGTGGAGATGCGCTTCCTCTGGCTGGCGATCGCCACCGCCATCCTGATCGGCGCCGTGATGGGGTCGCGCAGCCACCTCGCGGCCCAGCTGCCCGCTCCCCCCTGCGACGGCGGCGGCAACCGACCCAGCTGAGCGCAGACGCTGCCAGCCTGGGTTGGCCGGGATGATGCTGAACCGATGAGCTCTCAGCCAGTGGGCGGTGCGCAGATGGGCGAAGGTGACAGGGCCGCGGCCGAGGTGCTCTGCATCGGCACCGAGCTGCTGCTCGGCAACATCCTCAACAGCAACGCCCGCTGGCTGGCCGAAGAGTTCGCTGCCCTCGGCCTTCCGCATTTCCGCCAGACCGTGGTGGGGGACAACCGCGAGCGGCTGATCCAGGTGGTGCGCGAAGCCGCGGCCCGCAGCCGTCTGCTGATCTGCACCGGTGGCCTCGGCCCCACCCCCGACGACCTCACCACCGAGGCGATCGCCGCCGCTTTCGGCACGCCGCTGGTGGAGGTGCCGCAGGTGTGGGAAGACATCCAGGCCAAGCTGGCCGGCCGGGGTCGGCCGCTGGCCGCCAGCAACCGGCGCCAGGCGCTGCTGCCCGAGGGCGCCCGCGTGGTGCCGAACCCCACCGGCACCGCGCCGGGGATGCTCTGGAGTCCGCCGGCAACCTCCCTGCCAGACGGCCACATCCAGCCGGGTTTCACCGTGCTCACCTTCCCGGGGGTGCCGAGCGAACTGAGGCCGATGTGGCAGCAGAGCGCCGTGCCCTGGCTGCGGGAGCAGGGGTTGGCGGGGGCCTGTTTCCAGAGCCGGCTGCTGCGTTTCTGGGGCATCGGCGAATCCACACTGGCCGAGCAGGTGGCCGACCTGCTGGCCCTCGAGAACCCAACTGTGGCCCCCTATGCCGGCACCGGTGAGGTGAAGCTGCGCCTCACGGCGCGGGCCGCCAGCACCGCCGAGGCGGCGGCGTTGCTCGCGCCGCTGGAGGCAGAGCTGCGCGCCCGCACCAGCACCCTCTGCTTCGGCGCCGACGAGGAATCGCTGGCTTCTGTGGTGCTGGCGTTGCTGCGGGCCCGCGGGGAAACCCTGGCGGTGGCGGAGAGCTGCACCGGCGGCGGCATCGGCGCTGCTCTGGCGGCCGTGCCCGGCGCCTCCGATGTGTTCCTCGGCGGGGTGATCGCTTATGCCAACACGATCAAGCAGCACCTGCTCGGGGTGACAGCCACCGCGCTTGAGCGCCATGGTGCGGTGAGCGATCCGGTGGCCCTGGCCATGGCGGAAGGGGTGCGCCGCAGCACCGGCGCCACCTGGGCGGTGTCGGTGACCGGCATCGCCGGCCCGGGCGGTGGCAGCGCCGAGAAGCCGGTGGGCCTGGTGCACATCGGCCTGGCGGGCCCGCAGGGCAGCCGCAGCGAGGCGGTGCGTTTCGGCAGCTCCCGGGGCCGCGCCTGGATCCAGGCCGTCACCGCCGGGGAGGCGCTCAACCGCCTGCGGCTGCAGCTCATCGCGCCCGCCTGATTCCGACCGCCCGCACGGCTCGGTTTTAGGGTGTCGTCAGACCCCTGTGGACAAACGGTGAGCGCCGGCACCCTCTACGACAAAGTGTGGGATCTCCACCGCGTGGCGGAACTGCCGGGTGGCTCCACCCAGTTGTTCATCGGCCTTCATCTGATCCATGAGGTCACCAGCCCGCAGGCGTTCGCCGCCCTGAGGGATCTCGGCCTGGGGGTGCGCCACCCGGAGCGCACCGTCGCCACGGTGGACCACATCGTGCCCACCACCTCCCAGGCCCGCCCCTTCGCCGATCCCCTGGCCGAGGAGATGCTGGTGAATCTGGAGCGCAACTGCGCCGCCCACGGCATTCCCCTGCACGGGATCGGCAGCGGCCGGCAGGGAATCGTGCACGTGATCGCCCCTGAGCTTGGCCTCACCCAGCCCGGCATGACCGTGGCCTGCGGCGATTCCCACACCTCCACCCACGGCGCCTTCGGGGCGATCGCCTTCGGCATCGGCACCAGCCAGGTGCGCGACGTGCTCGCCACCCAGAGCCTGGCATTGAACAAGCTGCGGGTGCGCCGCATCTGGGTGGATGGCGCCCTGCCCGCTGGCGTGTACGCCAAGGATCTGATCCTGCACGTGATCCGGGTGCTTGGGGTCAAGGGAGGCGTCGGTCATGCCTATGAGTTCGCCGGCCCCGCCGTGGCGGCTCTGTCGATGGAGGAGCGCATGACCCTCTGCAACATGGCGATCGAGGGCGGCGCCCGCTGCGGCTACGTCAATCCCGATGCCACCACCTTCGCCTACCTGGAGGGGCGGCCGATGGCCCCCTCTGGCGCTGCCTGGGAGCGGGCAGTGGCCTGGTGGTCGAGCCTGGCCAGCGATGCCGACGCCAGCTACGACGACGAGGTGCGCTTCGATGCCTCCACGCTGTCGCCCACGGTCACCTGGGGCATCACCCCGGCCCAGGGCATCGGCGTGGATGAAGCGGTACCCACCCCTGAGCAGCTCGATCCACAGGAGCGGCCCATCGCCGAGGAGGCCTACCGCTACATGAACCTCAGCCCCGGCGCAGCGATCGCCGGTCTGCCGGTGGATGTCTGCTTCATCGGCAGCTGCACCAACGGCCGGCTCAGCGACCTGCGTGCCGCCGCCCTGGTGGCCCGTGGCCGCCACGTGGCCGATGGCATCCGGGCATTCGTGGTGCCTGGTTCCGAGCAGGTGGCCCGCGCCGCCGAAGCTGAAGGCCTCGACCAGCTGTTCCGCGCGGCTGGGTTCGAGTGGCGCGAACCCGGCTGCTCGATGTGCCTGGCGATGAACCCCGACCGCCTGGAAGGGCGCCAGATCAGCGCCAGTTCCAGCAACCGCAACTTCAAGGGCCGGCAGGGTTCCGCCAGCGGCCGCACCCTGCTGATGAGCCCGGCGATGGTGGCCGCCGCCGCCGTCCGCGGCCATGTCACCGACGTGCGCGAACTGCTCGCCGAAGTCGGCCCAAGCACCACCGCCTCCCGCCAGCCTTCTCTCACCGCCTGACGCCGTGATCGCTTCCCCTTCCCTGCCCCCCCTCACCGATGCGGTGAGCGCCAGCAGCTTCCCGATCGGCCCGATCCCCAGAGTCGAAGGGCGTGCGTTGGTGCTTGCCGGCGACGATATCGACACCGACCGGATCATCCCGGCCCGCTTCCTCAAGTGCGTCACCTTCGAAGGCCTGGGGGAACAGGTGTTCGCTGACGACCGCAATGAGCTGGGCGGCAGCCATCCCTTCGACCGCCCCGAGCACAGCGGTGCCCGGCTGCTGCTGGTGAACCGCAACTTCGGCTGCGGATCGAGCCGGGAGCATGCGCCGCAGGCGCTGATGCGCTGGGGCATCCGGGCGGTGATCGGCGAAAGCTTCGCCGAAATCTTCCACGGCAATGGCCTGGCGCTCGGTTTGCCTTGCCTCACCAGCGGCCACGAGCAGATGCTGGCCATCCAGGCCCATGCCAGTGCCCACCCTTCCGCCTCCTTCCTGCTGGATGTGCAGGCCGCCGAGCTGCGTTGCGGCGATCAGGTGTGGGCCCTTGAGCTGGCGCCCGGGCCGCGGCAGATGCTCACCACCGGCCAGTGGGATGCCACCGGCCAGCTGCTCGCCAACGACGACGCGCTGGTGGCCACTGTTGCCCGTCTGCCTTACCTGAACGGGTTCTGAGCAGCAGGGGCGCCTGCTCGCTCAGAACAGGCCATCGCCGGTCTGTCCGCGCATGCGCTGCTCATACGGCACGAAGGGCACGCCGGTGCCCTTGAAGCCGAAATCGTTCAGCCGCACGCGCACGCCACCGATCCCTTCATAGGGGCTGTAGTAGACGCTGAAGGCGTAGGAGCGGCGCTGCCAGCGCAGCTCCACGTACGAGCCTGTTATCTCGCCGTAGTTGGGTGAGCTGGCATCCACGTTCAGGCCGATGCCGCCATTGAGCACCAGGGGGCCCACCAGCTGCTGGGTGAGGCCGATGCCCACGGTGCCCAGATCCACGGCGGCATCGAAGGCAAACGGGCTGAGGCCATCACGCAAGCTGATGCCACCGGTGATGGTGAGCTGGGTGTAATCGAGGAAGGACCTGCTGAAGTGGCCCAGGGTGAGCGTGGGCCCGCCGGAGAGCGAGAACACGTTCTGGCGGGTGCCATCTCCGAAGTAGGCCAGGCTGGCAGAGATGTTGGTGTTGAAGGTGAGCCCCGGCACGATCGGCACCGGCGAATAGCGCAGTGCCCCTTCCGGGGTGGAGGGCAGCGGCTTGCCTCGCCAGAGGGTGAGGGAGCTGTTGATGGCGCCGAAGGCATTCCCGCGCCACAGCTGGGCAAAGTTCTGCGATTCGCCGCCGTTCTCGAAGAACTCGTTGCTCTGATAGTTGCCAATACCC